>CP129291.1 GCA_030437565.1 Terrilactibacillus sp. S3-3
TTGGACAATATTCAAGACGTTTGGCGTCAGGCACTCGCCATGATAAAGAAAAAACTCAGCAAACCGAGTTTCGAAACTTGGTTAAAAGAAACAAGCGCCCAGAAAATAGATGGCAGCAAAATGATCATTAACGTCCCTAATGACTTTTCACGCGATTGGCTGGAGGAGCATTATTCAAACTTAATCGCCGAAATTATACGTGAAATTACAGGCGTTTTGTACAAGGTGCAATTTGTCATCCCCCAAAGCAAAACGGACAGAAGACCGGATAGTTCCAAAAGAAAGAGGGATCGTATGGATTTTAATCACTCGAAAGCGGGCCTGAATAATCTGAAAAAAAACGGCCAGCCTCAGGAAGAGTTAAACAAAAGCATGTTGAACTCCAAAAACACTTTCGAAACATTCGTCATCGGATCGGGAAATCGTTTTGCACATGCTGCATCGCTCGCCGTTGCCGAAGCTCCTGCCAAAGCCTATAATCCCCTCTTTATTTATGGAGGAGTCGGACTGGGGGGAAAACACATTTAATGCACGCTATCGGGCACTATGTCATTGAGCATAACCCTAATGCCAAAGTTGTTTATCTTTCTTCCGAGAAATTTACCAATGAATTTATCAATTCTATTCGCGACAATAAGACGGTCGAATTCCGCAATAAATATCGAAGCGTCGATGTTTTACTAATAGATGATATTCAATTCTTGGCCGGAAAAGAACAAACACAGGAAGAATTCTTCCACACATTTAACGCATTGCACGAGGAAATATAAACAAATCGTGATATCCAGCGATCGTCCGCCAAAAGAAATACCGACTTTGGAAGATCGGCTGCGCTCGCGCTTCGAATGGGGACTCATCACCGATATCACGCCTCCGGATTTGGAAACAAGGATTGCCATATTGCGCAAAAAGGCAAAGGCCGAGGGACTGGACATACCTAATGAAGTTATGATTTATATCGCCAACCAAATCGATACGAATATCCGTGAACTTGAAGGTGCACTGATTCGAGTCATTGCTTTTTCTTCGCTGATCAATCAGGATATTAATGTTGATCTGGCAGCGGAAGCTTTAAAAAAAAATATCATTCCTTCATCAAAACCAAGGGTGATTACCATTCAGGACATTCAAATGGTTGTCGGGGAAAAATATCAAATTAAGCTAGAGGATTTTTCTGCCAAAAAAAACGAACAAAATCGATCGCTTTTCCAAGACAGATCGCCATGTATTTATCCCGGGAACTGACCGATTTTTCCTTCCAAAGATTGGAGAAGAATTTGGCGGACGGGATCATACGACGGTCATTCATGCTCATGAAAAAATTTCTAAACTGCTCTCTGCCGATCAAGATCTGCAAAAAACGGTCAACGAGATTATCGAACAGCTTAAAGCACCGATAAAAATTCAATAACGACAAGGCAAAAAATAATCACAGAACTGTGCATAACTTTTTTTGTCTCCTCTTTTTTTTTATCCACAACTTATAAACATGTGGATAATGTTTTCTTTCGGGGGTCTTACTTAGTTATCCACATTTTCACACACACTCTATTACTATTATTACTATTTTTTTTTTAAAATCATTAATTTAGGAGGATTTCGCTGATGCAAGAAATAGCGAATCATCATGCGCCGCTTGCTATGAAATTTACTGTTTTAAAATCAAAATTGGTTGAAGCTGTGGGTCATGTTATGAAAGCCGTCTCATCCCGGACAACCATTCCCATTCTTACAGGGATCAAGATTACTGCCGGCTTCGGTATTACATTAACCGGCAGTGATTCGGATGTCGCGATAAAATCTTTCATCCCGCTTGAAGAAGATGGAAATGAAAATGCCAAAATTGAAGCAGCGGGAAACATTGTTCTGCAGTCAAGTTTTTTTTTTCGGAACTCGTCAGGAAGCTGCCTGATGATCAAGTCGATATCGAAGTTGACAGCAGACTGATTGCCAAGATCACATCCGGTTCATCCGAATTTAATTTGAATGGCCTTGATCCGGAAGAGTATCCGACACTCCCTGTTATCAGTGAAGAAAATGTCGTGAATGTAAAAAAGGATCTCTTAAAACATGTCATCAGGCAAACCATCTTCGCAGTGTCCACCTCAGAAACACGCCCTGTCTTGACAGGTGTAAGGTGGAATATCCAAAACGGCAAACTCGACTGTGTGGCAACGGACAGCCATCGCCTGGCACAAAGAACAATACCGATTGAAGATGGAACAGGAGCCGATTACCATAATATTATTGTTCCAAAAAGCCTTAATGAACTTTCTAAGATTCTTGATGATAACAGCGATGAAACCGTCAGCATGGTCATCACTTCAAATCAAATTTTATTTAAAACCAATAACTTGCAATTTTTCTCGCGTTTATTGGATGGCAATTATCCGGCTACTGAACGATTAATTCCAAACGAAAGCAAAACGGATATTACGCTGTCGACAAAAGATTTGCTTCACGCCATTGAGAGAGCGTCACTGCTTGCAAAAGAGGAAAGAAATAACGTGGGTGAAACTCAGAACCGAGAAAGAGCAGATTGAGATTTCATCACAATCCCCCGAATTGGGACGCGTTTTTGAAAATTTGATAGCCGACCAAGTAGAGGGAGAAGAATTAAGAATCTCTTTCAGCGCAAAATTCATGATGGACGCTTTAAGCCGCATCGATGCGCAAAATATTAAAATCAGCTTTACGGGTGCGATGCGGCCGTTTATCATTCGTCCGATCGGTGACGAAGGCATTTTGATGATGCTGATTCTTCCGGTCAGAACATTTTAGTCATTGCCTTTTCTAATATCTTTTTCCCGATTTTTGCACAATCAATCGGATAGACAATACAAAAAGTGATTTGGCATCCTCCTTGATCTATGAAAGGAAGGATGCCAGGTTTTGTTTATCATTAGCTGCTAAAAACAGCTAATCTCAGGCTGGCGCCCGGCTGAGCCAAGTTCTTTAAGAATAGAGGCATTCAAAAGTGAAAACGATTAAACTTAAGAAAGAGGAGTCATATATAACGCTTGGACAGTTATTAAAATATGCCGGGATTATTCAAACAGGCGGAGAGGCTAAATGGTTTTTGGCGGAAACGCCCGTTTTAGTGAACGGTATCAGCGAATCCAGGCGCGGCAAGAAATTGCTGGATGGTGACCAGATTCAGATTGACCAGCATGGAACTTTTATTATTCGGAAAGATTAAGGGGGGACTCCCTTTTTGAACCTTGAATCCATTTCTTTAGCCAATTTTAGAAACTACACCAATTTGTCCCTCTCATTTTCCAATTCCGTCAATATTTTTTTGGGAGAAAATGCACAAGGAAAAACAAACTTGTTGGAATCCATTTATGTTTTAGCGATGGCTAAATCGCACCGTACACCCTACGATAAAGAATTAATCAAATGGGATGCCGATTATGGTAAAATAATAGGTAGGCTATCCAAAAAAGGCGGATCCATCCCTTTGGAACTGATCATTTCCAAAAAAGGGAAGAAAGCAAAAGCCAATCATCTTGAGAAAAAGAAATTAAGCCAGTATGTCGGCATCTGTAATGTCGTCATGTTTGCTCCGGAAGACCTTAATTTAGTCAAAGGCAGTCCGAGTGTGAGAAGGCGGTTTCTTGACATGGAAATTGGACAGATTCAGCCCGTTTATATTCATGAACTCGCCCAATATCAAAAGGTGCTGCAGCAAAGAAACGCCCTGTTGAAAGAACTATCACACCGCTCGGTTTTTTCAGATCCCTTGCTCATATTTTAACTGAAAAATTAATTCAGCTCGCGGTTCAATTGGTTTATCGCCGGCTCTCTTTTATTCTGCAGCTTCGCAAGTGGGCCGCGCCCATTCATGCCAGCATCAGCCAAGGACGCGAAAGGCTTTCGGTCATCTATCAGTCAAGTATCAATGATGTATCAGAAGATATGGATTTGTCAAAAATAATAACATTGTATCAGACCGGCTTCAAACGGATCAGCAGGCGGGAAATTGAGAGAGGCACGACGCTTGTCGGTCCGCATCGGGACGATCTGAAATTTTTCGTCAATGAGCGCGATGTTCAGACCTACGGATCACAGGGGCAGCAAAGAACGACGGCCCTTTCTTTGAAACTTGCAGAATTAGAATTGATAAAAAATGAAGTCGGCGAGTATCCCTTGCTTCTGCTTGATGACGTGTTAAGTGAACTGGATGACATCAGAAAAACACATTTGCTCCGCGCTTTTAAACATAAAGTGCAAACCTTTGTGACCACGACGACGAACGTGGAGGGGCTTGATGATGAGCTGATGGAACGAGCTGATGTTTTTCAAATTAATCAGGGAAACGCTGCCATAACAAAAGGTTGAGGTGTCGCTATGTATGTTCATTTAGGCGATGACGTCTTCGTTCATACAGATGAGATTATCGCTGTTTTTGATTATCAGAAAATGAAAGAGAACGAGACAAATCGGACCATGATGACGGAAAAACTAAAATCGGGAAACTGGGTCTGGGTCGGAATCAGTTCGAAAACGGTGAAATCGTTTGTTGTGACCGAAGAACGTTTCTATGCCTCTCCTTTCAGTATCGCGACTTTAAAACGAAGGATGCAGGCGCTGGCCCGCTTTCCTGGGTGAAGAGAGGCCGGGTTCAGGGACTGTGCGGCGTACTGGTCCAGGATAAATAAAGTGAATGAATGGAATAAATACACCAGGTTAGGTGGGGTATGATGGAAGAACAAAAAGAACAAAGGCAAGAATACGATGCAAGCCAGTTCAGGTGCTTGAGGGTCTAGAAGCCGTTCGCAAAAGGCCGGGAATGTACATTGGCACTACAGGTGAAAAAGGCTTGCATCATCTTGTCTGGGAAATCGTGGATAATTCAATTGACGAAGCGCTGGCCGGCTATTGCAGTGAGATTCAGGTTATTATTGAAAAGGACGGCGGGATCACAGTCATCGACAACGGCCGCGGTATTCCTGTCGATATTCAGGAAAAAGTCGGCCGCCCTGCTGTCGAAGTCATCATGACCGTCCTTCATGCCGGAGGAAAATTTGGCGGCGGCGGTTATAAAGTATCCGGAGGCCTTCACGGCGTCGGGGCATCGGTTGTCAATGCCCTTTCTAAAACGATGTGGGTGAAAGTTTTCCGCAATCACCACATTTATTACCAGGAATATCACCGCGGTACCCCGGTTGAAGATTTGAAAATAATCGGAGACACCGACCGAAACGGCACGATGACTTATTTTTTGCCGGATCCGGAAATCTTTAAGAAACAACCAGATTTGATTATAATACTCTTTCAACACGAGTGAGAGAGCTGGCTTTTTTGAATAAAAACATCCGGATTGTCATTGAAGACAAACGGGAAGAAGGAAAAAAAGCGACTTTTCATTACGAAGGCGGCATTCGCTCTTATGTTGAATTTCTAAATAAATCAAAAGAAACAATTCATGAGCCCATTTATCTTGAAGGGCAAAAAGACGGCATCAGCGTCGAGATTGCGATGCAATACAATACCGGCTTTTCAAGCCAACTGTATTCTTTTGCAAATAATATTCACACCCACGAAGGCGGGACGCACGAGTATGGGTTTAAGATCGCCTTGACAAGGGTGATCAATGATTATGCCAGAAAAAATCAATTATTAAAAGACAGCGAATCTAATCTTACCGGTGAAGATGTCCGTGAAGGACTGACTGCGATTGTGTCGATCAAGCACCCTGATCCGCAGTTCGAAGGCCAGACAAAAACGAAACTCGGCAATACGGAGCACGGACGATCACCGAATCGCTGTTCTCTGAAACGTTTACCCGTTATTTATACGAAAACCCCGATGTAGCGAGAAAAATTGTTGAAAAAAGGGATGGTTGCGTCGCACGCCCGGATGGCGGCCAAAAAAGCCCGCGAGCTGACAAGGCGCAAAAGTGCGCTTGAAGTGTCCTCACTGCCGGGCAAGCTGGCGGATTGTACATCCAAAGATGCAAGCATGTCGGAACTGTACATTGTCGAAGGCGATTCTGCCGGCGGTTCGGCTAAACAAGGCCGTGACCGGTATTTTCAGGCCATTCTTCCGCTCCGGGGGAAAATTATTAATGTTGAAAAGGCGCGGCTTGATAAAATCCTGTCCAATGCGGAAATCCGGATGATGATCACGGCGCTCGGAACAGGTGTCGGCGCCGATTTTGATATTTCCAAAGCACGATATCACAAAATCATCATTATGACCGATGCCGACGTCGACGGCGCACATATCAGGACACTGCTCTCACTTTTTTCTATCGGTTTATGCGCCCTATTTTGGAACACGGATATGTGTACATCGCTCAACCGCCGCTCTACAAAGTGCAGCATGGAAAAACGACGCGGTACGCCTATAATGATCGGGAACTGGAACGCATTTTAAAAGAACTTCCCGACAATATAAAACCGGTTCTGCAGCGTTACAAAGGTCTTGGTGAAATGAATCCGGAGCAGCTCTGGGAGACGACAATGGACCCGGACAACCGGCTTGTGCTGAAGGTTGATCTGGATGACGCGATCGAAGCCGATCAAATTTTTGAAATGCTGATGGGCGACAAGATCGAACCAAGGCGAGAGTTTATCACTGAGAATGCCCATTTTGTGCAGAATCTCGACATTTGATTGTTTAGACTGGTTTTTTTGTGTTGGGCGGATGAGTTAGGAGGAAATTTGAATGACAGACCAAGATCAGTCAAGAGTAAGACCTGTTAATATTAGCCAGGAGATGCGGACGTCTTATTTGATTATGCGATGAGTGTGATCGTCGGCCGGGCGCTGCCGGATGTCCGCGATGGCCTGAAACCCGTACACCGCCGTATTCTGTACGCGATGAATGAACTGGGCATAACGGCAGACAAGGCTTATAAGAAATCGGCGAGAATCGTAGGCGAAGTGATCGGCAAGTATCATCCGCACGGCGATGCCGCTGTTTATGATTCTATGGTACGGATGGCACAGGATTTCAGTTACCGTTATGAATTGGTGGACGGCCATGGCAACTTCGGTTCGGTAGACGGTGACCCGGCTGCGGCGATGCGTTATACGGAAGCCAAAATGTCCAAGATCTCAATGGAAATGGTTCGCGATATTCGAAAAGATACGATTGATTTTCAGGATAACTATGATGGGTCGGAAAAAGAACCGGCTGTTCTGCCTTCCCGTTTTCCTAACCTGCTTGTCAACGGGGCTTCCGGCATTGCTGTCGGGATGGCAACCAATATTCCCCCGCATCAGCTTGGCGAAGTCATCGATGGCGTACTGGCATTAAGCAAAAATCCTGATATTAGTATCGAAGAATTGATGCAAATCATCCCGGGTCCGGATTTCCCAACCGCCGGTTTAATCTTAGGACGCGAAGGGATTCGCAGAGCTTACCGGACAGGCCGCGGAGCGATTATTTTAAGAGCCAGAGTCGAAATTGAACAGCATCCGAGCGGCAAGGAAACCATTATTGTGACCGAGCTGCCTTATCAAGTCAACAAGGCGAAGCTGATCGAACGGATCGCCGAGCTCGTTAAGGAAAAAAGAATCGACGGCATAACAGATTTGAGAGACGAATCGGATCGGCGCGGGATGAGAATAGTCATCGAGGTACGCCGGGATATGAATGCTAATGTCCTCTTGAACAATCTGTACAAACACACCGGGATGCAAACAAGTTTCGGGATCAATCTTTTAGCTTTAGTGGACGGCAGGCCGCGCGTTCTTAACTTGAAAGAATGCTTGAAATATTATTTAGATCACAAGAAATTATCATTCGCCGCCGGACACAATTTGAACTGAACAAAGCGGAAGCCAGGGCACACATTCTTGAAGGACTCCGTATCGCTCTCGATCACCTGGATGAAGTGATTACGTTAATCCGTAATTCCAAAACCGCTGATATTGCCAGAAACGGCTTGATGGAAAATTATCAGCTCTCCTACGAACAAGCACAGGCAATATTGGATATGCGCCTGCAAAGGCTGACCGGGCTGGAAAGAGATAAGATCGAACAAGAGTATCAGGAATTGGTCAAAAAAATTGCCGAACTGAAAGCTATCTTAGCTGATGAACAAAAAGTGCTGCAGATCATTCGTGAAGAATTGAATGAGATCAAGGAAAAATACAATGATGAGAGAAGAACGGAGATTACTGTCGGTACAGATATGATTGAAGACGAAGATCTGATACCGAGGGAAGATATCGTGATCACGCTCTCGCATAATGGCTATATCAAACGGACGACAGCGGATACTTACAAAAGTCAAAACCGCGGCGGCCGGGGTGTTCAAGGAATGGGAACCAATGAAAACGACTTTGTTGAACACATGTTTCAAACGAATACCCATTACCATGTGCTCTTCTTTACGAATAAAGGACGAGTTTACCAGTTAAAAGGTTATGAAATTCCCGAATTCGGACGGACCGCCAAAGGTATCCCGATCATTAATTTGATTCAGATAGAAAAAGGTGAATATATTACGGCCGTTTTCCCAATTGAAGATTTTGACGATGACCATTACTTGATCTTTTTAACCAAAAAAGGCATTACCAAACGTTCTCCTTTATCCGTTTTTTTTTCTAATATAAGGAAAGGCGGCCTGTTCGCCATTACGATTCATGATGAAGATGAACTGATTGCCGTCCGCTTAACTGACGGACAGCAAGAGGTGATTGTCGGAACGAAAAAAGGAATGGCTATTCGTTTTAAAGAGGACGATGTCCGGTCAATGGGTCGAAATGCTGCCGGTGTGAAGGCGATCGATCACGTTATCCGCCGGTGATGAAGTGGTTGGAATGGGGATTATTGAAGACAACAGCGATGTGCTGATTGTGACGGAAAAAGGGTTCGGAAAACGCACGGCCGCTGAGGAATACCGAATTCAGACAAGAGGCGGAAAAGGGCTTAAAACATGCAATATTACTGAAAAAAAAAAATGGTGATGTTGTGGCCTTGAGAACGGTCAACGAAGATGAAGATTTAATGATTATGACTTCAAACGGGATTATTATCCGCACGGCCGTATCCGGTATATCAAGGCTTGGTCGCAACACGATGGGTGTGACGCTTATTCGTGTGAGTGAAGGAGACAGCGTTGCGACGGTTGCCCGCATCCAAAAAAATGACGACAATGATGATCCGGATAATCCAGGTGCGGATGGACCTGAACAAAATGAAGACAAAGATGAATAGGGAGAAGCATCATTTCAGGGAGTGAACACAAGAATGTCCGTCTTGTGTCCAAAAATGAGTGCCAATATTTTTATGAATGCGGGGATTACGTGATGAAGGTGAACAGAACAGCGTTAATTCCAGGATGTGTATTGGAGAAAGTTTTTTTTTTCTAAGTCGACGAGACCGCTTATCAAGGCGGGCACAGTCTTAAAAGATGTTCATCTGAAGTTTCTTGAAGCTTTTCTGATTGAAACGGTGTACGTGAAGAATGTTTTAGCGGACGGCAAATTTTTTCAATATGACGAAGACGCGGCGAGTAAACCGGCCGCGGCCGCGGCGGAGGAACCAAAATCACTGGACGAAAAATATGCTTTTGCTGTTCGCTCTTATCGCTCTTTCTTTCTAGAATGGCAGAGCGGGAAGGCCATTGATATTGGACGATTCAGAAGGGCAATGCTGCCGCTTCTAACGGATCTTTTCGATAGTGGTGTGAGCTGGCTGGCCAACTATATTGGACGGGAGACGATGGTACAAAGCGCTGGCGATCGTGCTGTAGCTGTGGGAGTGCTCTCGGCTTTTCTCGAGAAATGTGATCTCAGCCAAGGTGAAGTCTTGCAGGTTGGCATGGGGGGAGTACTCGCGGATTGCGGATTGGCGAAATTGCCCCGCTCACTTCTGGAGAGAAAAGACAGCTTGACGGCATTCGAAAGAAGAGCGTATGAAGAGCATCCGGTCCACGGCTATAAAATGTTAAAAAACGTGGCAACGATTAAAGAAGGCACTCCTTTAGCTGTGCTTCAGCATCATGAGTATGTTGACGGCAGCGGTTATCCGCTGAAACTTACCGGTTCCGAGCTTCACGAATTCGGCAAAATTGTCGCCATTGCCGATAACTTTCTTCAGATCGCCGAATATGCTCCGCATACAAACCGGCCGTTTTGTATTTTGGAGAAGATGGAGACGACTTTTTATGGAAAATTATCACATTATTTATGGCGAAAATTCTGTACGGAAATGATGACGTTATATATCGGTGCCCGTGTTAAACTTTCCGACGGCCGCTTAGGCGAGATCACCTTTATTCCGGATAAATCTCCAACGCGCCCGCTCATTCGATTGGAGAATAACCGTGTTATTGTTCTGTCGCAGGAGCGGGATCTTATGATTGATAAAGTGGCGCCGTTCCCATTATGAGTTCTCTTCCATCATCGTGATAAAATCCAGCAGAATGGCCGGGATTTTTCTCGATGAGATATCAAGAAACTGTTTAATAAAAGCAATATCCGCCGATGCACGCTGGAAGTGAAGATCGTACCACCACTCCGTTTCGTATCGGCAGATCATGCTTAAATTGTACAAAACAAGGTAATGCACCATGGCTTCCGGAAACAGATTTAAATCATCTCTTTGGCTTGGAAAAAATAAATCGTGATCGATTGTCATTTGCAAGAGTTGATGGTCGGCGGGACGGCAAATAGAATTGAGTTTAACAGTTAGTTCTTTAAGCTGTCTATTGCCGGAAACAAGCAGCCCATAGGGAGCTAGAAAAGATTTGAAACGGTCCGCAGTCATGTGCAGTCATCATCAAGGACATCGCCGGGAAGAGAATAGCGTGCAGGCCCCTCTTTTTTTAGCTGATAATGAATCGTAGAAGAGCGAAGCCGATGATACAGGATGCCCATTTCAGGAATTTGCCTGAGCAGCTGATCCATGACAAGTGATCGATCGACGGGTGGTTTCATGTGGAACATTTTTTCCGCAACTTGTGAAAAAAGGCCGTGGCGCTGAATACGTACGGTATCCTCCAAAAAAAGATAGTCTTTTTTTTTTTTTTTGCTTGCGCGCAGTAACACCATGGGACAGGACTTTGCTGCTTTCGGGATAATGCGGGTTGACAATCAAAAGGCAGGCCTTTAGCAGCTGCACCATCCCGTAAAAAAACAGTACAGGCTTAATTTCATAAGGAGAACGGTCTGCCTGATAGTAATAATTTTTCCCGTGTTCCAAATAATAACAAAATGGATAGCTATTCCTGTAACTATGCGCAGTCGGCTCAGCTTGTCCGTTTTTTGGTAGCAACGGAGCAAAAAAGTCTGACAATAAGTGACGGATTGGTAAGGAAGAAAGCCTTGAAAGAACATACAGATAACGCTCCTATTATTTGAATTATTCAACTTTGCTGTGTTCCTTGACAGTAGTTTGTCCAATTGATAAGCTTACAATAAAAAATTTTCGGGTATTTGCTCAATAATCCAATGGGGTGACAAATTCATGAGGAAAGACAAATTTATAAAAGAATCTCTGACGTTTGATGATGTGCTTTTGGTTCCCGCCGCATCGGATGTTCTGCCTCGGGACGTTTCGGTTCAAACGACTTTAACCCAGTCATTAAAGCTTAACATTCCAATTATCAGCGCAGGTATGGATACCGTGACGGAAGCGGAAATGGCGATTGCGATGGCCCGTCAAGGCGGCTTAGGTGTTATTCACAAGAATATGCCGATTGAAGAACAGGCCGAGCAGGTTGATCGCGTCAAACGTTCCGAAAGCGGCGTCATCACAAATCCTTCTTTCTGACCCCTGAAAACCAGGTCTTTGATGCCGAACATCTTATGGGGAAATATCGCATTTCGGGTGTTCCGATTGTTGACAACAACAAGGATCAACATTTGGTCGGTATCTTAACGAACCGGGACATGCGTTTTGTCAAAGATTATTCCATCAAGATCGGCGAGATTATGACAAAAGATCGATTGGTGACTGCCCCGGTCGGAACAAGCCTTCAAGAAGCTGAGTCCATTTTAAATAAATATCGGATTGAAAAATTGCCGCTTGTTGTTGATGAAGACGGCGTTCTCAAAGGACTGATCACGACAAAAGATATTGAGAAAGTCGTTGAGTTTCCTCATTCGGCCAAAGATGAACACGGCCGCTTGCTTGTTGCCGCAGCCGTTGGCGTGACAGCCGATGCGATGCTTCGGGTAGAAAAATTGGTTGAAGCAGGTGCCGATGCTATTGTCATTGACACCGCTCACGGACATTCCAAGGGCGTTCTTGAAAAAGTGGCCGGGATCAGGAAGGCTTTCCCGCAAGTTGCCATTATTGCCGGAAATGTCGCAACGCCGGAAGGGACTAAGGCCCTGATTGATGCCGGTGTTGATGTCGTGAAAGTAGGAATCGGGCCGGGCTCCATTTGTACAACCCGTGTTGTCGCCGGCGTCGGCGTGCCGCAAATAACGGCGATTTATGACTGTGCGAATGAAGCGGATAAACATGGTATTGCGATTATTGCCGACGGCGGGATTAAGTATTCCGGAGATATTGTCAAAGCGCTTGGCGCAGGCGGAAGCGCGGTCATGCTCGGGGGCCTTTTGGCCGGTGTCGAAGAAACACCAGGTGAAAAAGAAATCTATCAAGGCCGTCAATTTAAAGTTTATCGCGGCATGGGTTCGGTCAGCGCGATGGAACATGGCAGCAAGGATCGCTACTTCCAAGAAAATCAAAAGAAATTGGTGCCGGAAGGGATAGAAGGACGTGTTCCTTACAGAGGAAAATTGGCTGATACGATTTATCAGTTGATTGGCGGTTTGCGTTCCGGAATGGGCTACTGCGGAGCGCGGGCGATTGCCGATCTGCGGGAAAATGCCAAATTTACACGAATCACAAATGCAGGGCTGCTGGAAAGCCATCCGCACGATGTACAAATAACAAAGGAAGCGCCAAACTATTCGATCAAATAATGGTCAACCAATCCAGGGCGATCTCTTCCGCCCTGTTTTTTTTTTTTTTTGTGTTCATGATCATGTGATCATGATAAAATGAGATGGGTGTTTTAAATTATTCGGGGGTGTATGGGGTTGGATTTCAAGAAACGACTGCGAAGACTTGCGATTTTTTGTGCATTATTCGCTCTGACTTTGGCGGCGGCTTTCGGTCCGTTTTCCGCTAAAGCCTGGGCAGATGACAGTCTGGATGTAAAAGCAAAATCTGCGATATTGGTTGATTATAATACCGGTCAAATTTTGTTCGAAAAAGATGCCGATCACATCTATCCGCCGGCAAGCATGACAAAAATGATGACCGAATATTTGGTGATGAAGGCCCTTCACTCGGGCAAGATCAGCTGGAATACAAAAGTGAATGTCAGCGATTATGCATATAAAATTTCGCAGAACCGCAGTTTTTCCAACGTTCCGCTGAAGCAGGATTACCAGTATACAGTCAGAGAACTGTACGAAGCGATGGCTATCTATTCCGCCAATGGGGCAACGATTGCTCTTGCTGAAAAATTAGGCGGAAGCGAGAAGAATTTTGTCGATTTGATGAATCAAACAGCGAAAAAGCTGGGAATGACCCATGCGCATTATATTAACAGTTCGGGGCTCGACAATGTCGACTTGGGTAAATATGCTCCTTATGGCGGCAAAAATGACAGCAATGAGCTTTCGGCACGGGATATCGCCAAATTGGCCTATCACATCGTAAAAGACTATCCTGAAGCTCTACATATTTCCAAAGTTCCGCTCAAAAAATTTACAGCGGGTGTTGATAAACCGATTCAAATGGTAAACGAATTATATGCTGCCCGGATTTGGGACGAACATGAATAAATTCAAGTATACCGGTGTCGACGGTCTGAAAACTGGACACACTGATCTTGCCGGCTATTGTTTTACCGGTACAGTCAGCCAAAATGGTCACCGTCTAATCAGCGTCGTCATGGGCACATCCTCGGATGACGAGCGTTTTCAACAAACAAAGAAATTATTTGATTACGGCTATCAGCAATTCACAAAAAAGACGATTGTCAAGAAATATCAGGCGATCAAAGGCGAGTCCCCTCTTCCCGTTGAGAATGGAAAGAAAGCAAACGTTCATCTCGGTTTTGGCAAGACATTGAAATTTATGGTGCCGAGTGACGTCAATAATCAATATACATTTAAAGTGCATTTAGACCGTTCCAAGCTGAATAAGAATGGGAAATTGGAGGCGCCGGTCAACAAAGGAGAAAAATTGGGCTATGCAACATTGTCGGCCCAAAACGGAGCAGTATATGGATATCTTTACAATAGAATGTAAAGGTGCCTGTTGTTGCTTCTGAACAAGTTGATCGAACAAACTGGTTCATTTTATTATTTAAAGGCATTGGCCATTTTTTCGCTAACCTGTTCGGAGGCATTGTGCATCTTTTCTAAGCATGTGGAAAAAGGAGATTTTCCACAGGAGAGTCTCCTTTTTTAAAAATTCTTAATAGGATGGGAAGGCCGTTGAATATACGATTAGCGCAACGTTCGGATATCGTGTCTATTCAAAAAATTGCCCAAGAGAGCTGGCATCATACTTATAAAGGGATTATTCCTGAAAAAATACAGAATGATTTTTTGTATCGGGCCTATTCCAAAGAATTACTCTTAAAACGTTTTACACAATCCTATTTTTTTGTCGCGGAAAGGGATGAGCAGGTTATCGCTTTTGCCAATTTTTCGTACAAAAATATAAGAGGCGAATCCGAGCTTGGGGCAATCTATATAAAGCCGGATTTTCAAGGGCAGCATGTTGGTTCCGAATTTAGAAGAAGGAATTAAATATTTAAAACCGCTGAAGAAGCTGTTTGCCAATGTTGAAAAAGGCAATCATAAAGGGATTGCTTTCTATACGGCAAAAGGGTTTGAACTCGTCGGTGATTTTGAAGAGTTTTTTTTCGGCTATCGGTTAAAATTATTGAAGTTTGTTTTAGCCCTTTAGAAAAAATAGGCAACAAAAAATATCAAAATTTTTATAAAAAGCATAGTGATTATTTAGCAAGTATTGTACACTAAGATTACCTGAATAGAGTAAATGAGGCTTTAAAAGCAGACTGGGAGGAATATTAAATGGCTCAAACAGGTACTGACAGGGTTAAAAGAGGTATGGCAGAAATGCAAAAAGGCGGCGTCATCATGGACGTTGTCAACGCCGAACAAGCAAAAATAGCAGAGGATGCCGGCGCGGTAGCCGTCATGGCGCTGGAAAGAGTGCCTTCGGATATTCGTAAAGCGGGCGGTGTTGCTCGTATGGCTGATCCGAAAATTGTGGAAGAAGTTATGAATGCCGTTACGATTCCAGTCATGGCAAAAGCGCGTATTGGCCACATTGTTGAGGCTCGCGTTCTTGAATCCATGGGTGTTGACTATATTGATGAAAGTGAAGTGCTCACTCCAGCCGACGATGTTTATCACATCGATAAAAAGGAATTTACCGTGCCTTTTGTGTGCGGCTGCCGCAACTTGGGCGAAGCAGCGCGCCGAATCGGCGAAGGGGCATCGATGCTGAGAACGAAAGGCGAACCGGGAACCGGGAACATTGTTGAAGCTGTTCGCCACATCCGTCTTGTCAACAGCCAAGTGAGAAAAGTCGTCGGCATGTCGCAGGACGAGCTGATGGTAGCAGCAAAAAGAGCTGGGCGCTCCTTATGAAATTCTGCTGCAAATCAGGGAAGCCGGCCGCCTGCCGGTCGTCAACTTTGCCGCCGGCGGTGTTGCGACTCCGGCCGATGCCGCATTGATGATGGAACTGGGGGCAGACGGCGTCTTGTTGGTTCAGGTATCTTCAAATCGGAAAATCCATCATTATTTGCCAAAGCGATTGTTGAAGCAACGACCTATTACCAAGATTACGAACGGATTGCAGAACTTTCCAAAGGCCTTGGAACGCCGATGAAAGGCATCGACATGAGCACGCTCGCTCCTTCGGAACGTATGCAAGATCGCAGCGAGTGAGGGTGTATAAATCATGACAGTAAAGATTGGTGTTCTCGGCCTTCAAGGGGCGGTAAGTGAGCATGTTAAAGCGCTTGAGTCAGCCGGCGCCGAAGTTTCTGTCGTCAAGAATGTTGAAGATTTCGACGGCTTGGACGGGCTGGTTATGCCTGGCGGTGAAAGTACGACGATGCGCCGATTGATGGACAAATACGGTATTTTCGATAAGATCAAGGACTTTGCGATCGATAAACCGATTTTCGGCACCTGTGCGGGTCTGATCTTAATGGCAAAGAAAATTGAGGGACGCAAAGGACCCCACTTGGGTTTGCTTGATATTGATGTCAAACGCAATGCTTTTGGCCGACAAGTGGCCAGCTTTGAGGCGGATTTAAATATTAAGCATGTAGGCGAACATTTTAACGGCGTCTTTATCCGTGCCCCTTACATTGAGAAAGCGGGGGACGGTGTGGAAGTGCTGGCAACTTATAATGACAAGATTGTTGCCTGCCGTGACGGACATTTCCTGACGGCTGCTTTCCACCCGGAATTAACGAATGATGCCAGGCTGCATGAATATTTTGTTCAATTAGTTGAGGGAAAAGTGTGAGCGGCAGCTTGCATTTTTCCGCATCTTATTGTACATTTTTAGTAATGTATGTTAAATAACAGCAAATGAGGCCGAGAATCGAAGTGCAGCGGCAAAAAGGGCTGCTCTATTTGAGATTCATGAATGCTTTGTTTATAAATAGGGTTGAATTTGATGACGGGAAACAGTAACAATTGATGCTTTGCCAAGAGAGCCGCGGGTTGCTGAGAAGCGGTGAAAGAGCGATTGTGAATCCCTCCCTGAGAAAAACGCTGAACGCCCCGGGAAGGTAGGCGTTTTCGGATCATATCCGTTATCGTTGTGATGAGCGGCTTATTGGCTTTCCTGCATGGCAAATAAGCAATTTGGGTGGTAACGCGGGTTAACTCTCGTCCTTTGTTTTTAAGGGCGGGAGTTTTTTATTAAATTTTGAGGAGGTTTGCCTCATGTTGGACATGAAATTTGTGCGTGAGCATTATGACGAAATCAAATTGAAATTAAATAAGCGAGGTGAGGATCTCGCTGATTTCGACAAGTTCCCTGTTCTAGATGGAAAAAGAAGGGAACTAATTAAAGAAACGGAAACACTGAAATCGAAACGAAATGATGTTTCTCAAGAGATTGCCAAGAAAAAAAAAGAGAAAAAGAAAATGCCGATGATTTAATTAACGAAATGAAAGAAGTCAGCGGGAAAATAAAAGGGCTTGATGAAGAGTTGCGTCAGGTTGAGGAAGAGCTGCATGATTTATTTAATGCTGGCCATTCCGAATATTCCTCATGAAAGTGTACCGATTGGCGACGATGAAAATGATAATGTGCCGATCCGATTTTGGGGCGAGCCGTGCCAATTTTCATTTGATCCTAAGCCGCACTGGGATTTGGCTGCGGATTTAGATATTTTGGATTTTGAGCGGGCAGCAAAAGTGACCGGCAGCCGGTTTGTGTTCTACAAAGGCCTTGGCGCCCGTTTTTGGAGCGGGCGCTGATCAGCTTTATGCTCGATCTCCACGAGGAGGAACATGGCTATACGGAAATTATTCCGCCTTATATGGTCAATCGTGCAAGCATGACGGGAACCGGCCAGCTGCCGAAATTCGAGGAAGATGCTTTTAAAATCAGAGAAAAAGATTACTTTCTCATCCCGACAGCTGAGGTGCCGGTGACGAATTATTATAGGGATGAAATTCTTGACGGCGACGACCTACCGATTGCCTATTGTGCTTACAGTGCCTGTTTCCGCTCGGAGCGGGGTCCGCAGGGCGTGATACCCGCGGGATTATCCGTCAGCATCAATTCAATAAAGTCGAGCTGGTCCGCTTTGTCAAACCGGAAGATTCCTATGATGAATTGGAAAAACTGACCGGACATGCTGAAAAGGTGCTGCAGCTGCTCAAATTGCCGTATCGTGTTGTCAGCATCTGTACAGGTGATCTTGGATTTACCGCCGCTAAGAAATACGATCTGGAAGTCTGGCTGCCCAGCTCAAACACGTATCGGGAAATCTCATCTTGCAGCAATTTTGAAGACTTCCAGGCGAGAAGAGCCAACATCCGCTTTAGACGCGAACCGAAAGCGAAACCGGAGTATGTGCACACTCTGAATGGTTCGGGGCTGGCCATCGGCCGTACGGTGGCCGCTATTATCGAAAATTATCAACAAGCGGATGGAAGCATAGACATTCCGGAAGCCCTGCGCCCTTATATGAGAAACCACGACAAGATCGAAAAAAATTGAGTGTGAAAAACATATTCGGGAAAGAATAGAGAGATCGGGAAGAACAAAGACAGCGGCTCTCGAGCGCTGCCCTGTCTGCCGAAGGGAAAAAGCGGACTGCACATACCTCGCAGCCGATTTTTCCGGAACGGCTTGACCGCCTTCTTTTAAAGAAAAAAGTGAAGCGGACTGTGACCAATTTCCTAGATGGAAGGAGCATCTCAAAAAAATGTCTTTTCGTCAACGAGTCGATAATGAAGCCCGGCTGACCCGGAAACTGGAAGATCTAGGAATAAAAATCAATACAGGTAAGAAAGATGCCAAAAAAGAAATGACTGAAGAAAAGTCTAAAAAAGAAAATAAAGATTGAACGATCCGAAGCTGAAATCATCGGAACGAACGGGTTAGAAACCGCCAGCGAATGGCTCTCTGTGCCATTTTGCCGGCGGTTTTAATTTTATTGGCCGCCGGGCAAAAGCGGTGTTATCACGGATATTTATTGACTGTAGCCAGCGGTTTACGAATTGCAGATTTAACAGAATCCATGATGCGGTTGAATGAAGCGGATCGTCAAAGAGGTCATAATCATTAATATTAATTTTCAAAACGGGGCATCAGAGATCCATTTTTCAGAAAAAAACAAATTGATATAAAAAAGTGTAAGAAATACTGACAAACTTGAAGTTTTTTTTATGTAAAGGATAAAGATATAATCAAAATGAAATAAATAATTCAATATTAAGTAAAGAAGAAACAAAATTTTTAATTGTATAAAAGGTGGTTTTATTTATTGGGTTTGAAGAGTCGTTTCATCAGAAAATTGAAAGGAGAAAAAAGATGAAAAAAGTGAGATTAAGTTTAGCCGTTCAAATTTTGATTGGTCTGGCAATGGGGATTATTGTTGGTTCCCTGTTTTATGGACAAGCGGCTGTGGCGACATTTCTGCAGCCTGTTGCCGATATTTTTATGAATTTGATTAAAATGATCGTTGTGCCGATTGTCATTTCATCGATTATTGTCGGCGTGGCGGGGGTCGGTCGGAAATCTTAAAAGCATTGGTAAACTGGGGGTTAAAACGCTTGTTTACTTTGAAATCATTTCACTCGTGGCCATTATTGTCGGATTATTGTTCGCCAATGTGTTTCATCCCGGTACGGGTGTCGATATGTCCCATCTTGCCAAGGGGGATATCAGCCAATATTTGACGACGACAAAAGAAGTGGAGAAAAGCGGAAGTTACGTGGAGACGTTTGTGAATATTGTTCCGGCCAATATTTTTAGTGCGATCGCTCAAGGCGATATGCTGCCGATTGTTTTTTTCTCTGTTATTTTCGGAACGGCAATCGCGGTTATTGGCGAACGAGGCAAGCCGGTTCTTCATTTTTTTCAAGGTGTCGGCGATGCGATGTTTTGGGTGACCGGCCAGGTGATGAAAGTGGCTCCGTTTGGCGTGTTTGCGTTAATAGGCATCACCGTTTCAACATTCGGCATCTCCTCGCTTATTCCGCTCGGAAAGCTAGCATTGGTCGTTACGGCAGTATGATCTTCTTTATTATTGTCATTTTCGGTACTATTTCAAAAATATTCGGAATTAATCTTCTGGATTTAATGCGCCGGTTAAAGGATGAAATTACCCTTGCTTATTCTACCGCCAGCTCCGAGACTGTATTGCCAAGAGTCATGCAAAAACTTGAGAATTACGGCTGTTCTAAAGCAGTCACCTCTTTTGTAATTCCGACGGGCTATACATTCAATCTTGACGGTTCAACACTATATCAATCCTTGGCAGCCATTTTTATTGCGCAAATGTACGGCATGCATATTTCCATTGGCCAGCAAATCATGCTTGTTCTTGTTTTAATGCTGACTTCTAAAGGTATCGCCGCCGTGCCCGGGGCTTCCTTTGTTGTTCTAATGGCGACACTCGGAACAGTAGGTATTCCGCTGGAGGGGCTGGCCTTTGTCGCGGGGATTGACCGGCTGCTGGACATGGCCCGGACGGCAACCAATCTGATCGGAAATTCACTGGCAACCGTTGTGCTTTCAAAGCTGGAGGGTCAATATCATCCGCTTCAACATGGCCAGGAAGAACAATTGGAATATGCCAGCCGTTAATTTTTTATCTTAAATGAAATATTTTTTTTTTATGATATAATGTGAAAAAATATATTTATATTTGGGGGTCATCAAATGGCTGTAAAGTCGGAACAGACATTAACGGAAAAAACAAAGGGATCGGCTGAGTGCTATAAACGGGCATGTCAAGTGATTCCAGGCGGAGTTGCAGCAAACATTAAATATTTTCCCCCGTATCCTCTTGTTATGGAAAAAGGACATGGGAGCAAACTTTATGATGTTGATGGAAATGAATATATTGATTATTTACTCTGCAATGGCGCCTTGATCTTCGGTCATGGCTGTCAGGAAGTGTTCGATGCTGTGACCAAACAGATGCGAGATTCGGGTACAACCATTTTTGGTACCCCGCATCGTCTGGAACCTGAAATGGCGGAAAAATTAATCGAATTATTTCCAGGTATTGAAAGGGTTCGGTTTACAAATTCCGGTTCGGAAGCGACGCTTTTGGCCATTCGGATTGCCGTGGCCTATACAGGAAAGGAAAAATTAGCCAAATTTGAAGGCCATTATCATGGTGGTTATGACCGTGTCTTATTGAGCGTCAATCCCGACCTGGCTGAAGCGGGAGACGCAGATTCTCCTAATACCGTTCCGGAGTCAAAAGGTATTCCGGATTATTACGTCGATCAGACAGTCGTCCTCCCCTTTAATGATTTTGAAGCGACTGAAAAAATTCTCCGTGCCCATGCCGATGAAATCGCCGGGCTGATTATGGAACCGGTACTGGGAGGATTTATTCCCGCCGATGAATCTTTTATGCTGAAATTACGCACGTTGACTGAGGAATTGAACATTGTCCTGATTATGGATGAAGTCAAAACCGGCTTTCGGTTATCGCTCGGTGGCGCTCAAAATGTATACGGAATTAAACCAGATTTAACCACGCTTTGAAAGGTGCTTGGCGGAGGATTTCCTGTAGGAGCTGTCGGCGGGAAAAAAGAGATGATGGACCTCCTTTCGCCAACTAGCGGCGCCGATATTTTGGCTTCGGGTACGGACAGTGTGAATAAAACCGATATCCTTTTCCACAGCGGCACATATAATGGCCACCCTGTTGTTTTGGCAGCGGGCCTGGCAACAATCCGCGCCTTGGAGCAAGAGGGCGTCATGGAAGATTTATTGGCAAAGACGGCCTCGCTTAGAAAGCAATTAGAAGGCGTATACAGAAGCCATGGCGTTCCGATGCAAACCATTGGCAAAGGCAGCATTTTCAACATTATTCTAACTGAACATCCTGTAAAAAATTATCGCGATATGAAGCGGGCGGATATGGGTTTGCGGGAAAAACTGGATTATGAACTGCTGAAGCGGGGCATATACGTCAAGCCGCTGACCCGCTACTCTATGTCCTGCGTTCACAGCATGGAGGATATTGAGCGGACAGTTGAACACACGATCAGGCCCTCAAAACAATTGTCGGATAATAAGCAAGGCGTTAAGCGAAGGGATAAAGTCTCAATTTAATGGTTTGTATTTGAAAAGGATAGAGGTTGTTTTTCAGCGACTTTTGCTGATGAACAACCCTATTTTGTTGCCGGTTAGATCCGGCCAACTTCATTTGGAATTTTTGCGACTCTGTTTTGCCTCTCTAAGAAGAATGAGATTGTGTTAAAATATAAGCAATATCTTAAACATCTGTCCTATGTAAATCCATGAGGGGAGCCTCTTGTCATCATGTCAAGTGTGTATCAATATATTGCTGAAAAAATGCCGCAGATGAGCAAAGCTCAATTGAAAATAGCCCGATATATTTTAGAAAATCCAAATGTCGTTCCATTTTTGACGGTTGAAAAGTTAGCCAAAATGGCCGAGGTCAGCGATGCAACGGTCGTCCGATTTGCCAATTATTTAGGATATTCAGGATATCCCGAGCTGCAGCAGTCCATGCAGCTTCCGTTCAGGAACAATTGACAACGACTGAGAGACTGCGGATGTCCGGCGACGTATATGATGAGAAAGAGCGCGGCATTCACGAGGTATTTCAGGATGACATGAACAATATACAGGCAACATTAGAAAAACTGGATACGGATGCCTTTTACAAAACAGTCAACGCGCTATTGAATGCCAAAAAAATATACATCATCGCTAATCGAAGCGCAGTATCACTAGGTATTTTCCTCCAATATTATCTTCATATGATGCTTGATAATGTCGAGCTTCTGCAGTCCATTGAGAACAATGCCGAGAAACTTTATAATTTAAGTCAGGATGATGTGGTCGTTGCGATCAGTTTTTCACGCTACACGAATGCAACGATTAAAATGTTTGCCTTTGCCAAGAAATCAAAAGCGCTGACGATTGCGATCACCGATCATTTATTGTCACCGCTTATTCCTTATGCCGATATATCACTGACTGCTTCAAGCCGCATGCCGACTTTTATTGATTCTTTTGTCGCTCCGTTAAGTTTGATTAATGCCTTAATTACTTTTATTGGAAAAAAAAAAAAAGAAGCGTTTTATGATCGGCTTGAAGCATTGGAAAAGACGTGGCGGCAGTTCAATATATTTAATTAGGATTTTGTCCTTCATTTTCCGTTTTATCGACTAAATTTGAATGAAACGGTTTAATGTGTGAAAAAACTGGCAATAATAAAAACAACGCGGCATTTGGATAAGCTTCGACAGGAAAATCGTTGATATGATCAGCGGTTATGCGCTTACAAAATAGGCTGAAGTATTTGACAGTTGTCGTGAATTATGCTAAATTAAAGTAAACCATTTTACTATTTTATATAAGATCTGGATGTAAGAATGAAGACCCTTCCTTGAAGTGTAGTAGTTTTTACTTCTGGGAGGGTCTCTTTTTTAGATCTGTTCTATGTGAGTGGTTGATGGTTTTATTTCACGCGCGACGAGCGCAAGGTTTTAGGGAGGCATTATACTGCAAAACGGTAAAGTAAAATGGTTTAATGCAGAAAAAGGCTATGGCTTTATTGAAGTTGAAGGCGGAAATGACGTTTTCGTTCACTATTCTGCAATCGAAGGTGAAGGTTTCAAAACGCTTGAAGAAGGTCAAGAAGTCAGCTTCGATATCGTTGAAGGCAACCGTGGACCACAAGCTGCAAACGTTACTAAGCTGTAATCTTCACTCATAGCTTAATTTGCAAAGGCAGTCCTCTCCTAAGGGCTGCTTTGTTTTGCGCCAAGTTTTTTTCGGTTTTATCTTTTCAAAACCTGTAATTTTTATGTATAATGATGTATGTCGCTTTGTAGACACTTATTTTCCATGGCTCTGTAGCTCAGTGGATAGAGCGTCGGTTTCCTAAACCGTGCGTCGAGGGTTCGATTCCCCCCAGGGCCATTATAAGAAAACGCTGAAACCCTTGATATATAAGGGTTTTTCATATATATAACAGGTAATACAGATTGACTATTTTTAATTATTATTACAGGTACTTATACGCAAATCGTACGCAAAAATGAAAAAATATACGGGTAAATAAAAAAAAAAAAAAGCCTGCCGATAGACGACCCACCGGCAAGTATTTTTATTTCATGGCTTGAATAGATTTTATGGCCTTATCAAGTGACTGAGCGGCGCGCTTGTCAGAATCCTCAAGAAGATGGCCATAGGTGTCCATTGTGATTGCAATACCGGAAACATGTCCGGCACGTTCACTGATATCCTTCATCGGCACTTTTTCATCGATCAGCAGTGATACAGACGTATGCCGCAGCGCGTGAAAGTTAATATGCTTAAGTCCCTTTCTTTTCAAAAACCGCCGCCACCTGCCCGATACTCTCCGTTCGGATAGGTTTGCCAAAGCCGTTGTCAGGTGAAAATACAAAGTCACACGGTTTTCCATTCCATTCATGAACCCACGTTTCCCCTGAATCATTTTTTTCCTTATCGCGTTCTTCTTTAAACCTGTTCAGAAAGTCCATAACAAAGGCGGGAAGATTAATAAATCTTTCATGTCCAGATTTTGTGGTCTTAATGGCAATACCCCCTTACCAACAACGCGGATGGCTGCCTGTTCGATCAGAATCGTTCCCTCAGATAGGTCAATATGTTTCCATTCAAAGTCCGCAATCTCGCCTTCGCGTGCGCAGTGGCAATTGCAAAAAGGATAAGCATTTGCCATATCAGAGGCTCGCTATCAAGCGCTGTGAACAGCTTGGAAACTTACCCTGTCATATAATCTCGGGATGCTTACGCACGGGCCTCAGGCGTCTTAACGCCTTTCATAGGGCTTTCCCTGATGTATTCACGTTCAACGGCATACGAAAAGATAACTTGGCGGCAAATAAAGACTTTAAATTATGAAATTGCTTTAGCTGACAAACGAATTAGCACGAATAGTCTTAATTTTTTAATTTCAACGATTTATGTCGTTATTTGTCGAACAAATTTTCTTGCATAAATTAATCGAAAGTACTAATTTATAATTATAGATTGAATAGTCTGATATTTTATAAAAATTGGAGGGATGTTGTAATGTTCAATGTTCACAAATTAGGATCTTGGGACAAGTCAAAATTGCTAGGGGCTGCTCTTCTTTTGGTACTTTTGGTTGGTACAGCATTAGCTATTAATTTTAACTATGAATACTCTGGATTTTTGCACGAGGTTGTTAATTGGGTTAGCATAGGAACTTTTAGTGCATTGGTGTGGAAAGCATACAAGTTATACAAGGCCGGTCGTACCATAGTTGCAGCGGTCTCGGCAGTTGGGAGCCCGGTTCTCAGTCTTGCTGTCTATATTCTTGGAAGTTGGGTAATTTCAGCTGTAGCTCATTATGGAGTTCATGTCGTGGCAAGCTGGTAATGAGTATATTTATGGTTAACAACTAAAATGAACATGATCAGTATAAGTTGAGCCAGTATAATTGTGTAAAAAGGGTTATCTGAATATGAGAAAATGTTAGACCGGGTTTCTGTTTTTTTCTGGAGGGGGCTGGCCAGCCCCCTCCAGAAAAACAGCAGGATTTTATTTACTCGTCTCTTTCATTTTTTTCATAGAAAATGAGCCAGAGCCCGTCATCTTAGTTAGAATAGAGTTAACCAAACCAATTCTAAAGGAGAGATTTCGGGATGACTCAATTACAGATTACTCTAGATGAGCAACTTTTGCATCAATTATTTCTTGGTAATTCTAAAGAATCGGGCATGAATATCCTTTTGGAGACGATTTTAAATCAAGTTTTAAAAGCACAGGCCGGCGAGCAGGTGAGCGCCGAAAAGTACGAACGCAGTGAGGCACGGACGGACTACCGTAACGGCTCGTATCCCCGTCAACTCAAGACGCGCGTGGGTACTCTTTCACTCAATGTTCCCCGCCTGCGTAATGGCCATTTTTCTACTGATCTCTTTAAGCGTTACCAGCGCAGTGAGCAGGCGCTGGTTCTATCCCTAATGGAGATGGTTATTAACGGCGTCTCCACACGTCGCGTAAGTCAAATTACTGAAGAGCTTTGTGGCACAGACTTTTCGAAAACGACTGTATCGGATCTTTGCGGGCAGCTGGATCCAGTGGTTAAAGGCTGGAATAACCGTCCTTTGAGGGGCAACTATCCGTTCCTATTCGTTGATGCGGTTTATACGAAGGTACGAGAAAACGGGCGTGTCCGCTCCTGTGGCGTGCTGATCAGCTACGGTATCAACGACAAAGGATACCGAACGATTCTAGGTCTGAAAATCGATGACAGCGAAAGCACCGACGCCTGGAAAAATTATTTTGACTGGCTGAAATCACGCGGTCTAAAAGGCGTTGACATGGTGATCAGCGATGACCACGGCGGTCTCGTGAGTGCGGTTCAAAAAGCGTTTCAAGGGGCTACTTGGCAGCGGTGTCAGGCTCACTTCCTGCGCAATGTCCATGATCGGTTGCCAAAAGCTCTCAAAAGCGAAGGAACCGAACAAGTGAAGGCGATTCTCTATGCGCCGAATCTGGAAGTCGCTCGAACCTTGCTTAATGCTTTTCTAAAGGATTATCAGGACAAAGCACCAAAAGTGACGGAGCTTGTGGAGGATGCCTTTGATGACGTGACGGCGGTGCTTCCTCTACCAGAACCCTATCGACGTCGCCTCCGGACAACTAACGGGATGGAACGGCTCAATGAGGAATTTCGCCGTCGGGAACGGGTTATCCGTATTTTCCCTAACCGCCAATCTGTGATTCGTCTGATGGGCTCTGTTCTCATGGAGAAGGACGAAAAATGGATAGAAGGACGCCACTATCTGAAAATGGAAGACTATTTTGAATGGAGGGCCAAACAGCCAAAATCACCTGATCGTTCGAGTAACGTAACAACTCTTTATCCAGGATAATCACTCTATCTTAGCTAAGGTGAATTTACACATAAAAAAAGACTTGACCTGTTGTCAAGAACAAAAAAAGTTATTAATTATTCAGCAGAAAACATGACATTTGATGAGATAAAAAAAGAATAGGGGATATTTTAGATGATTGATATTTTAAAATCCAAAAAAGTCAATCTGCTTCTCTTAACCTTGACTGGAATTATGACTCTGTTTTCAATTACTTTGAGTTATATAACCGTTGCGCCTCATGAATTCCACAAATTAACTTCGCTACTCGTGACCGAGAGTACTCTGCGATTAATATTTATATTAATTGCTATGTTCACAATCATAATAGGAATTATTATAAGTCTGCTAGCGGGTAAATTTCTTTATCTTTTAAACAGTCTTTTTTTTAAATTGCCAGAGAATCTATCCACTTATTTGAAATCAACTCTTTATTTTTTCTTAATTATCAATAGCTTGTCAACTTTAATCGGCTTTTGGGGCATAAAATTTATTTGGCTGACCTCTATATTTAATCCATTTTTGTTGGTAGGCATATTATTTGTGTACTTTATTCTTAATCGGGTAAAAATTAGATTTCGTGTCATTATGACCAATTTAATTTTAATTTATATGTTTTCAATATTACCTATGATAGTATCTTTACTACATAAAATATAATGAACAATGTTGCTAAGCATTAGGGCTTACTGCATAAAAATGTTCCATTAATGATGAGAAATTCCAATTTTGAGAGGAGAGGAGGAATTTTTTTCTTCATGGTCTATTCGAACTTGCAAACGACTAAAGCAGGTAAGCAATCGACAGTGGTTAGCTATACTTCCAATGATTTGAACTCAGTTGAATCTGGTTTTAATGATTTAGATGTGTCGCTGCTCATGAATAAGGTCGATTTGGGATCATCGAGGGCTAAAATTCTTAGTGAAAACAGCGATACGGTGCAAACCAACGCTACATTAAACGGTGCTGATCAAAATGTTTCGATCCGGTAATTGAAGAAAGCCACCAGCACAGAAAAAATCATGGCGGGTCATAATGTGACCAAACAAGACATTTTCTTAGCCAATCCAGTCGCCTTGATCTCCAAGAATCTGGCAGTATCTTTTTATAATAGCGCCACAAATGCTTTGAGCACGTCAGTGTCCATTAATGGCATTAGCTATGACGTTGTTGGTATTTTCAGCAAGGACGGCGATGGCAATGATGTGATCATTCCAAAAATTGTTTACGAAACTGGCTATATATCTAACACTGGCAACCAATTAAAGCTTACTTTTAATCGCGGTGAAAATGTTTCAAAGCAAACGCATGCAATTGTTCAGCTTCTTAATAAGCAAGGCAGTCACCACTTGCAAGGCAGCTATGACTATGTGGACATGGGCTCCTTGCTCAAGGGCATTGGCACCGCCATTAAGGGATTGACTTACTTTATTAGTGCAATTGCTGGTATCTCCCTCTTTATTGCTGGCATTGGGGTCATGAATATGATGTACATATCAGTTTCCGAACGGACACAAGAGATTGGGATTCGCTTGGCAATAGGGGCGACCCCAAGAAACGTCATGTACCAGTTTCTGCTGGAATCTATTTTATTAACCGGAATGGGCGGTTTGGTGCTTTTTGCACTTGGCGTGGGGGGAGCCTGGGTGATTTCACTGTTTTTGCCTTTTCGAGCGATTGTCGATATGGGTACATTCCTACTGGCCTTTAGCGTATCGACAATAGTTGGGATTATCTTTGGATTACTGCCAGCCAAACAGGCGTCTAAGAAAAATTTAATCGATATTTTACGATAGTGAATTCTAATTTTGCCGATTGGTTTTACTCGGATGTGTTTTTGAACTGCCAATAAAAGTTGAAATCTGGTAATATTCTCTGCATGAGGGGACGGTATAAACTAGACGATGATCAATGGGAACGCCTGAAATATATTTTGCCATCCGAACGTAACCCGCAGGTCGAGTTATCGGTCAAAGGTAGCCGACATATGCTAAGTACCATGCCTCTGGGTCGTTCGCTCCCAGGGAGGCCTAACTTCCAAGATTCATGCTTGTTGACGCGCTTTTCAATCCGCTGACCTATGCCGTTTCCGCAGGCAATTTCAATGACTGCGTGGGATAAAAAAAGAAGCACATCATGGTCGACCGGGGATATGACACTAACAAGCTCTTGGACATGCTTGAAGAAAAGCAGGTCCATGCAGTCATTCCTGTTACAAGTGACGGCGCGTTCATCAGGCCGTGGAGGTGCGGCTTTTTCATAAAAAAGCTGCCAGCCGGCAGGAGAGCTGTCACCGGGCTCCCTGCCGAAATCATCACTAGATGGCAAAGCGGAAGGCTTGAATCCGTTACAGATTGTCCGATACTCCGGTGAGAAACCAGCTGTCTCTTCTTTTCATCTGACAGCCCTTTGGCAGCTTCAATGACACTCATATCAATCGGTTTGAGATCCGTTTGAAAAAAAAATTGATTGAGAGGAATGCCGATCACTTTGCATATCTTTTCGAGCGTTTCTAAGGACACACCGGTCTGATTCCTTTCAATGTGTGAAATGTAAGCACTGGAGACATTTAGTTTGGCAGCTAGCTCAATGGCCTTCATCCCTTTCTGAACACGTAAATATATTTCAATCTTTTTCCAATATTAAACTCCATTCTATTCACCTCATTAAAACAATAGTAAAAAAAAAAAAAATATATTTTTAAAGACAAAAAATGGGGAATATATGGCAGAGGTATACTTTGCTGATAATTGTTAATCCAGTGAGTTAAAAAGAACGGAAGTCTTAATTTTTTGCCTATTGAAAATTGCTGAAAGGTCCTGTTTTTCGTTTTTAGACGCCTTTATTTGATATTTGGATGCGGCTGTCAATGTTAACCTTAAATTTAAATTGGTTGACAATTAAAGTCGTCCCATTTAAAATAAAAGAACAATTGGATGATGGGAGAGAAGAAAATGAAGGTGCAAGAACTTGTAGAGATAGCATTATTTGCGGCGATTATGGCTGTTCTCGGCTTTATTCCGCCGATTCCGCTGCCGTTTACGCCTGTTCCGATTACACTGCAAAATTTAGGGGTTATTTTGGCCGGAACACTTCTCGGCGTTCGTGCTGCTGCGTTCAGCAGGTGCTGCTGTTTGTGCTGCTTGTTATCATTGGTTTGCCGATTTTGGGCGGCATTGGAGGTATCGGAGCGATTGCATCGCCCAGCGGCGGTTTTGTGCTCGGCTGGATCGTTGAGGCCCTTGTTATTGCACTGATTCTTTTAAAATTCAAGAAACCTGGATTCTGGGCGATCATGGCTGCCGGCTTGATTGGCGGAATCGTTGTTCTTTATCCGATCGGTACGTTGTGGCAGGCCTGGATGATGAATATTTCCTGGGGAAAGGCAATTATCATGAGCGCGGTTTATATTCCGGGAGATACAATAAAAACCGTCGTTGTCGCAGCATTGGCAATGAAGCTGCGGTCTCGTATTCATGTTATCAAACATGCTGCGTAAAACCTTGTCACGAGGGGAATCTACCTGATGAACATTACTGAGAGTTATCTGGAAACAGCTGAACAGCGGCCGGAGAAGACAGCCGTTCATGATAAACAGGGATCGTTTACCTATTTAGAATGGCAGCAGGCTGTTTCAAAAACATCCCGCTGGCTGCTGATGCTGAAAGAGAGGTCCAAGTGCAATCGGCGCGTGGGCCTTTTTCTGCGGAATCACCACTACTTTCTGCAGGTATTTGCAGCTGCGGCAAATATCGGCTGGACCGCGGTCCCGCTCGATCCGCGCTGGAATGAAACGGAGCTCCGACAGCGTGCCCGCCTTGCTGAATTGTCGCTGATCATTGCCGAGACCGACTGGGCAGAAAAATGTTCGGCTTGTTTCGCAGATGTCGTGGCTCTTGATGAAGCCATAGCCGAAATTGACGGTCAAACGGAGAGTGTCGAAAGCCCGGCAGATGCGGGAGCTCTGCCCTTTTACTTAGGTTTTACTTCAGGATCAACCGGTTTGCCGAAGGGATTTGTACGGACTCAGGCGTCATGGCTCGAAAGTTTTGCCTGCAATAAGAACGATCTGAAATGGACGAGCGAGGATGTCATTCTCATTTGTGGATCGCTTTTTATACGCATTTTCTGTATGCGGCCGTCAGCGGGCTATATTTGGGGGCGACGGTCATTCTGCTGCCCTCGTTTTCAGCCGAACTTTGCTTGCGATATTTAGAGGCCTTTTCCTGCAGCCAAATCGCCGTCGTGCCGACAATGCTGGAAACGATCATCACGGAAAACCTAAAATCGAACGAACGCTTTCATTGGGTTTGTTCAGGAGCAAAATGCGCAATATCAACCAAAAAGAAGATTCAACAGCTTTTTCCAAACAGCCTGCTTGATGAATATTACGGAGCATCCGAACTGAGTTTCGTCTCGCTGTGCCGTGAGGAAGAACACATTCCGGAAGAATCGGCCGGCCGGCCATTTTTCAATGTGGCCATTAAAATCCGTAAACAGAACGGTACTTGGGCGAAAGAAGAGGAGGAAGGAGAAATTTTTGTCAAAAGTCCTTTGCTGTTTTCCCACTATATAACTAAAAGCGGCATTGAGGATTTGCCGCGGATTGGCGAGTGGACGGACGGTAGGAGATATCGGTTATCTGGACCGCCTCGGCTATTTGTATATTAAGGGGCGGGGGAACGGGATGATTAATTACGGCGGTTTAAATATTTTTCCGGAAGAGGTTGAGCGTGTATTGCAAGATCATCCGGATATCGAGCATTTGGCTGCTATCGGCCTTCCGAATCAACACTGGGGACAACTTACCGCTGCCTTTATTCAGCTGAAACAAAATAAAAAAACCGACATAAGGGCGCTTAGAAGGTTTTGCCGCGACCGCCTTTCAGCCTACAAAGTGCCGCGCGCTTGGTTCTTTTTGGACAAAATGCCGTTTACGTCCGGCGGAAAAGTCGATAGACGCTTACTAAAAGAAAAATTTCAGGAGGCTGTGCAATGGAAGAAGCGGTGATTGTTCGTGCCAAGCGGACCCCGATTTACAAGCAAAACAGCTGCTTAAGCTGTCTTAAAGTGGAGGAATTGCTGGCGCCGCTTTTGAAAATAGTAGTCGGGGGCGATTACTGACTGATTATATCGATGACGTGATCATCAGCAATAGCGTCGGTCCCGGCGGAAATGTGGCCCGTCTTGCCGCACTGAGTGCCGGTTTTCCCGATTCAATTCCCGGGATGACGATCGATCGGCAGTGCAGCGGCGGGCTGGATGCGGTCCGCCTGGCTGCTGCATTTATCCAGAGCGGAATGGGAGAGTGCTATCTTGTCGGGGCGACGGAAAGTGCCAGCACGCTGGCAAGACCGCGCGCCGTATTCTCTCCGCAAATGATCGGCGACCCGGATATGCCGCAGGCTGCCGAAAATGTGGCCAGGCTTTGCCGTATTTCTAAAGCGGAACAAGATGCGTACACGGTTCGTACATATGAGCGTGCCTGGAAAGCTTATGAAAACGGATTTTTCCGTCAGGAGTGCATGCCCGTTGCCGGTTGTGTTTGCGACGAGGCTTTTCTGCGCAAAAGGCCGATGGAACGGCTTGTTGCCAGAGCAAAACCACTGGAAGCAGGCGGCACGGTGACGGCGGCAAACAGCTGCGGCAAGCATGACGGCGCCGCGGCTTTGCTCGTCATGAGCCGAACGCTTGCCAGGCGTTTGTCAGTCCCGCCGGTATTGACAATTGCCGGCAGTGCGGTTGCCAGTTTTTCCCCGCTGTACCCGGCACTTGGGCCTTCTAAAGTGATCACCGCGCTTTAAAAAAAAAACAACATTTGTCCATTCACGATCTGGATCATGTTGAAATTATCGAAGCCTTTGCCGTAAAAATGGTGGCGTCAATGAAACTTCTGGGATTAGCAGAGGAAAAAGTGAATCGCCACGGCGGTGCATTGACCATCGGCCATCCTTATAGTACGTCCGGTATCATTTGTCTTGTTCATCTTTTTTACCAAGCGCTTGCCAGCCCTTTTGGCCGCGGTGTGGCAGCATCAGGAAGCGGCGGCGGAGTCGGCACGGCTCTGCTTGTCGGCGGCCAAGGTTGATCTGAAAGAATCTTTATTTTTTTTAGAATTATTAATTAATTGCTTTTATTTTTAGGAATGTGCTATGATAGCGATGTTTAAAAAAGTTTGGGAGACGAAGACGTTTTCTTAACATAGGCGGAAAAAACAATCGGCTTCTCTTCATGATTATATTACTTTGTAATGAATACGCTTTCATCTGGCGGAGTGCACGAAAACATTGTGCTCAAAGTTTTTTTACACAATCTCTGTTTTTACAGGACGGCATGGCAAAAAGCCGGGTGTTTCTGTTAAGATTTTTACAAATTTGTGATGAATAAAGGTTTTCATCAATATAGTTAGTGTGGAGGGTCAAAGAGCCGCCCTCTCTGATTTGGAAAACGTTTTCGTTCTTGTTGCTCTATCATATTTCAGTGTGTGAAAGATGCTGGCCTGCACCGTGAAAAGATGTTGACCTTTTCTTGAAAAACACATGCCATAATGCTTTTATGGCAATCAATGGAGGATTGATGGGAATATGACTCAACAAGTAATAAAAGTGAACGGAAGACTCGATGACTTTTTAAAGGGGACCAAAAAGCTTTATATCAATGGCGAGTGGGTCGAAGCGAAAAGCGGCAAAACGTTCGAAACGCTCAACCCAGCCGATGGAAGTGTCTTGGCTAAGGTCTGTGAAGCGGGTGCGGAAGATATTGATCTTGCGGTTGATGCGGCCCGCAAAGCTTTTGACGAAGGCCCTTGGTCGAAAATTGGGACGGCCGAAAGAAGCCGCCTGATATATAAACTGGCAGATTTGATGGAAGAACATAAAGAAGAACTGGCCCAGCTGGAAACGCTGGATAACGGGAAGCCGATCAGGGAAACAAGCGCCGCCGATATTCCGCTCGCGATCGAACATTTTCGTTATTATGCGGGCTGGGCAACCAAAATCGTCGGTCAAACGATTCCTGTGCAAGGACCCTATTTCAACTATACGCGCCATGAACCGGTTGGAGTAGTCGGCCAAATCATCCCTTGGAATTTCCCGCTTCTTATGGCGGCATGGAAGCTGGGGCGCGCTTGCGACAGGCTGTACGATTGTGTTAAAGCCGGCTGAACAAACGCCGCTGTCGGCGCTGTACCTGGCAAAACTGAGCGAAGAAGCCGGATTTCCTAAGGGAGTATTGAACGTTGTAACAGGATTCGGCGAAGTGGCCGGGGATGCCTTAGTGAAGCATCCGCTTGTCGATAAAATCGCTTTTACAGGTTCGACGGAAGTCGGCAAATCGATCATGGCTCAAGCGGCCGATTCGCTCAAACATGTCACTCTCGAACTCGGAGGAAAATCGCCGAATATTATTTTGCCGGATGCTGATTTGACGAAAGCCATACCAGGGGCCTTTACCGGGATCATGTTCAATCAAGGGCAGGTATGCTGCGCCGGATCAAGACTGTATGTTCAAAAAAAAATTATATGATAATGTTGTTGCTGATCTTGTTTCACAAGCCAAAAAGATTAAACAGGGCAATGGTTTGCTGGCCGATACGGAAATGGGGCCGCTTATTTCAAAAACAGCAGCAAAACCGCGTTGCCAGCTATATTGATCAAGGCCAGACGGAAGGCGCCGAGCTGCTCACCGGCGGACATTCCTCGGAAAAAGGGTATTTTGTCGAGCCCACGATATTCGCTGATGTACACGATAGTATGACGATTGCGAAGGAGGAAATTTTTGGGCCGGTTGTTGCGGCAATGCCTTTTGAAGATCTGGATGATGTCATTGAACGGGCCAATGATTCGAATTACGGTCTGGCTGCCGGTCTTTGGACGGAAAATATAAAGTCTGCTCATTACATTGCCGGAAAATTAAAAGCAGGCACGGTCTGGGTGAACTGCTACAATGTTTTTGATGCCGCCGCGCCGTTTGGCGGGTACAAAGAATCAGGCCTGGGCAGAGAAATGGGCTCCTATGCTCTGAACAATTATACGGAAGTGAAAGACGTCTGGATCAATTTAGACTGATCGCAAGATAGATAAAGCTCCGATGCGACTGGCATCGGAGCTTTTTGGCTATTTAGTTTTTCGGCTTCAATCAAAAGGAAAAGATTGGCCCTGAATGTTTTTTTTGAGCAGTGAGCGGATTGCCGGTTAGCTGGCATTCAGCCTTATGAGCTTTCTCCAAAATGGCCCGTACAGATTTTTGAGTATTGTCCGCCAAAATTTTGCCCATCGTTCAAAGGCCGCTCCATGCTGTTATGTCCATTTTTTTTTTTTTTGATTATTGCTTGGCATTAAATTTATGTTCTTTGACAAGCTGTTGAAATTTTGGATGTTCGTGGAGCACTTCATGGAACATTGGTCCATAGTAATTAATCCATTTTACAATCATGTTTTCAGTCACTTCAGGACTGACATAAGGATGACCAGCTTTTGCATTTGTTGTTTGGACATCTTCCCATAAAACCTCTACCCAGGTGAGCGCCTCTTCACTTGACAAGTTCCTGTTTTTTTTCCAACAGCTGTTTGGCTAATCGTTGAAAAATTTCATTCACATTTTATCATCCTTTTAATTCTTTTGCTTTGAGTTGATTTTATCATGTCTTGGCCATTTGTGGCACAGGATTGTTTAGTTTTTCGAAATAAAAGCATAATAAGAGTACCCTTTGAAGAAAGGCAGCTGATCACTTTGGTGGATAAACCAGGAACGCAGTATAGTGTCAAAGACGAAGATGAATTATGGCCGGCAGCAAAAGAGGAATTTGCGTCGAGAAGAGCCAACGGTACAATAAAAGACCATCCGAGTGAACGCATGTTTTCAGCACATCAATTGCATCAGGATGAGAACAATCGTGTGGAGGGATAACAGATGGGTAAAAAGCCATTAGATGCTCCATATTATGAAGATCCATTTCAGATGCCTAGAGCGAATCCGAAACATGCAGCACGCCAAGTCAATGGCGAGACCGAAAAGTCACAAGCGGGTCAAATATTGGAATCGAATAAACGACACCAGCAAAGATAAAAGCCTTCATTTAAGGGAAAAGAGCGGATATCCTGTTTCAGGAGCCGCTCTTTTACTGTGTGTTCCACGTGTAACAAACAATGCCCGCGGCCTTTGCCGATTTTAAGCGAGACCGTGGCCTTCAAGAATCTTCGCCATATCCGCCTCTCTGATCATAACATCTTTGGGTTCCTCCAAGGCATGAAAACCATATTGGCTATATAGGCCGTGGGCATCGGCAGTCGCCAGCATGAAACAGGTACCTTTCAATTTTGGATGACTGACAATCGTGTGAATGAGGCGTTTACCAAGCTGCTTTTTTCTGTGGAGCGGCAAAATAAAAACATCGGCCAACCAGCTGAACCGGACAAAATCCGTGATAACTCTGGTAAAACCGACCTGCTCCCTGTTATCGGCTGTATATACTCCATAACAGAGAGGGGAATTCTTGACCATTTCATCGACTAATTCTTTTCTTATACCTTTTGCCCAATAAGACTCTTTACTTAAAAAGTTATAGATGACATTTGTATCTAGAAGGGATTTGTCTGTTGAAATGAAATAGTCGGGATCCGTTGTTTGCTTTTTGTTTCGTTCATCACCCTTTATTTTAAATTTACACGAGTTTTACTGTGCTTTAAATAACCATGAGCTGTGAGATTACATTATTTCATTTTTCGTAATATTATTTTACTTCTTTAAAGTGTATAATGAAAGACAAAAGAGGATTATACGGAGTTTTATTTCAAGTAATAGCATAACTTGTTTCTTTTTTTGATAAAATGGGAAGAGAGAACGGAAACATCTTCCTCATTGCCGGTCGTTTGAGATAAGAAACTTTTTAATGGGCAATACGTAAAAAGTATATCCGTTATTTTATGAAAGGATGAGAGGTATGACAACTTTAACAAGCCGTGCAACCGGAAACCCTTATACGAAATTATTCGCCGCTTTCTTTTCTGGACTGCTGGCCACGACGGCCGGACTTTATCTCGGTCAATATGTACCGCCAGCCTACATGATTCCTTTAGTGATCGTTGAAATCGCGATGATCATTGCGATGATATTTGTCAGGAAACGCAAGCGGTCGGTCGGCTATTTAATGATGTATGGCTTCATGTTCATTTCCGGACTTACATTGTTTGCGGTGATTTATAACTATATCAGCCTTTTGGGTGCGAATGTTGTTTTTGAGGCTTTTGGAGTGACAACCGTGTCTTTTGGGGCGATTGCCATTTATACGATGGTCAGCAAGCGTGATTTTACCTTTCTCGGCAGCTTTTTGTTTATCTCGCTGATTGCGCTTTTAGTGATCGGTCTCTTTAATCTCATTTTTCCATTTTCGCAAACATCAATGCTGATTTACTCGGCATTCGGCATTCTGATTTTTATCGGTTATACGCTGTTTGACTTCAGCCGTTTAACCGTTCATGGATTTACGGACAGGGATATCCCGATGATTGTGGTTTCTATTTATTTGGACTTTGTCAACCTGTTTTTTATATATTTTGCAGTTCATAGGCATTAGTTCAAGAAATTGAATCGGTTGTAATTTACCGGCAGCCAAGAAGCTGAATCTCGGCGGTGTGAAGGATCCCCTGAAGTTGGACAAAAGTCTAATTTCAGGGGATTTTGCATGGGCTCAGGTATAAGAGAGATGACGCGAATAAGAGGAAAACAGAAGCAGAGGGGATTTCCAAAATGTACGTGCAAAAAATGTTTTTTCTCCCCGCCATTTTCGGATATATACTATATGAGAGTTTGTTTTAATACATAATGTTTCAGGGGGTCTTAATTTGGCACAGCGCATCATTCAAGTGGATGAACGGCTTCCACTGGTGCAAAGCATTCCTTTGAGCCTGCAGCATTTATTTGCGATGTTCGGCTCAACGGTTCTCGTTCCTTTGCTGTTTCATGTCAATCCGGCAACGATTTTGCTGATGAACGGCATCGGGACTTTAATTTATTTGTTCTTATGTAAAGGAAAAATTCCGGCCTACTTAGGCTCGAGTTTTGCATTTATTTCACCGGTTTTATTGATTTTAAGCAAATATAATTATGAAGCCGCACTCAGCGGTTTTATTGCTGCTGTCGGGCTTGTTTTCATCGTTGTCTCCTTACTTATTCACGCTGTCGGTACATCGTGGATTGATGTTGTTTTTCCGCCGGTGACCATGGGATCGATCGTGGCCGTCATCGGTTTGGAACTGATTCCAAGCGCGGCAAGTATGGCCGGCCTGATTGCACCGACTGGAGCGGCACACTGGTCGCCTGATCCAAAAACGATTACGGTTTCACTCTTGACACTGGCCATTACGATTATTGGCTGGGTGCTGTTTCGCGGCTTTTTCAAAATCATTCCGATTCTTATTGGGATTATCGCCGGTTATGCGATTGCGGCCGGGATGCGAATGGTTGATTTCTCCAAGGTTGCTCAGGCGGACTGGTTTTCCCTGCCGACCTTTTATACACCGTCTTTTAATCTTTCCAGCATCATCATCATCTTGCCGGCGGCACTGGTCGTCATTGCCGAACACATCGGCCACTTAATGGTGACGGGGAATATTGTCGGCAAAGATTTCGGCAAAGATTTAAACGAAGGATCCAGGCCTGGACCGTTCGATGATGGGAAACGGGATTTCTACGGTGATTTCAGGATTTTTGGGTTCCACACCAAACACCACTTACGGTGAAAATATCGGTGTTTTAGCGATCACGAAAGTTTATTCAACTTGGGTGATTGGCGGCGCAGCGCTGTTCGCTATCATTTTGTCTTTTATCGGCAAGCTTGCGGCCTTGATTTCAACCATTCCGCAGGCGGTTATGGGCGGCATTTCATTGATCTTGTTCGGCGTTATTGCAACAAATGGGTTCAGGATATTTGTTGAAGCGAAGGTTGATTTTGCCAAATCGCGCAAAACATTATTCTTGGAGCGGTTATTTTTGCCGTAGGTGTGAGCGGGGCCACGATAAACATCGGTGCGATTGCATTGAAAGGCATGGGTCTTGCCACAATTGTCGGCATTATATTAAGTTTGTTTTTCAGACTGATTAATGTTCTCCACATTTCAAATGAAGAGGAAGAGTAATTTGTAAGCTGTGTGAAAGGAGTACGGACGATTTCCGTGCTCTTTTTTTTAGCAAATCATGTTTTTGATTTGCCGGGCAATCCTCAGCCGCTCATTTGATCGGAGCTCAAATTCTGGGCAATCAAGCGGTTCTTATACACTTTCTGGAAAAGGGTTGATTATTTAAACCAACGACTGTATACTTTAGTTTGCTAATGCAGTAGTATGGTAATTTATAATATGCATTAAAAGGGTATACAGAATAGAGAGTATTGAGGTGCGACATCATGGCAAATATGAAATTAAATGTATGGGTTTTGACGGCGCTTGTTGTCGGGAATATGGTCGGTTCGGCTATTTTTATGCTGCCAAGTTCACTTGCCAAAGTGGCAAGCCCCGGGGGTGCGATGCTGGCCTGGGTGGTGACGGGCATCGGCGTGCTGTTTATTGCACTTGTCTATGGAATTCTTTCGATTAAGAAACCGGACATATCCGGCGGGCCGCAAGTGTACGCAAAAGCTTTATTTAAAGAAGACGGTACCACCGCATCCAATATGATGGGGTATTTTGTGACTTGGGGCTACTGGGTGGCGAACTTTGCCGGAAATGTGGCAGTTATTACCACTTTTGCCGGTTACCTCTCTTCCTTTTTACCAATTATGAACAGCGGTGCCGTTGTTTTTAAAGTGAATGGCTTGACGATCACATTTGGTCATCTTCTCAATTTCCTTGTATGCTCGGCATTGCTCTGGTTTGTTTATTTCCTGATATTGAGAGGTATTGAAGGGGCAGGCAATGTGAATTTGATAGCGACAGCGGCGAAAGTGATCGGGTTCGCTCTTTTTATCGTGGCCACACTATTTGTATTTCAAGCGAGCCACCTTGTACCGTTTGCGACGGCAAAAGTCGGTGACGGCGGACAGACGATCGGTTTATTTGGACAGGCCGATCAGGCTGCATTGACCACGCTTTGGGCTTTTGTCGGCATTGAATCGGCCGTTGTTTTTTCAGCCCGGGCAAAAAATGGCGGGATATAAAAAGGGCCACCATCATCGGGCTTTTGATTGCGCTTGTCATCTATGCGGCGATTACGATCTTGGTTATGGGCACATTGACTCAGAGTGAATTGGTTCATTCAACAAAGCCGCTCGTCGATGCACTGTCTAAAGTGATTGGTCCGGCAGGCGGCGATATTCTCGGCCTTTTAGCACTGATCAGTTTATTCGGGTCGTCGATCGGCTGGATTCTACTCAGTTCGGAAGTTCCTTATCAGTCGGCTAAGAAAGGTTATTTTCTAAAAAATATTTACCAAAACAAATAAGTCGGGCACACCGGTACGGGCACTTTTCATCACCTGTATCATGGGTCAGTTCTTCATTTTTTCGACGATTCTTCAGCCGATTTCCGATGCATTTGATTTTGTTACGCGTGTGGCGACACTGTCTTATTTGATACCATACATTTTCGCCGCCGTTTATTTGCTGAAACTGGTTGCTCAAGGCGACGGCTATTTGGGACGTTCCAAAGCAAGAATTCGGACGGACGGAATCATCGGCGGGATCGCCGCAATTTACTCGCTTTGGGTCATAAAAGCCGGCACGGGCGATCTGAATACTTTTTATTTTGGAATCGGCATGATTTTTTCCGGAGTTGTTTTTTATCCGCTCGTGGCAAGGTATTTTCACCGTGCGGAAAATGATCTGGAAAATCCGGTTATGGAAGAAAAACAATAAACAGCTAAAGATAGCTTGTTTCAAAATAAAATGGTTTGATAAGCGCTCTTGTTCTTGACAAGGGCGCTTTGTCATGATGATAATATAAAAATCCGGGGACAGTCAGGGGGGTTACGATGGGTGCGGAAGATGAACAATTTATGGAAATAGCTATCGCCGAAGCCGAAAAAGCGGCTGCCATCGGTGAAGTCCCTATCGGTGCGCTCATTGTCAAGGATGGGGAAGTGATTGCAAGAGGCTATAATTTGCGCGAGACAACGCAGCAGCCAATGGCCCATGCGGAATGCCTGGCGATTGAAGCAGCCAGCCGAAAGTTAGGAACTTGGCGGCTTGAAGGCTGCACGCTTTATGTCACTCTGGAACCCTGTCCGATGTGCTCGGGGGCGATCATTCAATCGCGGATTGAAAAAGTGGTCTATGGCGCGTCGGATCCGAAAGCCGGCTGCGCCGGGACATTGATGAATCTCGTTCAGGACGAGCGGTTCAATCATCAGGCGGAAGTGGTCCCCGGCGTGTTGAAAGAAAAGTGTGGCGGGATGCTCAGCGAATTTTTCAGGGGATTGCGGCAGAAAAAAAGAAAATTGTAGGATTTCTTAAGCCTGGCTTGACATAAAAAAAAAATCCATTCTAATTTGGCTGGTTTTTTTTGGAGTAAAGCTGAAAAATGTGATGGAGGTATCTTTTTAATCTCTGAAAAGAATCTTAAAAAGTCAAGAAATTGTTGGAATGACTTGAAAGAAACTGATGTGAGGAAATTAATATGGGAGGTACCTTAAGGATTGGGCATTTAATAAAAACGGAAGATTTAATTGACTTAAAAAAATGGCACTTGAGAATTTTGTAATATGGAATTTGATGATTGCTGAGAAGTATTAGGTGATAATTTAAAGAATGATTGGTATATTTTTATTGCATTTAAAATAAGAGTCATTACGTGCTTGCTTCTCATAGCTTTTTATGTTAAACTGATTTTCGTCGTAACGATTAGTTTTATATATCTTAAAAAGTAAAATCTTTGAAATACCTTAGTGTTACGATATTTAGCTGTGGAGGCGTACCCAAGCTGGCTGAAGGGGACTGACTCGAAATCAGTTAGGGCGTCGTTAGGCGTCGCGGGGGTTCGAATCCTCTCGCCTCCGCCATATTTAACAATCAAGAATCGCAGTTGACTTTTTTAAGCGATCTTGTTATATTCTTTTAGGCTGGATGACAGCCGTTATGATTACCGTTATAAAATTTGCCGTGCTAGACGGGGAGGTAGCGGTGCCCTGTACTCGCAATCCGCTATAGCGAGGTTGAATTCCTTCTTTGAGGTCTTGGCATTGTAGGGCAGCCTTGAGCAAGTGGCGTTGATGTCTGGGTCCTGCGCAACGAAAACTCATGAACCCTGTCAGGTCCGGAAGGAAGCAGCAGTAAGTGAGACCTTTCGTGTGCCGTAGGGCTACCTGGATTGAGCTAACTGCTTAAGAAGCGCCTATGGTGCTTCGATCGACAGAAGGTGCACGGCGTTAATACATACGCCAATCTGAAATTAAGACTATCGAAACAATGTTTTCGGTAGTCTTTTTTGATTATCGATTTTACGTTATTTTTCCCGGTGGGATTTAAGCAAAAAATATCCGGCTGAACGGGGCGTAAATGGTCTTGTTTTCTTTTGAATTCACAACTTGTTATCGTTATAATGATATAATAAAAAGCGAAATGGATGTGCCCTGCAGGCAGTGGAAAGGGGGATGAAAAATGGGGTATCAGGCGCTATACAGAGTGTACCGGCCGCAGATTTTTCATGACATCGCCGGGGAACATATTACGAATATTACGAAGACCTTGCAGAATGCGCTGATGAAACAGCAATTTTCCCATGCTTATCTCTTTACCGGCCCGCGCGGAACAGGCAAGACAAGTGCGGCAAAAATTTTGGCGAAGGCGATCAATTGTGTAAATGCCCCTGTTTCCGAGCCTTGCAATGAATGTCCTGCTTGCCGAGGGATTACTGACGGGAGTATCTCTGATGTCATTGAAATTGACGCTGCGTCGAATAATGGTGTTGATGAAATAAGAGAAATACGTGACAAAGTGAAATACGCTCCAAGCGATGTTCGCTATAAGGTTTATATTATTGATGAAGTTCATATGTTATCAACAGGTGCCTTTAATGCCCTGCTGAAGACACTTGAGGAACCTCCGGAACATGTCGTCTTTATCTTGGCAACAACGGAGCCGCACAAAATTCCGCTGACGATTATTTCGCGCTGCCAGCGGTTTGATTTTAAACGCATCCCCGCTTCGGCCATCGCCGGACGCTGATTATGTCATTCAGCAGCAAGGAATCGAAGCCGACGGAGACGCAATTACCCTGATTTCCAAGGCAAGTGAAGGCGGCATGCGCGATGCCCTCAGTATTTTGGATCAGGTGGCCGCTTACAGCGACGGCAAAGTGACGGTTGATGATGTGCTTGAAGTGACGGGGATGGTGTCCGACCGGATCGTCCATAACCTCGTCTCCGCCATTGAAACGAAAGAAACGACACTCGCCATTAAGAAGATCGATGACATTCTTAACAGAGGCAAGGATTCGCTGCGCCTGATTGAGCATTTAATTTTTTATTATCGCGATCTGCTTCTGTATCAAACGTCTCCTGATTTAGAAGAAGTGCTGTCGACACCGCGAATCGATGAAGCGTTTCGTGAACAAGCAAAAAGTATGGATACTGAACGGCTTTACGAAGTGATCCGGCAGCTGAATCAGGCTTATCTAGAGATGAAAAGAACCAATCATCCACGCGTTTTCTTGGAAATGGCAATGGTCAAACTATGCAGCCCCTCCGAGCCAAAATTAGAACACGGAGAACAGACGGCGAATGAACAGTCTGCGCTGGAAAAAAGAGCGGCCCGGCTTGAAAGCAAAATGGAAGGGGCCACTTTGCCAACAAGAGACGATGCCGCTGTCCATCGTTCCCAAGAAGCGGGACGCAAGCGGCGAGTGAAGAGCAGTAACGAGATTCGCATACCTGTCGCGGAGATTAAAAATGTTTTAAAACAGGCGACAAAAGCCGATCTCAAGTTACTTCGCGCGTCCTGGGCCAACGTCATGGCGAATATCCGTTCAAAAAATATTGCCGCGCATGCATGGATGCTTGAAAGCAAACCGGTGGCAAGTTCTTCCGGTTGTTTCATTCAAGCTTTTAAGTATGACTTTCATTGTCAAATGGTAATGGAAAATAAAAGCAATATTTTACAGATGGTTGAAACCATTTTGCAAGAAGTGATTGGCGAAAAAAGAAAAATGTATCCTATTCCTATTCAGAATTGGGAAAAACTGAAGGAAGAATATATCAAAGAAACAAAATCTCCCGATCAGGGGAGTGCTGTGCAGCACGAGGAGGATCCCCTGATCTCCGAAGCCGAAAAACTTGTGGGTCCGGATCTGCTGGAAGTAAAAGATTGAATACAATTTAAATGGAGGGTTAACCATGATGCGAGGCAATATGAATAACATGATGAAACAAATGCAAAAAATGCAGAAGCAGATGGCTAAAGCGCAGGAAGAATTGAAGGATGAAATCGTTGAAGGAACAGCCGGCGGTGGTGTCGTCACGGTCAAAGCAAACGGCCACAAAGCGATTGTTGACGTGATCATCAAAGAGGAAGCCGTCGATCCCGATGATGTCGACATGCTGCAGGATTTGATTTTGGCGGCTGTCAACGATGCACTGACAAAAGTTGATGAATTGACGAATAAGCGTTTCGGCCAATTTACAAAAGGATTAAATATGCCGGGATTGTTTTAATCAGGAGGGGCTCAATCATGCAATATCCTGAGCCGATTGCGAAGTTAATCGACAGCTTTATGAAATTGCCGGGCATTGGCCCGAAGACGGCGGTCCGGCTTGCTTTTTACGCCGTTGACATGAACGAGGAAGATGTGATGGAATTCGCTCGATCACTGGTTAATGTTAAGCGCAAACTGGTTTATTGCTCTGTTTGCCAAAATATCAGCGATCACGATCCTTGCTATATTTGCGATGATTCATCAAGGGATCATTCCACCATTTGTGTTGTTCAAGATCCCAAAGATGTCATTGCTCTTGAAAAAATGAGGGATTATCATGGTCAGTATCATGTTTTGCATGGCGCAATTTCTCCGATGGACGGAATAGGTCCCGAGGATATTAAAATAACGGAATTAATCCAAAGACTGCACGACGAAAGGGTTAAAGAGGTTATTTTAGCAACAAATCCGACCATTGAAGGCGAAGCGACAGCAATGTATATTTCACGCCTTATAAAGCCTATCGGCGTGAAAACATCGCGGATTGCTCACGGCCTTCCTGTGGGCGGAGATTTGGAGTATGCCGATGAGGTGACCTTGGCCAAAGCATTAGAAGGTCGCAGGGAGTTATGATTTGGAGGATGCCTGCCTATGTTCAGACGAAAAGGCTTATTGCGAAAAGAACTGATTGATTCGCTCATCACACTACTAACGGTTTGCAAAGACGACTGGTTAAACAAAAAGCGCGTGATTGAATCGAGCATCGATCCATCTGAAGAGGTGCTTTACCGACTCAGGCTGTCGGAAGCAAAGTATCTTTTTCTTTTAAAAGAAGTACGCGAACTGCATTTGTATCATGAACAGAATCATGACAGGTTCTAATAAGGACATGCCCCCCATATACTTTTAGAAAAAAAAAGAGCGGGGGCATGTCTTTTGAATACTGTAGTGGTTATTTCGATTTTTTGTGCGGTAATGTTTCTGCTGTTTATATTGGGAATTCCGTTTAAGCCGATTCAATTTCTGGGCCGAACGGCAGTTAAGCTGCTGCTGCTTGGAGCCCTGATGCTTTTTTTGCTGAACGCCGTTGGAGTTTTTTTTTAATCTGCATATTCCGATTAACGCGGCGACAACGGCTGTGAGCGGTTTGCTCGGTATTCCTGGCATCGCCGCTTTGGTTATTATTAAATATACAATGGGTGTTTAAAAAAAAAAAACGCAAAAAAGGGTTGACGGCGTAAAAATTAGGTGATATTATATTCCTTGCCGCTTTAATGACAATAAATTGATTGTTGACAAATTTATTTTTTTTTGATGTATAATAATTGTTGTCGTCTTAAGGCGATGAAAAAAAAGTGTTGACAAATTCAACGACTGATGTTATACTGATATAGTTGCTGATGAGAGCGACACAGAAGAAAATGTTCCTTGAAAACTGAACAAAAGCCAAGCGTGATTGAAGGGCAACCTTTGATAATAAAGCTATGGATCATAAATGCACGATGATTGTTTTAAGAAATGAGAGATTATCTCTCAAACCATTTATCGGAGAGTTTGATCCTGGCTCAGGACGAACGCTGGCGGCGTGCCTAATACATGCAAGTCGAGCGCGTGAAGCGAGGCAGATCCCTTCGGGGTGACGCCTCGCGGAACGAGCGGCGGACGGGTGAGTAACACGTGGGCAACCTGCCTGTAAGACGGGGATAACTCCGGGAAACCGGAGCTAATACCGGGTAATCTTTCGCACCGCATGGTGCGACAGTGAAAGATGGTTCTGCCATCGCTTACAGATGGGCCCGCGGTGCATTAGCTAGTTGGTGGGGTAACGGCCTACCAAGGCATCGATGCATAGCCGACCTGAGAGGGTGATCGGCCACATTGGGACTGAGACACGGCCCAAACTCCTACGGGAGGCAGCAGTAGGGAATCTTCCGCAATGGACGAAAGTCTGACGGAGCAACGCCGCGTGAGCGAAGAAGGTTTTCGGATCGTAAAGCTCTGTTGTTGGAGAAGAACAGGTGCCAGAGGAAATGCTGGTGCTGTGACGGTATCCAACCAGAAAGCCACGGCTAACTACGTGCCAGCAGCCGCGGTAATACGTAGGTGGCAAGCGTTGTCCGGAATTATTGGGCGTAAAGCGCGCGCAGGCGGCTTCTTAAGTCTGATGTGAAAGCCCACGGCTCAACCGTGGAGGGTCATTGGAAACTGGGGAGCTTGAGTACAGAAGAGGAGAGTGGAATTCCACGTGTAGCGGTGAAATGCGTAGAGATGTGGAGGAATACCAGTGGCGAAGGCGGCTCTCTGGTCTGTTACTGACGCTGAGGCGCGAAAGCGTGGGGAGCAAACAGGATTAGATACCCTGGTAGTCCACGCCGTAAACGATGAGTGCTAGGTGTTAGGGGGGTCCAACCCCTTAGTGCTGAAGTTAACACATTAAGCACTCCGCCTGGGGAGTACGACCGCAAGGTTGAAACTCAAAGGAATTGACGGGGGCCCGCACAAGCAGTGGAGCATGTGGTTTAATTCGAAGCAACGCGAAGAACCTTACCAGGTCTTGACATCCTCTGACAACCCTAGAGATAGGGCGTTCCCCTTCGGGGGACAGAGTGACAGGTGGTGCATGGTTGTCGTCAGCTCGTGTCGTGAGATGTTGGGTTAAGTCCCGCAACGAGCGCAACCCTTGATCTTAGTTGCCCATTCAGTTGGGCACTCTAAGGTGACTGCCCGGTGACAAACCGGAGGAAGGTGGGGATGAGTCAAATCATCATGCCCCTTATGACCTGGGCTACACACGTGCTACAATGGATGGTACAAAGGGCAGCGAGACCGCGAGGTCAAGCCAATCCCATAAAGCCATTCCCAGTTCGGATTGCAGGCTGCAACCCGCCTGCATGAAGCCGGAATTGCTAGTAATCGCGGATCAGCATGCCGCGGTGAATCCGTTCCCGGGCCTTGTACACACCTGTTTGGTTTTGAAGGACACATTCCTTCACTGATCCTTGAAAACTGGATAACGAAAGAAAAGAAATGCCAAGACTAATTTCCTAAATAGGAGTGGCGAGCGGCAAATGCCGATCGACACACCGATGGTTAAGTTTTAAAGAGCGCACGGTGGATGCCTTGGCACTAGGAGCCGATGAAGGACGGAACGAACACCGATATGCTCCGGGGAGCTGTAAGTGAGCTTTGATCCGGAGATTTCCGAATGGGGAAACCCACTGCCCTGAACGGGCAGAATGCCTTTCTGAATCCATAGGGAAGGCAAGGCAGACCCGGGGAACTGAAACATCTTAGTACCCGGAGGAAGAGAAAGCAAATGCGATTTCCTGAGTAGTGGCGAGCGAAAGGGAATCAGCCCAAACCAAAGGGCTTGCCCTTTGGGGTTGTAGGACACTCATTGTGGAGTCAGAAAAGGACGGCATAGGCGAACGGTCTGGAAAGGCCGGCCAAAGAAGGCAATCGCCCTGTAGCCGACATGTCGTCCTCTCCCGAGTGGATCCTGAGTACGGCGGGACACGAGAAACCCCGTCGGAATCCGGGAGGACCATCTCCCAAGGCTAAATACTCCCTAGTGACCGATAGTGAACCAGTACCGTGAGGGAAAGGTGAAAAGCACCCCGGAAGGGGAGTGAAAGAGATCCTGAAACCGTGTGCTTACAAGTAGGGCGTCTGAGTTTAACGTTGTCGACCCGAAACCGTGTGATCTACCCATGTCCAGGGTGAAGTTCAGGTAACACTGAATGGAGGCCCGAACCCACGCACGTTGAAAAGTGCGGGGATGAGGTGTGGGTAGGGGTGAAATGCCAATCGAACACGGAGATAGCTGGTTCTCCCCGAAATAGCTTTAGGGCTAGCCTCGAGCGGGAGAGTGTTGGAGGTAGAGCACTGATTGAATAAGGGGTCCCCACAGGATTACCGCGTTCAGTCAAACTCCGAATGCCAATCACTTAAGCTCGGGAGTCAGACGGCGAGTGATAAGATCCGTCGTCGAAAGGGAAACAGCCCAGACCACCGTCTAAGGTCCCTAAGTATGTGTTAAGTGGGAAAGGATGTGGCGCTAGTTAGACAACCAGGATGTTGGCTCAGAAGCAGCCATCATTTAAAGAGTGCGTAATAGCTCACTGGTCGAGTGGCGCTGCGCCGAAAATGTAACGGGGCTAAACACATCACCGAAGCCGTGGATGACCTTTTGGTCATGGTAGGGGAGCGTTCCAAGGGCATTGAAGGCAAACCGGAAGGTTTGCTGGAGCGCTTGGAAGTGAGAATGCCGGTATGAGTAACGAAAAGAGGGGTGAGAATCCCCTCCGTCGAAAGCCTAAGGGTTCCTGAGGAAGGTTCGTCCGCTCAGGGTTAGTCGGGACCTAAGCCGAGGCCGAAAGGCGTAGGCGATGGACAACAGGTTGATATTCCTGTACCACCATTGGACGTTTGAGTGATGGGGGGACGCAGGAAGGAAAGGCTGGCGCATGGTTGGTTGAGTGCGTTCAAGCCGCAAGGCGGATCGCGAGGCAAATCCCGCGATCAATCACGCTGAGCGGTGATGAGGAGGAAATTTTTTAGTACCGAAGAGCCTGTCCCTACACTGCCAAGAAAAGCCTCTAGCGAGTCCAAAGGTGCCCGTACCCTAAACCGACACAGGTAGGCGAGGAGAGAATCCTAAGACGCTCGGGAGAACTCTCGTTAAGGAACTCGGCAAAATGACCCCGTAACTTCGGGAGAAGGGGTGCTTGTTTGGACTTCGGTCCAGATGAGCCGCAGTGAAAAGATCCAAGCGACTGTTTACCAAAAACACAGGTCTCTGCTAAACCGTAAGGTGATGTATAGGGGCTGACACCTGCCCGGTGCTGGAAGGTTAAGAGGAGAGGTTATCCCCTTCGGGGGAGAAGCTTTGAATCGAAGCCCCAGTAAACGGCGGCCGTAACTATAACGGTCCTAAGGTAGCGAAATTCCTTGTCGGGTAAGTTCCGACCCGCACGAAAGGTGTAACGATTTGGATACTGTCTCAACGAGAGACCCGGTGAAATTATAGTACCTGTGAAGATGCAGGTACCCGCGACGCGACAGGACGGAAAGACCCCATGGAGCTTTACTGCAGCTTGATATTGGATGTGGGTACCGTTTGTACAGGATAGGTAGGAGCCGTGGAAGCCGGACCGCTAGGTTCGGTGGAGGCGCCCGTGGGATACTACCCTGACGGTATCGACATTCTAACCTTGAACCGTGATCCGGTTCGGAGACAGTGTCAGGTGGGCAGTTTGACTGGGGCGGTCGCCTCCTAAAAGGTAACGGAGGCGCCCAAAGGTTCCCTCAGAATGGTTGGAAATCATTCGCAGAGTGTAAAGGCATAAGGGAGCTTGACTGCGAGACCTACAAGTCGAGCAGGGACGAAAGTCGGGCTTAGTGATCCGGTGGCACCGCATGGAAGGGCCATCGCTCAACGGATAAAAGCTACCCTGGGGATAACAGGCTTATCTCCCCCAAGAGTCCACATCGACGGGGAGGTTTGGCACCTCGATGTCGGCTCATCGCATCCTGGGGCTGAAGTAGGTCCCAAGGTTGGGCTGTTCGCCCATTAAAGCGGTACGCGAGCTGGGTTCAGAACGTCGTGAGACAGTTCGGTCCCTATCCGTCGCGGGCGTAGGAAATTTGAGAGGCGCTGTCCTTAGTACGAGAGGACCGGGATGGACACACCGCTGGTGTCCCAGTTGTTCCGCCAGGAGCATCGCTGGGTAGCTATGTGTGGACGGGATAAGTGCTGAAAGCATCTAAGCATGAAGCCCCCCTCGAGATGAGATTTCCCATGATTTTAAATCAGTAAGACCCCTTAGAGATGATGAGGTTGATAGGTCTGAAGTGGAAGCACGGTGACGTGCGAAGCTGACAGATACTAATCGGTCGAGGGCTTAACCACATTAGGAATAAGACTTTTCTTTCGTTTCCGGTTTTGAAGGTTCACCTTCAATTATAGGAGTGACGACGAGATTTGACACCCGTCGACACGCCGATATATAGTCTGGCGGCAATGGCGAAGAGGTCACACCCGTTCCCATCCCAACCGGCCGTTAAGCTCTTCCGCGCCAATGGTAATTGGGGGCTGTCCCCCCCTGTGAGAGTAGGTCGCTGCCAGGCAATGGATAGAAATAGATAAAAAAGGAAGCCGTCATTTTGATGGCTTCCTTTTTTTTACGTTCGAAGGGCGAAAGGCTCTAGCAGTTCAAAGATGAAACGAGGGTTTCGATGAACAAGCAGATCGAGGAAACAAGCGAGCGAGGACCGGAGTGTACTGTGTACACGAGGACCGGAACGAACGCAGTTGACGAAGAGATGCGCCGTGCAGCGGAAGCCGGAGCGCGCCAACGGTAATTGGGGGCGCCCCCTGTGAGAGTAGGCCCGCGCCAGGCAATCGAGTAGGAGGCTAATCAATTAATGATTAGCCTCCTACTCGATTAAAACAATTGTCCGCAAGCATAAAAGGCATCCAAAATATGAACGGCCTATTGACTCCCCCAAGGGCATCGGCAAATGCTTAAAATCAACAAACGGGATTAGCCTATTTTCTCTGTACAGCCGCCAGGGCCTTTGCTGAGCAGAATGTTTAAGGATTTCCAATCGGCTGGCATTCGCCTCAGCCCCGCTGACAATGAAAGCGAGGAAGATAACCTTTAATTCTTGTATTTTTTGCTCATGTCGTGCAGAATAGAGATTGTCTTCAAATAACATCTTGCAGGGCTTCCTTGTACAATTCTTCTTCGATGTATGTCTTTGCCATTCATATTCCGTTCATAAAATTAAAGTAAAATGATCACTAAGGATACGGAAGCAGATGTCTGCTTTTTTATAATGTGTTCTTGCTGTTAAGATTAAAATCTATTTCCGTTCTTTTTAGATTGGAGTTGAAAGCCTTTGCTTAGACTATCAAAATATTTATCACCTTATCGCTGGTCCATTCTTTTCTCGGTTATTTTTGTTTTTTTACAGTCATTATTTAACTTGTATTTACCGACACTGATGTCTGATATTGTGGATACCGGTATTGTAAAAGGGGATATTGCGTACATTCTAAAAATGGGCCTCTATATGCTTCTGGTGACGCTGCTGGCCGGTTTATTTACGGTGCTGTCGAACTACCTTGCTTCTCGGGTGGCCACAGGTTTTGGCCGGGATGTCCGAAACAAGATGTTTGCACACGTTGAAACTTTTTCATTAAAAGAATTTGACCAAGTGGGGACGGCATCTCTTATTACACGCTCGACAAATGATATCGCACAAATTGAACAAGTCTACATGATGATTTTAAAATTGATGATTATGGCTCCTTTGATGTGTATCGGCGGGATTATTATGGCGGTTTATAAGGACGCCAGGCTGTCGCTTGTTCTTGTTGTGACAATTCCGGTGCTCGTTATTTCCATTCTTCTCGTTGCGAAAAAAGGGATGCCATTATTCAAAGTGATTCAGAAAAAAATGGATAAATTGAACTTGGTCCTTCGCGAAGGTTTAACCGGCATCCGTGTGATCCGAGCTTTCAACCGCGGCCAAGACGAGATTGAGCGGTTTGATGAAGCCAATCGAGATATGACGGCAACTGCGATCCGAGTTAATAAAATTATGGCTTCTTTAATGCCGCTGATGATGTTTATCATGAATGTTTCGACGGTCGCAATTGTGTGGTTCGGCGGACTGCGCATCGATCAGGGCGGTATGGAAGTCGGTGATCTGATGGCTTTCATTCAATATGCGATGCAAATCATGTTTTCGCTGATCATGGGGTCGATGATGTTCATCATGATTCCAAGAGGGCAGGCCTCGGCCGTGCGGATTAACGAAGTGCTGGCGATCGAGCCGGATATTAAGGAAGACGGCCAAACGGCAAGCACTTCATTGAACGAAAAAACAGGGGTCATTGCGTTTAAAGATGTCACCTATCGTTATCCAGGGGCTGAAAAACCGGCGCTGGAACATGTGTCATTTACGGCTCGTCCCGGCGAGACGACGGCGATTATCGGAGGCACAGGGGCAGGAAAGTCAACACTGCTCAATTTGATTCCCAGATTTTTTTTGATGCAACCGGCGGAAGCGTCTTGATTGACGGAGTCGATGTCAGAAAAATACCGGTTCAAGATCTCCGCGCCATGATTGGCTATGTTCCGCAAAAAGCGGTGCTGTTCACCGGGACAATTGCCGACAATATTCGTTATGGTCATGACAGCCTGTCGGATGAGGAAATCAAAGAAGCGGCGCGGATTGCTCAGGCCGACGGTTTTGTTACTGATATGAAGGATGGCTATGCATCGATGATCGCACAAGGCGGTAAAAACGTATCCGGCGGGCAAAAACAGCGCCTATCCATCGCCCGTGCGATTGCAAGGAAACCCGATATTTATTTATTGGATGATTGTTTTTCAGCACTTGACTATAAAACGGATGCCAATCTGCGCGCCGCACTTAAAGATATCACAACATCTTCGACAGTCATCATGGTTGCCCAGCGTGTCAGTACCGTCATTCATGCGGATAAAATCATTGTTTTGGATGAAGGACGGATGGCCGAATCGGTACTCATGATGAGCTGATGAAGACATGCCCGGTTTATCGCGAAATTGTCGAATCCCAAATAGACAGGGAGGAATTGGCATGAGCAAAAACGTCAGGGGTCACGGCGGATTTGGACCGGGAAGGCCGTCGCACATGCCGGTTCAAAAAGCTAAGGACTTTAAAAAGACTTTTAAACGATTAATGAGCTATTTACGCCCGCACAAAGCCGTTTTTTACTTACTGTTTTTATCGCGGCCATTCTAAGCACCGTTTTTTCCATTATTGGTCCAAAACTTATATGGGGGACGCGACGACAAAATTATTTGCAGGCATGATGATGAAACTGAAAGGCGTTCCGGGTGCAAAAATCGATTTCAGCTACATTGGGCATATCGTGATCATTTTGCTTGTTTTTTATATTTTTTCAGTTCATTGTTCACTTACATTATGCAATACCTTATGAGCGGCGTATCGCAAAAAATTGTTTATGTGATTCGCAAGCAGGTCGATGAAAAACTTGCCCGCCTGCCGATCAGCTATTTTGATTCACGTACGTATGGTGAAGTGCTCAGCCGGGCGGTGAATGATTCGGAGAATATCAGCAATACACTGCAGCAAAGCCTGGCGATGACGATCACCTCGATTGTGACGCTATTGGGTGTGATCGTCATGATGCTCACCATCAGCCCGCTTTTGACGGTCGTTCTGCTCGTGACCATACCGCTTAGTTTAATTGGTATTAAAGGAATCGCTAGCCGCTCGCAGCGCTATTTTATGCAGCAGCAGCAGCAAATCGGCCATCTCAATGGCCATGTGGAAGAGATGTTCACAGGCCACCAGGTCATCAAAGCCTTTGGACGCGAACGTCAGTCGGTTGATACCTTTAAAAATATTAATGATAAACTCTATCATTCGGCTTGGAAAGCCCAATTCTTATCAGGTATTATGATGCCGATGATGATGTTTGTCGGCAATATCGGGTATGTACTGATCTCAGTCGTCGGCGGCATTTTAGTCACGAGGGCGATTGAAATCGGCGATATTCAGGCATTTATTCAGTATGCCCGCCAATTTACCCAACCGATGAGCCAGATTGCTAATATATCCAATATTATTCAATCGACGATCGCTTCGGCGGAACGGATATTTGAAATTCTGGATGAGCAGGAAGAAGCTGCCGACCCGGCGAACGTCAAAAGGCTTGAGCATCCGAAAGGCAATGTTCAGTTCCAGGATGTTTCATTTCGGTATAAAGATGATGAACCATTGATTGAACATATGAACATCAATGTCAAAGCCGGGCAATCGGTAGCAATCGTCGGTCCGACCGGAGCCGGAAAAACAACGCTTGTTAATCTGCTGATGAGGTTCTATGAACTAAAATCCGGTAAAATCACAATCGATGGAATTGATATTACCGAAATGACAAGAGAAGAGCTGCACAGCCTCTTTGGCATGGTTCTTCAGGATACGTGGCTGTTTAAAGGAACCATTCGCGACAATATTGCCTACGGGCGGCGGGGAGCGAGCGAAGCGGCGATCATTGAAGCGGCTAAAGCCGCCCATGCTGATCATTTTATCCGCACGCTGCCGGATGGGTATGATACGGTGCTTAATGAAGAGGCAACGAACATTTCCCAAGGGCAAAAGCAGCTTTTGACGATTGCCCGGGCAATTCTTGCTGATCCGCCGCTTTTGATTCTTGATGAGGCAACGAGCAATGTCGATACGCGCACCGAAGTTTATATTCAAAAAGCGATGTCTCAATTGATGAAAAATCGAACGAGTTTTGTTATTGCCCACCGGTTGTCGACGATCCAGGATGCCGATTTGATTCTTGTCATGAACCAAGGCCGGGTGATTGAGCAAGGAAATCATGAACAGCTTTTGGAAATGAACGGATTTTATGCCGAGCTTTATAATAGCCAATTTTCAGATGCGGGGGCGCGGGAAAACATTAGTTAAACCATGGTAAAACCCAAATCCAACAAGGGCGGGAACGAATGCTGCTGCTATCGTTCCCGCTCCTTTTTCTGTCAATTTTTTCAACATTAACCGTTACATCCAGCTTCTGGTTTGGCGGACATTGATTGACGCTTTTTTACAGGCCTTTATAGTCGAGTCCGTATACCTAAAACAATGCAGCGCCGATCAGTCGCCTGTCCATCTCGCATGTTTTTATAAAACTGGGAACATGGTCGAAGTAGAGCCATATAATAAAGAAGCTGAGAAAGTAAGTTTGTCATTTAAATATTTTTACAAAAGGAATAAGCAGGCCAAATGCCTCTTTATTTGAATAAAACAGGCGGTGGATGGTTATCCTACTATTGGAGGTGGAAGATATGGCTATAGTGGTTCACTCATGTACCGGGGAAACTTGCATGATTTGCGGACATACGAAGACAAGTGGTATTCATATTTGCAATCAATTAATCTGTGATTCTTGCCAGAAAGAGATCGTAGAGACAGATGTCAATAATTGGAAAATATAAGTACTATATAAAAAAGTTAGCGAAACTGAAAATAAAAATAAAAGTAACTGAACAAACCGACGAATCGGATAAAAAAAAAACATATAAGTCGAAAACAGGCAGGCGGAACCTTTGGCAAAAAGGGGGGACGCCTGCCTGCTTGTCGTTTCCAAGGGGTTAGAGACTTAATCTCTCCAAGCCTCGGTCATTATTAAGGTTTAACCATAGTTATTTTCAGACAGGTGTCGAATGACGGGGAATTCCGTCTTCTTAGCCTGGAAGCTGCGATATAACATGATGCGTCTTTTTGAATCATCCATTTTCTGCTAAACTAATACTTGATAAAAAGAAAAGAGAAAAGGGTTGCTGATCATGAGTGTTGCCTTAACTGTCCCGAGGCTTCGAAAGCTCGCTCTTGCCGTGTGTCTGGCACTGTCTTTGTTCGCTGCACTCCATTTTGTATTGATGATTTTGCACTACCCATATGTGGGGATCTACACGGACGTAAAAGGAAGCCGCGTGACAGCAGAATATATTGCGCCGTACAGCTGGCTGAAAGCAGGCGGGAATCCGGCGCGGTGAAAGGGTGCTGTTCATTGACGGCAAGCTGGCGCTTGCCAATCCCAATGTTATGAGATACGGTGAAATTGAGCAGGCCCGTTCGATCACACTCATGCACGGCCGTGATGTTCAGCAATTGAAAGTGAAAAAAGGGGGAATCCGGCGCGGCGCTTTTATATTATTTGATCATCCCTGCCGTTTTTTTTCTGATGTGTTTTGCAATGGGGTGTTTTTTGTATACAAGACAGCAGAAGAATCAGGCGGTTCCTGTGCTCATTGCGTTTATGGCAGCGGCCGGCATCATGCTGCTGGAAGTCGGCGCCAATACGCGGCAAGATGAGTGGAGCCTCAGGCTGACGACTTTTTCAATGCTTTATGGCCATGTGCTGATGATGCATTTTTTACGAAAGTATTTTGCATCTTGGTCGCTTTTTTTTTTTATATCGAAACTATCGCTTATTTTTCTCTATTTGTCCGCATCATTCATTTTGTATACAGCATGCTGTTCTCGGAAAAGGAAATCAATGCCGGTTATCCGCTCGAATTGATTTTTTCTGCAGCTGTTTTTGTCATGCTGTCTATACAAACGATTCGTTTATACATAAGGGTGAAAAAAACGGAATATCGGAAAATCGTTCAGATTTTGATGACCGGTTTTTTTTTCCTGTCATTATTCCCATTTGCCGGTCTGTATGCGCTGCCGCTTGTCGCGTTTGGCGTGCCGGTTACTCCTCTAGAGTGGACGCTTCCTTTCCTTGTTTTTATGCCGATAACACTGTTTTATTTGGTCATTTCGGAATTTTTTATCGATATATCTTTTATTATCGGCAGGCTCGCTTACTACGGCGGATTGAGTCTGTTTGTCACCGCTCTTATTTTATCAGCTTTTCTAGGTGTGATGCATAAGTCGATTGCCTGGAATCCGCTAGAGGTTGCAAGGATGGGCATCATCACTTTGACAGTGGTCCTTCTCTTACTGTACAGCAAGGATATCTGGATTATTACTTAAGAAAACGGCTTTTCCCGAAACGGCAGGATTTTCAAACAAGCCTGAATCGCTTCTTGAAATGGTCTAAAACAGAATACAATATGTCCGATTTTGTGTTTATTTTGCAAAAAGAAGCAGAAAACTGTTTGCCTGTTGAAAGAGCGATGCTGGTTAAAATGGATGGCGACCGCCAGGCCATATCGCTTTCAAACAGCGACGTTCCGGTGCCAGATTCTTTGCGGCACACTATTTTTGCATTGAAATCAACCGGGACGTTTATTGAGACCGCGGTCGGCTTTTCGGCGCTTCTATTGAGCCGGGACGACGATACGATTGTTCTGGCCGGAAAGTGGAAAAAGCCGAGGCGAAGACTGAACCTTGATGAACAAGTATGGCTGGAAACGATGATGAATTATGCTCAGTTGGTAATGGAGAATCTTTACAAAACGGAAGAACTCATGGACGCTTTCAAGCATCTCGAAACAAACCGTCAGTCGCTGTCGATGACGACGAAAAAGTTTATTTTCAAAATTTCCGAACGGGAACGAAGACAGCTTTCCCAGGATTTGCATGATACCAATTTGCAGGATCAGTTAGCGGTAGCACGGGATATTGATGCTGAAAAGGAAAAAGTATCGGATCCGGCTGTCGTGTATTTCCTGGAAAATATTCGTGAACGCATCCTTGATAATGTCCATGTATTAAGAAAAGTCATTAATGATCTGCGCCCGGATTTTATTCAAAGACTGGGTCTCGTGAAGTCGCTGGCCATTCTTTTTGAACAGACGAATCTGCGCTCAAATTTTGTTCTTCAGGAACAGATTGACGAAGAATTAATGATCGAAGATAAAGAGATAGAAATTGCCCTCTATCGGGTCATTCAAGAGATGCTGAATAATGCGATGAAACATTCGGGGGCTGCTCATGTGCGCTTGACATTGACACAGAGAGACCGCCGCTGCGTGCTTGATTACCTGGATGACGGTACGGGTATCGATTTGAAGGGCTGGATCGTTCATTCAGCACAATGGGTATCCCGGGGATGATTGGCCGGGTAGAGGGGCTCGGCGGCAAGGTCATCATAGACCCAGGGAAAGGAAGCGGGCAAAGGAAAGGGCTGCATGTCGTGATGACATTACCAATAGAATCATATAAAGAAAACTGAAAGGAGAGCGGTGGAGGTGACAAAAGTGCTGGTCATAGATGATCATGCCATGGTAACTTATGGGACGAAGGCGGTGCTCGAAAAAGAAGGCTTCGATGTTGATACTTTGCCAGGTGCCACTCGGCTTCAAGCAGTTTTGAAAAATAAACGCTATGATCTGTATTTAGTTGATTTAAATATGCCTGATATTGATGGAACGGAAGCGATGGAGCAGATTTTGTCGAACGATCCCGATGCAAAAGTGCTGATTTATACCGGATACGATACTGAGATCAAGCTGCTGTTTGTTTATATGATTACAAAAGGAGCATCGGGTGTCATCAGCAAGTCGGCTTCGATCGAGACGCTGATCGCTTCATTGAAAGCGGCGCTCAGAGATGAAGTGATTCTCCCGATTTCGCTCTTCCGCCAGCTTGGCACAGAGGAAGCGGCCAGCCCGAGCGAAGTGGAACTGAATGATAAAGAATATCAAATTATGGTGGGCGTCATGGATGGCAAGACAAATAAAGAGATTGCCGAATGGCTGTTAATCAGCCAGCGGACGGTGGAAAAATATTTGACAAGTATTTTTCAAAAGCTGGGTGTACATTCACGAGTTGGGGCGCTGAACAAGGCAAAAAAATTGGGGATCCTTCCTCATGACAAACGCAACGGACAGCTTTTTACAAAATAGAATGGCCTATTGTGTTTGGATCGTTTGATCGGCGGGAAAACGGAGCATAATGGAAATAGATGTGCGGGGATGCGGAACCCCGCATTTTTTTTTTTTTGCGGTTTTCCGCATCATTTATGCGGGGCAGGTCGAGGGAGGATGGATTATGATGAGAATAGAGAGGTAAAACAGGAATTTACCTCCCGGATCGTCTGAAAATATAGAAGGGACAGTTGCGACATGATGGACAACCCTTTTGAGCCTAATATTTTGAGCTTTTTTCTTGTTTACGGCATTTTGCTGTCTCTTTGCCTTATTTGGTCCAAATTTGTTCGCAAACACCTGACGTTTAATAGGGGCGTGTATCTGTCACTTTTTGTTTACTATTTACTAATGGTGGTCGTCTTGACTTTGCTTCCGCTTTCGATTGGTCCGGCGATCATGGCCAAGTCATCCACTTCTTTTTCGTCCATCAACCTGGTTCCTTTCAAAACTCTTGTATTGTATGGGCAAACGTCACAAGGACGATGGACCATCGTCTGCCACGTGCTTTTGCTGATGCCGCTCATGTTTTTTGTCGGTTTTGCTAAAAGAGGACAGAGCTCTATTTTAAAAATGATTTTTACAGGTTTTCTAGTGTCCTGTTTTCTTGAGAGCGTTCAGTGGGTTTTAGGCAGTCAGGCAATTCTTAATAATCACATCTGTAATATTGATGATGTCATGATGAATACATTCGGTGCGGGGCTGGCAGCCGTCATCTTCAAAACAATGAGCAAAAATGAATGGTTGAAAAAATATATCACAGATTGGATGTCCTTTTAAAGACACCGGCATAGCAAGATAAAAGGGGGAAGATAGATGCTCGCTTTTGATAATAAAAGACATAAGAATGTTGAAAGGGATACTATATTTTTGAAGGTTTTTATATGGTCGATCCCGATGGCCATTTTAACCGCCTTTTTCCAATATGAGCTGGTGCCGATCATTCTTTTTTCTCCATCAATTGTGACAATGGTCGTCAGGCCTCCTTATGGAGAGCGTTTATTTAGAATCGGCGGGATCATCTGCCTCTTTTCCGTGAGTGTGCTGGCCCGTATGGTTTTCGACCTGGTTAATAAATGGGGGTGCAATGATTACGATCAGAGATGAGTCGCCGTGAGAAAAATAATATGTTTTATGCTATTGGTTTTTTTTTCTGTGTGCAGGTCTGATTATTTCCGGTTATAACGGCATTGAGAAAAGGTCCGATTTTTCCGGCCTTGCTTTATTTATTACCGGGCTTGTCCTTATGATCGGGATTGAAATGACAATTAAAAAAGATGAATAGCATTTATTTTTGTACTATCTTAAAATCTATTCCGCATATTTTTTACAGTTATGGTTTTTGTGGCTATGACTCTCTGCGTACCTGCCCAGTGAATGCTTCTTTATAAACCGGCAGTCTATTTCTATTCCTTTTAAGTTAGGAAAATTCAAAAAATTAAAGGCCGGTAATCCAAGGCTTATAGTCTTAGAGCAAACCACCCTTTTGAAGGGTGGTTATAATTTTAGGTTGGGTGTTTTCCGGTTTGGTAAGAACCGGAGGCGGCAAGGCCTTTCTGGTATTGTTAAGCTTTTGTGTTCGTCCCACTGTTTTTGAGGATACTAGGTCGGCCCATGGTTATGATAAAATAAAATTAAAAGTCGGATAAAGGACGGTTTCTATGGATCAAACCCAAACACCGCTTTTTGACGGGCTGATGGCATACCGCCAAAACGAAAAATATTCTTTTCATGTTCCCGGACACAAGGACGGCCTGATTTTTGCAGAAAAGGGTCTCGAACTGTTCAATCCCCTCCTGTCCATCGATGCCACAGAAGTAGCGGATCTGGATGACCTGTATCATCCGTTGGGAGTCATCGCCGAGGCTGAAGCGTTACTGACGGATTATTATGGCACGCTCTTCAGCTATTTTCTTGTCAATGGTTCAACGGTCGGCAATTTGGCGATGATCATGGCGGCCTGCCGTCCCGGCGATGTCGTGCTCGTTCAGAGAAACAGCCATAAATCGGTTTTTAATGCCTTGAAGCTGGCACGCGTAAACCCTGTTTTTTTATCCCCTGATATTGACGAGGACTCGCAGATTGCAGTGGGGATTGGCAATTCGGTGCTGATGGAGGCCGTGCGCCGCTACCCGCAAGCGAAGGCGCTTGTCCTGACTTATCCTAATTATTATGGTATGGCGCCGGATTATCGCGGCGTGATTCAGCGGGCGCATGCATGCGGGCTGGCGGTGCTTGTGGATGAAGCACACGGGGCTCATTTTAAGATAGGGGCTCCGGTGCCTGAAAGCACACTGGATATGGGGGCGGATATTGTCGTTCACTCGGCACATAAAATGCTGCCGGCAATGACGATGGGAGCCTATCTGCACATCAACAGTCTGCGTGTTTCTAAGGAGAGGGTCCAAGAAGCGCTTCAAATACTGCAGTCATCAAGTCCTTCATATGTAATTATGGCTTCGCTTGATTTGGCACGCTATTATTTAGCAAATTTAGATAAAAGTCGATTGGACCACATGATTGAGAAGAGGTGCGGATTCGTGCAAACTTTGGAGAAGCTGGCGAATGTGATGGTTATGAATGACGATGCAGGAGGCTTTCGGCTTGATCCGTTCAAAGTGACTGTACAATTGCGGAAAAAACGGCTATCTTTTGCAGGAACGCCTAATTAGTGCCGGGATTTATCCTGAACTTGCCGACCCGCGCCACGTTTTGTTTGTGCTGGGGCTGACCGAAAAGATCGATTATACCGCGGCTCTCAAAGAAATAAAAAACTGTATTGAAAGCCTGCCGGCTGAAGAATGGACGAGGCCGCCATATCGGAACACTGCCCTTCCCCGCCTGTCGGCATTGGCATTTCCTTATGATGCGCCCCGGCCGGCACGAGCGGAGATGATCGACATGAGCGCTGCGGCGGGCAGAATATCGGCGCAGCATGTCGTCCCTTATCCCCCTGGCATTCCGGTTATTTTACAAGGCGAGCGAATCACTGAGGCGGCGCTTGAATCAATAGAAAGTTGGAAACGCTCCGGTGCCTATTTCCAGAATGCCGGGACGGACGGCGGACAAATCAGTGTTTATGCAGGAGAAGGGGAATGAAGATGAAAGGGTTATTCATTACATTTGAAGGGCCGGATGGTTCCGGAAAGACGACAAAAAAAAAAAATTAGCCCACTATTTTGCGGAAAAAAATATGGACTATATCTTAACCCGGGAGCCGGGCGGAACGGCAATCAGTGATCGTGTCCGCTCTATTATATTAGATCCGGCGTCCAAAGGTTTAACAGCTAAGACAGAGGTACTGCTGTACGCCGCATCGAGAAGCCAGCATGTAGAGGAAAAAAAATCAGGCCGGCGCTGGCAGACGGAAAAATCGTCCTTTGCGATCGGTTCATTGATGCATCGATCGCTTATCAAGGATACGGACTGGGCCTGCCGATTGATGCGATTCGTTCCATCAATTATTTTGCTTCCGGCGGGCTTGCACCGAATCGGACATACATGATCGATATTTCGCCGGAAGCGGGACGAAGGCGGATGAAGCTGCGCCAAGGACCTGCAGAATCAGGCAGCGGTATGGCTGCTGGAAGTCTGGATCGCATTGAGCAGCGGAAACTGGCTTATCACAAACGAGTCCGGGAAGGATTTCAGGCCATCTATCGCGAAAATAAGGATAGAATCTGTTTAATAGACGGCGACCAGGAAGCTGACGCTGTTTTTAAACATATTTTGCAAGACTTTCATCTTTATTTTAGAAACTTTAAATGAATATGGAGGGGTGAGGCATTTGAAACTCATATTGGCGGTTGTTCAAGATAAGGATAGCAACAGGCTGCAGTCGGCGCTCGTAAAGACGGGATTCCAAGCAACGAAATTGGCAAGTACAGGCGGATTTTTAAGGGCCGGGAATACGACATTTTTGATCGGTATTGAAGACGACAAAGTTGACGAACTTTTGAAATTGATCAAAGATAATTGCGAGAGCCGGGAACAGCTGATCACGCCGGTCTCGCCAATGGGAGGAAACGCCGATGCCTATATGCCCCACCCGATTGAAGTCGAAGTAGGCGGAGCTACGGTTTTTGTGCTCAGCGTTGATCAATTTAAGCAATATTAGTAAAACGATGACTTAGGAGAACATAAGATGGCTAAAAAAATTAGTCAAGAGACACAAATGAAAGAAACAATGGCTAAGCGGCCCTCGCTGCCTGCCAAACCATCGGCTGCCTTTCAAACGGAAATAACCGGCCAAAAAGAAACACTGCAAATGCATGCCTTGAAGGAACTGCTGGGCAAGGTGGATGAGCAGGCAAAACGTGTGGCGGCCTCCCGGACAATTAAAGATGTGCAAGTCTACAAAAAATATATCCGCACATTTATGCAGGAAGCGATTCGATTCGGCTTGGGGACGAAGCGCTCTTCATCTTGGCAGCAAGGAGGAGCGGAACAGACGCTTGTCAAAAAAGTCGATGAAAAACTGGTTTCGCTGACTGACGACATTTTAAATAAGAATGCGGATGAGCTGCAATTGCTAGATAAATTAGGGGAAATTCGCGGATTGATCATCAATTTGTATATTTGATATGAGAGTGTGAATGCAGGTGACTTGGCAAACTTTTAGCGAAGAGCAGAGACGCGGCAAAGGTGCTGAGGCATGCGCTGGAGCGTGATGAACTGGCTCATGCCTATTTGATGGAAGGGCCGAAAGGAACAGGAAAAACGCAGGCAGCGCGGCTTTTAGCACAAACGCTGCTGTGCGAGAATAGGCAGGACGGGGAGCCGTGCTATGTCTGCCGCAATTGCCGGAGAGTGGCTTCAGGCAATCATCCGGATGTGATCTGGATCAGGCGGGGGGGAAGGGGCTAGTGCGATCAAAAAGGAGCAGATCGCCTTTTTGATAAAGGAGTTTTTTCTTACCGCAGTGTCGAATCCGGGCGTAAAATCTACATTATAGAAGAAGCGGAAAAAATGACGGTTCAGGCGGAAAACAGCTTGCTGAAATTCATTGAGGAACCTCACCCGGGTACCTTGGCCATTCTGCTGACCGACCACATTCATCAGCTGCTCGATACCATCATTTCCCGGTGCCAAGTTTTAACGTTTGTTCCATTATCCAGCAGAAATATAGCGGCCAAATTAAGTGAGTGAAGAAGGCGCACAGCCGGGACTTGCAGCCCTTGCTGCGGCTTTAACGAACGACTATTCCGAGGCTGCAGCTTTATGCAAAAATGAATGGTTTGCGAAGGCCCGATCACTAGTGTTACAATTGGTTGAAGGGCTTCTCCGCTCTCCGGAGTCGGCGCTTCCGATTGCTTATGAACAGTTTACTCCGAGCTTTGATAATAATCACAACAATAGAGAGATTGGATTGGACTTACTGCTGCTTTGGTATAGAGACGTCATGTCGGTTCATTTGGATAGGAAAGAATCAGTCGTGTATGGTGACGAGTTAGGTTTAATCGGAGAACAAGCTCTGCAGCTTTCTCTGCAGCAAGCGGTTCGGATGATGGCCGTCATACTCGATGCCAAAAAACGTCTTGATGCCCATGTAAATGGATTAAGTGTCATGGAGCAACTTATTATCAGGTTAGGAGGCTCGATAGCACCATGAAATATGATATCGTTGGGGTCCGCTTTAAAAAAAGCCAAAAAAATATATTATTTTGATCCGGAGCAATTGGATATTCCTAATGGATCCCACGTGATTGTGGAAACCACAAGAGGGATTGAATGCGGGACGATCGTTATTGAGAAAAAGACGGTGGATGAAGACGATGTTGTTCTCCCGCTGAAAAAGATAGTCCGCATCGCAACGGATGAAGATGAAGTACAAGTTAGAAAAAATAAAGAAGATGCGGAAGCAGCTTTAGATATATGCTTGCAGAAGATTTATGATCACCAGTTGGAAATGAAATTGGTGGACGTTGAGTATACATTTGATCGCAATAAGATTATTTTCTATTTTACGGCGGACGGCCGTGTTGATTTTAGAGAGCTTGTCAAAGATTTGGCATCCGTTTTCAAAACGCGTATTGAATTGAGGCAGATTGGCGTAAGAGATGAAGCCAAGATGCTCGGAGGCATTGGGCCATGCGGAAGAATGCTTTGCTGTTCGACTTTTCTCGGCGACTTTGAGCCCGGTTTCGATAAAGATGGCAAAAGATCAGAACCTTTCTTTAAACCCGGCTAAGATTTCCGGAGTTTGCGGGCGGCTGATGTGCTGTCTCAAATATGAGAATGATCAATATGAAACAGCCAAACAAGAACTGCCGGATTTAGGCGAAAACATCAATGTGCACTATGGGAAGGGTCGCGTCGTCGGACTCAACATCTTAGAAAGACTGGTTCAGATTGAGTTGAAAGATCAGAATAAGGTGATTGAATATACGCTGGATGAGCTCATTGAAGAAGGTGCTATTTCTTCACAAGCCACTAAATAAGAGGTGGATGGACTTGGGGAAGAAGGATGTTTTCTCACAAGTAAGTCGATTGGAAGAACAGATCGGAAAGTTATACACGGAACTTGGCGATTTGAAAATGCAGCTTGCGGCGCTGTTGGAAGATAACCAGAGTCTGACGCTTGAAAACCGCAATTTAAGAAAACGGATGGAAACTATTGGAAATACAAAGCGGCCGAAACCGAAAAACCGCTCAGATCGAAAAACAAACGGTAGTTGAACCGGATGTCGGCGAAGGGTATGATAATTTGGCCAGGCTGTATCAAGAGGGATTTCATATTTGCAATCTGCATTACGGCAGCGTCAGAAAAGACGGGGACTGCCTCTTCTGTTTATCCTTCTTAAATAAGAAATAACAACTTTTGAAAATGTTGCAAACTCGCCTTAGGCGGGTTTTTGTTTCAGTTTTTCGCGCGTTTTTAAAGAACTCGCAGAGCGGGCGGCAATCCATAGCTTTTTTTTATATTTGAACTAACAGTGAAAACGAGGAATGGTTAGGGTTGGAACAACTGGGTCTTCATGAACGCATCGATTATTTGTTTGATACGGATTTAAAAGTCATTCAAGCGGAGAATTTGTTTGCTTTTTCACTTGATTCCGTTTTGCTTTCGCGCTTTGTCTATGTGCCGATTCAGAACGGCCGGCTGGTTGATCTATGTACGGGCAACGGTGCCATCCCTTTTTTGCTGTCAAAAAGGACTAAAGGACAAATTGCAGGGATCGAACTGCAGCCTGAAGTTTATGATTTGGCGGTTAGAGGATTGCGGCTGAATCACTTAACGGAGCGGATCCGTTTTATTTGCGATGATGCGAAGCGCGCCCCGGATCGGCTGGGCAGGCATCAGGCGGATATTGTCACTTGTAACCCGCCTTATTTTACTAAAGAGGCGGCAAGGGATCAGAAGCTTAACAAGCATTTGGCCATTGCCCGCCACGAAATTTGCATCACACTTAGGGATGTCATCGCCGCCAGCAGCATGCTTTTGAAACAGAAGGGAAAACTGGCTCTCGTCCATCGTCCTGAACGGCTGATTGACATTGTGTGCGAAATGCGAAAAGCCGGCATCGAACCGAAGCGGCTGCAGTTCGTACATCCGAAAAAAGGGGGCGCCCGGCCAACATGGTATTAATTGAGGGAACAAAGGATGGCAGGCCGGGCCTTTCTGTGCTTCCGCCAATCCATGTTTATAATGAAAACGGAGAGTATACGGAGGATGTGTGGCCGAAACGATGAAGAAGCACACGGTGTATATATTGGAATGCGAAGACGGGAGCTATTATACAGGATATACAACGGATGTGGAAAAACGGCTGAGTGTTCACCGAAGCGGCAAAGGGGCAAAGTATACACGAAGCCATAAACCGATTGAGGTCATTCATGAAGAGACATTTCCGGATAGATCTTCTGCATTAAAGAGAGAATATGAAATCAAACAGTTAACAAAGCAGCAAAAAGAAATCTTGGTCAAAGGAGGCAGCATGGATGTGGGTTCAAAATAGTTTCCAGCCAGAAGACGGGCGCGGGACGGGCACGTTGTATCTTGTGCCGACGCCGATTGGCAATTTGAATGATATGACGGCTCGAGCGCTGGATATACTGAAGCAGGCGGATATTCTTGCGGCGGAAGATACACGGCAGACGATGAAGTTGTGCAGCCACTTTGATATTCATACGCCGCTCGTCTTATCATGAACACAATAAACAATCAAGCGGGAGAAAACTGCTTCAAGCACTGAGCGACGGCAAGAATGTGGCGCTGGTAACCGATGCCGGAACGCCAGCTGTTTCCGATCCGGGCTATGACCTGGTGGTCGGCTGTATTGAACAGCAAACGCCCGTTGTGCCTTTGCCGGGAGCAAACGCCGCGGTCACCGGGCTGATTGCGTCGGGTCTCGCGACTGATCACTTTCTTTTTTACGGTTTTTTGCCGAGAGCGAAGAAAGACAAGAGAAGCGCCTTGGAGAGCTTAAGCCGGTTTCCCTTTACACTTATTTTTTACGAATCGCCATTTCGAGTTAAGGAGACCCTTCAGACAATGGCGAAGATCTTCGGCGACAGGCGAATGGCGTTATCGCGGGAGCTGACAAAGCGTTTTGAATGCTTTATTCGGGGAACCATTTCAGAAGTATCGGAATATCTCGAACGTGGAGCAATCAAAGGAGAATGCTGCCTTATCATTGAGGGTGCGAAAGAATCCGATGAGCAGCCGTCGGACTTGCGCTGGTGGGAAAATCTTGATATTCATGATCACGTAGAACATTATTTGGATGAGGGCGGGCTGACAGTCAAAGAGGCAATTAAGGCGGTGGCAGTCGATCGCGATGTGCCGAAACGGGAAGTCTATCAAACGTATCATCAGCTAAAAAAGTGATGGAAATAAGAAAACCTGCCTTATGTTAACAGACAGGTTTTTTATAGAATAATAAGATTAGCTTTCTTGTTCTTCTTTTTGTAAATATTTTTCGATTTCGTTCAGCACAATTTTGGCGCCTTCGCGGCTCAGCACCAGCTTGCCTCCAATGTTCAGGTTGTCGTCGGATATCTCGCCGGTGATTTGACAAGTCATCGACGGCTTGTATTTCTTTAGAATGATTTTTTCGTCATCGACATAGATCTCCAACGCGTCTTTTTCGTTGATGCCAAGAGTTCTCCTTAGCTCGATCGGGATGACAACGCGGCGAGTCATCGACTTTCCTTCGACTTTCCTTACAATTCCCGTTGATTTCATGATTTTCCATACTCCTCCCAAGGTTCCTTAACTGCCATAATTAGACAAAATTTTTTCTTTTTTATTTCCATCGTACCAACCATTGCCATTATCGTCAATGATTTTCTTTCAATATTACCATGTTTGTCGTAAAAAGTCTATTAATGTCACTTAATATGCAGAGCGAATGTCATATTTTATCCCATTTTTTTTTTTTTTATCCCTTATTAACGGACAGTAAGACTCTCACCTCAAGGCATCAATGAATTCGAAGAAGCATAAATGGGAAGTAACTGTCCGTAAAACCCCCGATGAAGTTTCGCTTTATCCGCAGCCATTCCTTTCTTGACATTCAGGATGGCGAAAAGTATAGTTTTTTTAAGAGAAGAAGGTTGTTTTTCGCCTTTGAAACGGCAATATTTTCGAGGAGGCAGGATTGTATTTATGGATGAAAAAAGGAAAACTTTTTACTTAACGACACCGATTTATTATCCGAGCGGACGATTACATATAGGACATGCCTATACGACGACGGCGGGCGATGCCATGGCTAGATACAAGCGCTTGCGCGGTTATGACGTCATGTTTCTAACCGGGACGGATGAACACGGCCAAAAGATTGAAAAAAAAGCTGAAGAAAAAGGGGTATCGCCGCAGGCCTATGTGGACGATATTGTTGCCCAGATTCAAGCATTATGGAAGAAACTTGATATTTCCCTATGATGATTTTATTCGCACAACCGAAGAGCGGCACACAAAAATTGTACAAAAAATTTTCAAAAGATTGGAAGATCAGGGTGACATCTACCTCGGTGAATATGAGGGATGGTACAGTATTCCTGATGAAACGTATTATACCGAGTCGCAGCTCGTCGATATTGAACGTGATGAACAGGGCAATATCATCGGCGGCAAAAGTCCCGACAGCGGCCATTCGGTTGAAAAGGTCAAAGAGGAATGCTATTTCTTCAGAATGAGCAAGTATGTCGACCGGCTGCTGCTTAATATATTATGATGAGCATCCTGATTTCATTCAACCGGAAGCACGAAAGAATGAAATGATCAATAACTTCATTAAGCCTGGTCTTGAGGACTTGGCTGTTTCCAGGACATCCTTTTCCTGGGGCGTGAAGGTGCCGAATAATCCGAAACACGTCGTCTATGTGTGGCTCGATGCCTTGACTAACTATATTACGGCGCTCGGTTATGGCACGAATAACGACGAGAAATTCAAGAGATATTGGCCGGCCGATGTTCACCTAATGAGCAAGGAAATTGTCCGCTTCCACACCATCTATTGGCCAATCATGCTGATGGCTCTTGATCTGCCGCTTCCGAAAAAAGTATACGGCCACGGCTGGCTGCTGATGAAAGACGGCAAAATGTCTAAATCAAAAGGGAATGTCGTTGACCCTGAACCGCTCGTTGATCGCTATGGGCTGGATGCGCTTCGCTATTACCTGCTTCGGGAAGTACCGTTCGGCTCGGACGGCGTTTTACACCGGAGGGCTTTATTGAACGGATTAACTTTGATTTAGCCAACGATTTAGGCAACTTGCTCAATCGGACGGTGGCGATGGTTGAACAGTATTTTGACGGCAAAGTACCCGGTTACCAAGGGCGGGTAACGGAATTTGATGGAAACTTGGAAGACACTGTGAAAAAAACGGTTGCCGCTGTAGAAGAACAAATGGAGAATCTGCAGTTTTCAGTGGCACTGACGGCGATCTGGCAGCTTGTCAGCCGGGCAAATAAATATATCGATGAAACATCGCCTTGGGTTTTGGCAAAAGATGAAACCAAACGTGATGAACTGGCTTCGGTAATGGCTCATCTTGTTGAGACACTTCGGGTGATTGCCATTCTTATTCAGCCTTTCTTTACATCGACACCGATGAAAATTTTCGGCCAGCTTGGGATCGCAGATGCTGCCGAACAATCGTGGGACAGCCTGTATGACTTCGGTGCAGCCAAGGGCGGCTGGACCGTGCACAAAGGTGCCCCGATTTTCCCGCGCCTGGATATGGAAAAAGAAATTGCCTATATCAAATCGAAAATGCACGGAGCGAGCGATGTGAAACCGAATGGTCATCAAAAAAAATCGAGCGCTAAAGTTGAGGCACCCGAAAATGTGCCGGAAATCGATCTGAATACATTTACGAAAGCGGATCTGCGGGTTGCTGAAGTGCTGCAGGTGGAGAAGGTCAAAAAATCGAAAAAATTATTGAAACTGCAAGTCGATCTTGGCTACGAAAAACGCCAGGTGGTTTCCGGTATTGCCAATTACTATACCCCTGAAGATTTGGTCGGCCAAAAGGTGATCATCGTGGCTAATCTTAAACCGGCCAAGCTGTGCGGCGAAATATCACAAGGCATGATTTTGGCCGGTGAATCGGGAGATAACTTGAAAGTAGCGACGGTTGCCGGGGCGCTGCCTAACGGGACGAAAATCCGCTAATCGCCTGACTCGGATTTTACAATCCGTAGAGGACGAACACGTTCAAACGACTAAGAGGGCATGTACGGAAGGAAGTGCATGTTCTCTTATTTTTTGATGTAAACAGATAGCGGCGGCCATATGGCGGCTTTGAAGATGAATAAAAATGAAAAGGGGGCGCGAAGGATGCTATTTGATACTCATACACATATTAATGCAGAGGAATTCAAAGATGATTTGGAAGATGTCATGGACAGGGCGAAAAGTGCAGGCGTAGAAGCAATGGTTGTTATCGGGTTTGACCGGCCGTCGATCGAGGGCGTCCGGCCATTGATTGAGCGTTACGATCAAGTATACGGTGCCGTCGGCTGGAATCCGGTTGATGCTGTGGATATGACCGATAAGGACCTCGAGCGGATCGAGGAACTGCTCAGTCATCCTAAAATGGTTGCGCTCGGTGAGATTGGTTTGGATTACCACTGGGACAAATCCCCAAAACAAGTGCAAAAAGATGTGCTGAGACGGCAAATTCGTTTAGCGAAAAAGCCGGTCTGCCGATTATTATTCATAATCGGGAGGCGACGGAAGACACGGTGGCGGTACTCCGCGAGGAGCATGCAGAGGAGGTCGGCGGCATCATGCATTGTTACAGCGATAATTGGGAATGGGCTCAAAAATGTATTGAATTGAACTTCTACATTAGCTTCGGCGGCCCGCTGACGTTCAAGAATGCGCCGCTTGTTCGCGAAACGGCATCCCAGGTGCCTTTGGAGCGGCTTTTGATTGAAACAGACTGCCCGTACCTTAGCCCGCACCCGTTCCGCGGCAAGAGGAACGAGCCGGCCAGGGTAAAACTGGTTGCGGAAAAATTAGCTGAGTTAAAAGGACTGCCATTTGATGAAATCGCTCGGATCACATTTGATAACGCCAGGCGCTGCTTTCACATTGATGAAGAAACCGGCGGGCCGGGGCTGCCCCATACATCAAAAAATACCCGGTATTGAATAAGGGATTCGGGACCTGTGAAATCGATAAAGACGATAAAGACCTTTTTTTACCTCCGCCGGGAAACGAAGTAAGATGCAGAAAGGTTTCGATCATTTAAATTTTGTTTTAAGAAACTTAAATGACAGACGAAAGGGACCAGCCAGGCGATTGCCGGTATAGAGTATCTATGAATAATAGAGCTTAGGAATCGTGCATAGATAAAAGTAAGGGGAACAAACCATGATAGTAAAAGAAATCATTGTGGTAGAAGGAAAAAGCGATACGGAAGCGATCAATAAGGCGGTGAGAGCCGACACGATTGAAACGAACGGCTCACGCGTGAGCCGCAGTACGATTGAAGCGATCCGCCATGCGAAAGAAAAAAAGAGGGGTGATTATTTTTACCGACCCCGATTTTCCGGGCGAGCGGATACGAAAAATCATCAGTAAGCGTGTATCCGGCTGCAAGCATGCCTTTATTACCCGCTCAGAAGGGCGCGGACGCGAAAACGAAAGTCTGGGCATTGAACATGCCGCCCCGGAAGTTATCCGCGCAGCACTGCAAAAAGTCTATACGGCAGCAGATGAACCAGAAGAAAGGATTTCGATGCAGCTGCTTAGGGATTGCGGACTGACAGGCGGCCCGGGGGCGAGAAGGAGACGCGAGAAGCTGGGCGAAGCGTTGAAAATCGGCTACACGAATGGCAAACAATTGTATAAAAGGCTGCGGATGTTTCAAATAAAGCCCGAGGAATTCAGCAGGGCGATGTCTATTGTCACTCAGGGGGAATCAGATGAATAAGCGGATTTCGTCGCCGAAAATGACGCGCGATGTTTTGAGACAGTATCAATTTACTTTAAGAAAAAGCCTTGGGCAAAACTTTCTTATTGACGAAAATATTTTAACAAAAATTGTCGATGCGGCGAATATTACAAAGGAAAGCTTTGTGATGGAGATCGGACCCGGAATCGGTGCTCTGACGCAGCTTCTTTCTGAAAAGGCGAAAAAAGTGATCGCGATTGAAATAGACGAGCGGTTAAAACCGATTTTATCCGAGACATACAGGGGCATGATAATGTGGCTTTGTATTTCAATGATGTACTGAAGACCGATCTGAAAGAAGTCATCGGCAAGGAATGCCCGAAAGATGCTCAGATCACAGTTGTCGCCAATCTTCCCTACTATGTGACAACGCCTATTCTAATGAAGCTCATGACGGACGATCTTCCAATCCGGACGATTGTCGTCATGATTCAAAAGGAAGTGGCCGGCAGGCTGGAAGCGCATCCCGGAGAGAAAAGCTATGGCTCGTTGTCAATTGCTGTACAGTATATCGCCGAGCCGAAGATTGTGATGACGGTGCCGAAAACCGTTTTTGTCCCGCAGCCTAACGTGGATTCTGCGGTGATTAAGCTCGATATGCGGCCGGAGAAAAAGGTGCATGTCAGGGACGAGACGTTTTTTTTCAAGGTGATTCGCGCCAGCTTTGCCCAGCGCCGCAAAACATTGATTAACAATTTGATGAATAATTTGTTCTCGAAAAATCAAAAGGCGATCATTTTGGAGAAGCTGCAGGCTGCCGGCATTGATCCGTCCCGCCGGGGTGAAACACTTTTGATAGAGGAGTTTGCCCGGCTGAGCGAAGCACTGGACGCGATCCCTCGATAGACTTCTTCCTTAGACAGCGGCGGCTCGGAAAGAGCCGCCGCTGTTCGATTTACGCCTCTATTTCGGAAGAACATAAAAAATTAACAAGTCGGCCTGTTAGAGGGCAAACATATCATAGCATGATTTTCTTTCGGGCGGCATAGGATATAAGGATGACTGGCAAAAATGCTGCGTCCCGTACGGACACAGGAATAATGGATCTCTTGATGAAAAAAGCCTGCACCGAGAACTAGCAAAATGGCCGCGCGGTACGGGGTGCCGGAGGGCCGATCGATTTGCTTTAACACCTTTACAACGCGCGGGCTGCCATGATCGAACAAGTGGGATTGGAATAGAGGGGGATGGACATGGCAATAAACATTGGCGATGTTGTTGCAAGAACGTCCTATCATTGTGATGTCTGTTTTCGTGTCGTCAAAATTAATCCGGAAGAAGAAAAAGCGGAACTTTCAGGACAAGATCTTCGTCTATACGCTGACGCGCCGTTCGATGATCTCGTGATCATCACAGATGAGGAAAGAGCGCAATATGAGATGAAGACTAAAAAGCTGGAAGCTGAATCATATCGTTTGTTCAGACAGGATTATCAAAAATTAAAGCTGAAACGGGAATATACGGCGACAAACGGTTATCGCTCCGGAACGACTTTTTTTGAAATGCCGGGAAGGGTGCTGCATATAGACGGTGATCCGCATTATTTGAAGAAATGCCTTAATATATATGAGAAGCTGACGGTCCCCGTCATTGGTAAATATATGAGAGAAGATCAGATGGCGGAACTGGTACCGCGGCTTGTCCGGCAAATCAGGCCGGATATCCTCGTTTTAACAGGACATGATGCTTATATGAAAAATAAAGGAACGGAAGAAGATATAAAGGCCTACCGTTTTCCGCCCATTTTATCCGGACGGTAAAAGAAGTCCGCTATATTGTGCCAAGTCTTGATCAATTGGTTATTTTTGCCGGAGCCTGCCAGTCGCATTTTTGAGATGCTGATTCGATCCGGCGCAAATTTCGCCAGTTCGCCAACCAGAGTAAATATTCATGCGCTTGACCCGGTATACCTTGTCTCCAAGATCAGCTTTACTTCATTCATGGACAGCGTGAATGTATGGGATGCGCTTCGCAATACGCTCACGGGTACGGACGGTATGGGCGGTGTTGAAAGCCGCGGAATGCTGCGAACAGGCCTGCCTTATCCGTCCGTCTAATTCGGGCGGCTGAAATGTTGACCCGCCGCAAGAAGTCGGAGCATAAGCGGGACGAACATTCAGCCTTTTTTTCGATAAAAGGATTTTCTAAGGGGGATTAGCGGGGTAACAAGATGGCAGACAGGATTAGGACCAGCTAAGGCCCGGCACGTCACCGGAGTTTGCCGGCCGCCAAGTACTTGATAAAATAATACATATCTTTGAAATAATGGTGCATACTAACTTCATGAACGGAGCTGTTTGCATAATTAGGCTGTGAATGTTATCAAAATGATTGACAGTTATATCGATTTATTGATATAATTTTCTCTATTTTACTTATTTGACATTTGGGCACTATTCGTGTTACTATTTAAATAAGCGAGGTGGATTCAAGAGATGGGAAAAACCATTAATGATATCAAATGCGCTTTAGATGAACGTGTCGGCAAACGTTTAAGCTTGAAAGCGAACGGAGGCAGGCGCAAAACGATCCAACGCGTTGGTGTTTTGGAGGAAACCTATCCATCTGTGTTTATCGTGAGGCTGGACAAAGAGTCGAACGCATATGAACGCGTATCTTATAGCTATACAGATGTGTTAACTGATTCGGTGGAACTTACGTTTCTGGAAGAAATCGCAAGCGGGCAGTGAGGCAGAGATGTCTAACTGCTTTTTTATTTGCTTTTTATATAAGCGAATACGTCGATCTCACTCGCCGCTGCTCTAGGCAAGCTTTTCCTTAAATTTATTTTACCACTTCTTTCGTATAGATGGTAGTATTTTTACAAATACTATACATGCTCAATCATGAAAGGAGCTGTCATGATAAATGGCCAGACGCGGCGGCATTATGTCCGAAGAACTAAAAGTCGAACTTGCCAAGGAACTTGGTTTTTATGACACAGTCAAAGAAGAAGGATGGGGTGCGATCCGTGCCCGGGATGCGGGGAACATGGTGAAGCGCGCGATTGAAATTGCCGAACAGCAACTGACGAATCAGCCGAAAAAAATGATTGAGCAAATAATGAAAAAACAGGGGAACGGCGGTTAACGCGCCGTTCCCCCTTTTTCTTGGGACTCGTTTCCTTTATTATAAGGTTAACTAGAACGTGAGAAGCGAGGGAAACGTGTGAGAGTACTTGAAAAAGCACCGGCTAAAATTAATTTATCGCTTGATGTGATCAATAAGGGCGGGTTTTTTTCATAATGTCAGGATGGTGATGACGACCATTGATTTGTCTGATCGTGTGGAGTGCAGAAGCATAGATGATGACAAAATTATTGTCCGGACGTCCGCACCGTTTGTTCCGGAAGACGACCGCAACTTTGCTTATCAAGCGGCACAAATTATTAAAGAAAGGTACGATGTTCGAAGCGGGGGGTGGAGATATTAAAAAAAAACGTATTCCGGTGGCCGCGGGGCTTGCAGGCAGGCGGCAGCAGCGATGCAGCGGCGACTATTCGGGCGTTAAACCGTTTGTGGAAACTCGGCCTGTCTTATGAAGAAATGATGGAAATCGCGGCTATGGTGGGTTCTGACGTTGCTTTCTGCATAAAAGGGGGGACGGCTCTGGCGACGGGAAGAGGCGAGAAAATAACACCGCTTCCTTCACCCCCGCCTTGCTGGGTTGTCCTTGTTAAACCGGCCGTCTCAGTATCTACGGCTCAGGCCTATCAATCATTGAACGTTGAACAGCCTTTCATCCGAACGTTGATGCGATGATCAAGGCGATTGAGAGACGGAATTTTCATCAAATATGTGAACTGCTCGGCAATACTTTAGAAGATGTAACCATGAAAAAGGTTCCTGAAATATCGCTCATTAAGTCACACATGAAAAGGATTGGAGCGGAAGGCGTTCTCATGAGCGGCAGCGGTCCTACTGTTTTCGGGCTCACTCAATATGAATCGCGCATGCAAAGGCTGCTGAACAGTCTGAAAGGTTTTTGCTCTCAAGTATATGCTGTCCGCCTTTGCCATGAATGCCATGCCTTGTCTGAATACGAATAATGGTGTAAAATTTACCTAAATTATTCGCATTTGGAGGACTGTTATGAAATTAAAGCGAAGCAGCAGGTTAGTTGATATTACGGGTTTTCTGCTGCAGCACCCTCACAAAATTGTTTCGCTTTCCTATTTCTCGGAGAGATACGAATCGGCAAAGTCATCCATAAGTGAAGATCTTGCCATTATTAAAGATAATTTTGAATCTCAGGGGATCGGACGGCTGCAAACAACGGCGGGAGCTTCGGGCGGTGTCACCTACCTGCCTTATATGAACCGATTGGAATCCGAGAAGTTGCTTAAGCGGCTGCGGGAACAGCTCATACAGGCTGACCGTTTGCTCCCCGGCGGTTATCTATATATGACCGACATTCTTGGACAGCCGAACTATGTTAATGCCATCGGCCGCTTAATCGCTTCGATTTATGCCAATCGGCCGCCGATCGATGTGATCATGACGATGGAAACAAAAGGGATTCCAATAGCCTATGCCGTGGCTTCTCAGTTCAATGTTCCGTTTGTCATTGTTCGCCGAAGCAGCAAAGTAACGGAAGGCTCAACCGTGAGCATTAATTATGTATCCGGTTCATCGAAGAGAATTCAGACTATGGTATTGCCTCGGCGGAGTTTGACATCCGGTGCCCGTGTATTGATTGTCGATGATTTTATGAAAGCGGGAGGAACATGAAAGGGATGATTAACCTTTCTAACGAATTCGGTGCGAAAGTTGTCGGCGCGGCCGTTCTTGTTGAGACGAAAGGCGAAGGGAATAAGCTCGTTCACGATTATGTCTCCTTGCTTAAATTATCGATCACTGAGCAGGAGAATCGCTTAGTGATCGAGAATGGCAGTATTAGTCAACATTTAATAAGCGGCAAAGATTAAGAAGACTGAAAGCGCGGGGAATAGCGCCGGAGAGCGGACAGAACGATCAAATCCCCGGCTCCCCCCGGCTTTTTCACAACCGTTATCAAAGTTTTACTATAATAAATTTTAAAAAGTGGAGTGGTACATAATGAAAGCAACCCAAACAAAATTGGCCCCTGAAGCGATCGGGCCTTATTCCCAAGGTGTCATTGTCAACAACTTGTTTTTCAGTTCCGGACAGATTGCGCTGACGCCGGCCGGAGAACTCGCCGGAGATGATATTAAAACGCAAGTCGTTCAAGTCTTCTCCAACCTCAAAAGCGGTTCTTGAAAGCGCCGGTGCATCTTTTGACACGGTGATTAAAACAACGGTTTTTATTAAAGATATGAATGATTTCCCGACAGTAAATGAAATATACGGCCGTTACTTTGATAAACTTTTGCCGGCACGTTCGTGTGTAGAAGTTTCGGCTTTGCCAAAGGGTGCCAAAATAGAAATTGAAGTGATTGCTCTCATTCAATAATAGGCATTGCCTGTTACAAGTTGTTTCGGCTGCCCGCTTCTGCAAATGGTAAATGGTACGGCCCGCCGGTTCTTTTTCCCATTTTTTGAAAGAGGTTCAAAAATATTTAGACTTTTTTTTATTTTCTTTGCAGGATTCAATTGTTTTTTGTTGAATGTTGTAAGTAGTCTCTTATCTATGGGGAAAGGTGGTGCCTAATAATGGAAGTTACAGATGTTAGACTGCGACGAGTGAATACGGATGGGCGAATGAAAGCCATTGCTTCCATCACGATTGACAACGAATTTGTTGTTCAGATATTTCGTGTCATTGATGGCAACAACGGAATGTTTGTCGCTATGCCGAGCAAAAGAACACCGGATGGCGAATTCCGCGACATCGCCCACCCGATTTTGTCAAGCACGAGAGAGAAAATTCAAACGGCTGTACTGGATGAGTACCGCCGTGCCGGAGAGGTTGAAACTTCTTATGAGGAAGCGGGTGCCTCTTAAAGTTACTAGCAGCCACAAGGGAGCCGCATGCCGGTTCCTTTTTATTTTGCTTTAAAGCCCTGCCTTTATATCCAATAATCTCCTAATTATTTTAAATGATATGGACCACAGACCGTATGGAGACTGAATTCCTGTCCGGCCGGCCTTTATCTTTCAAATTGCAACAATTTGTTCCTTATCTTGAAAAAGGCGGATTTTTAAGCTATAGTCTAAATGGACATAAGGGAAAGAACGAAAGGTATGGAGGTTTAGCAATGTCAAATCGCTATGCGGTCATATTAGCTGCCGGCCAAGGAACGCGGATAATCAAGGCTATACAAGGTCTTGCACAAGGTTTGCGGAAAGCCGATGATTCAGTACATCGTTGACGAAGTTGCGGAATTGGACCTGGCCAAGACAGTAACCGTGATTGGTTGCGGGGCGGAAGCCGTTAGAGAGAAACTTGGCGATAAGGTTGAGTTTGTTTTGCAGGAAAAACAGTTGGGAACTGCCCATGCCGTCCAGCAAGCGGCTGCGATTCTTGAAGAATTAGAGGGTACAACGGTTGTTCTTTACGGCGATACACCGCTTGTCACCCATGAAACACTTGAACAGCTTCTTGATTACCACGAAAAATCACACGCATCCGCCACGATTTTAACGACTACGATCGATGATCCTTCGGGTTACGGACGCATTATTCGCCAGTCTGCCGGCAATGTCACCAGGATTGTTGAAGACAAAGACGCCACTTCCGAAGAAAAACAAATCAAGGAAATTAATACCGGGATTTATTGCTTTAATAACAGAAAACTATTTGAAACTTGAAAAAAGTGAAAAATGACAATGCTCAAGGAGAATACTATCTTCCGGATGTTGTGGGCATTCTTGTTGCGGCATCGGAAAAAGTGGCGGCTTTTCAAACGGATCATTTCGAAGAGACCATCGGTGTGAACGACAGGGTTGCCCTTTCTATCGCCGAAAAGTATATGAGAAAACGGATTAATACCTACCATATGATGAATGGGGTGACACTGGTTCATCCTGAAACAACCTATATTTCAGCCGACTCCAAGATAGGCAGCGATACGATCATTTATCCAGGCACGGTGATTTCAGGTGCGACATCTATAGGTGAGGGCTGCAGCATCGGCCCCAATACACAAATCAAGGGCTGCGAAATTGGTTCCGACACAACGGTTAATCAATCTGTATTAGAAGACAGCCAGATTGGCAATCATGTGCATATCGGACCTTTTGCCCATATCCGCCCTTTGTCGAAGGTCGGGAACGAGGCCAAGATCGGCAATTTTGTCGAAGTGAAGAAAAGAAATCCGTCATTGGTGACGGCAGCAAGGCTTCCCATTTGACTTATCTGGGCGACGCGGAAATCGGCCGTGATGTCAACATGGGCTGCGGTTCAATAACGGTAAATTATGATGGAAAAAATAAATTTGTAACACGGATCGAAGACGGCGCTTTTATTGGCTGCAACGCCAATCTTGTTGCGCCTGTGACGGTGGGGAAAGGGGCTTTTGTGGCAGCCGGATCAACAATTACCGATTCGGTTGATGACAACGCGCTCGCGATCGCTAGAACACGTCAAATTAACAAAGAAAATTATGCGTTAAAATTAAATTATAAGAACAACGATTAATGGAGGGAACCGTAAGCATGGTGAGTTATCTAGATCCAAATTTGAAAGTGTTCAGCCTCAATTCGAATCCCGATCTTGCCGATCACATTGCCGAACACATCGGCATCAACTTAGGTAAATGTTCGGTATCAGCCTTTAGCGATGGCGAAATTCAAATCAATATTGAGGAAGCATCCGCGGGTGCGATGTCTATGTGATTCAATCGACTTGTGCTCCTGTCAATAAACATTTGATGGAACTTTTGATCATGATCGATGCTCTGAAACGCGCGTCGGCAAGAACGATTAATGTCGTTCTCCCTTATTACGGCTATGCCAGGCAGGATAGAAAGGCGAGGGCTAGAGAGCCGATAACCGCCAAACTAGTCGCTAATCTTTTGGAAACAGCGGGAGCGAGCCGCGTGCTGACGCTGGATTTGCACGCGCCTCAAATCCAGGGCTTCTTTGATATCCCGGTTGATCAGCTTTTAGGTGTTTCAACGCTTGCCGACTATTTCCGAAGCAAGAAACTAGGAGAAGATATTGTGATTGTTTCTCCCGATCACGGCGGGGTGACCCGGGCGAGAAAAATGGCAGATCGCCTTAAGGCGCCGATCGCTATTATAGACAAAAGGCGCCCGCGTCCAAATGTTTCCGAAGTCATGAATATCATCGGGAATATTGAAGGGAGAACAGCCATCATTATTGATGATATCATCGATACGGCCGGTACGATCACACTTGCGGCCAATGCCCTTATTGAGCGGGGAGCGAAAAAGGTGTATGCTTGCTGTACGCACCCTGTTTTATCGGGACCGGCTATTGATAGAATTCAGGCCTCGGCGATCAGCGAACTCGTTGTGACAAATACTATTCCACTCCCCGAAGAAAAGCAAATCGAGAAAATCACACAGCTTTCGGTGGCACCGCTTTTGGGTGAAGCCATAATTTGCATTCACGAAAAACTGTCTGTAAGCAAGCTGTTTGATTGAGACAAGCTTAAGCCGCAGCTTTTTGGGAATGGATGTTTTTTGCATGTTTCCATCAATACGATACCGAAATCATCTTCTGCATTGTACAAGTCTTGCAACTAGAAGATGTTTGAAATAAGAAAAAACAAGGTAAGCTAATATTTGAGAAGAGAAGGGAAGTGTCCGTAATGGCCAAGTTAAATGCAGCCATTCGTGATGATTCAAGGAAGTCAGTTGCTAAGCAACTAAGGAAACAAGGAAAGATTCCTGCTGTTGTTTATGGGAAAACGGTAGGAAACCAATCGGTAGCGGTCAATGAAGGCGAAATGTCCAAGCTGTTCCGCCAAGAAGGCAGAAATGCCCTTATTGAACTAAATCTTGACGACAACAAAGAATACACGGTCATGGCCCATGAACTGCAATATGACCATATTAAAGGGACTATTCAACACATCGATTTTCTGGAAGTTAATGTAAATGAAGAAATCGATGCCGTTGTTCCTGTTGTCCTCCAAGGCGCGGAAGCGGCGGAAGAAGGCGGCGCAGTGCTGAATCACACTTTGAATGAACTCACTGTAAGAGCACTGCCGACACAATTGCCGAACGCTATTGAGATCGATGTCTCTGGTCTGAACATTGGCGATCATGTGCGCATCGGCGATATTAAGCCGGATGGTCAATACACAATCCTGGGCGATCCTGAAGAAGTTGTTGTCTCGGTTTTTCATCATAGCGACAGCGTTTCCGAAGCACCGAGCGAAGAAGCTAAAGAGAGAAACTGCACCTGCTGCCGGCGAAGAAGCGAATGAATAAGCCGGCATAAGAAGACAGGCGTAACCTGTTGGGTTACGCCTTTTTATCATCTTGCAAAGGGGAAAAGAGGAAAAAAGGTGAAAGTCATCGTTGGATTGGGCAATCCTGGTTCTGAATATGCTCAAACAAGGCATAATATAGGTTTTGAAGTCATTGATAAAATCGCTGACAAATGCCGTATTTCGTTGACTAAAACCAAATTCAATGCTTTGTACGGCAAAGGAACAGCGGATGGCGAGGATCTTGTCATTGTCAAGCCGCTGACCTACATGAATGCTTCAGGAGAGGCCGTTTTGCCGCTCATGAATTTTTATAAAATACCGGTGGAGAACTTGCTGGTGATTTACGATGATATGGATTTACCGCTTGGCAAGATTCGTTTACGGCAAAAAGGCAGCGCCGGCGGGCATAAACGGGGTGAAGTCTTTAATCCACCATCTCCATACACAAGACTTCAAACGGATAAAAGTCGGCATTGGCCATCCGCAGCAAATGGCTGTCGTCTCTTATGTTCTTCAGCGGTTTTCTGCAGATGAGAGCGTTTTAATTTGCCCGGCGATTGAATCGGCGGCAGAAGCGGCCGTCAGCTGGCTCCGGACACCTTTTCAGCAAGTGATGAATCAGTATAATTCGAATAACTGAAGTTCTGCGTGGAAATACTGTTCTTAGTGATAAACTAAGGGAGTGTTATGATGGTTATTGTTTATAAATGCCGCCATTGCGGGACGAAGGTTGGCGAACTTGCAATCGATACCATTCAAAATGGAAAGCTCGGCCTTGATCGTCTGACTATTCAAGAACTTCAAGAAATGGTTCAATTTGATAACGATAACGGGACCTTGGAAATTTTAACGATTTGTGAAGATTGCCAGGAAGCGTTAACAAAAAATCCTGAATTTCATCAGTGGGATACATTTATACAATGAAAGAGCTTTGGTAGGCGCCAAGGCATTTTTCTGGTTAATGAAAGCGGGGGGATGCCTGTGTTGGGGTTAAACAAGTTTTTTGAGAAACGGCTGGAAGAAATGGATACCGTGCTGGATGGTTATGAGAGCGGTATGAAGCAGCAGCTCGTTTCGGGCTTGACAGCGAGTGCCAAGTCACTGTGGGTGGCCTCTTTGTATCGCAAACGCCAGAAGACAACCGTTATTGTCACTCATAATCTTTATCAAGCGCAAAAACTGTATAATGATTTGGAGGAAATGATAGATTCAAGCGAAGTTTATCTTTATCCTACCAATGATTTAATAGCTTCCGAGATTGCGGTGGCAAGTCCGGAACTGCTTGCGCAGCGTATCGATGTGCTGAATCATCTTGTTGAAAATCAAAAATGCCTGATCGTCATTCCGGTTGCCGGCTTAAAGCGGCTCCTTCCTCCCCGCTATTTGTGGAAAGCTAGTTTGATCATCCATTTTGAGATTGGAAAGCGCATCAATCTGGAAACTCTGCTTCAGAAGTTAACAGCTGTTGGCTATGAGAGAGAATCCATGGTCACCGGTCCCGGCCAATTCAGCCTGCGCGGCGGAATTATTGATATTTATCCTCTGACCGAACAGAACCCCATCAGAATCGAATTATTTGACGACGAGATTGATTCCGTACGCTATTTTGACAGCGATACTCAGCGCTCGCTCGAAAAAAAAAATTGAGCGGCTGGTAACCATCGGTCCGGCCCGGGAAACCTTGCTCTATAAGGAACAGTTTGGCCAAGCTGTGGAAAGATTGGAAGACGCTTTGGCCGAAACACTCCGAAAAATAAAAGATCAGACCGTAAAAGAGTTGCTAAGTGAACAAGTCGGTCATGAGCTGGAGCAATTAAAGGAAGAACAGAGCTTTCAAGGAGTGGCAAAGTATATCTCACTCCTGTATGAGGGAAAAACGGTTTTTATCGACTACCTGCCTGGCGAAGCGTTGATAGTGCTTGATGAAATCAGCCGAATCCAGGAAATGTCCGAACAACTGGATAGAGAGGAGGCGGAGTGGCAAGTCGCGCTCTTGCAAAAAGGCGAAATTGTAACCGATATGCCTTTCACAATGGACTGGCCGACCCTTGTCGAACATATCCGCCAGCCTCTTCTTTTGATGTCGCTGTTCTTGCGTCATCATGGCCATTTTCAGCCTCAAAATGTATTGAACATCACCTGCCGTTCCATGCAGAATTTCCACGGGCAAATCAATTTGCTGAAATCCGAATGTGATCGCTGGAAAAAGAGCCATTACGCCGTTGTTTTCCTGGCTGCTAATCAAGAAAGATCAAAGCGGCTGATTCATGTGCTGTCCGATTATGGGATTGAGGCGGAGATTGTCGAACCGGGGTCGTTCCCGGTCCAAAATGCGCTTCATGTTACAATCGGCCAGCTGGACGGCGGTTTTGAGCTGCCTACGCAAAAGCTTGTTGTGATTACGGAAAAAGAAGTTTTCACGACAAAGATGACGAAAGCTCCGCGAAAAAATAAGAATCTATCCAATGCCGAGCGATTGAAAAGTTATAATGAACTGCAAGTGGGCGATTATGTCGTCCATGTTGATCACGGGATAGGAAAATATGTCGGCATTGAAACGCTTGAAGTCAATGGCACTCATAAAGATTATTTGCAAATTATCTATAAGGGCAATGACAAGCTGTATGTGCCGATTGAACATATCGATCAAGTGCAGAAATATGTCAGTTCCGAAGGCAAAGAGCCAAAGCTCTATGCCCTGGGAGGAAACGAATGGAAAAAGGTGAAAACCAAGGCCCGCTCATCGATTCAGGATATTGCCGATGATCTAATCAAGCTTTATGCTGAACGAGAAGCGAGCAAGGGCTATGCTTTTTCAAAAGACGGGCCTGAACAGCTCGAATTTGAATCGGCATTTCCTTATCAGGAAACCGCCGATCAGCTGCAGGCGATTGAAGAACAAAAAAGACATGGAATCTGAACGGCCGATGGATCGGCTGCTGTGCGGCGATGTCGGTTATGGAAAAACAGAGGTGGCTTTACGTGCCGCTTTTAAAGCGATTGCCGATGGCAAGCAGGTTGCTTTTCTCGTGCCGACGACGATTCTTGCCCAGCAGCATTATGAAACAACGCGTGAACGGTTTGAAGATTTTCCCGTAAATATTGGGCTGCTTAGCAGGTTCAGGACACGACACGTAAGGAGCAGCAGGAAACGATAAAGGGGTTGAAGAACGGTGTCGTTGATCTAGTCATCGGCACGCACCGCCTGCTGTCAAAAGACGTCAAGTTCAAGGACTTGGGACTGCTTATCGTAGATGAAGAGCAGCGCTTTGGCGTGACGCATAAAGAAAAAATCAAACAGCTGAAGGCCAATGTGGATGTCCTGACGCTGACGGCGACACCAATACCCAGAACGCTTCATATGTCGATGCTTGGTGTCCGCGATTTGTCGATCATTGAGACGCCTCCGGAGAACCGTTTTCCGGTGCAAACTTATGTGACCGAATACAACAGCGCTTTTGTCCGCGAAGCCATTGAGCGGGAGATGGCGCGGGGCGGCCAAGTCTATTTCTTGTATAACCGGGTTGAAACGATTCAACGGATGACCGAGAGAATTTCTCAGCTTGTTCCCGATGCGAGAGTCACGTACGCTCATGGCCAAATGAAAGAAACTGAGCTGGAAGCATCGATGATCAATTTTCTTGACGGGGAATTTGATGTACTTGTCAGCACAACCATTATTGAGACGGGCGTCGATATTCCAAATGTCAATACTTTGATTGTTTATGACGCCGATCGGATGGGCTTGTCGCAATTGTATCAATTGCGCGGGCGCGTTGGTCGATCCAATCGGGTTGCTTATGCTTATTTTACCTATCAGCGCGATAAGATTATGAATGAAGTGGCTGAGAAAAGACTGCAGGCGATTAAAGAATTTACGGAGCTTGGAATCGGGCTTTAAAATTGCAATGCGTGATTTGTCGATCCGCGGGGCAGGCAATCTGCTCGGAGCCGAACAGCATGGATTCATTGATTCGGTTGGCTTTGATCTGTATTCACAAATGTTGAAAGACGCCATTGCGGAGAGAAAAGGCCAAGAAAAGCCTGAAGAGCCGCATCGCCTGACGATCGACATCGATGCTGACGCTTACATTCCGGATGCTTATATCGAAGACTCACTGCAGAAGATCGACATGTACAAGCGATTTAAAGCCGTGGAAACGATTCAGGACATTGAAGCGCTTCAGGATGAAATGATCGATCGCTTTGGCGATTACCCTGAAGAAGTGGCCGATTTGTTTAAAGTATCGACGATGCATATTTTAGCCGACAAACTGATGATAGAAGAGATTAAACAAAAAGGCTCCGAACTGCAAATTATTTTTTCAGAAATGGGCTGGAAGAAGATCGATCGCAACATGCTGTTTAAAACATTGAGCGGTATAGGGTCCGGCATAGGTCTCGGAACAGAGGGACAGAAAATGAAATTGACTGTCAAAAAGGATAGAAACCAAATTCATAATATGCTCAATGTCGCATCGTCACTTCTTAAAGATATTTATAAATCGCAGTCGGAAACAGAAAAAGCAGGTTAATTTGCCAAGTTTATGAATAGATTATCTGCAGGCGTAAAATAATAAGGCAAGGATGAAGGTTCAAATTACTCCAGGATTCGACATCTAATTTATGGAAAGAGAGGCCATCCTTGTATGAAAGCAACTGGTATTGTTCGCCGAATAGATGATTTAGGCCGGGTCGTGATTCCAAAGGAAATCCGCCGCACGTTACGGATTCGCGAAGGCGATCCGTTGGAAATTTTTGTAGATCGTGAAGGCGAAGTGATTTTAAAGAAGTACTCGCCGATCAGCGAATTGGGTGATTTTGCACAGGAATATGCCGAATCATTGGCTGAGAACTCCGGACAACTCGTGCTTGTCAGTGATCGGATGAGGTCATCGCAGTGTCCGGAGGAGCAAAAAAGGATTTTTTAAACAACGGTATCTTGTCGGTTGTTGAAAAGGCGATGGAGAGCCGTCAAACTGTTTATGAAGAAAAAAAGGGCGAACCATTAGTGGAAAACCACGAGGATTTAACGGGCCCCTACGTTATTGCCCCTATTGTAGCCAGCGGTGATCCGATTGGCACAATCATCATTATATCCAAAGAAAAAGAAACCATCGGCGAAGTGGAGAAAAAATTGGCTGAAACCGCGGCCGGTTTTTTGGCTCGGCAGATGGAACAGTAAAGCTGCAGGCAATTAAAGAGACAGACAGGCTGTCTCTTTTTTTACGCTTATTTATATTCTAGTTGTATTGTCGGGGCAATTAAACCGGCAAGCGCGCCCGGCAGCAAGGCAGTGCGCAAATGAAATAAGACAACTATCGCTCCCAGGTTAATAGAGCGGTTTTTGGGCGGAAAGGTTTAATCTTAATTAAAAACCGGGAATGGAAGATGATAAGGCAATCACCATTGATAAGCTTCCGCTCTTCGTCTTCTTCTCGCCTGCAAGTTATATGGCCGGCTGTGCAGCCGAACGGCCGGCGGGTAAAACCGGTATACAGAAATTTAAAATCAGGTTGATCATGTGAATAAAAGAAGACTTGCGCCGTGAGCAGTCCCAGTGTGCAGGACTTGTGATATAATCCATTTTAGTATGTGTGAAAAAGGTGGATATATCTTTATGAGTCATTTGACGGGCACAAGCCGCTCAATGTGGCGCGGAGCAATGATTTTGACAATAGCGGCGGTGGTTGTCAAAATATTAAGCACAGTTTACCGGCTTCCTTACCAAAACTTGGCCGGAGACGTTGGTTTTTTTTTATGTGTACCAGCAAATTTACCCTTTCTATTCCCTTGCCGTGGTGATGAGCGGGACAGGCTTCCCGATTGTCATCTCGAAGTTTATTGCTGAAGCCGATGCGAGAAACAACGCCAAACAGATCCAATCTGTTTTTTGGCATGCTTTTTTGACGATAACCTTACTTTCGCTCACTTTGTTCATTTGCCTTTTTACAGGGGCGCCGCTCTTGGCCGGATTGATGGGTGACGGGCGTCTGGCCGGACTGCTGCGGATGAGTGCTTTTATTTATCTTTTTGTACCGCTGCTTTCTGTGTTAAGGGGCAGCTTCCAAGGCAGGGACAATAATATGGTCCCTACGGCAGTGTCTCAGGTGGGCGAGCAAGCTGTTCGCGTTTCGCTTATCTTAGGCTGTTCACTTTTTCTTTATATCCGCCATGGGACACCTTATCGATTTGGAGCGGCAGCAACGTTCGGTTCGGTGGCGGCACCGGCTGCTTCAACTTGCATTTTAATTTTTTTTTCTTTCTAAAATATCATGCTCCGGCGTCTTTCACTCTTAAAGCCTTTTCTTTCGATCGGTCTTTAGCCAGACATTTGCTGGCTGAAGGTCTAGCTTTTTCGCTCCTATCGCTGTCGCTCGTCGCCTTTCAATTCATTGATGCGCTGTCGGTATTGCCAAGCCTGCAGCATTTCCATGGGCTTCATCCTAAGCAAGACAACGGCGTTTATGATCGCGCCTATCCGCTCGTTCAGTTCGGCATGACAGCGGCGACGGCATTGACCATATCTATTGTGCCGGAAATAGCAAAAATGGTTGGAAAACGGAATAAAGACAAGATTCGCAGTCAGGCCGCACTGGCCCTGCGAGTCAGCTTTGTTTTTGGAGCGGCCGCCGCCATTGGACTGGCGCTGATAAGTCCCGAAGCCGATCATATGCTTTTTGAGGATGAATCAGGTGCCTTATCGCTTTCTTTGATGGCGTTCAGCATTTTAACGCTTTCAATGATTATGACGTCAGCAGGTATTCTTCAGGCCGCCCATCATCCGTGGACACCGGTGATCCATTTGCTCGCCGGCATGGCGCTCAAATTTGTATTGAACATTGTTTTTGTGCCGATTGCCGGTATTACAGGAGCGGCGCTGCCACGGTTATCGCTACGGGAATCACGGCATGGCTGAATTTAAGCAGGATTCGTCATGTATTGCAAGTCCGTTTCTTACGCCAGGGTCAACTATCAAAATTATTTCTGTCTCTGGCAGGGATGACGGCCATCGTTTTAGTCCTGAAAATGGTCATTTATCATTTGCCTGAAATGGCGGACGGTTCGCGACAAACGGCGTCTTTTGCCGCTCTTATATGTGCTGTTTGCGGAGGACTGGGTTTTATGACGATTCTTTTAAGGACAAATTTTTTCAATGCCTCTGATCGCGAGAGCCTGCCGTTTTTAAACAAGGTCCGTGCGCCGCTGAAAAGAAAAAAGGCGGAGTGATTGGCAAATAGCTGATTTTTAACGGCGGAAGTTTTGTGCTATTGTTTTAACTAGCTTGCCGAATTTGATAAAATAGAGAAAATCGGCTGGTATATGAATGAAAAATGGAGGGTTTTAAAGTGAATAAGACTGAGCTAATTCAAAATGTTTCTGAGAAAACGGGACTGTCCAAAAAAGACATTGAAATCGTTGTGAATGAGACTTTGAATGAGATTACTTCTGCCCTCGGCCGCGACGAAAAAGTTCAATTCGTTGGCTTCGGAACTTTTGAAGCCCGGGAAAGGGCAAGCCGGACGGGGAGAAATCCGCAAACAGGGGAGGCCATTACGATTCCTGCTTCGAAGGTACCGGGTTTCCGGGCCGGCAACAAGCTGAAGGAAGCCGTAAAATCATGAGGCTTGACAAATTTCTTAAAGTGTCGCGATTGATAAAAAGAAGAACCGTAGCCAAGGAGCTTGCGGATAAAGGCCGCGTCGAGATCAATGGACAGCCTTCGAAAGCAAGTTCCTTGGTAAAATCAGGAGACGTTCTGACTTTGCATTTCGGCCAAAAGTTAGTTAAAGTCCGTGTCCAATCTCTTAAGGAAACCGCCAAAAAAGAAGAGGCGGACTCTCTATATGAATTAATCAGTGAATCATTTGCGGAAAAAAAGAACAATTGAAAACGCCCCCCGAATTTGATGTTGCCGGCTGCGTTTGTTCACGGTTCTAAATTGGACGACTTCCTCATAGTTATTAGTAAAGTGAGGAGGGAGACATATGGATCCATACTATACGGCTTCGCCGATGAATAAACAGCCGGCACAAAAAATCATGATGTTGTGATGAAAGACCGGAAGACAATCGAAATCACGGGTGTCAAACATGTTGAAAGTTTTGATCATGAGGAGTTTTTGCTGGAAACAGTGATGGGCTTTCTAGCGATAAAAGGCACACGTTTGAAAATGAAAAACCTGAATGTTGAGCAGGGCATTGTTGCGATTGAAGGCAAGATCTTCGATATCAGTTATCTTGATGATCAAGATGGAGAACCGGCTAAGGGTTTCTTTAGCAAATTGTTTAAATGACGCTTAATGAACAGTTTGCAACGATGCTCGCAATGGTTATCATGGGGCTGTGGATAGGTCTCTCTTTTGCCACTTATCACCGTTTTGTCCATGGGAAGAAGCGGCGATGGATCATAGTGATCACGGATACAATTTTCTGGGCTTTGCAAGGCTTAATGATTTTTTACGTGCTTTTGTCTGTTAATCAAGGGCAGATCCGTTTTTATATTTTTTTGGCAATTGCTCTTGGTTACGCCATGTACAAGGCATTGTTTGATAAAATATATTTGACATTGTTGGAATGGCTGATTGCGGTTGTTGTCTATATCTGTCTTTTCATCAGGAAAACCGTCTTAATTTTGCTGATTTATCCTATTATAGCCCTATTGAAGCTCGTCTTCTTTTTGTGTAAAATAACAGTAAGATTTGTTCTTAGTTGCTTGCTTTTTCTGCTCAAAGTGATTTTGGGATTGCTCCGCTGGACAGCAAGGCTAGTGATCCCAAAAGCCTGGCGAAGCAAGGGAAGGCAATGGTATGAGGCAACCCTGAGGCTGTTATCGAAGTTGAAATCATTTATAATGAAGATAATCAGGCACAAATAGGAGGGATACTGTGAAAGCAGCAGCCAACATGAATGATGTCGCACATATCCGAACGGATTACGTGCAATCACAAGAATTGTAAAAAAAATCAGAACAAAGCGCCGCAAAGGCCTTATTAGGCGACTGATTGCATTTGCCATCATTTTTGCGATTGTTGCGAGTTTCATGGTATCTTCCATTTTCTCTCAATCAAGTCGGCTGAGCAGCACGATAGCACAAAAAGAGCATCTCGAAAAGAAACTGCAAGCTTCAAAGAAAGATACGAAAGTTTTAAAGCAGCACATCCGTTTGTTACATGATAAGGATTACATTGGTGAAATAGCCCGCCGAGATTACTTGCTGTCCAAAAAAGGCGAGATTATTTTCTCAAAACCTAATATTGACAAACATTGACATGCTTTTTTTTGCTATGTATAAATAAAATAAATGATATACTACTTTTTTAGGAGGAGCATTTTTTTTATGTCAATTGAAGTAGGCAGCAAGCTTAAGGGTAAAGTGTCAGGCATTACAAATTTCGGAGCCTTTATTGATCTGCCCGATGGAAAAACAGGATTAGTTCATATCAGCGAAGTTGCGGATCGCTATGTAAAAGACATTCATGATGTCCTGTCTATCGGTGATGAAGTGACAGTTAAGGTATTGCAGGTGGAAGCTGATGGCAAGATTGGTCTATCCATTCGCAAAGCTGTCGACAAGCCTAAGTCAACGAGGGGATCGCGGGGCGGCGGCTCGTCGCGCGGGAAACGCTTCAATAAGGAAACGAGTTTTGAAGATAAAATCTCGCGTTTCCTTAAGGACAGTGAAGATCGGCTCTCTTCGCTGAAGCGACAAACCGAATCCAAACGCGGAGGACGCGGGGCTAGAAGAGGATAAGCTTGTTGCCATAATTAAATATATAGATTGCAGACACTCATGTTTTCGAACCTGGGTGTTTTTTTTTATTATGTTAAATCCGGCGGAAATCGCTGCTTCCGAAGGCGAAGTTCAAGGATGATCAGGTCAAGTTATAATATATACAATTGTGATTGTTTTCACTTAATCGGTCTATTAAAAAATTATATAATATTTTGCCCCAAAATTAAAGCAATCTTTGACAAAGCACTCGCTTTTTTCTTTAGCCAGCTGTAGTTAAGGGGACTAATTTGACAAACGGACTTGAAAGAAGTCGAAGAGTTTTTTGACTTTTCTCCGACATTTTGACAAATTCTGAACGTCTAATGTGGTTAAATTGAACATACAATAATAAATTACGGGTGGTGCAAATGTATGATTCAAAGATTTGAAGGATCAAATCCTAACACATTAGTTGCCTACACGCCATTAGCAGAACGTGATTATCGGTTCCGTGAACGTTTCGTTCAATACGTCAAAACGCTTTGGTTGAAAACTTTTGTCCGATGGGAAACATTTTGTATCATCATTGGTTTTTTGCTGGGACGAGCTTTAATCTTGTCCAGCCTGTCTCCGTTTTTTATTCCTTTTTTTGCTACCGTATTTGTCTTGAAACAGACGAAAAACGATGGCTCGCTTTTTTCAGTATTCTAATCGGTGCCTTATCCCTGTCGGTTAAGCATGGATTATTTGCCTTTCTGGCGTTGTTTAGTTTTTTGATTGTACGAGCCATAGCGGTTAAGCTGTTCAAAACAGAGATGGTGAAAGTGCTGCCCTATCTTGTTTTTATAGCCGGATGCTCGTCCAGGTTATTGTACGATTATACGGTGAGCCGTCAGTGGCTTTGGTCAAACGCATTGACCGCGGCAGTCGAAGCCGGATTATCCTTTCTGCTTACTTTGATTTTTCTCCAAAGTATTCCGTTTTTTTTTATCGATGAAAATAAAAAAGAAAACGTTAAAAACAGAAGAGATTATTTGTTTTATTATTTTGCTGGCATCGGTGTTAACCGGCACGATTGGCTGGCACATTTCCGGATTATCAATGGATCACGTTTTATCCCGGTATTTTATATTATTATTCGGTTTTGTCGGCGGCGCGGCAATCGGTTCGACTGTCGGGGTTGTTGTCGGTCGGCCTGATCTTGAGCCTGGCAAATGTGGCCAGTCTGTACCAAATGAGCCTGCTTGCTTTCTCCGGGCTGCTTGGCGGCCTGCTGAAAGAAGCAGGCAAAGCGGGTGTTTCCGTGGGCCTCATGATCGGAACGCTGCTGATTGGATTATACGGAGAAGGCTATCAACATTTGCTCCCGACGACATTGGAATCTCTGCTGGCTATTTTAATGTTTCTGCTGACGCCTAAAACTTTGACGGCCAAAATTGCTTCATATATACCCGGAACAAAAGAATACAACGCGGAACAGCAGCAATATGTCAAGAAACTGCGTGATGTCACGGCCAGCCGCGTAGAACAATTTTCGAGTCTTTTTCAAACACTGTCCAATAGTTTTTCCAATTTGGGAGATGAAGATACGAGTCGGGAGGCTGATGTTTTTCTTAGCAATGTGACGGCGAGAACATGCCAGACGTGCTTTCGCAAAGAGTACTGCTGGGTCAAAAATTTTGATCAAACCTACAATCTCATGACGCAGATCATGAATGAAACGAGCGGCACGAACACGGACGTTTCCGATCTGAAATTGAAACGGACGTTCAATGAGCATTGCATTAAAGCTAATAAGGTGATGGAAGCGATCTTAGAAGAGCAGAAATTTTACGGTCAACAAATAAAATTGAAGCAAAAGGTCAAGGAAAGCCGCCGTCTTGTTGCCGAACAACTGCGCGGTGTTTCCCAAGTTATGGGCGACTTTGCCAGCGAAATTAAACGTAAACGTGAACGGGATACCCATCAGCTGCAGGAAGAAAGAATCTTGCAAAAATTGCAGGAAATCGTTTTGGAGGTAGACAATGTTGAGATTTATAACCTGGAAGAGGGGGCGGTGGATATTGAAATGACATTGCCGAATGATTATTTTGGCCAATGTGAAAAGGTGATCGCGCCGCTGCTTTCCGACATTTTGGAAGAAAGTATTGTCGTTGAGAAAGAAAAGCATTCCGAGGTACGGCGGCCCTTGCCAGGTGACATTTTCCTCCGCGCGGACGTATGAAATCGAAACGGGTGTCGCTCACACTGCGAAAGGAGGAGGATGGGTATCCGGAGATAATTACGCGATGTTTGAACTCGGAGCCGGAAAATACGCTGTTGCGATCAGCGACGGAATGGGAAATGGCGAAAGAGCAGACAGTGAGAGCAGTGATACATTAAAGTTGCTTTCTAAAGTGCTGAAGTCAGGAATTAATGAAACGGTGGCGATTAAATCTATTAATTCGATTCTTTCTTTGCGGACAACGGAAGAAATTTTTTCGACACTGGATCTGGCAATGATCGATCTGCAGGATGCCAAAGCTAAATTTTTGAAAATTGGATCAAATCCAAGCTTTATCAAAAGAGGAAATAGTGTCAGGATGGTCGATGCCGGCAATTTGCCAATGGGCATGATTGAAGACTTCGATGTCGACGTGATTAATGAACAGCTGAAATCGGGCGACTTGCTAATTATGAGCGACGGTATTTACGATGCACCTAAACATATAGAAAATAAAGAAGCCTGGATTAAGAGAAAAATACGAGAGATTCAAACGGATGATCCACAAGATATTGCCGACTTGATTTTGGAGGAAGTCATTCGGGCGGGCGATGGATTCATTGAAGATGATATGACGATTGTGGTGTCCAAAATTAAACATCATATTCCAAAATGGGCGGCGATCCCTGCCTATACCAAGGTGGCTGTCATGAAAAGAAAAGCGCAGTAAGGGGTGAGTATAAAAAACTCTTTTCTTGTCAAAGCTGTTGCTAGGATAAGAGAGGGGTTGAAACACTTGAAAAAAGGCACGTTAAAGCAAATTCTATTAATCACCGACGGCTGCTCCAATCAAGGTGAAGATCCATCGGCGATGGCGGCACTGGCAAAAGAGCAGGGTATAGCGGTCAATGTCATTGGTGTGCTGGATAGTTTTGATTCCGAAGATGATCGCGGCATGAAGGAAGTGGAAAGTTTGCTCTTTCGGGAGGGGGAATCAGTCAAATCGTTCAAGCGAAACAACTGTCCCAAACCGTGCAAATGGTGACGAGACAGGCGATGACACAAACGATTAAGGGTGTGATTAATCAGGAACTCCAAGACATTTTGGGAGATACGGAATCGATGGACGATCTTTCTCCGGAAAAAAGGGGCAAGGTCATGGAGGTTGTTTGATGAACTGGGCGAGACGGTGGATCTTGAAGTTTGTATTTTGGTGGATACAAGCGCCAGTATGAAGACTAAATTGCCGACAGTGAAGGAGGCACTGCTTGATCTTTCAATTAGCTTGACTTCCAGAATGGGGAGCAACCGGTTTTGCTTATATACATTTCCGGGAAAAAGGAAAGCGATTACGAAAATTATGTCGTGGACGCCGAAAATCGACAGCATTAATCAGGCCTTTTCTAAACTTGGGTCAGGCGGAATCACACCGACCGGTCCAGCAATAAAAGAAGCGCTGAGAAGCTTTGCGAGTCCAGAAGGGGTTTCCTTTCTCATGATGAAGCGTATGATGACGGGCCAAGATGATATTCAAATTGCTGCCGGAACAACAGTAGCGGGCAAATGGCATGGACACCGTTATCATATATTAAAGTGGCTTGGGAGCGGCGCGCAGGGGACCGTATATTTAGCCCGATCGGCGAAAGGAACGGTCGCGATAAAATTTGCGAAAGATCATTCGTCGTTAATTTCCGAAGTGAATGTATTAAAGAAATTTGCAGCGCTCCAAGGTGAACCCCTGGGGCCTTCTTTATTTGATACCGATGACTGGCAGATGCCGGCGGGAAGAAAAGTCAGTTTTTTATGCGATGGAGCATCTTCGCGGCGTACCCATGAATGAGGGAATCAGGACGAAGAATTTTGACTGGGCCTGTGTTTTCATTTTACAGCTTTTAAATGATTTGCACCGGCTGCATCAATCCGGCTATGTTTTTGGAGATTTAAAACCGGAAAATCTGATTATTACGGTTCCATCAGAAAATTCGCTGTTTGGATTTCGGCGGGGCGACAATGATGGGACGATCAATCAAGGAATATACAGAATTTTTTGATCGCGGTTATTGGGGGACAGGCACTCGTAAAGCGGAGCCGAGTTACGATTTATTTGCTGCCGGAATGATCCTAATCGATGCCGCTGTTGGAAAAAGATTTGAAAAAAAAGAACAGCCCCATCGGCAATTGATTAGAGTGATTAAAGAGCATCCCAAGCTCTTTCGCTACCAAGATGTTTTGCTGAAAGCGATAAACGGGCAGTATGGATCGGCGAAAGAGATGCGCAGGGAATTTTTAGTAAAATTAAATGAAACTGAAACTTCTTATTCGGTATCTCGTATTAATAAACATAATGGGCGAAAGCGCAGACAGAATGCCTTCCCCGGTAAAAAGACGGAAGGATGGATGGGGAGAATGGATGGGAGCCCTTACGATCGCTTCTTTAATTCTTACCATTTATATCCTTTATGTCATGGTGTATATTATGTAGTATGTAGTAATAGAGGTTTTACTGGGTTCATTTACCGGGCAGGGAGCCGCTTTGAGAAGCCCGCTTTTCTAAATTAGATTTATCGGGTGCCCCTAATGTCTTACCATCTTGCAGGCAGCTTTAAGACGAGCCTTTAATGCGTGACAGAGATTGGTATTTGTCTTTTATTTGATTGCTGCATCTGATAAAGGAATGTTGGGAGAAGGAAAAATGACATTTGAACAGAGAGTGGCGCAATTTATTGACGAACACCGGCTGATCCGGCCAAACATGCGGATTGTCGTCGGGGTTTCCGGAGGTTCCGATTCGATGGCCCTTCTCCACTACCTGAACAGCCGAAAAGAAAAAGACGCCCTCTTCCTGATTGCCTGCTCGGTTGATCACGGTTTAAGGGGGGAGGTATCTTATCAGGATTTGCAATTTGTCGCATCTTTTTGCAAACAAAAGGATATATTATTTTTATGGCGAGCGTGTTAATGTTCCGGAGTATCGGGAAAAGCATCATTTAAGTCCGGAAGCGGCCGCCAGGGAGCTTCGCTACCGCGTTTTTGCGAAAGCGATGGCTGCTTATCATGCAGATGTGCTGGCCCTTGGCCATCACGGCGATGATCAAATTGAAACGATGCTGATGAGACAAGTGCGGGGGAGCTTTGGCATTTCTCGCGCGGGCATCCCGGTAAAACGAGATTTTGCTGCAGGACAAATCATTCGCCCTTTTTTAACACAAACTAAGGCGGAGATTGCGGCGTATTGCCGCGATCAAGGGATAGAATCTAGGCATGATGAAACCAATAATTCGGAAAAGTTTACACGAAACCGTTTCAGAAAACACGTCCTCCCCTTTTTGAAACAGGAAAACCCGAGAGTCCATTTGAGATTTCAATATGAAAGTGAGAGAATAGCTGAAGATGAACAGCTTCTCATTCAATTGGCAAAGGAACGGATGGACAAGGTCGTTCTTAAAAAAGAGACGGATGAAGTGATCTTATCCTTGCCCTTTATTTGAAATGCCGCCTTCTTTACAAAGAAGAGCAATTCATCTAATATTGAGTTATCTTTATGATAATCGGGATATACTGCCGCTGCATCAATCTATACATATCGAGACTTTAATAAAATTATTGCGCTCCAGCCGGCCTTCCGGGACTGAACATTTTCCTAAGGGTTTGGCGGCAAGAAAGTCCTATGATCGCTGCATGATTGGCTTTCGATCGGCCTTTGCCGAAGAGGACTATAATAAGCGGCTCAGCATACCTGGAAGAACACGCGCTTCTCTTCAGGAATGATAAATACCGAGTTCGTGCCGGGCAGCGCGGCTCACCGTGATGAAGGACCCGGTTGTTTTGTGCTCGATTTCAGCCGGGTGAAATCTCCTTTAAGAGTGAGAACACGGCGAAGCGGCGACCGCATGATACCGAAGGGTATGGCCGGCTCGCAAAAAATTAAAGACATTTTTTTATTAATGAGAAGATTGATCGTGAAAAGAGATCCATATGGCCGCTCGTTGTCGACGATGATGACACTATTTTATGGATACCGTTGCTTCGATACGGCCAGGTACTTGGCAAGAAGGGTGCAGACGGCCCAAATTATCTTAAGTTAACGTTTATACCGACAGAGAGTCTTGGGAGGAAGCAGAATGAAGGAAGATTTACAGGAGATACTCTTTACGGAGGAAGCGCTTCAAGAGAAAGTCCGTGAATTTGGCCGGATTCTTTCAGAAGAATATAAGGACCGTTTTCGCTCCGTGGTCGTCGGTATTCTAAAAGGAGCTCTTCCTTTTATGGCCGATTTAATCAAGCGGATAAATGTTCCCCTAGAGATTGATTTTATGGATGTTTCAAGTTACGGTAATTCCACCGTTTCTTCAGGGGAAGTGAAGATTCTCAAGGATCTAAATACTTCTGTTGAAGGGCGTGATATTCTCATTGTAGAAGATATTATTGACAGCGGTTTGACACTGCACTATTTGGTTGAACTTTTTAAGTATCGCAAGCGAAATCCAAAAAATAGTAACCCTTTTGGATAAGCCTTCCGGGCGGAAGGTTAACATTGTGCCGGATCTGACCGGGTTTTCGGTTCCCGATGCTTTCCTGGTTGGGTACGGTTTAGACTATGCTGAGAAATACCGCAATCTTCCTTATATCGGAATATTAAAACCCGAAGTCTACAAGGATTAATTCCTTGAGGCGTCGAATATTAGTGTGTTACTATAAAATATGGTTTTGCTTAGAGCGGGAGGAGGTAAGGGATGAACCGAATTTTTCGAAATACCATTATATATCTATTTATTTTTCTGGTCATTATCGGGATTGTCAGCTTTTTAACCCAGTCCAATCAAAATGTTAAATCTATGAGCTATAGTGATTTTCAGCAGCATTTAGTCAAGGGTGATGTCAAGGAACTGACACTTCAGCCGGAGGGCAGTGTATACGTTGCGAGCGGAAGGTTGGCTACTTACAATAAAAGCACGACATTTAAAGCATATGTCTTCTAGTGAGAAAGCCATCGATCAAATTACAGACATGGCCAAACAGATGAATGTTGATTTTAAACCGCAGGAAAAGACAAGCGGCTGGGTGACGTTTATTACCTCTATCATTCCGTTTGTTATCATATTCTTTTTAATCTTTTTCTTGCTTAATCAAGCCCAAGGCGGCGGCGGCCGTGTGATGAATTTCGGCAAAAGCAAGGCCAGGCTGTATTCTGAGGATAAGAAAAAAGTAACGTTTAAAGACGTGGCCGGGGCGGATGAAGAAAAACAAGAATTGATAGAAATTGTTGATTTTCTTAAGGATCCGAGAAAGTTTGCTGCTCTGGGCGCCAGAATACCTAAAGGCGTGCTGCTGGTCGGCCCTCCTGGTACCGGTAAAACATTGCTGGCAAGAGCCGTAGCCGGAGAGGCCGGCGTGCCTTTCTTCTCTATCAGCGGTTCCGATTTCGTGGAAATGTTTGTCGGTGTCGGTGCATCGCGTGTCCGTGACCTATTTTTGATAATGCGAAAAAGAATGCCCCATGTATTATTTTTATCGATGAAATTGATGCGGTCGGGCGTCAGCGCGGCGCCGGTCTTGGCGGCGGCCACGATGAACGGGAACAAACCTTGAACCAGTTGCTGGTAGAAATGGATGGCTTTGGTGCAAATGAGGGGATCATTATCATCGCGGCAACAAACAGGCCGGATATTTTGGACCCGGCGCTCTTACGTCCGGGACGTTTTGACAGACAGATTCCGGTCGGCCGCCCTGATTTAAAAGGACGGGAAGCCGTGCTTCGTGTCCATGCGCGCAATAAGCCGCTGGCTAAAGATATTGACTTAAAAACTGTCGCTAAATTAACACCCGGCTTTTCCGGAGCCGATCTTGAAAACCTGCTGAACGAAGCAGCGCTAGTGGCAGCTCGAAGCAATAAAAAAGTGATTAACATGGAAGATATTGATGAGGCCGTAGAAAGAGTCATTGCCGGCGTTGCCAAGAAGTCCCGTGTTATATCAGAGAAAGAGAGCGCAAAATTGTTGCCTATCATGAATCCGGCCACACGATCATCGGACTCGTGCTGTCAAGCGCAGAAACGGTTCACAAGGTGACGGTTATCCCCCGCGGCCAGGCCGGCGGTTATGCTGTGTCGCTGCCGAAGGAAGATCGTTATTTCTTGACGAAACCTGAATTGCTGGAGAAAATTGTTGGACTGCTCGGCGGCCGGGTAGCTGAAGAAATAACTTTCGGCGAAGCATCGACCGGCGCGAGCAACGACTTCCAGCGGGCGACAAACATTGCCCGTCGGATGGTCACCGAATTTGGTATGAGCGAAAAGCTGGGACCGATGCAGTTCGGACAGACTGACAGCGGTCAGGTCTTCCTTGGAAGAGATTTGCAAAATGAACCGAATTACAGCGATGCGATCGCTTATGAAATTGATTCCGAAGTGCAAAGAATTATCAAGGAATCTTATGCACGTTGTAAAAAAATTCTCTTGGAACATCAAGATAATTGGAATTGATTGCTCAGACCCTTCTTAAAGTGGAAACTTTGGAAGCAGAACAGATTAAAGCGCTGTTTGAAAGAGGGGAATACATCGAGCCTAGCAAGAATCGTTACGGCTATCTTAACGATGACAAGCCTTCTGAGACAGCAAAAGATGGCAGGGACAAAGGCGACGCTGATGTAAAGGTACGTATTCATCCAAAAGAAGATGAAGAGAATCACGATACGGATCAAAAAGATAAAAATATTTGATTTGGATTGACGAGTGAAATGAAAACGGAAGGGGCATCTCCCAATTGGAGATGCCTTCTTTTTTTTGTGTTATGGTAAGATATAAGCGCTTTTAAGAATATAAATAGCATGGTGATAATAATGATATTTGTATGTGATGTGGGCAACACGAACATTGTGATTGGTGCGTACGACAAGGAGCAATTAAAATATCATTGGCGGATCTCAACCGATCGCGAGAAAACGGAAGACGAGTTTGCCATGGTCATTGAGATATTTAAATATACCGGCCTGACGTTCAATGATTTTTCAGGGATGATTATTTCTTCAGTTGTGCCGTCGATTATGTTTGCTCTGGAAAGAATGTGTGAAAAAAATATTTTCATCTTAAACCGCTGATTGTCGGTCCCGGAATTAAAACCGGTCTCAATTTAAAATATGACAATCCTAAAGAAATCGGTGCCGACCGGATTGTCAATGCGGTGGCCGCGGTGCATGATTATCCGGCTCCGATGATCGTCATTGACTTCGGGACGGCGACAACGTTTTGTTATATAGACGAAGAGAAAAATTATATTGGCGGTGCAATCGCTCCGGGGATAAACGTATCAACTGAAGCCTTGTACGAAAAAGCGTCCAAGCTGCCGAGAATTGAAATCATGAAGCCTCCTCATATTATCGGCACGAACACGATCCATGCCATGCAGTCCGGCGTCCTTTACGGTTACGTCGGGCAGGTTGAGGGGATTGTCTCGCGCATAAAAAAGCAGGCGAAGAAAGAACCTATGGTCATTGCAACCGGCGGGCTGTGCTCGCTGATTTCCAGAGAGACCGATGTGATTGATCATGTCGATACCTTTTTGACATTGAAGGGACTTTATATTATCTATCAGCGAAACAAACGTTGAATGAGGTGGGAAGCAATGAGTGATTATTTAATAAAAGCACTGGCCTGTCATGATAGTTTGAGGGTGATGACCATAGATACGACGCAAATGGTCTCGGAAGCCCAGAAACGCCATCATACATGGCCGACCGCATCGGCCGCTCTTGGCCGGACGATGACCGCTGCGACAATGATGGGTGCGCAGCTAAAGGATGATGAAAAAATTACTGTAACCGTTCAAGGGGGAGGCGATATCGGCGCCATTATTGTCAACGCCAATTCTAAAGGAGAAACAAGAGGATACGTCACGAATCCGCAGACTCATTTTGAATTAAATCAATATGGCAAGCTGGATGTCGCTCGAGCGGTAGGAGTAAACGGTTTTTTTGAGTGTCGTCAAAGATCTGGGTCTGAAAGAAAATTTTACCGGCCGTGTACCGCTTGTTTCCGGCGAAATCGGCGATGATTTCACCTATTATTTCGCCCGTTCGGAGCAGGTTCCATCAGCTGTCGGTGTCGGAGTGCTGGTCAATCCGGATAATACGATTAAAGCTTCCGGCGGTTTTCTGATTCAGGTGCTGCCCGGAGCCGAAGACGCGCTCATTCGCCAGGTTGAAGAGCGGCTAAAGACGATACCGCCTATTTCCAGGCTGATTGAATCCGGGCAGACGCCGGATGATCTGCTGGTTACTTTATTCGGAGACGCCGATTTTAAAATATTAGAAAAAATGCCGGTTCGTTTTAGTTGTACATGTTCGAAAGAAAAGCTGAAAAGGGCGATTGCCGGTTTGGGAGAAGCGGAAATTAAAGCGATGATTGACGAAGATCACGGAGCTGAAGCCCAGTGCCATTTTTGCCGGAAATATTATCACTTTTCGGAGGAAGACTTAAAGAATTGCTTTTTTCAATAAAATAGGATAAAAAGATTGACTAAAGCTGTTAAAACTGTTATTATAATCTAAACTCCGACAGGATTACTTTGAATTGAAAATAGAGGGAGAGATCACGTTGACAATCGCAAATTCTGTGACTGAATTGATCGGACACACACCTGTTGTTAAATTGAACCGTTTAACAGGGGAAAATGACGCTGAACTTTATGCGAAGCTTGAATACTTCAATCCCGGCAGCAGTGTTAAAGATCGCATTGCCCTGGCCATGATCGAAGCAGCGGAAAAAGAAGGAAAACTTAAGCCGAACGATACCATTATCGAACCGACAAGCGGCAATACGGGAATTGGACTTGCTTTGGTTGCTGCTGTAAAAGGCTATAGAGCGATTCTTGTGATGCCTGAAACAATGAGTATTGAACGTCGCAAACTATTTAAGGCCTACGGTGCGGAAGTGATTTTAACCCCCGGCTCTGAAGCTATTAAAGGCTCAATTTGCCAAGGCACAAGAGCTGGCGAAGGAAAAAGGATACTTCCTGCCGCAACAATTTAAGAATAAAGCAAACCCTGAAATTCATCGCCTGACAACAGGCAAAGAAATCGTCAGCCAGTTCGATTCTTTGGATGGATTTGTTGCCGGGGTCGGCACCGGCGGTACGCTTTCAGGTTCCGGCCAGACATTAAAAGAACACTTCAAGGATATTAAGGTCTATGCCGTAGAACCTAAGGATTCGCCGGTGCTGTCAGGCGGCAAAGGCGGTCCGCATAAGATCCAAGGGATTGGCACCGGTTTTATTCCGGATACACTGGATACAAGCATTTATGATGAAGTCATTCAGGTCTCTAACGATCAAGCGTTTGAATACGCCCGTCTTGCAGGGAAAAAAGAAGGTATTCTCGCTGGAATTTCCGGCGGCGCGGCGATTTATGCCGGTGTTCAAGTTGCTAAAAAGCTTGGCGCAGGGAAAAAAGTGCTTGTTATCGTTCCTGATAATGGCGAAAGATATTTAAGCACGCCGCTCTACCAAGCGGAAGATTAATGCCTTTTGATAATGATTCGGAGCTTGCTTGGCATTTTCTTGCAGGCGAGGTCCTTTTAAACGGATTGTAATAAAAAGCGACAGGCTGGCAGGGAGCCAATTGGGTTCCCTGCTTCTTTTTGTGCATGTGATATACTTACTTTTGTCGGGCTTGAATGCTTGTGAGCATTTTTCTGTATCATAAATAAAAATTCATATAGGCGGTGTCAAACAAATGGCGGCTTTGACTGTGGAGCAATCTCCTTATCAAGAGTTAATTGTCAGAAAAAAGCGATTAAATTATCGAGAAAAAACAGTGATTATGGGTATCCTCAATGTGACACCTGATTCGTTTTCGGATGGCGGCCGATTTAATCAAATTGATCGGGCGGTTGAGCATGCTTTGGCGATGGAGAATGACGGTGCCGACATTATTGATATCGGCGGTGAATCTACGCGTCCCGGTCACACCCCCACGCCTTTAAAAGAAGAATTGGAGCGGGTTATCCCAATGATCGAAGCGATCAGAAAACATACGGATATTCCTATTTCAGTCGATACGTATAAAGCAGAAACAGCCAGGCAGGCTTTGGCAGCCGGTGCAGATATTATCAATGATATATGGGGGGCGAAAGCCGATCCGGAGATGGCCAAGGTTGCCAGCGAATTTCAGGCTCCCGTCATTCTCATGCATAATCGTCATGATCGAAATTATACGGATATCATCAAGGACATGAAACAAGATCTGCAGGAAAGCATTGATCTTGTTTTGGCCGCAGGACTGGCACCTGAAAAAATCATCATTGATCCGGGCATCGGTTTTGCTAAGGATTATAAGGAAAATTTAATCGTGATGAATCACCTTGAAGCGTTCCATGAACTGGGTTATCCTATCCTGTTAGGTACTTCCCGAAAAGGTTTTATTGGCAGGACATTGAATACCACGGTCGATAAGCGAATGGAAGGCACGGGGGCAACGGTGTGCCTGGGGATTGCTAAGGGCTGCCAAATTATGAGAGTGCATGATGTTAAGCCGATTGCCCAAATGGCAAGAATGATGGATACGATGCTGCGGGCAGGTGAGATCGATCGATAAAATATATGTTAATAATATGGCTTGTTACGGTTATCATGGCGTTCTTCCTGAAGAAAAAAAGATCGGGCAAAGATTTCTCGTTGATGTCATTTTGGAAACGGATCTTTATGAGGCGGGCAGAACTGATCGTTTAGGTGAAACCATTAACTATGCCGAAGTTTATCAAATTACCCGGGAAATTGTCGAAGGACCGAGCAGGGATTTAATTGAGTCTGTCGCTGAAAACATTGCTGAATCGCTTCTTCGTCTTTTTCATCAGGCAATGGTTTGCCGGGTAAAGGTGACTAAGACCGATCCGCCAATTGCCGGGTACTATGACTCTGTTGCTGTTGAAATCACCCGAAAACGGGCAACGGCCTACATTGGGCTTGGATCAAATCAAATCTCGGTGATCGCGGGCACTACCTGCAGCAAGCTTTGGAACTGCTCGATCAAACTGAAAATGTGGCGGTTGTACGCTGCTCTTCCATTTATGAGACCGCGCCTTACGGACCGGTTGAACAGGGTGATTTTCTCAATATGACAGCGAGTATTGAAACGCTCCTGCCCCCCACAAGGTTATTGAAAGAACTTCATCGGATTGAAAATGCATTGGGCAGAAAAAGAGATATCCACTGGGGGCCGCGCTCCATTGATCTTGACATCTTGCTCTTTAATCATGACAATATTGAAGAGGAAAAGCTTTCGGTGCCTCATCCAGAACTTCCAAAGCGATTGTTTGTGCTGGCGCCGCTAATGGACATTGCGTCCCATTTAATTGTGCCGGGAATCAATCGTTCTGTGACTGAACTATACCAGAGTCTCAAAAAAGAAAAGGGAGTGCAGCTATGGAAACGGAACAATGGGGAAGGAGAATTCGGGCTTTTCGAAAATTGAAGGGCTATACCCAAGCGGATTTAGCAAAAAAATTGGATATTTCGCTGTCAATTTTAGGAGAGATTGAACGAGACAACCGCCGGCCGACACAGGAACTGATACAAAAGATTTCTAAAACGCTGCATGTGTCGATAGACGAGTTTTTGAATATATAGAATGGAAAGGTGATGTGAATGCTGAAAATAGGCCCGATTGAACTTAAAAATCAAGTGGTTCTTGCGCCGATGGCCGGGGTGTGCAATCCGGCATTTCGGTTGATCGCCAAAGAGTGGTTGGGGCGGGGCTGGTTTGTGCTGAAATGGTCGCTGATCGAGGGATTATTCACCACAATGAAAAATCAATGCAGATGCTCTATGTCGACGAGCGAGAGAAACCGCTCAGCCTGCAAATCTTTGGCGGCTCAAGAGAAACCTTAGTAAAAGCTGCGCAATATGTTGATAAATATACAAATGCAGACATTATTGATATTAATATGGGCTGCCCTGTTCCGAAAGTGACGAAGTGTGACGCGGGAGCGCGATGGCTGCTTGATCCGAACAAGATCTATGAAATGGTTTCCGCCGTTGTCGATGCCGTAGATAAGCCGGTGACCGTCAAAATGCGCAAAGGCTGGGACGATGCTCACGTCTATGCCGTAGAGAACGCGCAGGCCGTGGAAAGAGCGGGTGGGCAGGCCGTTGCCGTCCATGGCCGGACAAGAGTGCAAATGTATGAAGGGAAAGCCGATTGGGACATTATAAAAAAAGTGAAGCAGTCGGTAAATATTCCTGTTATCGGCAACGGTGATGTGAGAACGCCTTATGATGCAAAACAAATGCTGGAAACAACAGGCGCCGATGGTGTAATGATTGGAAGGGGCGCACTCGGAAATCCCTGGATGCTCTATCGGACGGTGAAATATTTAGAGACCGGCGTGATTGATGATGAACCAACGCCAAAAGAAAAGGTGGATGTCTGCCTGCTTCATTTTCAACGTCTCATAAAGTTGAAAGGCGAGCATATCGCGGTTATGGAAATGAGAAAACATGCCGCATGGTATATGAAAGGGCTTCGGGGAGGAAACGACGTCCGGAAGAAAATTAATGTGTGCGAAACAGCGGCTGAATTGAAAGAGATTCTTTACGACTTTATCGACCATTTAGAAAAAGAACGTGTTTCTTAAGCTAAAGTTGACAGTATTCTCTTTATTCACTATAATTCGATTAGATATTTAGACTGCCGGTGCGCTGCTGGCAGTTTTCTTTGTCCTTTAAGAAAGTATGAAATTTCAGCAGAATAACGGGCGGTATGCGCCGAGTTCGCTATATTGTTAGCGACGAATCAGTGATCGCGCGGAAGTTAGCCGCTGTGACTATTATTATATTATGATGGGGGACGAATATAGATGAGCCAGGAGAAAGATCTGACCGATCAGCTCCAAGCAAGGCAGGAAAAACTAAAGGGGTTGCTTGAAAAAGGGATTAATCCTTTTGGAGGACATTTTGAGCGAACTCATGATACGAAAAATATACGTGATGAATTTGCTGCCATAACAGAAGAAGATCTGGCAGAGAAACATGTACAGGTTGTCATTGCCGGCCGGCTGATGGCCAAAAGGCGCAAAGGCAAGGCAGGATTTGCCGATATTCAGGATATGGCGGGCAGAATTCAGCTTTATGTCCGCAAAGACGCAGTCGGTGAAGAGCAATACGAGATCTTCAAACATATTGATATTGGCGATTTTGTCGGTGTGAAAGGGAGCGTATTTAAAACGCATGTCGGCGAACTTTCCGTCAAAGTAGAAGATTTCAAGATTCTTTCTAAATCGATGCGGCCGCTTCCGGACAAGTTCCACGGACTTCGCGATGTCGAACAACGTTATCGCCAGCGCTATCTCGATTTGATTATGAATCCGGAAGTCAAGGAGACATTTATTAAGAGAAGCCAGATTGTCAAGTACATGCGTGACTATTTGGATGGTCTCGGTTTTTTGGAAGTCGAAACACCGACTCTTCATTCGATCCCGGGCGGGGCGGCGGCACGGCCGTTTATTACCCACCACAATGCACTTGACATGGATTTGTATTTGAGAATCGCGATTGAGCTGCATTTGAAACGGCTGATTGTCGGCGGGTTTGAAAAAGTATACGAAATCGGGCGCGTGTATCGCAATGAAGGCGTTTCGACACGTCACAACCCCGAATTTACACTGCTTGAGCTGTATGAAGCTTATGATGATTTCCATGATATTATGACGTTGACGGAAAATTTGATCGCCTATATTGCGGATAAAGTGCTGGGTACGACTTTAATTACTTACGGGGATTATCAAATCGATTTGAAACCGCAATGGAAACGTATCCATATGGTCGACGCGATTAAAGAAGAAACGGGTGTTGATTTCTGGAAGCAGATGTCGGATGAAGAAGCCCTTGCTTTAGCCCGTGAACATGGGATTGACGTGAAAGATAATATGACTTTCGGCCATGTTGTGAATGAATTTTTCGAACAGAAGGTTAGGAAACACTGATTGAACCAACCTTTGTTTTTGGACATCCGGTGGAAATCTCTCCTTTGGCGAAGAAAAATGCTGACGACCCGCGGTTTACCGATCGCTTTGAATTGTTTATTGTGGGCAGAGAACACGCGAATGCATTTAGTGAACTCAATGATCCGATTGACCAAAGGCATCGTTTTGAAGAGCAAATGAAAGAGCGGGAAGCCGGTAATGATGAAGCGCATTTGATGGATGAAGACTTTTTGGAAGCGATTGAATACGGCATGCCGCCGACCGGCGGTCTGGGCATCGGTGTGGACCGTTTGATTATGCTTTTGACTAATTCAGCCTCAATACGCGATGTCCTCTTGTTCCCGCAAATGCGGAAGAGAGAGGACCGATAACAAGGGCTTGCAGGTGCAATAAAAAAAGAGGGGGGTTCCTCTCTTTTTTTATATCATGCTTTTACTTCGGGCCAAAAAAAGTATTGACAATCAGGGCTTATACTGGTAGCATTGTTAATGCTGTTCGTTCGAAAGAAAACTTTGCTTTTTAATTTTTTTCTTTAAAAGCATTGACTTTTTTTATTAGAATACGTTTATAATTTAAAAAGTCGCTTAGACAGGAAGTTCTGACGGCTGCTCTGATGAAGGGCCTGTTAAACTCCTTGAAAAAAAGTGTTGACATTGATTATATAGTTTGATATAATAATCAAGTCGCCCAAGAGCGACACAGAAGAAAATGTTCCTTGAAAACTGAACAAAAGCCAAGCGTGATTAAAGGGCAACCTTTTGATAATAAAGCTATGGATCATAAATGCACGATGATTGTTTTAACAAATGAGAGATTATCTCTCAAACCATTTATCGGAGAGTTTGATCCTGGCTCAGGACGAACGCTGGCGGCGTGCCTAATACATGCAAGTCGAGCGCGGGAAGCGAGGCTGATCCCTTCGGGGTGACGCCTCGCGGAACGAGCGGCGGACGGGTGAGTAACACGTGGGCAACCTGCCTGTAAGACGGGGATAACTCCGGGAAACCGGAGCTAATACCGGGTAATCTTTCGCACCGCATGGTGCGACAGTGAAAGATGGTTCTGCCATCGCTTACAGATGGGCCCGCGGTGCATTAGCTAGTTGGTGGGGTAACGGCCTACCAAGGCATCGATGCATAGCCGACCTGAGAGGGTGATCGGCCACATTGGGACTGAGACACGGCCCAAACTCCTACGGGAGGCAGCAGTAGGGAATCTTCCGCAATGGACGAAAGTCTGACGGAGCAACGCCGCGTGAGCGAAGAAGGTTTTCGGATCGTAAAGCTCTGTTGTTGGAGAAGAACAGGTGCCAGAGGAAATGCTGGTGCTGTGACGGTATCCAACCAGAAAGCCACGGCTAACTACGTGCCAGCAGCCGCGGTAATACGTAGGTGGCAAGCGTTGTCCGGAATTATTGGGCGTAAAGCGCGCGCAGGCGGCTTCTTAAGTCTGATGTGAAAGCCCACGGCTCAACCGTGGAGGGTCATTTGAAACTGGGGAGCTTGAGTACAGAAGAGGAGAGTGGAATTCCACGTGTAGCGGTGAAATGCGTAGAGATGTGGAGGAATACCAGTGGCGAAGGCGGCTCTCTGGTCTGTTACTGACGCTGAGGCGCGAAAGCGTGGGGAGCAAACAGGATTAGATACCCTGGTAGTCCACGCCGTAAACGATGAGTGCTAGGTGTTAGGGGGGTCCAACCCCTTAGTGCTGAAGTTAACACATTAAGCACTCCGCCTGGGGAGTACGACCGCAAGGTTGAAACTCAAAGGAATTGACGGGGGCCCGCACAAGCAGTGGAGCATGTGGTTTAATTCGAAGCAACGCGAAGAACCTTACCAGGTCTTGACATCCTCTGACAACCCTAGAGATAGGGCGTTCCCCTTCGGGGGACAGAGTGACAGGTGGTGCATGGTTGTCGTCAGCTCGTGTCGTGAGATGTTGGGTTAAGTCCCGCAACGAGCGCAACCCTTGATCTTAGTTGCCAGCATTCAGTTGGGCACTCTAAGGTGACTGCCGGTGACAAACCGGAGGAAGGTGGGGATGACGTCAAATCATCATGCCCCTTATGACCTGGGCTACACACGTGCTACAATGGATGGTACAAAGGGCAGCGAGACCGCGAGGTCAAGCCAATCCCATAAAGCCATTCCCAGTTCGGATTGCAGGCTGCAACCCGCCTGCATGAAGCCGGAATTGCTAGTAATCGCGGATCAGCATGCCGCGGTGAATCCGTTCCCGGGCCTTGTACACACCGCCCGTCACACCACGAGAGTTTGTAACACCCGAAGTTGGTGCGATAACCTTTTTGGAATCAGCCGCCGAAGGTGGGACAAATGATTGGGGTGAAGTCGTAACAAGGTAGCCGTATCGGAAGGTGCGGCTGGATCACCTCCTTTCTAAGGATACGATGCATAGCGAAACGTTTGGACTTTTGTTTGGTTTTGAAGGACACATTCCTTCACTGATCCTTGAAAACTGGATAACGAAAGAAAAGAGAAATGCCAAGACTAATTTCCTAAATAGGAGTGGCGAGCGGCAAATGCCGATCGACACACCGATGGTTAAGTTTTAAAGAGCGCACGGTGGATGCCTTGGCACTAGGAGCCGATGAAGGACGGAACGAACACCGATATGCTCCGGGGAGCTGTAAGTGAGCTTTGATCCGGAGATTTCCGAATGGGGAAACCCACTGCCCTGAACGGGCAGAATGCCTTTCTGAATCCATAGGGAAGGCAAGGCAGACCCGGGGAACTGAAACATCTTAGTACCCGGAGGAAGAGAAAGCAAATGCGATTTCCTGAGTAGTGGCGAGCGAAAGGGAATCAGCCCAAACCAAAGGGCTTGCCCTTTGGGGTTGTAGGACACTCATTGTGGAGTCAGAAAAGGACGGCATAGGCGAACGGTCTGGTCTGGAAATACTCCCTAGTGACCGATAGTGAACCAGTACCGTGAGGGAAAGGTGAAAAGCACCCCGGAAGGGGAGTGAAAGAGATCCTGAAACCGTGTGCTTACAAGTAGTTGAAGCCCCTTCGGGGGTGACAGCGTACCTTTTGTAGAATGGACCGGCGAGTGACGATGTTAAGCAAGGTTAAGCTGAAGAGGCGGAGCCGCAGCGAAAGCGAGTCTGAATAGGGCGTCTGAGTTTAACGTTGTCGACCCGAAACCGTGTGATCTACCCATGTCCAGGGTGAAGTTCAGGTAACACTGAATGGAGGCCCGAACCCACGCACGTTGAAAAGTGCGGGGATGAGGTGTGGGTAGGGGTGAAATGCCAATCGAACACGGAGATAGCTTTCTCCCCGAAATAGCTTTAGGGCTAGCCTCGAGCGGGAGAGTGTTGGAGGTAGAGCACTGATTGAATAAGGGGTCCCCACAGGATTACCGCGTTCAGTCAAACTCCGAATGCCAATCACTTAAGCTCGGGAGTCAGACGGCGAGTGATAAGATCCGTCGTCGAAAGGGAAACAGCCCAGACCACCGTCTAAGGTCCCTAAGTATGTGTTAAGTGGGAAAGGATGTGGCGCTAGTTAGACAACCAGGATGTTGGCTCAGAAGCAGCCATCATTTAAAGAGTGCGTAATAGCTCACTGGTCGAGTGGCGCTGCGCCGAAAATGTAACGGGGCTAAACACATCACCGAAGCCGTGGATGACCTTTTGGTCATGGTAGGGGAGCGTTCCAAGGGCATTGAAGGCAAACCGGAAGGTTTGCTGGAGCGCTTGGAAGTGAGAATGCCGGTATGAGTAACGAAAAGAGGGGTGAGAATCCCCTCCGTCGAAAGCCTAAGGGTTCCTGAGGAAGGTTCGTCCGCTCAGGGTTAGTCGGGACCTAAGCCGAGGCCGAAAGGCGTAGGCGATGGACAACAGGTTGATATTCCTGTACCACCATTGGACGTTTGACGTTTGAGTGATGGGGGGACGCAGGAAGGAAAGGCTGGCGCATGGTTGGTTGAGTGCGTTCAAGCCGCAAGGCGGATCGCGAGGCAAATCCCGCGATCAATCACGCTGAGCGGTGATGAGGAGGGAAATTTTAGTACCGAAGAGCCTGTCCCTACACTGCCAAGAAAAGCCTCTAGCGAGTCCAAAGGTGCCCGTACCCTAAACCGACACAGGTAGGCGAGGAGAGAATCCTAAGACGCTCGGGAGAACTCTCGTTAAGGAACTCGGCAAAATGACCCCGTAACTTCGGGAGAAGGGGTGCTTGTTTGGACTTCGGTCCAGATGAGCCGCAGTGAAAAGATCCAAGCGACTGTTTACCAAAAACACAGGTCTCTGCTAAACCGTAAGGTGATGTATAGGGGCTGACACCTGCCCGGTGCTGGAAGGTTAAGAGGAGAGGTTATCCCCTTCGGGGGAGAAGCTTTGAATCGAAGCCCCAGTAAACGGCGGCCGTAACTATAACGGTCCTAAGGTAGCGAAATTCCTTGTCGGGTAAGTTCCGACCCGCACGAAAGGTGTAACGATTTGGATACTGTCTCAACGAGAGACCCGGTGAAATTATAGTACCTGTGAAGATGCAGGTTACCCGCGACAGGACGGAAAGACCCCATGGAGCTTTACTGCAGCTTGATATTGGATGTGGGTACCGTTTGTACAGGATAGGTAGGAGCCGTGGAAGCCGGACCGCTAGGTTCGGTGGAGGCGCCCGTGGGATACTACCCTGACGGTATCGACATTCTAACCTTGAACCGTGATCCGGTTCGGAGACAGTGTCAGGTGGGCAGTTTGACTGGGGCGGTCGCCTCCTAAAAGGTAACGGAGGCGCCCAAAGGTTCCCTCAGAATGGTTGGAAATATTCGCAGAGTGTAAAGGCACAAGGGAGCTTGACTGCGAGACCTACAAGTCGAGCAGGGACGAAAGTCGGGCTTAGTGATCCGGTGGCACCGCATGGAAGGGCCATCGCTCAACGGATAAAAGCTACCCTGGGGATAACAGGCTTATCTCCCCCAAGAGTCCACATCGACGGGGAGGTTTGGCACCTCGATGTCGGCTCATCGCATCCTGGGGCTGAAGTAGGTCCCAAGGGTTGGGCTGTTCGCCCATTAAAGCGGTACGCGAGCTGGGTTCAGAACGTCGTGAGACAGTTCGGTCCCTATCCGTCGCGGGCGTAGGAAATTTGAGAGGCGCTGTCCTTAGTACGAGAGGACCGGGATGGACACACCGCTGGTGTCCCAGTTGTTCCGCCAGGAGCATCGCTGGGTAGCTATGTGTGGACGGGATAAGTGCTGAAAGCATCTAAGCATGAAGCCCCCCTCGAGATGAGATTTCCCATGATTTTAAATCAGTAAGACCCCTTAGAGATGATGATGAGGTTGATAGGTCTGAAGTGGAAGCACGGTGACGTGCGAAGCTGACAGATACTAATCGGTCGAGGGCTTAACCACATTAGGAATAAGACTTTTCTTTCGTTTCTAGTTTTGAAGGTTCACCTTTAATTATAGGAGTGACGACGAGATTTGACACCCGTCGACACGCCGATACATAGTCTGGCGGCAATGGCGAAGAGGTCACACCCGTTCCCATCCCGAACACGGCCGTTAAGCTCTTCCGCGCCAATGGTAATTGGGGGCTGTCCCCCTGTGAGAGTAGGTCGCTGCCAGGCAATGGATAGAAATAGATAAAAAAGGAAGCCGTCATTTTGATGGCTTCCTTTTTTTACGTTCGAAGGGCGAAAGGCTCTAGCAGTTCAAAGATGAAACGAGGGTTTCGATGGACAAGCAGATCGAGGAAACAAGCGAGCGAGGACCGGAGTGTACTGTGTACACGAGGACCGGAACGAACGCAGTTGACGAGAGAGATGCCGTACAGCGGAAGCCGGAGCGCGCCGATGGTAATTGGGGGCGCCCCTGTGAGAGTAGGCCCGCGCCAGGCAAAGGTAAACAAGCATCCATCGAATAGTGGTGGATGCTTTTTTTTTTTTTTAGGTTCGTCGGATAATGAAAATCTTTCTTTAACCCCAAATGAAGGTTCCAAATAAACAGCATAGGGATTTAAGCGCAGGGAATGTTAAAACTAAATAGAGGTTGAATATTTTTAGAAAATCATTCATAATAGTATATAGTCAAAGATAGTCAAAGTCAGAAGGGAGGCGCGTCCTGATGAGAAATATATCGGATATTATTGAAAAATATATAAAGGAAATCTTGGACTCAAGCAACACCATTGAATTAAAAAAGTTAAAACGAAGTGAGTTGGCGGAGAAGTTTCAATGCGTTCCCTCGCAGATAAATTATGTTTTAAAGACGCGTTTTTCAATCGAAAGGGGATATGTCGTAGAGAGCAAGCGGGGCGGAGGAGGCTACATCGTGTAATAAAAGTTGAACCTGAGACAGATGCCGAATTAATTGACGATATGATCGATCATATCGGTTATCATATGTCACAAAACATGGCCGAGTCGATTATTGTTCACTTACTTGAGGAAGGGATAATCAATGAAAGAGAGGCTCGGCTGATGGTCAGCGCCGTGGATCGCTCCGTTTTGGATTTAAGCGTTCCGGTTAGGGACCAAGTGCGGGCAAACATCTTAAAGGCCATGCTTCAAGCTTTGATGTATAAATTATAAAGAAAACTTGGCGACTGGCAAGCCGAAGGCGCAGACAGAGCCTTAGTTGCACTTTATACTTTATACCGTGATGTTTAAATCTTTTTAAAGTATAAAGAAAACTTGGCGACTGGCAAGCCGAAGGCGCAGACAGAGCCTTAGTTGCACTTATACTTTATACCGTGATGTTTAAATCTTTTTAAAGTATAAAGAAAACTTGGCGACTGGCAAGCCGAAGGCGCAGACAGAGCCTTAGTTGCACTTATATATATACCGCGATGTTTAAATCTTTTTAAAGTATAAAGAAAACTTGGCGACTGGCAAGCCGAAGGCGCAGACAGAGCCTTAGTTGCACTTATACTTTATACCGCGATGTTTAAATCTTTTTAAAGTATAAAGAAAACTTGGCGACTGGCAAGCCGAAGGCGCAGACAGAGCCTTAGTTGCACTTATACTTTATACCGTGATGTTTAAATCTTTTTAAAGTATAAAGAAAACTTGGCGACTGGCAAGCCGAAGGCGCAGACAGAGCCTTAGTTGCACTTATACTGTACTTATACTGCACTTATACTTTATATCCGTGGATTTTAAAATGGGCACGGTAAAGCGAAGATCTCCGGACTCAGTTTCCTTGGTTTGGTTTATTGCAATAATAAATGAACATTTCTTTTTCTTTTCCTCACAATGATGGCAGCTGGCCACGCGATATACTGTGGAGATTCTTCAGAAGCCCCGGCATAAAACCGCCGAATAATGACTTTTTTTACGAATGAGCATGTACGATGCCAAAATAATTTTAAACGTTTATAATAAGAGTTCCTATAAGCAATGCATATATATTATAGTAAATGGAACTGCGGAAGAAAGGAGCTTAGAACGATGGAATGCCAAAATTGTCATCTTCGTCCGGCAACTTTCCACTTTTCGAGAACCGTCAATGGTCAAAAAGTTGAATATCATCTTTGTAGTGACTGCGCGAAACAAAACGGCGAGGTGATGGCAGCCACATCCGGCAGTTTCTCTATTCATGAGTTATTGTCAGGCTTGCTCAATTTGGAGCAGCCGGAACGGGGAACCCGCAGGCAGGCAGAATATGAATTACGCTGTCCAAATTGCGGGCTCACCTATTCACAATTTGTGAATATCGGCAAATTCGGCTGCGCGGAATGTTACAAAACTTTTAATAATAGACTTGATCCCATTTTTAGAAAATTGCACGGAGGTAATACTGTGCATAAAGGAAAAATTCCTCGCCGAATGGGTAAAACATTAATGAACATGAACAGAGAAAACTTATCGATTTGAAGAACACGTTGAAAAAACTGGTTGAAAAAGAGCAATTTGAAAAGGCTGCCCAGGTTAGGGATCAGATAAGAGCACTGGAAGACAGGGGGAAGTGACGGGTGTCTTATCAAAAGTTTATTGACAGAGCGATCAGCCCTTGGATGCAGCAGGAAGGGCCGAACGACGACATTGTTTTAAGCAGCCGCATCCGTTTAGCAAGAAATTTGACAGACTTTGCCTTTCCCGCTGTCGCAGCGGAAGAAGAGAAAAAAAGAGCCTTTCATTACATCAGTTCTCGTATTCAAAATGAATCTTACCATTCTCTCGGTACCTTTGAACTGTTAAGAATGGATGAACTGGAACCGGTTGACAAACAAGTTTTGGTTGAGAAGCACTTGATTAGTCCTTATCTTGTTCAACAATCACATGACGCCGCTGTGCTGATCAATGAGAGCGAGTCCATCAGCATCATGGTCAATGAGGAAGATCATCTTAGGGTGCAGTGCCTTTTTCCAGGATTCCAGTTGAATGAAGCACTGACGCTTGCCAATGGTGTTGATGACTGGCTGGAGGAAAAATTCGACTATGCTTTTGACGAAAAGCGGGGGTATTTAACCAGCTGCCCGACGAATGTCGGCACCGGGCTCCGGGCATCAGTCATGGTGCACTTGCCTGCTCTCGTGTTAACCGGACGGTTTAACCGATTTGCAACAGCAATTAATCAATTTGGTCTTGTAATAAGAGGAATTTATGGGGAAGGCAGCGAATTTTTAGGTAACATCTTTCAAATTTCCAATCAAATCACACTTGGAAAATCCGAAGCGGACATTGCCGGCGACTTAAGAGCTGTGGTCATGCAGCTGATTCAGCAGGAGGCTGTCGCCCGCCGCGATCTGATGGGAACGTCAAGGATATTGCTGGAAGATAAACTTTGGCGTTCATTCGGTACTTTGGCCTTTGGCCGCGTGGTGGACTCCAAAGAAGCGGAACATGTCTTTCCAACGTTCGTTTAGGCGTTGATTTGGGAATGATTAAAGGTGTGAAGCGAGGCGTTCTCAACGAATTGCTAGTGTTAACACAACCGGGTTTTTTACAGCATCATTTTAAAGCAGTATTTGATCCGGATGAGCGCGACATTAAACGCGCAACCCTTATCCGGGAACGTTTGAATTCTGGCAACTTTAATAGGCCATGGGATTAAGTAAACAAACAAGGGAGGCTAACAACTATGATGTTTGGACGATTTACGGAACGGGCTCAAAAAGTGCTTGCTCTTGCCCAAGAAGAAGCGATGCGGCTTGGGCATAACAATATCGGTACCGAGCATATTTTACTGGGGCTGGTTCGGGAAGGCGAAGGCATTGCTGCCAAAGCGCTGAAGGCATTGAATCTCAGCTCGGAAAAGATACAGAAAGAAGTCGAAACATTAATTGGCCGCGGAAATGAGACCGTGCAGGCTCCCCACTATACACCAAGAGCAAAGAAATTATTGAACTATCAATGGATGAAGCGAGAAAAATAGGTCATTCCTATGTCGGCACGGAGCATATTCTGCTCGGGCTGATTCGTGAAGGCGAAGGGGTTGCGGCGAGAGTATTAAATAATCTTGGTGTCAGCTTGAATAAAGCAAGACAGCAAGTGCTTCAATTGCTCGGCAGTCATGAAGCGAGCCTCGGCGGGCAGCAGGGAAGAAATGCTGCACATGCCAATACACCGACACTCGACAGCCTGGCACGCGATCTCACCGCATCGGCAAGTGAAGGCGGCCTGGATCCGGTTATCGGGCGGAGCAAAGAAATCGAGCGGGTGATTGAGGTACTCAGCCGAAGAACAAAAAACAACCCTGTCCTGATTGGCGAACCCGGGGTAGGAAAAACGGCGGTTGCTGAAGGGCTTGCCCAAGAAATTGTGAATAATGAGGTACCGGAAATTCTTCGCGATAAACGTGTGATGACGTTAGACATGGGAACGGTCGTTGGCACACAAAATACCGCGGTGAATTTGAAGATCGTCTGAAAAAGGTCATGGATGAAATCCGCCAGGCGGGAAACATCATCCTATTTATCGATGAACTGCATACACTGATTGGTGCCGGGGGAGCTGAAGGTGCGATTGACGCTTCTAATATTCTAAAACCGTCGCTCGCCCGAGGCGAACTGCAATGTATCGGTGCGACAACACTTGATGAGTACCGTAAGTATATTGAAAAGGATGCTGCGCTCGAAAGGCGCTTTCAGCCGATAAGAGTGAATGAACCGACAAAAGATCAATCCATCCTTATTTTGAAAGGTCTCCGCGATCGCTATGAAGCTCACCACAGGGTGAAAATCACGGATGACGCGATCAAGGCGGCGGTTCGCCTGTCCGATCGCTATATTTCCGATCGGTATTTACCGGACAAAGCGATCGATTTGATTGACGAAGCAGCGTCCAAGGTCAGACTGCGTTCTTACACGGCGCCGCCGAATCTGAAAGACTGGAACTGGAACAGCGCCTGGAAGAGGTCAAAAAAAAAGAGAAGGATGCCGCGGTGCAGAGTCAAGAATTCGAAAAAGCGGCTTCACTGCGCGACACTGAACAAAAGTTAAAGGAACAAGTTGAAGTCTGCGAGAAAGAATGGAAAGAAAAACAAGGCAAGGAAAATACGGAAGTCACACCGGATGACATCGCGCTGGTTGTCGCCAACTGGACGGGGATCCCGGTTGTCAAACTCGAACAGGAAGAAAGCGAACGCCTGCTGAACATGGAAAACATTCTTCACAAACGAGTCATTGGCCAGGAAGAAGCGATCAAGGCTATTTCGCAGGCGATTAGAAGGGCGCGCGCCGGGTTAAAAGATCCGAAACGGCCGATCGGCTCGTTCATTTTTCTCGGCCCAACCGGGGTAGGAAAGACGGAACTGGCCCGTGCAGTCGCGGAATCTTTATTCGGGGATGAAGACGCGATCATCCGTATTGATATGTCGGAATATATGGAGAAACACACACGACATCCCGTCTTGTTGGTTCTCCTCCGGGATATGTCGGTCATGAAGAAGGCGGACAATTGACGGAAAAAGTGCGCCAGAAACCCTATTCGGTCATCCTGCTTGATGAAATCGAGAAAGCACACCCGGATGTATTCAATATTTTACTGCAGGTGCTTGACGACGGGAGGCTTACTGATTCTAAAGGACGGACAGTTGATTTTAGAAACACGGCCATTATCATGACGTCCAACGTGGGTGCAAGCACTTTAAAACGGAATAAATATGTCGGCTTTGCGGTCGAGAGCGAAGGCCATAAATACAAAGAAATGAAAGACAAAGTGATGGCTGAACTTAAAAGAACGTTCAGGCCGGAGTTCCTGAATAGAATTGATGAAATCATTGTCTTCCATGAATTGAAGAAAGAGCAGCTCGTACAGATTGTCTCGCTTTTAGCTGATCAACTGAGAAATCGTCTTGAAAGCCAAGGGATTGTCATTGAATTGACGGAAAAGGCGAAGCTGCAGATTGCCGAAGAAGGCTATGATCCGGAATATGGCGCAAGACCGCTAAAACGTGCGCTGCAGCGGCGCGTTGAAGACAAACTTTCCGAAGAATTGCTCAAAGGTAATATTGCCAAAGGCACGGATGTCGTGATCGATTACCAAAACGGCGAATATGTGGTGCAAACGAAGGCTGAAGCGACGGCTAAATCCTGATCTTTTTATGCAAGACCAATTCATCTAGATACAAAAAAGAAGCCAAAGTTTCCAAGCGAAAACCTTGGCTTCTTTATTATCAAGATTTTTTGATAAAAGGTATGGTAAGATTATCTTAATGAAGACTGAAAAGGTGATTTTATGGTAAAAACAAAAACAGTCTTCGTTTGCCAAGAATGCGGATATGAAAGTCCGAAATGGATGGGACGCTGTCCGGGATGCCAGAATTGGAACACAATGGTGGAAGAGAAGATCCATTCGCCGGCTGCCGGCAGAGAGAAGCGAAAAAACCAAATAAGCCCATGCCTCTCACCAAAATTGAAACAGCGAAAGAGCCGAGAATCTACACTAAGATGAAGGAATTTGACCGCGTGCTGGGCGGGGGAGTGGTCCCTGCTTCCCTGGTTCTTGTCGGCGGTGATCCAGGAATCGGCAAGTCGACTTTGCTGCTGCAGGCATGCGACAGGTTGGCGGCAGAAGGGAAAAAAGTGCTGTATGTTTCAGGTGAAGAATCCATCAGGCAAACGAAAATGCGTGCGGAACGTCTAGGTATTTTCAGGGACAATTTATATGTATTGGCAGAAACGGATATAAATGACATAGAGGCTTACTTGCATGACATTGACCCCGAAGTGCTCATTATTGATTCTATTCAGACGATCTATAATCCGGATATCACTTCAGCACCGGGAAGTGTGTCACAAGTGAGAGAATGTACGGGAAGTCTCATGAGGATAGCTAAATCGGAAGGCATCGCTACTTTTATTGTCGGACATGTGACAAAAGACGGGGCCATTGCCGGGCCGCCGAGGATGCTTGAGCATATGGTGGATACTGTTTTGTATTTTGAAGGCGAGCGGCATCACACTTTTCGTATCCTTAGGGCGGTTAAAAACCGCTTCGGCTCTACGAATGAAATGGGTGTATTTGAAATGAAGGAATCTGGTCTTGTTGAAGTTGCCAACCCTTCCGAGGTATTTCTTCAGGAACGGACGAACGGCGCGGCCGGTTCAACTGTCGTTGCCGCAATGGAAGGCACCCGGCCGGTATTAGTTGAAGTTCAGGCCTTGGTCTCACCAACGAGTTTCGGCAATCCGAGACGCATGGCAACGGGCGTTGACAATCATCGTGTCTCGCTGCTGATGGCTGTTCTGGAAAAAAGGGTCGGCCTGTTGCTCCAAAACCAGGATGCTTATGTAAATGTTGCCGGAGGAATAAAACTGGATGAACCGGCGACAGATCTTGCCGTTGCGATCAGTATTGCCTCAAGTTTCCGCGATCAGGCGACGGAGCCTTCGGATGTTTTTATTATCGGAGAAGTAGGTCTGACGGGTGAAGTCCGCAGGGTGTCGCGGATTGAGCAAAGAGTGAATGAGGCCTTTAAGCTTGGATTTACCCGGGCCTACATTCCGGGGAAAAACATAGGCGGATGGACGCTTCCTAAGGGAATGGAGATCATCGGCGTCCAGACTGTGAAAGAAGTTATGGACGATGCGTTAGGGGGTGCCTCTCATAAACTATCAAGATCAGCGTTCTATCAATCAGATACTTAAAATGATCGCGCCGGGGACGCCCTTAAGGGACGGCTTGGAGAATGTTCTTCGAGCAGGGACGGGCGGCTTAAATTCTCGTCGGCTATGATGAGAAGGTCCAGAGCCTGGTTGAAGGCGGATTTACAATTAATTGCCCTTTAACACCTTTTAATTTATATGAATTGGCAAAGATGGACGGCGCGATCATATTAAATCAAGAGTGCAAAACCATTTTGTTTGCCAACACACAATTAATACCGGATTCCGGCATCTCATCATCATCGGAGACCGGCATTCGCCACCGAACGGCGGAGCGGGTGGCCAAGCAAACCGGCAATCTTGTCATTTCCATCTCCCAGCGCCGAAGCGTGATCACTCTCTACAAAGGCCACCTTCGTTATTCTTTGAAAGATATCGGCGTTATTTTAACGAAGGCTAACCAGGCGATGCAGACATTGGAAAAATACCGTTCGGCACTGGATAAGGGGCTTATCAATCTGGGGGCATTGGAATTTGAGGAACTGGTGACATTTCAAGAAGTTACCCAGGTCATTCATCGGATTGAAATGGTGCTCAGAATCAGAGATGAAATTAATAATTACATCAATGAGCTGGGGACTGAAGGCCGGTTAATTGAAATGCAAATGAACGAACTGGTTGCCAATGTCGAGAATGAAGCACTTTTACTGATTAATGATTATGTGTGTGATGAGAAAAAAGAAGCCAGGGCCATTCTTGAGCAATTAAGAAAGCTGTCTAGTGACGACTTGCTGAAAGAAAATGCTATTATTAAACTTTTAGGTTATTCACCAAGAGACGGACAGCTGGAAGAGGTCATTTTTCCAAGGGGCTATCGTATCCTGCACAGGATCCCGCGGCTTCCGCAGGCGATTGTCGACAACCTTGTCCAGACATTTGGCCATATGAATAATATTGTCAAAGCAACAATCGGCGAATTGGATAATGTTGACGGCATCGGTGAAAAACGGGCAAAGAAGATTAAGGACGGGCTGGAACGCATCCAGGAACAGTTATTTATTGATCGAGTGATGTAAGGTTTATCAACAAAATATGGGTGAAATGGTAAAATGAAGTTTCGATTTTGGCAGATTGTCTATAATGATAAGAGGAGGTGAGCGGATATGATGAAACGCATGATCCAGCTATTTTTCACTTTACTAGGCGGTACACTGGGTTTTGTCTATATACCTAAGGTAATCAAAGTATTGAATTTTGGAGACAGCTTGCCGACATGGATTCATTCTCAATATACGGGGATGGTGTGATCGGTGCGGTTATCTTCTTCATGCTTACTCTATCGTTTGTGGACTCACTCGTCGCTCTCATTAAATCTTTCGAAGAGAAAATTATAAAGGCTCCGGTGACGGACGTGCTGTTTGGTACCATCGGTCTTGTTTTTGGCTTAGTAATAGCCTTTTTAATTCAAATTCCGCTTGAAGGGCTGAATATTGTCGGCATTAGTACGGTACTTCCGATCTTTATTTATTTCTTTTTGGCGTATTTCTTTTTTCAAGTGGGATTCAAAAAGCGCGATGAACTGATTAATCTATTTCATATCTCTTCAAAGTCAAAAGAGCGAAGGAAAGAAACAGCGTTAGAACAGGCACCGCAAAAGCCGGAAAAGTTGTATAAAATCTTCGACACTAGTGTCATTATTGATGGAAGAATTGCTGATATCTGCCAGACCGGTTTTTTGGAAGGGACGATTGTCATTCCGCATTTTGTACTTGAGGAGCTTCAGCATATCGCTGATTCATCCTATTAAAAAGAAACCGCGGCCGGCGAGGGCTGGATATTCTTAACAAAATCCAAAAGGAATTAGATGTGAACGTGGAAATTTATTTACGAGGGATTTTTTGAGGATATCTCCGAAGTCGACAGCAAACTTGTCAAATTGGCGCAGCTGATATCGGGCGTGGTGGTGACTAATGATTTTAATTTGAACAAAGTGTGCGAATTCCAAGGTGTCAGTGTTCTAAATATCAATGACTTGGCGAATGCTGTCAAGCCCGTCGTTTTGCCGGGCGAGGAGCTCAGAGTACAGGTAATTAAGGATGGCAAAGAACAGAATCAAGGCGTCGGCTATCTTGACGACGGAACGATGATTGTTGTGGAAGAAGGCCATCGATACATCGGAAAAATGATCGATGTGATCATTACCAGCGTTTTACAGACATCTGCGGGGCGAATGATATTCGCTAAACCCAAGTTATTAGAAAAGGCGTTATGATATAACGGACATCTTGGATCGGAAGTTCGGAGGACTGGGTAAGGATGAATTATAGTGTAGTGGTTGTTGCTGCGGGCAAAGGAGAACGGATGGGCGCACAGATGAACAAAGTGCTCCTCCCTTTGCAGGGAGTTCCAATTATCGTTCATACACTCCGCATCTTTGAACAAGATGATGCTTGTTCAGGCATTGTTCTTGTTGTTAAAGAAGCCGAAATGCCGGCCTTTAATCAAATACTTTCGGCTTATCATTTGAAGAGAAAAGTGCAAATCGTCTCAGGTGGAAAAGAAAGACAAGACAGTGTTTTTCAGGGACTGTTGGCATTGGAAAACAGCGGCGAGACCATCGTACTGATCCACGACGCGGCCCGCCCTTGCGTCCCTAAAGAAAAAATTTCCGGCGTTGTTCAGGCAGCTTTCCGTACCGGCGCGGCAATACTTGCCGTTAGAGTTAAAGATACAATAAAGGAAGCGACGGGACATCAAGTTCGGAAAACACTCGATCGTTCAAGCTTGTGGGCAGCCCAAAAGCCGCAAGCTTTTCGACTGTCTGCGATATTGGAGGCTCACCGCACCGGACGAAAGCAAGGACTGAATGTTACCGATGATGCTTCTCTGGTTGAGCAATTGGGACAAACGGTTGCTATCGTTGAGGGAAGTTATCACAATATCAAGATAACGACACCCGAAGATATGCTTATTGCCAGGCAATTTATAAAAGGTAGGGAAGAGACGAATGCGTATAGGCCACGGATTTGATGTACATCAATTTGCAAGTGATCGAAAACTTGTTATCGGCGGGATGACGATTCCTTATGAAAAAGGCCTCTCGGGTCATTCTGATGCTGACGTTCTGCTTCATGCAATCAGCGATGCTTTACTTGGCGCCATCGGCGAAGGAGATATAGGAAAACATTTTCCTGATACGGATGATGCCTTTAAAGATGCCGATTCAAAAGAGCTGCTGCGTGAGGTCATGAGGCTGGTTCAGCAAAAAGGCTATGCAATCAGCAACATCGACAGCGTGATTATTGCGCAAAAACCGAAGATGGCGCCCTATATTTCGGCGATGCGTGAAACCATTTCCGCGCTTCTGCATATCTCGGTTAACCAGATAAACGTCAAAGCGACAACAACTGAAAAATTGGGCTTTACCGGCAGAGGAGAGGGCATCGCATCAGAGGCGGTTTGTTTATTGGAAAATGTCGAAAAATCTTGACCGAAAAGCCGTCAGTGATAAAATAGGAAGGAACAAAAGAAAGTGGTGAATACAGTGGCAAATGAAGTGAGAGTACGCTATGCGCCAAGTCCTACTGGTTTCTTACATATAGGAAACGCGCGTACTGCAATTTTCAATTATTTATTCGCACGCCATGCAGGCGGCAAATTTATTATCCGGATTGAAGACACCGACCAAAAAAGGAACGTTGAAGGCGGCGAAGAAAGCCAGCTGCACTTCCTTAAATGGCTCGGGCTTGAATGGGATGAGAGTGTCGATGTCGGCGGAGAATACGGTCCATATAGACAGATGGAACGGCTGGATATTTACAAAAAATATTGGCAAGAACTGCTGGGCAATGGGCTTGCTTATAAATGCTACTGCACAGAAGAAGAACTTAAAAAAGAACGTGAAGAACAGCTGGCAAATGGAGAAACACCGCGTTATTCCGGCAAATGCCGCCATTTGACAAAAGAGGATCAGGAACGCTATGAAGCGGAAGGCCGGAAACCGAGCATTCGTTTCAGAGTGCCGGCTGATAAAATTATTGCCTTCGATGATATGGTGAAGGGTCATCTGTCATTCGATTCCAATGATATCGGCGATTTTGTCATCGTTAAGCAAAATGGCATTCCAACATACAACTTTGCGGTGATTGTCGATGATTATTTGATGAAAATTTCGCATGTTCTTCGCGGCGAAGAGCATATTTCCAATACACCGAAGCAAATCATGCTGTTTCAGGCGTTCGGCTGGCAGCCGCCGACTTTTGGACACATGACGCTAATCGTCAATGAGAACCATAAGAAATTTAAGCAAACGAGACAAAAGTATTGTCCAATTTATTGAACAGTATAAGAATATGGGTTATTTGCCTGAAGCACTGTTCAACTTTATTGCGCTGCTCGGCTGGTCGCCAAAGGGTGAAGATGAAATTTTTTCCCGCGATGAATTCATCGAAATCTTCGATCCTGAACGACTGAGCAAATCGCCGGCCATGTTTGACGCAGCTAAACTCGCTTGGACGAACAGCCAATATATTAAAAAAAAAAACTGCCTGCCGACAAATATATTGAACTGACTTTGCCTTATTTAATTAAAGCCGGCCGCCTGCCGGAAAATATGACGGCTGAACAGAAAGACTGGGCCGTGCGGCTCGTGGCACTTTATCAGGATCAATTACATTACGGCCAGGAAATTGTCGAGCTGACCGACCTGTTCTTTAATGATCATATTTCCTTTAATGATGAAGAGCAGGCGGTCGTTGACGAAGAACAGGTTACAGATGTCATCGCTGCTTTCAAAGCCGAACTGGAAAAAGTCTTCCCGATTGGAAAGCCGAAGATATTAAACAAAAAATTAAAGCCACGCAAAAAGCGACCAAACAGCGCGGCAGAAAACTGTACATGCCTATTCGCGTGGTGACGACCGGTGAAATGCACGGGCCTGAACTGCCGGAAGCTCTTGAATTGCTTGGCAAAGATGTGGTATTGTCACGGTTGAACAGTTTTCTTGAATCTAAAGAGACGGTTTGAGTTCATTATTTGTGAAAAACAAAGTTTTTAAGGCTGCTTTTTCAGCCGCGGCTGGAACAGGGCACTATTCCAGCTTTAAGTGTATATATGATAATGAGAACAGCAGAATAGAGATGAAAGCGTTGAAGAGGTGAGTAAGCATCGTGCCTTTCTTTTTAGAGAGAGCCGCCGTCAGGCTGAAAGCGGCTTAGGAAAGCTGATGCTGAATTGCTCCTCTGAGCGTCTTGCTGAAATCGGAGTAGGCAAGAACGGTTTAACCGTTATAAATTGGAGTGGAGATCATCATTTTTCTCAAACAAAGTGGAACCGCGCTATAAACGGGCGTCTTTGTGTCGGCAGACATAAAGGCGCTTATTTTTTTAAGAAGAGGGGTGTATGCTGTGAAAAATATAATTGCTGAAGATTTGAATAATGTTTTTGATCAAGATCCGGCAGCAAGAAATAAACTGGAAGTGATCTTTACTTACTCCGGATTGCACGCTATTTGGTCACACCGTGTCGCGCATTGGTTTTGGCGGAAAAGATTATTTTTTATGGCTCGAGCGATTTCGCAATTCAGCCGTTTTCTAACAGGAATCGAAATTCATCCCGGCGCAAAAATTGGCAGACGTTTTTTTTTCATGGATCACGGGATGGGAATTGTCATCGGTGAAACATGTGAAATCGGTGATGACGTCACACTCTTCCAAGGGGTCACGTTAGGCGGTACAGGGAAGGAAAAGGGAAAGCGGCATCCAACGCTTGGAAATGATGTGCTTGTTTCAGCCGGCGCCAAGGTTTTAGGATCGATCACAATTGGCGATCATTCAAAAATAGGGGCCGGATCGGTCGTTTTGCATGATGTCCCTGAAGATTCAACGGTCGTCGGCATACCCGGCCGGGTTGTGAGGCAAAATGGACAAAAGGTTCATCATCATGATCTCAACCACACGGACTTGCCGGATCCGGTGGCAGACAAGCTTAAACAGTTGGAAAAAGAAATAGCACGATTAACGAGCGAATTGGAAGGTCTTAAAGATCAAAAGGGGTGCGAGACTCATGACCATTTGCGTTTATAATACATTAACGAGAAAAAAGGAACCGTTTGTCCCAATTGAAAAAGGAAAAGTCAAGATGTATGTCTGCGGTCCGACGGTTTACAATTATATTCATATTGGCAATGCCCGTCCTGCCGTCGTATTCGATACGGTCAGACGCTATCTTGAATATCGGGGGTTCGAGGTGACCTATGTCTCCAACTTCACGGACGTGGATGACCGGTTAATTAAGGCGTCGATTGAGCAGCATACGCGGTCATGGACATTGCGGACCGTTTTATCAAGGCATATCTTGAAGACATCGGCGCTTTGAATGTAAAAAAGGCGACAGTGAATCCCCGGGCAACTGAGACGATGCCGGAAATCATCAATTTTATCAAGAAATTGGTCGATAAAGGTTACGCTTATGAGGTAAACGGGGATGTATACTTTAGGACAAGAAAATTTCAATCGTATGGAAAATTATCCCACCAATCGATCGATGAGTTAAAGATGGGGGCCAGAATTGAAGTGGGAGAGAATAAAGAGGATCCCCTGGATTTTGCACTTTGGAAGGCAGCGAAACCAGGAGAGATCAAATGGCAAAGCCCTTGGGGAGAAGGACGCCCGGGGTGGCATATTGAATGCTCGGCAATGGTCGAAAAATATTTGGGGGATACGATTGATATTCATGCAGGCGGTACTGATTTGGCTTTTCCCCATCACGAGAATGAAATTGCTCAGTCAGAGTCGCTCCACCATCATCCAATCCCCATTACTGGCTTCACAATGGTCACATTCAGATCAATAATGAAAAAATGTCCAAATCGATCGGCAACGTGATTCTTGTTCATGATCTGATCAAGAAATATGATCCGAATGTCATTCGCTTTTTCATACAGACGGTTCACTATCGTCATCCGATCAATTTTACGGATGAATTGCTGGATGACGCTGTACAGGCGTTTGAACGTTTGCAAACGGCATATCGCAACCTGTCCCACCGAATGACAAAAAGTGCCGGCTTGTTGAACGGCGAGCGGGAAGAAGCGTGGGAAAACAGTGTGAAATCATTCCGCAGCCGATTCATTGAAGCGATGGACGATGATTTTAATACGGCGAACGCCATTGCCGTGCTTTTTTTTTGACTTATCTAAGGAAGCGAATAAAATCCTGCAGGATCCGAATTCATCGATTCAGCTGCTGAAAGCCGTTCGCGATTTACTGACCGAGCTGACCGGTGTGCTTGGCCTTAAGTTCAATGAAGAAAAGGAAACGATGCTGGATAAGGATGTTGAAGCGCTGATCGAAAAGCGTGAAAAGGCAAGAAAGGAAAAACAATTTACGCTGGCCGATGCGATCCGTGACGAACTAAAAGAAAAAGGGATTTTGCTTGAAGATACGGCACAAGGCGTTCGCTGGAAAAGGGAAAGAGTATGACAATGGCAGACAATTTTTCGGACGTTCATTCGATCAGCAGTTTAGCGCTGGCATATATGGGAGATGCGGTTATTGAACTTCATGTAAGGGAAGCCTTGATAAGAAGCGGTGGAGGGAGGCCTCATCTTCTGCATTTGCAAGCGACACACTATGTTTCCGCCAAGGCGCAGTCCGCGTTTATCCACGAGCTGCTGGAAGAAGATTTTCTGACGAAAGAGGAAGAAAGGATTTTCAAACGGGGCCGCAATGCCAAGTCGCATTCGGTTCCGAAAAATACAGATGTACAAACCTATAACTGCAGCACGGGATTCGAGGCGCTTATCGGCTATCTTTACCTTACCTTCGGCAACCAAGCAAGGGTTAAACAGTTAATGAAAAAAATGTTTGATAATCACCCGATTGAAAGGAGGAGCAAGGAATGAGCGATGAATTTATTATGGGCCGCCATCCGGTCGCGGAAGCGATCCAATCGGGGCGGGCCATCAATAAAATTTGGATCAATAAAGAAAGCCAGGGGCTCGGCCGGCTGCTGGACGCGGTCAGGCAAAGAGGCATTGTCGTCCAGTTTGTTCCGAGAAAAAAAACTCGATCAGCTGGCTCAATCTTCCCAGCACCAAGGGGTCGTTGCCTCCATTGCGGCCTATCATTATGCGGAAATGGATGATTTGTTTTCCTTGGCAGAAAAACGAAGGCAAACGCCTTTCTTTATGATGCTGGACGGTATCGAGGATCCGCACAATCTGGGATCCATTCTTAGAACAGCAGATGCTTCGGGCTGCCACGGTGTGATCATTCCGAAACGGCGCGCCGTGGGGCTGACATCGGTCGTTGCCAAAGCATCGACGGCTATTATTGAATACATTCCAGTAGCGCGTGTCAGCAATTTGCCGAGTGCAATGGAAGAATTGAAAGAGAAGGGCGTCTGGATCGCCGGTACGGCCGCGGATGGCAGCCAGGACTACCGCGATGCGTCCTATGATATGCCGCTGTGTCTTGTGATTGGAAATGAGGGCAAGGGCATGTCCCGGCTTGTGAAAGATAAGTGTGATTTTCTGATTAACATTCCGATGGCGGGACAAGTGACGTCACTCAATGCTTCGGTAGCGGCAAGTCTTTTAATGTACGAAGTCTACCGCTATCGCCAGAAGCAAAGGAAATAATCGCTATGAAAGATATTTTGCTGGTTGACGGCTATAACGTGATCGGGGCGTGGAAAGAGCTTAAAGAATTGAAGACGAGTGATTTTGCCGGCGCGCGGCAATTCTTGATTGATAAAATGGCGGAATATCAAGCTTTCACGGGATGGCGGGTGATTGTCATTTTCGATGCCTATCTGATGCCCGGCAAAGAAACAAAGACAAGACAGTCACGCGTTGAAGTTGTTTACACGAAAGAAAATGAGACCGCAGATGAACGGATCGAAGGGATGATTCGCAAACTGCAGAATGTCCAGACTCGCATTCATGTGGCAACATCGGATTTGGCGGAACAGTGGACGGTGTTTTCCCAAGGTGCCCTAAGAAAATCTTCACGTGAGCTTCTTATTGAGGTCAAGAAGATCGAACAGCAAATTGCCAAGGAAATCGAGACTGTCCGTCAGAAAAAATCAAAGACAAAAATTCCAATGAATGAAGATATAAAAGAATTATTTGAAAAATGGCGGAGAGGTTTTTGAATTTCTTGACGATTTAAAATTTTTTTTTACTGTATAATGCTGTATATAATATATAATATTTCAACAATAGGCGCCATTATGGTCGGAGGGATTAATATGCACATAGACCCTAAAGAGACTACCGCTGCAACGTTTGATGAACTGGAAGATGAAAGAGTTCTAAAAGTTGTCCATGATGGATGGAAATATTCAAGCCTTAGAGTATCTTATTTTTAAATATAAAAATTTTGTAAGAGCGAAGGCAAAGTCATACTTTCTGATCGGCGCGGATCGAGAGGATATCATTCAGGAAGGCATGATTGGTTTGTATAAGGCGATCAGGGATTACAAAGGGGACAAGCTGTCATCTTTCAAAGCTTTTGCCGAACTATGTATTACAAGACAAATGATTACGGCTGTGAAAACGGCAACAAGGCAGAAGCATATCCCTTTGAATTCATATGTATCATTGGATAAACCGATATACGATGAGGAATCTGATCGGACCTTGCTGGATGTCATCTGCGGATCGAAAGTGACGAATCCGGAAGAGCTGCTGATTAATCAAGAAGAGTTTGACGATATAGAAGATAAATTATCTGAGATTCTAAGTGATTTGGAACGCAAAGTGCTTCGCCTTTATCTTGACGGACGATCTTATCAGGAGATTTCGGTTGATCTCAAACGCCATGTTAAATCAGACAATGCTCTTCAGCGTGTTAAGAGAAAACTGGAGCGCTATTTGGAGTTGAAAGAACTTAGTTTATAAGACAAGGAAACAGGGGAGAATCGTGCCCTGTTTTTGCGTTTATTGACATGCCTTTTCCCCTATGATACATTGTAAACAGTATTAGCATCGGGGAAGTTTGCCGATTTTCGGCCGGAGAAAGCTTCTCGTTTACGATACCTGAGCGGTTTAATAACGGTAAGTTGAAATAGGGTGTTTAATTTGAGAAAAAAGATTGTTCTGGCCTGTTCGATCTGCCATATGAGAAACTATGTGACAACCAAGAATGTTAGAACCACTGCCGAACGAGTTGAAGTGAGTAAATTCTGTAAAACTTGTCATGAATATACATTGCATCGTGAAACAAAATAGACTTCTAAGTGGGGGTAATCCAAGGCATGTCAGGCATTATCAAAGGGACAGGAAAATTCTTTCGCAGTGTTATTGCTGAGACAAAAAAAATCAGTTGGCAACCCGCCAAGAACTTTTCAAATATACGGTAACCGTTATTGTTGTCGTTGTATTCCTGGCGGTGTTTTTCGCGCTTGTAGATTTGGGCATTTCGAAATTGTTGCGGCTTATTACAACAAAATAGCTTCTAGGCGTATCGTGGTACGGACAAAAGGTTTGGAGGAAGAACGCTATGGAAAAGAACTGGTATGTCATTCATACATACTCGGGTTATGAAAATAAGGTTAAGACCAATCTTGAAAAACGGGTTGAGTCAATGGGTATGTCCGACAAGATTTTTCGGATACTTGTTCCAGTGGAAGAGGAGACGGAGATAAAGAACGGGCAGAAGAAGTCAGCGCTCAGGAAAGTCTTTCCCGGCTATGTCCTGACGGAGATGATTATGACGGACGACTCATGGTACGTCGTGCGGAATACGCCGGGCGTTACCGGTTTTGTCGGATCATCCGGAGCAGGCTCCAAGCCCATTCCGCTTTTGCCGGAAGAAGTGGACGCCATCCAACAAAATGGGCATTAAAGAACAAAGAAAAGACGTCGACTTTGCGCTTAAGGAGCAAGTCAAGGTTAAAGAAGGACCCTTTGCTGATTTTGTCGGCAGCATTGAAAATATCGATACAGAGAAAGGCAAGCTCAAAGTGCACGTGAATATGTTTGGGCGAGAGACGCCGATTGAACTTGATTTTGATCAAGTAGAAAAAATGCAATAATCAATCCCTGCCGAAGCTGATCCGCTCTTGCATTTTCCAGTCAATGATTGTATAATTTTGATGTTTGTAGGTTTTAAATTGTCTCACCACCAGCCAAGCCATAGAGGCGTTAAGAAAGAGTGGGAGGGCCCCGCCCGTACCACAAATTGGAGTAAGGAGGTGTCTCTCGTGGCAAAGAAAGTGATTAAGGTTGTTAAACTGCAAATTCCTGCTGGTAAAGCGAATCCAGCTCCGCCAGTTGGTCCGGCGTTAGGTCAAGCAGGTGTGAACATCATGGGCTTTTGCAAAGAGTTCAATGCGCGCACGTCCGATCAAGCCGGTTTGATTATCCCAGTTGAAATTACGGTTTTTGAAGACCGTTCATTTACTTTTATAACAAAAAAACACCGCCTGCTGCGGTTCTCTTGAAAAAAAAAAAAGAAACCGGTATTCAGTCGGGTTCCGGCAAACCGAATGTTGACAAGGTCGCAACGATCAAACGCGACAAAGTTCGCGCAATTGCCGAACTCAAAATGCCTGATTTAAATGCAGCCGATGTTGAAGCGGCCATGCGTATGGTTGAAGGAACGGCTCGCAGCATGGGCATCGTTGTTGAAGACTGATTTCGGATAGTCTAGAGCTGCGGGCTTTGGCTTTGGTCCGCAGCTTTTTGTTTTATGTGTGATATTGGTGGGAGGTAAATGGTAAACCGTTAAAACCACAGAGGAGGAAATTTTAATGGCTAAAAAAGGAAAGAAATACCTTGAAGCAGCCAAAGCTGTTGATCCTGCGAAAGCGTACGACATTGAAGAAGCCAGAGCCTCGTGAAAAAAAAAGTAGCCACGGCCAACTTCGATGAATCCGTCGATGTTGCTGTTCGCCTTGGTGTTGATACACGGAAAAATGATCAACAAGTGCGCGGCGCAGTTGTGCTTCCGAATGGAACAGGCAAAACACAACGCGTGCTGGTTTTTGCAAAAGGCCCAAAGGCTAAGGAAGCGGAAGCTGCCGGAGCGGATTTTGTCGGCGAACAAGAATACATTGATAAGATTAACGGCGGCTGGTTCGATTTCGATGTTATCGTGGCAACGCCCGACATGATGGCTCAAGTCGGCCGCCTGGGCCGTGTGCTTGGGCCAAAAGGCCTGATGCCAAACCCTAAAACAGGGACGGTCACTTTCGATGTTGAAAAAGCAGTAAAAGAAATTAAAGCAGGGAAAGTGGAATACCGTGCCCAAAAAGACGGCAACGTCCATGTTCCGATCGGCAAAGTTTCTTTCGACGATGAAAAACTCGTTGAGAACTTCAAAGTTTTGATCGAAACACTTGTGAAAGCAAAACCTGCTGCAGCTAAGGGAACTTATCTCAAAAACATCGCGATTTCATCGACGATGGGCCCCGGTATTAAAGTTGCCGCAGCAAACGCGAGATAAAGCGAAACTTCAACCAGTGGGGATTTTCTTCCATCCCCCACTGGTTGTTAGTTGCGGCCCACAGGACGTGGGTCACACAGACGTTGCCACAGGATGTGGCGCCTTTAGTCTGTGTTCCTAAGATCGGGCTTTTACGGGCAGTTATCTTCCACCTGGCTTCTTCGAATCCATTGAGCCTAAGGTGGAAGTCTTACTGCCCGTTAATGCGGGATAAAATCCGATAGTTGACAGATGATATAAAACTTAATATAATGGCTATTGAAATTAAATAGTTTGTTCATGCCGTAGACAGCAGGAGCGTTTTAACGCTTAAATGTCCTGCCGAGGTTATGCGATACTCTCTTGATAACAACAATGGTGTTATTATAGATTGCGTGCCCTCAATGTCTGACTTTGAGGGCTTTTTACTGGCATCGGCTTACGGTAAGAAATGAATGGAGGTGGACGATCAACAATGAGCAGCGCTATTGAAGCAAAACAACAAGTTGTAGAAGAAATCATCGGCAAGTTGAAAGACAGTGTTTCAACGATTGTTGTCAACTATCGTGGCCTGAATGTTGCTGAAGTGACGGAACTTCGCAAACAACTTCGCGAAGCAGGCGTTGATTTTAAAGTTTACAAGAACACGTTGCTGCGCCGTGCGACTGCGGAAGCAGAACTAACAGCTCTTGATGAATCCCTGACCGGACCGACCGCTGTTGCTTTTAGCAAAGAAGATGTGATTGCGCCGGCGAAAGTGCTTTATAACTTTTCGAAAGAACATGAAGCGTTGGAAATCAAATCAGGTGTGATTGAAGGAAACAGCGCATCGGTTGAACAAATTAAAGCGTTGGCAGAACTTCCTTCACGAGAAGGGCTGCTTTCTATGCTACTCAGTGTGCTTCAAGCACCTATCCGCAATTTTGCACTCGCTGCAAAAGCTGTGGCTGACCAAAAAGAAGAACAAGGCGCTTGATTTAGATTTAGACGGACAAAACATACTTTAACTTTACTTAAGGAGGATCTCTCTCAATGACTAAAGAAGACATCATTGGTGCAATTAAAGAAATGTCGGTGCTTGAGCTTAACGATCTTGTTAAAGCTATCGAAGATGAATTTGGTGTAACTGCGGCTGCTCCTGTAGCTGTACAAGGCGGCGCTGCTGCCGGTGCTGCTGAAGAAGAAAAAACTGAATTTGACGTTATTCTTGCAGGTGCAGGCAGCTCGAAAATTAAGGTTATCAAAGTGGTTCGCGAAATCACCGGCCTCGGTCTGAAAGACGCAAAAGCTTTGGTTGACGGCGCACCGAAACCTGTCAAAGAAGGCGCTGCAAAAGAAGAAGCAGAAGAAATCAAAGCTAAACTCGAAGAAGTCGGCGCATCTGTTGAGCTTAAATAAGCTTATTTTAAAGCCCGCGCAAATGCGGGCTTTTTTTTTATATATAGGTGATAATTATGGTCGAACATTATTACTCTAAAAATCCCCAGGCTGCCAGCCATCGCCGCATCGTGACGACGACGTTAAGAGATTTTTCCTTGTCGTTTTTAACAGACAGCGGTGTTTTTTCAAAGCATGAAATTGATTTCGGCTCCAAGCTGCTTATTGAATCCTTCAACGAACCGGAAATACCGGGAGATATTTTGGACATGGGCTGCGGTTACGGCCCGATCGGTATTGCTCTTTCTAAATCTTTTCCAGAACGGCAAGTAAAAATGGTTGACATCAATGAACGTGCGGTTGCTTTGACCAAGGATAATATCAAGAATAATGGCGTTTCCGCCATCGTCCGGCAAAGCGATTTGTTTGAAAAGGTAACCGGCACTTTTGCGGCAATAGTGACCAATCCGCCTATTAGGGCAGGGAAAAAAGTCGTTCACGGCATTTTTTCCGAGTCCGCTCGTTTTTTGATAAAAATGGCGAACTGTGGGTTGTTATTCAAAAAAAACAAGGTGCACCTTCCGCACTTGAATACTTACGGTCGATTTATGGCGAAGTGGAGACGGTAGCGAAGAAAAAGGGCTATTATGTTTTTCGAGCAAAAAACATTTGACAATAAGATCCGAATGTGCTACTATAGCTTAATGCTAACATGACGTTTAATATATGTATAAAAACCTATTTTTTGGGAAAACTAATCAAATGCATTTTGTACCGCGGTAAGCATGTTATGGTTTGCCGATTTTTTCAATATGCTTGATTTGAGGGGTGAATTAGTTGACAGGTCAACTCGTACAATACGGACGCCACCGCCAACGTAGGAGTTACGCTCGAATTAAAGAAGTACTGGAGCTCCCTAATCTCATTGAAATTCAAACAGCCTCCTATCAGTGGTTTCTTGATGAGGGCATCAGAGAGATGTTTCAAGACATTTCTCCAGTAGAGGATTTCACAGGAAATCTTGTTTTGATTTATATTGACTACAGCTTAGGGGAACCAAAATATTCAGTTGATGAATCCAAGTCACGCGATGTGACCTATGCAGCACCGCTTAGGGTTAAAGTCCGTTTGATCAATAAAGAATCCGGTGAAGTCAAAGAACAAGAAGTTTTTATGGGCGATTTTCCGCTCATGACGGAGGCGGGTACTTTTATTATCAACGGTGCAGAACGAGTCATCGTTTCGCAACTGGTGCGTTCACCTAGTGTCTATTATAATGAAAAGTTTGACAAAAACGGAAAAAAAGGTTTTGGTGCTACTGTTATTCCAAACCGCGGCGCTTGGCTTGAATATGAAACGGATGCAAAAGACGTTGTTCATGTAAGAATTGACCGTACAAGGAAGCTGCCTGTTACGGTTCTTTTGCGCGCATTAGGGTTTGGCTCTGATCAAGAAATCATCGATCTGTTAGGCGAAGATGAATACTTAAGGAATACCTTGGAGAAAGACAATACTGATGGAACGGATAAAGCGCTGATTGAAATCTACGAACGCTTGCGCCCGGGAGAACCTCCTACGGTGGAGAACGCCAAGAGTTTGCTGGAAACACGCTTCTTCGATCCAAAACGGTATGATCTTGCCAATGTCGGCCGCTATAAAATGAACAAAAAGCTCCATATCAAAAACCGCCTCTTTAATCAAAGACTGGCAGAGAAACTGGTTGATCCGGAAACAGGCGAAATCGTTGCCGACGAAGGGACGCTTCTTGATCGGCGGATGCTGGATCGCCTTTTGCCAATCATTGAAAAAAAACTAGGATTTGTTGAATACCGGCCGCGTGACGGCGTTGTTGCCGATCAAACGATAAGGGTTCAATCTATCAGCGTCTATTCGCCAGTTGATGAAGACGGCGAAAAGGTGATCAAAATTATCGGTAATGGCGGCATCGATAAGTCTATTAAACATATTACGCCTGCCGATATCTTGTCTTCAATCAATTACTTCTTTAACTTGTTACATGGCATTGGCGACACTGATGACATCGACCACCTTGGAAACCGGCGTTTGAGATCGGTGGGCGAATTGCTGCAAAATCAATTTAGAATTGGTCTGTCACGGATGGAAAGAGTCATTCGCGAGAGGATGTCGATTCAAGATACCAACAGCATTACCCCGCAGGCGCTGATCAATATTCGACCGGTTATTGCTTCAATTAAGGAGTTTTTTGGAAGCTCACAATTATCACAATTTATGGATCAAACGAATCCGCTTGCAGAGCTGACTCATAAACGACGTCTCTCTGCTTTAGGGCCAGGCGGTTTGACACGCGAACGCGCCGGATTTGAAGTGCGCGATGTGCACTATTCGCACTATGGCCGGATGTGCCCGATTGAAACACCTGAAGGTCCGAACATAGGACTTATCAACTCGCTATCAACATATGCACGAGTCAATAAATACGGTTTTATCGAAACGCCTTATCGTCATGTTGACCCCGAAACAGGGAGAGTAACGGGCCATATCGACTACTTGACTTGACCGCGGATGAAGAAGACAATTATGTGGTGGCTCAAGCCAACGCAAAACTGAATCCAGACGGGTCTTTTGCTGAAGACAATATTATCTCCCGTTTTCGAAGTGAAAATATTGTCGTCAAAAAAGAACGGGTGGATTACATGGATGTCTCCCCGAAACAAGTCGTGTCGGCGGCAACAGCCTGTATTCCTTTCTTGGAAAACGATGACTCCAACCGTGCATTGATGGGTGCCAACATGCAGCGTCAAGCGGTTCCTTTGCTTGTTCCTGAAGCGCCGATTGTCGGCACGGGAATGGAATATGTATCGGCGCGCGATTCCGGGGCAGCCATCCGCTCAAAACACCGCGGGCGCGTTGAATATGTATCGGCCAGACAAGTGAAAATCCGCAGCATCGAAGAAGTTGACGGCAGTGAAGTTGAAGGCGATGTTGTGACATACAAGTTGTCAAAATACGAACGTTCGAACCAAGGTATGTGCTACAATCAAACCGATCGTTGAAAAAGGCATGATTGTCGAAAAAGGCGAAATCATTGCCGACGGACCTTCGATGGATAAAGGCGAACTTGCTTTGGGACGAAATGTGCTGGTCGGCTTTATGACTTGGAACGGCTATAACTATGAAGATGCCGTCATCATGAGTGAACGCCTTGTTAAAGACGACGTTTATACCTCGATTCACATCGAAGAGTATGAATCGGATGCACGTGACACGAAACTGGGTCCTGAAGATATTACCCGCGACATTCCTAATGTTGGTGAAGAGGCGCTTAAGAATTTGGACGATCGCGGAATCATCCGCATTGGTGCCGAAGTCAAAGACGGCGATATCCTTGTCGGCAAAGTTACGCCGAAAGGGGTCACCGAACTGACCGCCGAGGAACGGCTGTTGCACGCTATTTTTGGTGAAAAAGCACGCGAAGTCCGCGACACGTCCTTGAGGGTACCGCACGGCGGCGGGGGCATCGTTCATGATGTGAAGATTTTCAACCGCGATGCAGGCGACGAATTGCCGCCGGGTGTCAATGAACTGGTCCGCGTTTATATTGTTCAAAAAAGGAAGATTCACGAAGGCGACAAGATGGCCGGCCGCCACGGAAACAAAGGGGTTATCTCACGGATTCTGCCTGAAGAGGATATGCCGTTTTTGCCGAACGGGCGTCCGCTGGATATCATGCTGAACCCGCTGGGTGTACCATCGCGGATGAATATCGGGCAAGTGCTCGAACTTCACCTTGGTATGGCGGCACGTGAACTTGGCATTCACGTTGCAACACCTGTATTTGACGGAGCTCGCGAGGACGATGTTTGGAACACTCTGGAAGAAGCCGGAATGTCACGCGACGGTAAAACCATTCTTTATGACGGCCGCACAGGCGAGCCGTTCGATAATCGTGTTTCTGTCGGCGTGATGTACATGATCAAGCTGGCTCACATGGTTGATGACAAATTGCATGCCCGTTCAACCGGTCCTTATTCTCTTGTTACCCAGCAGCCGCTTGGCGGTAAAGCGCAATTCGGCGGGCAACGTTTTGGGGAAATGGAAGTATGGGCGCTGGAAGCTTATGGCGCAGCCTATACCCTTCAAGAAATACTAACGGTGAAATCGGATGATGTTGTCGGCCGTGTGAAAACATACGAATCCATTGTCAAGGGTGAAAATGTCCCTGAACCAGGTGTACCGGAGTCGTTCAAAGTGCTGATCAAAGAACTGCAAAGTCTCGGCATGGACGTCAAGGTCTTGGCCGGCAATGAAGAAGAGATCGTGATTAAAGAACTCGAAGATGAAGAAGAAACGACAAACGACAATCTAAATGTGAATGTTTGATAGTCGTTTAACAACAACTCGGTGACAAGAAATATAAAACACTGAATATATAAGGGAGGTTGCCCCCTTGTTGGATGTTAATAAATTTGAATTTATGAAGATCGGTCTCGCATCCCCGGATAAAATCAGATCATGGTCGCACGGTGAAGTGAAAAAACCGGAAACGATCAACTATCGTACATTGAAACCAGAAAAAGACGGCCTTTTTTGTGAACGAATTTTCGGGCCGACGAAAGACTGGGAATGCCACTGCGGTAAATATAAGAGAGTAAGATACAAAGGCGTTGTCTGCGATCGCTGCGGTGTCGAAGTAACCCGGGCCAAAGTGCGGAGAGAAAGAATGGGCCATATTGAACTTGCAGCTCCTGTCTCGCATATCTGGTATTTTAAAGGCATACCGAGCCGCATGGGCCTTTTGCTTGACATGTCTCCGAGAGCACTTGAAGAAGTCATTTATTTTGCATCCTATGTTGTGACGGATTCGGGGGATACACCGCTCGAAAAGAAACAGCTTTTATCGGAAAAAGAATATCGCAATTACCGTGAAAAATACGGAAATACATTTAAAGCCGGTATGGGTGCCGAATCGATTAAGAAACTGCTTCAGGATGTTGACCTTGATAAAGAAGCAGAGACGCTTAAAGAAGAACTCAAGACGGTTCAAGGCCAGCGCGACGGACGAGAGCGATTAAACGGCTGGAAGTCATTGAAGCTTTCCGGAATTCGGGCAATGAACCGTCATGGATGGTTCTTGATGTCCTGCCTGTCATTCCGCCTGAACTGCGGCCGATGGTTCAACTGGACGGCGGACGGTTTGCGACATCAGATCTAAATGATCTTTATCGCCGCGTGATTAACCGTAACAACCGGCTAAAACGACTGCTGGATCTCGGCGCGCCGAGCATCATTGTTCAAAATGAGAAAAGAATGCTTCAAGAAGCGGTCGACGCGCTGATTGACAACGGCCGCCGCGGCCGCCCGGTTACAGGACCCGGCAACCGTCCGCTAAAATCCCTGTCGCATATGCTGAAAGGGAAACAAGGGCGTTTCCGCCAAAACCTGCTTGGCAAACGGGTCGACTATTCCGGTCGTTCCGTTATCGCCGTCGGCCCGAGTCTGCATATGTATCAATGCGGGCTGCCGAAGGAAATGGCCTTGGAACTTTTAAAAACCTTTTGTCATGAAAGAACTGGTGAACCGCGGCATCGCACATAACATCAAAAGTGCGAAACGCAAAGTAGAAAAAATTCATCCTGATGTTTGGGGTGTCTTGGAGGATGTTATCAAGGAACATCCTGTTCTGCTGAACCGGGCGCCAACACTGCACCGTCTCGGTATTCAAGCATTTGAACCGACAATTGTCGAAGGAAGGGCGATCCGCCTGCACCCATTGGTATGTACGGCATACAATGCCGACTTCGACGGCGACCAAATGGCCGTTCACGTTCCGCTTTCAACGGAGGCTCAAGCCGAAGCACGCCTGCTGATGCTGGCTGCACAAAACATTTTGAATCCGAAAGACGGGAAACCGGTCGTTACGCCATCCCAAGATATGGTGCTCGGTAATTATTATTTGACGCTGGAAAGAAAAGGGGCCATTGGCGAAGGAAAAGTTTTCAAGGATTCAAATGAAGCCTTGCTTGCCTACCAAAACGGCTACGTCCATTTGCATTCAAGAATTGCGATACCGGCGCGGTCTTTGCATAATCAAACGTTTTTACTGAAGAGCAAAATAAGCAATACTTGCTGACGACCGTTGGGAAGTTGATCTTCAATCGCATTTTGCTTCCTTCGTTCCCGTATATTAACGAACCGACGGAATATAATCTTGAAGTCGCGACACCGGACAAATACTTTGTGCCGATGGGAACGAATATCAAAGAGGAAATTCTTAAACGCGATGAAATTTCGCCGTTCAAAAAAGGTTATTTAGGAAACATCATTGCTGAAGTGTTCAAAAGGTATAAAGTGACCGAAACATCGAAAATGCTCGACCGGCTGAAGGCGCTTGGATTCAAGTATTCGACGAAAGCGGGCATTACGGTTGGGGTTGCGGATATCATCGTATTGCCTGAAAAACAAGAAATTTTGGCTAAGGCTGAAGAACAAGTTCAAAAGGTCATGAAGCAGTTCAGACGCGGTTTAATTACGGAAGATGAACGGTATGAACGACGAGTCGTCAGCATCTGGAGCGATGCCAAGGACACCATTCAGGCCAAACTGATGGACTCCCTTGAAAAAACCAACCCGATTTTTTTTATGATGAGCGATTCGGGCGCTCGTGGTAACGCGTCGAACTTTACACAGCTAGCCGGTATGCGCGGTTTGATGGCCGACCCGTCAGGGCGAATCATTGAATTGCCGATCATTTCCAGTTTCCGTGAAGGGCTGACTGTGCTAGAATACTTCATTTCAACTCACGGCGCCCGCAAAGGTCTGGCGGATACGGCATTGAAGACCGCCGACTCTGGATATTTGACACGGCGGCTAGTTGATGTTGCTCAAGACGTTATCGTAAGGGAAGAAGACTGCGGCACCGACCGCGGTGTGGTTGTTCATGCGATTAAAGAAGGCAATGAGGAAATTGAAAGCCTGTACGATCGCCTTGTTGGCCGGACGGCTAACGAAACCGTTTATCATCCTGAAACAGACGAAGTTCTGGTTGAGAAAAATCATCTGATCGATGAAGATACGGCAACGAAAATTGTTAATGCTGGTATTGAAGCGGTGGAAATCCGTTCGGTCTTTAAGTGCGACACTCGTCACGGTGTCTGCAAGAAGTGCTACGGCCGCAATCTGGCAACGGGTTCTGAAGTTGAGGTTGGGGAGGCTGTTGGTATTATTGCCGCCCAGTCGATCGGCGAACCAGGTACACAGCTTACCATGCGTACGTTCCACACAGGCGGCGTTGCCGGCGATGATATTACACAAGGTCTTCCGCGTATCCAAGAATTGTTTGAAGCACGGAATCCAAAAGGGCAAGCCGCCATTACCGAACTCAGCGGTGTGGTGACGGGCAATCAGCGAACTGAAAGACAAGCGCGATATTACGATCAAAGGCGAATTGGAATCAAGAAGCTACACCGTTCCTTTGAGTGCCCGGCTGAAAGTGGCCGAGGGTTCCAAAGTGGAAGCCGGCCAGCCGCTGACGGAAGGATCGATTGATCCGAAAGAATTACTTCATGTTGCCGGTATTGAAGGTGTCCAAAAATACTTGCTTCGTGAAGTGCAAAAAGTATACCGTATGCAAGGTGTGGAAATCGGCGATAAACACGTCGAAGTGATGGTCCGGCAAATGATGCGGAAGATCAAAGTCACCGACAGCGGAGATACGTCGGTTCTTCCAGGCGCTCTTGTAGATATTCACCGTTTCAAAGACGATAATAGAGAAGTGCTGCTTCAGAGAGGAACACCGGCAACCGGGCGGCCGATGCTGCTTGGTATTACCAAGGCTTCGCTTGAGACGGAATCGTTCCTGTCTGCAGCTTCGTTCCAGGAAACGACAAGAGTGCTCACACGATGATGCTGCCATCAAAGGCAAGCGTGACGAGCTGCTTGGATTGAAAGAAAATGTCATTATCGGCAAGCTGATCCCGGCAGGAACTGGTATGCCGGTTTATCGAAACATCAAGGTCGATGTGTCGGGTGAGAAAAATAATAATGACGGTGTTCCGGCATCAGAGGAGCTCGTTAATCAAGAAAGTTAATCAAAGTGTTGACAAGGGGGAGCGCTCGATGTTATCATTACTGAGTGCTCCTGAACACTTGTTGCTTTGGAGGATGTTAGCATGTCTTATGATAAAGTGACACAAGCGAAAAATGGAATTGTTATTGGCACGAAACAAGCACTGAAAGCTTTGCGAGAAAATCGAATTCATGAGATTGTTATTGCTGAAGATGCTGATTCTCGTGTTACCAATAAAGTGCTGGCACTCGCGGAAGAATTGCATGTGCCTGTTTATACTGTCGACTCAATGAAGAAGCTTGGGCAAGCTTGCGGCATTGATGTTGGCGCAGCGGCGGTTGCAATAAAAAAGTAATGTTTTTGCTGAAGAATGTCCTTTCTGCAAAAACAAATTTTTTGCGCAAAAATGAACCGCCTGGATCAGTGGGTTTAGAAAGATCGAAGGGAGGAAATGATTAAATGCCTACAATTAATCAATTAATTCGTCGTCAAGGACGTAAATCCAAAATAAAGAAATCAACGTCCCCGGCCCTTAACAGAGGGTACAACAGTTTTAAGAAAGCATTAACGGATGATAACTCGCCTCAAAAACGCGGCGTATGTACCCGTGTCGGCACGTTAACACCGAAAAAACCTAACTCGGCGCTTCGGAAATATGCGCGTGTCCGTCTTTCAAACAATATCGAAGTGAACGCGTATATTCCTGGGATCGGCCACAATCTTCAAGAGCACAGCGTTGTTCTCATCCGCGGCGGACGTGTAAAGGATCTTCCTGGTGTGCGTTATCACATCATCCGCGGCGCACTTGATACGGCAAGCGTTGTTGATCGCAAACAAGGCCGTTCTAAATACGGCGCCAAAAAACCTAAAGAATAAGACACAAAATTGACTGAAAGGAGGGGTCTTTATGCCTAGAAAAGGTCCTGTCGAAAGACGAGATGTTTTGCCTGACCCACTTTATAATTCAAAACTTGTCACACACGTTTAATCAACCGAATCATGAAAGACGGTAAACGCGGGAAGGCACAAACGATTCTTTATAAATCATTTGATCTAATCAAAGAACGTACAAATCAAGAACCGATGGAAGTATTCGAACAAGCACTCAAGAATGTCATGCCAGTGCTCGAAGTTAAAGCCCGCCGTGTTGGGGGTTCTAACTATCAGGTGCCGGTTGAAGTTCGTCCGGAACGCCGTACGACACTGGGATTGCGTTATTTGGTGAACTATTCGCGGCTTCGCGGTGAAAAAACAATGATTGAAAGACTCGCCAATGAAATCATCGATGCTTCGAATAATACGGGGGCGTCGGTTAAGAAACGCGAAGACATGCACAAAATGGCCGAAGCCAACAAAGCCTTCGCTCACTATCGTTGGTAATAATTATAGAGGGAAGGAGAGAAAACCATGGCAAGGGATTTCTCCTTGGAAAAGACACGCAATATCGGAATTATGGCACACATTGATGCCGGGAAAACGACGACGACAAGAGAGCGTATTCTCTTTTACTCCGGCCGCATTCATAAAATCGGCGAAACCCATGAAGGGGCTTCGCAAATGGACTGGATGGAGCAGGAACAAGAACGCGGTATCACGATCACATCGGCAGCGACAACTGCCCAATGGAAAGGCTACCGTGTCAACATTATTGATACGCCAGGACACGTCGATTTTACCGTCGAAGTAGAACGCTCTTTGCGCGTACTTGACGGCGCCGTTGCAGTGCTTGATGCTCAATCAGGCGTTGAACCGCAAACCGAAACCGTATGGCGTCAAGCGACGACTTATGGTGTACCACGGATTGTGTTCGTTAACAAAATGGATAAAATAGGCGCGGATTTCCTTTATTCTACGAAGACCTTGCATGAACGCCTGCAAGCGAACGCTCATCCTGTTCAGCTGCCGATGGGTGCTGAAGATCATTACAAGGGTGAAATTGACTTAGTTGAAATGAAAGCCTATGTTTACGAAGATGATCTTGTCCAAAATGGATTGTGTTGATATTCCTGAAGAATATCAAGAAATAGCCCAAGAATATCATGATAAACTCGTCGAAGCCGTAGCGGATGTTGACGATGCTATTATGGAAAAATATTTGGAAGGCGAAGACATCAGCATTGCTGAGCTCAAAGCAGCCATTCGCAAAGCAACGTGCGAAGTGAAATTTTTCCCTGTTCTTTGCGGCTCGGCTTTCAAAAACAAAGGGGTTCAACTGGTATTGGATGCGGTGCTCGATTACCTTCCGTCACCGCTTGATGTACCGGCTATTAAAGGAACACTTCCGGACAGCGGCGAAGCGGTTGAACGTCATGCAGATGACAATGAACCATTCTCCGCTCTGGCTTTTAAAGTCATGACTGACCCGTTTGTCGGAAAATTGACGTTCTTTCGGGTATACTCCGGCACTGCCGATGCAGGCTCTTATGTACTAAATTCGACCAAAGACAAACGTGAAAGGCTTGGCCGTATCCTGCTCATGCATGCCAACCACCGCAGTGAAATCAAGAAGGTTTTCTCAGGCGATATTGCGGCTGCCGTCGGTTTGAAAGACACGACGACCGGCGATACACTCTGTGATGATAAGAATCCTGTCATCCTTGAATCGATGGAATTCCCTGATCCGGTTATCCACGTCGCCATTGAACCGAAGTCAAAGGCAGACCAAGACAAAATGGGTGCTGCACTTGTCAAGCTTGCTGAAGAAGACCCTACTTTCAAAACGGAAACGAATGAAGAAACCGGGCAAACGATCATCGGCGGTATGGGTGAACTTCACCTGGATATTATCGTTGACCGTCTGCGCCGCGAATTCAAAGTGGAAGCCAACGTCGGTGCTCCTCAAGTTGCTTACCGCGAAACGATTAAAAAGGCCGGCAGAGTCGAAGGCAAATTTATTCGTCAATCCGGCGGCCGCGGCCAATACGGCCATGTTTGGATCGAATTTGAACCGCTTGAAGAAGGCGGCGGCTTTGAATTTGAAAACAAGATCGTCGGCGGTGTCGTTCCTAGAGAGTACATTCCGGCAGTTGAAGCCGGGCTTAAAGACGCTCTGCAAAACGGCTTGCTTGCCGGTTACCAATTGATTGATATCCGCGCTAAACTTGTTGACGGTTCTTACCACGACGTCGATTCAAGTGAAATGGCATTTAAGATTGCTGCATCAATGGCTTTGAAAAATGCCAAGAGCGTCTGCCAGCCGGTTATTCTCGAACCGATTATGAAAGTGGAAGTCAGCATTCCTGAGGAATATCTCGGCGATATCATGGGTGATATCACTAGCCGGCGCGGCCGCGTAGACGGCATGGAAGCCCGTGCAGGTGCGCAAGTTGTTGAAGCCCATGTTCCACTTGCAGAAATGTTCGGGTATGCGACGAATCTTCGTTCCGCTACTCAAGGCCGCGGTACTTACACGATGCAATTCGATCACTATGAAGAAGTGCCGAAGAGCGTTAGTGAAGAGCTGATCAAAAAAGCGACAGGTGATAATTTTTTTTATTAAAGCCTGCCTGAGTCTAGTTTTATTGTCACATATTATGTTTTATTGTAAGCTAAGAAGGATTGGTGTCCATCATCAACCTTCTTGCTGCACATAAATTTAAATTTTTTTTTGTTTTGAATTAAAGGAGGATATATATCCATGGCTAAACAACATTATGACCGTACAAAACCCCACGTTAACATTGGTACGATTGGTCACGTTGACCACGGTAAAACAACTTTAACGGCTGCAATTACAACCGTTTTGGCAAAACAAGGCAAAGCTGAAGCACGCGCATATGATTCCATTGACGGTGCTCCTGAAGAACGCGAACGCGGTATTACGATTTCTACTGCACACGTTGAATATGAAACTGAAAAACGCCACTACGCACACGTTGACTGCCCTGGACACGCCGACTATGTCAAGAACATGATCACCGGCGCTGCTCAAATGGACGGTGCGATTCTTGTTGTATCCGCAGTTGACGGCCCAATGCCGCAAACTCGTGAACACATCCTGCTCGCTCACCAAGTTGGCGTGCCTTCGATCGTTGTATTCTTGAACAAAACGGATATGGTAGACGATGAAGAACTTCTCGAATTGGTTGAAATGGAAGTTCGTGATCTTCTTTCCGAATATGACTACCCGGGCGACGAAGTACCGGTTATCAAAGGTTCCGCTTTGAAAGCTCTTCAAGGCGATCCTGAACAAAAAAAAAAAATATTCTTGCACTGATGGACGCTGTGGATGACTACATCCCTACTCCGCAACGTGATACGGATAAACCGTTCATGATGCCGGTTGAAGATGTCTTCTCAATCACTGGCCGCGGTACTGTTGCAACAGGCCGTGTTGAACGCGGTACGGTTAAAGTCGGCGATGAAGTTGAAATTCTCGGTCTGACAGATGCACCTAAGAAAACGACGGTTACGGGTGTTGAAATGTTCCGCAAGATCCTTGACTATGCTGAAGCCGGCGACAACATCGGCGCACTTCTTCGCGGTGTTGACCGTGAAGAAGTTGTACGTGGCCAAGTATTGATCAAACCAGGTACTGTTAAGGCGTACAAAAAATTTAAAGCACAAGTTTACGTCTTGAAAAAAGAAGAAGGCGGCCGTCATACTCCGTTCTTCTCTAACTATCGCCCTCAATTCTATTTCCGTACGACGGACGTTACCGGAACGATCACACTTCCTGAAGGTGTTGAAATGGTAATGCCTGGCGATAACGTTACAATGTCTGTCGAACTGATCGCTCCAGTCGCGATTGAAAAAGGGACGAAATTCTCTATTCGTGAAGGCGGCCGTACAGTTGGTGCTGGTTCAGTTTCTGAAATTGTTGAATAATTATTGAAGCGGTTTGGAAAAAGCGCCCATTCCCTGGGCGCTTTTTTTTTTTATACCTAAAAATATTAGAACAGCCTGCGGATCGCTAAAGTCTTTTAATAAGGCAGAAAAACTAACTCGCCCGCAGATGATTTATGCCTTGATTTGTATTGCTTTTTTTGTATAATTGAGAAGTTGGTTTTTAGCGATGATGCGGAAGGTTGCGGATACACCCGGCTCCTTTGCCAAGGCGGGGTACTCGGAAATTTTCGCGGAGTTAGTCTGTTTTCCAAAAATGGGCGAAAAGGAGGGAATTTCATGGCAAAGCAAAAGATTCGCATTCGTTTTTAAAAGCATATGATCATCGTATTTTGGATCAATCGGCTGAAAAAATCGTTGAAACGGCAAAACGTTCGGGGGCAAAAGTTTCGGGACCGATTCCGCTTCCAACTGAAAAATCGATTTACACGATTTTGAGAGCTGTTCACAAATACAAAGATTCTCGCGAACAATTCGAAATGCGTACACACAAACGCTTAGTTGATATTGTTGAGCCGACACCGCAAACGGTTGATTCACTGATGAGACTAGATCTGCCGTCCGGTGTAGACATTGAAATTAAACTATAAACCATTGATCTCAAAAATATAGGAGGTGTTACGGATGGTCAAAGAATCTTAGGTAAAAAGATTGGCATGACGCAAATCTTTGCAGAAAATGGCGATGTCATTCCTGTTACGGTAGTAGACGTAGCCGGCAACGTTGTTCTTCAAAAGAAAACAATTGAAAGCGACGGCTACGAAGCCATTCAAATTGGTTATGATGATAAAAAAGAATCCAGAACGATCAAACCTGAAAAAGGTCATGCTGAAAAAGCCGGTGCGGCACCTAAGCGCTTCATTAAAGAAATCCGTGATGTAAATCTTGACGAATATGAGCTTGGCAAAGAAGTGCCGGCTGATACATTCAAAGCAGGCGAAGTCATCGATGTTATCGGAACATCGAAAGGGAAAGGATTCCAAGGTCCTATCAAGCGCCATAATCAATCGCGCGGACCAATGGCTCACGGTTCCCGCTATCACCGCCGTCCGGGTTCTATGGGCGTCATCGACCCCGCACATGTTTTCAAAGGCAAGAAATTAGCCGGAAGAATGGGCGGAGAAACGGTACAGTGCAAAACCTGGAAGTGGTTAAAGTTGACACGGAACGTCAATTGATTTTAATCAGAGGCAATGTGCCAGGTGCAAAAAAAAGCTATATTACAATAAAAAGTGCTGTCAAAGCAAAAGAAGCTAAGTAAGAAAGGAGGATGCTTCCATGCCAAAATTAACTGTATTCGATCAAAAAGGTACTGAAGTTGGAAATGTAGAATTGGCAGATGCCGTTTTTGGCATTGAACCCAATGAAAACGTTCTTTATCAAGCCATTGTTATGCAACAAGCTTCGAGGCGCCAAGGCACCCATGCTGTTAAGAACCGTTCGGCTGTAAGAGGCGGCGGACGTAAACCATGGCGTCAAAAAGGAACGGGCCGTGCTCGCCAAGGTTCGATTCGTTCACCGCAATGGGTAGGCGGCGGCACTGTATTTGGACCGACTCCGCGTAGCTATAGCTATAAACTGCCTAAAAAAAAAAGCGCGCCGTTTAGCTATTAAATCGGCACTTTCCGGCAAGGTCAAAAAGAGATTCTGTTATCGTTCTTGAAGGTTTGACATTTGAAGCACCAAAAACAAAAGAATTTGCAGCGGTTCTTAATCATTTATCGGTTGATAGAAATGCTCTCGTTGTGACGGATGATTACAATGAAACGGCTGTTCTGTCTTCCCGCAATATCCCTGGCGTAACAGTGCTGACGGCTCCTGAAGTCAATGTTTTGGATGTCGTGGCACATGACAAACTGATTCTTACTAAGGAAGCTGCAGCGAAGTTAGAGGAGGTGCTTGGATAATGAAAGATCCACGCGATGTCATTAAGCGCCCCGTGCTTACTGAACGCTCAACTGAGCAAATGGCCGACAAAAAATACACTTTTATTGTTGACCGCAAGGCTAATAAATCTGAAATAAGACGCGCTGTTGAAGAGATCTTTGACGTGAAAGTCGTCAAGGTCAACACTTTGAATGTCAAAGGCAAACCGAAACGTTATGGCCGTTATTCCGGCTATACTGCACAACGGAAAGGCTGTTGTCACTTTGACGCCTGAAAGCAAAGAACTTAACTTCTTTGAAGGCGAATGAGAATGACTAGAGAAGGAGGGAACTAGTAGTGGCAATTAAAAAGTATAAACCGACGTCAAACGGCAGACGGAATATGAGCTCGCTAGATTTTGCCGAAGTTACGACCGATACACCGGAAAAATCGCTGTTAAAAGCATTACCGAATAAAGCGGGTCGGAATAATCAAGGCAAGCTGACCGTTCGTCATCAAGGCGGCGGGCACAAACGCAAATATCGTGTGATTGATTTTAAACGCAACAAAGATGGAATACCAGGACGCGTTGCTACGGTTGAATACGATCCGAATCGTACGGCTAACATCGCTCTTATTAACTACGCAGACGGAGAAAAACGTTATATTCTTGCACCGAAAGGCATCAAGGTAGGTACGGAAATCGTGTCCGGACCAGAAGCCGATATTAAAATTGGCAATGCTCTGCCGCTTAAAAACATTCCGTGGTACAGTCAGTCGTTCATAATATTGAACTTAAACCGGGCAATGGCGGACAGCTTGCCCGTTCGGCCGGTGCAGAAGCACAAATTCTTGGTAAGGAAGGCAAGTATGTTCTTGTTCGCCTCGTTTCCGGAGAAGTGCGGATGATTTTAGAAACATGCCGCGCTACGATCGGTCAGGTTGGCAACCTCGAACATGAACTTGTTTCTATCGGTAAAGCAGGACGTTCACGCTGGCTGGGTATCCGCCCGACAGTTCGCGGTTCAGTTATGAACCCTAATGACCACCCGCACGGTGGTGGCGAAGGACGCGCGCCGATTGGACGTAAATCGCCAATGTCGCCTTGGGGCAAACCAACGCTTGGCTATAAAACAAGAAAGCGCAATAATCCTTCTGATAAGTTTATTGTTCGTCGCCGCAAGAAGAAATAACGAATAAACATTTTATTTTGGAAGGAGGCTTATTTATGAGTCGCAGCCTTAAAAAAGGACCTTTTGTCGATGATCATCTGATGAAGAAGATTGATGTTATGAACGAAAAAGACGAAAAACGCGTCGTTAAGACTTGGTCTCGCCGTTCAACCATTTTTCCTGAATTTATCGGCCATACCATTGCTGTATATGACGGACGGAAACATGTACCGGTTTATGTGACTGAAGATATGGTTGGACATAAGCTGGGAGAATTCGCTCCGACAAGGACGTATCGCGGTCACGCAGCGTCAGATAAGAAAACCAGTATTCGCTAATGAGAGGAGGAATAACTTATGCAAGCAAAAGCTGTTGCCAAACAAGTTCGCATAGCTCCTCGTAAGGCACGTCTAGTGGTCGATCTTATCAGGGGCAAAGATGTGGGCCTGGCACTCGCTATTCTTAAAAATACGCCGAAAGCCGCATCTCCTATTGTAGAAAAAGTACTGAAATCCGCAATTGCCAACGCAGAACACAACTACGAAATGGACGCTGAAGGTTTGATTGTTGAGCAGGCCTATGTCGATGAAGGCGCGACACTCAAACGCTTCCGCCCTCGTGCGATGGGACGCGCAGGAAAAATCAATAAACGCACAAGCCATATTACCATTATTGTTTCAGAGAAAAAGGAGGGATAACACGTGGGTCAAAAAGTTAATCCGATAGGATTTAGAATTGGTGTCATTCGTGACTGGGAATCCAAATGGTATGCCGACAAGAATTATGCCGAATACTTGCATGAAGACATCAAAATTCGTAAATACGTTGAAAACAAGCTGAAAGACGCAGCTGTTTCTTCGATTGAACTTGAACGAGCAGCCAATCGTATTAACATTACGATTAAGACGGCCAAACCTGGGATGGTTATTGGAAAAGGCGGCTCTGAAGTTGAAGCTTTAAGGAAAGCGCTGAATGCTTTAACTCAAAAGCGCGTTCACGTCAATATTTTTGAAATCAAACAAGCTGATATTGATGCAAAATTGGTTGCCGAAAATATTGCAAGACAACTGGAAAGCCGGATTTCCTGGCGCCGTGCTAAAAACAATCGATTCAAAGAGCAATGAGAGCCGGTGCAAAAGGAATTAAGACTCAAGTAGCTGGACGTCTCGGCGGTGCCGACATGGCTCGTACGGAAGACTACAGCGAAGGTACAGTGCCGCTTCATACTTTGCGTGCCGATATCGACTATGGTACGGCTGAAGCCGATACGACTTATGGAAAAATCGGTGTCAAGGTTTGGATTTATCGCGGCGAGGTCCTTCCAACGAAAGGAACGAAAAATAAGGAAGGAGGCAAATAATTATGTTGATGCCAAAACGCGTGAAATATCGTAGACAACACCGCGGCAAGATGCGCGGTAAAACTAAAGGCGGCGCAACGGTTAGCTTTGGAGAATTCGGCCTGCAGGCTCTGGAATCCGCGTGGATTACAAGCCGCCAAATCGAAGCTGCCCGTATTGCCATGACACGTTACATGAAACGTGGAGGAAAAGTATGGATTAACATTTTCCCGCAAAAACCGTATACGGCAAAACCTTGAAGTCCGGATGGGTTCCGGTAAAGGTGCCCCGGAAGGATGGGTCGCCGTTGTAAAACCGGGCCGTGTGCTGTTTGAAGTCGGCGGTGTGACAGAAGAAGTTGCCCGTGAAGCGCTTCGTCTTGCTTCTCACAAATTGCCAATCAGAACGAAGTTAGTTAAACGTGAAGAAGTGGGTGGTGACGCAAATGAAGGCTGATGAAATTCGTAATTTAACCACTGCTGAAGTTGAACAAAATGTGAAGTCGCTGAAAGAAGAGCTTTTCAATTTACACTTTCAACTAGCAACGGGACAATTGGAAAATCCCGCCCGCATTCGTGAGGTTCGGAAATCCATTGCTCGTGCGAAAACGATTTTGCGTGAACGTGAACTGAATATCCAAAACGGTTAAGAAGGGAGGACTTTTTGAATGGCAGAAGACCGTAACAGCCGCAAAGTATACGTTGGCCGGGTCGTTTCCGATAAAATGGATAAGACCATTACCGTTTTAATTGAACATATAAGAACGATAAGCTTTATGGCAAACGCGTGAAATATTCAAAGAAATTTAAGGCACATGATGAAAATAATCAAGCGAAAATCGGCGACATTGTAGAAATCATGGAAACTCGCCCGCTTTCTAAGGATAAACGCTTTCGCCTTGTGAAAATCGTGGAAGAAGCCGTTATTATCTGATTGCTTACTGTGGATGAATGATGGAAGGGAGGCTCTACTCTAATGATTCAACAAGAAAGCCGTTTAAAGGTTGCTGACAACTCAGGCGCACGAGAAATTTTAACAATTAAGGTATTAGGCGGATCCGGAAGAAAAACAGCAAATGTTGGCGATGTGATTGTTGCTTCGGTCAAACAAGCAACACCAGGAGGCGTTGTTAAGAAAGGCGAAGTTGTCAAAGCTGTCGTCGTTCGCACGCGCCAAGGTGTAAGGCGTTCGGACGGATCTTATATTCGTTTTGATGAAAATGCCGCCGTTATTATTCGCGATGATAAAGCCCGCGCGCGGCACACGTATCTTTGGACCTGTTGCCCGCGAACTGCGCGACGAGCATTTTATGAAAATCGTCTCGCTCGCACCGGAAGTTTTTTTATAATTTGCAATGCTGGATTTGGATAAGAAGGAGGTGCGTTATCGACCATGGCTCATTTGCATGTAAAAAAAGGAGATAAAGTTCAAGTTATTTCCGGCAAAGACAAGGGAAAACAAGGTGTTATTTTAGAAGCTTACCCTTCCAGACAGCGCGTGCTTGTTGAAGGGGTTAACATTGTGAAAAAGCATTCTAAGCCTAATCAAGCCAGCCCTCAAGGAGGCATTCTTGAACATGAAGCTCCGATTCATGTTTCTAATGTAATGCCGCTTGATCCGAAAACAAATGAACCTACGCGAGTAGGATATACAGTTGTAGACGGCAAAAAAGTTCGTATCGCCAAAAAATCTGGTGAAGTTTTAGATAAATAATGCAATTGTTGAAGGGAGGTAAACGCATGGGACGTAAAGGAAAAATACCAAAAGGACGTTGTGCCTGCTCTAATTGAAAAATTTCATTACTCTTCCATTATGGAAGTTCCAAGGATAGAAAAAGTGGTTATTAATATGGGTGTCGGCGATGCTGTGCAAAATTCGAAAGCACTCGACAGTGCGGTTGAAGACTTAGCGGCAATCGCAGGACAAAAACCGGTTGTCACCAAGGCAAAAAAATCTATCGCTGCATTTAAATTGCGCGAAGGTATGCCGATCGGCGCAAAAGTGACGCTTCGCAAAGATCGCATGTATGACTTTCTGGATAAATTAATTTCTGTTTCTTTGCCTCGTGTACGTGACTTCCGCGGAGTTTCCAAAAAAGCTTTTGACGGCCGTGGAAACTACACGTTAGGTATTCGTGAACAATTAATTTTTCCGGAAATTGACTATGATAAGGTCAGCAAAGTACGCGGTATGGATATCGTGATTGTGACAACGGCAAAAACCGATGAAGAAGCATCGGCATTGCTCAGTCTCCTTGGTATGCCATTCGCAAAATAATAAGAATGTAAGGAGGAAGCAGATCTTGGCAAAAAAATCGATGTTAGTTTCTCAACGTCGCGGCAAAAAGTTTAAAGTCCAAGAATACACACGGTGTGAACGTTGCGGACGTCCTCATTCGGTTCTTCGGAAATTCAAATTATGCAGAATTTGTTTTCGCGAACTTGCTTATAAAGGACAAATCCCTGGCGTCAAAAAAAATCTAGCTGGTAAAAATACAAGGTTAAGGGAAGGAGGTTGTTTTGAATGGTCATGACCGATCCGATTGCAGATATGCTCACTCGTATTCGCAATGCGAATACTGTTCGTCATGAACAACTCGAACTGCCTGGCTCGAGGGTCAAAAAAGAAATTGCTGAAATCTTGAAGCGTGAAGGCTTCATTAAAGATGTGGAATATATTCAAGACAACAAGCAAGGCGTACTCCGTCTGTTTCTTAAATACGGTGTGCATAAAGAACGCGTCATCACAGGACTTAAAAGAATCAGCAAACCGGGCCTTCGTGTCTATGCTAAAGCAGGCGAAGTGCCGAAAGTTCTTGGAGGACTCGGTATTGCTATTGTTTCCACTTCAAAGGGCATTATTACGGATAAAGAAGCACGTCAGCAACAAGTTGGCGGCGAAGTGCTCGCATACGTTTGGTAAATTAAGAAGAATGGAGGTGCCGTAATGTCTCGTATTGGTTTAAAGCCTACTGTTATACCTGATGGAGTAGCAGTGACTATCGAAGGCCAAAAGGTAACGGTCAAGGGGCCAAAAGGAGAACTGATTCGTTCCTTTCACCCCGACATGGCTATCGTACAAGAAAACAATGAAGTAAAAGTTTCACGCCCAAGTGATTCTAAAGAACACCGCTCGCTGCATGGTACGACAAGCAGTATTATCAGCAACATGGTTGAAGGCGTGACGAAGGGTTTCAAGAAGAACCTGGAACTCGTCGGTGTCGGTTATCGTGCCAATAAACAAGGCAAGCAAGAACCTTGTGCTTAACGTTGGGTATTCCCACCCTGTTGAGGTCGTTCCGGAAGAAGGAATTGAGATCAATGTGGAAGGAAATAACAAAGTAAGCGTGCTTGGTATCGACAAACAACGCGTCGGTGAAGTGGCGGCGAATATTCGCTCCATCCGCCCGCCTGAACCTTACAAAGGCAAGGGCATTCGTTATGAAGGCGAACATGTACGCCGCAAAGAAGGAAAAACCGGTAAATAATAAATAACTTAAGAAAGGAGCGCGGGGCATGATTACGAAGCAAGACAAAAATGCTATTCGCAAAAGAAGGCACCAACACGTACGCCATCGTATCTCCGGTACGAGTGAACGTCCGCGTTTAAATGTCTTTCGTTCATCAAAAAAAATATCTACGCTCAACTGATTGATGATGAAAAAGGCGTAACACTTGTTTCCTCATCAACAGTTGATAAGACGCTTGATCTTGAAAAAAGCGGTGATGTCGACGCTGCGAAGAAAGTCGGCGAACTCATCGGTAAACGCGCGTTGGAAAAAGGTATTGATACTGTCGTGTTTGATAGAGGCGGATATCTCTATCACGGCCGGATAAAGGCTTTGGCAGAAGGCGCTCGTGAAGCCGGACTTAAATTCTAATATAAGGAGGGGAATCCATGGCTAATAATGATCGAAATAAATCAGAGTATGAAGAACGTGTTGTAACGATTAATCGTGTAGCAAAAGTGGTAAAAGGCGGTCGTCGTTTCCGTTTTGCCGCACTGGTTGTTGTTGGTGATAAAAAAGGCAATGTTGGTTTCGGTTCAGGCAAAGCACATGAAGTACCTGAAGCGATTCGCAAAGCGATTGAAGATGCCAAGAAAAACTTATTCAGTGTGCCGATCGTGAATACAACGATTCCGCATCAAGTTGTCGGACACTTCGGCGCCGGCAGCGTCCTTTTAAAGCCAGCTACTGAAGGTACCGGTATTATTGCCGGCGGACCGGTTCGTGCGGTTCTTGAATTAGCCGGCCGGTTTAGGGGATATTCTTTCGAAATCTCTCGGTTCCAATAATCCGACTAACATGGTTCGCGCGACGGTTGACGGACTGAAAAGCTTGAAACGTGTCGAAGATGTTGCTAAGCTTCGTGGAAAATCCGTTGAAGAATTGTTAGGATAAGGGGGGAATAATGATGGCAAAGAAACTTGAAATCACCCTTAAACACAGCATTATTGGCCGGCCTGAGGCACAGCGCGTGACGGTCAGAACACTCGGCCTGAAAAAAACCTATCAATCGGTTATACATGAAGACAATCCGGCGATTCGCGGAATGATCAATAAAGTGTCTCACCTTTTAGCAGTTAAAGAAATCAACGAATAATAACATAAAAAATGATAACAAGGAGGTGCCATAATGAAACTTCATGAATTAAAACCAGCAGAAGGATCACGTTTTGCAAAGAAAAGGGTCGGCCGTGGCAATGGTTCCGGACTTGGCAAAACATCCGGTCGAGGCCAAAAAGGTCAAGTCGCGTTCAGGCGGTGGCGTACGCCCAGGGTTTGAAGGCGGTCAAATGCCGATTACACAACGCCTGCCAAAACGCGGCTTTAAGAACCCGACACGCAAAGAGTATACAGTTGTGAATGTCGAAACATTAAACCGTTTTGAAAAGGGTACGGAAGTCACACCGGAACTTTTGCTTGAAACCCGTGTGATCCGTAAATTAAATGATGGCGTTAAAGTGCTTGGAAAAGGGAAGCTTGAAACCAGCTTAACCGTCAAGGCACATAAATTCTCTGCTTCTGCCAAAGAAGCAATTGAAGCGGCTGGCGGAAACATTGAGGTGATTTGATGTTTCAAATGATTTCCAGCATTTGGCGTGTAGCTGAAATACGGAAAAAAGTCCTCTTTACTCTGTTGATGCTCATCATTTTCCGGATCGGGACATTTATTCCCGTGCCGGATATTAACAGCAGCATGATCAATATTAGTGATTCCAGTGCTTTTGGCTTATTCAATACTTGGCGGTGGCGCGTTGCAGAACTTTTCGATTCTTTCAATGGGAATCATGCCATACATCACATCGTCCATCATCGTGCAGCTTCTGCAGATGGACGTTGTGCCAAAGTTAACGGAGTGGTCAAAGCAAGGTGAGATGGGACGGCGCAAGCTTAACCAGCTGACAAGGTACGGAACGATCGTACTTGGTTTCATTGAGGCAATTGGACTTTCATTTGGATTTAATTCAAATTTTCCCGGACTGGTTGAAAATCCGACCATCTGGACTTATCTCATTATTGCTCTCGTATTAACTGCCGGAACAGCTTTTTTGATGTGGCTGGGCGACCAAATTACTGCATACGGTGTCGGAAATGGCATTTCCATTATTATTTTCGCCGGAATCGTTGCCCGTATTCCAACATCTGTGAATCAAATTTATGCACAACGTTTTGCCAATGCAACGAATACATTCATGGAAGTTTTGGGGCTGTTGGTTATTTTGGTTATTGTTTTGCTGATCGTCGTCGGCACTATTTTTGTTCAACAAGGCATGAGAAAGATTCCGATTCAATATGCAAAACGGACAATCGGAACGAAAACATACAGTGTTGAACCGACGCATTTGCCGATCAAAGTGAATGCCGCCGGGGTTATCCCGGTTATCTTTGCTATTTCACTGATGATCACGCCGCCGACAATTGCAAAATTTTTTCCAACAAACACTGTTACATCGTGGATCATACGCGTTTTTGATTACACGACGGTATACGGCATGATCATTTATGCAGCATTAATTATCGCCTTTACCTATTTTTACACCTTTGTACAAGTCAATCCTGAGAAAATGGCTGAAAACCTTGGCAAACAGGGCGGATATATTCCTGGCATTCGGCCGGGAAAAAGCACTGAAGAGTACGTGACCCGAATCTTGTACCGATTAACCCTTTTAGGTGCAATCTTCCTGGCAGTGATTTCTCTCCTTCCAATGGTGTTTGGAGAAATTGGCAACTTGCCTGCCAGCAGAAATTGGCGGCACAAGCTTGCTGATCGTTGTCGGTGTTGCACTGGATACGATGAAACGTATTGAAGGGCAATTGATCAAAAGGCATTATCAAGGTTTCATCAAGAGGTAAACTCTTGATGCTAAAAAAGTCTGGAGGGGTAGAATGAACCTAATATTGATGGGACTACCCGGTGCTGGAAAAGGCACTCAAGCCGAACGAATCGTCGCTTCATACGGCCTGCCGCACATCTCAACGGGAGACATGTTCAGGCAAGCGATTAAGGACGGCACAGCACTTGGCAAACAAGCAAAAAGTTACATGGATCAAGGGAATCTTGTTCCCGATGAAGTGACAATAGGTATTGTCAGGGAACGTTTAGGCAAGGCTGATTGCAAAGACGGTTTTTTATTGGATGGATTTCCGAGAACTGTTCATCAGGCGGAAAGCTTGGAAGACATCATGAGTGAATCCGGTAGAAAAATTGATGCGGTGCTTGATATTGAAGTTGATCAAAGCAAGCTGCTTTGAACGCTTGACCGGACGGCGTGTTTGCTCAAATTGCGGAGCAACTTATCATCTAGTGTTCAATCCTTCCAAGCAGGAAGGCGTTTGTGATAAATGCGGCGGCCCATTAAAGCAGCGTGCGGATGACCGTGAAGAAACCGTTCGTCAACGGCTTCAGGTAAATGTTGAACAGCAACAACCGCTGCTTGACTTTTATACGGAAAAAGGATACTTGAAAACCATTGACGGCAATCAAGATATAAGCGATGTTTTTCAGGAAGTTACAGCTGTATTGGGAACCATTTCTGAGTGATAAAACTTAAAACCGCTGATGAAATCAGCAAAATCAGAACGGCCGGAAGTATTGTTGCCAAATGCCTAGAAAAGCTTGGCGAGGCGATCGTTCCGGGAATCTCGACGATTGAACTCGATGCGCTTGCAGAACGCTTTATCAGGGATGCTCATGCCGTCCCGTCTTTTAAAGGCTATGATGGGTTTGCCGGAAGCATATGCGTCGGTCAATGATGAACTGGCGCACGGCATCCCCGGCTCATATACCCTGCAAGACGGTGACATCATCAGCATCGATATCGGTGCACAGTATGAAGGCTTTCATGCGGATTCTGCTTGGACGTATGCTGTCGGTTCGATTTCCAATGAAACCCAAAGACTTCTTGAAGTAACTGAGACGGCGTTGTATAAAGGGTTGGCTCAAGCTGAACCGGAATCTCGGCTTACAAATATTTCACATGCCGTGCAGACGTATGTTGAGTCCAACGGTTTTTCCGTTGTCCGTGAATTGACAGGTCATGGTGTTGGACGTGAATTACACGAGGATCCCGATATTCCTAATTACGGAAAGCCGGGCTTTGGCCCTCGGCTTCGGCCGGGAATGGTTCTGGCAGTTGAACCGCTCGTGAATGCCGGAAGACGTTTCGTAAATATCATCGAAGACGATGACTGGACGATTGTAACGGCGGATGGAAAAATGTGCGCTCATTTTGAACATACCATTGCCATAACGAAAAATGGGTATGAGATCTTGACAAAGCCGTAAGTGAAGGTGATGATTGATGGGAACTGATTTGGAATGTACACCTGTTCCCGGCCAGCTTGCCCTTGTATTGAAGGGAAGGGAAGCAGGCTCCTATTGTGTAATTGTGCGGATTCTTAATCATCGCTTCGTTGAAGTGGCGGATGGCAATATTCGCAAGTTTGATAAAGCCAAGAAGAAAAACATCAACCATCTCGATCTCCAGCCCTATGTGTCAGCGGAAGTGCAAAAGAGTTTACAGGAAACCGGGCGTGTAACGAATGGGAAATTGCGCTTTGCCATTGCGCATTATTTAAATGAAAAAAAACAATTGACAATCAGTGACAAGAGGAAGGGTGAGGTCAGCCGATGGCTAAGGAAGACGTCATTGAAGTTGAAGGCACCGTTATAGAACCACTACCAAATGCAATGTTTCGAGTCGAATTGGAAAATGGTCATAAGATACTGGCTCACGTGTCCGGCAAAATTCGTATGCACTATATTCGGATCTTGCCTGGAGACAAAGTGACTGTCGAATTATCGCCGTATGATTTATCACGCGGGCGCATTACTTTTAGACATAAGTAAAAAAAGTCCCTGCGTATAAGGAGGGTTCCACAAATGAAAGTCAGACCATCAGTAAAAAAAGATGTGCGAAAAATGCAAAGTGATTCGCCGCAAGGGCGTTGTCATGGTTATCTGTGAAAATCCGAAGCACAAACAAAGACAAGGATAATAACGAGGAGGTGTTTTAACGTATGGCACGTATTGCAGGTGTCGATATTCCAAGAGAAAAACGCGTCGTTATTTCTCTGACATATATTTACGGCATTGGCTTGCCGACTGCTCAAAAGATTTTGGAAGAAGCAAAGGTGTCTGAAGATACACGTGTACGTGATCTGACTGAAGAAGAATTAACACGTATTCGCGAAGTGGTTGACCGCTACAAAGTTGAAGGCGATCTGAGGCGCGAAGTTTCTCTCAACATCAAACGTTTAATTGAAATCGGCTCATATAGAGGCATCCGCCACCGCCGCGGTCTGCCGGTTCGCGGTCAAAATACGAAAAAAACAATTCGCGTACGCGCAAAGGTCCGCGTCGCACGATTGCTAATAAGAAAAAATAAGTAAAGGAGGGAACTATTCATGCCAAAACAAACAACACGTACCCGCAAACGTCGTGTCAAAAGGAACGTGGAAAACGGGGTGGCTCATATCCGCTCTACGTTCAACAATACTATCGTAACGATTACAGATCCGCATGGTAATGCCATCGCTTGGGCAAGCGCAGGCGGCCTTGGTTTTAAAGGATCTCGTAAATCAACGCCATTCGCCGCGCAAACTGCTGCAGAAACTGCAGGAAAAAGCGCACTCGAAAGTGGAATGAAAACAATTGAAGTCTCCGTTAAAGGACCGGGAGCCGGCCGTGAAGCAGCCATTCGTGCTCTTCAAGCTGTTGGCCTTGAAGTAACGGCTATTCGTGACGTTACACCTGTTCCGCATAACGGCTGCCGTCCGCCAAAACGTCGTCGCGTCTGATTTTCTCACGTATATCCTGTCATTAATGTGTTAATAATGCTTATTATTCGCAAACATGGACGAGACAGTTTTAATAAACATGCCGTATGCCCTAAGGGAATTTGTACGGGAAATTTCGGTTAGAACCTCTAACCGAAGTTTCGACGTTTTGAAGGAGGGTTTTTTGTTGAATGATTGAAATCGAAAAGCCAAAGATCGAGACGGTTGAAATCGCAGACGATGCAACGTATGGCAAGTTTGTTGTTGAACCACTCGAACGTGGGTACGGGACAACTCTAGGTAATTCTTTACGTCGAATTTTGCTTTCTTCCCTCCCAGGCGCGGCTGTTACGACAGTGCAATTTGATACTGTGCTTCATGAATTTTCCACCATCGAAGGCGTTGTAGAAGATGTGACAACGATCATTCTGAATATCAAGAAGCTGGCAATGAAGCTTTATTCAAAGAAGAAAAGACACTGGAAATCGACGTTCAAAGAGAAGGAAAAGTGACAGCTGCCGATATAATTCACGATAGCGATGTTGAAATTCTAAATCCCGAACTTGAAATCGCTACGCTGGCCAACGATGCCCATTTTCATGTAAGAATGGTGGCAAAAAAAGGCCGTGGATATGTACCTGCTGATGGAAACAAAAGCGATGAATTGCCAATTGGCGTCATCCCGATCGACTCGATTTACACACCGGTATCAAGGGTTAACTACCAAGTCGAAAAGACACGTGTCGGCCAAGTCGCCAATTATGATAAATTGACGCTTGACGTGTGGACCGACGGCAGCATTCGGCCTGAAGAAGCGGTGTCCATTGGCGCTAAGATTTTATCGGAACATCTTAATATTTTTGTAGGATTGACCGATCAAGCACAAAATGCTGAAATTATGATTGAAAAAAAGAAGAAGATCAAAAAGAAAAAGTGCTTGAAATGACGATCGAAGAGCTGGTCTATCCGTTCGCTCCTATAACTGCTTAAAACGCGCAGGGATTAATACTGTGCAAGAACTGACGCAAAAATCGGAAGAGGACATGATGAAGGTCAGAAATCTTGGCCGGAAATCTCTTGAAGAAGTAGAAGAAAAACTTGGCGATCTTGGCTTAGGTCTAAGACAAGAAGAGTAGATGTTCAAAGTTTGATTGGAAACTTTTTTTTTTGCGCAAAAAAGAAAATGATTCAACAGAAAAGGAGGGTATGTGTTCATGGCATACGCAAAACTAGGTCGTGATACGGCAAGCCGGAAGGCACTGTTTCGCGATCTCGCAACTGATTTAATTATCAATGAAAGAATTGAAACGACTCACTCCAAGGCGAAAGAGCTTCGTTCGGTTGTGGAAAAACTGATCACACTCGGCAAGCGCGGCGATCTTCATGCACGCCGGCAAGCCGCTGCATTTGTTCGCAATGAAGTGGTGGGCGACGAATCGGGGCAAAAAGCGCTGCAAAAGCTTTTGATGATGATATTGCCAAACGTTATGAAGATCGTCAGGGCGGCTATACGCGAGTTCTCAAAACAGGTCCTCGCCGCGGCGACAACGCCGAAATGGCGATTATTGAATTGGTTTAATTACTTTGCTAATAGGGCAGAGGGAGGTTCACCATGAGCCTGCTCTTTGCCTTTTTTTTTTTTTATATCATCAAATGAATCACTCGCGCCCCGCCGGACGTTGTTTGATTAGCCGTTTAGAACAGTATGTCATGAACCAGGGAGGGGAGGGCTGACAATGAATAAAATTATAGAAGTAAGCAAACTGTGCTTTCGTTATCACGATCATGAACCGTGGATTCTTCAGAATATCAATTTTTCTGTTGAACAAGGGGAATGGCTGGCGATCATCGGCCATAATGGTTCAGGAAAATCAACACTGGCGAAGTGTTTGAACGGTTTGCTCGAGCCGCAGAAAGGATCAGTCACGGTGGGTGGGTTGGATACAAAAGACCGGCAAGCAATTTGGATATTCGCCGCCAGGTGGGGATGGTCTTTCAAAATCCGGACAATCAGTTTGTTGGTGCGACAGTGAAGGACGATGTGGCGTTTGGTATGGAGAATCACGGCGTGCCGCGTGAGGAGATGATCACTCGTTTGTCGGAGGCTCTGAAACTTGTCAAAATGGATGAATTTGAAAATCAAGAGCCTCACCGGTTATCCGGGGGACAAAAACAGCGTGTGGCGATCGCCGGGATTATTGCTCTTAAGCCTTCGATTGTGATATTGGATGAAGCCACCTCCATGCTTGATCCGGAAGGACGCCATGATATCATTCAGACGATGCGCTTTTTGAATAAGAAACATCATTTGACGGTTTTGTCGATCACCCATGACCTGGAAGAAGCGATTTACTCCGATCGGATGATTGTGATGAATCATGGCCAGATTATTCGAACGGGAAGTCCAAGAGAAATTTTCACATCTTCCGAAGTGCTTGAGAAGATTGGCCTTGATTTGCCATTCGCGATTAAACTCCGGGAATCACTGCGAAAAAAAGGGCTATCCCTGTCTGATCGATCTTTATTTCAAGAAGAGCTGGTGGATGAGCTATGGACATTACAATCTCGCATTTAACCCATTTATACAATATTAATACGCCGTTTGAGCGGGCGGCATTAAAAGATGTCAATCTGCATCTTCCGTCGGGTTCTTTCACTTCGATCATTGGCCACACCGGTTCCGGCAAATCGACGCTCGTTCAACATATCAATGGATTACTTAAACCAACGGAGGGCAGCGTAACGGTTGGCGATGTGACGATCCGCGCCAATGAAAAGCAGCCCGGTTTGAAAAAACTAAGAAAAAAAGTGGGGCTTGTGTTTCAATATCCGGAGCATCAGCTGTTTGAAGAGACAATCCTTAAGGACATCTGTTTTGGCCCCGTTAATTTCGGTGTTCCGCTTGATGAAGCCGAACAAAGAGCCAAGGAGGCACTGGAGCGGGTTGGGCTGCCTCTTAGTTATTTGGATAAATCGCCCTTTGACCTCAGCGGCGGGCAAATGCGGCGCGTCGCGATCGCCGGTGTTCTTGCCGTACAGCCGGATGCTATTATTCTTGATGAGCCAACCGCCGGCCTGGATCCAAGGGGAAGAAAAGAGATTCTCACAATGTTTGAGAAGCTGCACAAGCAGCAGGGCCTCACGACAATTATGGTCACTCACAATATGGACGATGCCGCTTTTTACTCCGATTTGGTTGTCGTCATGGATAAGGGGCGGATGGTCGCGGCCGATACACCTGAACATGTTTTTTCTGAAAAGGAAGCCTTGCAGGCAATCGGGCTGGACGTGCCTGTAACCATGCATTTTCTGGATAAATTTGCCGCAAAAGCAGGCACCCGCATTGCCAAACCGGTCTTTACCGTGGATGAGACAGCAGATGAAGTGATCGAGATGCTGAAGGGGGGAGCGGGCCGCCGTGTTTAATCTTATTATAGGTCAGTATGTCCCGCTTGATTCAATGATTCATCGATTAGATCCCAGGGCGAAGCTGCTGAGTGTATTGATTTTTTTGTTGTTATTATCTTTTTGGCCAATAACTGGATCACCTATGGGTTGATGATCCTTGTCTGCCTGGCCGGCATCGCTCTTTCAAAGGTGCCCGTCCACTTTCTTTTTCGTGGACTGCGATCCATTCTTTTTATTGTTTTATTGACCTTTATTTTGAATGTCCTTTTTACAAAAGGCGGCCATGTGCTGTTTCATTTCGGCTGGTTTCACATCGACCAAAATGGCCTCCTAATGGCCGTTTTCATCTCAATCAGGTTACTCGTCATCATTATTGTGACGACACTATTGACACTGACGACGTCACCCCTTGATATTACGGACGGACTAGAGACCATGCTGGCACCGCTTAAAAAAGTGAAGCTGCCGGTTCATGAGTTTGCGCTGATGATGTCGATTTCGCTGCGGTTTATTCCAACGCTGCTGGAGGAAACCGAGAAAATTATAAAGCGCGCCGCCAGAGGTTCCGATTTCACAAGCGGACCGCTAAAGAGCCGCCTGAAGGCTATTGTTCCTTTGCTTGTTCCGCTTTTTGTCAGTTCGTTTAAACGAGCTGAGGAGCTGGCGATGGCAATGGAGGCCAGAGGCTATCGCGGCGACATCGGACGCACAAGGCTGAGGCAGCTGGTCTGGAAATGGCCGGATACTATCCTGATGCTATTGTTTGTGATATTAACGGCGCTATTGATTATGTTTCGGAACTGAGGAAGAGCAAATGACAAGATTAAAATGCACGCTTGCTTATGACGGCACGAATTTTTCCGGCTATCAGGTCCAGCCCGGCAGGCGGACTGTCCAGGGCGAGGTGGAAGCCGCACTCGCAAGCATTCACAAAGGCGAAAAGATAAGAATAACAGCTTCGGGAAGAACGGACGCCGGTGTTCATGCGCTTGGACAGGTTTTTCATTTTGATACACATCTAAGGATTCCGGTTCAGAACTGGGTCAAAGCTAAATCGTTTGCTTCCGGATGATCTCTACATTTTTAATGTCGAAGAAACGCCGGCTAATTTCCATGCCCGCTTTGATGTGAAAAAGAAAGAATATCGTTATCGGCTGCTGACAAGGCGACTGCCCGATCTGTTCCGCAGACATTACACTTATCATTTTCCGTATCCGCTGTGTCTTGAAAGTATGGAGGAGGCGGCCGGTTATTTAAAAGGAAAACATGATTTCACCTCGTTTTGCGCCGCGGGCACATCGGTGGTGGATAAAGTACGCACTCTCTATGATTTGACGGGTTTTTCAGAGAGGAGGAGGACGAGACAGTGATCAAGGCTATCGGCAGCGGATTTCTTTATCAGATGGTCAGAATCATTGTCGGTACGCTTCTTGATGTGGGCATCGGCAAGATTGCGCCGGCTGATATCGTGAAAATTATGGAAGCCCGCGATCGCGCCGCCGCTTCCAAAACGGCTCCTCCGCAGGGATTAACAATGTGGAAAGCTTATTTGATTGAAAGGACGGCCGCATTTCTTATCTTGACAAGGTCGCGGTGCTGTTATATTATATAATCTGGCATTCCTAATTTGACCACTATTAGCCCCGAAAGATATTGGTTCAAATAGATTCGTGAGCCGGTTTTTATCCCGGCATTTTTGGAATATGTATGTTATGGAAAAATGAGGAGGAAATCATTGTGCGCACAACGTTTATGGCTAATCCGCAAAATATCGAACGCAAATGGCTTGTCGTTGACGCTGAAGGCCAAACTTTAGGCCGTCTCGCAAGCGAAGTGGCTTCGATTCTTCGCGGCAAGCACAAACCAACGTATACACCGCATGTCGACACAGGCGATCATGTCATTATTATCAATGCGAAACACATTCAACTGACTGGAAATAAACTTGCAGATAAAAAGTATTACCGGCATACCGGCCATCCGGGCGGTCTCAAAGAACGGACGGCTCTTGAAATGCGTGAAACACGTTCACGTGAAATGCTGGAATTAACGATTAAGGGTATGCTGCCGCACAACAGCCTGGGACGGCAAATGGCTAAGAAACTTCATGTTTATGAAGGGGCAGAACACCCGCATGCAGCACAAAAACCGGAAGCTTACGAGCTTCGCGGATAAGGAATAGAAGGAGGGAATAGGAAATGGCACAAGTACAATATTACGGCACCGGCCGCCGTAAAAAAAAACTCTGTTGCTCGCGTAAGGCTGGTACCGGGCGACGGCAAAATTATCGTGAATGGCCGCACAGCTGAAGAATATTTCAACCTTGAAACGCTTCGTACAATCATCAAACAGCCTCTTGTTGCAACGGAAACGGAAGGTCGTTATGATGTTTTGGTAAATGTTACGGGCGGCGGTTTCACCGGCCAGGCCGGCGCCGTGCGTCACGGTGTTGCCCGCGCGCTGCTTCAAGCCGATCCGGATTACCGCGCTGTATTAAAACGCGCAGGGTTTCTAACACGCGATCCGCGGATGAAAGAACGGAAGAAATACGGTCTCAAAGGCGCACGCCGCGCTCCGCAATTCTCAAAACGCTGATTTACCGGCGTTTCAAGCCTCTTTCCGAGCAATCGGAAGGGGGCTTTTTTTAATGTATAAAAAACGTCCACGCGGTTCATCATCTGCATGAGAATCCTCGCCATTGCTGCTTTTCTTTGGATAGGTTTTTCTTTGATGTTGTCTTTTTTTAGCCCAACTGCTTGTCCCGATTGATGCAATTTGTCAAAACGGCGAACAGATCCCTTAAACAAACGTTTATTTAAAACGAGCGGATGAATGAGCTGCTGGGTAAACGGACTGGGTTTGCGCTATAAAAAAGAAATTCCTCCTGAATCCGGCGGGTTTCCGGAAACGGAGGCAGAGATAATCATCAAACTTGAAGGGATATGATTGGGTCATGGTGTGAGAACTGACCACTACAAATATAAGTATATGAACTTTGGATGAAAAAATGCATGTCATGGTCAAATGAAGATCGAAATTTTGGATCATTTTCATCAGCGTTTTTCGCTTTATTAAAAAGAGTTCCAATTGACTTGATTTTTGTTAGGACAACAGCCCCATCGGTTTTTTTCTCTACATGGTAAAAGGTGTTAGTTTTATTTCCGGCTGCTTGTCGGAAGCTAATGGGGAAAGGAGGAACCACCGATGGGCGTCGTAATGAACTTTCATGAAAAATATCGCCACAAAAAACTTGATTTTGAGCGAAAAGCGCTGCAGGATTTATCTTTTCAAAAAATCGAAAATGTTATTAACGAGACATTCGAACCTTATTTGAAACCAATGGCAGCTTATTTGCAAACCGTTACCGAAATGTGTGTCGATTACGGCATCGAAGCGTTTTTGCTCGGATCATCTTACGGGCGGTTTGGATTTTACGGGGAAGCAATAGAGGGAGTCTACCAGCGCAGTGAAAAACCATTTAAAATGCTGCTGGATGATTTTTACGATTTCTGGCTCTTCTGGTATACAATTGATACAATGCAAAATGAAGATATCTACAGGGGCTTGTGAGGCTTATCTTTATTATTGGTGGAAAGAGGGTTTTGAAACGGCCCTGAAACGTTACCGTATGCGGCTCCACTAACGAAAGATCGCCCGCTCGTCATGATGTCCCCTCTTTTTCCAACATAAATTATTTTTTGTCCCATATAAATGTAACAAGAGACAGGCAGTTTCCGGAGGGGCAAAAAATGAAGCGAAAATGGATTGTTAGAGGGCTGATCATCATGGCGGCGCTTTTATTAGTTACTGTTATTAATTATAAAATCATCAGTCGTCACTCTGTATCCCACTGGCATTTGCCGTTATCAGGCCGGATTATTGTTCTTGATCCCGGCCACGGCGGTCCGGACGGCGGCGCATCCGGGGCGGATGTCTCGGAAAAAGAAGTGACACTGGCCATCGCCAAAGATCTGCGCAATTATTTACAGGAGTCCGGCGCTTTGGTGCTAATGACAAGAGACAGCGATCGGGATTTGGCAGATGAAGGGTATATGGGCAGGAAAGACTCAGGATCTGGTTCGCCGGGCTAATTTTATTGAAAAATCAGGTGCCGACTGTTTTGTTAGCATTCACCTTAATGCGATTCCGTCGGAAAGATGGCGGGGGGCACAGACGTTCTATTATCCAAAATCAGACAATAACCAGAAACTGGCTAAATTTATTCAAAATTCGATTAAGCTGCAATTGAAAAACACCGATCGCTATGCCAAATCGATCGGACATGTTTACATCTTGAAGAAAGTAACACCGCCTTCAGCATTGGTCGAGGTTGGGTTTTTATCAAATCCTGATGAACGAGAATTGCTGAAGACGCGTGATTATCAGAAGAAAATCGCGGTTTCCATTTATGAAGGTATCATGCGTTATTTCACGAATGAAAAGGTCCCTTCGGATTGAGAAGAAGGGATTCTTATTATGAAATTTTCCGCTATTTTGCTTTTCCAGTCTTTCCATAGGCTTTTGCTGTGCAGGTTTGGTATACTTAACTTAACGAAATAGAGAGAGAGGAAGGTCGAAAGATGATTGAGCAGACTCATGTTTTGGCTGTTTTGAAAACGGTCCAAGACCCTTATCTACATAATAATTTGATTGAAACAAAAGCGATCCGTGAATTAAAGATAAAAGGCGGCGATTTCGTCAGCCTGAAGATTGCGCTGGCTAAGATAAATACAGCTGAACAGATGCAGCTGCAGCAGGAAATCGTTTCAAAATTAAAAGAGAACGGCGCGGGATCGGTCGGGCTGCGATTTGAAGCGCTCAGCGACAAAGAAATCCAGGAACGCGGTGGTCTGGACGAGGAAAAACCGGCATTATTGCAGAGGAAAAGCAAAACAACTTTTATTTCGGTAGCAAGCGGGAAAGGCGGTGTTGGCAAATCAACCGTATCGGTTAACCTGGCCTGTGCATTGCAAAGGCTTGGGAAAAAAGTCGGTATTCTGGATGCGGATATTTACGGATTTAGCGTTCCGGACATGATGGGGATCGAAAATCGTCCATGTGTGGAAGAAAAAAAAAGCATTGTTCCGGTTGAGCGATTTGGAATCAAAGTGATTTCCATGGGATTCTTTGTCGAAGATAATTCCCCGGTTATTTGGCGCGGGCCGATGCTTGGCAAAATGCTGAACAATTTCTTCAGCGAGGTCGATTGGGGAGATTTGGATTATTTGATTCTGGATTTGCCGCCGGGCACGGGCGATATTGCCATGGATGTCCACAGCATACTCCCGCATTCCAAAGAGATTATTGTAACGACACCGCACCCGACAGCCGCTTTTGTTGCAGCGAGAGCGGGAGCCATGGCTATTAAGACCAACCATGAGATATTAGGCGTTATTGAGAACATGGCCTATTTCCAAAGTAAATTAACAGGTGAGAAAGAGTATGTCTTCGGTCAAGGCGGCGGGGAAAAACTCAGCGATATTTTGCAAACTGATTTGCTCGGCAAAGTGCCGCTTCAGCAGCCTGATGAAAAAACAGGTGTTTTTGCTCCCGGAGTCTTTTGAGGGTGTGATTCCGCTTGCCGGCGTTTACGATGATATTGCCGAAAAAGTGGTAAAAAAGCTGGAAGACGACCAGTAATAGATAATACGGGTATTTTAGAAAAAACAGGTTCACGGCATGTCATTGGCATGCTGCGAGCCTGTTTTTTTATGGACGGGCTAAACGCGTATAATTCTAAAAAGGCGTTGCATATTAAAAACAAAGACGAACGAAGCCGAGCAACCTCAGGCAGTCCCCGCGGCAGCGAATGAAAGGAGGTCTTCATGTTGAAGAGAGCCGGCAGTATTCTGTTTATCTTGCTGTTTCTGATTGCAGCGATTTCCGGCTGCAGTTCGGGGCAGCGAGTTCCGGGTTATCAGGAAAATAAAAAGATGATGATCGATATGCTGAAAACCGATGAAGGGAAACAAGCCATAAAGCAGATTCTTCAGGATAAACAATTGAAACAGGAACTGGTCTTTGATGAACCCGCTGTAAAAGAGACGATCATGAAAGCAGACGACGACCGAACAAGGAAAGACGATGTGGCGTTCATTGTTATCCGATCCGAGCTTCTCAAAGCAGCTGGCAAAGACGATGCAGAAGGACAACGAAACGATACTAAAAAAATTAATGAAGGACCCCGAATATCAAAGTATGATGATGGACATTTTAAAAGCCCCAAATATGGAGAAACAATATCTTGATTTGATGAAGACACAGCCTTATCGCAAGCAAATGGAAAGAGTCGTTCAAGATACGCTGACCAGCCCGCTTTTCGCCAGCCAATTGTCGGATGCCATTGATAAAGCGGTCAAAAAACAAATGAAACAAGAGAGCAAGCCGTGAGCATTTGCCGGACTGTAAGCAGGTCCGGCGGATTGCGGCTTGTTAATTAATAATGCTTTTTTTTTTTACTTTTGCGTTCGATACCAGACTGGTCATTGTAACGAACGTGTATCCCTTGTGTTTGAGCTCTTGGATAATCAGCGGAAGGGCCCGATAAGTCTGCTTCGCCGAATCAGAGGCGTGAAGCTTAATGATATCCCCTTTTTGCGTTTTATTGACAACGCGTGAGACAATCTCTTGATAGCCGGGATTTGTTTCATCCTGAGGATTAACGCGCCACAATACAACTTGCTGGTTGAGACCCACCGCCGTCTCCAAGATATTCCGATTGATTTTTCCAAAAGGCGGGCGAACGAAATGAGGGCGTTCTCCGCTTGCTTTATAGATGGCTTCATTTGATAATAAAATATCTTTTCGTACGTCGTTTGTTTCCAAATCCGTGTATGCTTTGTGATGCATTCCCTGGGATTCAATTTCATGACCGTCCTTCTTTGCCTGTTCAACAATGTCTTTATGCCGCTCCGCCCACTCGCCTGAAAAGAAAAATGTTGCTTTTATATGTTCGGCTTTTAACGTTTTCAAAATCAGATTGATTTGCTGGTCTCCCCAGTTAATATCAAATGTAAGAGCAATATTGTTTTGATCGGTAACCACTTTCGATAAGGCCATCGACCTTTTGAGGTTGAGAATACACTGATTTCCTGGTTTTGAATAAAAGCAACCAACGCGGCGAAAAAAGCCGCTATAAGTATCAGTAGCATCCCTTTCATCTTCCGGCCGTTCACAACCCAAATAAATCGCATTTTTCGCCACCTCAATTTTGAAGTTTGTACCATTTTATGGCCAAGATCGTTAAATTATGTTGCCGTATCTTTTCATTTTTTAGATATTCCGCTGCTCTGGGAAATGGATTATTGTTAATAAAGTAAAACTTCAATCGGTGGTCCTTTTTTCCATCCACTGATTGTTAGTTGAACCAATCGGGCGTTTACGGGCAGTTGTTTCCCACCTATGCTTCTTCGAATTCATTGAAGCCTTGAGGCGGAGTCTTACTGCACGTTAATGCGGGATAAAACTTGCTGATTTGGACATAACTAAATCAAAGTCATTGAACGAATAAGTAGATCCTTGGATGGGTGTGACGAGACAATGTTGGGTGTTCTTTTTCATAATAAGGAAGTGCTGGAACTGCAGTATTTAATAAAAAAGGAAATGGACGATCTCCTGGACGATTTGAACGACGAACATGTCGGAAATACTGTAAAAAGAGTGCTGGAAGAACGCTATTCAATCTTATTTGACCTGCTGCGGCGATTTGCACCCGGCGAAGAGTGTATGCATTATATGCGCCTGCAGAAACAAAAGAGGCATTCAAAAGAGATAAATTAACATCTTTTTTTGTAAAAAATAAATTGCAAAACCTGTTGACAAATAATCGTCCGGCTGATAATATATTTGATGTTGCTTTTAAAAAGTTTATAAAGAACTTATCAGTTTTTAAAACTTAAAAAAAGCTATTGACAGATTGTTTGAGAAGCAGTATAATAATAAAGTCGCCTAGGAGCGACACAGAAGAAAATGTTCCTTGAAAACTGAACAAAAGCCAAGCGTGATTGAAGGGCAACCTTTGATAATAAAGCTATGGATCATAAATGCACGATGATTGTTTCAAATGAGAGATTATCTCTCAACCATTTATCGGAGAGTTTGATCCTGGCTCAGGACGAACGCTGGCGGCGTGCCTAATACATGCAAGTCGAGCGCGGGAAGCGAGGCAGATCCCTTCGGGGTGACGCCTCGCGGAACGAGCGGCGGACGGGTGAGTAACACGTGGGCAACCTGCCTGTAAGACGGGGATAACTCCGGGAAACCGGAGCTAATACCGGGTAATCTTTCGCACCGCATGGTGCGACAGTGAAAGATGGTTCTGCCATCGCTTACAGATGGGCCCGCGGTGCATTAGCTAGTTGGTGGGGTAACGGCCTACCAAGGCATCGATGCATAGCCGACCTGAGAGGGTGATCGGCCACATTGGGACTGAGACACGGCCCAAACTCCTACGGGAGGCAGCAGTAGGGAATCTTCCGCAATGGACGAAAGTCTGACGGAGCAACGCCGCGTGAGCGAAGAAGGTTTTCGGATCGTAAAGCTCTGTTGTTGGAGAAGAACACAGGTGCCAGAGGAAATGCTGGTGCTGTGACGGTATCCAACCAGAAAGCCACGGCTAACTACGTGCCAGCAGCCGCGGTAATACGTAGGTGGCAAGCGTTGTCCGGAATTATTGGGCGTAAAGCGCGCGCAGGCGGCTTCTTAAGTCTGATGTGAAAGCCCACGGCTCAACCGTGGAGGGTCATTGGAAACTGGGGAGCTTGAGTACAGAAGAGGAGAGTGGAATTCCACGTGTAGCGGTGAAATGCGTAGAGATGTGGAGGAATACCAGTGGCGAAGGCGGCTCTCTGGTCTGTTACTGACGCTGAGGCGCGAAAGCGTGGGGAGCAAACAGGATTAGATACCCTGGTAGTCCACGCCGTAAACGATGAGTGCTAGGTGTTAGGGGGGTCCAACCCCTTAGTGCTGAAGTTAACACATTAAGCACTCCGCCTGGGGAGTACGACCGCAAGGTTGAAACTCAAAGGAATTGACGGGGGCCCGCACAAGCAGTGGAGCATGTGGTTTAATTCGAAGCAACGCGAAGAACCTTACCAGGTCTTGACATCCTCTGACAACCCTAGAGATAGGGCGTTCCCCTTCGGGGGACAGAGTGACAGGTGGTGCATGGTTGTCGTCAGCTCGTGTCGTGAGATGTTGGGTTAAGTCCCGCAACGAGCGCAACCCTTGATCTTAGTTGCCAGCATTCAGTTGGGCACTCTAAGGTGACTGCCGGTGACAAACCGGAGGAAGGTGGGGATGACGTCAAATCATCATGCCCCTTATGACCTGGGCTACACACGTGCTACAATGGATGGTACAAAGGGCAGCGAGACCGCGAGGTCAAGCCAATCCCATAAAGCCATTCCCAGTTCGGATTGCAGGCTGCAACCCGCCTGCATGAAGCCGGAATTGCTAGTAATCGCGGATCAGCATGCCGCGGTGAATCCGTTCCCGGGCCTTGTACACACCGCCCGTCACACCACGAGAGTTTGTAACACCCGAAGTCGGTGCGATAATTTTTGGAATCAGCCGCCGAAGGTGGGACAAATGATTGGGGTGAAGTCGTAACAAGGTAGCCGTATCGGAAGGTGCGGCTGGATCACCTCCTTTCTAAGGATACGATGCATAGCGAAACGTTTGGACTTTTGTTTGGTTTTGAAGGACACATTCCTTCACTGATCCTTGAAAACTGGATAACGAAAGAAAAAGAAATGCCAAGACTAATTTCCTAAATAGGAGTGGCGAGCAGTAAGAAGATCGAGGAAGCGCCGATTTGAGGACCGGAGTGCAGTGATCTGCATGAGGACCGGAGAATCCAGCTGACGACGAGATTCGCCGCTGATCGACACACCGATGGTTAAGTTTATAAGAGCGCACGGTGGATGCCTTGGCACTAATAGGGAAGGCAAGGCAGACCCGGGGAACTGAAACATCTTAGTACCCGGAGGAAGAGAAAGCAAATGCGATTTCCTGAGTAGTGGCGAGCGAAAGGGAATCAGCCCAAACCAAAGGGCTTGCCCTTTGGGGTTGTAGGACACTCATTGTGGAGTCAGAAAAGGACGGCATAGGCGAACGGTCTGGAAAGGCCGGCCAGAGAAGGCAATCGCCCTGTAGCCGACATGACGTCCTCTCCCGAGTGGATCCTGAGTACGGCGGGACACGAGAAACCCCGTCGGAATCCGGGAGGACCATCTCCCAAGGCTAAATACTCCCTAGTGACCGATAGTGAACCAGTACCGTGAGGGAAAGGTGAAAAGCACCCCGGAAGGGGAGTGAAAGAGATCCTGAAACCGTGTGCTTACAAGTAGTTGAAGCCCCTTCGGGGGTGACAGCGTACCTTTTGTAGAATGGACCGGCGAGTGACGATGTTAAGCAAGGTTAAGCTGAAGAGGCGGAGCCGCAGCGAAAGCGAGTCTGAATAGGGCGAATGAGTTTAACGTTGTCGACCCGAAACCGTGTGATCTACCCATGTCCAGGGTGAAGTTCAGGTAACACTGAATGGAGGCCCGAACCCACGCACGTTGAAAAGTGCGGGGATGAGGTGTGGGTAGGGGTGAAATGCCAATCGAACACGGAGATAGCTGGTTCTCCCCGAAATAGCTTTAGGGCTAGCCTCGAGCGGGAGAGTGTTGGAGGTAGAGCACTGATTGAATAAGGGGTCCCCACAGGATTACCGCGTTCAGTCAAACTCCGAATGCCAATCACTTAAGCTCGGGAGTCAGACGGCGAGTGATAAGATCCGTCGTCGAAAGGGAAACAGCCCAGACCACCGTCTAAGGTCCCTAAGTATGTGTTAAGTGGGAAAGGATGTGGCGCTAGTTAGACAACCAGGATGTTGGCTCAGAAGCAGCCATCATTTAAAGAGTGCGTAATAGCTCACTGGTCGAGTGGCGCTGGCCGAAAATGTAACGGGGCTAAACACATCACCGAAGCCGTGGATGACCTTTTGGTCATGGTAGGGGAGCGTTCCAAGGGCATTGAAGGCAAACCGGAAGGTTTGCTGGAGCGCTTGGAAGTGAGAATGCCGGTATGAGTAACGAAAAGAGGGGTGAGAATCCCCTCCGTCGAAAGCCTAAGGGTTCCTGAGGAAGGTTCGTCCGCTCAGGGTTAGTCGGGACCTAAGCCGAGGCCGAAAGGCGTAGGCGATGGACAACAGGTTGATATTCCTGTACCACCATTGGACGTTTGAGTGATGGGGGGACGCAGGAAGGAAAGGCTGGCGCATGGTTGGTTGAGTGCGTTCAAGCCGCAAGGCGGATCGCGAGGCAAATCCCGCGATCAATCACGCTGAGCGGTGATGAGGAGGGAAATTTTAGTACCGAAGAGCCTGTCCCTACACTGCCAAGAAAAGCCTCTAGCGAGTCCAAAGGTGCCCGTACCCTAAACCGACACAGGTAGGCGAGGAGAGAATCCTAAGACGCTCGGGAGAACTCTCGTTAAGGAACTCGGCAAAATGACCCCGTAACTTCGGGAGAAGGGGTGCTTGTTTGGACTTCGGTCCAGATGAGCCGCAGTGAAAAGATCCAAGCGACTGTTTACCAAAAACACAGGTCTCTGCTAAACCGTAAGGTGATGTATAGGGGCTGACACCTGCCCGGTGCTGGAAGGTTAAGAGGAGAGGTTATCCCCTTCGGGGGAGAAGCTTTGAATCGAAGCCCCAGTAAACGGCGGCCGTAACTATAACGGTCCTAAGGTAGCGAAATTCCTTGTCGGGTAAGTTCCGACCCGCACGAAAGGTGTAACGATTTGGATACTGTCTCAACGAGAGACCCGGTGAAATTATAGTACCTGTGAAGATGCAGGTTACCCGCGACAGGACGGAAAGACCCCATGGAGCTTTACTGCAGCTTGATATTGGATGTGGGTACCGTTTGTACAGGATAGGTAGGAGCCGTGCGGACCGCTAGGTTCGGTGGAGGCGCCCGTGGGATACTACCCTGACGGTATCGACATTCTAACCTTGAACCGTGATCCGGTTCGGAGACAGTGTCAGGTGGGCAGTTTGACTGGGGCGGTCGCCTCCTAAAAGGTAACGGAGGCGCCCAAAGGTTCCCTCAGAATGGTTGGAAATCATTCGCAGAGTGTAAAGGCACAAGGGAGCTTGACTGCGAGACCTACAAGTCGAGCAGGGACGAAAGTCGGGCTTAGTGATCCGGTGGCACCGCATGGAAGGGCCATCGCTCAACGGATAAAAGCTACCCTGGGGATAACAGGCTTATCTCCCCCAAGAGTCCACATCGACGGGGAGGTTTGGCACCTCGATGTCGGCTCATCGCATCCTGGGGCTGAAGTAGGTCCCAAGGGTTGGGCTGTTCGCCCATTAAAGCGGTACGCGAGCTGGGTTCAGAACGTCGTGAGACAGTTCGGTCCCTATCCGTCGCGGGCGTAGGAAATTTGAGAGGCGCTGTCCTTAGTACGAGAGGACCGGGATGGACACACCGCTGGTGTCCCAGTTGTTCCGCCAGGAGCATCGCTGGGTAGCTATGTGTGGACGGGATAAGTGCTGAAAGCATCTAAGCATGAAGCCCCCCTCGAGATGAGATTTCCCATGATTTTAAATCAGTAAGACCCCTTAGAGATGATGAGGTTGATAGGTCTGAAGTGGAAGCACGGTGACGTGCGAAGCTGACAGATACTAATCGGTCGAGGGCTTAACCACATTAGGAATAAGACTTTTCTTTCGTTTCTGGTTTTGAAGGTTCACCTTCAATTATAGGAGTGACGACGAGATTTGATACCCGTCGACACACCGATACATAGTCTGGCGGCAATGGCGAAGAGGTCACACCCGTTCCCATCCCGAACACGGCCGTTAAGCTCTTCCGCGCCAATGGTAATTGGGGGCTGTCCCCCTGTGAGAGTAGGTCGCTGCCAGGCAAACAATCCGGAGGATTTAGCTCAGCTGGGAGAGCATCTGCCTTACAAGCAGAGGGTCACAGGTTCGAACCCTGTATCCTCCATCCTTTATGCCGGCCTAGCTCAATTGGTAGAGCAACTGAATCGTAATCAGTAGGTTGGGGGTTCAAGTCCTCTGGCCGGCATCTTCACATTTATTATGCGTGAGCCATTAGCTCAGTCGGTAGAGCATCTGACTTTTAATCAGAGGGTCGAAGGTTCAAATCCTTCATGGCTCACTGTCTTATCTCACGGCAGTGTTGTGGGTTGATATATGTATTTATATGCGGAAGTAGTTCAGCGGTAGAACATCACCTTGCCATGGTGAGGGTCGCGGGTTCAAGTCCCGTCTTCCGCTCCATTTATTTATGAACCGTTTTGCCGGGGTGGCGAAATTGGCAGACGCACAGGACTTAAAATCCTGCGGTAGGTGACTACCGTGCCGGTTCGAGTCCGGCCCTCGGCACTGATTGATTTTATTTTTTTGCGCCCTTAGCTCAATTGGATAGAGCGTCTGACTACGGATCAGAAGGTTAGGGATTCGAGTTCTCTAGGGCGCGCCATATAACGGGAAGTGGCTCAGCTTGGTAGAGCACCACGTTCGGGACGTGGGGGTCGCAGGTTCAAATCCTGTCTTCCCGATTCTTGTGATTTTTTATGAATGGGGCCTTAGCTCAGCTGGGAGAGCGCCTGCTTTGCACGCAGGAGGTCAGGGGTTCGATCCCCCTAGGCTCCACCATTTCTTGATAAAAAAAAATTTTAAAAAAAAGTGTTGACAAAACTAGCAGCTGTTGCTATACTAATATAGTTGCTGTTGAGAGCGACACAGAAGAAAATGTTCCTTGAAAACTGAACAAAAGCCAAGCGTGATTGAAGGGCAACCTTTGATAATAAAGCTATGGATCATAAATGCACGATGATTGTTTTAACAAATGAGAGATTATCTCTCAACCATTTATCGGAGAGTTTGATCCTGGCTCAGGACGAACGCTGGCGGCGTGCCTAATACATGCAAGTCGAGCGCGGGAAGCGAGGCAGATCCCTTCGGGGTGACGCCTCGCGGAACGAGCGGCGGACGGGTGAGTAACACGTGGGCAACCTGCCTGTAAGACGGGGATAACTCCGGGAAACCGGAGCTAATACCGGGTAATCTTTCGCACCGCATGGTGCGAAAGTGAAAGATGGTTCTGCCATCGCTTACAGATGGGCCCGCGGTGCATTAGCTAGTTGGTGGGATAACGGCCTACCAAGGCATCGATGCATAGCCGACCTGAGAGGGTGATCGGCCACATTGGGACTGAGACACGGCCCAAACTCCTACGGGAGGCAGCAGTAGGGAATCTTCCGCAATGGACGAAAGTCTGACGGAGCAACGCCGCGTGAGCGAAGAAGGTTTTCGGATCGTAAAGCTCTGTTGTTGGAGAAGAACAGGTGCCAGAGGAAATGCTGGTGCTGTGACGGTATCCAACCAGAAAGCCACGGCTAACTACGTGCCAGCGCCGCGGGTAATACGTAGGTGGCAAGCGTTGTCCGGAATTATTGGGCGTAAAGCGCGCGCAGGCGGCTTCTTAAGTCTGATGTGAAAGCCCACGGCTCAACCGTGGAGGGTCATTGGAAACTGGGGAGCTTGAGTACAGAAGAGGAGAGTGGAATTCCACGTGTAGCGGTGAAATGCGTAGAGATGTGGAGGAATACCAGTGGCGAAGGCGGCTCTCTGGTCTGTTACTGACGCTGAGGCGCGAAAGCGTGGGGAGCAAACAGGATTAGATACCCTGGTAGTCCACGCCGTAAACGATGAGTGCTAGGTGTTAGGGGGGTCCAACCCCTTAGTGCTGAAGTTAACACATTAAGCACTCCGCCTGGGGAGTACGACCGCAAGGTTGAAACTCAAAGGAATTGACGGGGGCCCGCACAAGCAGTGGAGCATGTGGTTTAATTCGAAGCAACGCGAAGAACCTTACCAGGTCTTGACATCCTCTGACAACCCTAGAGATAGGGTTCCCCCGGGGGGGGGACAGAGTGACAGGTGGTGCATGGTTGTCGTCAGCTCGTGTCGTGAGATGTTGGGTTAAGTCCCGCAACGAGCGCAACCCTTGATCTTAGTTGCCAGCATTCAGTTGGGCACTCTAAGGTGACTGCCGGTGACAAACCGGAGGAAGGTGGGGATGACGTCAAATCATCATGCCCCTTATGACCTGGGCTACACACGTGCTACAATGGATGGTACAAAGGGCAGCGAGACCGCGAGGTCAAGCCAATCCCATAAAGCCATTCCCAGTTCGGATTGCAGGCTGCAACCCGCCTGCATGAAGCCGGAATTGCTAGTAATCGCGGATCAGCATGCCGCGGTGAATCCGTTCCCGGGCCTTGTACACACCGCCCGTCACACCACGAGAGTTTGTAACACCCGAAGTCGGTGCGATAACCTTTTTGGAATCAGCCGCCGAAGGTGGGACAAATGATTGGGGTGAAGTCGTAACAAGGTAGCCGTATCGGAAGGTGCGGCTGGATCACCTCCTTTCTAAGGATACGATGCATAGCGAAACGTTTGGACTTTTGTTTGGTTTTGAAGGACACATTCCTTCACTGATCCTTGAAAACTGGATAACGAAAGAAAAGAAATGCCAAGACTAATTTCCTAAATAGGAGTGGCGAGCAGTAAGAAGATCGAGGAAGCGCGATTTGAGGACCGGAGTGCAGTGATCTGCATGAGGACCGGAGAATCCAGCTGACGACGAGATTCGCCGCTTCGACACACCGATGGTTTTTATAAGAGCGCACGGTGGATGCCTTGGCACTAGGAGCCGATGAAGGACGGAACGAACACCGATATGCTCCGGGGAGCTGTAAGTGAGCTTTGATCCGGAGATTTCCGAATGGGGAAACCCACTGCCCTGAACGGGCAGAATGCCTTTCTGAATCCATAGGGAAGGCAAGGCAGACCCGGGGAACTGAAACATCTTAGTACCCGGAGGAAGAGAAAGCAAATGCGATTTCCTGAGTAGTGGCGAGCGAAAGGGAAATCCAAAAAAAAGGGGCTTGCCCTTTGGGGTTGTAGGACACTCATTGTGGAGTCAGAAAAGGACGGCATAGGCGAACGGTCTGGAAAGGCCGGCCAGAGAAGGCAATCGCCCTGTAGCCGACATGTCGTCCTCTCCCGAGTGGATCCTGAGTACGGCGGGACACGAGAAACCCCGTCGGAATCCGGGAGGACCATCTCCCAAGGCTAAATACTCCCTAGTGACCGATAGTGAACCAGTACCGTGAGGGAAAGGTGAAAAGCACCCCGGAAGGGGAGTGAAAGAGATCCTGAAACCGTGTGCTTACAAGTAGTTGAAGCCCCTTCGGGGGTGACAGCGTACCTTTTGTAGAATGGACCGGCGAGTGACGATGTTAAGCAAGGTTAAGCTGAAGAGGCGGAGCCGCAGCGAAAGCGAGTCTGAATAGGGCGAATGAGTTTAACGTTGTCGACCCGAAACCGTGTGATCTACCCATGTCCAGGGTGAAGTTCAGGTAACACTGAATGGAGGCCCGAACCCACGCACGTTGAAAAGTGCGGGGATGAGGTGTGGGTAGGGGTGAAATGCCAATCGAACACGGAGATAGCTGGTTCTCCCCGAAATAGCTTTAGGGCTAGCCTCGAGCGGGAGAGTGTTGGAGGTAGAGCACTGATTGAATAAGGGGTCCCCACAGGATTACCGCGTTCAGTCAAACTCCGAATGCCAATCACTTAAGCTCGGGAGTCAGACGGCGAGTGATAAGATCCGTCGTCGAAAGGGAAACAGCCCAGACCACCGTCTAAGGTCCCTAAGTATGTGTTAAGTGGGAAAGGATGTGGCGCTAGTTAGACAACCAGGATGTTGGCTCAGAAGCAGCCATCATTTAAAGAGTGCGTAATAGCTCACTGGTCGAGTGGCGCTGCGCCGAAAATGTAACGGGGCTAAACACATCACCGAAGCCGTGGATGACCTTTTGGTCATGGTAGGGGAGCGTTCCAAGGGCATTGAAGGCAAACCGGAAGGTTTGCTGGAGCGCTTGGAAGTGAGAATGCCGGTATGAGTAACGAAAAGAGGGGTGAGAATCCCCTCCGTCGAAAGCCTAAGGGTTCCTGAGGAAGGTTCGTCCGCTCAGGGTTAGTCGGGACCTAAGCCGAGGCCGAAAGGCGTAGGCGATGGACAACAGGTTGATATTCCTGTACCACCATTGGACGTTTGAGTGATGGGGGGACGCAGGAAGGAAAGGCTGGCGCATGGTTGGTTGAGTGCGTTCAAGCCGCAAGGCGGATCGCGAGGCAAATCCCGCGATCAATCACGCTGAGCGGTGATGAGGAGGGAAATTTTAGTACCGAAGAGCCTGTCCCTACACTGCCAAGAAAAGCCTCTAGCGAGTCCAAAGGTGCCCGTACCCTAAACCGACACAGGTAGGCGAGGAGAGAATCCTAAGACGCTCGGGAGAACTCTCGTTAAGGAACTCGGCAAAATGACCCCGTAACTTCGGGAGAAGGGGTGCTTGTTTGGACTTCGGTCCAGATGAGCCGCAGTGAAAAGATCCAAGCGACTGTTTACCAAAAACACAGGTCTCTGCTAAACCGTAAGGTGATGTATAGGGGCTGACACCTGCCCGGTGCTGGAAGGTTAAGAGGAGAGGTTATCCCCTTCGGGGGAGAAGCTTTGAATCGAAGCCCCAGTAAACGGCGGCCGTAACTATAACGGTCCTAAGGTAGCGAAATTCCTTGTCGGGTAAGTTCCGACCCGCACGAAAGGTGTAACGATTTGGATACTGTCTCAACGAGAGACCCGGTGAAATTATAGTACCTGTGAAGATGCAGGTTACCCGCGACAGGACGGAAAGACCCCATGGAGCTTTACTGCAGCTTGATATTGGATGTGGGTACCGTTTGTACAGGATAGGTAGGAGCCGTGGAAGCCGGACCGCTAGGTTCGGTGGAGGCGCCCGTGGGATACTACCCTGACTGACGGTATCGACATTCTAACCTTGAACCGTGATCCGGTTCGGAGACAGTGTCAGGTGGGCAGTGGGCATTGACTGGGGCGGTCGCCTCCTAAAAGGTAACGGAGGCGCCCAAAGGTTCCCTCAGAATGGTTGGAAATCATTCGCAGAGTGTAAAGGCACAAGGGAGCTTGACTGCGAGACCTACAAGTCGAGCAGGGACGAAAGTCGGGCTTAGTGATCCGGTGGCACCGCATGGAAGGGCCATCGCTCAACGGATAAAAGCTACCCTGGGGATAACAGGCTTATCTCCCCCAAGAGTCCACATCGACGGGGAGGTTTGGCACCTCGATGTCGGCTCATCGCATCCTGGGGCTGAAGTAGGTCCCAAGGGTTGGGCTGTTCGCCCATTAAAGCGGTACGCGAGCTGGGTTCAGAACGTCGTGAGACAGTTCGGTCCCTATCCGTCGCGGGCGTAGGAAATTTGAGAGGCGCTGTCCTTAGTACGAGAGGACCGGGATGGACACACCGCTGGTGTCCCAGTTGTTCCGCCAGGAGCATCGCTGGGTAGCTATGTGTGGACGGGATAATAAGTGCCTGAAAGCATCTAAGCATGAAGCCCCCCTCGAGATGAGATTTCCCATGATTTTAAATCAGTAAGACCCCTTAGAGATGATGAGGTTGATAGGTCTGAAGTGGAAGCACGGTGACGTGCGAAGCTGACAGATACTAATCGGTCGAGGGCTTAACCACATTAGGAATAAGACTTTTCTTTCGTTTCTGGTTTTGAAGGTTCACCTTCAATTATAGGAGTGACGACGAGATTTGATACCCGTCGACACGCCGATACATAGTCTGGCGGCAATGGCGAAGAGGTCACACCCGTTCCCATCCCGAACACGGCCGTTAAGCTCTTCCGCGCCAATGGTAATTGGGGGCTGTCCCCCTGTGAGAGTAGGTCGCTGCCAGGCAAACACAACAAACAGAGAGCCATCAGAAACGGTGGTTGTCTGCTTGCTACATTTTTATGTATTATTCCACAGTAGCTCAGTGGTAGAGCAATCGGCTGTTAACCGATCGGTCGTAGGTTCGAATCCACCTGTGGAGCCATTTGCTTCCATAGCTCAGCAGGTAGAGCACTTCCATGGTAAGGAAGGGGTCGCTGGTTCGAATCCAGTTGGAAGCTCTCTTATAAAACGTTGATTCAGCGGGGTTTATCGGGTTTCCGATGCCCCGCTGTTTTTGTGTAAATCAGGGTCTTCAGAATAGCCGCCAGAGAGTCACTCATGTCTACTGTACGCCATCCATCCGTTTTTGTTCCTTTCAGGCTCAGGCGGTCGTCCCTGCTTTTATCCAGCGACAGTGATTGTTTAATAGTGATTGATTGCTCAACAAATTGGATTTTCAGATGCGAGAAATTTTAACCGGCTCAAAGTTGAACCCGTCGAATTTCTTCGTTAAAATAGCTGAACGCAATTTTGCGTCTTGATGCCGATAGGAATATATGGCTTCCTCACTACCGGCAATCTTTTTATCAAATCTTAAATAAGACTGTTAACGAATGTGAAAATGCGTTCGTTAAATCATTCACCAAAACTGGGGGTGCCATGCTATAATCAGGACAAGGCAATAAAGCATATGAGCGGATGCGGTGACACCCTTGTGAAAGGGGGTGAAGCCGATGACAGTGTACCAGTCTTTAATGCTGGCATTTACAGTCGCAGGGTTGCTTGTGACTGTTATTTTAGGAATTGTCGGCATTGTGGTAACGCTGTTAAGCAAAAAAAGAAATAATCCGCCTCATATGCCTTGATCGGGGCTAGACGGATTATTCGATGAATATAAAGTTTATGCACCGTACCGCTCTTAAAGCGGATTGCCGTTGCCGTCGGTATTACCAGTACCGGCGGTATTTATTTTACGTTCCTTGTGTCTTTATTATACCCGGATGGGCCGCAAAAATACAAGGGACGGGATGCCTCAAATTTGATCCCTCCTCAGATGGAGCGACGGAGGAACCGTCAAACTGATGGAAGAAGTGGAAGAAGAAATGGAAGAAGAAATAAAACAAAAATATCCTATATTCATCAACTACTACACTTTGGATAGATTAGAAATCCCATTAAAACAGGCTTTATCATACTGGAACATTTTTAGAAAACAACACGCCCGCGGGTATGGTAAAGAAGGGGTCGCTGGTTCGAGTCGGGTTGGAAGCTTTCTTATAAAACTAGTCAAAGCAAGGGTTTCAGACATTTTGAAACCTTGCCTTTTTTAATGCTTGAATCCAACTGGTGACCGATTAGTGAGCTTTACTATAGTAAGTGAGAGGATCAGTAATCAAGCCGGATTTGGTTTTGAAAAAAAGGCACCTAAAATTGGTGCCTTGTCAATCAATAAGGTGTCGGTGTGGGTTGACCTGGGTGCCACCATGACTCTACAGTCTGCCATGCAGCGCCAAAGTCATAACCTTTGCCCATCAGATAGGCAATGGCAGTGGCTTCGGATAAAGCGTGCTGAAATCCAAGATGCTGCGCTTCACGAAGACCATGACTCACGACCGGATGAAGGGTTCTCATAACTTCGGATGACGACACAGTTGATGTCGTTGGTGCCATTGGAGCCATTGGTGTCATTGGTGTCATCGGTGGCTGATAACCTTGATCCATTTGCCTGTGATTATGTTCATAGAATAAATTGTGATCCAATTTTGATTCCCCTTTACAAAGAGATAGTGCATCTTATGCAACGGTGGGCGAATGTGCGAATGTTCAGAAGGGTAATCAAAAAAAGGTCCCTCCCAGGAGGAGGGCAAAAATGGGAGCTACCAACTCTATCTCTATCCATTAAAGGAAGAAATATTGATAGTACCCTTATTGTACCACTTTTTGTTAAAATCCATTCACCTCGTCTTCGGTGAACGCCCCCGACTTAACTACATTTGAAGTCGGAGCTTCGCAATACGCAAGCAACGGCGTTCTTCACGTAGCTCTTTACGCACAGGCGTGTCCACGTCGTCTCTACCGGATAGGTGATTAACCACACCGCTGCATAGTAATCGTTCTAGTATTGGAACATTCTCATATAGTCCATTCACTCGTGTGTTTATGGCAGAATAAAAGTGCAGAGGTCATGACTTCCAGCCCTTGATGACACTGTCAAACAGGAGGAAAGGGAACGGTTGTCCGGCGGTGTCTTACCGTACTTGAACAGTCTGCACGTTTTGAAAGTTCCATTTATGAGCATACCAAGTTTAGGTTTGTCGGAACAAGCAGAAAGGAATTCATCTCAGCATTTTATGGAAGCGGGAGTCTTCTCTTCAATGACGATAAAACCTGCGAACGAACTGGCGGATATTTGCCCTTATGTTTGTTATGGCGGCAATGGTTAAAAACGAACGGCAATTTTTATGAAAAGGCTGCCGGATTCGCCACTTTCGCGGGCATCACCCTAATTAACGAAAGCTTTACAAAAACAGCATAGAACCATTATTATTAAGTGTTAGTCTAAAGATGCTACAAAGTCATTTGAGGCCCTTATCACTTATCATGTTTTCAGCCCACTTACATGGGCCTTTTTTTTGCTTTTAAGAAAGGGGGACCGATAATTTTCGGGGAGGGGCTCCGTGTCCAGGTAAAACCGTTAGTTTTTAAGCCTGTATTTACGAACAGACGGCTTAAACAAACGTTTATTTAAAACGGCAAGAACAGCGAGTCACAATCAGCCGCTGCCGAAGGGTTGCACGGGCGGCCCTGAGACACCGGCAATCGCCTCGGTGTTATATAGCGATTTAAAGATGAGGCAGCCGGGATGCAAATGAGAAGTTCGCAACACATTGATTGATCGCGAAAAAGTTCTGCGCTACTGATTTTTATAGTGTCTGCCGTTTTTAGGAAAGATTTCTCTGAAAAGAATTTTCGTCAGTTTGAGAATCAGCAGGCTGACAACCACTACAAGGATAATAAACAGAACGATCGCGTATTCATCAACGTGGCTCGTATGGTTGTTGGGTTTCTGGGTTGCAGGAACATATAAGCTTTCGTGATTTTGTTTACTCATCTGCTGTATCACCTCTAAGACAAATTATTCAAAAAGGGGCAAAGCAAAATGTAATCATAAACAATCTCATTTAATATTTAAAAAAGGCTCGGATTTCCCGAACCTTGGCTCAATTTTATCATGCGGGAGAACAAAATGCGACTTAAAAGGATATTGTATGCCCGATTATTCTGATTTTTTATGAATACTCATAAAAACTTAGGTGAGCCATTAAATATATACTTGGGTGAGACCCTTGCTTCAGGACTCATTCTCGGGTAGCGTCTTTCCGATACTATGTATATGATCAGTCGCTCAAAATTATAAGCTGATAAAGTGAAACTTCAATCAGTGGGGGGGTTCTTCCATTCCCCACTAATTGTTAGTTGAACCAATCGGGCTTTTACGGGCAGTTATCTCCCACCTATTGCTTCTTCGAATTCATTGAAGTCTTGAGTGGAAGTCTTACTGTCCGTTAATGCGGGATAAATTTTTAAAATAAAGAATAGATGGGTCCGGCTGCCATGATGGTTGCTCAAACCGGCTTCTTTCCTTTATCATTAGAATAAGAATATCTTAATCCTTTCACTATTTGAGAAATGCGGCGGCGTACGAAAGACTGACGGCGGCAGATAAGAAGGAGGAAGGTTCGTTGACTGATGAATATGTTGGCGGAAGAACGCTCCGGCAGTGGCAGGAAGCATTCCCTTTGTTAACAGATATCATGGCAAAAAAAGAGGTTTTTTGGACAAATCCTCGGTACAAAGAAAAGCCAAAGGCGGAAGCGGTGACGACGAAGGATATTGATGAAGCCGAGAAAAGGCTGGGGAGGTTTGCCGCATATATTGAAACGGCCTTCCCGGAAACCAGACGGACGAAAGGGATCATTGAATCGCCGGTTGTCGCGATACCCGGCATGAAACAATATTTGCAGCAAACATATGGTTTCGATATTCCCGGGCGTTTATTGGTGAAGTGCGACAGTGATTTGCCGATTTCAGGATCAATTAAGGCAAGAGGCGGCATTTATGAAGTGCTGGCAACTGCCGAGAGAAAATTGCGTTTGAAAACGGGATGCTCCGGCCGGATGATGATTATGCAAAGATCGCTGATAGCGAGTTCAAACGCCTTTTTTCGCAATATTCAATAGCAGTCGGATCAACAGGCAATCTGGGATTAAGCATCGGCATTATGGCAGCCAAATTAGGCTTTAAGACAACGGTTTATATGTCCCGGGATGCGAAACAATGGAAAAAGAACCTGCTTCGCCAGAAAGGTGCCGTTGTAAAGGAAGTCGATGATGATTACAGTAAAGCGGTGGAGGAGGGGCGCAGTCAGGCGGCGTCCGATAGCCGCTGTCATTTTATCGATGATGAAAATTCTAAAGAACTTTTTTTAGGTTACGCAGTGGCGGCCGGCCGACTGAAGGGGCAGCTTGAAGATATGCAAGTGCCTGTCGACAGCGAGCACCCCTTGATCGTTTTATCTGCCGTGCGGTGTCGGCGGCGGTCCGGGCGGCGTGACTTTCGGCTTGAAGAAGATCTTCGGTGAACATGCCCATGCCTTTTTTGTAGAGCCGACCCACTCTCCCTGCTTTTTGCTTGGTCTGGCAACTGAACTTCACGATAAAGTCTCTGTTCAGGACTTCCATCTTGACAATCGAACCGCCGCGGACGGTCTGGCGGTCGGCAGGGCATCGGCCTTTGTTGGCCGGACTGTCGGAGGGATGGTGAGCGGATGCCTGACGATAGCGGATGAACGGCTTTACTCTTTACTGAAAGCATTTGCAGATAAGGAAGCGATTTATTTAGAGCCTTCCGCGGCGGCGGGTGCAATCGGTCCGGTAAAACTTTTTCAAGAGGCGGCGGGACAGGCCTATATGAAAGATAATCAACTGATCCGCCGTATGGGCGATTCGACACATATTGTCTGGGCGACAGGGGGCAGTATGGTGCCGAAGGATGTTATGAATGGCTACTATGCCGAGGCGTCCGACAAATGAAAATGAAGGAGAGAGACATGAGCCTTCCTTACTTGCGCTTCTCAAGCCTGGAATGGGCGACATTGCGTTTTAATACACCGATGACCTTAACCAAAGATGAAATTACCGGATTGCAGGGCATCAATGAGAACGTTTCGCCCCAGGAAGTGGAAAACATTTACTTGCCGCTGACACGCCTGTTTCAGCTGCAAATGATCGCTACCCGGAAACTGTACGAAGCGTCCAATACTTTTTTTGGGAAAAAGAATGGAAGCGCACCGTTTATTATTGGGATGGCCGGCAGTGTATCGGTCGGGAAAAGCACGGCGGCGCGTCTGATCCAGGCACTGCTGCGGAAATGGCCGAGCCGCCCAAAGGTCGAAATCATCCCAACGGACGGTTTTCTCTATCCAAAAGCTGTTCTTGAGAAACGAGGAATTTTGAAGAGAAAAGGATTTCCTGAAAGCTATGATCAAAAACGGCTTATTGATTGTTTACGGCAGTTGAAGTCAGGCACAGCCAGGGTGGACGTTCCCATTTATTCGCATGTATACTACGATATTGTGCCCGGTGAGTATCAGCGAATCGAACAGCCGGATATTGTTATTGTCGAAGGGCTTAATGTCTTGCAAACGCCGGCTCCGGATCATCATTTGCTGCCGAGTGCCTATGTGTCCGACTTCTTTGATATTTCTTTATATCTGGATGCCGATGAACAGGATTTGTATCACTGGTATGTGAAGCGATTCAAGAAATTGCAGCAAACGTCTTTTCAGCAGCCGGGGGCCTATTTTCGCAGATATGCCGACTTGTCGGAGCGCGAATCGGAGGAAATCGCTGCTGGGCTTTGGCGGACGATCAATCAAGTGAATCTGGAGAAAAATATTGCACCGACCAAATATCGAGCGGATGTTATTTTAAAAAAAAGAGCGGACCATTCCGTCGACGAAATTCTGCTCAGAAAAATCTAACGGATGGATAAGATCTGGTGCAGACGGCCTGCGCAATTTATTGTGAGAAAGTCGATTCAACGTGACGTTGAAATCTGATATTTCTTCAAATCCGGTATAGTGTATTTTTCCGCCAGAATCATTCTCAAGGAAATACCGGACCGATGCTGCGGGTTTAGTCAGACATTATACGTGGCTCTCCGGCACGGCCGGGAGCTTCTCAGGCCTGATAACCCCATATGGTTCGAACAGAAAATAATTGCTGGTTTTGTCAGACTTTTTTTCGGATGAATATGTTACAATGAGCTCGGAATAAGAAAAAAGTAATCGAGGTGGTTGGGTATGTTATTCTCGAAAATTTTGGTTTCCTATGATCAATCCGAACTGTCGAAAAAAGCGCTGCAAAAAGCGATCGAGATTGCCAAATTAGATGAAAAAACAGAAATTGACGTGCTGCATGTTGTGACAGTACCGACCAATCAGTTTATTGTAGGCGAGGTTTATTTAGAAGTGCAGGAATCGACTTTTAAATATGGAAAAGAAGTCATAAGCAAGGCCGAAGCTGCTTTAAAAGACTTGCCGAATAAGTCGCATGCTTACGTTAAGGAAGGGCAACCCGCGCACGACGATCTTGGACCATATTAAAGAAAACCATTACGACCTCGTTATCCTTGGCAGCCGGGGATTAAGCGGGATCAGAGAATTTTTGGGCAGTGTCAGCCACGGTGTCGTCCAACGTTCACCTGTTCCCGTACTGATTATTAAATAAGAAGTTCATCGGCTGTTATTTTAGAGCCTTGCGCGGGGCAAGGCTCTTTTTTGTTCCGGAAAATGAAAACGCGCGACAATCATTTGAAAGGCCTTTTTTTTAAAGAAAGCCACGCCGTTTTAAACGATGCATGACTCCAATTGCCGCATAACCGTAAAGATAACCCATGATGAGGCCGGCGATGATATCGTGGCGGCGGTTGAAAAAGATCGAAAAGAGCAGGTCGATCTTCAGTTCAGCGGCGGGAACGAACGGTTTTGGAATCGGAAACAGGCATTTGACAACTTGAGCCACGGCTAAAACAACGGGTATGATAATGAGGGTATCCTGGAAAACTTGAATAAATTGTCGGAAATTCAAGCTGAGTAACCTTTTTCTGTTATACCTTAGTATTGCGGCCGGCTGAATAAATATGCGGCAGGAGAAGGTGGCAAACAACTGCCATCAAAGAAAGCTGGGAAAAACATGACCGAAAAAGACGTTATACGGCAAACGCGAACGTTGGTGACGCGGGCTTCTCTAGTCCGTGATCTGAAGAGGCTGGGGATGAAGGCGGGGATGATCGTTCTCGTCCATACGTCAATGAGCAAATTGGGCTGGGTGTGCGGCGGTCCTGTCACCATCATCAGAGCGCTGCATGATGTACTGACTGGGGAAGGAACACTGATTATGCCGGCTCATAGCGCCGATGTATCCGATCCAGAGGATTGGGGAAATCCTGCTGTGCCGCGAGATTGGTGGACGGATATTTATGACCAGATGCCGGTGTTCGATCCGTTGTGTACGCCGACATGCGGTATTGGCCGGGTGGCGGAGTGTTTTCGGACATTTCCGGGTGTGGAAAGAAGCAGCCATCCGATTCATTCATTCATTTACGGCGTGGGGAAAAGAACGGGAGACTATTTTATCCGGGCAAAGTCTGGACGATGGTTTGGGAGAGAACTCGCCGACAGGAAAATTGTATGAAAAGGGCGGCTATGTACTGCTTCTGGGCACCGGCTATGACAGCAATACCTCGATGCATCTGGGAGAGTATCGCTCAAAATGTCTCCCTTCGGTAAAGCGCTCCAGTCCAGTTCTTGAGCGAGGCAGACGCGTGTGGAAACAGTATCTCGATCTTGACTTTCAAGAAGAACGTTTTCCGGAAATCGGCGCCGCTTTTGAAAGGCAAGGCGGCCGGGGGAGAGACGGTATGTACGTATCGGCCGCGTCGGGGCAGCTGAGGCGCGATTAATCGCTCAACGTGCTTTGGTGGATTTTACGGCTGATTTCATAAAAAGACATCCAGGGGGCGGCAGCTGAATAGGAATAAATGGAAGGCTTAATAGCCGTCCATTAAATTTTAGTGCCTTTTCGGCTGCAGAAAGCCCAAGTTTTAAGCCGAATAGGTTAGCAAATTTTTTAAGAACACTTAATAATGACTCAACAATGTTTTGATAAACTGAGAATAAAGGATGAGACTGACACTCATTATCCAGTGATTGGCCTTGCATCCAGCGAAATTTTCAACTGGCGAAAGGAGGAGCGAAAATGGAATCAAAAAGCCCCGAGCTGCTTATTGATGAAAAGGATGAAGCAGAGAAAATCAATGAGAAATTACATGAGTTGAATGTAAGACTGAGCCGAAAATTATTTTTCACCAATTGTTTTTCTGGCAGCATCAATTGTCTTGATTGTAAAATTATGGATAGGGTAGAAAGGAAAATAGGAAAACCCGAGCTAATACTGAGAACTAAGCGAACCGCCATTGCAGTTTGTCTTTTTTTACGCGCGTATGAAAGCGCTTTCAAAAATGCTCTTGTTTTACGATAAAAACCAAAATAAAGATCATAATAAGAAAAAGCCCTTGAACGATTAAAAAATCTTTGTCATCATTTGATATTGAAGCCGGATAAAGGGTTTCATTTGTTTTGGGGAGTTTTTAATAAGCTAGGATGAAGGGGTGAACGTATTTTATGAAATATCGACTGGCGCTGACGGCTTGCGTTTTATCCGCGTTTTTCTTTTTGCTTTCGGCTTGTTCAACAGGACATCAGTCCGCCGGAAACGAAAATCATTCTAAAGCAAAAGCGGAACAGGCGAGTCATTCAGGGACGAGCAAAGAACAATCAACCAAGGAACGAGTGCAAATGATGTCGGCGCAAAATCAGCGCGGCGTCTATACTGTTGCACAGCCGGATAGCCTGACCGTTCTTGTCAACAAACATTTTGCTCTTCCCGCACATTATGAACCAAAAGATTTAGTTTATCCCCATGCCCCTTTTGTTTTCAAAGAGAAATTGCAGAAGCGGGAAATGCGCAAGCCGGCAGCTGCTGCTTTGGAGAAAATGTTTGCCGGTGCTAAAAAAGACGGTATATCCCTTGCAGGAGTGTCGGCGTATCGCTCTTATGCGACCCAGGCAGCTGTGTTTAATGCATACGTCAAAAAAGACGGCAGACAGAAAGCCCTGACTTACAGCGCTTTGCCTGGAACAAGCGAGCACGAAACGGGTCTTGCTATCGATGTTTCGGGGACTAGCGGCAAGTACGCAGCAACGCCGGCTTTCGGAAAAACAAAGGAAGCGGCTTGGCTCGCTAAACATGCTCAAGATTATGGATTTATTATCAGATATCCTAAAGGGAAGGAAAATATTACCGGCTATGAATACGAGTCGTGGCATTTGCGCTATATTGGCATAAAGGCGGCGAAAAAGATCACCAAAAAAGGTCTCACACTGGAAGAATACCTTCATGAAACACCGGTTTCGAAATAATACGGCAATTTCGGAATGGTAGTTGTGCCAAAGATTGACGCTTATCGCTTCCGGAACAATGGGGAACGATAAAAATGTTCACATGAAGGTGGACAAATCGGTCAGTGGTGGTGATAACTGATGGCAAGAAACAGAGGCTGGCTGCCGCTTTTCACTTCAATAAGTGTTGGCGCAGCTGCTTACCAAATGATGAAACCAACTAATCGGATTGGTCAGGCTATTAGAGGGCGTATGAGCAAAATGATACGCCAAAGACAGCTATTTCCACGTGGTTAATGAATGGATATGATTGCGGGAGCCGGTCGGGCTCCCGTTTTCACATACAATGGTCAAATTAAGTGTTTATTTTTTTGTACATGAGTGCCGGCCGGTTTTGCCGGCAGCAAAATACCGCTGGCTTTTAAAAAAAACCGCTTGCCAGGATACACATAATGAGAGTGAAGGCTGTAACAGATATGAAGCCAGCAAATAAGCTGTAAAGCTGGCCGGCGACGAGTGCGCCCACTGTTACGCCAACGTACATAACAGAATTGGCCAAAGCAGAAATCGTCCCCCGTGATGAGGGGGACAGCGACTGAAGCAGGCTCATCATGAGCGGCGGGAAGATTGCTCCGGCAACGAAAAAGGCAAGAAAAAGCGCGATCTCGACAAATGTGAGAGAGCCGAAAAAAGGAAGCGCGAAATAAAAGGCGCCCATCGCGATTAAACCGACAAACAGCGACTTAGCGGTGCCTAATTTGCCGATGCAGCGGTTTCCGATTGAACTTCCCATTAAATTTCCCAAGCCGACTACAAGCAAAGCCAGCCCGATTTGCGACACATTTAATTGAAACGCATCGGCAAACCATGTGCCTAAAAAAGTAAATGAAGCAAAGTTGCCCATTTGAAAAAGCAGATAAGCAAGAAAAGCGGAGGACGCTCCGTGTGTGCCGAACAGGTCTTTATAGCGGCCGGCAATGGACGGCTTGCTGCCGGCCTGTGCCGCCGGCAGAGGGGGCAGCAAGAAAACGGCGAAGGTAAGTAATAGCGCGGACAAGAGCGAGAGAATAAAAAAGGGAGCGCGCCAGGTAAACGAGGCCAGACAGCTGCCGAATGGAAGGCCTAACAATTGGGCAACGGCGAGACCTGCGGAGGCCGACCCGATGCTTTTTTTTATTATTTTATCTTGAGGGACGAGTGCGGGAATGGCCGCCCAGACTTGCGGGCTGACAAAAGCGGCGCTTATTCCTGCTATCAAGCGAAACAAACACATCATCCAGAAATTGGACGCGAGTCCGCAAAAAAAAGTAGCCAATGCGAAAGCGGCCATCCCGCCGATCATGACTGTCTTTCTATTTGAGTAATCCGATATCGGCCCGGCAATTAAAGCGAACAGTGCATACCCCAATGCATAAGCGCTCATCATCCATCCGGATAATCCGGTCGATACGCCATAGAGATGTCTCAGTGTCGGGAGGAGCGGGGAAATCAAAAAGGTATCGGTGCCGATCGCAAACATAATAAAAAAAAGAATAGTGCAATGACTTTTTTCATGAAAAAGCCTCCTTATATTATTGTTTTAAATATATAGTACCATAAAACAAGCGAATATTTAAACAATTTTAATTTGGAGCTTTTTTCGGATCACGTTTAGCTCGAAGCTCGCAAGAATTGCCTGAAAAAATAAGTGACGAGACTTGCACCGCATTCTGCCGATAGGGTCCCCTAACGCAAATTTGGCCCATTTCAATGCTGGTTTTAATTTTAATGATTGAGCATATTTTAGCATAGCATGTACAAAGGATGACTGCGGTGATATCTCCTTCAGGGCTGAGACAGTGATTTTCGCATGAAGCGGGATCTCCAAATTGAAAGTTTGAACTTCCGGGAATCGGCAACAGGATCAACGTTTTAAAGCGGCTGAATGCATACGTCTGCCTTCGGTAATATGTGCCCATTCAAGAATAAAAAATGCCGGATCGTTTTGAGGCGGCCGGACGGAATCGTTGGATCGGTCTAGAGATCCGTCTGAGTGGTATGCCCGGGAAGAATGTGTTGCCGGTCTCAGAGAGGCCTATTTAAGGGATGCAGATTTCAAACCTTGCTTAAGTCAGCGTCAAGCTAGATTTGTTGGCCATTCAGGAATTTGGCGAGGAGTGTGGAGATGAAAAGCAATCATGAGCGGGGTATGCTTTATAATTCGCTGGCTTTGTTTATGACGTGTATCAATATTATTATCACGTTCACAGTGATATATTTATTGCTTGACTTTTTTCAACTTGGTGTTATCATTGATCACCATGAGGCAATTTCACCGCTTCCTTATTGGATCGGTCATTTTACAAGAACACTCTATTTTAGTGCGATCACATTGTTGTCTGTAGGCTACGGCGATATCACCCCGTTTGGATGGTCGAGAGGAGCGGCTATTGTCGAGGCATCGATCGGCTATATTTTGCCTGCGGTGATCACTGTCCAATATATGCGCTTGTTTCCCTCCACACTAAGAAACAAAGAGGATAAGCCACCGAAAAAAAGGCGTTAAAAGAAGGGTAACAAGATGAAATATTTGGAATATAAAAGTTTTTATTTTTTACTTTACAAGCTGTTTGATCCGAGTATATAATTAAGAGCGTCGGTTGCCGATGATAGTTATGGCCCGTTGGTCAAGCGGTTAAGACATCGCCCTTTCACGGCGGTTACGCGGGTTCGAATCCCGCACGGGTCATCTTGAATATGGAGGATTAGCTCAGCTGGGAGAGCATCTGCCTTACAAGCAGAGGGTCGTAGGTTCGAACCCTACATTCTCCATCATGTGATGCCGGCCTAGCTCAATTGGTAGAGCAACTGACTTGTAATCAGTAGGTTGGGGGTTCAAGTCCTCTGGCCGGCACCACTTTTCGGAGGGATAGCGAAGTGGCTAAACGCGACGGACTGTAAATCCGTTCCCTACGGGTTCGAAGGTTCGAATCCTTCTCCCTCCACCATTGCATATTTTATCAGAATATGGGCCATTAGCTCAGTTGGCAGAGCATCTGACTCTTAATCAGAGGGTCGAAGGTTCGAGACCTTCATGGCCCACCATTTTTACAATAATTGGTGGATAAGCACTATTGGGAAGATGAAAAAAAAAATAATCTTTCGATGTGCTGAACCAATGGTTAACTCTCATTTTTCACTATTTTTTCCGGGGCTTATATTATGCGGGTGTGGCGGAATTGGCAGACGCGCTAGATTCAGGTTCTAGTGTCCTTTACCGGACGTGGAGGTTCGAGTCCTCTCATCCGCATTATATTTTTTCTTCTTTTATTTTTCCTTCTTTGCGGAAGTAGTTCAGTGGTAGAACATCACCTTGCCATGGTGAGGGTCGCGGGTTCGAGTCCCGTCTTCCGCTTCTTTTTTTGGCGAACGTTTTGCCTTGAAATATGGCGGGCTTAATCGCTGTGTCCCGCCGGGTTGCGGGGCCTTAGCTCAGCTGGGAGAGCGCCTGCTTTGCACGCAGGAGGTCAGGGGTTCGATCCCCCTAGGCTCCATTTATATAGTAGTTTATAAAGAAAGCTCCTGAACGGTTCCGTTTGGGAGCTTTTTCGCTCTTCAGGTATGGGCATAGGGATTTTACGGCAATTTTGAATGCTGTTGTACAGTCAAAGGGCGATCTGTCACCTCCGCGGGGCCGCCCCATTTTGAGCCTGAAGTCGCCCTATTTTGGGGTGAAGTCGCTCCATTTGATCTGAAGTTGCCCCATTCTGAGCCGAAGTCACCCCATTTGAGTCTGAAGTCGCTCCATTCTGAGCCGAAGGTAAACCAGAGGTCCGGCGGGTATTTGATTTGTCTTGAATCGACGGGTAAATCGCCGGCTTAAATCCATAAGTTCTAAACTAATGCCTTAAAGTCCGCCGAACGAAAATGACTCTCCTCTTGAATAACGGATGGTCTGATACGAATGGGACTGGTGAAATAAGAATATGATAAAAGTGAGGCCGTTCATTAAAATGAAGCTTATGAATAAAATGACCGGTGCTCCGATTTGAGGATATTTTCTTATTTGACCGTCCTTTCTTGGCCGTCCTTTCTGGAACGTGAGTCTCTGAGTCCATATTTGCTACGCCCTTGAAGGGGGGAAGATGAATCGTTCTCTTTCTGTGATTGGTGTACCGACAGCTTTAGGGCAAATGAAGAAAGGCGTGGATCTGGGACCAAGCGCGATCAGGCATGCCGGGCTTATAGAGCGTCTGGCTGCTCTCGGATGCGATGTGCATGATTGCGGCGATCTTGTCATTCACCATTCCGCACCGCATGGGCCGGAGGAAAATCCCAAGAATCTGCACGCCGTAGCGGAAGCCAGCGAGCGGTTGGCGGAAACGGTTGACCGCGAGATGAAAAAAGGGCGATTTCCGCTTGTTCTCGGCGGCGATCACAGTACGGCGATCGGGACGGTGGCCGGTGCTGCGGGGAATAGGGAACCTCTCGGAGTGATTTGGGTCGATGCCCACGGCGATCTTAACACAACGGAAACATCGCCGAGCGGCAATATTCATGGCATGCCGCTCGCGTCCGGGCTTGGATTTGGAGAGAAACAGCTGGTGGAAATTGGCGGACTGAATCCGAAAATCGAACTGAGAATGTGGCAATCATTGGAGCACGTGATCTTGATGACGGAGAGAAACGGCTGATCAACCGGCTTCAATTAAAAGTTTATACGATGCATGACATCGAAAGAATAGGGATCGCCGAAGTGACGAGCGGCGTTATTGATGGTTTAAAGGCAAGAACGAGCGGCATTCACCTCAGTCTGGATCTGGACAGTCTGGATCCTTTTGAGGCACCCGGCGTCGGGACGCCGGTCCGCGGCGGCCTGACGTTTCGTGAGCTGAGTTTTCTTATGGCGTCGCTTTTCGAAGCGGATGTCCTTGTCTCAGCGGAATTTGTGGAAGTCAACCCCCCTGCTCGATGATCGCAACCGTACGGCAAAAACGGCGGTTAAACTGGCGGAAGTACTGTTTGGCGGACGGATTTTGTGACTTTACGGCCAAAAAAGAGCACACGAAGCGGTGCTCTCTGTTACTTTGTAAATGAGCAGGGGCCGGGCGAGGTATGGACATTCCGGCTTGCCAAGTTTTTTGTTTTTGTACCCCTCTATCTTATTTAATCAACTGTTCATATTTGTTCAGCAAACGATCAAGCCGGCAACTGACACGAATGACTGTCGGTGAAGATAATGGATGCCTGCCTGCGGTATAAACAAGCTGATGGCGGGCTTTCTCGATTTCTCTCCTGAGTTGATCCTTGTCCATTTTCTCGCCTCCAAGTTCATACGTTTTAGTCTAAAAGTACCCCCTTATTCATTCAACTAAACGAAAAATGTTCTGTGTATGCGACAAATTGGCGAATTTATTTTCATCTTTGGTTATGCCCGCCCGCTGCCTTTAAAAGATTCGAAAAATCTTTGCCAATCGCCACAAGCGGCCGGGAAAATTTGCTAAAATGATTTTGAAACTTATTCACGCCGGTTTGCGTATACATAAATGCTACAAAAGAGAGGTAACGATGGAACAGAGGGAGAAGCGACTTATAAAAAAAGTGAAAAAGGGCGACCACCACGCATTTTCCGAGTTGGTGGATCTGTACAAAAACAGCGTATACAGTATTTGCCTGCGTATGGTCGGCAATCGGCAGGAAGCAGAGGACCTGTCGCAGGAAGTTTTTATCAGAGCATATCGCCACATTGATAAATATGATATTAACCGGAAATTCTCGACATGGATATTCCGAATTGCGACCAATCTGTCCATTGACTATTTGCGAAAAAAGAAACCGAGCGTCTATCTTGATGCGGATATGCCGGGCAGTGAGGGGTTTACGCTCAGTACGCAGCTTGCTTCCGATGAACCGCTGCCGGATGAACTGGTTATTCAAGAAGAAGAAGAGAGATGGCTGCAATCGGAAATTGGACAGCTTCCTGAAAAATACCGAACAGCGATCATTTTAAAATATATTGAAGATCTTAGTCTGAAGGAAATCAGTGCCATTTTGGATATACCTGTGGCGACGGTCAAAACAAGAATTCATCGCGGGCGGGAAGCTTTAAGACAGCGCCTGTGCCATCCTGAGAGGTGAACAGCCATGGCTTGTACGGAAAAACAAATGGATTTAATGCATAAAGTGTTGGATAACGAGGCAGCGGAAGAAGAAAAGCAGGCGCTGTATGATCATTTGAGGACGTGCGAAAACTGCCGCCGCCAGTTTAATGAATTGAAAAAATCGGTGCAGCTGCTTCGCCGCCTTCCCCGCCATGAATTGCCGCTGGGGTTCACACAATCGGTGATGATGATGCAGCTGCCGCCGGAAAAAACTCATTCAATCAAACGATGGATGGGACACCATCCGCTGCTTGTTGCCGCCGCCATTTTTCTTGTTATGATGTCAGGCTACCTTTTTTCGGCGTGGAGCAATCCGGCTTTTCAAGCGACAGTTGACGGCCAAGGTCATGTGACAACCCAAGGGCATACGGTCATCGTACCAAAGCATGAAGTGATAAAGGGTGACCTAATCGTGCAGAACGGAGCGGTAAAAATCGACGGCCGTGTAAAAGGAAATGTGGTGCTGATCAACAGCCAGTCACTGCAGGCATCAGCCGGCCACGTGACAGGAGACATCGAGCAGGTCAATCAAATTGTTTCTTGGATCTGGTACGAAATCAGACATTTTTTTTGTGAATATCTTTAGATAATCACTTTATTATAACGGTTGACGCGCTATAATAGGGTTTGCCGATACGGCGGTGCCCATAGAGAAGGCATAAATTTAACGTTTAAATGCGGATGCGGAAGAGCGGCCGGCGAATTCATTTCAGGCATCGTTTCTTTCGAAGGTCCGCTATTTTTGTATTTACCGACTTGAATCGTCAAGGGCATACGAATGTATAATACAATTGATTGCACAGATATTTGTTCCATATATATCCTCTGCGGAGAGCTAAACCCTTTGTGATATAATGATATATGTGTGTGTTTTAGATAGGAATAGGGCATTCTATAAAAGAAACCGAACATCGGCGCATCATCTTTAGATGAGTAAGCGGCCGATTTGGAGGATGACACCGTGTTTTCATGGGCTCATTTTAATATATTATTAAATTACCTAACGGATATTATAGATATATTATTAGTCACGTATGTTGTATACAAGGTTATTATGATTATCAGAGGAACCAAGGCGGTGCAGCTGGCGAAGGGCATTTTGGTGATTGTCGCCGTCTGGTTTTTGAGCAGTTTCTTCGGACTTCGGACACTTGAATGGATCACGAACAAGGCAATTACATATGGGCTTTTGGCTGTTATTATTATCTTTCAGCCCGAGCTGCGCCGGGCGCTCGAACAGCTTGGCCGCGGCCGCTTTTTTTCGCGCGGCGTACTTGTTGAAGAACAGCACAAAGATGCGATTGAAGCCATTGTTAAAGCTTCTTCCTATATGGCCAAACGGCGGATTGGCGCGCTGATGTCGATTGAACGCAATACGGGTTTGAATGACTATATTGAAACGGGGATTCCGCTGAACGCTCATTTAACTTCTCAGCTGCTGATCAATGTGTTTATCCCAAATACTCCTCTTCATGACGGGGCAGTGATCATTCGCGGAAGTGAGGTGGTTGCAGCGGCGTGTTATTTACCGCTGTCCGAAAGCCCGTTCATCTCTAAAGAACTCGGCACCCGCCACCGGGCGGCGATGGGCGTCAGCGAAGTTACAGACAGTGTCACAGTTGTCGTTTCTGAGGAAACGGGCGGTATCTCGGTGACGAAGAACGGTGAATTATTCCGCGATATTTCTGAAGAACGGCTGCGGGAACTGTTACAGAGCGAACTCTTAACCGACGCAAACAGCTCCTCGCTTTGGAATTGGAGAGGAAAGCACAATGGATAAATTATTAAAGAACAACTGGGTTGTCAAAATTCTTTCTTTTATTATCGCGTTGATGCTTTATGCCATGGTTTCGGCTAATGGACAACCCTCTTCCGGGGCATCCGATCTGCTCGGGAATGACGAGCAGCAAACAACCATTACCGAGAATCTTCAAATAAAATATAATCAGGATGACTATGTCGTCACCGGAGCGCCTCAGTCGTGAAAGTTCAGCTGCAGGGCCCAAGCGATGTGATTTTAAAAGCAAAACTTTTAGGGACCAGAAGCGCCTATATTGATTTAACGAAGAAAAAATCCGGCACATATAACGTGAAAGTGCAAACAAGCGGCTTTCCGGCAGGCTTGAGGGTTACCCCTAATCCGGATTCGGTCACTGTGACGCTGCAGCGCAAAGTGACGAAACAACTGCCGGTCAGCATCGATATTCTAAATAAAAATAATATCAGCTCGGGTTATGTCCTGAGCGATCCAACGATTGAACCCAAAACAGTCAGCGTCACCGGCGGCCAGGACATGGTCGACTCCATTGCTTTTATCAAAGGAGTCGTCAATGTTCAAGGGGCGGACAGCACAATTGATAAAATGGTGGCGCTGAACGCCTATGACAACAACGGCAACCAACTTAATGTCAATATCTCCCCATCCACGGTTCATGTGAATATACCTATATTAAAAGTGGCGAAGCAGGTCTCGCTCAGTGCGACAAGCAGCAGCGGAACCCCTGCCGATGGCTATTCGGTCGGCTCCATTTCGGTTTCACCCAAAGAAGTCATGGTTTATGGCAAGAAAAAGCAGCGAACTGAATACCATCGATGAAATCGGACCGCTTTCTGTACCTGTTGACGGTCTCTCAGCAAGTAAGACTTTTAAAGTCAAAGTGCCTGTGCCAAGCGGTGCCGACAGAGTTTCACCGAAAACAGTCAGTGTGACGGTGAAAATTGTAAAAGGAAACCAGGGGCAGAGCGGTTCGGACACTAGCGATCAGAGCAAGAGTGATCAAACGACCTCCGGCCAAGCTTCCAATCAAGAGACACAAGGATCGACATCTTTTCAAAACATCCCCATTCATATTCAGGGGCTCTCTTCCAATAAGCGAGCCGCCATTCAGCCCGGCAGTGTCTCTGTAAAGGTAGAAGGCAGTCAATCGGATTTAAACGGACTGAGTGCGTCGGATATTCAGGCTAGTGTAAATGTCGCCGGACTTTCGAATGGCACGCATCAAGTCAAGATTCAGCTCCGGCTGCCGCGAGGATTGACCGGAGAGGCAACGCCAAAATCGGCAAAGGTGACGATTTCCGATAAGCAAAAGACGTCCACTTAGGTGATTCTTAAAGAAAAAGAAGAAGCCTGATGAAATACAGAAGAAATGTAAGATGAAGGAGAGATAAAATATGGCACGATATTTTGGAACGGATGGGGTAAGAGGGATTGCAAATCAGGGATTGACTCCGGAATTGGCCTTCAAATTGGGTCGTGCCGGCGGTTATGTTCTGACGAATGAGACGACGGAGCATCCAAGAGTATTGGTCGGGCGCGACACCCGCATTTCAGGTTATATGCTAGAAGGAGCGCTCGTTGCCGGCCTGCTTTCAATCGGGGTTGAAGTGATGAGACTGGGGGTTATTTCAACACCGGGCGTCGCTTATCTAACAAAAAAAGCAATGGATGCGAGCGCCGGGATCATGATCTCCGCCTCCCATAATCTGTCGCCGATAACGGCATCAAATTTTTCGGAAGTGACGGATTTAAATTAAGTGACGATGAAGAGGCAAAAATCGAGGCTTTGCTGAATAAAGAAGTCGATGATCTGCCGCGGCCGATCGGCGGGGATCTCGGAATTGTCAGCGATTACTTTGAGGGAAGTCAGAAGTATTTGCAGTTCTTAAAACATACGATCCAGGAAGATGACTTTGCCGGATTGAGATTAGCGCTTGATTGTGCCCACGGTTCGACCAGCGCGCTCGCCCCTCATCTTTTTTTGCTGATCTGGAAGCAGATATTGTTACAATCGGAACGTCCCCGAATGGAAAAAATATTAATGACGGGGTCGGTTCCACCCATCCTGAAGCGCTTGTTGAATTGGTGCTGGAAAAGGATGTGGATGCCGGTTTAGCGTTTGACGGCGATGGCGACCGGCTGATTGCGGTCGATGAAAAAGGGAATATTGTGGACGGCGACCAAATCATGTACATCTGCGCAAAATTCTGAAGTCCCAGGGGTTATTAAATAAAAATACACTGGTGACAACCGTCATGAGTAATCTCGGCCTTTATAAAGCGCTGAAAGCGGAGCAAATTGAAACGAAGCAGACGAAGGTCGGCGACCGTTATGTCATGGAAGAAATGCGCGCGGGTGATTATTCGCTCGGCGGCGAGCAGTCCGGTCACATTATTTTTCTTGACCACACGACGACAGGCGACGGCATGCTTTCCGCGCTGCAGCTGGTCGGGATCATGAAAGCGACGGGCAAGAAACTGTCCGAACTGACGGAAGGAATGACAAAATACCCGCAGGTTCTCGTCAACGTCAAAGTGACAGACAAACACCATGTCAAAGAAAATGAAGCTGTCGCCAAAGTGATTGCAGAAGTGGAAGCGGAAATGGGCGGGAACGGCCGCGTCCTCGTCCGGCCTTCCGGGACGGAGCCGCTTGTCCGGATCATGGCTGAAGCACCGACTGAAGAAGACTGCGACCGTTATGTGATAAAATTGTGGCTGTCGTGGAAGCTGAATTAGGCTTGAAAAAAACAAACAGCTAAGCGAAACAGCGCATACAGTATAGTACGATGCATGCACGGGAGGGGCAGATCATCCTTGCCGTGCATCCATCTATATAGATACTACAGTTGACAACGGATGGACTTTTGAATAGAATTTAGGAGTAATTTTAGTTTAGAAGCGAAAGGCAGGGCAGCAATAATTGAATAACAAAGCGCCAGAACTATCCGACGACCGGAGATGAAAAAGGATAGTTGACGAGGAAGAGGTTCATCGAATTTTTCGGCGGATGCCTCTCGGGAGTGCCACCCCCGTTAATCCATGCTTGAAAACAGGAAGGCGACTTTCTGGACAGAAGCTGGATCGTGGGCCAATTGAATACCTAAAAACAAGTGGGGTAAGATCTGCCCCTAGGTGGTTTCTTGCCTCGCAAGGAGGAAATCAAATGTGCGGAATCGTCGGATACATCGGAACGGAAGACACAAGCAGATTTTGCTGGATGGGCTAAGCAAACTTGAATACCGGGGCTATGACTCGGCGGGGATTGCGATTCAGAATACGGACGGTGTCCATATTTTCAAACAGAAAGGCAGAATCGCGGCTCTAAGAGAAATCGTCGACCCTAATATCCATGCGACAATGGGTATCGGTCATACCCGCTGGGCGACGCACGGCGAACCAAGTACAAGAAATGCCCACCCGCACCAAAGTGCTTCGGGTCGATTCACGCTTGTTCATAATGGCGTCATCGAAAATTATGAACAGCTGAAGAAGAATTACCTTTCCGGTGCAGTGTTCAAGAGTGAAACCGACACGGAAGTACTGGCACAGCTCATTGAACATTTTGTAGGCGGCGGTTTGGAAGTTGAAGCCGCTTTGCGGCAAACATTGCGGCTTGTTCACGGCTCCTACGCAATCGCGCTGCTGGACAGCGAAGATAACGACACCATTTATGTCGGCAAAAACAAAAGCCCGCTGCTCATCGCGTCGTCGGTGACGGTTTTAACGTCGTTGCCAGCGACGCAACGGCCATGATTCAGCTGACCAGAGAATATGTTGAATTAATGGATGAGGAAGTTGTTGTTCTCAAAAGAGACAGCTATACGATCATGGATTTGGACGGTAATGTCAAAACCCGCAAGTCTTACACGGTGACGTTCGATGCCAGCGATACGGAAAAGGGCGCCTACCCGCATTACATGATCAAGGAAATCGATGAGCAGCCGGCGGTGCTGCGAAAACTGCTTACGGCTTACAGTGACGGCAAGGGCGGCATCGCGCTCGATCCGGCAATCCGCACAGCTGTTCAAGCGGCCGACCGCTTATATATCGTCGCCTGCGGCACGAGTTATCACGCGGGTCTTGTCGGCAAGCAGCTGATTGAAAAAATAGCCGGCATTCCGACAGAAGTTCACATTTCGAGCGAGTTTTCCTATAATACGCCGCTCCTGTCGAAAAAGCCGCTGTTTATCTTTATCTCACAAAGCGGGGGAAACAGCCGACAGCCGGGCTGTTCTTGTCAAAATGAAAAAGATGAGTTACCCGACATTGACACTGACCAATGTCGCTGGCTCGACGCTGTACCGGGAAGCGGATTATAAGCTGCTGCTCCATGCCGGCCCTGAAATCGCCGTCGCTTCAACGAAAGCCTATACGGCGCAAATCGCCGTGCTGGCTTTCATCGCTATCGACGCGGCAGCGGCCAAGGGCATCAAGCTGGACTTTGATCCGGTCCACGAACTGAGCATCGTGGCTCAGGCGATGGAGAGAATGGTCGATCAGAAGGAACTGATGGAAACGGTCGCCCGCAACTACTTGTCGATCACCCGCAACGCCTTTTATATCGGCCGCGGCCTGGATTACTACGTCTGCCTGGAAGCCGCTTTGAAACTGAAAGAAGTGTCCTATATCCAGGCGGAAGGCTTCGCCGGCGGTGAGCTCAAACACGGGACGATCGCCTTGATTGAGGACGGCACGCCGGTTCTCGCGTTTGCGACGCAGGCCCATGTCAACAGCAGTATTCGCAGCAATGTCCAGGAAGTGACGACACGCGGTGCCCGCGCCTGCATCATCAGCATGGAAGGCACGAACCGTCCGGGTGATCAAATCGTCCTCCCGAAAGTGCACGAATACTTCACGCCGCTTGTCAGCGCCATTCCGCTGCAGCTGATCGCCTACTATGCGGCGCTGCAAAACGAATGCGACGTCGACAAGCCAAGAAACCTCGCCAAATCGGTGACGGTGGAATAAAGAAGACGGCGCTGTTTGACGAAAACTTTTTAAGCTGAGAAAAGATATTTTATAATAAAACTAAACACTCGAAGGCATCTAAGGAAATCCAATTCACTTTCCTTAGATGCCTTTTTATTTAGAATTGAAAGCGAAAAGTAAAATCACCCAAATATAGATTTTGTTATAAGATGATTTAAGTGCTATTAATCGAATAAATAATTTTTAATTAGCCTAGCAAATTTATAGATTATTATATTCTATTCTGGCAGATTGATATTTTTTAGAAGATTTATCTGGCTTAAAGATACTATTTCTTACATACAGAATACTTAGAAATAACATCAAGTATTCTAGAATTCGTTTTCGGAAATAAGGTATCTTTCCACAAAACGCAAAAAAACCTTAGCGCACGGTGAGAGATAGCGTCCTTCAAAATAAAATACAGAAACCCAACGGGATAGAGGCGGGTCCAAGGGTAAAATAGATATTGATGGTCCTGGAGACTCCGCCATTAAACGCGGGAGGACTGAAACGCCTAGTCCCTCTGCTACCAGTGTCCGTGGAGAGGCACACTCGTAGGCAATAAGCGGCTCGAAACCTTCTCTATTGCACGTCGCAAGTAGTTGGGAACGGATTCCTGAGCCCTCCTTAAAAGATACGAATGGTTCTTCCCTAAGTTCTTTGATAGAAATCGTTTTTCGCTCCTTCAGTGGATGTCCTTTGGCGACGGCCAGCACCAGTTCATCTTGATACAGAGGTTTTGAGTAAAACCCCTTTGGTGGAACTAGATCTATATTTGATGAGTCATTAACTTCCGTATGAGCCAGGGCGAGATCTAATTCTCCTTTTTTAAGAGCCTCCAGCAATGGTTCAGTTGTATTCTCCCTTATAAACACTTTTATCCCAGGGTACTCCTTACCAAATGCCACCAGCAAGCTCGGCAACCTAGTCTGTACCAAGGACTCTAACGCTCCTACCATAAGTTTGCCGTGCGGGGAGTTTATAAACCCCTTAACAGAATCTTTAGCCATTTGTGCCTCTGCAAGGGTCTTTTCAGCACCAATATAGAATTGCTCCCCAGCCCCAGTTATTGTTACCCCTCTTCCTGTTCGTTTAAAGAGCTTGATGCCGAGTTCCTGTTCCAATTTTCCTATCTGCTGAGAAAGTGCGGGTTGAGCTATTCTTAACCGTTCAGCGGCTTTTGTAAAATTTTTAAGCCTTGCCGCTTCGACAAAGTAAGCTAACTGTCTAAGCTCTCCATACATTCATGACCACCTAAATTCATGATATAAGCAATTCTTATGAGTACAATAACAAGTTGAGCCAGTATAATTGTGTAAAAAGGGTTATCTGAATATGAGAAAATGTTAGACCGGGTTTCTGTTTTTCTGGAGGGGGCTGGCCAGCCCCCTCCAGAAAAACAGCAGGATTTTATTTACTCGTCTCTTTTTTTTTTTTTCATAGAAAATGAGCCAGAGCCCGTCATCTTAGTTAGAATAGAGTTAACCAAACCAATTCTAAAGGAGAGATTTCGGGATGACTCAATTACAGATTACTCTAGATGAGCAACTTTTGCATCAATTATTTCTTGGTAATTCTAAAGAATCGGGCATGAATATCCTTTTGGAGACGATTTTAAATCAAGTTTTAAAAGCACAGGCCGGCGAGCAGGTGAGCGCCGAAAAGTACGAACGCAGTGAGGCACGGACGGACTACCGTAACGGCTCGTATCCCCGTCAACTCAAGACGGCGTGGGTACTCTTTCACTCAATGTTCCCCGCCTGCGTAATGGCCATTTTTCTACTGATCTCTTTAAGCGTTACCAGCGCAGTGAGCAGGCGCTGGTTCTATCCCTAATGGAGATGGTTATTAACGGCGTCTCCACACGTCGCGTAAGTCAAATTACTGAAGAGCTTTGTGGCACAGACTTTTCGAAAACGACTGTATCGGATCTTTGCGGGCAGCTGGATCCAGTGGTTAAAGGCTGGAATAACCGTCCTTTGAGGGGCAACTATCCGTTCCTATTCGTTGATGCGGTTTATACGAAGGTACGAGAAAACGGGCGTGTCCGCTCCTGTGGCGTGCTGATCAGCTACGGTATCAACGACAAAGGATACCGAACGATTCTAGGTCTGAAAATCGATGACAGCGAAAGCACCGACGCCTGGAAAAATTATTTTGACTGGCTGAAATCACGCGGTCTAAAAGGCGTTGACATGGTGATCAGCGATGACCACGGCGGTCTCGTGAGTGCGGTTCAAAAAGCGTTTCAAGGGGCTACTTGGCAGCGGTGTCAGGCTCACTTCCTGCGCAATGTCCATGATCGGTTGCCAAAAGCTCTCAAAAGCGAAGGAACCGAACAAGTGAAGGCGATTCTCTATGCGCCGAATCTGGAAGTCGCTCGAACCTTGCTTAATGCTTTTCTAAAGGATTATCAGGACAAAGCACCAAAAGTGACGGAGCTTGTGGAGGATGCCTTTGATGACGTGACGGCGGTGCTTCCTCTACCAGAACCCTATCGACGTCGCCTCCGGACAACTAACGGGATGGAACGGCTCAATGAGGAATTTCGCCGTCGGGAACGGGTTATCCGTATTTTCCCTAACCGCCAATCTGTGATTCGTCTGATGGGCTCTGTTCTCATGGAGAAGGACGAAAAATGGATAGAAGGACGCCACTATCTGAAAATGGAAGACTATTTTGAATGGAGGGCCAAACAGCCAAAATCACCTGATCGTTCGAGTAACGTAATAACAACTCTTTATCCAGGATAATCACTCTATCTTAGCTAAGGTGAATTTACACATAAAAAAAGACTTGACCCAATAACACAAATATCTTTTTCTTATCAATTATACAGTATTATAATCTTTTATATAGAAAAGGGGAGTGATGCAGGTCAATTTTTACTATCATGCATTCTTTTATGTCTATTGCAGCTAGAGTTTCAATGGTTATCATAAAGAACACGGCAATTAACTATTTCAATTTAGGAGGTTTTTGGATGGAGGAAAAAGTAATGAAAGCGATTCAAGATGATTACCCTGATGAATTTGCTTGGTGTTATGGGTGCGGTCGGTTAAATGAAAACGGTTACCATCTTCGGACAGGGTGGATTGGTGAAAAAAAAAACGATAACAATTTATACACCACGCCCCGAGCATACAGGAGGTATTCCTGGCTTCGTTTACGGTGGTTTATTAGCGTTGTTAATTGATTGTCATGGGGCTGGGTCAGCATCTTTGTATCTGCACCGAAAGAATGGAAATGAAATCGGAGATGGGGTTAATCCACCGAGATTTGTGACAGGTTCTCTAAAAGTCGATTTCAAACATCCAACTCCTTTTGGAGAACCACTAAAAGCAATTGGAACAGTAGAAGAAATCCATCAAAAAAAAATATAGAGTCTACACAGAGGTATTTGCAGGAGACGACCTTGTTGTTACTGGGGAAGTAGTAGCTGTTTTAATGCCAAAAACCTTTAGGAAGGAAGAGTAACACAAATTATTCTGCAAAGTCTTTTTATTTAAATAGTTTATCCTTAATTAGGGATATTGCTTTTTAATACAAAAGATTTGATTTAAACAAGGTCACCTATTTTAGTAATAGTTAGTATGTGATTATCCCACACTATTATTTCTATAGTTCAGAATCATTTGACTTATAAAGCATTTAAGTATAGTTCTGAATCCGTTTTTACCATGAAATTAATAGTGCCATAGAAAGAAGTACACTCAATGGTTCAAAAACGACAAGGCATTTACTTTTTGGTTGGTATATTGTTATTGTAAGCATGATAATTACAATGTTAACGGTAGGGCTTCGCTTGGGGATAGGACCGTTTGTATTACCGATGATGGAAGATTTAAACGTAACACGAACATTTATATCAACGATAATTTCTGTGAGCATGATTATGTATGGTATTGGAATGCCAATCGCAAGTTATTTATGTGGAAAATATAGTACAAAATTTATTCTTCTGCTGGGGCTTGTAATCATAGAGTTATCGGTTTTGGGAACGGTGTTAACAAACAATGTCTGATTTTTTTTTCTTAATGTATGGCGTGTTTTTGTCGTTCGGTCTTGCATTTACCAGCCCTGTTGCAGTCACTCCGATTATTAGTCGTTGGTTTGTTCGTCAAAGGGGTAAGGCTTTTTTTTTTTTTTCTCTCAACAGGCTCAATGGCTGGTATTGCTATTTTTAATCCGTTGGCTACTTTTTTATGATTGAGTTCAGTGGTTGGCGAAGTACCTTGTTCATTTTTTTGCGTTCATTTTTGTCATAATAATTGTTCCTGCTGCCATTCTCATTTTTAAAGAAGATGTTCCAGAAGGTGCTGATTTAAAAGAAGATTTTTCAAGCACCATGACTTCTACTCATGAATTAACACAAAAGCTCACTTTACGAGATGCTATTCACTCTAAAGCGTATTGGCAAATAGCAGCGGGATTATTTGCTTGTGGATTCAGTATGAACTTACTAGGTTCTACTGGAGTTCCAATGTTAATAGATCATCATTTTAAACCTGCTACTGCTTCATTTGGAGTGGGACTTATTGGACTTGTTGCAATATTTAGCACACTTGTTTTAGCTTCAATCGCTGATCGTTTTGCCAAACGTAAGCTGCTATTTTTTATTTATTTTATACGCGGTTTGGGTTTTTTAGGCTTGGTATTTTCACAGAACACGTGGCAACTTTATTTAGTTGCAGCGCGTTGGGTGGACTAGTGTGGTCAGGGAGTATAGCGATTCTTCCGCTATTATTTTAGCAGAGCTTTTTGGTGTAAGGCTGCTCGGTGTGCTTTACGGTTGGGCTTATCTTGGTCATCAAATAGGAGGGGCGATCTCTTCGTTTCTTGGTGGTTGGGGCTATGATGTCTTTGGCACACATGTTTTTTCATTCGGATTAGCGGCATTCACATTAATAAGCGCAGCCATTATTTCATACCTAATTCCTGATAAACTCAACCTGCAAAAAATTAAACAAGATAAACTTATAAGCCGCAGCACAACATCTTCCTAATAATATGTAAAGCTCTTGATTTTGGATCAGTGCCATATACGGCATCTAAGGAAATCCTAACTACATTCCTTAGATGCCTTTTTATTTAGTTAACAAGCTCCCGATTTAAATCCACTCGCTTTTATAAATCCTTTAGCAAGTAAGTATAGATTTGGAATAGCTTACCCCATACTAAGAAGTCTTCCTAAAAATAGGTACAGGCAAGGGGGATAATAAAATGAAACCGTTTTTTTTTCAATATCATTCAAAACTTGAATTATTTCGTCCTTTTTCAACCGATCATCTTATCACTATGGCCATTATACTCGTTCTCTGTATTCTCCTGTTTGTATTTAGAAAAAAGCTTAAGGAGAAGGGGAAGCGAAAGCTTTTTCGTTTCACTCTGGCATTTATCATATTGGCTGCTAATGTTTGGTACCATCTTTGGCTTGTTAGTGAGAATGCTTGGTCAGCGAAAAAGGCTTTGCCGCTTCAGCTTAGTGACCTTGCTGCTTTTCTTGCCGTTGTGATGCTCCTGACGAAAAGTTATAGAATTTTTCAATTCATGTATTTTGCGGGGTTGGGAAGTGCCATCCAGGTCATCGTGACACCTGATCTTTACCATTTTTCATTTCCTCACTTTCTATATTTCCAGTCTTTTGTTTCACATGGAGGGGTAGTGCTGGCTTGTTTGTTTATGATAGTGGCTTTTAACTACCGGCCGACCATTCGGTCCATGTGGGTGACCATTCTTATTATCAACATTTATGCTGTTTGTGTTTTTTTTTATTAATAAACAACTAGGATCGAATTACATGTACATCATGAAAAAGGCAGGAATGAGAGTTGAGCCAGTATAATTGTGTAAAAAGGGTTATCTGAATATGAGAAAATGTTAGACCGGGTTTCTGTTTTTCTGGAGGGGGCTGGCCAGCCCCCTCCAGAAAAACAGCAGGATTTTATTTACTCGTCTCTTTCATTTTTTTCATAGAAAATGAGCCAGAGCCCGTCATCTTAGTTAGAATAGAGTTAACCAAACCAATTCTAAAGGAGAGATTTCGGGATGACTCAATTACAGATTACTCTAGATGAGCAACTTTTGCATCAATTATTTCTTGGTAATTCTAAAGAATCGGGCATGAATATCCTTTTGGAGACGATTTTAAATCAAGTTTTAAAAGCACAGGCCGGCGAGCAGGTGAGCGCCGAAAAGTACGAACGCAGTGAGGCACGGACGACTACCGTAACGGCTCGTATCCCCGTCAACTCAAGACGCGCGTGGGTACTCTTTCACTCAATGTTCCCCGCCTGCGTAATGGCCATTTTTCTACTGATCTCTTTAAGCGTTACCAGCGCAGTGAGCAGGCGCTGGTTCTATCCCTAATGGAGATGGTTATTAACGGCGTCTCCACACGTCGCGTAAGTCAAATTACTGAAGAGCTTTGTGGCACAGACTTTTCGAAAACGACTGTATCGGATCTTTGCGGGCAGCTGGATCCAGTGGTTAAAGGCTGGAATAACCGTCCTTTGAGGGGCAACTATCCGTTCCTATTCGTTGATGCGGTTTATACGAAGGTACGAGAAAACGGGCGTGTCCGCTCCTGTGGCGTGCTGATCAGCTACGGTATCAACGACAAAGGATACCGAACGATTCTAGGTCTGAAAATCGATGACAGCGAAAGCACCGACGCCTGGAAAAATTATTTTGACTGGCTGAAATCACGCGGTCTAAGGCGTTGTTGACATGGTGATCAGCGATGACCACGGCGGTCTCGTGAGTGCGGTTCAAAAAGCGTTTCAAGGGGCTACTTGGCAGCGGTGTCAGGCTCACTTCCTGCGCAATGTCCATGATCGGTTGCCAAAAGCTCTCAAAAGCGAAGGAACCGAACAAGTGAAGGCGATTCTCTATGCGCCGAATCTGGAAGTCGCTCGAACCTTGCTTAATGCTTTTCTAAAGGATTATCAGGACAAAGCACCAAAAGTGACGGAGCTTGTGGAGGATGCCTTTGATGACGTGACGGCGGTGCTTCCTCTACCAGAACCCTATCGACGTCGCCTCCGGACAACTAACGGGATGGAACGGCTCAATGAGGAATTTCGCCGTCGGGAACGGGTTATCCGTATTTTCCCTAACCGCCAATCTGTGATTCGTCTGATGGGCTCTGTTCTCATGGAGAAGGACGAAAAATGGATAGAAGGACGCCACTATCTGAAAATGGAAGACTATTTTGAATGGGGCCAAACAGCCAAAATCACCTGATCGTTCGAGTAACGTAACAACTCTTTATCCAGGATAATCACTCTATCTTAGCTAAGGTGAATTTACACATAAAAAAAGACTTGACCGGAATGAGTACCATTTTGAAGTATTTTGGGCCCTGGCCTTGGTATCTTCTTTTAATGGAGCTGGCAATGATTTTGAGTTTTTTATATTCTATACTGTCCATTTTGGATGGAAAAAAAGAAAAATAGAGAAAGGATCGATAAAGAGTTAGAAAAATTGCTATGGTTGGACAGGCAATCGTCAACTTTTGGGTAAAATCAAGAGCAATAACAATAAACTTAAACGGAGTAGTCATAGTTAAGCCCCATAACTGATTTTATTTCGTTATACAAGAGGATCGCTGTCCTAACCTTCCTTTGGTTATTCTCGCAATTTGGCATTCACTTGCCTGTCTCTTTTGTAGAGAAAGTTTCTATAAATCGTCGCGCCGGAATGGATAGAAATCGATTACAGCCAAATGACAGCAGCTGTCGTTCCCAGGGAGGGCTGGATGATTTCACGAAAATGCAGAGAGGTACTGACACAAAGATTCATTGCTGACTTTGGAACAATCGTGATCCCAACGCCCGACTCCGCCAAAGCCAGCAGTGTCATAATGTCAGAGCTTTCACATAGGACATAGGGTTCAAAACCGATTCGTTCACAAGCTTCCAGAAACTGTTCATAAATAAACAGACCCTGTTGTCGACGTAAGAGTAACATTGGCAAACCTGCAAGATCAGAGAGCCGGATGGGGCTCTCAACGTCCCCATCACTCCATGCAGGACCCATGGCAGCCATAAAGGGTTCAGTGGGGAGCTGAAGCATATCGTATTCTTTGGAATAATCGATTGGCAGCCTGACAATCCCTACCTCAATGATTTTGCTGTCTAAAAGCTGCATGATGTGATGTGTGTCCCCTCCCCATAACTGAAAATGGACCATAGGGAAGCGATGATGAAAAGATCAATCCTTTCAGGAAGCAGCGCAACTCCTGCTGATTCCACAGTACCAATCGAAATTGTTCCGCGGACTCCTTTATGATGTTCTGCCATTTCAGATACAGTTGAGTCCATTAAGCTAACGATTTGTTCCGCCCGAAGTTGAAGGGATCGGCCGGCTTCAGTTAATCTCAGCGTACGGCCCGTCCTCTCGACTAATTGTACCCCAAGTTCCTGTTCCATCAGCTTTAACTGCTGACTGAGCGGAGGTTGGGCCATGTGGAGCCGCTTTGCCGCCCTTGTGATTTGTCCTTCTTCTGCAATCGCAAAAAAAATACCTGAGCTGCCTGATATCCATAGCAGGGGGAAACCTCCTTATAAGTCCAAAACAATATTTTTTTTCGTATAGAAAGTATACATTATAGATATTTTACATATACCCTTGGCCATCGTTACAATTGGCGATGAAGTCAATAAAAGCACAACTCTAATCATATCAAATTTTTTCAATCGGAATGAGGTTTAACAGATGAAGGCATCATCAGCAGCAGAAAAGAATGATCGTCGATGGTATGTACTATTAACTGTCGGGATTGGGACATTCTTGTCGTCACTAAATACCAGCATCACGAATACCGTCTTGCCGGTCATTCAACGGGCATTGCATCTAACCCTAAGTCAGTCAGAATGGATCGTACTGATTTATCTCCTTATCTTGATGTTGCTGCTGCTGCCTGTTGGAAGATTGTCTGATGTATGGGGGCACCGGCGGATTTTTCTATTTGGTTTTGCTCTTTTCACTATAGCAGCTCTTCTATGCGGGTTTTCGAAAAATTATGCGACACTTTTAGGCGGCAGGGCATTGCTCGCCCTTGCAGGATCAATGATTCTGTCTGTTGGCCCGGCACTGATTTCAACAACATTTCCGGCTAAACAACGAGGGCGAGTTCTTGGTATTCAAGCGATAATGACCTATATCGGCCTCTCCCTTGGACCCGTACTGGGAGGCTGGCTGACTCACGTGGGGGGCTGGCCGATCATCTTTTTTATCACTGTTCCTTTTGGCCTTGCCGGAGTACTGCTAGGCATTTGGGCGGTGCCAAATATTGTGCTGGAACACCAAAAACATCTTGACCTAAAAGGATTTTTTTTTCTTGTTCATCGTCGGTATGACCGCCGTCACCTTACTGTTCAATTTAAATGCAATCACGCAATACCGTACGCTGCTTATCACGATTCTGCTCGTTTGCTTCGTAATCTCAACTTGGGGTTTTGTACACGTTGAACGTAAAGACCTCGACCCAATGATTGATTTACGGCTATTCCGGATTCGCAACTTTGGTTTTGGGACATTGGGGGCTGCGTTAAATTACTTGTGTTTCTTTTTGACACTGTTTTTCTTCTCCCGTTTTATTTTGATCGTGTTCTCCATTTCTCAACATCAGCGGCCGGAACGTACTTGAGCATTACTCCATTGATCATGACCGTTTGTGCGCCGATTGCTGGTGCATTATCAGACCGTATCGGGCCAAGTATTTTAACCACAATGGGAATGTTTTTTAGCACATTAGGTTTGATTTTGTTTGGAATCATGGGTAAGCTCTCATCTGTTGCCCAAGCACACTGGATACTTATTATTGGACTCGTTCTAGCCGGTCTTGGAACAGGCATATTTGCGGCCCCCCAATAATTCTGCTATTCTGGGAGCAGCACCACTGGCTAAACGAGGGGTGGCCTCCGGAACTTTGGCCACATTTCGATACCTTGGTATGATGGCAGGGATAACGGTCGGCGGATCGCTGTTTGATCTGTTACTCAGCTGGTTCATGCATAAAGGGTCAGGTGCTGCATCGTCATTCCTCGGAGCTTTTTCACTAGTCATGTGGATTGGTGCCTTGTTTGGTGTTGCCGGGATAGCATGTACCCTTTCAATGACAAAAGTCAATCGCCAATAATGACCACTAACACTAAGGTTCATAAAAATCACAAAGAAAGAATTGGGCAGATTATATTGTTTGTATTAAAAGGACTAGAGAATGAGGAGGCTGACCTTTTGGGACAGCCTCTTCATATAATAATTGGATTAATTATATTATCGGTGTGTCAAGAAATCTTGGTGCTGCCCCGAGTATAATTTCTAACAGATAGGGATGGTGAGACACCGCTCCGATAAAACACTGGAGCGAGCTGCTCATTAAATCCGGACGTATTCGGCAATTACAATATTTCGATATACCCCTCTGTTCCGTGCACACGAATTCGCTGCCCGTCTTTTATCAGTTTAGTCGCATTTTCCACTCCGACAACTGCCGGTAAGCCATATTCGCGTGCAATAACCGCTCCATGGGTCATCAGTCCGCCAACTTCAGTGACCAGACCTTTTATGGAGACAAACAAGGGTGTCCAGCTGGGGTCAGTAAAGGCGGTGACTAATATATCTCCGTCTTCTAGAACCGCATCTTCCATGTTTAAGATGACACGCGCCCGTCCCTCTATCACTCCGGATGAAACAGACAGACCCACAAGAGAGCTTCGGCTGGGAGATTTTCTCGTTTGTACTTACCGGAGCGTGTTTCACCATCGGACGTGATCACACGTGGGGGAGTGAGTTTTTCATATAGTTTGTATTCGTTTTTTTTCGGCTGCTGATGATCCGGTCATCCAGCTTATTTGTCCGTACGACTTCACGAAGTTCTTCAAAAGTGAGATAGTAGATATCTTCTTTTTCATGAATAACGCCCGCTTGTACGAGTTGTTCGGCTTCTTTCAATAAAGCCTGCTTATAAACGAAGTAGCGATTAATCATGCCGTATTTCGGATATTCACGATAACCAATAAAATTGCGGATGAGGTCGATCATTCGTTTTGTTTCTTTGGCTTTTTGTTCACCATCCGGTAATGGTTTCAATCGGTCTAATAACTCTTTTTCCTTTTCCAAAGCAACACGCAGCCCTTGCTCGAATTTGCGTTTGCCGGCATTAGGCCCAAAGTTTTTGATATTACTAAGAATCATAGGGACAAGCGTCATTGGTTTTTCACTCACTCCAACGTGTTCTTGTCATATCAATTTCACCGACACATCTCATTCCATATTTGTTGAGAAAAGCATTGAAAGCGTCTCTGGTTTCCTGCCCACCATCAAAATTAACCAGTTCATCCAAAAAGTTATCATCTTTTACATGTTGTAAATAATCAATGACTTCTGGATAAGGACGAATCACATCGGCGACATCCAATAGTGCCAGACCCATTTCCGAAGTAATATTGTTTGGTACAGATTGAGAAAGCGTGTCTGCTGCGTTTTTTTTTCACCTAACCACTCGTTCATTTTTTCATTGATCCATGATGAAGCTTTTATAGCAGCCATAAATACAGCTGAACTTTGCGGGTCAAATAAAATCTTCTTTAATTCCTTAATATCTTCTAGAATAAAATCAAATAAATCTGATCCTGTTTTCGTTTGAATATTTTTTGTTTTAACTCTTCTATGGATGTTTGACTGCGCTTAATCAAATCAGAAACGATTGATGGATTGTTTTTTTTTTTTGATTTGTGTCAGCATATCTGTATGGTTTCTGCTAGGACCCGGTGCTTTATGATCATTTGGTAATGGTTTTATAAAATCCCCTCGATCTATAATGGTCACAAGTGCGTCTTTCATGAGCGGATCATGTTGCCCCATAGCATTTAATAAAATGTTTCTGCTGACAGGTGAAGCTAAGTTTTGTGTAACATCAACAAACAACCTTCCGCCAGCTTTACGCATGGGTGCATTTGTTGTTAACAGGAAAAAAGACAGTCCCAATGGTTTCATGGGATCAGTCATCATTTGTTGGTGGCCGACAGATACATAGACGTGATTTTCTCGATCATCCGCTTCAGGGATGGGGTACAAAGTCGTGATCGGACGGCTCTGGACAATGTAAAATGTATCATCGGCCAAACACCATTCGATATCCTGGGGAGAGCCAAAATAAGCCTCGATCTGTCTCCCGATGCGTGCCAGTTGTAAAATTTGCTGTTCAGTCAGTGTTTGGGGTCTTTTTTTTGCTGAGCAGGAGCGATCGGCCGTGTCTCTGTTCCGCCTTCTTTTAGTCCATAGACAGCCAATTTTTTTTGGTTGCTATCATCTTATCGACGATTTTCTCTTCCTGGACTTTATAACAATCGGCAGATACGAGGCCAGAGACCAGTGCTTCTCCAAGTCCAAAACTGGCATCGATGGATAGCCGTTGTCGGTTAGAAGTGATTGGATCAGCGGTAAATAAAATCCCGGAAGCCTGCGGAAAAACCATCCTTTGAATGATAACGGATAAAGACACTTGTCTGTGGTTAAATCCGTTTTGCATACGGTAAATCACGGCCCGATCCGTAAACAAGGAAGCCCAACATTTGTTGATATGCTGCAGGATGGCTTCTTTTCCGATGATATTTAAATAGGTGTCTTGTTGACCGGCAAAAGAGGCCTGTGGTAAATCTTCAGCCGTCGCACTGGAACGCACGGCATAAGCATGCTCATCGCCAAACCGGGAGAGATAGTGAGAACGGCTTTCACAACATCGGAAGGAATGTCTGCTTCCATAATGATTTGTCGAATCTTCCTGCTGATTTCACTAATTTGATCTCGATCCTCTACTTTTAGCATTGTTAGTTGATCCAACAATGCTTGATACGTTTCGTTTTGTTCGATGGCTTTTTGATATCCCACTGTTGTAACACAAAATCCTTCTGGTACTTGTATGCCTTGAATCTTTGATAATTCCCCCAAATTTAATCCTTTTCCGCCAACGAGCAAAAGTTGTGTTTTTTCCATTTCCTGAAAACCGAGAACCAAAGCACTCATTCTATATCTCTCCTAACCATTACATTTTTGGGGTTTCTTTGATAGATTTAAACCCTTGTGACAATGAACGAAGATACGTCAATATAGATCTGCTCGCTGAAGTGTAGATCATCCGCTTGAAAATCGATGCGCCCGAAATAAGGAGACGGGAGAAGCCGGTTTCTTGTTCAAAGTACCAATCCTTTGCATCCATCAACCCCAACTTCCTTCACCAAAAAAACATTTGACAAGAGCTTTTCAACATGCTATAATTAAAGTGTAAAATGAGGTATTTTTAGATATTTTGTCTTGACAGAGATGTAATCTTATTATATCGTTGTGTCTGTTTTTGTGCAATAAAAAGAACCTGGTAAAGCTGCCCAGGTTCTTTCTTAATTTCCTGCGGGAATCCGTTGGTTCAACTAACTAAAGCAGCGTATCAGTTAAAATTTATCGTAATTCGGCAGAAGACTCCCGCTTCAAGTGTTGCTAAGCGGGAGATGAATGCCATCTGCTAGTTGCAACTCCCGTTTCTGTCATGCTATAATATTCACGAACATAAGTTCTGCGTATGGGGGGCGAACACTATGCTGGTCAACAAAGCCTATAAGTTTCGCATCTTTCCAAACAAAAAACAGGTGGGACTCATCAACAAAACCATCGGCTGTTCTCGATTTGTGTTTAATTTCTTTCTGGGTAAGCAGAAAGAAAAAGATTCCACTGGCAGCAGATTGTCGAAGAAATGTATCAAAACGGCCAGATTCCAGCTAACTCTTGGAAAGGTGAACGCCTCAACAAATATGAAACAGTCAAAGCCCTTCCTGAACTCAAGAGCCACTCTGCTTTTCTAAAAGAAGTGGACAGTATCGCCTTGCAAAAATCTGTTGAAAACTTGGCGGATGCCTATCGCCGATACTACAAAAAACAAACCAAATACCCGCGTTTTAAATCAAAGAAACATCCGATTCAGTCGTACACAACGAAGATGGTCAATCAGAATATTGCGGTCATTGGAAACCATATCAAACTGCCGAAACTTGGTCTGGTTCGTTTTGCCAAAAGCCGCGATGTACAAGGCAGGATTATGAATGCCACAATCAGGCGGCATCCCTCCGGCAAATACTTTGTATCAATAGGCACCGAGGCAGAAGTTTCCGCATGGCCGAAAACCCATTCAGCTGTTGGCATTGATGTCGGACTCAAAAACTTTGCGATTCTCTCGGATGGGACAGTACAGTACACACCAACCTCAAGTTTTTCCGCACCTTGGAAGAAAAATTGGTCAAAGCCCAGCGGATAATGAGCAGGCGTTCTATGGGCGGGTCCAATTGGTACAAAGCCAAAATCAAAGTCGCCCGTATCCACGAAAAGATGGCCAATGCACGGAAAGATTACTTAGACAAAATCTCCACCGAAATTGTCAAAAACCACGATGTGATCGGGATGGAGAATTTGTCTGTATCCAACCTGTTACAAAATCATCATCTTGCAAAAGCGATCAGTGAAGTGTCTTGGTCACGATTCAAAACAATGATTGAATATAAAGCCAAGTGGTATGGCAAGTGCGTCGTTACGGTGGCGAAAAACTTTCCTTCCAGCCAGCTTTGTTCTTGTTGCGGCTATCAAAATAAAGACGTCAAGCAGCTCGGATTGCGTGAATGGGACTGCCCAAAATGCCATGCCCATCATGATCGAGATATGAACGCAAGTATCAATCTTAAAAATGAAGCGATAAGGCTTCTGACCGCAGGGACTGCGGGGATCGCCTAATCCATAACCGGCGGCTGCGCCGGTGTTCTTAGGAATCTCCCACTTCAAACAAGCCAAAGGTTGTTAAGTAGGGGTAGTTCAATCGTAAGAACAATCGCCAATTACACAAAGCCACCATTCTAAAAGGTGGTAAACGGAAATCTAACAAGGCAGAACGCTTTGTCAAAGGATTCCAGCTATTCGATAAGGTACGTTTTGAAGGACAGGAATGTTTCATCTTTGGCAGACGGAGCAGTGGGTATTTTGACCTTCGCTTGTTGGATGGCACAAAAATCCATGCGTCTGCCAGTTGGAAAAAGCTACAACGAGTAGAATATGCAAGCACTTTGTTAATTGAAAGGAGAAAAGGCGATTTCTCCCCGACTTACACTACCGCTTAGAAGTCGGGGTCTCTCCTCGGCCAAAAATGATGAAATCAAAGCAGAAGAAATGATGGAAAATGGTAAGCCGAAAAATTGGCTGGTAGGTAGGTATATTAATAATTCTGGTTTGGAGCATAATGATTTTGTGGATGATCATAAAGGTTTATTAGTTATTCAGCTAAAGGGGAGATTTGTACTGTACTGGTTACCTGGGAAGAGATATTTTACAATAAAGTCGTATACTCGACGGCATCTGAGGGAATCCTAACCACATTTCTTGGATGCCTTTTTATTTAGAATTGAAAGAGATGATTTAGTCATTTCTAAAAGTGCTTCTGTAAAATTATTGAACATTCCCGGAGAAAAAGAAAATATAGGTGCTGGTTAGTGCTTGTGCAGGCGTCACATCCTGTGGCAACGTCTGTGTGTCCTACATCCTGTGGGCCAGAGCTAACAATCAGTGGGGGATGGAAGAAAACCCTCACTGGTTGAAGTGATTGAAGTTTCACTTTATTTTTTGACTAAGGAGAAAAAATGAAGAACTTAAAAAAAAGCCTGAATCCTCCAGAAATTCTCGTTTTAGGCTTCGCTTCATTTTAATTTTAATCCTTATAGGATCTTTCTTATTGACTCTGCCCATCGCTACAGAAAATGGCAGAGGGCTCTCGTTCTTAGATGCGTTATTTACTGCTACGTCGGCAACATGTGTGACAGGGCTTGTGGTTGTAGATACTGGTGATACATTTTCAACGTTTGGTGAATTAGTGATTCTCTCACTCATTCAACTTGGCGGTTTAGGATTTATGACTTTTGCAACCTTTTTATTCACCTTATTAGGGAAAAAAATCTCTTTAAAAGAAAGATTACTATTAAAAGAAGCCTTTAATGCCATTTCTGCAGCTGGTATTGTAAAATTAGTAATAAGGATTTTAATATTTACGTTAATCATGGAGAGTATCGGTGGAATCATTTTGTCGGTTCGATTTTCATTTGATATGCCGATTGGCCAAGCCATCTATTTTGGCTTTTTCCATTCAATTTCAAATTTTAATAATGCAGGTTTTGATTTAATGGGTGGGTTCAATAGTCTCTCCTGAATACGTTGACGATCCATTTGTAGTGTTAACTGTTATTGCTTTAATCGTATTAGGGGGACTAGGTTTTAGTGTAATAAATGAACTTTATGAGTATCGTAAAATACGCAGACTCTCACTTCATACAAAAGTTGTATTGAGTACAACTTTTATTCTTATAGTCGGGGCAAGCATTTTAATTTTTCTATTTGAGTATGGAAATGATAAAACTTTAGGTCCCTTATCTCCTACAGGAAAGGTTCTTGGAGCATTGTTCCAAAGTGTAACGCCAAGAACAGCTGGATCCAATACGTTATCGATAGCAGATCTAACTCATGCGACATTATTCTTAACCATTCTCCTCATGTTTATCGGCGGAGGTTCAGGATCAACTGCAGGAGGTATTAAAGTATCGACTTTCTCTGTTTTAATTGCAACCGTACTAACACAACTTAGAGGGAGAGAAGATGTCGTTTTATTTAAACGACGTATTGCAGTTAAAACGATACTAAAGCACTTACAGTTGCCATGAGTGGAATAATGATTGTGGTTATTGTTACCTTTTTGCTGAGTATAACTGAAAAAGGTCATGATGATTTTATTATGTATCTTTTTGAAGCGGCATCAGCATTTGGGACTGTCGGTCTCTCAATGGGATTAACGCCGGAGCTTTCTCCAATAGGTCGAATCATTATTATTTTTACAATGTTCGTAGGAAGATTAGGTCCGCTAACACTTGGATTTGCCATTTCAAAAAGAAATAAAAAAGAAGCTTATCGTCATCCAAAGGGAGATATTATGATTGGTTAACTAATAAGGAAGTGTAACGAGAATGGCTGTAAAGCAATATGCTGTAATAGGTTTAGGAAGATTCGGAACGAGTATTGCTGGAAGATTACGTGAAGCTGGGCAAGAAGTTTTGGGAATTGATATAGATGAGGAAGCTGTAGAAGATGCCGAAGTTTACGTCACGCATGCAGTCATTGCAGATTCTACCGACGAAAAGGCACTTACTTCGTTTCGTTAGGAATGACTAGCTTTGATTGTGTCATTGTTGCTATCGGTGATGATATTCAATCAAGCATATTAACGGTCATGCTTCTTAAAAATCTTGGTGTCAAAAAAATTATTGCTCAAGCGAAGAGTAAACGTCATGGGCAGGTTTTAGAGGCAATAGGAGCTTATTGGATTATTTACCCTGAAAGAGATATGGGGGAACGTGTTGCCTATCAACTGCTTTCACCAAATATGCTTAATTATATTGAACTGTCCAAAGATTACAATATAGAGGAAATAATGATTCCTTCTAAAATGTCTGGAAGAAATCTGCGGGAACTTGATCTTCGTGCTAAGTTTAAAATCAATGTCATAGCCATTATAAGAAATGGTGAGATCATTGTTTCACCAACCCCAGTTGAGGTTATTCAAAAAGATGATATATTAGTATCGATAGGAAAACAAAGTGATTTAGTAAGATTCGCAAGTATAGAGTGACGGTTCACAAATGAAAATTCAAAAAAATGTATGACTTCTGAAAAAAAAAGTTCTGATTCTTGTTCACTTTCTGTAAAACATGCCCCTAGCGTTTTTAATCATTTGAATTAACTCGATGGAATAATGTTGGACCATTAATCGGTCAACCTCTTTTACCGCAGCACCTGTGAAGCGGGATTGTTATAACTAACTATTCAAACATAATAGACAAGATGATTTGAATATGAATATATAAGACGATTGTGCATAGATGATAATTGTTGGCGTTCTTATTGCGATGCAGGATTTCCGCTTCATTCATCGTGTCTTTGAGGAAGACACACATAATGGATTCGAATGCCTGATGGAATGTATTTGCTCAAGCTATTGCTTTTATTTATGTTCACCCATTTACATTCATAGGGGGATTTTATGGGTTATATAAAAAAAAGAACTTTCGAGTGCTTGGGAACTGCATGATTATTATCAACATAATATTCCGAGAATAAATCAGCTCATCTTTGTGTCATTCCTTGCATCAATGGCTGCCATATTTCAATCGGCCGGGGGGCTTTTACCGGGTATCGGGTATTTGATCAGCCCCCTTTCAACAGCCCCCATCATTTTTTGCACAATATTATCTATCCGTTATGGATTAATGGGGTATATTTTGGCAATTGCCGTTCTTCTGATAATGCTGCCAAGCGAAATCATTGTGTTTCCTTTTACTACGGGATTATTAGGTCTGGGAATCGGTGGAGCATTTATGCTATTGAAAAAACGAATCTATATCATATTCACTGCTTCTTTGTTTTTATTTGCCGGGATCACAATTTTATTATATGGTATTCGTTTCCCCGTTCTAGGGCCAACTGCATCATCGTCATTTCACTTATTTACGCTCGTGTTAATATATCTTTTCTCCGTTTTATATAGCTGGTTATGGGTAGAAATCAGCAATGTCTGTATTAAAAAAATCGGAAAAATACTGAGATGAAGCACAGATGTACTTCATTCTTTTTTGGTTATAGAGTCGTCAGACACAGTGTGGACTATCCATCGCAGAATTGTGCGAGTACCACAGAAAATGACGAAGAGCCGTTGTTTACTAAACAAAAAGTTCTTTACTGAGTACAAGTCGTCAGTAAAGAACTTTTGTTGTTATAAAATTTGTGTACACTTGTCTAAAGCAACTATTTTATGTGAAGTGGCGGGTCGTTGACTAGGATTACAATGATGCTACTTGTATAGATGGCTGCCCGATTTTTTAAATTCTTTTGTTTTTTCTTTCTTACCTTGTTTGACTGCTTCAATCACGGTCAATCCATGCTCTTTGGCATAATCGCGAATGTCCTGAGAGATTCTCATACTGCAAAATTTTGGACCGCACATCGAGCAAAAATGCGCCACTTTTGCGCCTTCAGCAGGCAGCGTTTCATCGTGGTAGGCGATTGCACGCTCTGGATCAAGAGAAAGATTAAACTGATCGCGCCAACGAAATTCAAAGCGTGCTTTTGAAATAGCATTATCCCGTATTGGGCGGCCGGATGACCCTTGGCCAAATCGGCTGCATGTGCAGCGAGTTTGTATGTAACGACACCAGTTCGGACATCTTCTTTGTTCGGCAATCCGAGATGTTCTTTTGGAGTGACATAACAAAGCATTGCTGTACCATACCAGCCAATCATTGCCGCACCAATAGCTGATGTTATGTGATCGTAGCCTGGTGCGATATCGGTCGTTAACGGGCCCAGGGTATAGAAGGGAGCCCCTTGACAGATATCCAGCTCTTTATCGATGTTTTCTTTAATCATATGCATCGGGATATGGCCGGGACCCTCGATCATCACCTGGACGTCATGCCTCCAGGCGATTTTTGTCAGTTCGCCAAGTGTTTCCAGCTCAGCAAACTGAGCCTCGTCATTGGCATCAGCAATCGATCCTGTCCGGAGACCGTCACCGAGCGAAATGGCGATATCGTATGTTTTCATGATGTCGCAGATCTCTTCGAAGTGTGTATAAAGAAAACTTTCTTTGTGTGATGAGCCAGACACCACTGGGCCATAATCGATCCGCCGCGGGAGACGATACCGGTGACTCGATTTATTGTCATCGGGATATAGCGAAGCAAAACGCCGGCGTGAATGGTAAAATAGTCGACTCCCTGCTCCGCTTGTTCAATTAATGTATCCCGGTAGACCTCCCAGGATAAGTCATCAGCCACACCGTTAACTTTTTCCAGTGCCTGATAGATAGGTACTGTACCCACAGGAACCGGTGAATTGCGGATCACCCACTCGCGCGTCGTATGAATGTCTTTCCCAGTGGACAAATCCATAATGGTATCCGCGCCCCAGTGCGTGGCCCATATCATTTTTTCAACTTCTTGTTTAATGGATGATTTCACCGCTGAATTTCCAATATTCACATTAATTTTCACATGAAACTTGCGGCCGATAATCATCGGCTCACTCTCAGGATGGTTGATATTTGCCGGGATAATCGCCCGTCCTGCTGCCACTTCATCACGTACCATTTCCGGTGACATATGTTCCCGAATAGCAATAAACTCCATTTCAGGCGTAATGATCCCCTGACGGGCATAGTGCAATTGCGTCACATTGTGTCCTTTTTTAGCTCGCAACGGTTTTCGCTTCAGTCCCGGATAAATTTCAGCCGCTTTCTTTTCAGTCGTTCCTTTCAGCCCATTGTCTCCTGACTGCACTTTTCGACCGTCATAGGGCTGAGCGTCTCCTCTTTCCATGATCCATTTGCAGCGCACGGCCGGCAAACCTTGTTCAAGAACAACGTGATAGTTTTTATCACTATAAGGTCCGCTCGTATCATACACCCGGACGGGATCGTTTTCATGCTCTCCGAATGTCCCTGTGGTCGGGCTTAATGTAATCTCACGCATTGGCACACGAATATCCGGACGCGATCCCTCCTCATAAACTTTGTTACTGCCAGGAAAACTTGATTGAATCAAAATATCGCTTTCTGTCTTTGATGATGCTTTCATTACAGCACTCCTCATTTTTGTGCCGCTAAATATCGAGATCGCAACATACAGCAAGAGAAAGATTCAGGCGAATATCTATCCCATGTCAACAAAAAAAGCCGGATCATATTTTCTAGACCCGGCTTGTACAATCTGGATAAAAAGACAGACTGAACACTTGCACTTCCCTACGCTGGTATGAACCAGATCAGGTCTAAGGGTTCGAAGCTGCGCATCCTTCATCTCAGCCCGGGCTACCGGACACCCCTAGCGACAATTAAATTTTTTCTTCAGAATTGATTGTATCAAACTAACACGCTTTTGTTAAGTGATAGGTTAGCGATGATCGGTGATGGCATTCATGATGCACTAATCGCCAAGGGCTTTTTTGCGGTCTTCCCGGGTGTTTATTATGAATGCAATTTGATAATTTTAATTGGGCTTTCAGGCAGCCCCTTATATAAGATTTTAACTTTTTCTATTCTATTTGGCTGGCTAATTTGATACTACAACTAATCAAGAAATAAAATGAGATTTTGTGGAAAAAACTTGAAGTTGATCAAAAAATTAAGGTGCCAGAACTTTGTTTGTGTAAAATATTTCTCGGGGGATAATCAGGAGGCCGATCGGCGCCTCTCTCTAGCAGATTACTGGACGAAAAAGAGAAGACTTAGACTTTGTATTCTAAATGTACGCTATCAGGCGAGTACATAAAGAAATGGAGTCTTCTCAATGGCCATTATAAAAGATTTATTCGATATTTGGAAGAGAAAAAAGAATCTAATCGATTTTGAGACTGGTGCGGTTCAAGTCATGTATGAGTGGATGTGTCAGGCCGCTTGGCGAATGCTTACGGATATGAACCGTGCCTTGACTCGGCTGAAACAGAAGGAGGGATGGAAGGTCGAGCGGACAGACGAACGGACGCTGCAGTTTTTATTTGGCCCCGTGACTTTTTTTCTCATACGTTGATGATCGCCCCGAACCAGCAGAGCGTCTACCCTTTGGACAAACTGATGAAATTCTGACCTCTGACCTCTGAACGACGACGAAAGGGTTTCCTTTACCTTGTCATGGAGTAGGGGCGCTTTTTGACCCTCACTCCATGACAAGGCCAGCAAGCGAAGCGCGGTAGCCGCCAAGAAGTGTACATTTTGAGAATCTCTCAAACCTTGTCCTATATGAGACCCCGAGTAAAACTTGACACAAACTTGTATATTAGCACCTTAATAACTCGAACATTGGATTTTGAAACTTATTTAAATGGGTTTTATTTTTATCAAATTAACGTTAACCAACAAGCCTTATTACGGCGATGTTATGATCATAAAATATTAATATCTTGATAATATTATCATTATAAAAAAAGGAGGCTCTGAAAAAGCCTCAAAATTACCCATTCCCATTTAGGCCCTTGTAACGGCACATGAAACGGATTATTTTTGATATCTGATGCCAAAATCATAAGCACCAGCACACAAAACTCATTGATCATAAAATTTTATGTAAAGCAATTAAGGATTTGCATCCCGGACTTTTTCATCTGATTATCAATTTTATTAGTAGCAACTCTTCTATTAATCAGAATCATCCCTATAATGATTAGAACCATACCAATAAAAATTATAATACTTAATTTATGTTTAAATATTAAAAAATCAAGTATAGCCGTAACCGGAGGTACACAATAGAAAACACTCGTTGTGTTCGTTAATTTTCCCGTGCCAATCATGTAATACAGTAGTAACGAAGCTGTGACTGTCACACCTAATGCCATAAACAAAAGAGCGATGATAAACATTCCTGTCCAATGTACCGTTAGAGAACCAAACAATAATGAAAAGGCAGAAAAAACAATAAAGCTGACTGTGCACTGTATTGAGACATTCATGGGCAAATTAAGGCGAACGTGTTTTTGCATGATAGTACCAATAGTTATTGACAATAGTGATAAAAGGCTGTATAGAATCCCCATTATAGAAAGTGAACCACTATAAATTTGTCGTCCTACTACAAGGACTAAACCAATCATTCCAAAAGCCAATCCTATCCATTGGAGTTTATTTGTTCCTTCACTCACTCATCAGTATAGCTGTTAAAATAGGTTGGGCTCCAAGAATAATGGTAAAAACCCCTGGAGAAATGTTATTATCTAATGCCTCAAAACAAAAAAATTGATACCCTATTTGTTGGAATACAGCTGTTAAAATAACGATCGACCACTCTGATAATTGCTTTGGAAAACTCGGTTTCACAAAAAGACAAAAAGCCCACATCATTACTGAGCTAATCAAAAATCGTAGGGCTAAAAATGGTAATGGATCTGCATATTTTAGACCTAATTCGATAAAAATAGCTCCACCACTCCACAGCATTACAAAAAGACTAAAAGTTATCCATCTATAATTAACATGCTGCATGCTATCACATCCTATACTTTGCTTTTAAGAAAGAGACTAAGCCCTCCAAACAGAAAGAACTTAGCCTCAAGAATAAACATAAACTAATTAATTTGGCAAAGGGCCTATCCTTAAGTAAATTTCTTTTTAACGCAAACGCAACCGGAGGCCCAGAGGAACCTCTCGATCTGGGCCGATCAGCACCACATCACTGCCATCCTCGTTTGGTAACCCAAGTACCAAGTACCAACACTTCGGACATGAAGTCTGCCACTTGAAGGGGAGGAAAATTCACGACGGCAATTACCAAGCGGTTCTTTAAATCGTCAAGAGAATAAATGTCAGTGATCTGAGCGCTGGACTTTCGCACCCCTAGTTCTCCAAAATCAATCCACAATTTATAGGCTGGCTTACGAGCATGTGGAAAATTCTCAGCCCTAATCACTCGTCCCACCCTAATGTCAACGTCCATAAACTTATCTATTGTGATGGTCTTCTGCATTTAGGGCCTCAAAAGTGAAGGAATCCCAACTGACATAGGACGAATTACATGCTTTTTGAAAGAGTCATATGGTGCTGAAATATGCCCTTCAACGGCCGGTTTGCGAGTGAAAAGGATAAGCGTGTCTCGCGTCGATTTCTGTTGTGGATTATTAACAGCTATTACTGGCGAAACACTGTGTTTTCGCTCATGATCTACAACGAGCATGGTGTCAAGAAAGTGACGGTGCTGGTGCCTTCCAACGACCAGTTTGGTATTTATTTCATTCCACCGCGTTCCATTGATCTCTTGCATGTCGTGGATGGAAGTAATGGCACTATCATCAGTCATATTCTCACTACTAAGCAGGGTTGTCATCGTATGATCGACTCCATCACTATGCACGCCTTCTAGCGCTGGTTCTCCCACCAAACTGGGTGTTGTGATAGTCCGAAGATTGAACACAGTGCATACCCACCTTTTACTGTCATAATCCAAATTTGGTCGGTGAGCAATCTTAATGTTTTCGACCATGAATGCCTTAAAAATTAAAAGAGCTTGAAAAGCTGAATTAAGTTGAAGGTCATTATCAATCTCTTCAAATTTTCGTAATTGGCCAGAATCGTGCCTTACAAAATCCTCATTTGCCGAAAGACTGAATGGTTGAACTCAAGACGATCTATCCTTCCACTTTCAAAGTCAAAAGAGAAGCGACCATTTTTAGACTTTCGGAAGGGGAGTGTAGGATCAGCAGGAAGATCATCACTGACCAGTTTGAGCTTTTCCAAATCATCCTGTGTGGCGCCTAAATTCTTCAGTAATTCGATCATACTTTCGCCCTTTATGAAAACCGAACGGTTTCTGATATATTCTTCTTTTAATTTTTCCATTTCAGCTATGGATTCCTCAACATCGTCTTTGATCATTCTTTCCACACTCCTATAAAATAATTTTTAGATAGGTTGGATTATGTACAGTGATCTTTTTCCTTTCGCCTACATCACCATCAAAGTCTTTGTGTTGTGTCTAGCTTCATCCACGTCGTCATTCATGATGTTGCAAATTCTTTAAAGAAGAATAATTAACAGACATATTCCGGAAAATTTACATTTTCCACCTCCCTATAATTAAATTATTTGACAATTATTTTAATTATCCTGCATAAAAAGTGTAAAATTTTTTAAAAATTTATTTGTCTATTTATAAGAAAATACGGCAAAGCCAGCTATGATTTGGTACATCCATAGGTGACTATCCGATTGGGTGGATAATGAAAAATTTCAGAATAATTTTCTTTGGCAACAAAGACACTTAGGTCCAGAAATGTAAAATAAATAAGCGGCTGCAGCAAATACCAATCATCATTTATAATAAATGTTTGTGTAAAATATTTCTCGGGGGATAATCAGGAGGCCGATCGGCGCCTCTCTCTAGCAGATTACTGGACGAAAAAGAGAAGACTTTGTATTCTAAATGTACGCTATCAGGCGAGTACATAAAGAAATGGAGTCTTCTCAATGGCCATTATAAAAGTCGGCGGCGATCTATTTGGAGAAGGCTTAGTTAAGCTTTTTGGCGGAGGAGAACGCTTGAGACAATAGGAAAGGCTCTATTTATTGTATCAGCCCTTATCATTTTTCTAAAAACGGAATTTCAAAAACAAAGTAAAAAAAAAATGGCCTATATATACTACAATTGTGTATATCACGACATGGATGCATTAAAAGAAAGGAAGGATCCGGTAGTAGATGTCCTTCCGATTTTTTATGCTTTAAGAAAGTATAAAATATTAGAGGAAAAAAGTATAAGCGCAACTAAGCCTCTGTCTGTGCCTAAAGGCTTGCCAATCGGCAAGTTTTCTTTATTCTTTTTTACCAAACCCATTTATAGCCAATCCCCCATACCGTGATCAGATGGTCGTAAATCGGAAATCCTGCGTTTTTAAGTTTATCCCTTATGTTGCGAATGTGCGAATCGATCGTCCGGTCCTCGGTCTCAACTTGATAACCCCAGATAGAGGTCAATAACTGTTCACGCGAAAAAACCTGGTTGGGGTGCTGCAAAAACAGGCCGAGCAGGGCGAATTCTTTTGGCGTCATATTAATAGGGTTATTGAGATAATCAACTTGAACAGAAACAGGATTCCATCTGAGACCGTTTTTTTTAAAAGGCTCGGGTTCATCAAGGCCTGAACGCCTTAAAACCGCTTCGATCCTGGCAAGCAGCTCTTTTTCATCAAAAGGCTTGGATATATAATCATCCGCACCAATTTTCAATCCTTTAATAACATCAACTTTTTCTGTACGTGCGGTTAACATAATAATCGGCACTTTACTTTGTTCACGTATTTTGCGGCAGACTTCCCAGCCATCCATTTCAGGCATCATGATATCCAGAAGAACGAGGTCGTATCTCTTTTTTTTTCAATCTGATGGATAGCCTGAGATCCTGATGCGGCCTTCTCACAGGCGTATCCCGCCGGTTCCAAATAAAGCGCAAGCAGATCAAGCATTCTTTGTTCATCATCCACGAGCAGTAGTTTCTTCAACGATATCTCCCCTTCGAAACAAAATTTCTATTGTTGTTCCAATACCCTCTTGGCTGTAAGCCTGAATTTCCCAGCCGTGCGCCTCAACGATCTCTTTCACAATGGCAAGGCCCAGTCCTTTCCACCAAGTGCTCTTGTTCTTGATTTATCAACGCGGTAGAATTTTTCAAAAAAATATAATGCAGATCGTCTTTCGGGATTCCTTTTCCGTTATCTTTTATTGTCAGTTTCCAGGTTCCTTGTTCGTTTTTTAGATTAAGATAGACGTGTGTATTTGCTTCGGAATATTTATAAGCATTATCTAAAAGGTTGATGATAATTTGTTCGAAACGAATGGGATCGGCAATAAGTTGAATACCGTTTTTACAATTTATAGTTAATGTAATATTTTTATTTTGAAAGACCGGGTTTAATTTATGTTTGATTTGCTCCAGCATCGGGAGCATGGGAAACTGTTGTTTTTGGATTTGAAACGTATTATTGTCCATCTTAGCCAGGTCGAAAAGATTTTTGATCATACCCGACAGCTTGTCAGCTTCTTCGTAAATAATATTCAAAAATATTGTTTGTTGTCGGCATGGCTGTTTTTCCTGGCGATATCCGCATAGCCTTTTATGTAAGTCAGCGGTGTCCGAAGTTCATGGGAGATGGAAGCTAAAAATTCACTTCGTTCCTGGCGCAAATGGTTCCATTCACGGGCAAGTGTGCGAATCGAGTCCGCCAGCTGGCCAAGCTCATCCTTACTGAAAACGGGAATTTCAACAGATAGATCTCCTTTTGTAATTTTATTAGTGGCTTCTTTCATATTAATGAGCGGACGCGCCAAAATACGGGATAATAGAATCATGACAACCAAAGTAACAGCAAACGCCAATAACCCGGCAATCAAAAAGTGATGGTCCATTTCCGAAATAAGTTGCTGTACTTGCTTTGTGCTTTTGAACATATAGAGGTATCCGTTTTGGAAAGGACTGACCGACGCGATATATTTTTTCGTCTTCCCAGCGGCCCTCTATAATTTTCCCTTTATGCGTCAAGTGTCCGAGCGGTTTGGCGATTATTCTACGCATGCCTTGATCAAGGGGCTGCGAAGAAACGATTGTTTTTCTTTTATTATATAATACAATCACAATCGTATCCGATTTTGATTCCATTAGTGCAACGTGGTGAATCGTATCCTTGTCGTGATATTGTTCCAAAACATCTCGGTGGCTGTTTCCTCTCATCAGGAGAGAATGAAATTCATCTTTTACACGTTCCTTTACAATATTTTGGTGTGTAGAAAAAAAATCACGAATCCTTCTAAGTTGATCGTGATAATAAAGAATATGAGGCCGATTTTAAAAGAGATATGATTCATAAATTTCATAGGTTCACCTCCGTTTTTATTGGTGTCTTTTTGAGGTTAATTCGATTTGATGATGATTTTTAGTCGTGCATATGTTTATCCTCAATCTCTGCCAGGTGACTTTACTTTTTCTCTGACATCAGGTTGTTTTTTTTTTAATATTATACAGATTGTCCTAATAAGTTTTCCATCGGCTTACCTTTTCTGCTCGCCAAGTTAACAGTATAATGATTATTTTTACCGTTTCTGAACACTTATTTTCACTTTTTTCTTTTTGGGTTAGTCAACATTTTGCTATTGGTTCATCCGGGGCGCGGAATGAATTCTAATCTAGTTGAAACATTAAATTAAGTTTGTCTTTCCTAGGCCAAAGTGAACCCACTATAAAGTGAAACTTCAATCGGCGGGGGTTTTTCTTCCATCCTCCACTGATTGTTAGCTGCGGCCTACAGGATGTGGCGCCTTTAGTCTGTGTTCCTATTTAAGGTGGAGGGCGAATACAGTGAGTGAAAACAATGAGCGGATAAAAAAGAAATACAACCGGATTTCAAAAATCTATGATGCAATGGATCGAATGATTAAAAATAAGTGGAGGGAGGAGCTCCTTAAGTCTGTCAGGGGAACAGTATTGGAGGTAGGGGTAGGTACAGGAGCGAATCTGGAATATTATCCAAACAATATTGATTTAATCGGCATCGATTTCAGCCCCGGCATGCTGAAGTATGCGAAGAAAAAAGCAGCCGGCCTTTCTGTACGTTCTGTCCATTAAAAAAAGAAATGGATGTGCAGCAATTGGCCTTTCCCGATAATCTATTCGATTACGTCGTCTCAACCTGTGTGTATTGTTCCGTGCCTGATCCTGTTAAAGGCATGGGGGAAATGAGGAGGGTATGCAAGCCAAACGGCAAGATTCTTTTTCTTGAGCATATGAGAAGCGAAAATGCCGTTGTTGGAAGGTTTATGGATATATTAAATCCATTGACTGTTTCTTTATGGGGGGCCAATATTAATCGCCGGACTGTAGAAAATATTTTAAAAGCCGGGCTGAGGATAGAGGAAAAAAAATATTTAGCCGGCACTATTGTTAGAATGCTGGTTACAAATCCAAACAAGCCTGAACAAAACGTTCTAAGAAAGTGATACACGAGTATCCGGCTTGGAGGCTATCTCATAAGTTTTTTTTCGATAATCGGGCTCTAATTGTTGGATTCATCGAAACCATTGGATTTTGGGCGGGTGGCTAATTTATTCTTGCAATTTAGGTTATAATTATATAAACAAACAAGGAATCAATTCCTAATAACAGCACCCAAATCAAAATTCCAATACTCACGGACATTTCCTCCCTATTGTCATCATCGCCCGTTTCAACCAATGACCTGGCGAATTCCGACTAGGATGAGTAGGAGTCCAGCGGCGAAAGACGAATATTTACCAAGCAGCCGTGCAATCACACCAATCCCTACGATATTTCCGAGCCAAATCATAAGGTATCCCCAGACAGAAATACTCAAGGCGGTTATCCATACCGTAGATGCATTAGAGACAGTCACTCCAAATCCGACTGCCACATTCGTAAATGACAATGCGAAGCCCAGAATGATTCCTTGTTTCCAGTCTAGTTTCTGGATACACATTTTGTTTCTGATTACGATTAATTCGAGGATGCAGGTATTTGGAATACCAGAAGAAAAGTCCGATGCACACAAGGACAATCCCCCCCGCCCAAGAAGCTTCAGCGAACGTAATATAATGAGAGATCACATTACCATGCGCCTAGAAGGGCGGTACAAAAACCAATAGCGTTAACAATTGCATTCACCCAGTAAGGAAACTTAATTTTACCACTTCCGTAAGCGATACCTATACCACAGTTGTCCAAATTCGAACCAATCCCAATCAAATTTGCTGTAATAAACACACTTAACCAGACCATTCCTTTCAGCTCCGATAAATTTGTTTTCCGAATAGAGGGACAAAGGAACCACAGGTTAGCGGTTTAGGATTCTAAATTTTTCCGATTTAGAAATTCCTCACTTGATAGAATTTCCCTACGCCTCCGCCTTTCGGTCTCTATCATGATATGGAGGCTAGGAGTCTTGTGAGTGGACAAATAATCTAATCCATTCGCCAATTTTGTATTGTACCGGCTCAGAAGTTGCCTTTTCAGTGGCATGAGTCTCACATCGAATATTTAAGTAACGTTAAGCTCATGCTTCCCCTGGAAACCGCGAGTGAACGCTAATTCGCAATCCATACAATACATTTCAACATGTTAAAGTACATGCAAATGCCGTGTTAAAAAGTCAAAGAATTGATCCTATAGTTACTATAGGGCTTATGATTTTTGGTCAAGTCTTTTTTTTTATGTGTAAATTCACCTTAGCTAAGATAGAGTGATTATCCTGGATAAAGAGTTGTTACGTTACTCGAACGATCAGGTGATTTTGGCTGTTTGGCCCTCCATTCAAAATAGTCTTCCATTTTCAGATAGTGGCGTCCTTCTATCCATTTTTCGTCCTTCTCCATGAGAACAGAGCCCATCAGACGAATCACAGATTGGCGGTTAGGGAAAATACGGATAACCCGTTCCCGACGGCGAAATTCCTCATTGAGCCGTTCCATCCCGTTAGTTGTCCGGAGGCGACGTCGATAGGGTTCTGGTAGAGGAAGCACCGCCGTCACGTCATCAAAGGCATCCTCCACAAGCTCCGTCACTTTTGGTGCTTTGTCCTGATAATCCTTTAGAAAAGCATTAAGCAAGGTTGAGCGACTTCCAGATTCGGCGCATAGAGAATCGCCTTCACTTGTTCGGTTCCTTCGCTTTTGAGAGCTTTTGGCAACCGATCATGGACATTGCGCAGGAAGTGAGCCTGACACCGCTGCCAAGTAGCCCCTTGAAACGCTTTTTGAACCGCACTCACGAGACCGCCGTGGTCATCGCTGATCACCATGTCAACGCCTTTTAGACCGCGTGATTTCAGCCAGTCAAAATAATTTTTCCAGGCGTCGGTGCTTTCGCTGTCATCGATTTTCAGACCTAGAATCGTTCGGTATCCTTTGTCGTTGATACCGTAGCTGATCAGCACGCCACAGGAGCGGACACGCCCGTTTTCTCGTACCTTCGTATAAACCGCATCAACGAATAGGAACGGATAGTTGCCCCTCAAAGGACGGTTATTCCAGCCTTTAACCACTGGATCCAGCTGCCCGCAAAGATCCGATACAGTCGTTTTCGAAAAGTCTGTGCCACAAAGCTCTTCTTCAGTAATTTGACTTACGCGACGTGTGGAGACGCCGTTAATAACCATCTCCATTAGGGATAGAACCAGCGCCTGCTCACTGCGCTGGTAACGCTTAAAGAGATCAGTAGAAAAATGGCCATTACGCAGGCGGGGAACATTGAGTGAAAGAGTACCCACGCGCGTCTTGAGTTGACGGGGATACGAGCCGTTACGGTAGTCCGTCCGTGCCTCACTGCGTTCGTACTTTTCGGCGCTCACCTGCTCGCCGGCCTGTGCTTTTAAAACTTGATTTAAAATCGTCTCCAAAAGGATATTCATGCCCGATTCTTTAGAATTACCAAGAAATAATTGATGCAAAAGTTGCTCATCTAGAGTAATCTGTAATTGAGTCATCCCGAAATCTCTCCTTTAGAATTGGTTTGGTTAACTCTATTCTAACTAAGATGACGGGCTCTGGCTCATTTTCTATGAAAAAAATGAAAGAGACGAGTAAATAAAATCCTGCTGTTTTTCTGGAGGGGGCGGCCAGCCCCCTCCAGAAAAACAGAAACCCGGTCTAACATTTTCTCATATTCAGATAACCCTTTTTACACAATTATACTGGCTCAACTTGATTTTTCCCCCTCACTTTAAATTTAACATTAATTTTAACACGAACTTAAGAAATTAACATATCAAATATTCTTGAACTAAAGGGGTGCTTTACTTCACTATAGGCTCTTCGTCATTTTCTGCGGCGCTAGCACAACTCTGTCGATGGATAGCCCATTCTATATTGAATGTTTTTTTTATCATTATCATAATTTGGCGATGTACGAGAGTGTGTTAATACGCGGCCTAATACTTTTTCAGTAAAAGGCATAAAGTAATGAAGTATTGGCCCCCCTAAACAAACGGTTAATAAAGTTCCCACACCAATGGGTCCATTAAAAAACATTGCCAGTATCAAGAATACGAGGTAAATGAATGTTCTCGAAACAAATATATTTGTTCTCGTTAATTCTTGTATGATTAATGTTAATCGATCAACTGGAATCGGCGCAAAATTTGTATGTAAATATGTTGCAGTTCCTAATCCTATAACAACTAAGCCGATTCCAAAACAAACAACTTTGCCGTACCATGGTTCAGGTGTTATCAAATTATGCAATAAAAAAAAGCCACATATCAATACCAATACCTGTTATAAAGGCTGTTAACAACCCCAAAACTTCTGGCCTTTGTCTTTTTAAAAATGAATTACAACCTATCAATATTAAAGCGATTATGATTTCCCAACTTCCCACAGTAAGCCCCACATTTATGGACAGTCCTACCAAAAGTGCATCAAATGGTGAAGTGCCAAGGTCTGATTGTATAGTGAAAGAAATACCAAGAGTTAACATTAAAATGCCTAATACATAAAAAACATATTTCACTTTACTCGACCTCTTTATCATTATTTTTTGTTGCATTTGCAACAAAGTTAAGTTAAACTTAATATACACATTTTTTATTGCATTTGCAACAAAAATACCTCTGTTAAGGAGTTAATGATGAAGGAAATTCTTCGTGAAATTGGAATGATAGCAAGGGCATTAGATTCGATAAGCAATATAGAATTTAGAGAATATGACCTTACAAAAGGGCAGTATTTGTATCTTGTCAGAATATTTGAAAACCCAGGAATCATTCAAGAAAAGTTAGCTGAAATGATTAAAGTAGACCGAACAACAGCAGCTCGTGCGATAAAAAAACTTGAAATGAATGGCTTTATTGAAAAGAAAGATGACGAACATAACAAGAAAAAAAAAAAAATCTTTCCAACAGAAAAAGGAAAAAATGTTTATCCTTTTATAAAAAGAGAAAATGATTATTCGAATAGTGTCGCATTAGCGGGATTTTCCGAAAGAGAAGCCGAAACCATTTTCAATCTTCTTCAAAGAGTTAGAAAAAATATAGAAATTGACTGGGAATTTGTAAAAAAGGGAAACAAGAGAAATTATTGATTATATAAAGCAGTTATATAGGGATTTGTGATCCAATCAAATATTGTTGCATCTACAACAATATGATTTTATACCGTTGAAATTTAATCACTTAATCATGGCTCGGGTAAATAAATAAATCTAGAAAGGGCTGAAGATAATGGAGGCAATAAGAATAACTGAAGATAATGATTTGAAAAAAGCATTTCATATTAAAAAAAAAGTGTTTGTTGAGGAACAAGGGGTACCATTAGAAGACGAATTTGATGAATTTGACAGACTTAAAGGGGAATGTGAACACATATTAGTCTATTACAATGACCATCCAGTAGGAACTGGCAGATTAAGAGTTGTCGATAACTTTGGTAAGTTAGAGAGAATTTGTATATTAGAGCCCTATCGCAAATTGGGTATTGGAAAAATTATTATTAGAGCTTTGGAAGAAATTGCAGAAGAAAAAGGAGTATCACAAGTTAAATTGCACGGTCAAACACAGGCAGAGGGTTTTTATAAAAAACTGGGCTATCATACTTCTTCCAATATGTTTATGGAAGATGGAATTCCACATATTTTTTAATGGTAAAGAAATGTGCTGCAAACAACTGAAAAAAAGACAAAGAATATTACAAGAAAACAAAAACCCTTTCTAAAAAAAGGGGAAAGTGTATTTCCTCTTATAAATAGAGAAAATGATTATTCGAATAATGTCGCATTAGCGGGATTTTCCGAAAGAGAAGCGGGAACTGTTTTCAATCTTCTTCAAAGAAATGTGTAAAAAAGGAAATTTATTGATTTTATATAAAGGAGCGACATATTTAAATGAAAATAAAAAAGTGCGGCCTTGAAGATTTACAAATACTCCAAAAAATAAGTATTGAAACATTCAATGATACATTTAAAGATCAAAATTCACTCGAAAATATGAATGCCTATTTGGAAGGGGCATTTAGCTTAAAACAATTAGAAAAAGAATTATCCAATATTTCTTCGCAGTTCTTTTTTGTTTATTTTAATAATGAAGTCGCTGGATACTTAAAGGTCAATACCAATAATGCTCAGTCGTCTGAAGAAATGGGTGATGAATCACTTGAAATCGAGAGAATTTATATAAAGAGCAAATTTCAAAAACATGGATTTGGTAAATATCTGCTAAATAAAGCTATGGAAATTGCGGTTGAACGTCATAAAAAGAAAATCTGGCTAGGCGTATGGGAAAAAAATGAAAATGCCATTGCTTTTTATAAGAAAATGGGGTTTGTTCAAACTGGATCCCACTCTTTTTATATGGGTGATGAAGAACAAAAGGACTTTATCATGACCAAAACACTCATATAACTTTTTTTGAGAGGTGGGGAATTTTAAATGACTACATGGGATTTTTCAGTTGACAAATACAGGCAGCTTCTCTTCGGATTGTGAAATCTGATTGACCCTCTTCGTTGTGTACGACTGAATCGGATGTTTCTTTGATTTAAAACGCGGGGTTTTTTTTTTGTAGTATCGGCGATAGGCATCCGCCAAGTTTTCAACAGATTTTTGCAAGGCGATACTGTCCACTTCTTATAAAAAAAGCAGAGTGGCTCTTGAGTTCAGGAAGGGCTTTTACTGTTGTATATTTGTTGAGGCGTTCACCTTACCAAGAGTTAGCTGGAATCTGGCCATTTTGATACATTTCTTCGACAATCTGCTATTAGGCATCTTTTTCTTTCTGCTTACCCAGAAAGAAATTAAACACAAATCGGGAACAGCCGATGGTTTTGTTGAACGTCCGAACGAACAATGGAAGGATGCTGAAAACCAGCAAGTTCTTGTGATTTTTCAAGGCCCTCACTGTTATATTTCACCTACTTGGTATGAAAAACAACTCAGGCAGTACCTACTTGGAATTATGTGTCTATCCATTTATATGGAAAGCTGGAGATTATTGAAGATAGAAAAGTAATATTTGACTCGTTAAATGGCTTGGTAAATAAATATGAAAGCCCTGATAGTCCATACCATTTAAATGATGTAGAACCCGGTTTAATCGAAGGAATGAGTAAAGCAATTGTAGCTTTCAGGATAAAATCATAAAATTGAAGCGAAAAGCTAAATTAAGTCAAAATCATCCTGTGAAACGACAAGAGTTAATTGTGAAGCATTTGGAAAATACCTCAATACAAGATAACATACAAGTGGCCCCTTTTATGAAGAAAAATCTGCAAAAATAAAAGTTATTCGACTTTGTCTTGTTCAACTAACGGATGCGTTAGTTGAAGATAATTAATGTATAGAACTATTAGATAGGGCTGCTTCATGAAAGTAAGTTGGAGGTGACCTGAATGAAATGGGAAGATGTATGCCAAGGCTCCCTGACCAATGGGTATTGATTGAGGCGATCCAAGCTTATACGAATGAAGAAAGTGAACGGATATTAGAAGAAGTTGCTCCTTTGAAAAAGTTTTCTAATTCTTCAGAAGCAATGAGAGCATATCAAGAACTTCATCGCGAAAATCGTTCCCGGGAGCTATATGTTCTTCATACCGGACGAAAAAAACCTAATATTATTGAGAAAAAGTGGGAGGTGTGAGACGGTTGTGAAGAAGTTATTAATAGAAGACGGGTTACTGCTACTAGATATAGAGGTAAATTATAAAAACGCCTACCTTAAAAAAATATTATAGAAGAGAAACTTTAAGGTAGACGTCATCAACTGTATTTACAGTATTTAAAACGTCATCGCTTATAATTGAATTGTAACCATTCACTTATCACCCACGGTAAAAGCAATTTTGAACATCATCGATTCAAAAAATCCAGGATACCTACTTAATAACAAGCACAGGAACAGGTGAATGTTGGACGATACCATGACTGACGCTTCCTAAGAATTCTTTGAATCCGCTCAATCCGCGGCTGCCGATCACAACGAGATCATAATTATTCTCTTTTATATGCTCTAAGATTGTCCGAACAGGCTGCCCTTCTTTTACATAGGCATGTGTCCTGTTTGGCAAATCTTTCAGAATGGTTTCCGCTTTACTGATCGTTTCTTTGCCGCTTTTGTATGTCGATTCAACACTTCTTTGTAAAAATCACCGACGATAAATTCATTTGTCGGCACCGTTACAACATGCAGAACATCAAGGACCGTATTTTTATCTAATTTTGCCATTTCTACCGCTTTTTCTAACGCTTTAATCGAAAGAGCGGAGTTGTCATATAGTACTAAAATTCTCGAATATAACATTTTTTTTTCACCGTCCTCTATTTTTATTCCTGCCCATTTTAGCACAATCTCCCCAAGTAAGCATAAAAAAAGTACAAAATATTTGGAAATGAAAACCACATGACGTTTTTTATGATTAAAATTCGCAGATAAATCCATAATAATTTCAGGAACAGGAGGATAAGAAATGGAGAATAAGATATCCGAACAAATGATCGAAGCGTATTTAAGAAATGTTCAAGAAGAGCCTAAAAATAGGGTGATTAAAAATGCCATGATGGCTAATGGCATTAATGCAACAATTGCAAAGAATAAAGCCATTGTCATGATGAATCCCGTGTTTTCCGAAGAAATTGATACGGAAAAAGTGGCCAACCAAAAGCAAAGCGGCCGGTGTTGGATTTTTGCAGCTTTGAACACATTCCGTCATCGTTTAAATGCCCGTTTCAACTTAAAGGATTTTGAGCTATCACAAAATTATATGATGTTTTGGGATAAACTAGAGAAATCCAATTATTTTTTGGAAAGTATTCTGCAAACAGCAAACGAGCCAGTGAACGGAAGGCTTCTTTCTTGGCTCTTGACCAATCCTCAACAAGACGGCGGGCAATGGGATATGCTGGTTTCCCTCGTCGAAAAATATGGTGTTGTTCCGAAACAAGTGATGCCGGAAACTTACCAAAGCAGTCAATCTAAAGAGTTAAACTCTGTTTTGGATGCAAAATTAAGAGACGGTGCTTATAAGTTAAGGCAACTGCGCGAAAATGGAAAGTTGGATAAAGAATTGACGGAGGAAAAGATAAACATTCTTGGCGATATCTACACCATCCTCACATTCTCACTGGAGAACCTCCGAAAAAGTTTGATTTTGAATATAGGGATGAAAATAACGATTTCCATATAGGGGAAGAAAATCTCACACCTCAGGCCTTTTTCAAGAAATATGTTCAAGTCAATTTAGATGATTACGTCAGTATCATCAATGCGCCTACAAAAGATAAACCTTACGGAAAAACTTATACAGTTAAATATCTCGGAAATGTTATTGGCGGTAAACAGATTAAATATTTAAATGTCGACATGAAGACTTTGAAAAATCTGGCGATCAGTCAACTCAAGGATAAGGAAACTGTATGGTTTGGCTCTGATGTCGTCAGATATTCTGATCGTAAAGAAGGGATTTTGGATACCGATCTATACGATTATAAAACAGCTTTCAGCACGGAATTTACACTCAATAAAGCTGAGCGCCTAAATTATAAAGAAAGCAGCTTGACGCATGCGATGGTTCTAACCGGAGTCAATCTGATAAATGGACAGCCTAACCGATGGAAAGTGGAAAATAGCTGGGGTGTGAAGAGTCCGGATTCAAAGGTTATTTTGTCATGAGTGACAATTGGATGGATGAGTTTACTTATCAAGTGGTTGTTAACCGGAAGTACCTGTCAAACGATCTTAGAGACGCCTATGAGCAGACGCCGATTGAATTAGAACCATGGGATCCGATGGGATCTTTGGCCTTGATGAAATAAATTCAGAACCATTTAAGTCCAAAAGGCAATGAACGACCCCGACTTTATGCTAAACAAAGTTTTAGGAAAGTCGGGGTCGTTTACTGAAAATAAAAAACCTGTTAGCCTCAAACTAGGTATATTATAATCGAGTGGGGGATTTTTCATAGATTACAATATACAATCACATTCAATACCAAAAAGTGAGTATCTTTCTATCTCGTCAAGAACATTCATTAATACGCAGCTAAATTATGGCTGTTAACCGATGACCTCCATTTTCACTTTGTGAAAGTTGAGTTCTTGACAAATCGCTATATCCTTGATAGATGGGCTTGAGCTTTTTGGCCTTTTAGTATGGGATCATTCCGTTAGAAAAATAGTATTCTATTTTGACTATATGTTTTTTGGCGGTTTTAAGAAGGAGAAACGAGGATGTCTGCAGTCTTGGCAATTGTTGTTTTTTTACTAACGCTTACGTTCGTGATTTGGCAGCCGAAAAATTTGTCCATCGGCTGGTCGGCATGCGGAGGCGCACTCATCGCACTGCTTGTTGGTGTCGTTCATTTAAACGATGTCCGGACAGTCATCGGCATTATCTGGAATGCCACCCTTGCCTTTGTGGCGATTATCATTATTTCATTAATTTTGGACCATATCGGGTTCTTTGAATGGGCAGCTGCGCACATGGCTCAGCTGGCGAATGGGCATGGCATTCGCATGTTTATCTTCATTTCGATTCTGGGCGCATTCATTTCTGCCTTTTTCGCAAATGATGGCGGGGCTCTGATTTTGACCCCGATTGTTTTAGCGATGGTCAGGGCGTAAATTTTGATAAACAACGTGTATTTCCTTTTGTGATCGCCAGCGGTTTTATTGCCGATACGACGTCTCTGCCTTTAGTTGTCAGCAACTTAGTTAATATCGTCTCAGCTGATTTTTTTTTTTTGGTGTTTCGTTTGGACAATACGCCCTGCACATGATCATCCCGACCATCTTCTCGCTCATTACAAGTATTGCGGTGCTTTATCTCTACTTTCGCAAAGATTGGCCGCAAAAATACCAACTGTCTGATTTGAAGAAACCATTATCCGCTCTCAAGGATATCAGAATGTTTCACATTTCATGGTTTGTTCTGATTGTACTGGTCATTGGCTATTTCGTAAGCAGTTTGGTCAAGATTCCGGTGTCCTTTATTACGCTTAGCATTGCTTTTGTGTTCTTGTTCCTTGGCAGCCGGAGTGCCGCAATCCATACCAAAACGATTTTAAAAAGTGCCCCATGGAGCATCGTGTTCTTTTCATTAGGCATGTACGTTGTCGTCTATGGCTTAAGAAATGCAGGGATTATTCATGTCTTATCTCAAGTCATTGAATCCGGAGCGCATAGCGGTCTTTTGTCAGGTACAATCATGATGGGCTTTCTCTCTGCGGTTTTGTCTGCACTCATGAACAATTTGCCGACAGTGATGATCAACGCACTGTCCATTGATGCGACATCCACTGCGGGGGTCATGCATCAGGCACTTGTTTATGCGAATGTAGTGGGTGCTGATCTTGGACCAAAGATGACCCCGATCGGTTCTTTGGCAACCTTGCTATGGCTTCACGTCCTTTCTGAAAAAGGGGTCAAGATCAGATGGGGGGAATATTTTAGTATCGGCATTGTGGTGACCATTCCGGTTCTGTTTGCCACATTGGTCGGCGTTTATTTATCCGTTCTTATTTTTGGCTAAAAGATAATGAATGAGCTTTTGGATGGCACTGGCAGAGGCGGGAAGGCAGGTATAGGCGTAATAAACGTCTCATCTTTGAGAAGGGGAGAAACATGATGAAAAGCCCCGGATCTTAAATAAATGATCATTTAACTCAGGTCATACTACTGAGGAAAAGAGTTTTGAAAAAGAGGGAAAGAAGGCAGCGCCTTGGAGATTTCATTAAAAGCGAAGCAAGTCTTTAACATGGCTTTACCGGCAATCGGTGAATCCTATCTTCAAAGCTTATTGGGTGTAGTCGATGCCTTTTTCATTGCCAAATTAGGTTTACTTGCTATTAATGCCGTTGGCGTGACCAATATTTACAGTATGACTTATATCGGCGTGTTTACAGCGATTTCTGCCACCCTTTCTGTTTTTGTAGCCAGAGCTTTTGGAGCAAAGGATAATGAGAGAAGCAAATCGGTTGTTTTTCACGGTCTATTTATTTCATTCTTAGTCGGTCTCATTTTTTCACTGGTTTCAGTTGTATTCGCACATCCTTTGCTTGAAATGGTAGGGGCTGATGCTAAGCTGCAAGATACGGCCCATATATATTTTAAAGTTGTTCTCGCTGACCCCCTTTATTGCCTTGTTTACCGCCCAATCCGCTTCGTTTCGTGCGATAGGTGATACCAAAACGCCGTTCAAAATCGGCATTGAAATGAATTTGGCTCACGTTATCCTTGATTACGTTTTAATTTTTGGGCTGGGACCTATTCATGGATTAGGTTTAACGGGGGCGGCGATTGCGATGATATTGGCAAGAATTTATGGCTTTGTCCGTTTATTCATTATTTCTCAAAGGATTCCTGCAATAGCTTTAAAAAGTCATGATTTGAAAGTGATTTGGAATTTAGCTGGGAGCATGATAAAATTTGCGGTTCCGGCTGCGGTTGAGAGATTAAGCATGAGACTCGGGCAGGCGATCTATTTTGGGCTCATTGTACGAATGGGGACAGAAGTCTATGCAGCCCATAACATAGCCGGTACACTAACAACCTTCGCCTCCACAGTAGGAGGCGGATTTGCCGTTGCCGCAATCACACTCATCGGTCAAGCGATTGGAGAAATCATCCATCCGACATCAAAGAATATCGAAAATGAGAGCTATATTCAGTCGGCCTTTTCGATGACCATGATTACTGCTCTACTAGCCGCATCCAGCCCCTGGATTGGAACGCTGTTCACGCATGATAAAACGGTCCTTCATTTATTGATGATTGTTCTGTTCATTGATACGATATCCCAGCCATTCCTTGCTTCTGTCTTAGTGGACACTTCAGTCGTTCAGGCTGGAGGCAATAGTTCTTTTCCGATGATAGTGACCATGATTGGAATATGGGGTGTACGGACATTAGGCGTTTATATTTTTGCTTGGAAACTAGGGTTTGGTTTGCCGGCCGTATGGTTGTCGATAGCAGCGGATAACGCATTAAGAGCCGGATTATTTGTGTGGTACCGAAAAAGAAAAAATGTAATAAGGCATTTGGCGTAAAAAAAAACTAACATAAAGTTTGAGGCTGTTTAATGTATAGCACTATTAGATAGGGCTAACGCATGATAATATGTATATAAAGTAAGTTGGAGGTGACCTGAATGAAATGGGAAGATGTATGCCAAGGTTCCCTGACCAATGGGTATTGATTGAGGCGATCCAAGCTTATACGAATGAAGAAAGTGAACGTATATTAGAAGAAGTTGCTCCTTTGAAAAAGTTTTCTAATTCTCCAGAGGCAATGAGAGCTTATCAAGAAATTCATCATGAAAATCCTTCCCGGGAGCTATATGTTCTTCATACCAGACGAAAAAACCCTAATATCATTGAGAAAAAGTGGGTAGGGGTGAAACGGTTGTGAAGAAGTTATTAATAGAAGATGGGTTACTACTAACAGATGTTGAAGGGGCCTTTTGCAATCGCAATCCAACAACGCCAACCTATGCCTGCAAGGAATCATCTGCAGCCACAGTTTAGTCAAAAACTCTCATGGCGTCCACCTGGGTATTTTATTCTAATCCTTTGTTCTTCCTCAGAAAATGTGGAAAAAGTAGTAGAAATATATATATATAGTAATAAAAAAGGAAGATGATATTCACTTTAAAGAGAGGGAAGAAAATGGGGAAAAAGTTATTCGCAATCTTTGCTGCTATTCTCGTTGTCTTTGCCGGATTGCATTTGGCTGAACCGGCTCATGCTGCGACAAGCAAAACAAAATATGTCACAGCGAGCGCCCTGAATGTCAGAAGCGGACCGGGCACGAATTACAGGGTGGTGACAACGGTTAAGAAGAATCAGTCTGTACAAGTGACGCAAACCAAAGGCTCCTGGGATAAGGTAATAATTGGAACAAAAACCGGCTGGGCTTCGGGTAAATATCTGACAACCAAGAAACCGGCGTCCCAAACAACAACGGCTGCTAAAACCATGTATGTGACGGCAAGTGCCTTGAATGTACGCAGCGGCCCAAGTACAAAATATAAGGTCGTGACCGTTATCAAAAAGAACCAGTCCGTAAAAGTGACGCAAACAACGAATTCATGGGATAAAGTAACGGTCGGCACGAAAACGGGTTGGGCTTCCGGGAAATATCTGACAACCAAAAAAAAACCGGCAGCTCCTAAGAATTTGGCGGAAGGTTTAAAAACAGTAGGAAGCAACAAACAATTAATTCTTGTCACTTCGGGCGGTTACAATACCTCTTCCGCTGACATTCGCACATTTGAGAAGAATGCCAAAGGCAAATGGGTGCCTGTTTTATCAACAACGGGACATATCGGGAAATACGGATTCACAAAAGATATGAAAGAAGGGGGCGAAAAATCCCCGATTGGGAAGTATACAATCGGAACCACTTTTGGGCGCGAGGGAAATCCGGGAACCAAATTAGCTTTCCGAAACATCACAAGCGATGACGTTTGGGTGGATGATCCAACGTCTCCGCTTTATAACACATGGCAATCGAAAAAGAAAACACAGGGGCAATGGAAAAGTGCCGAAAACATGAATATCCCGGCATACACCTATGGTTTTGTCATCAACTACAATACAAAACGGGTGCCGTATAAAGGAAGCGCGATCTTTTTCCACATTGGCAGCAGCTATACACTCGGATGTACTGCGACCTCCGAAACAAATGTCGTTAAGATATTAAAATGGCTGGACCCTGCAAAAAAACCAGTGATCATTCAGACGCCTATTAAGGAGATAAACCAATATTAAAGCAAGGAAACCTGCAAAGGAGCCTCTCACTTTTGTTTTTTTTTTGTTTCTAATCATTTTTTTGATAGTTTTTTACGATTTCTAGAGAGTGAAAAGTTCTTTATATTAAAATTCACTTCTTTAACTACGTGTCTAAGCAAATCAATACTTTCTCTATTTTGACTCTGGTTTTTTAACCTTTTGTTGTCTCTCTATTTTTTCAATTTCTGAGACTGATTTAATATCCTTTCTCATCAGTTTGAACAATTTATTTGAATAATCAGAATCACCATCAAAATTATTCTCACCTGCCCCTAAAGAAATTTGTGCGGAGAAATTTAAATCTTTATCGTTGTTTATATAACCGTCAATAAATAACCCGCCTGTTGGTGTTGTATCATTTCCGGTAAAAGTGATACTCTTAAATGATGGGACATTATACTTAAAAAATTTCACAATTCTCTTTTCTTGCTTAGTAATAAAGGTCTTCTTTTCGCTTTCCTGTTTCATTTGTTCTTCATGCTTCATCCAGCCATAACCTCCAATGGTGAGTGAAATGACAAATAGTGCACAAAGTACTATAATGATTTTAGTTTTCACTCGCATCTATGTATCCGCTTCCTTTGTAAAAAAGTAGGAAAGGTATGTACTAGCCCGCTGATTAATGGAAGTTGCGGATAAGCTCGATTGCTATTATACGAAGGTATCAAAACTACCGAGACTGGGAAAAGGATCGGATCAGTGATTTAAGGCTGCGTTATATTTCCAAAACAGGTGCGGGGGGACAGTATCATCTGTTAAACCACCATAGTAATGTAACTAGGCGATCAGGGATATGGCACCTATCGTGTACGGGGAAAGGGGGGCTATGACACGGAAGCCTTTGAAGAATTTGTCCGCAGATTGGAAAATAACAAGGAAAAAACTGACGGCTTTTGCCACATGCTTCCTACTCATGCTTTATTTTGTGGGAGACGTTTTCCTTTGTTTATCCGCTTTCAATTCAGTTCAAAAGACAAAAAGCTGTGAGATGATTAGGACGCCCAAGAGCCCAATTTCATTATTTTGATTCAGATTCATTCTCTTTCTGTTCATTTTTCAGTTTTTCAATTTCTGAGACTGATTTCACATCCTTTCGTAATAATTTATACAATTCATCCGTGTATCCACCCTGTGCTTCAAAATTCGTTTCCCCTCTCGCAAGTGATATTGTTGATGAAAATGTTAACCTTTTATTACCGTTTATATAGCCATGAATAATGACACTTTCGGTTGGTAATTTATTGTAATTAGTAAATGTAATCGTTTTGAATGATGGAAGATTATACTTATAAAACTCAGTTATCCGTTTTTCCTGTTTCTCGGTATATGCTCTCTCTTCATTTTTCTTCTCATGCTGCATTCACAAATAACCTCCCATAACAATTACAATGAAAAAAAGATTGCACAAAGTATTATAATAAATTTACCTGAATTATTCATAAAGCGTCATTCTCCAAGTTTTTGAGTGGTGATTTCTCTGAAAATCTCACTTTTTTTTTGATTCGCCGACATTCAAAATGGAGGCACTGATCGGCTCTTCGGTCATCAAGATCATTTTTTGATCCTTTCAGTGTGATCCGAACGCTTTTTTTTTTTCGTTCTATAGGCAGACTGATCCTGTTTGTCTCAAATGAGTTGTTCTATTTGAACAGATTTTTGAATGAGCGTTACGCCGGTGTCGGCAACCGCTTGATATTAGTGAGCGTCTGCCAAAATGCTTTCTGATAAAGGCAGTGGCTGCAGAGTCGAAAAATCAGATAACGGCCGGAGTGAACCTGTCTCCCAGCGATCTTGATCAACCGGAAACGCACGGTATCCATTCGCCACACTTTTTTCTTCAAAAAGACTTTGGCAGACAAAGCAGACGGAAACCAGCCTGAATGTTATTGGCTAGAACCCGAATCTGCAGCTTGGCTGCGTTCGCTTCAAAACGGTGACTGCTCAACTGGTCAAAGGCAAACCCGTTTTTGCCTTCTTTGATCAGGTTTTCCATCGTGCCTCGGTTCTGATAGAATTTGACGACTCTTTTAGCCGAAAGGGTCATGTTCGTCACGATAAAGGTGGGTTGGAAAAACAGTTCGTCTTCCGGCCGCTCCAGTTTTGCGACCACCCGCCGGGCACGATCCCAGGAAGCGGCCCGGTACGAAAATTCCGTGTAAAATACGGCCCGGGCCCCGACCGGCATGGCCTGCTTTTTCTGACGTTCTTCGACCTGCTTCTGTGCTTTTTCATCCAGCTTGCGGTTCGCCTTCAGACGGATGGCATAAAAAACGTCCTTCTCCTCGCACAGTTTGTATAAACCGGGGACGGTGAATCCGCTGTCCCCGCGGAGTAGTACCAGATCCTGTCCGGGGATGAGCGACCGGTAGTGTTCCAGCACCGGCCGCATAAAGTCGGCAACGCCTCGTGAAGTATAGACATTTCCCGGGCGCAATGCCGCTTTCAGACAGTAGCCGGTCAGCGAATCAAATAAGAAGAGAGGATGAAAGCCGTTGTCCTGATAATGGGCATTGAAGGCAGCTCCTTCCTGTTTGCCAGCTGTTTCGAAATTCGCCGAATCCACGTCGAGCACCATTTGCGTACTTGGGCGCAACGCAAAAAGATGATCCAGATAAGCCTGATTAATGGTTTCAAGCGATTCAACGGTTTCGGCATCCACTCGTTGGTTGAACCGGGAAAGGGTCGGCTGGGAAGCCAGCTGTCCTTTTCCAGTGACCGTCGTAAATACCGGCTCTGTACGCAGTTCGTCAGCCTGGTCGTCCGTGTGGTAGCCAGCCAGGTGCTGGTAGATTTTCTGAATGACCACCTCTACGTTGGAGTGAACGGTATGAGAAACAGGGTCTTTGACTTTGAGCCTGTCCTGAACCAACTGACTGAAGCCTGTCTTTTCATCAAATTCCCGGTACAGAAGTAAGCCTGAATCAGAGGAAAGCGCACCGCCTGAGAAATCAACTTTTACTTTTTTATTGAATTGAACGCTTTTTTTTTTTTATTTAAACTAGTCATATGAGGAGCCCCCTTTGTATGTTTGGTTTGGATAACTTTATCATACAAAAAATGGGCCCCTTTTTCATTTCATTTTTTTTCACCTAATAGGTGAAAAAAGAAATCCAGGAAAACGACGGCCAATCAAGGTTAAGCAACTATTACATATCGTGCTGTGAATAATTCAGGATTTAGTTTTTATTTGCATTTATCCGCTTCCTTTTTTGAAAGCATTAAAAAGGTGGTTCTAATATGGGTCAATATGATGATAACACAAAAATTTCTGATTTGGAATATTTCACATTGTCTGAAGAAGTCTATGATCACATTTATATTGAAGGGAAAGATGGAATAAAAAAAAGGAGTCATTCAATACAATATTAGCGGTAAATTGGGCGAATATAAAATTATTAAAAGACTTGACAACAAAGACAACGGCGCTCAGGGCTTTGCCGTGGCTCCCGTAGATAAAAACGGAAATATTGACACCAGTCAGATTGTCATCGCCTTTCGTAGCACAGAATTTCCTGACGATAAATTAGATGTTGCTACCGATGTACAACAGGTTGTACAAGGGGAAAAACAGCTTAAAGTATTTGATAAAAACGAAATGAGGGGCAAAACCAAAATATCTGTCTATAAAAAAGTTGATTCTCAATTTACTTCTGCCCTTAAATTTGCTCAGGAGATTAAAAAAGAGCATCCAAACGCTACGATATCAACAACAGGTCATAGTCTCGGGGCGGGTATGGCACAATTTGTTGCGGTGGAAGAGCAACTAAGGGCTGTAACGTATGCTGCACCAAATGTTTATCGGCTATTGAGTGCGAAAGGCAAGGAAGCTGTCAAAAGTGGAAACCAAGGAGCTCGTCGTTGATTATACCCATATGAATGATAGCGTGGGAAATTTTTCAGAGTTTGGCGCACCTATAATTGGCAGGCAGTACTTTGTGAAAGAAAAATCGGAATCTACGTTAGCCAAATTGAGTCATTTTATCCCTGTCGGAGCCCTCTATAATGCGGTGATTGGCGGACATTTGTTTGGCAGGCTTATCCGCATAGCTGTCACCCATGCCGGGCGTACTAAAAAAAGAGCAATATGTAGTCACGACAAATTGCTCTTTTTTGTTGAACCATGACTTCTTTATTTCTGGGTTTTTTCCTTTTGCTCTTTTTCTATTTTTTCAATTTGAGATACGGTTTTTATATTCTTTCTCATAAGCTTAGATAACTCGCCTGTCTCACCTCCACTTCCATCAAAATTAGTTTCTCCACTTGCTAAAGAAACATCTGCTGCGAATTTTAACTTTTTGTCATTATTTATATAGCCACCGAAAATGATGCTTCCGGTTGATTTTTTGATAACCAGTAAAGGTAATTGACTTGAAAGATGGTACGTTGTATTTATAATATTTTGTAATACGTTTCTCCTGATTTACAATAAAAGCTTCCTTTTCTTCGTGTTTCATCCAAGTATAGCCTCCTATGGTTAATGCTAAGACAAAAAAATAGTACTAAGTATTATAATAACTTTAGTTCTTCTTTGCATCTATGTACTCACTTCCTTTAAAAAATAAAAAGGGTGATTATATGAAACAAATAAAATTCTATCACAAAAGTTTCTGACTTTGAATACTTTAAACTATCTGAAGATGTATATTATCATTTGTATATAGAAGAAGATGAAAAGAAAACAGATAAGCAACAAATAAAAATTAAAGTTAATGGAAAAACGAAGGTATACAAAATTATTAAAACACTAAACAATAAAAACAACGGTGCTCAGGGTTTTGCCATCGCACCTGTAGACTCAGACCGAAAAGTTAATACGAATCAGATTATCATCGCCTTTCGTGCACAGAATTTCCTGACGATAAATTAGATGTTGCTACCGATGTACAACAGGTTGTACAAGGGGAAAAACAGCTTAAAGTATTTGATAAAAACGAAATAAAGTTGAGCCAGTATAATTGTGTAAAAAGGGTTATCTGAATATGAGAAAATGTTAGACCGGGTTTCTGTTTTTCTGGAGGGGGCTGGCCAGCCCCCTCCAGAAAAACAGCAGGATTTTATTTACTCGTCTCTTTCATTTTTTTCATAGAAAATGAGCCAGAGCCCGTCATCTTAGTTAGAATAGAGTTAACCAAACCAATTCTAAAGGAGAGATTTCGGGATGACTCAATTACAGATTACTCTAGATGAGCAACTTTTGCATCAATTATTTCTTGGTAATTCTAAAGAATCGGGCATGAATATCCTTTTGGAGACGATTTTAAATCAAGTTTTAAAAGCACAGGCCGGCGAGCAGGTGAGCGCCGAAAAGTACGAACGCAGTGAGGCACGGACGGACTACCGTACGGCTCGTATCCCCGTCAACTCAAGACGCGCGTGGGTACTCTTTCACTCAATGTTCCCCGCCTGCGTAATGGCCATTTTTCTACTGATCTCTTTAAGCGTTACCAGCGCAGTGAGCAGGCGCTGGTTCTATCCCTAATGGAGATGGTTATTAACGGCGTCTCCACACGTCGCGTAAGTCAAATTACTGAAGAGCTTTGTGGCACAGACTTTTCGAAAACGACTGTATCGGATCTTTGCGGGCAGCTGGATCCAGTGGTTAAAGGCTGGAATAACCGTCCTTTGAGGGGCAACTATCCGTTCCTATTCGTTGATGCGGTTTATACGAAGGTACGAGAAAACGGGCGTGTCCGCTCCTGTGGCGTGCTGATCAGCTACGGTATCAACGACAAAGGATACCGAACGATTCTAGGTCTGAAAATCGATGACAGCGAAAGCACCGACGCCTGGAAAAATTATTTTGACTGGCTGAAATCACGCGGTCTAAAAAGCGTTGACATGGTGATCAGCGATGACCACGGCGGTATCGTGAGTGCGGTTCAAAAAGCATTTCAAGGGGCTACTTGGCAGCGGTGTCAGGCTCACTTCCTGCGCAATGTCCATGATCGGTTGCCAAAAGCTCTCAAAAGCGAAGGAACCGAACAAGTGAAGGCGATTCTCTATGCGCCGAATCTGGAAGTCGCTCGAACCTTGCTTAATGCTTTTCTAAAGGATTATCAGGACAAAGCACCAAAAGTGACGGAGCTTGTGGAGGATGCCTTTGATGACGTGACGGCGGTGCTTCCTCTACCAGAACCCTATCGACGTCGCCTCCGGACAACTAACGGGATGGAACGGCTCAATGAGGAATTTCGCCGTCGGGAACGGGTTATCCGTATTTTCCCTAACCGCCAATCTGTGATTCGTCTGATGGGCTCTGTTCTCATGGAGAAGGACGAAAAATGGATAGAAGGACGCCACTATCTGAAAATGGAAGACTATTTTGAATGGAGGGCCAAACACAGCCAAATCACACCTCGTTCGTTCGAGTAACGTAACAACTCTTTATCCAGGATAATCACTCTATCTTAGCTAAGGTGAATTTACACATAAAAAAAGACTTGACCCTTTAAAACAATTTCTGCATCAACTGCAGCCCAAATAGTTATTGATATATAAGTGTTCTGTATATTGTATTTACTACAACAGTAAAAAAAAAATAGTTCACAAAATTGAGAAAAAAGGCTTTCGTCCAATCTTTTTTATCTAAAACATGCTTTTATTTTGTCTCTTCAAGCCCTTATGAGACAAGGGTTTGAGATAGCTTTTGATGTTTCAAGTTTTAGTTAATGAATATAAATGACCTAGTGTGACTACACAGAGCCATGTGGAAGGAGATCATTCGCTGATGTGGCAAAATCAGCTGGATGAGTAGGTCTTTAATATTTGTAAAGACATGACTGGTAATTGGGATTCAAAAATTTTCTCCATCAGAATAAGTGAGCAATATACTTCAAGAAACCACAAAAAGCCCTGATACCAGGGCTTTTTTACAACTCTTTTATTTATCGGCCGTGGCCGATACGTTTGTCGTGTTTTTCTGAATCAATGTAAAGATGGCTGCGAGGATGACCAGGACAAATGCCGGGAAAGCAAGCAGCATGGTGATGAGAAAGCAGGCTGTGCCGATGATGCCGAGAACATGACCGGCGATCGATATCCCAGCTTTTTTAGATTTTACGAGCGCAATGATATGAACGATAAGGACGATGCCTGCACAGGTGTAGAAAAATGTACCGACACCGCCTGTTGCGTGGCTCCCGGTCGCCGCGTCCCCGAATGCCGCAAAGAAGACAGTGAACCAGGAAATCATAATTAGAAAAGCCATCAAGATATCTATAATCCCGGCAAATACATTGATTTTCAGTTTTCTTTTCAATGTGAGTTCCCTCCAAAATTAGAAATTGATATCCACGCGATAGTTCTTTTGTGTAAACATATCGTCTCCGGCCATGACATCGAATTTAAAAAAAGAGCCTTTTTTAAACTTCTTTGCCTGATGTTCTTTCAATGGGAAGACGACATATCCCGATTTTGTTGCGCCGCTGGCAACGTCCCCGTCTTTAAAGGCATCGTTTATATTAACATCCGCGCCAATGAGTCCGTCAATCTGTGTCCCGTCGTCCATGACGACATGCCCTTGAGAAGGATACGTCTCAGCTGACTGCGGGGCTTTATTTGAGACACTCATATGGATCAGCAGGGCGTACTTTACAGAGTCGAAGTCGTTATCCGAAATATTTAAGTCGGAAACGTCTTTGATCTCCGCGGAGTTGTTTGCTGGGCGGACGTATTCATGAAATTCAATTTGACTTGCTTATGAATCGGTTCTTTTTTCGCTGTATGGATCTTCGATTCTGACGCCGAACTTGGTTTTGCCGATCCGTCATTTCCGACATTCACATCCTCCGAGCAGGCACTGATAATGATAGCAAGAAGAAAAATAAGGGGAAAAACGAATATCTTTTTCATGATGATTCTCCTCGTGAAAAATTTTAGATATAATTAATTCCCCGTTCCCAGTTATTGATACATCAATGTATGGCCGGTAAGCAAAAGCGCCAGTTTCATTCCTTCCAGTTGCTCCGATAACACAATTTTTTTGGCTCTGTCAAGAGACAGTGTGGATCCTTTTAAACGATCAATCTCCTCCTGCATGTGCTCGATCGTTTTGACAAAATCTTTTTTTGAGCGATCGGTAAGGCGCGACATCTGATTAGTTTGGCTAAGCGGTACAATAATCAATTGCATATTTGTTCCTCCCTTTTGTTTTTTAAAATGAACGCACATCCCGATTGCCCGAAGTTCCCTCAAAAATAATGACCGGTGATTTAGGTAAAAGTCATTCTCTTCTTATTGTGTCTTCTATAAATTTTGACCATAATAGAGTTAGATTGCCGGCTCACTTGAGACGAAGCGAGCCGGAGACGTCTGCTAATTTCGGGATGCCGTTTCGAAAAAATGAGGGCAAATATCACAACACCATTAAAATAGCACGAAATATTGACTCAGTCAATAAAAATATTGACTTGGTCAATAAACAGATATATGATGGACGCAGATAAACCGAGATGTGATGCCCACGCGGGTGGTGATGGATTGATAGGCTTGGAGTATATTCTCGGGCTTTACAATATGCAGCAGCTTGAGCTGGCTGAGCAGTTAGGAATAAAAAAGCAGAATATAAATTTATGGATCAAGGGAAAACAAAACATTCCCAAGAAGTATTTACCGACGCTCGAAAAACTTTTTCATGTCGACCGCTCGTATTTTTCGAAAGAACTGAGCGAGATTGAAAAGCTGGAAATTCAGAAGGAAAAACTGAAAAACGAGCTGAAACCCATTATAAAGAGCCATGAGCAAGTGTTGCGAAAGGGCGGCGGCGGGCTGGAAGACGTTCCGGTTTATGACAAAGAAGAAATCAACGCGATCGAAAGAAGTATTGAGAAGGCCCGGCTCTCATTCAGCGTTTTAAAAAGAAACATTGGAGGTTGTGGACAAGCATCCTTATATGGACACTTATCGAATGATTATCGAACTTCTGGAGCAGGCCAATTCGGAAATGATTCTCCATAAAACCATTCAGGGACTGGCCCATTACCTTGACGTGCTTCCGGAAGATATCACGACCGGGGAAGAACAAGAAGAATTTGAATCGGCACTTTTTGATGTGCTGGATGATTACAATTATTAAGATCTATTCAAAAAAATGACAAAATGGACCGATAAGATCAACGAAGCCGCGGGTTAGATCAAAAGCAGGAAACTCAGCCGGCGCGGGATTCAATGTCCGATTTCGGAATTTTACTAAGAGGAGCAATCGAATATGGCGGAAACAACGGCAAATATTGGATTTGAAGAAACACTGTGGAAAGCGGCGGATAAGCTCCGGGGCAGCGTGGATGCCAGTGAATACAAACATGTCGTCCTCGGGCTGATTTTCCTGAAATACATATCGGATAATTCGAGACGAAATATACAGAGCTTGTCGCCGAAGGCATGGGGTTTGAAGAAGAAATCGATGAATACTTGGCGGAGAACATCTTCTGGGTGCCGAAAGAAGCCAGATGGGAACATATTCGGGATCATGCTAAGAGCGAAAAGATCGGCCAAATCATCGACGACGCGATGATTTTGATCGAAAAAGACAATGCAACTTTGAAAAACGTGCTGGAAAAACGCTACGCGCGGCCTGAAATCGATAAGAGAAGATTGGGCGAACTGGTTGATTTGATCTCAACGATTCAGCTCCATACAAAAGAAGAAAAGGATTTGCTCGGCCGTGTGTATGAATACTTTCTCGGCCAATTTGCCGAAGCGGAAGGTAAAGGCGGCGGCGAATTCTATACGCCGACATGCGTCGTCAAGACGCTCGTTGAAATGATCGAACCGTTCAGGGGACGGATCTACGACCCGTGCTGCGGTTCGGGCGGCATGTTTGTCCAAAGCGAAAAATTCGTGGAAAGAAATCAATCAAGGCCGGCTCACTGATCTCGCGATCTACGGCCAGGAACTCAATGCCACAACCTGGAAACTGTGTAAAATGAACCTGGCGATCAGAGGCTTGGAAGGCAATCTCGGGCCGCATCATGACGATACGTTCCATAACGATCTCCATAAGAACGTGAAAGCCGACTACATTCTTGCCAATCCGCCGTTCAACATCAGCGACTGGGGCGGCGAGCAATTAAAGGACGATGCCAGATGGGCCTACGGCATCCCGCCGGCCGGCAACGCCAACTATGCCTGGCTCGAGCATATGATCTATCATTTGGCGCCAAACGGGATCGCCGGCGTGGTACTCGCCAACGGTTCGTTAAGTTCAAACACATCCAATGAAGGAGACATCCGCAAAAGTTTACTCGAAGCCGATTTGGTCGACTGCATCGTCGCCATGCCGGATAAGCTCTTTTATTCGACCGGAATACCTGCATCCTTGTGGATTATCAATCGAAACAAGACAGGTGGCAGAAAACATAGAAATCGGGAAAAAGAAATGCTGTTTATCGATGCCCGCCATTTCGGCGATATGATCGACCGCCGCCACCGCGAACTGAAAGAGGACGATATCCATAAAATCGCCGATACTTATCATCAGTGGCGAGATATTGACGGAAAATACGAGGATGTTCAAGGCTTCTGCAAAGCGGCAACCCTTGAAGAAATCCAAGCCAACGACTATGTCCTGACACCAGGCCGGTACGTGGGCATCGAAAAAGAAGCAGACGACGGCATTCCATTTGACGAAAAAATGGACAAGCTGACCAGTGGACTGTCCGAGCTGTTCGCCCAATCCCACCAACTGGAAGATGAGATCAGAAAGAATCTGGAGGGGATTGGGTATGGGATATAAAATAAAGGATATCTGTGAGATCAACCGTAACAATTTAAAAAAAAAAAGATAATTTGAATTATATCAATTATCTAGATACTGCTAACCTTAATGAAGGTACTATTACTGAACTACAAAAGTTAATTGTTAATTGTTGGAAAAGATAAAATTCCGAGTAGAGCAAAAAGAAAGGTTTGTGAAAATGATATATTAGTCTCGACGGTCAGGCCCAATCAGAAACATTATGGAATAATTAAACAATTGAAGAGTAACCTTATTGCTTCTACTGGTTTTGCCGTTTTAACACCTAATAAAAAAGATAGTTGATGCAGAATATTTATACAGATTTCTTACTCAGAAAACTATCACAACGTATTTACAAGCAGTTGCTGAGAGTAGTACATCAGCTTATCCATCTATAAAACCCAGTATAATTGAGGATTTGGAAATAGATCTGCCACCAATTAGAGAGCAAAAATCTATTGCGCATATCCTCTCAACCCTGGACGACAAGATCGAAGTCAACAATCAAATCAACAGAACCCTTGAAGAAATGGCCCAGACGATTTTCAAACATTGGTTTGTCGATTTTGAATTTCCGAATGAACAGGGAAAGCCATACAAATCCAGCGGCGGCGAGGTCGAAAGCGAACTAGGGATGATTCCTAAGGGGTGGGAAGTCAAAAAAAATTCGGATGTATTAAAACTAAACTATGGAAAAGCGTTAAAGTCAAAAGATCGTCAGCCTGGAAAATACCCTGTTTATGGTTCAAATGGAATTGTTGGATTTCACAATAAATATTTAGTAGATGGACCAAGTATTGTTGTTGGACGAAAAGGGAATCCAGGTACCGTGAACTATGTAAGGGATAGCTTTTTTTTTTTCCAATTGATACGACGTTTTACGTAGTTTCATCATTAAGTATGTTGTTTCTATACTTTACTCTTAAGCAACAGAAATTATATGAACAAGGAACTGATTCTGCAGTACCAGGTTTAAATCGAAACATTGCATACATGAATTTGATGCTAGTACCAAGTAATAACGTATTAAAAAGATATGATGTAATAAGTGCTTCCATTTTCCAGATTATCAAAAACAATCAGGAAGAGAATTCCAAATTAATAGAGATCAGAGACACCTCCTCCTCCCGAAACTCATGTCCGGGGAGATCAGGGTGTCGGTTGAAAAAGCAGGTGTCGGCCAGTGAAGTTTGGAATGCGGAAGCCGAGTTTAACGAAGAGAATCGCGGCGCGGACACTAAAGCGCCAGATCGTTCACCGGGCTGGGGTGAAGATGCCAAGAGGGTATGGCTGGGTCCGGAATCCGAAGAAGTATGTGTACAATAAGCTCTACAATCGGACAACCTTTGACATTTTTAAACTATTGAAGAAATTATTCAAGTAACGGGAGAAGGGGGGAACCGTTTTGAGTACAATCGGTCATTTTACGGAAGAGCATCTTGAAGAAGCCTGCATCGAAATTTTGGAAGAGCTGGGCTATGAGCATCAGGTGGGCCAGGATATTTCGGTTGACGGCGTCAGCCCGGAACGCAGCGATTTTAAGGAAGTCATTCTGGAAAACCGGGTGAAGGATGCCCTGTTCCGGATTAATAAAGATCTGCCTCGGGAGGCACTGGAGGATGCGTTCCGCCAGGTTCTGACTTTCAACAGTCCGTCTTTGGCTGAGAACAACCACTATTTTCACAAACTCCTGACGGAGGGGATTGAAGTTTCCTTCACAGAAAAAGGCTTGATCCGGACTAAGCGAGCCTATCTGGCTGATTTTGAACATCCCGAACGCAATGACTTTTTAGTCGTCAATCAGTTGACCATTGTCGGCTTGAAAAAACAGACGGCCGGATCTGATCCTGTTTGTCAATGGTCTGCCGCTTGTCGTGATTGAGCTGAAATCGGCGTCGGATGACAACGTCGGGATTGAAAATGCCTACCACCAGATTCAAACTTATAAAAAAGACATCGAGAGTCTGTTTAATTACAATGCTTTTTGTATCATTTCCGACGGCATTAACGCGAAGGCGGGAACGATTACGTCCGATCTGGAACGCTTTATGAACTGGAGGAGCGAGGATGGCGAAAAAGTCGCTCCGCTGACCATTCCTCAATATGAAACACTGTTCAGAGGATGCTCTCGAAAAAGCGGCTGCTGGATATCGTTTCCCATTTCATCCTTTTTCAAGAATCCCAATCGGCGAATTACGATCGTTCGGGCAAGAAACTTGGGGCTAAGAAAACGCTGATTAAAATCCTGGCGGCTTATCATCAATATTTTGCGGTAAAGAAAGCCGTGGAAAAGACGAAACTGGCGACAAGTCTCAGCGGCGATCGAAAAATCGGGGTGATCTGGCACACTCAGGGTTCCGGAAAAAGTTTCTCGATGGTTTTCTATGCTGCAAGTCTAATAAAAGAACTCAACAATCCGACGATTATTGTCATTACCGATAGAAACGATTTGGACGATCAGTTGTTCTCAACTTTTTCCAAATCCGCGGAGATCTTAAGGCAGGAACCGAAACAGGCCGATGTCCGAAAGCTGACCGAGGAACAAAAGAAAGCGCAGGCCGGCGAGCATTCAAAAGAAGTCAACGGCTTGTATGATCTGTTGAATGATCGGGCATCCGGCGGGATCATCTTCACCACGGTTCAGAAGTTTATGCCGGAGCAGGGCGAGATGCCGGTATTGACCGATTGACCGATCGGAGAAATGTGGTTGTAATCGCCGACGAAGCGCACCGCAGCCAGTACGGCTTGAAAGCGAAGACCAATTTGAAAACCGGCAAAGTCAAGTTTGGTTACGCCAAATATATGCGGGACGCGCTGCCGAATGCTTCGTATATCGGTTTCACTGGTACGCCGATTGAATTCGACGACAAGTCGACGCCGGCAGTATTCGGCGATTATATTGATATTTACGATATGACCCGGGCGGTTGAGGATAAGGCGACAGTTAAAATCTATTATGAAAACCGGATCATCAAGCTGGATGCAAATGAAGACGTGCTGAAGGAACTGGACGAAGAATTCAATGATATTACGGAAGGCCAGGAAGAGTTGGAACGGGAGAGGACCAAGACGAAATGGTCGAAACTCGAAGCCGTCATCGGATCGCCCAACCGTATTAAAAATGGGGGATATCGTCAGGCACTTTGAAGCCAAAAAAAAAAGTAATGGACGGCAAAGCGATGATCGTCTGTATGAGCCGGCGCATCTGCGCTGACTTGTATGATGCGATTGTGGCTTTGCGGCCGGAATGGCACAGTGACGATGTCAACAAAGGAAAAATCAAAGTTGTTATGACCGGCAGCGCCGCCGATGAAGAACAACTGCAAAAGCATGTCGGCGGGAAACAGCGCCGGGATACCCTGGCCAAACGGATGAAGGACAACAATGACGAACTGAAGATCGTTATCGTCCGCGATATGTGGCTGACCGGCTTTGACGTTCCGTCGCTGCACACGATGTATATCGATAAGCCGATGAAAGGCCACAACCTGATGCAGGCGATTGCCCGCGTCAACCGGGTGTTTAAGGACAAAGAGGGCGGCGTGGTGGTCGACTATATCGGCATTCTCGAAAGTTTGAAAAGAGCGCTCAATCAATACACGGACAGTGACAAGAAAAACACCGGGGGATCGACACATCGCAGGCGGTCTTATATATGATCGAAAAACTGGAGATTTTGCAAGGGATGTTCCACGGGCTGGATTACTCCGATTACTTCGGAAGTTCCCAGGCCAAGCGCATTCGAGCGATCACTTACGGCATGGATTTTGTCCTTTCGAAAGCCGAGGAAGATCAAAAAGATTTCAAGCAATGCGCGACCGAACTCGGCAAAGCGCACGGGCTCTGCGCAGCCACAGAAAAAGGCAAAGAAGTCGCGCTCGAAGTCAGCTACTTTAAAGCGGTGAAAGCCAGCCTTGCCAAGCTGCAAGCTAAAGGCCGCCGGTCGCTCTCAAAACGGGAAGTCGACCAAAGAGTCACCCAGCTGCTGGAGCGATCGATCATTTCGGAAGACGTGATTGATGTCTTTGAAACGATGGGCTTAAAACAGCCGGAAATCTCCCTGCTCGACGAGGATTTCCTTCAAGAAGTCCGGACGATGAAGACGAAGAACCTTGCTGCCGAAATGTTGAAAAAAAACTGCTTGAAGGCGAAATCAAAGTGATGGAACGGACAAACCTTGTCAAATCCGAACTGTTCTCTGAGAAGCTGAAGCGATCACTCAATAAATATCGGAATCAGTCGATCACCAACGCCGAAGTGATCGAGGAACTGATCCGCATGGCCAAGGATATTAAGAAGATGCACGATGAAGAGGACAAGCTCGGCCTCAATCAAAATGAAATTGCTTTTTACTATGCTCTTTCGAAAGACGATGCCGTTAAAGACTTTTATGATGATGCGACGCTGAAAAAAATTGCCCAGGAGCTCACCCATTCGATCCGGCGTAACGTCACCGTCGATTTCAATGTCAGGATCCAGGCCCAAGCGATGATGCGCCGAACGATCCGCAGACTCCTGAAGAAATACGATTACCCGCCGGATCAAGCGAAGTCCGCCCTTGAAACAGTCATGAAGCAGGTCGAACTCATGAGCAGCAATGAAGCCTCAACCTTTGACGGAATGCTTGGGGGAGAGAGCGGCGGAGGATCGGGAGGGGTATAAGTTCAATACAAACAATACAAACAATAAGTGAATTAATTGGGGAGTATTAATAATGGAAAATGAAATTGTCCATTCATATATAAAAGATATTGCTAACCATCTTTGGCAGCCCACAGTCTACGGACATGCGTCAGTTATGGTAGGAGCAGGTTTCTCAAAGAACAGATGCTATCGACCAGCAGAAAAGTTTACCTGATTGGAATGAGTTGTCTATGATAATATTTGGTATGCTCTATCCAAAACCTAATGATGAAAAACGAGAAAAAGAATGGTCAAAAAAAGCAATTCAAAAAACCTTCGGCAGAAATTCTTTGAAAATAGCAGAGGAGTATTGAGTACTCTTCGGACGCTCCGAATTTAGACAAGTTAATAGAAATAAATTTGCAGGATAAGATGTATCAACCTGGGAAACTACACTATCAATTACGCTGCTTTACCATATGAAGAACGTAACAGAGCGCTGCCCAAACCGATGAATATCTAAATTTATTATTAACCTTAAATAATTTTGATCAAGATAAATTCATTTGTGTATATGAGCTTCTCTACAGAAAGCATAAATGCTTATTACCTTTTTTTGATGAGCAAATATCAAAACTAGAAAAAATGATCCAAATGTTTTCTATATCACAACAATCTAGGGGTCATCAATTTGATGATGCATGGATTGGGATAAATTTAATCTTATGTTTGTCATATCGTCAAGATGGCAAAAAAGATGAGTATGATTTGGTAATAAAACGTCTAGAAAGTAACTATCAGATAATGAATACGGAAATGAAAACGAAATATTATTTAGAAAGAAGTATGTATGCATTACAGAATCTAGACTACAATAACTCAATTAATTGGCTAAATAAAATTGAAGATAATTCAGTAGGTTTCACCGAAATAAAAAAATGTTGTATTCTAAGCCAGTTAGGTTTAGAAAAGGAAGCACTTAGTAAATTAAATTAAAACAATTTCTGCAAACATTGCTCAACAACCCATATCTCAAGAGCAAGATGCATCATTAATAGGATATATCAATTTATGTTATCGATCTATTAGGCGATGGAGTAATGAGAAAATATTATCTGACAACGATTATTCAGAATCAAGATACAATACCAGATGCATTCTAAATGAAATGAAAGAGACCCTGAATTCCAGTTTGCAAAATGCTATTGGACAAGAGAAAGAAATAACGAAATCATTTTCGCCCAATGCATTTACCCAGCATTACGGTACTATGAGCAAGGAACTCAGGGAAGCATTAATTAATAGTTTTCAATATTTGGATCTTATAGATTCCCTTTGTCTTCCAATTTTTAGTGATCATAGATCATCTGTATTAAGTGCACTAAATAGAGTACTAAATAGCAGTAAAAATCGATCTTGGAAATGGTACTATATTTTACAGACTCATGATGGAAATTCAGTTGAAAATTTTTTCACGAGGCGATATGTTACCTTCAGTGATTCAAAACAGGTTAGATTAATGTTTGAAAAAAAATTTATCTCTACTTAAACTATTTAATCAAAAAGATAGTTTCTCTAGATCTAGAAGGATATTAACTCAAAAGGAGATTATTGATATACTAGCAAGGTTCTCCATACATGCTGGTACTCAACAAATCATTGATTTTTTAAATTATTTGATTGGTCTTTACCCAAATGTTGACGAATTCTGCCAACGTGATATAAAGAATGCACTTAATAAATTAAAGTTTTGCTTTAATCAGCAGATTCTGTATGAAAATTTTGCACTTATTTTGTCGGCTAACTACAGTGATCTATATCTTTCAAATTATTTTACACCTACTGAAAAACAGCCATCAAAAATTATAGAACAATTTATTCCGGAAATTTTAAAAAATGCTCAGTCCGATCGTATAGTGGAACGTGATGATGCTATTTCAAGGTTATTATTAATTCGAAAATCAAATACATAAAAAAAAAATATAATGTGGAAATTATTAATGCCATGCCATTTGGAGTAAAAGAGGGAATGATGGTCTGCCTACAACGAAAATTTTTAGTCCTATTATTTGGATGGTTTTTCCATTTCCTCAAGATGTTAATATTCAGGAATTAATAAAAAAATATTTAATGAATCCACGTTGGCCAGAATGCGTACATGAAAAATGGCATAATTTCAGATGGCTGTTTTGCGACTATACGGATTCGCGAGTATCAAAGCATTTTTTATTGGACCAGCGATTATTCGTACATCAATGAAAACTATAAAATTAAGGTCTATTGGAGTGCTGAGGAGCTCAAAGATATAATTCATTTTTTATGGAATTATTTGAAGCATGAAGAAAAAATCCTAGAAAAAAATTACGATCCCTTTGGAATGATTGGTGAAGCAAAAAATCGCTTTGAGATAATTACAGAAATAGCTATGTTTATAATAGGCGAATACTTAAAAATTAATAATGATAATTGTGACTATTTGATTAAGGAGTTAAAAAACTTCATTATATTTTTCGTAAATACTCTATAACCTGTTTAAATTTAGAAGGACTTTTACAAATTATTACTTGTGCAACAATCCCAACTGATCAAATTAATAATAACTTGATTTCTACAGACAGGAAAAAAAAAATCATCAGGCTTTCTCGATACTTAATGTGCTATTTTATCTCGAAGAAAATAGCGGCTTTAATGCTTCACTTGCTGTCAAAAAATTAAGGAAAATTTTATTTGCACTTCCATTTATTGGTACTGAAATTAGCTCTTGTGTTTATAATTGTTTGTCTGAAATGTTGGGAAGAAAACTTTTTTTAAAACAAGAAATTATCGGTTTGGTTTGTGAGTCCCTATTAGAATCATATAGGATATTAAATTCAAATGAGAAAACTGACAATCGTTTTGAAGATTGGGCAACACTAGATGCTATGTATAGTTTGGCTTCATTGACAAAAAAATATTACTCTGTATTATCATCCGCTAAAATGAAGATCCCTGAAGAGATGCTATCATTAATAAGTATGTTTAAGAAAGACATATCTCCTGAAGTACGTAACCAATGGGAAGAATGAATGTTATGTATATAAGAAAATTCTATTATCCTAAATTATTCATACCTCAGTAATAGTTGGCGGTTTTAAACAATAAATAAGTTGTTTTACAATTCTTTTTAAATTTCGAAGTCAAATTTCGTTTTCAAGCCTTCATTGTCACAAAATTTGGGAGAGTAAGCTGTGTTTTGGGGCGAACTTCTCCCTTGATTGTTCAATCTTTTTTAAACCTGAATGGAATAAGAACAAGGAGATGAACCTATTCCAGTTGCAGCTTTTGAATTTGGCGAAGCACTTTCCAGAAAAATGTCTGATAGACGAAGCTTGAAGCTAATTTGAAGTATAAGGAGCGCCCTGACCGGACTAATTTACTTGCCACTTTAATAATCCTTGTGCGTATGGTTTCAATTTGCATATTTTTTTGTGCCTCTGGAAAACAAAGCGTGCGTAGCCAATTCGTGAGTTATAAGCTAAAAGACTCAACATCATTTTGACCTCATTGACTTAGAAAGCATGACTGTTCATTTGATCGAAACCAAAACCATTCTTTACTTCCTTAATGTAGTTCTCCATCGTTCCTCTTTTTTGATAGGCACAGACGATATCTTTCGGAGAAAATGCCACTTCTCATTCGAATAGCGGTAATAAAGTCGGTTGTCTTTGAGTTTTAGGTGTTTCGCCAATGTTTTTTATAAAAACAAATGTTCTCATCAAATTCTCTAAAAATGAATTCACCTGTATCGGAGGAAAGAGCCCCTCCATCATTTGATAATTTAATCTTTTTGTTGAAATGGAGCGTTAATTGCGGTAAAGCTATAATAAGAATCCTTTCCCTTGGTTATTTTCTCCAAATTTAACTCTAATAGATATGGATTCTTTTTTTCATTTATTTCATGCATGTTGTTAACGAGAAAGCTGATAAGATCGGCGATATGAGCCCTTTCAAGAAAATCCGTGAGTAATTCAGGTAACTCATCAATTTATAGTGCAGGAATCTCCATTTCTTTTCCAGGAGTCTTGTTTTAAAAACACTTCTGGTATGCTAGGGTTATTCTTTTTCAATTTATAAATTTGTACTTTACTCAATTGAGGGGTAAATAATATTTTCTGCTTTTTAAATTCATTATTTTTTTTTTTATTTTATGGTACAAATTGGAGATAAATTCTTTCCAATCGGTCACTTGAGACGAAAAAACATTGGTTTGATTTTCTAACACTCTATATCCGTCTGCGCTATAAAACATCATTAAAGCTGTTCCTAAATCACAATGTTCGTTATTAATAATAATATTAGGAATTTCAAAACCATTATCCCAGTTGTAATTTGCTGCAAATACATGCAGAAGCATTGAATTATTTATATGTTTTACTTCTTGCTTTATTTTTTCACTGTCTTCACAATACAGGAGCTCTTTTAACTTTTCGAATTCTTTATAATCCATGAATACCCACCTCGTATATTAGTATAAAGAGCTCGATCTAGAAGAATTTCCAGTTGGATCCGGATCCCCTAGAATGACCTCTAGATTCCTATAGGATTTTTAAAAGCCTTTCGGCTTCCCTGTCAATTTAATAAATTTGTTTTGCCCTTGTTTTACCCACCTGATGGGGAAGCCAAAGGTAAACCATGATGTCACTCTAGCCAAAAGTAATGATTGAAAAAGGTATGATCAGCTTTTGATCCGCAGAAGAGGAATCGCTTCTGTTTCTTTGAGATACCCAATTTTGTTAACTTAATATTATTTAATGACGGAGAGCGGAGGAAGCTCCGCTGCTGGCTCCGTTATTTTTCATAGCGTTTCAGACCGGTTCATGGGACAATGGAACCGACAATCGTGTTTCAGGTGATAGCTGACCCTCCTTGCAGACCCTTTGGGTACTGCTTAATTAAGACTGCTACCCATGGTTCATTGTCAAAGGGCTAACCACTAGTTGCGCCGCTGAAAAGAAGAGGAAGTAGCGTCCACGATGGGTTTTTTTTTTTTGAGTGCTGATGACGAGGCAGCCGTCGATGATTCCCATGGGCACCCAGGTCTGAAGCGCTTTTGATTTTTTTTTTTTAGAACTGTAGAACTGGAGGTGATTGGGTATGTCACAAATACTTGTGGGCATAGACGTAAGTTTAAGAACCCATCATGTCCATTTCATGACTGGGAACGGTGATACCATAGCTGACTTTTCGATTCCCAATAATCGCGAAGGGGCCGACACCCTCATTCAACGACTGTTGGATAAGGCAAGAAAAGCTCACGTCGCTGACTTATGCATTGGTATGGAAGCGACGGACCAATACAGTTGGCACATTGCCCATTATTTACAAGAGCAGCTCAAAGGGTATGAGCCGGACTATCAAACGAAAGTTTATGTCTTGAATGCGAAAAAAGTGGCTCGTTTTAAAAAAGGCTATGATACCTTCCTAAAAAAACGATCACATCGACGCCTGGGTCATCGCTGACCACTTGAGATTGGAAGACTGCCTATGGCGGCGATGCAAGAAGCCGTTCAATATGAGGCTCTGCAGCGATTGACGCGAACGAGATTTTATTTCACAAAAGATTTGGCACGTCATAAAACTTTTTTTCTCAACCAGCTCTTTTTAAAATTTAGCGGCTTGCGCCAGGATAATCCATTCTCCAACACTTTCGGTGCAACCAGTCTTTTCACAATCTAAGTTTTACATGTTTATCTTAAATGAAAATCTCCCGTAATTCAAAACTAAAGGAGAATATTATTTCCCATAGGCATTTATCTTTAATTACTTTTCTAGTTTATTTAGTTTTCTTTCCCAAAGTCCCACAGATGCACCTTGGTTCGGATATAATGGCAAACCTTTTTTGTTGTAGATACTTTAAACTCTGCTGTAATTTAAAAACTTGTCTCTCTAACACATCAATGCTTTGATTTACATCTATTTTGTCTAACTCTCTTTTTACTACCTCATTGTATACAGAATGGTATCCACGATGACGCGACATTGAACTTACTTTATCATCAGGAACTCTAAGAAATATGCCATTGGAAACATCATCAAGATTCATTCCAATTTTTTGTAATACGGGATGACCAGCCATTTCAGCTGGTATTATATGCTGAGCTTGATAACCACTCCACTTAGTTGAACGTTTAACACCCATTTCTTCCAGTATATTTTTTCCTAACTTTGTAGAATCTCCACCTACTACTTGCTCGGGAGTACCTGGAATAATTCTAGAATCACCCGCACCCTTGGACCCACCATTAATTTTATTAGAAGCTATTTGCCAGAACAAGTTTTTGCCATTGTTTAAACTTTGAATAAAACTGTGGGCCCCACTGGAAATTTTATCAGTGATTTTGGCGACTTTATCTCTCAAACCCGCTGCATTAATGACATTACATGGAATCTCTCCAAGAGCATCGGCCACTGCATACTGAGGGAAAAAGTGTGAAAATAAGTTATTCATCCCGGTCGCCGCTTTTTTAGGGATTGATTGATTGACTGTCTCATGCGCGTTTTTCACTTTCAGCTTGGCCGTTTCTTTGGCCGTCTTTCCGGCTTTTTTTATGGCCTCTGCTTTGCTGACAAGTTCGCCTGTTTCAGCCAGTTTGCCAATCTTGTCGACGCCTTTTGTCCCGAGCGCTGAAACGGCAAGGGTGGCCGCGGCATACGTGATCCACTTTGAACGGGTGTAGGCGTCGCCATGCATCATGTTTTTATCATAAGATTGAACAATAGCCTTTTTAAGGATGTCATACGTTTTGACAGGATGAATCGCCGAACGGACAATGTTTTCAGCCACCAGGATGGGGGAAGTCGTGACCGTATTCCACAAGCCAACAGCGGTGTCTTTAGCGACAGCAAAAAGTCCATCCTGAATACCTTTATTGATTCTGTTGTTCAATGCAAGGATGCTGAAAGCTGCCGTTAAAAACGGTTCTGCCTTCTCTGCCTTCTCCGCCTTCTCTTTCTTCGTCAACTCACTCGTCTTTTCCTGCTGCTCTTTATATTCGAGGTACGCCGCCGTTTCCTGTTCCTTCTCACCCTGCAATTGGTAGACGGCGCTGTCATGATAGGCTTCGGCGTCGAAATGAATCGGCGAGACGTCGCCGCCCTGGCGCGTTGCCTCAATTAATTCGGCAAACAGCTTCTTCACGTATTGCTGGTCACTTTCGGAGCCGCTGTATTCTTGAACGAGCGCTTGATCGAGTTCGCGAACGGCCTCCGCCGTTTGCGTTAGCTTGAGATCCGCTTTGTCCAGCTCGTCGTCAACAGCCTCCGTTGAAAACGGATCGAGTGACACGAGATCGGAAATGCTTCTTAGAATGTCGTCGATCGTTTCCCGCTGGTCATAGACCATGTCCTTCGACCGATAGTACCCATTCGCCAGTTCCTGTTCCAGAAAGGGAACGGTCACCACCGTATCCTCTAATGAATCTTTGTCCCCCGATAAACCTTTGTCCTCAATCGCGCCGGGAACGCCGAAAAAACGCGATCTGCCGGTCAATCAGCCGCAGCCAGGCATTGACCACATCAATCTGCGCCTGATAGAACTGTTTGATCGCCTGCGCCCCTTTACCCTGAAAATCGTCCATCTGCGTGATACGCTGAAAAGCGGTTTTTAAGAGCTGAAACTGCCCCTTGAGCGCCTCGTACTGTTTGGCCCGGGCCTTTACCGCCGCGATCAGGGTTTGCGCTTCAAATACCGTCGTGTCTCCCATCGGCTCCTCGCCCCCTTATTTAATGAATGGCCTCATCCTACCGTTCAAGAGCTGCATATCGGCCTCGGTATCCGTGATATTTTTTTGACCTTCTATGTATTGCGTGAAGAGGCGCCGCAACACCTGCTCATATTTCCGCTAGTTGCCTGTCCATCCGTCGGCCTAGTTTGGTTTGGCTCGCTTAATCGATCGATTTTGTCACCCTAGACAGCCGATTGGTGTGACACCTTCAAAATATGAGTCAGCATTCCGGAAACGTCATGATGATTGAATCTCTCCATTCGCACTATTTAAACTGAATATTTTGTCATTGTCGCATAAAAAAGTTTCCTATTATTATCATAATCAGGTCTGCCGGGAAAAACATGAACGAAAGGAACCACATTCACACCATTTTTTGAAAAAGTTGTATGCTAAATGATGCTAATCGGCAAAAAATGGCAGGACTTTGTGACTAGCTTTTTTTAGGTAATAATCTGTATTCATTATTATTAAATCAGACGTATTTATTGGGATTATCCTCTGTATGCAGATCCAATAATTATATAAAAGAAATCTTCCTATGTATGCATAAAAAATTGAAACACCATAATTTATGGTGTTTTTTCAAAAAAATAACTATATTGGCTGAATAAATATTTACACAAATTATATTTTTATGCCGATGACGTATTCTATACCTTTTTTATAATTTGCTTTGTCTTTTCCAACGGGAACGGGACTCCATCGATTCGGAAATATTCAATGTTTTCCATATAACCTTCTCGTCGTTCTGTGTTTGCTTTTCCAAATGGAACGCTAACATAATCGCCAATTTTAATCCCTTCATCATTGGCTTTATAATAAAAGGTTCTGTCACTATCGTCGAATGATACACTGCAATATTTAACTTTTCCGTCTTTCCAGGCATTCATAAAAGCGTTTTTGTTAAGCAGCTCACCGAATCCGTAGAAACCTATAAAATCACGAATGAGATCGATCAATTCAGACCACGTTTTTTCTGGAATATTCCGCCAATCATAAACGCCTGAATGTAAAATTTTTCTACCGTCGTCATATTCCGCTGCAAGATTATAGAAACATACACCTGTTTTATCGTCAAATTTCGCTGTGTCAATCCACTCGTCACTATTGAAGCATTCCCATTTACTCAGAAAGAGATTGACCAGAATGATACAGCGGTTATTTTTTTATACTTCCGGTACAACCGGGAAGCCAAAGGGAGTTATGCTGTCGGCAGGCAATGTACGTGCGATTGATTGCACTATATGGGCGGAGTCGTTAGAAACGACAGCAGAAGACCGTACACATATTGTCACTCCACTATTTCACTGTGCCGCAACTCATTGCTTTATGATTCCAACCATTTATAGAGGCGGTTCTGTGGTTATCGAAGAAGCCTTCTCGCCGGAATTAACATTAAATACGAAAAAAAAAAAAAGAAAAAGTAACCATTTTCTTCGGAGTTCCTGCGATATACAACATTCTTCTTAACACACCCAAAATGGCAAGCCTGGATTTATCACCCTTGCGTCTGTTTACGTATGGAGCTGCTCCCATGCCATATGAGTTAGTAAAAAAAGTGAAAGCACTTTTTCAAAAAGTAAAGGTGCAAAATTTATATGGGCAAACGGAAAACTCTCCGGGTGCGACAACATTAAAAGATCATTATGCATTAGAGAAAATAGGCTCTGTCGGAGAGCCATTACCCAATACACAGGTGAGGGTGGTAGATGAATTCGGGAATGAACTCCCGGTTGCAGGTAGGAGAAATTGTGGTAAAAGGCCCACAGATTATGAAGGGTTATTTAAAAAACGAAGAAGCCACTCGTCAGGCGATAAAAAAACGGCTGGCTGTACAGCGGTGATTTAGGTCGTTTTGATGAAGATGGATTGTTATACATCGTCGATCGGAAAAAAGATATGATCATTCGCGGCGGAGAGAATGTGTATCCCGTTGAAGTGGAAGAAGTATTATACGGGATGCCGGAAATACTTGAAGCCGCTGTAGTAGGGGTTCCACATGAAGTATACGGAGAAGTTGCGAAAGCATATGTTGTTTTGAAGGAAGGGAAATCTCTCTTGGCCGGAGACGTGCTTCATTATTGTAAACAGAAACTGGCGAAATATAAGCTGCCTAATGAGGTCGTTTTTCTTGATTCTCTACCACGTAACGCGAGCGGGAAAGTATTAAAGCATACATTAAGAAAAAATGTAAGCGCTTAATAACTTACCAGATCTCTATTTAGGGCTCTGGACATAGAGAAAATGTTGATACAGCAGGTTTTTTGAGTGCTTTTGTCGAATAAATATGCAAGATGAAACATTGTATTCTAGACATTTCCGGAAAAAAGCCTTGTCACATGAGGCGATTGATTTGTACAAAATTCAGGAACATCAGATGATCATACTAATAGCCTTGATAAACGAATAAAAAGAAAGGCGTGTTTGAAAAAAAGATTGATCAAAACACGCTTTTAATATATTCAATTGGCTCATTCTATTATAAAAAAGTGTGATCATTTCTGTGATCCTTCCTCAACCTAGCTTATAAAGTGAAACTTCAATCAGTGATTTTACAACTAGCCGATCTTTTTATCATTTAAAGTCTTGCCATCAGCGTGTTTTGGTGGTAAATTAGCATAAAACTAATTATTAATACTTATTAACTTGGTATTTAAAGCCTTTACAAACAGGGTAAGTGTTGTGGAAGGGGACGCCTTCTTTGATACTAATGAAGGAACTCATCAAATAAGATTATGTTTTACGTACTGCAATGAGGAGCAAATTCGTTGCGGGATCAAAATCCTGGCCGATGCCTATTTTGCCTATTTAAAAGAATCCGCGCTTCAAACCCATTGATGGGCTTGCCGGCAGTTGATTTGATTTGACCGCTTTGAAAGGTGGCAAAGGGTCATTTTCGGGAATGTAAAATGTCTTGCAGCGGCTGCTGATTGTGGAATCATGTTCGTCGAGTTGCTGTATGATTACCGCCATGGCGGTTCGTTTTCCGTGATCCGGATTTTGCACGAAAGAAAAGGAAAAACAGGAAAAGTTAGAGAGAAAAAAGGGGAGGAATACCATGACAAGTCAAATTATTGTCAATGAATTAATTGAAGATGATAAGGAAATCGTCCGCCGTTTATTAATTGAAAGCTATCGGCAGTATGAACCTGACTATACTGATCCGCAGATATGGAAGAATTATTTAGCGGAGATAACGGCTTCCGTGGACAATCCAAGGGGCCAAAATTCTCGTTGCGAAAATCGATCGGAAAATTCTTGGCACGTTGCAGTTGTTTCATTCATCTGAAAAGGCGTATGAGAGGCCGGAACTGGGCATTTTTTCGCCGATTATCCGCTTGTTGGCCGTTCACCCTGCAGCCAGAGGACACGGTATTGCTCGGGAATTATTAAAAGCAAGTGTGAATGATGTGAAAAAGCAAGGGTTTACCGAGCTGTATTTACATACGAGCGACAAGATGGCCAAGGCGATAAGGTTATATGAAAGGTTCGGATTTCAGCGCGATCTGTCAAAGGACTTTCAGTCGGCAGATATTCACGTAAAGTGCTATCGGCTGGATATTTAAAAGGGCCTTGCAATATCCCCTTTTCCATGATGGAAAAGGGGATATTGTGCGTGAGCGGTTAATGTGTGTAACATGCAAGCGGATCAATCAGATGATTTATGGAGGAATGCGCCGCAAAAACAGGGATGCTTTTTTGCAAAAGCAACATTTTGCAGACAGCCATGCACGCCTCTTTGAAGCAGGGAGCGGCGAGCAAAAATACTTTTGCAAACTGCTTTTTTACTGTAGAATGAATGAAATCATTAAACTGAATAATATGAAAAATAAAATAAATGTTGAATCCTTTTGGCGGATGATTCAGGGAGAGATGGGTATGACTTTAGCTTTAGGAAAGCTAATAGCAGCAGGGAATACAGCTAAAATATATCTTTGCGAAAACAAGATTTTTAAAATATTTAATGATGATTTGCCGGATACGGAGTCGGCGTATGAAGCGGATAAACAAAGATACGCCTATTCGTGCGGGCTGCCCGTTCCCAAAGTATTGGACGTCACAAAGATAGACGGGAAACAGGCGATTATCATGGAATATATTAAGGGAAGAACATTGGGCGATCTCCTGAATGAAAATAGAGAACAGGCCGAATCATACATGGAGACGTTCATTGATATCCAGCAAAACATCCATAGTGTTCCTGCGGATGCATTTGAGCCATGTCTCTGAAAAATTGCGCCGGCAAATTTATTCGGCCCATCATCTGGATGAAATGCACAAGTCAGGTCTTATAGAAAAAAAGATTCGATTCGATGACGCTTGAGAACAGGCTTTGCCACGGGGATTTTCATCCATATAATCTAATCATGTCAGACGCCGGAGTGTTCATCATCGATTGGGTGGATGCCAGCGCGGGAGATGCAAAAGCCGACGTTTACCGGACGTACCTTTTGCTTTCGCAGTTTTCGGAGCCTTTGGCCGATCTGTATTTGCAGCTTTATTGTGAAAAAAATAAGCTGTCAAGACAGGATATCTTTCAATGGGCGCCAATTGTCGCCGGTGCGCGGCTATCTGAAAAAGTAGCTTTGGAAAGACCTGAACGGCTGATGAATATCGTCAATCACTATTGTCCATTGTAACGATTGAAATATATGCCCAAAACCTTGTTACTGAGCCTAATAAGATTAAAATCCATTTATTTCCAGACTAATTTTTTAAGTTCTGATACTACGGTTTTGGCCACCGTTTCCCCTTCCATCTAAGGGGATTTTTTTGGTACGAAAAGGAAAGAACTGATCGTGTTTTATTTATGCCTTCTTCGGTACGGATTTTTCCAACGCCTCTTTCAGATAGTCAACATACACCTGAAGCTCTTCCGACCAAAAGACATCGTTCCGTTTGACCAGGCCGATCTGAATCCTGTTATCGCCTTCCAAGGGAATTGAGATGATATTGGGATTCATGTAATTTTCTAAGATACAGCCAGTGCCAAGATTATAGCCGTCTGTATTCGACAGGAGATTATTCATCGCCCCTCTATCTTTTAAATAGACTAGTTTTTTGATACTGTCCACATTGATCGCTTCTTCCGCAAAATGGAGCAGGACGTCGTCTTGCTGGTAGGTCAGATAAGGATAATCCTTTAGCTGCTCTAAAGCAATGCATGTGAGATCAGCCAAAGGGTGTTCTTTTCGGAGAAAAACGTGCTGCCTGTGCCGAAGCGAGCGGCATAAACGTCAGCGACTTAGAGATAAAATAACGCTTAAAAAATTTTTTGTTTAAATCGCTTAAAGATAAAAGGCCAAGGATGCTCCTGCCCGAATACACGTCCTCGATCACATCGACCGCCTTTCCTTCACGAATTGTCAGCTCATATTTTTGCCCCGCCAGATCATTCATCAGATCGGCGGCAGCCGCGATGGCAAAGCCGTAGTGTTGAGAGGAGATAGAAAACTTTGTTAAGTCCGCGGCCTTCTCCTTGTTAAAATGATAGGCGACGGATTCCATTTGTTCCAGAATCATTTTAGCGTAGAAGAGTAAATCGGTCCCGTCTTTTGTGAACACAACGCCCTTATTCGTCCGGTCCAGAATGGTGACGCCCAGCTCCGCTTCCAAATCGCGGACCGCTTTGCTGATGCTGGGCTGTGTCACGAAGAGGGCAGCGGCCGCTTTGCTGATCGAATGATGCTTGGCAATCTCCACAATATAACGAAACTGTTGAATCGTCATCTCTTTATCGTCCCCTGGTTGATGATATCGGATCTTGCTATAACTTTATTTTATGGCAAGGGACAAAAAAGTTCAATTTTACGGTTCCCAAGGCGCGTTTTACAATGGATGTAAGAAAACTTTACGTACGGGCGGGCAAAGGCCTTATACCAGAATTTTGCCCAGTCTGAAGAAAATGGAGATGGTGAAAATGAACGGAAATATAACGTATCGCGAGGCCCAGTTGCGTGATTTGCCAGGTATAGTCGATATCTATAACTCGACGATTCCAAGCAGAATGGTCACGGCAGATGTAGAAGAGGTGACGGTCGCTGAGCGTGAGCCTTGGTTCCATGCCCATTATGAAAACAAAAATCGACCGCTCTGGGTGGCTGAACAAGCTGGAAAAATCATCGGCTGGCTCAGCTTAAGCAGTTTTTATGGCCGGCCGGCCTATCATGCGACTGCCGAAATCAGTGTCTATATAGACTCAAACTTTCGCGGACAAGGACTGGGCACTCAATTTGTCAGCTATGCCTTGGATCATTGCCGTGAATTCGGGATCAAGACGGTCTTTGCTTTTATCTTTGGCCACAATCGGCCGAGTCTTCGTCTGTTCGAACGGTTCGGCTTTGAAAAATGGGGCGTTTACCCGAGGGTTGCTGAACTGGACGGCATTGAAAGAGATTTAGTCGTCATGGGGAAGCGTATTTATGAATAAGTCCAAAGCAATGGGAAACCTCTATGCGTCTTCTGCCTTTGTGTTATGGGGATTTTTGCCCTTATATTGGAAGGCGCTGGGGCATGTTCCGGCTTTGGAGATCTTAGCTCACCGCATTTGGTGGTCTTTTGTCTTCGTTATGGTGATCATCCTGTTTATGAAACGGAAGCTTCAACTGTTCATCGACAGGCTCAAAAACTTTCGCCGAAACGGAAAGGAATTTTTCCTGATAGCCACCGCTTCTATTGCGATCAGCGGGAATTGGCTGGTTTTCATTTGGGCGGTGAACAGCGGAAAAGTGATTGAAGCCAGTCTCGGCATGTATATAACGCCGCTTATCAGCATCTTGTTTGGAGTTGTTCTGTTTAAAGAAAGATTGAGGGCCGGGCAATCGCTCTCCATTTTACTCGCTTTGCTGGGTGTGTGTCTGATCACGGTGAAATATGGAAACATCCCCTGGGTGGCGTTATCACTTGCTTTAACATCCGGCGTCTATAGTTTTGCGAAAAAATGCATCCAATTAGATGCACTCGTTGCGATGGGTTACGAAACATTAATGGTGACACCGTTTGCGTTTATTTATCTGTTGATTCTCCAGCTAAACGGGACCGGATCATTCGGAGCAAGCGCCCAACTATCCGTCCTGCTCATAGGGGCGGGGATCGTGACCGCACTGCCGCTGATATGGTTTGCCGAAGGAACAAAAAGGATATCACTCGTCACAGTCGGCGTTTTTCAATATCTGTCGCCCTCAATCGCTTTTTTTGTCGGATTATTGATTTTTAAAGAACCCGTTTCAATGACTCAATGGGTTTCATTTATCTTGATTTGGGCAGCTATCACCATTTATACGTTGTTTTCAAGGCCTGCAGGGCAAGGTTTAAAGAAGGAAGATTGTAGCCGCAGCAGGCTCATATAAAATGGGGCGACCTCGAACCAGAATGGAGCGACTTTAACCTCAAATGGAGCGACTTCAGCCCAAATGGGGCGACTTTAACCTCAAATGGGGCGACTTCAGCCCAAATGGGGCGACTTTAACCTCAAATGGGGCGACTTCAGCCCAAATGGGGCGACTTTAACCTCAAATGGAGCGACTTCAGCCCAAATGGGGCGACTTTAACCTCAAATGGAGCGACTTCAGCCCAAATGGGGCGACTTTAACCTCAAATGGAGCGACTTTAACACAAATGGGGCGACTTTAACCTCAAATGGAGCGACTTCAGCCCAAATGGGGCGACTTTAACCTCAAATGGAGCGACTTCAGCACAAATGGAGCGACTTCAAGGGGCTCAAAGGTACAAAAAAAAAAAACGGCTGCCATCCGTCTTTTTTGACGATGAATAGCCGTTTTTGAATGGACTTGTATAAAAAAGCAGAAAAGTTGTAAATAAAGCATCGAAAGTTGTTCGAAGCCTCGGCCAAAACCCCGGTCATTCACTTCTTTGTGCAGCTTTATTTGAACTCTTTAAAATACCAAACGATTTTTGCCCCAGGCTTCACGACAGTCGCTCCGGCACCGACATTTGGCTCTTTACCGTTCACTGAAAACATCCAGCCGCTCTTTCCTCCGGCTTTTACATGTTCAAGACTGGTGACATAGGCCATCTTTCCGGAGCCGGTCGTCGCTATCTCCATATGATGGGAAGAAGTATATGATTTCAGCACTTGCAACGCGGTGTCACCGTTTTTGACCGGCACTTTGCCCGTTACAGTCTTTTTCCCGTCTTTTATTTCAAGGGTGACTGTTTTTGCCGCATCTTGTGTGATCCGGCTTGTTTTCTTGGTGAGCCGCGGGCTTGGGATTAACTGCCGCGTGATAGACGAATCCCCCGATAATCACAATAGCGGCGGCAACAACAATACTGAGTACAATCTTAAAAAATTTATTCAATGAATGGGCCTCCTTGTAAAACTATCATATAAAAAACTCCCGCAACCAAAGGTCAGCAGGAGTGAACCTCCAGGTGTCAACCGCAAGTGGAAGATTGATTAATAGACCAAGATAAGAAAGATCGGACTGTAACCGTTACGGGATAGTTCAGGAATTTCACCTGATTCCATCTTTCAAGGTTCTTGTTTAATTTTTAATGCCTCTTGTTCTTTCTTGAATATCTTGAACAGCACAGGAGACAGAAGGCCGAACATTAGGTTCCCAACAGCATGATAAGTATCGAAAAATAAGCCGCCGAGATACATGCTCGCTACGGTACGGATATCCGATGACATTACAAAATAAGATAAAGCCATGATCAAGCCGAATAAATAGCCCGAAACACAGCAGCCAGCCGATGTACATCCATTTATTTTTAGGGATAAAGCTGGAAATAAGCCCGATGACTCCCCAGGCAGTCATTTGAAAAGGCGTCCAATAACCAAGCCCCAAAACCAGATCGGAGACGAAGGCAACCATCAGGCCTCCCGTGAGTCCCATTTTCCAGCCAAAGAACCATCCGGTGAGGATGATGATCAGAGTTGCCGGCTGAATATTGACGCCATGGATCAGCAATCGTCCGGCAACGGCCGCGGCCGTCAGCAATGAGAGCACGGTCATTTTACGAACCCTTAGCAAATTTACCCCACTCCCAGTTTTTAAAAAAAAATATTTACTTGACAGGGCATGCACCTGAAGAGCAATCTGTCTGGCCGATAATCTGCAGATCTCTTTGTTCGCCCGATTCCAGACTCATCGCTTGATAGATAGACTGAACGCTGCCTTTAATAGCCGATTTCATTTCAAGATATTTTTCTCTGCTGATCGGTTCTTTGGGCGCTTGACAAAACCCGTGCCCGCTGTAAGGAAGCAGCGATGTTGATTTGCAGGCGTTCCGGTAGCTGCGGAATAATCCGGCTATCTTGTTCTTCTCGTCTTGGTGAAAAGTGATCGTGCAGCTGACCGAATTATCCGCCCAATAAGTCTGCAGGAAGGCTTGCGTGGCAAACTGTTCTTCAATCGAGACATCATTCGCCGATACAAACTGGCTCATTTCGGCGCCCTCTGCCTTAACAGGGAATTCGACAACCAGTGTATTCTCCGAGTAGGCATCTTTTTCAATGTGATAACCCGCTTCCCTCATCGCCGGAATGAGCGGATCGCTGTCTTGAAAGCGAATTCTCTGAATGATATATTTATCGAAACTGTAATGCATGCCTTCAGACACGCCGGCAAGCTTAGACACCGTACCGGAAGGCTTAACCGTCGTGCGCTTTAAAGACACGCGGCAGCCAAGATCCTTAGAGTATTCCCGATCGGCTTGGATCACTGCACTATAGAAGAACAGATGGTTTGAACGACTTTATCATTATATTCCGCTGCTTTAAAGGTTTTGCCTGTCTCAGGATCAATCTGATCACGCCATCCGACGACTAAGCGTTGTCCAAACTTCTTAAGCACCCAGTCCTGAATGCCGCTCATCGATATACCGATTCGCCGGTTTTTATCAATGATCTTCCTGGATATTTCCCAGTCGTAATGTGAAAAGGTCACGCGTTTGGCGTATCGGGCGGCTAATTTAAACACTTCGTTCATGTCCCATCCCTGCTCTTCAGCAACGAACGGAAAGACTTCAAATAAATTACAGGGTTCGCCATTGCACAGGGAGATTTCTCCGCAAGGGTTTGTCCCCCCTCCACCTCTCCGTCGATTCCTTCCTGCCGGCCGTCAGCGAGCCGTCCGTAGTTACGGATTAAATCCAAGTTAACAATGCCGGGCTCGCCATTCTGAGCAATGGCCTCTGCAATAGGAGCATAGTCATCGAAGTCAGGCCCGAATGACGCTGTTATTCGAGGCCCAGCGATGATCCATGAGTTTTTTTTTCTTTATCCTGTTTCATTGTAACAAAATGATGATCGGCCGGGCTGCCGAGCGCGATTTCAGCGCTGCGGCGAACATTCCCGGCCACCACATTTTTGCCGATGAAATTGCAAATGTCGGTGCAGTCAACGGAAGTCAGCTTTCGAGCATAGGCTCCATTTAGAACGTCATTAATTGAATAGAGCATTTCAATCAGTGGAGCGGGACCTGCGGCCAGACCGCCGAAGCCGTGAATTCTTTTTCCTTTTTCACGGATTTTTGTTACATCAATGACGACACGCTGCGCTTTTCTAATTGTTTGCGAGAAATGGGCGTCGATCAAAAGGGCATTGGACTCGACCCAGCCTTCCCGTGTGTCCTCTGTTTCCGTAAAAAGGGCAGATTCTCCTTTGTGGGCATTGTACCATTCATCGGCATCCACAGCACCTGCCTTAATCGCCGCGTCATAATCTCTGTTTTTCTTTGCCGATGAGAACAACCAGCTCAATTTTTTGATCCACTTCAGGCATTTGGCTGATGTTTGTCTCCACGACAGAAAAGCCGACACCCCCGCCTTTCATCAGCTCATCAAACAGGAACGAAAAGGGCATCGATACGGCGGGTTCATTCTTTTTCAAGTAGCCGGGAACAATGTGACTGTTTCCGTAAGCCTGAGCCTGAGGACGGATGGCAATGAACCAGCAGTTGTTCAGGGCGTCACCGACTCTTTTCTGATAGTCCGTACCGGAAATCCACAGATTGCGCCCGGAAGGCGTTGCGGCGAGACCATAAATCAGTTTATAGAGACGTTCCGCTTCATGTTGAAGGTCTTGATAGACCTTTGCGGGAACGGTTTCTTCATGAAGCCTTGGATCGAGATTAATGTTTCCTTCGACGACACGTTTAACTGTTTCCTCCCAATTTTCCGATCGGTTTTTATCTTCAAGCCATCTGGCATAGGTTCGTTTATATGTCACCCACCCGATTCGCCCCAATGCGGTGATGTCTCTTTTTTAATTCTCTCAATGTATGTATCCGAAATATGTAATTGCATGGATGATTCCCCCCCGTACTTGTTGTTTTTAGTATATCTATATATTGTGTATATTTCAATGACGTATATCAATATATAGAATAAAAAGTAAAATAGGGAATATTGATGTCAAACAAGAAAACTTAGCGAAGTCAAGCCTCAGACGCGAATGAGCCCTGGCTGCCGTTATTTTTACTGCTGAGGTTATACACCTTCATAAAGTAAAAAAGCTTCCTCTGTAAAAGCCAGGGAAGCTTTGTATACGTTTAGGATTCAACCACGTTTTTTTTTTGCTTAGCTTTTAATAACTCCTCTTTGTTTTGAGCGAAGTAAGTGCCGTTTAGGATACCTGCTGCCGTATACTGTATTTGCTGCTGTACAGGCCACCACATGACGGCTTGTCCGCAACGGATGGCTCAATTTAGTAAGCCCGGATAAGTTTTGAAGCTCCTGACGTAACATTTTTTTTTTCGGCTAAAGCTTCGTCAAACTCCTTCTGGGCCGCCTGTCTTGCTTTAAACAACATCATCTGTATGCGGCTATATACGTTGATCGCCCCATCTCCTGTTGTCTCAATGGGAAGGAAGATCGCGTTAGGATACTTTTCGGTAATCAGTGATTGGACACCATCAGAGACACCAGAAGACGGCATACAGCCGAATGGTTTGACAGAAATCGTCATGTTGACTTTTCGTTTTTTAACGTTTAAGATCAGTTTTCCTACTTCCATATGACCTTCTCCGCCACGTAAATGGTTGTTGTAATGACTGTGCGCCTCTTTGGCAATTTCATCCATATCGGGCAGATGATAATCATGGAGTCCGATAACTCGGGCATAGGTCTGAAACATGACTCGGATCGCCCGGTCCGCGATGGCTAACATTTTGAGACGTAAGGCCGGTTTTTTTCCTTTTAATCCTTTAGGACCTGAATCCTCTTTGCGAAGCTTTATCCAAGGGGTATCGTAGCGTCCTTCCCAAATTAAGAACAAGATCCATGCCGTAAGCGATTGTACGTCCACTTCAGCTCCTTCTTGTTCAAGAAAACGCTGTAATTGATAGTTACCGTCTCCTTCGGTAGTCATTGCCCAAAACTCACCAATGATACTGACTTTAGGCTTGACTCGTGTACGGTCCACCTTGACTGACTGGAGCTCCTTGCGGCATTTTATCAACGCCGGGATTAGCCACTTGCGTTTGTACAAGGCATTGTACAAATACTTCTTGCAGCTGGCAAGAGCCGCATCGGTAGAACCGTGTTCTACTTCGTAAAGACGAATACGATAACCGAGAGCATTCAAAATATCTCCTAATAAAATCGCTTTTAAAAAACCTAGGAAGAAAGAGGTGTCTAATTTTAGAGCGGATTTGTCACCTGTCGCTTGTTTTACCCCGCTTTGCTGCTGAAACAAAAGGACGCGGAATCCATCAAAGCCCGCATCGCGTAAGGCTTTACGATACTCAGTGACATAGGTGCCAAACCGGCACGGCCCGCAAGAACCACTTGTTACAAACAGGTAGTTTTGAACAATCTCCTCTTTAGATTTCCCTTCCGTATCTCGCAGATGATGCAAATATTTGATCAGGTTGCCTACTGTGAAGTAGGTAGGATTGCATTGCCCGCGATTTCCAAACTCTTTACCAAAACGGAGCGACCCGGTATCCGGACATTCCAACCGCTTGACGTTATAGCCCAATCCTTTCAGTGCCCCTTCGGCTAAATAATCATGCGCCATGGTTAATCCCCCAAAAAGAATCGTGGTAGCGGCTTTATCCTTGGCTAGAAACTGACGAGGGACCGGGTCAAACCATTGAGCTTTTCTTTCCTGTAAATCTAATGCAAGTTTCTGTTCCTCGAAATATCGGAAGAATTCATTTTTATCGGATAAGTGCTTGATTTCCTCCATGACGGGCTCTTTAGTTTTTGACATCGCTCTTTAGCTCCTTCTTATAATGATGACTTTATTGTTTTAGTTGCCTGTTTCAGAAAAATTTCTTTCTTCTTGGGATTTTAGTTTTTTTTTTTTTTTTGCTGAGTGACCAAGTAGTTCCGCCCGTTTTTGCTCAATTCTAGCCTGAAGTTCCGCTTTTTTATGAGCTAAGTCCTGCAAGTGTTCTTCTTGAAGTCCTAAACTATGGGCATACGTCTTAACGCGAATATTAATGGATCCGCTTGGTTTATTGGCGTCAATATCATGCAAGGCAGAATAAGGCGTCCCTGCCGTCGAGATGATGGAGTCAATCAGCCCGTAGGTTGGTGCATCATGTCCGCATTTAAAACTAGATAAGTCCAATACGGCTACATTCGGATGGCGGGCGGCAAATTTGGCTGACCAAACCTTCTGTACACTGTTCGAACTGAAGTTTTCCGGCCAGACATCCGTGACTTCCAAAGCGCATTCCACTCGACCCTCTTCTATATCGTGGCGGAAAAAGCGGCGCAACCATTCCTCGTCTTTTGGAATGGAATGGAGCGCATCGAGAGAATCGGATAACCTAATACCTGAAACTCTTCCAAGACGCGGTGATTTAGACCGGGATCGGAATGGTAAGGGCGTCCGATCATCAGTATAGCGATACGATTTTCCTTTTCGACCTGCTCGAGAATCATTCGACCCCTCTCCTGCATTTCCGTATCAAACAGCTCCATGGCTTTCCATCCCTGTTCTACCGCAAAGTCGCTTTCATCCTCCGTGATTTGGAGGGTTTCATTAAACGCTTCATATAGCTGCTTTTTCATCAAATTAAGTTCAGTAAAAGTAACGGCCGGATCTAGATAAGTGACGCCTCTTGTCTCAAAGAAATCCGTTTCCTTTGTAAAGGCGGCTTTAATCACATTCGGAGCTCCCGCTACAATCGGACAGCTGGTTGAATCCATTACATTCTGTAAATGGGTTGGAATATGCGTAATGCACGGGAAGAAGATGTAATTGAGCGGTTTTCGTTCATGATGTTTAAACTAATTGTGAACATGGGCTTGAGCGACTTTTGATGGATAACAAGGGTCGATCGATCCGTACTTTCCGCCTTCTTGCCACATTTCTTCACTGGTATAGTCGCTAAATACAATGTTGCTTTTGCCCATGCCCAGTGTCTCAAAATAGGTCCGCCAAAAAGGGGCTGTCGACCATATATTGAGTACACGCGGAATTCCGATCCGAATCTCCTTTCTTCGCTTCATTGCATCAAGAGATGAACGTTGAAAGGAACGCTGATAAGAGACTTTCTTTCTTTTTCCTATCCCCAAAAACCCGCATTTCATTTCAGTTGAACATCTTCGACGATCTTATCCGAATCGGGCATCGGCTCCGGGTCATAGAAGTGTTTGAACATGCGCCGCGCTTCATATTCGACTAAATTGGGATAGTTTTTTTTCAACATTTGCCGCTGTACTGTCAGTTGTTTGAGAGCCTCCATGTTTTCAACGGTTCCCCTTTCACAGCTGAAACCGGAAATATAGGGCAATTTGGCCATCTGGTGCCTCAGAGTCAATAAACGTACGGCTGCAATGATTCGGACAAAAGGTACAACGAGTGGATTCGTCGTTACGGGTCAAATAGCGCAAGTTAATGGCCGTATCCAGACCCAAAAATGTAGAGTAGCCGCGTCGTTTTACAACACGTAAGGTCTCCATCGCGGCACCGATCGCCCCTGCTTCTCCCGGATGGGGATGTACCAGCACTTCCGCATCGGGAACGCGCTCTTTAATGTAATCCACCTGTGCTTTTACAGCCGCGAGATTATATTGTGTTCCGCCTTGCAATACGAATTTGCGTCCTAATTCAGACATCCGCGGGATTTGCACAACATATTGCCAAACATTTTTCGGCAAGACCAGAGCGAGACCGGCCAACAGCTCTTCTTTTGAATAGCCTTCCTTTTGGAAGTTCACACGATCCGCATCCAGAAATACGGCGCAACCATATGAAAACTTAGGAGAGAGGTCCGCCCGGAAAGCTGTCTCGGCATACTCTTGAATGGGAATACCGAACTGGTCGGCCATTGCTTGCAGCACAACATACCGTTTCCCGCGGAGCATTGGTTAGACAATCTAAAGTTACGGATGTCGCCATTTTTTTAAAAAGAGGACCTTGATATCCTGACCGCCGATATCGCAGATAACATCAATGTTGCCAAATTGGTGAACCGCACTCATCATATGAGCAACGGTTTCCACAATGTTAACGTCTGCTTTCAAAGTTTTTTCCAGGACATCGGCGGCATATCCCGTCGCTCCAAAGCCAATGATTTCTAACTCGGCATTCTGGCTTCTCACTTTGTCCTGAAGACGCTTCAACATTTCTTTTGTATCTTCCAGAGGATTTCCCTTGGACAGCTGATACTCCTTGAGTAAAATCGTTCCGTTTTCATCGACAAGCACCGCTTTAGACGAAGTAGAACCGCCATCCAGTCCGATCACAGCACGTACTTTCTGTCCCGCTGTAAAAGCAGCAGGTGTAAATCGAGGGATTCGGTAGGCCCTTCGGAATTCTTCCCGTTCTGTTTCTGTGCGCATGAGAGGGGGACCTGCACTCTCACCCAGTTTGGCCTTTCGACCGTGAGCAATAAAGTCCTTCAATCCTTCTAACCCCGTGAAGCTTCCTACACCGGCAGGCTCATGCATTCCGTATATGACGGCACCGTAAGCAGCGTAATACTGGGAGTTGTCAGGAATAAAGATCAGCTCTTCGATTGGCCTATCATTTGGATAGTCATATCCGCGCTCTTTCCAGGTCTGAGGGATACGCTTTTGCCAACATTCCTGTAAAAAAGGTAAATACGTATTCGGACCGCCGAGTAAAAGGACACGGTGTCTTAGTGTATTTCCACGGGTGAGGACAGACAGATTCTGCATAACGATCGCATCCGCGAGGGAGCACATAATTTCAGCGGAGGGAATCCCGCTTTTCACAAGGTTCACAATATCCGTCTCTGCAAATACACCACATTTAGCCGCAACATGATGATGCAGCCTTTCATCATCAAAGTGAAGTTTGCCGGCTTCTTCAATTGGCATGCCCGCTTTAATCATGCACTTGTCAATCGTTGCACCAGTGCCAGAGGCACACTTGTCATTCATTGAAGTAATGGCTTGCTTATTACCGGTTTCTTGATTTTCCTTAAAAATAATGATTTTAGCGTCTTGTCCGCCGAGCTCGATGACACTTCCGACATCAGCGTGTAAATGTTCGACAGCCATGGTGACCGCATTCACTTCTTGAACAAACTTTGCGCCAATGTGCTCAAGTATAGGGCCGGCGCCGGAGCCCGTCATAAAAACTCGGATGTTATGCTGCGGGATATCAGTAAACTCATTACCAATCGTAATTAAAAATTCTAAAACTTTTTCCGCTTGCTTTGTATGGTGCCGCTGATAATCAGACCATAGAATTTCTTTGTTTTTTGGATTTACAACTGTGGCTTTAACGGTCGTTGAACCGACATCAATACCTATAATTAAGGATCTAACCGTTGGCCGGCCGTCCTCATATCATCACCTCTTCATCCATTTCATTAGTAAAAATGCATGCTAGTAGAGTGTCCATAAATGGATGAATTATGATCAATTTATAGGGTAAACCAAAAGCCTGTTAAATCAGGTGAGCCGTTAAGCCTTCGGATCATATCCGGAAAGTGCGGCTGTTAAGTAACAAGTGAAAATCTGTAATCTGTTTCAATAAAATGGAAAATTTATTTAAAAAGAAGCCATTTCATTATATTTGCTGTAAAATAGGGGCCTACAAGCGATTTTTAATCAAACTTCACTTTCAAGCTGTATTTATTTTTAGGTCTTCTTTAAAGAACTTTTTAAGATGAGATAATCTTAACGATATATTTTAGGATTGAGGAGTATACTTAAACGAGCAAATCCGTTGAACTGGGAATTATAAATTATTGTTGGTCCAAATACGAATTGTATTTTTTAGAGTTAAAAACAGGAGGAAAAAATGCTTTTATCTTATCCAATTACTGCTGCTGCCATTTTAGGAATGCTGATTGCTCAATTTGTTAAAGTACCGATTCATTTTATCACTTCCAGGGAAATTGACTGGAGACTCATGCTCAGCACAGGCGGAATGCCAAGTTCCCATTCATCTATGATTATTTCTTTGACGACCGCCATAGGGCTAACTTCGGGGATAGATTCAAATGCGTTTGCAATAAGTGTTATTTTTTTTCATCGATTGTCATCTATGATGCAACGGGTGTCCGCAGACAGGCAGGTTTTCATGCCGAAATTTTAAATAAACTAGTGGCAGATTTTAACCGTCTTCTGGAAGCCATAAAGGATCCGGATGTGGAGAATATGGAATCGCAAAAAAGGCTGAAGGAATTATTAGGGCATAAACCATTGGAGGTCTTTTTCGGGATCATCACAGGAATCTTGGTCGGCTTTTTACTTTTTTTTTTATATTTATCCGTTCTAATCTTTTCGAGATTTATTAACGACTTTTTATGTTTTATTGACAAGATTTCTGCTTTTTTATACAAGTCGGACCGTGCCCGAGTTTTGACCGGACTTTTTATACAACTTTCCGCGTTTTATTTACGACTTTTACTGGTTTATTAACGAGATTTCCAGCTTTTTATACAAGTTGGGCTGGGCCTGAGTTTTGGTCTGACTCTTTATCAGGGCCCGGGGTTTGACCGGACTCTTTAAACAACTTTTTGCGGTTTATTTACGACTTTTACTGGTTTATTAACGAGATTTCCAGCTTTTTATACAAGTTGGGCTGGGCCCGAGTTTTGGCCGGCTTTTTTATACAACTTTTTGCGGTTTATATACGACTTTTCGAGATTTATTAACGACTTTTCACGTTTTATTGACAAGATTTCTACTTTTTTATACAAGTTGGGCCGGGCCCGAGTTTTGGCCGGCTTTTTTATACAACTTTTTGCGGTTTATATACAACTTTTCGAAAGCACTAAAGAAACAATGGCAGAAAATCCAGCTTCAAACAGATATGGTGTGAAATGAAAAAATCATCAATGAAAATTGGGCGGACCTTACCAAATCCCAGCAGTCGCTTGATAAAATCGCTGCCGACATCCTGGTCATTCACGATACCTTAAGCGATGCGTTTGAAGGCAATACCGGCCAAGGGATATTGATTTTGTAGCATCTGGACATGAAACAATGATGAAGGTTGAAGATTATCGAGAGAAAGAATTTCTTGATACATTCTTTACCGGCTATGATAAATCAAAACGCCGAATAAAAAATAAAACCAAACGACAAGAACGCGAGAGATGATGTTGCCACTTTTAAAAGAAGTTTTTTTTTTTTTTATGTCTTGAATTGTCAAATTAAATGCAACGCTTTAGATTTAAGCGAAGCGCGGTAGCCGCTAAAAAGTGTACATTTTGAGAATCTCTCAAACCTTGTCCACTATGGGGTCCCGAGTAAAACTTGACACATACGTGTTTTAATGCGAACAAGTGCGTTCGGTCCAATTGACATACCTAGAAGTATTATTATGTATGATTGGTGCATAATACTTCTAGGTATCAAGGAGGGTACTATGAATGTTTCAAAGGATTTGATTGCCGCCTCCGCCACTCCCATGATATTAGCGATATTAAAGCAAGATGACAGTTATGGCTATTCCATTATTAAGAGAGTGAGAGAACTTTCAGGGGGCGAAATGGTTTGGTCGGAAGGCATGCTGTATCCGGTCCTGCACCGCCTTGAAGAGCAGGAGCTGATTGAGTCTTATTGGAAGAAATCCGATACCGGACGGCGGCGGAAATATTACAAAATCAAAGAAGACGGACTGAAGGAATTGGACACGCAGAGAAAGCAATGGGAAATGGTTCATTCCGCACTTTTAAGAACCTGGAAAATTTTCAAAAGCGAAGGCACTGTTGGAGACTTTGGACTAACATCTTTTGGATGAATCAGTCATATGTATTCGAATGATGGAGGAGGGTAACAGATATGTTTGACTTGGAACTGAATATCCGTTCTTGAACAATTATGTGCGGTCGCATGGAAACTTAAAAGAAACTGATATCCTTGAATTGGAAAATCATTTGCGGGACGAAATCGAGGATTTAACGAAAGCCGGATTGACTCAGGATGAATCTTTTTTGATTGGAGTCAAACGATTGGGAAATGTCAGTGCGATTTCCGAGGAGTATTCAAAAGTAAATACTGAAAACCTTTGGAAGCAGCTGCTGAACGATCCTGAGAATTCCGCAGCCATTGGCCGAGATCGAAAAGAGATCGCGTGGGTGATCATTTTCTCGCTGATTGCAGGTACATTGATGGAAGTGCCGGAGCTGTTCGGCTTCAAACTGTTTAACCCGGCGGATCAGCTGCTTTATTTTAAAAATCTCGGTCCTTTTATTCTGCCTTTTGTTGCCGCTTTTTTTCTCATTAAACATCAATCAGGATGGAAAAGGGCTGCCGTCATCATCGGGATTTTTTGTTTGTCCGCCATTGTCATCAATTTATATCCGTCACGTTCTCCCAACACCACAGAATTGTTAACGGGTATTCACCTTCCAATTTTTTTGTGGCTGGTGACAGGTGCTGCTTATTTGGGTACAGAGTGGAGAAAAAGTAGACGGCGAATGGATTTTATCCGTTTTACCGGTGAGGCGTTCATTTATGGTGTCTTAATTTTTTGCGGGATTATTGTATTGAGCCTGTTTACTTTAGCGATATTCAGCGCGATTCAAATTGATCTCAGTTCGTTTATTCAACAATACCTTGTTGTATATGGCGGCTCGGCCACTGCGATGATTGCCATCTGTTTGGCAGAGACCAAAAAAAAGCGTTGTTGAAAACTTTGCTCCCATTCTGGCAAAAATATTCAGCCCGCTTTTTTTGCTGACAATGATTGCTTTTTTAGCGGTTATGATTCTTTCAGGGAAGAGCCCGTTTATTGACAGAGAATTTTTAATTGGCTTCGATCTCATGCTCGTTTTGGTGCTTGGTTTGGTTCTCTATGGCATTTCCCAGAGATCCCCGCGGCAGGAACAAACTCTTTGATTATATGAATGTCGCTTTGATTCTTGCAGCGCTTGTGATCGATGGGATTGCATTGTGGGCCATCCTTGTCCGCTTGACATCGTTCGGTATTACTCCGAATAAAGTGGCCGCTTTGGGTGAGAATTTGATTTTGTTGGTTAATCTCGGTGGTCTCGCGTGGTTCTATTTTTGTCATCTTATCAGAAAGGCCGATTTTGAGAAACTGGAAAGATGGCAGACGTCTTATCTTTATGTGTATTTCATGTGGATGGGCATTGTCGCCTTCTTATTCCCAATCATTTTTCATTTCAACTGACTCTTTGCAATTAAAGTGAAAATGCTAAAAAAAGCTAGACATCCGGAGATGGGTGTTTTTTTATGCCCCTGTCCGCCCTCTGAGCTTCACAAACGGTTTTTCCGCGGGATCGGTGAAACGGAAGGCTATGCTCATTTTGAAACAAAGGACTTGAATTCGAAATTCTGTATTCTAACCAAACAGCTTAATGAACCTTTTGTGAAAACGATTGACCGAATCGGTTTATGAAGGTATACTTAGGGCGTAAACCGAATCGGTTTATAGTGAGGTGATGATAGTGGATAAGTTTTTGAGCCTGCCTGCAGATAAACAAAATAAAATTGTGGATGCCGCGCTGGCGTCATTCGGCATGAATGGCTACAAGAAAACATCTGTCAGCGACATCGCGCAAGCCGCCGGTATTTCAAAAGCGATGGTGTTCCATTACTTCGGCACGAAAAAAGCGCTTTATCTTTATCTGATTGAGTTGTGCGGCGAGACTATTATGGAGGCCATCAATAAAAAGTTTGATAACAGTGTCACCGACTTCTTCGACAGGATCAAGCTTGCCGGTGATATTAAATTTGAGGTGATCGAGAAGCATCCGGCGATTCTTTCTTTCTTAAGAAGTGTCTATTATCGTGAAAATGATCAAGCCATAAAGCCGGAGATCAAGGCTATCCTCAAATGAAAAATGGAAAATGTTTCAAGAAAAAAATTATCTTCGATGGCACGGACATTTCAAAATTCAAAGACAATGTCGATCCGAAGCTGGTTGTGAAAATGCTGGTCTGGATGTCAGAAGGGTCTTTCATGCATTTTTCGGATGCGGAGGATCAGGATTTTAAAGCGAAGTATAAAGAACTCATTGACTGTTTTGATCTGCTTAAAAAAGCTTTCTATAAATAAAAATCCGGGAGGGATGGACTCATGAGCGTGATTGAAATGAGAAATCTCACAAAAAGATATGGCAAGGCGAGGGGCATTGAGAATGTGAACCTGAATGTTGAACAAGGTGAGATTTTCGGATTTATCGGCCCGAACGGAGCGGGAAAATCGACGGCGATTCGAACGCTGCTTGGGCTGATCCGTCCGACAAGCGGCAGCGCGACCATCTTTGGAAAGAGCTGCATCGATCATCCCGAAGTCCGGAAAGAACTGGGGTATCTGCCTTCGGAAGTTTTTTATTACGATAATATGAAAGTGATCGACCTGCTTAAATATTCGGCCAGCTTTTTTACAAAAAAGACTGCACGAAACGGATCCATGAGTTGGCTGAAGTCATGGACCTTGACTTGAAAAAGAAAATCGACGATCTCTCATATGGAAAAAAAAAAAAAAGGTCGGCATTGTGCAGGGGCTGCTGCACGAGCCAAAGCTGATCATTCTTGATGAGCCGACCGGCGGGCTTGACCCGCTGATGCAGCAAAAATTCTTTGACCTCATCAGGCAGGAAAATGAAAAGGGAGCGACGGTGCTGTTTTCTTCGCACATCCTTACTGAGGTGCAAAAAATGTGCGATCGGGTCGCTTTCATCAAAGAAGGCAAAATCATCAAGATTGAAAAAATCAGCGCGCTGCAAGAGAACAACTACAAGAAGATCAGTCTTGAGGCCAAAGCGGCGATCAGCCGGGATGTTTTCAATATCGAAGGCGTAAGCAATTTGAAAGTGAAAGGCAATGCGGCGCGAACTTCATTTATAAAGGCGATGTCAATATGATTGTCGGCAAACTCGCCGAGATTGAACTCCGCAATCTATCGATTGAAGAACCTGATCTTGAGGAAATTTTCCTGCACTACTATGAAAAGGAAGGGTGAGGGCGATGAATATGTATTGGCACGAACTGAAGTCGCTGCGAAAATCGACGGCTATTTGGGCGATCGTCTTCATTGCGCTGGCTGCGCTCTTTCTTTCTATGTATCCGAATATCGTGAAAGATGCCAATGACTTTAAGAAAATGCTGGGGGCCTACCCGGCACCGGTGCGGGCCCTGCTTGGGGTTAATCTTGATTATATGGCATCGATCCTGGGATTTTACTCGATGATTTTTTCTCTTTTATCACACTCTGCGGCGCGATCCAAGGGATGATTTTCGGCACCTCCGCGCTGTCGAAAGAATCGCGGGAACGGACGGCGGATTTTCTCCTTGTCAAACCGGTTTCGCGCGCCGCCGTTGTCACGGCAAAGCTTTTGGCGTCATTGACCATGATTCTGGTCATTGATGTTGTCTTTTATGCCGGATTATCCATCATGGCGCATATCGTCGCTACGAAAAGTTATGATGAGAAAACGTTCTTCCTAATTAACTTAACATTGCTCTTTATCCAGTTGATTTTTTTCGCACTCGGTATGGCGGCTTCAGTGTTTTTCAGCAAGCTTAAGTCGGTCTTGCCGCTGTCACTCGGTGTCGTTCTCGGATTCTACCTGATCGGCGCACTGATTACGGGCAGCGGGACGGATGATGCGTTCCGTTATGTCTCGCCTTTTAATTACTTTAATACGGTCTATATCATCGAACATGCAAACTATGAGCTTTCTTATCTAATCACTTCTGCAATCGTTGTTGCGGCCGCAATCATCGTCAGCTATGTGATGTATATCAGGAAGGATATCCGTGCCGTGAACTAACGGGCTCCGGGATTCCTCAACGGGAGGGTTGAGTATGAATATTTTCTTTAGGGAACTGAAGGCGAACCGTACGGCTTTGATCATTTGGAGTGTATGTATGTTCCTCGGTGTTTTGAGCGGCATGAGCAAGTATAAGACGTATTCCTCAGGCGGAGCCGCAAGCGCTGCTTTAAACGAATTGCCGCATTCAATCAGAGCGTTGTTTGGCATGGGTTCGTTTAATGTGACGGTCATGAGCGGTTTCTTCGCTTTCCTGTTTACTTATATTGTGCTGGCGGCAGCCATTCATGCCGTACTGCTGGGAAGCGGGATTATCGCAAAAGAAGAGCGCGACAAAACAGCGGAGTTCTTGATGGTTAAGCCGGTTTCACGGACAGCCGTTATTACAGCCAAGTTTTTCGCAGCGCTGGTGAACATCGTTATCCTCAACATTGTGACGTTGCTTTCTTCGCTCTATTTAGTCGCTTATTTTAACAATGGAAAAGATATATCAACTGAAATCGTGGTCTTTCTTGTGACGATGTTCATCGTCCAGTTAATTTTTCTGGCGCTTGGCGCATGTCTTTCGGCAGTGATGAAAAAGCCGAAAGCTTCTGGAACGCTGTCTATTTCGATACTGTTCGGTTCATATGTGATTGCCAAAGTTACCGATTTGGCCGATCATCTAAACGGCCTGAATATCCTGTCGCCGTTTAAATACTTCAGCTACCAGGATATTGTGGGTGGAGACGGCCTAAGCATCGTCGTTGTCATCCTTGCTGCTGCTGCTTGCTGCCGCTTTTGCCGTTTCAACCTATGTCTTTTATCAAAAGCGGGATCTGAACGTTTGACAGCCCGGCACTTGAAACGGTTTGCCGTATATATATGTAACGTGCATTCGAATATAAGGACGCCCAAAAACCGGGCGCCCTTTTTGCGTATTTTGAGATTCAGCTTACCCGTCGGATCATGTGAGGCAGGCATGGCTAACTTACACCTGAACTTAATCAAAAAGGCAGTTTCATTTTGTTGGCAAGTTTTAGAGCCAGCCGGACACTTTTTCTGTTTAACATCGCCTGCAGTTGCGTACAATCTGATTTTTCTCAGCTAATTTAGCATCCTGTTTTTTTTTTTTTTTGTAATTTGGCTTTTTTGGCGTTCGCCAGCGGATAATAGCTTTCCCATCTCCGTACCATCTCTTCCAAAGTACAGCCGCTGATCGGGACGAGAGGGGGCTGAAGCGTGATTTTAGAAATGGCGTTGTCCAGCGGCACTAAAGACGGTGTCTCACTCTCTTTGTAAATATGATCTAAATGATTCTTGTCCAAGAATTGAATAAAGCGGTCAAAATTCTGTCCATGAACTTTGGTCACTTCCTGGAAGTCACATTTCTCAACTAAATCCATGATATTCGTCTTTTTAGTAAGATCCTTGGCCATAATATGTGTCAAATGATGATACTCAATCAATTCTCTCATCCGAGCATCTTTGGCAATGATAATACTAGGTGTACCGCTAAGGACGGCGGCAATATTGCCATGTAATCTGGCCCCAAAACTTAAATCGGCCTGACGCAGGAAGTCCAGCAAGTGGGTACATTTAAAAAGAAGCGGACGCGATTGTTCATGTATACCGGATCCGACATCCTGCCGGGATAACTGCTGCCGGACTTCGGGATCGACGGCGAACCGGTATAAACAAGGACCATTTCCGAAAGCCATTGAGGGATAAAAAAATAATGATTTGGCAGCTCTTCCATGCTTCTTGTAATAAAATCAAGGACATGTTTAGGCGAAAGACGTGATGAATTGACGCAGACCAGCGATTCAGGTGTTATATTTGTTTCACGTACATTTAGCTTTCTTCCAAATGTATACATCGAAGGGCAGCCGATGACAGTATGGTCGACGCCTTCGCGAAATCCCAGCTTAGAAAGATAGGAGGAAGTGATTTCTCCACGAACACCTATGATAGAAGACTTTTCTAAGACAGCGCGAACAAACGCTTTGACGTCCTCATCAAAAGCGAAACCCCTATCCAGATTTGGTTCATAAGGGGCACGCAAGCCGACACCAATGATAATAAGGGATCTTTTTTTTTTTTTTTATAAACTGAGTCAGTTTGCGCATTTCCGGCACAAAATCGCTGCGGAAAGCATCAGCCAAGGGTAAAACAAAACAATCATAGCGTTCGTTAATCTCGTCCGCATTTTCGGGATTATTTTCATAATAATTTGGGGTGAGCGTCGTCCCTTCTGTCATTAAAGTACGAAATACGCCGTACGCATACACCAAATTTCCAACGTTTCCACCGATAGAGTTTTTGGTAATCATATGTGAGGGATCGAAATTGTCAAGCGGGGAAATACCGGTTCGTATTAAAATGTTTTGCATAATAATAAAAATTCAAAACTCCCTTCAGTCATATACTAAGATGTCCGATGCAGAGCGGCCATTATCAATAAAATCATTTGGATTGATTTCCATAGCTATCATAAAAGTGAAAGATGAAAATTAGATTAAAATTTCCTCATTTTATCACAACTCGGCAGAAGGCTCTCCCTTCAAGCGGGGGGTCTTGTCTTGATAAGTGGGAGTCGTTCAAGAGTATATGTTAAAATGGGCATAGGCAGGAAATAATAAGAAGAAGGTGAAGACATGTTATATTCAAAGGTTCTCGTATTGTATGATGGCTCTGATCTGTCGAAGAAAGCGCTGCAGACAGCGGCAGAAATTGCAAAATTGGAAAAAAAAACACCGTTATTGATGTACTAACCGTTGTGACGGCACCGGTCAATGATCTGATTGTTGGCGATTTATATACGAAAGTTTGTGAATCGACATACAAATATGGGGAAGATATCATCAGTAAAGCGAAAGAGGTTCTCAAAGATTTACCGAATAGAACGCATGCTTACGTAAAAGAAGGCCAGGTTCTGCGGACGATCTTGGAACAAATCAATGAAAATGATTACGATCTTGTTGTCATCGGCAGCCGCGGATTAAGCGGGTTCAAAGAATTCCTGGGAAGCGTCAGCCATAGCGTTGTTCAACATTCGTCTGTTCCTGTGCTGGTTATCAAGTAAATACCGCAAGAGCAGTTTTAAATTTAGGAGCGGGAGACAAGTCATTCTTGCCGGACGGGCAAGCTGCTGGCTCTAAATGGCGATAAATGGGCGGGTACCCGTTAAACATTATAAATACAATTGCTGGTGTCTGCCTTAGGGGCTTTTAAAAACCTTTTTAAGGCAGACGTTTTTTGATTTTAAAAGGCCCCAGTACAGTCTTTATCATGTCGTATATTTTGACCATGCTGGCAGCCATCAAGATTTTGAAGACTTTTACTTCTGGCTGGTGGATGGCGCTTATTTCATTGACAGTCAGCGGATGTATTTTGCTTTTCAGCGGCTGGGCGATACTTTACCCGGTTCTTTTGGCGGCCGCCGGCGGGATCTATCTTTGGAAGAGAGATTGGACGGTCAGAGATAAAAAGGATGAAGAGCGTCATCATGGGTAGACTGCCGTGATGGCGTTTTTTTTTTTTAAAAACTGTTGCGGCGGGCAGGTTAAGTTTTGAATTTAACAGGTGAGGCTTCCGATTCGACGTATGTCCTTTACTAAAAAACAAGCATCCACGTTTTCTTTCGGATGCTTGTCTTCGTGCTGTCAGGCCTGCGTTATTCGTCCTTTGGTTTTTTGCTGACGTATTCATCGGGAATACCATCATCATCGATGCTGTGATTTTTAAATTGGGCCAGCCGCCCATTGCGATATTCTCCGCTATTTCCTCTTGTTTTGAACTGGCGATTAAACCTCTTTGGTTTGCTGACCATGGCTATACTCCTTTAAAATATCGTTATTTATGATCGTTCGTTTTATTTTGAGCCATGTTTCTGAATTTATTCGGTTTTTTAGAAAGGTAATCAGCAGGGAAAAGCGAAAAATCCGTCATTACGAATGGAGCCAAAAGGTTTAAGATTTTTTGTGATTTGGCGAAGAACACCGTGACTTTGTCAGGAATGCATTCGCTAAGGGATAAAAAATTGATTTCTTGTATACGATACGTGCAAAAGTTTGGCACATCGGCTTTCTAAATAAGTTAGGGCGACTTTTAACGGTTTTCCGATCTGCTTCCATTGAGCTTTCCATTGATAGCTCCAATTAGTCCGCCGAAAAAGGCAGTCATGATGATCATCAAAAAGGCCCCGGCCAAAGACAATTCAATGGTGTAAATCAAAGAAGGAATAAAGATTAACAGTGCAATTAAAATGCCTTTGAGGACATCGTTGATTTTCCAATGTGTCGCAGCTATGAAAAAGCCGACAATCACCCAATCGAGAAACTGGGAGAAAACGGTATCCCAGCGAACTTTTTGGGCCGCGAGCGGTACAATATTAATGATTCCGGCAACGACTCCAAGGACGATTCCGAAAATGATTTGGCGAGCTTTAATCATGATACACCCTCTTTTCCTTTTTCTGTCCTGCACTATCTATTATTATACTAAAAATCTCCAATTTCAGGAGGATAAACAGCACAGTGACAGCCGACTTGTTCATTTTATTCTGTTCGGCCGGTGTGCATCTGCTCGGCAGCAAATAAATGGCAGAGCCTACAGATCCTTTTTTGCATAAATTTTCAAAGAAATGACCATGGAAATAAAACCAATGAGCAGCGCAACAAGAGAACAAATGGCTCCTTCAGTGTTTGGCGAAAGAGAAAACGGGACAGTGGAACCGATGCGCTGCGACTGAAACCAACGTATAAGGGACGGGGAGACAAACGGCAAAAAAAATAATAAAAAAGAAGATGAACCTTGTTTTGTCGTACCCGAATTTAAATTGAACCGGGATTAGGATGCCGAAAGATAGGCTGAGAATTAAAAATGTGACACCAACCGTATACATGGTTAATCTCCCCATGATCGCTTGAAAGATAGATGAAGTGACGATCTGAATGATAACAATGCCAATGAACGCGACAAGGAGAAAAAGATATTTTGCTTTAACGAAAGCGCCGCGCGTGTACGGTGTCGCACAAAGCAGCGCGGCTCCTTTAGAATCATCTTCAACTTTAGATATTTGACTGACTGAACAAAATATATTCTACACATCAGCGCGATGATAAAGAAGAGGATAGAACCGCCGCCTTCGATCCTCATTTTTGAAGCAAGATAAACGGGAGCGGCCGCGGTAAAAATAGTCAAAAAGAGCAAATATTTCTTGATAAGTATCAGATCTTTTTTGACAAGATTAATGAGCATATTTGTCGCCTCCAATGTAAGCCAGCATAATGTCCTCGATCGTCGGCCGTTCAATCACAGCACCGGGGAGAAGCCGGCGCACGTCCATTTTTTGATCGGTGATGCCTTCAAAGCCGTACCGCGATTGGCGCAAGGTTAAAAAGAGTTTGCGTGTTTCTTCATTTATATATTGATTATCTCCTTTGACCCGCGCATGGGTGTCGAGCAGCTCATCCTTTTCTTTATCAAATAAAATTTTTCCGTCATCAATTAAGATCAGCATATCGGCAATTTTATCTAGATCGGAGGTGATATGAGTCGAGAAGAAGACACTCTTCCGTCTTCGTTCATAAAATCGAGGAGAATATCCATCAATTCACTGCGAATCAATGGATCGAGTCCGCTTGTCGGCTCGTCCATAATCAGCAGATCGGCATGATGGGAAAGGGCCAAAGCGATCGCGTACTTCATCCGCATCCCTTTTGACAGGTCGGCAATTTTTTGGTTCAACTTTAAATCAAACCGTTCGATGTAGGTTAAAAAAACAGCTTCGTCCCAATTGGTATAAGCAGGAGCGATCACGCTTTTCATTTCTTTTAGTGTCATTTCTTCATAAAAATAGCCTTCATCCAAGACGAAACCGATCCGGTTTTTCGCTTCCCTCTCACTTGCAACCATGTCTTTGCCTGAGAATTTAATGCTTCCGGAGTCTTTTAAAATGAGGCCAAGGATCGCTTTGATCGTTGTTGTTTTTCCGGAGCCGTTAATACCAATGAAGCCGGTAATGCAGCCCGCTTTTAATGAAAAAGTGACATGGTCCAGCTTAAAATGATCGAATGTCTGTTCAAATTGTTGACTTCTAAAATAGGGGTCATCATTCATTCTCCTCCTCAAAAAGTAAATCGAGCATGGCATGAAGGTCGTCTTTATTTATCCCTAAAGTACGGGCCATTTTGCAGACTTCCGCCAGTTTGACTTCCACCATGCGGCGCTTGGATTCCATCAGCAGTTCCAGATTTTCAGCGGCCACATAGGATCCCTTGCCGGCCCGGGTGATAATAAATCCTTCCGCTTCCAGTTCGGTATAGACTCGTTTAGTCGTCAAGACGCTGACATGCAGATCACTCGCCAATGAACGAATGGAGGGGAGCCGCTCGCCTTCACTTAATTCATGATTAAAAATGGCGGTTTTGATCTGGTCTTTGATTTGCTGGTATAAAGGTTGATCGGATAAATTTTTTAAAATGATTTTCATTAGCCAACCTCTTTAACAAGACTGTTATAACTGTATATGCACACTATATACAGTTATTAGTATAATGGATGACACGAAAAAGAAAAAGTTCTTTTTGAAGGCAATCATCGTCTCGTCTTTTTGTGCAGATGTGAAACCGGCGCATCCTTATTTTGAAGTGGTTATATCAGGAAACTCATGCGCACGACTTTTTAAAGAAAATTTCATAATTCCCCTATACAATTTGTTCATGGTTGAAAAAAGTTTTTTCTGAGGAGGAGAGCGTATGGATTTTATTCATCGTTCGTTTTTAAGTATTAAATCAAAGAAAGGGAGTTTTTTTGTTACAATCACTGATTTTAACGATTGTCACCTGTCTGATTTTAACAGGATTGATGATTCAGACGGCATCAAACAAAGCAACTGCTCTGACGAAAGCATCGATCGGCAGCACCGTCACATTTCAAAGTAATCCGGCTCAATTTTTGAAGAATGCTTCAAGTGGTCAAAGGCATAAATTTAAGGCGGCTTCGATCAAAATAGCCGATGCCGAGAAACTCGCAAAACTAAATCATGTCTCAAGCTATAATTTTATCGTCAATACTCAGGGCAATGCGAGCAACTTTGATGCGATTAAATCGACCAATGCTTCCACATCAACAACCAGTCAAAGCGGCGGACAAGGTCCGGGCGGGTCTTCAGCTATGGGACGCATGCAACAAGGCGACTTATCTATAGAAGGAGTCAGCTCGCTCTCCTCGTTAGATGATTTTAAGCAGGGGACAAGCAGCATCACTTCCGGCAAAACGATTACGACTTCAACTTCGGAAAATACGGCGGTGATTAATAAAACGCTCGCCAATGAAAATGATTTGAAAATCGGCAGCACGATTAAAGTTAAAAGCGCGGACAAAAAGAAAACCGTTTCTCTGAAAATCATCGGTTTTTATAAAACAAGTTCCAGTACAAGTTCCGTAGCCAATAATTTTACCGCAATGAATCCTTACAACAAAATTTATGTTCCTTACGCAGCGGCAAATAAGTTAAAAGGAACGACGACAACGATCGACTCCGCTGTCTATACAATGGATGATGCCAGTCACATGTACGTTTAAAAAAAAGCGGCAAAATCTGTCTCGGGAATTTCCTGGAGCAAATACACGCTCGTTTCAAATAATTCAACGTATAAATCTTTAGTCGGCTCCATTTCAAACATCGGTTCATTTTCAAAAAATCTTGTTTATATTGTCACGATTGCCGGACTGGCGATTATTTCTTTAATGGTCATGATGCAAATCAGAAACAGAAAATATGAAGTGGGCGTATTAATGGGCATTGGCGAAGGCAAATCTAAAATTATTTCTCAGTTTATTATAGAGATTTTAATCGCGACAATATTAGCATTTGCTGTTTCTTTCTCAGTCAGCCAGCCGATTGCGGGTGTCGTTTCCGATAAATTAAACAGCAGTTATTCAACAACCTCTACAACTCAAATGAGTACGAGTCAAAGGGGACCCGGAATGGGCGGTATGGGCGGACAATTTGGTCCCGGTCAGTCGACGAACGCAGCAAATAAATTGAATCTGGATGTCTCGGTTAATTACAGTGATATCTTCAAAACAATGGGCATAGCGACGGGCATCGCCGTGATCTCTGTCCTGCTTCCATCGATTGCGATTATGAGATTAAAACCTAAGGAAATATTAACCAGACAAGAATAAGGGAGGATATCAATTATGGGGAAAATTATTGAATATAAGAATGTGAGTTACTGGTATAAAAACCATAAAAAGATACTGGACAATATCTCTTATGAATTTAAGGAGGGTACCTTTTATGCTCTGCTGGGTCCCAGCGGTTCGGGAAAAACGACCTTTATTTCATTAGCCGCCGGGCTGGACAATCCATCGGAAGGCGAAGTGCTTTACAAAGGGAAGAGTATCAGGAAAATCGGTTTGAGTCATTTTTTTAGACGAAACAATGTCTCAATTATCTTCCAACAGCATAATCTATTAAATTACATGACCGGTGTTGAAAATGTAATGAGTGCGATGTCGGTCCGCCATGTACAGGATGAACATCCAAAACAGAAAGCATTGGATTTCTTAAAGAGAATCGGGATTACGGAAGAACAGGCCAAGCAAAAAATTCTGACATTGAGCGGCGGGCAGCAGCAAAGAATCGCCATTGCCAGAGCATTATGCTCCGGAACCGATTTGATGATTGCCGATGAACCAACAGGCAGCCTTGATCCGGAAACGAGCAATGAAATTATCAGCATTTTCACCGAACTGGCCCATAAAGAAAACAAATGCATCATTATGGTGACGCATGATAACCGCATTTCTAACCTTTCGGATGTCCAGTTGAGACTAAGCAACGGACATCTGGAAGAAATCGAACAGGTTGCGCAATAAAACAAGCTTATAGTAAAAAAATCGGGATGAAAACATTCATCTCGATTTTTTTAGTGCGCCCGGTATAGGTGCTGTCTATAGGGTGAGAGTCCCGCTAAGATAACGCCTTTTTGTGCTAAAATCTTTTATGAGCCTTTAGCTCTGCTCTGAATCTTCACGTTCTGCAGGATCAATCCATTCAAAAAAAGTCAAGGACTATCTTTCTGTAAACTAAATCATGAGTAAAAATGGTTATTTTCAGTAGGAAGTCAATAGGTTACTGTATAGTTGACATGCTTTAGTCCAAATTTACTAGTATCTGAGATGTTAGTTTTCCCAAAGTATATATCGAACCAATATTTTGTCCAGTGATATTTTAAATCACCCATATCTTCAACTGTAAAAGTGCTTTTGTATCCATAGCCATTTAAATATAATTTTTTACTGGTTTTTATGCTTGCACCATAGGGATATATGGTACCGGAATTAACAAAATAACGTTTTTTTTTTTGGATGAACAGCTACTGTTTTGTACGGTACTGCACGTGTTCCAAAATAAGTGCTATTTGTGCTTATATACGCTGTGACATCTTGATTAGTATGGCTGTGTGTTGTAGCATGTACATTTGTTCCAGGATAAAAAAGGATAAAGATGAAAAATGGAATACAGATAAACAGAATCTTCTTCATACTTTTGCCCCCTTTAATTGTTGGCATATAAGCGCCGGTTTTTGCATTAAAATAAAGCTTTGTTAATCCATTGTGTTTTTTGTTCCAACCTGTTACTGAAACAATGGGATTTTTTTTTTTTTTGCTATATTGAAAAAGACCGAAGTGATAACCATTGGCCCATCCTTTCGATGGGTCAATTTTTTTCATTTTAATAGCCTTTTTGACAAGTTCTGGACTATCATAGCGAATTTCAGAGGGATGTTGGACTAAATCAGATGCTTTTGTTATGGCTGTTCCTTTAGTTGTAAAATTTTTTCTGCTAATAATTTTTCGACCGTGTATGGTGACAAGAAGTGTTTTATAGGTGTTAGGAACAATAAAGATTAAATTCCAGTTTTCCCTCGTTCCGTCTTTTCCGCTAGTTGCTTTGCCATTATCATCTATACTTGTCGCATGGGATAGACGGATTCTCTTATCCCATTGTTTTGCTGAGGTTAGAGCAATTCTGTAAGCCTGTTTAAGAGTTAAATGGTTAGTTATTTGGGTGAAGGTTTGCTATGATTACAGGAAGTTGTAAAAATAAGAAAGAGAATACATGGAAAGAAAATCAAAAATATTTTTTTCATAAACCCCCCCCTAACGCATTATTTTATTTAAAATATTTATTCGATAAAGAAGAGGAATCTCCTTGTAAATACCTGAATATTTATAATTGGTTTTTTATTCTTTTGGGAAAACACTAAGCTTACATATCGCATATTAAGAGCAAAAATATAAATGACGCATGATAACCGCATTTCTAACCTCTCGGATGTCCAGTTGAGACTAAGCAACGGACATCTGGAAGAAATCGAACAGGTTGCGCAGTAAAACAACTGGAAAGCAAGTCCATAGTAAAAAATCGGGATGAAAACATTCATCTCGATTTTTTTACTCAAAGTGTTTTTCCTGGCGGCTTGTTACGGTCCGGATTAGCTGTGAGACCCATAATTTTGTAGGAAAACAAATATTTTTTTCGTACATGAAGCAGGTACAACACATTTTTTTAAAAAGCTACACTAGTGATAAAACAAAGGAGGGGTAAGAATGACAATTCAGACAATTGGCGTGGTAGGAGCCGGATCGATGGGTTCGGGTATTGCGAATTTGGCAGCAATCAATGGCTTTCATGTTATTTTGCGAGATATTGAAGAGCGTTTTCTTGAAAAAGCATTAAATAGAATCGATCAATTTATGACGAAAAGTGTCTCAAAAGGGAAAATGACTGAAGATGACAAGAGGGACACTCTTGACCGTATCCAAACAACGACTGATTTAGAAGATTTAAGACATGCAGATATTGTCATTGAGGCCGTGGTTGAAGATTTAGAGTTAAAAAAGCAGGTGTTTTCACAGCTTGATCAAATTGTACCTGGAGAGGTTATTTTAGCGACGAATACCTCTGCGATATCGATCACCGAGATTGCAGCGGCGACGAACCGCCCTGAACGAGTGGCAGGTATGCACTTTTTCAATCCGGCCCAGTTGATGAAACTTGTCGAAGTGGTCCGCGGTTATCGAACAAGTGATCAAACAGTCGAAGAATTGAAAGCGCTATCTAAACAATTATCTAAGGAACCGGTTGAAGTGAAAAAGGATTCGCCGGGATTCATCGTCAATCGGATTATGATTCCGCAATTTATTGAAGCGATTAAGCTGCTTGAAGAAGGCGTTGCTTCTCCGGAAGATATCGATAAAGCCGTCACCCTTGGACTGAATTATCCGATGGGCCCTTTTACCCTGCAAGATTTTGCCGGGGTCGACATTGGCTACTATGTCATGGAATACATGAAAAATGAACTGGATGATTCTCATTTTGCACCACCGCTGCTTTTGAAACAGCTGGTTAGAGCGAAACGGCTTGGCAAAAAAAACCGGAGCGGGTTTTTACGATTACAAGTCGGAGGTGAAAAAATGAGCTATCAATTTTTATTATGCGATATCGAAGATCGTGTCGCCATTATCACGATCAACCGGCCGCCTGTCAACCCGTTAAATCAGAATGTTTTTCAAGAATTATCTGCTGTTTTTACAGAACTCGAGGCGGATGATAACGTTCGCTCGATTATTCTGACTGGAAGCGGCGAGAAAGCATTTGTCGCCGGGGCGGACATTTATGAAATGGCCGAACTCGATCTTGTCGGCATTAACAAAATGAACAAAATTTCACGAGCGGTTTTTACTAAAATAGAAAATTCAACAAAACCGGTGATAGCTGCATTGAATGGTCTGACACTTGGCGGCGGCTTTGAGCTTGCCTTAGCCTGTGATTTGCGAATCAGCTCTGATAGAGCGAAATATGCTTTCCCAGAAGTAGGCCTCGGCATCATTCCCGGCGGAGGCGGTACTCAGCGGCTGCAAAAGATGGTCGGCCAAGGTGTGGCGAAAGAGCTTATTTATTTTGGCGAGATGATCGATGCCGATCGGGCTTTAGAACTGCATATTGTCAATAAAGTTGTCCCTGCGGATCAAGTCATAGAGGCCGCTAAAGAATGGGCCAGCCAGGAAACTTGCTCAAAAACCGCCGATTGCTCTGCAAATGGCCAAGATCGCCGTCAATGGCGGTGGCGGTTCTAATACTGACATCGAAACAGGTTTAACCATTGAAAGCGCCTGCTTCGGAAATACTTTTGCAACAGAAGATCGCAAAGAAGGACTCAGTGCTTTTGTTGAAAAAAGAAAGCCGGTTTATTCCGGAAAATAATGATTGCTAGGGAGTGAAGACGATGAGCGACATCGTGGTATTGGAAGGGGCAAGAACCCCTTTTGCGGAAATATCGGGTTCGTTTAGACAGATTACCGCAACAGATTTAGGGGCAATTGCGGCAAAAGAGGCCATTAGGAAATCAGATATTCAGCCCGGTGAAATTGACCAGGTTGTATTTGGAAACGTCCAACAATCAAGTAAAGATGCCCACTTGCTGGCCAGACATATTGGATTAAAGGCAGGTACGCCCATTAAAGTCCCGGCATTGACGGTCAATCGTCTTTGCGGAACGGGAGAAAGCGATCCTCACTGCCGCCCGCTATATTTTAACCGGTGAAGCAAATGTTGTTTTGGCGGGCGGAACCGAAAACATGAGCCAGGTTCCGCATGTTATCCGGGGAATGAGATGGGGAAGCCCGCTTGGATCTCCGGTTGTGGAAGACTGGTTATGGGACGGCCTTTATGATCCCTATGGCGACTGTACAATGGCCCAGACAGCGGAAAACTTAGCGGCTAAATACGGCATTACGAGAGAAGAAGTTGATCGCCATGCTTTATCCAGCCATGAACGGGCATGGGCGGCCAGTGAAAAAGGCTATTTTAAAGAAGAAATTGTCCCCGTCACGGTAAAAACCAAAAAAGGCGACAAACTCATTGAAGAAGATGAACATATTCGGCATACGAGCATGGAACAACTAAGCCGGCTCAAGCCAAGATTTGTGGAAAACGGAGTTGTCACGCCTGGAAATGCAAGCGGTATGGTCGACGGAGCGGCCGCGATCGTCATTGCATCCCAGCGGCTATGCCGAAAAACATGGTTTAAAACCGATTGCCCGTCTTGTATCATGGGATGTCGTAGGAGTTGAGCCTAAATACATGGGAATCGGACCGGTTCCGGCGATTCGGAGTGCTCTGCAGAAAGCACAGTTAACATTGGCCGACATCGATTTAATTGAAATCAACGAAGCATTTTCCGCGCAGTACTTAGCCTGCCAAAGAGAGCTGGAATTTGATCTGAGTATTGCCAACGTCAACGGCGGGGCGATTGCCTTAGGGCATCCGCTTGCTGCCAGCGGAACGAGAATCTCGACGGCGCTTATTTATGAGTTAAGAAGAAGACATAAAAAATACGGGGTCTCCGCAGTGTGTATAGGCGGAGGACAAGGCATCGCAGCACTTTGGGAAGCTCTATAATAGCCGGAAGATCGCGGATATAAAAAAATAGAACGGCTGTTTCATGGTCAAAAAAGACTTATGGGACAGCCGTTTTTATCGATTTAACTTTCAATTATTAGCTTATAAACCGCAAAAAGTTGTATAAAAAGTCGGTCCAAAACTTGGACTCGGCCCGATTTGTATAAAAAAGTCCGGCTTAACCCCGGGCCCGACCCAACTTGTATAAAAAGGCGGAAATCTTGTAAATAAACGATGAAAAGTTGTATATAAAAGTTCGAAAGTTGTATATAAACCGCAAAAAGTTGTATAAAGAGTCGGTCCAAACCAGTTGAGCCAGTATAATTGTGTAAAAAGGGTTATCTGAATATGAGAAAATGTTAGACCGGGTTTCTGTTTTTCTGGAGGGGGCTGGCCAGCCCCCTCCAGAAAAACAGCAGGATTTTATTTACTCGTCTCTTTTTTTTTTTTCATAGAAAATGAGCCAGAGCCCGTCATCTTAGTTAGAATAGAGTTAACCAAACCAATTCTAAAGGAGAGATTTCGGGATGACTCAATTACAGATTACTCTAGATGAGCAACTTTTGCATCAATTATTTCTTGGTAATTCTAAAGAATCGGGCATGAATATCCTTTTGGAGACGATTTTAAATCAAGTTTTAAAAGCACAGGCCGGCGAGCAGGTGAGCGCCGAAAAGTACGAACGCAGTGAGGCACGGACGGACTACCGTAACGGCTCGTATCCCCGTCAACTCAAGACGCGCGTGGGTACTCTTTCACTCAATGTTCCCCGCCTGCGTAATGGCCATTTTTCTACTGATCTCTTTAAGCGTTACCAGCGCAGTGAGCAGGCGCTGGTTCTATCCCTAATGGAGATGGTTATTAACGGCGTCTCCACACGTCGCGTAAGTCAAATTACTGAAGAGCTTTGTGGCACAGACTTTTCGAAAACGACTGTATCGGATCTTTGCGGGCAGCTGGATCCAGTGGTTAAAGGCTGGAATAACCGTCCTTTGAGGGGCAACTATCCGTTCCTATTCGTTGATGCGGTTTATACGAAGGTACGAGAAAACGGGCGTGTCCGCTCCTGTGGCGTGCTGATCAGCTACGGTATCAACGACACAAAGGATACCGAACGATTCTAGGTCTGAAAATCGATGACAGCGAAAGCACCGACGCCTGGAAAAATTATTTTGACTGGCTGAAATCACGCGGTCTAAAAGGCGTTGACATGGTGATCAGCGATGACCACGGCGGTCTCGTGAGTGCGGTTCAAAAAGCGTTTCAAGGGGCTACTTGGCAGCGGTGTCAGGCTCACTTCCTGCGCAATGTCCATGATCGGTTGCCAAAAGCTCTCAAAAGCGAAGGAACCGAACAAGTGAAGGCGATTCTCTATGCGCCGAATCTGGAAGTCGCTCGAACCTTGCTTAATGCTTTTCTAAAGGATTATCAGGACAAAGCACCAAAAGTGACGGAGCTTGTGGAGGATGCCTTTGATGACGTGACGGCGGTGCTTCCTCTACCAGAACCCTATCGACGTCGCCTCCGGACAACTAACGGGATGGAACGGCTCAATGAGGAATTTCGCCGTCGGGAACGGGTTATCCGTATTTTCCCTACCGCCAATCTGTGATTCGTCTGATGGGCTCTGTTCTCATGGAGAAGGACGAAAAATGGATAGAAGGACGCCACTATCTGAAAATGGAAGACTATTTTGAATGGAGGGCCAAACAGCCAAAATCACCTGATCGTTCGAGTAACGTAACAACTCTTTATCCAGGATAATCACTCTATCTTAGCTAAGGTGAATTTACACATAAAAAAAGACTTGACCGTCCAAACCCCGGGCCCGGCCCAATTTGTATAAAAAGGCGGAAATCTTGTAAATAAACGATGAAAAGTCGTAAATAAAAGTTCGAAAGTTGAATAAAAAGTCCGGCTTAACCCCGAGACCGGCCCAGTTTGTATAAAAAAGCGGAAATCTTGTAAATAAACCGTGAAAAGTTGTAAATAAAAGTTCGAAAGTTGTATAAAAAGGCGGTCCAAACCCCAGACCCGACCCAACTTGTATAAAAAGGCGGAAATCTTGTAAATAAACCGTGAAAAGTCGTATATAAATTCGAAAGTTGTATAAAAAGGCGGTCCAAACCCCAGACCCGATCCGATTTGTATAAAAAAGCGGAAATCTTGTAAATAAACCGTGAAAAGTTGTAAATAAAAGTTCGAAAGTTGAATAAAAAGGCGGTCCAAACCCCGGGCCCGGCCCAGTTTGTATAAAAAAGGGGAAATCTTGTAAATAAACCGTGAAAAGTTGTAAATAAAAGTTCGAAAGTTGAATAAAAAGTCCGGCTTAACCCCGAGACCGGCCCAGTTTGTATAAAAAAGGGGAAATCTTGTAAATAAACCGTGAAAAGTCGTATATAAAAGTTCGAAAGTTGTATATAAACCGCAAAAAGTTGTATAAAGAGTCCGTCCAAACCCCGGGCCCGACCCAACTTGTATAAAAAGGCGGAAATCTTGTAAATAAACCGTGAAAAGTTGTAAATAAAAGTTCGAAAGTTGTATAAAAAGTCGGTCCAAACCCCAGACCCGATCCGATTTGTATAAAAAAGCGGAATCTTGTGTAAATAAACCGTGAAAAGTTGTAAATAAAAGTTCGAAAGTTGTATAAAAAGTCGGTCCAAACCCCAGACCCGACCCAACTTGTATAAAAAAGCGGAAACCTTGTAAATAAACGATGAAAAGTTGTATATTAAAGTTCAAAAGTTGTATAAAAAGGCGGTCCAAACCCCGGGCCCGACCCAACTTGTATAAAAAGGCGGAAATCTTGTAAATAAACGATGAAAAGTTGTATATAAAAGTTCGAAAGTTGTATATAAACCGCAAAAAGTTGAATAAAAAGTCGGGCCAAACCCCGTGCCCGGCCCGCTTGTAAAAAAAAAAAAGAGATAAAACGTTCTCTGAAAAACGATTCACAACTTCAAGTTTGGATGACCTGCCGAGTATTTATCTATGGCAGTAAGTTTTAAGTAATGATCGAACGAATTAAAGCGCTTACAAATTGATGTTTTGTTTATCTGCGGCTGGCCGATAGCCATACAGCCATTCAACGACATCGTAGTCTGCGCGCCTCTCTTTTGCCAAGATAGGCATCGCGAAGCAAGGTAAAGACCGGATCATCGGCATGAATCATTTTTCCAAAAAGACGTGCCGTATTTTGTACTTTAGCTGATCGCGGTATCCGTTCTTCTTGATAATCATGAAAAGCTTTTTCGTAGTTTTTCTCCGTATTTTTTCAGCATTGCAGTTAAATAGGATGAATCTTCTAATGCCTGGCAGCCGCCTTGGGCAATATATTGCAGCATTGGATGGGCGGCATCTCCCAGCAAAGTCAAGTTTCCTTTTGTCCAATTATCAATGGGCCGGCGATCGTACATTGGCCAGCGAATCTGACGTTGAATAAAACTTAAAGCCTGCTGAACAAGGGGGTGACAACCTTGGAATCTCCTTTCCATTTCCTCCGGGGTTCCCCAGTCATCGGAGTCTTCCTTGTACTCATAAGTTTCAAACACAACGACTTGATTGTACAATTCACCTCTGCGAACCGGATATTGCACAACATGCAGGCAGGTGCGGGCCAATCCACATAATGACGTCATCCAACTCTGAATCCGCGAAATTTCTGTGATCGGAATGGTGCCGCGGTAGGCAACGTATTTAGAACAAACCGGCTGATCATGACTGATTAGCTTGCGGACATTCGATCTCAGGCCATCTGCGCCAATCGCCGCTTTGCCAAAAAAATGTTCATTTCTTGAGTTTGTCGCGATCACGCCGTCCGCTGTTTCTTCCACGGATTCAATCAGTTGATTATTTAATAGAGTAATCGATGGATTTTTTTTTACATGCTTCTAAAAGCACTCTATGCAAATCAGAGCGGTGGATCACACAATAGGAAAAACCATATTTTTTTGTTTAAACGTCTCCCCTAAATCTAAGGGAGCTAATTCTTTTCCGGTGAAGGCATCTCGCAAAACGAGTCTTTTTGGATAGACGGTGTATTTATCTATTTCATCCAATAAGCCTAATTTATTCAGAACGGCCATCGCATTAGGGGCTAATTGAATCCGGCACCAATTTCTCCGAACTCGGGTGCACGCTCAAGCACCGCTACTTTCCTGCCAATATTAGAAGTTCCAAGTGCAGCCGCTAATCCGCCAATTCCGCCGCCAATAACAAGAATATCATTCATCAAAATATTCACCTCTCCTTATTGATTATATTAAGCCGTCTTCGGCTTGAACTCGCCGGTTACTTCTTGATGACCGGTATATTGAACGAATTCTTGAGATTGTTCTAATCCGAATTTCTCCATAATAGGTAAATCACTGCATGAGAACAGGAAAGAGTCTTCCGCTGCAACATGTTCATGCCAGGCCCAGTTTGGAATAACAAAATAATCTCCTTTGGACCAGTCGAATTTTTCGCCATTTATGATGCTGTAACCCGAACCTCTGAAAACATGATAGATGGTTGCATGCGTATGGCGATGGGCCTTCGAATGGAACCCTTTCGGCAGCTTTTGCATCCAAGAGGCAATTGAAGCGTTGGCCGTCTCGCCATTTGACGGGTTGATGTATTCAACGGCATAGCCGTCAAATGGATCGGGATCAAAATGGCTCAGTCCTTCAATGGCATCCAGTGTGCGGTTCCACTTATAAGATGAAAGCGGAGCCACACTGGCATATCGATCCTGGATCGGCCTGGTCATCCCGCCTTGATAGCGCCCGGCCAAAAAGTTATCCGGTAATCTTGGGCGCTCAAGTTGATCCGGATAGGGTTCAAAAAAAGTGCCGCCCATAGAATAAACCATTGGGATATCCAGACAGTCCATCCAAATCATTGGCCCCTCACCGACATGTTCATGTCCATGCCATAGGTTCCCAGGGGTAATGAGAAAATCACCCTCTTCCATGAAGATCCGTTCACCTTCAACAATGGTATAGGCCCCGTTGCCATTCGTGATGAAACGAAGCGCTCCTTGTGAATGACGGTGGGAAGGCGCTTTTTCGCCTGGAAGAATCAATTGTACGGCAGCATAAAGCGTTTGCGTCGTAGAGGCCCAGCCACGGCTGACGGTAAGTCAAACCGGGATTTTGAAAATAAATCGCCCTTCGTTCGCCGCCGCGTTCCGGAGTGAAAATATCGGCCGCTTCCATTAATTTTTTTTATAGATGACCTCCCATTTCCAGAGATAGGGCTGTGCTTGCGGAGTAGGTTCGCGATTCATTAATGCCGGAATCGCTTCCCAAAGCGGCCCTAAATGATAGTCCTCAAGGTCTCTGTTAAAGTCTTTCACTAATTGGCTATGTGTCAATTTGTTTTTTTTCCGCCACACATAAAATCCCCTTCTATTTATTTATTTGAAGTTTAGATAAATTGCGCTTTATTTGGCCTAAATGCTTCGCAATATGCTGGGCAATCAGATGATCCACAATGAACGCAGCGGGTTTAGTCCCGAAGTTGGGGTTTTTGCTTTCAGCTTTAATTTTAAGTGTGTTTTCATCCAGTTTTCTCAGCTCTGTTGCCATGAAGCTTTTTTAATTCTTGAAGCGCATTCAGTTCAGTACATCGGAAACCGAACGCTCATCCGTCGTCTCCACAGCCTTTAAACGGGCTTCATCTTTTAATCCCCGTCCCCATTTAATCTGCGGATTAGACTGGATCTTCTTTATTTCTCCGATCCAATACGGGCCGACTTCCAGCACATGACAAAGAATCTGCATGATCGACCATTCCTCTTCACTAGGCTTTTTACGAATGATCGCTTCTGTTAGTCCTTTCGTTGTCTCAATGATTTGCTCAAGTGACCGCTGAACGGAGTCAATCGATTGTTGAATGTACGGATCGCTCATTATTTCTCCACCCCAATGGCCGCTTTTTTTACTTTGTTTTCCAGTATACCGATTTTGTCAATCGCAACCTTTACAACATCCCCGTCTTTCAGGAACAGCGGCGGATCCTGAGCTGCACCGACTCCGCCCGGTGTACCGGTCAGGATGACATCCCCCGGTTCAAGCGTCATTAAATGGGACAAGAATTCGACTAAATATTGAACGGAAAAGACGAGAGATTAGCCGTATTTGAACGTTGTCTTTCTTCTCCGTTTACGGTGACAACGAGTTCCAGACCGGAGGGATTCGTCAGCTCATCACTCGTTACGAGCCAAGGGCCCATCGGAGCCGATCCTTCAACCGTTTTTCCTTGAAGCCATTGAAGCGTTCGGCGTTGAATGTCGCGATAAGTGATATCATTGACAATGGTATAGCCGGCCACATAGTCAAGTGCGTCCGTTTGTGAAATGTTTCGGGCTCTCTTTCCAATGACAAAGGCAAATTCTCCTTCATAATCCAGCTGCTCTGAAATTGGGAAAAAAGGAATATCTTCTTCAGGACCAATAATCGTATTGGCAAATTTGGCAAAAATAACCGGATAAGGCGGCAGTTCACGTTTCATCTCTAAAATGTGCTCGCGGAAATTATGGCCGACACAAATCATTTTTCCAGGACCCGGAACGGGAGCTTCTACTTTGACATCTTCTAACTGATAAATGAGGGCTTCCCATCCCATCGTCTTCTTTTGCTTCTAATGCATACTCTATGGCTTCTTTTGCATAGGCGATGCTTTCCTTTCCACCCTGTAAAAATCCATTCATATCATTTGGAACATAGGCTTCCGCAATTTGCTGAGCTCGTATTTTTCCTTTTGACTCTTGAAGGGCAATGAAAGCACCATTCAAATCAATCACATGATGATGAACAACAGCGCCGATTTTAGAAACGCCTCTATGCGTGAATCCGATCAGTTTCATCAAATCTCCTCCTTTCCGGCAATGACTATCCGAGCCATTCTTTTACCGTATAGTGACACTGGTTTTTTCTATATACATGGGGTCCATTTGTACAATTTTGTTGGCTTTTTCTAAGGCATCCGTTTGAATGACATAAGCACCGCCGGTTTGGTCGGCAAAGCCGCCGGCATCATGCAAAATGTTTGATTGCCGCAGTTTTTGCAAATAATGTCGGTGACCCTGAATGGAATCGCCGGTAAAGGATGGCTTTCTTGCAATCGTGACTAAAAACCTTTTCATCAAATCACCTCCTTTTTCACTAATATGAACTTTTGTTCACTAATATGATACAAAGCTTTTTTGGACACTGTCAACAGAAAAGTCTCAAAAATGTTATTTTTCTTAATAAATCAGTGGGTTTTATCCGGTCTGGACATTAAAAAATTCATGCTATAATGAAGTCGGAAATCACTCGCTATTTTTCCATGTTTTAACATCAGCGTTCAGGAGGCCCGCTTTATGGAAGTAAGAAAAAAAGGCTTAACGATTCAGTCCCTTCAGATAGGGATAGACATAATAGATGTCATTTCAAAACAGGGAAAACCATTAAAATTCACCGATATTCAGCAGCTTACGCAAATGACTAAAAGCAATTTGTATAAGTATTTAAATACCCTCGTTCAAACCGGACTTTTATATCGCGATAAAGCATCCGGTCACTATACTTTAGGAGCTAAGTTAATCCAATATGGGATGGCCGCAGCCGATCAAGGGATGCTCTGGCTCGCATTGTTCCTTTTCTTGAAAAAAAAAAATGAACCAGGAAACATTATGTACAGTTCTTTACGTGACATGGACCCATGAAGGACCCATGATTATAAAAATAGTGAACACGAATCCCGGGTTCAATATCGGGGCCCAAATCGGGACGATCCTTCCGCTGACCTCTTCGGCCGGAAAAATTTTTTTAGCTTTTGCAGACGAGATCATCACTCATAGCTGGAGAGAAAGGGAATCGCGCAAACGGCTTCCCGATCAGCTTCAAAATTTAGATCAAGAAATACGGCTGATTCAAAGAAGAGAAATCGCCTTTACGAAGGAACCGATTATTTCCTCCATATCTTCCATTTCTATTCCTGTTTTTAATTACGGTAAAAAACTTTTAGGTGCGGTCGTCATTGTAGGGTTTAATGAGCAGATTCCGACAAGTGAAGAGGACGAAACCAGCAAATATATAAAAGAAATGGGCAAAGAGATTTCAAAAATTTTTGGCTATGAAAAAAGTGATGATACTTGAGATTCAGTGGCAGGGCGGGGATCATCCCCGCTTTTTTTTTGTACTTTAAGAAAGAATAAAATTTCAGAGGAAAAAAGTATAAGTGCAACTAGGCCTCTGCCTGCGCCTGCGGCTTGCCAATCGGCAAGTTTTTCTTTATAGATGTAAATTTGGGGTTGAACGTGAGCAGGGTGGTAACAGATACTGTACGATTTGCACGGAAACAGGTTTGCGTTTTCGATCACTTTGTAGCTATCCTTTTTCAAAACAAAAAAAATTATAATTTGAATTACAGGCATTTATATTTTGAACGATTGGGGGTTTAGACATGGACTTTAAATTCTCTGATGAACAAATCGCGATTAAAACATTAGCCAAAACATTTGTGAACGAAGAAATGATGCCGAATGTAAGAAAATACGATGAAGAGGAAAGTTTTCCTGAAGGCATCATGCAGAAGTTAAGAGAATGCGGTCTCTTCAATTTAGCAATACCTGAGGCATACGGGGGACCGGGCATCGATAAAATCTCTCATGCGCTGATCGTTGAAGAACTTGCCAGAGGATGTGCGGGTGTGACGACTTCCGTGGAGGCCAATTCTTTATCGGCCTATCCCATCTTGGTAGGAGCGGATGAGCCCCTGAAGAAGAAATACTTAAGCCGATTAACAAAAGAGGGGAAGTATGCCTCTTTTGCGCTTACTGAACCGGAGGCGGGAAGCGATGTGCGCGGGATGTCCACTACAGTACGGAAAGTCGGCGATGAATATGTATTAAACGGAGAAAAAAATGTTTTATTACCAATGCAAGTTACGCCAATTTCTTTGTTGTTTTAGCTAAAAACGAGGCATCGGAAGGATCAAGAACGTTTACCGCCTTGATTGTCGATCGGGATACGGACGGAGTGGAAGTAGGAAAAAAGGAAAAGAAAATGGGCATTCGGGCATCGAATACGGCGTCTGTCATCTTTAATGATGTTCGTGTGCCGGTGGAAAACCGGATTGCAAAGAGGGGGATGGCTTTAACATTTTTATGAAGGCGCTTTCATACGCGCGTCCGATCGTCGGTGCTCAAGCGCTGGGAATCGCACAAGGCGCGTATGAAGCCGCGCTCGCTTATTCCAAAGAAAGAAAGCAGTTTGGAAAACCCATTTCAAATTTTCAAGCGATTCAATTTATGCTGGCGGATATGGCAATGACGATCGAAGCCGCCAGATTGCTTGTTTATAAGGCAGTTTCATTGCTTCAGGAAGGGACCCCTTCTGCCGCCAGCTCGTCATTTGCTAAATGTTTTGCTGCCGATACGGCTGTGAAAGTCGCCGGCGATGCCGTGCAAATTCACGGCGGTTACGGCTTTATACGTGAGTATGCCGTTGAAAAATATTACAGAGATGCGAAAATCATGCAAATCTATGAAGGAACCAATCAGATTCAACGTGTCGTGATTGCGAAAGAGATTTTGTCTTGAACGGCAAGTGACTGAACGAAGGATGTCCCGTTGAAAAAGAGATATTTCTATCATTCATTGACTCACAAACGAATCTTCATCAGCTTTCATGTTATCATCCAGATATTGGAATTTAAGATCTTATTTGCGCCCTTTAGCGGTTAAATGATTAAAATCCTTAATTCATGATCATTAATAGGAGGTTGATTTGATGAGGGATAAGATGAGTATGAGTGTCTCGAAGCTGTATGATCTTGCCCGGAAGAGGGAGCCTGAGCATGAGTGTTCATACGATGGATATGAAAAGGGTGTCGTATCAGAAACTATGGGAGAGCTCGCTCTCTCTTGCGGCATCGATCCGCGAATTGGACATTCAAAAGGGAGACAAAATAGCCGTCTGTTTGCCAAACTGGAACGAATTTATTGTGATTGCTATGGCCGCCGCTCATCTTGGGGCTGTACTTGTCCCGTTCAATACGCGTTATCGTCAAGATGAAGTGGCATACATTTTAGGAAACTCCGGGGCGAAGATCGCCTTTTTTACCGAAGAATTTGACGCATCAGCATCAGTCATGGTACCCAATTTGTTTCAGCGAAAGAGCAACTTCAAAGTTTAGAAAGATTAATTTCAGTTCGCAGTCAGATTGATGGGATGCTCAGTTATGAACAATTATTGAAAAAAAAATAAGCACACTTATTTTACCTCCGCGTCAATCGATCCGGACAATGATGCCTTCATTATTCTTTATACATCAGGGTCAACAGGCACTCCAAGGGGGGGCGGTGCTGACCCACAGCAATGTGGTAAATATGGCTGTTATCAATGCGGAAGAGCTGAATTGTACAGCCGAGGACGTCTTTTTTTTTCTTGCTGTTCCCGTCTTTCATGTATTTGGCTTTGTCCCCGGTATTTTAAGCACGATCGCATCCGGAGCCCGTATGGTGTTAATGGAAAAATATAAACGAAAAGCCGCCTTAGAGTTGATCGAATCGGAAAAGGTGACGGTGAAATACGGCGTACCGACCATGTTTATCTTGGAACTCTCCTATAAGGACTTTACAAAGTATGATTTATCCTCTTTAAGAACAGGAATCATTGCTGCTGCACCATGCCCTGTCGAAATAGTCAAAAAGATCCGTTACGAGATGGGCTGCGACATTATGATTGCCTATGGCCTTAGTGAAACATCGCCCTGTCTGACGATGACCCGTTTCGATGATTCGGATATTATTCGTGCCGAGACGGTTGGCAGACCTCTTCCGGGTGTCGAATTGAAAATTGTCAATGAAAATCGGGAAGAGGTCGGAACGGGGGAAGTAGGTGAAGTGGCTTGCCGAAGCCTCGGGCTGATGAAAGGATACTATAAGATGCCTGAAAAAACAGCCGAAGTCATTGATGAAAACGGGTGGTTCTACACAGGGGATATGGGAACAATAGATGAAGAGGGTCATCTCCGAATGATCGGACGCAAAAAGGAAATGATCATTCGCGGAGGATTTAATATTTATCCTAAGGAAGTGGAGGAAGTTCTCTATACACATCCGGATGTGATGGAAGTGGCGATTGTCGGCCTGCCCGATACGGTTTTAGGCGAAGTTTCCTGTGCGTGTGTGTGAAGCTCAAAGCCGGTGCGACTATAGAGGCAGGGGCTTTAATTAAGTTTGTAAAAGAACAGGTTGCCGATTACAAAGTTCCGGATAAACTGCTTATAGTGGATCGTTTTCCAATGACGGCGAGCGGGAAAATTATGAAAATCGCTCTGCAAAACAAATTAAAGGAATCATTAAAAGGTGAGCTGAGATAAAGTGACTAGGCCCGGTCCGCTTGTATAAAAAAGCAGAAATCTTGTCAATAAAACGTGAAAAGTCGTATATAAAAGTTCGAAAGTTGTATAAAAAGTCCGGCCAAACCCCGGGCCCGGTCCGACTTGTATAAAAAAGCGGAAGTCTTGTAAATAAAACGTGAAAAGTCGTATATAAAAGTTCGAAAGTTGTATAAAAAGTCCGGATAAACCCCAGGCCCGGTCCGACTTGTATAAAAAAGCAGAAATCTTGTCAATAAAACGTGAAAAGTCGTCGTATATAAAAGTTCAAAAGTTGTATAAAAAGACCAGCTAAACCCCGGGCCCGGTCCGACGACTTGTATAAAAAAAGCAGAAATCTTGTCAATAAAACATGAAAAGTCGTATATAAAAGTTCAAAAGTTGTATAAAAAGCCCGGCTAAACCCCTAAAGTTTGTCTAAGAAAACGATATATGCCCGATTAAAATAGCTGTCACGAAAAAGGAACTCCGTATTTGCGGGAGTTCTTTCTTTTTAATTACCTAAAAAATGTAAGTTGTTTCAAATGTCGATTAGAAGGCAATGAAAGGACATAAGAGGACATTTCATTTGCAGAATATTCGATCGTCAATAATAAAGGAGAGGGAGGGTTTATGATGTCCGATCAAGCGATGAAAAAGGTGGAAGAGCATTTACGAACAACGTCGCGACAGCTTATTAAGTTCGATACTGAAGAAGAAGCCCTGCAATATCTGACGGATTCTTTTCGGGCTAAATTTAATTGTGATTTGGTGGCGCGTTATTCTGATTGAAAATGGAAAGCTTACGGTGAAGGCTTGGAGCGGAATTTTTACATTACTGAAGGATCTTTTTCCCCTTCCGGAAGATGAATGCCGGGAATTTCTTGATCACAGTATGACTTATGAAACAGCAGAGTCCCTTGTGAGAAATCCTTTATTGGAAAAATTAAAGCAAACAGACGCGGAAACATGGTTTACAGTTCCGTTAATAGACGAAAATCAACACTTTGGTTTTTGCATCGTCAGCTATTTATATCAAGTGCCTTTGCTTGATATGAACGAATCATTCGATGAGTTTGGAAAAGATGTCGCATCGGTGATGAGGATGGTTAGAAGAAAAGAAGCTCAGTTGAAAAAAATAAAAGAATTCGAGTGGTTCGGCAATAGTCTTTCACTTGATGTTCCGCTTGAGCAGCACTATTCTGAACTGACAACTCGGGCGGGAGTGGGAACGAAAGCGGATTTCGCGTGTATTTACCTATATAATGAAAAGAAAACGGTTTTGTCTTCCAACCTCCATCGTATGGAGAAATGGAGCAAACAACCAAAATAGACATTAATGAACATCTGCTTTTAGAAGATTACTTTCCATTTTTAGAAAGGATTGGAGGAAAGCAGCTGACCATTCCGCTAATCATCGATTTGAAACCGGTCGGCGTCCTGCATATAGAGAATAAAAAAGAAAAGACATTTACTAAAGATGACCTTGATATATTGGCATTCCTCGCCAAACACTTTACCGCGTTACTAGAAAATGTTCGTCTATATAATAATGAAAAAGACCGCAAAGATCGGCTTCAGTGTTTGCTGGAATTTCAACAAGACCTGATAAAGGAAACGGCGGAAGATGAAAACTTTGACGGGATCACTTCGATGCTCTATAAGCTCTTTCAGAATTCCGTTATCCTGTTCAATCCATTCATGCAGCCGATTTCAATAGAGATTCAAGAATCAGAGAAAACAGCTGATTTACTTAGTGAATTAATCATACGGGCAAAAGAAGAAAGAATGAAAAATAAGGGTAAACAAATGTTCACGGTCCGGCATCCTTATGAAAAAAAAAGTATTTTTGCTTTTTGGCTGATAAAAACGAGCGGGCGATTACTCGGCTATATGGTGATCGAGCGAACCATGGAAATGACCGATGAATTTGATCAATTGACCATCGATGTTGCCCGAAATATATGTTCCATTCAATTTATTAAACAGATGCTTGTACTGGATGCGAAAGAACAGGAAAAGGATGAGTTTATCGGCCATTTACTGACAAAAACAATAGAAAACAAAGAGAAGATCCTTCAATATGCGAGCCTCCTCCAATGGGACCCTTTTCGAAGTCACCAAATCGCCGTGATGTCACTTTTACCGGTGGAAAATGATTGTGAGGAAAACAATTTTCTAAAACTGCAAATAAAGAAATCACAAATCTGGGCATTTATAAAAAAGCGTCTAACGGATTTTTCGCGAAAAATCATCACGGCTTCTTATGAGGATGGGCTATATTTTGATCGCCCCAAATCAAAATAAAGACATCGATATGAAAAAGTTTTGGGGCGATTTATTTAAAAAAATGAAGCAATGGATAGCTAATGAATTCACCGGATGTACCCTTTTAATGGGAGTCGGCGGGACAACCGCGAAGGTTGAAGATTACTATGAAAGCTATCAGCAGGCTTTGCAGGCACTTAAAGTTGTAGGCAGCCGTTTTCAAGATATTGGCTTTTTTTTTTTTGAGGAACTTGGTTCTTATGTGATTCTCCATCATTTAGAGCATACAATAGCCGTCGATTTATTTGTAAAAAAACAGCTTGAGCCATTGATCAGCTATTCAAAAAAGAGGCATATAGACCTCTGTCATACCCTTCACGTCTTTTTGAAAAACAACGGAAACGTGAAGAATACGGCTAAGGATCTTTATATGCACAGAAGTTCTCTTCTATACAGGCTGGAGAAAATTCAAACCTTATTATCGTTAAACCTTAGTGACTCTGAAGTGCGTTTTAATTTAATGATGGCATTGAAACTCTATGATATGTATGGAGAAAAAGTGGAAGATTAGCTTTTGAACACCATCATTTTGTCCAAAAATAAATCTCTTTTTCGTGCTTTATGCGGGTGCCATCCCCCTGGGAAAAAGGATTACAATAAAGTGAAACTTCAATTAGTGGGGGCTTTCTTCTATCCCCGCTGATTGTTAGTTGCGGCCCACAGGACGTGGGTCACACAGACGTTGCCACAGGATGTGGCGCCTTTAGTCTGTGTTCCGAAGATCGGGCTTTTACGGGCAGTTGTCTCCCATCTATCCTTCTTCGAATTCATTGAGGCCTTGAGGCGGGAGTCTTTACTGCCCCCTTAAAGCGGGATAAATTTACAGGGGGTTATTCAGTTACTTGCTTACGGGCGGTCCGGGACGTGGTAAAGAGATATTGGAAAGCGATGATTATCAATATTTTAATGAAGAAAGAGGGATGAGAGATGAGCAAATACGAATTTTCAAGTAAGATGGGGCGAAACGGATGCGGCGGGTATTGTTTATTATCCTAATTTTTATAAATGGATGGATGAGGCGACACATCATTATTTTAGAGAGATCGGCTATCCAACAAGCAAACTATTTTTTGATCAACAAGTGAGCGTGCCATTATTGGAAGCGCATTGTGTGTTCAAAAAACCGCTGTTATTCGAAGATCGAGTCGTTGTAGAGAGTTCTATTAAAGAGCTGCATAATAAGGTTATCAATATTGGCCATACATTCAAAAGAGGGGAGCAGACAATCGCGGAAGGTTATGAAATCAGGGCATGGACATCTTTTAAGGGGGGACTTAAGGCGCAGCCGATTCCGGACGAAGTTCGGGAAAAAAATGCTGACAGGATCCTTACATGAAAGAAATCGTTGATTGCAGGTTTTTTTTAAGTTCAAAAAATGTTCGTGAAATGATCTTAATGCGGCCAGGACGCTGAACTTTGGATTCCTTTCATTCATATCTGCCGGTGGATATAAATACGATTTCATTTCTGTTCCGACAAAAGCTTTCCAGACAATGAAATTGTACGGGTAGTTCCAATCTATTTCCCGCTGCTCGTTAGTAAATATTTGGTGAAGGCGGTTGCTGTTAAAGATAATCGAGCCGTTTTGGTCAAAGGCAACGCCGTCGACCCACAGCATGAAATCGTCCGATAATAGTGATTGAAAATTGCCGTTTTTAGGGGTATAGATGCCAATGCCTTTCCCTTCAAGCATCGTATAAAGCACATTTCCTTTATTGTCGGCGTGCATGCCGTCCGTTGTGGTATGTTTGCTGCCGAGCCGCCGCACGGCGCGGCTGATTTCTTCCAAAGGAGCGGCGAAATTTCGCAGGATGGTGGTATCAATGGCATATAGGTTGCGCCCGGTCACTGAGCAGTAATACAAAGTCGACCGGTCTACGGACAGGGCAATGCCGTCGGCTCCGATTTTCATGGGCTGATCATTAAAGACGGCCGGTTGATCATCAATTTCAAAGATAAACCCAGGCACGTCCTGCGTACTGATGTGTCTGTCCAGCACCCGCCTGAATGTCCTTTCCCGCATGTTGTACACGATAATGCCGCCGACAATCGAGTGGCCGGGGCTGCCGCTGCCCGAATCCGTGATATAGGCGAATCCATTTTGATTGTCAACGACTATGTCATTTAAAAATGATGTACGGCTCGGTGCCGCTTCTTCAGGAAATGGGATCGAATTAATGATGTTATTCGTATTTAAATCCCAAATCACCAGTTTTTGTGAACCGGCACCTGCCGGTTCAAAGGCTAACTTTCCTTGGTCAAGCATCCACAAATGATTATTCTCATCAATTTCGTAGCCGAGTACAGATTGCAAGGCGCGAGAGTCTCTCGGCTGATTCCATTCCCAGCTGGGAAACGCCTCCAACAGGAACCTTTTTTTTTTTTTTTGACAATACGGTTCATTGTCGAAGGAATGCCCCCCGCCCAGCGCGGAGGAGCAGTAGTAATGGCCTTTTTGGTCAACCTTGATTCCGGCGGGCATCGCCTTTCGCCAATACTGATTGTGCTCAAACACCTGTCGCATCGCCGGATTCGGAAAATCCCAGTCTAAATGATTCCAGTGAAAAATCATTTCATATTTAATCGGCCTCGATTTCTTATAGTTTTTTTTTCCCTGAACGGGCCGGATACCGGTTTGCTGTACAGAAAACGCCGGATAAACCGCGGGTGTTTGATAAGGCTTTTGAACGTATGGACTTCTTTGATAAAACGGATCATGAAACGGGATTTGACCATAAGGAAGCCCGCTGTATTTTTTAAATAAATTCTGAGGTTTTTCCATGCTGAATCTCTCCCTGACCGTTGATAGGCAATCGTCCTCTTTAGATCTATGCTCACATGGAAAAAATTATTTTAGAGAAACGCATCAGAAGACTCCAACTTCAAGCGTCGCTAAGTTGGAGATAAATGCCGGCTGACGGTTATAAGGCTCAGCAGCAGCCGAGCAATTTTCCCGGTCATTGCAAGATCAGAAAGGCCCCTCTCTTTGTTTGAGAAGAGCCTCTGCCGTTTCCGACCGACCGGCTGCAGCATGTTAGCGCTTTCTTAAAGACACAAAATCCAAATCGTAATAACAATACCAACAAGGCTGAAGACAATGTTCCAAACCTCAAAAGCTTTTGTAGCACCATCACCATGGCTGGTTTTCGGGTAAGCCGTACCGGCAACTAGGAGAATAAGGACAAAAACAATCAATGCGGCCCAAGTTAAACCTGTCAACATAACGACATTCCCCCTTAGTTTTTTTATACAACCTATTGTTAAAACGACAATATGTGTCGTGTGACCTTATTATATTAGGTGGATGACAGGATTATGACTGCTGCTTTTTAGAAGATCGGCCGGCTATCATAAAAGTTGAAATCTTAGGCAGAACCGCGCGTCCCAAGTTTTTAACCGCACAGAATTTGGAGCAGAAAAGTAAAAAGCCGAGATTTATCTCGGCTTTTTTTTTAAGCTGCTGAACCTGCCGGGCGGTCAAAGCCTCCGGTGCCGGCTTCATTTCTTTTTGAAAGTATCAGGCATTACGACGGCGATGACTTCTCCATGAGCGCAAAGGCTGTCATTTGCGAATACCTCTGTCTCTACCTTCCAGCGTTTTGGATGAATCTCCGTGACATGACCAACGGCTGTCAACGGGACATTGTCCGGGGTTGGTTTTAAAAAATTCACTTTTAGTGAAGCGGTTACAAAACGAGGCGGCACCGAGCCATCGCCAACATCATGGCCGTTTTTGCGGTGCAGCGCAAGTGATGCTGATCCGGTTCCATGACAATCAATGAGTGACGCAATTAAACCGCCGTAAACAAATCCCGGGATCGCTTTATGCTCCGGCCGCGGCTTATAAATGGTCCGCGTTTGTTCACCATGCCAGCCGGTGCGAAAATGGTGGCCGGCTTCGTTTAACCGTCCACACCCGTAGCACCATGCAAAATCATCCGGTAATCATCTTGAATAGCTTTTACAATTGTTTCTTCCATTATTTTTCCTCCCTTTTTCCAAAAGTATGATCACATCATCATTCATATACCCCGGATTGGGCGATTTACCCGCCGATTTGAAATAAGTTTCGAATTTGGCCTGTGACCTGGAAGAATCGTGGATAAAGTGCGGCCACTTGATCAAAGTAACTAGGCACGATCATATCCATTCATACCGCCTATTATTGGATAAGGTTCTGTCCATTTCCGTTTTTGAATGATCTAATATCATTGATGCAGAAAATCATTTTCGTTAGATTCAAAAAATGTTTTATTGGAGTCTATGTAACCTTTTTTTTTTCTTAATATATTTTCCATGTCTAATGTTTTAGGCTTATATCCTTTTTTCAGTAATTGCTGTATGTTCAATTTATTGTATGTTAAACCAAATATAATAGATAAAACTATGCCGGATGCATAGCCAATGATTACTGATAATATTTTCAACGCTAATAGGATTCCAAACCATGTCCAATCTTTTCTAAACAAGGCGGGAAAAAAAAAAAAAAAAAAGAAAGTGGTCCAACTGAATCCAACTTTGCGTTTCAGGCTTTTTCCATCCTTGTTAACCAATATTACATGCATCTACTTTCAACCTCCTAAAAACAGATTTTGTTTTCAAAACATACTATTTATACTAATATTTTACACTAAAATGATGAAGAGATATAAAATTTAGATAAATGTAAACTGATGTAAAATTCAAAAAGGAGATGAAAGGACTGGTGAACGGGAGAGATCAGAAGCAAAACTTTTAGCCATCTGCCGGATTAGTCTTTATTAGCTGAAATAAGCGGCGACTGGTTTCGGCCGTTCATTGCCGGAAGAGTTGCCGCTTATTAATAAATCAATGCACCATACTGGTTGAGCACCAGACTTTCGCTCAAAAATGCTGGATCAGAATAATACCGGCAACCATCAGTGCCAGACCTGCGAGCCGCTGCCAGTTAATTTTGTGGCACGGAACACCGAACCAGCCGAAATGATCAATAATGAGCGCAATCATCATTTGCCCGCAAAGAATGGCGACAACGGTCAGAGCGGAACCGAGCAGCGGCAGCAGCAAGATGTTCGACAGGACAAAAATGACACCGAGCGGACCCCCGAGCCATTGCCACCAATAGGTTTGATGAAAGAAGCGCCGATTGAAGCGGAAGCCGCGATCGGCAATCAGTGTCACCAGTAATAGAAGAAGGGTTCCTGATGTGAAAGACAGCAGGGCGGCGACAAGAGGCGACCCCACGGCGATGTGCAGCCGGGCGTTAACCGCCGTCTGAACGGGAGAAGCCATCCCGGCCGCTATTCCCCAAAGAAGACATACAGATGTGACGATCCATTTTCTTTTGGCCAATTCAATCTTCTCCATTCAAAATTTATTCATTAAAATAATCCCGGCAATCAGACAAACGACGCCAATTAATCTCAGCAGACTGAGGTCATGGACGGGAACGCCGAACCAGCCCGAACTGGTCGATACAGATCGCCATGATCATTTGCCCGCACAGCGTTGCCACTACCGCGGGAGCGGCACCTAAACGCGGCAGCAGCAAAATGTTGCTCGTTAGGTAACAGACACCGAGTACACCACCGCCGATCCAGATCCACCAGGGATTGGTATAAAAAGTTTTTAGCGGGAAAGACAAATGGTGATCGATCACAAAAACCAAAATCAATAGAGTCAACGTCCCGGTCAAAAACGAAATGAAAGCCGCAAGAAAAGGCGACCTAACCGTTCGGCCGAGTCCGGCGTTAATCGAAGTCTGAATCGGGACGCTTGTCCCGGCGATCAGGCCGGAAATCAGAAAAAAAAAAAATCATAAGAAAAACTCCTTATCTGTTTAGCATCTTTATTTAAAGAGAAAGAAGCGGGAGCGAAGAAGGGAAAATTTTTCTCATATTCAACTACTTAATAAGAACAAAGGACTACCGTTTTTTTACATTAAACATGACGAGTTGTCAAGCTAATTGCATGATCGCTTATGAAGGAACGGCAGGATTTTTCGGCTAAATCGTCGGGCTTATGGCGGTCGGAGCGCGAAATTGGCGCGGCGAGGTTTTCGTTTTGCAGAGAACTTTATACAAGTCTGACCGGGCCTGGGGTTTATCCGGGCTTTTTATACAACTTTCGAACTTTTATATACGACTTTTCATCGTTTATTTACAAGACTTCCGCTTTTTTTTTATACAAGTCTGACCGGGCCTGGGGTTTATCCGGGCTTTTTATACAACTTTCGAACTTTTATATACGACTTTTCATCGTTTATTTACAAGATTTCACCTTTTTTATACAAGTCTGACCGGGCCTGGGGTTTATCCGGGCTTTTTATACAACTTTCGAACTTTTATATACGACTTTTCACGTTTTATTTACAAGACTTCCGCTTTTTTATACAAGTCTGACCGGGCCTGGGGTTTATCCGGACTTTTTATACAACTTTCGAACTTTTATATACGACTTTTCACGTTTATTTACAAGACTTCCGCTTTTTTTTATACAAGTCGGACCAGGTACGGGGTTTATCTGGGCTTTTTATACAACTTTCGAACTTTTATATACGACTTTTCATCGTTTATTTACAAGATTTCAGCTTTTTTTATACAAGTCGGACCGGGTACGGGGTTTATCTGGGCTTTTTATACAACTTTCGAACTTTTATATACGACTTTTCATCGTTTATTTACAAGACTTCCGCTTTTTTTTTATACAAGTCGGACCGGGCCTGGGGTTTATCCGGGCTTTTTATACAACTTTCGAACTTTTATATACGACTTTTCACGTTTTATTTACAAGACTTCCGCTTTTTTATACAAATTGGGCCGGTCTTGGGGTTTATCCGGGCTTTTTTATACAACTTTCGAACTTTTATATACGACTTTTCACGTTTTATTTACAAGACTTCCGCTTTTTTTTATACAAGTCTGACCGGGCCTGGGGTTTATCCGGACTTTTTATACAATTTCGAACTTTTATATACGACTTTTCATCGTTTATTTACAAGACTTCCGCTTTTTTTATACAAGTCGGACCGGGCCTGGGGTTTATCCGGACTTTTTATACAACTTTCGAACTTTTATATACGACTTTTCATCGTTTATTTACAAGATTTCAGCTTTTTTTTTATACAAGTCGGACCGGGTACGGGGTTTATCTGGGCTTTTTTATACAACTTTCGAACTTTTATATACGACTTTTCATCGTTTATTTACAAGATTTCAGCTTTTTTATACAAGTCGGACCGTACCCGGGTTTGAACCCCTGCTTTTGATCAATCAACTTCCGATGGCTTGGACACCGTATCAACGTTCTTAATTCGAGGCCTAAACTCACGCCCTAAAATGAACTAAAAAAGGACTGCTTCGTTAAAAAGCAGTCCTTTAATCTTCTATTCGTTTTAAAAAACTTTGGCCGGACGACTCGATAATTGTTATGGCCTGGGGTTGAAATTGCCCGCCTTCTCAACTCATGGCTTGCTCTTGTTTCGGCCATTCTCCGATGAATTCCTCTTCATCATAGGCAAAGAAATCTTTAAGATTATCTTCTTGATCATCAAGGAAAAGCTGATCGGCAACTTCCGACACGAGTCTCGGCAGACCATATTTCATACCCGAAAGTGCTGCGGCGGTTAGGCCGCAGCTGAGAATAGCAGAATAGTTGAAGGCGAACAGCCCGTGCAGCAGTTCTTCCCCTTCTTTGTCGCGGCTTAAGAAACGATAGCCGGGAGAAAGGTAAGGATGCGCATCAAGCAGCGGGTTGGCCTTCTCCTCAGGGGCTTTGTAACGGTCACCCCAGCGGGCAATGTGGCTTTCAACAAGACGCAGTTCGGGGCGCAAATCCGGATTGGTGAGCAGACCGGTGGCGATAATCAAAAAGTCGAAAGTAGATGTCCCCTGAGGCGTCGTAACCGCGGCACCGCCGCCTGCGGCTTTCACATCCAGCCATGGCGCCTCCAAATGCAGATGAAAACCGGGCCGCGCGGATGCCCGCCCGAAAGTGTCGTTGGTCGGCGGCTGATTGAATTTAAAGAAATGGGACATCACTGCATATTTATCGGCGTCCGCAAGAGCATGGAAACGCTCGATCATGCCGGACACTTCCATCTGGCGAATCGGATTGACGCGCGGCAGCTGCTTGCGGCGGACAAAAACATGAGCTTCAGCCGCACCGTTTGTCAAAGCGAAGTTGGCATTATCGAAGGCCGATGCGCCGCCGCCTAAAATACCAATTTTCTTGCCCTTAAGTGAATCAAAATCGATTATTTCTGAGGTGTGGGCATAGAGGGAATGAGGTAAATGATCGGCAATCATTTGCGGCACGTGCCATTCGCCGCCGCCCTGAATGCCGGTCGCGAGTACAACTTTTCGGGCCAGCAAAACATCCGATGGAGCTCCCGTCCCTTCGATATGAAGTTTGTAAATTCCCTCATCTGCCGGATCGATCAGTTTCAGCTTCACCTCGTTGATAACGGGTAAATGGAGCACGTTCCGATACCAGTGCAGATAGTCCATCCAATCTCCTCGTGGAATTTTATCCAGCGCCTCCCATCCTTCCGGCCCGAATTGTGCTTCCCACCATGAGCGGAAGGTTAGAGAAGGTATGCCGAGATCGATCGGAGCCAAATGCTTGGGTGTCCGCAGGGTCATCATCCGGGCATAGGTGATCCATGGTCCCTCCAGTCCTTCACGGTTTTCATCAATGACGAGGATATTGGATATTCGCTGGCAGAGAAGACCGAAGGCAGTGCTCAACCCGCTTTGGCCGCCGCGACGACATCACAACATCATAAACATGCCCTTCCGGCGATTGCCTGCGGTGCACCCAGTCCGGACCGCCGAAGCCGAGATAGGAGAGATCGGTTTTTTACGCGTTCGTTTAAAGCCTCTAAGCTCATCATCACTCATCCCTTTCAAGATTTGAATCGATTCTCACATCGTTTGTCATATATATTAACGCTGATGTTTTATTATTAATTGCGAATTGTCTAAATTTTATCAAGCGAATTATTCAAGATGACTAGTGGGGACTCTGAATGGTGTTTAAAAGTTAAAGATGAAAGGACTGCGGCCGATCGGATACGCCGCCGAAAAATCGTACACCCGCCGCCGAGCGATGAGAAGGCTAATTCACTTTGGAAGAATCTTTTTGCCCGTGATGTTGTTGGGGTTGAGTGTTTATTTTAAAGACGGCATTTGCCTGCTTAATTTGAATAAATGCCAGCAGCTGTTCGGCCATATAGGCGGAGCTGTATTTAAAAAACCGCTGTTTACCCAGTCAACAATCATGCCCAAGATGGCATAGGCCTGATAACTGGCATAAAGCTCCGTATTGATTTCAGAATTTGGCCGGCAGTTGATGAAGTCCTGCAAAGCAAGTTTCTTTAGCTCATCGCAGATCCTGCCTTGAAAACCGGACAGGACATTGGATTTTACAATCAATGTGTAAAAATGCGAATGCTTGGCAACATGGTCAAAGACTTTGATCGCGGAAGATGTCAGATTTTGCAGATCAAAAATCTCGGCATTTTTGTATGGTTCACGATAAGAAGCAATCAAATCGGTGATGACATCATCGATTATTTCCTGAAGGAGTTCTTCCTTGTATTGATAATGGCGGTAAAAGGTGCCGCGATTCAAGCCGGCAAGGCGGACAATATCGGTGATGGTGATGTCTTTAAATTTCTTGCTTTGCATTAGTGTGAGAAGGGAGCGTTTTAAAACGCCCTTGGATCTTAATATTCTTCTGTCGATATCAGCCGGAATTTCAGGCATCGTGCTGCCCCCCATGTGTATATAAAATGCCACAAAAAGTTCGTTAATGAACAAAACGTTCCCCATTTGCTGATTGAACGCCTATTATGAGACCATTATACTATTTATAAGATGTTAGTTAATCAACATCTGTTCAATATTTCAATGAAAAATCGAATGATTGGAGGAATGGTGATGAAGCTTCAAGATAAAGTGGCGATTGTGACGGACGGGCGCGGGTTCAGGCATGGGCAAGGCTATTTCTATTCTTTATGCCGGAGAAGGAGCAAAAGTCGTGGTCTCGGATATTAACGAGGATGCGGCAAAACGCGACGGCGGAAGCAATCAAAGCGGCCGGCGGACAAGCTGCCGTTGTCGCGGCTAACGTTGCGAAGGAAGAAGACATTCAGAACCTGATTGATACAGCCGTCGGTACATACGGCACATTGGATATTTTGGTCAACAATGCCGGCATCATGGATAATTTCGTGCCGGCCGCTGATATAACGGATGAATTATGGGAAAGAGTTTTTGCGATAAACACAACGGGACCGATGCGCGCAATAAGAAAAGCGCTGCCGATTTTTCTTGAAAAAGGGGCGGGCATAATTGTAAATATCGCATCCGTCGGCGGTTTGATGGGTTCCAGAGCCGGAGCCGCCTATACGGCATCCAAACATGCCATTGTCGGTCTTACGAAAAATGTCGGCTTCCAGTATGCGAAATCAGGCATTCGCTGCAATGCGATTGCTCCGGGCGGTGTAAATACAAATATAGGTGCAACGATTAAAAACCCTAATAAGTTTGGCATGGAGAGGGCCATGGCGGGAGCCAATCTGAATCCCAGAAGCGGTGAACCGGAAGAGGTTGCCAAGGTTGCATTATTCCTCGCTTCGGATGACGCCAGCTTTGTGAATGGCACCGTCATAAGGGCGGACGCCGGCTGGACGGCTTATTAAAGCTCACAGCCAATCAGGCTATTTTAGACTTAAAACGCAATGAGAAAATAATGCTATATACAGCAACCCTCGATCATGCTTAGCGCAAAATCGAGGGTTGCTTAGGTTTTTAAAAGATGGGGTAAAAAAATGAAAGCGACACGGCTTTCAAATGGGTTAGTCTTGGGTTTCCTGATAAGGCGCTTCATCCTTAAGTTCTTCCCGCGAGCCTTCGATAGCTTGCTCACGGCGTTCATTTTTCGCTTCGATTTGCTCTTTTTCTTCTTCACTTATTTCATCGCTGTGTGCTTTAACGTAGTCTCTTGCTTCATCCATATTTTGCAGTGTATTGCCGATTGCATGTTCAATTTTTTCTTTGTTGTCGGAACGATCATCCGGTTTTGCCATTTTTTATGCCTCCTTTGTTATCACTGCATGTAGTATGCCACCTGAAATGCAAAGATATGTATAAATAGCTGAAAAATATGGAAGACAACCTGGAAGGAGTGGTAAACGGGATCCGAAGAATAGATGGGACTATATGTTGAGCCGTGAGCAAAAGAAAACTGTCATCTTTTTAAGTGAAAGAGATTAAAAGAGCCCTCTTTGTTTCATTTTATATCAGGAGGGCTTTTTTGTTGTTAAAGGAAAACCCGATAAAAAGCTGCTGTTGACCAGATGGTCAATGCGTGCTATATTGTTACTGACCGAGTGGTCAATGCGACTTGAAAAGGAGGGCATGAAGATGGCGGTTATTGACTTAAGCTATATCAGCAAAATTTTGGCAAGTTTGCGGCGGTTAAAGATCTGTCGCTGACTGTTGAAAAAGGGGAGTTTTTTGGTTTTATCGGCCCGAATGGCGCGGGAAAATCAACAACCATTAATATGCTTTTGAATTTCATCAAACCTAGCGGCGGGAAGGTGGCATTATTCGGCCGGGAAATGCCGTCCGGAAATGTTGCTGTGAAGAAAAATATCGGTTATGTGCCGAGTGATGTCCGTTTTTATCCGCAGCTGCACGTAGAGGACTTGATTCGATACACATTCGATTTTCACCATATAAAAGAAGATAAAAAGGAAGTCGATAAACTGTGCGAAATGTTCCAAGTGGAGCGCAAGAAAAAATTCGGTGATCTCTCACTTGGAAACAAGAAAAAAGTGGCCATTGTTTGTTCGATGATCCATCAGCCGGAGCTGTTGATTTTAGATGAACCGACGAATGGTCTTGACCCGCTGATGCACGCCCGATTATTTCGGCTTATGAAAGAAAAACAGCGGCAAGGGTGACCGTCTTCTTATCAAGTCACAATTTAAAAGAAGTCGAAGATTATTGCTCGAAAGTGGCTTTTATCAAAAACGGCCGTCTGATCGGTGTCGAGGATCTGACGAAAGTGAAAAAAAAAAAATGAAAGTCATTACTTTGAAAGGGCAGAACCTGCCGATTCAGCAAATGAAGGCATTGGGTGCTGAATGCTTAACCCAAACGGACGGCGAGGCCAGGTTTTTGTACGAAAAGGGTCTGGCACAGCTTTTTTCAACATTGTCGAACCTTGCGCCTGATCTCGATGATGTCACCGTCACGAATCGCGATCTTGAGGAACAATTCATGGCAATGTATGAAAACAAGGAGGGAGAATGATGAGGACTCTTTTTAGGCTGGAATGCAAGACCCATACAAAAAGTCTGCTGATCTGGATCATTGTCGTGGCGGTGCTGACGTTCGGGCTGATGTCGCTTTTTCCATCGATGAAAGACACGATGAGTCAGATGAATTTGAATGCCATGCCGAAACAGATGATGATGAAGGCTTTCAATTTATCTAACTTGTCAGTGCTTTCCACAATTGACGGTTATTTCAGTTATGAGTTTCAATATATCATGATTGCGACCGGCATTTTTGCCGCAATGCTGGGTACGGGCGCGCTTGCCGGAGAAGAGGCTGAAGGGACAATCGGTTATCTGTATGCCCAGCCGATTTCACGGAGTTCGATCGTTTCCGCGAAGATGCTGTCAACCGCCTTACTGTACACTCTTTACTGGGTTGTGTCTATCACGATTGCCTTTTTAGTCTGTCTCATTTTTAAAGAATCGGGCGCTTCGGTGCACAAGCTATTTAAAGATTTTTTTCGCTGCTGGCTCTCGCCGGCTGGGTGATGGGACTCACCTTTCTCAGTGTCGGTTTTCTGCTTTCAGCCATGCTGTCATCGAATAAACCGGCGACATCTCTATCGCTGGGACTTTTTTTTTTGACTTATATCATGGGGATTGTCGGCAAGTTGAAGGATGTTTTTCAATTTTTCTTGTCTATTTTTTCTCCAGTTGAGGCGGCACTGCCGAGCAACGTATTTAAAAACGGCATTGAGGGCAAATATATGCTGACCGACTGGATTGTGATCATAGTCTGCTGTTTGCTGACATTCTTGATTTACCGGAGGAAGGATTTGAAAGTCTAAATGCCTAAATCAAAGGAACAAACGATTTTAGAGGCAGCCATTCATGAATTTTCTGAGCAGGGATTTAACAAGGCGTCAACCAATCATATTGCTAAGCTGGCTCATACATCCAAAGGGCTGATTTTTCACTATTTCGAATCGAAGGAGAAGCTCTACGAAGCATGTGTTCTCCATGCGATTGATTTCACGCTTAAAGAACTCGATTTTGAAAACTGGCCGATGACTGGTCATATGATTGACGATCTTCGCTTTTATTGCGAGACCGAACTGCGCTTTTTGAAAAAGTATCCGGATATTTACCCTCTGCTGGCGGAATCAATGATTCATCCTCCTAAATGTCCGGACAAATGGCCGAATTGTATGAACGCTTAAAAGGAATGAGTGCGCAGTTCTTCACAAGAATGATTGGCCGTCTCGATTTAAAAGAGGATGTCGATACCGATATTCTTCAGGCGGTCATTCAATCTCATTTGAATTATTATGAAAGCCGGGCAATAGGCTACTCAAAGCAGCATCCGAAAGCCGCTGCAATGGAGAGCTTCATGCCGTTTTTCGAACAGTTTCTCGCCATGATCGCGATGAGCCTCAGGGGACTATTGAAAGATGATGGAAAAGGCTGAGTGTACTTTAAGGTCGCCAAAACAGCAAAAGACCAAAAAGAATAATCGGCTGTACAATTTAACTCTCATCCAACATACCTTTTGTCGAGAAGATGAGCAGAAATAGATTGATCCAAATGTTCATGATACTGAACCACTCTAAATGTTTATGTAGTCTTATGACGCTAGCACGAGGCATATGAAGTATCCAAGAATGTCAGTTTGACTTGGTTACAGCACAATGCCTCCTATCATATCCAATGATTTTAGAAAGTAAATATGGCAGCGCCTGAACGGTGTTTTCCGTCTAAAATACTTAGCTTTTTTTAGGCTTAAGATGTCTTTCAGACCTGCTGTAATCAGCTTTGTCGTGTTTGTGTAAAATGTTTCTCGGTGGATGATTAGGAGGCTGATCACCTATCCATTTTAGAACAGATCACTCTGGACGAAAAAGAGAAGACTCTGTATTCTAAATGTACGCTGTCCAAGGCGAGTACATAAAGAATGGAGCCTTCTTAATGGCAATTATAAAAGATTTGTTCGATATTTGGAAAAAAAAAAAGAATCTTATTGATTTTGAGACTGGTGCGGTTCAAGTCATGTATGAGTGGAGTGTCAGGCCGTTGGACGAATGCTTACAGATATGAACCGTGCCTTGACTCGGCTGAAACAGAAGGAGGGATGGAAGGTCGAGCGGACAGACGAACGGACGCTGCAGTTTTTATTTGGCCCCGTGACTTTTTCTCATACGTTGATGTTCGCCCCGAACCAGCAGAGTGCCTACCCTTTGGACAAAGAGCGCTTTAAAGAAGCCTTAAATTAACTTTAGCACAGCTTTGTATTAAAATATGTGCAAAAATTAAAGAAAATGATAATCGCGATCATCTTGACCCGTATTATCAAATTTTAAATTGTAGGGTAAATTTAAAAGGGCATGCACTTGCTGTATGCTCTTTTATCATCAAACAGTCATTATTAATAAAAAAACCCCTCCTATACAAAGGAGGGTGGTCGGATAAGGAGTAAAGACCCTTTTAATGGATTCGGTTGATATGGGCAATTACAAGTTAATTATACAAGATTTGCTGTTAATGTCAAGAAAATTCCTAATCTTCAAAATATATTTCTTTTCTATTCTTTTGAACTCTTTATGATGATCCAAATGCTTTTGGGCTATTTTCATTTTTACCCCCCAAAATCGTAATAAATTCAAATCAGATCTCTCCAGATAAAAAGTTGCGTATGCTTCCCATCCGGACCAATGGGAACCTAAGATCTTTACTTCATCTGGTTTTGGTTTTTCTTGTAGCTGCAATCGTGCTTTAATTGCATTCTGAAGGCCGATATCCCCAATCGGAAAAGCTCTTTGATCTCTAAGGCATCGCATCATTACATAGTTGGCTGACCAGTCTCCAATGCCTCGTATATTTGTTAATTCCCTCAAAGCTTTTTTACGATCTAGAGACACAAGATATTGTTTGCTTAATTCACCAGAACGCATTTTTTGTGCGACACCTATAATGTATTCAGCCTTTTTCCTCGAAAATTAAAGGGCAGTGAGGTCATTTAAAGATAAATTTGCTATATCCTGTGGACGTGGAAAAAGCCAATATGTTCTATGTTTTATCCGGTACGGTTTGCCAAACCTTTTAACAAATCTATTTTTTAAAAGATAGGCAAAGGTCAAGTTTATTTTATGCCTGGGGTTTGGTTTTTTGGCAGGCACCAGGGGGATAACAATAAATTTTTGTTGTTCGTACACCAATAAAATAATTATTGCTCTCTTGCAGGTCTATCTTAGCTGGCTCCAATATTTTATGATTTAGCACTTTTTTCTTTTTTGTCTCTTAGCCTCATATACAAAAGGCAGCTTATAATTACAACTAAAGGAATGATTATAGATGCGCCAATGAATGGATACGCTGCTAAGCATAGAATACAGGAGATAAAAGCAGCAATTTTACCAAAAACATGTTTAATTAGCTTAACCCCAGCGGCGGTCCCTATAACATAGGTCGCAATGGCTAAAGAATTCGGCACAAATACTAGTTTGTCTAAACCAATATTAAAGATATAGCTAACGGCTAAGCCCAATACTGAGAATATTCCAACGAATAATACCGAGCGTCGAGGAACTGAATTTCCATCTAAATAATCCAGCCATTTAGGTGCAACTTTGCTATGTGCTAATGAATAGCCCAAACGGCTGATGCCCGCAATAAGGCATTTTTTTGTTCCTAGGCAAATCGTAAATGCAACAATTCCTGTTACCCATGCACCATTTAGTCCTGCAACCTTTCTTACAACTTCAGCTAAAGAAGCATTATTTAGAGATTGCGAGGCGGAGGAGCTGCTCCCTGGACTATAAGAATGAGTTCCAATAACGGCTAGTGCAATACCAATATATAAAATACCAATTACTACGATTGCACCCAAGGTTGATCCCATAATGTTCTTCTTTTTTGGATCTTTAAATTCAGGAGCCAAGCTGGATATAGCTTCCCACCCAAACATAGACCAAAAAATTAACATTGCGGATTGACCAATAGGTACGATGTTATTTTTATTAAGTTCAAGATTTATGTGGCCATACTGAATATGAGGCAAAGAAAGGACAATTGTGCCCAATAGAATTAAAAACGTTAAAGACGCAGTTATAAGTTGTACTTTCCCACTTGTTTTGATCCCATAATAATTTCCTATTGTTGCTATTAGAAGCACACAAGTGCAATAGCGTAAGCAGCAATTTTGGGCAAATGAAAAGCAAAGGATATGTAAACTCCGCCAGTGAGTGAAACAAGAATCTGCCCAAAGCTTCCTGCAATAAAAAACAGCCATCCTGATAAGGAACCTACATAGCGACCAAATGCCTCCTCGGCAAAAGTTGAAATACCTCCAGCGCTTGGGTAATCAATGGATAAAAAAGCAAAAGTACAAGCTAATGGTATACTCAGCAGAACCATAATAATCCACGAAATGATTGCGCTTGTGGGTCAAGTTTTTTTTTTATGTGTAAATTCACCTTAGCTAAGATAGAGTGATTATCCTGGATAAAGAGTTGTTACGTTACTCGAACGATCAGGTGATTTTGGCTGTTTGGCCCTCCATTCAAAATAGTCTTCCATTTTCAGATAGTGGCGTCCTTCTATCCATTTTTCGTCCTTCTCCATAAGAACAGAGCCCATCAGACGAATCACAGATTGGCGGTTAGGGAAAATACGGGATAACCCGTTCCCGACGGCGAAATTCCTCATTGAGCCGTTCCATCCCGTTAGTTGTCCGGAGGCGACGTCGATAGGGTTCTGGTAGAGGAAGCACCGCCGTCACGTCATCAAAGGCATCCTCCACAAGCTCCGTCACTTTTGGTGCTTTGTCCTGATAATCCTTTAGAAAAGCATTAAGCAAGGTTCGAGCGACTTCCAGATTCGGCGCATAGAGAATCGCCTTCACTTGTTCGGTTCCTTCGCTTTTGAGAGCTTTTGGCAACCGATCATGGACATTGCGCAGGAAGTGAGCCTGACACCGCTGCCAAGTAGCCCCTTGAAACGCTTTTTGAACCGCACTCACGAGACCGCCGTGGTCATCGCTGATCACCATGTCAACGCCTTTTAGACCGCGTGATTTCAGCCAGTCAAAATAATTTTTCCAGGCGTCGGTGCTTTCGCTGTCATCGATTTTCAGACCTAGAATCGTTCGGTATCCTTTGTCGTTGATACCGTAGCTGATCAGCACGCCACAGGAGCGGACACGCCCGTTTTCTCGTACCTTCGTATAAACCGCATCAACGAATAGGAACGGATAGTTGCCCCTCAAAGGACGGTTATTCCAGCCTTTAACCACTGGATCCAGCTGCCCGCAAAGATCCGATACAGTCGTTTTCGAAAAGTCTGTGCCACAAAGCTCTTCAGTAATTTGACTTACGCGACGTGTGGAGACGCCGTTAATAACCATCTCCATTAGGGATAGAACCAGCGCCTGCTCACTGCGCTGGTAACGCTTAAAGAGATCAGTAGAAAAATGGCCATTACGCAGGCGGGGAACATTGAGTGAAAGAGTACCCACGCGCGTCTTGAGTTGACGGGGATACGAGCCGTTACGGTAGTCCGTCCGTGCCTCACTGCGTTCGTACTTTTCGGCGCTCACCTGCTCGCCGGCCTGTGCTTTTAAAACTTGATTTAAAATCGTCTCCAAAAGGATATTCATGCCCGATTCTTTAGAATTACCAAGAAATAATTGATGCAAAAGTTGCTCATCTAGAGTAATCTGTAATTGAGTCATCCCGAAATCTCTCCTTTAGAATTGGTTTGGTTAACTCTATTCTAACTAAGATGACGGGCTCTCATTTTCTATGAAAAAAATGAAAGAGACGAGTAAATAAAATCCTGCTGTTTTTCTGGAGGGGGCTGGCCAGCCCCCTCCAGAAAAACAGAAACCCGGTCTAACATTTTCTCATATTCAGATAACCCTTTTTACACAATTATACTGGCTCAACTAAATAGAGCAGGGTACTACTTAAAAAATGTCATGTAAAGTTCCACGATGAACGAAAAAAAAACTTTTTTTATCAAATGAATTTCCATATTACTACAAAAATATTTCAAATTTACACGCCTAGGTAACCTTGATTACACCATTAGTATAAGTAAAGATTATGCTTCTTTATGATTAGAAATAATCAATTATTGTTAGTTTTTAGCTTATTGCAAAGTACTTACATAGCATAGCTATTTTAATGTGTTGGCCGCTATTGATTATCCCGAAATATGTCAAATATGCACGCCAATTACACGTTTAAAACATAGCCAAGAGGTCGGGATAATGTTAAATTTGTTACTACAGCGATAATTAGAAAGGAGGAATATACATATTTGTTAGACCACTTGATCGAGACGATTTAAAATTTGAATATGATCTCTATGCACAAAGAAACTTTCCGTGGAAAAAAACGTAGTTGATCCGCCATTCGGGGGGCGCGTGGTGTGTTTTAAATCCAGGACAAAAATCTCTTCCCCATGATCATGACGAAAAGGAAGTTTTTATGATTGTAAAAGGGGTTGGAAGAGCACAGAGCGGAAACGAGGAACGGGAAGTTAAAGTTGGCGATTTCGTTTATTTCCCACCCTTCACTGAACATAGTATTACAAATATTGGGGAAGAAAGCTTAGAATTTATAAGCATCTGGTGGGATGGTCAGCCTTCTTTGAAAGAAACATCTTCTTCGAAACAGTTATTAATAGTGGGGGTGTTAAAAATGGATAAGAAAAGATTCATTGTTACAGCTGCTCCTCCTACATCAAATGGAGACTTACATATTGGGCATTTAGCCGGACCATTTTTGGGAGCCGATGTTTTTTCTCGGATTCAGCGTATGCTAGGAAATGAGGTTCTTTATATTTCCTACGGAGATGATTACCAAGACTATGTTGACAGAAAAGAGGTAAAATAAAAAAAAAATCTCACAAGAAGTCGCTGATTATTATACAGAGGCAATGAGAAAAACTTTAAAGTTGGCCAAAATGATTCCTGATTATTTTGAAGGCTCAAGCAAAATCGTTAGCCATAAAAAAAAAATTATGAAGGAGATTTTGTAACGACCTTTATAAAAAAAGGAGATCTTGAACTTAAACAAGTCTCCACCTTTTATTGCCCTAAGTGTGAACGATATTCCTACGAGGCTTTTTCGCGTGGGGAATGCCAATATTGCGGTAGTTCATCTGACGCCAACAACTACTGTGAAAATTGCGGGCTTCCCCAAGAGTCTGGAAAGCTAGTTGATGCAAAATGCGTAACATGTGGAAATAGTATGGAGTTAAAAAAGGAGATAAGAATTTATTTTTCTTTAACAAAATACCACGACCTATTAAATCGTTACATTGAAGACAGAAATTGGCGAAGTGATGCTAAGGCATTGTGTCTGGAGATCCTTAATAACAAAATAGATGCCCCTGTAAGCAGAAGGGGGAAGCTAGGGGTAAAAATCCCACTCCAAAACTTGGAAGAGCACATTTTAGATACTTGGTATGGCGGACCTGCTGGTTATATCAGCGCGTCTATTGATTGGGCTTCTAAGTCGACTGATAAACATAAATGGAAAAGTTATTGGTTATCTAAGGAAACCAAATGGGTTGCTTTCGTGGGATTTGATTGCACTTTTTCCCATGGCATATTTTATCCTGGAATGCTCATGGCACAAGCGAAGTATGTTTACCCGGATACCGTTGAACAAATAAATTCTACGGACTTGACGGGCAAAAGGTATCAACGAGCAGAAACCATGCAATTTGGGGAGATGATATATTCAGTCTTATTGATCCAGACGTAGTGCGCTTATATCTATCCTCAACAGCACCGGAAAACAACGAAACCGATTTTAAGGTTAGTGATTTCAAACAGTTTGTTAACGATAAACTAGGAGATAAATGGAACAACTGGCTGGTTGGATTATTTGATATTTCATCGAGGTTTGGTAGCCTGCGAACACAGCCAATAAATGCGGCCATTTCAACTGAAAACTATCCGAACAAAATTAAGGGTTATTTAGAACAAATTGCTCATTGTTTCGATACAGAGGAATTTTCACTTCAAAAAATAGCTCGATCTATTTTGGCTATTGCAAATGAGGGTATTCTCCATTTTAATTACATTACCCGGAATTTAAAAATTGATGCTGTTGAACTTGAGAAAAATCTAACTATCGTACGATTATTGGGTATTACCTCAAGTCCAATCATGCCAGGCTTTTCTGAAAAAATTAAAAATGTTTTTCAAGAGGATGTAGAGATTGATCACAGCTATATTTGGGATGATATTTACAAGGAAGTTAAAGTCTCTCCCCAAAAGATCAACGCTTTTTTTTTTGATAAATATGATGATATTACGTTTGAAAAGTTGATATCAGGCAAAAAGGCAACGATACAATGAGTGGTAAACAACATTTGATCGGTGCAGCTGGTGCGCTTACCGGAAAAAGGACTGCCCAAACCAAACAATTTTTTATTATGGAACAAAGTTGGCCATTGATGTTTGGAATGAAGATCATGTTCAAAAGGCAGATTTAATTTGGGCCGATGATATGGCTGATCAAGAAAAAGCGACATCAGCGGCTGAATATTTAATAAAACACAACGTAGAAGGAGTTGTTGGCCATTTTAGCAGTATATGTGCCTTAAATGCGGCCCCTATATATTTGGAAAAGAACATCCCTTTGATTTTGCCAGCTGCGACGACCAGCCCAGGGCTTACAAGCCTAAAAAATGTTTTTAGACTGTGCGCAATGGACAATCAGTCCGCTGTTTTAATCAGCGAAATAGCTTTAAGAAAAATTAAATCGCAGCGTATATTATTGGTGAATGATGGTAGCTATTACGGATTTCATCATGTCAAAGGTATATATGATGAAATTAAAAGGAGGGCCAATGAAGAGATCGAAATCCTTATTCAAAAGTGGAAAAAAAAAAAAGACCAGAATCTGATTGAATGCATGCTCAATTTTAATCCGGATTTGGTAGTGTTTTCAGGAAGATGCCACGTAGCAATTGATTTTTCTAAAGGCACTCATGAGATATTTTCAAAAATACCTGTAATCTTTGGAGATGATGTGATTGTCAAAGAGTATTTAGATAATGTGAATTTTCCATTAGGGTGGATTTGGGCTGTAGGCCCGCCGCCACTAACTGAATATTCTGGTGCACTGGATTTTATAGAAAAATACAAAATGAAATTGGTTTTGAGCCTGGCTTTTATGCTGCTTCAACATATGCATCAGTCCAAATATTATTGCAGGCTTTGGATATAGCCAAGCTGTTTAACCAAGATTTAATCAACGTTCTCTATGCCAATCATTTTACAACAATACTAGGAAAAATAGAGTTTTTGGATAGCGGAGAAATGTCTCATATACCAATTTCGCTGCTGAAATTAGAAAATAAGCAATTCAACTTCAAAGATGGTCACGGATTAAATAACAAACACAACAGTCCGTGGCCATCTTCATGTACAAGGTACAATTAGATTTTAGTTTGAAGGCTGATCAATCGGGAATACTTAGCTGACTAGGGCCCCGGATTTGTTTGTGAAAAATGTTTCTCGGGGGATGATCAGGACTGATCGCTGATCCACTTTTTAACATATTTTTTTGAAATAGATACGTGGTTTTTTGTCGTCGGTTGAAAGCGGGCGGCCGCGTCCGTTTTTAAGCCAAAGACTTATCACCGCTTTTGTGCATATATCTCCAATCTTTCAGGCAACACTATCGTTGTATTTAAAGGCTTGATTGAGATTTGGAGGAGGACATAAAGTGAACGTTGGCCAATTTTTATTTGATTGCTTGAATGAAGCAGGAATCACGGAGATTTTTGGTGTTCCGGGAGATTATAATTTTTCATTGCTCGATATCTTGGAGCATGAAAAAAAATCAATTTCATTAATTGCCGCAATGAGCTGAATGCCGGCTATGCGGCGGATGGATATGCCAGAGTCAAAGGTCTCGGCGCGCTGATCACAACATTCGGTGTGGGGGAACTGAGCGCCTGCAATGCGATCGCCGGCGCCTACAGCGAATCGGTTCCGATCATCCATATCGTCGGCGCACCGAATACAATGGTTCAAAGTGAACATAAACAAATGCATCATTCGCTGCTTGATGGTAATTTTGATGTTTTTAAAAAAGTCTATGAAAACATCACCGCTTATACCGCCGTTATAACGAGTGAAAATGCCGGGATTGAAATACCAAATGCGATACAAATCGCCTTGGAAACAAAAAAAAACCGGTTTTTATCTCGTTGTAGCGCTTGATGTTGCGATGAAGCCGATGCACTCGCGTCGGGCCGCTCCGGAAGTCAAGCAAACCAAGCGATCATCGTTAAAGGAAGCGCTTAAAAAAAAATCACCAAACTTTTGCAGCAGGCTAAGCGGCCGGTGCTAGTCCCCGATGTTTTTGTTGCACGTTATGGGCTGGAGGAAAAGGTTGAAAAAATGGCGGATTCGATGAAAATTCCCGTTGTCAATATGATGATGGGAAAAGGTGCATTTAATGAGCAGCATCCCAATTACAGGGGCTTTTATTGCGGAAAGCTTGGAAGTGAAGCGGTCCGGGAACTAGTTGAAACGGCGGATTGTATTGTTGCCATAGGAGCGATTTGGGATGACTATAATACAGGCTTGTTCACCGCTCAAATCAATCCGCTCTCGGTGATCAATATCATGCCGGATCACGTGAAGATCGGATGGCTGTCTATCCAAATGTCCTCATTCAAGATCTTTTGGAAGAGTTTCCTTTAAAAGCATGCCCGTCTCTCATCGCCATGCCGAAGCTGCCGTTTCCTTATGATGAAAACACACTCAATGAGAACAAACCGCTGTCGGCGAAAGATTATTATCCTGAAATTCAGCAAATGATCAAGGAAGATGATATCGTCATTACCGAATCGGGCACGTTTGCCTGGGGGTTGGCCCAGGTGAAATTAAAAGGAAAGGTGACTTATCTCGCGCAGGGGGGATGGGGTTCAATCGGTTATGCTTTGCCGGCCGCATTCGGCGCCTACATGGCTGCTCCGAAACGCCGGGTCCTTCTTTTTACCGGCGAAGGCTCGCTGCAAATCAACGTCCAGGAATTAAGTTCTATGCTCGACAATGGCTGCAAACTGATTATTTTTGTATTAAATAATAAAGGCTATACCATTGAAAAGGAAATCAACCAGCCTTCAAAGACCGATTACAACAACAACATTCCAAATTGGGACTATCAAAAACTGCCGGAAGCATTCGGGCGCGAGGCTTATACCGTTCAGGTTCGCACAAACAAAGCATTTCATGATGCCGTTATTGAAGCGGAAAAAGCGTAAAAAAAAAACAGCTGTGCCTGATTGAAATGATCACCAAACCAATGGATGTGCCTGAAATCGTGCAAAAGATGCACCAATTGGTAAAAAGATATGCAGAGCTAGAATGAAGGTGTCCTGTTTATGACCCACTTTTAAGACAAGAATCGCTCCGGATTAGACAGCTTAATTTTAAGCCGATCTATCCGGAGTCGTTATTATTCAAGTAAATCCCCAGGCAAAATCCTCATCATTAATTTTCATATCGATAATAAGATAATCATACAGTCATTGTTTTTTGTTAACCCTTCAGCATTGGCAAAACAAAGGAGAACGGCAAGCAAGGCTTGCCTTACTAAATGTTCTGCTAGTTTTCCGGCACTTTCATTCCTATTTACACCCGGCGGGCTGAACGAGGCGGAGGAGGGGAGAGACGATTTTTCTTACAAAAAAACGAGAAAACGCGTCAGTAAACAGGATAAAATCAGCAATAAAGAAAACAAGAAAAGCGCAAGGAACCGCGTCTCCTACTCGTGAGGAGGCGGCGCTGGTTCACTGGATCGGCAGCCAGACAATGGCAAGAAATAAAAATAATGTGACCCGGACAAAAGCTTATCTTGATTTCTATTTTCTTCATCCGGAAGTCCATTGGGCTTTTTTGGGCCATATGGTTTCAAGAAACGGCGGCTGGAACATGACAGATTTAAAGGGCGAGCTGTTATCCAGATTGCTGTCCAAAGAAGAAAAGCAATCTTTTTTTGCTTTTTTGGAACGAGGCAACTGGCTGATTTTTCAGGACGTCTATCCGCAGTTTCTGCTTTATCAAGAAAGTTTGAAAAAAAAAATCAGCCGCTGTTTCATCTTTTTTCGCAATTTAATATCTCGATATTTATGGAAGCCGTCTGGAATGAATTTTGGCAGCATCACAGCGCTTATCTGTTGACTATCGCTATGATTATAAATGAGCAAAGTTATTTAGAAAAAAGAGTCGTGCAAAATCCCCGGTATCAAGAAAAGGTGATGAAAACCTTTGAATTTAAACTGCAAGACTATTTTTCTTTCAATCAAATTCTTTTCCCCTATTGGCAAAACGGCAGACTGAGATTGGCCGGGCAGACGCTTCACCAGTTCGGTTCATTGCATGAACGGATCATGCTCGGCAAGCGTTTGTACCGGATTCTGTTTGACGATCAAGAACGATTAAAGCAAGTTGAAAAATGGGCTGGTAAAAAGCCGCATACCGGTTCAAGGAAGGATTATTGGCCGCATATATTCAACGATATTCATGAAGGTTTGCCGGGGGAAAAGTACCAGATTCGGTTAAAGTCATGCAAACTCAGGCAGGGGGCGAAGCGGATCTACAGCCCGGCTCTTGAAAATGTCTGGAGAGATGTCCGCCACGCAAAAGCTAGCGAGGGGATTGGTTTAAAGATTGGCGCGTCTTAGACTATTTTACTGAGTTAGACGAGACCATAAATGGAGAGATTGAACATGACTACTGTAAAACGCTTGAACGGCTCGAGCTCGCCGCCTTGGCGAAAAAGGTCCTTTCAGTATAAGATAAAGCGATTTATTCCGGCTGCTCTGTTTGCCTCTCTCACCGGCACGTATTTGGATTTGATTTTTGTGGGAAAGCAAGTATTTTTTTCCCCGCCCGCCCCCTTTTCGTCGGTCATGACGATCAATATTGCTTTTACATTGGCCGTTCTGCCGATCATGGCTGCGGTGTTTTTGCAGCTTATGGAAAAGCGGCATTTGCCAGGGAAAATGGCCATTATTCTTTTGATAAGTTTATTGATGTCAGTTCTGGAAAGGGTATCTGAAAGTCTCGGGTTATTTGTTCACTCCGAAAGCTGGAGCCATATGTATACGTTTTTCGGAACCTTTTTGTATTTAATTGCTGTTTATCAGTTTCATAATAAGTGGATGAGCCAGTGAAAAACGGAAATGGCTGAACGTATCCAACCGATCATTTATCGCCCGATACCAGTGAAGAGATCCCTGTTTTTTGCTGCCTTTTTAATAATAAACTGCCGGCAAGGCCGCAGAAAGAGAAGAGGGCGGGTACAAGAAAGCCGTAGTGGTAACCGGCTGCGGGAAGGGCCTGCGTATGGAACGTTTCTAATACGACTCCGAACAGGATCGGAAGCAGCAGCGCGCTTAAGTACCCCCCTGTGTTGGCAAAGCCGGACACAACGCCGATTTCGCCGCTTTGAAACGACTCGCGGATGATCGAGAAGGTCAGCATGCTGGCGCCAAACCCAAATCCGATGAAAATGTAGAGCAGGAAAAGGATGGCGAGCGGTGGTTTGCCGCCCAAAAGAAAAAATGAGAGCCAGCTGGCGAACGTAATCGCCTGGATGATGATATATAAGGTTTTTGTCTGTTTGAGATGTTCTGAAATGATGATGCGGTCAGCGGTGCGCCGGCGATTGAACCCAGAAGACCGGCCATGACGAGCTGGCTTGATGCCGTTCGTGTCAGGCCGTAGACGTCAATGCCGTATGGCACGGCCCAGGAGCCGATAAAAGAAATATAAGTGCCAGCAACGGCAAAATGGCAGAAGAAGACGGCCCATGCTTGTTTTTTTCCGGCAGACCTCGCCCAGAATGACCAGCATGTTTTTCCCGGCTTTTGCGTGAGAAGATGCCGTTTTCTTTTCTGTATGTACGGATGATTGGATCAGCCGGCTGCCTTTTTTTAGGATAATAAAACTGATGAAGGAGACGGCCAGAAGACAAATACCCAGAGAAAAAAAGGGAAAGCGCCAGCCCGCAAGGCCGATCCAATAGGCGAGCGGAACCGATGCGAAAATGGAGCCGAGATTGCCCGACATGCCGATCCAGCCCATCAGCCCGGAAAAATTTTTCGCTGTGAACCATTTGCTCATGACAAGCACAATGTTGATAAAATCATCGCATCCCCTGATCCGACAAGTATGCGGGAGATAAAGAAGAGGAACTCATTCGGTGCAGTGCTGAACAAAAGCGTCCCTAAACCGTTCAGAGTAGTGCCGATGATGAGAAAATAAGCCGGGCCGAATTTATCGGCGAGCAGTCCCAAGGGGATCTGCAGCCCGGCATAAGCGAGAAATTGTATGCCTGTGACAAGCCCAATGGTTGAAGCACTCATGCGAAATGTATCCATCAGCTGATCGGTTATGACGCCGGGCGCGGTCCGTTGAGTCATAACGAAAAAGAACATGGCGATCATCGTAAAAAAGATGGCCCATCTGAATTTGCTTTGTTTGATATCCAATCTTCTTTCCTCCAAAGATGGCGAATGTGCCGCCTGGTTACAAATGCCGATTAAAATCGGAACGGCAGCCTGCTTAGAATAATCGGCTTTTCTGTTATATTTAGATGAAGCTTTCTATTGGATTCGACCGGCGATCCTTTCTTTATCATGGGTGCTCTCTTGACCGGTTTATGTCGCCTTATCCAACCAACATGCTGAATTCTTTTAAAGTATCAAAGCTTTTTTTTTTTTCAGCTGTATCCCAATTGGACACGGCAGCATCGCCGGCGAGATCCAAGTGAAACCAAACCAAGTCCTGAAAGCGGCCGGCGATAACCATGCTCTGCAGCCCGGTTTTGTTATCTCTTACAATAAATTTGGCTTTTCCGCCGTGTTCACCGTTCCATTTTAGGCAGGTGTATCTTTGCTTTTTTTCAACATGAAGAAGCGGCAGAACATCTTCTTGATATAATACCAGCAATTCATCTAAAAGCTGCGTCTGTTTGGCGTGCAGCTGAGGGCAGGGGTGATAGTAATCGCCGGCGCCGTTCTTTTTACCAAACTTCGGGATGCCGGCTGCGGCAATCTGCGCAAGCCATCTTCTTTTTATTTCTTGAAGATGGGGCCGGTTTCTATCATTTCTTAAACCCCAGCCGATCAGAATCCAGGGTGACGCCGTAATTCATCGGCAGAAATGAGCGACTCATTGAGCATCAATCTGCCGTCATCGACCAGCGCTTCAAATTCGCTGACAGCCGCGTCCGAGTTGGTTTCTTGCAGGTTGAATAGATTATAGATGTAGAGCCGGCCTTCAATAGAAGAGCGGTCTTTGTATATTTTTTCGATGATTCGAATGAGCTGATTCATCGTCGGATCCGTTTGAAGCCGGCCCATTGCCGCACCAAAGCGGGTCAGCTTTTCTCTTAGTTCCGGATTGTTTGCGGCGAAACCGGCCGATCCGGGATTCAGCATCAGAACCGCTCCGAGAGACTCCTGAGAACGGCCCCATTGAATGTATGCCGATGTTCGAAACGCATGCCCTCCGCGGAGCATAAATGAGCCAAAAGCTTTAGGCTGGTTCATTCCGCTATCACCTTCCATTTTTTGATTTGTGAAATGTACCCCTGCGCCATCATTTTGATTTTTTCTGCTTTCATTTTATCGTCGGCAGAAGACTCCAACTTCAAGCGTAGCTAAGTTGGAGATGAATGCCGGCTTTAATAGTTAAGGATGCCGCCATATCCACTCGGTTACCAAGCACCCGCTGGATAACTGACAAATTGACAAAATTCAAATTTTGTGATAAACAAAATTATAGTTAGCACTCTCGAGGATCGAGTGCTAAAATGAGATTGTCTTGAAAAAAATATTTTATCATTCATCAATGGTTTGGAAGGGAGACGTTTTTTGTGGCAACAAAAGAATTTAAAGCAGAATCAAAAAAAAACTGCTGGATATGATGATTCACTCGATTTATTCTCAGAAAGAAGTTTTTTTAAGAGAGATCATTTCCAATGCGAGCGATGCCATTGATAAAATTTATTACAAAGCATTGACTGATGAAGCACTAACATTTGATAAAGACAACTATTATATCAAAATAACGGCTGACAAAAAAAAAAAAGAACGCTGACGATCGCCGATACCGGGATCGGGATGACGACGAAGAAGAACTGGAAAATAATCTGGGCACGATTGCTCAGAGTGGTTCGCTCCAATTTAAAAATGAAAACAAAGCGAAAGACGGGTACGATATCATCGGCCAATTCGGCGTCGGTTTTTATTCCGCGTTTATGGTTGCCGATGTTGTCACTGTGATCAGCAAGGCACTGGGCAGCGATGAAGCCTATAAGTGGGAATCTCACGGCGTGGATGGCTACACGATCGAGCCATGCACAAAAGATTCGGTCGGCACCGAGATTATTTTAAAACTAAAAGAAAACAGCGAAGATGAAAACTATGACGAATTCCTTGAAGAATATCGCTTGAGAGCGATTATTAAAAAGTATTCCGATTTCATCCGCTATCCAATTAAAATGGATGTCACCGAAAGAAAAGCCAAAGAGGGCAAGGACGACGAGTTTGAAGAAGTAAAAGAAGAAAAAGTCATTAACAGCATGGTTCCGATTTGGCGCAAGAATAAAAACGAGCTCAAGCCGGAAGACTATGAAAATTTTTATATGGAAAAGCATTACGGATATGACAAACCGCTCAAATACATCCATATCCACGCCGACGGGACGGTCAGATATCATGCCATCCTCTATATTCCGGAGAAAATTCCGTTTGATTATTACTCAAAGGAATATGAAAAAGGTCTGGAGCTTTATTCCAACGGTGTCCTGATCATGGAAAAATGTCCGGATCTGCTTCCGGACTATTTCAGCTTTGTCAAAGGGATGGTCGATTCGGAAGACCTGTCTCTGAATATCTCAAGAGAAATTCTGCAGCAAGACAGGTACCTGAAGCTGATCGCTAAAAATATCGAGCACAAAATCAAAAAAGAACTGGCCAAAATTATTAAAAGATAATCGCGAGCAATATGAAAACTTTTTATAAAGCATTCGGCAGACAGCTGAAATACGGTGTGTACAGCGATTACGGTACGCATAAAGATGTCCTCCAAGACCTGCTGCTGTTCTACTCATCTAAAGAAAAGAAGCTCGTCACGTCACGCTCGATGATGTATATGTATCGAGAATGCCGGAGGATCAAAAATATATTTATTACGCGGCCGGAGAAACGAATGAAAAGATCGACAAGCTGCCGCAGACTGAGCTCGTTGCCGAAAAAGGTTATGAAATTTTGTATTTCAGCGATGACATCGATGAATTTGCGATCCAAGTGCTAATGAAATATAAAGACAAGCCGTTCAAATCTGTTTCAAGCGGCGACTTAGGCATCGAAGAAGAGGAAGAAAAACAAACTGATGCCGAAGAAAAAGAAAAAACAAGTCGCTGTTCGAAGAGATGAAAAAAGTACTGGCCGATAAAGTCAAAGATGTCAAGGCATCCAAACGGCTGAAATCCCACCCGGTCTGCTTGGCAAGCGAAGGCCAGGTGTCGATTGAAATGGAAAAGGTATTAAGTGCGATGCCGGATAATCAATCGATCAAAGCGGATAAGATTTTGGAAATCAATGTCCATCATGATGTCTTCAAGTCATTGAAGAAAGCTTTTGAACACGACAAGGAAAAGTTCAGCCTGTACACCAATTTGTTATATAGTCAAGCGCTGCTGATTGAAGGGCTGCCGGTTCAGGATCCCGTTGCGTTCACGAACGACATTTGCAAAATTATGGCTTAATAGAAAGTCAGTTTAGGCTTTGCTCCATCTGGGGTAAAGCCTTTTTATTAGCACCTATGGAAGAGATGTCTGATTGATTGACGGATGTGTTTAAAAGCCATTTTGTGGCTGAAGCTAGTCAGCTACTATTTTTGAAACCGATGCCATAGTAAGATTTCCATATTTCTTAATTAACAGTATAATTATAAATGGAATCAAATATTAAATGGTGAGGAGCAGTCACTTATGAGTACTATTGTTGATAAGTTTAAAGAAGTTCCAACAACAGCTATATCTGATGCAGTCAAAGGTCTCAATAATCTGGATCCAAAAATTAAGCCTCTGAAAGAAGAATACAAGCTGGCCGGACGGGCACTGACCGTAAAATGCCTGTCGGCGACAACCTTGCCGTACATAAAGCATTGAGGGCGTCAAAGCCCGGCGATGTCCTTGTTGTTGACGCTAAGGGAAATGAATACCGCGCGATCGCCGGCGACTTCGTTGTCGGTATGATGAAAACACTCGGCATCGCCGGGCTTGTGGTTGATGGTGTTGTCCGGGATGTTGCCGGCATTAAAGAATTGGACTTCCCTGTATTCAGCAGAGGCACGACGGTTGCGGCCAGCGGCAAAGCCGGCGTCGGCGAAGTCAACGTGCCGATTTCTGTCGGCGGCGCACCGGTTCACCCTGGAGACATTATTGTCGGCGACGTAGACGGCGTTGTGGTCATCCCTCAAGCGCTTGAAGAAGAAATTCTGACAAAGGCATTGGACAAGATTAAAGAAGGACGAAGAAAGAGAAGCAAAAATATCAGGAAACAGAGAAGCGATCATCAAATATTTGGATAAAATGCTGGCCAAATAAATCATTTAAAACGTCAGATTAAAAGATTAGCCAGAACAGCCCCTAAGATGTATTGTCTTAGGGGATTTTTTTAAAAGGCACAATAGGTTTTCAATGGGTATCAAACAGCTTGACTGCTCACGTTTCCCGAGTTTCGAACACAAATTTTTCCAACCAGGCTCCTCACTCATCAATCCGGTGGGTATAATTGGTACAGTGGACGAAATCAGGGGTCATCTTTTTTGGGGGGAATCAAGATGAAAATAAAAAAAATTTTGAGTGAATCAAAGTATGATTATGACATCATTCAACATGATCAACCCATTTTGACGAGAGAGGACGGTGCCGAGTACCTCGGGATCGATATTAGCCAAACGGCTCCGACTTTAATACTCAAAACAGATAGGGGTTTTTTCGGATTGATTATATCCGGGAGTCGTGAACAGGTTGATTTTAATCAACTCGCGGCCCAATTAAATTGCAAGAAAGTAAAATTGGCTTCGGCAAAGGAAGTCAAGAAAGTAACGGGGTTCAGTGTAGGCAGCGTTGCGTTGCCTTAACCGGATTTAATTTGCCCTGTTTAATAGACAAACGTCTATTCCGTTTTGATTTTATTTACGGCGGCACGGGTGAATCAACTTCCACTTTAAAGATTTCCCCGCATGCCTTATTGGAGCTCAACAAAATTGTTGGTCTTATAGAATAATGCGGTTTCGTGTCTGGTGCAGTATGAGGATGCCGAAAACCCCGAAAAAATACTGATGATTCCGAATCTATCCGGCATGTAAACTGTAAAGATAGGTAAACGTTTTTTTAATTCGGTCATAACGTTCGGAGGGATATGAGATGAAATATTTCTTGAGCGGCCGGCTTTTTCTTCTGGGTCTCCCGATCTTGGCAATGGGTATTTTATTATTTATTTTGTGAAAAAGGTTGTAAGATCTTGCTGAAATTTGGAATAAAAGCTTGAAATCAGAGACGGTGAAGGTATAATAATTACTATAAAATTTGTCGCTTGCAAAAATTACAAATATTATGTGAATTATGATTTGCGAATGGGCCGGGTCATCGGTCACTATGAAACTTTTACATTCGGCTTATTCGCGAAAATATGGAAAATTCATTAATCCTGAATTATTCACAGCACACGATATGTAATAGTTGCTTAACCTTGATTGGCCGTCGTTTTCCTGGATTTCTTTTTTCACCTATTAGGTGAAAAAAGAAATGAAAAAGGGGCCCATTTTTTGTATGATAAAGTTATCCAAACCAAACATACAAAGGGGGCTCCTCATATGACTAGTTTAAATAAAAAAGCGTTTCAATTCAATAAAAAAGTAAAAGTTGATTTCTCAGGCGGTGCGCTTTCCTCTGATTCAGGCTTACTTCTGTACCGGGAATTTGATGAAAAGACAGGCTTCAGTCAGTTGGTTCAGGACAGGCTCAAAGTCAAAGACCCTGTTTCTCATACCGTTCACTCCAACGTAGAGGTGGTCATTCAGAAAATCTACCAGCACCTGGCTGGCTACCACACGGACGACCAGGCTGACGAACTGCGTACAGAGCCGGTATTTACGACGGTCACTGGAAAAGGACAGCTGGCTTCCCAGCCGACCCTTTCCCGGTTCAACCAACGAGTGGATGCCGAAACCGTTGAATCGCTTGAAACCATTAATCAGGCTTATCTGGATCATCTTTTTGCGTTGCGCCCAAGTACGCAAATGGTGCTCGACGTGGATTCGGCGAATTTCGAAACAGCTGGCAAACAGGAAGGAGCTGCCTTCAATGCCCATTATCAGGACAACGGCTTTCATCCTCTCTTCTTATTTGATTCGCTGACCGGCTACTGTCTGAAAGCGGCATTGCGCCCGGGAAATGTCTATACTTCACGAGGCGTTGCCGACTTTATGCGGCCGGTGCTGGAACACTACCGGTCGCTCATCCCCGGACAGGATCTGGTACTCCGCGGGGACAGCGGATTCACCGTCCCCGGTTTATACAAACTGTGCGAGGAGAAGGACGTTTTTTATGCCATCCGTCTGAAGCGAACCGCAAGCTGGATGAAAAAAGCACAGAAGCAGGTCGAAGAACGTCAGAAAAAGCAGGCCATGCCGGTCGGGGCCCGGGCCGTATTTTACACGGAATTTTCGTACCGGGCCGCTTCCTGGGATCGTGCCCGGCGGGTGGTCGCAAAACTGGAGCGGCCGGAAGACGAACTGTTTTTCCAACCCACCTTTATCGTGACGAACATGACCCTTTCGGCTAAAAGAGTCGTCAAATTCTATCAGAACCGAGGCACGATGGAAAACCTGATCAAAGAAGGCAAAAACGGGTTTGCCTTTGACCAGTTGAGCAGTCACCGTTTTGAAGCGAACGCAGCCAAGCTGCAGATTCGGGTTCTAGCCAATAACATTCAGGCTGGTTTCCGTCTGCTTTGTCTGCCAAAGTCTTTGAAGAAAAAAGTGTGGCGAATGGATACCGTGCGTTTCCGGTTGATCAAGATCGCTGGGAGACAGGTTCACTCCGGCCGTTATCTGATTTTTCGACTCTGCAGCCACTGCCTTTATCAGAAAGCATTTTGGCAGACGCTCACTAATATCAAGCGGTTGCCGACACCGGCGTAACGCTCATTCAAAAATCTGTTCAAATAGAACAACTCATTTGAGACAAACAGGATCAGTCTGCCTATAGAAAAAAAAAAAAGCGTTCGGATCACACTGAAAGGATCAAAAAATGATCTTGATGACCGAAGAGCCGATCAGTGCCTCCATTTTGAATGTCGGCGAATCAAAAAAAGTGAGATTTTCAGAGAAATCACCACTCAAAAACTTGGAGAATGACGCTTTATGAATAATTCAGGTTAATAAATGTTTTGAATTGGAATATTTACCTGAAAATTTTTTTATTGTAACAATCCAATTATTTATTTATTATAAAATAAGAGAGAAAAATAGAAAATTAAGCAGAATGGTGTCGATGTTAATAGTTTCATGGGGGAGAGGTTCATGCTGATAACAGGAGACATCTCTGGCGGCCCCTCAAACGGTGTGTTTTTTTTTAAAAAAGGACTTTAGCAAATTAGCAAGCTGCTAAAAGTGCTTTAAATATAAATACTATTCAAAATAATTTGGGGGTCAATAAAGATGAAGAAGTTTTCTGTTCTTACACTTGCTTTAATTTTTGCTTTGATTCTTTCTGCTTGCGGGACAAGCCAGGATAAAAACTCCGGTTCAAGTGAAAAATCGAAGGTCTTGAGGGTCGGCACGGATGCCGCTTATGCGCCGTTCGAGTACATGGACAAGGGCAAGATTGTCGGCTTTGATGTTGATTATTTAAAGGCGCTGGGCAAGGAAACGGGCTACAAATATCAACTGGTGAATGAAGGCTGGGATCCGCTATTTGTTGAACTGAAAAAGAAAACGTCTGATTTAGGTATTTCCGCTATTACCATTAATAATGATCGAAAGAAAACATACGATTTTTCATCACCGTATTTCTTATCGACAAATAAAATTTTGGTAAAGCAAGGCAGCACAATTAAGAGTGCGGCTGATCTGAAAGGAAAAACCATTGCTGTTCAAAACGGGACAACCGGCCAAGAGGCTGTTGAAAAACTCTTCGGCAAAAAAAAACAACTCGAATCTCAAAAAATTCAAAAACAACAATCTGGCGATCATGGAATTGCTGAACGGCGGTGCTGATGCCGTTGTTGCTGACAATACGGTCATTGAAGATTATGCGAAAAATAATCCGAAACAAAAACTGAAGGTTGTTGCCGACAAAAAAGCCTTTGCTGTTGAATACTACGGTTTAATGTTTCCAAAGGGAAGCAAGCTGACGCCTGATTTTGACAAGGCGATTGCTAAATTGTATAAAGACGGAACATATGCAAAGATCTACAAGAAGTGGTTTAAAGTAGAACCGGATGTAAAAAATTTACAGGCCCAAAAATAAGCCGCCTGAGCCTGGACATAGGAAAAAATGCGTAACCTGAGGTGTTACGCATTTTTTCGGTTAAAAAGAGAGGTAATTTGAATGGTTTCGCTTTGCTTTGACATTATTATTGAATACGCTCCTTTGCTTCTTAAAGGGACATTGCTGACGATTGCATTGTCTGTATGCGGTGTGTTAATCGGAACCTTTTTAGGGCTATTCATTGGTTTGGAAAAAATGGTCAAAAATAAAATTATTTCCGCTCCCTTTGTTTGTTATATCGCTTTTTTTTTAGGGGAACGCCTTTATTTGTGCAGATTTTGCTCGTTCATTTTGGCGTTGTACCGATTTTTCTTGGGAAAACAAATGGCATTCTTGCTGGCATCATTGCGCTGTCATTAAATTCAGCCGCGTATGTGGCGGAAATTGTCAGGGCGGGTATTCAATCGATTGACAAAGGGCAGATGGAAGCCGCTCGCTCATTGGGGATGACGCATGTTCAGGCGATGAAGTATGTCATCCTGCCGCAGGCGTTTAAAAGAATGATCCCGCCGCTTGGCAACGAATTTGTCGTCCTCATCAAAGACTCTTCCCTGGTATCGGTTGTCGCGGCACCGGAGGAGCTGATGTACTGGGCACAGGCGATGGACGCTCAATATTTCCGCGTTTGGGAACCGTATCTCACGGCATCGCTGATCTATCTTATCTTGACGCTGTCTCTAAGCTTTGTGCTACATCGACTTGAAAGAAGGTTGGCGACGGAATGATTAAGGTCGAGGACTTAAAGAAATCATTTGGCGAGAATGAAGTTTTAAAAAAAAATATCAATGTTGAAATCGAGCAGCAGGAAGTTGTTGTCGTGATCGGTCCTTCCGGGTCCGGAAAATCGACTTTTTTACGCTGTCTGAACGGACTTGAAGACATTACCGACGGCCATGTTTATATCGAAGGCGTTGATATCGCAGATAAAAAAAGCGACATCAATAAGATTCGGACAGAAGTCGGCATGGTCTTTCAACAGTTTAATTTATTTCCGCATAAAACCGTGATGGAAAATATTACGCTATCTCCCTTAAAGGTTAGAAAGATTTCAAAAGAACAAGCGCAGGAAAAAGGTGTCACTGTTGCGCAAAGTTGGTTTGGAAGATAAAGCGGATGTCTATCCAGATTCCTTGTCAGGGGGGCAGAAACAGCGGATCGCGATTGCCAGGGCCCTGGCGATGGAGCCGAAAATTATGCTCTTTGATGAACCGACATCGGCGCTTGATCCGGAGATGGTTGGCGAAGTCCTCGATGTCATGAAACAGCTGGCAAAAGAAGGGATGACGATGATCGTTGTGACTCACGAAATGGGTTTTGCCCGTGAAGTCGGCGATCGGGTGCTGTTCATGGACGGCGGCTATATCGTTGAAGAAAACGTGCCGAGCGAACTGTTCGGCAACCCTCAGGAAAGTCGGACGAAAGCCTTTTTAAGCAAAGTGCTGTAAGATTTTTCTTGGTGGGCAGATGCTTGGCTGATGACCAAGAGTTGAAAGCTTGTTTTTCATTCGGGGTGAATTTGAATTAAAATATAGTTGGGCGGAATCAAAACGATTCCGTTCATTTTTTTTTTTTTGTCTTTAAGGAAGCAATCTTAAATCTTCTTTATCAACTAACGATGCAGCCCTTTTTTACCAATTACCTAAATGATCGCTTTTTTAATCCGATATAACCAGCGATAGGACAAATAGATTGGGAGAAAGGAAGTATAAGATGAACGTCAGGTTGAAGCTGAACATTGTCATACTCGCACTTTTCATTCTGCCAGCTGCTTCATTCACGGCTTTTTCCTTGGCTCAAGGCTTTAACGGATGGGCAAGTTTGGTACAGCTCTTATCTGCAGTTGTGATGATTATCGGGTTCATCATCGTTAAAAGAGAGGTGAATTCGGCTAAGCCGGCGCCGGCGGTCCAGGTTAAAGAAGAGACAGCTGTTTCCAATAATGAACCTGTCTTTGAAGAATTGCGATCGCCCATTGCCGAATGGAATGCTACATTGGACGACTTTCATCATCGGCTGGAAACGCTCTCCGGTGTTGCTGAGGATATTTTAAAAGGAGCACAGATTCAAAGCAGCAATGTTGTGAAAAGCACGGATGCGATGACGGAGATGTCCAGTGGTATTCAACAGATTGCAGCCAACGCTGAAATCGTGTCCAGTACATCCAAAAATGCCTCGGATGCGGCCGAAGACGGTTTTCATTTAATCGGCAAAATACTTGGCCAAATGGAGACGATTCATCAAACGGTCGAACAGTTGTCCGAAGTGATCACCGATATGGCCAGCCATTCAAATGAGATCAATCAAATTGTCAATACGATTGAAGATATTGCCGGCCAGACACATCTACTTGCACTGAATGCAGCGATTGAAGCGGCGCGCGCCGGTGAACATGGAAAGGGATTTGCCGTTGTCGCCGGTGAGGTTGGAAAATTGTCCAAGCAGTCAACGGAAGCAACAAGCCAGATTTCTGAAATTGTCAGCTCGATTCAGCAAAATGTCGGCAAAGCGGTCGGGATGGCAACGAACGGTAAAAATGAAGTTTCGAATGGGATGACGGTTGTCGATGCTGCAAACAGGACTTTGAAGTCATTAAAAAGGAAGTCGGCGGGGCGTCCCAGCAAATTATGGAGATGTCCGCTGCTGTTCAGCAGTTATCAGCCGGTTCCGAAGAAATCCAAAATAACGGCCTTTACAATGAAAGTTCAGCAAGGCGGTACAGCGAAGATCACACAGTTAACGGAATCGCTTCAGGATTTCCAATCAGCCTTTGAAACGGCAGCAGGAAAATATCAAGACTTGCAAACCAATATAGAAACTAAAATAAAAAGATAGGAAGCGAGAAACATGAGTGAAGATATTTTTGTCAATGCCGCTTTACGGTCGGCTTTTTACCAAAAAAAAATTAGCTGGTGTTGCGCTTGATGATTGGAACAGCATCCCTTTTACAACAAAGGATGAGCTTCGCCGGGCGTCTGCTTATGATCTGCTCGGAGCGCCGATTGAAGAGATTGCGACGTATCATGAAACAAGTGGAACGACGGGCGTGCCCACTCCAAGCTGGTACAGTCACGCCGATACGAACCGGGAATTAGCGGTTATCCTTCGATCAAAATTAAATCTTAAGAAGGATGATATTCTTTTGAACCGCTTTCCATTTGCGATGGCGATCCCTTCCTTTATTTTTTGTACTGGGCCTGCCAAAAGGTCGGTGCGGCACATATTGGTGCGGATAAGGCGAGTATGATTACGCCAGATCAGCGTATCGTCGAAATTATGCAGCGTGCCCACCCGACCATTTTGGCGTTATTGCCGTCTGAAGCGGAAAAAATATTCGAAGTGGCGAAGCAGCTTAATATTCCTTTTCCAACAAAGGGACTGCGGGTGCTGCTGTTAGCCGGAGAACTCGTTTCGCCAAAGCGGAAACAATATTTCGAAAAACTTTGGGGCGTACCCGTTTATACATTTTTTGGCAGCACCGAAACAGGCGGGATGTTTGTCAGTGGTGACGACGGCTGCTATCACTTGAACCATCCTAATGTACAGGTGGAAGTGGTCGATGATGCCGGTCGGCCGCTCGGCAAAGGCGTCCGCGGTCACGGCGTTTTCTCAACGACAAGAGAAGGCATGCCGCTGCTCCGCTACTATAACCATGATTTGCTGGAAATCCGCGATGCCGCCCCTGATAGTGATGATCCGGCTCCCGTTTTGATTCACTACGGCCGCGATACCGATACGATTGACATAAACGGGAAGTCGCTGACTTTTTATGACTTACAGGAATTTATCTATTCGCTCGATCATATTCCATTGTTGTGGAAAGTAAAACAAGCAGGCGATCACATCACGTTTATCCTTCAATACACAAACGACGTGCCGGTGACTGAGCGTGATATTCAAGAAGAGATTCGCCGCGTGCTTGATATTAAGGCCGACGTCAAACTGGAAGACATTATTCCGCTGAATAAACTCGTCGGCAAGCCGGTTTACAGCAAATATGTACATATTGAAAAAACGGCCGCTGAAGAGAAAGTCTGATTGCCCCGCAAAATAATAGTCGGATTAAGGAGGAGGGCATCCCCTCTTTTTTATTTATGCTCGGTTTCCGTGACTAGGACTATTGTTCGGATGTGTACGGGGCGGTGAGTTAAAATAAGTGGATAAGTTAACAAAATATTCTTGTATTACTTGTCTTTTAGAAATAATTATAGGAAACTATTGATATAGTCGTCAAAGTCGGAGGTGAGTGATAGATGACACTTCAATGTGAATCTCTAAATTTACAGGACTATTTATCCGAAACGGATGAAGTGAATTATAGTCACCCGCTTGTACAGGAAAAAGCAGCGGCGTGTTGCGGACATTATCAAACTGAAATTGAAAAAATTAGAGCCGCTTATGCATTTGTCAGGGATGAAATCGACCATTCCTGGGATATTCAAAGCCATAAAGTGACCCGGACAGCGTCCGAAGTCCTCGAAGCAAGGGAGGGCATTTGTTACGCAAAATCTAATTTATTAGCGGCACTTTTACGTGCTCAAGGTATTCCCACCGGTTTCTGCTATCAGCGCTGACTTTGGGAGCGACTCCTGATACGGGCTATTGTCTTCATGCTTTAAATGCCGTTTACGTCCGCGGTCTGAGAAGATGGATACGATTGGATGCGCGCGGCAATAAGTCCGGCGGCAGGCCGAGTTCTCACTCACTAGCGAAAAACTGGCTTTTCCAATAAGAGAAGTACTCGGTGAAAGAGATTATCCTTTGATTTACATCCGGCCGAATCCTAAAACGATGGCGGTATTAAGAGCCAGTACGGATGCGATAAACATGTATAAATATCATTTGCCTGAAATTATCTAGTGATTGTGCAGGAATCCAAACAGGTTTGCAGGCTTAATCATAAGAATGATACATTTTGAGAATCTCTCAAACCTTGTCTCCCGGACTTGTATAAAAAGGCAGAAAAGTTGTAAATAACGTGCAAAAGTTGTAAATAAGGCATCGAAAGTTGTTAAAATCATCGGCCGAAACCCGGTCCTGGCCCGGACTTGTATAAAAAAGCAGAAAAGTTGTAAAAAAATGCGCAGAAGTTGTAAATAAAGCATCGAAAGTTGATCAAAACCCCGGCCGAAATCCGAGCCTGGCCCGGACTTGTATAAAAAAGCAGAAAAGTCGTAAATAAACCGTGAAAAGTTGTAAATAAAGCATCGAAAGTTGATCAATGCCTCAGCCGAAACCGAGCCCGGTCCGGACTTGTATAAAAAAGTAGAAAAGTTGTAAATAACGCGCGAAAAGTTGTAAATAAAGCATGGAAAGTTGTTAAAATCACCGGCCGAAACCCGGCCCCGGCCTAGACTTGTATAAAAAGGCAGAAAAGTTGTAAATACCCCGTGAAAAGTTGTAAATAAAGTATCGAAAGTTGATCAAATCCCCGGCCGAAATCCGAGCCTAGCCCATTAATGAGCTGATAATTAAGATTTGAAAATGTTGATATTAAAGAATAGACAGGCTGTTTCATGGTCAAAAAAAAGACTTATGAAACAGTCTTCCCTTTTTGATAACAGGGCCCATGCAGGAGTCCGATATACGGCTGCATGGGCCTGTTTTTATAAACTAAAAAAGTGATCGACGCGTTTATCCGAAACGTCGGACAGATGCTTGAATTGATAGTTCGGGTGTTTGTCTTTGTCAACCAGCACTGAACGGATGCCTTCAAAAAAGTCGCCATGCCGTAAGAAATGTTTGGCAAGCGTTAAATCGGTTTCCAAACATGTTTTGAATGATTGGTTTTTACCGAGGAGAATTTGTTTTAAGGCAACCTTCAGTGAAACCGCCGATTTGGATAAAAGGATGTCTCGCGTTTTAGAAGCAAATTCACTGTCATCGGCTTCCAGCGAGGCTACGATCTCTTCAACAGTTGGATAAGAGAAATGGCGATCGATATTTTCCTGCAAAGAGGCAAGCACGCCTTTGGCTTCAGGCGGCTCGGCGTATTCGGCTAAAAGCTGATTTAAAGCGGTTGGAACATCTTCCTTGTGCCAGTCCGTCTTTTCAACAACAGCGAAGAGCCTGCCTGCGAGCTTGCTGCTCGGTAAATAGTGATCGGCCGCGTGGATAGCGATCACGTCGTCCGCTCCGATGATAGATGCGGTCAGCGCCAGGTAGCGGCCGGTCGCGCCGGGGGCCTTGTTGAAAAAATAGGGCGGCGCCGACGAAAAAAAAAAAACCAATATTCATCTCAGGCATTGCCCATTTTGTCCGCTCCGTCACGATCCGGTGGCTGGCGCCATAGGTTAACCCGATGCCGCCTCCCATCACGATCCCGTCCAGCAAGGCGATCATTGGTTTGCCAAACCGGTAGACAAGCCAGTCCGTTTCATACTCTTCTTCAAAAAAGTGATCGGCCTTTTCAAGCTCAGTATCGCTGGCTCGCGCTTCGTAAAGCGCTTTAATATCGCCGCCGGCACAAAAGCCTTTTGAGCCGGCGCCTGTTATCAGAATGACCTTAATGGTATCGTCCTGCTCCCATTCCGTCAATTTCTGTTTAATTGCCAGCAGCATATCAACTGAAAGGGCATTGATTGCTTTCGGCCGATTCAATGTAACCTTAGCCAGCCCGTTTGGATGTGTTGAAAAAAGCACATTTTCTGACATGGCGGTCGCCTCCTTTTAAGAGTCGGTAAATTCGGCTTTTCTTTTTTCAACAAATGCCTGAACGCCCTCTTTTGCATCATTTGTCTCGAAGAGCTCGGCAAACAGTTTTCGTTCGCGTTCAAGTCCATTGGCCAGCGATTCGCGATACCCTTGCACGATACTTTCGATCGCGCGGCTGACGCTTGTCATACTTTTGCCTTCAATAAATGACTGAGCGATGCTTTCAGCTGTCGAGAGTAAGTCCTCGCCTGGCACCGCGAGCTGCACGAGCCCGATTTCTTCTGCTTCTTTTCCAGTTAGCTGCTTGCTTGTCAGGATTAACTTTACAGCGGTCGCCAGTCCTGTCAGCCTGCTGAGCCGCTGCGTTCCTCCGAATCCGGGAATTAGCCCAAGTTTCAATTCAGGAAGGCCGAGGATGGCTTTTTCGGCCGCGATTCTGAAGTGGCAGGCCATCGCAATTTCCAGACCGCCGCCTAAAGCCGGACCATTGATCGCCGCAATGACGGGCTTTTTGAGCGACTCAATATCATTGCAAAGCATCTGCCCGGCCTCAGACATGGCGAATCCCTTTTCCTTATCACCGAGGGCGGATACGAACTCTTTGATATCGGCTCCCGCTGCAAAAAAAAAGCGGCCGGTGCCTGTTAAGATGATCGCTTTGGTCTCGCTATCTGCGGCCAGCTGTTTAAAAACGGCATGGAGCGCTTCAATACATGACGAAGACAGCGTGTTGGCCGGAGGGTGATTGATTTCGACCACTGCGAGATGATTGTGTTTGGATAACTTTGAAAACTCATTGACCATTGATATAACCTCCTCATGTCTATTAACTGTATGCAATCATTATGCCAAATGAAAAACCCTATTCTGATGGGAAGCACCAAAAAGATAAGTGTCGACTTGTTTAGACAAATCAACAACAGATTCTTTGCGCAAAAGTTAACTTGACGGGCCCGAGTTCAGCCCCCGGAATCCGGGCTCTAATCAGAATTAGGACCGACGTCTATACAGTTGACCAATCAGGTTTCGGGGACAAGTCGGATAGGCGGCTGACCCCGGAATCCCGAGCTGACCCGTCGGAACCAGTACCTGGATCTGCTGGAGCATCGGGTCTAAACTGCAGAACCTCGGGTCTAAACTGCAGAACCTCGGGTCTAAACTGTTGAACGCCGGGTCTAAACTGTTGAACGCCGGGCCTAAACTGTCGAACTTAGGCCCTAACCCGCCGAACCCGGGCCCTAACTTGTCGGACCGGGCTCGCTGCCTGTCGAATCCCTGACCTGCCGTATTCCGGGGGGTCCAGTTCCCGGCCCGAGCTTTAGCTTCATTTTTGCCAACAGTTTAAATGCCGATAGTCATCCCATGATCATACTTATTTGTAATATTTAATATAGTATGATAAGTTTGATTTATAACTGTATGGCTGTATATACAGTCGAGACAAAATGAAAAGCACGGATATAGGAGTTATACCCGTAAATATGCATGGAATAACGGTTTTTCTATATGCGGATCATTTAGCCTAAAATTTTTTACTAAGATGTTTTAATAGTCATTTTTTGAAACCGTTTGCATGGGCGGCCAAAATTAGTGAATGAATGCTCAATCATTTTTCTGGCAAAGTTCAGCTTAATGTCTATATTCATGTCTATATTCCAAAAAAGGCTCCTGTACCTCATACCTTATAAAGGGGGATTAAAAAATGATGACAAGCATTGATGGAGATTCGCTCAAGAAATGGATGGACAAAAAGCCGAGAACGATCACTCAAAATGCAGCCATTCGAGAAGCGCTCCGTTTATTCGCCGAAACCGGCAAGACGGAACTGCCGGTTATTGAAGAGGAGCGCCTTGCCGGGGTGATTAAACTTAAGGATTGTCTGGATGGCTTGGAAGCTGGAGCAGACAGACGGATGCCCATGCCCAGATAACCGATCTAGTCGAGTGTGACAACTATTCGGCAGGCGATGACTTAACTTTGATGGAGATGACTGATCATCCGTTTTATATTGTGAATGACAAAAGCGGAGCGCTTGAGGGGGTCATCGCCGGCAAACAATTACTGGCACTGGCTGTCGATCAATATAAGGCGTTAAAAAAGTTAAATAAAGAAGTTGATTGGTTTAATTTGTGCTTTGATACGGCTTACGAGGGACTGGCGGTTGTCGATGATAAAGGGATTATCCGGATGTTTAATGAAACATACTGCCGCTATGTCGGCGTTACTAAGGAGGAGGCGATCGGCCGGCCGGTTGAGAAGGTTATAGAGGATACGCGTCTGCCGGTCGTCCTAAAAACGGGTGTTCCTGAACGCAATCAGGCTCACCGCCTGCAAGGCCAGGATCTGATTTGCCACCGCATGCCGCTCTGGAAAAACGGGCAGGTGGTCGGGGCGGCCGGTATGCTGATTTATGAGGCGTTCTGAAAAATCTACAAAGCACTTGAGCGGATGGCTCAGCTCAAGGACAGCGGCCGGACGGACGAATTTCTTAACGATGCAATGCAAAAAGTGCCGGAGAAAACGGTGCGGTTTGAAGACATTCTCGGCGAAAGCCCGGCTATTTCCCATGCGAAAAAAATAGCCAGAAAAGCGGCGCAGTCAAGAGCCACGGTACTGATCACCGGTGAGAGCGGCGTCGGCAAGGAACAGTTTGCCCGCGCTATTCATGATATGGGAATCACGAAAAAAGGCAATTTCATCAGCATCAACTGCGCGGCAATCCCTGAGAACCTGTTGGAATCGGAATTATTCGGCTATACGGAAGGCGCTTTTACCGGAGCAAGGCGGAACGGCAAGCCGGGAAAATTGGAACTGGCCCATAACGGCACGCTGTTTCTTGATGAAATCGGCGATATGCCGCTTTTTATGCAAGTCAAAATGCTGCGCGTTCTTCAGGAAAAAGAAGTGGAAAGAATCGCGCGCGATGAAACCCGTTCCTGTTCATTTCCGCCTGATTGCGGCGACGAATAAAAAATTTAAAACAGATGGTCGCGCGCGGAGAATTCAGAGAAGATCTCTATTATCGGCTCAATGTTATTCCTCTCAATATTCCGCCGCTAAGAGATCGGAAGCAGGATATCCCAATCATCATTGCCGATGTGCTGCCCAGACTATGTAAAATGTACAATATTCGTGAGAAAACGGTGGATAAAAGTGTGCTGCATCATATGTTCAGCTATGACTGGCCGGGAAACGTCAGGGAGCTGATCAATATATTGGAAAGACTCTTTGTTTTGACAAGTGAAACGCATATTCACGTCAAAGATTTGCCTAAAGATTTTTTTTCCGATTTTCGTCAGCAAAATACCGCGGCGCCAAGACTCCATCTCTTAAACGGACATATTGAAGCGATCCGCTCTCAATTTGAAGAAGAAAAAAGATTAATAGAGGAAACTTTAGTTCAAGTAAACGGAATAAGTCCATGGCGGCCAGGCTGCTCGGCATATCAAGAGCCACGCTTTACAACAAGCTATCCCGTTTCAAAGCCGCCGGTAAATAGAAATGTTATCGCCCGGCGATTTTGTCGACCGCAACCGAACCTCAGCTTATCAATGTTCTCCGGCAGCCGGTTCCGGCTGCCGAACCTTCTTTCCACAAAACCGGCATGAACAAGCAAATAGCCGGCCCCAAGTTGCAATCTATTTTCGATTGTCAAGTACACAATTCATTGTCAAATCGTTCAGCCATTTAGACAGTTCCCTTTGGAGGTTTTTCCCGTTTTAAAGACTATTTAGAGTTGGCATCTAACTTGCAACATTATTAGCGAACTACAATTAAACGGCGAGGGGGGATGGTGATGAAGCAGGCGGAGCGACAGTTTCGAAGCGGCTTCTTGCCGGATCATGGATCAATGGCGAATCTCTTTACACCGGAGGATTTTGCCGATGATGAGGCGCTTATCGCGAAAACAACTTCATTTGTTGAAAAAAAGGTCTTGCCCCGGATGGAAGCGATTGAAAGCCATGATTACGCAGTCATTCGACAGCTGTTTCACGAAGCGGGCGAGATCGGCCTGTCGGCGATTGAGATCGCGGAAGCATTCGGTGGGCTTTCTTTAGGAAAGAAAATTGCCTGCCTTGTGGCGGAAAAAATGGGACCCGCAGGATCATTCGGTGTTTCTTTTAATATTCACACGGGCGTCGGTATTTTACCGTATGTCTATTTTGGCACCGATGAACAAAAGCAAAAGTATTTGCCTAAGTTGGCCTCAGGAGAGTGGATCGGCGCTTATGCGTTAACGGAACCCGGAGCGGGATCCGATGCGCTGAATGCCAAAACGACCGCCGTGTTGAATGACACCGGTACAGGATGGGTACTGAACGGTGAGAAACAATGGATCACAAATGCCCGAATCGCGGATGTTTTTGTTGTGTTTGCCAAAACAGAGAAGGGCATGACCGCTTTTATTGTTGAAAAAAAAGCTTTTCCGGGTGTTTCTGCCGGCGCAGAAGAAAAAAAGATGGGCATTAAGGGCTCATCGACGGCGACACTGATTTTGGAAGACGTCGTCGTGCCGCGGGAAAATATCCTTGGAGAAATAGGCAAAGGCCATCATGTCGCCTTAAACATTTTGAATATGGCGCGGCTGAAGCTGGCGTTTCTCAATCTTGGCACCGCAAAGCAGGCGCTTCAATTGGCCGTCAATTATGCCAAAGAGCGCAGGCAGTTTCAAACGGCACTGATCGATTTTACGATGATTCAAGAAAAGGCGGCCGATATGGCAGTGGCGATTTACGGAGCGGAAAGTGCGGCCTATCGGACGGTCGGGGTCGTCGAGCAAGACGTTCATGGACTCTGTTCGGCTGGCGAGCTTGTCAAAGTGCTGTCAAACTATGCACTGGAATGTGCAGCAAGCAAGGTTCGCTGTTCCGAAGTTCTCGATCACGTTGTTGACGAAGCTGTACAGATTCACGGCGCGGCTGCGGCTTCATGCAAGATTATCCTGTAGAGCGTCTATATCGGGACGCGCGCATCAGCCGGATTTTTGAAGGAACAAATGAAATCAATCGCCTGACGATCGCCAAATCGCTGTTAAAAAGAGTCGGTCGTAAAGAAGCGGCAGCTGATCCGACCGTCACGCCTTTGACAAAAAACGATCGCTATGTGCAAGCGGCGGAACAGCTTTTTCAATTTGCATTGAAAACGTTTTCTAACATAGATACGGAAAAAGAGCAAGAGTATCTTCGTCTGCTGGCTGATATCACAACAGACATTTACGTCATGGAGTCGGCCGTTTTGCGAACGAAGAAAGCGGCGGAAAAAGATGGTGAACAAAGAGCAAGAATGAAGCAGCTGGCAACGGACATTCTTTGCGAGGAAGGCTTGCGGAAAGTGGAAACCGCCGCGATCTCGATCGTTTCCGGGGCGGTAACCAGTGAAAAAGACAGGCAAGTCATGCTTGACGAAATCCGGAATTTGCCGCGCTGCCGCTTTATGAAAATCTGTTTGTGAAAAAAAGGGAAATTGCCGCGCATATCAAGGATGAGTCGCGGTATGACTTTTAAATGGGAGGGATCAGCATGAAAGATATTGGTTTTATCGGACTCGGAAATATGGGCCTGCCGATGTCGGCGAATTTAGTTGAATCCGGTTTTAATGTATACGGTTCCGATCTGAACAAAGCGGCCGAAGCGGCTCTTGAAGAAAAGGGGGGCAAGATCGGTTTCACGGTTCCATATTTGGCGAAAACGTGCGATTTAATTTTTACAAGTCTGCCTTCTTCGGCTGCTGCCGAGGCGGTTTATCTGGGGGAAGAAGGGCTGATTGAAAACGGCCATCCCGATGTCATTTTGGTTGACTTGAGTACGGTCGCCCCTGAGGTGAATAGCAAAATTTCGGCAGCAGCGGAACAGCATGGGATTGATTTCCTGGCAGCCCCGGTCAGCGGCGGGGTGATCGGCGCGGTCAATCGCACGCTTTTCATGATTGGCGGCTCGCAAAAAGTGTATGAGCGGATTCTACCTGTTGTCAATGTGCTGGGGGGAAAAACATTTTTCATGTCAATGAACAAATTGACAGCGGAACAAAAGTGAAGCTGATCAATAATCTATTGATCGGCTTTTACACGGCGGGTGTCAGTGAAGCACTTAATCTCGCCAAACAGAGCGGGATCGATCTGGACCAGTTATTTGACATGCTGGACGTCAGCTACGGGCAGAGCCGGATTTATGAACGACATTACAAGGAGTTTATTGCGGCGGAAAATTATGAGCCAGGCTTTGCTTTGAAAACTGTTAAATAAAGATATGCGCTTTGCGCTTGATTTGGCTGAGAAACACAAACTGAACCTGCCGATCAGCCGGGCTTTGCTAGGTCTCTATGAAGAGGCGGAAAAAGACGGGCTGGGAGAAAAAGACATGGCTATTATTTATAAAAGAATTGCCGAACATTCCATTTCACAATAACTCCAAATTTTATTAAATGAAAGGGGAATAAAAAATGACAGCGACCGAAGTAAAAAAATTGAAAAATTATATTGACGGGGGGGAGTGGGTGACACCGGAAGGCAGCGAAGTTGTCGAGGTGCCCAATCCGGCCACCGGCAAGACGATTGCCCATGTCTCCCTGTCTTCTCAAACAGATGTCGATCGGGCGGTGGCGGCGGCGAAAAAGACATTTGAAACATGGGCCGGTGTGCCCGCTCCGGAACGGGCCGGGTTATTGTATCAATATCTGCAATTACTGAAAAAGCATAAAGAAGAACTGGCGAGAATCATCACGATGGAAAACGGCAAAACACTGAAGGATGCCAGAGGGGAAGTGCAGCGGGGCATCGAAGCGGCCGAGCTGGCGACATCCGCTCCAAGTTTGATGATGGGCGACGTGCTTCCGGGCATTTCGCGCGGGATCGACGGGTCGATCTGGCGTTATCCGATTGGCGTCGTGGCCGGGATCACGCCGTTCAACTTTCCGATGATGATCGATCCCCTCTGGATGTTTCCGCTGGCGACGGCATGCGGAAACACGTTTGTACTGAAACCTTCGGAACGGACACCGATTTTAGCCGAAAAGCTTGTTGAACTATTTAGCGCGGCCGGTTTTCCAAAAGGCGTGTTGAATCTTGTCCACGGTGCCAAGGACGTGGTCAACCGTTTCCTTGATCATCCCGATATAAAGGCAGTCTCGTTTGTCGGCTCCGAACCGGTTGCCCGCTATGTCTACCAAACCGGGACGGCAAACGGCAAGCGCGTTCAGGCGCTGGCCGGGGCAAAAAATCATGCAATTGTCATGCCTGACTGCGATCTGGATAAGACGATCCAGGGTGTGATCGGTTCGGCATTCGGCTCAAGCGGCGAACGCTGCATGGCCTGCTCGGTTGTCGCGGTCGTCGATGAGATCGCCGATACATTTATTGATCGGCTTGTTGCCGAAGCCCGCCAATTGAAAGTGGGTGACGGGCGCGATGAGGACAACTTCGTCGGCCCGCCGCTGATTCGCGAGTCTCACAAAGAACGCGTGCTCGGTTACATTGAAAGCGGTGTGAGAGAGGGAGCGGAGCTACTCGTCGACGGGCGTGATATCGACGGCGATCCCGGGGAAGGCTACTATGTCGGCGCGACCATTTTTTTTGATCATGTCACGCCGGAGATGAAGATTTGGCAGGATGAAATTTTTGCCCCCGTTCTGAGCATTGTCAGAGTCAAAGATTTAGAAGAAGGCATCCGGCTGACCAACCGCTCGAAATTCGCCAACGGCGCCGTCATTTATACGTCGAGCGGAAAAAGCGCCCAAAAGTTCCGCGACAATATCGATGCGGGGATGATCGGTGTCAATGTCAACGTGCCGGCACCGATGGCCCTGTTCGCCTTTGCCGGCAACAAGTCTTCCTTCTTCGGCGACCTTGGAACAAACGGCAAAGACGGCGTCCAATTCTACACAAGAAAAAAGGTTGTCACCGAGCGCTGGTTTTAATGTGAAAGAAAATCCGATAAACCTGTGTTCCTTTTGAAATGTCAGTCTCCTATCAATGGGCTACAAACTCACAACAATAAAATGGTCAGTCTGATTTTTTAGACTGACCATCGCTTTTTTTTAAATAGACGTCAACGTCTGCTTTATACCTCTAAATAAGAATCATTTAAGCTAAAACATTTAAGCCAATGACTCTTTTAGTAGGTTCATCAATAAATAGAAAGACACGATCGCTTACGGTGCATAAATATCTTAAGGCAATGTTTTCTTTTAATTGGTCCGTTCCCCACCAATAGGTCGGAGTAATATCAATACATCCATAACACCTTAAATAGGTTTCTCTTAGAAATTCCCAAACTTCTTTAAATTTTTCCACCTCATCGGTATTTAGTTTAGGTATCATTCGGGAATCGACTTGGCATGTTAATGTTTGATTAATGACTCCGTGGGGAGGGTCATGTAAATCCCCATAAAATCCTGAAATAATTGGGTTCAGTGCATTTGAATAATACTTTTTCATTTATTTGCTGCCTAGAGCGATCAGCTAATTCTGTTAATTGAATTTCAAATGGAAGACTATTTTCCCTTTGCGGATCAAAAACACCTTTAACAGATTCAAAATTTAGAGCTAAAAACAATCAAGAACTCGTTGATAAATACTGTGATCCGGTATAGGTATGGTGGTAATAATATTTTTTTTCTTTTCCTAATGCATATTGAGCAATAAAAAACTGAGTCAATAGGGTCATTCGGTCAATTTTAAATTCATTGGGAATATCTCTAAAGTCAAAGTTGTCCGGCTGTTCTATAGAATGTATTTCTAATTCAAGATCTTGATTATAAATGTTTAGCCAATCTAGATTATCCATAAAAACAACTCCTATAATAAACCTATTGCTATTATAGCAAAAAGATCATGAAATCATTACTAGATAATTTCTTCACCTATATACACAGCATTTGATACTGGAGTGGTTAATTCTTTAAATTGAGTATTTCTACCATCTAACACTCCATAATATCTACTCTGTAAGTTCCCTTAGACAAATGATAAAAATTAAATTGACCTCATGGAGTCTTTGTTGAAGGATTGAATCTTGGCGTTTCTGAATGATGAGTAACGGTATACCAACGGTGATCTTCGTAACTATATTTTTGGAGATCACATCTTAGATTTGCTTTATAAACACGATCATTACCGCTAAATTTCCAGTTTGCCTCAAGATGTGTTGTGCTAACTGCTTAATTGTCATTGTTCCCCAATAAGATGGACCAGCTATTCGCATTTGTGGTCTCGAATTTGAAGTCTTTGAATAGGAGTCTGTTAAATTATTCCCAAATTGGCCAACTATATTGCTTCCCTTTTCAATTGACGAATCTGTTGGTTTAGCACTAACATTTAAAGAAGTATCGGCAAAAGCCGAAACTGGAACTAATACCAAAAATACAACAATCATTAAAGAAATAATTTTTTTCATCTAAATTCCCCCTTTTTTCTTAATAACCAACATTATAGTCTAAATATTGAGAAAAAATATGTCTGATTTAGTCTAAAGGAAATTTTTTTTTTTGTATTATAACTCAACTTTTGCTATATTAACGAATACTCAGAATTGTATCCAAGGGAATAATGATGATCTAAACGATGACTCTATCTATTTTGCAGATTTTATCCAGTTCATCCGAGGCTTTCAGCATCGATAGGTTTTTAGGTTTTATCTTAGTTTACTTGTTTTTTTACTCTCCATAAGAAACCGAATGCAATGAAACCATTTTTTAGGAGGCCCTAAGTATTGCTTTTGAATCAAAGGGTAAGTTGAATCGTTGAACAGTCGTTTCGAGCTTCTGCTAAATAAAAACAAACAAAACAGTTTGAATTAGGGACAAGAATTTGATTTTTAATAGCTCTTTCGCTCTGACCATGATTTCCGTCGCTGATAAACCAAAGTGGTTGGTAATAATTTGGATCATTATCCCTAGATCATTCTTGGTAACAATCTATCGAAAAGCATTGTCCCAATGTTGTTGGATGTCATCCAGTCAGAATCACTTGTTCGGATACTGGGACTGTTCTCTTTAGTGATACTAATAGTGGAAAATGAATTAAAAAATCAGATAATTGATAATCTGATGGGCGGCCTGCTGCAACCTCAATAAAGGAGTACAAGAAACCATGTCAAAATTATTTTGCTATTAGTAGTTGCTTTTTTGTTTGACACGGCTATCATGGGCGGGTTTGGTACTTACAAACTGATGGGACGAGATGCGGATCAAGCGGCAGAAACAACTCAGGCCCAACCGGTTTGGAAAAAATCGGAGGAAGCAACGCATCCGTTTGAAGTGGATGTTAAAACGGATAAATAGTAGAAATAAGCATTGAAGAGTTGATTCAGAAACTAAAAAAAGCCGGACGTATGCCCAACAAACAAAAAAAATCCAAGAAGCGGTATCTCCTTGATTTTTTTTTTTTTTTGTTTTTACAAGTCTCTAAAATTTATTTGGAAATTGCTTGACGATGCCATGTCAGCGTGTCGGCTAATTTTATGACATGATCTTCACCTTGATCGAAAGCCCGAATGTCCGCGTCCCAGTCTTTTTTAATTCTGGCCACAACTTGAGCGGCAGCAAAATCCAAATGCATGTATAACAGGTTCTTTAAATCGTTTTTAGACCAATTTGGATTGGCACTGCTGAGAAACTGGGCGATGTCATCGGCGTTTTTGTGCCATTCTGTATTGTATTTTTTTTATATTGGCCTGATCGCCTTTTTTGGCCGCATCCACCAGTTTTCCGGCAATCAGAATATGCTCTCTTAGCAGTTTTCCCAGTTTATTGCCTGCGGCTTCTCCGTAGTAAGGTTTGATGGCATTGCCGATATCGTCCTGGTTCTTCAACAGTCTTGTCAGCACTTTGTTTTGATCCTCAAGTTCGGCAATGGCGCTGACAAAATAACTTCTTTCCCAAATGGTGTGTTCAATCCACAGTTTTCTTAAATCACTCTTAAGTTGAAAGGCCGATGGACCGAAAAATGATCTGGTGCCTGCGAGCCCTCTTGTGCTTCTGTTTTGATTGGCGAAAAGATTAGAGCAGCCAACATGAATAAAACCGTTAATTTTCCTAAAGCTTTTTTCATCCACTTTTTCTCCTTCTAAAGTTATAAACGCTTCGTCATTATTGTGGATGTTTTCAGTTATTTCATTCTTGTTAGTACAAATTACTTAAGATGTTCTGCTGCAATCACGAGGATAGGAAATATTTGGAAATATAATAAGATTTAGGGATGGTATTGGAAACTTGGTTTGAAGCTGGCGGCGGGTAAAATCAAGAAACGTGCGGGCCGAAGTTATCAGCTTGTCCAAACCACTGTTCCGACTATCGCGGTTTTTTCGGCGATACGGCTGCGGCGATTAGAACAAAGAGCACGGGAGTGAAATCAAATCAGGAACTACTAAATTGACGTGAACGGGTTTGGACAGCGCAAAGGTAGAGCGCCTCAGCCTCAGCCACTCTATTTTTCCCCCCATTTCAATTTCAAGGAATGATCACGATCCGTTTGCCCTGAAAATCCGCGCGTTTCCATACGTCTTCTATTTGACTTAGCGGAACTGTTTCAATCTCCACTTGGAGTTTCTTTTCCTTAATCCATTTCCACACTTGATCGGTTCCGGCGGCGATCGCTTCAGGGGTTGCGCCTGCGCTGCCGCCGGCGATTTCAAGTCCGGACGTTCGCAGAGAATCGGCGGAAAGGGAGATAGCGGGTCCCGCTTTTTCTCCAATTTGAATGAGGCGGATGCGGCGTTTAGCAAAGCCGAGCTCATGCGGCACTAGCGCCTGAATCAGCAACTCGGTTGGGTGGTCCCAAAGAAAATCGAGAATCACGTCAATCCCTTTTTCCGCTTCATTCTTAAATGCTTCGACAAGCTGGTTATCCGGCAATTTGAGATCAATGACGGCGTCCGCTCCAAGTGAGTTCACTTGCTGCAGGGAATTCGGATTACGCCCGGTGCCGATGACTCGGCCGGCTCCGAGAAGTTTCGCTATTTGGACGGCGAGCCTGCCGGAAACCCCTGTAGCTCCGTTTATCAGCACCGTCTCGCCTGCCTGCATTTTTGCTCCCCATTTTAGCGGGAAAAGGGCGGTTAAGGCCGATGATGGAACAGCTGCGGCAACCACGGCATCCACGCCTTCAGGAACGGGAACAGTGAACGTTTTCTTGACGACCGCCTTTTCGGCCATTGCCCCGTATGGCGCTGTCATGCCGCTGAAACCGATTAACCCGCCGTCCGGCAACCGGCCGATCCCGTCAAAACCGACGATAGCTGGAAGCTGAGAAAAAAATTGCCCGCTGGCAAAATGTGAACCTGCTGCCATCATCTTGTCAACATTTTCAAGAGCAACCGCTTTAACATCAACGATAACTTCATCCTTGCCGGGAATTGGATCCGGGAAATCTTCGTATAACGGCGTCTCTCCAAACTTGTGCAATACTGCCGCTTTCATGACTGATAACCTCCTTAGAACAATAATTTAATTTAACATCGTTAAATTTAACAATGTTAATTTACCTCTTTTTTTCTTTGCTGTCAACCAGGGTTAAATGCTTTTTGGGTCAAGTCCATATTCATGCGTAAAAAGTTTGTTACAATGATTTTCACTTTTTTATGGGATGAGGCCGAACGAGCGCGGCCTCTAGGTTTCCGCCATTCGAATCCGGCAGGCTAGGCCCAAGGTCCGGCAGGTTAGGCCCAAGGTCCGGCAGGCTAGGCCCAAGGTCCGGCAGGTTAGGCCTGAGGTTCGGCAGTTTAGGCCCGATGTTCAACAGTTTAGGCCTGATGTTCAACAGTTTCGGCCCGAGGTCCGGCAGGCTAGGCCCGAGGTCCGGCAGGCTAGGCCCAAGGTCCGGCAGGTTAGGCCTGAGGTTCGGCAGTTTAGGCCCGATGTTCAACAGTTTAGGCCTGATGTTCAACAGTTTCGGCCCGAGGTCCGGCAGGCTAGGCCCAAGGTCCGGCAGGTTAGGCCTGAGGTTCGGCAGTTTAGGCCCGATGTTCAAGTTTAGGCCTGATGTTCAACAGTTTAGGCCTGATGTTCAACAGTTTAGGCTCGATGTTCAACAGTTTAGGCTCGATGTTCAACAGTTTAGGCCCGATGTTCAACAGTTTAGGCTCGATGTTCAACAGTTTAGGCCCGATGTTCAACAGTTTAGGCTCGATGTTCAACAGTTTAGGCTCGATGTTCAACAGTTTAGGCCCAACGTTCAACAGTTTAGGCCCAACGTTCAACAGTTTAAGCTCGATGTTCAACAGTTTAGGCTCGATGTTCAACAGTTTAGGCCCGATGTTCAACAGTTTAGGCCCGATGTTCAACAGTTTAGGCCTGATGTTCAACAGTTTAGGCCTGATGTTCAACAGTTTAGGCCCGATGTTCAACAGTTTAAGCTCGATGTTCAACAGTTTGGGCCCGAGTTTTAACAGTTTAGGGAGAACGTATCTTGTTTTGTGTAAATGGCAAATTGACCGAATTTTCATCAGCTCTCGCGGTGAGGAAGACTTTGTTAGCGAAAAAGGATAAGATGATAGAAGAAATATTTTTAGGGGAGAATCACGATGGCGTTAAAAAAAGATGACATCATTCAAGAAGCATTGACGCTGCTTGATGAGAACGGTCTGGAAGGCGTGACGCTGCGAAAGCTGGCTAGTCGCCTGAATGTTCAGGCACCGGCACTGTACTGGCATTTTAAAAACAAGGCCGCTTTAATCAATGATATGGCTGAGGCGATCCTGCAGGAAGAGTTTGCTGAATTGCCGCCGCGAAGCGATTACGAACCGTGGCAGGAGTGGCTGAAAGAAGTGTTGAACCGGCTGCGCAAGGCGATGCTTGCACGCCGTGATGGCGGGCGAATTGTCGCGGGAGCACATTTATCCTTAGTAATGGCGAAAATAAACGAGGCGGCCATTGATACACTTTTTCGTTCGGGGATCAGCCTGCGAAAATCCCGTCTGATTGTTCTGACCGCTGCCCACTACACATTTGGATTTGTGATTGAAGAACAAACGGCTCCACCTTCTGAAGGAGTGGAAGCATTCGATCTTGAACATTTTAAAAAGGATCATCCGACGATGATAGCTGCCATCACCGAGTATTTCGAATCTGGGCGTACAGCTGATGATTTATTTAATGATGGTCTACAACTGATTATTAAAGGCAAATGATTTCTTAATAATACCATTTAATGGGAAAATACAGCAGAAAAAAACAAGGATCAATCTGTATGACTCATTTTAGCGAGGCGCAGCACCATTCCATAACCGAACCGGGCCGACGCATTTTTATTTTCAACAATGATTGCCAATACGATGTCCGGCGGCGCCGCTCGTAAATTTAGCGGTTATCGTGGTAAAATAAAAAGAGCAATAATCTGTTTGGAATAGACCGTGCGAATGAATTGCGTCATGCTTATTATTTTTTGCTTAGTCAGGGGGTTGAACGATGAAAACCAATCGCATTGATCAAATTGGACAGCCGCGATTTCGCATCGCTGTTCACGCGCTTGTGGGACTGTCAAAAAGCGGCGGCTGTCTGTCAAGCGCAATCATCGCTTCTCAAGTCAATTCTCATGCCACTTTTCTTCGCCGTGTTTTGTCTGTTTTAAATGGTGCAGGTATTGTCGACGCCAAGGAAGGAAGAGACGGCGGTTACTCTTTGAAAGTCCCTGAGGATAAACTGACATTAGCCGATATCTATACAGCGATAAAATGTGACGAACGGGATCCTGAACCCGAGGATTTAGATTGCGGTGAGGCTGGAAGACAATTGGATGTTAATCTGGAACGCATCATGAACAGAGCGGAAGAACAAATGGTTGAATTTCTGAGACAGTTTACGCTTGCAGATGTGATGGCCAATCTTGATTAACGGTATGATCATTTGGTTGACAAAAATATTTTTCACCTTTATAATGTGCTTTGTTGAGTTGCAGTTAATGACATAATGCACTTTTTAATTGATCTTTACTGTGCTTATGAAAGTTGCAAAAAATTGGGGGGAATAAATGTGGCAAACGTATTATTTGTTAAGGCTAATGACCGACCTGCCGATCAATCTGTAAGTGTCAAAATGTACGATACTTTTTTAAAAAAAAATTATAAAGAAAGCCATAGCGGCGACGTGATGACTGAAATTGATCTTTTTAATGAAAATCTTCCTTATTACGGAAATACAGCAATCACCGGGCTTTTTAAAAAGAACAGCGGCGCCGCTTTAACAGCGGAAGAAGAAAAAATAACGGGAATCATTGACGGCTATTTGAACCAGTTTTTACAAGCCGATAAGGTGGTTTTTGCTTTTCCTTTGTGGAATTTCACCGTTCCTGCACCGCTGATTACGTATATTTCTTACTTAGCTCAAGTCGGGAAAACTTTTAAATATACAGCGGAGGGTCCTGTGGGACTTGCCGGCGGCAAAAAAGTGGCTCTGCTGAGTGCCCGGGGCGGCATTTATTCCAATCCGGATATGCAGCCGCTGGAAATGGCCGTTAACTATGTCAAATCGATCACTGGGTTCTGGGGAATAAATAATCCTGAAATCGTGATCATTGAAGGGCACAACCAGTTCCCTGATCAGGCTGAAAAAATTGTTGCAGAAGGTTTGGCGAAGACGGCAGAAGTTGCCTCTCGCTTTTAAGGCGCGGCGGCAGCGTTTTGCGCAGCTGACGAGTGCAATAATTAAGATACAGAAAAAAGCCTGAATTTAAATCGCTATTAAATTTTTAACTTGTGAAGTGCCGCACACGTGCGGCACTTTCTATATCTTTCGGACATCGGTTAGGACCGTTTTGGGGGGGTGACGCATCTTCGCTTTTTTTTTTTGTTCCCTGCCGTCCTGGAACATTTGAGTTAAGTCTGAAGCCGTATATAAACATATGACCGGGGAGGGTTTATTCGTAGGAGCCTAATTTTCTATAATAATAATATACCTAAAAAGGTGGACTCGTGTTTTTTTGAAAGCCGGAACGGAGCCTCATTTTTCTTTTAGGCTGGTTATTTTAGCTGGAAACTATAGGAAAGCGGGTTTGACAGTGAAACAATTTTTAGCCATTTTATTAATTGTTATCGGACTGTATGTCGTTTTTTTCAATCCATATAATCTCCCTTGGCTGCCTTTTGGAAATCAGAGAACGAGTGCAAAAGTGACCGGCAGTTCGAATAGAATTCAGGTGGATGTTGCCGGGATCAATACGGCCATTGTTCCGACGAGCGGCAATACTGTTAAAGCGAAACTGAAAGGCAGGGGCAGAGTGTCTGTAAAAAAAGCCGGGGATACAATAAGAATCAATGTGAAAAGAAAATGGGTTCCCGGGTTCTTATTTAATCGGACAAAGCTGACTGTCTATCTTCCCAAGGATTATAACCGTCAATTGAAACTGGATATGGCATCGGGAAATTTAAATTTGACCGGTGTATCTCCCAATCGCCCGATTAAGCTCGACTCGCTTGATTTGGATATGGCGTCAGGCAATGCCCAACTGAAAAATTTAGCAGTGAAGTATTTCACTTAATGGATTGTCCGGCAATCTTGATATTGAGTCGCTGTCTGCGGCATCCGGTTCAATTGCTATTCGTTCCGGCAATGTCCGGCTGCGCTACTACACGGGTTCAGTGAAGGCAGAATTATTATCGGGAAATATGAACCTGCAAATGGATGAATTAAAAGGGCCGATTAATACGGAAGTGCGGTCGGGTCATTTAAATATCGATCTTCCTTCCAGGTCGAGTTTTAAGCTGAACGGAAAAGTTAGAAGCGGGACGATTACCTGCGACTTCCCGCTTAAAAGCAAAATGGTAAGCACACAGAAGGTGGAAGGAACATACGGATCCGGAAAAAAAAAATCAATCTAAATGTATTAAGCGGAGCCGTTAAAATTCATTGAGAAAAGGCCGGATTTCAGGACAATGCCCGTCCTGGAAATTACGGCCCGGAAGCCGCCCTGTTTGGTTTGAAAGTCGCACCATTTTAGGGTGGAGTCGCCTCATTCCGAGCGAAGTCGTATATAAAAGTCCCAAAGTTCTGGATAAACTAAGGAAAGTTGATCAGACAGCGGCGGTCAAACGGTCGCCAAAACAGTCGTAAAAAAGCGTTCATAAACCTTGAAAATTGATCATTTGAGGTGCAGATGGACATCATCAGCTGCCACGCTTTCATTCCAGGGCAGCCGAATGGGGCTAACCGTTTTAAATGTCCATTTTTTTTAAGCTAAAGCACAGGGCGCTGCAAGCATTTTTCTTTCGCTCTGAAATTGATCGTGCTAAATTAATAGTTATGCACAGGCGGACTATGAATAACAGAACTAAGGAGCTGATGCTATGGAAAATATAAAATCCCAGCCGCTAGAGCTGCAGAGAATAAAAATAATTCCGATTGTGATGGTGCTGCTTTCGGGAGCGTTTATTGCTATTTTGAATCAGACGCTGCTGGCGACGGCGCTTCCGAGTATTATGAAGGAATTGCAGTTGACTTCAAATACTGTTCAATGGCTGCAAACGGTTTTTTTTTTTGCTTGTGAACGGGATTATGATTCCGATCACGGCTTTTTTAATCGGCCGTTTTACAACAAGGGCGCTGTTTCTTGCGGCGGTTGGTCTTTTTGCTGTCGGAACGCTGATTTGTGCGATCGCACCTGATTTTTTACTGCTGATTATCGGAAGGATCATTCAAGCCGCCGGTGCCGGGATTATCATGCCTTTAATGCAAACCGTGCTGTTTATCATTTTTCCGATTGAAAAGCGCGGATCGGCAATGGGCCTTTTTGGTTTGGTGATCGCCTTTGCTCCGGCTATCGGCCCAACACTGTCAGGGTGGCTGGTTAATCAATACCCTTGGCGTGTCCTGTTCTACATTGTGCTGCCGGTTGCGATCATTGATTTTATTTTTGCTTATTTCTTCTTAAAAAATGTCACCCAGCTCACGTATCCAAAACTGGATATTCTGTCGATTATTTTGTCGACATTTGGCTTTGGCGGCCTGCTGTATGGTTTCAGCATACAGGAACAAGCGGCTGGGGGAATCCTGAAGTGATCGTTTCGCTTATTGTCGGCGCGGTGACTTTGAGCGCTTTTATTACCCGGCAGTTTCGATTGAAGCAGCCGATCCTGGAATTCAGCGTCTTTAAATATCCTGTTTTTACGCTGACGACGGTGATAGGAATGATTGTCTTTGCCGTGATGATTTCAGGAGCGACGATACTGCCGATCTATATGCAAAATATGCTCGGCTTTTCGCCTGTAAAATCCGGTCTTTTACTCCTGCCGGGGGCGGCCGTGATGGGGATGATGTCGCCGATAGCGGGGCGGATTTTTGACAAAGTAGGCGCGAGGTGGCTGGCGCTTACCGGGCTTTTGCTGACGACTGTCACGACTTTTATGATGGCCCATTTATCGGTTTCGACCACGTTCTTTTATCTGTCCGTGCTGAATGCGGTTCGAATGTTCGGTGTTTCGATGGTGATGATGCCGGTGACGACAGCCGGATTGAACCAGCTGCAAGCATCTCATTCCCCATGGTACGGCAATGAACAATACCATGCGTCAGATTGCCGGCTCGATCGGTACGGCGATTCTATTCACAGTCATGGTCAGCACACAGCTGAATCCGGATAAATATGGAATGAGCGGCGTCATCCATGGAGTGGTGGATGATGCATTTATGGTGACGGCGATCTTTTGTGTACTCGGACTTGTCTTAGCAATATTTATACAAAGGCCTAAATTTGGCTGATTTGTGTCTAAAGGATGCAAAGGAGGACCCTCATCTCCCCTTGCATCCTTAAAAAATGGCGAGGGTTGTCGAAAAATATAGAGAAAAGTTTATTGTGCAAAACCTTGGACACGCCAGCTTCCACTGTGCTTAAATATAGGCCGTAAGCTGAAAACGTTGATTTTGACAACTGTATAAATTATAATTACAGTATCCTTCTTTAGGAGGAAGTCATGTCATGAATAGTGAATTTACGATTGCGGTGCACAGTTTGGTCTTTTTGGCCAATGCGCCGGGCCGCCTGGCTAAAAGTGAGCTGATCGCCCGCAATGTCTGCACGAATCCGGCTAGAATTCGAAAAATTATGAGTGCTTTGCGCAAAGAAGGATTAGTCAGGACAAAAGAAGGACTGGGCGGAGGATACATGCTGGATTGCGATCCCGATGAAGTGACTTTAGCCCAGGTTTACCGCACCGTATCATGTGAGGCGCTCAAGCTGCGCTGGTGTGCAGGAGATCTTCAGGAAGACTGTCCGGTGTCATCTAATATTAAGACGGTGATGAATCAAATTTTTGATGATGCCGAAATTTATATGGGAGAGTACCTGGATCGTATTACGATCGGTTCGATTTTAAAAAAAGTGAAACACGACTAAATGCTTCCGATTTAGGCATGAACATAAATATATTGAACGGGTGGTGGATGATGATGCGTAATGACCAATGGAAAATCGGCGATTGGGTCAAAGGGAGAACGGTCAACGGAGAATTGGTTCACGGGTACATTGTCGCGATTGACTCTTTAAAAGGCATATTAAAAATTCACGTTGTCGCTTGTGATCGTGAATCAACGATCGGCAGAACCATTGAAACACACAGCCGTTTTGTAAGAGAGTTCCCTGCTTATGAAGATATCAGTGAAGCACAAATTCAAGATTTGATCGACATCGCTTTAATGACCAAAGACAAAGAATGGTTTCTGGAATTATCCCGCAAATTGACAACGATGAGACAAAAAGACAATGGCTGGGTAAGAAGCAGCTCATGTTCATGGCACTTTCGTCCGGCTTCGCGATGAAGTTCTCTTCATCTAGGATGGCATGGCTTGTTTGAGGCCGGAAGAAGTCGGCTATTAAAATGTCTTAATTATATATTATCGGGTTATTGCAGCTTTTTCACTTAATCAAGTGCAGGAAAATAAGCGGCTTAACCTCCGACAGGAGAAAGCGAGATGCTCAAATGGGTTTAATGAGCAAATCGCTTTTTTTGTTTGCAACGTGAGAAAATTTGATCAATCGCATTCAGAGAGTGAAAGACGTGATTCATAGTCTGCGGGACTCAGGGTACTGCATAATGGGGCGAACAGGCCGGGTTGGTGTATGGCTCGCGAAAGATGGTGAAGAGGCAGAGATGGGTGAAACATTTAACTAAAATGATTGAGATTAAGAAATTTTTTGACGGCAAATGGATCATAGAAGGTTTAAGAACAGGGCAAAATAACCAGCGGATCGGATGATACGCAGCAAAGCCTGATACACCCGTATTCTTTTAAAAAAATCATCTGAAAAAGACCTGTATAAAAGGAGGAAGCACCGCTCTTTTGATCCTTTTTTAAAAAAATTATGGACATTTTAAAAAAAGGGGGTTCACAATTCGAAGTACCTGTTATATAATACATTTACAGATTGATATTCTGTAATATAACAAAGAGGTGACAGGGTCTAATGGCCACTCAAACAGCTGGAATCAAAGTAACTGGCCCCATGCGGCCGGGATATGACACTATCTTGACGCAAGACGCATTAAACTTTGTTGAGCAGCTCGAAAGAAAATTCGGACAGCAACGAGTGGAACTGTTGAACAAACGGAAAGAAAGGCAAGAAGCCTTTGACAGAGGCGAAAAACCGACATTTCTAAAAGAAACAGAAGCGATTCGCAAAGGGGATTGGACCATTGCCCCTATTCCTGAAGATTTGAAAGACAGGCGTGTAGAAATTACAGGCCCGACTGATCGGAAGATGCTGATCAACGCTTTAAATTCAGGAGCAAAGTGTTTCATGGCCGACTTTGAAGATGCGCTGTCGCCGACATGGGACAATATCGTCCAAGGGCAAATTAATTTGCGCGATGCGGTAACCAAAACGATTTCATTTGTTAATGCAAAAGGAAAACATTATCAATTGAATGAAGAAACCGCTGTACTTATTGTTCGTCCGCGCGGCTGGCATTTGGAAGAAAAAAATGTGCTGGTCGATGGAAAAAGAATTTCCGGATCTCTATTCGATTCGATTTTGCTCTTTATCTGTTCCATAACGCAAAACATTTGTTAGAGAACGGCACCGGCCCATATTTTTACCTGCCGAAGATGGAAAGCCATCTGGAAGCCCGTCTCTGGAATGATGTCTTCACTTTTGCAGAAGAATACATCGGCATTCCTAAGGGAACTATTAAAGGCACAGTATTGATTGAAACGATTTTGGGCGCGTTTGAAATTGATGAAATTCTTTACGAATTGCGCGAACACTCCGCTGGTTTAAACTGCGGACGATGGGATTATATTTTCAGCTATATCAAAAAATTCAGGAATCAAAAAGGATGTTATCCTTCCTGACCGCTCGCAAGTGACGATGACAACACCGTTCATGAGAGCCTATTCCCTTTACACCATTAAGACATGTCACCGCCGCAATGCACCGGCTATCGGAGGCATGGCCGCACAAATTCCGGTCAAAGGCGACGAACAAAAGAACAAAGAAGCCTTTGCCAAGGTTCAAGCCGATAAAGAACGCGAAAAAGACGGCCACGACGGCACTTGGGTGGCTCACCCGGGACTTGTTCCTGTCGCAATGGAAGCCTTTAATCGGGAAATGAAGACGCCGAACCAAATCGAAACGAAGAAATTGGAAGACGTCAATGTAACGGCAGAAGACTTGCTTGAAGTACCGACCGGAACCATCACCGAAGATGGTGTTCGGATGAATATCAGCGTCGGTGTCCAATACATCGCTTCATGGCTGAGAGGCCAAGGCGCCGCTCCGATTAACAACCTGATGGAAGATGCGGCAACGGCTGAAATTTCCCGTGCTCAATTGTGGCAATGGATTCGCCATCCAAAAGGAATTTTGGATGACGGCCGGAAAGTAACAAGAGAAATGTATGAACAATTCAAAGAAGAAGAAATGGCAAAACTTAAAGAGCAATTTGGAGAAGACAACTTCAATTCAGGCAAATTCCCTGAAGCGCTCCAACTTTTTGACAAACTTACTTTGAATGACGATTTTGTTGTTTTTCACCCTTCCGGGATATGAACTTTTATAAGCCCGTCATTTAAAAAGATATAAACTCAACTTTATGTGTTTATTGCAGCATTTGCTTTGTATATAAACAGAAGATAGTTTTTTAATCAAAATTTTATATTGCAATACCATGGGAGCTTCAACTACTATTAATGATTCCAAAGGAGGAAGAAAGAATGACTGACGAAAGAGTAAAACAACTGGAAGAGTCTTGGAAAAGTGAAAGGTGGAACGGGATTACCCGTCCGTATTCTGCTGAAGATGTTATTAAATTACGCGGCTCTATCGACATCGACTACACACTGGCTCGCCGCGGTGCGGAAAAACTTTGGAATTTGTTAAACACTGAAGAACTCATCAATGCTTTAGGCGCCCTCACTGGTAACCAAGCTTACCAACAAGTGAAAGCCGGCCTGAAAGCCATCTACTTAAGCGGCTGGCAAGTGGCTGCCGACGCCAACACGGCAGGTCAAATGTATCCTGACCAAAGCCTGTATCCCTGCAGACAGTGTTCCGACTGTTGTTCGCCGCATCAACCATACGTTGCAACGCGCCGACCAAATCGACTCGATCGAAGGCAGACATGATACTGACTGGTTCGCACCGATTGTTGCCGATGCTGAATCCGGCTTTTTGGCGGCCAATTGAACGTATTTGAATTAATGAAAGCCATGATCGAAGCAGGTGCTTCCGGCGTTCACTTCGAAGACCAATTGTCTTCAGAAAAGAAATGCGGCCACATGGGCGGCAAAGTACTTCTTCCGACGAAAACGGCTATCAAAAACTTGATCTCTGCTCGTCTTGCTGCTGACGCAATGGGTGTTCCGACGGTTCTTGTCGGCCGGACTGATGCCAACGCAGCCAACTTGATGACCAGCGACGTTGACCCATACGATGCACCGTTTATTACAGGCGAAAGAACACCTGAAGGCTTCTTCAGAACAAAAGCTGGCATCGATCAAGCCATCAATCGCGGCTTAGCTTACGCACCCATATGCTGACCTCATTTGGTGTGAAACGGCCGAACCAAATGTTGAAGAAGCTCGCAAATTCGCTGATGCGATTCACGAAAAATTCCCTAACAAACTGTTGGCTTACAACTGCTCGCCTTCGTTCAACTGGAAATCAAAACTTAGTGACGAAGAAATTGCCAACTTCCAAAAAAATCTTGCAAAAATGGGCTACAGATTCCAATTTGTTACTTTGGCCGGCTTCCATGCTCTCAACTACAGCATGTTCAACCTGGCTAACGGCTACAAAGATCGCGGCATGGCTGCTTATTCCGAACTGCAACAAAATGAATTTGCAAGCGAAAAAGACGGCTATACTGCTACTCGCCACCAACGCGAAGTTGGTACTGGTTACTTCGACCTTGTATCGACAATCGTCAGCGGCGGGGAATCTTCAACTGTTGCGCTCAAAGGCTCAACTGAAGAAGCTCAATTCCAAGCTTAATAACCGATTTGCAGCCTTTGTTAACTGTAAGTTCAATCCAATGTTTGTTGTAAGTATTCATTTTTTAAATCCTAAGCTCATCATTTTAGGGCCTCCGTGCCTGTACAGGCTCCGCGCATGCGGGGCTCTTTTTTTTGGCAAAAATCGGGTCGAATCTCGGTGGTGGACACGCGGATTCGGATTAGGCGAGGCCCCGCGGAACAGTGCTGTCCGGATTGATGACGATAAGCTCAATTTGAGAAGACGGACGGGCCGACTTTTAGCCGGAATAGGCCGACCTCCGTTCAAAGTGGAGCGACTTCTAACCAAAATGGTCGATTTCCACTCAAATGGGGTGACTCCAGTCAAAAATGGAGCAACTTTTCACTCAAATGGAGCGATTAACACGGAATGGGTTAGTTTCCATCCAAGATGGTTCGACCTCAACCAAAAATGCCGATTAAGTCTGAACGGGAGCCGCTTCAACCAGAGCTAAAATTTTGAATGTGCAAAGTTAAAAAAAGCATTTCCGAGACATGCATGAACAAAGGGTGCACCGGCAAACTAACTATAGTTTGTGAATGAGGTGTGAATATGGAAAAATATTTTCAGATGCAGCATCATGGCGGACCCTTTCACCTTTTCTCCATGCAGCATGTGCTGACGCTTATTCTCATTTGTTTAATCGGTATCGGCCTTTTTATCTTTCGCCGACCGCTGCGCCGGTTCGGTTGGAAGGAAACTATTCGATATTTATTTGCCTTTCTGCTGCTGGCCGCGGAAACCAGCGTGCAATCGTGGTACATCTATTTTCATACTTGGTCGCTAAAATCATCATTACCGCTGGAGCTGAGTGATATGGCGGTCATTCTCTCGGCGATTATGCTTTTATCAAAAAGTAAGCTTTTATTTAGTTTCCTTTATTTCGCCGGGATCGGCAGTTCCATCCAGGCGATTCTGACGCCTGATCTTGGCAACTACTCTTTTCCGCATTTTCGCTTTATTGAATTTTTCACCGCTCACGGCATTGTTATTCTGGCCGGCTTATTTATGATTGCCGTTGAAAAAAATATCGGGTGACGCAGCGTTCGCTATGGGCGACTTTTCTTATTATTAATGTGTATGGCGCCGGCATTTTTATTTTTAACCGCTGGATCGGCTCCAACTATTTGTATATTATGCACAAACCGAAAATTTCATCACTGTTGAACTATCTCGGTCCGTGGCCATGGTATTTGTTATCACTTGAAGGACTGATCATTGTGATCTTTTACATTCTCTACACACCTTTCTGGATATCGAAAAGGAAAAAATTCAAGGCATAGCCTTTAACGGTGGATAGCAGCAATAGGTTTCTTCTTGACTAAATTTTTTGCGGATTTAATATAGGAAATAATTAAGAGGAGGGGATGGGGCAAATGAAAGCCGAAGAAATGAGTCATTATCATGAGACATTTAATAGTGTGATGGAAGAGCAGGATGATTTTTTTAAGATATTTGGCCGGTTGGATGACAATGTCTACAGCGATGGAGCGATCAGCGCAAAAAACAAACAGCTAATGGGACTTGCTATTTCGGTCACGACAAAATGCAATCCGTGCATTTTATACCATATTAAGGGTTCGATAAAAACAGGCAGCAGCAAAGCGGAAATGGTGGAGGCCATCAAGACCGGCGTGATCGCCGGCGGAACATTGACCTACCCCAATGCCCGGTTTGCCTTTGAAATGCTGAAGGAGCTAGAGGTGATTTAAAGATAACGTCTTTAACTGAAGAACCATCGTATTTGTGTCAAATATTTCTCGGGCAATGGATGAGATGGCGATCAATCGTTCGTGAATACTCCATTGCGAAGCCGGCGACTGTCAATTTGAGAACCGCACAAACCTTGTCCTATAAGTGCCCGAATAAAACTTGGCACCTATCCGGCTGTTTGGCCTATATAAGATGAGAACATATGTGTTACACTGTATATAGATACTTTTGCACCGGATTCCGAATCTAAAAGAGGTGTGTGTTGTGGAATTACTAGAATTGCAGGATTGGGTCAGGCAGTTTACAGCAGCAGGGGCTGGAAAGATTACGGACCGTTTATAAGAGTTGGGTTTTTTGATGGAGGAAGTCGGCGAAGCAGCGAGAGCGGTGCGGGCCTATGAAATCGGCCGGGATCATCCCAATGAGCCGGAGCAGACAAAGGCGGTGCTGCGTCAAGACTTGATGGAGGAATTGGGTGACGTTGTCGCCAATGTAGCCGTGCTTGCCGATTTATATCATATCAGTTTGGATGATATTGCGAGGGCTCATCAGCAAAAGCTTTCCAAAAGGTTTGACGGCGAATGAGTCATCTGTCAGCTGGCTAGTCAAGTCGAAGGCGGATTACATATGGAGCGGCTCGCGGCACTGTTACAGTTCCGCGGGCCGCAATCATTTAAAGACCGAATAAGGCAGTTTCATATGAATAATGCCGTTTGGAGACCGGCGCATACTCATATTCCTGAAACACAAGAACAATGCCGTGATCATCAAAATAAAATTGCTCCTGGCTTGGGTCAATCCCTTTGAAATGAAATCTTCGATGAAGAAGTCAAAGTGCTGAGTTTTATTCATTATTTCCATTTGTTTTTTGACATATTGATTGACTTTTTCCAGCTGCGCTTTCGTTGTGATCAAATCGTTGAGCCGGAAGCGACGGCCGCTTTTTAGATCGTAATTGTATACTTCCTCGTAGGCGAGCCCGTGCGCGCCGCCGGTATAAGCATTATCCAAAAAAGAGATGCTCAAAAGACTGTTCTTGTTGCAGCGGACAAACGGTTTGGTATGAACGAAATACGGACCGCCGTGAATGCCGAGCAATTTGTCATGTTCATATTTCTTTTCTTCTCGTCTATGTCATGAGAGCGGATCTCTTTGGCGTGAAGAAAAAATGTACGATTGAGATCATTTTTTACCTGAGTATTTTTGACCCCTGCAACAATGACGGGGTAATAAATGTCATCGGCCAGTTTTTGAATCTTAATAACGGCCGGTTGTTCTTCAGCTTCAGCCGGTTGGCAGACACCCAACACAATGGCGGATGAGACAATCATCGCTAAAAAAGGAATAATGCCTAAGCGCAGTCTTGCTGTTTTCATCAAAATTGTCCCTTCTTTTCAGATGTAACAGCTCTATTTTGCCCCCATTTCAGTAAATTTATGAACCTTCTGAACCAATTTTATTTAAATAAAAATTATAAACCTAGCTGCATATAAAAGGCCGGTCTTCTAAGTATTTACCAGAGCTACTATAAACAATCTTTAGTTTAGAACTTTGTTGTATCGTAAACAAAAATTTTATTTTCAAATTTGTGGAAAAACAAGCATGGTTTTAATTATTTAATTGCCACAACAACGTGTTCATTCACGAAATGGAAGGAAAAAGGCTCTGATTTCTTTTGCCAGCAGCTCTGGTTCTTCAAATGGAGCAAAGTGGCCTCCTCTTGGCAATTCTGTCCAGCGCTGGACGTTATACGTGCGTTCAACCCACTCGCGCGGTGGACGATTCACTGGTTCCACGGACAAGGTTACTCCGGCAGGAACCTCTATGCGCCGAAGCATTATGCAAATCTACCCTATGTCGGCCAACACCCACTCTTTCATTGGTAATAAAGTCCCTGAAATCTTGTCGAAAATTGTCTAATCACCAATAAAAAAACTATATTGTGGCAAAAAAAAAAAACAGGTATTTCTTATGTTTTTTTTGGGGAGTTGAAATCTTTATAATAGAAGTGATAGATTAGGTAAAAGTTTACACATCAGGATATTAAATGGGGGCCATTGTACCTACTATATTTTTAATATTTCGAAATCACTGTTAAGAAATTGTAAAGAGCAGGCTTGGGAATCACACTTTTTATAAGTGGATTGACTATATATTTTTGGGAGGTTTTGTAAATGGCAGGACAAATCAGGCTTACACCGGAGGAGCTGCGCAGCTTTGCGGCAAAATACGGACAAGAGGCGGCCAACACCGGGGAACTCATCGGCCGGCTGGATGGGATGATCAATGAACTGGCGCAAGTATGGGAACATCGAGCCGGGCGTTCAAAGATCAATATGAACGACTGAGACCGTCTTTCCAACAAATGCAGCAGCTGCTCGAAGACATCGACGCTCAGCTCGCCAAGACGGCCAACGCATTGGAAGAAACCGACGAACACATTGCCGGACAAATTAACGGCTAATCAAAACAAGATTCCGAAGCTTCCGGCAGGGCTTCGGTTTTTCAAGGTTGTGCCAAGTTTTGCTTCACTGCAGCTGTTCCAGGTTAGGAGGGGATTGAATGAACGCGGTGATCGCTCAAGCCCGGCAAAATCTTCAGGCTGATCTGTCAGTCTTTCAGCATAACGAACAAGTTTTAACGGAAAAAATCCGCAAACTCCAGGTTTTATTATCCAAAATGGGTCATCATCTGGAATCTTTTGAGCAGAACCTGGAAAGTTTCCGGACGCTGCACAATCCGGCAAGCGAATGGGCGGGGCAAAAAAGAACGACTTTTGATCATAGGATGACTGACGACACGCTGTCTCTATCATGCATATATCCACGCTGTTCAGGATTTACATGCGGATGTCCAGGAGAAGATCAGCCGCCTGTCGACCAGTCTTGACTTTTGCCAATCAGACATTTCCTCGCTTCAAACCTCTCTTGCTGCTTTAAAAGTGAATAAGGAGGAATCCCAATGAACGTCATCCAGTTGAATGGGCAGGTCTATCGCAGCACCGTTTCCAAATTGTCCGGTGCCGCCGAAGACCTTTTGCCGGATAGCGGAGTCAAGACAGAGCTGACCGCGACGGATGTCTCTCGTATAAAAGAATTAGATCAACTGCTCGAAAAATGGCAGCACGTGCTGCACCTTTATCAAGCCGACCTCCATGCCGAGGTTGGCAAACTGGAAAAAGTCAGTCAAAACATAGAAGAAATGGATGAAAAAATCGCTCAATTTCTATCGGGAGCCTATTGAAAAGGAGGGTAAAGAACCTTGCCGAAAGTTCAGATTTCCGAAGCGTACAAGCTGTATAGTCAATTTCTGCAGAAAAAAAGGCCGTTAATCAGGCGCTGTCTCAACTGGAAGCAGGCATGAATGACTTTTGCCAAATGCAATCGTTTACAGGGAAAGCTGCCGACAGCGTCAAAGCGTACTTGAAAGAAGTGCACGGGCCGCTGATTAAAGGGCTGATGCAGGCCGGCGACGCGCTGCAGCAGGAATACAAAAAGATGCTGGATGATTTCCAGCATCATGTCGATAATGCTCCCGATGCCGTGATCCGGGAGGAACATCTGGAATCGGTCAACAGCGATCTGCGCAGCCTGCAGCAGCAATTTGAATCCATTTACCGGGAGATGGCGGCGGATGTCCAGGAGGCGGGCGATGTCGCCGACTTTGCCGTGCCCTCTCCGGGGCAGGTCTCGTCGGAAATCGAAAACAGGGAGCATGAGGTTCAGCAATTAAAACAAAAGTTTTCCGTTTTTTTTGCCGCCGCCGGCCAAACGGGCGACGCCAAGGCGCTGCTCAGCGCCGTCGAACAGGCGATGGCTAACATAAAAAAAAGCAGTACAGCTTGACCTTTGGCAGCGATTCATTCTACAAGCCGGGCGCTTTTTCGAAGACTGCCGCCGGCCAAACACTGGCCAGCTTGACCGAAGCCGGTGAACAGGCGGGACTCGGCGGTTCCCCGAATGTGATCGTGGACGGGACGAAAATGATTGTCAAATATTCTGTGCTGGGAATGAAAACAATCCCCGCCGGGCTGGCCAGAATGAAAGGCCTCAAGATGAAAAAAGTGGGTGACTATATTTATATTACCGGCGAGAGAAAATGGATGGAACTCTATTTGGATCGCTACGGAAAATCAGGCAAACACCAATTGTTTAATACAAGCCTGACCAGCGGCCAGGCGGTACGGATCAGCAAGAGAAAAGTGAACGGCCAACTTCAGCTTAGACCTCAAGGCGACTATTTAATTCAAGAATCAAAAGATGTTAAAAACTATTTGACAAAAAACAAGTTCAAAGTTTTCGGTAGCGGGGTTTAAAAGCAGCAGCCTCAATAGTAACTGGGACTTTGTGAAAAAAGAAAACTGGACGAAATTAGGCGCGGCCGGCAAATATGTCAAAGGAGCCGGCATCGTTGGCACCGGCTTGACGGTTTATTCGGATGTTGAGAAGTACAGCAAAAAAACCCCAACTCCTGTCAATTTTATGAAAATGTCGACAGATATCGGCGTCGATCTTACCGCAGGCGCCACGGCGACGGGCGTGGGTGCAGCCGTTGGCGCTGCTTTTCTTGGCCCAGTTGGCGCTGTAGTTGGTGCGGCTGCAGGAGCTTTTGCAAGCTGGTTGCTTTATCGTAAATTTGGTAAATTAGGAAATAAAAGTATAACCGGTTTAGCAAAAGAGACCCTTAACAAGGAAGATCAAAAAATCACGTCATGGCTGAAATAAAAAGTGAAGATGAGAGGAGCTAGCGATGAAGCCATTAAAAGCATTTCCGGAGAGAGATTTTGAGTTTTTTAGAAGTAGCATTACATCTGGGCGGCTGAATCCGGTGCGGCTGGGGAAGATATTATGGAGTTTCTCGGCATTATCACTTTTGGGAACATTTGGAAGTTCGGAATTAACGATGATTAAAGAATTGAAAGACGTCTGGCACCCCTTTCTTGTTTTTCAAGAGTTGTCCTTAATTCTATTAGGCGGACTCTCTTTATTTTTTTTTTTAGGAAAATCTGTTTAAAATTTCAAAGGCTTCAGATGCTGGTACTTGTTTTAATTGCACTAAAAATGTCTTTTGACATGACGTTTAGTGTTTTTGTTGCTTTAAAAGAACAAAAACCGTTATTTCCATTCGGAGCAGCTGTCCTTATATATACATTAGGAAGTATGTTTATTTTCTTAGCTTCTCTATTTCGGGCGTACCGTCTGCTGGAAAAAGGCGAATTCAGAAGAAACGGAAGAGGATTATTAGGGAGGCAGTACAGTGAGAGCTGGTCAAATTTTTCGGCCATTTTACCGTTCGCTCTTATGGGGGTGGTTCTAGGAGGCATTGCAATGTTCTTTTTGGGTTCATTAGGTGAGACAATTATTATTGCTGCGATAACGCTGTTAATGTCTTTAATTATTTACTCTGTAGGTGTTACTGAATTTATCTTTGTGATGTACTGTAAAATCCGCTTTCCGTCGTTCAATATCACGCCCAAGCAGCAGGTGAAGATTGACAAAGAAGATAAGGAGTTTGATGACTACTTGGATCGATTAGAACGGGAAGGAGACGAAAGGATCAAGCGGGAGATAAAGGAAGAAAAGGCTAAAAAGCGGTCAAAAAAAAGACGCCGTTTATGAAAAGATAATGATGCCTTCATCGTTTGACTCGATTTTATCCTGCCAGCGGTCAGCAAAGATTTGAAAATCACAATGGACATTGGCGTCGACCTAGGTACGAGCGCCACGGCGGCGGGAATTGGGGCCGTGGCGGGTTCGCTTGTTTTGGGACCGGTAGGAACTGTAGTTGGTGCGGCTGCAGGAGCTTTGCAAGCTGGTTGCTTTATCGTAAATTTGGTAAATTAGGAAATAAAAGTATAACCGGTTTAGCAAAAGATACCCTCCACAAGGAAGATCAAAAAATCGCGTCGTGGCTGAAATGAAGAAGAAAGGAGATTGTGATGAAAGCAATAAAAGCATTAAAAGTATTTCCAGAGAGAGATTTTGAGTTTTTTAGAAACGGGATTACATCCGGACGGCTGAATCCGGTACGGATGGGGAAAGCTCAATGGGTTTTTCCCTTCCTGTCTCTTGTAGGAGCCTACGGAAGTACAGAATTAACCGTGATTAAAGAATTGAAAGATACCTGGTATCCTTTTCTCGTTTTTCAGAGAGTGTCTTTAATTATATTAGGCGGACTATCTTTATTATTTTTTTTCAGGAAAATCTGTTTAAAGTTTCAAAGGTTTCAGATGCTGGTGCTTGTTTTCAGCGCGCTTAAAGCGCCTTTTGATCTGACGTTTATGGCCTTTGTTGTTTTAAAGACAGATGATGCCTTTTTTTTCATTTGGAATATCTATCTTCATATATCTATTAGGGAGTACATTCGTTTTTGGGGGCTCTTTATTCCGGGCATACCGTCTGCTGGAAAAAGGCGCGTTCAGAAGAAACGGTAGCGGATTATTAGGGAGGCAGTACAGCGAAGGCTGGTCCAGTTTCTCGACCATTTTACCGATTGCTTTCATTGCTGTCCTTTTGGGCGGTCTAATTATGTCTTTTTTAGGTTCATTTGGTGAGACCATTATTATTGTTTCTCTTACACTTATAATGTCGTTCTTGATGTATTCTGTGGCGGTCACTGAATTTATCTTTGTGCTGTACTGTAAAATCCGCTTTCCGTCGTTCAATATCACGCCCAAGCAGCAGGTGAAGATTGACAAAGAAGATAGGGAATTTGATGAGGATTTGAAGCGGTTGGAACGGGAAGAAGACGAAAGAATCAAGCGGCTGATAAAGGAAGAAAAGGCGGAAAAGGCGAAACGACGGGAAAAAAAAAGACGCCGTTTATGAAAAGAGAATGACGCCCTCATCGCCTAACTTTTTTTATTGCCAGCAAAGACGCAAAGATCACACGGACATCGGTGCTGGCCCGGCGGCGGTTACCGTAACAAAGGCAGCACCAATCAAAAAAAAAAGAAAAAATGAAAGAAGACGTTGACTGTGGGCGTTAGAGAGGGTTCGCTGCGGATGCTGAATCTTGTTAGTCAAACAGTGATTGCAGTGAAGAAAAACTGGGCCAAAGAAGCGGAGGGCCTGCGGCAAATGGCACTTGCTGTCGGCGTGTATCCAAATGGGCCGCTGATCATGACGATAGCGGACGTGAAAAATGAGCCGGACTTTAGGCAATACACGTTCTTTCTGCCGTTAAGCTCCGTTATCGATCCGGTTGATGACAGCTCCATTCGTTTTTATGATGAGCTGTTCATTGAACGGGCCCTTGTTGTTCGTCATTATGATGAAGAGGAACCTTTCTCCAATGCTTACGGCTTTTGCGGGAAGCGGCCGAAAAACATCGTATGAAGCTTGCTCAACCTTTTTATCATTTTTGTTTAGAAGCGGATGGTGACTGGTTTTTCGATATCTACGCACCGGTGGCAGGGGAGGCGAAAAAATGATCATTGAAAATGAAAGGATTGCCTGCCGAAATATCATCTCCAAGCGTTACGACATTAATTATCGGGAATTAGAGGCAGCAAGAAATGATTTTTTGCAGTGGATCAGCAACATGCGGCTCACTCCCAACGGCAACCTATTTTATTCATTAAACAATGTGCCTAACGATGGCCGGATAAAAATCGAACTGTTTGCCGGCGTGCGTGAAGATGATGTTCGGGGGGATAAGGATTTTTCGTTTCGTAGTTATTTTGCTGTCGATAATATGCTGATGACGTATTTCTCAGGCAACGTTGAAAGGTTAACAGAAAAAGCTTACATCGAACTTCTGAATTTTATGGAGGACAATGAACTGGAAATGGCATCGCCGTTTTTTTTTTTCATTTTTTTTAAGGGTGACGCTGCTTTCCCATATGTGGAAATAAAAGTGGGAGTTCAATAAATTAATAATACAAGGCAAGGAGGAGAGAGCGTGATTAGAAGAGCGTCGCTTGTCTTATTTAATGTGCTTTGCTGTACGAATACGCTGCTGCCGAATGACAGATGGCTGGAAAAAACAGAGGAACTAAAGCAATTAGCTGTCAGGCAGGGGCTTTATCCTGTCAGCCTGCCGGTGATCAGGACAGATGCGGCATTGTCTAAAACGAACACAAAGACATGCCATTTTTATCTTCCCCTAAATGGCATACTGAACATGGACGGAGAGGGAAATGTCAGTTTTAGGGACGCCCTGATTATTGGGTCAACTTTAATGTTGAGCCATTTTGAGGAGGAAAAGCTCTTTTCGGCTTCTTATCGTGAATTGAAAGATTACGCCGGCTGTCATGGGTTGAAACTTTCATCCCGCCGCTATCATGTGATGCGAGAAATATCGGGGGAATGGATAACTGAGATTCATATTCCTATCGAAAATGAGAAATTAAGGAGAGAAAATTCAGAAGTTCAGTCGAATATTGGTAAGAAAGTCCCTGAAAATTTGTCGAAAATTGTCTAATTGCCAATAAAAAACCATATTGTGGCAAAAAAAAAACAGGTATTTCTTATGTTTTTTTTGGGGAGCTGAAATCTTTATAATAGAAGTGATAATATTAGGAAAAAGTTTACACATTAGGATATTAAATGGGGGCCATTGTACCTACTATATTTTTAATATTTCGAAATCACTGTTAAGAAATTGTAAAGAGCAGGCTTGGGAATCACACTTTTTATAAGTGGATTTACTATATATTTTTGGGAGGTTTTGTAAATGGCAGGACAAATCAGGCTTACACCGGAGGAGCTGCGCAGCTTTGCGGCAAAATACGGACAAGAGGCGGCCAACACCGGGGAACTCATCGGCCGGCTGGATGGGATGATCAATGAACTGGCGCAAGTATGGGAAGGGGCGTCGAGCCGGGCATTCAAAGATCAATATGAACGGCTGAGACCGTCTTTTCAACAAATGCAGCAGCTGCTCGAAGACATCGATGCTCAACTCGCTAAGACGGCTAATACTCTGGAAGAAACCGACGAACACATTGCAGGCCAAATCAACGGCTAAACAAGCAAACAGGGGATACCGAAGCTCCCGCCGCGGGGCTTCGGTCTTTCAAATGGAGTGAAAAAAAAGCGATGTACATCGATATCACTGTTGATTTAACACGCTATCGGCAAACAACTCTTGATCTTAGGGTTTCTGATCGCCAGCCGGTCAAACAGCTGGTGCAAACCGTCTGGAAGATCGCCGGAATAAAATCAATGCCCAGGCCGGGTTATTGGGTACGGGTCGAAAATAAGTCACAAATGATCCGGGGTTTTGACATATTAAAAGACAAAGAGATAGCAAATGGCGATAAACTAATGATCTTGTGAAGGGGAAAAAGGATGGCACAACAGAGAGTTTTTTTTTTCAGACAAAATTAGAAGCAAGTGTGAAGCAAGAGGATCGCCGTCACACCCTGGTCTTTCAAAGGGCGAAAATTCCTTTGCGCCATGTGGAAGAACTGGGCGTTTTGCAAAGCATAAATGATGGGATCTCAAGGCAGGTCGAGACAACCGAAGATGAAATTATCATAACGGCACAAGCGGATCCTGAGTTGCAGCCTTTTTTCAAATTGAACAATGAACCCTATATTGAAAAACTCATTTTTGCCGGCAATCTGGTTCACTTTTTTGAGACCGACACCTATTCCCGGATCATACCCATCTGTTTTCCCGAAAATCTTTATTTTTCTGCCGGGCTCGAGCCCGTTTTTTCTTCATTATGGCGTGAAAGACAGTTTGCCTCCAATTGAATACCAGGCAGAGGAAGTGCTGAAAGATGTAAAGGCCGTTCTCGCTGTCTTGTTCGATCCGGCCCATTCGTTTGATACATATGTGAAATTTGATTTTGCCACAAAAAAAACGATACCCCTTGTTAAAAAAAATTTTTTCAATGCAAGGATTTTAAGGCGCTGGCTGCATGTCTTGCCGTTGAAAAAGCGAAGGAGATTGCCGAAGAGAAACAAAGTGTTCGTGTCTCCAAAAAGAAAAATCTGGTAAAAAACGGGCTGCTTGTAGCGAGTGTGGCCGTCATTATACCGCTCATTTTTTTGACCGTTTTTGCCTATGTGATTAAGCTGCCGCGTGAAAACGTATTCCAAACCAGCCACGAACTCTTTCTTGAAAACCAGTACAGCGATGTGGCGACGGCACTAAAGCCGGTGGCGATCAATGATATGCCGAAAGTTGTCCGCTATGAACTCGCGTACTCTTACGTGAAAAATGAATCCTTGACGGACGGCGAACGCAGCAATGCTTTGAAAAGACTGACCCTGCAAAGCAATCCGCTTTATTTTAAATACTGGATTCAGAACGGGCGCGGCGATGAATCGGGAGCCCTTGATACGGCTAGATCGCTGAATGATCTGGATCTGGATCTGACGATCTTCGCCTTGATAAAAGAGAAACAAGCTGTGATCGAAAACTTATCCATGGATGGAAAAGAAAAAGAGAAAAAGCTGCAAGACATCGAGTCCGTGCTCAGCCAATATGAAAGCAAGCTGAAGAAGAATCAGGCAGCCGGAACAAACAGCGGCGCGGCCAATGCACAAAACACGCAAGCGGCATCTTCACAAAAGGATAAGAAAGCATCGAAAGATCAAAAAAAAAGGCAAATGATAAAGCAACGGAAAAAAAGGATAGCGGTCAATAAATACCGGATGCCGGTGTAAAGTCTTTCGCTGGAGGGGAGATTTCTTGGAAAAACTTTGGTTATTTACAGACGAACATTATCAGCTGATTGATTTGCATCCTTTTCATAATGAAGACGTGACGATTGGCAGCCGATTGAAAGATACGTTCACCATCCCGTTTCAATTGGATGTCGAACTGGTTTTGAAATGGAGCTATAGCCAAAAAAGATGACCCTGATCCATGGCGATGATCAGACTGCTTTGGTCGATAATGAACGCCTGCTTTTTCATGATGAAAAAAATAAGCCGCTTACGTTTGTTTTTCAAGAGGGGCAAGCAGACTGGGTGCCCATCAGTTTTTATATTGGGAACAAGCTCCAGGTGACAGGGTCTTCATCCGATCTGGCGACGTTTTCATTCCCTAGGTATGAAGACGACCAGGGATTTTTGCTCGACAAGGAAAGAGAGAAATGGTGCCTGCTGCCTTATTCGGAGACGATGCCGGTCTATGTAAACGGCGAGCGGATTTACGGAGCCTTTCCCCTTGAAATCGGCGATGTTTTTTCCTGGGGGCTGAATGAATGGACACTGAAAACAGCAGACGTGGTCGAATTGTTAACAGATGAAACCTATCAAACCGAATTGCCGCTGATCCGCCGGCCAAGAACCATGCTCGCCGACAAATACCCAAATTATCAGCGCATGCCGCGCTTAGTATACGAGCGGCCCGAACAAGAGTGAAGTTTTCCTGGCCGACGGATTCGGAAAAAGATAATCGCCATAATTTATGGGTGATGGTCTTGCCGCCGCTCGTGATGATGATTGTCATGGTCGTTGTCGCGATCGTTCAGCCAAGAGGTATCTACGTGATCATTTCTGTCTTCATGTTTGTGACAACACTGGTCACTTCCACTTACCAATATATAAGGGAATCGAAACAGCTGAAAACACGCCGAAAAGAGCGCAAGACAAATTACACCAACTATTTGCGGGAAAAGCGGGAAGTGCTGCATCAATTATATGAAAAACAAAAATTTGTGCTTCATTATCAGTTTCCGGGAACCGCAACACTAAAAGAATTAACCCGTCAACTGAGCCCGCGTATTTGGGAACGAAGCCGGGCGGATGCCGATTTTTTAGAAATCCGGCTGGGAACAGCGACCCTGCCTGCCGATTACGAGATTCAGGGCAGCGAACAGGAGCTTGCCAACCGTTCTTTTGATGAACTTAAAAGAAGCAAAGATCATTGTCGATCATTATCGTCAAGTGCCGGGGATTCCCTTAACCATTCGGCTGCTCGATGGTCCTTTGGGGGTTGTTGGAAAACATTCGATCATCCGGACGGCCGTTCAGCAAATGATCATGCAGCTGGCCTTTTTTCATAGCTATCATGATTTGCGCTTCGTTATTCTTTTTGACGAAGAAGACTATGGGGAATGGGAATGGCTGAAATGGCTGCCGCACTTGAAAAGCCTGCATACTCATGGCCGAAACCTGATCTACAATGAACAAACCAGGGATCAATTGCTGTCCGGTATCTATGACCTGTTAAAGGAAAGAGAACATACGGAAAAATCGACAAAAAACTGTTCCTCCCTCATCTCGTTTTTATTGTGGCTTCAGACAAATTGATTCATGAACATGGCATTGTCGAGTACCTCAATCGAAATTGTGCCGGCATCGGTGCGGGAGCCATTTTTCTGGCAAAAACGAAAGAAAGATAATTAACCCGAAAATATCTCTTCGGTTGTCCGTTATATCAATGAGCAAGAAGGGGATATTCTGATCCTTAATAAAGTGGCGAACGGCCGGACATTCCGGCTCGATCCTTTTACGAGAGAGGGAAATGAAGCTTTTGCCCGCCGCCTTGCTTCGCTCAATCACCACACCGGCTTTATCAATTCAATTCCGGAAAATGTCACTTTTCTTGAGATGATGGGGGCGGAAGATGTTGAGGAACTGCATATTCGCGATCGCTGGGCGGCGGGTGACCCGATCAAATCATTAGCTGTACCGATCGGGCTGCGAAGCAAGACCGACAGGCTTGAATTAAACCTGCATGAGAAAGCGCATGGGCCGCACGGACTGCTGGCAGGAACGACGGGATCCGGAAAAAGCGAAACTGCTGCAAGCCTACATTCTCTCACTTGTCGTTAACTTTCATCCGCATGATGTGGCTTTTTTGCTGATCGACTTTAAAGGCGGGGGAATGGCGCAGCTCTTTAATAACTTCCCCATTTGCTGGCCACCATGACAAATATCAACGATGAAGATAATTTCAGCGAGCGGGCACTCGCGGCGATTAAAAGTGAGTCGATCCGGCGGCAAAAATTATTTTCCAAATACAATATCAATCACATTGACGACTATCAATTATTGTACAGGCAAGGCAAAGTGGCAACCCCGCTGCCGCACTTGTTTATTATCTCGGATGAGTTTGCGGAGCTGAAGCGCGAGGAACCCGATTTTATCAGGGAACTGGTTTCGGCGGCGCGAATCGGCCGCAGCCTGGGCATGCATTTGATTCTTGCCACACAGAAACCGGCCGGTGTTGTCGATGATCAAATCCGCAGCAATTCGCGGTTCAGAATTTGTTTGCGCGTGCAGGATAGCGCGGATAGCAATGATATTTTAGGCAACGGCGACGCGGCCGAATTGAAGCAAGTCGGCCGCGGGTACCTTCAAGTCGGCAACAATGAAATTTATGAATTATTTCAGTCGGCCTGAGCGGGGCGCCTTATCAAAAGAATATTTATACGTCCGAAGACGATGTATTTTATGTGAAAGATACGGGCGTGTACCCGATTTCCGACGTTCATGCCAAGGCGGATGTTCAGGAAAAAAAGGAAACGGAACTGGATGCTATTATTCGGAACATCGCCGATATTTATCAACAAATGGGACTGAAGCGTTTGAAAAGCCCTTGGCTGCCGCCTTTGCCGGCCCGGCTCGTTCGTCCGGAAGAAACAAAAAAGAAGAGACAGCAGCCGATGTTTTTGCTTTCGGACTCGCCGATCATCCGGAAAAGCAGTTGCAAAAGCCTGTGCTCTTGCCGGTTCAGCATGCGAAAAACATGGCGATCTACGGAGCGGCCGGGTTTGGAAAAACGACCGCGATCACCGCTATTTTGCTGGCGGCCGCCCGGCGGTATTCACCGGATCAGATGCAATTTTATTTGTTCGACTTCGGCAGCGGCGGCTTGCTTCCTTTTCGAAAACTGCACTGCACCATACCGGCGATTATTTTCTCTTGGATGAGAAAAAGAAAATCGAAAAATTCGCGAAATGGCTTCGGGAGGACATGCAGCGCCGTAAAGATCTTTTCCGAAAGAAAGGGGTCCCGGATATCAGGTTATACAATGCTCAAAGTGAACAGCGGCTGCCGTATTTCAAAATTGTTGTCGATAATTTTGAAACCGTTCGAGAGGACATGCAGGAGTTGGAAGAAGATTTTATCCAATGGGCCCGCGAAGGCAATAGTTTGGGCATTCAATTTATTTTATCCGTATCACGGGCCAATGGCATCAGGCCGAATCTATTGAGCAGCTGCCCGATCCGATTATCTCACTATATGGTCGATCAGTCGGAATTCTATACGATTTTCAGCGGTTCCGGCAAAAGAACTGTTGAAGCGATAGCGGGCCGTGCGCTGTTAAAAACCGCTGAACTGGAAACCGTCCAAATCTTTTTGCCGTTTAAAGCGGACTCTGTCACAGAGCAGATTGAAAAGCTTCGAAGAGATTGAACGCTGCAACACCATGTATCCGGAGGCGGAACATATTTATCATGTTCCGATGCTTCCTGAAACACTTGAGATGGCATCCTTCTTGAAATATAAAGGGCTCACGGCCGGCCAATTATTCGTCGGTCTTGAGGAAGAGACGGTTCGTCCGCTCGGAATCAATCGCCGGCAAATGAACAACCTCATCATTATTGCCGATCCGAAAAGAGGAAAAACAAATGCGGTTCGATTATTCCTTCAACAGCTTAATCGGATGGATGACGCGCGGATCGCGATCAGTGACTCCGAAGAATTGGCTTTTGCAAAAGCGGCCGCGGATCAAGACTGGATGTACTTGGACAGCAAAACCGATATTGAACAGTACGTCGATCAATTAGAAAACGATTTGCAGGCACGTGAGGAAGAAATAAGGGAGCACATGCAAACCTCTCTTCGCAGCCGGCCCGAAATCATTGCCCAATACCCCGTTCATTATTTAGTCATTGATGGATTGGATGGATACGTTCATTCGCAAACTTGACAGCCGGCTCCAGACGCGCCTTATCAATTTAATGAAACGTTATCATTCTATTGGATTCAGCGTGGTCGCATCCGGCAATGTACCGGAATGGAAGGGCTATGATCCGCTGATTGTCGAATTAAAAAATACGAAAGATGCCCTTCTTCTTGTACGAAAAAAACAGATCAGACGATTTTTACTTTGTCATACACAAGCAAGGAGCCAAAGCTCAATATCGGGTTCGGCTATTTGCTGAACCAAGGGCGCGAGAATCGCGTGATGATTCCGTTAACTGATGCCAAGGCTTTTGATGCCGTTCAAATATGAAGGCCGGAACGGAAGGCTGTCTGTATGAAAATCTAAAAGAGGAGCGCACATGATGGACGAGGAAAGACAGAGTCGAATAAAAAAATGGGGTTCACTGACTATCGTTTTTATCATTATTATTAGCCTGTCGGCTGCCTTGCTCTATTTTTTGACGCCTGATCAGCAGTCGGCTGAAAAAACGGGGAACCGTACCAAAACGGTTGTGCCTGCCGCAGAGAAAACAGCGCATATCGCGATTGTGAATGAAGATCAAGGCACGGATTTTGATCATCAAAAATTAATTCTTGGCAACCAAATGATGCCGCTTTTTACAGATCAAGATGGCTATCAATGGGAGCTTGTCAGCCGCAGTACGGCCGAAAGCGGGCTGGATAATGGCGATTATCAAGCCATTTTCTATATTCCGTCCAATTTTTCAACCAATATCTTTACTTTTGAAAAAAAAGAAACCAACGCCCGCCGAGCTCTCATATCGAATGAATCCGAAACTTAATACGGAGGATACTGCCAAATTGCAGGCCGAGTTTGAAAAAGTTAAGGGTGAATTGAATCAAAAATTTTCGCAGATTTATTGGCAGGTTGTTTCCGACAAGATTAATTATGTGAACGGCAATTTTACAGCCGTTTTAAAAAAAAGGAAAAGCAGTACTTGCAAGCGATGTCCGGTTTCTATAAACCGACATCCAAAGATATGGCTCAAGTTTTCGATGCCCAGCTTAGTGAGATAGGCGGTCTGCTTGATATGACGCGCGCCGCCGAGCAAACCGCGGGAAAGCAGCAAGATACATTATCCGACACACAAAAACAGGTGCAAGAGCAAGTGAAGACGCTGAAAAAATTCAATGATCTGCAAAAAGAGCAAATTCAAACACTGGAGAAAACGAAAGATGAAAATGATAAACTGATCCAAGAAGGGGCGTCAAAAGCGAATGACGGTCTGGCCATTCTGGTCAATCAATTCAGTCTGGCGGCGTCCGGAGCGATGAACCGAACTTTTTCTATCGACGACCTCTTGCCTTCCGCAGAGTTTTCGAATCTTTATGACGAAGGGAGGATGTATTCCGGCAAGATCTCTTCAGCAGCAGATAATGAATTATTGGCTCATTTCACGGATGCCGGTGCCCTTTCCCAAGCGGCCGATGATATCCGGCAAAAAATGTACCGGCAAGCCGCCTATGACGCGGCGGTTCAGTTTACGGCTGATCAAATTAACGCCGATGCGGTGGAAGAGCTGAAAAAAGCGCAAGCCGGGTTAGTGATAAAGGAACAACCTGGCGATGGAAACCAGCAAGCGACTGGCGGCGACTCCTCATCGAAAACAACGGTCAGCCGAATAACGGCGGCGATCAATTGAGCAGTGGTAATGGCTCAGGGAGCGGCGATCAGTCGAATAATGGCAATAACTCGGGCAGCGGACAACCATCTGATGTTGCAAAAAGCGGCACTGATCAACAAACAGATGGCAGCTCGACCAATCCCGGCGATCAGAACGACGCGACAGGCAGCGACGTGTCTCAGCCGGCGGCCGACGACTTGGCTGTATTGAAACATCAGGTGAAAGAACTGCAAAATAAACTAAATGCCGATATCGATACGATCGCTGATAGCGATCATTTCCCTGATTTTAAAACGAATGTTTCGGCGTTCTTTATCAATGACACTTCTCTCTCCGCCAATAATTATGACGAGGCAACGCTGCTGTCCTTTTATCAAGCGTTAAGCGATGTGGATAACGATTTGCAGGCTTATCAAACACTAAATAAAGCCAAAGATAAACTGCTGTCGTTGTTCGATCAAACGACCGAGGACGCGCTGAATCAGTCTGAGGAGTTGAAAGACAATCAGCAGCAAACGGAAGAAAATGACCAGTCATTCAGCGCTCTTTTAGACTCAATAAAAGCGAACATAGCAGGCATGGATAACGATTTCTCACAGTTGGAAGACAGTACGAACGCCATTCAAGGGAAAAACATGCAAATATCCCAAACATTTGATGACGTGACCCAAACGCAAAAAGACGACATCAAAAATATTGAAAACAATTTAACGGCCAATGCGAAAAAAGTGCAGCAATTGACAGCGGATATCTCTCAGCCCATCCAATTATCCAATCCTGATATTGCGGTGGACGAAACTGAAAACGGCATGGCTTTAACGATTCAGGATAACAACTTTGAGACTTTGAGAGTTTAGATGCTGTGGGTGACTCGATTAAGAGCATTGCCGACAGTCAGTCCAATATATTAAAAGACTCAAAAGATATGCAAACACTGGTCGTCAGCGCACAAAACGGCTCCAATCAGCTGAATCATTCCTGGAGTGAAAATCTTGGCGCGACGAATCTGTTGAAAACGGACATCGCGCAAACATTATCGAATACAGGAGAACCTGGGAATCGCAATCAAAATGTCTATCATCAGTTAACTGAACCGGTGAATGTCACCGGGCAAGAAAATGGAAACGTGAACGAGACATCACCAAATCAAAAAACGACCGCGGGAAGTGCGATCAATACGCCTGAACAGCCGTTCCTTACCTTGCTTGCTTTGCTGATTGCCAGCATCCTGACCGGTTATTTCGGTTATCATTATCACCGCTTAAGCCGGACAGGCAATTGGCTGCTTTCCATTTTGCTGGCTGTGATTAGCAGCTCGGTGATCAGCTACTACGGTACGTGCATTATCAACTTGAAGGAACGGATATTTTAAAGTGGAGCCTGTTTACCTTCGGCATGATCGCGGTGACATCCCTTTGGATTCGGGCTGCTTACCAGTTAACAGAGTGGGTCGGTATGCTTTTGATTTCCGTCTTGATCGTCTTTTTCACACTTCCGCTGCTTAAAGACAGTCTGGAAAATTTTGCTTTTCAAAATCCTGTATCTGACGTTTATCTGTCCATTGTTTATGACCTGAACAGGCTTTTGTTCTGGCAAGGAATGGTGGCAATTTTATTGCTTATGGTTCCAATAATTATTGCAAAAGGTGTACAGTGGATATTACGCAGGCGAGAGGAGGATAAGGCGAATGAAATTTTTTAAAATCCTGCTGCCGGCAGGCGTTCTGTGCATACTTTTTATTGCTGTTTCCGGTTTCAGCTTTGATAATATTGAACATCCGGAAAAGGTGAAACCCAATGAATTTAAACAGCCCGACAGCAAGATCAACCTGGACGACAGTATCAAGATAATAAAACAGCCTATCACAAAATATCGGCGCTGCAAAAAAAACTGACATTCGCTGCGCCGGTTTCAAAGGATGAGATGGCTAAAGGGCTGTTTCGATCGCCTGAAAAAAAAAAACAGATAGTGAATGTAAGCGACGAAGTGAAAGAATGGCACCTGTTTCAAAATAAATAATAAACCGACGTTCAAGAGTATGACAATAACCAATAGGGTTTACATAGCGGCAGAATGGGACAGGAATCAGGAGATATAGAATGGACTAATGAGTGAACGAGTTCTAGGTTTGGCCGGACGTGTTAGGCATGGCATCATCCGGCCAACATTTTTTTTTTTTTACTTTGAAACGGGGAGAGAGAGGCCTTGCTAAAAATATTTGATGCCCACTTGCACATCATTGATCCCAGATTTCCTTTAGTTGAAAACCAGGGATTTCTGCCTGAACGCTTCACCTGCCGGGATTATTTAAAAAGAACGGAAAAACTGAATATCATTGGCGCGCTGTCGTTTCCGGCTCTTTCCAGGCTTTTGATCAGACTTATTTAAAGGATGCCCTTAAAACATTGGGAAAACATTTTGTCGGCATCACCCAGTTGCCATATACTACGCCCGATGAAGACATCATTTATTTAAACAAACTTGGGGTCAGGGGTGTAAGATTTAATGTCAGGCGCGGAGGATCGGAGACGATTGCCCACCTTGAATCCTTTGCAAAGCGTATTTATGATTTAGCAGGTTGGCGTACGGAACTTTATATTGATTCGGGATCCCTGCCGGACATCGTCGGAGTGCTGGCCAGGCTGCCTGCCGTATCCATTGATCATTTAGGCCTGTCAAAGAGCGGATTCAAAACTTTACTCTCGCTGGCAGAAAAAGGCGTGAGGGTGAAGGCGACGGGTTTCGGCAGGGTCACCTTGAATGTGGAGCAGGCGCTGCGCTCGATCACGTCTGTTAATCCTGATGCTTTGATGTTCGGCACCGATCTTCCGTCAACAACGCAAAGCGGCCCTTTGAAACTGCCGATATCGATATTATACGCCATACGCTGGACGACACTCTTGTAGAAAAAGTTTTATATAGAAACGCACTGGAGTGGTACAAACCCGCCTTGGTTTAGGTCTTTGAGTCGGTTTTTTATTGCCTATAGAGGGTCCAGGCCGAAACACTGTCCGTTCCTACTCGTTTAAAAATCATTAAAAGTCGTTCAGGGCAGCGGAGCCCGTTTCAACTTGTAAATAAAAGCGGAAATCTTGTAAATAAAACACGAAAAGTCGTTAATAAACTTTGGAAAGTTGTCAATAAACCTTGGAAGATGATCAAAAAGCTGGTACCGATCCCCATACCGGTGCCAACTTGTAAATAAAAGCGGGAATCTTGTGTAAATAAAACACGAAAAGTCGTTAATAAACTTTGGAAAGTTGTCAATGAACCTTGGAAGATGATCAAAAAGCTGGTACCGATCCCCATACCGGTGCCAACTTGTAAATAAAAGCGGGAATCTTGTAAATAAATAAAAAAAAAGTCGATAATAAACTTTGGAAAGTTGTCAATAAACCTTGGAAGATGATCAAAAAGCTGGTACCGATCCCCATACCGGTGCCGGCTTGTTTATAAAATCAGGAATCTCGTTTATAAAACGTGAAAAGCCGCAAATAACCCCGGAAAGTAGAGAAAAGGCTGTGCTAAGCCCTTTCCCTTCCTGTGAATCATAGAACAGCCCCGATTTAATTAATATCCCACTTCTACCGAGGCATTCACAATATACATCAGATCGTTTTTATCTTCTTTATCCTCAAGAAAGATGCCGCTTCTGGTTGCCATGCCGCCGTCCATGACTTCAACAGACACTGTGCCGTAAGGTATTTCTGCCTTCACTTTTTCAACATCAATTTGTTCTTTATCAAGCGGCACCGCCAGCTTGATGTTGACTTTCATCGCGTTCAAGTCGTGATTAGGGAGCAAGGCGGTAATCCCCGGCATGGAGTTGGTATGAATGGCGTTGATAACGGCCCGCACGGCGGCCTTTGTCACATTCTGTCCATGAACATCGACACCAAATCCTGTTTGAATAAACAATAGTTTTTCCATTATATTTCGCTCCATTCTTCAAGTACTTTGTAATCGATCATCGGATGGATGATGATTAGCTTTCGCATTTTACTTCAGTATAGTTTTGAAGATGGCATCGGGCAAATCCGCCTAACAAGGAGAAAGGTCAAAAGCTGTTTAGCCTTCACCAATCCGCCGCCCGGGATAAAAGGCTTTGGCCGGATCAAACGCATTTTCCTTTGTCGAGATATTAACCGGATCCAAGCGGTAGACGGCGCCGCGCTGCCGAAGGATGAACGGTATTTTTCTATATGCTGTTTGGACAGCGGGCGGTTATAATAGCCGGGCACATACTTGTCCAGCATATACTGCATCGCTTCCGTCGCTTCATCAAGATCCGCGACCGGTACCGCTTTTCCAAATAACATCACGCTCATATAGGCGGTATCCGTATGGGCGGGAACAGGATCAGTCAAGGTTCCGTATTCGTTGCAAACCGTAAAACAGGCGTTGGCATTGTCTTTCATCAGTTCAATTTTTCTTCCGTTTTCGGCACCGTGAAAGTAAATGGAACCCCGGAGCCAAACGAAATTAAGCGGAACAACATAAGGCTGATTTCCATCGGTCAGCCCCAAAAAACCGATTCTTGCTTCAGATAAAAAACGGTCTTTTTTTTTTTTCTTTGTCATCACATTGCCGTGAACGGTATCGAATCATTGCCATCTTATTCGCTCCTTTTATCGAGCCTTTTGAATTGATTATAATGAAAACCGTAAATAGTTAAAAGGTAAAATTTTTAATCATTTAACGGTACAGTTGGAAGCAGTGATCACGGAGATTAGTCCGCGGCTGGAAAACCAAATGGGGCGACTGCACCTCAAATGGAGCAACCTTAGCCTGAAAATGGGGCGATTTCCCCTCAAATGGAGCGACTTGAGCCTAAAATGGGGCGACTTCCGCTCAAATGGGGCGACTGCACCTCAAATGGAGCAACCTTAGCCTGAAAATGGGGCGATTTCCCCTCAAATGGAGCGACTTGAGCCTAAAATGGGGCGACTCCCGCTCAAATGGAGCGACTTGAGCCTAAAATGGGGCGACTCCCGCTCAAATGGAGCGACCTCAGCCTAAAATGGGGCGATTCCCGCTCAAATGGGTCGACCTCAGCCTAAAATGGGGCGATTCCCGCTCAAATGGGTCGACCTCAGCCTAAAATGGGGCGACTCCCGCTCAAATGGAGCGATCTCAGCCTAAAATGGGGCGACTTCCGCTCAAATGGAGCGACTTGAGCCTAAAATGGGGCGACTCCCGCTCAAATGGAGCGACCTCAGCCTAAAATGGGGCGATTTCCGCTCAAATGGAGCGACTTCAAAACCAAATGATACGGTAACCGGCCCCCAAACTATTCATGGGCAAAACACACAATCTTCTCTTTGTTTACATACAGTACACTATAAGAGGAGTTTAAAAAGCCCGGGGAAAACTGCTGCTGCCCGCTCTCTGCAGCCTGCTTACCCGTTTCTCAGGTATTTTTTTTTTTACGTCCGGTGCTCTAAGCTGTCTTCCTTGACTTTCCCCGCTCTTTTTGTCCTCCTTTTTGAACAAACTCTATAAAACGAATTTAAGGGTGATACGTTATGATCATTCATGTGGTTCAAAGCGGCGAGACACTTAGGCAAGTTGCCAGCCGCTATAGTGTGCCGGCGAATACACTGGTAACACTCAATCAGCTGCCGGATCCGAACCGGCTGGTGATTGGCCAGTCATTAGTCATTCCTGCAGCGGAGACGTCCCATGTCGTGATCTCAGGAGAAACGCTGCCGGAGATCGCCAGGTATTATGGCGTTTCGACAGCCTCGCTGCAACGGATCAACCGGCTGACGGATTCCAGCGCTATATATCCAGGTTTGCCCTTAATCATCCCGGCGATCAGACATCGTGTTCAAGCAGGGGAAACGCTGGGCAGATTGCCGGAAGATACGGGACGACGGTTCAGGCGATCCGCGAGGCAAACGATATTACAGATACTGAGCTTATTTATCAGGGGACACAACTGGTGATTCCTAGACAAAAACTGACGATTGAAGTCAATGCTTATACGTACCAATCTAGCGGCGCAGCCGTACAATCTATTAATCAGGTTGGTCGCCTGCTGACTTATTTAGCCCCGTTTGCCTACCGTATTAAGGAAAACGGAAAACTGGAAACGATAGATGATGATGCGATTATATCCGCTTCATACGCTCAAAGGGCCGTTCCAATAATGTCTATTACCAATTTTACCGCTACAGCGACAGGCTCAAACCTGGCGCATGTCGTTTTAGCGACAGCGGAATACCGAGAAAATCTGCTTTCAGACGTGATTCGAATTATGCGGCAGAAAGGTTACCGGGGGTTGAACATAGATTTTGAAAATGTTCTTCCTGCTGACAGAGAATTATATAATCAATTTCTGAAACAGGCTGTTGACCGTCTCCATCCCTTAGGCTATTTTGTTTCCACCGCACTAGCCCCAAAAACCAGTGCTACTCAGGCGGGAGTGCTATACGAGGCGCACGATTATGAAGCACACGGGAGAATTGCTGATTTTGTCGTGCTAATGACTTATGAGTGGGGGTATCGGCTCGGCCCGCCCCAAGCCGTCTCACCCCTTAATCTAATGAGACAGGTTGTGGAATATGCCTTAACTGTTATACCGGCAGAAAAAAAATATTCCTTGGTATTCAAATTTACGCCCGTGACTGGCTTCTTCCCCATGTTCAGGGGCAGTCTGCGGAAACATTCAGCATTCAGGAAGCCGTCAGACGTGCCATACAACACAGCTCAGTCATCCATTATGACCCTGTAGCTCAATCGCCCTTTTTCCATTATGCTGATGAACAGGGACGCCGCCATGAAGTCTGGTTTGAGGATGCACGGAGCACACAGGCAAAATTTCAAATGGCAAAACAATATCGTCTGCGCGGTGTCAGTTACTGGGCTTTAGGCTATCCTTACCCGCAAAACTGGACATTGCTTGAAGATAACTTTAACACTCGAAAATTAATCTAGACAGCGGCGAGGTTTTGCGCAAGTAAAAAAAATCTATGACTTTAAAAAAGCGTTCATCGCCGCTTCAGATGAACGCTTTTACATATTTGAAAGTGACGAGGGATTCATCAAAACTGTCTGTGAAAAAGGGACGGAAAAAAACAAACCTATCCTTTATTTGTCAGAAAATCTTACGAAAAATGACAATTTTTTTTTATAACTGTACTAAACTATAGAAATAGATTGACTTACATAAAAATGATAGAGGGAGGAATTTCAAAACAAGATAACAATTGACTTTTAGTGTTTGGAGAAACCTTTTGAGGCATTTTTTTCATATAAAGAAGTGTCTATTTTTTATTAGGTTTTGTACAAATGAGACGAGACAGTTAAAGGCAGCTACTTTAACAATAGGGGGTCTTTTCATAAAAAAGAAAATGGCATTAGTGGTGACCTGTATGGTTGTCTTGGCCGTCTTTCTATCGGCCTGCGGCGGCAGCGGAAAGTCGGGATCGGAAAAAAAACATCGTCATTTAAAGCCGGCATGGTCACCGACACGGGCGGCGTGAATGATAAATCATTCAACCAGTCCGCATGGGAAGGGCTAAAAGCATTCGCAAAAAAAAAAACAACTACAAAGTGGGCAGTGATGTGAAATATCTGCAGTCGACACAAGCCTCGGATTATTCGCCCAATCTCAATCAGCTTGTCCACCAAAACTATAATATTGTTTTTGGAATAGGCTATCTGATGCAGTCGGACATCCAAAAAGTGGCTGAGCAAAACCCCAAGGCGCATTTTGGTCTCGTTGACAGCGTCGCGGTCGGAAAGGACAATAAGCCGCTGAAGAACGTTGCCGACTTGACATTCAAAGAACAGCAAGGATCATTTCTGGTCGGCGTTGTGGCCGGTCTAATGACAAAGACCATAAAAAATCGGCTTTGTCGGCGGCATTAACTCGGCTCTGATTAAAAAATTCGAAAACGGATTTAAAGCCGGTGTCAAAACCGTCAATCCAAAAGCCGATATTTATGTCCAATACGCGGGGGATTTCAATGCCCCGGATAAAGGACAGGCAATCGCGTCGACATTATATGGAAAAGGGGCGGATATCATTTACGCGTCTGCCGGCAATACCGGAAACGGTGTCTTCACCGAAGCCAAGGGCAGAACGAAAAACGGCAAAAAGGTTTGGGTCATTGGTGTGGATAAAGATCAATATGATCAGGGGCTGCCGGAAAATGTGACTTTAACATCAATGGTCAAACGGGTGGACAAAGCCATCTCTGATGTTGCGACAAAGACGAAAAGTGGTAAATTTCCAGGCGGCAAGGTGCTGGAATACGGTTTGAAGGAAAATGGTGTCGGCTTGGCCGAAACAACGAAAAATTTGCCGAAATCAGTGATTGATAAGGTAAACAGCTACAAGCCGAAAATTATCGATGGCGAGATTAAAGTTCCGACAACGGATAAAGAATACCAAGCCTATCTTTCTTCTTTGAAGTAATCAATCAAGCGATGGACGGGGCGATTTAGCTGCCTTTGTCCATCGTTTTATTGAAATACGAACAATGATAGATGGAGACTCTGCGGAAAGTATGATGCTGTTAGAGTTGCAATTTTTGAGCGGGTGTTTTCGCGCCTTACAAAGATACATTTTCATTAAGTTGAGATAGGAGAAAACGGTATGTCCTATGCGATCGAAATGAGGCAGATCAGGAAAGTGTTTCCAGGTATTGTGGCAAATGATGACGTGACACTGCAGGTTAAGAAAGGGGAAATCCATGCTCTGTTCGGCGAAAACGGCGCGGGAAAATCGACACTGATGAATGTGCTTTTCGGCCTTTATCAGCCTGACGGCGGCGAGATTTTTGTCAAAAAGGAAAGAAAGTGAAAATCTACGATCCGAATGATGCCAATCACCTAGGTATCGGCATGGTTCATCAACATTTTATGCTCATTGAAAAATTCACCGTGGCGGAGAACATTATTCTCGGCAGCGAACCGGCAAGGCACGGCCGTCTTGATATGACTAGAGCCGTTCAGATAGTGAAAGAACTGTCGGATCAGTACGGACTGAATGTCGATCCGCTTTCGAAAATCGAAAATATTACAATTGGCATGCAGCAGAGGGTAGAAATATTGAAGACCTTGTATAGGGGAGCGGACATTCTGATCTTCGATGAGCCGACTGCGGTTCTGACCCCGGCGGAAATCCACGAACTGATTAAAATAATGAAGCGGCTTGTTCAAGAGGGGAAGTCGATCATTTTGATCACACATAAGCTGAAAGAAATTTTTGAAGCCTGTGATCGCTGCACGGTCATTCGGCGTGGAAAGGTGATCGACACAGTAGACATTTCCGAGACCAATCCAAGCGCTCTTACCGATATGATGGTTGGCAGAAAAGTAAACATCTTGGTGAATGATCTTCCCTACGAACCCAAAGAGACTGTTTTGGATATCAAACAGTTAATGGTGCTGGATGCAAGGAAAGTGCCCGCGGTCAACCATTTGGATTTAAGGGTTCACGGCGGCGAAATCTTGGGAATCGCCGGAGTGGACGGGAACGGGCAAACAGAACTTATTGAAGCGATCGTCGGGCTGAGAAGGGTAAAGCAAGGTCGTATTTTATTAAACGGGGAAGATATCACCAATCGGAAAACAAGAAAAATCACGGAAGCCGGACTTGGCTACATCCCTGAGGACCGGCAAAAGCATGGTCTCATTCTTGATTTTTCAGTCGCTGAAAATCTGGTGCTGCAAACCTATTACCGCCAGCCCTATTCAAGAGCGGGCATTTTAAGCAATAAAAAAATCGCAAAAAAGGCAAAAGAATTGATCGCCGAGTTCGATGTGCGAACGCCGGACGAAAAAACACACCTGCCCGTTCACTTTCGGGAGGGAATCAGCAGAAAGTCATTATTGCCCGCGAAATAGACCGCAGTCCGCAGCTGCTGGTGGCGGCTCAGCCGACACGCGGGCTCGACATCGGCGCGATTGAATTTATCCATAGCAAGCTGCTTGAAGAAAAAAGCAAGGGCAAAGCGGTGCTGCTTGTTTCTTTTGAACTGGACGAGATTCTTCATTTAAGCGATCGAATTGCTGTGATCTATGAGGGACAAATTATCGCGATCGTGAATCCAAGAGAGACAAGCGAGAATGAGCTTGGGCTGCTCATGGCCGGGCACAGGGAAGCGGTGGGTCGAGCATGAACCAATTCTTCAGCCACAACCGCTGGTTCAGCATACTTGTACCCGTGACAGCCGTGGTGCTGGGGCTTTTATCCGGCGCTGTTATTATGCTTGCGACCGGTTATAATCCGATACTTGCCTATCAGTCGATTGTTCAGTCCATTTTTTTGCAGCCTTATTACGGGGGTGAAACGATCCGGGCGATGATTCCGCTTGTTTTATCCGGCCTGGCGTTTGCTTTCGCATTTCGAACGGGTTTGTTCAACATTGGAGTAGAAGGTCAAATGCTTGCCGGCTGGTTTGTATCGGTTGCCGCGGCGATTGGTTTTGGAGGGATGCCCAAGGTAGTGCTTTTGCCGCTGTCGATCATCGCCGGGGCGGCGGCAGGCGGAATCTGGGGATTATTGCCTGGCTTTTTAAAAGCAAAATTCAAAGTACACGAAGTGATTTCAACGATCATGATGAATTATATCGCGCTGTACACAACCAATTATCTGATCAAACATTTCTTGTACACTGAGGGAGAACGGACGCCGACGATTCCAAAGACCGCATCGCTGGCATCGCCGACTTTGGCCGATTTGACACAAGGATCGCGGCTTCATTGGGGTTTTTTATTGTTGCTGCCGCCGCTGCAGTCGCCATGTGGTTCATTTTGTGGAAAACGACGAGAGGCTTTGAGTTGCGGGCGGTGGGCTACAGCCCGGATGCCTCGAGGTACGCGGGGATGAGTGTCGCCGTAATAATATCATTCTTTCGATGACAATATCGGGCATTTTCGCCGGTCTCGCCGGAACGATGGAGGGACTTGGCACTTATCAATATATGATGATCAATGCCACTTTTATCGGCATCGGTTTTAACGGCATCGCGGTTGCACTGCTCGGTATGAACACGTCGCTTGGTGTCGTCTTTGCCGGTGCGCTTTTTGCCGGGCTGCAAACGGGCGGCCTGACGATGCAATCCGTGGCCGGGGTTCCGATCGAGCTGATTCAGGTCATCATTGCATTGATTATCTTTTTCGTTGGTTCCAGTTATGTCATCAAGTGGATTTGGCTTCGCGTTTTGAGAAAGGGGGAAAAAAGATGAGTCTGCTAAGTATTCTGGAGATTATCATCCCCTCGACACTCCTGACAGCTGCACCGCTGATTTTTACCGCGCTGGGCGGAGTCTTTTCCGAACGGTCCGGTGTCGTCAACATTGGTTTGGAAGGATTGATGGCGGTCGGCGCATTTACCGCCGCGATCTCTACATACTTTTTGGAACATCTCGGTCTCGGCGACGCTTCGCCGTGGCTGGCGATATTGATCGCTGCCGCCGCAGGCGCTTTATTTTCGCTGATCCATGCCGTCGCGTCGATCTCTTTCCGCGCGGATCAGACGGTCAGCGGTGTCGCACTCAATTTTTTGGCGACCGGACTGACCGTTTTTCTTGTGAAGTTAATCTTTAACGGACAGGGACAGACACCGTACATCAGTCATCGCATTGATAAAATCAATGTGCCCGGACTGCACGATATTCCAATCATCGGCCCGATTTTCTTTTCGCAAATCGCGTACACATCTTATCTCGCGATTGCCGCCGCTTTTGCAGTTTGGTTTGTTATCTATAAAACGCCGTTTGGCCTGCGCCTTCGCTCCGTGGGCGAGCATCCGGCAGCCGCCGATACGCTCGGGATTAACGTGATCAGGATGCGTTATATTGGCGTCATGTTGAGCGGTGCTTTCGGAGGTGTCGCGGTGCCATCTATCTGGTGACGATTGCGGCGAATTACAGCGTATCGACAATCAGCGGACAAGGTTTTCTTGCACTGGCCGCGATGATCTTTGGCAAATGGCATCCGATCGGGGCGATGGGGGCGGCATTATTCTTCGGGTTCGCCCAGTCGCTCAGCATTACGAGTGAGCAAATTCCGATTCTCGACAGACTTCCGGATGTCATTCTATTGATTGCCCCGTATGTATTGACGCTGCTTGTACTGGTCGGATTCGTCGGCCGTGCCGAAGCGCCGAAAGCCGACGGCGTGCCTTACATCAAAGGGGAAAGATAAACGCCGTACAAAATATAGAGCCGCCGCCCATAAATTTATTGTGGCAGCGGCTTTTTTTAACTTTAGGAGAATAAAAAAGGTTGCCATTTAACACGTCATGGTGATATTTTTGATTATATAGTTTTGACCCGATTTTTATAAGAGTAGGAGATGGGCGGAAATGACGCTGATTTATCTTATCAGGCACGGGGAAACGGATTGGAATGCCAAAGGGCGGCTCCAAGGAAGAGAAGACGTTCCGCTGAATGAAAAAGGAAAACGTCAAGCCAGAATCACCGGCATGTTTTTGAAACAATCAAATTGGTCGGCGATCATCACCAGTCCGCTCATAAGGGCTAAAACAACGGCTGAAAATTATCAATGAATACGTCGGCGGTGTGCCGCTGGTTGAGAGCGGGCTGCTGATCGAAAGAGATTATGGGAAGGCTTCCGGAATGACGTTGGAAGAGCGGGATCGGTATTTTCCAGATGGGATCATTCCTGGGAAGGAGAATGATGATCTCATCAAAGAACGGGCTATTCAAGCAATTGAGGCGATAAAAGAGCAATATCCCGATAAAAGGGTTCTGCTTGTTGCGCACGGCGGCCTTATTAAAGTGATACTGAAGGCTCTGTCGAATGGCGAGATCGAAACACATTCATTTAAGTTGGTCAATACAAGCATCAGCCACATTGAATTCAGCTAAAGAGTGGAAAATTGTCAATTACAACCAGATTGCCCATCTTTCAGGTTATCATGAGATGGAGGTCTGAAGAGGCAAAAAGAAAAAGCAGGCGAATGAGGCTCGAGCCCGCTGTTAACCCCGCCAAAAAACAAAAAATCGCGGATGGCTGTCCGCGACTTTCTTTCCGCAATATAAAAGCGGGTGATGGGAATCGAACCCACGACGAGAGCTTGGGAAGCTCTAATTTTACCATTAAACTACACCCGCATGATTATAAAATTGAATCATTGACCAACAAACGGCAATAATTATTTTATATGATTTCTCTAATTATGTCAAATGGATTTTTCAGGTATTTTCTTGAATCGCCGCGGTTACGCAGAAACGATGCACAGCTCTTGTACTTAGCTGCCCAAATGGTATGATATAATTTGTATTACTGATTTTAGCCAATCGATTAATAAACTATTTTTTTTTTAAATATAATCACAGAGCAACGAGGTGCAGATGGAAAAAGCGATTTTAACTGTTATTGGCAAAGATAATATAGGGATTATTGCAGGCGTCAGTCAGCAGCTGGCTGATTTGAACGTGAATATATTAGACGTGAGCCAGACCATTATGAATGGTTATTTCACGATGATGATGATTCTGGATTTGTCTAAGGTGGAGCAAAGTTTCGATGCTATTAAGAAGCTCTTAACGGTGAAAGGCGAAGCGCTTCACGTACAAATTAAGATTCAGCGCGAGGAAATTTTCAGCTCAATGCACAATCTATAAGGAGATAGGAGTTAGAGATGGAGACCAAGCAAATATTAGAAACGATCCGGATGATCGAAGAAGAGAAACTGGATATACGGACAATCACAATGGGCATCTCTTTGCTTGATTGTATTGATGCAGACGGCAATAAGGCACGGCAAAAAATTTATGATAAAATCACCCGGCTTGCCGAAAATCTGGTGAAAACGGGCGAAGCGATCGAATCGGAATTCGGTATCCCGATCATTCACAAGCGAATCTCGGTGACGCCGATAGCACTCGTTGCCGGAGCAACCGATGATAAAAATTATGCAGCTTTTGCAAGAACACTCGATGAGGCGGCGAAAACAACCGGTGTCAACTTTATCGGCGGATTTTCAGCCCTCGTACAAAAGGGTTATCACAAAGGTGATCATTTATTGATCCAATCGATTCCCGAAGCGCTGGCTTCGACCGAGCGTGTTTGTTCATCGGTTAATGTCGGGTCAACACGGTCAGGGATCAACATGGATGCGGTTCGGGAAATGGGAGAAATAGTGAAAAAAAAACGGCCGAAATGACGGCCGATGAAGAGGCCATGGGCTGTGCGAAGCTTGTTGTTTTTGCCAATGCAGTGGAGGACAATCCGTTTATGGCCGGTGCCTTTCACGGCGTGGGCGAAGCAGACTGCGTCATTAACGTCGGTGTCAGCGGGCCCGGTGTTGTCAAGCGTGCCCTGGAGAAAGTTAAAGGTCAGAGTTTCGATGTCGTAGCCGAGAGACCGTAAAAAAAAATTGCTTTTAAGATTACGCGCATGGGACAGCTTGTCGGTCATGAGGCATCGGCACGGCTTGGCGTTCCGTTCGGTATTGTCGATTTATCGCTGGCGCCGACGCCGGCCGTCGGCGATTCCGTTGCCCATATTCTTGAAGAAATGGGGCTTGAACATGCCGGTACCCACGGCACGACGGCGGCTTTGGCACTTTTGAACGACGCGGGTGAAAAAGGGCGGCGTCATGGCATGCAGCCATGTTGGCGGCCTAAGCGGGGCATTCATCCCGGTATCGGAGGATGCAGGGATGATAAATGCAGTGAACAAGGGAGCACTAAACTTAAATAAACTGGAAGCCATGACCGCTGTTTGTTCCGTCGGGCTTGATATGATTGCCATCCCCGGAGATACACCGGCGGCAACGATTGCGGCAATGATTGCCGATGAAGCAGCGATTGGTGTCATCAATAATAAAACGACGGCCGTCCGCGTTATTCCGGCTCCGAATACATCTGTCGGCGATGTCGTTCAATTTGGCGGCCTGCTTGGGGCGGCTCCCGTCATGGCCGTGAGCAAGTTTTCGTCCGCCGATTTCATTGCCAGGGGCGGACGCATTCCGGCACCGATCCATTCATTTAAAAACTAAATAACCGGCCGGTTTGAAAAAGGGGAAAACTTGGAAAGCGGTATTCGAGTTTTCCCCTTTTCATTATTTAAAATCTGTTGTTTTCCATTGCATCCCAGGCAGCTTCGGCTCATTTGGGTCTTGTCCAGCCGCGTTATCTTAAATAAATCCCCCGTCTGTAAAATAGAACGGGGGATTTCATCAGGAAGCTTGCCGCTTTGCACGGCATCCGGCCGGTTCAGTTCATTGAACCATTACTTACCTTTGTCGTGCTTTGTTCCGCTGCCGCCGTAATCGCCGGTTTCTTTAGCGCGTTCTTGTTCTTCTGCCGAATGTTCATCCAGCGGCTCAGCAAATTCTTCATTAGCTGCTGATTCTAGTTCTGCAGCATATTCTTCAGCAGCAAATTCCGTCTCTGCCGTTTGCGCTTTTCTAAAATCGGCTTGTTCTGCTTCAAATTTTCCCATTGGTCCATTCACAGCTTTCTGATTGGAGTTTTGGCGCTATTATGCACCATCACTAGTTTGAACCAAATTTTTTTTTGATTATACGGAGAAAAGAGAATCCAGAGAAGCTGCATAATTTGATCAATAAGAATAAAAAAAGGTCCAGCGCTGCCCGCGCCGAACTTTTTTTTTTCAAACCTGCTCGATGGGATAATGGTACAAAATTATTTCGTGCCAACGGATTCTTCCGCTTCAAGGGCATGGCCTAAGAACTTGGCAAGTTCAAGCATACCGTACTTGCCGGCGGCCGCTTCAGCATCCGAATTATAATTGGTATTCGTGTTTATGTCATACGTATAGATCGTTCCGTTCGCATTGCGAATGAATTCAATGCCGGCAACAGTAATGTGATGATCCTTAAGGAATTTTTCATATTGCTAACTAGCGGGCTGGAGAAGTTGTTAATAATCTGGAATTTTGCCTTATTCGGGGCGCCGACGCCGACAGGGCAAAACGCGTCATTTATCTGGCAGCTGTCTGCCGGACACAGTTCGAATCCTTCCGATGTGTCGACGCGGACCGCATAGACAAATTTTCCGCCGACAAACTCAACGCGGGTGATAGATGATTCCGGCGATTGAATATACTCTTGAATCAGTGTGATGCCGTCGACCGGTTCTTCATACCGTTCACTGTTTAAGTAGCTTTCGAGTGCTTCCAGAGTATGAAAAAGCTGAACACCAAGTCCTTTCCCGGCGCGGTTGTGTTTCGTAATAAAAGGGGTTTTACCCAGTTTTTTGGCCGCTTTAATCACATTTGATTTGCCTACGGCACCGATTGTATGCGGCGTGCGGATACCGTCAGCTTCCAGCGCTGTATATTGATTGATCTTGCTGAGCTCGAAACGCAGGGCCTTGCTCCCGTTAAATACGGCCGGCGTGATGATGTTCCAGCCAGGCAAAGACGCCTTCAGCGAGCTCAGGGGCATATCGGTGGTCACGTGTATGGGATGAAGCGCTCATCCGGCTGTAAAAAATCCCTTCAGGAGGAACATCGCCCAAATCAACGAGCCCTTCGCCGAGATGCCAAAGTTCATATGGCAAATGGAGCTGATCCAGCCGAGCGGTTAAATGTCTTGTCCATTCGTCGTTTTCATGGATAATATAGATTTTTCCCATTAGTTATTTATTCCCCACTTTCGATTGAAGTTGGTCATGCTGCCCGCGCTTGTGTTCGACAATTGGCATAACCTGGCGAGAGAAGCGTTCCATTTCTTCAAGCTGCGGCGAGAACTGGAGAATCAGCAAATTGACGCCGGCTTGTTCATAGGCTAGGATGCGATCGGCAATTTGCTCGGGTGTTCCGACAAAGTCCGGCCGCAATCCGCGGTTTGATACGGAATAGTCTTTCAATTTTACATCGATTTCAAGATTTGATTTGCTGATAAAATCTTGATAACCGGCGTAGCCGCCGCTGTCTTTCACTTGTGTGATCCGGGAAAGTTCAGCTTGCGCTTCTTCTTCCGTATCCCGGCAAATCACATAAGCCGCCATGCCGAATGTTGAGAACGGCTCCTTGTTGAGGCGGGTACGGCGGGCGTTCATATCGGCAATCTTATTGGCGATTTCTTCAACTGTGCCGCCATGCATGACGTAAGCATCGCAGTGCTTCGCGATCGTTTCTTTTCCGGTTTCACTCTCACCGCCGGCAAAAAGCGGAATATTCGGCTGTTGAACCGGTTTTGGTTCCAGGTACGTATCGGTGAATTCATAAAAATTTCCTTTATAACTGAGAGGGGTTTCACTCCAAAGGCCTTTTAAAACCGAAATGAATTCTTCCGTTCGCGCATAGCGTTCATCGTGGTCGGTAAATACCGCGCCATATTGTTTCGCTTCATCTTTCCACCAAGCCGAGACAACATTGAGCGCGAAATCCGTGACTTAAATGATCGATGTTGGCCGCAACTTTAGCTGTGAGGGCCGGGTTGTGAAAACCAGGACGAATCGCCGTGAGAATTTGTAATTTGTCGGTAACGGCGGCTAACGCGGCAGCCGTAGACCATGCTTCAAGTGACGGCTGGTCGATTCCTTTAATATCATTTAAGTTAAGTTCAGGAACGAGTGTCATACTGTAGCCAAGGTGTTCTGCAGATTGAGCGACTTTTTTTTTTAACATAATCAAAAGTGGCCGGCATGTGTTCGTCTTCAACATTACGCAGCCATCCCCCAAATATGGGTGACCAAAAACCGTATTTCATTTTATTCACCTCGTGATGATGATAATGTAATGTATAAAAAAGGCTTCTTCGATAAGAAGAAGCTTTTTCAACGCCCGTCTTATCTTTCAGAATAAAATCTGCTGGATTTGGCACCTGTACTTGCTAGCAAGTGGTTGCCGGGTTTCATTGGGCCATTCCCTCCGCCGCTCTTGATAAGCTGATTAATTTAAAGTAATCCTACCATGATAATCGGGAAAAAGCAATGGGAAGTTCATGAATTAACAAAATAGACAAATACAAGTTGACAGATAAGAATTAATGGCATTAAAATTAATGTTAATCCTTAATGCTTCGAAATAGCGGCAAGTGTTGAAAGGTTTCCGGAAGTAAAACAGGCATTCTACTTTAATAATGATTGAAGGAGTGATATGTCTTGAAGTGTTGTTGTTTGCAGATAAAAAACCTTTCGTTAAATATTAATATAAGAGCTAATTAAAAAAACGATGAATGCCAATCAGTATTCGTATGTTTGAGTAGCGGCAAAGAATTTGATCGGCAGTGATCATATTACGGGGGAGGAAATGTTCATGCATCAAATCGTCATTTTATCCGGAAGTCCGTCGTCCACGTCGCGTTCAGAAATTGCTTTGCGCCAAATCAATGATACACTTATTTACCGCGGCTTTTCCGTACAGTTTTTCTCGGTGCGGGATGTGTGCTGCTGCCGGAGACGCTGTTCTATGCCAGGTTTGACGACCCGCAAATCGTGGCTATCAGCCATGCACTGCGGCAGGCAGAAGGCGTTATTGTCGGATCGCCTGTCTATAAAGCCTCATACACAGGGGTTCTTAAGGCCCTGATCGATCTATTGCCGGAAGATGTGCTGAAGGATACGCCTGTTTTGCCGATTATGGTCGGCGGAAGCGGCCATCATCTGCTGGCGATCGAGTTTGCATTGAAACCGCTGCTGGCTTCTTTAAAAGGAGAACCACTTCAAGGGGTCTATTTACTGGATCGGCATATTGATAAGACAGCGGAACCGCCGATTAGGGATACTGAAGTCACTTACCGTCTTCACAAACAAATCGAGCAGCTCATTACCGCAATTGACAAACAACAGACTTTTCTAGCAAAAGCGCAGGGGGAATGAATTGGCCAGCGAGATTTAAGTGCTCCTCTCAATGGATGATCGAAAGTTATGCTCAACAGAAGGCAGGCGTCAATCGCCTTTAAATAAGTCGCGAGTCTCCCAAATCTCAAAAGTATCCATTCGAAAAGGAGCGAAATGACCTCTCTGCTGCGAATGTATATGGACATCCCGTATATGTTTTTTGAATAAAATGGGTGACGCATTCCCCTTCCAAATCTCCGGTTTGGTGGGGGTTAGTCACCCCACTAATCAACTCTTTTCTTTTTTTCCTTGTTCCTCAATGTATTTTTTTATCACCTCAACTGTAGCCCCGCCTGTAGACAACACCATATAGCTTTGGCTCCAAAAATAAGGTTTCCAATAAAATTTTTTCAGATGTTTCGAAAACTCCTTACGGATTAAGCGGGAAGTTACCGTTTTATAGCTGTTAATGACTTTGGATAATTGGATTTGCGGGGGAGCATCAAATAACAAATGGATATGGTCGGCTTCACTATTCATTTCGATTAATTGGCAATCCCACTTTTTAAAGAGTTCATTAGTGATTTCTTTCAGCCGTTTCATCATCGTTTCCGTGATACATGGGTGACGATATTTAGTGATGACAACTAAATGATAAGTTAACTTATATAAAGCGTGTCTATTCTTATTAAAATCAGTCATATGCACCTCCTGTATTTATTTACAACTAAATATGATTGATGCTATGATAGTATCATGAATTAGTAAATTAAGAAAGGAGGATTCTGTGATGAAACAGTCGAAAACGTTGCGATATAAGATTCTAAATCATGCTCGTATCTTTGATACGACTGTGGAGATTTATAACCAAGCCTTGCATTTTATAATTGATGTCATAGACAATGAGTTTCCTAGTTTTGATGGCATATCCACCAAAAGCATGGTAACGTTGGTAAAAAAACTCATTCATCGAACCGCACGGAATCCTCAACCGAAATACCCTGAGTTTAACGAAAAGTTTCATAAGTTCCCGTCCTATTTCAGACGGTCGGCGATTGCCACTGCCTACGGCAAGGTTAAAAGCTACCGTTCCAATCTAAATAACTGGCTAAAAGAAGAAGAACTAGCTGAACAAGAAGGCAAAGTATTTAAAAAGAATCCTCCTTGTCTATCCTTAGACCATAAAGAATTTCCTGTATTCTACAAGGATAATATGTTTGAGCGTACAGGAGATAGTACGGCTAAAATCAAGGTTTTTCACCAAAACGATTGGATATGGATAGACATAACATTTAGAGGACAAGACCTTTATAAACGGGATGTGTGGGATTGGAAAGAATGCAATCCGAAACTTGTTCGTGTTGGGAAAAAGTATTTTCTGAATATCTCTTATGAGAAGAATATCAAACTCAACAAAATAAAAATAAGTAACCAAAAAGTATGTTCCGTGGATTTAGGGATAAACAACTCGGCTGTTTGTTCCATTTTGAATGCAAAAGGAACTGTCTTGGCTCGGACATTTATTAATCAAGCTAAAGAAAAAGACCGTTTGTATCGAATAACCAACAAACTACGGAAAGCCCAACGGAGGTCAGGGTATATTTCCGCAACTTTTGGAGAAGAATCAATGGACTTCAAACACAAATCATTAACGATACTTGTCACAAAATCATTCAATTTGCCAAAGAGTATGATGCTGATGTGATTGTGTTTGAGTATCTTGGAAAAATGAAAGCCCCGAAGGGATTCTACGGAGCCAAGAAACTACGTTTTAAATTACGATACTGGCGCAAGACGGCTATTCAAAACAAAGTGACGGAAATGGCTCATTATAACGGAATAAGTATATCTCATATTGTAGCCCGTAATACAAGTGCGTTAGCCTTTGATGGTAGCGGGTATGTAACCCGTAATCCTAAGAAGGATATTGTGACTTTTGCCACAGGTAAGGTCTATCATGCCGACCTATCGGCTTCTTACAATATTGGAGCGAGATACTTTATTCGAGAAATTCTAAAACCCTATCCCGAAAGGGAAAGGTTGTCCATTCAGGCAAAAGTTCCTGAATTGGCAAAAAGGACATTACAGACCTTATCTTCACTCATTAGTCTTCACTTGGCACTAGAGCCAACAGCGTTAGTTCACAGCGAGGTTTAGACTGTATCTAAGATAAGCGAAGCCCCTTCCAAGTGCGTTAGCATTTGGGAGGGGAGGTTCACAATTGTGGTAAAATAGAGCAAAACGATGCTTTGGGAGGGGTTTCGATGGCAAAGGGACGTTTAGAACAGGTCGATCTGACGAAAAAGGTAGACACGAAACAAAAGTATGTTAAGAAATTAAGAAAATATCAAATGAAGCTGCTGGCGCTGCAGCATTTATTGTATGAAAAGAAGATTGCCGTGATGCTGGCAATGGAGGGCTGGGATGCGGCAGGAAAGGGCGGAACCATTAAACGAATAACGGAACATCTCGATCCGCGCGGCTTTCGAGTGACACCGATCAGCGCACCGGCTCCGCATGAAAAACGCTACCATTATCTTCAACGTTTCTGGCGCAAGATTCCTCAATACGGACAAATCTCGATTTTTGACCGCTCATGGTACGGTACGACGTGTTTTGGTCGAGCGTGTTGAGGGGTTTGCGGAAAAGGATGAATGGAAGCGGGCATATAAGGAAATTAACGATTTCGAAAAGCTGCTGACCGACGATCATTATATTATCATTAAGTTTTGGTTCCATATCAGCAAGGATGAGCAGCTGCGCCGCTTCAAAGAAAGGGAAGAAAATCCGCTTAAACGCTGGAAGATTACGAGTGAGGACTGGCGTAATCGCGAAAAATGGGACGACTATTTGGCGGCGGCGGAAGAAATGTTTGAAAAAACGGATAAGCCGAATGCGAGATGGCACGTGATCGCCGGCAATAACAAATGGTACGCGCGTGTGCGAACGTTAAAATTAATCGTGAAGACGCTGGAAGATTACTTGAAAATGCATCACGTTGATTTGCCGCAGTATCGTGACGAAGTTGAAGAAGAGATCATCATTCCGGATGAAGTCGCGGAGGAGGAAGCGGTACAAAATACCGACAGCGATGTTTGAGAACAAAAAAACAAAGAAGACGAAGAGGCGGTTAACGAGAAAGAAACAAAGGAAGAAGAGGCAGTGATTCATAAATATTAACGGCTGTCTCGTATTCAATTAACACTTGATCAGTAACCTCTGATCCGCCGATTACCTGAGGCTCCGGAGCCGACTTGCCGATGCCCAGGTTTTTTTAAAAAAAGCGCCCGTGCTTGATTCAACAATTCAAGCATCGGGCTTTTTTGGTTTCAGCAAATAAAAGTATAAAAGCAGCAGGCTCGGCCTTGCCCGAAAGCATGGCGGCGGACTTTTTTTATCTGGCCAAAATGAAAAGTGGAAAAGTTATTTTGCAGCGGCGGCGCTTGTCAGCTTTTCGAGGCTGCGCATCGCTTCGGCCACGTCATTCTTTTTATAATCGCCTAAAAGAATGAATGTTTCTTCCGGCCCGGCTGCATATTCAGCCACTTGATTGATTGTGGCATCGCCGGTGTCTTTCACGCCAAGCGTATTTAAAATGTAAGGAAAGCCGAGTTTTTTGTAAAATGGCATCAGTCTTTTGATTTCATCCCATTCGCCCAAAGCGGCCAGCTGGACGAGAATACCGTAAGCAACTTTCAGACCGTGAAGAATATCATGCGTTTCTTCCAGGAAGGATAAGCCGTTATGAACCGCATGGGCACCGGCCATGCGCCCGTATTCGCCGGCAAAACCGCCGACCGTGCCGGAGACGGCGATCACCGAGTCAACCACTCTTTGAAAAGCGGGCGTGATTTTTCCTTCCTCTTTGTCTTTTAAAGCCTGTTCACTGTCGTTCAATAGAACATCACGAATATTTCCCGCAGCGCTGAGGCCAAGAGAGACTGGAGCCGGAAATTCTTTCATATTTCGCGTGATACCGGCCGATTCATACCATTTGGCCAGCGAATCGCCGATTCCGCCGAGCAGATAGTTTGTCGGCGCATCAGCAATAATTCTCAGGTCAACGAGAGAGAGATAAGCGGATCGTTTATAATAGGCAACATGGCTGAATTGTTTGTGTTCATCATAGACGGCGGAGAGCGGCGTATAGCCGGCGCACGTCCCGGCCAGTGTCGGGACAAGGACAACCTCTACATTTAATAATTCAGCCATTCCTTTGGCTGTATCCAGGACTTTTCCGCCGCCGATACCAACGATCACATCGGCGTCCTTTGCCTTTTCTGCCAGTTCACGCATATTTTTTTCGCTTGCGGTTTGATCGTAGCGTAAAACGGGCCAGTTCTGCGGTACCGAGGCGAACTTGTTGAAAGCCTCGAACGATTTAATGCCGGTCACAACAACCGGTTTTTTGAAAACAGCTAACTTTTCTTCAAGATATTTTGCCGCGTCCTCAGTACAAATATATTGATTTGGACCGCTGCGGACAACTTGACTCAGCCTCATATAAAAGACCTCCTGATTTTAAAAATTTAGACATTAATCCGGCATAGATGGCAGATAACAACGAATGGCGGTTTATTCGTCAGGTCCGGCCTGTCTTAAGTAGCTACATTTTACACCTTAGCTGCCGAATGAACAATCCGCATTTTCAAAATAGTCGTGTTTTCACCCACGAAGTGTCTTCTCTTTCAAAAAATTTGTTTTAATAAAAAAATAGAGGAATTGCTATATACTATATACTTGATAGAGACAATAGAGTGCTTTTTTGAATGTCAAAGTCTAGCGGGCACAGATATATTGCAGAGGAATACATTGATATAAAGCTATTTATTCTTTACTTTTGCCATTTTCATTGCTTATCAATGGCGCAAACAGGGAATAAATAGTCTTAATTAAGGAGATGAAAGACAGATGTGCGCTTTGAGAGATATCGAGCAGAAACACGCGATGATCGACATTGGCTCCAACTCGATTCGCCTTGTTGTCATGGGGATTGACGGACAAGGTTTTTATAGACAACTGTTAAATTTTAAAGCTGTTGCCCGATTGAGCGGATTTATTGATGACAATGACAATTTGAGCGAAGCGGGGATGCGATATTATTGCAGACGCTCCGGTTTTTTTCAATCTATCCTGAGACGAGAAAAGGTGACGGCTGTGGACGCTGTTGCAACGGCGGCAATGCGCAAGGCCCGAAACCGCGATCAGGTCCTAGCCTCCGTTAAAGAACAAACCGGCCTTAATATCCGTATTTTAGCAGGGTTAAAAGAGGCGTTTTATGGATATTATGCCATTATCAACTCCACTTGTGTTGAGGATGGTATTTCGATTGACATCGGGGGCGGCAGCACGGAAGTCACCATGTTTAGAAATCGGGAACTGATTCATTCCCATTCGTTTCCTTTCGGTGCGGTGACATTATACAATACTTTTTATGCTCAAAATGATAAAAAGGCGGACAGTAAACTGGAACATTTTTTGCGGGAGCAGTTTTCGGCATTCGACTGGCTGACCGATCAGCCGCTTCCCGTGATTGGAATCGGGGGCAGCGCCCGCAACCTGGCACGGATCGATCAGGCAAAACGTCATTATGATGGTTGGTCTCCACCAGTATACGATCCCGCGCTCACGATTGAACGAACTGACTGAGGAGCTGCTTTCCCTTTCATTGGAACAGCGGGAGAATTTGGAGGGCCTGTCCAAAGATCGAGCGGACATCATCGTTCCTGCGGCTAAAGTGATTAATACACTGGTCATGATGAATAAAGCAGAGATATTTATGCTAAGCAATGAAGGATTAAGAGAAGGTGTCTTTTACGAATGGTTATTACAGGCAAAAGGGGTGACGCGCATTCCTTATGTATTGAAAGAAAGTATCAGGCAGTTAGCGAAAAATTTTCAGCTTGACACAGCGCATACCGGACATATTAAAAAGCTCGCTTTTCAACTCTATGAGGGCATTCAGCCTTTAATAAAAGACCGTTTTCCTGAAGAGAAAAAAGTCTGGCTGCTGTCTCATAGCGCCGATCTGGCCTACATAGGTGAATATATCAATAATGAATCAAGCAGCGCTCACACTTTTTATTTATTATATATAAGCATAAATGGATTGAGCCACGAGGAACGGCTGGCACTGGCTTTTATTTCATCGTTTAAGTCCCGTTCGAAATTGAATGATTTTGCCGCTCCTTTTCAAAACATGATCACAAAAGAACAATTAAGGGTTTATGAGATATTAGGTTCCGTTCTTCGACTGGCCCACGGGTTAAACCGGACAAGACAAAAGGTCGTGGATGATCTCAATGTAACAATTGGTAAAAACAAAGCGATAGACATTACCATTCATTATCATGATGATCCATATTTTGAAGAACAATTTACCCAAAAACAGAAAAAAACACCTTGAACGGGCGCTCAAAGTACCTGTGTCGGTTTCTTTTGAGAAAAAGCAGTCTCTTGTGTAAGGGGTTAGCGCCTTACACGCGCCGGTTCTTTTGCCGAATACAGCCGCGGGGTCCGATTGCCTATCATTTGGGAGCGGTTAGCAGAGAAGCAGTTAAGCAGCACTTAGCAGGCAACTGGAACAAATGTAGAAAAACTGTAAAACAACGGTTTTTTAATAAAGTGATGGTGACCTATTCTGAATAAAGATAAAAAACGAACTATAATTTACAAGAGACGATAATGACAAAAAATCGTTCTCTTTTTTTATCTTTTTTTGAAAAAAGAGAGAAGAGAAAAACAAACTAGAAAAATCAATTTTGTTTTACAAATTAGATTGCAAATGGTAAAATTAGTATTTATACTATAAGTAGAGATAATGGAGAGGTCTACATAAAAAACCTCGATAAAACAGAGAGAAATGCTCTTATAAAAAGAGCGAACTTCAAATGAGTAAAGGATTTTACTTAATCATTATTGAAGAAGGGCTTTGAGAACATGATAGGTGAGAAGGAAAGAGAAAAAGTTGATTTGGCGAGTCCTGTATTTTATAATAACCGCGAGCTCAGCTGGTTGGATTTTAATAAGCGGGTTTTGGAAGAGGCAAAAGACAAGCGCAATCCACTTCTTGAAAGAATGAAATTCGTGAGCATTGTGTCAAGCAATCTTGATGAGTTTTTCATGATACGTGTGGCCGGCCTGAAAGATCAGGTGAAAGTCGGCTATAATCAGCCTGAGAACAAAACGGGTATGACACCGATTGAACAGCTGAACAAGATTTCAGCATCCAATCATGAAATTGTGCTGGATCAAGATGTCCTCTATCAAGAAAAACTGCTTCCGGAATTGAAACGGGAAAAAATTGAATTTTTACCGGTCTCCAGTTTGAAGCAAACGGAAGATAAGCGTTTCATTAAAGATCGGTTTGAAAACTACATCTTTCCGGTATTGACACCGATGGCGGTCGATTCGTCCCATCCTTTCCCGATGCTCTTGAATAAAACATTAAATTTAGCTGTTGTTCTCCGAAAGGAAGCTCAGACAAGTTTGGCCATCGTCCAGGTGCCGAGCGTGCTGCCGCGTTTTTTTCCTCTTCCGGGAAGAACGGCTTCCTTTGTTTTACTGGAAGACATCATTGCCCATTATATTTCGATGCTGTTTGTTTAGTTATGAGGTCATCAGCGTCTCGCCTTTCAGAATTACTAGAAATGCAGATTTACTGATACACGAAGAAGATTCCCACGATTTATTAAGAGAAATCGAAAAAGAATTAAAGAAAAGAAGACGGGGAGCGGCTGTCCGTCTGGAGCTGCAAAAAAATACACCGGCATTTGTCGTGTCGGCATTAATCAGCTTTCTCGATATTGAACCAGAGGATATTTATTATTTTAAAAGTCCGCTGGATTTAACCTTTTTGATAAAAGTGTATGATGATCTGGCTTCGCAATATCCGAATCTCGTCTATAAGAAAATGAATGCCCATTATCCTGAAGAACTGAAAGAAGACAAAAATATATTCAATGCCATCCGCCGGAAAGACTTGTTTCTCCATCATCCCTATGACTCATTTCAGCCGGTTATCGATTTTGTTTCTCAGGCGGCCGACGATCCGCATGTGCTGGCGATCAAGCAGACGCTGTACCGAGTCAGCGGCGATTCCCCCCCATTATTGCTGCGTTGGCTCGAGCTGCTGAAAATGGCAAACAGGTGATGGTACTTGTTGAACTTAAGGCCCGTTTCGATGAAGCAAACAATATTCAATGGGCCAGAACACTGGAAAAGGCGGGCGTTCATGTCATCTACGGTATCCCAAATCTGAAGACCCACAGCAAAATCACGCTCGTTGTTCGCCAGGAAGGGGATTCTATTGAACGATTCGTCCATTTGGGAACCGGCAATTACAACGATTCTACGGCCAATTTTTATACGGATATGGGGCTGTTCACGGCGAAAGAAGGCTTTGGCATAGATGCAACCAACTTTTTCAATCACTTAAGCGGATATATGGATAAGCCGGACTGGAATTATCTGGCGATTGCCCCTTTTGAATTGAGAGATCGGTTGATTGAGCTGATCAATGATGAAATAGCAGCGCATTTGCGCCATCATAACGGGCGCATTATTGCCAAGATGAATTCACTTACCGACAAGAAAATTGATGAAATTGTACGAAGCTTCACAGGTCGGTGTGCGGATTGAATTGATTGTCCGCGGTATCTGCTGCCTCAGGCCGGGTATACCGGGTGTCAGTGAGACCATTACTGTCCGCAGCATTGTTGGACAGTACTTGGAACATAGCCGTATCTTTTATTTTCAAAATAATAGAGAGCCTAGATTATTCTTATCAAGTGCAGACTGGATGACGAGAAATATGGTCCGCCGCGTTGAGATTTTATTCCCGGTTTTTGACATGGAAAAAAAAAAAAAATCATAGATATTCTGACAACGCTGCTTAGTGATAACGTAAAGGCTAGAGAACAATACGCAGATGGCAGCTATCATTATGTTCAAAGAAAACCGGCTGAAAAAGCGATCTGTGCTCAAGACGTTTTTAAAAAGCAGTCAAGGCAGCCCGATGAAAAGGAAAAGGGTGCTTTCAATAAAATTCGCCATACCTTTGAGCGGCGGCTTCTCCCGTTTTTGCTGAAGAAAACCAATCCAAATAAAATAACAGTCGCTTCCATCGAAGGCTCCCAAAATTAAAGGGGGCCTTCTACTCTGGTTGTCTCTTCGTGCCGTTTCACTTGTTTTGTTTCGTAAGCGGGCGATCGCGCTTGAACAACGGCCGGGATCCAATTGAAAATAAGTTCTGATATTGCTGGATGTACTGTTATTATCGTTATTCTTACTGCCTCATATATATGGACGGACCCGTTTTCCATCTGTCATCATGATCAAAATAAAAAAGTGACAATTAAGCGAATAAAATGTGTCCGTTTTGTGACTTTTGCAGTGCCTTCATGGTATAATCCAATCAGAAGATTAGCCAGGGAAGTGAATCGCGGTGCTGTTGGTTGCTTTTGATGATCTCGTTCTGTTTTTTTTTTTTTTTGCTGTTTTCTTCTTTGTTTTGGGGTTGGCAGCGAAAGAAAGACGATATAAGAAAACCGGCGCCGCTTTGTTTGGCAGCTGGGTTGTGTTGGCCGCCGTCATGAGTGTTTTTTTTTTTTCATAATTACGCCTGAGCCTGCTTTCCGCTATTTTGGAGAGCGGGCTTTTTTAAACAGGATTCCTATTACAAAGAGCCCTGATTTTTTTTATATATATAATATAGAAATAAGCAGCATCTTTCTTTTTTTTTTTCGCGATCATCACGCACAATTTCTTGATTGTCTTTCGAAAAACTAAAGACGAGTGTTTCCGGTGGTGAATAAGGCCGCCGGATTAAAAAGTGAATTTGGAGGGCGCTGGATACCGGAGCTGTTCTGGTTATCAGTTTGCCAAAAAAGGAAGGAATGAAAGAATGTCAATTCTTGTACTGGGCGGAGCAGGCTATATCGGCTCTCACGCTGTCTACCATTTGATTGATCATGATTACGATGTCGCGGTTGTTGATAATTTGCAAACCGGTCATAGAGAAGCCATTCATCCGAAAGCAAAGTTTTACGAAGGCGACATTCGCGATAAAGCGTTTCTTGATTCTGTTTTTCAAAAGGAAAAACCGGAAGGCGTCATCCATTTTGCCGCCAATTCGCTTGTGGGCGAATCAATGGAAAAACCACTGATGTATTTCAATAACAATGTGTACGGCATGCAAGTGCTTTTGGAAGTCATGAAAGAAAATGGTGTTAAACCGATTGTCTTTTCCTCGACTGCCGCAACTTACGGGGAACCGGAAAAAGTGCCGATTACTGAAGACATGCCGACGCAGCCGACCAATCCGTATGGAGAAACAAAATTGGCGATGGAAAAAATGATGAAATGGTGCGATAAGGCGTATGGCATGAAATATGTGGCACTGCGCTACTTTAATGTGGCCGGGGCCAGCAAAACCGGCTTAATTGGAGAAGATCATCATCCGGAAACTCATTTGCTTCCAATTGTGCTGCAGGCCGCAGCAGGAGAGCGCGATCACATATCGATTTTCGGCGATGATTATCCGACAAAAGACGGGACCTGTGTCCGCGACTACGTGCACATCGAAGATCTAGTAGCCGCTCACCGTCTGGCGCTTGAGTACCTACTGGCAGGCGGAAAGAGTGACGTTTTCAACCTTGGTTCAAGCGAAGGATTTTCCGTCAAGGAGATCATTGAAGCTGCACGAAAAGTAACGGAAAAAGAGATTCGCGCAGAACTGGCTCCGCGCCGGGCCGGCGATCCAAGTACATTGATTGCATCCTCGGAAAAAGCAAAAAAAAAATTCTAGGCTGGCGGCCGGAGCATACGAATATCCCTGAAATCCTGGCTGATGCCTGGAACTGGCACAGCCACCACCCGAAAGGTTTCGCCACGCCGACGAGCAAACATTAAATGATTCCGGCGAGGTTCAATAGATAGCCTGCTTTTGTTGCAAAAAAGAATCTACAGGGCTGCCGAAAAGAATAGAATGGGGAAAAGGGCCGGCAAATTGCCGGCCTTTTTGCTGTTCCTTCAGGAAATATATTGAAACTGCGAAATTGCTCAAAAAGTGTTGACATTTGTCATACTGAAAAGTATTAAACTTACTAATCCAAGTGAATACATCTTATCCAGAGCGGCGGAGGGACAGGCCCGATGAAGTCCGGCAACCAAACCGATTCATTCGGTTCAGGTGCTAATTCCTGCAAAGCCTATTGATGGGTTTTGGGAGATAAGAGAAGATCCGAAATTGACTTCTCTTACCTGAGAAGTTTTTTTAATTTCCCCGATCAGGGCAAAACGATGAAGATGTTTGGACTTGGAAAACAGAGTTTTAGATAAATATATATAAAATTAGGGGGATTTTAAGTTGAAAAAGGTATCAAAATTTTTAGCCATTGGCTTGGCCCTTTCCTTGATTTTTGTTTTGGGGGCGTGCGGTAATAGTTCAAAAGAATTAAGTACAAAAGAGATCACAGTGGGCGTCACCGGCGGTCCGCACCAACAAATAATGGAAGAAGTTGCAAAACTAGCTAAAAAAGACGGCCTTGACATTAAACTGAAAGTTTTTAATGACTACAATACACACAAATATAGCATTAAGTGACAAAGAACTGGATGCGAACAGCTATCAGACGATGCCTTTCTTAAAAGATCAAATTAAAAATAAAAATTATAAAATTACGGATGTCTTTAAAACGGTTGCTTTTCCGATGGGCGTCTATTCGAAAAAAATTAAAAGTTTAAAAGACCTTAAAAAAGGCGATAAAATCGGCGTTCCGAACGACCCGGCCAATGAACTTCGCGCTTTGCAATTATTCCAGTCAGCCGGCGTCATTAAGTTGAAAAAGGGTGCGGACGTGTCGGCAACGAAAAAAGATGTTGTTGAAAATAAATTGAATTTACAAATTGTTGAACTGGACGCTGCTCAGCTGCCTTCACAGCTCAATCAGTTCGCGGCAGCAGCCATCAATACAAACTTTGCGATGGGCGCAGGTCTGACTCTCAATAAAGACGCGATTTTCCACGAACCGCTTAAAAACAACCCATATTCAAACTATTTTGTCGTTCGCACGGAAAACAAAAATGATAAAGTCGTCGTCAAAACGATTAAAAAATATTACCAATCGGCAGCAGTTAAAAAATTTATCAAAGAAAAATTTGATGGTTCCGTTGTGCCTGCATGGTAAGGGGGACGTTGTTTCATGATCGGCTTGCAGCATATTTCCAAAACATTTAACGTTGGCAAAAAAAAAGATCGAAGCCTTAAAAGATGTTTCGGTGGAAATTAAAAAAGGTGAGATATTTGGTGTCATTGGTTACAGCGGCGCGGGAAAAAAAAGCACGTTGATCCGCTGTGTGAATCTGCTTGAGCGGCCGACAAGCGGGCAAGTGATTATTGACGGCGTGGACATTTTATCTTTGAATAAGAAGGAACTCCAGCAAGTCAGGCGCAAAATCGGGATGATTTTTCAAGGCTATAATCTTTTGAAAACGGCCACTGTCTATGAAAATATTTCCATCCCGCTTAGGCTTGAAGGGGTTTCAAAAAAAGAAGAGATCAAGCGGCGCGCCGATAAATATCTTGATATCGTAGGGCTAATGACAGAAAAGACGCCTTTCCCAGTCAGCTGTCTGGCGGTCAGAAGCAGCGGGTGGCGATCGCCCGCGCTTTGGCCCACGAACCGGAAGTGCTGCTCAGCGATGAGGCAACAAGCGCGCTTGATCCGAACACGACCGAATCGATTCTTGAACTGTTGCTGAAAGTCAATAAAGAGCTGGGGATTACGATCTTTTTGATCACACATGAATTGGAAGTGATTCAGCGGATTTGTGATCGTGTGGCTGTCATGCAAGAAGGAAAAAATTGTTGAGCAAGGGCCGGTCATTGATGTTTTTGCCAAACCTAAGCAGGCGATCACGAAACAGTTTGTCAGAAATGAATCCAAATTCAGGATTCCGCCGCAAGTCTATGATGACTTGCGGAAAACAGGAAGGCTTGTTTATCTAACTTTTTTGGGAGAATCATCGAAGGATCCGTCGCTGGCCATGCTGGCTAAACACTACCAAGTGCTGCCGAGTATTATTGCCGGCGGGATCGATCAGCTGAAAGAGGAATCGATCGGCAATCTGCTTGTGCATATCAAAGGGGAACGGGCGGAAATCGAAAAAGCGATCAATTTCTTGAAAGAGGAGAAGATTATCGTTGAAGAGGTGAAAGATTAAGATGGGTCAGTTTTTTAATGAATGGGGCGACACCATCTGGCAAGGGTTTATTCAGACGATTGAAATGACCGGCATTTCTTTGGCACTGTCGATCTTAATCGGCCTTCCGCTCGGCGTTCTGCTGGTTATGACCCGAAAAAACGGCCAGTTGGAAAATCGATACTTGTATACGGTTTTAAATACCGTCATCAATATTATCCGTTCGATTCCTTTTATTATTTTGCTGTTTTTCATTTTGCCGTTTACCCAGTTGGTATCAGGCACAACGATCGGCGTTCGCGGGGTGATTGTTCCGCTTGTCGTCTTTTGCGCGCCCTATATCGCCCGGTTGATGGAATCGGCGATGCTTGAAGTTGATAAGGGCGTGATCGAGGCGTATCAGTCGATGGGCATCTCAACACCCAAGATTGTATGGCATGTGATCATCCGCGAATCGCGCTCATCGATCATTCTTGGCCTGACCATTGCGACAATCGGCTTGATTGGCGCTACGGCGATGGCCGGGCTGGTCGGCGCCGGCGGTCTCGGCGACCTGGCTTATCAGTTCGGGCATTTGCGCTTCCAGCCGGATGTGATGTATGCGACGATTATCATTTTGATTGTGATGGTACAATGCATCCAGTCGATCGGCAATGCGGTCGCTCGAAAACTGAAAAAAGATTGAACATAAACAAACAGCCGGTGCGCCGATGGACGCGCCGGCTGTTTGTTTTCGGATTCGGCTGAATAGAAGCTGAGCCTGGATAACAGTATACGGACTGATCATTATACATGAATTTCAGCCTAAATCTTTTGAACAAGATCATATATACTGAATTTTCCCTGAAGGTAATCGAGCATCGTTTTCTTCATCAGGAGTTACTTTTAATCCTTCAAGAGCCAAGGAGTGTTTTGCAGATTTAACGGCTTCTGTTATTTTAGTCTTATCGCTGTATATGTCCGTCATTGTTTGATTTCCTTCTTAATATAAGGGATGAGCATGTCTATATTCAGATAACGGCGAAAAAGCGAAAGGACATGATTCCGGTCACGACGGCGGTCGGTCCATGGAATGATGCCGAGCAGGGGGACATCGGTCATCTCTTTCAGCAATGCGGGATTGGTTCGTTCCGCCAATCCCCGAGTCTTCAAACCGTTAAAAATAATGCCTGCCACTTGTAATCCGTTCGACTGAGCATAATGGATGGTCAGCAACACGTGATTAATTGTTCCTAAGTCAGGACGGGCCACAATGAGCAGCGGAAGTTGAACTCGCTTTGCCAAATCGGTGACTGTAAAATTCGGCCCGTACGGCACTGTAATGCCTCCCGCTCCTTCGATCAGCATGGCGTCATGCTTTTGCGATAATTTTGTCCACGTCTCCATGACATTATCGGGGTGAATCGTGTGCCTGCTCGTTTTTGTGCCAGTGCCGGAGCGAGCGGTTCATCGAATTGAAACGGGTTGATCTCTTCTAGTGAGTCACTGACTTGCGACATGTTTTTTAAAAGATAGGCATCACTCGTTTTGTTTTCTCGACGCTCACCGCTCATCAGCGGCTTAAACACGCCGACATCGCAGCCCTCTTCGCGGAGCAATGCGGCCAGACCTGCTGTTACAAATGTTTTTCCAATTTCCGTATCCGTACCGGTGATAAAAAAACCCCTTGTCATCTTATTGTCACATCCTTTGTCAGCTGACTGATCCCTTTCTTTATTCGGTCAACCATTTCTTTGATATCTTCTTCAGTAGATGCGAGTGGCGGCATGAAAACAATGACGTCGCCTAGGGGACGGGTCAGCAGACCGAATTTTCGCATAGCAAGGCTGGCCTTCCATCCGACTCTTTCCTGCCAGGAATAGGGTTCTTTTGTTTTTTTGTCTTTAACGAGTTCGATGCCGGACATAAAGCCAACCTGACGAATATCACCAACATGATCCAGTTCATAGAGGGATTTCAGCTGCTTGTGCATATATGACGTTTTTCGGGCCACGCCTTCCACTGTCTTTTCTTTTTCATAGATTTTCAAATTCTCAAGAGCCACTGCGCAGCCGAGTTGATTTCCCGTATAAGAATGGCCATGAAACAGTGTTTTCTTTTTTTCATAGTCATCATAGAAGGCTTGATAGAGTGTTTCGCTGACCATTGTGACGGCAACCGGTAAATATCCCCCGGTAAGCATCTTCCCGGCGGTCATGATATCCGGGACGACCGACTCGTGCATGCAAGCAAACATTTTCCCGGTACGCCCAAAACCGACCGCCACTTCATCAGCAATCATCAGTACATCGTACTCGGTGCAGAGCCGGCGAACCCCTTTTAAAAATCCCGTCGGCATGTTGATCATCCCTCCGGCGCCCTGCATCATCGGCTCGACAACGACTGCACATACCTCGTCATGATGATGAGTTTCAAGCAATTGTTTTAATTTCGCCAGACAATCGGCTTTCGTTTCTTCAGGATCGCCGGATGGGTGGCGGTAAATATAGGGATAGGGAGCAACGTAACTTTGAAACATCAGCGGATGATAAATCTGATGGTAAATATCAATATCGCCGACGCTGATTGCTCCGATTGTATCTCCATGGTAGCCATTGTGCATTGTAATAAACGTTTTTCTCTTTTTCACCCCGATATTTAGCCAATATTGGAAGGCCATTTTCAGCGCAATTTCAACGGCTGTCGCCCCGCTGTCGGAATAAAACACACGATCTAATCCTTTCGGCGTGATCTCAACGAGTTTCATTGCCAGTTCAATCGCGGGAATATTTCCCATACCCAGCATTGTCGAATGAGCAATATGACTAAGCTGCCTGATCAGTGCTTCATTCAGTTCTTTTTTTCGGTGACCATGAGGGTTCAGCCATAAAGAGGAGTTCGCATCGTAATATTCCCGTCCTTCCTTCAGTATCGCGGACCTTAATCCCCTGTCCGCTTTCAATAACAAGCGGATCTTGATCGTAATCTTTCATTTGTGTAAACGGAAGCCACAATACTTCTTTACTTTTCTGTATGTAATCTATTGCCATCGGCAACATCCCATCCTCACTTTAATTTTGGAAGTGCAAAATACATTTCTATCATACATAATTCCATACCGTTTGTTAACCTTTAATTAAAAATGGTTAACAAATAATTCGGAAGATGGGTTGGTTTGTTTACGGCTGCCTTAAGTTCAGAAACAAATATTTATAAACTGTTTCGAGCAGAAATTATTGGAATAATTTTGTCCAATTCGGAAATGTTTATTGACTTCAATGTTAAATTGATTTAACATTTCGTTAAACAAACTATTCATTTGCGAGGTGACCGGTTTGCGGATTCAGAACCGCGTCAAAGAACTCAGAGCACGACATGATTGGACACAGATGCATCTGGCGGAAAAAGTCGGGGTTACGGCAGAGGCAGACCATTGCCTCGATTGAAAAAGGGGATTACGTCCCGTCACTGCTGCTTGGCCTGCTGATTTGCGATACGTTCGGATTGCCAATGGAGGATGTTTTTAAATTGGAAAAAGGGGAGAATAATAAATGAAACGCCTTGCTTTTTCTTTTATTCTGTGCCTGGTAACCCTGACACTGTTTGCGCTGGCTTTGGTGCCGATTGTTTCAATGAACGTTCAATTTGCACGCATTATTAAAAATGATTTAAGCGCTTGGAACATCGAAGTCAATATTTTGCCGATCATACCTTTATTCATTTTCTGTGTTGTTTTGACATTTGTCTATTTTGTTTTACGGAAAAAAAGAAAAGTATCCTTTTGGCTGTATCCACTGGATATGCCGGCGGAAGATGAACGCGAGAAAGCGATCAGCAGCGAGGCCTGTCGAAAGGCTTTCGGGACGATTTGGTTTGCCGCCCCTCTGTGCGCGGGGTTGATGTGCTTCTATCCGTTATTTGTGGACGCGCGTTTCCGGTATACCCGATTTTAGTTATCCTGCTGATCCCGCTTGCGCAGATTATGGTTTATTTTGCTGTAGTGAGACGTATTTACAGGTAAAGTCGGAAGTCGAAAAACTTGGCTCTTCGCTAAAAATCATGAAATAGAGCATAGTTTAATAAAGTTTTTTCCAAATAATCTATGAAAAGCGGACAAGGGAACGGATTCAATTGTTCACTCCACGTTCACCACCTGATGCTTGTATAACTCCCATCAAAATGGGCAGACTAGTCATGGGGCAAGGAAACGGGTTCGGTTGTGAGCGATACGTGGCTCCGTACTGATGCCTGTTCTTTTCATTTTGTAGAGAAGTCTAATTTTCCAACAAGCAAATAAACCATAGCGATAATATTTTTATCCGAACGGTAGCCTCTTGCCTTTCGTTTCGCTGCTTGGAATAAGCTATTAATGCCTTCTAGAATACCGTTATTTAGTTGAGACTGAAACCACCTTATGAGGCCATCATAATGTCTGTCCGACTATTTTCCAAAGGCTTCCATTACCTTTGATAAATTTCACGTGATGATCGACGGGATTTGAGATCATTTCTTGTCGCGAGATCAAGACCTCTGAGAGACTTTTTTCTGAGAATATTTCGAGTATACAGTTTTTTAATTTCTCGGTGAATGTTCCCACAGTGAGGCGATGTTGATGTATTATTCCTATGAAGTTTCAACGCTCGATGCCTATTATGATCAAAAAAGGGAATACAAGACGATAACGAGCAAATAACTTCTCTCTTAAATAACTTCTCGGCACACCACTACTCTCTTTTCCATTATTGGGTGGCAAAGAAAGAAAATGAGGAGATTTTATTGAGCATTCCAATAGCCGGCAAACACGGGTTTAACGAGAGAAGCCTGAACATTATAGCATGGGATGCAAACTATTATGAAGAACATTATGCTGATTTTGATGAGCTGTTTTTTTATCAAAAATGCGGATTCAATCTATGAGTTGTTGTTTTCACGACTTTAAGTCGCTGACATTTTATGTCTCAATCCACCTGCTTTAAGCAGGTGGGAGTTTAGTTGCTTTTTTTTATTTCTATTTTATAGTTACTAGACATCTTGTGCTTGAGAAAAAATTCGAAAGGAGATAACCTTTGGCGATTTTCCTCCTTATTTTTTGAGGGAAATAGGGTACTTATATTTTTTTAATAGGCTATTTGTCTAGTATTTCATTAGAACCTTTTACTGTTCGGAGTTTATAGATAAGCTTGTAAATAATTAAAACGGAAAATAAAAATGAGTTTTATGAAAAGTTATGTGCTCTGTTATGATCTTACTACCAATTTTATACTTAAACGATAACTTTACGGGCATCTTTTTAGGGCCTGTTAGGTCTAAATCAAGGAAGCTAAAATCCCCCCGCGTTCGTCAGAGGTATTTGTAATCTTTTTATTGATTGCTTTAGTAGATGTAGAAGTTTTTCCATTTTCGCTGTAATTAGTTTGAACAAGTAGGATCTTACTTTTAGTTGAGCCAGTATAATTGTGTAAAAAGGGTTATCTGAATATGAGAAAATGTTAGACCGGGTTTCTGTTTTTCTGGAGGGGGCTGGCCAGCCCCCTCCAGAAAAACAGCAGGATTTTATTTACTCGTCTCTTTCATTTTTTTCATAGAAAATGAGAGCCAGAGCCCGTCATCTTAGTTAGAATAGAGTTAACCAAACCAATTCTAAAGGAGAGATTTCGGGATGACTCAATTACAGATTACTCTAGATGAGCAACTTTTGCATCAATTATTTCTTGGTAATTCTAAAGAATCGGGCATGAATATCCTTTTGGAGACGATTTTAAATCAAGTTTTAAAAGCACAGGCCGGCGAGCAGGTGAGCGCCGAAAAGTACGAACGCAGTGAGGCACGGACGGACTACCGTAACGGCTCGTATCCCCGTCAACTCAAGACGCGCGTGGGTACTCTTTCACTCAATGTTCCCCGCCTGCGTAATGGCCATTTTTCTATGATCTCTTTAAGCGTTACCAGCGCAGTGAGCAGGCGCTGGTTCTATCCCTAATGGAGATGGTTATTAACGGCGTCTCCACACGTCGCGTAAGTCAAATTACTGAAGAGCTTTGTGGCACAGACTTTTCGAAAACGACTGTATCGGATCTTTGCGGGCAGCTGGATCCAGTGGTTAAAGGCTGGAATAACCGTCCTTTGAGGGGCAACTATCCGTTCCTATTCGTTGATGCGGTTTATACGAAGGTACGAGAAAACGGGCGTGTCCGCTCCTGTGGCGTGCTGATCAGCTACGGTATCAACGACAAAGGATACCGAACGATTCTAGGTCTGAAAATCGATGACAGCGAAAGCACCGACGCCTGGAAAAATTATTTTGACTGGCTGAAATCACGCGGTCTAAAAGGCGTTGACATGGTGATCAGCGATGACCACGGCGGTCTCGTGAGTGCGGTTCAAAAAGCGTTTCAAGGGGCTACTTGGCAGCGGTGTCAGGCTCACTTCCTGCGCAATGTCCATGATCGGTTGCCAAAAGCTCTCAAAAGCGAAGGAACCGAACAAGTGAAGGCGATTCTCTATGCGCCGAATCTGGAAGTCGCTCGAACCTTGCTTAATGCTTTTCTAAAGGATTATCAGGACAAAGCACCAAAAGTGACGGAGCTTGTGGAGGATGCCTTTGATGACGTGACGGCGGTGCTTCCTCTACCAGAACCCTATCGACGTCGCCTCCGGACAACTAACGGGATGGAACGGCTCAATGAGGAATTTCGCCGTCGGGAACGGGTTATCCGTATTTTCCCTAACCGCCAATCTGTGATTCGTCTGATGGGCTCTGTTCTCATGGAGAAGGACGAAAAATGGATAGAAGGACGCCACTATCTGAAAATGGAAGACTATTTTGAATGGAGGGCCAAACAGCCAAAATCACCTGATCGTTCGAGTAACGTAACAACTCTTTATCCAGGATAATCACTCTATCTTAGCTAAGGTGAATTTACACATAAAAAAAGACTTGACCTACTTTTTTCATTGGGATTTCCCATCCAATACGCATTCCCCTCATAAAATTTGTCAAAAGGATAATATTTTATACTTGCAGACCAATTTTTATCGTTAGTTTGCCCTTCCCACTTTGGAAAATAGGAACAATAGATGGCATTAGCAAAGATCAAGATTAATACAGCCATAATAATACAGGTTGAAATTATAATAGCCATTTTCTTTTTTCTTGTCATAAGCACCCCCCCTTTGATAGTTATAGATTAACAAATATAATTTGATTTGCCAATATTCTGATAAAAATATTTTCAAATTATAATTTTAGAATTATAATTTGAAAAAAAGGAGGCGATTTCGTGAGATATCAAAAACTGTTTATTTCAATTCTTGCTGCTACTGTGGTGTTCTGTTCTTCGTTTATCCCGTTTCATTTTTTCAGGGATCGTAGTGCCCAAGCTGTTTCATTTGAAAAACTGAGAGTCGGTGATATAGACAAATTAATAAACAACAACTTTAAAAAAAGAGGCATTAATTTAAATGAACTGGCCGATCACTTAGTCAATTATCTCGAAGGAGGTGATTCCCCATTAGACGCTCTTCCAGATAAGCGGTGGAAAAGTCTACTATGATGGGCATTCATCAAATCGGGTTAACTACCCACTATCAAATATCAAAGATTCCCAAAATGATTACCGTGTTATTAAATTTTGATATACATGGATTTTAAAATATTTATGGTTTGCGCATTTATGGATAAAGCGTTTATAAGATTAACAATCTATGTCCTTTTCTTTTTATATTGGTGGTAAAAATCTATTATATCGTGAGTTTTATAGTTCATTCCATCCTGAATTATTCACAGTACTATATGTAATGACTGATCATGCTTGAATGATCATTGTTTTCCTTGATTTCCTTTTTTCCCCCATTAAGTGACAAAAGAAATGAAAAAGGAGCCAATCCTTGGTATGATTAATTTACGATACCAAACATACAAGGAGACGCTCATATGGCTAGTTTAGATGAAAAAGCATTTCAGTTCAATAAAAAAATAAAAGTTGATTTTTCATCCGATTCAGGCTTGCTTCTGTACCGGGAATTTGACGAGAAGACAGGCTTCAGCCAGTTGATTCAGGAAAGACTCAAATTCAAAGGCCCTGTTTCTCATGCCGTTCACTCCAACGCGAAGGTGGTGATTCAGAAAATTTACCAGCACCTGGCCGGCTACCACACGGACGACCAGGCTGATGAACTGGGTACAGAGCCGGTATTCACGACGGTCACTGGGAAAAAACGGCTGGCTTCCCAACCGACCCTTTCCCGGTTCAACCAACGAGTGGATGCCGAAACTGTTGAACTGCTGGCAAAAAAAAAATCTCAAAAACAATTGGGACATATCATTTGATTTATACTGTGAACTACATCGGCACTAAAGTACCGAGCTTCTAGGAACATTTCACCTTATTCTCGGCATTTCAGCCTTGAACAGAGGCCACAACTATTTACTAAGGCTTGTTCCAAGCCTAGGTTTAATATGTTTTTTGCTGCATTAATGTCTCGATCATGGTGGATACTGCACTCAGGACAGATCCAATCTCTAATATCTAAAGCATGTTTACCGTTATCATATCCACAATGAGAGCATATCTGTGATGTTTTATGCGGGTTAACGATTATCAGCTGCTTTCCATACCCATCACACTTGTATTGAAGCATTTCGCATTCAACAAGCAAAATGGCATAAAACTTTTGGGTTGGTGATTTTCGAATCGTCACTGATTTAATTTTTCCATTTATTCATGGTCCTGTTTGAATCTTAATAGACCTAATTTTGGGAGCTTAATATAGCTGCGTGTTCTTGCAATGGGTTCTGAACATTGCTTTAGCAGCATTGGCCATTGTCCTGTCTATTTCCCTTATTAAAGAAACGATTCAATTTTTTAGCTACTTGTTTCTTACTGACAGCGCCTCCTACTATCATCTTCTCGAAGGTATTCTGGTTTTATTCTTATATTTTGAATTTATCGCTTTAATTGTAAAGTATTTCAAAGCCCATTATCATTTTCCGCTTCGTTATTTTATTTATATTGGCATTACGGCGATTATCCGCTTAATTATCGTTGAGCATAAACAACCAATGGCGACGCTGCTGTATACCAGCGCTATTTTTGTCTTGGTGTGTGCCTTATATGTAGCCAACACCAGGCTTCTTAAGAGGGAGTGAAAATGGTGGCTGTGTTATCTATTGAAATTGTCCGACTCTTAAGGTATGGTTTTCTTAAGAGGTATTTGGCGGGACAAGAATCCTCTGCTAATTACCAAATAAATGTTGCTAAGGGGTAGAAGAAATGGAAAAAGTGCTTGTCTTTGGACATAAAAATCCTGACACTGATGCGATTTGCTCGGCGATTGCTTATGCGGAGCTGAAGAAGAACCTGGGAGAAAATGTGGAAGCCGTCCGTCTTGGCAACCTTAACGGCGAAACTGAATTTGTTCTGAAACACTTTAAGGGTTGAAACACCGAGGCTGATCACAACGGCTGCCAATGAAGTGTCGTCGGTCTATTTGGTCGACCACAATGAACGGCAGCAAACGGTTGATGACATTGACAAGGTTCAAGTTCTGGAAGTTGTCGATCATCACCGCATCGCCAATTTTGAAACGAGCGCGCCGCTCTATTACCGTGCGGAACCGGTCGGCTGCTCAGCAACGATTTTAAACAAATTGTATAAGGAAAACGACGTCGCCATTCCAAAAGAGATCGCCGGATTGATGCTGTCGGCGATTATTTCCGATACATTGCTGTTCAAGTCGCCGACTTGTACGAAGGAAGATGTTGCTGCCGCCCGTGAATTGGAAAAGACTGCTGGTGTGGATGCTGATACTTACGGCCTGGAAATGCTGAAAGCGGGCGCAGATATCAGCGGCAAAACGGCGAGTGAACTGATTTCTCTCGATGCAAAAGAATTCAAGATGGGATCGCATCCGGTTGAAATTGCCCAATTAATGTGGTATGTGGTAGATACTGATGATGCACTGTCGCGCCAAGCTGAACTGGAACAAGCCATTAACAATGTTATTGAAGCGAAAAATCTAGATTTGTTCCTGCTGGCTGTCACAAATATTCTGACCAATGATTCCGAAGCCATTGCCCTTGGCAAAGCGGCCGATGCGGTGGAAAAAGCATATGGTGTGAAGTTGTCCAATCATACGGCAACGCTTAAAGGTGTTGTATCGCGCAAAAAACAAATCGTGCCGGTGCTGACGGACGTTCTGGCCAAATAATTGAATCATAACGAGTAGGGGAGCGATGATCTTTCCTGCTCTTTTTTTACCTATGGCTGCGAGATTCAAGTAAAAAAAAAGCGGCTGCCGGCCGATTCCGCCTGAAATACGAGGGGCTTTTAACTTGCTAACCGAATGGCTTTGCCATACACTAAGGAAAAACATGGTCAATCAGTCTGATTTGGCCAAACGTATCGAAAGAGAGGCATGGCAGATGGCAAACCCAACATTGAGACAATACTGAATCATCGTTCGATCCGTAAATTTAAAAATCAGCCGTTAACGGAGGAACAGATTGAGCTGCTCGTAAAAAGTGCACAGGCCGCTTCAACGTCCAGTTTTACACAATCCTATTCGATTATTGGTATTGACGACGTAAACAAAAAAAAACAGTTGAGAGCGATTGCTTCCGATCAAAAATATGTGGAAGAAAACGGCTTTTTTTTTTTTGTGTTTGTTGCTGATCAATACCGCAACAAAAGCATCGGCGAAAAATATGGAGCGGACATCTCCGCTTTGGACACACACACAGCGCTTATTTGTTGCTTATGGAGATGCCGCATTCGCTGCACAAAACATGGCTCTTGCCGCCGAATCACTTGGACTCGGCATCTGTTATATCGGCAGCATTCTTAACGACGTGTACAAAACGGCCGACATTTTACAGCTGCCGGAATATACTTATCCTCTTTTCGGCATGGCGGTTGGCTATCCCAATCATTCGCCTGAACAAAAACCGCGGCTGCCACAGGATGTGATTTTTCATAGAAACCATTATGATAGGGAACAGTTGAAGCCTTCTCTTGATGAATATGACAAGATCATTGGTCAATATTATGAATCACGCACGGGCGGCACAAAAGAAGACGAAACGTGGACAAAGCAAATTGCCAGAGGCTTGAGCGGTCCGCTGCGGAAGGCATTGAAGCCTTATTTGGAAGAACAACATCTGGGACTTCGATAATGATGAGCGCGGTCCAGTCCTGCTGCTGCCGGAACGGCTGTTCCGCGGGGCTGGGTGCGGAGACGGGGCTTTATAGGCAGAAGCAGCCGGTAAATTAAAAAAACTGCGGGTTTGCAAACGGCTGCCGAACCTCCGCTTATTCCGGTTTTGATAAGGTGAAACTTCAATCAGTGGTTTTTTTTCTATCCCCCACTGATTGTTAGTTGAACCAATCGGGCTTTTACGGGCAGTTATCTCCCACCTATGCTTATTCGAATTTACCTGAAGAAGCCTTGAGGTGGAGTCTTACTGCCCGTTAATGCGGGATAAATCGGGCGTGACTAGGTGAGACTGTCAAGGAGAGTACAATGGTTCATCTCATAATCAATATGGTGTGGCTGACATTTGTAGAGTTTGCCGCACTTATCGGCCTGTTGGTTGTTTTCGGCTTCGTTTTAGGTATGCTCGAAAAGCGCTCGAATGCTTATATGATGAGCGCTTTTGGCATGAAAGGCGTGCTGGCTACCGCATGGATTGGCACACCGGTTCATGAATTGGGGCATGCGGTGATGTGCCTTTTATTTGGCCATAAAATTGTCGAAATCAAATTCCTGCAAATACAAAGTACGGACGGCACGCTCGGATATGTGGCGCATCGGTATGATCCCCGGAGCTTGTACCAAAGGATCGGCAATTTTTTTATCGGCATCGCGCCGCTTTTGAGCGGGAGTATAGCTATTTTTGCCTGCATGTATTTGTTTGCTCCCGAGAGTTTTGAAGCGATAAGACAGACAGTTTTTTGCGCTGAAAACGGAAACGATGCCGCTGAGCGCTCCCCAAAATTGGCCTATGGCAATCGGGTCCGTGGCCTGGGTTTTTAAAAATGTGTTTACCACTGAAAATTTTCTGCGTCCGCCGTTCTGGCTGTTTCTATTTCTGGCATTGTGCATCTCAGCTCATATGTCACTGAGCAAAGCGGATATCAGAGGGGCTTTGAGCGGCGTATCTGCTTTATATCTGTTTCTTTTACTCGTGAATGTCATTATCTATTTTTCACATCTATCGAGTTATGGAGAAATGATGAGGCTGATTGGTCAATACAACATCTATATTTTGGCGCTGATGAGTATCGCCGTTCTTTTTTCTCTTATCACACTGGGACTGAGTTATTTGCTTTTTCGGCTGATGCGGCGGTAAATCAGGGGACAGAGCGCCGCCGCAGATGTTCAGGCGGCACTTGCTACTAGAACAAAATGGAGGGGTTCGATGAACATTTTAACGGTTATGTCGGCACTTATACAAAGGGAAGCAGCGAGGGCATCTATCTTTTTTTGCTTGATACTGATAAGGGAAAGCTGTCTCAAGTGCGCCTTGCTGCAAAACTGGATAATCCCACATATTTAGCCATTAGCCGAAATAATAAAAGTCTGTATTCAGTCGTAAAAAAAGGAGAGTCGGGCGGGGTGGCCGCCTTTTCAATTAAAAAAGCCGGTGGAGATCTGAAGGTGCTGGGCGATCAATTGACGACAGGCGCACCGCCGTGCCATGTCAGTGTAGATAAGAACAATCGCCGCGTGCTGTCGGCCAATTATCATAAGGGGACTGTGGAATTATATCCCGTGCAAGGCGCACGCGGGATCGGGCCGGCAACATCTGTCGTTCAGCATGAAGGTTCGGGACCGAACAGGGACAGGCAGGAGGCGCCCCATGCGCATTTTGCCGGTTTTTCGCCGGACGAAAAATATGTGCTGACAGTTGACCTGGGAACGGATCAACTGACTACTTATAAAATTGAAAAGGGCAGCTTAAATGAAGCGGCGGTATTTACTTTCCGGCCGGGATCCGGCCCGCGTCATCTCGTCTTTCACCCGACAAAGCCTTATGCTTATGTCATGACGGAAATCAGTTCGGAAGTGGTGGCTTTGCATTACAATGCAGCGAACGGCCATTTTGATTTTCTGCAAGCCGTTTCGGCCATTCCCGAAGACTTCCGTGAGAACAGCCAGGGGAGCGCGATCCAGGTGACTTCAGATGGACGATTTGTTTATGCCGCCAATCGCGGACATAACAGCATTGCGGTTTTCAGGGTTGAAGAAACAGGGACACTCGCTTTTGTACAACATGTGCCGACGGAAGGCGACTGGCCGCGGGATTTCACATTGGACCCGACAGAAACTTTTTTGATTGCCGCCAATCAAAATTCGGGGAATCTTGTCTTGTATTTAAGAAATCCATCGTCGGGCCGGCTGACGCTGCTGCAAGCGGATATTGCTGTCCCCGATCCGGTCTGTGTAAAATTTCTTCATTATTAAGAATCCGGCTAACAAAAAAGCGAGGGGCATTCCCTGCTTTTTTTATTCCTTGAAGATTGTTGATAAAGTGTGTGAAAGCCGATTATTCCGAAGAAGGGGATAAGCTGCCGGCATGTTCCAAAAAACTGTCGATATATTGCAGGGCTTTATCCGCCGATTCCACGTGAAAATGTTCAGAGAAGCGATCGATAAATCCATGGCTGCCGGGAAAAATCCGGATGTCCAGGTTGCCGGCATGTTTATTTTCGAGCACCTTTATCAGTGCCTGTATGTCGAATGACTTTTCATCGGTCGGAAAAATAAGAAGGACAGGGCATAATGGCTTGATATCTGTATAATAACGGATTCGGGATCCATAGCAGCCAATAGCAAAATCGCAAGCTTTGTTTTCACTGCATAGCCAGGCGATCGTAGCGCCGACGCTGAAACCAAGCACACCGACCTTCCGATAATCCTGTTTCAGTGACTTTGACAATTTTGTTAATCTGTTCTGCGCCGCTTTCAAAGCCAACATGGTTCATAAAGTACCGGTAAGCTTTTTTTTCCTCAGTATACGGAAAAGGATCTTTATCTAATAAGTTTGGGCAAAAGACGTCCGCTCCCATTCCGGAGAGTCTTTCCTGCATGCTCTTTATTTGCTTATTGATCCCATAGATCTCATGAATTAGTACAATCGCCGTTTCTTTTGACCGCATTTGCTGCCCCTTCTTCAACTAATTCGATATATAATGAGACACACCGTTTTCTTAAGCAAAGAACCGGCCGGATCCGAAATAGCTGGGAACTCTTTTTAACCGCTGATTCCGGTCCGTCTAAGCAGCCGTTTAATGGAGCGGTCGGCTTCCTTCAGCACGGTATGGTGATCGAGCGTTTTCATTTTTCGGTTCTTCATAACAATCCGGCCGTCAATAATCGTTGTTTCCACATCTCCAGCGGTCGCCGAATAAACAATTCTTGAAATCGGATCAGCATCAAATGACGGGAATGTGTGAAAATGATTGAGATTTAAAATGGCGAGGTCGGCTTTCTTTCCGACTTCAAGGCTGCCGATCTCGTCGGCCATTCCGACAGCTTCGGCGCCGCCGATCGTTGCCATCCGGAAAACATGACGGGCATCCATTGCTGTCGGGCCCCCTTTCGGTTTATGGATCAGAGCGGCCAGACGCATTTCGTTAAACATGTCGAGATTATTATTGCACGGCGCACCGTCGGCCCCGAGTCCGAGGGACACGCCGCTCGCCATGAGCTGCGGAATATCGGCAATACCTGAAGCAAGTTTCAGGTTCGATCCGGGGCAATGACTGACGTGAACGCCCCGTTGCTTAATAATATCTTTTTCCTGCTCGTTCAGCCAGATACAGTGGGCGAGGATCAATCGCTCGTTGGCCAGACCGATATGGTCGAGATAGAGAATGTTGCGCATGCCCGTTTCCTGTTCGACGATGGCGATTTCACCTTTATTCTCGGAAGCATGGGTGTGGACGTTGACGTGGTATTTCTCGGAAAGGTCCCTCACTTGAGTTAATAAAGGCTCCGTGCAGGAAATGACAAAACGCGGCGCGAAGGCATAGCGAATTCTGCCATTGTCTTTAAGGTGCCATTTTTCAAGCAGGTCGACACTTTCCTGAATGGAATCGTCTGTTTGCTCATGCAATCCGCTCGGCACATCGCCGCCTTTATCCATCATCACTTTTCCGGACAATGCCCGGATACCGCTTTTTTTTTTCGATCGCTTGAAAGGCCCAGTCCGTATGGTGAACCGTCTCCATATCGACGATGGTTGTCGAGCCGCCGGCAATGAGTTCGCCAATGCCGAGCATCGCCGAAACATAGATCGATTCTTCATCGTGGGCGGCTTCGAGCGGCCAAATCCGCTTTCTCAGCCAGTCGAGGAGTTCAAGATCATCAGCTTTGCCGCGAAACAGTGTCTGACAGAGGTGGATGTGTGTCTGAATGAAACCGGGATGACCGTTCGGTGTTTGGCATCGATCACCTTATCTGATTTTTTGGCAGCAATAGGTTTGCCAATCGACGTGATCCGGTTGCCTTCAATAAGAATGTCTCCCTTAAGAATGTCTTCGTCTGCATTCATTGTGATAATTTCTGCGTTTTTGATCAGCAGTCTTTTCATTTGCGAATCAATCCCCCGTTTCGCTCTGTTTATTATATAATTACCGCTTCGGTGCCGTACAAAACAATGGCTCCTGATGAAGTTATTGACTGGTTGTAAAAAAACAAGGCTACGGAAAAATTCCGTAGCCAAGAATTTCGGTTTCTTGGTAGAGACCCTTAAACCGTATTTAAAGGATATACGAAAACAGAAAGGATGAAGTTTACAAGTAAAATCATATACGGATTATCAACAACAAGCAATAAATATGTAAGAAAATATGACATGGTTTTTGGTCAGAAGTTATTACCGTGCCGATTAATCGTGAACTTTCGTTAATGCTGAACGCACTTTACTCAGAATCGATTTTTTGAACGAATTCAAATTCAAGAATAAAGCAGTGCTGGAAACGGTACCTTCCATACGTGTGAATGATTCATAACAATATTTAATGACAACTATTAAAAACAATAATTTTCTTAATTTTCTATTTTGTAATATTATTATATGGTAGTTGAAACATGCAAGCCGCTGTAATCGGAAGCCCGGCTGTATCATGCATATTTTTTTTCAGAGGAGGGGACTGGCATTGTCGGTGCTGCACAAGTTTTTGGACGAAAATCTTGTCGAAGAGAGTTTTGAAGATAAAAAGCTGATGGAGGAATACTGGGGCGGCCATTGGGGAGCGAGCAACGCGGTGGGAAAGGTCAGAAAGGTTTTAGTTCACCGCCCGGGACATGAAATTCTGGAACTGAATAAAGCCCGATATGAACCTGAAGTTCGTGCCCGGATTTTGCGGGACGGCAGCGGGAATATTGTCAGCTATTGTTTAAGCGAAGGCGCTTTGACTTGACCGGATGCAAAAGCAGCACGATCAAATGACCCAAATTTTAAAAGAAGAAGGGATCCGGGTTTTTGAACTGGAAGATGACGAGCGTTTGCTGACAAATAAATTGTTTGCCCGTGATGTTGGCATGGTGATTCCGGGCGGATTGATTATCTCACGTTTTGCCCTAAAATTCAGATACGGCGAAGCCAAGCTGACATTAAAAACGGCTGCGAAAATCGGCATGCCGGTACTTGCCTCCATTCAAGGAAAAGGGGCGGCTGAAGGCGGCAGTTTCGCCGTATTGGATAGAAAGACTGCCCTGGTCGGCCGATCTGTCAGGGTCAATCAGGAAGGCATCGATCAGCTGAGAGACATATTGTCGTGGCAAGGGATTGAATTGATTGTGATTGATTTGCCTTCGCATCTTATTCACTTGGACGAAGTGTTCATCATGGTCGATGTTGATAAGGCACTTGTCGATCCAACCAATCTGCCGCACTGGTTTTTGCGGGAATTGCAGCGCGGGGGATTCAATTGATTTACTCCGATCCGCTTGATCCGCCGATGACGACCAATTGTCTCTGTCTTTCTCCGGGAAAAGTGCTCTTTTCTGCCGGAGGGGAGCGAACAATGGATGAGCTGGCGAAAAACGGTATTGATGTCATTCCTATTCAAGTTGATGAGCTCAACAAAATGGGAGGCGGCATTCACTGTTCGTCACTTGTACTCGACAGGGACGATATTGATTAATCTATAAAAGGCAGATGATTCTCATGTATCAGCAAATAAAAGATCTCCCTTTTGACAAGCAAGTCGAAGCGATCACGCGAGAGCTGGTCGGTGTAAAAAGCGTGAACGGCACGAAAGGCGAAACGGAAATGGCCGAGCGTCTGGAGGATATCGTTCGTTCCTATCCATATTTTAAGGCGCATCCGGATCACGTTTGGACACAAAGTCTGGAGAACGATCCACTTGGCCGAAAAAATCTGTTTGCTTTTTTGGAAAGCGAGAAGCCGTCGCAGCAGACAGTGATCTACCATGGACATGTTGACACAGTCGGGATTGATGATTTCGGCAAACTGGAGCCTTATGCACTCGATCCGGATGCTTTGCTGGAATTTTTCAAGCGGTACGACAAAGATCAAGAAGCGAGGGAAGACGCCCTCTCCGGAGATTGGCTGTTTGGGCGAGGGGCCCTGGATATGAAGAGCGGCGATGCCGTCCATCTCTGCAATTTGCTCTATTATTCAGAACATCGAGAGAGATTGAGGGGAAACGTGCTGGTCATGTTCAATCCGGTTGAAGAAAACGATCATTCCGGAATGATGGCGGCGACAAAGGAACTGATTCGTCTGAAAAAAGAGCGGCAGCTTGATTACTTAGCGGCGATCAACAGTGATTTTGTCAGTCCTCTTTACAAGGACGATCCGCACCGTTATATTTATACAGGGGCAGTCGGGAAGCTCCTGGGTTGTTTTTACATAAGGGGCAGGGAGGCTCATGTCGGAGAGACAGTCCGGCATCGATCCGACGCTCATTGCCGGCAAAATTAACTGCAAATTAAACAATAATATGGACGGCGCCGAGAAAATCCCTGACGAAGTGGTTTTGCCTCCGTCGTGCCTGTTTCAGCGTGATCAAAAAGCCTTTTACAATGTTCAGACAGCCGGGACATCCTATTTATATTTCAATTACTTCTTGTATGAACGATCGCCGGAAGATGTTATTCGCCACTTGATGCAGACGGCCCGCGAGGCATGCGAAGAGATTGAATGTTTTTTAAGCAAACAGTATAAAATATTCTCGAACAATGGAAACCTGCCGGACTCACCGCCCGATTGGTCAGTGGAAATCTTGTCCTACGGCGAATATGTTGAGCGTGCCGGAGCCAAGGGGATCGACGTCGATGCCGTTCAGAAACAAGCCGCAAAAAAATACGCCAATCAGGATTTGCGGCTGCAATGTTATGCGATTATCGAAGCACTTGAGGAGCTGGAAGGCGGCAAACGGCGAAAAGTGATTATTTTTTTTGCACCGCCTTATTGCCCGCATAATTATTTGAGGGAAGACGCAGAAAGAGAAAAAAGATGTGACAGAGTTATTGATCAAGTCATTGCCAAAAACGAGAAAGAAACAGGTGAAAGATTTTCTAAGAAAAAATTCTTCCCCTATCTTTCCGACAGCAGTTATTTGGCAATGAACGAGACAGAAGCGGAGACAGAGGAGATTGTCCGCCATTTTCCGGGCTGGGGCGATATTTATGCCATTCCTCTTGACGGCATTCGGGTGTTAAACATTCCGGTTATCGACACAGGCGTGTATGGAAAAAAAGCCCATACATGGACTGAAAGAGTGTACAAGCCCTACTCTTTTGGCATTTTGCCAAAGGTGATCAGGGACATCACGGAAGCGATCATGCTTCCATAAATCACAACAAGATAAAGAAAGGGAGATTACTTTAATGAAAAAAGCAAGTTTGCTTCTGATCGCTTTGCTGCTGGTCGTTCTTTCATGCGGCGCTTCAAGCTCAAGCGGAGAAAATGGAAAGAAAACGATCGTCATGGGAACGAGCGCCGACTATCCGCCGTTTGAATCCGTTGATACGCAGCATGGCAATAAAATTGTCGGCTTTGACATTGATATGGCTAAATACATTGCGAACAAATTAGGTTATAATCTGCAAATTAAAAACCAAGACTTTGACGGATTGATTCCGGCATTGAACAGCAAACGGATCGATTTTGTCATGGCCGGCATGGTGGATACGCCAGCCAGAGAAAAACAAGTGGATTTCTCAAAAACGTATTACAACTCTTATCAAGTGGTACTGGCGAGAAAAGGCGAAAACATCAAAACCCTCAATGACTTAAAAGGCAAGAAAGTCGGCGTACAGCTTGGCACGACTCAAGAAACCCTGGCGACTCAATTAAATAAGAGGTTGCCGATGACTCTGCAAAAATGGGATAAATTGAATGAAATGGTTGAAGCACTTAGAATGAAACGGGTCGATGCAGTGATTACTGTCGACACGGTCGCTTACGGCTATACGAATAAGTATAAAGATTTGAATCAATTCAATATCAAGGCGACCGGTCCGGCCAAAGGATTGAGCACATCGGATCCAATCAGCGTCGCTTTTCCGAAGAACAGCAAGCTGACAGCAAAATTCAATAAAGTACTAGACCAAATGGATAAGAATGGCGAAAAACAAAAACTCGTCAACAAATGGATTAAAAGTCAAAAGTAAAAGATAGATCTTTGTTTGGAGGAGGGCCACGATGAATGGTTTCGTAACCATTGCCCCTTCGATCCCTTATATTCTTAACGGGGTCTGGGCAACTTTGGGTATTGCGCTCGTTGCGTCAATCATTGGTTTTGTCGGCGGTGTTCTGCTTTCCTTATGCAAAATTGGACATATTAAAGTGCTGGCCTGGGTTGCCCAGGCCTACACGTCCATTTTCCGGGGAACACCGCTGATTCTGCAGCTTATGATTGCCTATTTCGGCATTCCGCAGCTGTTTAACATGGGGGATGTCAATCCGTTTACATGCGCTGTAATCACATTTGGGTTGAACTCCGCCGCTTACATGTCGGAAATCATCCGCTCCGGGATCAACGCGGTGGATATCGGACAATTCGAGGCATCTGAAGCGCTTGGTATAACTTACTGGGCGATGATGAAAGACATTATTTTACCGCAGGCGATCAAAAACATTTTGCCGGCAATGATGAATGAGTTTATTACGCTGACAAAAGAGTCGGCGATCGTGTCAACGATCAGTGTGACGGATATGATGCGCCGCGCGGAAATCGTTGCCGCTCATTACTACTTATACTTTCCGCCGCTTCTTATCAGCTTCTTTGTCTATTATTTTATTGTCATGGTGCTCACATTCCTTGGACAGCGCCTTGAAAGGAGAATGAGCCGCAGTGATTAAAGCCGAACATATATTTAAGAACTTTGGCACATTGCATGTTTTGAAGGATGTATCATTGGATGTGAAGAACGGCGAGGTTGTGGCGATCATCGGTCCATCTGGTTCAGGAAAATCGACGTTTTTACGCTGCATTAACCTGCTTGGCCGCCCGACGGATGGCAAGGTTCTGATCGATGATGAAGATATTACAGCGATGAGCGAAAGACAAGTCATGAGCGTTCGCCGTAAAGTCGGGATGGTCTTTCAGCACTTTTACCTTTTCCCGCATAAGACCGTGCTCGAGAACTTGATCTATGCGCCGATGAAAGTAAAAGGGTTGTCGAAAGAAGAAGCTGAAGCGAAGGCTGAAAAACTGCTGGCCAATGTTGGGCTTTCCGACAAAGCGTCTCAATATCCCAGCAAGCTGTCAGGCGGACAAAAGCAGCGCGTGGCTATCGCCAGGGCGCTGGCTATGGAACCGGAGTACATGCTGTTTGACGAACCAACATCGGCACTTGATCCGGAAATGGTCAAGGAAGTACTCGATGTGATCAAGTCGCTTGGCGACAGCGGCATGACGATGATCATCGTCACACGAAATGGGTTTTGCCAGAATGGTAGCTGATAAAGTTGTCTTCATGGATGACGGCAAAATTCTGGAAGCGGCGCCGCCAACCGAGTTTTTTTGAATCACCAAAAACCGATCGGGCAAGAGAATTTCTTGAAAAAGTGTTATAACAGATTGGTTATGTTCGATCGGATGCCGGCAGGATGTTTGGATGGGGAACTAAGGACGAGATTCTTTAAACGTTTTTTCCGGTTCTCCATCATCACTGATCAGAGCTTTTACTCTCCATCTGAATATCATGCATCGCATTCCAATTCTTTTCAATCATTTCAATCAGTTTCATTGTGTCATCGACATTTAATTTGTTGGTCGCAATGATCAGAGAGGTTTTGATTTTAATCGGCTGTTTCGTTCTTTTAATTTCGAACAGCTGTTTTGAAATCAATTCTTTTTTTACCAAATTTCGGCTGATCAGGCCAACACCGATGTCGTTCATGACCGCACTTTTTACTGCTTCCAGGCTGCTGTTCAATGACTTTTTTTTTTTGGATTGATAGCGGCGCTCCTCATATAGGTCCGCATTTGTTCTTCAAAAGGGCCGGCAATTTCATATTTAATAAACGGATAACGGTCGATAATCTCCTGAGCCGAATAGTTGCGGTAAATATTTTTGGATGCAAAAAAACTAAATCCTCATGCTCGGAAATGACAATATTGGTGATGCCGGATTTATGATATTCCCCCGATATAATCCCGATGTCATAAAGGTTCGCGTCAATCCCTTGAATGACTTCATTGCTGTGGCAGGAGACGAGTTTGATATTCACATTTGGAAATTCACCTAGAAAGATACTGATAATGTAAGGAAAATAATGCGTGCAAAAGGTTTCGGACGCGGCGATGACCAGTTTACGCTGAGCACCGGCATCGCTGCCCGCCAGCTTTTGATTCATTTCATCGATCAGCGTGAAAATTTTATCGGCATACGCTTTAACGACTTCACCGTGCGAGGTTAAAAAAGTTTGTTTGCCCGATTCGAAAGAACAGCGGATGATTCAGCTCGGTTTCAAGTGCGCGGATTTGCGAGGTGACCGTTGGCTGGGTAAAATTGAGCACTTTTGCTGTCTTTGTAAAATTCAGAAGATCAGCGGCAATTTGGAAAGTTTTTAAATTCCTTAGTTCCATGATGATAACCTCTTTGTCTTGTTGTTTTTTATTCTATAATAAATTATTTTTCGATTAATTCAAAATAAAAGATATATTTATACTAATCATAGGGAAAAACAATTTTTCAAACGGCCTTTTTCGTGGTAGTTTTGAGTGTAAAGAAAAAGCATTTTGATAGAGAAAACGTTTTTTTTTTTACTATAATTCGTGAGCAGCCCGGCAAAATTCAGGGTTCGGGTAAATTTTTGATATCTAACAGGAAAGGTGGATGTTTTATGGAAGACAGCAGCAGCCTGTACAAAAGATCTTTGAAATTATTTCCGCCGGTAGCGGGACGGGCTACGCACCTAGGCATCGCTAAGGGTGAAGCGCGCGCTTATCTTTGGGATGAACACGGTAAGAAATATTTGGATTTTGCAAGCGGCGTTGCGGTTGTCAACTGCGGGCATAATCACCCTTATGTCGTTCAAAAGGCAAAAGAGCAGATCGATCAGCTTATTCATGGCGGGCATAATGTTGTCTATTATCCGTCCTATATTAAGCTGGCCGAGAAATTAATCGATCTCGTCGGCAGCGATTATAAAGTCTATTTTTCAAACAGCGGCGCGGAGGCTAATGAAGCGGCGATTAAACTGGCAAAACAAGTCAGCGGCCGTCCCGGTATTATTTCATTTAAAAGAAGTTTCCACGGGCGGACGCTGGCGACAACGACACTGACAGCATCCAATGCTAAATACCGGCGGCATTATGAAGGCCTGCTGCCCAGTGTCTACTATGCCGAGTATCCTTATGCGATCCGGACCGGGCTTTCCGAACAGGAGGAGGTGGACAGATGCCTGGGTCAGTTAGAGGAGATTTTCCACTATCTGATTGAACCTGAAGAGGTTGCCTGTATCATTCTTGAACCGATGCAGGGCGAGGGCGGCTATGTTCCGGCACCGGCTTCCTTTATTCGGGCACTGCGGAAAATATGCGATGAACATGGGATTTCGCTGATTTTTGACGAAGTGCAAACCGGTTTTGGGCGGACGGGTAAAATGTTTGCTTACGAACACTTTAATGTGAAGCCGGATATACTGACGGCGGCGAAAGGGATTGCCAATGGTTTTCCGCTCAGCGCGTGTGTCGCCAAGACCGAACTGATGGATAAGTGGCCGGCCGGTACACATGGCGGCACTTTTGGCGGCAATCCCGTTTCATGTGCGGCCTCTTTGGCGGTCATTGAACTATTAGAAAATGAGCTAATTGATCATTGCGCAAAAATGGGCGGCTATTTTGTAGAAAAACTTCAGGAGTTGAAAGAAAAACATGCCGAGATTCTGGATGTCAGAGGTCTCGGGCTGATGCTCGGCATGGAATTTGCTGACAGGATGAGCACCGAAGCACCGAATCCTGAACTGACAATCCTTGTTAAAGAAAAGGCACTGGAAAAAGGGTTGATCCTGCTGACGTGCGGCGTCGATAAAAACGTCATCCGCTTCATTCCGCCGCTTATCGTGAACGAAGAACAGATTGATCAGGCGATTGAGATTGTCAGCGAAAGCCTGCGGGAGGCCTTGTCCTTTGCATGAGTTGTCGTCACCCTCGGACCAAACGGGGAAAGATGCGACTTTTGTAAAAGCAGAGATCTAAAAGAACAAAACAGATTGATAAAGAGGTCCTTTACTAAGATCGTTATTTGAGTAAGGGCCTTTTTTATTGCAATTCTCGGAAGAAGTTTCTGTCCCGGCATCTCTCAGTAATTTATATTCACCAGGATCTCCGGCGAAGGTAAAATCCGACAGTGATTTTTGTTAAATTTTTTTAGAAAATATTGATTTTCGGACTGCAAACCCGTAAACTGTGGAGGATAAAAAAACGAGAATAAGCCATCGTTTTTTCTATCAAAAAATGAGTGATGGTTCAAAATCATTGTTAAGCTAGTTTTAATCATTTATCTCTATCATTCTATTAGCGTTATTTAAAGAAGCAGATCCTGAAGTACTTGAGCGACCGTCATAATTTTTTTTTATTATTGATCGAATCACAATTTGGGAGAAAAGTCCTTTTAAAAATGAGTGGGAAAACTAAAGGCGCTTTCGAACGCGGTCTTTTGCTTCATTTTCGTTTCTCCTTTTTAGCGGAGAATCCGTTGGAATGAAGCTTTAATAATTTTTACAACATTGACGATAAATGATCTGTATGGTCTCTACAAAAATCATTCTGAGCAAAAGGGGAAACAATATGCTGCAGAGAAGCACGAATGAGGAGCCCGGCGTTCCCTCAAGAAGAGCAACAAGAAAACGCCATCGAATCTTTCGCAAGATCCTTGCCTTTCTTGCTGTTGTGGCGGTCGGTGTGGGGGGTTTTGTGTACTATGAATGGCATCATTTAGATCCGCCAATCATTTCAGCCATTTGACAAAAATAGGAAGCCAATCAGCTTCTAAAGTGCAAGAGAAGAGCGGGTCCTTTAATTTTCTGCTTATCGGCTCCGATGCCCGAAAAGGTGACAAGGCCAGCCACACCGACTCCATTGTGCTCATTCATGCCGATTTGACGAACCACACTTACAATATGATCAGTATTCCCCGCGATACACGCGTGTATATGTCTGGATACGGCTACACGAAGCTGACAAGCGTGCAATATGTTTCTCAAGTTAAAAACGGGACGCATCAAGGCGTGATCGATGCTGTTAAAGCCGTTTCACAGCTGACAGGCGTTCCGATCAACTTTTACGCGGAAACAAACTATGGCGGTCTGAAGAATATGGTTGATGCCTTGGGCGGGATAAAAATGAAAGTACCGTTCAGGGTCAGCCTGACGCACCCATGGTATCCGGAAGATAAAGGAAAAGTATTTGAACCGGGCACTTATTCATTCAACGGCAAAATGGTCACTGAACTCGTTCATGAGCGAGACTCGCTTCCGGGAACGGATTATGGCCGGCAAAGGATGCAAGAGGAAGCCTTGATTGGTATCGCCAAGCAGGCGATGAATCCGACCAACGTAACGAAACTTCCGGCTCTTTCTAAGTCAGTCTCGAAGTTTCTGATTACGACAAATATGACAAATGAGGATATGATCAGCTTTGCGCTGGGGGCGAAAGGCGATTTCCATCCTGAAAAACAGATACACTACCGCCAAGTAAAAGGGCAAACGGAAGTGCTGTATGATGATGTCCTGCAATCTAATAATGACGAAGTTGTTCTTAATCAGAATCAGTTGAAAACGGTCATTCAAAAGTACTTCACAAATTGATTTAAAACGGGTGACAAAGAGAACGGAGAACAGCTGGAGACTTGGAGATTTAAATCAAGACAGCTTAGCCTTAAAAAGCGAGCAGACCTCTTATATAGGTTTGCTCGCTTTCACTTTTTCCAGAGGAAATTCATCGCGTTCTGCAAGTTGTATCAAGGTGTATTTTGCTTGCCCTGTACAGCAGCGGCCGGAATGGTCAGCGGGTCTCGTCTTTTCCGATTTCCGGCAGCGTCGTTTTGGAAATATGTTCGTCGAGCGCTTCGTAATCAAAATAGCGAATGGTTTCGTATAGTTCTTCCCGCGTCTGCATATCGCCGAGGCGCGATTCCTGTGTGCCTTTTTCAAAGATATCTGTAAAGACACGTTCATACGCTTTTGCGGCAACGCGTAAAGAAGTGACAGGGTAGATCACCATACTGTAGCCAAAAGAGGCAAAATCAGCCGCCTTATAGTAAGGTGTTTTTCCGAATTCAGTCATATTGGCGAGCAGCGGAGCATCGACTGCATAGCTGATTTCCTTGAAGTCTTCTTCGGTGATAAAGGCTTCCGGAAAAATGGCATCGGCGCCTGCCTCTACATATTGCTGCGAGCGGGCGATCGCGGCATCGCGGCCTTCCACGGCTTTAGCATCGGTTCGGGGACGACGACGACGAGGCTTGGTGCAACGCTTTTCAGCGTCTTGATTTTCTGCACCATGTCTTCCGTAGCAACCAATGTTTTTCCGTTCAAGTGGCCGCATTTCTTAGGCATGTTTTGATCTTCAATTTGAACGGCAGCCACGCCGGCTTCGACCATTTCTTTTGCTGCCCGCGCAACATTGAGGATGCCGCCGTAGCCGGTGTCAATATCGACGAGGAGAGGCAGGTTTGTAGCACGAATCAGTTCTCTAGCCCGGTCGGCCACTTCATTGGAATAAATCAGGCCAAGATCCGGCAGCCCCCGGCTTGCCGTATACGCTGCACCCGACAGATAAAGTGCCTGAAATCCAACCCGTTTCGCAACCAGTGCCGACATGCCGTCATGCGCACCGGGAATTTTTAAAATGTCCGGATGATTCATCAAAGTCCGAAAACGGTCAGCCAATTCCTTTTGTGATAATTGTCCTTCAACGATCCAGCTCATACTGTATCCTCCCTTTTAAGTATCAGGCATGGCGGACCATGCCCCGACTTTTAGTCCAGTGACAGGAGATCCATAAATTCATTGACAGGTGTTTTCGATAACTGTTCGCCATCTGCACAAAGGGCAAGCAGTTGTTCCACCTTTTTGCGAGGCAGGCGGGTTTTGAGATTGTTTTCAAATTTATTGAACAATAACGGGATGCCTTCACTGCGTCTTCTGCGATGGCCGATCGGATATTCGACAGCAACCGGTTTTGTTTCTGTTCCGTCCCGAAAAAAATGACTTGGACGCTGCTGGCAATCGAGCGTTTTTCCGGATCGAGGTAGTCGATGCTGTATTGTTTATTTTCGCTGATTACCATCTTGTCCCGCAATGCGTCGATGCGCGGATCGGCGGCCGCTTTGTCTTCGTAATCATCAGCTGTCAGGCTGCCTTTGATTAAACCAACGGCAACCATATATTGAATACAGTGATCGCGGTCGGCCGGATTATGAAGCGGGCCGGTTTTAGCAATGATCCGGATCGCCGATTCATGAGTGACGATTTTAATCTTTTCAATTTCATCCAGACGGTTCTCAACTTTCGGATGGAGAGCGATCGCAGCTTCAAGTGCAGTCTGGCCGTGAAATTCAGCCGGATAAGAAATTTTAAACAAGACATTTTCCATGACATAAGAATCAAACGGGCGCTGAAGGGTCAGCGGTTCTCCGCCGAATAATACATCTTGAAAACCCCATTCAGGAGCTGAAAGTGCGGTTTTATAACCCATTTCGCCTTTCAAAGTCATCAGCGCCAGCCGGACGGCGCGGCTTGTAGCATCGCCAGCGGCCCATGATTTCCTTGAGCCGGTATTTGGTGCATGGCGATAGGTACGCAAGCTGGAGTTATCGATCCACGCCTGCGAGACGGCCGCCGCGATTTTTCTTCTTTGCTTGCACCGAATAGGGCGGAAACGACGGCGGTGGAAGCGACTTTGACATACAGCACGTGGTCCAGACCGTGGCGGTTCAAACTATGTCGAGCGCAAGGACGCCCTGGATTTCATGGGACTTAATCGATGCTTCGAGCACTTTGCTGATCGGTAGCGGCGCTTTGCCTTCCGAGATGTTTTTTCTGCTGATATAATCGGCGCTGGCCAGGATCCCGCCGAGATTATCGGACGGATGCCCCCATTCGGCCGCCAGCCAAGTGTCGTTGTAATCAAGCCAGCGAATCATGCAGCCGATATTAAATGCGGCTTGTACCGGATCAAGCGTGTAGGACGTGCCGGGAATGGGAACGCCGTTTGGTACGATAGTGCCGGGTACGATCGGTCCAAGAAGTTTCGTACATTCCGGGTAGCGCAGCGCGAGAAGACCGCATCCCAGCGTATCCATGAGTACATAACGTGCCGTTTCAAATGCGGTCTCACTTGTATTTTTTTTGTCCGCCGCATATTCGGCGATTTTTGTGATGAGGGGGTCGGTTTTCTGCAATACATTTTTATTCTCTACAGTCATAAGGCCATTTGCCCCTTCATAAATTATTGAATGCGGTTACAAAAAAAGAGTACAAAAAATCAATTCACAATATTAAGTATAATTTTGTGACAGATTTGAGTCAATCTGTTAAACTTGGAAAAAATGAAAACGTTTACAAAAATAATGTTCAGAAAAATCATTGTAGACGTAAAAAAAATCAATCATGGAGGCGATGGAAAATGCTGGCGATTCTCGGCTTTATGACACTGATTGTTTTTATGTACCTGATCATGAGCAAACGGCTTTCAGCGTTGATTGCTTTAATGATTGTCCCGGCCGTATTTGCAATCATCGGCGGTTTTTACAAACAGATTGGAACGATGATGCTGGATGGACTGACGGGCGTCGCACCGACCGGCATCATGATTTTATTTGCGATATTATATTTCGGGCTGATGATAGACGCCGGTCTGTTTGATCCGCTGGTTGGCTTCATATTGCGCATTGTCAAAGGTGATCCGCTAAAAATCGCGATCGGAACGGCTATTTTGGCAGGTTGTTTCGCTGGATGGCGATGGGACGACGACTTTCATGATTACGATTTCAGCGATGCTGCCCCTTTATAAAAAAAAATTGGCATGAGCCCGCTTGTTCTCGCCGGCATCACCATTTCAAGCTCCGGCATTATGAATCTCTTGCCGTGGGGCGGGCCAACGGCAAGGGCGATGGCTGCCCTGCATTTGACTACGGCGGACATTTTTGTTCCGGTGATTCCATCGATGATCGGCGGACTCATCTTTGTTTTTATTATTGCTTTGATTATGGGCCGGAAAGAGCGGAAGCGGATTGGCGTTGTTCAGGTGAATGGAGCGGCTTTCCACGAACAAGCGGCATCTGTGGAAAACGCCGCCATTCGCCGGCCGAAACTTGTTTGGTTCAATGGCATTCTAACGATTGTACTGCTTGTCTGCCTGATTATTGAAGTGATTCCTGTCCCGGTGCTTTTTATGATCGCCTTCGCAATAGCCGTAATGGTTAATTATCCGAATCTGAGAGAGCAAAAAAGGAGCGCGTGTCGGCTTATGCGGGAAATGCACTTTCGGTCATTTCAATGATTTTTGCCGCCGGCATTTTTACCGGTATTCTGTCCGGAACAAAGATGGTCGATGCGATGGCCGGTATTTTAATTCATCATATTCCGGCTTCTCTCGGACCGCATTGGGCGCTGATCACCGCTCTTATCAGTGCACCTTGTACATTCTTCATGTCTAACGACGCCTTCTACTTTGGGGTTGTTCCGCTGATTGCCAAAACGGCCGCATCTTACGGCATCGATCCGGCGATCATCGGCCGCGCTTCGCTATTAGGCCTGCCCATTCATCTTTTCAGCCCGCTTGTACCATCCACCTATTTGCTCGTTGGGATGGTTGGGGCAGAACTTGGCGATCTTCAGCGTTCGTTTTTGAAATGGGCCTGCGGATCAGCTGCGGTGATGATTGTCGTTGCGGTTGCTGTCGGGATTATCATCGTTTGATACCCGTTCTTCAATGCTGAATAGGTAACTTTTCATATTGATAGGGGAACCGGGGTCAGAGGATTGAATGGATGCGCAAATGTTTTTAATCGGTTAGAGAGATTGGCAGACTAAAAAGATTATAGGCGGTTTATATACAACTTTTTGAGTTTTATTGACGACTTTTCATGTTTTATTTACAAGTTTTCTGCTTTTATATACAAGTCGGGCCGGGCCCGGTTTTGGTTCGGAGCTTTGACCAACTTTTGTCGGTTTATATACAACTTTTTGAGTTTTATTGACGACTTTTCATGTTTTATTTACAAGTTTTCTGCTTTTATATACAAGTCGGGTCGGGCCCGGTTTTGGTTCGGCTGCTTTGACCAACTTTTTTGGCGGTTTATATACAACTTTTTGAGTTTTATTGACGACTTTTCATGTTTTATTTACAAGTTTTCTGCTTTTATATACAAGTCGGGCCGGGCACGGGCCTGGTTTGGGTTCGGAGCTTTGACCAGCTTACTCATCAAGACCGTTCAGTCGTTTAAGATTGAACAACCTGATTGACAAAAAGAGCAGAGCATTAATTATAGTTTAAATAATTAGATATTTGTGCTGACACAATGCCCATCCGCTGCTAAAAGGGTTCGGTTTTAATAGCGCTTGTTTAGAGCGGTTAAGAGGCTGTATATCAAGGATTGATCCTGATATATAGCCTTTTTTAATGCTTAAAAAAAAAATTTATCCTTTCAGCGGAATAAAGCGCAGCCGCCTTAAGTGAATGCTTAACCAATTATCGTGACTTTTACGGGACAGGAGGAAGAGATCATGACCATATATCTTGACGGCAATCACTTATCATTTGAACAGATTGTTGATGTGCTTGAGAATGGGGCGGACGTGCAAATCAGCGCAGCCGCCTGGCACAATGTGGAGACGAGCAGACAAACGGTTGAACGGCATATTGAAGAGGGACACGTGATTTATGGCGTGAATACCGGATTTGGCAAATTCAGCGATCAATTGATTTCTAAGAGCGATATTGAAACGCTGCAAGTGAATTTGCTTAGAAGCCATGCCTGTGCTGTCGGCGAGCCTTTTTCAGAAAAGGTGAGCCGGGCGATGATTCTTTTACGGGCCAATGCCCTGGCGAAAGGATTTTCCGGTGTCCGAAAAGAGACACTCCAGGCGCTTGTCGATTTCCTGAATCACGGCGTCCATCCGGTCATTCCCTCTCAAGGGTCACTTGGAGCGAGCGGCGACTTAGCGCCGCTGGCTCACCTGACATTGGTGCTGATTGGCGAAGGCGAGGCTTATTTTAAGGGGGAAAAACTCAGCGGTAAAGAAGCGTTAGAAAAAGCCGGATTGCGGCCATTAGTTTTGAAAGCTAAGGAGGGTCTCGCATTAATTAACGGTACTCAGGCGATGACAGCGATGGGCTGCGTTGCCTATCTCGAAGCCCACCAGCTGGAAAGAACAGCTTTGGGGATTGCGGCGTTGACACTGGAGGCGCTGCAAGGTGTCGAAGAAGCTTTTTGCCGGAATCGCATCTTGTTCGGCCTTATCCGGAACAGCAGGAAGCAGCGGCCCGTATTCTGTTTTATATAAAAGGAAGCAGGCTGACGACAAGACAGGGGGAGATCCGCGTTCAGGATGCCTATTCGCTTCGCTGTATTCCTCAAGTACACGGAGCGATCAAGAGGGTGCTGGATCGGGTTAAAGACGATCTGCTGATTGAAATCAATGCCGTGACAGACAATCCATTGATTTTTTCCGACACAAAGCACGTGATTTCCGGAGGTAATTTCCATGGCCAGCCGATCGCTTTTGCGATGGACTTTCTCGGCATTGCGCTTGCGGAACTGGCCGATATTTCGGAGCGGCGGATCGAAAGGCTGGTCAATCCGCAGCTGAATGATCTGCCGGCTTTTCTAAGCGCGCATCCGGGGCTCGAATCCGGTTTAATGATTACGCAATATGTTGCGGCTTCACTCGTTTCGGAAAATAAGACGCTTGCCCATCCTGCGAGTGTGGACTATTCCTTCATCTGCCAATCAGGAAGATCACGTGAGCATGGGAACGACGGCTGCCCGCCATGCCTATCAAATTGTTCAGAATACCTGCCGCGTGCTAGCCATTGAGGCACTGTGCGCAGCCCAGGCGGTCGATATCAGGGGCAAAGAGAAATTGGCGCGCCGAAAACCGGTGAACTTCATCACCTGATCCGCGACCTTGTTCCTTTTGTTGATAAAGACAGGTCATATTCCCGAGAGATTGAGAAATTGGCGGAAGCGATAAGAAAAGGAAAATGGAACCTGGATACACCGGCCGAAGAACATAGCGAAAATGATGATTCCGCCATTTAGGCCTTGCCGGGCTGTCTACAATTGAAAGCGGGACTGCACCGCTAGGCTGGGCTGAGAAGCGGTGAAACGGACGACAGCAAGATTGTGCTAGTCAATCGAAGGATTTTCTAGAGAAGGACATTTATTCAAAATGAGTTTTGGGGCTAAAATTGGTTGTATATAAGTGTTACAGTTCGTATAAGTAAAGTGCCTAAATTGAACGTTTATGGGGCTGTGCTTCTTCAACTAACGTGGCAGTTTAGTTCAATAAAAAAAAAGGTTATTTCGTTATGTTGTCGAATAATATAATTACGAAGATTAGATTATAAAGGAGAACGATATGCAAAAAAAAGGACAATTGGAAGTTTTTAACCTACATAAATTAATACAGGACCAAAAGGAATATACAAATTTTATTGTGAGCGAAGTAAATGATCACGCTCTTAGAATAGCTGTAATAAATGGAGATTTTCACTGGCATAAACACGAAGATTGCGATGAATTATTTTATGTATTAGAAGGTGAACTTTTCATAGACTTAGAAAACAATAATACAGTTTCTTTGAAACCAGGGGAAATATTTACTATTCCTGCTAATACAATGCATCGAACTCGTTCAAATGAACGGACAGTTAATATATGTTTTGAAAAGACAAGTAATGATATAAAAGGGGAAAATAGTTAATTGTAAATCATCTACGGTGTAATGCCACTTACGAGTGCTTTGGTTTAACAAACGAACAAAAAGGTCGATTCCCAATCGTACAGGAAAATCGAGTATTACGATTTGAATTAATCGCTTTAATTGACAAAAAAGTGGTGCGGGAGAAAATCCCGCACCATATATCTGTCTATTTAGCCATGTTTTTGTGCTGCGTAATGCTTTTTCTCTTTGCGGTTTCCTTTCTGCTGAAAGGAAGCCACCAGTTCCATTTGCCAAGAAGAGCCATTGTCGCAGGCACCATAATGAAACGAATGATCGTAGAGTCAATAATAATAGCGACGGCCATGCCGAAACGAAACCTAATGTTTGGATCGGCAGCATATTGGAGAATGCAAATCCACTGAACACCGCTATCATTAGCAAGGCCGCGCCTGAAATAAGGGGCCCAGTCCGATCCAGTCCCAATGCGACAGCTTCGTGATTATTGCCGGTTTTTTCATACATTTCTTTCACATTACTCAAAAGCAGTACTTCATCAAATCTGTGCTGAGCCCAAACAGCAAAGCGACAAGCAACACCGGCACGAAATTTTGAATGTAGCCGTTGGCATCAATATGGAAAAAGGATGCACCGTGGCCAAGGGCAAAGACGTAGACAAGGATCCCATAAGATGCCCCGATGGATAACAGATTCATAATAATGGCTTTGAGAGGAAGAAAAACGCTTTTGAACGTGAAAAGCAAAATGATGTAACCAATGAACAGCATCATGACGATTACCGGAATGAGACCTTGTGAAATCACACGGTTTGTATCGATCCCTTCGGATGTCGGACCTCCTACATACACGCCTATATCACTTGGCTTATGCGCCTCATTTACATAAGTATTTTGAATACGTCTGACCAGCTGACTACTTTTATCTGAAGCAGAATAGGAACCCGTATCGATATCGAGAACCATTGTGTCCTTTTTGCTATTTAAATATCGATGAATCATAAGTTTTTCGGATTGAGATAATTGATTATAGTGTTCATTCAAAATGTTGCTTGTTTGTTCAGAATTTTTTGTACCAAGAGCGGTAAACAATGAATAGACGTGCTCGACATCTTTAGATTGATGGATTCGATGACTCAGATTTTCAACAAATTCCAGATTCTTCTTTGTTACTATTTTTCCGGAACGGGCTGTGAATCACAATATTAACCGGATTAGTTGCACCAAGCCCAAATTGATGTTCGATTAGCTGATAGCCCTGCCTAACGAGAGACTCCTGCGGTAAGATACGGACATCCGGAGTGAATGTTTTCAGCTCTTTGGCGGGGAAGGCAAAAATGACAATAATGACAAGAGAAACAACTAAGAAAAAGACCGGACGCCTCATGATCATCTTGGTAAATCGATACCATCGATGTTTTTTAGGATTGGCGTCATTCTCTCTAAACCAAGGAAGTGTCAATCGGTTGATATTGGAACCAAGAAACAGCAAAATAACAGGAAGAAACAGTAGGCTTGTAATAATTGACATTAGACAACGACGATTGCTCCTAGAGCAATAGCCTGGATGGCCGACAAATGGACGAGAAACAGTGACGACATCGCGGCAGTTACTGTTAGGCCGGAATAGAATACAGTTCGACCGGCTGTTGCCAATGTTGTTTTTAGTGCGGTAAGAGTATCTTGGTATTTTAATTCATCTTTAAACCGGCTGACGATAAATAATGTGTAATCCGTACCTATCCCCAGGCCCAGCATTGTTACTGCATTGGAAACGAAAGCGGATAATTCCATGTGTGAAGCGATAACATAAAGGATTCCTAAACTCATGATCACTGAAGAAATCGTGACAATTAAAGAAGTAAGAGCAGAGATGACACTGCGAAAGATGAAAAGCAAAACGACAAAGATTAGCGGCAGAACGTAGAGTTCTGTTGAAACCAGCCCTTTTTGGCTGAAGACGGTCGTATCACCCCAAACGGCGGAAATACCTACTAAATAGGCTTTTACGTGTTCTTTTTGAGCAGCATATCAAGCCGTTGTTCCATTGCCGGCAGTTCATTAATTGCGTATCCTTCTTCTGTTTTCAGACTGATAAAACCGATCGATGTATGGTTATCTTTTCCTGTCAACGCAGCATGTGAACTAGCTGGCGCATTGAGAAGCGTGAGCACTGATTTAACATCTTTCTCTTTTTTTAAATGGCTCATGATACGACTCAAGTGATGACGATAATCAGAGGTATTAACTTTATTCGTTTTATCTTTCACAACAAGAGTCAGCGATGTATCACCCCGACCCGTAAATCCTTTTGTTGTCAATTGCTTGGCCTCAAGTGACTGTGAATGGGTGACATCCCATCCTCCGCCGCTTAAAAGAGGTGTGACTTTTGACCCGAAAAAGCCACCAAAAATAATGGCAATAATAAAGACTAGCAAGATTAGAAACCGCGCTTTCATCAAAAAAAACACTTAGTTTATCAAATAGAGCTTTCATGAGATGGCCCCCCTGGTGTGTTGAGAGAGAGCTTTTTACTCTTTCTTGAGCAATGCGAATAGCTTCGTCGACATCCATAAGACATTTTAGATTTAATAAGCTGACTATCTGTTTCAAACGGTTTTCAAGTGTGCCGTGAACAACATAATATTTAATCCCTAATTCTTTAATTGTTTTTTTTATTAATAAATCATCACATAATTTGCGAAAAGACTCACTTTGTGGTCGATGACCGTCTCTAACTAATGGGAATTCAATAGGTAAATGAATGAATACATTATAGTTTTCAAGAGCATAATTTTTTACCACATTACCGAAACTGTCAATAAATCAATTTAATAATTTTTTATAGGGTAATGTTGTTAATTTGGACTTTATCTTTTGTATTTTATTATTTCCCAAGTAAATATTGGATTGTAGTCTTGCAAGACCATAAACATATTCATGAATCGAAGAGCCGTCTGTTACATAGTCCCCAACTATACTTTTTTCGTTTATTACGCGTTCAATGAATCTTCGTATACCCAATTCATATAGCTCAAAAATGGTACACTCTTCAAGCTGTTTACCTGGAGCATAAATAGGTAATAGTTCACGCATGGTACGTGCATACGACCTGCTAATTCCTGTTAATGTTGATAAAGCTTCAGTAGTTGTGGTTTTTCCGGATGAATAGGATCCTGAAATAGCTACTTTTTTATTATTCTGCATTTTGATTACCTACCTTTTTGTAGTTACTAGGAAGTTGGTGAGCTAGTTTGACTTTTAATTCAAAGTCATCAATATTAGGTAGTCTAACTGTTATTGTACTTGTTCTCCAATGTTGTCCTCGTAAATTTAGAAGTTTCATATTTTCAATAGTAGCAATTTGGTAAAAGGATGAAGGATTTTTATAGGGGGGTTCATATTTTAAATAGATCTCTCTCATCCACAAGTTATTTGAGATACCTCTGTCTATACTATCCAATTGGTACAATAATGATTGCATTTGTTGAGAAGCACAGACAAATATGTCTACTAGTGTGTAGCAAGGAAAAGGGAAGCGGATAAACCGTGGTAAGTTTCGCTTAACATAGTGTCATTAAATAATATTTTGATTTTAGAGAATATTTTTAGGCTTTTTAAGTCCACTATAGTTAATCCGACATTGTGATTTGAGCATTTTAGAATTTGATCATAGCAGTATGTTATATTTTTTTTGATCTATCTTAGGATCATCGAAGTGTAGTCTAAAAACATTAACAGGGTGATAAATTGTTAGTTCAATCTTCATATTATCGACTTGGGTTTTAAATAGACTCTTATAATGACTATTTGATTTTTTTTTTTTTAGTTCCTTTGTACTGACAGTGAACTGAAATTTTATTTAGTTTATAGACAGCATTTGCTCCAGACTTCATATGTAGTTCACAAATCCATGCATGCTCAAGCTCTTTTTCGGATAAACCAAATAATTTACGAATAAAGTTTTCACTCATGTATAAAGCAATTAATAAACCATCTAGTGTGGTTAAATGAGGTTCTGTTGTATGTTCTTTTTTTTGTGACCATACCCCTGAGTAAACAATTTTGCATGCCGAATTTTCTTCTCCATTTGTCCAATCGTACTCAACGTTTTTGAAATGATGTCGTGCCAATTTAAAACCGTAGCTAAAAAATCGTTTCTTTTCGTCTCCTAAAATTTGATTAATGTTTTGGTATGTTATAATATCCATAACATTTACTCCTTTCTTTAAATTAAATATAAAAAATAATAAGATGTTTTCCATCGGGGCATCTCGCCATTAATTAGGCGCGACTCCGCATTATTCATTTCTTAATTTCAGAATATAAAGTGGGGCGCATCCATTGAGATTTTTTGTTAGAAATCGAAGGAAGATTGTTATTGGTTTTTTATTGTTGTATTATTTTTTTTCTTCTTTCTGTTCTTGCAAGAGATTGGACATTCAGCTTACATTGGATTGGCTGTGGGGCAGGATGAGCGGCAACATTGGATAGTCAAAAAAGTATATCCGGGGAGTCTGGCAGACGTTTAACATTCCGATCGATTCACAAATTATTTCTATAGATAATCGGAAGCCCGCAAAAAATTTTGCCGTAAAAAAATGGCATGTCGTAGAGCAGGCACGGGAATTAAAGGTTATAAATAGTGGGCAGCAGTTAAAATATATTTTTCCGTTGAAAAATCAGCATCAAGTGTATCAATATTTGTCAATGGCTACACTTGCATCGATTGCTGTTCTTTTAGGAATTGTTGCTTTTTTTACAAACAACCTTTTTCAAGAAAGGTCCTGTATTTCAGTCTCTTTTCTGTTTTAAATGGTGTTGCTTATCTATCGGCTATCGCCTGTAGTGAAGGATTGGTATGGGGGCGAATCTGTTTCTTTCTTTCGATGGCATGGCTTCCGCTGACATTAATGAAGTTTGTCCGTTACTTTTTGATTAAAGAGAGCCCGTCGAGAGGAGAAAGCTGGCTGGAAACTGTTTTTAAATGGGCGGCCGCCATCGGAACAATTTTATTGTGTATTCATTTTTGTTGTTTCAGTTGCCGGCCGCTTTGATAGAGATGCTGGAATCACAATTGTTTATGCCTTTTTTTGTCAGCCTTGTTGCCAGTGTATCCATGTTGCAGGTTCACTTATTTAAATATGCTTCTCAAAAAAAGAAAAATATCAGGATTTGTTGTTCTCTTTAGCTTTGGTTATCAGCTATTTTCCGTTTTATCTATTTTATATTTTTGCTGGGAAAAATATGGAACCGTTTATTGTGACCGTTTTTTTTTTTTTTCCAGTTAATTTGATTGTTGCTTTTTTTATTTTGGTAAAAAAAAAATCATGTGATTATTCTTTCGTGGAGTTTTCCTATCTTTATTTTTAGAATAGGTTACTCTGTTTTGACCATTGTATTATTTTACAATCTTTTTATCTTTTTGAATGAACAAAACAAATGGATGATTGCCTTTTTTTCTGTGATTTTAAGTGTTACCTTTTATTTATTTTATCAAAAATTGGATAGTTGGAATCAAATAAGAAGATCCAAAGCTTTAAAACCGTTCGATCATTTGGAAATAGATATTAATGATAATTTTGTGATTTTGGCTAAAGAAAAAGAGCGAGAACAAATTATGATTCAATTGCACGATAATGTGATTCAAAAACTGGTTTATATTATCCGTAATCTGCGTGAAGCGGAGAAACAAAAAGACAACCGTAGATGATGATCAAACCGATTATTGATCACAGCGAGGAGATGCTTTTTCAATTAAGGGAGTTATGCACTGATATCTATCCATCAATGATAGAAGACTTAGGTTTAAAAAAGACTATTTTTTCATTTGCTAAGGAAATGATGAAGAATCATATGGTGAATATTACCCTCCAAATTGATCAGTGCGATGAAAAACGCATAATGGTTCCGGTTAAACATGAAGTCTTTCGGATGATGAAAGAATTAGTTGTGAATGCGATTAAACACGCCGAGGCAAAACAAATTAACATTCTGTTACTGATCGACCAGAAATGGATCACATGAATGTAGAAGATAATGGAAAAGGAATGGATGAACAAACCCGTATACATAAAAGTATCGGTTTGACGTCCATTAAGAAGGAAACCGAAATGTACGGAGGAAGTCTGAGATTGCTCAGCAAAAAAGGTCAAGGAACAAAAGTGATGATTAATATTCCGCTTATACAGAAGGTAGCGAGTAGCTATGAATCATAAAATTAAAATTGATTCTTGTCGATGATCACCAGATGGTTCTGTCAGGACTTGTCAATACGCTAAACAAAAATGACAAAATAGAGGTTGTGGCTTCGTTTTCCGATCCTTTGCAGGCCATCAAAGAAATGGACAATATAGCGTGCGATGTGCTTGTCTCGGATGTCAGAATGAAACAAATGAACGGTCTGTTATTTGCTAAAGAAATAAAGAAGCAATTTGGAGACAAAATCAAAATTGTGCTAATCTCTGGGTTTTATACGGAAGATTACCATAAAAGCGCTCTTGAAATCGGTGTCCATGCCTTTTTGCCGAAAAAGAAGCAACTGATGAGCAGCTTCTATCTGTGATCCAACAAGTGGCATTGGACAATGTTATTGTCCCGTTTGATTTGTTTCCAGTTAATAATCGGGATAAGTTGACTGAAACCGAGGTCAAAGTGCTTCATTACATTGCCCTGGAAAAGACAAATGATGATATTGCACAACTGCTTTTTATCAGTAAAAGAACGGTTGAACATCATTTGACATCCATTTTTAGAAAGCTTGGTGTACAAACAAGAGTGGGTGCTGTTGTTGAGGGAATCAGAAGAGGAATTATTTCTGCAAACGGTTGAGGAGAAATTTGGTGATTTATAATTAAGAAAGGTATTATATGTCTGTGCAATCATTTAGTTTTCATTATATTTGTCTTAGCTAATATCTGCTTTTGTCAACGTGGAGTATATCTGGACACAATTGTCAACCCAATATTTGGAATATTTAAGCCTTTTTCGCAAATAATAGAGAATTGATCGACGATTGTGATCACTTGCTGTCTGAAGTCATAACGGATCTTTGATTTAAAACTCAAAAGTTACTTGCAGATCTGCTTTGGTAATGTTTTCCCAAGTAAAGCAGTGGATAAAAAAAAAGTAAAAAAATTCAGCCTGTTATATCAATTAAATGATACAATTATAATTGTATATCAATAGATGCTTGGTCATTTATAGAATACGGATGATGTCGGGCATAATAAAGGCTGCTGAGACATGTCTGTTTATGCAGTTGACTGCTGAAGGTAAAAGCGGTGAAATACATAGTCAGCAGGAAATAAGAGGGCTGTTGCTTAATTTGGAAGCAAAGTTGAGTCGAGGGTAACCCATTTCTAAGGCTACCCCATTCTGGGTGGAAGTCGCCCCATTTAGGCGGAGGCCGCCCCATTTGGAGAGGAAGTCGCCCCATTCTGGGTGGAAGTCGCCCCATTTAGGTGGAGGCCGCCCCATTTGGAGAGGAAGTCGCCCCATTTTGGGTGGAAGTCGCTCCATTTTGAGGTGAGTCGCCCCATTTGGAGAGGAAGTCGCCCCATTTAGGCGGAGGCCGCCCCATTTTGGGTGGAAGTCGCCCCATATCGAGCAAAGTCGCTCCAATTTGAAGCGAGGTCGTTCCATTTAGGCGGAGATCGCCCCATTTAGATCCGGGCGGGACCGCGCTCAAAAAGCCAATTGCCCGAACATATTTTGGACATCATTTGATAAGCTTTTAGAAGGAAGGGAATGGAATGAAGCAGGATAAGCAGTTAAATCGCGGTTTGAAAAACAGGCACATACAGCTGATGGCGATCGGCGGAGCGATCGGCACCGGCCTTTTTCTTGGAGCGGGAAAATCGATTCATCTGGCCGGGCCGTCGATCTTGTTTGTGTATCTAATTATTGGCATCGCGCTCTTTTTTGTGATGCGGGCTTTGGGAGAATTGTTGATGTACCGGCCGACAACCGGGTCGTTTGCGGCGTTTGCCGAAGAATTTATTGGGCCGTGGGCCGGTTTTATCACGGGCTGACGTATTGGTTCTGCTGGATTGCTACGGCGATTGCTGAAATTACTGCGGTCGGCATTTATATCCAATTCTGGTTTCCGAGTGTCCCTCAATGGATTCCGGCACTCATCTGTGTTCTTGTATTATTTATTTTAAATATGTCGACCGTCAAAGCATTCGGTGAAATTGAATTTTGGTTTGCGCTAATCAAGATTATTGCGATTCTTGCGTTGATCGCTGTTGGTCTTGTCCTTGTTTTTATGGGCTTCCATAATCAAGAGACCCATGCGACGTTTGCTAACCTTTGGAGCCACGGCGGATTTTTCCCGAACGGTGTGAAAGGTTTTGTACTTGCCTTTCAAATGGCAGTGTTCGCCTTTGTCGGTATCGAGTTAGTCGGGATTACGGCCGGAGAAACGGAAACACCAAGCAAGACACTTCCAAAGGCGATTAATAATATTCCGATTCGTATTCTGGTTTTTTATATCGGCGCGCTGCTGATTATCATGTCGATCTATCTGGAATGATGATGTCGATCCGGCCGCTAGCCCGTTTGTGCGTGTGTTTACAATGATCGGGGTGCCGGCTGCGGCGGGTATCGTGAATTTTGTCGTTTTGACATCAGCGGCTTCTTCGTGCAACAGCGGCATCTTCAGCACGAGCCGAATGCTGTACTCTCTCGGTGAAAGAGGCGAAGCACCGAGCAGGCTGAAAGACCTGAACGGCCGCAACATTCCTGCTCCGGCGCTGATTGCTTCGGTGATCATGCTTTTGATCGGCGTTCTGCTGAATTACCTGATTCCGAATGCGGCGACCGTTTTCACTCTCGTTACCAGCATCGCGACGATTTGCTTTATTTGGGTATGGGGGATCATCTTAGTCGCCCATCTGCGTTTCCGAAAATTGAAGCCGGAAGAAGCGAAGAAGAATACGTTTAGAATGCCGCTTGCCCCTTTTATAAATTGGGCCGTTCTTGTTCTCTTTGTTTTTGTCATTGTGCTATTGGGATTTGCAGCTGACACGCGTGTGGCGCTGTTTGTGACACCGGTCTGGTTCTTGATTCTGGTCGTTGCCTATCTGGGATTGAAGGCAAAAAATAAGCAATCTCAAAAAGAAAATTGATTGGAAAAACAGCTTTCTAATTAAAAATCAACCGTCAGTATCAACCGAACGGTTGATTTTTTTGCTCTATTTTTTCGTGTGATGGGCGTAAAAAGGAGAGGGCATAAGCCATCGATTTTTTGATCAAGCCGGGCTATTGGGCTTCATCCATCCCCAAGTTGGCAAGGGCGTCGGCCCGTTCATTCAGTTCGACACCGTGGTGGCCTTTGACTTTATTAAAACTGATCGCTTGCTGCCTGCCGGCCAGTTCATTCAATCTCATCCATAATTCCTGATTTTTGACCGGCTTTCCGCCCGCTGTTTTCCAGCCTTTCTTGATCCATCCTTTCACCCAGCTGTTCATGCCATTGACAACGTAGGCGCTGTCGATATAAAAAGCGACCGGAATATGATCCGATTCGCTTCGAGCGCTTTAATAGCGGCGGTTAGCTCCATGATGTTGTTTGTCGTGTTTTTTTCTCCGCCATACAGTTCTTTTGTGTGCTCGCCATATCGGAGAACGGCGCCCCAGCCGCCGACATTGTTTTCGTGCTGGTTGCCGCGGCAGCCGCCGTCGCAATAAATAATAATATTATCCAATGAGATTCACCCTCTTTGATTAATGATTCTTGATCAATAGCCGGAAAATGGTTCTTGGCTTATTATATCAGAACGGTGTTCCGGGGGGTGGAGGGAGGATGTCTGGCTTTGCAAGTTCGTTAATGGCGAATGGGACATGGAAAAATGCAGACGAATTGGTGCAAGGAATCATGCTGTTTCAAAGGCGTTTTTTTAGAATGATTTGTTGTTTTTGCGACGGGACTAATGTTGCGTTTTTTAAATGGTTTTACCGGCCCATATTTCGGCAAATATTTGCGGTTTTAAATACGAGTTTGGGGCCATCCCAAAAAAAGAAATTAAATAAAGGATTTTGGCCATCAGTGACAAAAACAATAATGTTATGTATTATTACATATAGAGATAGAAAATGTTTCATTAGGAATGGATAACATGCTTCAGACGGAATGGATAAAACCAAGCTTACTAAAAGAGGTGTTTCCGATGAAGATTGGCGTGTTGGGTGCCGGAGCAATCGGCTGTTTTTATGGCGGGCTTTTGGCTCGGGTTGGAGAAGATGTGACATTTATCGCGCGGGGAGCGACCCTTCAATATTTGCAGCACCACGATTTGCAGGTCAAGAGTATTTGGGGCAATTTTGCTCTCCCGGTTAAAACGATCGCGAGCGATGGTCTTGACAATCGTTTAGATTTTGATTTTATTTTGCTGGCAATTAAGTCGACAGCTTTGGACAATACGATCCCGGAACTGAAAAAAGTTGTAGGGGAGGGGACGAAAATTGTTTGTTTGCTTAATGGAATCGGCAATGAGGAGCTATTGGCAGCTGTGTTTGGGGCTGAAAGGGTGTGATTGGCGGATCAGCATTTATCTCTGTCATTCGAGAGGCACCGGGTATTGTGAACCATGTCGGCGAAGGCAGCGTGATCATCGGACACTGGCGTGAAGAAGCATCACACCGGGCAGTTTTGGAGGAAGAAGCCGTGAGTGACGGCTCCGGCGATCCGCAAAAATCGATTGAGAACTTAGCCAATGCGTTCACGCGTTCAGGCATCAAAGCCATTGTTGCGGATAATATCCGCCAAGTCAAATGGGAAAAGCTGCTCTGGAATATTGTTTTTAACCCTGTTACCGCACTGACGAGGACGACGGTGGGCGAAGTGCTGGATGATCCCGATCTCGCAGCGCTCATGGAGCAAATCAAAGATGAATTTCTGGCAACGGCTCAGGCAGCTGGCGTATCGATCCATCCGGAAATGATTGATATCGCTTTACATCCGGATCCGTCTGTGCGCAGGCATAAAACCTCAATGTTACAGGATTTGGAAAACGGAAGAAAGATGGGAACTGGAGGCCATCCTTGGTTTTACAATTCAAGAGGCACATCGTTATCAAGTCCCGGTTGTCACGATAGAAACCATTTATCACCTGCTGCGGTTTGAGGAAAGCAGAACCACTGCCGTTAATCTTTTGAATAAGTAAAATAAGTTGATTTAGCAGAAAGAGCACAAAAGGCTGATTGCCAGGGCACGGCATTGTCCCGGCAGTTCGGGCCTTTTTTTATGCAAAAAAAAAAAAGAAGAGAGGTCATTTTTACATCGCAAAAATTGGAAAGGTGTTTTCCGGGTAGAAATGTGGATTGGGAAAATTTTTTAAGCTAAACTTAATAAAGATCAATTAATATAAATCATGAGTGCCATTATTATAAATGGCAAAAGTATGGATTAAGATAGCGGCATTTTACTGCTGTTAAGGACAGGCTCCCTGCGAGGAGGTGTAAATCAATATGAAAAGAGCACGGTGTGTCGTTGCGGCGACAATGGTTGTCGGCTGCTGCTCGCTTTACACAGGCCAGGCCATTCGGCGATGGCTGATGATGATGTGACCCGATTTGCGATAAAAAGCGAGCTGCCTTCGTTAAAGCAAATGGGACGATTTCAAGTCTTTTCTAATCATTCATTGCAAAATGGCAATGTCAAAAAAGCGCGAACCGTTCATCAAGATGTACTGCCGAAAAAGGCCCATGTCTCGGCTCCGTTTATCAGCCAGCTTCCGCAGCTGCCGAACGGCTGTGAGATAACAAGTTTGACGATGCTGCTGCAGCAAGCGGGTATAGACGTAAACAAAATGACACTGGCGCGGAAAATGAAAAAAGTGCCATTTGTTGATGATGGATACCATGGCAACCCCAACATCGGATTTGTGGGAAATATGTATCATGGAGCACCGGGATTCGCTGTTTATCACGGACCGGTGGCCTCGCTGGCTAGAGAGTATCTGGGAAGCCGGGTTGTTGATTTGACGGGTCAGAGCTGGGACATGGTGGAGAAACAGCTTGCGGGCGGACGCCGCCGTCTGGTGATCACAAGCGTAAATTTCTATCCTGTGCCTGAAAGCGCATGGCAAACATGGCACACGGCACAAGGAGATATGCGCATTACGTTCAAAGAACATTCCGTTCTTCTTACCGGTTATGATGATAAGCATGTCTATTTTAATAATCCGTTGTTAAGTCAAGGAAACACTGCTGTCAATAAGCAAAATTTCATCAAGGCTTGGTCCCAGTTGGGAAAACAGGCGGTTTCTTATAAAAGCTTGCCTGTATTTAAAAGAAGCAAGGATTCAGCCAAACAAGCCGCTTTAGTAAGAAATCCGTTGGCTACTGCGATGCAGCAGCTTTATGTTGAAAGCAATTCTTCTTCAAAGATTGAAAGATAAGCCTTGGCAATCCAAAAGAATGATTAGCGGAAGTTAAGAATTTAAAAATATTGATATTGAAACCAGGAAGGCTCTCTCACGGTCAAAAAAAACGACTGATGAGACAGCCTTTTTTTATTTTGCCTGTCTTTATTTGTTTATAAGCCTTTATGATTACAAAAAAAAACATGATGTCAGAGGCCAAAATAACATTTTTGTCTTGTAACGGGTTTTTACCATTAAATAATGAATTTATACCTATATTTTCTGTTAAATTTAGTCCTGTTTTTATTAAAAAGGCAATATATAAGACTATTTTCACATTATATTATACTCTCATTATGATAATATAGTAATTAATAATCCTTTTTTACTATTAAAATTGGGGGTAGGGTAAAAATGGACCAAAATCGTAGTCTATTAGTCTTGGGAATTACAGCGACAGCAACTGTGGCAACAATGGCCATCACTCCGGCTCATGCGGATGCCGCGTCGCAATTTGACAGTTATAAAGGGCAGGCGACTGTGAATCTCAATGTTCGCAGCACACCTAGCACGGCGAAGTCACCACTCGCTACACTGAAAAAAGGAACGACTTTTGAAGTAGTCGGAAAAAGCGGTGATTGGCTGAAGATCAAATATAAAAAAAAACAATCAAGATTATGTATTTAGCAAATTCGTCAAAAAAGTTTCAACTACCTCCGTAACCACATTATATACGGGAACGGTAACTGCGGATTATTTGAATGTGAGAAAATCGGCGAGCGCAAGCAGCACGGTTTTAGGATCGCTCAAAAAAGGATCAAGTGTGAGTGTGGTCGGGACAAGCGGGAACTGGCTGAAGATCAAATATAAAAGCGGCTATGCTTATGTATCCGGAAGTTATGTCAAGAAAGCCTCTTCAGCGGCTGCGTCGTCATCATCTTCAAAGCAGGCGGCCGATTTAAATACATTATATACAGGAACGGTAACTGCGGATTATTTGAATGTGAGAAAATCGGCGAGCGCAAGCAGCGCGGTTTTAGGAGCGCTCAAGAAAGGATCAAGCGTGAGTGTAGTTGGGACAAGCGGAAACTGGCTGAAAATCAAATATAAAAGCGGCTATGCTTATGTATCTGGAAGTTATGTCAAGAAAGCCTCTTCAGCGGCTAAGCCGTCATCCGCAAAGCAGGCGGCCAATTTAAACACATATACGGGAACGGTAACTGCGGATTATTTGAATGTGAGAAAAGCGGCGAGCGCAAGCAGCACGATTTTAGGATCGCTAAAAGAAGGATCAAGCGTGAGTGTGGTCGGGACAAGTGGGAACTGGCTGAAGGTCAAATATAAAAGCGGCTATGCCTATGTATCCGGAAGTTATGTGAAAAAAGCATCCGCGTCATCCGGATCGTCAACATCCTCCTCAACATCGACGAGCGCCGGTTCGACTGTTTTATACACCGGTACAGTGACTGCCGATTACCTGAATGTCCGTTCATCGTCAAGCACGAGCAGCACGATTTTAGGATCGCTCAAGAAAGGATCAAGCGTGAGTGTGGTCGGGACGAGCGGGAACTGGCTGAAAATCAAATATAAAAGCGGCTATGCCTATGTATCCGCAAGCTATGTGAAAAAAGCGGCCGCGTCTTCCGGCTCCTCAACTCCTCTTCAAACATCGACGAGCGCCGGTTCGACTGTTTTTTATATACCGGTACAGTGACTGCCGATTATCTAAATGTCCGTTCATCGGCAAGCGCGAGCAGCACGATTTTAGGATCGCTCAAAGAAGGAACGAGTGTAGGCGTGGTCGGGACAAGCGGGAACTGGCTGAAAATTAAATACAATAATGGCTATGCCTATGTTTCTGCGACTTATATCAATAAATCCGGGACGACGTCATCATCGTCCGGAGGCACATCGTCATCAACGGGCGGCTCCTCGACGGCTTCTTCATCCGGCTCATCATCGTCAACGCAATATACAGGGGTGACGACCACTGCGGTCCATATCCGCTCCCAGGCCAAAATGGGTGATAACATACTGGCAACATTCGGTGCAGGGACAACCGTTACGGTTGTTGGTGGAACGGCGGACGGCTGGTTGAAAATTAATTACAAAAATACATATGCTTACGTTTACAAAGATTATGTATCCGGGGGAACGGACACGACAACGACTACATCGGGAAACAGTAGTTCTGCGACGAGTCAATATTCGATAAGTTTTGGCCGGGCATTGAGCGAAGAACAAAAGGTAAACAGTTCGTCAAGCCTTGCTTATTATTTAAACCCTAAAAATTTTGCAAAGGGAACGATGGGATACTATCAATTTCTCAAACTCTCATCTTTAGCCAATATCAGCGAAAGTGATGCCACCAAGATTTTATCGGGAAGAGGCATTTTATCCGGTCATGCCAACGACTTTTTAACTGCCGCAATGAAAACGAAAGTGAATGAAATCTATTTGATGGCCCATGCGCTGTTGGAAACGGGCAACGGCACATCACAACTCGCCAAAGGGGTTAAATATAAAGGCGTGACGGTCTATAATTTTTTCGGCATTGGCGCACGACGACGGCAGCGCCGTGACCAGCGGTGCCGAATACGCTTACAACCAAGACTGGACATCGCCCGCGGCAGCTATACTGGGCGGCGCGGATGGATAGCCCATTATTACATTTACAATACTGCTTATCACCAAGACACATTGTACAAAATGAGATGGAATCCGGTGGCGCTTGTAGCAGGCGCGGCAGCACATCAATATGCAACGGATCCCGGCTGGGCCTACAAACAAACGAGCATGATTCAGACGATGTATCAAATGCTCAGTCACTATACAATTGTTTACGATGTGCCGGCCTATAAATGAACGAGGTCGGTAAAATAAGGGAAAGATGAGGTGCCGGAGAGTAGTTTCTCCTCCGGTCCTTTTTTGTTTTGCTCGATTGGAGAGTTTGAACGGATGCGGAGTTGATACAAGCAGCTTGATTGGCGAATGGTCCGCTGTTGTTATCTTTGCGCTTTTTGCCCGTCAAGCTGTTTCCACTTGTTACCCAAGATAGGCGGGGTATAAGTTTCCATTTTGTCCAGCAATACGTCCGGGCTTGTCGCGATACTGAGCAGGCGCAAATGGGAAGGGTTGGCAAACTCTTCATCACACTGTGGCGAACAAGATCAATGAATGATTGGTAGTAATTTTGGACATTAAGAACACCGATCGGTTTGTGATGAATGCCAATTTGCGCCCAGCAATAAATTTCAAACAGCTCTTCGAAGGTTCCGATGCCGCCGGGAAGCGCGATGAAGCCGTCGGCAAGTTCACTCATTTTGGCTTTCCTCTCATGCATGCATGCTGTTCACTTCGATCAGTTGTGTTAAATGAGGATGAGCCATTTCCCCGATAAAGAGGCCTTTCGGGATGACGCCGATCGCTTCTCCGCCTCGGGCGAGCACTTGATTCGCCACCTCGCCCATCAGGCCGATACTCGATCCGCCGTAAACCAGCCGGTAGCCCCTTTCTGCAATCAATTCTCCCAGCTCATTCGCTTTTTGCTTGAATTCCTTGTGATTGCCTAAGTTGGATCCCGCATAGACACAAATTGTTTTCATAAATTTTTCTCCACCTTCATCAAAGCTTTTTGCACTTCAGCAAACCAGACCTGAAAGGCTCCGCTGCTCCGCCAATGATTTTAATCACTCTTATTCTATTATATAGTATTCTTTTCGGTACTAATACCTTATAAGGAGAATGGAAGATATCTCTAATCAGAGAAACTTATTGTTCTGGTGAAAATGATACGTAGGGGGGGCAAGTATGTTAAAATTAATCTGAAAATGGGAAATTGATAAAAAAGAGAAGGTGCAGTAGGGTGATAATTGATGCAAAACAAGTGACCTGGCAGCGCGAAGATAATGATGTACTTAAAGACATCACTTGGCAAGTGCGCGAGGGGGAACATTGGTGCCTTGTCGGCCTGAACGGATCAGGCAAAACGACACTTTTGAAAATGATCAATGGCTACATCTGGCCGACAAGCGGTTCGCTGGCCGTATTAGATAAACCGTTCGGCTCGGTTGATCTGCGTGAACTGCGCAAGAAAATCGGCTGGGTCAGTTCCGCACTTCAGGAACAGCTGCATGATTACGAGAAACCGGAAAAGATTGTATTAAGCGGAAAATTTGCATCGATTGGTTTGTATGAAAAATTCGGGCCGGAGGATGTGGAAAAGGCTCATCATTTATTGGAAGAGCTGCGGTGCAATGATTTCTTAAATCGTCCATACGGTACATTGTCGCAGGGGGAAAAACAGCGGGTTTTAATTGCTCGGGCGCTTATGGCGGAACCAAAACTCTTAATTTTGGATGAACCTTGCAATGGTCTGGATATATTTGCGCGCGAACGGCTGCTAGCGCTGATCGAAAAATTGACCGAGGTTCCGGGAGGTCCGACATTGCTTTATGTGACCCACCACGTGGAAGAAATTCTTCCATGCTTCAGCCATACCTTGCTCATTAAGAAGGGGCGGGTTTATCAATCCGGACTGACTGAAAATTTGATGACGCCTGAAATAATGACTGATTTCTATGGAGGAAAAGTGATTGTTGAACGCCGCGGTAGAAGATTGTCTATGGCGATTCAATCATGAAAAACAGCATTTTTCGAGAATAAAAGTAAAGGAGGCAGCCGGATTGCGGCTGCCTCCTTTACCGTCTGCTGTTATTGTTACACAAAGAGATAGACAGCAAACAGTGCGGCTATGATAAAACGATAAAAAGCAAAAGGAATTAGCGTAAACCGCTGCAGCAGTTTCAAAAAGAAGACGATCGCGAACATGGCGACCACAAACGCCGTGACAAAGCCGACAGCAAAGAGCGGCAGATCGCTCATTTTCAAAAAGCTCAGGCTTTTGACAAAATCAAGCCCGCTGGCGGCGAACATAATCGGCACGGCGATGATAAAGGAGAATTCCGCAGCCGTTTTACGATCGGCCCCGCTTAAAATGCCGCCGGCAATGGTTGAGCCGGAACGGGAAAATCCCGGCCATAGCGAAAGGCATTGGAAAAGCCCGATCTTGAACGCCTGTCCGTAAGTCAGCTGGTCAAGGGTCTTGCTTTCCGTTCTTCTGCCCCTCGTCTCGGCGTATATCATCAGAAATAGCACCGGCAACCAAGCCGACCAGGACAGTCTTCGGCGAGAACAGCACCGACTTAATAAAGTCGTGAAGAATAAGACCGAGAACAACGGCAGGAATCATGGCAACAATAATATGTATCAAGTTTAATTGACTGGTGTACCGTTCATGATGATCGCGGTAAAAGCCGAACAGACTCCACAGCCGTTTCCAATAGAGGACGACGACGGCCAAAATCGATCCCAATTGAATAATGACTTCAAACGTTTTTGGCTGTCTGGCCCTGGAAATGAAGCAGGCTGCCTGCCAAAATCAGGTGGCCGGTTGACGAGACAGGTGCAAACTCCGTCAAACCTTCAACGGCGCCCATAATGATTGCGATAATGAGTTCAGGCAAAGAATTCACCAACCTTTTATTTTTTATCGATCCGTTTAATCATTTTCATACATAAATTCTATGATTTTAAGACAACTCATTATAACATATTTTAAAGGACATTCTGTTTCAAAATCGTAACATGAGAGATTTCTCAAAAAGGCTTATTGCGAGCGGATTTGACAAACTTCGACAATCGTACAAATGTCATGAATGGGAACGGCGAATAAACAATTTTAAAAAAATATTTGCATTTTGGACTTGACTTCATTATCGAGTGTTGTATAATGATAAACACAAACGAAACACAATATTTAAAACCGCACCCTTTATAATAGAGGGGTTTGAATAAAACCGATGAGAAAGAGAGTAGTGGCGAGGTTTTGCCAAAGCGAGCCGGGGTGATGAGAGCCGGTGCAAAATTCGCGATGAAACGCACTTTTGAGGGATGGCCTGAACAGGAAAGTAGGGCCAAACGGTCAGCTGCCGTTAAAGAGCATTTAAGCAGATTCCATTATGGAATAATGAGAGTGGTACCGCGGGTTATGCTAACAACGCTCGTCTCTTTTAATTGATAAAAGAGGCGGGCGTTTTTTAATATCTTCAGTGCCTTGAAAAGAAAGATTTCAGGCAGGCCGCAGTTTATTAAAATGGATACGAATAGTTGATGTTATTAAAATAAATGATAAAAATTGATTTATCTATTATTAATTGGAGGAGTTCAAGTGAAAGTTGGTATTGTTGGGGCGAACGGTTACAGCGGAGTTGAGTTAATACGTCTTTTGATCAACCATCCGTTTGCTGAATTGGAGACGGTGATTTCCAACTCGACGAGCGGCGAGGAGATTCAGACACTCTACCCTCATTTGTCGGCGGTTTTTGAAAGGCGGCTTGAAGATTTCAATGCGGATGAACTGGCCGAACACGTGGATGCTGTGTTCTTTGCGACCCCCGCCGGTGTTAGCAAAGATTTGCTTCCTGAGTGTTTAAAGAGAGGACTTCTCTGCATTGACCTTTCCGGTGATTTCAGGCTGAAGGATCCGGCGGCGTATGAGTCATGGTATCATCGTTCTCCTGCGGATGAGGATCTGCTGCAGAGGGCTGTCTATGGGCTTTCGGAAATCAACCGCGAGCAAATCAAGGCGGCGGCGAGGATCATCGCCAACCCCGGATGCTACCCGACGGCAACGCTGCTCGGACTGCTGCCGGCCGTCAAGCGCGGCGCCATCAATACCCGATCACTTGTTATTGACGGCAAATCAGGTGCTTCAGGAGCAGGACGCAAAGCATCCATTGCCAATTTATTTTGCGGAATTAATGAAAATGTGCAAGCCTACAAGTTGGGCGCACACCAGCATACTCCTGAAATTGAGCAAGCCATTCAGGCAGTGAGCGGCAATGAGGAAAGGGTGACTTTCACCACGCATCTGATCCCGATGACAAGGGGCTTGATGTGCACGATCTATGCCGATTTGACCGAAGACCTGTCGACGGAAGAATGGATTGCTTATTATGAACATTTTTATAAAGACTCGCCTTTTGTCAGAATCAGGAAAGCGGGAACATGGCCGTCAACGAAAGAAGTGCTTGGCTCGAATTACTGCGACATTGGATTGAATGTGGATGGCAGGACAAGGCCTGACTATCGTTTCAGTGATCGACAATGTGGTTAAAGGAGCAGCGGGGCAGGCCATCCAGAATTTGAATTTAATCCAAGGCTGGGATGAACAAGCGGGATTGACACTCACGCCCGTTTATCCGTAATGAGAGAAGGGGAAGCAGTGGAAAAAGTCATCGATAAAGAAGGCAAGTTGCAATATGTTGCCGGCGGAAGCGTCGGTTCGCCAAAGGGATTTGTAACGGGAGGGCGCAATATCGGCCTCAGACATTCAAAACCGGATTTAGGATGGATTTACTCGAAAAAACCGGCAGCGGCTGCAGGTGTTTATACGACTAACTTGTATCAGGCGGCGCCGCTTGTTGTGACAAAAGACAGCATCGGGCATGAACAAATGCTTCAGGCTGTTTTAGTGAATTCCGTCAATGCCAACTCATGCACGGGTGATGAAGGCATTGCCAATGCTTTTACAATCAGAAAATGGTTTGCCGCGCATCTTGGCCTGCCTGAACAGTACGTACGTGCGGTTGCCTCCACAGGCGTGATTGGCCAACAACTGCCAATGGATAAGATGAAAGCCGGCATCGCGGACATTGCCTTAGATGGGCAAAATGAACCGTTTGAAAAAGCGATACTGACGACGGATACTCAAGTGAAACAATTGGCCGTTCAAGTGACGATTGACGGCAAGACCGTGACGATTGGCGGTGCGGCCAAGGGGTCGGGCATGATCCATCCCAACATGGCGACGATGCTCGGTTTTGTGACAACGGATGCCAACGTTTCGCAGCCGGATTTGGCTGCTGCGCTGAAAGAGGTAACCAATCACACATTCAACTGTATCACGGTGGACGGCGACACAAGTACAAACGACATGGTGCTGACGTTAGCGAACGGCGCGGCGGGAAATGAAACATTGTCGAAAGATCACGAAGAATGGCCGCTGTTTGTGAAAGGGCTGTCCATCGTCTGCCAAGAGTTGGCCAAAAAGATCGCCCGCGATGGCGAAGGGGCGACAAAATTGTGAAGTACAGGTCGCCGGTGCCAAAGACGATGCATCGGCGCAAGTGATCGCCAAGACCATTGTGGGTTCCAGTTTGGTCAAAACAGCTGTTTACGGCAATGATGCCAACTGGGGGCGGATTGTCTGCGCGATGGGCTACAGCGGCGAAGCGTTTGATCCGAAAAAAGCATCGGTCAGCCTTGGAAATATTCCGCTTTTTGAGAATGGATTGCCGGTGGCTTTTAACGAAGAAGAGGCCAAGAGCTATTTGCAAAACGAAAATATATTGATTAAGGCCAGCCTTGGTGAAGGCGGCGGTAAAGCGGTTGCCTGGGGCTGTGATTTGACTTACGATTACGTCAAAATCAACGCATCCTATCGCTCTTAACCGGCCAAAATCGGAAATTCTGCTGAGGTTCTTTTTTCAATCTGTTTGACATTCATTTTAGGAGGCACACATTGTGAACTATCTTGTTATTAAATGCGGAGGCAGTGTTTTTGAAAAGTTAACACCCGCTTTTTTGAAAATATTGTAGCGATTCAGGCAAGCGGGAAATGGAGTCCGGTCATTGTTCATGGCGGCGGTCCCGTCATTTCGCAAATGCTGAATAAACTATCGATCCGTACGGTTTTTCATAACGGGCTCCGCGTGACGACAAGAGAGGTATTGGATGTAGCCGAAATGGTGCTGAACGGAACGATCAACAAGCAACTGGTCTCAGATATTTACCGCGCGGGCGGAAAAGCTGTCGGTCTCAGCGGAATTGACGGGCGTTTGATTACGGCCAAACAGCTTGATCCAAGCGGTCAGCTGGGATTTGTCGGCGAAGTGGCCGCTGTCAAACCGGATGTGATTGAACAGTTGTGCAAACAAGGTTATATCCCGGTCATTTCCCCTATTTCGATGGATGAAAAAGGCCGGCACTTTAATATTAACGCCCGATATGGCGGCGGCGGCAATTGCCGGCGCACTGGACGGGAAACTGTGCTTTGTCAGCGATGTACCGGGCATTTGGGTAGAAGAGAACGGCGAAAAAGTGATATTGGCCCAAATTTCAGATCGGCAAATTTCAACGCTGATGAAAAACGAAGTGATCAGCGGCGGCATGATACCAAAAGTCAAGGCTGCTGTTGACAGCTTGAAGCAGGATGTATCGGAAGTCGTGATATTGAACGGTTTGACACCGAATTGCCTGCTTGACTATGCAAACGGTGCAAACGTCGGAACGAAAATTTTTTTGGATGAGGAGGTTACCCATGCTTAATACAAAGGAATTAACGCATGTTTCACCATTAATGCAAACCTATAACCGGTTTCCCATCGAACTTGTAAAAGGCAAAGGGAGCTTTGTCTGGGACGACAAAGGCGATCGCTATTTGGATTATACAGCCGGGATCGCGACTTGCGCGCTCGGTCATGTTCCGGACAGCGTAAAAGAGGCGCTGAGTAAACAGCTTGACAACCTTTGGCACTGTTCCAACCTGTATCATATTCCCTCTCAGGAAAAACTGGCGGCGCGCTCTTAGTTGAACTATCCTGTTTCGATCAGGTTTTTTTCTGCAATAGCGGGGCGGAAGCAAACGAAGGAGCGATCAAACTGGCCCGCCGTTATGCCAATACAATCAAGAAGATTGAAAATGGGCATATTGTGACATTCGACCATTCTTTCCATGGCCGGACGATGGCTACCTTAACGGCTACCGCTCAGGAAAAAATTCAGGACGGTTTTGCCCCTCTTTTAGAGGGTTTTAAATATCTTCCTTACAATAGCGAAGAGGCATTGACGGCTCTTTCGCAGGACGATGCCTGCATCGCTGTTTTGCTTGAAATGGTTCAAGGCGAAGGCGGCGTCATTCCTGCCGATCCGGCCTGGGTCAAAAAACTGGCGCAACTATGCAAGGACAAAGGCATTTTGCTGATGGTTGACGAAGTGCAGACGGGAATGGGCAGAACCGGCACCTGGTTTGCTTATGAGCAGTATGGAATTGAGCCTGATGTGATGACGCTTGCAAAGCACTTGGGTCGGGCGTTCCGATCGGCGCTGTTCTTGCAAAAAAAGAAGTAGCCAAAGCCTTCACGCCAGGCAGCCACGGCTCGACATTCGGCGGCAATCCACTTGCAACCACGGCGGGCGTTGCGACAATTGAAGCGATGAAAAAAGGCGATGTGCTGGCCGAGTGTCAGAAAAATGCCGCCTACCTCATCGATAAATTGACACAACTTCAGAAGAAATATCCGAAAAAAAATGCTGGCTGTCCGCGGTAAAGGATTGCTTCTTGGTATTGAAACAGCGGGAGAAGCGATCGACGCGGTCAATAAAGCCAGGGAGGAACACCATGTTTTGATTCTGACGGCAGGCAAACATATTATTCGCATTCTGCCTCCTCTGACAACGAATAAGAATGAAATCGACCTTTTCTTATCTGCGCTGGATAAGGTATTTAATAGTCTGTGAAAGGAGCGGGTTCAAAATGGAAAAAGGTTTCTTGATACTGGAAACCGGCGATATGTTTTTGAAGGCACCTTGATTGGCACGCATGCTTCAACCGAAGGGGAAGTTGTGTTTAACACAAGCATGACCGGATATCAGGAAATTTTGACCGATCCTTCATATAAAGGACAAATCATGACCTTTTGTTACCCGCTCATCGGCAACTACGGTGTGAATGCGCAGGACTGCGAGAGCCTGCGCATCCATATGCAGGGTGTGATTATCAGCAATTTGTGCCATTTACCGAGCCATTATCAATCGGTAAAAACACTTGATGAATGGCTGAAACAATCAGGTATTACCGGGCTTGCGGGTGTTGATACGCGGGCGCTGGTAAAGAAAATCCGAAAGAGCGGCACGATGAAAGCCGTTATCACACCATCCCCGGAAAATCTTAAAAACTATGACTGGTCCAAGCCGCTGCCGCAAAATGTTGTGAAGAAAGTGTCTACGAAAAACATCAAGACGTATGAAGGGCACGGTCCGCATGTTGCTCTCATTGATTACGGATACAAAAAATCCATGCTGACAGCGCTTCTCGATGCCGGGTGCCGGGTGACGATTGTGCCTTATAACGCGACATTTCGGACGATTGAGTCCCTCCATCCGGATGGTGTGATGTTAAGCAACGGTCCCGGCGACCCTGTCCAGCTCCATGATCTATTTGCAGAAGTTCGCCGGATTACGAGCCACTACCCGACTTTCGGTATTTGTCTCGGCCACCAGGTCATTGCTTTAGCATACGGAGCGAAGACCGGAAAACTGCTGTTCGGCCACCGTGGCGGCAATCACCCGGTAAAAGAAACGCTGACCGGAAAAGTATGGATAACATCCCAAAACCACAGTTACGTTGTGGAGGAAGGCAGCGTGGACGATACCGTCTTTACCGTCACTTATCGCAATGTCAACGACGGTTCGGTCGAGGGGTTGAAGCATAATACTTTTCCGATTGAGACGGTTCAATTTCATCCCGAGGCGCATCCGGGACCCGATGACACGCATCATATTTTCAATGGTTCATCGATACTATCAAACAGAACAAGGGTGAAATGACAAATGCCGTTACGTACTGATATTCATAAGGTGCTTGTGATAGGATCGGGCCCGATTGTGATCGGTCAGGCCGCTGAATTTGATTACGCAGGCACGCAGGCTTGCCTCGCATTAAAAGAAGAAAACATTGAAGTTGTGCTCGTCAATAACAATCCGGCGACGATCATGACGGATGAACAGATTGCCGACCGGATTTATATCGAGCCGCTCACCGTTCAGTCAATTGAGAAAATCATCGAAAAGGAAAATCCGGATGGCATCATCGGTACACTCGGCGGACAAACCGGGCTCAACCTGACAGTCGCATTGTTTGAACAGGGAATTCTTGATAAATATGGTGTGGAACTGCTCGGAACATCGGTGCCGTCCATTCAACACGGCGAAGATCGGGAATTATTCCGCGAATTGATGCTGGCTATTCATGAACCGATTCCCGAGTCGCAGATTATTCGGACTTATGAAGACGGCGCGGCTTTCGTCAAAAAAATTGGTTACCCCGTTATCATTCGTCCGGCTTATACGCTCGGCGGTTCGGGAGGCGGCTTTGCGGGCAATGAAGACGAACTGGAAACGGTCCTGAAACGCGGTCTTGCGCTAAGCCCGATTCATGAGGTGCTGATCGAAAAAAGCATCAAAGGCTGGAAGGAAATCGAATATGAGGTGATGCGCGATGCCAATGACACGTGCATCATTGTTTGCAACATGGAAAACCTAGATCCGGTAGGTGTGCATACGGGCGACAGCATCGTGGTTGCCCCGTCGCAGACACTTTCAGATGTTCAATATCAAATGCTGCGTCATGCTTCGCTCAAAATCATTCGTGCATTGAAAATTGTCGGCGGCTGCAATATCCAGTTTGCGCTGAATCCGCAGTCGAATGAATATGCGATTATTGAGGTTAATCCGCGGGTCAGCCGCTCTTCAGCGCTCGCTTCAAAAGCAACGGGCTATCCCATTGCCGGATGGCAGCCAAATGCGCCGTTGGATTTCACTTAGATGAAATCATCAATCCGATTACGGCAACGACATATGCCTCGTTTGAACCGGCGATCGACTATATCGTGGTTAAGATTCCGCGCTTCCCTTTTGATAAGTTTACGGAAGCCGATCGCCATTTGGGAACACAGATGAAAGCGACAGGCGAAGTGATGGCGATTGACCGCACCTTTGAAGGGGCGCTGAATAAGGGTCTTCGTTCTTTGGAGATGGGTGTTTCGGGCCTTCATTATAAGGCTTTCGACAGCCTTTCCGGCGAGCAGCTAAAAGGCTATTTACCGGAAGCGACCGATCTGCGGCTGTTTGCCGTCGCCGAATTGTTCCGCCGCGGATCCTCTGTGGAGGACATCCATGAAAAGACGCAGATTGATTCCTGGTTTTTGCAAGGTATCAAGGGCATCGTTGATTTTGAACAATTGCTGACAACCGTTTCACTGGACAGCTTGTCAAAGGAACAATGGTCCAGAGAGCCAAAAAATGAATATCGGCGACCGCAGGCTGTCCGAATTGTTTGGCGTGGATGAACAAACCGTGCGTGAAAAAAGGAAGGGCATCGGTCTCGTGCCGGGTTACAAACTAGTGGATACATGTTCAGGGGAATTTGAAGCCCGTACCCCGTATTATTATTCCACCTGGCTCGGAGAAGATGAGGCGAAGGTAGAGGATAAACCAAAAATTTTGGTGATTGGTTCCGGGCCGATCCGGATCGGGCAAGGTATTGAATTTGATTATTGTTCGGTGCAGGCAGCTTTAGCTGTCAAAAAGAAGGGGTTTCAGGCGATTGTGATCAATAACAACCCTGAAACGGTCAGCACGGACTTTTCGATCGCCGACCGGCTGTATTTTGAACCTTTGGCCTTGGAAGATATTCTCAATGTCGCCGAAAAAGAGAAAGTGGCCGGTGCGCTGGTCCAATTCGGCGGTCAAACAGCTGTTAATGTCGCCGCGGCGTTGGAAAAAGCGGATCAAAATATTGGGTACTTCAACAGAAGGCATTGATAAGCTGGAAGATCGTGAACAATTTTATAAAGTACTGGGTGAACTCGATATCCCGCACATTAAAGGGAAAACCGTTCACCGGACAGATGAGCTAAAAGATGCGGCACAAAAACTCGGCTTTCCGATTCTTGTCCGGCCGTCTTACGTGATCGGCGGGCAGTCGATGTTTCTCTTTTACCATCCTGAAGAACTCGATGCGTATATTCAGGGAAGGGATTTCCGCGCGCAGTCGTTCCCGCTGCTCGTTGACCGCTATGTACCGGGACTTGAGTGTGAAGTCGATGCGATTAGTGACGGCGATCGCGTCGTCATTCCAGGGGTTTTTGAACATATCGAACGAGCCGGTGTGCATTCCGGCGACAGTGTCGCTGTTTTTCCATCCTATACTCTGTCATCTGAAATCAAGCGGGTGATCGCTGAAGATACACAAAAAATTTGCCGTTATCTTCAAGTCAAAGGGCTTTTAATATACAATTTGTGGTAGCCGGTGAGACGGTATATGTACTGGAAGTCAATCCGCGTGCGTCGCGGACGGTGCCGATCATCAGCAAGGTCTCAGGGACTCCGATGGTGGAAAAAGCGGTATCTGTTCAATTGGACGATAGCCTGGACGTGCCGCAGCAGCCGGACGGCTACTGCAAAGCACCGCATTTTTACTCAGTGAAAGTGCCAGTGTTCTCATATTCGAAGCTGACAGGCGTCGATCCGGTGCTGGGACCGGAAATGAAGTCGACGGGTGAACAGCTGGGAATGGGAAAAACCGTTGAAGAGGCATTGGAAAAAGCCTTTTTCCTTGGACAAACCAATCCTTTTCGAACAGCTGAAAAAAAAAAAAACATCATCTTATGTTCGGTGACGGCTAGAGAAAGAGAAGAGAGCCTCTCCATTGCCCGCAGGTTGGCGGGCAAAGGCTACAGACTCTTTGCAACGACAGAGACCGCTGCCTTTTACAAGCAGCATGCCGGCGGAAGTGGTGGCGGAAGATCGGGAAGCGGTGAAAGCCCTTCTGTCGGACGGAAAAGCGGCGGCTGTTATCAATATCCCGACCCAAGGACGCAATCGCCGTTCGTTTGGGTTCAGTATCAGGGAGACAGCGCTTCGCTACCGCGTACCGATTTTCACATGCATCGATACGGTGCGGGCGGCACTGGACGGATCCGAAAAGACATTTCCGCTGACGGTTCACCCGATTGACGAATATCGCGCGCTCAAATTAACAATTAATGATAGGAAGTGAATGGATATGGCAAAAACGCTGGATGAAGTTTTTCAATTAAATGGAAAAGACTTTCTGACAATTGCCGATTTCAGTACGGCAGAGCTTCATACATTGCTCGATCAAGCGATTGAAATGAAAAAACTGCAAAAAAAAGGTATTCCGCATCCTTATTTGTGCGGAAAAACATTAGCGATGATTTTCGAAAAATCGTCGACGCGGACGAGGGTCTCTTTTGAGTGGGGATGTATCAGCTCGGCGGGTCAGCCTTGTATCTCAGCAGCAGAGATATTCAAATTGGCCGCGGCGAAACGATTCCGGATACGGCGAAGGTGCTCTCGCGCTACGTTGACGGGATCATGATTCGGACATTCGCACATAAGACAGTTGAAGAATTGGCTGAAAATGCCGATGTGCCGGTAATTAATGGATTAACGGATGAGCATCATCCGACGCAAGTGCTGGCCGATTTACTGACCATTTATGAGCACAAAGGCCGATTGAAAGGGCTGAATGCCTGCTTTATTGGTGACGGCCACAACAATATGGCCCATTCGCTTCTGGAAGGAGCGGCCGCGGTCGGCATGAACATCGCGGTGGCAAGTCCTGAAGGTTTTGAACCGGATGCCCGGATTCTTGAACAGGCTGCGGAGAGAGCCAAGGCAAACGGCAGCAAGGCTGTTTTCACCACCTCTCCTGAAGAAGCAGCGGAACGGGCGGATATCGTCATCACCGATGTGGGACAAGTATGGGGCAGGAAGAAGAAGCACAGGCGCGACTGAAAAAGTTTCAGGGCTATCAAGTTAATGAAGCGCTTGTCAGCCATGCTAAATCCGATTATTTATTCCTGCATTGCCTTCCCGTTCACCGCGGCGAGGAAGTGACGGCCGACATCATTGACGGACCGCATTCCGTTGCTTTTGATGAGGCAGAAAATCGCCTGCACGCCCACAAAGCGATTTTAAAATGTCTGCTGGAAAGCAAATAACCATTCATTTAAAACAATAAAGGCATATAAAGGAGGATCTTTTCAATGGCAAAAGAAAAAATTGTTTTAGCGTATTCCGGAGGACTTGACACATCGGTTTGTATTAAATGGCTCCAAGAAAAATACAACTATGATGTCATTGCGTTAAGTATCAATGTCGGCGAAGGCAAGGATTTGAAGATGGTCAAACAAAAAGCACTGGACGTCGGTGCGACCAAATCTTATATTGTTGACGCAGAAGATTTGCTTGCGGAAGGTTATCTGACCACGGCGTTGAAGGCGAACACGTTGTACGAAGGCGTCTATCCGTTGTCTTCCGCCTTGTCCCGGCCGCTGATTTCAAAGTTGCTCGTTGATGTGGCCGAAAAGGAAGGAGCCGTTGCGGTTGCTCATGGCTGTACGGGGAAAGGCAACGACCAAGTGCGGTTTGAAGTCTCGATTCAAGCGCTTGACCCGAGTTTGAAGGTCGTTGCACCGGTTCGCGAATGGGGCATGACGCGTGATGAAGAAATCGCCTATGCTGAAAAGAAAAACATTCCGATTCCGGTCGACCTGGATAATCCTTTTTCGATTGATGCGAACATCTGGGGGGGCGTGCCTGCGAAGCCGGTGTTTTGGAAAATCCATGGAATGAAGCACCTGAAGCAGCATTTGAATTGACCAATCCAATTGAAAATACACCGGATGAACCGGAATATATCGAAATTACATTCAAAAAAGGCGTACCGGTTGCCCTGAACGATGAAGAGCTGACTTTTACCGACATCATTAAAAAATTGAATAAAATCGGCGGCCTGCATGGTGTTGGCCGGATTGATCACGTTGAAAACCGTCTTGTCGGTATCAAATCGCGCGAAGTGTACGAAAACCCGGCGGCATTGATCCTGATCAATGCTCACCAAGCCCTTGAAACCATTACACTGACCCGCGAAGTGACGAAATTCAAGCCGCTGGTAGAACAACAAATGGCGCAAATTATTTATGACGGTCTATGGTATTCCCCGATTAAATCGGCCCTTGAAGCGTTCATCGATGAAACACAAAAAGTGGTTACCGGCAAAGTCCGCGTGAAACTCTTCAAAGGCAACCATGTGGTGGTTGGACGCACATCCGATCAAAGCTTGTACAATGAAAAATTGGCGACTTACACGAAGGGCGACGCTTTCGATCACAATGCTGCCGTCGGCTTCATCAAACTGTGGGGTCTGCCGACAAAAGTCAATGCGGAAGTTCACAAAAAAGATGAAGATGAAGGAACGGAGGCTCATCATGGCGAAACTGTGGGGCGGCCGGTTTACGAAATCAACAAATAAGCTTGTTGATGAATATACCTCTTCCATATCATACGACAAAGAATTAGCAAAAGAAGATATCGAGGGCAGCCTGGCCCATGTTCAAATGCTGTCAGAATGCGGGGTTGTCGCACCTGACGAAGCGAAAACGATCCAATCAGGATTGAAAGCCATTCTTGATAAAGTGGAAAAAGGGGAGGCCGCTTTTTCCATCGATCAAGAGGATATTCACATGAATATTGAAAAGCTGCTGATCGATTCGGTCGGTCCCGTCGGCGGGAAACTTCACACTGGACGGAGCCGGAATGATCAAGTGGCAACCGATATGCATTTATATATGCGGAACAAAAAAACAAAAGAGCTGATCGAGCTGCTGGAGCATGTGCAGTCTGCTCTGCTCTCTCAGGCAAAAGCTAATATTGACACGATATTGCCGGGATACACACATTTGCAAAGAGCGCAGCCGATTTTGCTCATCATCTTCTGGCTTATTTCTGGATGTTTGAACGCGACAAGGGACGTTTGAAAGACAGTTATAAAAGAATTAAATGTGCTGCCGCTTGGCGCCGGGGCGCTGGCCGGAACGACATTCCCAATCAACCGCCGCCGCGTCGCCGAATTGCTTGACTTCAACGATATTTATCCGAACAGCCTGGATGCGGTCAGCGATCGTGATTTTATTGTCGAAAGTCTGGCCGACTGTTCCTTGATCATGGTCCATTTGTCACGGCTGTCCGAGGAACTCGTTTTGTGGAGCAGCCAGGAGTTCCAGTTCATTGAATTGGACGACGCTTTCTGTACCGGATCAAGCATTATGCCGCAAAAGAAAAATCCGGATGTTCCCGAATTGCTCAGAGGGAAGACGGGCCGGGTATTCGGCCATCTCGTCGGCCTGTTGACCGTTCTTAAAGGTCTGCCTTTGGCCTACAACAAGGACATGCAGGAAGATAAAGAAGGCATTTTTGATACGATCAAAACATTGGAAGGTGCTTTGTCACTGCTCGCCCCGATTCTGGAAACGATGACGGTGAAAAAGGACAGAATGCGCCACGCGGTCGAAAAAGATTATTCGAATGCCACCGATATTGCCGACTACTTGGCCAAAAAGGGCCTGCCCTTCAGAGAAGCGCATGCAGTCACCGGTAAGATGGTACTCTATGCGATTGAACAGGGAAAATATTTGCTTGATCTCAGTTTAGACGATTTCAAGCGGTTCAATCCGCTGTTTGAAGCGGACATTTTCGAAGCTTTGCAGCCGGAAAATGTCATGAAGGCGCGGAGAAGCGAAGGCGGCACGGCACCAGATCAAGTTAAGAAACAGATTCAGCTGGCGGAAGCCAAGTTGAGCTGATTCGCCTATTGTTTTGTTTTTATATCCTTGGATGACGGCCAAATGGATAAGACGGATTCCAGCATCGGCCGTCTTTTAAAAATAGAAAAAGTTCAAGTATCCAAACGGGATATTTGGGCTTTTTTTTTTCTGTTAAGAAAAGACTTGTCTCCTTAATGCTGTGTTTTCTAAAAGAATGAGTTTGCTAGTGGGAGTGATCATTTTTTTGCAAGCATCTGCAAGTGAAAGAACGGCGGGCGCTCACCGCGGCCAAAGCAATGGGCAAAAGATTTGGTTTGTGATGATACTTGGCGCGCTCAGTGCTTTTGGCCCGCTGTCAATGGATATGTATTTGCCGTCTCTGCCGTCATTGACTGAAGATCTGCATGCCACGACATCGATGGCAGAGCTGAGTATCACGTCCTGTCTGATTGGCCTTGCTTTGGGCCAGATATTTGCCGGCCCCTACAGCGACGCGATCGGCAGAAGGCGGCCGCTCTTAATCGGTTTATTGATTTTTGCGGTTACATCGTTTTTTGTGCGCGGCTTCGGCATCCATTCAGATGCTGGTGGTTTTGCGTTTTTTGCAAGGATTGGCCGGAGCTGCCGGCATCGTGATTTCAAGAGCCATCCCCGCGACCTGTATTCCGGCGTTAAATTAACCAAGTTCATTTCGATGCTGGCTGCGGTCAACGGTATTTTTCCAATATTGTCCCCGGTTTTCGGCGGTTTTTTACTGCGGTTTACGTCTTGGAAAGGCGTTTTTGTCGTTTTGGGCATCATTGGCCTTTTTTTTTTTTCTCGGTACCTGTTTCGGGGTGCGTGAGACGCTGTCGGAATCGCGGCGTGAGAAAAGAGGGATCAGCGGAACCTTTTCCAATCTTGGCGGCCTGTTCCGCGATCGGATGTTTATGGGCTATGCGCTGTCGCAGGGATTAATCATGGCGGCGATGTTTTGCTACATTTCCGGATCGTCTTTTGTGCTGCAAAATATGTTCGGCCTGTCTTCACTAGGATTCAGTTTTGTGTTTGCGGTGAATGGCATGGGCATTATCTTTGCTTCGCAACTGACGGGGCTATTATCCGGAAAAGTCGGCGAAAAAAAGCTGCTCGTTGTCGGTCTAGCTGTTGCGGCATGCGGCAGTATCGGGCTGTTCGGCAGTCTGTTCGTCCATCCGGCCCGTTTAATCATGGTGGTGATTCCGCTCTTTTTCATTGTCTCAATGGTCGGCGTCGTCAGCACGACGGCTTTTTCCTTGGCGATGCAGAATCAGGGAAGGGCAGCGGGAAGCGCCTCGGCTATTTTGGGAATGGGAATGAATGTGATTGGCGGAGCATTGGCACCGCTTGTTGGTCTCGGCGGCAGTCACACCTATTTTCCGATGAGTCTATTGATTTTGATCTGCGATGTCGGCGCGCTGCTGTCTTATTTGCTGATTTTGAAAAAAAGAGCCTGACTCCTGAAAAGGGGCGGGCTCTTTGCTTTTATTTTCAACCAGTTTCATCCTCCATCTACATATTGAATAAAAATTTCTGCTCGCTAGCCGCTCATTTTTTTCTCAAACATGATGAAAATTAAGGGAACTTTAAGATTGTTTGTCCATAATAGTTTCCAATAAATAAATTTAAGAAGTTCTGAATTCAAAAGGTAACAGAGACTTCCTGAACTTTCCCGTTTCACTGCATGTCAAGGAGGATGAAAATTGAAGATTAAAGGCAAAGGAAAAGTAGACTATCTATTATTGGGCATTATTGTACTCTCTCTTTTTCTTAATTTCTATCTATTAAACCATGCAGGATCAAATGAGTACTACACGGTTGCGGTCAAAAGCATGATGAAGAATTTCCACAATTTCTTTTATGCCTCGTTTGATCCGGCCGGTTTTATCACGGTTGATAAACCGCCGGTTGCACTGTGGATTCAGACATTGAGCGCCTCCATATTGGGTTTAAGCAATTTCAGCGTGCTGCTGCCTGAAGCACTGGCCGGAGTCATCTCAGTTACGCTGCTGTATGTCATTGTCAAACCACAGTTTGGGCGGGCGGCGGCGCTCGTTTCGAGTTTGGCGCTGGCGTTAACCCCAATCTTTGTTGCCGTGGTACGGACGAATAATGTCGACAGTATTTTGATCCTTACCCTGCTCGTCGCAACATGGGCGTTGATGAAGGCTGTCGACAAGAAAAAAGTCCGCTGGCTCATTGTGAGTGTCATCCTCGTCGGCATCGGCTTTAACGTCAAAATGCTGGAAGCTTTCATGGTCCTTCCAGCGATCTATCTTTTTTACTGGATAGCGATGAAAACAAGCTGGAAAAAGAAGATTATTCATTTGGCTGCGGCGACCGTTATTCTGGCTGCCGTATCACTGTCATGGGCAACCGCCGTCGATCTTGTTCCAAAAAGCGAGCGGCCGTACATCGGCAGCAGCCAGACCAACTCGGTGCTCGAACTGGCTTTCGGTTATAATGGCATTTCCCGGCTGACCGGGCAGCAGGGATCCGGCGGGACCGGGTTTGAAAAAGGGAAAATGCTGCAGGAAAACCAAAGTGCGGCTAGCAAGAGCCAATCGACCGGCCAAGGCATGCCGCAAATGAAAAGCGGTGAATCGTCAGCCAATACGGCGGCGCGGTGAATGGCCAGCCGCAAACCGGGGCGCCGGGTCAAAACGGCGGGCAGTGGATGCAGCGAAACGGCCGGGGCGGTCAAACCGGCGGCATGTTTGGAACGGGTCAGGCCGGCCCGCTGCGGTTGCTCTCTAAAGCTTTGTCCGGACAAGCCAGCTGGCTGCTGCCTTTCGTTCTCTTTGGCGTAATCGGTCTCGTCCTGACATTTATCCGCAACCGCAGACTGACGATGCAGCATAAATTTGCGATTTTCTGGCTGGCATGGCTCATTCCGTTAATGATCTTTTTCAGCATTGCCGGTTTCTTCCATCAATACTATCTGAGTTTAATGGGACCGCCCATTGCGGCATTAGTCGGTATCGGCGGCACCGTTTTATGGGATTTTTACAGGGAGAAAAATAGAGATTGGAGCGGCTGGCTGCTGCCGTCCGCCATTTTATCCACGCTATTATTTGCAGCGCTTATTTTGCACGAAAACAGCATCTCGCAGGCATGGGTTTATTTAGCAATCATCGCCGGTGTCGTGCTTTTTGCTGCCGGTCTCGTTTTTCGAACTGAAAACAAGCAGCGGTTCAAAGCTTACTTCGCGATTAGCGGTTTAGCTGCCATTCTCATTGCGCCTTTATGCTGGACATTGCCGTCAACGTTCAATCAAACAAACAGCTCCATTCCGGTTGCCGGTCCAAAATCGGCGCAGTCGGGCATGATGGGCGGCGGTCAGCCGGGCGGCAGTCAAGGCCGCGGCATTCCATCAGGAGCCAGCCGGGCGGTGAACGGTCAATTTAATGGCGGCCAGCCTGGAACGGGGCAGTTCGAAGGCGGCCAGCTTCCCGGCACTAGCGAAATGAAATCCGGGCAAAAGAGCCGGACAGGCGGCATGATGGACGATCAAGTGAATAGCAAACTGCTTAAGTATTTGGAAAAACACTATCATGGCGAAAAGTTCCTTCTTGCTGTCGAAAGAGCGCAGTCGGCTTACTCTATTATGCTTAAACGAATTATGCGGTCATGGCGATGGGCGGTTTTGGGGGCAGCGACCCTGCGCTGACCACGCAAAAACTCGCTAAAATGGCCAAGGCCGGCGAAGTAAAATATTTCTTAATTTCCGGCAGCCGAATGGGCAATCAGAGCCAAGGTGTGACGCAATGGATCGAAAAACACTGCAAAAAGGTGCCGACAAAGGACTGGTCAAATACGAGCAATGCGAGCGGAGGCGGCATGGGCGGCTTCGGCCAATCGACACTGTATGTCTATAAAGGATAACGAGTCTCAAAAGGCTGCCGCGGTTTTTTAAAACCGCGGTTTGCTTTAATAATGTCCGGTTAGAATGAAATTCAAAGGAGGACGCAAAAATGAAATATTCAGTGATCGTTCCTGTATACAATGAAGAGGCAGTGATTGACGAATCTTATCAGCGATTGAAAAAATGTCATGGATCAGACGAATGAACGTTATGAGCTGCTTTTTGTTAATGATGGCAGCCGCGATCGATCGATCGGCCGCGATTTTAAAAGCGATCAGCGAGCGGGATCAATCAGTGAAGGTGATCGATTTTTCCAGAAATTTTGGCCATCAAATCGCGATCACCGCCGGCATGGACTATGCTTTAGGAGAAGCTATTGTCGTGATTGACGCCGATTTGCAGGATCCGCCTGAACTGATCTTGAAGATGATAGACAAGTGGAAAGACGGCTGCGCGACGTCGTCTATGCGAAGCGAACAAAGCGAAAAGGGGAAAGTTTTTTCAAGAAACAAACGGCCGCGCTGTTTTATCGGTTTTTGCGTATGTCAACGGATATCGATATTCCGCTCGACACCGGTGATTTTCGCCTGATTGACCGCCAGGTTTGTGATGAGATGAAGCGTTTGCCCGAGAAAAATCGTTTTGTCCGCGGACTGGTCAGCTGGACCGGCTTTCGGCAAACCGCGATCGAATATGTGCGCGAAGAACGCTTTGCCGGAGAAAGCAAATATCCGCTGAAAAAAATGCTGAATTTATCGATTGACGGATTGACTTCTTTTTCCTATAAACCGTTGAAAATGGCCAGCTATCTTGGCGGACTGCTTTCGATCGCCGGTTTTGTTTACATGCTGATTGCCTTATATTTAAAATTGTTTACGAACAATACTGTGCCGGGCTGGACATCGCTCGTTGTTATTCAATTGTTTTTCAGCGGGTTTGTTCTGATTATTCTTGGTATAATGGGAGAGTATATTGGCCGTATTTATGATGAGACGAAAGATCGGCCGCTGTACATTATTCGGGAATGTCACGGCATGCCGTCCCAGTCACAAAAAGTCAGGCAAATCGGGAGAAGGTGAAACATGGTTAAGAAATGGATGACATTGATCAAATTCGGATTGGTCGGCGTTTTAAATACAGCGATTGACTTTGCTGTCTTTACTCTGCTGACCTTTTTCGGATTACCCTATTTGATTTCCCAGTGCATCTCTTATGGATGCGGTGTGCTGAACAGTTATATCATCAACCGTTCATGGACGTTTCATCAAGAGAACAAAGCAGATCGGCGGGAATTTGGAAAGTTTGTGTTTATAAATATTCTAACATTGGGGATAACATCGGCTCTTCTCGCCGCGTTTTACCAAGGTTTAGGGATGCCGCTTATTGTAAGCAAGCTGGCGGCAACCGTTATTGGTGTTCTTGTTAACTTTGCCGGCAGCCGGTTTTGGGTCTTTAAAAGTTACCAAAGAAAAGAAAACTAGAATTTATTCCGGCTGATCGGCCGGCAAGGGCAGATTTTATTAATGAGGACGGGAGCATTTCCCCGCTGATTGAAAGCCGGATCAGGCGCGGCCCGGCGTCAGGACGGGAAGTTGTATAAAAACAGCGGAAAGTTGAACAAAAAAGGCCGAAAGTTGATTAAAAAGTAAGGAAAGTTGTTTAAATGAGCCGCGGCCGGGCTCATTCTGGAATATAAAAAAATAAGACTGAAAGGAATGGACACTTCCTTTCAGTCTTGGCTGCCATCGGGATTTTCTGTGTTACTTGAGTGATTTCGGCTTCGATTGAGATTTTAACTTTGTTGCCGACAACAAGGCTGCCGTTTGCCAAAGCTTGGCTCCAAGTCAAGTTAAAGTCTCTCCGGTCGATTGAAAATTCGACGCTGGCACCGCTTCGTTTCAGACCGTATGGATCGTCGATCACACCGCCGAGTTCCGCTGTGAAAGAAATCGGTTTGGTGACTGCTTTGACGGTTAGATCGCCTTTTACTGTATATTCACCTTCGCCGCTTTTTGAAACGGATGTCGATACAAAGTGAATTTTTGGGAATTTTTCCGCATCGAAAAAGTCAGCGCTTCTTAAGTGATTATCACGATCGGCATTTCTTGTATCAATGCTGGCCGCATCAATCGAAGCGTCTATTGAAACAAGATGGTTGTTTTCATCCAATGTAACAGTGCCTTCAGTCGTTTGGAAATTTCCTTTCACGTTTGCAAGTCCCATGTGTCTGACAGAAAAAGCCGTTTCAGTGTGTGCAGTATCAAGTACCCAATTTGTCATTGTTATTCTCTCCTCTTTGTTAAACATTTTTTTTTTAATAGATTCAAACATTCGTTTGTCCCCCTGTTTTTAAAACTAAGTATTATTCAGGTTCAGAAACAACGGTAAACCGTTCATTTAAGTGCTTTGGATTGTCAATTTCATCGACTACGGCTGCCGCAAAATCTTCATAGCTCACATAGCTGTCGCCTCGTGAGTTGAACAGCAAGTTATCCTTGCCGTTTTTATAATGGCCGGTCCGCTTGCCAAGTGCGAAAAGGGCAGAAGGACTGACGAATGTCCAGGTTAAATCATGTGATGCTTTCAGTTCTTTCAAATTTTGCGCCTGATTTGATGCGGTCGGCAGCACTTCTTTAGGAAATTCAGGTGTATCGACCAGCAGCGTTGTTTTGGCTTCATCGACAAATAAACTGCCGGCACCGCCGACGACAATCAGACGGGTGTGCTTGCTGCCGATGAGCGCATCGATCAGCACACGGGCCGGCTTCGACATGCAAATGTTCCTGGCCGAATGGTGCCCCAAAGGCATTGACCACAACATCGAAAGGTTCCAAATCTTCCTTTTTTCAAATCAAAGATGTCTTTTTTAATAACGGGAATATCCGGAACATCAAGTTTATTCGGCTGCCGGACAATGGCCGTAACATCGTGCCCGCGATTTAATGCCTCTTTCAAAATTCGCGAACCAGCTTTTCCAGTGGCGCCAATAACGCCAATTTTCATAAATAAGACCTCCTCCTTATATTGATGTAACCTTAATGGTTATAACTAAAATAGTTACAGGATGGCGGTGAAAAAAAAACATCTCTCTATGCAAAGAGATGATCCAAAATATCCTGGATAGATTGGCTGGCCAATTTTGCTTCCAGTGCGGCTTGCGCTCCATGAAAAGCTTCGTCCAGAACGGCTTGAATACCTTTGCCGATCGGGCAATGTTGATTAGGGTTCCCATGAATAGCGAATAATTCCTCATTTGGTTCCACTGCCTGCCTGATAAACGTCGAGCAATGAGATGTCTGCCGGTTTTTTCGCCAGCGTTGTACCGGCAACACCGATATGTGTTTTTACTAATCCTGATTTTTTTTTCATCATGCTGATGATACGGCGAATGACAACCGGATTGGTATTGACACTGCTTGCGATATAATCTGAAGTCAATTCATCGCTGGGACGCGAAGCAATCAATGATAAGACGTGAATGGCAACAGCGAGTCGAGTATTTATCATTTGTCTCACCACCTGTAACCATTATAATTACAGCATGGGGTTTTGTCAACAACTTATAAAATTATTTCTGTTAAAAAGTTATTAATAGGTTAAAGCTTTTTGATGTTAAAGAACATATGTTTTTGATAGAATAAAGGAATAATCATAGGTTATTAATAGTAGGAGAGAGACAAAGTAGAGTTTATCCATTGGGCATACTCGTCAGTCTTTCACTGTGGAAGGGAAGAAAAGGGGAGAGGTGTAACCTTGATTCGGTTGAGAGAACGTATCGAAAACGTATAAAGATGGTACCGTGGCGGTCGAGCATTTAAATTTGACGGTCAACAAAGGTGAGTTTTTTGTTTTTATAGGGCCGAGCGGATGCGGAAAAACGACAACGTTGAAAATGATCAACCGTTTAACCGACTTATCCGCCGGCTCTATTTTTATAGATGGGAAAAATGTATCGGATTACAACGTTCATGAACTGAGATGGAATATTGGCTATGTCCTGCAGCAAATCGCCCTTTTTCCCCACTTGACCGTGGCAGAAAACATCGCGATCGTCCCGGAAATGAAGAAGTGGGAAAAAGAAACCATTCGCAGAAGAATAGATGTTCTGCTGAAGATGGTTGGGCTTGATCCCAAAATTTATCGCGAGAAGAAGCCGGATGAACTGTCCGGTGGTCAGCAGCAGCGGGTAGGGGTTGTACGGGCGCTGGCCGCTGATCCCGATATCATTTTAATGGACGAGCCATTTAGTGCGCTGGATCCGTAAGCCGGGCAAAACTGCAGGATGATATGCTTGAATTAAAAAAAGAAATCAAGAAAACGGTCATTTTTGTTACCCACGACATGGGTTTTTAGAAAATAAATTGTGGTGATGAGTTCAGAGATAAAGAAGGGTTGCAAATGAAGAATGAGTTGCAAATGAAAAATGATTTGCTTAAGCTGAGTGCTGTTGCTTCCGTTGTTCTCGGAAAAGTCATGATTGCACTCGGACTTACACCGTCAATCACAAAGTCCCAAAAAAAAAACAGGATATTCTTGTTTTCAACGGCAGCCTGCTTCAGCTAAACGGATTTACGATAGATGCAGAATTGTTTCATAAGGGAAATTATAAAGCTGGGACAGAACTGCAGGCGCTTGGATATGGGATTGAAGCGTTTTCTTTTATTATCTCCCAGGATCCTTCTCTAAGGTTGAAATATACCGAGTTCAATGCCTTAGATCAAGTTCTGGGAGGGGGAGTCGTTCTCGCCGATAAAAAGACTTGGAAGGAAAATCATCTGCTTATTGGAAATATCATGGGGGTTATTGGAAATTTTATGATTGCTTTGGGGGAAAAACAACAGACTAAGGAAAAAGGCATCGTCCGTTGTTGATCCGCTTGAAACGAAAGGTGCATGGATAACAACTATCGGGATGGCCATTATACTGCTTGGCGAAATTGAAAAAAGAAGCAGGCCAAAAACAATAGCGATAGCATGGTCAATTTAAGAAGCCATCGGATCGAGGCGCCGCCAATTTTTCTCGCAAACAAAATTTAACCTCAAAAGCACGATTTCTTTGATGTTTAGGTTGTGAAATCGGACTTTTGAGGTATTTGGCAACCGGTTTATTTAATTGGGGAAAATAGATTAATCACCTGAGCAGGCAGAAAGGTTATACTTTTCGCTTAACATTTTTGAGCACGATTTTACTATGGGGGATACTTGGTATGCTGACCATGCTGAAACTTAAATCCTGGTCAGGAACTTCAAAACTCATTCGATACCAGATAATTCAGGCTGACTTTCATCACTTCAATGGTTACCCATTCACCGGCACAGCGGTGTCCCATGAAGTAATCACCGCCGCCTTGAGGAATGAAGCTGAAAGGACTGTCTGCCCAATTGGCAAAGCGTTTGGGATTAAACACTTCGGGATTGTCCCAAATTTTTGGGTCATGATTTGTGCCGTAAAGATCTAATAAAGTGAATGTGCCTTCCTCAAATTGATAGCCCTTCCAGGTGAAATCTTTTTTTACCAGTGCAGCGACAAAAGGAAAGAATGGATAAAAACGGCGAACTTCTTGAATAAACATCAGGGCGTATTTTTCATCTCCAGATTCAAGCTTTTTTCTCTCTTCCGGAAAATGGTACACGGCCAGGGCAGTGAAATTGATAAAGACGGCGATCGCTACAATGGGCCGCAAAATATTGATGACTTCCACGGCGGCGATCTCAGTATCTAAAAATTTCCCGTTCAGATCACGATGCCAGGCGAACGTGTGCAATGCCGTATTTTCCGGGGGATTCACTTTTCCATCACGAACTTGAACAATGAGATCACCGATCCACTTTTCTACCCGATTCCGGGCATTTCGTCCTAACCAGTGGGCCGGGCCGACTGAGGCTGCCGTCTCGAACATCGCTCCTAAATCATTTGTCCATTTCTTCACTTCATCTTCTTTTAACGGTACGCCGGCCCACTGGCAGGCTGTTCTGCACATGATCTCCTGTACTTCATCGTAGAGGACAACCTTATCCATTCGTTCCCACTTATCCACGGCCGTTTGCCACTGTTGTTTAGTCACATTGGTTAAGTTCTTTAATCCCTCAGGAGTCATGATCGACATAAACATGTCTTTGCGGTGTTTATGCGCCTCCCCATCGAGCGTTTGAATACCGTTTTGACCAAACAAGGTTTCCAGCGCTCTGTTTGGTGCCGCCTTTTTTCTCTTGAATTTCTCATTGTCATAAAAGATTTCAGCCGCTTCTTTTCCTCCGATGCAGATTGCTTTTTTCCCAAGTAATCGAGTTGCAAAGACATCGGAATGAAAACTGCGCCGCCTGTTCGAAATGTACATATATCCTTCTCTAAGCAGGCTTAAAGTATGGTCTATTCCTTCTTCTTGAGGTATTTTGGTTAAATTCGGCATTTGATCCATCTCCATTTTTCATAAGTGATGGTCATATTCTTTGTCAACTCTTCACTGTTTACTCTCAACAATTTTTAGATCAAGGATTTTTTAAAATGTGAGGAAGAGAGCGACCAAAACCAATAGCCAAGCTAACGGAGACTGCCTGTACTCTTTTTAGCTTGGCTTCTATCGTAATTGGCAGAAGACTCCCGCTTCAAGTGTTGCTAAGCGGGAGATGAGTGCCATCTGCTAGTTGCAACTCCCGTTTCTGTCATGCTATAATATTCACGAACGTAAGTTCTGTGTATGGGGGGCGAACCTATGCTGGTCAACAAAGCCTATAAGTTTCGCATCTTTCCAAACAAAAAACAGGTGGGACTCATCAACAAAACCATCGGCTGTTCCCGATTTGTGTTTAATTTCTTTCTGGGTAAGCAGAAAGAAAAAGATGCCTACTGGCAGATTGTCGAAGAAATGGTTCAAAACGGCCAGATTCCAGCTAACTCTTGGAAAGGTGAACGCCTCAACAAATATGAAACAGTCAAAGCCCTTCCTGAACTCAAGAGCCACTCTGCTTTTCTAAAAGAAGTGGACAGTATCGCCTTGCAAAAATCTGTTGAAAACTTGGCGGATGCCTATCGCCGATACTACAAAAAACAAACCAAATACCCGCGTTTTTTTAAATCAAAGAAACATCCGATTCAGTCGTACACAACGAAGATGGTCAATCAGAATATTGCGGTCATTGGAAACCATATCAAACTGCCGAAACTTGGTCTGGTTCGTTTTGCCAAAAGCCGCGATGTCCAAGGCAGGATTATGAATGCCACAATCAGGCGGCATCCCTCCGGCAAATACTTTGTATCAATAGGCACCGAGGCAGAAGTTTCCGCATGGCCGAAAACCCATTCAGCTGTTGGCATTGATGTCGGACTCAAAAACTTTGCGATTCTCTCGGATGGGACAGTACACACCAACCTCAAGTTTTTCCGCACCTTGGAAGAAAAATTGGTCAAAGCCCAGCGGATCATGAGCAGGCGTTCTATGGGCGGGTCCAATTGGTACAAAGCCAAAATCAAAGTCGCCCGTATCCACGAAAAGATGGCCAATGCACGGCAAGATTACTTAGACAAAATCTCCACCGAAATTGTCAAAAACCACGATGTGATCGGGATGGAGAATTTGTCTGTATCCAACCTGTTACAAAATCATCATCTTGCAAAAGCGATCAGTGAAGTGTCTTGGTCACGATTCAAAACAATGATTGAATATAAAGCCAAGTGGTATGGCAAGTGCGTCGTTACGGTGGCGAAAAACTTTCCTTCCAGCCAGCTTTGTTCTTGTTGCGGCTACCAAAATAAAGACGTCAAGCAGCTCGGATTGCGTGAATGGGACTGCCCAAAATGCCATGCCCATCATGATCGAGATATGAACGCAAGTATCAATCTTAAAAATGAAGCGATAAGGCTTCTAACCGCAGGGACTGCGGGGATCGCCTAATCCATAACCTGCGGCTGCGCCGGTGTTCTTAGGAATCTCCCACTTCAAACAAGCCAAAGGTTGTTAAGTAGGGGTAGTTCAACAGGGGTTATTATTTTCCTGTTTTCGTATTAATGTGAACGGTGTGCCATGATGAAAGTTGAGGCCGCCCCATTTAGTGCAGAAGTCGCCCCATTTAGTGCAGAAGTCGCTCCATTTAGGCAGAAGTCGCCCCATTTAGTGCAGAAGTCGCTCCATTTAGGCAGAAGTCGCGCCATTTTAGGCAGAAGCCGCCCCATTTAGTGCAGAAGTCGCTCCATTTAGGCAGAAGTCGCGCCATTTTAGCAGAAGCCGCCCCATTTGAGCAGGAAGTCGCCCCATTTGTGCAGAAGCCGCTTAGCTAAGCTAAGCTCTTCGTTTATCGAGCGGCTTTGAAAAATGAAAAAGCGCCGGGGGAAGATTCCCCGGCGCTCTCGTTTTTTTTTATTTATTGAACATGTCGAGTACATTATCCAGCATTTGCATGCCGTTGTTACCCTCCATTGTCATGATCGACTCCGGATGGAACTGGACGGCCGCGATCGGCAGACGGCGATGTTCGATGGCCATAATCACGCCGTCATCGGAACGGGCCGTGACGACTAAATCATCCGGCAGATGTTCAGCAAAGATGGAATGATAGCGTCCCGCTCTGAATGTTTCAGGAACATTTTTGAATAATGCCGACCTGCCGTCGTGGATCACGGTTGATTTTTTTCCGTGGGTCGGGGCAGGAAGCAAGTTCAACTGACCGCCAAAGTATTCGACAATGCCCTGCAAGCCGAGGCAGATGCCGAATACAGGAATATGATGTTCAACGCAGAGCCGAATCGTTTCGTCCATCCGGAAGCGGCTGGCTCGCCCGGACCAGGCGACAGAATCACAAGATCAACGTTTTCCGCTCCCTCTTTAATCAGCTGCCTGGCATACGGGCTGCGGCAGACAGAGACTTCGGCGCCGAGACTCTGAAAATAACTGGCCAAAGTATGGACAAAAGAGTCCTGGTGATCGATCAGGAGGACGCGGCGGACAGCTTTTGGCTTTTTGCCGGCAGCAGTTGGCATCGCTGCCGTTTCTTCAGCCGGCCGATAAGGTTTGAGCGCCTCCATCAAAGCCCCCGCTTTTGTCAGCGTTTCCTGTTCCTCATTTTCCGGCACCGAGTCATAGAGCAGCGTGGCGCCGACGCGAATCTCAGCGGTGCCTTTATGAATCCGCATCGTTCTGAGCGTCAAACCGGTGTTCAGGTTGCCGTTAAAGCCGAACCAGCCGACGGCGCCGCCATACCAGCGGCGCGGCGTTTTTTTTTCATGCTTTTCGATCCATGTCATCGCCTCGAGTTTCGGCGCGCCGGTGACGGTTACCGCCCACATATGCGTCATAAAGGCATCGAAAGCGTCAAAGCCTTCTTTCAGGTCTCCTTTAATGTGATCAACCGTGTGAAACAGGTGGGAATAGGTTTCGATCTGCCGGCGTCCGATGACTTTTACCGATCCCGGTACGCAGACACGCGATTTGTCATTACGGTCCACGTCGGTGCACATCGTGAGTTCCGATTCTTCCTTGTCGGAGCTGAGCAGTGTCTTAATTTGCTCGGCATCTTCAATAACAGAACCGCGCCGTTTGATTGTGCCGGAAATCGGGCATGTTTCCACAACGCCGTTTTCCACTCTCACGTACATTTCCGGCGAGCAGCCGACGAGAAATTCGCGATCATTCAGATGAATCAGAAAACCGTACGGACTTGGATTTATGCGGCGCAAGTTTTGAAAAACTTCGGAAGGCGGAATGGTGCATGGCTGCGATAAGATTCGGCTTGGCACGACTTCAAAGAGATCGCCCTTTTTGAAAGCTTTTTTGCTTCGCGGACAATATCGGCATACTCGCCTTTGCGGCTGGCAAAGGATTCGGGTGATTCTTCTCCTTGGCCGGATGAAGAACGATAGGGGACGACGGCACCGTCCCGGGGCAGCCCTTCCGTTACCTTATCGCCGACAGCAAATTCATAAGACAACCGATAAGCTTGTTTCTTTTGCTGGTCGACAATAAAAAGTTCATCAGGCAGATACAGCTGCAAATCGGTATGGTTCTTGTCTCTTTTTTTATATAGAGGCAGCTGCTCAAACTGGTGAATCAAGTCGAAGCCGAATGCGCCGTAGAGACCGAGAAAAGCGTCATCCGTGCGGAAAAGCCGCTGAATTTGCCTCAGCAATGTGAATATCGACGGCTGTTTGGTCCGATCTTCTTCTTTCAATACCGTATAATCTTCCGACTGAATCGTTCCTTCCAGGCAATCGGGGGCAGCTGAATGAAAAAAAACAAATGCGCGATCGTCCAGATGTTCTGCAAGATAATATCAGTACGTTTCCGCGGGCATTTAAAGCTTTGATGCGGAATGTTCGTCTTGACGCAGTCATTTCAATCGGCGGGTTGAAAAAACCGATGTCCCATCTGGAATATCTCCCGGGAAATTCATAAGTGCTGGAAAACAGCGCGCCTTTGTGATCATCTAATTTGTTCAAGAGAAAAGGAACGGGAAAATCCATAGATAATGGGGTTTGAGTACGGGAAATACGCAGTCCCATGCTCGTGGCATAAGAAACGGTGTCGGTCGTGGCATCCACGTTGGATAATAGGCTCATGTGAAATTCCTCCCTGTATAAATTGGTTATACAGAAGAGAGCAAGAAATCATTTGGAAATGGCAACAAGAAAAGACACGGATAAATAGACCGTCTTTCGTAATGTTTTTTTTTTTCCTCTGCTCAGCTAAAATTGCTCTCAACTCTGCTCTACTCGTCTCTTTTCCATATTACAAGAAAGTGTCGGAAATTTCAATAATAAATGTTTCAGATAAGGTATTGACGCGTTTTCATCTCTGTCATAACATAGATCTTGCATTATCAAAGAAATGATGGTTTCTTTGAGGTACTAAAGCGGCCGGTACACAGATAAAGGCAGTCTGAATGTTCTGCAGTTTGCCGGATGTTCTCGCTGATCGGCGTTTTTTTTTTGACTAAGGGATGTCTGTAAGCGGGGGGGAAGATGGAATGGCAACAAAATCACTGAGCTTGCCAAAAATGAGGTTTGGGAGAAAAGGAACAGGGATTACGCTCGTCTTGACGGGAGCGATTCTATGGGGAGTTTCCGGAACGGTGGCTCAATATTTATTTCAGGAAAAAGGGTTTCATGCCGGATGGCTGGTGGCGGTCCGGATGCTTATTTCCGGGCTGGTACTTCTCACGATCTCTTCAATGAAAGAAAAACAATCGATTTGGAAAGTCTGGCAGGAAAAAAAGTCCCGCCGGCAATTGCTTGTTTTCGGCATTTTCGGCATGATCGGCGTGCAGTATACATACTTTGCGGCGGCAGTGGAAGCGGGCAATGCGGCGACATCCACCCTCCTGCAGTATTTAGGGCCGGTGCTGATCATGGCGTACCTGGCTGTGAAATTTAGAAAGATGCCGACCGCGGCCGAATTTTTTGCTGCCTTTTTAGCCCTGCTCGGCATTTTTTTGCTTGTCACCAAAGGAAGAATGGATACGATCGCTATCAACCCGCTTGAACTTTTTTGGGGGCTGCTTTCAGCCGGCGGCGCGGCGGTCTATTCGGTGCAGCCGGTTCGACTCCTGAAACAATGGGGATCGGCCATTGTTGTCGGCTGGGGGATGCTGATTGGCGGCGTTGTGATGAGCATCATCTGTCCGCCTTGGACGTTCTCAGGTGACATTTCTTTTATCTCCATGGCTGCCGTTGCTTTTGTTATTTTATTTGGCACGCTGGCCGCTTTTTATTTATACATGGAAAGTTTGAAATATTTGAAAGCCACTGAATCCAGTCTGCTTGGCTGTGCGGAACCTCAGCCGCTATATTGAGCGTTGTCTGGATGGGTGTTCCTTTCACAATCATTGACTGGCTGGGAGCGGGCTGCATTTTAGCGACCATTATTATTCTTTCCAAGTCACAAAGTCCACAGGTTTAGGGGAGCTCAGCGAACGTTTATGACTTTTGAATCGGCAGGCTTTGAATGAAGCAAAAAAATAAATTTTTCTATTGGACGGTCTAAATATGGCCGCCCACTTTTTTGCGATATTCATTTAATAAAAGCGCTGTCTTTTTGATGGTAAAAAGGGTTGCGGGCGTGATGAATTATGATACAATCGGATTGCGAGCGATGGCGAAATGGGAGGGAATAGCGGAGGTTCAAAGTGCGATTCAAACATACATAATGAGTTTCAAGAAGAGGAACATCGTCTGACATTTATTTATTGATTGTCGGATACACTATACCATTATAAAAATGAATCGCAAACGGACTGTCCGAACGATGGTTCACTGCCAGCTTGAGTGAGCGGCCGCGTGTAAAGCGGCAAGTTAAAAACAAAATGAAGTTTTTTTAAAAATTAATTTTTTTTTATTTATTATCATTTTGAACTGTGAAGGTGTCTGTATGTTATCTAAAATTAAAAGGGTTTTGATTGGGCGTCCGCTCAAATCCAATGAGCTGCACAGCCAAAAATTAAATAAGTTTAAAAGCGCTGGCGATCTTGTCTTCCGATGCGTTATCATCAGTGGCTTATGGTCCGGAACAAATTTTGATTGTTTTAGCGACAATCAGCGCCGCCGCACTATGGTATTCGCTGCCGATTGCTTTGGGCGTCTTAATTTTACTTGTGGCTCTCATTTTATCTTATCGTCAGATTATCTTTGCCTATCCCCAAGGCGGCGGAGCCTACATGGTGGCAAAGGAAAACCTAGGGATGAATTTCGGCCTTGTTGCCGGCGGTTCGCTGCTGGTCGATTATATTCTGACCGTAGCCGTCAGCGTCTCTTCGGGTACCGATGCGATTACATCGGCATTCCGGCTCTTCATCATCCTTATTCTGTGTTATTAGGCGTTCTGATTGTCGCCATTATTACCGTTTTAAATTTACGCGGATTGACTGAATCAGCAACGATATTATCCTATCCCGTTTACTTTTTTGTCTTTGCGATTCTGGGACTGATAGGTGTCGGTATCTACCAGGCGCTGACAGGCCATGAGCCCATTCAAGCACATGCTTCAGTCGGCACGCCTGTTATGGGGGTCAGCCTGTTTCTGCTTCTTAGAGCTTTTTCATCCGGCTGTTCAGCGTTGACGGGTATTGAAGCGATCTCCAATGCCATTCCAAACTTTAAAGATCCGGCTCCGAAAAATGCAGCGAAGACGCTGCTCATGATGGGAGCGATTTTAGCCACGCTCTTTTCAGGGATTGTGTTCCTGGCTTACTGGTACGGGATTACACCAATGAGCGACCAGACGGTGTTGTCGCAGCTCGGATCGAACCTCTTTGGCCGCCACATCTTTTATTACTTTATCCAAGCTACGACTGCTCTCATTTTGATTTTGGCGGCAAATACGGGTTATTCCGCTTTTCCGCAATTAGCTTTTAACTTGGCAAACGACAAATATATGCCGCGTCCGTTCAAAATTAGAGGCGATCGATTAGGGTATTCGAACGGGATTATCACGCTTGGCGTGCTGTCGATCGTTTTGATCATCATTTTTGAAGGCAATACCGAAAGTTTGATTCCTTTGTACGCTGTCGGGGTATTTATCCCCTTTTCGCTTTCGCAAACAGGGATGATTTTCAGATGGATTCGGACAAAGCCGAAGGGATGGGTGCCGAAACTCGTGACCAACTTGGTCGGTGCCTTGATCTGCTATCTGATTTTGATAATCTTTTTCATCACTAAGTTTGAGAAGATTTGGATTGTGCTGATCTTTATCCCATGCGTCATGTTTGTGTTTCACAAAGTTCACCAGCACTATATGGATGTGGCTGAGCAGCTGAGAATCGATTTTACGGTTCCGCTTCGTTCGATTAATACGACCGATAATGTTGTTGTTGTTCCGATAGCCGGGATCACGAAAGTGGTTGAGCAATCGCTGATATACGCCAAATCGCTTTCGGATAATGTGATTGCGGTCTACGTCGGCGACAGCCCGCAGGCAATTGCGAAGATGGAAAGGGAATGGAATCAGTGGAAAACAGGCATTCGGCTTGTGACGCTGCACTCGCTTTATCGCAGCATCGTGACGCCGCTGAATAAGTTTATCGATACGGTCAAATGGAAGGCGGATCAGACAGGCGCGACCGTTACCGTTGTCATTCCGCAATTTTATACGAAAAAACGGTGGCAAAGCCTGCTGCACAATCAATCCGGCGCGCTGATTAAAGCGAGCCTGGTGAGACATGCGGATGTGGTGATTGCGACGGTTCCGTATCGATTCAAAAAGTAGCCGGTCAAAAATCATCGATTCAACTGATGAGGCCTTGAGTTCGGCAAGTTAAGGAGGACAGGACTTAAGGCTGAATTTGGGCCGGACGTCAGTTTTGGAAGACAGCATAAAAGTTTACATCTTAATAAAAAAGCCGCTCCGTTCTTAAAAATACAACGAAGCGGCTTTTACTTTAAACCAGAAACGCGGTTATTAGAGAAAATAATGTAAAAGATGATTGGGACCGCTCCGGCCCATGTGCATTTCACCATGATCTTCGAATCCTGTTTTTAAATAGGCAGAGATCGCCGGTGTATTTTTTGTATTGACTGAAAGCACAATCTCATTTTTATCGGGGAAATGTTTTTTTGACAAATCCGGGAAGCTGCTGTAAAGCGGCTTTGGCATAGCCCTTTCTCTGCTGAGAATAATTGATGGAAAAAGCTCTTAGCAAAACAGCTTTCGGATTGCTGGTGTAATCGCAAATGCCCTCGCCAATGTGCAGAACGAAAAAACCAACGGGGAGATCCTTTTTCAGAATTGTGACAGGAAATCGCTCATCTCGCTCATTTAAAGCTGTACGAAGCGCTGCTTTGGGAAGCAAGGTGAAGGGCAGCTGGGATTCGGAAAGTTCAAAATGATTAAGCGCTTCAAGATGGAGCGAAGTGTAAAACGCGAGATGCACTTTTTTTTGTTTGTTCAGCCATGTCATGGATCATCACCTTTCATTCATCAAGGTCATATTCTTGCGATTATTATAACAGAATATAGGACATATTGATAAAATCAGCATATTTTTAGAATCATAAAAGGACAAAATAAAAACCGGTTTCGAAAAAAAAAAATAAAAACTATCAGCTTTGAATCGGCGAAAAAAAAAAATTTAATAGTCCATATCATTGTGTAAATAAGAAAAGAGCCATGTGAGAAATAAACCTGGTTCAGCCACTCAGGCTCGCTGACCTGCCGAACCTGGGGGCTCCACACAAAATAATTTATATTTCCGGCTTGGGGGATTCACCTGCCGGATCGAAGTGCTAACCTGCCGGATCGAAGTGCTAACCTGTGGGATTGAGGAGCTAACCTGCCGGATCGAAGTGCTGCTAACCTGTGGGATTAAGGAGCTAACCTGTAGGATCGAAAGGCTTAACTTGCTAAACTTCGGGTCTACCTGAGACTTAACCTGTCAAAATCAAGAGGCATTCATCCGGCCTCATCCCATAGAAAAGCGAAAATCATTGTAACCAACTTTTTATAATTTGGATTTGACGAAAGGTTTCACATTATAAACTCATTAGTTTGTTAAGTAGAGAAGGAAGATGATGATCATAAAAATTTTTCAATCAATTATTTGAGCAATATAATTGCGTTTATTTACCAGGGCTGATTTAATAATAGGGTAATTAATAAACAATAAAGTTTAAAAAATAGGAGGCCATGAAAATGAGTACATTTACTTTGCCTGAACTGAAATTTGAACGGGATGCCCTGGAACCGTATATTGATGAAGAAACGATGACGATTCATCACGACAAGCATCACCAAACATATGTCAACAATCTGAATGCCGCTTTGGAAGGCCATTCTGAACTGCAAAGCAAATCGCTGGAGGCATTGCTGACGGATCTGAATGCCATTCCTGAAGACATTCGCACGGCAGTACGAAACAACGGCGGCGGTCATTATAATCACAGCTTATTCTGGGAAATTTTGACTCCAGGCGGTTCAACACAGCCTGTCGGCGATTTGAAACAGGCAATTGACAATGAGCTCAATGGATTTGATGCCTTTAAACAACAATTTTCGAGCGCCGCTGCCGGCCAATTTGGTTCCGGATCCCTGGCCTGGCGTGGCCGTCGACAGCCAAAATAAATTAAAGGTAGTGAGCACGCCTAATCAAGATAATCCGCTGCTGGCCGGCGACACGCCAATTCTTGGCATAGATGTTTGGGAACACGCTTATTACTTAAAATATCAAAACAGACGGCCGGAATACATTAAGAATTTCTTCAATGTAATCAATTGGGATGTCGTCTCGACCAATTACGACAAAGCTAAAAAATAAAGATATAACTCTTATTGAATCTGAAAAGTAGTATTTATAGATTTTGGTGCATGGCAAAAATAATAAGAAAGGCTGGACATTGACGGATGGCCAGCCTTTCTTATCCCTGCAAATCTTCTTTTTTGAATTTAATCATAAACCGGCAATGCGCCTCTCCATCCGCCCGGCACATGATCCGTTCCACGCTTGCCGCTCCCAGGACGCTTTTGATCAAAGACGTTTCCCGCTCACAGGCTAGTTTAAATTGATTGGCGACCGCTAAAATCGGACAATTGTATTCCATGAGTTCGTAAGTTGAATCGTTTATTTTGTTTAATTGGCTCATGTAGCCTTTTTCATCCTGCAGCTTTGCAAAGGTCTTGATTTTTTCCTGATTGCTTTGTTTATCTGCCATGGACGATTTGTAGGATTGGAAAAGCCGCTCTTTTCTTCGATCGAATAATTGGTTGATGGATTCCTGGCCGTATAAATCCTTGATATCATTCAAAAAATTCACAGTCATGCGTTCATAATTCTTTGGAAACAGGATTCGGCTTTATCTGTCAGCGAGAAAAGCTGAACAGGTCTTCCGATCGGTTGCCGGCTCTCCTCCACTTGAACGAATCCATCTTTTTCCAAAACATCGAGATGTTTTCTTACGCCCATTTCCGTGATGTGAAGCTGCCTGGAAAGCTCATTTACAGACAGTTTCTGCTGTTTTTTCAGGAGATCTAAAATTTTATCTTTAGTTCCGCTTTTTTTAGCACCCATAAATAAGCTGTCGGCTCCTTCCATCCTAAAATAGGTTCTTTAACATAATATAATATAGCAAGTGGCCGGCTGAAAGGAAAGCAATAAATTCGACTGGCTCCGGTTTAGATAAGGCTTTGGATATTTTTGATTGGGTTGAACAGTCCGGCTCGTTCATGAGAGTTTGCTTCTAATTATAAATTATACGCAAAAAGCCGTTTTTAAGCAGTGGTGATCTCAGAAACAGACTACCATCTTCAGCACTTCTTTGCTATTTTTTAATATAAAAGAAGATGAGTCTGTGCACTTTCGTGAATTCAGATTAGATGATTTTGATGCGGTCATTCATTTGTGGACAAAGGCTGGCTTACTTCTCTCTCGCTCGGATACGATGGCGGGAATAATGAACAAACTGAAGAGAGATCCTGAATTGTTCTTCGTGCTGGAGAAAACGAATCAAATTATCGGCGTTGTGATGGGCAGCTATGATGGAAGGAGGGGCTGGGTCAATCATTTAGCTGTAGACCCCGATTATCAGGGGCAAAGGCTTGGGCAGAAGATCATGAACGAACTGGAATCTCGTTTCAAACAAGCGGGCTGCGAAAAGGTTAATCTTTTAATCGAGCAGAACAATGAAAAAGTCCAGGGCTTTTATGAAAAACAAGGCTTTAAAAGAGACGAATTAATTTATATGGAAAAATGGATTTGATTCAGGCATCGGGTAGCGGGTACAGCAAATGAAGATATAGACTCAGGGAACGGGGGGATCCCATTATGCAGCTGCCTTTGACTATTCGAGATATTTTTAAGACGCCCTTACTTTAAAGATGCGACCATCCATGCCAGTGAAAAAGCGCTTAATCGAGTTGTTAAATGGGCCCATGTTCTGGAAGTTGACGATGTCGGTCATTTGTTGAATGGCGATGAGTTGATTTTGACGACCGGATTGACGTGGGAAAACAGTGAGGGGAAAGGGCTGGATTTTCTAAGGCAGATTATCGAACGGCGAGCAGCCGGCCTTGTTGTCGACATGGGGCGTGTGATTGAAAGCATGCCTGAAAGAAAGTATGATTCATTTAGCAAAACGGCATGATTTTCCGCTTATACTCGTTGAACATGATATTCGGTATATCGATGTAACACATGACATCCATACCTGCTTGATTAATCGCCAGCAAAAAATGATGGAAGATTTGGATAAGTTATCCGACCGTTTCAACACTTGCCTACTTAGAGGCGAGGGGATACGACCGTTGCTCACTCTTTTTTTTGAAGTCGTTGGTAAACCGATTGCTGCTTATATTGCGGAAGAAGGAGAGTCTTTTTTTGTTCCGTCTGGTGCCGAACATAGGCTCCGGAAAAAGAAGGTTCATTCGGCTGACGCCTGCTCCATATACACGGGGCATCCTATTGTCGTGATGGGAAAGAAGTTTGGAAAGCTTGTGATTTTGTCTACGGAAGGGCTTGATCACTTTTCATCAATTGCACTTGATCGATGTGCGACAGCCGTTGCGCAGGACTTAATGCGGACAACTTATTGGGAGGAAAGACGATACTATCAGGATAATCAATGGATTGCCCAATGGCTTCAGGGCGAATTAGACGAAAAAGAGATTACAGAAAGGTTATCCATGCTGGCGCCTAATCTTTGTTTTGGCCGGCAAACGGCCGTTGTTTTTGAAATTGTTAGAAAAAAAAACGTTTCCGTCGATATGGACATGATGATCCGTAAAAGTGTGCAGGCCCGATCGCTATTTAGCGAGGCCACTGAAAAAGTCATAAAATTTATGGGGCACCATTTCTCACATAAAGTGAAGGAACGGTGCCTTTTTCGTATATAATTGAAGGATGACAATGAAGCAGGTGAATCCAATGATTCCTCAGCAATGCTCGATGATCTTAAGTCCCTATAGCGAACTTTATGACATGCTTATACCCAAGGATAATCTTTTGCGAAAAATTAATGAACTCGTTGATTTCTCGTTTGTGGTCAACGAACTTAAAGATAAATACTGCCTGGATAATGGACGTCAAGCGATTCATCCCATCCGCATGTTTAAAAATATTTGTTGTTGAAAACCATTTATGATCTATCTGATGTCGATGTTGTTGAACGTTCGAAATACGATTTATCTTTTAAATATTTTTTGGAGATGGCACCCGAAGACCCCGTGATCGAATCAAGCTCACTGACCAAATTTCGAAAGTTACGTTTAAAAGATGTGACCCTTCTTGATCTGCTCATTAACCAAACGGTATCGATTGCCATCGAAAAAGGGATCATCAAAAGCCGATCCATTATGTGGATGATGCACACTCATACCCAAGCGCGGTATAATCAAAAGTCTCCATTGGAAATCCTTGCCGATCGGTCACGAAAGCTTCGAAAAGCCGTCTATAAAGTTGATGAAACGATGAAAGAAAAATTCCCGGCAAAAACCTCTTCAGAAGCCATCGAAGATCAAGTCGATTATTGTCAGCAGTTAATCCAAGTGATTGAAAAAGATCCCGTGTGTTCGGAAATCCCAAAAGTAAAAGAATCCCTTAATCGTTTAAAAGAAACCGTAGCCGCCGATGATTTGGAACAGCTACAGGCGTCCACAGATCCCGATGCCAAAGTGGGGCATAAAACGGCAGACTCTTCCTTTTTTGGCTATAAGACACATCTAGCAATGAGCGAAGAACGAATGATGACCGCGGCCACGATTACAACTGGAGAAAAGAACGATGGCAAGCAATTAGAAACGTTGATTCATAAAAGTATTCAAGCGGGGATAGACGTAAAAACAATTATTGGGGACACCGCCTATTCTGAAAAGAGAAATATTGAATACAAAAAAAAAAAAATGAGATGGAATTAATCGCTAAGTTAAATCCTTCTGTCACCCAGGGAAAGCGAAAGAAAGAAGATGCATTCGAATTTAATAAAGATGCGGGGATGTACGTGTGCAAGGCAGGGCATATGGCGATTCAAAAAACAAGGCAAACCAGAAGAAAAGAAGGAGCAAAAAATCCAAGAGATATTTATTATTTCGACGTTAACAAATGCCGATGTTGTCCCTTCCGCGAAGGATGTTATAAAGAGGGAGCGAAGTACAAGACCTATAGCGTCACTATCAAGAGCAATGCCCATGATAAACAGGCGAAATTCCAGAAAACCGACTATTTTAGGGAAAAAGCGAAAGAACGCTACAAAATAGAGGCTAAAAATAGTGAATTAAAACACAGACACGGGTATGATGTAGCGGAATCCTCGGGTCTGGTTGGCATGGAGATACAAGGAGCCATGGCGATATTCGCCGTGAATTTAAAAGAATTGTGAAACTGATGGGATAAAAAAAGGAGGAGACCCCCCTCCCATTCAAGAAAAAAGACGACTCAGAAATTCAAAATGAATTTGAGTCGTTTTTTTTTTTAGAATGTTGTTCAGTTCTTCTGAAAAAATACAAGTTTTTCAGTGGCCTCCTATTTAGCAAAAAGGGTTTTTTTTTTTACGATTCCATCTTATGTCAATCAGTATATCGTTTATATCTTACTTGATTTATGTAATCGACCCAATACCAGTTTGCAATCAGCAATCGAAAGTGTACTGCCCGCCCTCACAAAATCAAATCACTCAAAAGAAGAAATGTCCTGCCATTTAAGCGGTGTTGGACGTTTTGTACAAGCAAAAAAGCTCTTAAAGACCAGTTTCTCGGATGCCCTGGAAGTCATTGCGGTGCAAAAAAAGGTTGGCCTGCTCACCCATCCCTTTTATGATGAATTACACGTGTATCATGTTTTGTATACATTGGATAAAGCGGGCGGGCTTAGTCATTCGTAGAACACTATTTGGGAGAATTGATTCGTTATGACAGCCAAAAAGAGCGGGAACTTTTACATACTTTAAAGGTTTACTTGGATTTAAACGGTGTGAAGAAAGAAACGGCCGAAACCTTGTATGTGTCAAGACAAGCACTCTATAATCGTCTAGATAAAATCAGACGGCTGCTCGGCGAGGATTTTATGTCACCGAAGAAAAGAATTGCGATCGAAATTGCCATTCAAGGGTATGAGTATTTAGCAACCGTTCCGCAATATTGATTGATTTTCACGCTCCCGATAAGAGAAAAAGGGACAAGATCGGCTTATGATCTTGTCCTCTCCACACTATTCAAAATTGATTTCCTTTTCCACACCCTCTCTGTAAAGCAGCGATTGGCTTGGCTTCGTTTCTGCAATAACTTTGCCACGTCGGATAGAGTATCGGACCGGCACTTGTTTACGGATCGCTGAAAAACTGTCTTTTACAGGAAGAATGATCAAGTTTGTTTTTCCGGTTCAATACCGTATTGATCTTCAATATGCAAGGCTTTGGCACTATTTGTTGTGACCAGGTCGATAGCTGACCGTATCTGTTCGTAGCCCGTAAGCTGGCAGACGTGGATACCCATGAACAGCACTTGCAGCATATTTCCAGTTCCAAGCGGATACCATGGATCCATCATATCATCGTGACCGAAGCAAACGTTGATCCCCGCTTCCAGAAGCTCTTTGACACGCGTAACACCTCTCCGTTTCGGATAATCATCAAATCTTCCTTGCAAGTGTGTATTCACGAGTGGATTAGCAATAAAATGGATGCCGGATAATTTAAGCAGACGAAAGAGCTTAGCAGTATAGGCGCCGTTATAGGAATGCATGGCGGTTGTGTGGCTTGCCGTCACTTTGTCGCCGATGCCGCGTCGGTATGCTTCCGCGGCAACCACCTCGACAAAACGCGACTGCTCGTCATCAATCTCATCACAATGAATATCAACCAGCTTATATTTTTTTCCGCCAGAAAAAAAACGATTTTTAACGATTGAATGCCGTCTTCTCTTGTCAGTTCATAATGGGGGATGCCCCCCCCCGGCCGCGTCCGCGCCGAGCCGGAGAGCTTTTTCTAAAAGTTGTTCGCCATTTGGATAAGCTAAAACACTTTCCTGAGGAAAGGCGACAATTTGTATATCAACAAGATCGGCCATTTCTTGTTTGACTTCCAGCATCGCTTTTAACGCGGTCAAATTAGGGTCGTCGATGTCAATATGTGTCCGAACATGCTGGATGCCTTGGGCAATCTGCCATTCAAGCGCCTTTTTCGCCCGGTGCTTCACATCTGCAAGGGTTAGCTGCTTTTTTCGCAGTGCCCAAGTTTCGATACCCTCAAATAATGTGCCGCTGCCATTCCATTTTGGTTCCCCTGCTGTCAAGATAGTATCCAAATGAATATGGGGTTCAATGAAAGGCGGGAGAACAAGCCCCCCTTCCGCGTCCAGTCCGTCACTGTCTAATATAGCTGACATCCTCGAAATCTGCTTAATAAAGCCGTTTTCAAGGGTGATCCGCCACAGGCCTCCCTGATGATTGAGTCGTGCGTTATAAATATCCATAGTCCTCTTAGTCAGCTCGCTTTTTTTTGAAATTGAGAAAGAATACAATAGAGTATGAAAGAAACAATGAGCACCGGATACGTTGCGCCAATTGTATGGGTGAATGCCGGCAGATTGTGAATCATGAGGAAGAGCACGACGCCGATCACCCAAGTGACGATGGCGGCAAAATTAAATCCGCCGGTAAACCAGTATCTTCCGCCGCTTTTTTCCATTTCTGCTACATTGTATACGCGCTTTTTTACGATGAAAAAATCCGCGATCATGATTCCAAGCAGCGGGCCGAGCACCATCCCGATATAATCGAGAAAAGCAATAAAGGAATCTAGAAAGCTGTTCAGTAAAAGCGGGATAAAAGTCAGCAGGACGGCAATGACAGTGACGATCCAAAGCGCGGTCATCGGCCTGATTTTTTTTTTTTAGTGAGATTGGTGAGCGAGATGCCGCCGGCCATAAGGTTAACCGCATTCGCCGTCGTGCTTGTCAGGATGATGACGATCATTGCCAGCCAGCCAAGGCCGAGTTTGCTGGCAATTGTGCTAGGATCCGAATTGTTCGGATCATAGGTGCCGGTTGTAATCGCCGTGGCAATCGTGGCGATGATGCCGACAAATGCAAACCAAAAGAGTCCGATGTTCGCGCCAAGCATCGGCGCAATCGTGGCGGTTGACCGCTTTTTGCCGTATCGGGTAAATTCAGCGATAGCGGTAACCCAGGCTAAACTGAATGCTGCCATCGTGTCCATTGCTGAGCCAAAAGGCATCGCCATTTTGGCAGGTGGCTGCCAATGGATGATTTTTTCGAACGAAACGTTTTGGAACACAACGATTGTTTCCCACAGACCGAGCGCGATAACCAGGATCATTCCGATTCGCTCGATCATTTTGACGGAGCGGTGTCAAGCAAGCGCTATTGAAATAAAGTGCAGGACGCTCATGAGCAAGATGCCGACGATCATCGATTTGTAGCCGCCTTTTTCGCTAAAAGCGGCCCAGCCAAATGCCGATTTTAGTAAGAAGCTGACGGATATCGCCGCGATGAACGTATTCACGGCTGTCCAGCCAATGAACTGTGTCAGATTGACTAACGTCGGCAGATAGCTGCCGCGAATCCCAAATGACGGACGGGTAAGCGCCATTGTTGACGTTCCGGCTTTATATCCCATGTAGCCGACAAGCGCCATGATAAAATAAGCGATCGGATTAGCGATCAAAGTCACAATGATCGAGCCCGTTAACGCGCAGCCGGCGACAACACCGCCGATATACCACGTACCGTTATTAGCGTTGGCGCCGATCCAGGTTGCGAACATGTCCCAAAAGCTTAGGTTACGAGCTTTCGCCGGTACCGATTCTGTTGCACCGTATTCTTTTGAACGAGTGTCATCGGCATCGACTGCCGGCAGTTCAGGCACACTATTGGCCATAAGAGACCCCCCTAATTATCTTAATGTAATTTTAAAAATAACACCATTTGTTCTAACATATAACATATGAGTGAAAGAAGGAATAGACAAGATGTTTTGATGAAGTTAAATAGAGGTTGACAGTTTGTCAAGCAGGGGAAATTAAGATGTAAAAAGAATCTTATTTGTGAAGGACGCTGATTGGGGCGATCCGGAAGTGCTTCGGAAATCCGGCCCGAATGCCGACACAGTTTTTTTTTTCGATAAGGGCTATTTATTCGGTTTTGAGTTATTGACATTGATGCGGGCACAATAGAAAGCCTGTGAGCCGTTGATTACTTTTTTGGAAAGAAGGCTGTGCATGAATCTTTTGATCAATAAACTGAAACTTGGCAATCTGCTATTTATTCTTATCAGTGGGATCGGTGGACTCCTCTTATCTTTTGCTGGTTTTGCGATCGGCTGGATGGTCGGAACGCTTGTGTTGGCGGGAGCTTTATTGTGGAGGCCGCGATGGGTCGGTCGTTTGCAAAGCGAAAAAGGCCTTGCCCGCGTCTGGCTTCACGCCGGGCAATGGCTTCTTGGCATACAGCTCGGCCAGCAGATCAACCTGTCCGTTGTTCATATTTTTGAACAGAGCTGGCTGACCATTGTCTTTATGCTTCTATTGTCGATTATTCTGTCACTCTTAAGCGGGTTCATGCTGTTTGGATTAAGTCAAAATGATTTAATCACAGCTTATACGGGACGACCCCCGGGGGATTTTCGTCAATGGCCGGGATCGCCGCCGATGTCGGAGTCAACACGGCTGTTGTCAGCATCATTCAAAGCATGCGGGTTTTTCTAGTTGTGGGCACTATTCCACTACTCGCCTCTTCATGGCACGGGGCTGCCGGGATAAATCGAGCGGCTTCCAGCCACGCTGTACTGAACAGTGAAACAATCCTGTGGACGGCAGTTATCGTTGCGATATCTTTCATTGGCGGCCGCCTTAGTAAAAGGGTGTCATCTGCCGGCACCTTGGCTTCTAGGCAGTATGATCGGCGTTGCCGGAGCACAAACGATCGGCAGTGTTCTGGCCGGTCATAACTTGGTCATTTGGTGGCCGCACGGATTGATGATTATTGCCCAGCTGCTCATCGGATCAAGTGTCGGTGCCAGTCTCCGCCGTACAATGTTTGCCGGGCTGGTCAGAACGCTTTTTGTTGGGCTCTTAAGTTCAATCGGACTGATCCTGTCAATGTTTCTTTGCGCATTGCTTGTGGCCAAAACCACCGGCCTCGATCTGATGACAGCGGTTCTTGCCTTCTCACCGGGAGGGATCGCGGAAATGGCAACAACATCGGTCGTCCTTGGAGCGGAGTCGACATTTGTTGTTGAGTTCAAGTGCTCCGGGTCATCTCCATCTGCTTGATCCTGCCGCCGCTCTTCGCCTTGCTGAATCAAAAACTGCCCCATAGTCATATTGGTTAATACCGAGGCCGATGGCTTGATACGCCTCTCAGAACAAAGGTTTTCTTTTGCTTTTAGGCGCATTTGTCGTCCGGGTGTTCCCCAGTCGGCAAGGCCCGCCCTCTCTAACGGGTAAAGTCCCGATTCCGGCCGGAAAAACTGCAAACCAACGAAGTCACCCGCCGGCTGGATAAAAACAGTGGCGGTACTAGTCCCCCTGTAATTCGCCCCTCCGGACGAGCCCCGACTTTTGTCCGTAAACGAATCCCCCAAAAATCAAAATATCCACTTTCCCGTTAAGCCAATTTTAATAAATCTGCACTAAACTTTAATGAGGACAAGATGATATTTGAATTGGCGGGGGGAGAAGGCAGGATGAAGAAATGGTGGGTCATTGGGATCGTCATCGTCGTGATTATAGGCGGCGGTGCCGCATGGTTTTTCTTGAAAAGCAAGCCGAAGCAATCGCAAGTGATCATTCCGACGGCCGTCGTACAGAAAGGGACGATTGAGTCGAAAGTGAACGGCTCGGGCAAACTAGTACCGGAACGGATGAAAATTTGACGGAGTCGGAATCGAAAGTTGTTGACAGTGTGTCAGTGGCTAATGACGATGTCGTAAACATGGGCGACACCCTTGTCACCTTTACGGATGGGACGAAACTGACCGCTCCTTCCGACGGGACCATTTCCAGCCTAAAAGTAGTTGCCGGAAGCCGGGTACAGGCCGAGCAGGCGATCCTGCACATCACGGATTACAAGCATTTCAATACGGTGATTTCAGTTGATGAACTTGATATTCCAAAAGTCAAGAAAGATCAAAAGGTGAACATCACGGTCAACGCCTACCGTTATAAAACTTATACCGGTACGGTCAGCAAAATTGCTGATGAAGGGACAGTGACCAATGGGGTGTCGAGTTTTGACGTTACCGTTCATTTGACAAAATCGCCGAGCAGTCTGAAAGCCGGGATGACGACAACGGCAGATATTATTACTAATAAAAAGTCGAATGTTCTTTATGTGCCGGTCGATGCCATTCACAAAGCGGGTAAGCAAAATTTTGTTTATCTTGCGAACCCCGGTTCGGCGAATAGCAGCTCTGCGCAAGGAGGGACGATGCGCGGTCAAAGCGTCATCGTAAAAACCGGGATCAATAATGACAGCAATATCGAAATCGTCTCCGGCCTGAAGGCGGGGCAAACGGTGCAATTGACGCCGATCACGAGAAGCAGTGCTAGCTCCGGCAGCAGCAATACCGGCGGCGGTTATGGTACATTCAGAGTCGGCAGCGGATTTGGTCAAGGGATGAGAAACGGCGGAAACGGGGGATCTTTTGGGGGCGTGAGCGGTCAACGCATGAGTGGAGGGAATCGCTGATGGCTGAAGAGATCATTACGATGAACAATGTTGAAAAGTCATATCACATGGGTCAGAATATTGTTCACGCTTTAGCAAATGTCTCATTATCCGTTCATCAAGGCGATTTTCTCGCGATTGTCGGCCCCTCCGGTTCGGGCAAGTCGACACTGATGAACATTATCGGCTGCCCTTGATCATCCTGACAGCGGCGAATACGTGCTTGAGGGGCATTACGTTAACAAACTGAAAGATCGCGAGCTGGCGGTCATTCGCAATAAAGAGATCGGTTTTATCTTTCAAAATTTCAATTTGCTAGGCAAACTGACGGCGCTGGAAAACGTCGAGCTGCCTCTGATCTATCGCGGTTTTAAGGCAAAAAAAAGAAGAGCAATCGCGCTGGAGTGTCTGGAGCAGGTCGGGATTGCCGAGCGTGCCGGCCACCGGCCCAATCAGTTGTCCAGCGGCCAGCAGCAAAGGGTGGCGATTGCCAGAGCATTGGCCGGTTCTCCGCCGATATTGCTCGCAGACGAGCCGACGGGGGCTTTGGACAGCAAGACAAGTCGGGAAATCATGGACAATCTGATCCGGCTCAATAAAGACGGGCATACGATCATCTTAATTACCCATGATTTAAATGTGGCTTCAAGGGCAAAAAGGAGAATTAGCATTCAAGACGGCAGATTATATGAAGGCGAGGATGTGGGATGAATTTCTTAACATCGATTCAGATGGCAATAAGAAACATTCTTGGCAATAAACTGCGGGCCTTTTTGACGATGCTGGGGATCATCATTGGTGTGTCTTCCGTCATTGTTCTCGCCTCGATTGGCCAGGGTTCAAGCAAATCAGTGGCCGAAAGTGTGAACAGCCTGGGAACCAATCTGCTGACCGTTAATATCACCAACACGGAGACCCCGTTCACGATGGATAATATTAACACCGTCAAAAAGCTCAATCACGCAAAAGCTGTCGCGCCGGTCTTGTCTGGAAATGTCACCGTGATGAATGGTAAAAATTCGGATACGGCGGTGGTGGCCGGATCAACAGCTACCTATCAGAAAATAAAAGATCTGTCACTGGCTAAAGGACGATTTATTTCCGATATTGATACCGATTACCGGCAAAAAGTAGTCGTACTTGGCAGCGATGTGGCGACAGAGTTGTTTGAAAACCAATCACGCTGAATCAAAAAGTGCTGATCAACGGCGAATCCTATAAAGTTATTGGAGTTTTAAACGCAAAAGGCGGTTCGATGGGGCAAAATAGTGACAGTATGATTATGATCCCGTTTTCAACCGCTCAGCGTCTGCTGAAAACGACACATATTCAACAGTTTTACGTTCAAGCGGATAACAAGGATAACATTAACTTAACGATGAATTTGTTGAATGCCTATCTCAACCGTGTCTTCGGCCAAACTGCTCAAAGTGCATCAAGCAGCACGACAAATTTCACCGTTGTCAATCAGCAGGATGTGCTGGATACGATGAGTTCGGTCAGCAAGACGATGACGATGCTGCTCGGCGGAATTGCCAGTATTTCGCTGCTTGTTGGCGGGATCGGGATCATGAACATCATGTTTGTTTCCGTCACCGAAAGAACGAAGGAAATCGGTATTCGCAAAGCGATCGGAGCGAAACGACGGGATATTCTCGCTCAATTTCTTATTGAATCGCGTGATCAGCATGATCAGCGGACTGATTGGCGTTGCCTTAGGCTGCCTGGCGACTCAGGCTTATGCTGCAGTTACCGGCGGGGCGGTCGCCTATTCTTTCGGAGTCATGGTGTTTGCCTTTCTCTTCTCGGCGGTCGTCGGCATTGTATTTGGCGTCTTTCCGGCAAATAAGGCATCGAAATTACAGCCGATTCAAGCCTTGCGTTTCGAATAAAAAAGAGGGGGGCACTCACCCGCTTCTGGCGAGGGAGTTTCCCTGTTTTCTATACGAAGTCGACTATTCGTTCGAAATTCGGTAAAATGTCGATAATGATAGAAAAAGCGGTGCATCATTGAAGGTGCTTTTTTAAATAAAAGAAGGTGCGATCATGAGAGTTCTGGTAGTTGAGGATAATGTTCTGTTGTTGGAATCAATTGTTGCCCTGCTGTCGGACGAGTATGATGTCGATTCGGCTACAAACGGCGATGATGCGCTTTATATGGCGGAACAGGATATCTACGATGTTTTAATTCTTGACGTGATGCTGCCGGGGATGGACGGATTCGAAGTTATTCAAAAACTGCGTGAAAAAAAAGTGGACACTCCCGTTGTTTTTCTCACCGCGCGCGATGCTGTAGAAGACCGGGTTAAAGGGCTGAACCTTGGCGGTGACGATTACATTGTCAAGCCGTTTCAAAATCAAGAGTTGAAGGCGAGGCTGGCGGCTATCTTGAGGCGCAGTTCGCCACTGACACTTGATCAATCGCTGCGTTATAAAGGAATAAAAATTGATACGAAGCGCAAGCAAGTGACCGTCAACGGCGAGTTGCTCGCTTTTACCATCAAGCAGTACGAACTTCTGGAATATTTCATTCAGAACAATGATCAAATTTTAACTCGCGAGCAAATTTTTGACAGGATTTGGGGATTTGATTCAGAAACGACGATCGGCATCGTCGAGGTGTATGTCCATCAGCTCCGCAAAAAATTGCAAAAGTATCATTATGACAAGGATATCCACGGTTCGCGGGATTGGGTATATGTTGTCCGATAAGTGAGGCACAAGCAATGTTCAAAAAGACGCTGATCAAATTGACCGTTCTCAATTCGGCCATCCTGATCCTGCTGATCGGCCTCTTGGGCGGAGCGATTTATTCTTATGAAAGAGCGGTTACTTTTCGCAGTGTCAATGGGAACTTGAAAGCCGCTACGGGTACGCTGCCTTTAGATCAGCGCAATGAAGCCGGTCCGATTGGTCCGGGCATGCATGACAGATTGATTGTCGCTGTTCTTAATTCAGGAAATAAAGTCATCCGGGCTAACAGGGACGAACTAACCAGCAAAACGATCAAACCTTTTTTAACAAAGAAAACGGATGCCGTCATTGAAAAAAATGTCGAAGGTTCCTATTACCATCTTATTGCCACAAAAATAAAAACCGTACAAGGCACTTTTACTGTCTACTACATCGCCAATGTCGACCCGGAAAAGAACTTGCTCAACACATTGCTTTCGATTATTCTTTACGGCACCGGCATCGGGACCATTCTGTCGATTGTTATCGGCTATTTTCTTGCCAGGCGGGCGCTCCGCCCCATTGAAGTGTCATGGGAGAAACAGCGTCAGTTTGTCGCCGATGCTTCGCATGAATTGCGGACGCCGCTTTCCATCATTCAGTTGAAAATGGAAGGGTTATTGAAAAAACCGCATGGTCGCATTCAGGATGCTGGTTCGGAAATCTCTGTCGTGCTGGGAGAAACGCGGCGGCTGTCCAAGTTAGTCGCCAATTTGCTGACGCTCGCCCGCTCCGATGCTAATCGCTTGGAGATCAATCGCGATATGATTTCAGTTAGCGATTTATTGAAACAAGTGGTTGAACCGTTTCAAGAAATGGCCGGCTACCATGAAAAAACTTTGGTGGCAAATATTGAAAATAAGCCGATGACCATCATCGGCGACAAAGGCCGGATTCACCAGCTGTTCGTCATTTTGCTTGATAACGCGATGAAATTCACCGATAAAGGCGGGCGGATCACTATCGCTTGCGGAATTGAGAATCATATGGTTAGAATAACGGTATCCGATAATGGTATCGGCATTAAAGAAAAAGACTTGCCGCATATCTTTGACCGTTTCTATCAAACCGATACGTCAAGGACGGATCGGGAAGGCACCGGACTTGGACTCGCAATTGGAAAGTGGATCGTCGAACAGCATAAAGGCAAGATCATCGTGCAAAGCAAAGTGAATGAAGGCACTTGTTTCACGATTCTCTTGCCTCTGGCCAAGCCGAAATCGGGGCAGGAGGATAAGTGATTAAAAACAAAGAGGAGCTAAGAGGATGGGCAAAAGAAAAAATTGGAAACCGCCACGTTTGCGGGCGGTTGTTTTTGGTGCATGGTCAAACCATTCGATACACTGCCGGGGATAGAGAGAGTGGTGTCCGGCTATTCAGGCGGCCATGCTGAGAACCCGTCATATGAAGAAGTTAAATCAGGGACAACAGGCCATATGGAAGCCGTTCAGATTACGTTTGATCCGGTAGTCTTTCCTTATGAAAAATTACTTGGACTTTACTGGGCTCAGATCGATCCGACCGATGACGGCGGCCAGTTCATTGACAGAGGTTCCAACTACCGGACGGCCATTTTTTATCATAATGACAATCAAAAGCGGCTTGCCGAACAGTCGAAAGCCGATCTTGAGAAAAGCGGCCGTTTCAAAAAAACCGATCGTGACGCGTATTTTAGCTGCCGTTCCCTTTTATCCCGCCGAGGAAGAACACCAGATGTTCTACAAAAAGCAGCCTGAACGCTATCAAGAAGAACGACGCGAGTCAGGGCGCGAACGGTTTATCAAAGAGAGCTGGAAGGTATGAAAAAGAGAAGCCGGAGGCTTCTCTTTTTCATACCGCTTATGTTTATTTTAGAATCCGGCGTGCTTTCATATACCGCGGTTTCCAATAACGGGAGGAAGGACCGGTAAACACGCCTGTTTTATGTACGCCATAACGTTTTCCGCATCGACCATTTTCCCTTTTCCCGCATAGATACCGACGTGGGAAACAACGCCTCGTCTCCCGGTGTAGAAGAAAAGCAAATCCCCAGCCTTTAAATGGCTTTTTGAAACGGCTTTTCCCACTTTAGCCTGGGCCTGCGATGTCCGCGGCAAGGAAATGCCAGCTTTCTTGTAAACCTTTTGCGTCAGTGCGGAACAGTCTGTTTTTCCATAAACATAAGGTTCATGGTGTTTTAAAGCTTCCTTAACTATGTATTGCCCGTTAACAGAGACAGCACCGGCACGGCTCTGAAAGACGGGGACGAACAAAAACAGCACCGTCATGCTAAGCAAAAAAACAGGTATCGCCATCTTTTTCTTCACTCAAAGTCCTCCCAATCCCTAAATTGAATCTATGTATCTATTTAAAAATCTTATTATTTATTTCTGGAACTATCTTACTAGTAACAATGTTACCATTTTTAATAGCTTTTGATTTTACAGATTATTTACTTTTGTTTTTATTAATGTTACAATTTGTGTAATATTGTCGCTGATGCGGGATATTTGTCGTCGTTTTTAAAGTGTCGATAACCGCCAGCAATTCGGGCATTGGGAAATCTACGCATATCCCTTTTCTTTATGGAAACGAGCGACCAACGAGCGACATAATGAAACGATCCGGAGATTCATTCACAAGGGTTAAGCCATCTAGATTATTCCCAAACCTTATCCGGCAAGTGGTCCGAGCGATCAATCATCTACCAAGAAAGAAAGGATCACTTTATCGGGTGGCTAACTTATTCTTGTAACTTAGGAAAAAATTTCATAAAATATGTTTATAAGAAATTAAAAAAGGAGGGATTTTTTCGAAAAAATTTTTGAATATTGTAATAATTATACTTCTGTGCTTTGGAGGTAGTTTATTTCTTAATAATGACAAAATAAAGGCGGAATCAATTTCAAAAAATGATAATCCACAAAGTACAGAAACAACAGCCGATGCTCCAAAAAGATAATATACATTTGAGCAAAAATGAAAAACAGGAACAAAATAAACTCGAAATGGAGCTAACGAAAAAATTAAAAAAAACGGATGAAAGTGATTACAATGAGGTTATTAATAAATACCTAGATAGCGATAAAAATATTATTCAGGAAAAAATGAATGACAAGGGAATTAACGAAACAGCTGATATAACTACTAATAATAATAAAGAAATAGATTCACAATATAAAATTAATAATGATAACACAATCTCCTTTACAAGTGATGGTGTTATAATTGATCAAACAGATGAAAGTAAAGAAAGTCCTGCAACTGAAGAAGAGGAAAAAACTTTACTTGATGACGATACTCAAGATAGTCTAGTATCAAAGCTTGGACATGTCGTGGAAAATGTTTTATTTGGTGAAAAGGCATATGCATCTTCTTCTAGAACTAAGTCAGCAAGTCACTCAAGAACTGCCTATTCTTGGTATGGATCGAGATTATTCACAGCCAAAGGCTGCGGAGTTTACATATAATGGTTCTAGGGTAACTGCGCGAACAACGGAGCATTACGTAAAAAGACACTTTGATGGCGGTATTTGGAGTGTTTATGATAAACATAATGGGGTTCAAAAACCTAGTAAGTCAAAACGAACCGTTTACCAGGAAGCTACTGCAAGTTGGGGATTAAGTGTTAAGGGAGTGGGCCTTGTTTTTCAGGAATCATATATTAGAGTTAACCTTGGTTGCGATAAAAATGGCAAGATTTCAAAATCAAGCATTTTGGATTAGTTAAACAAAGATCGATGCTTAAAAAAAAAATGAAATATAGTAAGGAGATGACATACATGGGTACTTCGTTGTTTTTATTAATTCTTGCGGTAATTATTATTGCTATTATTTCTATACTCGTAAAGTTATTTAAACGAAAATAGGGTTTAAATTGAATACTTAGTTAAGGTACTAGTTTTTATAAACTAAATATGTCTGATAGGAACAGCCAGGAATACTGGAGGGACGACATGAAAATGCCGCACTCTCTTATTCATTGGCGGCTTTTTCCAGTGCGGTAGTGTTGCTTTGCTTGGCGTTCTAATTACCAGTTGACTGGCAGAGGTGCGTTTTTCTTTGGAAAAACCGATGACGAACGGAAGCATGTATTTAAACAGAAAACGATTGTGCAAAGCAGGATCACAGTTCTGATTTGTGTTATTCCCAATTTTGTAGACGATGTCTTTCGTTTAATTAGAAGATAGGATGATTGATTCATTCGGATAGCCTGAGCTGTAGTTTTTTGTAATAGCAATGGTTAGCTGAATTTTTTTTTATTTTATTAACCGTAAAAAAAAAAATGAGCCATTAAGGATTGTCGTGTCTTCACTCTTTTCGAAATCGATTGCCATATCACGCGGGTACCTGGTCAAAATCAAAGGTTGTTTTAATACGGGGTCCAACCCAATATCCAAATCTTTGGCTGGGGAATTCCGTTACTTCTGGGCCGTTTCACATGAGAGACGGCTTTGAACAAGGGAAAACCGCTGTTTTTTAATGTCATAAAAATATTTCTGCTCAGAGTCTTGAAAAAAATGAAAAAGTATTGTAGGCTATTTAACAATTAAACATTTAATTTCTTATCTAGAGAGGTTGAGGGACTGGCCCGATGACACCTCAGCAACCGCCGCTTGTTACCTGCGGCAAGGTGCTAATTCCAGCAAGCAAAACCTGCTTGAGGGATAAGAAGGAACCTGGTCGTTCGGTCTTCTTCTTATTGAGGAAGGCCTTTTCTTATTGGCTCTGAAAGAGAGGTTACTTTTGGCTTGTTATTTAGAGCAATATATGAGATGGAAAGGAGAGGTTTTAACAATGTCATCACACAGGACGGAAACATGTTTGGCGCAAATCGGCAATGGATTTGATTCACTGGGGGCGGTCAACGCGCCTGTCTATCTATCAACCGCCTATCGCCACGAAGGCATCGGGGTATCGAAGGGATATGACTATATACGAACGGGCAACCCGACGCGCTCTATTTTGGAAAAAAAAAGCGATTGCCGACATCGAAAACGGAGAGGAGGGATTCGCCTGTAGTTCCGGGATGAGCGCGATTCAATTAGTCTTGTCATTGTTTCGATCGGGCGATCATCTGATTGCTTCCCGTGATTTGTACGGCGGCACTTATCGTCTGTTCGAATTTCTTGCCAGTCAGTATAATATCTCTTACACCTACTGGGACGGCAGCGATTATGACGAACTGGCAGCTACTGTCAGGCCGGACACGAAAGCGATTTTTATCGAAACCCCGACCAACCCGCTGATGAAAGAAACGGACATTTCTGAAATAGCGGCCATTGCCAGGCAGCATGACCTGCTGCTGATTGTCGACAATACCTTTTACACGCCTGTGATTCAAAAACCGCTTGACGAAGGCGCGGATATTGTCCTGCATAGTGCAACAAAATATCTTGGCGGACATAATGATGTGCTGGCCGGTCTTGTTGTCTCAAAATCAAGTAAAGTGACGAAAAAAAATTGCGGCTGTATCATAATGCAAGCGGCATCGTCTTATCTCCCTTCGATTCCTGGCTATTATTAATCAGGGGCATGAAGACGCTGGCGCTGCGGATGAGGCAGCATGAAGCGAATGCCAAGCGGATTCAAGCCTATCTAGAAGGTGAACCGCTTGTGACGAAAGTGTTCTATCCAGGAAGAGGGGGTATGCTGAGCTTTGAAGTGAGTGATGAAACGCTTGTCTCCCCTTTTCTAAAGTCTTTGAAACTTTTTACGTTTGCCGAAAGCCTGGGCGGTGTGGAAAGTTTGATCACTTATCCTGCAACGCAGACTCACGCGGATGTACCTGAAGCGCTTCGCCTGAAATACGGTTTGTCAAATGCCCTTTTGCGTCTCTCCGTCGGTATCGAGCATCCGGATGATTTGATCGCCGACCTGGATCAAGCGTTTAAGTCTCTTCAAAAGGGGGCGCTGATTCATGAGTGAGTCTTTCAATTTTTCAACGAAATTAATCAAAGAAGCCGGACCTATCGATCCTCATACGGGGGCAGCCAATGTCCCGATTTATCTATCATCGACGTTTCATCAATTCGATTTTGATCAATATGGAAAGTATGATTATACCCGTTCGGGCAATCCGACGCGGGAAGCTCTGGAACAGGCAATCAGCGCGCTGGAAGGCGGCGTTCAGGGGTTTGCCTTTGCCTCGGGGATGGCGGCGATTTCCACCGCCTTCTTATTGCTGTCGGAAGGCGATCATGTCGTCATTTCCGAGGATGTTTACGGAGGGACATTTCGGGTCGTGACACAAGTTCTGGGCCGGCTTGGCATCAGCCACACATTCGTCGATACGACTGATTTGGAGCGAGTAAAGGCGGCGATTCAACCGAACACAAGAGTGATTTATATTGAAACACCTTCCAATCCGACTTTGAAGGTCACGGATATCGGTGCGATTGCAGCGATCGCCAAATCTCACGGCTGCCTGACTTTTGTCGATAACACATTCATGACGCGCTGCAGCGCGGCCGCTTGAACAGGGGGGGCTGACCTGGTGCTGCACAGCGCGACAAAGTTCATTTCCGGCCACAGTGATGTGGTTGCCGGTCTTGCCGTAGCGGGATCAAAAGAGATCGGCGATAAAATAGGGTTTTTGCAAAATGCGCTTGGCACAATACTAAGTGTTCAGGATTCGTGGCTTTTACTAAGAGGTTTAAAAACGCTGAACGTCAGAATGAAAGCATCATCGGCATCAGCACTTAGGATTGCCAAATATTTGGAAAAAGAGAACCGTGTCAAACAAGTCTATTATCCCGGCCTGCCCCGGCATGTCGGCACGGCAATTCACGCTTCTCAAGCAGTAAGCGGCGGTGCGGTATTATCGTTCGCTTTGGAGGATGAAGATGCCGTTCGCCAATTTGTCGGCTCCGTGACGATCCCCGTCTTTGCGGTCAGCTTAGGTGCTGTTGAATCGATTTTGTCGTATCCGGCGAAGATGTCCCATGCCGCCATGTCGAAAGACGACGAACGGGACAGCCGCGGGATTACGGACGGCCTGCTGAGATTGTCGGTCGGTTTGGAAGACGCGGATGATCTAATTGCTGATTTTTCGAAGGCCTTTGCGAAGCTTGAAAATCGCAAAAATTTGGCGAGCGGGAGTCGTTGATCATGACAACAATTATCGATGAACTGAAAAAAAGGATTCTCATCGCCGACGGAGCGATGGGCACGCTGCTGTATTCTTATGGCATTGATCGATGTTTTGAGGAACTGAATCTCTCCCATAGCGAGCAGATGAAGCACGTCCATGAAGCCTATATCGCGGCCGGCGCGGATGTGATCCAGACGAATACATACGGCGCCAACTATATTAAGCTGTCGCGGTATGGCCTTCAGGATGATGTGAAGAAAATCAACGCGGCGGCGGTGAAGATTGCCAGAAGCGCGGCGCGGCCGGAGACATTTGTTCTTGGCACGATCGGCGGTGTCCGCGGTTTTCAAAAACAGTCGGTGACTCGACGAGATCAAGCGGAGTTTCCGCGAACAGCTTTACTGCTTGCTGCTGGAAAAAGTAGACGCGCTGCTGCTCGAAACTTATTATGACTTTGAAGAAATGTCAACCGTCCTGACAATTGCCAGAAAAGAGACGGATTTGCCGATCATTGCCCATGTCTCCATGCATGAACCCGGTATTTTGCAAAACGGGAAACCGCTTCCAGAAGCGCTGAAAGAGCTTGTCGAGCTTGGTGCAAATGTGGTGGGCACGAACTGCCGGCTCGGCCCTTTTCATATGATACAGGCGCTGCACGATGTTCCGCTTCCGGAGAAGGCTTTTCTTTCCGCCTACCCAAATGGCAGTCTGCCGGAGTACCAGGATGGCAAACTCATCTATGAAACAGAGCCGTCGTATTTTAAAAAATATGCCGCCGATTTCCGCAATGAAGGTGTCCGTCTGCTTGGGGGATGCTGCGGCACGACGCCTGCTCAAATCAAGGCCTTTAAGGAAGGTATTGCTGCTAACCTTGATCCGCTTAAAAAAAAAATTGTAAAAAAACAGTCGGGGACACTCGTCATCGCTGAACGGCAAAAAAATCCGGAAACGCCGTTATTTGCCAAAGCCAGAAAGGAAAGGTCGGTTTTTGTTGAATTTGACACGCCCAGGCACTTGGATACAAGCCGTTTTTTTTTGAAGGAGTCAAAGCATTAAAAGAAGCGGGAGCGGACGCGATTACGATGGCCGATAACTCGCTTGCTTCCCCAAGAATCAGCAACACGGCGATAGCCACTCTACTCAAAGAAAAATATGCCGTGAATCCGCTCGTTCACTTGACTTGCCGCGATCGCAATCTCATTGGCCTGCAATCCCATCTGATGGGCCTGGATGTTCTCGGGCTTCATGATATATTGGTGGTGACGGGTGATCCGACAAAAATTGGGGATTTTCCAGGCGCAACGTCGGTTTATGATCTGTCTTCCATGCAGCTGATCGAGCTGATTAAGAAATTTAACAGAGGCATTTCTTATTCGGGAAAAAGTTTGAAACGCCCAACGCGGTTCAACGTTGCCGCCGCATTCAATCCAAATGTTCGCAATCTTGATCGCGCCGTTCAGCGAATGAAGCGGAAAATTGAGAGCGGGGCAGACTACTTTATATCCCAGCCGATCTTTGATGCTGAACGGATTTTGGAAGTCAGCGAAGCCACCAAAGGGATTGACGTGCCAATTTATATCGGCATTATGCCGCTGACTTCATCCCGAAATGCCGAATTTCTTCATAATGAAGTGCCCGGCATCCGCTTGACCGATGATGTACGGCAAAGGATGGCAGATGTGGCGAACGACAAGGAGCAATCAGCGAGGGAAGGAATTGCCATTGCTAAAGATCTGATTGATGTCGCCATGGCCCATTTTAAAGGGATTTACCTGATTACGCCAATGAGCCGCTATCAAATGACCGTCGAACTGACAAAATATATTAAAGAAAAAGAACAGAAATTAACGGCAAGCAGCATAGCAGCAAAAGCAAACGGTTTGATTTGGTGACAGATAATGAAGACCATAATAACACGGGCGATTAACATCATTTGCGATGTTGATCGCCCGTGTTATGCCAGCCGGCAAATCAGCCGGTCAAGTTTCGTTCCGGAATTGGGCCATCTCTTCGCCCGCAGCGGGTCCAAACTAAATCGATTCCACTTTCGCTTTTTTAATGTGGCTGTCCGCCTGCATTTGAATATAGATATCCTCGATATCGACGGTGTGCGCAGCCGTACAGGAAAGATGGACCTCGTGGCCGTCTTTCAGCTCTTTAAGATTGATGTTGTTAATTTGGATCTCCAAGCCGTGAATTTCTTTGGTGATTTTTTCGATATCGGCGATCTGCTTAACGATCACGCTGATTGTAAAATCTTTTTTTAGTTTTCTTTTGAACCCGATTTTATTGCGAACGTACGGAATGATTTCAACACTTATCATGATCAGAGCAAGACCAAAAAATGAAGAAAAAAAATATAGCCGCGCCAATGCAATGCATATTCCCAAGCTGGCAGCCGCCCAAACGATCGCTGCCGTCGTCAGGCCGGTGATAATTTCGTCCCCCCTTCGGAAAATCACCCCCGCTCCAAGAAATCCGATCCCGCTGACGATTTGCGCGGCGAGCCGCATCGGATCGGCGCGCATGATCGTATTGCCCTTATTCACGGCCGCTGCCGATTCAATGGAGACAACCGTGAGCAGGCAGCTTGTCATGGAAATGATTAAACAAGTTTTCAGTCCGAGCGGTTTTTGTTTGGCTTCCCGTTCTAAACCTAGAACAATGCCAACGGCTGCAGATAAAAGTAATTTAATTAAAGTACTTTCCAAAGATATTCTCCTTCCTCTAAAAGTGGTGATGAACGGGGCATCACTGCTTCCAAATTTTAAGAAAAAGCGGTCCGCATTTGAACTCTATTGAAAACGCCGGAAGTCAAAATGAGACAACGGCCTGAGAAGTTCCGAATTTTCTTGTTTGCCCACGAGTAGGAAAGAAGCCATGGGGGTTCCTAAAGCAACTTATTTCGTAAACCGTCGTTTATCATCGATAAGTACAGACAGTTGGCAGAAAAAAGAAAAGGAACCTGAGGATTTGCCCGTACTTAAAGGTTCCGCTTCGCCAAATTTTTTTTTAAAATCAATCTGTCCGGGAAAAAAGTGAATCGCTTTTTCTCTATATATATTAATGGATAGTTTCAAACATACGTTGCAGTTAAAAGGACAACAATCTAACTGCATGATGAATGTTTCGATGAAAAGGAACGAAAATCCTGCATTCTGCCCAACCAGAGAAAGATAAAAAAAAAAACAATTACAGAATTAATAAAGGGTGGTTAAATATTCAGAGAAAGTCTAAAGCGGCCGCTATTGCCGATCACTAATGGCGGCCTTCGATACATGAGTATTTGCTCCCCGTTATACGGGGCTATTTGCGAATGCAAAAGGCGTGTTCACAAGACGGAATGGAGCGTTCAGGCTCCGAAATGGCGTGGCGTGTTCGGCATCGAAAATGGAGCGTTTACGAGCCCAAAATGTCCGTCCGGGAAAGGGATCAAAGAGTCTAGCCTCATCATGGATAGAAGCTGCCTTCACCAAGTTTTTTTTTTTTAATGTTATGATAAATAATGTGATTGTTATGACACTATTTTGGAGAAAGAGGGATTAGCTTGATCGAACATATTGTTTTGTTTAAATTTGAAAAAAAAAACGACGAAAGAACAAAAAGACGAAGGGGCAAAACGGCTTCGTCACTTGATTCATGAGCTGCCAGGTATTCTCGACATTCAATCGGGACTTAATTATTCAAGTCGCAGCAAGGGTTACTCAATGGGGTTGACAGTTCGTTTTGAATCAAAGGCAGCTCACGAACACTATACGCCTTCACCTGAGCATCAAGCCGTGGTTTCTTATCTCAAAGAAGTCGGTCTTGTTGATACGCTGGCCGTTGATTTTGAGATTGGACCAAAAGAAAAATAAAATGTTAGTAATTTAACACATTGGCCAAAGGAGGGAGAGCTGGTTCTCCCTCGGCCGTGTGCAAAAGGTACGGATGGTGAACCGTGACGGAAGAAAATGCCCGGGTTCGGAGCGGAAACGGCTTAGCCCTCCCAACTGGAATAAAAAAGGGGGGCGAGGCGCTGCTTTTATGATCTGCGTGGGTTTAAAAAAATCATCCACAACATTGGCAACCCTTTAGTTCACTCGTTTCTCTCCATCCCAATACATTTTCCGTAGCCGGAATTTCTGCAATTTCCCAGTTGCGGTTTTAGGAAGCGCTTTAACAAACTCCACTCTTTTTGGGGCTTTAAAGTGAGCCATGTTATCCCGACAGTACGTAATAATATCCGCTTCACTGACTGTGGCATCAGGCTTTAGCACAATAATTGCCATTGGTACCTCTCCCCATTTATCATCTGCAACGGCGATGACAGCTGTTTCCAGAATATCCGGATGTTTGTATAGCACGCCTTCCACTTCTGTGAGGATATATTTTCACCTCCGGATATAATCATATCCTTGGCTCGATCGCGAATCTCAATATAGCCATCCGGATAGGTTACAGCTAAGTCTCCTGTATGGAACCACCCGTCCCGCATCGCTTCAGCAGTACGTTTTTCATCTTTATAATAACCTTTCATAACAACGTTGCCGCGAGTAACGATTTCCCCTAGCTCTTCTCCATTCCACGCGACCTCTTGACCATTTGGACGAACGACTTTTGTTTCTCCATTAAAAGCAAGTTCAATTCCCTGCCTCGCTTTAATGGCAGCTTGCTCATCAGCAGATTTTTCATCGAATTCATTTTTCCATTCATTATATAAAATAAATGGAGATGTTTCCGTGAGTCCGTACACATGCATGATATTTAAGCCAAGAATTTCCTCCGCCCGTTCAATCAGCGCTGCCGCAGGCGGGGAACCTGCCGTACCCATTCGCGGCTTGGTTGTAATGTGTGTCTCCAATGCCTTAGGCTCATTTACCAGCATATTAATAATAACAGTTGGTGCTCCGCATAAGAGCGAAATATGGTGCTGCTCAAATAAATTTAAAATGACTGGCGGATCCACCTTGCGAAGACAAACATGGATTCCGCCAACGGCGGTAATGGCCCAAACGCCGCCCCATCCATTTGCATGAAACATAGGAAGGGTATGGAGATAGACATCATCATGTTTTACACCCAGATGAAACATGAAATTAGCTGCATTCAGATAATTTGCCCGATGCGTTAGCATAACGCCCTTTGGATTAGAAGTGGTTCCGCTCGTATAATTGAGTGTCAATAGCTGATTCTCATCAATTTCCACTGGTGAAAAAAAATCAGATGAAGAGGCATGCTCTAGAAAACGCTCATAATCAATACCCTTCAATTCCGACTTTTGTCCTGGAACAGAGACAATAATGATTTCTTCCAGGGAAAGGTTCGCTTCAATTTCCTGAATCGGCGCTGCAAATTCCGCATCAACGATTAACATTTTTGCATCTATGATTAATAATGTATTCCATATCTGATGCCTGTATTCGGTAATTTAATGGAACCATGACTGCCCCTGTCTGACAAATTCCATAGAAACATTCCAGCATATAATGTGTATTTGGCAGCATGACTGCAATATGATCACCAGGTTTAGCACCAGCCTCCGAAAGTGCTGCCGATAGCCGATCCGCCCTTTCGCCAAACTGCTGATAAGTAAAATGCTTTTCTCCATCAATGACGGCCGTTTTGTTTGGATAATATTTTACCGCTCTTCGTTTCCAATCAATGGGTGTCAGTGGATAATTCATGCAATCAGCCCCTTCGCAAAGTGAGTTTTTTCATCAATTTACTTGTCATGACGTTTTCAAGCTGACAATGTTCTCCGCTGCTTTTGTATAGGAATGCTCCAATTCGGAAACAATTTCCTCGATAGATTGAACCTTATCAATAGCTCCAAGCCCCTGTCCGGCACTCCAAATATCTTTCCATGCCTTGACCTCTTGATTAATTTATTGAAGTTGATTTCCTGTTTTTTTTCTCCAAATTATTCGGATTAAGCCCAGAATTCACAATACTAGGGATGAGAAAATTGGCTTTTACCCCGCTAAACGCATCGGTATAAATAATATCCTCAATGCTTGAATTCACAATCATCTGCTTATAGTCATCAGTCGCAGCGCTTTCTTCAGCAGGAATAAACCGAGTACCCATACAAACAAAATTGGCACCAATAACTTCGGATGCCAGAATATCTTCTCCTTTAGACATCCCGCCTGCTAATACGAGAGGTCCGTCAAAGAAGGAGCGTACCTCATGGATAAACGAAATGGGATTCAATACCCCGGCATGTCCGCCGGCACCACTAGCTACCAGTACTAGGCCATCTGAGCCTTTTTCAATCGCTTTTTTAGCAAACTTCACATTAATCACATCCGAAAAAAAAACAATGCCGCCGTATTGATGCGCAATCCGGGCAACAGGACTTGGATCTCCTAAAGATGTAATCATATTGGCGGTTGGTTGGTATTTTTCAATTAACTTCAGATCTTCTGTGTACCGTTTATTCGAATGATGAGTAATAAAATTAATTCCCCAGGGTGCAATTTTTTTTTTTTTTTGTTGGGTGTTCTTCTTTGAGCTTATCCAGTTCTGAATCAATTTGTTCCATCCAATCTTCTAGAATATGACCTGTACGTGCATTCAATGCTGGAAACGTTCCCACAATACCGGACGCACATGCGGAAACGACCATTTTTGGATTGGAAATGAGAAACATAGGTGCCATGATTACTGGCAGTCTCATCGATTCTTTCATTCTTTTAATTATTTCGTTAGACACTTTGAAAAATCTCCTCTTCCGATCAATTTATTATCTGTAGTGTTCTCCATTTTTACTTCCCTGCTCCTTTACATTCTGGCCCCGATAGCTTGCAGCGCTTGAGAACTGTCCTTTTTTGATTGGTGTTCTCGCTGCTGACAGCCTGGTTTGAGGATGTATCTGGCTTTACCTCACTTTTTTGCTCTAGCCCAGCTGCCGGGTGTCTTTGTTCTGATTATCTTCTGACGCGGCATTTTGCCTACAGCCAGCAATGAGAAGGACTAAACAAAGGGATGCTTAATTGAAGTGATCTTTTTCAAGTCTTTTCCCTCCCCCTCTATAAAATAAACATTTTCTTTTTATTAGGAGTATTCCTAATAGAGGGTATTCGAGAAGTCCGGGAAAAATCACCGGTAAATATCTGCGTCAAAAGGTTTCATGAAAAGCCTGTAAACGCATGCAAAGATGACCTTAGATAAAATTTCAACCAAGATTGTCAAAAACCGCGATGAGATCGATATTGAAATTTGCAAGTCTCCAATCTGTTAAAGAACTATCATTTAGCGAAAACCATTAGTGAAGTGAGTTGGTCGCTATTTCGTACGAGGCTTGAATACAATGCAAACTGGCACGGTAAAAAAAGTCGTTGCCGCCTGCAAAAACCTTTCCTTCCAGTCGCGTTGTTCGTGCCTGTGGACACATACGATGAGGTATTAACGCAAGTATGAATCTTAAAAATGAGGCGATAAGACTTCTAACCGTTGGAATGACGGGGTTAGCCTATGGTGTCCCTAGGAATCTTCCGCTTCAAATGATCCGTAGAAGTGTTAAGCAGTGAGTCGTTCAAGTATCCCCATTTTCTATCACATATGACAAATTTTCGACTGGTTTTTCTATTTTTATCGATCAATATGATACACAACATCACATGATTTTTGGACAATCAGGTCAAATCTAGATTAATTGCTATAATGTGATATACAAACTGGTTAAATGTGTTACGTTATTTTTTGTCGAACCCCTTTTCTTTTTGTCGAATTCGTCATAAAATAAGTGTAAGCGTTGACAGTCAAATAATAGACACATTTTAAAAAGGGAGAGAATTTCGTGAGGGTTTTAAAGAATTTAACTTTTCAAGTGATTGTCGCCATTATTGCCGGTGTTCTTGTCGGCTTTTTCTGGCCGGGCGTCGGTCAGCACCTTGAAGTTCTGGGAAATACATTCATCAATGCGGTAAAAATGGTGATTGCACCGATCATTTTCCTGACGATTGTCGTTGGTATTTCCAGAATGGGAGATATGAAAAAAGTTGGGAAAGTCGGGGGAAAAGCGCTAATTTATTTTGAAGTTGTGTCAACGATAGCGCTGATCGTCGGCCTGATTGTTGTGCACATTCTGCAGCCGGGCGCCGGGCTTGATCCAAGCAAGATGCCGAAAGGCGATGTTTCTCAGTTTGTATCAAAAGGAAACGGCCAAATCAATTGGGTCGACTTTTTTGCTAATATCGTTCCGCAAAATGTTGTGAATGCTTTTGCACAAGGCGATATTTTGCAAGTTCTGTTCTTCTCTGTATTGTTTGGTCTTGGTCTATCCGCACTCGGCCAAAAAGGGAAGCCGCTTGTCGACTTCTTTGACGGGGTTTCACAAGTATTCTTTAAAATTATTAAATATATCATGTACTTTGCGCCGGTCGGTGTGCTTTTGGAGCGATGGCTTTTACAATCAGTGCGTTCGGGCTCCAAACGATCGCGCCGCTGATCAAACTGATGCTGTCCGTCTATGCAACCATGGCATTGTTTATTTTCATTGTACTCTATTTAATTTGTAAAATTGCAGGTTTCAGCTTATTCACTTATTTAAGATATATTAAAGATGAAATTCTAATTGTCTTTGGGACAAGTTCATCGGAAGTAGCGCTGCCGAGAATGATGGACAAGATGGAGAAACTAGGATGCGAAAAATCGGTTCGGTTGTTGGGCTGGTTATTCCTACCGGTTACTCCTTCAACCTTGATGGAACGGCCATTTATTTGACAATGGCGGTCATCTTTCTTGCTCAAGTCTTCCATGTACCGCTAAGTTTAGGTCAACAAATTGCCATCATCCTTATTTTGATGCTGACTTCTAAAGGTGCGGCAGCGGTCACGGGCGGCGGATTTATTGTTTTGGCTTCGACGCTGACCGCGATGATGCATGTGAATTCCGATCGCCGGCTTGGGACTGCTCCTTGGCGTCGACCGTTTCATGAGCGAAGCGCGGGCTATCACGAACCTGATTGGCAACGGGATTGCAACAATCGTCATTGCAAAAAGCGAGAAAGCCTATGATAAGGAGAAAGAAAAACAGGCGCTATACAACATGCGCCATCCTAAGAGCACAGCGGTTGCTGAAGTTTCGCAAAGCAACTGAAAAAATGGCTTGACTTATGTCCTTCCCGACTTTATATTTTAATCGTATTGAAAGCCCCCCAGACCTGGGGGAGCAAACAATGTTGGAAAGGAACATGATATGCTAAAAAAAAATCTGTTTTGCTAATTTTTGCGTTGATCGTCGGGCTGGGCTGTTTAGGGCCAATGAGGGCATTTGCCGATGCTACTCCGGGAGATGTCGTGGTGACCTTGGGAGCCGATTTAACGTCGTCCCAAAAAGACGCCATACTGAAAGAAATGGACGTCGACCAAAGCACAACGCAAATTGTCTATGTAACGAACAGTGAAGAACATAAATATTTGGATAACTACCTGCCAAGCGCCCAAATTGGGACGCGGGCGATCAGTTCCTCAAAGATCACAATGGGAGAAAAAGGTTCAGGCCTTTCGGTAAGCACAAATAACATTACTTATGTGACGAATGATATGTATATGAACGCGCTGGCGACAGCCGGAGTCAAAGACGCGCAAATTTATGTGACGGCGCCGTTTCCGGTTTCCGGGACGGCGGCATTGACCGGCTTGATTAAAGCGTATGAAAAATCGACGGGCGATGTGATTCCGGAAAAGCAAAAACAAGTGGCGAACCAGGAAATGGTCACGACCGCCAACTTGGCAAAACAAGACGGGGTTGGCAAGCAAAAGGCCACAGAACTCATCACGACGATTAAGGAAAAGATGGCCAAGGAACATCCAACTTCCGATCAAGACATTGAAAAAATTGTACGTGATTCGGCTGATCAAACGGGAGTCAAGCTGAGCGATGCCGATATTCAAAAGCTGGTTGATTTATTTGATAAGATGAAAAATCTCCATATTAATTGGAATGAAATGGGCGATCAACTGCAAAAAAAAAATAAAAGATAAAATCAGCCATTTGTCATCTGATTCGGGGGAAGCACAGGGGTTTCTGGCAAAAGATATTTTCTGCAATCGGCGATTTCTTTTACGCGATCTTCCACGCTATTTCCTCGCTTTTTAGTTAATAAATAATAATAGCAAGGGGTGTTTCTTTTGCCCCTTGTTTTTTTATATTTAAAAAAAAAAGGACGGAGTTTAATCGTATATGTCGAATAGTTACTATTAAAAAAATTGTCTCTCATGCGGTTAAGGGGTTGATTCCTGCTGAGAGAATTTTAATATGAGATTTAATCATTGGGGTTATAAGAAGTCTACCAAATAGGGAATCCTTTATAATAGAGGCATGCTTTTGTAAAAACCGCAAAGGTGGAGGAGTCGGCGGATGCACAGTTTGGTTCAACTTTTGAATATTATGGCTATGTGATTTTATTTCTTTCCCTGATGCTGGAGATGCTGGCCTTTCCGCTTCCAAATGAATTGTTAATGAGCTATGTCGGATATCTTGTCTTTAAAGGGGAGATGAACTGGCTGGCGGCGATGACGGCGGGCATTGCCGGGTGTATTTCGGGGATAACGATCACTTATTGGATTGGAAGAAAACTAGGCGCTTTTTTTTTTTTTTTATAAGTATGGTTACCGGTTTCATCTTGGACCTGAGCGTCTGGACAATATTTCCAGATCGTTTAATTTATATGGGAAAAGGCTGCTGCTTTTTTCATTATTTATTCCGGGTGTGCGCCATATAACGGGTTACTCTGCGGGCATTACCAAGGTTCCTTTCCGCTCCTATACTTTTTTTTTCTCTTATATCGGGGCCGTCATCTGGGTCGGCACATTTGTGACTTTAGGAAAAATTCTGGGACCGAAATACAAGCTGATTGAAACGGCTGCTAAAGAATACGTGCTGGTTGATTGATTGTTGCGATCGCCGTGATTGTTGTATTTTACTATATTGTGAAATACAATTTGGCCGCAATCGAAAAGGCCGTGATTGTGATTTTTAAAAGTTTGTTTACTAACTTCCGTTCGCGGGCCAGGCTGAAGCTGTTAATTGTCGGCTCGGCGATTGCTTTCAGTATTTTCAACTCGTTGATGTTTATTTTGCTTGATGAATATTTCCATCAAAAATCGATAGCGTTTAACAAAAATGTTCTGGTGATTTTTGACGCGATGTTCCCGGCTGACTGGGATCATATCATGGCCGCCAGCCTGGCTCTGTCAACGCCGACAGCGATTGTTGTCGGCGGCTGTCTTACATTTATGTGGATTTGGCTGAAAGGCAAAAACAGGGAACTTGAGATGCAGATGCTGTTCGTGATGTCCCTCGGCGGTTTGATTTTCGTGACGTATTTGCCGCTCTTGATTGAGCATTTTATGTCGCATGCAGGCATTTTGTTTTTAAGCAGCGGCAGCCAGCTGGAACCGGACAGCAGGCTGATCATGTCGTTCATCATGTACGGCTACATAAGCTTTCTCGTTTCGCGTCATGTTCATAAATACCGTCTGAAAATCATAATCAATATTTTAGGCTTTTGTCTATTGATTTTAACAGGCATCGGTTATCTCTATTTCCGCTATCAGATGCCGAGTGATCTTCTGACTGACTACATTCTGTCAGGAATATGGCTCAGCTTCATCATTATGTGCCTGGAAACTTGGCGCTTGATTATTGTTTCAAATCTATCATCCAGAGCCCGCTCCAGACGCGAAAAAACTCATCGCTATTGATGAGCTTTTTTGTACCTGTCAAATTTTTAAGGGATAAATGCAGCTATTGTCTTTTTAGGTTCCCGGTTTAAGGATGAAGATGAATCAGGCAAACCGGATAAAATCAGGAAAGGACACTAACACTTGCTGCACAGCATCTACCGCATCCCGGGCGGAGTGCTTCTGTTCGGCGCATGGTCTGCATCTGCATATTGGCCCGCATCAGATCCAGTATGCTTTCATTTGCAAGAAGGTGATTTAATTGATCGATCAACTCCGAACGATTATCGGCGGCAATGGCGATGCCGGAAGACAGCAGGAAATGCGTGTTATCCGCTTCTTGCCCGCCAAGCGGCTTGAAAATAATCATTGGCAGTTCAGAAGCAATGGCTTCAGAAATTGTTAATCCGCCGGGCTTCGTAATCATCACATCTGCAATTGCCATCCATTCGTTAATATTATTGACGAAGGCTTCAACTTGAATGTCATGTTTTGACGAGCGGCTGATTTCCATAAAATGATGGTATAATTTTTGATTATGTCCGCAGATAATGACGATTTTGAGCTTCCAGGGCATATTATCCAGCTGTTTTAAAACAGGCTGAAAATGTTTAAAAATGCCCACGCCTCCGCCCATAATGAGCAGCACTTTTTGGTCTTGGCCGATATGGTATTTGTTTCTTAGGCGAGACCGATTTTGTTCAATGGAGAATTTTGGATGAATCGGAATGCCGGTGACTTTTACCTTGTCAGATTCAACGCCCATTTCAAGCAGACCCATTTTTACCGCATCCGACCCCACAAGGTAGAGATCGGTTTGGGGATGAATCCAGGCACTGTGAACGGAATGATCGGTAATCACCGTAATGAGCGGCACGGATCGCAGCCAACCCGCTTCTTTAATTAAGGACATCATGCCGGCGGCAATCGGAAATGTACTGATAATGACATCGGGTTTTGATCTCAACAAGGTTGGAATCAAATGATAGATGCCGAATCGGTTAATTTTTTTAAACATGGCGGAGGCCATGTTTTCTTTTTGCGTTTTTTTTTTTTATAGAGAAAATGGTAGAGGGTTGGAAAGTGTGTCACACCAGAAATAAAGGCACGTTTTCCAATCGTATCCAACAATGGATGGACATAAGTTGTCACATCCAGTACCTTAGTCTTCAATTGGGACGTTTTCAGGTGAAAGGCTTTTTCGCAAGCAAGCGCTGCTTGTCTATGTCCATCACCGTATGAGCCTGTCAGTATAAGCACTCTCCCCAAATCCATGTTTTCACACCTCATAAACCGAAAGTTGTTTTTTTCCTTTTTTCTTATTAAAAGACGCCTCTGTATATAAAAAGGTTCATTTTTTTTGGGAAAAAAGAAAACTTGTCGGGTGACATGCTTTAGCATATGGAAAATCGGTGCGGTTTATACTGATCTTTTCAAGGGTTAAAGTTCGATCAGCGTGGATGATATTGGCTGAAAGATTGGGGTTTTGCTGCTCTTAAAAATGGGATTTTCTTTATCGGAGGTGAGGGCTTTAAACCTGTTAATTTGTCAAAACATGTCTTGTTGTAAGAAGTTTTGTCAAAACAATTGCAAAATCTATTAATCCTTTGCATAATAGTTTTGTGTTGGGAATAAATAAAACAAGATTAGAGGGAAAAGCAAAATGATCGATGTTGAAGATGTATCGGAAAGTGCATTGCTGAGTCTATTTCTAAAAAACGCAAAGAAATGATTGAAGTTGCTTCCGTTTGGGGAATCACGGACGGCAAAACAGTCAAGCACAGCATGGAACTGGATGTATTGATTAATCTTTATCAACAGTTCATGATGAAGAGAAAAAAAGTAATGAGCCGCTGACAAAAGGATATACATATCTTTCATTTGTCCAAGCTTATTGATAAAGAGTAGATGAGTTCTAGACCCGCTTGCGTGCAAAACATTGCTGCTGAGCCAGGCGCAAATGCCGGCCATTCAGGCACAGCGCCGCGCATGATTCTTTGCCAAAAGTTGCAGGCTGCCGCCTGGAAGACTAGTCCGTCACTGCTATAGCAATATCTATTATACCCATCCCTTCAGTAATTTAACCTTTTTTCGAAATTTTTGTCCTGGACTTTGTTGCATGATTTGATCGCGAAAACATTTGTGAAATTTTGTACATACACTTTATGAGCTGAAGAAAAGAGAGACCTCGCCTCTCCGTGTCTCTTCTTTTTAAAAAAACTTTGGGAAGCCCCGAGTCCGAGTTTCTTGGCGCTCGGGGTTTGTTTTTCTTGAAACAAGGCTAAGTGCAGGTAAGCCCTGTTTGTCAATTAGCAAGCGGTTAAAGAGCGGAATGTTCTATAATCTTCCATTCATTTTCCAAATCGTTTAAACTTAGGCTGTATAGATGACGTCCTCCTTTTTTATATACCCCGTGTTTAATCAGCCTATCGATCAATTCATTTTTTCGTTTCTCAATCGCTTGATAAGACTTGGTTTCCAAATTTGTCACCATCCTTAATACAAAAAAATAAAGGATTAAGAGACGCGGTGAATCAGCGGATTCGAGGACAGCTTTTTTTCCTAAAGACAATAAGAAGTTTTAAACCGGCTGATTTTCTAAAAAAAAAAAAAAAACTCTTCTAAGCAAGAAGAGGCGCTTCAAGTATGAAAACCTCTTCTCATTTTTCGGCCGGATGCTGCCGCAGGAATTGGCACGGTTTTTTTGTTTCTAAGAAAGAACAACCCGCTGCCGAGGCTTCATAGGGCCAGTCCCTCCACCTCTCTTAATAAGAAGAAATATAAGTATTTTACTAGGATTTATTGTAATTCCTTTTTCCAGTTTTGTCAAATATCATGGTGTATGATTTTAGCCCATTCAGAAAAACTATAGATGTTTTCCATCTTGCTTTTAAAAGGAGAAAAAGAAAATGGCTAAAGATGTTTTATGCGAAGTGGAAAATTGCATATTTTGGGATAACGGAAATAAATGCAGTGCTGATGCCATTTATGTTGTTAGTCATGTCGGTAATGAGGCTGAGGACACCAAGGAAACGGATTGCGATACCTTTCGTCCGAGCAATACTCAATAAAAAAAGGAGATCCTTTCCAGGATCTCCTTTTTAGGAAAAGTTAATGCGTGTCGGGCATATAAGGCAGCGATTGGACGTAAGCATCGGATAAGTTTTCCAGTTCAATCACTTGGTCATAATCGGATTATATTGTTCAAATCCAGTTTGCTTTCCTGTCTTTTCACCAATTGCCGTTCCGTCATTGAAGTCGGAATCAGGTGAATAGACCACACGTTGATTAATGAACGATCCTTGCGGCATATGGTAGCGCATGCCAATGACGTTTCGTCTGGTATTCAGTAAATCCTGGCCAAAATAGACAATCTTGTTATTGATCGGCACTCCGAGGACATTGGTTAATGTCGGCAGAAAATCAAGCTGGCCGCCCGTTAAGTTGACGACGCTTCCGTGTGTTTTACCGGGGATGGTCATGATGAACGGTATATTGAATCGATCGGCATTGGTATATGGATGACCGATCACATCTTTCAACAATTGTTGATCATTGCTGTTCATCATTTCATCGGATAATCCGAAATGATCCCCATAAAATAACAGTACACTGTTTTTCCAAAGGTGATTTTTCTTTAACTTATCAATAAATCTGCCGATGGATGCATCGGTATAATGCTGAGCTTGAAGATACACCGACAATGGACGACTGATAGGCAGCCGGCAGAGTCAGCCCTTTTTTGTCATCAGGAATCTTGAAGGGGTGATGGCTCGACAAGGAAACAAACATCGCGTAAAAAGGTTTTTTGCTTTTTTTCAAAGTACTGATTCCCTTGGAATACAGGACGTCATCGGAAGGGCCAAGCCCTACAATATCCTTGTTTCCATAAAGCGGCTGCTCATAAAAATGCTTGAACCCGAGAGCGGGGTACAATTGATCGCGATTCCAGAATTTCAATTGATCCGCGTGAAATGTCATCGTATTGTATCCCTTGCTGTTCAGCAGTTTCGGCAGGCTTCGATAATTTCGGTTGCCTTCTGAAAGCGATGTCGGGCTATAGGCTTGCGGAAACAGCGATGTATTGGTCATGAATTCGGCATCGGCGGTCATGCCTGGACCCACCTGCTGGAAAACATGCGGAAAATAAGTACTTTGTTTTAATAAACGGTTGAGGTTGGGCGTGATTTCCTGGCCGTCTACTTTTGCATTGATCAGAAAATTTTCAAACGATTCCATTTGAATAATGATCACATTTCGGCCTTTGGCAATGCCAAAATCCTTCTTATCATATGATTCATCCTGTCCTTTAATTTGACGGATGGTTTCATTTATTTGATCCGTTGTCAGCTTTTTGCTCAATGGTTTGATATCGGCATTGGGATTTTTGTAGAGATTCAGCATTTCATAATTGATGATGCCTTTACTGTCGGCAGCAAGTACCGGATTGGCAATATAAATCCCTTTATAATAAACAAAAATGATGCCGGCAACAATGATTGACGGAATGATCGTCAGCCCCAGTAAGCGGCGATTGATCATCGCGTGGGGAAACGGTAATTTTTTGGACAGGACAGCCGGAAAAAAAACAGAATAATGATATCCACATAAAGAAGCAAATAAAGCGGATTAAAAAGTGAGAAAACACTGTCGTCGATTGCCGATAATTGGCCTAATTCAAATAAAGCAGAATAGTAGTAGGAACGGTGTTGAAGTAAGAGGTATAGACGATGATTGCGGCAAACGCGCTTGTCATGGCAGTGTCGATGATAAGATAAGTCCAGCTTTTCATTTTTTGCGGGAGCAATTCAACGAACCCAAGCAGGATAAAAATGTAGCAGCCTTCCCAAATAAAGGCTTTGAAGATATCAAAATCATGAAAGAGAATAGCGTGGACGCAAATCGCTTTTATTGTCAGAAGTGCCGAAAAGATCATATATTGACTCGTTAAGAATCGCTTGAAATTCTTCAATGACTTTCACCTCATTTTCTAACAAACGGACTTCCGATTGGAAACGTGTCTGCTTCTTTCAATTTTAGTGGCTTTTTTGGAAAACGACAAGGAAAAAAGGAATTTAATCGTTAATGGAGAACATAATTAACATGATATGAAGCGAGCGGCATAGAATAACTTTAACCCCCTGTCCAACAAAACTAGGGGTCTGCTTGCCCGGCGTTGCTTGCTAACCTCAGAACGAGGGCAAGGCGGTGTCCGGGAACAAAGCCATGTTTTCCGGCACTCGAGGACGCAGGGCTTGCGCAGAACATGAATAAAACTTGACTTATTCCACAAAAATGTTATGTAATTGATGGTTGACGTGGTATGATATGATAAGAAAATGTGCGGACATTCCGTTACTTGTTATCCCATCTCAGAATCACAAGCTTTTTGAGTTTGAGGGTTGCCGTCCTCTTTTCCTTATCAAAGATAAAGTAGACCCTATTTTATCTTTGATAAACGAATCTTCTTAAGAGCCGGAAATAATGGGACGGTTGGTAAAGATTTGGCTTCTTATTATATGGACAGATGCTGCCGACAAAGCACGGCCGGGATAAGAAAAGGATATGAAAACCGTGCCGGCGTCCGTCCGTACCGCTGCCGCTTTTCTTGCGATTTCAGTGAACGGCTTATTTTACACTTTAGAAAAGCAGTTGTTTCAGCAGGTTAAAGATCGCGCAATCAGGGATCACTCTCTGCCCATCTTCCTGAACGCAAGTTTTCTTTAAAGTATGTCAGTATACAAGCACATGATCTTATTCATTTTGCACAATGAATAAAAAGGAGTTTATCCTAATGAAAATTTTGTTTTTGCCATTATTTAGAATGCCTTCCGGACATCATAGAGTGGCAGACGCGCTGATGGATACGATCCAGCGGAGAACGAAAAAAAAAAAAATCGAGTGCAAAAAAGTCGATTTACTCAGCTATAGTAATAAAAATTTTGAAAAAAAAATGATTTCCCGTTTGTATTTAACCTGGATATACCATACACCGCAAACTTATGATTGGGCCTACAAACATTTTGCCTATACGCGCTCTCATAAGCATTGCTCATTTCAGGGATTTGAACATTATTTTCTTCATTATCTAAAAAAAATTGCTTCATGAAGAAAAACCGGATTTGGTTGTCTGCACCCACGGATTTCCATCTTTGCTGATGAGCCGGCTGAAGCGAAAGGGGATTGTTCATATTCGTGATCAATGCCTATACGGACTTTTTCATGAATGACATCTGGGGCAGAGAGGGCATTGATTATCATTTTGTTCCGAATCAGCAAGTCAAGGAGCAGATGGTGAAGCACTACGGCATCGACGAAAGAAAAATCATGGTGACCGGCATTCCCGTCCATGAAACATTTCTTAAGCCTGACAAGGTAAAAGAAAAAGGCAGAAAGAAAAAAGTGCTGATCGCCGGAGGAAGCAGCGGGCTCGGAAATATTGTCGGTTTTATAAAGCATACAAAGCATTCAGGTCTGTTCGAATATGTGATTCTGTGCGGAAAAAAAAATCACCACTTGTATGAGACGATTGGGCAGATGCATCTGCCGCATGTCAAGGCGCTTCCTTATATATCTTCGCGCGAGGAGATGAATAATCTGTATAATAGCGTTGACGCCATTGTGACGAAGCCTGGCGGTGTGACAGTCAGCGAAGCACTGAAAAAAGGACTGCCTATTTTTATCCATTTCTTTTCCCGGCCAGGAGTATATTAACTTGCAGTGTTTGAAAGCGCATCACCTGGTTTATGAAGTGCAGATGAATGACCGACTGGAGGAGCAGATTTCGCGTGTGCTGAGCAGCGATATTGAAAAAGCGAGATGGGAAAGGGCCAGGAAAGCTTATTTTGCGGAGCAAGATATGGCTTCGACCAATTTAATGTACAATTTTCTGTCGGCTGTTGCCCAAGAGGGAGCCTATATTAATAAATCTCATGATATGTCGTGGCCGCCGGGTTTTATCGGCAAGTTAAAAAAATATGCGAAGAAATTACCGATCAGCGGCAATATATAAGAAGTTATTTTACGCGGATGGCCCACATAAAGATAAGCTTGGAAAATCCGGGAGCGGGATTGTATATTGATCACTCTCAGGGCAGGGGATGGCAATGTCTTTAAGGTTGTCAGTCTTTTCTCCGCGTTCCTAAATCAAAAGGCGGGCCGAAAAACGGTTCGCCTTTTAGTGTGATTTTTTTATCCCGCCTGAATTGATAGGCGGTGATAAGAATGAAAATGAGAAATAAAACGCCGCCGAGGATGACGACATGAATAGGACCAAAAGTCAAAAATTCGTGGACTTTACTGCCCAAAAAATAACCGAGCAACATCGAGAAGGAAGACCAAAGGGAAGAGCCAATGATAGACGCGATGATATAAGAGACAAGCCGGTAATGGCTGAGTCCGGCCATGTACGGATTGATTTGTCTGATTCCGGGAATGAAGAAACCGGCTACGATCGTCCAAAAAGCATGTTTTTCAAACCGCCTTTTGGTCTTGACCCATCTTTTCGGAGTCAGGCCAATATATTTGCCGTATTTGGCAATGAACGGTTTGCCGATATAGTAGCCTATAAGGTAGGATGTGATCATCCCTGATACGGAACCGAATGAGCAAAAAAAAAAAATGCAGAGCGGAAGGCTGAGTGATTCCTTCGCCTGAGAAAGGGTGACGCCGACGAAGATCATAAATGATGATTCTTCCGGCGATGGGATGCCGACAATTCCGCAATAGATAAAAAGAAAAACGGCAAGATAACCGTAAGCAAAAAAATAAGACTGAAAGTGCTCCATAATTTGTCCTCACTGATTAATTTTAGCTAAAATGAATATGTATACTCTACCAGAAAAAAAGAGGCGGAAGTAACTTGAGTAGTTTTTAATAATAATATTGACAGTAATTCTAATATTTATAGTATACAGCATCATTCCGACAATTGCGATGCGCTCATTTGCGTTCGGAATCTTTAAAACTTCCCATCTCAAAGGAAAGGCTGCCTTGACGTTTGACGACGGTCCGGACGCCAAATATACGCCGGAATTGCTGGACCTCTTGAAAAAATATAATGTGAAAGCGACTTTTTTTTTTTGTTGTCGGCGAGCATGCTGAAAAGAACCCCGAACTACTAAAAAGAATGCGGCGTGAAGGACATACTATCGGCATTCACCATTATAAACATGTCAGCAACTGGTTTCTCACGCCTTGGGGATCCAGAAATCAGTGCAGGAAAGCGGCGGATGCCGTGGAACGGATAACCGGCGAGCGTCCCGTCTATTATCGGCCGCCTTGGGGCCATTTAAATTTGTTTCTCCCGATTAGCGCCCGCCCGTTTCGAGTTGTTTTATGGTCGGCTATTTTGGGAGACTGGAAACTCTCTCTCGGCAAGGAGCGCCTGAAGCAGCGATTACGCGATCATATCCGCGACGGCGCGATTATTTGCCTTCATGATAATGGTGAAAACCCGGGGGCGGATGACGATGCACCAGCCAATACAATCGCGGCGCTGAACGAATTTTTGCCCGAGGTTCAAGGAAAATATGATTTTGTGCCGATCGGCGTCCTTTATGAAGCGGAACATCCGCAGGAAAATTAACGGTTCCGTTTTGGACAGGTCTCGAAACCGGATGTTATATCATCATCTAAACCTGTCCAGTATGATAGACTATTTTTATACCTAATGATTCTGTGGGGAAAACTGAGGATCGTCTTGCCGCGTTTCTTTAATCAAAGGTTAAAGAGGTGTTTAAATGTCTGAAAATAATCAACATCAATCGCAAGTTGAAAAAGATAGAAAAAAGGCCAAACGGAGGCAAATTGTTGTCATCAGCACAGTGCTCGTTGTTGTCCTTATTGCTGCCATTGTCGTCGCGATTGTTTTTAAAAATCAGCAGGGAAGCCGCCAGCAGGCCGCAAATAAGGCGACGCACAAAACAGAAAAAGCTGTTCATATCCAGTATGACGGCCACCCGGTGACCGGGCGTTCGGATGCACCGGTAAAAATCGCTGAGTTTGCCGATTACCGCTGCCCATATTGCAAACAATTTGAAGAAAAGATCGTCCCGAAGCTGAAAAAAGATTATATTGAATCGGGAAAGGCCAGTTTTTATTTTATGAACAACACGATTTTGGGCCAGGGTTCCGTTATCGCTGCCAATGCGGCCGATGAAGTTTATCATCAGAATCCCAAAGCTTTCTGGAATCCATCCATGAAGAATTGTACAAAGAGCAAGGGAATGAGAATAAACAATGGGTGACCAAAGGCTTACTGACGTCCATCGCAAAAAAAAAACGGTGCCTTCGCTTGACGTGAAGGCGTTCCAAAGTTCATTGGATACGCTGTCCCACAAAAACGAGATAGACAGCGACAATAATATGGCCGATGATTTGGGTGTCCAAGGTACGCCAACCGTGTTTATTAACGGAAAAGTGATTGACAACCCATTTGATTATGGACAATTGACTCAGGCCATTAATCAGGCACTTAAAGGGAAATGATTTGATATGATGAAAGCCAAAGAATCCAAGCTGAACATTCCGTGGCTTTACTTGGCCTGGATCGTCTCGATCGCAGCCACGCTTGGCAGTCTGTTCATGAGTGACGTTTTGGGGTATGATCCGTGCAAGTTGTGCTGGTTCCAGCGAATATTTATGTATCCCTTAACCATTATCCTGGCGATCGCCGCTTTCCGCGGCGATCGCACAATCGCGGTGTACGTGTTGCCGCTGTCTGTCATCGGCGGGCTGTTTTCCATTATTCATTACAGCGAGCAGAAGCTCGGGTTTTTCCGGTCCATTTGCCGGGTGGGTGTCTCATGCACGAGAACATACTTCGAATGGTTTGGTTTTGTAACGATTCCTCTTCTTGCTTTGATCGCCTTTACGCTGATCACCATATTTATGGCGATCGATTTAAGAAAAGCGGTGAAAGAGCAATCGGCCGATTGATGATTCCCAGCTTTTACATAACAAGGATGAACACACGGTGGGGTAAAAGCTTCAAGAACATTTCAAATTCGATGAGTCATGATCGAAAGCCGGCATCCGTGTCAAATCCTGGCTTAAGCTTCTGTTCTGACTCGAAATATTTCTTAACATAAAAAGAATGTTTTGTCCGCATTTTTTAGCTATAATCATCATATCTATATATAAAAGCAGATTCATGACGGCTATCTTTCGCAAATATGTCGACAATTGTTACTTTGTCATACAAATGTAAAGAATGATCCGCGAGAATAGTCATAGCAATGAAATATACCAATTTTTTTAGGGAGGTCACGTCATGAATTCTGCTAATGTTTTGGTGAAACGTGCGGCGATTGCGGCAACTGTCACTTCATCTGTTTTTGCTTTTCCATCTGTTGCAAGCAGCCATTTCACTTATGATGGTTTGCTGCATAAAGGCATGCATCATAAGGACGTCAAAACCCTGCAAACGATTTTAAAGAGCACCGGCGATTATAAATTACTTAAACCTACAGGTTATTTTGGCAGTTCAACGGAGAAAGCGGTCAAACAGTTTCAAACAAAGAATGGTTTAAAAGCCGATGGACTGGTGGGTCCGCGGACCAAAGAGGCTTTGACTCGCGAGGGCCGGAGCCGTACGGAGCTGCTCTCTGAGGGTACGGTCAATTCAGATGTTCGGTTTGTGCAAAACCATCTTAAGAAAATGGGCTTTTACAGAGGAAATATCGATAGCATTTTCGGGCCGCTCACGAAAGACGGCGTCACCCGCTTTCAGAAAACGAATAAAATCACTGTCGACGGCATTGTGGGACCGGAAACGTTCCAGACCCTTCAAAAGGTATTGGAACAAAAAAATTCGCCGAGCAGCAGCCGTCCTGCCGCTGCAGCGCCGAAAAAAAATCCCGTGAAAAAAAAGGTGTACCAAACGGCACGAGCGGTACACAGGGCAAAAGTGGTGAATACGGTGAAAGAATTTTATGCGAGCAGCACCGCTTATACGGCAAGCTGCGCGGGCTGCTCCGGTGTCACGGCGACCGGCCTGAACTTATCGGAAAATCCGAATGCGAAAGTTGTCGCCGTCGACCCAAACGTGATCCCCTTAGGCACCAAATTGTATATTGATGGTTACGGTTATGCGGTTGCCGCGGATACGGGCGGAGCGATCAAAGGGCAGCGCATTGACCTGTTTTTTAAAGACAATTCGGATGCGCTTAAATGGGGCAGGCGCACCGTTAAGTAAAAGTGCTGGATTAGCCGGAGTTTACCTTTTTTTAAGAAAATGAATAGATAAGCAAAATCACTCTTCGACAAAGAAGTCAAGAGTGTTATTTTTTTGAAAAAGGGTATTGTAAGAATTAGCTGAGGAGTATAAGAACTTTCATTGAAAACATAGACAAGTATATATTATGTGGCAAAGTATAGACATGAATAAAATAATAAAACCAATAGAAATGGTAACATTGGCTGATAAGGCAATGTCCGAAACATCATATTGAATTGCGGCAGGTTGATAGATTTTATCCCTCTTCCCAAATTTGCAGTCGTTGCGGACATTCGCAAAAAATGCCTTTACATAAAAGAACTTATCATTGTAAAAATTGTGGAGAAACCTTGATCGAGATTTAAATGCAAGTATAAATCTAATGAATACTAAAAATATACAATCTTAGTGTAGAAAAGGAGGAAATACTGCTTCTAAACTAAGATAGCATATACAATAGTAATACATACATACGGGGGCTACATCGGAATTAACGCTTGTGGACTGTTTTTCAAACAATTGACTGGAATTGAGTTGATTGAGCAGGTAGAAGCAAGAAACTTTCTAGAAAATATACATTTGTATATGTTTTTAGTAGCAGGAATTCGTATGGATATTGAATTTTTAGGAACAGGAGGAGCCGTCACCATCCCGCGCGCAGGCTGTCATTGCTCCGTCTGCGAAGAAGCGCGATCGAAAGGTGTGCCTTTTAAGCGGTCGGGCCCCGGCTTATTTATCCGCGATTTGAGTCTGCTCATTGATACGTCCGAAGACATCGCGATGCAATTAAACCGGGCCGGCATCGATCGCATCCTTTATTGCCTCTATTCGCACTGGCATCCCGACCACACGATGGGCTGCCGTATCTTTGAAATGATGAACGCGGACCGGCACGGCTGGCCGAGAAAACCGAAATGTACAGATGTCTTTCTGCCGGAACAAGTGGCCGAAGATGCTGAACATCATCTCGGTTTTCCGATCGATCATTTGCGCTACATGGAGCAGTCCGGCTGGATTCGGGCGGCCGTCATCGCGGACGGCGCCAGGATTGAAATCGGCGGCACGGTGATTACGCCGATCCGCCTGGCAGAAGATTATGCATATGCGTTTTTGCTGGAACAAAGGGGCAAAAAGGTCTTTATTGCGGCGGATGAATTGCACGGCTATGAACCTGATGCCCGGCTTGCCGGTATTGATTTAGCGATTGTGCCGAGCGGCATCTTTGAATTTCATCCGCTGACGCACGAGCGCCTGATTGAGCCGGAGGCCCCGGAACTGAAAGACAAGGCGACGTTTGCCGAGACGCTCACGATCATCCGCAAGCTGCAGACAAAACGCTGCTATTTAACGCATATTGAAGAAGTGGACAGGCTGAGCCACGATGAATTATGCCATATCGCCCAATTTGTGAGCGATATGAATCCGCATTTGCCGACCATTAGAATCGCTTACGATGGGCTGCGGGTGTTCGTCTAAAAAAGATTGCTTATGCGGCGATTAGCAGGTTTTAATAGCAGATCTGTCAAAAGTAAAAAGAGATGGGACAAGTTCGGCCGGCTGATCATCCCTTCTTTGTTATGTACAAGCAGAGGAAAAACGAAAATCTAAAAGTTCTATAGGAGCGGGCCCGCTTTAAGTACAGAGGCAGGCCCGTTTCTTTGTTCTATTTTTTCCTATACTAAGGTTGAATTAAGCATTGGCTTCGATTTCTTCGGCAGTGAATGTGTAGCTGACAATGTTAGCTGGGGTGAGGCTGAGGACAACGCCAGCTCCTAGTAATCCGGTTAAAATAGTTGCTGGAACTACTGAGGTATCGAATTCGATTGTGGCAAAGTATTCGTTTTTCCCAACGGTTGGATCCGGATCGACAGCATGGATGGTCGTTGTCGTATTGGCAAAGTTAATAAGAGAACCGGCTACAGGCGGGATTGCAAGCGCAAAAATTGGGCTTGTGTCTGTTTTTTCAGAAATGAGCCGTTCCTTCAGAGCTTCTCCGCCAAATACGGAATTGTGCGGGTACACCAACAGTAATACCAGTTGTTAATAGAGCTAAGATCGCAGCTGTGACAGTAAGGGGGGTAGGCAGCCATTCTACTGTTAAATCCAGTACAACGCGGTAATCACAATCATCAGTGCATACATCTAACTCTGTGAATTGGTTTCCAAGGCTTGGAACGCCGGTAAAAGGGACCGGATACGGTGCTTGGTCGACTTCCAGTTCGGTGAGCAATCCTCTTTCTTTTTCTTTGTGATCATATTTATCGTGTTTGCAAGGGTCGCAAGTCTCGCAAGATTCTTTTTTTTTTATGCTTGTGCAAATCGTCTTTATCAAAAAAATCCTTACTCAATTTAATCACCTCTATTTTTTAGTTACTATATCCTATTTTAATGCACATTTTTTGTATAGGTTTTTGAAGGGGCAAATTCGCACATTTTGAGAGAATTTTCCAAATTGGAAATAGAGTAGTGAAGGTGTCTCATTCATTACAAAGCAAAGGACAATGCCTGCCATTTCTCGATCCGTTGTCCATGGTTTTTAGTGAATGAGGCTTTCTACCATCTATATCAGCTGTTCTGAGACGGTTGCAAGCGGAAAGGGGGTTAAACGTCTGCTTCAAAACATTGTCTATCCAGGACGACTGTCAAGGCTCAGCTAAGCCGCTGCTGGCAACCCGGTCTGATCACCTCTGTTTTGCACCCTACATTTTATTGATGAATAGAAGTCCTTGGTATAGATAATTGATATAGGGAGAGTGTATATTTATTCTAAGTGGCAGAACAATGTGGGTAAGGTGGATCGAAAGGGGGAATGGGCAAAGGGATGATAGGAATGATCATTAACGGCAGAAATACCTGACGTTAAAAATAGTACCGGACAGCCTCAAGCGTCCGGCACCTTGATCTTTTTCTTTATTTTTTTTGGCTTACCATAGATTTTATTGGCGATTTGCGGAGCGAAGATGAAGAGGACGATGCCGATGATCGCGGCAAGCAGGACGTAGATACCGGAGAAAGTTTTGGTTGTGCCCGTTGCCAAACTGGCGATAACAACCGAGAATTCGCCACGCGGGGTGAGAAACAGTCCGGCGCGCATGGATACCCGCTTGGAGAGACCGTACCATTTGCCGCCGAGCATGCCGACGAGAACTTTGGCGATAAGGCCCCAAATGAGCAGCGTGATCAAAAGTCCGATCAGCGGGATACCATGTTTCAGGCTGATGGTTGTGCCGAATGACAAGAAGAATAGCGGCAGCAGCAAGTCGCGCAGCGGAATCGTTGTGGCCTCAATATCTTCCATTCGTTTCGTTTCGGCGAGCATCATTCCGGCAAGAAAGGCTCCGAGAACTTCCGACAGTCCGAGATACATGGCGAGTCCTCCGTAAGCCATCGCGATGCCGACCGTCAGCAGGATAAACACATCTTCATCGTTGATCCGCTGAATAAAATTTCCGAGCCGGCTGAAACCGAACCGGCCGATGTGATCGCGATGACCGTCAAGATGACGATTTTTCCAATCAGGAATCCAAGCGATTCTATGCTGAAGGATTGGCCCGATGTCAGTCCGATTAAAATCGCGACGATAACCGGGGAGATAAGATCTCAAAAAAAATGAGCAGACCGAGGACATACTCACTTTCAAGATTCGCCATCCGTTTCGTGCTTTCTAATAATTTGGCAGTGATTGAGGAACTGGTCGCATAGACAATGCCGCTGATCAGAAAAGCGGTGAGCGGATCGATCCCGAAAAAGAGACAAATAAAATAGGGAACGAATAAGCTGACGGCAATGTCCAATAAGCCCCCGGGCCAAACCTTCTTTGCTGTCTCTCCCAATTTGCTAATCGGAAACTCAAGCCCCAGTAAGAAAAAGAGGAGGATGATCCCGACTTTGCCGGCGAGTTCCAATATCTCATTGCTAGAGATATGTCCGCCAAGCACGATTCCCAATAAGATATATAGAATGATGCTTGGGACGCGTTTTCTTCCGAAATACCCGAATAGAAAAAGCAGGATGAAGATGGCTCCGGAGACAAGGACCAAGGGGGATTCCTGCATTAATCGTCATCCCCTTCACCGCAGAGCAGTGAGAGCGCTTCGATCTGTTCATGTTTGCCGATAGCAATAATCATGTCGCCCGCTTGTAATTTGACATCGATGTCCGGGGTGATAATCAGATCGTCCCCTTTGACGATCCCGACAACCGTTGCTCCGGTCAGTGGACGAATATCCGATTCGCCGATTGTTTTTCCGACGAGTTTCGATTTTTTCTTGAGCTCAATCCATTCAAATTGGATTTGTTTTTGAAATACTCTGGCTTTATCCGCATCGATTGGCTGGTACATTGCACCGAGCAGCTGTGCGCCGATCTCGCGCGTTTCTTCCGCCGTTAGATTGATGACGAAATCCGCATCATCGCTGTCGGCGTCTTCAAAGAAATACATGTCCCGTTTTCCGTTATGATGAACGATGAGGACAATCATGCTGTTTTCAGCTGTGATCATCGAAATCTTATGGCCGATTCCCGGCAGCTTCGTGGCTTTTATTTTCAAAAAAAAAAGACCCCTTTCTGAATAATAATGAGAGCAGTAATCGTCATCGTTTGAGGAATCGGATGGCGAAGATGAAGGCTTGCGGCTCTAACCCAATTCCAATCATATAGAAAAATCTTATTTATTGCCATGTTTTATAGGAACGGCTTTCTGCGGAAGGTAGTAAAAAGCCCTGCTGCAATGAAAAAAGGCAGCAGGGCGCGAAGCCTATTATTTGAAAAAGTCCCTGTTCAATTGAATGTATTTTTGTTCGTCTTCGGGTACTTCGTCCTCAGGATAAATGGCTTCAACAGGGCAGACAGCTTCGCAGGCACCGCAGTCGATACATACATCCGGATCGATGTACATCATTTCTTCTCCCTCGGAAATGCAGTCGACAGGGCAAGTTTCAATGCATTCGGCGGCTTTTTCATCTTTGCAAGCCGAAGATGACAAAGGCCATACCTTATATCTCCTTTCAATATGGGGAAAAATGGGCAACTTGTTGTTACTCGATTTTAGTATGACGAATTTGCTCGAAAAATTCAATGTTTATAAAAGGAAAAGCTGCGGATGATCAATTTTTATCCCGCATTAACGGGCAGTAAGACTCCCACCTCAAAGCTTAAATGAATTCGAAGAAGGCAGGTGGGAGATAACTGCCCGTAAAAGCCCGATTGGTTCAACTAACAATCAGTGGGGACGAAAGAAAACCCCCACTGATTGAAGTTTCACTTTATCTTTTTAACTTTAAAAAGAGCAGCGGGGCGAAGGCGAATCCGCTGAGCAGTCCAAATAAGTGGCCGAGAACGTCAACATCAGGGTAAACAAATGTGCTGATTAAGCTGATGACGATGAAAACAATAAAGATGGTTCTATCTTGGCTGGACATAAGGTCTCGCCGAAAAATGACCATATAGAGATAAAGTCCGAACAGGCCGAATATGGCGCTGCTGGCCCCGTAGTGCATTGAGCTCGCTGGTTCCAGGAATAAGGCGACGATGTTGCTGATAATGCCTGAACCGAGAAACACCGCAAGGAAGTACCCTTTGCCAAACATGGCTTCGATTGCCGGCGCAAAGATGAGAATCGCGAAAGCATTGAAAAGAAGGTGTGAAAAAGTGATATGCAAAAAAATCGGTGTGATTAACCGCCACCACTCACCTTGTAAAATGGCTCTATTAAATCCGACACTTAATTGAAAAAGCGGGTAACTAAGTCCGGTTCTTAAAAAAGTATCGGCAAGAAAGATGAGATATACCAGGATATCGATTGCAAGAATCGCGGATACGAACGGATAATGCTTCAAAAAAGTTTTAAAGTTTTCATTTCTTATAAACAAAAGTTCAAACTACCTCCTTTATGGTGTGCGGGTAACGTCATGCATTAACGGCCCTGTTTAAAATGAGAGAGGGGCCGGAGAGACAGACAACTCAAGGCGCACACCGATGATCGCCTTGCGGACGCCGTTTTTGTCCCGCATTAACGGGCATAAGACTCCCACCTCAAGGCTTCAATGAATTCGAAAAAGCATAGGTGGGGGATAACTGCCCGTAAAAGCCCGATTTTAGGAACACAGACTAAGGGCCACATCCTGTAGCAACGTCTGTGTGACCCACATCCTGTGGGCAAGAGCTAACAATCGGTGGGGGATGGAAGAAAACTCCCACTGATTGAAGTTTCACTTTATTGCCGGCGCGTGATCACCTATTGATTATAATGTAAAATAAAAATAGATGTCTATTTTTAAAGAAAATAGGTGAGTGAAGGTTTTACTAGTTAAGAATACGACTCAAGAGAAAGATAAGTTGCAATAATTCATACAAAGCGCTGATCAGACCATTTGTTTTGGAGCGGATAGTCTGGGACTATAAGCAGATTCGCTGCATGTCGTTCAGGCGCGGCTCGCCTAAGTACAGGACCCGAAGCCGTCATTTCTAAAAATATTTGAACAAAGTGAAAAAAAAAGATGATTATCGGGATTGGAATCGATATGATTGAACTGAGGCGAATGGCTAAAAACATCGATCATGACGCCTTTATACATAGAGTGTTGACACCTGAAGAAAGAGAGCTGTTCAAGCCGCTTCGTAACAAAAGAAAGGCGGAATTTCTCGCCGGCCGTTTTTCGGCCAAGGAGGCCTATGCCAAAGCAAGGGGGACGGGCCTAGGAAAATCTTTGTCATTGCAAGATATTTCAATCATAAATGACAAGCTTGGCAAACCAGTTTTAAAGGACAGGAAGGCGGGGGCGGATCAAAAAATTCATCTGTCCATTACACATACGGATGAATATGCAAGCGCCTTTGTTGTCATCGAAAGCCTGTCAAGCTAGTCTGCATAATGGAGGACTTTGTCTCATATATTTTAAATGCGCTAGGAGGGACTATTGTGCACATCGTATCACGGAAAGAGATGCAAGCGGTTGATCGCTGCACGATTAACAGAGATTGGACTGCAGGGGCCGTTATTGATGGAAAACGCCGGGCGTGCGGTTTTTTCCGAATTAGTGCAAAAGCTGGGAAAAGACGAGCGAGTGGTTATTGTGATCGGAAAAGGAAATAATGGCGGGGATGGATTTGTCGTGGCCAGGTATTTGCTCGATACGCCGCATGAACTGCAGGTGTGGGTTATGCCGGAGCAGGCGGAGATTACCGGAGACGCTGCGTATCATCTACATGCTTTCCTGCAGCAGGGGGAGAAATCAGGATTATCGGTCAGGAACGCGAGCGGTTTGCGGAAAGCATTGAACGGGCGACCTTTATCATCGATGCCTTGCTTGGAACAGGGATTCACGGTGAACCTTACCCATCCTATGTTGAAGTCATTCACCGTATCAATCAGGCACCGGGCAAGGTCGTTTCCGTTGATTTGCCGAGCGGTGTGCCTGCCGACGGAACCCCCTTCAGCCATGAAGCAGTGAAGGCGGACATCACCTATACGCTCAGTGCCCGAAGCTGGCCATGTATACACAGCCGGCGGCCCAATGTTTCGGGGAGTGCCATATTGTCGATATTGGCATCCCCGCCGCAGCGATCAAGCGCCAGGACTTTAAAAGAAAGGTGCGGACGGCAGGAGATGTCATTCGGACATTGCCGAAGCGCAATCCATTCTCTCATAAAGGGTCGTATGGAAAAGGACTGCTTATCGCCGGTTCGGAGACACTCCCCGGCGCGGCATTTTTCTCAGCCAAAGCGGCGCTGCGCTCAGGCATCGGACTATTGACGCTGAGCGTTCCGGACAGCGTGCGGCCGATTGTTGCCGCCCGCCTGCCAGAGACGATGCATATGCCGCGGCAAACGCTTGACTATCGCCATATGACCGGTATTGCCATCGGGCCGGGACTCGGCCGTGAAAAAGAAAAGGCGGCGCTCGTCAAAAGCGTGCTTGAGTATGATCAAGTGCCTTGCGTCATCGATGCGGACGGACTCTTCCATCTGAAAAATTATCTTCACTTGCTGAACGAACGCAAGAGCCCGGTCGTCCTCACGCCGCATCCGGGAGAGATGGCCCGTCTTCTGGATGTTTCCATTGAAGATGTCGAAAGCGACCGCTTTGGGGTGTCGAAAGCTTTTGCTGAAAAGTATCAGGTTTATCTTGTTTTAAAAGGCAGGCACACGATTGTAACCGCACCGGACGGCCGGCAAACGGTCAATCCGACCGGAAACCCGGCTCTTGCCAAAGGCGGATCCGGCGATGTGCTGACGGGCATTGTGTTTGCCTTTATTCTCCAGCATGAACAGATTTTTGACGCCATCTGCAATGCGGTTTACATTCACGGTGCAGTGGCGGATAAACTGGTGCGGACGGCGCATTCTATGCTGGATGTCCTTGCCTCCGACGTTATCGACCATATTCCGATCGTCTTGTATGATCTTTACCGTGATGCGACGTGCTAGCATAGAATCCCTCCTTTGTCATTGAAAAGAGGCAAAGGGGTTGATAATCATGAAGAAAGTGGCAAGTTTCCTTTTAATTGGCGCCATGCTTTTAGTTGTCTTGTCGGGATGCATGAAGAAGTCGGAGAAAGATGTGGTCTCGGATCTTGGCAAAAGAGTGGAGGATCTGGGCGGGTACAAAACGGAGGCAACAATGACTTTTCAGCACAGCGGCAAGAAACAGATCTATCATGCCGACATCTGGTTTAAGAAACCATCTTATTACAAGGTCGTGCTCTCGGATGGCAAAAAAGAGAACACACAGATGATTCTGCGCAATAAAGACGGTGTGTTCGTCCTGACGCCTTCGCTAAACAAGAGCTACCGTTTTGACAGCGACTGGCCGAATAATCGCAGCCAGGCCTATCTCTATCATTCACTAGCAAAGGATATATTGAATGACCCGGATCCGAGTTTTCAAGCAAAAGACGATCGCTACATTTTTAAAACAAAAACCAACTACAACACGACGGAGCTTGCCAATCAGCAGATCACACTAAAGAAAGAAGATCTGACGCCGTCCGGTGTTCAGGTGATGGATAAAGATATGAATGTAATTGTCAATGTCGCGTTTAAAAAGTTCACGCTGAATCCAAGGTTCAATAAAAAGACGTTCGATGTGAAGTCGAATATGACCGCGGCGAGAATCGACGACGCCGCATCCGCTTCGAGCCAGCTTGAGGGATTTAAGTTAAATTACCCGACTGTCAAGTTTGATAAAACACGTCTGTCGATTATGAAGCCGGAAAACACCGGCGGAACACAAAAATATGTGTTAAAGTACACCGGCAAAAGTCCTTTTACCCTGATTGAGTCGAAAAGTGAAGTGGCGGCCTCCAGCGTGCCGGTAACGGCAATCGGCGACCCGGCCAATTTAGGCTTTACGGTCGGCTCGATAACTGAACATTCGCTTTCATGGTCCAGCGGCGGAACGGACTATTACCTCGCTTCATCCAAATTAAACCAGGATGAACTGATTGAAGTCGCTCAGTCGCTGATGGAAAAAAGTGATCAAATAGGCATCCTGTTGCTATTTGCTGAAAGGGCCCTCGCGAACGCGAGGGCCTGAATGTTTGTCGAAAAAAGATAAAAGTTGGCAATAAACCTTTCTCTTTTAATCAATACGTGATTAAATAGAGTCAAGATACGCCGTCAGAGCCTGAAGGCAGAAGGTAACGCCCATCCGCCGGCGGTTGTTTTTTTAAAGATAAGCTGATAAAATAACTTTTTCAATCAAATTTTTAAAATCAAAAGAGGTCTATAAACGATGGAAATGCCTTTTTACCGGGACACTTGGGTTGAAATTGATTTGGATGCCGTTGAACAGAACGTGGCAAACATGAAGCGGAGGCTGCCTTCAGACATGGTGATGATGGCTGTTGTCAAAGCGAACGGCTATGGGCACGGCGCTCTTGAAGTCGCAAAGACGGCGCTCGAAGCCGGTGCGGAGTGGCTGGCGGTCGCTTTGCTGGATGAGGCCGTCGCTCTGCGAAAAAAACGGGATTGATGCTCCGATTCTTGTGCTTGGTCCTATCCGCGCGACGGATATTGTTGTTGCGGCAAAATATCACATCTCGCTGACAGTTTTTCAGCCGGAATGGGTCGAACAAGCTTCTCAAGGCTATCAATCTGAAGAGCCCGTCTTTTTCCACATTAAATGTGACACCGGCATGGGGAGAATCGGAATTCGCCGTTCTGATGAGGCCAAAGCGCTGGTTGAACAAATCAAAAAAGATGAACGTTTCGTCATCGAAGGGGCGTTTACCCATTTCTCGACAGCCGATGAAGATGACGCCACTTATTTTGAAAAACAATATCATCAGTTCGAAACCATGATCGGCTGGCTCGCCGAATACGGGATTCATCCGAACATCATTCATTGCGGGAACAGCGCGGCAACGCTGAAATACCCGGCGGCGAAGCGGAACCTGTTCAATATGGTACGCTATGGCGTGGCGATGTACGGCATGTCGCCGTCTCCGGAAATGAAAGATCACTCCATTTGAATTAAAACCGGCGTTTTCCCTGCACAGCCGATTGACGCATGTCAAAAAAGTGGAGGCGGGTGCGGCGATCAGTTACGGGGCGATGTATCATGCACCTGATGCCGAATGGATCGGCACGGTACCGATCGGCTACGCGGACGGCTGGATCAGGGCGCTTGGAGGAGCGGATGTCCTAATCGGCGGAAAGCGCTGCCCGATTGTCGGCCGGATTTGCATGGACCAGCTGATGTGCCGCCTGCCGCGGGAAATAGCTGTCGGAACAGAAGTCACACTCATCGGTCAAGATGGAAAAAATGAAATAACGGCCGATGATCTTGCCGAAAAACTGCAAACGATCAATTATGAAGTGACCTGCATGATTAGTCCGCGTGTTCCAAGGATATACTTTAGAAATGAGACAAAAGTGAAAGTGGACAATCCTGTTTTGTCATGGTTGGAAAAATAACCCGTTTTTGTCGAAAAAGCGCTTTGCAATTCCATTTCGGGAATGATATGATAAACTTTAGAATAGATTTGAATCGTACTGATATGTTGGAGGTGCGCCCATGCCGGAATCAAATTTAAAAGAAATTATCTTAAATTTGCCGCAGCATTTGATTAATGAGATCGACGGCTATTCTCAACAAGATAAAGTCAATCGCAATGAATTTCTTCATCGCGCTATCAGGATGTATCTGCGCGAACGAAATAAGCGCCAAGTCCGTGAGTCCATGCGCCAAGGGTACATGGAAATGGCCAAGATCAATCTCCACATTGCTTCCGAGGCATTCCTTGCTGAGGAGGAGGCAGAGATCACACTTGAACGCCTTGTCAGCGGGGTGTAGGTAGGGTGATTGTTAAACGCGGCGATGTCTATTTTGCCGATCTCTCACCCGTTGTCGGTTCTGAGCAAGGTGGCGTTCGCCCAGTTCTCATTATTCAAAATGATATCGGCAACCGATTCAGCCCGACCGTTGTGGTTGCGGCGATTACTGCACAGATTCAAAACCCAAATTGCCAACTCATGTGGAAATTGATGCCAAGAAGTATGGGTTTGATCGCGATTCAGTGATTTTGCTTGAACAAATTAGAACGATTGATAAGCAGAGATTGACCGACAAGATTACGCATCTTGATGAAGAGATGATGAGCCGCGTCAATGAAGCCATCCAGATTAGTCTGAGTTTGGTAGACTTTTAATCATTTTGAGACATTTACCTTCTTAATAAGAAGCAGCGGATGTCTCTTTTTTTTTTCCCAATTGTTTCTCTTTCGCGGGACCGTAAGCATTTTTATTTCTTTTCCCTTTTTTTGTCAGTAAGAAAACGTTTGCTTTACACATTCAGGCATGAAATAATAAATAAAAAAAAAAGAAACTTTTAAAGGGGTGGAGAGAGTGGAACCAGAGGTCACTCAATATATCAGAGAGAGAAAAGACATCATTTTTTCACGCTGGATGGACCAAATGAACCAGGAAGCGGCGCGGGCAAAAGATGATATTTCTTATAACAATGGAACTCGCGAATGAAAACTTTATAGATATTATTTATACATATCTATCAAACGATGAAAACCCGACGGATGTGGACGACTTTGTTACACGGATTTTGCAGTTCGGCTGGCCGATTACTTATTTGACAAGAGGTTTTCAAATTTCTCGCCGCGTGCTGCTTGAAATTATGAACGAAGAAAAACATTCGGACACGGTGAATCTGCTGAAAGTGTGCCAGCATGCGGATGCGATGATCGAACCGATTTTCAGCCGGCTAGTGAAGGACGTTGCCCAAAAATGGGAGCATACGGTTGCGATGCAAAAAACAGCCCTGATGGAATTGTCGGCTCCGCTGATCCCTGTCATGAGGAATATTTCCATTATGCCGCTGATCGGCACGATCGATACCGAGAGAGCGAAACTGATTATGGAAAATCTGCTTCAGGGCGTCATCGATCATCATGCCGAAGTTGTTCTAATAGACATTACCGGCGTCCCGGTTGTCGACACGATGGTCGCCCATCATATTATTCAGGCTTCCGAAGCGGTTAAACTCGTCGGAGCTGAGTGTATTTTGGTCGGCATACGCCCGGAAATCGCCCAAACCATCATCCATTTGGGCATTGAACTCGGCGAACTGAAAACAAAAAGTTCCCTGCAAAAAGGGATTCAAACTGCGCTGGCGATGACAAAAAGGAAAATCGTCGACGCGACTGATCGGGGGGGTGCGGATTGAGAATACCGATTCTAAAATTACAGGATTATCTGCTTATCTCCATTCAGGTGGAACTAGATGACAAAACAGTTGTTCAATTTCAACAGGATTTGTTGGAGAAGATTCATCATACCGGGGCCAGGGGCGTGGTGATCGATTTAACGACGGTGGATATGATTGACTCTTATATAGCCAAAATTTTTGGCGACGTCGTAAAGATGTCCAAGCTGCTTGGAGCACGCGTTGTCCTCACAGGAATGCGTCCTGCAGTGGCGATTACCCTGACCGATCTTGGAATTAAAATGAAAGATATTCCAACGGCGATTGATTTAGAAAAAGGGTTTGCGAAATTGCAACAGGAATTGGGGGAATGATCATGGACACCCGTTCCTGCGTCAAAATAAAAAACGAGTGGGATATTGTTCAAGCCAGACAGCTTGGACGGAATTTATCAAAACAGATGGGATTCGGTCAAGTGGATCAAGCGCGGATCACGACTGCAATCTCTGAATTGGCAAGAAACATCTACCTATATGCACAAACAGGAATCATAGAAATTGAGATTGTCAGGAACATAGAAAAGATGGGATTGAAGATTGTTGCCAAAGATCAGGGTCCGGGCATAAAAGATATCCGGCAAGTGATGATGGACGGCTATACCACTTCCGGCGGTTTGGGGGCTGGCCTTCCCGGTGTCAAACGCTTGATGGATGAATTCAACATCCATTCCCAGGTTGGACAAGGGACGGAAATCGTTGCCATTAAGTGGCTTCGCAGGGCCAGGGCTAGAGAGGGACTCACTGTAGACATGGATCAGGGCAAAGGGTTGGAAGATTATGAAAGTATGTTGATCAATTACATTGCACACAAGAAAGAAAGAACGCTTTATAACGGTCAAAAGCTGAGCAGAAAAATGATCGAACACAACGTATCGCCCGATGAAGTCGTCAGCATGCATATTGACGTGCTCAATCGGCTCCTGCCGGGTCTTGATGAAAGAGTTCGGGCTTCATTTGATTTTTTGCTTGAAGTCATGGTGGGCTACGGTTTTGCTTATCGTGAACATCAGAGTCTAAGAGATCGCCAACTCCAGCTCGATGCTGAAATTAATATTGCGGCGAATGTGCAGCAATCTTTGCTCGAAGGAACGATTCCTTCGTGTGATTTTGTCGATATCGGTGTGATCAGTACGCCGGCAAAAAAAGATGAGCGGCGATTATTATCAATTTGTCAAGGACGATGATAATTTTCTAAGCGTTGCGGTTGCCGATATTGTCGGCAAGGGGATTCCGGCGGCCATGTGTATGTCGATGATCAAGTACGCGATGGACAGTCTCCCCGAGCAGCGCCGCGAACCTCATGCCGTGCTCGCCAGCCTGAATCACGTCGTTGAACAAAATGTTGATCCAAGTATGTTTATCACGATGTTCTACGGTTTTTACAACACCGGCACCAGGGAATTCTTTTTCGCTTCTGCCGGACACGAGCCGGGTTTTTACTACTCGCAGGCGGAAGATTCATTTGAAGAACTTGAAGCGAGAGGCCTGGTATTAGGATTATCGAAAAAAACGAAATATAATGAATATGTTAAATCCATTCATCCCGGAGATATGATCGTGCTGCTTTCGGATGGTGTCACCGAGTGCCGGACGAAGAGCAGGTTCATTGAGAGAGATGAGATTGTGGCGATCATTCGCCGAAATATGTGCTTATCCGCTCAACAAATTGTTGATAACGTTTTCTATGAACTGGAAAGGCTGCAAGACTTCGAACTGCGCGATGACTTTACACTCATTGTGATGATGAAGTTCTAAGTTTATTTCAAAAAACAAACGGGTATGTCTAATCAATATCCGCGGGCTTAGGAGGTTGACAGTTGACGATGGATATCAGCGTAAAAAAAGTCAATAAAGCTGAAATTAATCATGATGATTTTCTTATTATTGTAGAGGGAGAGATCGATGTTTATACGGCTCCTGAATTGAAGAAGAAACTGATTCCACTGACGGAACGAAGCGGAGCAAGGGTGACCTTGGATCTAAGCGCGACGGAATACATGGATAGCACGGGTCTTGGAATTATTATCGCCGGTCTCAAATCGGCTGAGAGTCACCGGAGCCTTCTTGAAGTCAAGGGCATGACGCCGCGCGTAAAACGACTTTTTTCGATTACGGGATTAATGGATATTTTGAATAACAAAAAACTGATTGAGGGGGAGAACAGATGAGTGGGACAGCTAATGTGATTAATTTAACTATCCCCGCAAAACCGGAATATGTAGGCATTGCACGATTGACAGCTCGGTGTCGCCAATCGCATGGGTTATTCTTATGACGACATTGAGGACATCAAAATAGCCGTATCGGAAGCCTGTACAAATGCAGTCAACCATGCTTATAAAAAGCATGACGAAGGAATGATTGATCTCCGCATCGAATGCCGTCAAGACGCGATGAGCATTATGGTTATCGACAAGGGTGAGAGCTTCAATTACGAAGATGTCATCGGAAAATTAAAGCCGCTTGATCCGACGATTTCTTTAAATCAAGTGAATGAAGGAGGGCTGGGCCTTTTTTTGATAAATACTTTAATGGACGAGGTGACGATCAGCAGTGATCGCGGAGTCGTTGTTAAGATGATCAAGCTACTTAATAGAGACGAGGTGGATCATTATGCCAACAAAGTCTCAACAACAGAGTGATATTCAGAAACTCATTATCGCCTATCAGCGGCATCCGGACGACGAGTCATTGCAAACAGCATTGATTGGACATTATGAAGGTTTGGTCACTTCTTAGCCAAGCGATTTGCCAAAAGCCAGGATGTCCAAGAGGATCTGTTCCAGGTCGGGATGATCGGCCTGTTAGGGGCATTTAAAAGATTTGATCCCTCTTTTGAACGCAGTTTCGAGTCTTTTGCCGTGCCGACCATCATCGGCGAAATCAAGCGGTATATTCGCGATAAAACCTGGAGCGTTCACGTGCCAAGGCGCATTAAAGAACTGGGACCAAGGATAAAAAAAGCTGTTGAGCAGCTGACAAATGACCTGCAGCGTTCTCCCAGAGTGTTTGAGTTTGAGATTGCCGAAGCGGTCGGCGTATCGGAAGAAAAAACGTGCTTGAAACGATGGAAATGACGAAAAGCTACAATGCACTGTCAGTTGATACAAAGATTGAAGCGGATCCGGAAGGGAGTACGATCACACTCTTGGATCTGGTTGGGCGCCAAGACAAAGGCTACGAAAATGTAAACAAAAAATTGCTGCTGGAAAAAGCGTTTCATGTTCTTACGAATCGGGAAAAGAAATACTAGATTGTACGTATTTTGAGAATTTAAGTCAGAAAGAAACGGGGGAACGTTTGGGCATTTCGCAAATGCATGTCTCACGACTGCAGAGAAGAGCCCTGCGAAAACTTCGGGAAACTCTGCCTGATGAGGGGCTTGAAAAACTGACATGATTGAACATTTTCCATTTGAAAGGTTCGGCATTTTAGCCGTCCAAGAACCGAAAAAAAATTATTCTTGTTGCGGAGACAGCTATTTTATCAAGGAGACAGGCGACTACCTGCTTCTTACGGTTGCCGATGGACTTGGCAGCGGCAAAGGGGCAAGGGATGCGTCGCAAGTTGCGATTAAAACCGCCCAAAAGTACGATGACGCACCTTTGGAAGAACTGATGAATATCATTAATGATGCACTTTTGTATTACAGAGGTGCGGTCGTGTCCATTTTTCGAATTGATTTTAAAAGTTGTTTAGCTAAATTTTGCGGAGTCGGCAACATTTTATTATCCGTTTTCCCAAAGTTAGGAAAGCCGATTACGCCTCTTCCTGAACAAGGGTTTTTATCGGGCCCTCCGGTAAAATGCAGGGTCCATGAATTTAAGTACCCTGAGGATGCTTTTTTTGTGATTCATTCGGACGGCGTCAGCTTTAGAACCGATCAGCTGTCCGCCATTCATCGGATTTACGAGGCGCGGACGGATGACTCGGAATGCCTGCTTAGACCTTTTTCCGGTGAAAATGATGATGACAGGACATTGATTATCGGCAAGCCTTACGGTAAAAATAAACTTTGTCAAAAATGCTTTTTGAGCGACCTTAGACGTGGGTTGCTTTTTTTATTGTTTAATTCGAAAAAGAAACGTGAATCGGCATTTTTTTTTCTTTCAATCTTATTATGGTAGAGTTATGAAGAAAGGAGGCGAGAGGAATGGTTCAGACTGCTGCGATCGATCATCACCTTCCCTTAAGTATCGCAAAAAAAAAAAACGAACATCGAATTAAAAAAAAAAAATAGAAAATGTGATCAGGCTTCTTGAAGGCGGCAACACGATTCCTTTTATTGCCCGTTACCGAAAAGAAATGACGGGCGGATTGGATGAAGTCCAGCTGGGCGAGATCCATGATCTTTACAATTATGGGCTGCAACTTGAAAAAAGAGAAAAGAAGAAGTGATTCGGCTCATTGACGAGCAAGGCAAGCTGACAGATGTTCTGAAACGGGACATTCTCCGGTCAATCAAGCTTCAAGATGTAGAAGACATCTACCGGCCTTATAAACAGAAAAGACGGACGCGGGCGTCAGCTGCCAAAGAAAAAGGCCTTGAACCCTTTGCCGATTGGCTGATGGCCTTTCCTGCTTCGCCGGTAGAACGCGAGGCGGAGAAATACCTGTCCGAAGAAAAAGGCCTGCTCACGATTGATGACGTCATCCAAGGAGCGCAAGACATTGTAGCGGAGCGAATCGCGGACGATCCTGATATTAGAAAACGGGCGAGGAAGGAGACCTATGATCGCGAATCCGTGTTAACGCGGGAAAAGAGCAAGAAAAAGATGAGAAAAAAGTATATGAAATGTATTACGATTATCAAGAGCGCGTTAAAAACATCGTTCCGCACCGCGTTCTTGCGATTAATCGCGGCGAGAAAGACGGCATTCTGCGCGCGGGTATGGACGCGCCGGCGGATGACATCATCGATTGGATCAAACGGCGGGTTGTAAAACGGAAAACATCGGCGGAATCGGCGCTTTTTTCAGCGGCAGAGGATGCTTATAAACGATTGATCGCGCCCGCTGTTGAGCGGGACATTCGCCAGGTGCTGACCGAGACGGCGGACAAGCAGGCGATCCATATTTTTTCCGAGAACCTCAGGCATTTGCTCCTGCAGCCGCCGATCAAACAAAAGACGGTTCTCGGCGTCGATCCGGCTTATCGGACAGGGTGCAAGCTCGCGGTCGTTGATCCAACTGGAAAGGTGCTGGACATATCGGTCATCTACCCAACGCCGCCTAAATCCGAAGTGGAAGCCGCGAAAGCGCATGTGCTGTCGCTTATTGAGAAGTATCACATTGAAATGATTGCGATTGGCAACGGAACGGCATCCCGTGAAACGGAACAATTCATCGCCGGTGTTTTAAAGGATGTCCGGGAGAAAAACATTTATTACCTGATAGTGAACGAAGCGGGAGCAAGCGTCTATTCCGCATCGCCGCTGGCAAGAGAAGAGTTTCCTAAATTGCATGTTGAAGAGAGAAGCGCTGTGTCGATTGCACGAAGATTGCAGGATCCGCTGGCAGAACTGGTAAAAATCGACCCCAAAGCGGTTGGTGTCGGCCAATACCAGCATGATGTTGCACAGAAAGAATTAAATGCTTCGCTTCGCTTTGTTGTGGAAACGGTCGTCAATCGGGTGGGGGTGAACGTCAATACGGCTTCCGCCTCTTTACTGCAATATGTAGCGGGATTATCAAAGACCGCGGCGAACAATGTTATTAAAGAACGTGAAAAAAGAGGAAAATATGAGAACCGGATGCAATTAAAGGAAGTGCCGCGGCTTGGTGAGCGGACATTTGAGCAGTGCGCCGGTTTCCTCAGAGTTCCAGACGGCGATCAGCCTTTAGATAATACCGTGATCCATCCCGAAAGTTATGCGGACACCAAAAAAAATTATTGAAGCAGCTGTCATGTACGGATCAAGAGATTGGATCCGAACACTTAAAAGAGCGGCTTCATCAATTAAATATTAGAGAAACAGCCGAGCGGCTTGGCATAGGTGAACCGACTTTGAATGACATCATCGAGGCGTTGACGAGACCGGGGCGCGATCCGCGGGATGATGTCACCAAACCGCTGCTTAAAACCGGCATTCTCGAATTAAAGGATTTGAAAGAGGGCATGCAGCTGGAGGGGACCATTCGCAATGTTGTCGACTTCGGTGCGTTTGTCGATATCGGTGTCAAACAGGACGGGCTGGTCCATATCTCCAAATTGTCCCGTCAATTTGTCAGACATCCACTTGACGTCGTTCATGTCGGCCAAATTGTGACTGTTTGGGTAGACGGCGTAGATGAGCATAAGGGCAGAGTGTCTTTAACCATGCTGGCTCCGAATAAAAAATAAAAGGCAATGTCCTGCCTTCCGCCTGCGATTGCCGGATGGCCAGGATCCGCTGCCGAATATTGGAGGCTGATCTTGGGTAACAGCGCGCAGGCAGAAAGCCGGCACGGATTCCGAGTCATCCGTTCACTCCGATCCGTGCCTTTCTTTATAAAAAAACCAGCACTGGTTAAGCAATTTGATTTGATAGCGATCTTTTTTGTAGTACGCTTCTTTTAAACGGTTTTTAAACCATACAGGCATCGGAGAAGACCTCCTTTATTCAAAACATATTCTTATTGCTACTTTATGAGAGAATGCTTGTTGAAGTGACCGAAAAAAACGCGAGGTGGAGAAGATGACGGATGATGAACTGCAGCAGCTGGTAGAGAAGGTGTCCATTCAATCGTTTTCGTCCTTTCCGGCATCGGGCCATTTTTAATCATCGGCTGAGGACAACCGGCGGGCGCTATATGCTGCATGACCATCGCTTGGAATTTAACGCCAGTCAATTGGAGCACTTTGGAATGGATGAGTTTATCAAGATCATTAAACATGAACTTTGCCACTATCACCTTCATTTGGCGGGGAATGGATACAAGCATCAAGATCAGGCCTTTAAACGCCTTTTAAGGCAGGTGGGAGGATCCAGATATTGCGGCGCTATTCCCGGTACATGTAATCGTTCGCTGGTGCGCTATATTTATCAGTGTGAACATTGCCGGCAGCGATATGAGCGAAGACGCCGTTTGGATACAAAAAAATATGTCTGCGGCAAGTGCCGTGGAAAGCTGCTATTAATTGAAGGGAAAAAATTGAGTGATAAAAAAAACAAAAAAGGGGTTGACGTCATCGTGGACTTTGTGGTAAATTAATAAAGTCGTCAAAAGGACAAGAGCTTAGTGTCTTGCCGTGAAAAAAAAGATAAAAAAAGATATTGACAAACGGTTTTAGATAATGTATAATATCTCGTGTCGCTAATTTAAAACAAATTATTCCACAGTAGCTCAGTGGTAGAGCAATCGGCTGTTAACCGATCGGTCGTAGGTTCGAATCCTACCTGTGGAGCCAATGGAGAAGTACCCAAGTAGGCTGAAGGGGCTCCCCTGCTAAGGGAGTAGACGGTTACCCCGTGCGAGGGTTCGAATCCCTCCTTCTCCGCCATTTTACGATTTCGTGGCCCGTTGGTCAAGCGGTTAAGACACCGCCCTTTCACGGCGGTTACGCGGGTTCGAATCCCGCACGGGTCACCATTGATGTTTTTCCTGACACCAATGTGGACCCGTGGTGCAGTGGTTAACATGCCTGCCTGTCACGCAGGAGATCGCCGGTTCAAATCCGGTCGGGTCCGCCATCTTGCTTTTTATTTGAGAGGCATCAACCTTTGATGGTGATTGCGTGAAGGGAGTTTCAGAACCCACTTTTATTGGCCCATCGCCAAGCGGTAAGGCAACGGTTTTTGGTACCGTCATGCGCTGGTTCGAATCCAGCTGGGCCAGCCATTATGAGCCATTAGCTCAGTCGGTAGAGCATCTGACTTTTAATCAGAGGGTCGAAGGTTCAAATCCTTCATGGCTCATCTTTTTAGCGGGTGTGGCGGAATTGGCAGACGCGCTAGATTTAGGATCTAGTGTCTTGCGACGTGGGGGTTCGAGTCCCTTCACCCGCACCACAATGACAAAATAATATGCGGTCGTGGCGGAATGGCAGACGCGCTAGCTTGAGGGGCTAGTGGAGGAAACTTCGTGGAGGTTCGAGTCCTCTCGACCGCACCATATTTTGCGCCCTTAGCTCAATTGGATAGAGCGTCTGACTACGGATCAGAAGGTTGGGGATTCGAGTTCTCTAGGGCGCACCATAACGGGAAGTAGCTCAGCTTGGTAGAGCATCTGGTTTGGGACCAGAGGGTCGCAGGTTCGAATCCTGTCTTCCCGACCACCTTTGCGGGTGTAGTTTAGTGGTAAAACAAGAGCCTTCCAAGCTCTGGTCGTGGGTTCGATTCCCATCACCCGCTCCATTTATCTAAATGGGCCTGTAGCTCAGCTGGTTAGAGCACACGCCTGATAAGCGTGAGGTCGGTGGTTCAAGTCCACTCAGGCCCACCATTAATACTTTTTCTATCTATCTATTACTTCGATAGATAGAAGGGATGTTCCTTGAAAACTGAACAAAAGCCAAGCGTGATTGAAGGGCAACCTTTGATAATAAAGCTATGGATCATAAATGCACGATGATTGTTTTAACAAATGAGAGATTATCTCTCAACCATTTATCGGAGAGTTTGATCCTGGCTCAGGACGAACGCTGGCGGCGTGCCTAATACATGCAAGTCGAGCGCGGGAAGCGAGGCAGATCCCTTCGGGGTGACGCCTCGCGGAACGAGCGGCGGACGGGTGAGTAACACGTGGGCAACCTGCCTGTAAGACGGGGATAACTCCGGGAAACCGGAGCTAATACAGGGTAATCTTTCGCACCGCATGGTGCGACAGTGAAAGATGGTTCTGCCATCGCTTACAGATGGGCCCGCGGTGCATTAGCTAGTTGGTGGGATAACGGCCTACCAAGGCATCGATGCATAGCCGACCTGAGAGGGTGATCGGCCACATTGGGACTGAGACACGGCCCAAACTCCTACGGGAGGCAGCAGTAGGGAATCTTCCGCAATGGACGAAAGTCTGACGGAGCAACGCCGCGTGAGCGAAGAAGGTTTTCGGATCGTAAAGCTCTGTTGTTGGAGAAGAACAGGTGCCAGAGGAAATGCTGGTGCTGTGACGGTATCCAACCAGAAAGCCACGGCTAACTACGTGCCAGCAGCCGCGGTAATACGTAGGTGGCAAGCGTTGTCCGGAATTATTGGGCGTAAAGCGCGCGCAGGCGGCTTCTTAAGTCTGATGTGAAAGCCCACGGCTCAAACCGTGGAGGGTCATTGGAAACTGGGGAGCTTGAGTACAGAAGAGGAGAGTGGAATTCCACGTGTAGCGGTGAAATGCGTAGAGATGTGGAGGAATACCAGTGGCGAAGGCGGCTCTCTGGTCTGTTACTGACGCTGAGGCGCGAAAGCGTGGGGAGCAAACAGGATTAGATACCCTGGTAGTCCACGCCGTAAACGATGAGTGCTAGGTGTTAGGGGGGTCCAACCCCTTAGTGCTGAAGTTAACACATTAAGCACTCCGCCTGGGGAGTACGACCGCAAGGTTGAAACTCAAAGGAATTGACGGGGGCCCGCACAAGCAGTGGAGCATGTGGTTTAATTCGAAGCAACGCGAAGAACCTTACCAGGTCTTGACATCCTCTGACAACCCTAGAGATAGGGCGTTCCCCTTCGGGGGACAGAGTGACAGGTGGTGCATGGTTGTCGTCAGCTCGTGTCGTGAGATGTTGGGTTAAGTCCCGCAACGAGCGCAACCCTTGATCTTAGTTGCCAGCATTCAGTTGGGCACTCTAAGGTGACTGCCGGTGACAAACCGGAGGAAGGTGGGGATGACGTCAAATCATCATGCCCCTTATGACCTGGGCTACACACGTGCTACAATGGATGGTACAAAGGGCAGCGAGACCGCGAGGTCAAGCCAATCCCATAAAGCCATTCCCAGTTCGGATTGCAGGCTGCAACCCGCCTGCATGAAGCCGGAATTGCTAGTAATCGCGGATCAGCATGCCGCGGTGAATCCGTTCCCGGGCCTTGTACACACCGCCCGTCACACCACGAGAGTTTGTAACACCCGAAGTCGGTGCGATAACCTTTTTGGAATCAGCCGCCGAAGGTGGGACAAATGATTGGGGTGAAGTCGTAACAAGGTAGCCGTATCGGAAGGTGCGGCTGGATCACCTCCTTTCTAAGGATACGATGCATAGCGAAACGTTTGGACTTTTGTTTGGTTTTGAAGGACACATTCCTTCACTGATCCTTGAAAACTGGATATAACGAAAGAAAAGAAATGCCAAGACTAATTTCCTAAATAGGAGTGGCGAGCAGTAAGAAGATCGAGGAAGCGCCGATTTGAGGACCGAGTGCAGTGAGTGATCTCTGCATGAGGACCGGAGAATCCAGCTGACGACGAGATTCGCCGCTGATCGACACACCGATGGTTAAGTTTTTATAAGAGCGCACGGTGGATGCCTTGGCACTAGGAGCCGATGAAGGACGGAACGAACACCGATATGCTCCGGGGAGCTGTAAGTGAGCTTTGATCCGGAGATTTCCGAATGGGGAAACCCACTGCCCTGAACGGGCAGAATGCCTTTCTGAATCCATAGGGAAGGCAAGGCAGACCCGGGGAACTGAAACATCTTAGTACCCGGAGGAAGAGAAAGCAAATGCGATTTCCTGAGTAGTGGCGAGCGAAAGGGAATCAGCCCAAACCAAAGGGCTTGCCCTTTGGGGTTGTAGGACACTCATTGTGGAGTCAGAAAAGGACGGCATAGGCGAACGGTCTGGAAAGGCCGGCCAGAGAAGGCAATCGCCCTGTAGCCGACATGACGTCCTCTCCCGAGTGGATCCTGAGTACGGCGGGACACGAGAAACCCCGTCGGAATCCGGGAGGACCATCTCCCAAGGCTAAATACTCCCTAGTGACCGATAGTGAACCAGTACCGTGAGGGAAAGGTGAAAAGCACCCCGGAAGGGGAGTGAAAGAGATCCTGAAACCGTGTGCTTACAAGTAGTTGAAGCCCCTTCGGGGGTGACAGCGTACCTTTTGTAGAATGGACCGGCGAGTGACGACGATGTTAAGCAAGGTTAAGCTGAAGAGGCGGAGCCGCAGCGAAAGCGAGTCTGAATAGGGCGAATGAGTTTAACGTTGTCGACCCGAAACCGTGTGATCTACCCATGTCCAGGGTGAAGTTCAGGTAACACTGAATGGAGGCCCGAACCCACGCACGTTGAAAAGTGCGGGGATGAGGTGTGGGTAGGGGTGAAATGCCAATCGAACCGGAGAGATAGCTGGTTCTCCCCGAAATAGCTTTAGGGCTAGCCTCGAGCGGGAGAGTGTTGGAGGTAGAGCACTGATTGAATAAGGGGTCCCCACAGGATTACCGCGTTCAGTCAAACTCCGAATGCCAATCACTTAAGCTCGGGAGTCAGACGGCGAGTGATAAGATCCGTCGTCGAAAGGGAAACAGCCCAGACCACCGTCTAAGGTCCCTAAGTATGTGTTAAGTGGGAAAGGATGTGGCGCTAGTTAGACAACCAGGATGTTGGCTCAGAAGCAGCCACCATTTAAAGAGTGCGTAATAGCTCACTGGTCGAGTGGCGCTGCGCCGAAAATGTAACGGGGCTAAACACATCACCGAAGCCGTGGATGACCTTTTGGTCATGGTAGGGGAGCGTTCCAAGGGCATTGAAGGCAAACCGGAAGGTTTGCTGGAGCGCTTGGAAGTGAGAATGCCGGTATGAGTAACGAAAAGAGGGGTGAGAATCCCCTCCGTCGAAAGCCTAAGGGTTCCTGAGGAAGGTTCGTCCGCTCAGGGTTAGTCGGGACCTAAGCCGAGGCCGAAAGGCGTAGGCGATGGACAACAGGTTGATATTCCTGTACCACCATTGGACGTTTGAGTGATGGGGGGACGCAGGAAGGAAAGGCTGGCGCATGGTTGGTTGAGTGCGTTCAAGCCGCAAGGCGGATCGCGAGGCAAATCCCGCGATCAATCACGCTGAGCGGTGATGAGGAGGGAAATTTTAGTACCGAAGAGCCTGTCCCTACACTGCCAAGAAAAGCCTCTAGCGAGTCCAAAGGTGCCCGTACCCTAAACCGACACAGGTAGGCGAGGAGAGAATCCTAAGACGCTCGGGAGAACTCTCGTTAAGGAACTCGGCAAAATGACCCCGTAACTTCGGGAGAAGGGGTGCTTGTTTGGACTTCGGTCCAGATGAGCCGCAGTGAAAAGATCCAAGCGACTGTTTACCAAAAACACAGGTCTCTGCTAAACCGTAAGGTGATGTATAGGGGCTGACACCTGCCCGGTGCTGGAAGGTTAAGAGGAGAGGTTATCCCCTTCGGGGGAGAAGCTTTGAATCGAAGCCCCAGTAAACGGCGGCCGTAACTATAACGGTCCTAAGGTAGCGAAATTCCTTGTCGGGTAAGTTCCGACCCGCACGAAAGGTGTAACGATTTGGATACTGTCTCAACGAGAGACCCGGTGAAATTATAGTACCTGTGAAGATGCAGGTTACCCGCGACAGGACGGAAAGACCCCATGGAGCTTTACTGCAGCTTGATATTGGATGTGGGTACCGTTTGTACAGGATAGGTAGGAGCCGTGGAAGCCGGACCGCTAGGTTCGGTGGAGGCGCCCGTGGGATACTACCCTGACGGTATCGACATTCTAACCTTGAACCGTGATCCGGTTCGGAGACAGTGTCAGGTGGGCAGTTTGACTGGGGCGGTCGCCTCCTAAAAGGTAACGGAGGCGCCCAAAGGTTCCCTCAGAATGGTGAAATCATTCGCAGAGTGTAAAGGCACAAGGGAGCTTGACTGCGAGACCTACAAGTCGAGCAGGGACGAAAGTCGGGCTTAGTGATCCGGTGGCACCGCATGGAAGGGCCATCGCTCAACGGATAAAAGCTACCCTGGGGATAACAGGCTTATCTCCCCCAAGAGTCCACATCGACGGGGAGGTTTGGCACCTCGATGTCGGCTCATCGCATCCTGGGGCTGAAGTAGGTCCCAAGGGTTGGGCTGTTCGCCCATTAAAGCGGTACGCGAGCTGGGTTCAGAACGTCGTGAGACAGTTCGGTCCCTATCCGTCGCGGGCGTAGGAAATTTGAGAGGCGCTGTCCTTAGTACGAGAGGACCGGGATGGACACACCGCTGGTGTCCCAGTTGTTCCGCCAGGAGCATCGCTGGGTAGCTATGTGTGGACGGGATAAGTGCTGAAAGCATCTAAGCATGAAGCCCCCCTCGAGATGAGATTTCCCATGATTTTAAATCAGTAACCCCTTAGAGATGATGAGGTTGATAGGTCTGAAGTGGAAGCACGGTGACGTGCGAAGCTGACAGATACTAATCGGTCGAGGGCTTAACCACATTAGGAATAAGACTTTTCTTTCGTTTCTGGTTTTGAAGGTTCACCTTCAACTACATAGTCTGGCGGCAATGGCGAAGAGGTCACACCCGTTCCCATCCCGAACACGGCCGTTAAGCTCTTCCGCGCCAATGGTAATTGGGGGCTGTCCCCCTGTGAGAGTAGGTCGCTGCCAGGCAATGGTAAACAAGTATCCATCAAAATATTGGTGGATGCTTTTTTTTTTTTTCGTCCGAAGGACGAAGAAGACTAAGAAAGAAAGCCCAGTAAAAAGCCAAATGACCAAAGGCGAGGGTTTCGATGGACAAGCAGATCGAGGAAACAAACGAGCGAGAACCGGAGTGTACTCTGTACACGAGGATTGGAGTGAGCGCAGTTGACGAAGAGATGCGCCGTGCAGCGGAAGCCGGAGCGCGCCAATGGTAATTGGGGGGGCGCCCCCCTGTGAGAGTAGGCCCGCGCCAGGCAAAGGTAAACAAGTATCCATCAAAATATTGGTGGATGCTTGTTTTTTTTTTCGTCCAAAGGACGAAGAAGACTAAGAAAGAAAGCCCAGTAAAAAGCTAAATGACCAAAGGCGAGGGTTTCGTGGATGATAGAGTATTGTCGAAACTAAACAAATGCTCATTTGAAAGGGGTTAAAGTGATGGCTTACGAAACATATCAATTGGTCGAATTTGGTATGAATACCTACAAATCAGCACTACCATATCGGCTGAAAAAAAAAACAAACTGAAAGAGCTAATAATTGATCAAATTGGCATTCAGATTGGTTGTGCAAAGTTTCCATGGAGTCAAGCTGTATATAAGCACGCACGATTTTTTCCTAGTCATGGAAAGTCTACAATCGTTTATTATGGCGATCACCTATCTCCAGAACAATCTGCTTTTGTAAATGCATGCTTCATCATAGTCAGGATTTTGACGACACATGTCTGAAGGTCCAAACTCATCCTGGAGCTGTGGTGATACCAGTAGCTTTTGCAATCGGAGAAGAAATCGGTGCTAGTGGGGAAGAGATATTACGAGCGATTGCAGCAGGCATGGAAGTGATGTTACGAGTCGCTTATTCTGTATCACCAGATTGCTTGAAACGTGGACATCATACCCCTCCGGCAGCAGGACCATTTGGAGCAGCAATGACAGCGGGCCTATTAATGGGTCTTAATGAAGAGCAATTACTTAATGCGATGGGAATCGCAGGTAGCTTTTCTGGTGGATTAACTGAATATACACAGTCTGGTGGATCGGTAAAGAGAATTCATACCGCTATACCAGCTATGGCCGGAATACGAGCTGCTTATTTAGCAAAACTAGGTATGACAGGTCCTGCAACTGTATTGGAAGGTAAGAAGGGATTCTGCAACGTGTTTGCTGATAATGGAGATATCTCGAGATTGACTAACATTGTATGAAGAATATCTCATAGAAAGTGTTGCTCTGAAAGCTTATAATTGCTGCTACTTTATCCATGCACCATTGAAAGGTTTATTATCTATTTGCAATGAACATCATTTGCATTCTGATGAAATCACCGGGGTCACGGTTGGAACAAGTGAATATGGGACAGTTCATGTTGGCCAAATTCCTGAACCAACTGATGCTCTTGGGGCACAATTTAGTCTTCACTTTACACTCGCTTTGGGACTTCTCCACGAGCCTCCGAACATTTATACTTATTCAAACGAGAACTTAATGAACTCACAAATTCGCTCCTTCGCTCGGAAAATAACTGTTTATGAAGATGAAATTTGCACAAAGGAATACCCGAATAACTGGGGAGCTGTAGTGAATGTTATGACCAGATCAAAACAAGTTTTTTCAAAGCGAATTCGCTATCCCAAAGGAAATCCCGAAAATCCGATGGATAAAAATGAAATAAAAGAAAAATTTTATCGAAATACTTTCAAATGATCGGTAAAGATGCAGCTGAGACAATCTATTCAAAGCTTACCAAGATTGATACAATACCCCATGTTAGTGATTTAACTGAACTTTTCATCAAAGACAAGACAAAGTTGTATATAGATTTAGGAAATACGAGCAGGAAGTCCTCCTAATTAATAAGATAGATAAATCGGACGATGGGGGGGGGGGGAATCCTTACCCCCTTTATTTTTTTTGTAAATATAGGTAAAATTGTACTATCAATATATGAAGATAAGATTGATAAAGAAGGAAGGAATGGTTATGGATACTATCAGAAAGGGTACAGGTGCATTTTGGCGAGCTGGCGGCGCGCTGTTTTCCGGCGGCTTCATTACATTCGCCATCTTGTATTGCACACAGCCTTTGCTCCCGGTTTTTTCGCAACAGTTTCATGTGACTCCAACAGTGTCCAGCCTTGCTCTCTCAACGACCACCGGCACCTTGGCCGTCTGCATGTTAATTGCAGCCGTGTTGTCAGAACGATTAGGGCGTAAAAGAATCATGGTCTTATCTGTATTTATTTCGTCTATTGTCGCAATTGTGACCGCTTTCAGCCCAAATTTTATCACACTGCTGATACTGCGGCTCATCCAGGGTGCTGTATTGGCCGGATTGCCGTCGATTGCGATGGCCTATGTGGGTGAAGAGTTTGATCCGCAAAGTTTAGGCACAGCGATGGGCTTGTATGTGAGCGGAACGACTGTGGGCGGAATGTTTGGACGTATAGTAACGGGTATGATGACGGATTTCTTTTCATGGCGAATAGCCCTTGTTACACTTGGTATCATCAGCCTGCTTTGCAGTATTTATTTTTGGCTTGGTTTGCCCGCTGCGGCGCACTTTCAGGTCCGAGCCTTTTCTTTGAAAAAGACAGCCCAGTCTTTTGGCCGCCATTTAAAATCACCCAGTATGCTTTGCGTTTTTGGCATTGGCTTTCTGCTCATGGGCGGATTTGTCAGCCTGTATAATTATATTGGCTATTTATTGATGAAGCCGCCTTACAATCTTAGTCAGACCGCTTTTGGCTGGCTTTTTATCGTTTATATCATGGGCACGGCAAGTTCCATCTGGATGGGAAAATTGGCTGACAGATTTGGACGCCCGAAAGTGCTTGGCATTGGCATGATTATTATGCTTTTAGGTGGTTTGTTGACACTTGTACCCTCACTCATTGTCATTGTGATTGGGACTGCCATTTTCACGTTTGGCTTTTTTGGCAGCCACTCCGTTGCAAGCAGTTTAGTCGGAAAATTAGCTGAGGTTGATAAAGCACAGGCTTCTTCCTTATATTTGCTGTTTTATTATGCCGGGTCGAGTCTGGTTGGATCATTAAGCGATCTATGTTGGAGCTGGTATCATTGGTTCGGGCTTATTTTGATGATCGGAATGGCGATCTTGCTCGCCTTCTTGTTGGAACTTTTTATGGTAGCTTTATTAAAGAAAACCCGAAGAGAGGCAACGTTTAATAAGCACACAGGCCCTGTTGAGTTGAGCCAGTATAATTGTGTAAAAAGGGTTATCTGAATATGAGAAAATGTTAGACCGGGTTTCTGTTTTTCTGGAGGGGGCTGGCCAGCCCCCTCCAGAAAAACAGCAGGATTTTATTTACTCGTCTCTTTCATTTTTTTTTCATAGAAAATGAGCCAGAGCCCGTCATCTTAGTTAGAATAGAGTTAACCAAACCAATTCTAAAGGAGAGATTTCGGGATGACTCAATTACAGATTACTCTAGATGAGCAACTTTTGCATCAATTATTTCTTGGTAATTCTAAAGAATCGGGCATGAATATCCTTTTGGAGACGATTTTAAATCAAGTTTTAAAAGCACAGGCCGGCGAGCAGGTGAGCGCCGAAAAGTACGAACGCAGTGAGGCACGGACGGACTACCGTAACGGCTCGTATCCCCGTCAACTCAAGACGCGCGTGGGTACTCTTTCACTCAATGTTCCCCGCCTGCGTAATGGCCATTTTTCTACTGATCTCTTTAAGCGTTACCAGCGCAGTGAGCAGGCGCTGGTTCTATCCCTAATGGAGATGGTTATTAACGGCGTCTCCACACGTCGCGTAAGTCAAATTACTGAAGAGCTTTGTGGCACAGACTTTTCGAAAACGACTGTATCGGATCTTTGCGGGCAGCTGGATCCAGTGGTTAAAGGCTGGAATAACCGTCCTTTGAGGGGCAACTATCCGTTCCTATTCGTTGATGCGGTTTATACGAAGGTACGAGAAAACGGGCGTGTCCGCTCCTGTGGCGTGCTGATCAGCTACGGTATCAACGACAAAGGATACCGAACGATTCTAGGTCTGAAAATCGATGACAGCGAAAGCACCGACGCCTGGAAAAATTATTTTGACTGGCTGAAATCACGCGGTCTAAAAGGCGTTGACATGGTGATCAGCGATGACCACGGCGGTCTCGTGAGTGCGGTTCAAAAAGCGTTTCAAGGGGCTACTTGGCAGCGGTGTCAGGCTCACTCCTGCTGCGCAATGTCCATGATCGGTTGCCAAAAGCTCTCAAAAGCGAAGGAACCGAACAAGTGAAGGCGATTCTCTATGCGCCGAATCTGGAAGTCGCTCGAACCTTGCTTAATGCTTTTCTAAAGGATTATCAGGACAAAGCACCAAAAGTGACGGAGCTTGTGGAGGATGCCTTTGATGACGTGACGGCGGTGCTTCCTCTACCAGAACCCTATCGACGTCGCCTCCGGACAACTAACGGGATGGAACGGCTCAATGAGGAATTTCGCCGTCGGGAACGGGTTATCCGTATTTTCCCTAACCGCCAATCTGTGATTCGTCTGATGGGCTCTGTTCTCATGGAGAAGGACGAAAAATGGATAGAAGGACGCCACTATCTGAAAATGGAAGACTATTTTGAATGGAGGGCCAAACAGCCAAAATCACCTGATCGTTCGAGTAACGTAACAACTCTTTATCCAGGATAATCACTCTATCTTAGCTAAGGTGAATTTACACATAAAAAAGACTTGACCGCCTGTTGTAACTGGACATCTTCCATAATAAAAGAAAACTAAGGTTGAAAAGCTTCATTCTATCAAATTGAACGGGCATACACAGAGAATATGAAAGGCCGGTCATAAGACCGGCCACTTTTTAATATACGACTTTAGTCAGTTGAGCACGTGTAACGCGCGAAACATAAATCCCCCCGCTATGCGTTGGGCAGAAGAATACTATGTGAGTACCGTACTGAACGAAGCAACCATCAAGAAATATATTCAAGATCAAGAAAAACACGATATTGCATTGGATAAATTAAGTGTACGGGAATACGAGGACCCCTTTAGAGGTCGCTGAGTAGTACAAATACCCATTTATGGGTAAGCAAAAGAGGAAAAGGTAATATAGCCTGAACAAAGTGAAGGCCAGCGCCTTTAGACGCTGGCCGGTAATCCAAGGCTTATAGCCTTAGAGCAAACCACCCTCACATACTTTTGAAAAAGAATTTATTCAGCAATTTATGGTACACTAAGAGATAGTTGAAAGGTTATTGTGCCAAGCGGTTGGAGCGATAACCAAAGGATGCGGTGAGCTATTGAAAGATGAATTTGCGTTTATTCAATCTATCACACCCAAAAATCATTATCACAAACAATTAGTTGCGGGAATCGGCGATGATGCCGCCCGCTACCGGACGAATGCAGGCGAGCATCAGCTTGTCTGTACAGACACCATGGTGGAAGGCGTGCACTTTTTTTGCGCACGACGATGTCCCCTTTTGCTATCGGCTGGAAAGCGCTTGCCGCCAATTTAAGCGATATCGCCGCCATGGGCGGCATTCCGGATTACTACTTGGTGTCCGCCGCCTTCACAAAATCGTGGCTTGACGATGGTGCAGAGATTTATCGTGGTATGGCCGCGCTTGCCGATCGTTATCATATGGATTTAATCGGCGGCGATACGGTATCGACCCATGATGCCTTGGTACTGACTGTTACGGTTTTCGGGCATATTTCGGATGACGGCGTTTTTTTGCGAAGCGACGCGAGGCCCGGTGATGCGGTGCTTGTGACAGGGACACTGGGTGACAGCGCCGCCGGTCTTGCTGTGCTGAATGGGGAGATTCGGCTTCCGGAAGGAGACCGCTCTTTTTTGATCAGGCGGCACCAATTGCCGGAACCGCGGCTGGACGCTGCCCGTTTGCTGGCCGATTTGCCGGGCAGAGCGGCGCTGGACGATATCAGTGACGGACTGGCCAGCGAGGCGAATGAGATTGCCAAGGCCAGCGGTGTCTCGATAGTGCTGGACTATGATAAATTGCCGAAGAGCGGGGCACTCAGCCAGCTTAAAGCAGAACAGCAGCGGCAGTGTCTGTTGTTTGGCGGCGAGGATTATGAGCTGCTCATGACGATTCCTCAAAAGCAAGCGGCGCGATATATTGCCGCGTTTTCAGATCAGCGCCTTTCATTAACCAGAATCGGCGAAGTGGTTACGGCACCGTACGCGCCAGCCGTCTTTTTTAAAATCGGACGACGATAAAATGATAAAATTAGAAAAATCAGGGTATAACCATTTTAGAAAGTAAAAGGAGGGCGGGTGATGTATCAATGGATATGCGCATCTCCCGAAAAAACGACGGCCTTTTCCGAAAAAAATTGGCTGCCTACCTGCAGCCTGGTGATGTGATCACGCTGACTGGCGACCTGGGAGCAGGCAAAACAACATTTACTAAGGGTCTGGCCAAAGGGCTCGGCATTCATGACACAGTGAACAGCCCGACCTTTACGATTATCAAAGAATATTACGGCGGACGCTGCCCCCTTTTATCATATGGATGTTTACCGGATCAGCGATGAAGAAGATATCGGTATCGAGGACTATTATCATCAGGGCGGAATTGTCGTGATTGAGTGGGCGGAAAATATTCCTTCTTGGCTGCCGGACGAATATTTAAATATTTCCATCGACCGCATTGCCGATAAAAAACGGGCGCTCGTTTTTTCCCCTCATGGCCGCAGATTTGAACGCTCTGCAAGGAGTTAAAAAAAAAATGAACATATTAGCGATTGATTCATCTAATCTTGTTATGGGTGTTGCTGTAGTTAATGAAAACAAAGTACTTGGCGAACATCTGACAAATGTTAAAAAAAAAAACCATTCTGTCCGTCTGATGCCGGCCATTGCACAGCTGTTGCAAGATCTCGAGCTGGTGCCGGCCGATATCGACCGCATTGCGGTGGCTATGGGACCGGGCTCTTATACGGGCGTGCGAATAGGTGTGACAATAGCCAAGATGATGGCATGGACGCTGAATAAAGAACTCGTCGGTGTTTCCAGTTTGGAAATTGTCGCCCAGAACGGCAGATATTTTAACGGCTTGATTGCCCCATTTTTCGATGCGAGAAGAGGGCAAGTCTATGCCGGGTTATATAAAAGTGAGCGAGGGATTGTATCATGCGTAGAGCCTGACCGGTTGGTTATGCTTAAGGACTGGCTTAGTGCTTTGGCCAAGCTGGATCAGCCTGTGCTGTTTCTAAGCGGGGACATGGGGATCCACGGGGCTACGATACGCCAGCTGCCTCGTGCGGTTTTCACGGAAATGACAATGAATGTGCCGAGACCGGCTGAACTTGGCCAAATCGGTCTGAAAAATCAGCCGGTTTCAGATATCCATCACTTTGTTCCAACTTATTTGCGGCTTGCGGAAGCGGAAGCAAAATGGCTCGCCAAACAGGAGAGATGACAATGTCAAACACGCAGATGATCACGTTTCGCGTCATGACACTGGAAGATATCGATCAAATCATGATTGTTGAAAAAAGTGCTTTTGCGGTGCCTTGGTCAAAAAAGGCTTTTGAAAATGAGCTGACAAATAATCGTTTTGCAACGTATTTTGTCGCTGAGTATGGCGAGCAAATCGTCGGTTATTGCGGGATATGGGTGATTATCGATGAAGCGCATATTACGAATCTAGCGGTTTTGACCGGATTCCGCGGCAAGAAAATAGGGGAGACGCTGCTGCGGAAAGCGATGATTTTTTCGCGATTAAAACGGGCGAAAACATTGAGCTTGGAATGCCGTGTATCCAATCACATCGCCCAGAATCTTTACCGGAAACTCGGGTTTCAGGATGGCGGGATTCGCAAGAGATATTATTCGAACAATGGCGAGGATGCTTTAGTTATGTGGGTGAAAAATATATGAGTGTTGTTGATGTTAAGCAAAAAACAATGATTTTGGGAATTGAAACGAGCTGTGATGAAACGGCGGCGGCTGTTGTGGAAAACGGAAGAATCATCCGTTCGAACATCGTGGCCTCGCAAATTGATATTCATAAAAGGTTCGGCGGTGTCGTACCTGAGGTGGCTTCAAGGCATCATGTCGATCAAATTACGCTTGTCTGCGCCGAAGCGATGGAAGAAGCCGGCGTGGCCTGGGACGATCTGGATGCGATTGCCGTTACGCAGGGCCCTGGCCTGATCGGCGCGCTTCTGGTCGGAGTTAACGGAGCAAAAGCGCTTTGCGTTTGCACGGGCTTCCGCTTGTTCCCGTCCACCATATCACCGGGCACATCTATGCCAACCGGTTTGTCAGCGAGATGGTTTTCCCCTTGATTGCCCTCGTCGTCTCTGGGGGACACACCGAACTTGTTTATATGAAAACGCACGGCTCTTATCAAGTGATCGGAGAAACAAGGGATGACGCAGCCGGAGAGGCTTTTGATAAGGTAGCGCGAACGCTGGATCAGCCTTATCCGGGCGGGCCGCGAATCGACCGACTGGCGAAGGAAGGGCAGGCATCGATTGATTTTCCCCGCGCCTGGCTGGAAGAGGGATCACTTGATTTCAGTTTCAGCGGCCTGAAATCAGCGGTGATCAATTATGTCCACAACGCCGAACAGCGCGGCGACGTGATTAACAAGGCCGATGTGGCGGCAAGTTTTCAAGCGAGTGTGACGGATGTTCTTGTGCGGAAAACACTTATGGCGGCCGAGCGGTACAATGTGAAGCAAGTGCTTGTCGCCGGCGGAGTGTCCGCCAATCATGGATTGAGGGAAAACATGGTCAAGGCATGCGCCGACCATCATATTCCGCTTGTTATTCCGCCGTTAAACCTATGCACGGATAATGCGGCGATGATCGCGGCTTCCGGAACGATCGGATTTTTAAAAGGGACGCGGGCCGATATGGCCTTGAACGGCAGCGCAAGTCTGCCGATTGAAGCTTTTTGAAAAAAGCAAAGGATATCCATTAAGGTTTGTGTACAACCTGTGGATATCCTTTTGAATAATTGGCGGATCGGACGCGCGCAGCGGGTGCCCGGATTCGGATTGTCCGAAAAAAAGAAGCACGTTTGAGAAATCAACGGTTTCTGGCATTTTACTAACGGATCTGAGCAAAAAATAAACAGCTCTGTATCGAAAATCAACATCATCCTGATTCTGGAAAAAAGGATTCGACAGTTTTTGTACAAGGTGCCGCGAGCGAGGACATATACAGACGGCTCTCGAACCGGGTATGTCCTGTCTATCAAGCAGAAAAGCTGCCGGCCAGCGCCTTGAGACGCCGGTAATCCAAGGCTTATAGCCTTAGAGCAAACCACCCTTTTGAAGGGTGGTTTTGATTTTAGACAGGTGTGCGGGAACTAAAGCCGCGGTTTGGCGGGTGGGCAGTGGCGCAAGCTTCGCAGAGCGCAGGGTTTTCGAAAAAGTCTCGAAAAGAGAAGAACTTATTTTGACGCGGCGTCATCCAGCGACAGCTGCAATCGCTCCCATTCTTCAAGGAGGGTCTCAAGCGTATCGTTGTCTTTTTCAATTTGGAGATGAATCTGTTTGGCCTTTTTCGTATCGTTAAAGATATCAGGCTCTAGCATTAGCTGTTCGTTTTCGGTGACGCGGCTCTCAAGCTGATGGATGTCGTTTTCTAATTTTTCGATCGACCGTGCCAATTGCCGCTCGCGTTTTTTTTTCGTTCTTTTTCTTTTAAAAACTGCCCTTTTCCCGCATCGGCACTGCGTTCATTGTTATTTGCCTGCGGCCCCGCCGCCTCCGCTTCAAGTTCGGCAATGGCCTGTTTTTCAGCCTTTTTTTCAAGATAGTAGTCGTAGTCGCCAAGATAGTTTGTGATGCCGTCCGGTGAAAGCTCCATGACGCGGGTGGCGATGCTATTAATAAAATAGCGATCGTGAGAAACGAAAAAGAGGGTGCCCGGGTAATCGACAAGCGCCGCTTCCAGGATTTCCTTGCTGTCCAGATCCAAATGGTTCGTCGGTTCGTCGAGAACGAGCAAATTGTCGCGCCGCATCATTAATTTGGCGAGCGCCAGCCGCGCCTTCTCGCCGCCGCTGAGCTGTGAAACAACTTTCAGCACATCATCGCCTGAAAAAAGAAAACCTCCGAGCACCGTCCGAATGTCCTTTTCAGGGATGAGCGGATAGTCGTCCCATAACTCATTCAGTACGGTTTTATTTGAAGAGAGTCTGGCCTGCTCTTGGTCATAATAACCGATAGTGACGCGTGTGCCGAGCGAACATCGCCGGACAGCCTTGTCCGGCCGCCGATGACGGCTTTGAGAAGTGTCGATTTTCCGATACCGTTCGGCCCGACGAGTGCGACTCGTTCGCTGCGCTCAATTTGGAAAGTAAGGCCGGTTATGAGCGGAGAGCGATGATTGTAGCCGATAAACAGATCACTCATCACTCACAGCCAGGACGTCACGGCCGCTCTGCCTCTCAACATCAAAAGTAAAATGGGCTGATTTGTCATCGCTTAGCGGCTTTTCTATCCTTTCCATTTTTTCGAGTTGTTTGCGCCTGCTTTGCGCCCGCTTCGTTGTCGAAACACGGGAAATGTTTTTCTGGATGAAATCGTTTAGTTTAGTAATTTCTTTCTGCTGTTTATCGTAACTTTTCTGCAGGCGCTGGTAATCGGCAGCTTTAAGCTCCAGATAACGGGTGTAATTGCCAGCGTATTTACTTGCTTTATGATGAGCAATTTCGTACACTTTCGTCACGACTTTATCAAGAAAGTAGCGTCGTGCGATACGATCAGGATGCTGCCCGTATAATGCTGCAAATAGGTTTCCAGCCACGCCAGTGTTTCAATATCAAGGTGGTTGGTCGGTTCATCCAAAATGAGGACATCCGGTTTAATCAAGAGCAACTTGCCTAGCGCGAGCCGCGTTTTTTGGCCCCCGGATAAATTGCTGACCGGTGTATCATCGCCGTATTGTTCGAAATTCAGCCCGGTCAGGACGCTGCGGATGTCGGCTTGATACGTGTAACCGCCCTTGTTTTTTAAATTCGGTCTGCAAAACATCGTAATCCTCGAGCAGGTTATTATAATCATTTTTATTTGGAAATTGACCAGGATCGGCCATCTGTTCTTCCATCGAACGCAATTTCTTTTCCATGGCCAGCAGCGGCTGAAAAACCGTCAGCATTTCGTTATAGATGGTTTTGCTGGAATCAAGCGTCGCATTTTGCGGGAGGTAGCCTAAAGTTTTGTCTTTCGGCATGGTCACTTCACCGCTGTCCGCGCTCATGATGACGCCGGCGATGATTTTCAGCAGCGTCGATTTTTCCCGCGCCGTTTCGGCCGACTAGCGCGACCCGCTCGCCCGATTGCACTTCAATGGATATATTCGATAAAATGAGTTCAGCAGCAAATGATTTGCTGATATTATTGGTCTGTAGAAGTATCATATTCGTTCACCCCAAGTTATTCACACACAGGAAGGCGTTGTAAGACTGCATTCGGCGCTTATTTTAAAGCCCTCCTTTCTTCAGTTTATCTCATTGTCGTTTTAACAGGCAACTGCCTTGTTGCTAAAAAAATCATATTCGGCTGCTGTTTGTGATCGGAGTTTGTGAAATCATTACCGATTTTTTTTTTTGACTAATGTTGTATAGTTAAAGTAGAATCATTGTGAAAAAGGTTATGTCAAGAGACGGTCCGTAATGGCCGGAAAATTTTTTGCGGGGAAAATGGCCAAACTAAAATGAATGCGGTAACAAAATTCAAAAGGACAGCGCGCACTTTATACGAGGAGGCTGTAATATGGTAACGGATCATCAAGTTCCCCAGGCGACAGCTGAACGGTTGCCGCTTTACTATCAGTCCTTACAACATCTTGCCTCAATAGGGAAAAACAGGATATCTTCATCTGAATTCAGCAAGGTTGTACAAGTCGATTCGACAACCATTCGGAAAGACCTTTCCTATTTGGGTGCATTGGGAAGAAAAGGTTATGGATATGATGTCGGACATTTGCTGGATTTTTTAAGAAAAACATTATATCAAGATGAATTGTCAAAAGTTATGCTGATTGGCGTGGGCAATCTTGGAACAGCACTTTTAAATTATAACTTTTTAAAAAATAACAACACGAAGATTGTGAAGGCTTATGATACTGATCGGAAGGTGGGGAAGAAGATTGCCGGCACCGTGATTCATCATTTTGAAGATTTGCGCACGGACGACAATCACGATATTGCCGCAGCAATATTGACTGTCCCTGCCAGCCAGGCGCAAAAAGTGGCCGAGATGGTCATCCATTCAGGCGTGAACGGTATTTTAAATTTCACCCCCGTTCGGCTGTCGCTGCCGAGCGGGATTTACGTTCGTCATGTTGATATGTCTGTGGAATTGCAGGCATTGATTTATTCTCTTAATCATGGGATGGAAGGAAAAAAGGCCTAATTGGAGAGATCCTGCCTGTGATTGGCTGTGCGGCAGGGCGGCTCCTTTGATGGATCTAAAGCATTTCATGAACGGTCAAGAGGATAAAAATGATAAAATATGAATGTCACTTTGAAACGGCTTTTTCACTGACAGAAAATTTTTCTCTTTCGCTGCCGGTTGTCCGGCAGCAAGTGATGGTTCTTATTTAGGCATTTTAGTTAGGGGCTCTAGTCCCGCTGAAGCAAGTAAAGGTGGATAAAAAGAATGATACAGCTGAAATCAAAGTATGAAATTGAACAGATGAAGAAGTCAGGAGAACTGCTGGCGAAGACGCATCAAAAAATTAAATCGATGATTAAGCCGGGATAACGACTTGGGAAATCGAGGAGTTTGTAAACGACTTTTTGGCCCAGCATGGCGCAACTCCGGAGCAAAAAGGCTTCGAGGGCTATAAATATGCGACGTGCGCCTCTGTCAATGACGAAATCTGCCACGGGTTTCCCAATAAGAAACCGCTCAAAAAAGGAGATATTGTCACGATCGACATGGTCGTCAACCTGAATGGTTTTTTGTCCGATTCAGCTTGGAGCTATGGCGTCGGCGAGATTTCCGATGAGGCGCAACATTTGCTTAAAACGACTGAAGAAGCGCTGTACGTCGGGATCAGGCAGGCGGTTGTCGGCAATCGGATCGGCGATATCGGCCATGCCATTCAGGAATATGCGGAAGCCCAAGGGCTTAGCGTGGTGAGAGAATTTGTCGGCCACGGCATCGGGCCAACCATGCACGAAGATCCGCAAGTGGCCCATTACGGCAAACCGGGACGTGGGCTGCGCCTTAAGGAAGGCATGACGATTACCATTGAACCGATGCTGAATACCGGCGAATGGATGTCCACTTTGGATAAAAACGGCTGGACGGCGCGGACTGCCGACGGCTCTCTTTCGGCACAGTATGAACATACTCTGGCCATCACCAAGGACGGCCCTAAGATATTAACCCAATTAGGTGACGATTAAATCGAAAAAAAGCGAGTTCCCGCTGCCGGAAACTCGCTTTTTTTGGCTGATACTGCTTTCAGTGGCCGACGACTGTTAACACCGCCCAAATGACGTCATCCACAGTCTTGGAAGAGGCAGTCATCAAGCTGAGCAGGATGACGACGATCGTATTCATGGATGCATGGGCAAACATCGAGACGACAATTCTTCCTGTTTTTTTTTTGTATAAATAGCACAGTGTCAATCCGATTAAACCATATAAAAGAATGTGTTTATCCATATGGGCGAAGGCGAACAGCAAGGAACTGATGACGCCGGCCGCCCAAAAACCAATTTTTCGATATAAACTGCCGAAAATGATTTTTCGAAAGACAATTTCCTCCAGAATCGGACCGACGATCCCGACAACAAGGATCAAATAAGGGGATAGCTTGGTTAGATCGACAATCCGTTCCGTATTTTGCGAGTGGGGGTTTTCGGCAAATAAAGAGGCTTCAATCGCGGCGGCAATGCCCTGTACGACGAACAGCAGGACCACCCCTCCAAGCGCCCACAGAGTCGACATCGAAGGGGAAAGGCGATGTCGATATTGGAGACGGCGTTCCGGAATAAGCAGAAGAAGAACGATAATAAGTGCCAAGAGAAATGAAATAATCAGCCACACGCCTTGACGCTGGCTCTTCGGCACGGCTTGTAAAATCGGTGTTAATGCAGGAATAATAAATGAGAATTGGCAGAGCACGTATGTCAACAAAATGAACCAATAGCGTTTCGGCAAAAGCTCACGTCCTTTCACAATTCATACTGCTGCTTCCACCTATTGGCAGAGATGTGACGAAAAAATGTCGGAAGGCGGCTGCAGATGGATTTTACTCAATTTTAACATACCAATGAATACTTTTTTGCTTATGTTGCAGATAATACGGGTATATCAATGATCGGCTGCAGCTTATTTAAACGGTTTCTCTCTTCACAAGGACGTGCATTTTTTACATAGAATGAACAGGAAGAAAGACTGCCAATAGTCTGCCCAATCTTTTGCAAAAAAAAATAATATATGCTTGCCGTGACCGCCCGCTGCCGCACCCCGTTTCTCTCTTTTTTGATTCATAAACAATATTTTAAGGGAAAGGACTTGCAAATCATAAATAAATTGATTATTATATTAACTGGATTAGCACTCGGATGGTGAGAGTGCTAACAAAGTATTTAATTTAAGGAGGGTATTTTCATGTTAAAGCCTTTAGGTGATCGTGTGATTATCGAAACAGTTGAAAAAAAAAGAAGAAAAAACGGCTAGCGGCATCGTACTTCCGGACTCGGCAAAGGAAAAACCGCAAGAAGGCCGTGTCATTGCAGTCGGCATCGGCAAAGTAACAGACAAAGGTGAACGTATTGCCCTTGAAGTGTCGGAAGGTGAAAAAGTCATTTTTTCAAAATATGCAGGTACTGAAGTGAAATATGACGGCAAGGAATATTTGATCATTCGTCAAGATGACATTTTGGCTGTTATTGGCTGATTAAAATAAAAGCACTACATATTTCTAGGAGGGAATCAAACGATGGCAAAAGAAATTAAGTTTGGCGAAGAAGCTCGCCGCGCGATGCTTCGCGGTGTTGATACACTGGCAAATGCTGTTAAAGTGACACTTGGGCCAAAAGGACGCAACGTCGTATTGGATAAGAAATTCGGCTCACCGCTGATCACAAATGACGGTGTAACGATTGCAAAGGAAATTGAACTCGAAGATAAATTTGAAAATATGGGTGCTCAATTAGTATCTGAAGTAGCCAGCAAAACAAACGACGTTGCCGGTGACGGTACGACAACGGCGACTGTTCTTGCTCAAGCGATGATCCGCGAAGGACTGAAAAAAAAACGTCACTTCAGGCGCTAATCCAATGGGCATTCGCCGCGGGATCGAAAAAGCGACGAAAGCTGCTGTTGAAGGTTTGAAAAAAATCTCCAAACCGATCGAAGGCAAGGAATCGATCGCACAAGTGGCCGCTATTTCCGCTGCCGATACGGAAGTCGGCGAACTGATTGCCGAAGCGATGGAACGCGTTGGCAATGACGGCGTCATTACGATTGAAGAATCCAAAGGCTTTGCGACCGAACTGGAAGTTGTTGAAGGGATGCAATTCGACCGCGGCTATGCATCACCTTATATGGTGACGGATTCCGACAAAATGGAAGCTGTTCTTGACAACCCTTATATTCTCATTACCGACAAAAAAATCTCCAACATCCAAGAAGTGCTGCCTGTTCTTGAAAAGGTTGTTCAACAAGGCAAATCGCTCCTGATCATTGCTGAAGATGTGGAAGGCGAAGCGCTGGCTACTCTCGTTGTCAACAAACTGCGCGGCACGTTCAACGCAACGCTGTCGCTGTTAAAGCCCCTGGCTTTGGCGATCGCCGCAAAGCGATGCTTGAAGACATTGCCATTCTGACCGGCGCTGAAGTAATCACTGAAGACCTCGGTCTGGACCTGAAATCGGCAACGGTTGATCAACTTGGTACGGCCGGCAAAGTTGTTGTGACAAAAGAAAACACCACGATTGTCGAAGGAGCTGGCGCATCGGATAAAATTGCTGCTCGCGTAGGGCAAATCCGCGCTCAACTGGAAGAAACGACTTCCGACTTCGACAAAGAAAAACTGCAAGAAAGACTGGCCAAACTTGCCGGCGGCGTTGCTGTCATTAAAGTTGGGGCCGCTACGGAAACAGAACTTAAAGAACGTAAACTGCGGATTGAAGATGCTTTGAACTCTACGCGTGCTGCTGTAGAAGAAGGCATCGTTGCCGGCGGCGGTACCGCGCTCGCCAATGTTATCAAAGACGTTGCTGCTCTTAAGGCTGAAGGCGACGAAGCAACAGGCATTAAAATCGTTGTTCGCGCCCTCGAAGAACCGGTTCGCCAAATCGGCGAAAACGCCGGCCTTGAAGGTTCGGTTATCGTTGAAAAACTGAAAAATGAAGCGGTTGGCATCGGCTATGACGCGTCGAAGGGCGAATGGGTCAATATGATTGAAACTGGTATCGTTGACCCGACTAAGGTGACTCGTTCGGCTCTGCAAAACGCCGCTTCTGTTTCAGCAATGCTTTTGACCACGGAAGCTGTTGTTGCCGACAAACCTGAAGAAGCCAAAGCTGCTGCACCAGATATGGGCGGCATGGGCGGTATGGGCGGCATGATGTAATAGTCGTCTGAACCCTTATTGTTCATAGGGTTTATGGCAATTGAAAAATGGAAATGGTGCCGAAATGGTGCCGAAACCAATTTTTTTAGAGGTTTCTCATGAGTTCTCCGAACTTTTGGGAGGCCTCTTTTTTACGTGGTTTAGTCACGTGCATATAAACCTGTTTAGTCGTATCATCATCAACAACATGACCTAATTTATCCATGATTCTGATGATATCTACTCCGGCCTCCGCCAATAATGATGTATGAGTATGGCGTAATGAGTGCGGAGTAAGTTCCTTTTTTATTTTTGGAGTTTTCTTCAATAGGCTTCTCATTCTATTTTCGATTGTCTTAATAAAATGTGGATAGCCATAATATGGAGGCTTCATTCGAGCAAAAACAAAATTTTCATCATAATATGAATGTAAAAAGATACAATTCGAGTCATATGACATGTTATCCCTTTGGGCATCAGATAAAGTATGCAATGCCGCAGATATGTTTTTCAAATCAATTGTTGAACACGATAGTGAAGATAAAATAAAGCAGTATTTTAAAGAACTGCTTTCTGCGATGCGAAACGATCTTATGAATGACAATGATGATTTTAAAAAGAAATTATCAATTTATTTCTTAACAATGTAATTAGATACTGATTGTTCTACCAGCCATCTGGAGGACGTTGAATTGACGGTTAAAGCCGTTTAATTCAGCGTCCTTTTTTATTTTCCAAAAGGAGCTTCAACTCAGTGAGACATGGGAGGGTAAGCCACCATGAGCCATGTGGAGATCCAAAGTGCCATCATAGAGAAATACTAATTTAAGGAAATTCAAGGATTTTCTCTATTCCTATATCGGCTCTTAAAACCATATAATGGGATTAGTACCTATATTATCCATACTTCAATGTCTATCACAAACAAGTGGGGTAGATATTAGGAGAAAACGCGAGAGAGAAGAATCATGATGGACACTTTGTGTTACTGACATTCATAAATGTCCAGAAAATGACCGTTTATTGACCGTAGTTTGACGGGGATCCTGCCCGCTTGCTTCCAAAAATAAGACTGTCTCTGGCAGACAGCCTCATTGCACTCATTTCGATTATTATCCCTACCGCGCTTCGCTTGGTACCCCTGATAGGGTATCTATCCTGGATTCTTAAATTAAATCGCGCATTTTCCGCAATATATACCAATCACGTCCTAATTCCAGTCTGCACTTGATACGTCGGGGGCCAATGAGGATGCTGAAGCTTTCCCCACAGTGCAGCCCATAGAGCTGTCCATCCAGGCTAACAACCCATCGATCTTGTTCTTGGTTATAAGTCATTTCTGAAGCTTGATTCATGAGAGTTCTCCTTCAATGACTCTTTTAACCATCCAGTGTTGTACAAAGTGTTTTGACTTTGTCTTCCATTGAGGAGTCCCCATTAATTGCATGAAATTCTATTTCACTGCTACTGATACATACAATTAATGGGTAATGATTGTACTCAGCATAATTGAGTACTTTGTTTTTGTCAAAAGAATCATAATAAATATCTACATCAAATTCCTTTCTTAATTTATCTGCTATTGAACAAATATTTTGCTTATTATCCTTTTTTGCCAACAAGATTTTTGGTCTGAAACATGTCTCAAAATTTATAGATTCGAGTGTTTTTATAACCTTTAACAATCTTTCTAATCCAAACGCAAGGCCAACTGCTGGTTCATCAAGATTGCCTACTTTAGAAACTAAATTATCATATCTTCCTCCGCCTAAAATAGCACCTACATTAATATTGTTTACAATTCCCTCTAATATAAATCCAGTATAATAATCTGCACCTCTAGCAAGTGTTAAATCAATTATTATATTCGATAGTATATCTTTAGGAAGATGAGAGAAGATATAGCTTAATTCATTAGTTGCTTTAAGGACAGTTGGATCTCTGTTGAAAAAGTTCTCAATAAAAACTAATTGGTTGGGCAATTTGTTTGTAGAAGACAATTTTTTGTAGAAAGAGATTTAATGGTACTAATTATTTTTTCTGAAGTATTAGTATCGATACTATGTTCAGTTAATTTATGATACATTTCCTCTTGACAACTTTTGGATATTTTGTCGACATAGTCTAGAGCCCTTTGAAGACCTAACTGTTGATATTTTGTAGTAATGCCTACTTTTTTTGCAATTGATTTTATCAAAAGTCGATGATTTACTCTCAAAATAAAATTCTTTATACCTAAGTTATTTAATAATTGATGGGCCATTTTAGTTATGTCTACTTCAGCTAATAGGCTTTTAGTACCGATAATATCTGCATCACATTGAGTAAATTCACGATAATGACTATCGCCAGGCTCATCATCACGGAATGAGTAACCTATTTGATATCGTTTATAAGGTCTCGGTATTTCGTTATGCATGTTTGCGACTCTTGCGAAAGGAACTGTTAAATCATAGCGTGGCATTATCTTGTTATTATTTTTATCCACGATTTTGAAAAAAAGTTTTTCTCCTTCGCCATGATGTCCGTCAAAGGTTTTTTGATATTCTAATATGGGCGTTTTGTGAGGATTAAATCCAAACTTTTCGTAAGTTTCTTTTATTATTTTTATAACATGTTCTCTAATTCTCATATCAATGCCTAGTACATCTTCAGTGCCATCAGGGATGGATAACTTATCCTTTTTTACTGTTAAACTCATATATACCTCTCCTTTTGATTTGGATCTTTTTGAGGATGGGAAATACTTTTGTTCTGAAAATAAACAAGTAATATTAGGGTAACTAATGTTAATATTCCTCCTAATATTTGTGATAGTCCTAATGTCTCTTTTAAAAAAAGATATGCGAATACGGTCGTAAAAAGCGGCTCTATCATACTAATTATGGAAACCAATGATGGACTTAATAGTTTTAGAGATTTAAATAATGCTATTTCTGCTAATATCGTTGATACAAATACAATACAAAGAATATGTATCCAAGCGTATATATTAAAGTTAAAGCCTATGTTATGTTTTATCATTCCTGGAATTAATACGCCAATTGCTGCAAAAAGAGTGACAAAGGCACTGGTTACGATAGGAGAATTCTGATTAGTAGTTTTCTCTCCCACAATCATATAAAAAGCGTAAACAACCGCTGAAAGAAGAGCTAATATAATGCCTTGAAGATTCATTTTGTGAAAGGAAACGCCTAATAAAAAAATAAGACTAATAAAAGATACTAATAGAGATAAAGTGGCTCTTAAATTTAAAGTTTCTTTGTAAACAATAAATGAAACAAAGCATACAAAAATAGGAAATGAAAATAAAATTAAAACGGCCATCGATGATGAAATATATTCTAATGATCCAAAGTGAAAAATAGATTGAAGAGTATAAAGAACGCCTCCCAAGACAATAAATAATTTAATATCATTTTTTGTTACTGTTATTTTTCGCTTTTTAATGAGAAAATAGATAAAAAATACAAACGTACTTAAAAAAAATCTGAGAGAAAAAGTAGAGTATATAGTGTTACACCATATGTATACGCTTTCACAGTGAAAATAGGCATAATACCGAACCCCATTGCAGATATGATAGCGTATAAAGCTCCTTTACTAAAGTTGTTCATAAGTTCCCCCCTTCATACGCAATATTTGTAAATAAATCCAATGTCTTACAAAAAAGAAAAATTTATTTTACGGAACACTTTAAAAAAAAAAAATCAAAAAAGTCAATATTATGATTGAATTGAATATATTGAAAGGAACCTGATTTATTCACTATTCACCGTTTCATCGGAATTGTCTGTAAGACAGCTTCCTGATTTTGCTGACTTTGCTTGCTTTTACGAGTGAAAGAGTGCCCTGAAGATTGATTTCTGAACCTTCGCATTTGGTGCCCCATTTGATTTCAAAAATAATGAAACAAAGAAAGCCTCAGGCGGAAATTCTATCTTGCCCGAGGCTTCTTTTTGTCATGAAGGCAGCAAAACTCGCTCGTCAAATGAGATATTTTTGTCCAAAAAAAATACCTCCGGTTAAGGAGGCAAATGGCAGATACAAACATAATAAGGAAGCGTACATGCTCCTATACCCCGTTTTATTGCGAGAGAAACATTAAAAGTCACAGATTTGACACTTGTACAAGGCAAGGCGGCTTAAGCATAGTGATATAATTTAAGACGAAATCGGATATTCTTTCTTCTTTTTTGCCCTCTCCTCTGGCGGGGGAATGAACCCTTTTAAGATTAACCACCTTTCCTCCTTTTTAAGGAGGATTTTTTTTAACTACCCGAAATCAAAACCCAATTATCATTGGCGGTCAAATATCACCAAAATAAATGTGTGCATTAAAACCGGCGCACGGTTCCACCCTTTTTTCCGGTACCAAAAGCTTAAGCGTTTTTCGAAGATGACTCATTAATCCTTAGATCTTTATTTAATGCTTGGGACAAAGAGGGTCGCAGCTTGTCCGGCTAATGAACAGATATCTTTTACTCAGATAGAATTTACGAACATCCAGCAGGTATCCTCTTGAAGTTTTTTGAAGCGATTGCTGCGGTTTCGGATTTTTTTTACAATCGCAGCCGCCGCAGCCAGCGCATCATGTACTAATGCCACCAACGTTTCAGTTTTAATATCCCAATTAGAAACACCTGCCCAAATGCTGCTTGTTAACAGCATTATACGTTCAGGCGGTCCAAAGGACAGAGATACATGGATGAAGACAAAAGCCCGTTTATGAAAAAAAAGCTTGCTGCAAGCCCATAAACATAAATATAAATATAAAAACCATGGAAACACTTTCGGCATGAAGATAAGTAAACTGAACATTACCTCTACCCGCGTAAGAAGGTTATGCAGCCTGAAATCAGGTAACAGGCAGACGGAATATAAAAAAAAAAAAAAAGCCCTTCTTAATTTAAGAAGGGAAAATGAATATTGAGGGAATGATCGGTATGCAAAGAATTTAAAAGGTACACAAATACTTTGCCCTGTTTCGGCTCGTTTTATACATAAGGTGAAACTTCAACAGTGGGGATTTTCTTCCATCCCCCACTGATTGTTAGTTAAACCAATCGGGCTTTTACGGCCGTTATCTCCCACCAATGCTTCTTGGAGTTCATTGAAGCCTTGAGTTGGGAGATTACTGCCCGTTAATGCGGGACAAAAAAAGCACTCCTTAACGAGTGCTTAGGGAAGGTGAGTTTGGGTTGCAATTGTCATGAGAGTATTGGTTAATAAACAAATGCTGCGCCAACAATGATCAGCAAAATAAACAGAACAACAATTAAAGCAAAACTGCTGCCATAGCCGCAGCCGTAGCCGCCGTAGCCATAACCATGACCGTATCCGTAACCGCATCCGGGACTATAGCCGATGGAATAAGGGACATAAGTCAAAACGCGCACCTCCTCTTTAGGATAGTTGTATTGTATGCATGGGTTTAGACAAATGACAGGTGGCATAAGCCCATTTTGGATCGTGATTTTGGGTGAAAGAAAGGGAGATGAGTATCTTTTTCTCAGGTGGAAATAAAAAGGTTCCTCCATTCAATCTCAGAGTGATTCACAGCTTGGAGGCTTTAGGGGAAGCGCGGCACTATTCAAACTCAATATCGAGGGTGACAGATGGCAAGCCGGCAAAAAAAGGCCCTTCTCCAGCACTTGAGAAGGGAAGATGAAGTATTAAGAAGGAGTATTAGCATCATACCCATATTGCCGTACCTTTTATAACACCAGAGTGATAAAAAAAAGAAAATGTGATTGCCGGCAGTTAAGTATTTGAAAATGTTGATAGCGAAGAAAGGCTTGTTCATGAAAAAAAAAAAAAAAGCGACGAATGGCAACCTCGAGGTATGGTATGGTGCAGACTTTTTCGCTGTGGCCGATTTAGAGACGGGTGGGCTCCCCGATATCTCTAATAAACGAAAGCTGACAGAAAGAACGGATGATCAAGACTATATACCGAGGCTAATGTAATAAGAGCCGTCTATCCGCTTATATTGAACGGCTCCCGTTTGCTAGAGATAGGACATTATATGATCGAAATGGACAAAATGAAAGGGACAAATAAGTAGAAATACGAAAAGGACGCCCGTTTTTTTTGAGCGTCCTAATGAAGAATAGTGGTGCATACGTGGTTATAGATTGTAAGGAAATCATCATCTTTATTAATAAACGAAAGTTGCGCCAACAATGATCAGCAAAAAAACAGAACAACAATTAAAGCAAAACTGCTGCCATAGCCGTAGGAATAACCACCACAGCCGCATCCATCATAGTATCCGCCGTAAGGAAACATAGACACACACCTCCCCCTTTGTCTGATAATGTATTTTATGCACAGCCGGAAAATCCGAAAGGGACAAATAAAACGGGGAAACCTTCATTTTTTTGAGGTTCGTCAATTTAGGCCTTTGGACAAGCGAGTCTAGCCAAAAAAAAATGGATGCTGTTTTGTAAATATAGAGACAGCCAGCAGCCTGCGCCTTTATAAACGGTGATAGGGTGTACATGATTTTACAGTCTCATATTCAAATATCTTTGGGCGATTTAAGCATATTTTAAGAAAAGGACTCTACAATGAAATTGTGCATAACTTTTCATTATAAGTAATCTCCCTCATTATTAAGCCCTTCATCGGGCTTTTTTTTTTTTAGTAGTCGTAAAAGTGAGATACCGGGAATAAAAAATTCCTGCCCAATTAGGCAGGAATTTTAACTTAACATTGACTCTTAAAATTTATTCGAATACGAAACATCGATGTCGACAGAACCGCTGATGCCGTTAACGGTTCCTTTATCCGTGTATTGCCAAATATCGGCGCTTTGGCCGAGCCCCAAATAGGTTTTTTTTTTCATATCTGTATCGCGCCAGCCAAAGAATCAGACTATCCGGCAGCTTCGATGCATCCAAGTTATCCTGATAAAAACCTATATTGCTGTAAATGCCGAGATTTGAATAGCCGTCATGTTTTAATTGTTTCAGAAATGCATTGACGTTGTTCGTCAGTGTGCTGCGGCTGACACCGTTTGTTGTTTCGACATCAATGAAAGCATCGCCGCTGAAGTCAGCAAGTTTTAAGACCGCAGCGAAATGATCAGCTTCTTTTTTCGCCGTATTGATGGTGGCGGCACGGAAAAAGTGATAGGCATGCGTCTTAAGACCCGCTGCTTTGGCGGACTGAATGTTGTGTTTAAAGTGATTATCCGTGGTTTGCCCCTCGGTTGCTTTCGCGATCACGAAGCTGTAACCGTCCTTTTTTACAGAATTAAAGTTAATCGCTCCGTTAATATGAGAAATATCGATGCCCTTTTTGATGCTGCTGTTGACAGGCGGCTCTGCTTTATTCACGACTTTGGGAGCAGCACCGTTTTGGATGTATTTCCCGGAAACGTAGCCGGACTTCTTATCGTATTTAACTTTAAGCCAGGTGATGCCCTTTTTGCTGCTTTTGCCGATTACGGAGATCGATTTATATTTATTCAGGCGGTCGATCACTTTGCCGGCCGGCGTCTGGCGGACGTTGAGTGAATCCGCAGTCACATAGCCGCTGTACGAAGCGAAAACAGGAGTCGCGGATGCCGGCTTTGTTTTTTCGGCTGTGACTTTGCTGTCGTTTTAGTTACAGCCGGCTTAGGCTTAGCTTTTTTTTTTTCGGCGCGGCCGTAGGAGGGCTCCCTTTTTTGATATACTTTCCAGAAACGTAGCCCGATTTACTCCCATACTTTATTTTGAACCAAGCAGTGTTATTTTTGCTGGTTTTGCCTGTGACTTTAACCGCCGCGTTTTTCTTCAGTGTGCCATTGATTTTGCCGGCCGGTGACTGACGGACGTTGAGCGAATCTGCGATCACATAGCCGCTGTACGAAGCGAAAATAGGAGCTGCGGATGCCGGCTTTGTTTTCGGCTGTGACTTTGCTGTCATTTTAGTTGCAGCCGGCTTAGGCTTAGCCGTTTTTTTCGGCGCGGCCTTAGGAGGGCTCCCCTTTTTGATATATATTTTTCGGCAACGTAGCCGGATTTGCTTCCATACTTGATCTTAAGCCAAACGGTATTACTTTTACTGCTTTTACCAGTGACTTTAACGGCTGTATTCTTCTTTAGGCTGCCAATGACTTTGCCAGACGGCGACTGGAGGACGTTGAGCGTGCCGGCGGTGACATAACCATTATATGAAGCAAAAGCAGCCGTTTTCTTAGCCGGAGTTTTTAGGCATGCTTAAATATTTAGCTGAAACCCAACCTTTTGTCGAGCCGTATTTAATATAAGTCCACTTTTTCTCTGTTTTTAATACCTGAACTTTTTTTCCTTTTTTGACGTAACCAATGATTTTCCCCTTAAGGCTGGCTTTATTTCGGATATGTAATGAATAAGCGTTGACGACTGCGGTTTGGGATGTCTTCGCCTGTGCTTTCAGTGTGTAAAAGTCCCCGCACACAAAGGAGAAAATCAGCAATAAAGCAATCAAAACTTTAGCTGCTTTTGTCAATATTCACCGTCCCCTTAGAATAGTATGGTGCTTTAGTATTGTTTTGTTTGGCTATATCGGCCCCCTTCTATAGAATGATGAGTGAACTTTTTAATCGATAAACCTAATCATTATTTTTATCGGTTAAAATGCAATGTTTTGAATACTTTAAACAGGATTGGCTTGAAAAAAATCAGGTGGTTTTCGTGACTTTCGTCATATCCTAATTGTTTCATTCATGTCGAAGCTGACTCTTAAATATGAATTTTATTCAGACAACGGGCGGGGATACATATGAGGAATTGGCGGGACGGGCTGAACAGTTTTATGGAAAGAATGGTTTAATATCGGTTATAATAAATGGAATAATTGAATCGCTTATGAAATTCAGGGGGAGTCTGTCACCACAGATTGCCTCTTTTTATTTTGTTCCAAATTTTTCCTTCAAGCAACTTTTACAAGGGAGGATTTGATATTATGGGGAATGAAATGATTTTGGCCGCCGTTATTTTTTTGCTGACCTACCTGCTCATCATAACAGAGAAAATACATCGGACCATTGTGGCGATGATCGGCGCTTCATTAATGATCATACTTGGGATTGTCAGCCAGCATGCGGCAGTTGAACATATCGATTTCAACACGATCGGCCTCCTAATCGGGATGATGATGATTGTCTCTGTGACGGCGGAAACGGGCCTTTTCAAATTTATTGCGATTTGGTCGGCGCAAAAAGCCAGCCGCTGGCGTTATTGGTCGTTCTTGGTTTAATTACCGCGATCGGTTCGGCTTTTCTTGATAATGTGACGACGGTGCTGCTCATGGTGCCGGTGACTTTCAGCATCACGCGCGAACTTAATATTGTGCCCGTCCCGTTTCTCTTAACGGAGATATTAATGTCCAATATCGGCGGGACGGCGACAATGATTGGCGATCCGCCAAACATCATGATCGGAAGCGCGGTCAAAGATTTAAGCTTTTTAGATTTTATTGTCCACCTGGGCCCGGTTGTATTGGTGATTGTGATCGTCGTCATGGCTTTGATGGCGCTCGTCTATCGAAAGCAACTTCATGCCGAAGAGGGGGCGCGCAAAAGACTGGCCGAACTTGACGCGCGCGATGAACTGACAGATATCAAATTGCTCATCAAAGCTGCCAGCATCCTCCTGCTGACGATCGCCGGCTTTTTTCTTCATCAGATGCTCCATGTAGAATCGGCCACCGTTGCCTGACCGGTGCCTTCCTTCTGCTGCTTTTAACCGGAGGGGGCCGGATTGAAAAGGCGCTGTCTCATGTCGAGTGGCCGACCATTTTCTTCTTCATCGGCCTGTTTGTCCTGATATCCGGGCTTGTTGAAACCGGTATAATTGGGAAGTTGGCGAAGGTCTCCTTGGAACTCACCGGCGGCAGTACATTGTCCGCATCTTTTCTCGTTTTATGGATGAGCGCACTGGCCTCAGCTTTTGTTGATAATATTCCTTTTGTTGCCACCATGATCCCATTGATTCAGGACATGGGGAAGATGGGGATAGATAACTTGGAGCCCGTCTGGTGGAGTCTTGCTCTCGGCGCTTGCCTGGGAGGAAACGGTGCGCTGGTCGGCGCCAGTGCCAACCTGATCACCGCCGGATTAGCTGGAAAAGAAGGATATCCGATTTCATTCATCAAATTTATGCTTATAGGTTTTCCGGTAATGATTATTTCGGTCGCTATTTCAACAGTCTATCTTATCTCTGCGTTATTTTCTTTAAAATATATACGGAAGGGTGCATCGCATGAAAAAATTAAACTATCAAATTGATGATTCACTGATCGGCTTGGAAGAGAAAAAAAAAAACGATGACGATGTAGAATTTCTCATTACAGTAAAAACAGATGAGGCTTTGCGCAGACTGCGCGATATTCGCAAGTTTTATGACAGCGACAAAGTGTACACCGACATTCTTTTTTACACATTGGTCAACCGCCAGTACCAAGTGATTGTACGCAGGGATGTGTATGTTCCGTTTATTCTGAGGCTGTTTCAATTCAGGTTAATTCGGTTCGTTGAATGGCAGGATGTCGGTAAACTAAAGTCATGAAAAATGAAGGAGGCATGGCTTATTTAAAAAATGGAAATATATAGAAGATGAAATAGGACAGATAAACGGAGCCGGAATGGGTTATCTCTATTGAAAAAGGTTCGACATTGCTGATATAATAAAGCTATACATATGAATAGTCTTGTTTTAAGGAGGAGTCTGCCAACAAATGGACTTCTCTTTTTATTTTGTTCCGAAATCAGCCATAATATAAAAATAGTGGAAAAATAAATGGCTTTTACGTTGTTTTTAAATTTAAGCAGGGGAAGGGTATGAACATTTTGGGGAATGAAGCGCTGCTGGCTATCGGTATTTTTTTATTAACATACGGTTTTATTATTGCGGAAAAAATTCATCGCACTATCGTTGCCATGATTGGCGGAGCACTGATGATTTTATTAGGGATTGTCAGTCAAAATACCGCGGTCAAGTATATTGATTTTAACACTTGGATTATTAATCGGCATGATGATCATTGTATCGATTACATCTGAAACCGGATTATTCAAGTTCATCGCCATTTGGTCAGCAAAGAAAGTCAAAGGGCGGCCGGTTTCCATTCTGATTTTTTTTTTCACTGATCACAGCGATCGGATCATCGTTTCTCGATAATGTGACGACGGTGCTGCTCATGGTGCCGGTCACATTCAGCATTTCCCGGGAGATTGACGTGTCGCCGATTCCGTTTCTCATGTCGGAAATATTGATGTCCAACATCGGCGGCACGGCGACGATGATCGGCGATCCGCCCAATATTATGATCGGCAGCAGCGTCAAGGGCCTTAGCTTTATGGATTTTATCACCAATCTATCGCCCGTCATTTTAATTGTAATGGTCGCTGTCATCGCCTTATTAAGCCTCATTTATCGTAAACATCTTCATGCTTCGCCGGAGGCTATGAAGCGGTTATCCGGACTGAATGAGTGGGATGAACTGACGGATACCAAGCTGCTGGCGAAGTCCCTCTCCATCTTGCTATTGACCATTACCGGCTTCTTTATTCACCAAATGCTGGGAGTCGGAACGGCAACCGTCGCGCTGACCGGAGCTTTTCTATTATTGCTAATAACAGGAGAAAATTATCTGGAATGGGCGCTGTCAGGTATTGAATGGACAACCATCTTTTTCTTTGTCGGGTTATTTGTCCTTGTCTCGGGACTTGTGGAAACGGGAGTGATCGCCAAACTTGCCCAGCTCGCTTTAAATTTGACAGGGGGAGATTTAGCGTCGACGTCTTTTCTAGTCTTGTGGATGAGCGCACTCGCGTCTGCTTTTGTCGACAATATTCCTTTTGTCGCCACGATGATTCCGCTCATACATGACATGGGGCGGATGGGCATTGATAATCTGGAACCGCTTTGGTGGAGCTTATCTTTGGGTGCTTGTCTCGGCGGGAACGGACTATTGATCGGCGCCAGCGCCAATCTCGTCGTTGCCGGGCTGGCCGGAAAAGAAGGGTACCCTATTTCGTTCTTAAAATTTATGAAAGTGGGCCTGCCAATGATGATTGTGTCGATCATCATCTCATCGGTTTATATTTTTCTGCGTTATTTGGTTTAATAGCGGAAAAGGAGATTTTCCCGGCTTTTGCCGGGAAAACCTCCAAATCCAGCGGTTTCAAGTTATTTACCAAAAGAAAGCGGAAAAAAAAAAACGGATAAAAAAAGGAGGAAACGGCCCGAAAAAGGGACCATATCCAAATCCAAACGGACGGAAAGGGGCAAATGGCGGACGGAAGCCTGGATAGAACGGCCTCGGTCCAAACACTCTTGTGTCGTCTTCGTACGTGTACGGCATCTTTTCTCACTCGCTTTCTTTTCTGTTGTCCATTTACCCTATGCACGTGTCTTAATTAAGGCGCCTGCTTTCACTGAAAATGGGCACAAGCTGATTCATTTCCGAACATTTGCCTAGAGCCAGGCAGCGGCCAAGCGGCTGATCCCGATTTGAATGTCGTTTTTCGACAACCCGCCAAACCCCAGAAGAACTTCTGGCCGGTTCGGTTCTTTATCTGAGGCATAGTAAATGGACGTTGGATAGACTTTCACCCCTTTTTGCCGGGCGGAGCTGATCAGGCCGTGTTCATCCATTTGATTGTCGATCCGGAGAATAAGGTGGAGACCGGATTTTTCCCCGATAATGGAACATGACTATCAAAATTCGTTTTAATGGCCTGAATTAAGGCTTGATGCTTCCGCTTATAAACCGTTCGCATTCTGTTCAGGTGGTGTTCCCAGTCCCCATTCTTCATGAATAAATAGAGCAACTGTTGATGCAAGTGCGAGGCGGTTTGCTTTTGCAGTGAAAAAAGCTGTTTGTACCGCTCAGTCAGGCTCGCAGGCAGTACCATGTAGCTGATCCGCAGCGAAGGAATAAACGATTTGGAAAAAGTGCCTAAATAAATGACGCTATTATCATGATCCAGTCCCTGCAGGGAAGGGATGGGTTTCCCTGTATAACGAAATTCACCGTCGTAATCATCCTCTATGATAAAACGCCCCTCTTTTTTTAGTGCCCATTGGATTAAAGCCAGCCGCCTGGATATCGACATAATCATGCCCATTGGAAATTGATGGGATGGCGTGACATAGACCATGTCGGCCTGGCTTTGGCTCAGAGATTCGATCGACAGTCCATTTTGATCGCGGGATGCCTAGGGTGGGAACTTTATTTTGATGAAGAAGATGATAGACACGATGGAAGCCTGGATTTTCTATCGCAAAAAGTTTCCTGTCAGCAGACAGGAGCCGACAGAGCTGATCTAATAGATATTGCGTCCCGGCGCCAATGACAATTTGTTCGGCGCGACAAATGACCCCTCTTGATTGGTAGAGGTAATCGGCGATTTTTTCACGAAGCGGCAGTGAACCTTGAAAAGAGCTGTTTGTAAAGAACTCACTGCTGTCAATAGTGAGCAGCCGATGATAATATTTTCTCACTTTTTCATAGGGGAAGTGCTCGGTATCGACCTTTCCATGGCTAAAATCTATGCAATGAGAACGGGCGGGTTCCTTTTTATTAAAGGGATACGGAGCGGGCCTGGGTGTTTGCCGGGTCTCCGAAAAAAGATGCGGATTTTGATAAATCACAAACATTCCCTTGCGCGGCCGACTTTCGATGTAACCCTCGGCCAAAAGCTGCTGATAGGCATTGTCAATCGTATTTTGACTGAGATTCAAGTGTTCGGCAAGCCGGCGTTTGGAAGGCAGTTTGCTGCCAACAGGTATGCGATTTTCAGTGATTTCCCGGACAAAATATTTAAAAAGCTGCATGTACAAAGGCTGTTCGCTATTTTTTGAAAGTATCGGCATAATTGAAAACAAAAGACGGCGCCTCCCATTCTTGGTCTGTACTGCAAACTGACCCCAATAAAAATCTTAATATTGACTCTTTTTCACATATCAGTTATCGCATATAATCGGACAAAAAGGAAGGGGGAAACAGCATGGCAGTTATAAAAGAATTGGAGAACGAGCGCGAATGGAGGGGTGTTTTTCCTATTATGCATCAACTGCGGACAACTCTGGAGGAATCAGCCTATTTGAGTCTAGTGGCTTATGCCCGTGAAAATGAAGGCTATCGCCTGTTTGCTCTGTACGATGAGGACGGCGCAGCCGCATCCGTTGTCGGTTTCATGCCATGACACAACCTTATACAACGGCCGGGCAATCTGGGTGTGCGACCTGGTGACCGACGAGGCGAAGCGCTCAAAAGGATACGGCAGAGAACTGCTGTCTTTCGTCCATCATTGGGCCGGCCGGCATGGTTTTTCCATTGTCTCGCTGTCGAGCGGACTGCAAAGGGCGGGACGCGCATCGTTTCTACCAGGAAAAAATGGGGTACGATAAAGTAAGCTATGTATTTAAAAAAGTCATTAGCGATAAATCTTATAAATAGTTTGAATGGAAAAAGTTCGGATGCGGGGCGATCCGGGTGTGGCGGCATAGAGTTATCGGATCGGACCTGGGTCGCGATTGGCTGATGTCGCTGTTCATAGATGGGGCCGCTCCCCAAATTACATAACAAAAATCTCATTATTGGGGGTGCCGCTGTAGTGAAAATGGAACAGGACGGACGAAGCGCTTATGAATGGCCCAAATATGTATTGGCCTTTATGTTGCTCTGGCAATGGCTGTTCGCGTCGGTCTCTTTTCATAGTCCCGCCGATGCGGCCGTCTTTCTATTTTTTTTTCCGCATTGTCTTTTATGCTCAGCTTTTTTCATTGGCCGGTTTGGCTGAGTTCACTGCTGAAAGTGTTTGTGATCGTCTACGCTGTTCATATTCTGTATTTTTTTAACAGCCGCTTCTTCGACGGAGAATGGTTGCTCTTTTTTTATAATGAAATAATAAAAAAATATCATTTTTATCTCAACCGGCAATGTGCAGGGATTGACGGCCGTTTTTTATGCTGTTGTCTTTTTCATCGTTTTATGGGTTTTAAGTGCCGTTCTGACGCGTCGGCTGCTGACGGCCAATCGTCTCCTCTTTTTGCTGGCCGCAGCGGCTGTCTATGAGTTGATACTGGCACTGTTTTTCCACCGTAACGATGCGGCGGTTTTCTTTTTTATTGATACCTGTTGTGCAGCCGGCTGGCTGGCGGCTGCGGGCCGTCGGAAAAAAAGGGAGACCGGTAAGAAAGAGCTGTAGGCCAGCCGGCAAAGCTTTTGACTGGATCAGATTGGCGGGTTGATGAAGCGGGCGGAGATTGATAAAATAGTTGGGTGACAGAAACATCTTTTTTTTTAAGATTCGATGGAGATCGTGTTGAAGCTCGTTTCATTTTGGATTTGAAAACGGGAGGCTTGTGCCGGCTCGTTTTTCACTGATATTTTTAAATCGTTTGATGGGGTGAAGGAATGGGAAAAGCGGAAGACTTAATTATTGTGATGGACTTCGGCGGCCAATACAACCAGCTGATTGCCAGGCGGATTCGCGACTTGGGTGTTTACAGCGAACTGCTGCCGAACACGCTGACCGCGGAGCAAATTAAAGGAAAAAATCCGAAAGGGATTATTTTCTCCGGCGGCCCGAACAGTGTTTATGATGAAGGAGCGCCGACATGTGATCCGAAAATTTATGAACTGGGCATTCCGATTTTAGGTATTTGTTACGGCATGCAGCTGATGAGCGTACACAGCGCCGATGTTGAACGGGCATCCAACCGCGAGTACGGCAAAGCCATTATCAAAGCCAATCCGGACAGCGTGCTTCATCAAGGCCAGCCTTTAGAACAATCGGTTTGGATGAGTCACGGTGATTTAGTGAAAACGCAGCCGGCAGGTTTTACGGTCGATGCGAAAAGCGACGCCTGCCCGGTCGCGGCAATGAGCAATAAGGAAAAAGGCCTCTATGGGGTGCAGTATCACCCGGAAGTGCGCCACACGAAATACGGCAACGAACTGCTGAAAAACTTTGTGTTCGCTGTGTGCCATGCTGAAGCGACTTGGTCAATGGAACATTTTATTGACGAAAAAGCGGCGGAAATCCGCGCAAGCGTCGGCGATCGCAACGTGCTGTGCGCGCTGAGCGGGGGCGTTGACTCATCAGTCGCTGCTGCGCTCGTTCACAAGGCGATCGGCAATCAACTGTATTGCGTATTTGTTGATCATGGCTTGCTGAGGAAAGGCGAAGCGAGGCGTTGTCAATACGTTCCAAAATCAATTCCATATGAATTTTATAAAAGTGGACGCAAAAAAACGTTTTCTGGACAAGCTGGCCGATGTCAGCGATCCGGAAAAGAAACGGAAAATCATCGGCAATGAATTTATTTATGTCTTTGAAGAAGAAGCCAAAAAACTGAAAGATATTTCTTACCTGGTTCAAGGCACGCTCTATACGGATGTCGTCGAAAGCGGCGTCGGCGGCGCATCGCAGACGATCAAATCGCACCACAACGTCGGCGGCCTTCCGGAAAAAAAATGATGTTTGACTTGATCGAACCGCTGAACACGCTGTTTAAAGACGAAGTGCGCCGCCTCGGGACGGAACTCGGCCTTCCGGACGAAATCGTCTGGCGCCAGCCTTTCCCGGGTCCGGGTCTCGGCATCCGCGTGCTTGGCAGCATTACGGAAGATAAATTGGAAATCGTCCGTGAATCCGATGCTATCCTCCGCGACGAAATCAAGAAAGCCGGCCTGGAACGTGATATTTGGCAATACTTCACCGTGCTGCCGAATATTCAAAGCGTCGGCGTCATGGGCGACGGCCGGACATACGATCACTGCATTGCCATCCGCGCGGTGACGTCGGTCGACGGGATGACCTCCGACTGGGCGCGCATTCCTTGGGATGTGCTCGAAAAAATTTCGACGCGGATTGTCAATGAAGTGGAACACGTCAACCGGATTGTGTATGACATCACCTCGAAGCCGCCGGCAACGATTGAGTGGGAATAAGCTAATACGGGCTGAATCCTTTAGAGATAGGGATTCAGCCCCTTTTTTTTTTTCTGCTGACACAGGCCTTTCTTGTCGCTCTTAGCTTTTGAGGTGACTTTATAAGTTTCCCTACTGAATCGGACAAGGCTGCCTGTTGGATGGACAGTTTAGTTAATTGCCTCTAGGCTTATCCGCATGATTTGGCGGCGAAAGTCGTTTTTTTTTTGATTTAATTCGTCATATTTTATGCGAGATATTATAAAATTTATTGGTGCATTTTTATAAATCATCGTATAATAAGGTGTGAATAGGAAACAATCGAAGGAGGTTTCTTTTGATATGGGCGGTGCTAAAGTGGTTAAACCTAAGTTTTCTGAAGATCAGATTATTCCGGCATCCATTGCTACCAAAAAGTTTAGCCAGGTGCGCAAACAAGCAAAGGAAAAGCCGCAAGTTATTACAGATAATCAAAAATTTGATTCTGTTATCCTTGACTATAAACAATATGAAAAAATGTATGAGCGAATTCAATATCTTGAAGACAAACTAATTTATCAAGCTGCTGCTCGGATCAATGAATTTAATAGCCATCCTGATCAAGCCATTCCGCTTAAAAGTTCAATGTCTCAAAAGGAGTATGAGAGGTATCAGCGATTAGACCCTGATGACATTGCTGATGAGGACCTATTTGAATAATGGCAAAGTTTAAAATTGAATTCATTAATAAAAAAGCAAAAGAGGAATTTAAGTCTTTGGATGGTTCATCAAAAATATTAGTTGAAAAAGCTTTCCGCAAATTAGAGTATCGTGCAGATGAAATTGGAAAAGTGTTGGGAAATACCTCTTATGCTAATTTATCTGGTTGCAAAGAGGTAAAACTAAAACGAATTGGCTTACGAATGATCTTCCGGATTATAGGTGAACAAGTACAAGTGGTTCAGATTATATCGATCAATAAGCGCGATGATGAAAAAGTGTTTCGAATAGCTTCGCAACGTATAAACAAATAAAGCTTTGGCATCTCGCGCCGGCCGCTGCCTGAAAGTATACCTTTTTAAGAGACCCAGCCTTCGTCCGGCAAATGCCGCCAAAAGTTTTGATAAAAAGCGCCGCGTTCGGTAAAAGCCGCCGCCCTTCAAAAATGGGGCGGCAGCTTTTTAACGGCTTATACTAGTTTTTTCCAACATCCTTGATTGCTGTTTGAGCTAATTTGGAAATCGTCATATCGTCCATCGGCGGGTTATGCAGCCCCGCTCTGACATCGCGCGGTAATATCTTTGCAGCGGGTTTGAGAGCTGAAGGCTTTTTGCACCAACAAGTCTCATCGCTTTATCGACAACGGCGATGCTTGAATTGGTGACAATATGTTTGGCGGCGCCAAGTTCATTTGTGATGAGCGGGCGGCGCGCGGGATCATCATAAGCTTCAGCTACACTATAAAGGACATGTCGCATTTTTATTAACTCCAGATCCATTTGACCGATTAAGTTCTGAACATTAGGCAGTTGGCTGATTGGTCCGCTGATGCTGTTCGGAGAATATTCTGTCGCAAATTTGATCGCATAGTCACGCGCGGCTTGGGCGATTCCTAAGTAAACAGCGGGAATGTGGAGAATCCAGCCGTTTAATTTTTCGCCTCTTGGTCCCTCGTTAAACTCGACAAAATTTTCGTCTGAAACTTCAACGTGATCAAGCACAAGATCATGACTTTCCGTCCCTCTCATCGCAATGACGTTCCAATTTTTTTTGACGGATAAGCCTTGAGCCCCTTTCTCAATTAAGAAAAAGCCAATGCCTTCTTTTTCTTCAACCCAGGCGGATACGAGAAAATGGGTCAAAGCAGGAGACATGGATGTAAAAGCTTTTTGTCCGGAGATCACCCATTTTCCATCTTTTCTGGCGGCGTTCGTCCCTGGGCGGCCGCCGCGGGTCGGGCTGCCCGTTTGCACTTCACTGACCGCTCTGTTAACTAGAGCACCTGCCAATACTTCCTTTGCGAAACGACGGAGCTTGTCCTCTTTCCACAATTTCTGCTCATATAATTGACCAACGACGCTTTGATGCCAGCCGATGGATAAACCTGTTGCACTGTCAAAACTTGAAATCGTTTCTTGAAAAAGGATCATGTCTGTCACACTGATGCCTTCACCACCATATGCTTTCGGCAATGTCAGTTTTGTGTAGCCCATGTCGACTAGCGCCTTAATATTTTCTTTTGGAAACCGGGCCTTTTCATCCGTTTCCTTTGAGTAACTTTTAAAATTATCTTCATGTTTGTACAGTTTTTCAAGCCATTCTTTTTGAATATTCGTTTTGACAAATAATGCTTTAGACATGTTTTACACTCCCTGTATATTATTGGGTATATTCGGTTTATAAGGTTTTCTAGAATTGTTTCCAAAATCCTCCGGTGTCCGTATCATTGTTTTATTTAAATATAAACAATTTTGAGCGAACCCTCCATGTGATCAAGCCTCAATCTCAAATGTTTTTCGTATCTCCCGAGCAGGGCGGTCAAAGCGATACAAAGCAGCCAATAGACGGCAGCAGCAGTATAGGATTCCAAAAAGCGAAAGTTCAACGCGGATTCCAGTTTTGCTTTGCCAGAATGTCGACAACAGTAACCAGAAAGGCCAAAGAAAGCGACTTGATGATGGAAAGATATGTATTAAAAAAGTTAGGTAAAGCCTCGCCAAAAGCTTGAGGGATGAGAATCCTTTTCAAAACCTGAAAAAAAAAAAACTGAAACCGAAGGCCTGAGCCGCCTCGATTTGTTTGTTTTTTCTACCGATAGAAACGCCCCCTGATTATTTCTGATTGAAAACTGAAAAATAGAGTGAAAAAGAGACGATGACGGTAATCATCGGTTTAAAATGATTAGCATACTTCTTTAATCATCTCGTGACGTGAGTTGCAATATTAGCACGAGTGGACACGAGTGGATTTTATATGTTCGCTAGTCAAAAAGTCCCGCCATTTTTTACCGATTAGCATCATTTTGCATACAATCATTTCAAAAAATGGTGTGAGTGTGGTTCCTTTCGTTCATGTTTTTCCCGGCGAACCTGTTTATGATAAAAATAAGGGACCTCGTCCACAATGACGACAGAATATTCAGTTTAAAATGTTGGAAACGGAGGGATTCGATGATGGACGCTGCCGGTAAGCTGGACAATATTTTCAGCGCATTGTCGTACCAATCGGCTGTTTTGGAGGATAAAATCGAAAGGTTGAGGAAGGCGAATCAACAGATCGGGCATAATCAAAAACCTTTTTGCGGGATAGCGCTCATCTTGTCAAACCGGGTTTGGCTGATGACTGGACTGGGAAACGGGCCAATGGGTTTCAAAAGGAACGAAAAAAGACCCTTCAGGACATGAAAGACCAATTGACCAAGACTCTGGATGCTTATCAGGAAAGGATTGTACTTGAGATCGGCAAACTGGAAATTGAAAAAGTAGCGCTGCAGGTGACGAGCGCCCTTGTGCACGAAGCGGGTAAAAAAAAAAAAAAAAAGGGGAAGAAGCTGAGGAAGCGCTGACTCATCGACTTCAGACCATCGAAAGGCGGTTATTTTTGATGTATGCGATTCAGCTGAATGATGAAACGGTGGCGGACCGGCTGGACGAAGCAAAGCGGGCGCTCGCGTCGCTGGCGATGGAGAAAATAGCGACTCATGCGCTCGGCCGGAATCAAATTATTTTTACGGAACAATTGATGACACGTGAAAAAACTTTCCAGAGCCTGCTGGAAAAGTACATACATCAGGGGGTGCAAAAAAATATCGCTGATACCGAGGCCAATGTGCAACTTTTGAAACGGCAGGATGAGGCCATTCATTAAATAAGGGGGCAGGGAGCCGATGGGTGACACAACGGTATTTGAAGCGCAAACTCTGATCGCGGCGGTGAAGGCCCGGGCTAAACAGTACGAGGCGCTGAAAGATCAGTTTCAGCACTTAAAAACCGCTTTTCAGAACATCACGGACCTGGACGATTTTCAGGGTAAAGGGGCGCAGGCGATCAAAGAGTTCTATCAGGCGCAGATTGATGTGATCAATGCCTGGCTGCGGCTGATTGACCGGCAGATTGCGTTTTTTAACGGCGTTCCCGGCGCGATTGAGGACAAAGGTTTATCAGGGGACAAAGATTCATCAGGGGACATGGACACGGTGGTGGCCGTCCCCTTTCTAGAACAGGAACTGGCGAACGGGTACCGCCGGTCGAAGGACATAGTCTATGACCAGCGGGAGACGATCGACGACATTCTGAGCAGCATTTCCGATCTTGTGTCGCTCGATCCGTTTTCAACGGAGGCTGTTGACGAAGAGCTGGACAAAGCGGATCTTAAGCGAGCACAAACGGCGGAGGCCGTTCGCGAACTCGATCAAGCGCTCGTTCAAGAATACAGCGGCTCTGAAAGCGACGAACAGTATGTGGCGGCGCTGTTTGCCGAACTGATCGGAGCAACGCGCCAGGGCGGCGATATCTCGCCGATCCATTTCGACGCCGAGGCTTATCATGACAGCGCCGTCTACCAGTCGCAGGGCGAGAGGGAACGGGAAACGGCGGCGTATCTCAAATATAAAGAGCAGCAGGAAAAAGACCGTGAGTTGGAGAAGAAAGAGGAGGTCCGGGCGAACCGGCCTTGGTATGAAAAAGAGTGGGAAGCCGCTTTCACGTTTACCGCCGAAGTCAGCGGGTATAACGATTACATCAGAGCCACTCGCGGGGTTGACCCGGTGACGGGCCAGCGGCTGACCGCCGCGCCGCGCGTTACGGCCGGTGCGATGGCCGCGGCCGGGTTTATCCCGTTCATTGGCTGGGTGGGCTGGGCAGTCAAAGGAGGGCGGGCGATCTATAAAACGGCCCGCGGCCTCAGCGCGGCGGACCATGCTTTGGCCGCCTACCAAACACCGAAAGCGCTGAGCGTCCTCGAGCAGAGCGACAAGGGCCTGTACGGTCTGGTGGCGGCGAACGGCATGGGCGAGGCTTTTACAGGAAAGGACATGTTCGGCCATCCGGTATCAGCAGAGGAGCAAAGACAAAGCTTTGTCCAGGCGATGACGGCGATGGTCGGCCTTAAAGGAATGGGCCGGACCACCGGCGAAGAAGGCAACCTCTCCCGGGCGGCGAAAGAGCCTGACGCCGCGCCTTTCAAAGAGCAGGTCGGCGACAGCATCGGCAAATTCTGGTCTGCTTATACGAAGGATCCTTTGGATCAGGTCGCCTTTGCCGGCGCATCGGCTGGCAGTGGCCGGGTGGTTGAACAAGTGAGGCCGCCGCCGGCTGAAAAAGGTCAAACGATGGCGAAAGCGGAAAAAGTGGACAGCGGCGCGGGGATTAAGGATAATGTGGGTGAAGGAGCAAGTGAAACCGTAACTAAAATTGATGATGTAAAAATTCCCGAAAATATGAAGAAATGGGATTATCCACCTAGTGAAGAGCTATATAAGAAATATGAAGATGTGTATAAGAATCCAAAATACTATGACCAAAAAACGGGAGAAATTCATTGGCCACCTAATGATGGCTTTGAAGGTGAAGCAAAGCCAAGGACAACAGAAATAGGCGAGGTCTTTGATAGGTATGGTGAGCCAAGTGGAAAGTTTTTAGCAATAGAAGGTACACCTTATGAACAGCGCGCATTAGCCCCTCACAGTGAAACAGCTAATTATTATAAATATCGTGTAGAAAAACCATTTGAAATTAAAACAGGAGAAATTAAATCGTGGTTTGGACAACCGGGTGGAGGAACTCAATTATATGCCATTGATAGCAAGGGGACTAAAATCAAGGTTGAACAATTAATTAAAAAAGGATATTTAACTCTTATAGAATAAAGGAATGGTGAATGTTGTTTATGCTAGAGCGACTAATTGAATTTTTAGGAAAAAAAATTATTCTATTCATGAAAATCTAGAAAAAGTTGAGGTGCGAAGCAAGATAAATGGAGTAGTAGACCAAGAAACGGGATATGTTTTATACAAAGATGACACGAATTACACTATTTTTAGCATATCTAGAAATGAAAAAACTAAAATTAGTAACATTGCATAATGAAGATTTAGCATTATTTTATTTAGGTGTGGTAGCAAAAATAAGTAACATAACGTATCCCAAAATTGATGCTATAAACAATATGGATGAAGCTAATAACGCTTTGAAATTTCTTGATACCGATTGTTATGCGTTGTTTTTATCAAAAAAAAAAGATGCAGTATGTCTTTCAAAGCAAGCTGACATTTATGTTGTCAGTTATGTCGACTTAGAAAATCATGTATATGTCATTATGTCATTAATGATGATAATCCCAATTTGACGCTAGGTGTACGTGTGTTAGCAAACTATGCATGGGTATATATGTGCTTTAAAAGATTTGTTAAAGAATATGGAATAGAAATAGAGTATAATTCTTCTGATTATAAAGCTATACTAAAAAATCTGTTTGATATCGAAAACTAAATTTGCTAAAGCAATAAAAATCTTTTTTTATTACTACCCAATTAAGAATGACAAGTATATTGGAACTATTCTCGGAGTTGATCTAGTTGACCAGCGGGCGATCGTTGAAACGGCCCGCGGCCTAAGTACGGCGGATCATGCCCTGGACGCCTACTAAACACCGAAAGCGCTGAGCATCCTCGAGCAGAGCGACAAGGGCCTGTACGGTCTGGTGGCGGCGAACGGCATGGGCGAGGCTTTTACAGGAAAGGACATGTTCGGCCATCCGGTGTCAGCCGAGGAGCAAAGACAAAGTTTTACCCAGGCGATGACGGCGATGGGGCCTTAAAGGAATGGGCCGGACCACCGGCGAAGAAGGCAACCTCTCCCGGGCGGCGAAAGAGCCTGACGCCCCTACTTTCAAAGAGCAAGCCGGTGAACGCATCGGCAAACTCCGGTCTGCCTTCAAGGGGGATCCCGTGGATCATATGGCCCTTGCCGGAGCATCGGCCGGCGAAGGCCGAACGGTTGAGCCAGTGAGGCCGCTGTCTGAAAAGGGCCAAACGATAGCGAAAGCGGAAAGAGTGGACAGCGGCCCGGGGATTAAAGATAATGTGGGTGAAGGGACTAGTGGAGCTGGGAAGTTAAAAGATATACCCCAACTTACTCCAGAAGATATTCCAACTGCCAAAAGTGGCAAGTTTAATAAATTTTTTAATTCGCTTTCTGTGGAAGAATTAGATGAAATATGGAAGAACAAAGCTCTTCGGAAGAAAATAGAGCGTCAGTTAAGAGCACCGGGGGGTTTACATGAATGGCATTTAGTCTCAAGAGCTCCTCTTTAAATTCTGGGGCGTCACGGCTGAACAAATTAAAGATTTGAGGACAGCTATTTCTGATGTTAAATTTGTTAATCCAAAAGGTGTTCATGGTGGTCTAGGTTCTACAAAAGCACATAATGAGTTGCTTGAAATAATTGATTCATCAAATGACTATGAAACATTTATTAGAAGGCTAAATAATTGGGCAAATTATAGACTGGAAGGTGGCATTTTTGCCTTGCCTAAAGGACTTAGGTTAAACTAGGGGGTAAATTAATGGAAAAGAAAGGCATGGTATCATTATGGCTAGGTAATTGTCTAAATAAAGAAGAGTTAGAAAAATACGTTGATTTAACTTATGATGATGAAGGAGAATCAGTACCTTCCAAATTCCTTTTGGATTTTAAAATTGACATGAATGAGATTGATGAAGATTTTATTGAAAAAGCAGTACTCAATAATCCGAGTAATGATTTGACAAAATTATTAAACGGCAGTTCTTATGAAGAGGTGATTGTTCCAAAAAATTATTAATAAAAATTAACATTAAGGCTAATTATAATGCTATTATTTTATTGTATGATTTTGAATATGAAGAAATCATAGGTTCAGCCAATAAATTTGATTATATTGCTTCAGTTAACTATATATAGAAATAATTCGAAGCAAAGATTCACGTAAAACCTTTATAATATTGCTGGAAAGGATGAACCATTAGTTAAATTCAATACTTTAGGGAGCGTGGTGAATTTCTCTACATTTCTCACAGCGAAGACGGCGAATCATGAGGATCTTCTGTAATCCCGAATCCTGTATATATTTTTTCAGCCGGCTTCCAATCACTCTAAGGGTTCCGCCACAACAAGGAAAGGGCACCTTCTCCGTACTCTTAACCAAAAACACCTTTTGATGGGTTATCAACGAGCTGATAATCTGTATAATAATCACATATTTTTTTTTTGTAGGGGGCATCTCTCGTGTAAGTAGGATTACACGATCAAGGGATGTCCTTTTTCCTTTCTCCTTCTCAAAAATCATTGCCAGATATAGTGTTCTACGGACATTATATCTGGCAATGGTTGGACAGGCAGTATGGTCAACTTTTGGGCAAAATCAAAGAGCAATAACAATTAAATCCACCAAAAAGGAACGGATGTCATTCTTTTTTATTCGGGTTCAATAACTTTAAAGAGGTGCCTTAAAAAGAACTGACAAGCTGATGCTCTAATTTGATAGATGATCCGACTCAACAAGGTAACAGAAATATAAAAAAGACACCGGCGGTATTGAGCTTTCGCCGGTGTTCCTGTTCAAAAAACATTAATTATCAAACAGTTTGACATTTTTGCCTGTTCCAGATGATTCGCGAATCGCATCCAGCAGTTCATGCAGTTTTACCGCATCATTAAAATTCGGCATTTGCCTTTTGTTTTCATTGATATCTTCTGCTAATTTTTTGTATGCTTTGGCAATATTTCCCTGAGGGATTTTGTCTTCCGCCGCGGGATAGTAAAGTTTTAAATTTGATCATGCTCTCGTAGCTGAATGACTGAGTGTAATCTTCATGAACGATTTTTTCGAGAATGAGATTGCCAAATTGCACATGACCGAGCGGCCGATCCTGCACTAGCCTGAAGGTGCCCTTTTCACCGCGAATTTCACAAATAAATTCGGGCTGACTCCCGCCCTGAATGTGAACAGTTACAGAAACCCCATTGACCAGTGTCCCTTGAATGAAAATTTGATAAGCGGAATCTTTCGGTATCTTTTTTCCTGTTTCGATGACTGTCGCTTCATCGTAGTTGCTTTTCAGGGATGCGGACACATCATGGAACCAGCTGTCCATGACATAGCACAGGGTGTCCAGAGAATGACCACCGCTGATGGTAAACAATGTTGCCCCATTCTTCTTATCAATCAGGTATGCTTCTCTTTGATTGGTAATGCTGCCCTTTGGTCGTTCAGCTACACGCATCGAACAAGAGAGTACTTTGCCGATTTCTCCGTTTTTTAATGCTTCACGCAGCCGGTTAACCTCCGGAGACTGCCTTGCCTGCAACCCGATGGCATGATGAATCTGTGCCTTTTCGGCTAATACGGCAAGTTCTTTTGCCTGATCTGTAGTCTGTGTCAGAGGCCATTCACAGTATATATTTTTTCTGTTTTTTATCGCCGCGAGTACGGCTTTATAGTGAAACGGCACTTTCACACTGACCGTCACCAGATCGACCGCATCTGAAGCGGCCAATTCTTGATTATCGGTAAAGGCTTGCGCGGCGTGCAGAGCTTCAGCACTTTTCTTAGCCGATTCAGGATTGGACGTACTTACTGCTGAAATATTATATGACGGATTCTGCTGCAAGGAGGGAATATGCGTTAGGCTGGCCCAGCCGTTGTTAACTGATCCGCCAATAATTCCAACATGAATGGTTTTTGCCAATGAAAAACACCTTCCTCAGAGTAATTTGAAGCATAAAAATCTACTAAAGACGCGCTTTTATGTGATTCAAAAACGTTTTTCTTATGAATCAAAAACTTTGCCTTATTTCCAGTAGCCTTCGTCTCCATAATCCAGATGAGTGGATACATCCTCCCAGGCTTCCAGATCCTTTTTTAAATTATCCAGCTGGATACGGGCATTTTCAACGGCATCTTTCCCGAGCAGCAGGTGGATCGGGCTGTTTTCCGATTCGACTGACCTGATGATCGCCTTGGCGGCGAGTTCAGGATTGCCGGGCTGCTTTCCTGAACGTTCACGTATCGTTTTTACCCCTTTCCCGGCTGTTTCGTTATAGTCATCGATAACGGCAGTCCGTTCCACTGCGGAACGCCCTGCCCAGTCCGTCCGGAATGAACCAGGTTCAACTAAGGTGACATGAATGCCGAGCGGCTCAACTTCTTTGGCCAGTGATTGGGACAATCCCTCGACAGCAAATTTTGTTGCATGGTAGTAGCCGTAAGTTGGAAAAGCAGTCAGGCCGCCAATTGATGAGACGTTGACAATATGACCGCTGCGCTGTTTCCGCATGGACGGCAGTATGGTACGGGTAAGATCACTTAAACCCCAGAAATTTGTCTCGAAAAGCTTGCGGACCGCTTCTTCGTCACTTTCTTCAACGGCACCGAAATACCCGTAGCCGGCATTGTTCACCAGTACATCAATACGGCCGAATTGATCAACCGCTTTTTTTACGGAGTCCCTGACCTGCTTTTTATTTGTTACATCCAGGGCCAGCGCAATGGCCTGCTCATGGCCTTCTACCAAATCGGCAATCTGCTCGGGCTGTCTTGCAGTTACGGCGACGGGGTAACCCCGATCGATGAGTTCCTTTGCGAGTGCATGTCCGAAACCCGTTGAAGTTCCTGTGACAAACCAAACTTTTTTCATGTAGCCATCTCCTTAATTTTATATAGTCCGAGCATAGCAATTCGAGTTTACTTTAAGTCAAGTAAAAAGATTGAAAAGCGATCGACATCGACAACTGATGAATAAACGAATGTAAAAATACACGTGCTCTGTTAGCGTCATGTTTGAGTTTGTCCGTACATTGTCAAAGAGAAAGGAGGTGTTGTGACACGGCCATTAACAATTTTAATTCATCTGTCTAAGAAGCTATCTACCCTTTGAAAGCATTCTGTTTCTGTTTAAAATTATCAACATATATAGGGCTGTTCAAAATAAAACGCTCATACGATCGGGCCTGAAAGACTGGCCCGCACAATATGAGCGCATACACGCAAATTATGGAACCGCCGTATACGGAACCTTACGTACGGTGGTGAGAGGTTGGCTAATCGATTAATAATTAGCCTCCTCGACCAAATGACCATTAGACTCAGAATTGTTTAAATATCCTGTTTCGCAGGACGAATTAATATTTCGCTTACCGCAACAGTTTCAGGTGTGCTAATAGCATACGCGACCGCATCTGCGATATCGCTTGCTTTCAAAGAAAGACCTTCTCCACCCTTACTCATAAGCTCCTCAATCGATTTTCGTTCTTCTGGATCATTAATTGTTTTATAAAGTTCAGTAGCTACAGCGCCTGGTGAAACAATCGTTGAACGAATATTATTTTCTCTTTCTTCCTGGCGCAAGCCTTCCATGATCGCTCTGACTGCAAATTTAGTGCCACAGTATACAGCAGATCCCGGATAAACGACATGCCCAGCTACCGAATCAGTTGAAATAATGTGACCCGATTTTTGTTTCTTCATAACAGGTAATACAGCGGCAATTCCATTTAAAACGCCCATAATGTTAATATCTAACATCTGACGCCATTCATCAAAGCGAGTGTCTGAAAGCGGAGCGGTTGGCATGATTCCGGCGTTGTTATAGAGTACATCTACACGGCCATATTTTTCGACTGCCAAATCTACAACTGCTTGAACTTCCTCTTTTTTCGATACATCGGCAACCACGTATGGGATTTCAGCACTAGGTAATGATTCAACAAGAGACTTCAAGCGATCCTCTCGACGAGCAGCAATCACTAATTTTGCTCCTCTCTTGAGCAAGCTTTTTGGTAGTTGCCGCACCAATTCCGCTGGATGCGCCCATAATAATGACAACTTTTCCTTCGATATTTGTCATAACAGTTTCCTCCTTAATGATTACTACGAACTCACTTTAATCTTTAGAGTCAACTCTAAGTCAAGTGTAAAGAACTTTTTTTTGCCTTAAAATTTTGACGTCGTTCAGTGTAAACCAATGAAAAAAAAACAAGGTGGTGAAGATTACATCTTCAGGTAAAAATACTGCACAATGGGCAAATGGTACACGATTGCAATGATTGACTGCTGATCGCGATGCGTTCAAAGACAGAACTGACAGCAGCCTATAGTAAAACACAAAAAAGCATTCCTCATTTTTTTGTTATGTATACTTTGTTCATGAGTCTTTATTTTCTGTCAGTAGGTGCCTTTCTATTTTATCAACTGTTTTAATAGGAGCATCAATGGACCCTCCAGGAATAAAGCATAAAAAAATTAACAAAAACGCCCATCGGAATAATTTTTTACAAATAAAGCCTGAATCCTCTTAGATCTAAGGAATTCAGGCTTTTATTGTTGCTTCTTTTTCCAGTATATGATGAATCATACGGCTTAGGAAGGATGCAAAAGGTGCCTCAAGAGCCAGTCTGTTTGGATACCTCTAAATGACGATCAGCATCTAACCTTCGACGACTCACAGGGTGCTGATGTCAATGACAAATCGATACCTTACATCTGAAGCTAGTACGCGTTTGTAGGCTTCGTCAATTTGGTCGGCTGAAATGACTTCAATCTGAGGAGCGATGTTATGTTCTGCGCAGAAATTCAGCATCTCCTGAGTCTCACGAATGCCCCCAATTGCTGAACCCGCAAATGAACGGCGCTGACCGATGAGAGACATCACGTTTAACGACAGCGGCTCACCAGGCGCACCGACGTTAACCAGTGTGCCGTCAAGAGTGAGTAATGAAAAATAAGCATCTATATCGATCTTGGCACTTACTGTGTTAATAATTAAGTCAAAGGTACCGGCAAGTTTTTTGAATGTTTCTGGGTCGCTCGTAGCATAGTAGCTGTCTGCGCCGAATTGCAAGCCATCGTCCTTTTTCTTCAATGTTTGTGACAGGACGGTAACTTCCGCACCCATGGCATGTGCGATTTTAACGGCCATATGACCAAGACCGCCCATACCGACAACCGCTACTTTCTTACCTGGACCCGCTTGCCAATGGTTCAGCGGCGAATAAGTCGTAATGCCCGCGCAAAGTAACGGCGCAGCAACATCAAGCTCAATATTATCAGGAATTCTGACCACAAAGTTCTCAGTTACGACAATGTGGGTAGAATAACCGCCTTGAGTAGGCTCGCCGTATTTGTCGACACCGGCGTAGGTAGGTGTATTTCCCTTGAGGCAGTATTGTTCTTCTCCATTGCGGCAGTTCTCACATTCACCGCAAGAATCAACCATACACCCGACGCCTACCCGGTCACCAACCTTGTACTTTGTGACTTCTGCGCCTACATCTGTAACAATTCCTGCAATTTCATGCCCAGGCACAAGCGGATAGTTCACAGGCCCCCAATCACCGTGAACCGTATGGATGTCGGAATGACATATGCCTGCATATTTAATTTCAATCAGAACATCATGTGAATCAAGATCGCGTCTCTTAATTTCAGCAACCCGAAACGATTTGTCCGGACCATCGACAGCCCGTGCTTTCGCAGTGATCATTAACAAAACCCTCCTGTGATTTTTTTCTCAAGAGAATGGATTGTACAGGGCATAAATGCACCTCAGGTTCAGATCCTCCTCCTTCATTCATTTCTACCCTGCTTTTTTCTCCTGTAATGCAATGTTAATCCTTATAGTTAACTTCAAGTCAAATAATTAGCTTATATTTTCTTTCGACAGCCAGCACATCGACTAAAGCGGCATTTGCAGGAACGTCTTTGGGGTGTTTTACATCGAAACTTATCTAAGAAAAAATACCCCAGACACCTGTAGATCAGGCGTTGGGTTGGGATATTAAATCATAAAATGATTCCATTTTTATTAGCTGACCACTCCCGATGACTATAGTCACGGGGTTCTAGGGGATAGAGCAAAACTCTAGTCCAGTACACTTCTCTTAGGTATCTTATCTTTCTTTTCGGAAAGAGGTTACACGCCAAGCACTGATGTACCCTTCCTAGAACTTCACGGACGTGTTGCGTATTGCAAGGCACTTCATCAAGCAAGCCCGAAGACTTCTTGTATGACGTTCTGACTGTTCATGCCGAAATAATCACCAGCAGCAGTTACGTCATCGAGTCTGATCGTATCGCAATTCCATAAAGTTTCACTGGCGTGGGGCATATGAACGGACTTCAACGTAATATTTTTTGCACGACGAAAAGTCTTAGGGGCTTCAATAGTACTATTTGTTATTGAAATGGTGTCTGTGTACCAAATCCCGGAGCGAGCCGTTTCAAGCAAAATACTGTTATCAACTTTTATATTATGACAGTACCATAACGGATATTTCCACTTAAAGATGCTCTGCTCCAAATCTATATTTCGGCTTTCCTTCAGTGGTGATTCTCCATCTGCAAATGTCGAACGAACAAGGTGCAGATCTTCACTGTGAAATAATGCGCGTTCTCCTGTAAAAAATTGCTGCTCAATTAATTTCATTTGATAAATCCTCCATAAAATTTACATGGTTCCAAGTAAAATCAGTATACAACTTAGAGTGAGCTCAAAGTCAAATGCTTTGTTTTTTTTTATTTAGAAACTTTTTTTCTTTTGGGCACAATAGATAAACCAGTATGACGCATCCATTTGACAAAATGAACCCATTTTAGATCATCTTCCTTATAGTCATGTATTCCCCTTGAAGTTCGATGATTCTGAAGAATAAGCCTATCCGTTCATAATAACGAAGGTATTATCAGAAAAACCATATTTTTCACTTACTCTATATGGTCATTTTCATTCCCGCCATATAAAACAAGTTCAAATTCTTGACTTAGAGTTACTTTAAGTATTAGGATTAAATTAACTACTAAGAGAGGAGGAGAGATTCATAACAAATATGCTGCCTAAATAAATGGATGCAAAGGTCACCTGTACGTCAGAAAATAAACAATCATGGAAGAAGGATAATGAATCAGATGAAAATACTGGATATCGTCGTTCACCCTCACTTAGAAACGTCTGTTGTCAACAAAGTCTGGATGAATCGTTTAAAAAACAAGAGAATGAGATAACGGTTCATGATCTGTACGGTACATACCCTGATGGCGCCATTGATGTGGAAAAAGAGCAACAGCTTCTATTGGAACATGACCGTATCGTTTTTCAGTTCCCGATGTATTGGTACAGCAGCCCTGCACTTCTTAAGCAATGGGAAGATGATGTGCTCACGCATGGCTGGGCTTATGGATCCGGAGGAACAAAACTGCATGGAAAAGAACTCTTATTAGCGATCTCCATAGGCGGACCGGAATCTGTTTATCAAGCCGGCGGACAATGAATTTACGATAAGCGAACTCACCCGGCCCTTTCAAGCCACTGCCAACTTGATAGGCATGCGTTTTCTTCCTATATTCAAGCAATATGGGGCGCTTTATCTTTCAAAAGAAGATGTTCAAAACAGTGCGGAAGAATTTGTTAACTACCTTAAAGCGGAGCATTGATCCGATAGTTGAGAGAGAGGTTGAAACAAATCATATGGACCTATCCATGTGCTTGAATCTAATGAGTAGGGCATCTGATGGTACCATCCAGTCTATCTAATTAGAAAGAAGATCGAAGAATGCCAGTCATGATATTAGAAGCAGGAAAATAGAACAAAAAAAGTCAACTGGGTTAAGAAATTTACGAGTACCGCGCAAGGGTTATGAACGTTACTATCCCCTGGTTAATCTATCACTGAAAAAACTGCTTCATTAGGTCCCGGAATAGAGATGTAAAAATCTTAGAGGGGGTATATAATGAAGAATTTTATTTCTTTGACTCTCTTGCCTGATATTGGTTGTTGTGCTTTCTGCCTGTTCTAGCAGCAGCACGGATAATACTTCTCAAAATCAACCTTCTTCTGGGCAGAATGAAAACAGAATCATTCAAGCAGTGATCATTCCTCAGCAGCAGAAAACAGCGGCGGATCTACAGTTAATAAGGAAGGTGCCGGCTCTGTGAAAAATGCTAAAATTCGATTAACGTTTAATAATCAAGAGATCGTGATGAATATGCGTGATAATCCAACAACGAGAGATTTGTTAAAACGACTGCCATTGACATTAAAATTCGAAGATTATTCAGGAGCCGAAAAAATCGGTCACTTATCCCATTCGTTGACCACAAGCGGGGCTCCGTCCGGGAGGGATCCATCTGTTGGTGATATAGCTTTTTATGCACCATGGGGAAATATCGCTCTCTATTATCACGATGTTAGCTATTATGATGGCATTATCCCAATGGGTTACACCAATCCAAGTGAAATGAAAAAGCTTGAAAAAATGAAAGGGGATTTTAACGTCAGAATTGAACGGATAGATTAAATGCGATTCTGGACATTTCCAAAGAAGCAGCGCCCCAAACAAATAGAAACGGCACAATCACCTGTTTGTGCCGTTTCTATTTGTTTGCCATTGATATTGGTCGTTTGATGATACCTTAGGACGGTAAATAATTGGCCATTCTGCTAAGTACAATATGGCAGCTTACTTCAAGCTCTGATTTAAGATATTGACTTAAGGCAGTTCGTTCCCGGCCGCCCGGTAAATGTCGTACCACTCATCGCGAGTGAGCTCCAGATCTGCACCCTTGGCAGATTCAGTGGCACGCGTTACATTTGTCGTTCCGAGAATGACCTGCAAATTTGCCGGATGGCGAAGAATCCAGGCAACGGCAATGGCATTATTGCTGACGCCGTACTTTGCAGCGATCTCGTCAATTATTTTGTTTAGCCCAGGAAATTTCGGGTTATTCAGGAAGACATCTTTGACGAATCCGTATTGGAATGGAGACCAGGCTTGAATGGTTATATCATTCAGCCGGCAATAGTCGAGAATGCCTCCGTCCCGGTTCACGGCACCGTTCACGGTCATGTTCACGTTGAGACCGGCATCAATCATTCCAGTGAATGCGATGCTAAGCTGCAGCTGATTCACTTCCAGCGGCTGTTGCACGTATTTCTTGAGCAGCTCAATTTGATACGGATTGTGGTTGCTGACACCGAAATGCAGCACTTTGCCTTGCTCATGCAGCTGTTCAAACGCTTCCGCAACTTCCTGCGGCTCAACAAGCGCGTCCGGGCGGCGATGAAGCAACAAATAGTCAAGATGATCCGTTTGCAGACGCTTCAAGCTGGCGTCCACCGTTTTGAGAATATATTCTTTTGAAAGGTTATACGCTTTTTCAAGTTCGTCATTTACGCGGATAATACCAAGCTTAGTCTGCAAGGTTATTTTGTCGCGCAGTTCAGGTTGTCTGGCAAGCACTTTGCCGAACACTTTGCCGAACAGTGTTTCACAAGCTGTTTGTCCATAAATATCCGCGTTATCAAAAAATGTGACACCGTTCTCCAGATCAGTTTTAATCAATCGGTCGAGCGCTTCCTCAGACAAATTGGCAATTCGCATGCACCCTTGAACGGCTGCTGATCTCGGATTCTTTTCAGGTCCAATCGCAATCTGTTTCATCTTCAATCCCTCCATAACAATCCATTTATGAGCTTATATTACCAAGGTTGAATTGTCGGGCCAATCGTAAACTCATTAACATTAGTATCTTCCGGCTGATCAATAGCAAAAGCGATAACATTAGCAACGCGATCAGGCTTAATGCCGTATTGTTCATAAACTTCCGTCATTTCCTCAGCTGTTTTCCTATCGGTGATCTGCTCTAACAATTCTGTATTAATGGCTGCCGGATAAATCGTCGCCGTACGAATATGGGTCCCTTCCTGGGCCGATTCCATACGTAAAACTTCCATCAGGTCACGGACGGCCCACTTTGTCGCACCATATACGGCACCTCCAGGATAACTTTTAAGTCCAGCCACTGATGAGGTGGTAATAATGTGTCCTGATTTTTGTGTTTTAAACGTTGGCAGTACTGCGGCAATGCCATTCAAAACGCCCTTAAGGTTAACATCAACGATCCTGTTCCACTCGTCAGTTTTCAACTCTGAAAGCGGCGAATTAGGCATTACTCCAGCATTCAGAAAAATCACATCAAGACGGCCAAACGTATCCTTAGCCAATTGGACAAGTTCTTTGCTGTCATCCGGATTAACGACATCCGTTACGCGATAAACGGCCTGGCCGCCCTGCTCTTTTATTTCGTCGGCCAGAGACTTTAGTTTATCTTCACGACGAGCACCCAATACAACAAGCGCACCTTTTTCAGCTAGTAACTTGGCAGTCGCTTCACCGATTCCAGATGAAGCGCCTGTAATCACAACGACTTTACCATCAATCATTTTTATTTACCTCCTAGGGCATGATGCTTGAGTTGTTTTTCAATACAACCACATAAAAAAAAAATAGTTTAACTAATACTTACGATGCACGGTCAGTGTAAACTATAAACCTTACTCTAAGTCAAATAATTTGATTTTTTCTGTTGATGTCTCACAAAAAATTGATAGTTATTTTTGGTAACCAAATCGGAAAAACGGGATCGGCTGGTGGAAATTGGCTCTTGGGGTGGAGCGGCCGCGGCTGCGCCGTCTCAAGGGAAACGTTTTTTCATTGCCTATTACCTTTTTAGGAAGGATAGTCCACATATTAATTGCTTAATCCCTATGAATTTAGTCGTTTATCCTTGACTTTGATTTTTTAGTGATAAACTGTCCTCAAATTAATCACTTGGGGGAGTTAATCGGTGAGGCCCCTTTTTAGAACCAACTTAGGTGAGGTGATTTTCGAATAAAACCTCTGACGAAAGCCAGTTAGGTCGCCCCGTGTTGATTGAAATGGATGTCCAAGTTGTACAAACTGCTTGTAATTAACATAAACTCTCAGTAATGATGATATAATGGTTATATAATTGATAGTTAACTCTAAGTTAATGAAAACATAAAAATAAAAAATTTGATGGGGGTAAATATGTATTATACGATTAGTGAAGTGTCCAAAAGGGTTCACATATCTCCGCATACCCTTCGTTTTTATGATAAGGAAGGCCTATTACCATTTGTTGAACGCAGCGCAGGCGGCGTCCGTATGTTTAAAGATGCTGACTTTGAATCGCTTTTCATTATTGAGTGTTTAAAAAAAAAACAGGCATGTCAATCAAAGACATAAGGACGTTTATTGAATGGTGTTCGGAGGGCGATAAAACAATTGACCAACGGCTCAACATGTTCAGAGAACAGCAGAAAAGAGTTAAAGAAAAAATTGCGGAGCTGCAGGAAACTCTGGATGTGATTAAATTTAAGTGTTGGTACTATGAAACTGCACAGGCTGCCGGAACCTGCGCTGTACATGATTCTTTAAAACCGGAAGATATTCCAGAAGACATTCGGAATTTGAAGAAAAGTGTAGAAAAAAAGTATTGATTTGCATAAACTGAGCTGGCACTGATATTTTTTAATGGCTCTTCGTCATTTTCTGTGGCGCTCGCACAATTCTGTCGATGGATAGCCCATTCTAGTCCCTTCTTCACCAATCCACTAGTCTATCCTGAGGTGAGGAAGGGACGGCGCCCGCACAATCCAACTGGACTCTGATCCTAAAATGTTCAAGATTTCGATACACCGTAGGTCATGCGTTTACGAGTCTTGATTTTGGGTTCACACCGTCCTAAATCTTCGTGTTTCATAGAAAGTGCCCAAGAATCAAGGTTATAACAGTTTGAAAAACAGCAGGGATTTACTGCCCCGTTCCCCCATTGAAAGAGTAGATGAGGTGGGGGAATTTTAAATGATTACATGGGGGATTTTTCATCAAAATTGATTTAGCTTCTCTAAATCTATCAACTTTCAATTTTTTTTTTTTTTACCTTGAAGATAATGTTGTTTCTCTTCTTCAAGCTGTTCTTTAGCGGCATCAACGGTTTCTAAAGTCACGTCTAATGCCTTGAGAAGCTTATTATATGTCTCACTAGAAATCCTGCTATGGCCGCCTTCTACACGGTAGACAGACTTTTTATCCACACCGGCACGTTTCGCCAGTTCTTCCTGGCTAAGTCCGCGACGCATCCGATAACCGAAGATCAGTTCACCCATCAAATTTTCCAAAGAAAACATTTCTTCTCTACCGCCCGGTATTTGAGCATTTAATTGATGAGTCAACTTGATTAAGTCACTCATAGATAACCCTCCTATAATTAAACCATATGCTCTCTTTTTCGAACTCTTCGGGATGATCAATTGATTTTTGTAAAATAGAACGTGTTTTTTCAATAAATTGACGAGTAAAAGGGTCATGCATACGCCCTTGTTTATCTCGAAAAAAAAAAATAGGGCATATATGCCTTATTCACCCCGTTTACGTTTATTATTGCAATTTCACAGTCTAGTTGTCTATAGATTTTTTGAAGAAGGGCTGTTTATTTATGTCTTGTGCCGGTCGCAAAACCTTTGACAGATCTTACAATCCCGGAAAGCAAAATACTTCTTTTTTACAAAAACAGGCTCGCAGTTGTCACATAGCCTAACAATATATCTGAATTTTCAATAACAAAGGGTTAAAATGATAGCAATCTTAGCGATGAGGGGGAAAAGCATGTTTCAAGATCAAGTCTTAATGAACGATTGGCTGGCTGCCGCCTATTCCGACGACCTGACTTATAAGCCGATTCAGGTCGTCATTCTGGAAGAAAGAATCGTTCTTTTTCGGACGAAAGAAGGGGTGCAGGCGTTTAAAGATTTATGCATTCACAGAGGGGCGGCGCTGTCGGGCGGTAAAGTGGCTGACGACTGCATCGTCTGTCCTTATCATGGCTGGGAGTACGATGCTGACGGCATTTGTGTCAAAATTCCGCAGCAGCCGGCGGAAAAGGTGATTCCGCCAAAGGCCAGGGTAGTGAAATATACGCATGCATCGAGAGGTATGGGATCATTTGGGTCAAGTTGAACGGCTCAGCGGAAGCGACATCTCTTCCTTATTATGAGGAATTTACTGACAAGGCGTTTAAAACCGTGACGGCCGACCGTTTTGTTCTGAAGGCGGCCGCACCGAGAGTCGTTGAAAATTTTCTCGATGTCAGCCATTTGGCGTTCGTCCATAACGGATCGCTCGGCGATTCAAAGTATCCGCTCATTCCCAATTATCATGTCCATTGGCGGGATGACCATTATGTTTCCGATGAGATTCCGGTTTATGCTGATGCGGATGGCAGCGGGCAGTACGGCACGATTTACTATACGTATGAAATTCTCGCGCCGACAACCGCCCGGCTGAAAAAAGTAAACAGGGAAACGGGACAGATTTTTTCAATGCTCTTTACCGTTGTTCCGCATCATGAGCGAAGTTCCACAGTGCTGGCACTTATTTCGCGCAATTATGATCTGGATCAAGCGGATGAGTACTACAAGGATTTTCAAAATGTGGTGATCATGGAGGACGCTCCTGTCGTGGAAGGACAAAGGCCGGAGGAGCTGCCGCTTGATTTGCAGGCTGAGCTGCATTTGCCGGCGGATCGAGTCGCTATTGCTTATCGAAAATACTTAAGCAAGTTAGGCGTGGTGTTTGGAAGCGATACAGCCATCGACAGCACTAAAGTCGCCAAGTGAATGGCGGTAATGAAAGTTTGTTCGGTCTTGTTTTTTTTAATAGATCAGTGAGCCGCCGGTAATCATTTGTTGAGATGGTAAATAAAGGTGAATTGCGAACGATTCCAGGCGGTTTCTGGTTAACGTTCGTCATTTGATTGACGGTGCAGGACGGCATTGCTATAATGAGTATGCAAAAACGCTCAGGTGCGTTTGCTTATAGCATTTGTTTCGTACAGTTTTAAGACAAGGTACGCTGAAGGCGACCGGTTTTTTTTTAGATCACGCATTTATAATTAGGGGCTGGTCCGCTTCGCCGGCGGCTTTGTTTTGATCCTGCCAATCGTTTAGTTATCGGCTAATCGTACATAATAGAGATAACAGAATGGCCGCTGTGAATGTTGGGAGATCATGCGATTTGATGAAACGAATTTGCCAAGAGCTTATTTTTTATTTTTAAGAGGGGGATTCATTTGAACAATAGTTGGTTGTCACGCTATTTTCATTTTTTTCTGAATTGAAAACGACGCTGGGCCGGGAAACGCTGGCCGGGGTCACAACTTTCGTCTCGATGGCGTATATTCTGTTCGTTAACCCGAGTGTTCTAGGGGAGTCGGGAATGGACAAAGGCGCCGTATTTACGGCGACTGCTCTTGCCAGTGCGCTCGGCTGTCTGATTATGGGGATCGTTGCCAGATATCCGATTGCGATTGCACCAGGACTTGGTGTCAATGCATTTTTTGCTTATTCGGTTGTTATCGGCATGCATATTCCTTGGCAAACGGCTCTTGCCGGCGTCTTCATTGCGCTGTTATATTTATGATCATCACTGTGCTTAAAGTGCGTGAATGGATCATCAATGCCATTCCTCAGGACATGAAATTGGCGATGGCAAGCGGGATCGGCTTGTTCATTGCTTTCATCGGTCTGCATGAAGGCGGGCTGATCGTCGCCAACAAAGATACGCTTGTTGCGCTTGGCACACTGAAAAACGGGGCAACTTTGCTAACGATTTTCGGGCTTATTATCACCGTCATTCTAATGACACGTAAAGTTCCCGGTGCTATTTTTATCGGGATGGTGATCACGGCGATCGCCGGGATGGTGACGCAATTGATTCCGCTGCCGCATCAAGTTATCTCAACCGCTCCAAGCCTTGCGCCGACATTTGGTGTCGCGCTTACTCACATTACGGATATCAACACCATGCAGCTGTTTATTGTTGTGCTGACATTCCTCTTGGTCACCTTTTTTGACACGGCCGGCACGCTGATTGGTTTGGCACAGCAAGCCGGGTTTATTGTTGACAACAAAATGCCAAGAGTCGGCCAAGCGATGCTGGCGGACTCATCATCCATGCTTGTCGGTTCTATCTTGGGAACGTCGCCGACATCAACATATGTGGAATCATCTGCCGGTATTGCTGTCGGCGGCCGTTCAGGGTTTGCATCGGTTGTGACAGCGATCCTGTTCCTGTTTGGATTACTGTTCTCGCCGCTTTTGACCGTTGTCACGAGTCAAGTCACATCGCCGGCGCTGATCATTGTCGGTGTGCTGATGGCCAGCGCGCTGGGCAAGATTGACTGGAGCAAGTTTGAAATTGCGGTTCCGGCCTTTTTAACAATGATCGCCGCCATGCCGCTGACTTACAGCATCTCTGATGGGATTGCCCTGGGTTTTGTTGCCTATCCAATCACAATGATTGCAAAGGGCCGGGCAAAAGAAGTCAATCCTATTATGTATATTTTGTTCTTTGTCTTTCTTGTTTTCTTCTATGTCCTTTTCTGGAAATAACCTTTTTAATCGAGATGTTAAACACCCTTTCCGTTCGCGCAGAACGAAAAGGGTTTTTTTTTTTTTAAGCTTGGGTCACGTTAGAAGTCGCTCCATTCAGGTTCGAAGTCGCCCCATTTGAGAAAAAGTCGCTCCATTCAGGTTCGAAGTCGCCCCATTTGAGAAAAAGTCGCCCCATTTGAGAAGGAAGTCGCTCCATTCAGGTCCGAGGTTACCCCATTTGAGATAAGGGCGAAACCGCCCGGCCCTGAATCAAGTTTTCTTTATATACATAAAGCGGCTTTTTTTAAGCCATAATGATAATAAACGAACAGGTGAGGACGTGTTAGCTTCATGACGGCTCTAGTGATTTCAATCATTTTATGGCTGGTGGGTGTGCTGATTATCATGCTGGGTTATGTTGCGGTTGGCAAACTGAAAGGAGTGGGGCATGATCTGCTGCGCCACGCCGAACACGAGAAAGGCAAAGATAATTCAGCTAGTATTGTTATGGCCATTCAAGGGAAAATCATTGATGTTTTTCCTGTGTATATGATAAATATTTTTACAGCGATTATCGGGATTGTACTGATTGCGCTTGGATTTGTCGCGGTCGCATTTACTTTTCGTTAATTGACAAGCGACTGTCAGTCCTCTGTATCCGGAAGGAAAATTTCACTGACTTCACTTTCCTGAATTCTATTTAGTAATACGAGTAAAAAGCCTTTGTCATATGTGACTTGTTCCGGTTTTTGATGAACAGGGTAAGGCAATTGCACTTTTCGGACAAAAGAGCCTGTCGAAAATTCTTCGCGGGCGATCTTTTCATCAACAAGTTGCGGAATGTCCCCTTTCAAAGTGAGACTTTGATGATTAACAAATAGGTGGAAATTTTCTTTTTGGATCCCGGGTACGGCAATCACACAAGTGAGTGTCTCAGGCGTTTCGTAAATGTTTACCAGCGGCCAGTCTTTAACAAAGAATTCTTGGAAATCATGCCAAAAATCTTTTCCCACAAAGTCGCCCATCGTTTTTTTTTCCAATCCCTGAATTTGTTTTCCAATTTTTACTCCTCCTTTTATACCGGAAAACTTCCATATTCATACCAATTAGCCTTTTTTCTTTCATATTGAAAGTCTGCGTTTTGTCATTTGTTAAAGCCCATTGTTTTTTCCATATATACTATGGGCGATTGCCCCAAAAGGTGTTTCCTGTAATTGCCCGGGGCATAATTGAAACAAAAACAGGTTAAACTCAGAATTGATTTTTTAAAAATATAAAATGAGGTGTTAAGAAGTGGCACAAGCTGTAACGGATATCAGCCCTCGGTTAGTTAAATTTCTGAGCGGCACAGTAAAAATGTATATTAATGGAGAATTTGTTGAGGCGAAAAACGGCGACATATTTGAATCCATCAATCCGGCAACGGGGGAGGTTCTCGCACATATTTGCAAAGCGGGAGTGGAAGACGTTGAAATCGCCGTCAATGCTGCCCGGCAAGCTTTTGATACAGGCCCATGGTCTAAGATGGGCACGGCGGAAAGAAGCCGAATCATTTATAAATTTGCCGAGCTGATGGAAGAACATAAAACCGAGCTGGCCCAACTGGAAACACTGGATAACGGCAAGCCGATCCGCGAAACGATGAACGCCGATGTGCCGCTGTCAATTGAGCATATCCGCTATTATGCCGGATGGTCAACAAAGTTATCTGGGCAGACGATTCCGGTACAGGGGAATTATTTTAACTATACTCGTCATGAACCCGTCGGCGTTGTCGGCCAAATTATCCCCTGGAATTTTCCGCTATTAATGGCCGCATGGAAAATGGGCGCGGCGCTGGCCACAGGATGTACGATCATTCTTAAACCAGCAACCTATACCTCGTTATCCGTTCTCTATCTGGCCCAGCTTGCCGATGAAGCAGGATTCCCTAACGGTGTTTTCAACATTATTCCAGGCTCCGGCTCGGTCATTGGCGATGCACTTGTCAATCATCCAAAAGTAAACAAAATCGCCTTTACCGGGTCGACAGCGGTTGGCAAGTCGTTGATGGCCAAGGCGGCCGGTACAGTCAAACGGATCACGCTTGAACTTGGCGGAAAGTCCCCGAATATTATTCTTCCGGATGCGGATATGTCTAAGGCGATTCCGGGCGCGCTGCACGGGATCATGTTTAATCAAGGCCAAGTCTGCTGCGCGGGATCAAGGGTCTACATTCCGAAAAAGTCATATGACAATGTCGTGTCCGATCTTGCCGATCTCGCCAGAAATATTAAGCAGGGCGAAGGGCTTGACCCGAAAACGGAAATGGGGCCGCTCGTTTCAAAAAGCCAGCAAAACGTCGTTTCCGGTTATATCGAAAAAGGCAGGGAAGAAGGCGCTGAACTGATTACAGGCGGGCGGCAAAGCGAAAAAGGCTACTTTGTTGAACCGACCATTTTTACCAACGTTCAGGACAGCATGACGATTGCCAGAGAAGAAATCTTTGGCCCGGTTGTCGTCGCCATGCCTTTTGATGATTTGGATGATGTAATAGCCCGCGCTAATAATTCGAACTACGGTCTTGCGGCCGGCGTTTGGACACAAAATTTGAAATCGGCACATTATATGGCCAGCAAATTAAAAGCCGGAACAGTCTGGGTCAATTGTTATAATGTCTTTGATGCCGCCGCACCTTTTGGCGGTTACAAAGAATCCGGGCTGGGTCGGGAAATGGGATCCTACGCTCTGAATAATTATACTGAAGTCAAGGATGTTTGGATCAACATGGATTGATCAGGTTTGAAAAATTTACAAGAAAAAGGCATCGCGATATTGGATTGCGGTGCCTTTCATTACGTAGTGGAGACTCTGGTAATAGAGGGCCGGCATTTCGGGAAATTATTGAATCTGCGGCAGAAATCGGCAATCCGGGTGGGATCGGTGAATCCGTGATTGGAATTGTCGGCCTTGCCGAAGGAATCCGCGATATTGCGAGCAATCGGCAAACCTCCGCGAGCAATCGGCAAATCCCCCGTGAAGATTGGTCAACCGGCGGTATTTACAGACCGGTTTTTTTTATAACGAATCGGAGTATCGGCTCCGCATCGTTTGACAAAACGAAAGATAGCCGCACTCCGGTTATGATAAGATTTAGGGGACACTTTTATAGGGATTCGAGGATGAAAACATGAGCAAAAGGGACAATAAAAACAATCACCGCTCAAAATCGGCGGCCAATGGACTTAAGCCAGGGAAAAAACGCTTTATTGTCGATATTGGCGAAAGTCTGGAGGAATGCCTGGAGCAAATGAAAAAAGAAGGCTATGAACCAATTGCCCGAATTGAAAAGCCGGTGTTTAAGGAAGGCGATCACGGTCCGGAATATGCTGGACAGTACAGAATTATTGAGGGAAAATTCAAAAAAGAAAAAGGCGAACATTAACATCTTCGAGTTGCCTAACGTTCGATTTTTAGGTTGCATTCGGGGAACAATGCTGATATGATGAGTATGTCAAAAAAACATGGATGAACCCTCATATATTTTTGGGAATATGGCCCATCTGTTTCTACCCGGCAACCGTAAATCGCCGGACTATGAAGGGGAATTCAAACGTTCTGCAAAAGAGCTGAGTTTTCAGTCTCGTGTGCCAGACGGTTTGTTTTCTCTTTTGCGGGAGAAACAGCTGTTCTGGGCTTTTTTATGTCTAGATTTAGGAGGCTATGCATCATGGAAGAGCAATTGGTTGGGGTTGTTATGGGAAGCGTGTCGGACTGGGAGACGATGAAACACGCCTGCAACATACTGGATGAGCTGAATGTTCCGTATGAAAAGCAAGTCGTTTCCGCGCACCGCACGCCGGATCTCATGTTCAGGTACGCCGAAACGGCGAGGGAACGCGGCTTGAAAGTGATTATTGCCGGCGCCGGCGGAGCTGCGCACCTCCCGGGAATGATTGCGGCCAAAACAACGCTGCCGGTCATTGGTGTTCCTGTCCAGTCGAAAGCGCTTAACGGCATGGATTCGCTGCTGTCAATCGTCCAAATGCGGCCCGGCGGCATCCCTGTCGCAACGGTTGCCATCGGCCGATCGGGTGCTGTCAATGCGGGGCTGCTTGCCGCCCAGTTTTTGTCGGCTTTTGACCCTTCACTTAAAGAGCGGCTCGATGATTACCGGCGTGCTTTGGAACAGAAAGTAAAGGAAAGTGATTTGGATTGAAACAGAAAACCATTTTGCCGGGAGAAACGATCGGTATTCTAGGCGGAGGACAGCTGGGAAGAATGATGGCGATTGCCGCCAAACAAATGGGGTACCGGACGGCTGTTTTGGATCCGACAGAAGACAACCCTTGCGCTCAGGTTTCCGATGTGTCAATCGTCGCGGACTACGGTGATCCGGACGCGGCCAAAAAATTGGGCGAACAGTCCGCCGTTATTACCTATGAGTTCGAAAACGTCGATTTGAATACGGTCAGTTATCTGCAAAATCATGCCTATTTGCCTCAAGGCCGCCGTTTGCTGGAAATCACGAAGAACAGGCTGAACGAGAAAGAGCGATTGAACAGGCAGGCCTTCCGGTTGCGCCCTACCGTCCTGTCCGTTCGGCTGAAGAACTGGAAACTGCCGTGCGGGAGATCGGTTTCCCGTCCGTTTTAAAGACAACACAGGGCGGTTATGACGGGAAAGGGCAGTATGTGCTTCGTTCGGAAGCTGATCTGCAGGAAGCGCTTCCGTATATTGGAAAGACTCCGTTTGAACTGGAGAAATGGCTGGCATTTGATAAAGAAATCTCCGTCATTGTCGTCCGCAGCACGAACGGCGATATGTCTGTTTTTCCGGTTGCTGAAAATATTCACCGCAATAATAATATTTTACATCATACGATCGTACCGGCCCGCATCCCGGAAAATGTAAGCGAGCGGGCAGGCAGGCAGGCTTTGCAGCTGGCGGAGGCATTCGACCTTGTTGGCACGCTGGCCGTGGAAATGTTTTTAACGAAAGACGGGGAACTGTACGTCAATGAAACAGCTCCCAGACCGCATAATTCCGGGCATCACACAATCAATGCCTGCGAAACGTCGCAGTTTGAACAACATGTCAGAGCTATTTGCGGCCTGCCGCTTGGCAAAACGACGCTATTGTCTCCAGTGATTATGGTCAACATTTTAGGGGAGCATTTGGAATCGGTCCTCGATAAGGTATCGCTGTTTTCCAATGCCCACCTGCATCTGTACGGCAAGGATAAGCCCAAGATCGGCCGGAAGATGGGCCATCTGACGCTGCTTGGCGATACGGTTCAGGATGCCATAGATAAAGCTGAAAAATTAGGAATATGGAAAATTGAACAGAAAGTGGGACAAGATGCATGATTGAAAGGTACACAAGACCTGAGATGGGCGCCATTTGGACAGAAGAAAACCGGTACAAAGCCTGGCTGGAAGTTGAAATTCTGGCTTGCGAAGCGTGGTCGGAACTTGGGGTCATTCCAAGAGAAGATGTGGAAAAACTTAGAGAGAAAGCGACTTTCACTGTCGAACGCATTCATGAAATTGAAAGAAACACGGCATGATGTCGTCGCGTTTACAAGAACAGTTTCCGAATCACTGGGCGATGAAAAGAAATGGGTTCACTACGGCTTAACTTCGACCGATGTTGTCGATACCGCCCAATCTTATCTTTTAAAGCAAGCGAACGACATCTTATTGAAAGACATTGAGCATTTTATCGATGTGATCAGGGCGAAAGCCGTTAAATACAAAAATACGATCATGATGGGGAGAACGCACGGTGTTCATGCCGAACCGACGACTTTTGGTCTTAAAATGGCGCTTTGGCATGAAGAAATGAAACGGAATCTCGCCCGGTTTAAGGAAGCGGCGGAAGATATCCGCGTCGGCAAGCTTTCCGGTGCGGTCGGTACTTATGCTAATATCGACCCGTTTGTGGAAAAATACGTGTGTGTGAACATCTTGGACTGCGGCCGGCGCCGATCTCCACGCAAACGCTGCAGCGCGATCGCCATGCCCACTACATGGCTACACTGGCTCTTATCGCGACATCGATCGATTGAAAAATTTGCGGTTGAAATTCGCGGCTTGCAAAAATCGGAAATCCGCGAAGTCGAAGAATATTTTGCGAAAGGGCAAAAAGGCTCGTCGGCAATGCCTCACAAGCGCAATCCGATCGGCTCGGAAAATATGTGCGGCATGGCCCGCGTTGTTCGCGGCTATATGCAAACCGCATACGAAAACGTACCGCTTTGGCATGAACGCGATATCTCGCATTCATCGGCTGAAAGAATTATCCTGCCGGACGGGACGATCGCCCTGAATTACATGCTGAATCGATTTGCCAATATCGTTGAAAAACTGACGGTTTTCCCGGAAAATATGCGCCGCAATATGAAACGGACATTCGGACTGATCTTTTCCCAACGGCTGCTGCTTAAACTGATCGACAAAGGATTGAGCCGGGAAAAAGCTTACGACATTGTGCAGCCTAATGCAATGAAATCATGGGAAACGGAAACCCAGTTCAGAACCATTGTGGAAAACGATGAACGGATCACGGATCACCGGCCTTCTGACTGAGGAAGAGATTGACGACTGTTTTGATGAAACCTATCATTTGAAAAATGTCGATGTGATTTTCGACCGGCTTGGATTGAATGATTAATCGGCTTTGCTCGTATAAAACTGCATGCCATTTAAAAAATGAAAAGAGGCCAAAACCATGAGCCAGTTATTATATGAAGGAAAAGCAAAGAAAGTTTTTGCAACCGACGACCCGAACATTTTGAGAGTTGAATACAAAGATGACGCAACAGCTTTCAACGGAGCAAAAAAAGCCGTTTTCCCAGGAAAAGGCAAATTGAACAACGCGATCTGTTCAAAATTATTTGATGTTCTGAAGGCAAAAGGCATTCCCACTCATTTTGTTGAACGTCTTTCGGAAACCGAACAACGCGTCAAAGCAGTGGAGATTATTCCAATCGAAGTGGTTGTCCGGAATGTCGTTGCCGGCAGTCTCTCGAAACGGCTGGGCATAGAAGAAGGCACGCCGATGGATCGGTCGTCGATCATTGAATTTTATTACAAAAACGACGAACTTGGCGATCCGCTGATTAATGACGATCATGCGAAGATGATCCATATTGCCACGGATGCGGAAATGGCCGACATTCGCAAACAAGCCCAAGCCATTAACAGCGTGCTGACAACATTGTTTGACGGTGTCGGCATCACACTCGTCGACTTTAAACTGGAATTCGGCAAATTGAAATCGAATGGCGATATTGTTCTGGCTGATGAAATCTCTCCCGATACTTGCCGCCTTTGGGATAAGGAAACCCATGAAAAACTCGACATGTGTGTCCGCCGCAACATTGCCGACCTGCCGGAAACCTATGAAAAACTATTGAGCCGTCTGGGGGATATCTAATGAAAAAGGTAAAAGTTTTCATTACGTTGAAAGAAAGCGTGCTCGATCCGCAAGGCCAGGCCGTGAAAGAATCACTGCATAACATGGCTTACCAAAATGTCAAGGATGTCCGCATCGGCAAATATATCGAACTTGAAATGGAAGACGCGCCAAATCTTGAAGAAGAAATCGAAGCGCTGTGCGACAAGCTGCTGGCCAATACGGTTATCGAAAATTATCGGTATGTCATTGAAGAGGAGGTTCACTCGTGAAAACAGCGGTCATCGTTTTTCCAGGATCGAACTGTGACCAAGACATGTATTACGCGATTAAAGACGGGCTTCATGAACCGGTTGAATATGTCTGGCATACGGAAAGATCGCTGGACGGATTCGATGCGATCATGATTCCGGGCGGCTTCTCTTACGGCGATTATTTACGCTCCGGTGCGATTGCCCGGTTCAGCAATATCATGCCGGCCGTCATTCAGGCGGCGAAAGACGGCAAGCCGGTTCTTGGGGTGTGCAACGGTTTTCAGATTTTGCTGGAAGCAGGCTTATTGCCGGGCGCGATGCTCAGAAATAAAGCGCTCAAGTTCGTCTGCGAAACGGCCCGCCTGAAAGTGGAAAATAACACACACTGTTCACATCGGCGTATGAAAAAAAAAAAAATGAAGTGATCCGCATTCCGATTGCGCACGGCGAAGGCAATTATTATTGCGATGACGAGACGCTGAAAATGCTTCAAGATCAGCACCGGATCGTCTTTACCTATGCCGGCAGCAATCCGAACGGTTCACGGGCCAATATTGCCGGGATTATAAATGAATCCGGCAACGTTCTTGGCATGATGCCCCACCCTGAACGCGCGGCCGACGCTCTGCTCGGCAGCGATGACGGGCTTCGGCTATTTCAATCGATATTAACTCATTGGAGGGAAACGTCCCATGCCGCTTACACATCTTGAACCATCACCGAAACAAATCGAACGCGAAGGCATTTACCGGACAATGGGGCTGTCGGAAGAAGAGTATAAAAAGGTCAAACAATTGCTCGGCCGGCTGCCGAATTATACCGAAACTGGATTGTTTGCCGTGATGTGGTCCGAACACTGCAGTTACAAAACATCAAAACCTGTACTAAAAACATTTCCTACTAAAGGCAGCCATGTGCTTCAGGGACCCGGCGAGGGCGCCGGGATTGTCGACATTGGCGACGATCAGGCGGTCGTTTTCAAAATCGAGAGCCACAACCACCCTTCGGCGATTGAACCTTATCAAGGCGCGGCAACCGGCGTCGGCGGGATTATCCGCGATGTCTTCTCAATGGGTGCGCGGCCGATCGCGATTTTAGATTCGCTTCGTTTCGGCGATTTGAAAAATCCCCGGGTGAAGTACCTTTTTGAACAGGTTGTCAGCGGCATCGCGGCCTATGGAAACTGCATCGGTATCCCGACGGTCGGCGGGGGAAGTAGCGTTCGACTCGTGCTATAATGGCAATCCGCTCGTCAACGCGATGTGTGTCGGGCTGATCAACCATGAGGATATTCAAGTCGGCCAGGCGCGCGGCATCGGCAATACGGTGATGTACGTCGGCGCCAGCACGGGACGCGACGGCATACACGGGGCCACATTTGCTCCGAAGAAATTACAAAAAAATCGGACGAAAAACGCTCGGCCGTGCAAGTCGGTGACCCTTTTATGGAAAAACTGCTTGTTGAGGCCTGCCTCGAACTGACGAAGCACGATGCGCTTGTCGGCATTCAAGATATGGGTGCGGCGGGGCTGGTCTCGTCTGCAAGTGAAATGGCCGCCAAAGCCGGCGTCGGGATTCATATGAATCTGGACTTAATTCCGCAGCGCGAAACGAATATGACACCTTATGAAATGATGCTGTCGGAATCGCAGGAAAGAATGTTAATTGTTATAAAAAAAGGCAGCGAAGAAGAAATTAAAGCGATTTTTGCCAAATGGGGGCTGCACGCGGTCAGCGTCGGCGAAGTCATTGAAGAACAAGTGCTGCGACTCGAGCACAAGGGGAAAATCGTGGCTGATGTCCCGGCCGACGCACTGGCCGATGCCCCGCTCCGCTATGTTCCGGCAGCCGTTCCCGGCACTTACCGGGAAAATCAAGCGGCTCCGGCCTGGGTGCCTCAGATTAAGGATATCGCAGAAACGCTGACTCAGCTGCTCAAACAGCCAACCATTGCCAGCAAAGAATGGGTTTACCGGCAATATGATTATATGGTGCAAACCAATACGGTTGTCCATCCGGGTTCGGATGCGGCGGTTGTCCGCGTCAGAGGCACGAATAAGGCAATCGCCATGACGACCGATTGCAATGCAAAATATTTGAAACTCGATCCGGAAGTGGGCGGAGAAATTGCAGTGGCCGAGGCAGCGCGCAATATTGTCTGCTCCGGCGGCCTTCCTCTCGCGATCACCGACTGTTTGAATTTCGGTAATCCGGAAAAACCGGAAGTTTTTTGGGAAATCAAACAAGCGGCGAAAGGGATGTCGGCGGCCTGCCTGTCTCTTAATACGCCGGTGATCAGCGGCAATGTGTCGCTGTATAATGAAACGGATCATGAAGCGATCGATCCGACGCCCGTTGTCGGCATGGTCGGTCTTGTTTGAACTGGAGCATATGACGACAACGGCCTTTAAAGAAGCGGGCCATGCCGTCTATGTCATCGGAGAGGCGAAACCGGAGTTCGGCGCCGGCGCCCTGCAGCTGCTTTTAAAAGGGAAGGCTTCCGGCAAGCCGCCGGCACTCGACCTGGATGTCGAAAGCAAGCGGCAGCGCCAGCTGCTTAGCGCGATCAAAGCCGGCTATGTTTCTTCCGCTCATGACGTCTCTGACGGCGGTCTGGCCGTTGCGCTCTGCGAGTCTGTTTTCGGAACGCCGTATGGTATGGATTTGCATTTTGACAGCGATCCAATTGCTGAACTGTTCAGTGTGAAACGCAATCGCGGTTTGTTGTTTCTGTCCCGGAAGATGCGATGGAAGCCTTTGAGTCTACTGTAAATGACGCCGTTTTTGTCGGTCGTGTGACACGTAATGACGAGATTCATTTTGAATTTAATGATGCTGATATTGTGCTTAGCCGTCAAGAACTTGAAAAAGCATGGAAAGGGGCCCTGTCATGTTTTTTATGACGACAGAGAACTAAAAGAAGAATGTGGTGTTTTCGGCATTTGGGGGCACGAACAGGCAGCAAGATTAACTTATTACGGACTTCACAGTCTGCAGCATCGCGGCCAGGAAGGTGCTGGCATTGCCGCGACAGATGGTAAAAGGGTTTACGATCACAAAGGACTCGGCTTAGTAAATGACGTGTTCGATCACGAGCAATTGGAAAAACTTCACGGCTACGCGGCGATCGGCCACGTCCGTTACTCGACTCAGGGCGGCAATATTCTAGCCAATGTTCAGCCGCTTGTCTTTCGTTCGCGCAAAAAGACACTTTATCGATCGCTCATAACGGCAACCTTGTCAATGCTCACAAACTGAAAAGCGAGCTGGAGGAAAGAGGCAGCATTTTTCAAACCACTTCCGACACCGAAGTGCTGGCGCATTTGATTAAACGCGATTTTGCCGATAATTTTGTCGAAAGTGTCAAGCACGCGCTCTCGCTGATCAAAGGAGCTTATGCGATTGCGATTCTGACGAAAAAAATAAATTGATTGCGGCGCTCGATCCGAACGGTCTTCGTCCGCTGTCGCTCGGGCGATTGGGCGAAGCATGGGTTGTGGCATCAGAAACATGCGCCTTTGATTTAATCGGCGCGACCTATGTACGCGATTTGGAACCTGGCGAAATTATAACGATTGACAATAACGGTCTTCGTTCGGAATTTTATACGTCGAGGACGGAACATGCCATCTGCAGCATGGAATATATTTATTTTTCCAGACCGGACAGCAACATCGAAGGCATCAATATTCATGCCGCGAGAAAAAACCTGGGAAGACAACTGGCTATAGAAGCGCCGGTTGAAGCCGATGTCGTAACCGGTGTGCCGGATTCAAGTATTTCGGCAGCGATTGGCTACGCAGAAGCAACCGGTATTCCTTACGAGCTTGGATTGATTAAAAATCGTTACGTCGGCCGGACGTTTATTCAACCTTCTCAGGAACTGCGCGAGCAAGGGGTCAAAATGAAGCTGTCGCCGGTGCGGGCGATCATCGAAGGCAAGCGCGTGGTCATGATTGATGATTCGATCGTGCGCGGAACGACGAGCCGGCGAATCGTGAACATGCTGAAAGAAGCAGGAGCGACGGAAGTCCATGTAAGAATCAGCTCGCCGCCGATTGCCCACCCTTGTTTTTACGGCATTGACACATCATCGGCATCGGAACTCATTGCCTCCAAGTATTCGGTGGAAGAGATCCGGCAGCAAATCGGCGCCGATTCGCTCGTCTTTTTAAGTACTGAAGGGCTGAAAAAAGCGATCGGCAGAAATCCGGCAATGAAGAACTGCGGCCAGTGTATGGCCTGTTTTACCGGCGAATATCCGACCGATATTTTATCGGATACGGTTCTGCCGCATGAAAAGGAACTGTTGGTTTGAGGAGGGTGAAGGATGGCCGATGCATATAAAAAGGCCGGCGTAGACGTTGAAGCCGGATATGAAGTGGGATCGGATCGGATCAAGCAGCATGTGGGACGCACTTTCAGAAAAGAAGTGATCGGCGGAATCGGCGGCTTTGGCGGAGCGATCGATCTATCGGCGATGAATGTGAAGGAACCTGTTCTCGTTTCCGGAACGGACGGCGTGGGGACGAAACTGATGGTGGCTTTCGAGATGGATCGCCATGATACGATCGGGATCGATGCCGTGGCGATGTGCGTCAACGATGTGGTCACTCAAGGTGCCGAACCACTCTATTTTTTGGATTATATTGCCAGTGGGGCACTGAAACCTGAAAAAATCGAAGCGATTGTCAAAGGTGTGGCCGAAGGATGTCTTCAAGCCGGATGCGCGCTGATCGGCGGGGAAACGGCGGAGATGCCCGGTATGTATGACGAGTCGGAATATGATGTCGCCGGCTTTTCAGTGGGTGTTGTCGACAAACCGAAGCGGATTACCGGCTCCGCCCTTCAGCCTGGAGATAAACTGATCGGGCTGGCCTCAAACGGATTCACAGCAACGGTTACTCGCTTGTTCGGAAAATTGTGGCGGACAGCGGCCTCAGCTTTCACGATCCATTTGCGCCGAATCCGGACCTTTCGATCGGTGACGAACTGCTGAAACCGACGCGCATTTATGTGAAGCCGGTGCTCGGTTTGTTAAAAGATATCGAGATCAAAGGGATGGCACACATTACCGGCGGCGGTTTTTATGAAAACGTGCCGAGGATGTTCGCCGGCGGCCTGGGAGCGGTTATCGACACACAATCCTGGCCGGTTCCGGCTGTTTTCGGGTGGCTGAAAGATCTCGGAAAGCTGAACCTTGATGATATGTTCCATACGTTCAACATGGGGATCGGCATGGTTGTCGCCGTATCCGCGGATGATGCTGAAGAGGCGGCCCGTCGCCTGAACGAACTTGGCGAAACGGCCTATATGATCGGCGAAGTGACGGAAAAAAAAACAAGGACTTGAGCTGGTGAATGTTCATGAAGCATAAAATAGCGGTTTTTGCATCAGGAAACGGCAGCAATTTTCAAGCGATTATTGATAATATTAACAGCGGCAAAATAGCGGCGGAAGCTCGACTGCTGGTTTGCGACCAGCCGGGCGCCTATGTCATTGAACGCGCCAGGGCGGCCGCGGTTCCGGCCTTTGTTATCTCACGAAAAGATTTTGACAGCAAGCAGGCGTTTGAAACGGCGATTCTTGAGGCCTGCAAAGCGCATGATGTGGATGATATCTTTTTGGCAGGCTACATGCGGATCATCGGCCGGACGCTTCTGAACGCCTATCCGCACCGGATCGTGAACATCCATCCATCGCTTTTGCCTTTTTCAAGGGCTCGATGCCATTGGACAGGCCTTTGAAAAAGGGGTCAAAATCACCGGCGTCACGATCCATTACATTGATGAAGGGGTCGATACCGGCCCGATCATTGCCCAGGCGGCGGTGCCGATCATGGAAACAGACGACATCGAACAATTGACCGCACGGGTGCACGAAACTGAGCACCGTCCGTCTCTATCCGGAAACAATCGCAAAATTACTGGAAAATGGAGAAAGGGAGAATTGTTGTGGCAAAACGTGCCTTAGTTAGTGTTTCAGATAAAACAGGACTGATACCTTTTGTAAAAAAATTGGTCGATGCAGGTGTGGAAATCATTTCGACAGGCGGAAAAAAAAAAATTAATTGAAGACGCCGGGCTGCCCGTCCGTTCGGTCAGCGACGTCACTGGATTCCCGGAAATTCTGGACGGCCGCGTTAAGACGCTCCATCCGGCGATTCACGGCGGACTGCTCGCTGTTCGGGACAAAGAATCACACATGGCGGCGATTGCCGAACATGACATCCATCCGATTGATTTTGTTGTCGTCAATCTGTATCCGTTTAAAGAAACCATCTCTAAGCCGGATGTCGCTTATGAAGATGCGGTAGAAAACATCGACATCGGCGGACCGAGCATGCTGCGTTCTGCCGCCAAAAATCACCGCAGTGTAACGGTGGTCTGCGATCCGGCCGACTATGATACGGTTGCCGAGGCTTTGGCCGGCGGCGACATCCCATTTGAGCTGAAGCAGAAACTGGCGGCCAAAGTCTTTCGCCACACGGCAGCCTATGATGCGCTGATCGCCGATTACTTTACGAAACAAACGGGCGACGTTTTCCCGGAAAAATTAACCCTTACTTATGAGAAAAAACAAGATTTGCGCTACGGTGAAAACCCGCACCAAAAAGCCGCTTTTTACAGCGAACCGCTGAAAAATGAAGCGACGATCGCCGAAGCGGTCCAACTTCACGGCAAAGCGCTCTCTTACAACAATATTAAAGACGCCGACGCGGCGCTCGGCATCTTGCAGGAATTTAAACAGCCGGCAGCCGTTGCGGTCAAACATATGAACCCATGCGGCATCGGCATCGGCGAAACATTGAATGAAGCTTATGACAGGGCGTACGAAACCGATCCTGTCTCGATTTTCGGCGGCATTATCGCGCTGAATCGCGAAGTCGAAAAGAGCTGGCGGAAAAACTGCACAGCATTTTCCTGGAAATCATCATTGCGCCATCGTATTCAAGCGAAGCGCTGGCCATTCTTGAAAAGAAGAAAAATATTCGCCTGCTCACGGTGAAATTAACAGATGATAACCAAAATTACACGCAATACACGTCGGTTCGCGGCGGCATGCTCGTTCAAGATTTGGATACAAAAGGTTATGAAGATGTGAAAGATAACCTGAAAGTTGTCACGAACCGCAAGCCGACGGACAAAGAAATGGAAGATCTGGCCTTCGCCTGGACAATTGTCAAGCATGTCAAGTCCAATGCGATTGCCCTTGTGAAAGAAGGCCGGATGGTCGGCATGGGCGGCGGACAAACGAACCGCGTTGGTGCGGCCAAAATCGCGATCGAAGAAGCGGGCGAAAAGGCGAAGGGCGCGGTGCTGTCATCCGATGCTTTCTTCCCGATGGGCGACACGGTCGAAGCGGCCGCCAAAGCCGGTGTGACCGCGATCATCCAGCCGGGTGGTTCGATCCGCGATCAAGAATCGATCGATAATGCCAACAAATACAACATTGCCATGGTCTTTACCGGCATGCGCCACTTCAAGCACTGATTAAGTGTCGGTTAGGGATGCCGGATTGTCGTCCTGTGCGCAAAAAACAACTTTTTTTGCGGCAGGGCGCTTTCTATCTTTTATCCCGCATTAAGCCCCCTCAAGGCTTTAATGAATTTTAATGAATTCGAAGAAGCATAGGCGGGAGGATAACTGCCCGTAAAAGCCCAGTCTTAGGAACACAGACTAAAGGTGCCACATCCTGTGGGCCGCAACTAACAATCAGCGGGGGATGGAAGAAAACTCCAACTGATGAAGTTTCACTTTACGAAATTAAGATTGAGAGGTGGACTTTCGATATGAACATCTTGGTTATAGGCAGCGGCGGTCGTGAACATGCCATCGTCTGGAAGCTCGCTCAGAGTCCTCAAGTGGACAAAAATTTATGCTGCTCCGGAAGCGATGGATGGGATGACGGGCAGCGTCGAGTGTGTGGCCATCGATGAAATGGACTTTGCGGCGCTCAGTAGGTTCGCCAAAACACATGACATAGATTTAACGATTGTCGGACCGGAAAAGCCGCTCGTTGCCGGTATTGCCGATTGTTTTAAAAAAGAGGGACTGGCCGTCTTCGGTCCTTCAAAAGCGGCCGCACAGATTGAAGGCAGCAAAGATTTTGCTAAAGAGCTGATGAAAAAGTACAAGATTCCAACGGCCGACTATCGCACCTTTTCGGACTATCGAAAGGCGAGCGAGTATTTGCAAACGGCCGGCGCACCGATTGTCCTGAAAGCCGACGGCCTCGCTGCCGGAAAAGGCGTGATCGTCGCCTTGACAATGGAAGAAGCCGAAAACGGCTTAAAAACGCTGATGCTCGGTGAAACGTTTGCCGAAGCGGCCGAGCGCGTCGTGATCGAAGAATACCTTGAAGGGGAAGAATTCTCGCTGATGGCGCTCGTTCACGGTGAAATGGTCGTGCCGCTTGCGATCGCGCAAGATCACAAGCGGGCTTTCGAAGGGGATAAGGGACCGAACACGGGCGGCATGGGCGCCTACTCGCCGGTTCCACAAATTCCTGACGAAGCGGTCGCGGAATCGATCGACACGATTCTGAAGCCGGCCGCCAAAGCGCTTGTTCAAGAAGGCTGCCCGTTCACCGGTATTCTTTATGCCGGACTGATGCTGACGAAAAACGGGCCGAAAGTGATTGAATTTAACTGCCGTTTCGGCGATCCGGAAACACAAGTTGTACTGCCACGGCTGACATCCGATTTGGCGGCGGCGATCACCAGCCTGATGGACGGCGGAGTGCCGGTGCTGGAATGGTCGGATCAAACCGCCGTTGGCACGGTGCTCGCTTCCAAAGGCTATCCGGTGAAATATGAAAAAGGGAAAAAACTAGGGCGTCTCGATTCGCTGCCTGAGGGCTCCCTGCTGTTTCATGCCGGCACGAAAAAATCGCAGCGACTGGCTAACGAACGGCGGCCGATTGTTACTCGTCGCCCGGCTCGGCACGGACCTGAAAGCGGCCCGCGACGCTGTCAACCGTGATTTAGAACGTATCCAAACGCCGGACACCTTTTTCCGCCGTGACATCGGCCATCGTGCGCTCTAAGTTTTCTTCAAAATAATCATCAATCAAGATTGCCCGCCCGATTTTTGGGGCGGGTTTTTTTTTATATTGCACAGAGTCTATCATGACCTGTCGATTTTTTGTGAAATAATATTTATCCCGCATTAACGGGCAGTAAGACTCCCACCTCAAGACTTCAATAAATTCGAAGAAGCATATGTGGGAGACAACTGCCTGTAAAAGCCCGGTCTTTAGGAATACAGACTAAGGGCGCCACATCCTGTGGCAACGTCTGTATGACCCACATCCTGTGGGCCGCAGCTAACAATCAGTGGGGGTGGAGGTTCGACAGTTTAGGCTTGAGGTTCGACAGTTTAGGCTGAGGTGAGGTTCGACAGTTTAGGCTTGAGGTTCGACAGTTTAGACTTGAGGTTCGACAGTTTAGACTTGAGGTTCGACAGGTTAGGTCTCGGGTTCGACAGTTTAGACTCGAGGTTCGACAGTTTAGACTCGAGGTTCGACAGTTTAGACTCGAGGTTCGACAGTTTAGGCTTGAGGTTCGACAGTTTAGGCTTGAGGTTCGACAGTTTAGACTTGAGGTTCGACAGGTTAGGCCTGAAACACCCACTGCTGAAGTTTCAACTTATTTTCTAAAATAATTTAATAATTTAACTTTTTTGATAAAAAAAAAATGATATTTGGATTTTAATTTTTAGTGGTAAATAAAGAATGTAGGCTTGGTAATTAGGCAGAGTCAACTACCCACCGCTTAACGGTTTCGCCGTATGAAGTCGGGGGCTTATCTATGACTAGCTCCAGCCTTGAGACAAAGGCTACGTTCGTGGCGTGCATACCCTGGGATGAGAAAATGTTTGTAAATTCTATACAGATCTGTCTGTATTTGTCAACTGAAAAAAAAAATCTAATAAAATTGCCAAATCATACTGGTCTAATTGCCAGATACAGATTTTACGATTTTAATGGGGAGAATGATGATGGATAAAAGAGAAGCCGTTGAATTATTGAAAGATGTGCTGAAAATTAACACAACGAATCCGCCGGGCAATGAAGCGGCCCTTGTGGAACGGCTGATTCCTGTTTTTGAAAAAGCCGGCATTCTGGTGGAAACGATTGATTACTGTGAAGGAAGGAAACAGCTCATTGCCCGTTACCAATGCAGTGATGAAGGAAAAACACTTGGCTTCAGCGGCCCATGGATGTGGTGCCGACCGGCGATCTGCCCTGGGATCATGATCCGTTTGCAGCCGAAGAAATGGACGGCAGGATTTACGGCCGCGGTGCCGGCGACATGAAGAGCGGACTGATTGCCATCGTTGCGGCGATGATCCAATTGAAAGAGGAAGGTGTGCCGCTGAAAGGAGCGATTAAATTTATCGCCACGGTCGGTCGGAGAGGAAACATCGTCAATCGGCGCCAAACAGCTGGTGAAATGGGGGGGCCGCCGATGATCTCAATGCCCTTATAATCGCCGAACCGACCGGAAACCAATTGGCCATCGCCGAGAAAGGGGCCTTGTGGCTGAGAATCACGACTTACGGCAAAACAGCACACGGCTCAACTCCGGAGAACGGGATCAATGCCAACGAACACATGATTGCGATTTTGGCAAGATTTTTGTGTGAATTTAAACTCGATTTCGAACCCGACGAGCTGCTCAGCGAACCGACGTCCAGCATCGATGTCCTGCACGGCGGCAACGGGACCAATGTCATTCCTGATAAGTGTACGGTTGAGATCGACATTCGGACGCTGCCCTCGCAAAACCACAAGGAAATTATCCGTTCCATGCAGGTACTGATTGATTCTGTCAAGAAGGATTATCCGGATTTGCAGGCGGATATCGAAGTGATTAATGATTTGGATTCGGTGCAAACACCGGCTGATGATCCTTTTGTTCAACAATTGAAGCAAGCGATAGAGAGTGTGACTGGAAAGACCGTCATCCCATATGGCAGCTCCGGTTATACCGATGGCGCATCCTTCGCCCAGTCCCGTAAAAAGTACCCGATCACCATTGTCGGTCCGGGAAATCCTTCACTGTCGCACCAGCCTAATGAATACATCGAAATAAAAGATTTTTTCAACAGCATAGCTATTTACAAGAAAATTGCAACTGATTTTTTGAAATAGAATGGCGCTGCGGCTGCATTGGTTGCGATCTGCAGCTTAAAACCGATTATGCCGGCAGCACATACATGCGGCATTGAATTTATTATCGGCGCGGGTAAATAACTGCCGAAAGTTGACAAAGGCCTAGGTTCCGCGCTCGACTTGTTAATAAAAGCAGAAATCTTGTTAATAAACTACGAAAAGTTGTTAATAAACCGCCGAAAGTTGAACAAAGGCCCGAGCCCCGCCCTCAACTTGTTAATAAGCAGAAATCTTGTTAATAAACCACGAAAAGTTGTTAATAAACTGCCGAAAGTTGAACAAAGGCCCGAATCCCGCCCTCAACTTGTTAATAAAAGCAGAAATCTTGTTAATAAACTACGAAAAGTTGTTAATAAACCGCCGAAAGTTGAACAAAGGCCTAGGTTCCGCGCTCGACTTGTTAATAAAAGCAGAAATCTTGTTAATAAAACGCGAAAAGTTGTTAATAAACTGCCGAAAGTTGAACAAAGGCCTAGGTTCCGCGCTCGACTTGTTAATAAAAGCAGAAATCTTGTTAATAAAACGCGAAAAGTTGTTAATAAACTGCCGAAAGTTGAACAAAGGCCCGAGCCCTGTCCTCGACTTGTTAATAAAAGCAGAAATCTTGTTAATAAACTACGAAAAGTTGTTAATAAACCGCCGAAAGTTTATTAAAGGGCCTTAGCCTGCCCCCGGCTTGTTTATAACCTGTGAACAATTGTTCAAACCGCTCGTAACGGATTAACGTGACCGGGCACAGATTAGCAGGACAGCAGATTCAAAAAGAGGCCGTCCCAAAAGGATAATGAGCCGACCGTCTAAGTATATGAAAATATTCTATTGAAATAGAGAAAGGCTGTTTCATGGTCAAAAAAAAAGACCGATGAGACAGCCTCTTTTTTCTGACAACATCGGTTCTAAGCGATATCGCTTAATAAAAGACGATCTGGCTTTATTATTTTACCTTTTCGCCGATGGTGTGTCATTTATTTTGAGTGGGAATCAATTGTTAACTTGAATCATAAATTTATAAATGTTTATGTGATCTTACATTCAGGGGAGATGGTTCCCCTGTTTTTATAAAAAAGGAAGTTTTTGCCGGGAACACCGGATCAGCCCTTGTTTTGTTCATTTTTTAGGGAACGATGGGGGACAAGGCCGATGCCTGCCGTAAAATTAAAGAAAAAAATTGGGTTCGTGCAATGATTCGGCCGTTCTGCGGCAGCCAGGACAGTTAGTACCTAAGGCTAATTTTGAATTGATGATGAAGTTCTGAATATTAGACAGCTGCCGGCAGGCTTTGTTTTAGGTTTTGTGCAAAAGGGGGACTGAACATGCCGTTTCCGGGTCAAATCAATGAAGATTTCGCTTTAGTCATTATGGCCTTGGCACTTAGCATGGATGCTTTTTCAATTTGTCTGGCTATAGGCATGACAAAACCGCGCTTAAGACAGATTGTAAAAATAGGCATAGTGATCGGCTTATTCCATGTCATCATGCCTTTTATTGGCATACTTATCGGCGAAATATTGTCCGAGCACTTTAAGGCGATAGCCGATATCGTTGGGGGAATGCTTTTAGTGGTGCTTGGCGGACAAATGATCATCGACTTCTTTCAGAAAAGGAATGCACGGATCATCCCTGTGCAGCCCAAGGGGATCGGCCTCATTATTTTTGCTTTGAGCCTCAGCCTCGATAGTTTCTCGGTGGGCCTCAGCCTGGGGGTCTATGGGGCTAAAATGCTGGTAACTATTGTGATCTTCGGCTTGGTAAACCTCTTTTTGGCTTGGGCAGGCCTTTTGATTGGCAGAAAGACGCACACATTTTTCGGCCTGTACGGAGAGGCCATTGGCGGTCTCATTCTTCTTGTGCTTGGCTTTCGGATGCTTTTTCAAATGCATTTTTAAAGACTTTTTGTATCCGCCGGCCAGCGGATGGACTGATTAACGGTCGAGTAAACAAGGACATCCTCTCCTTAAAAGACGCCGGCTTTCTCATAAGTTTCGGCTTTCCTGGCGACAATAGTGGAGGCTGGGTCCCGTTCATCGTATGTTGTCACAATTTTGCGAAGGGTGTAAAATAACAGCACGATATGTTTTTAATGACACCTTGATATGAAGGAGAGAATGAAAATGGCTACAGTTAGAAGAGTCGGGATCGTCGGTGTCGGCAATGTCGGGAAAGCGGCGGCTTTTGCGGTTATTCATGACAATGTTGCCGATGAGCTCTATCTTTCGGACATTGATACGAACGGTGCAAAGGCGAGGCGATGGACTTCGCCGACAGTATTGAATTGACGCAGTCAAGGACGCGTGTGAAAGATGTGCCTTTGGAGGAACTCGCTGTCTGCGACGTCATTCTTGTCTCGGTGACGGAACGGAAGCAAGTTCTGTCGAGTTCACGATTGGAATTGTTAAAGGGCTCGTCGGACATTGTTTATGACATCATCCCTAGATTGAGAACAGCAGGTTTCAAAGGGATCTATGTCGTTGCAACGAATCCGTGCGACATTATTACATACTTAGTCTGGAAATTATCCGGCCTCCCGAGAAAACGGGTCATGGGCACGGGCACGGCGCTTGACAGCATGCGGCTGCGCCGCCAGCTGTCGCTCTCGCTGGGCGATATTGATCCTCGCAGCATCAGCGGTTATATGATCGGCGAACATGGCGATTCACAATTTGCAGCTTGGTCGCATGTGGCAATAGGCGGAAAGCCGCTCGATGAGTATGAAGCCGAACATTTAGATCGCTTTGGGAAAATTGATCGGGACAGCGTGGAAGAAGCAGCCAGGCACTATGGCTGGGAAATCCATAAGCGCAAGGGCAATACTCAATTCGGGATTGGCAACGAACTCGCTTTCTTCGCCAAATCGATTCTGAATGACGCGCGAAACATTACCGCCGCGTCGGCCGTTCTGGATGGGGAATACGGACGCGGCGACGTGTCGATCGGTGTTCCGGTTGTTTTAAGCAGAGAAGGCATTGAGGAGATTATTAAGCTCAAACTAAATGACAATGAACAAAAATCATTCACGGCATCGGCGGATCTCATCAAAGGTTATATCGATCAAGCGCTCGCTCAGCATCAATAAAACGCCGATTTTAGTCAATGGAAATGTTGATATTAAAGGATAGAAAGGCTGTTTCATGGTCAAAGAAATGACTCATGAGACAGCCTCATTCTTTTGCTCAGAAACTTTTTTGTCGAAATTTTTTTAGAAAAAAGTTACTGATCCGGCCTTCTTATCACTTTCATCATTTATACAATTGCTGTAAGATGGAAAAAGGAACACTTTATCAAGTCAGTGCGCGACTATAAAAATCATGCGAGGAGAGGGAGGAGAAAAGCGGTGCGTTCAAGGTATTGGGATATTCGCCGGCTCAGGAGGCACGCAGCCATTATCAAAGGACTCACGGCGCCGTCAAAGGTGCTGCTGAACGCCACCTATCTGAATACGTATTTAAAAACATGGGAAAAAGCCAATATTTGGATAGACGATGATCGGATTGTTTATGTCGGAAAGCGCTTACCAAACAAAATTGACGAACAGACAGAACAGACGGATTGCGAGGGATATACACTTGTTCCCGGTTATATAGAACCGCATGTTCATGCCAGCCTGCTGTATAGTCCGCAAACGCTGGCGGCATACGCGGCCAGCCTCGGTACGACGACACTCATTTGCGACAATGCGGTGTTTTTCAGCACCCTCGATGATGAGCAATCATTTCAAATGATCGACAAGCTTGATCAGCTGCCGACCACCTTTTTCTGGTGGTGCCGTTACGACTCGCAATCTGAAACAGAGGGTACGCTATTCACTGATGAAAGGGTGCACCGCTGGCTGAATCATCCGCTTGTTATTCAGGGGGGCGAACTCACCAGCTGGCCGCAAGTGCTGTCCGGAGACGATCAAATTTTATCGTGGATGCGCGAGACAAAATTGCTCGGCAAACCGATTGAGACCCATCTGCCCGGCGCGTCGGAAAAAACGCTGACACAGTTAAAATTGCTCGGAGCCGATTGCGATCACGAGGCGATGACCGGCGAGGAAGCGATCACCCGCCTCAGGCTGGGATATACCACATCGCTGCGCTATTCCTCTATTCGCCCTGATTTGCCGGATATATTAAAATCAATGGTGGAAAAAGGCGTCCGTTCTTTTGATCATGTCTATATGACCATGGATGGCGCGACGCCCGCTTTTTTGAGAGAAGGGATGATCGAGCGTTTGATCCAAATGGCGATTGATCAAGGGGTCGATGAAAAAGAAGCCTATATGATGGCATCGAGCAATATTGCCGCTCATTACGGTATGAACGACAGGCTCGGCCACATTGCTCCCGGCCGCCTTGCCCACATCAACTTTTTGCGTTCGTCTTCCGAACCCCGGCCGGTCGCCGTGATGGCAAAGGGGCAGTGGATTCAAAAACATGGCGAAAAAAATATATGACTATTTTTCATCCTTTGATATTGCCGATCTGTTGGATGGTTTTTCCGTACCGTTCACGCTGAGCGAAGCTGATCTGGCGGCAAAAACATCGCTTGGACTGGACATGGTCGACGCCGTCATTTCCCGTCCTATGGAAATAACGGCTTCATCAGAAGACGGCGTGCTGCCCGAAAACACCTTGTATTTATCGCTTGTCAGCAAGACAGGCCAATGGATCGTGAACAGCTATATTCGCGGATTCGCCGACCTGTCGGGCTTTGCCGGCAGTTATTCGTGCACAGGGGATCTGATTCTTAGCAAAAAAATAAAAGTGATATGCTGGCCGCTTTCGACAGGCTCAAAAAAATAGGCGGAGGCATGGTCATTGTGGAAAATGGCACCGTGACGAGCGAAATGGCTTTGCCGATTCTCGGATTCATGTCGCATCATGAGCTGGATGAGTTGATGGACGAGGCCGGAGCGTTTACTCACGAGCTGAGGAAAAAAGGCTATAAGTTCGCCGATCCGTTTTTTAGCCTGCTTTTTCTGTCATCAACTCATTTGCCGTATATTCGCATTACGCCGCAGGGGCTGTTCGACGTCATGCAGCGAAAGCTGTTGTTCCCTAATCGGCCGCTTGGAAAAGCATAATAAAAATCAGGGAGAAAGGCGGAAAACGACATGAAAAGAGCGGGATACTTGTTGTTTTTTACGCTGGCTGCTTTCATTGTGCTTGCCGGCTGTTTCCATCCTGAAGCGGGTCCTGCGAAGAAAAGCGGACCGCCGGCAGTGAATCATCCGGTAAAACCGGTGCTGACCTCTCCGCTGACCGGGCTTCCGGCCCGTGGAGAACAAAATCAGCGCGTTATCGGCGTCATGATTAATAACCATAGTTTGGCCAGGCCGCAGTCCGGGTTATATAAAGCGGACATTGTCTATGAAGTGCTGGCGGAAGGCAATGTCACGCGTTTTCTCGCTTTATATCAAAGTGAAAAACCAAATGAAATCGGGCCGATCCGCAGCGCCCGCCCGTATTTTATCGATTTGAACAACGGCTATGGCGGGCTGTTCATTTGCCATGGATGGAGTCCGGCGGCGAGGACCATGCTGGAGTCCGGAAAGACCGACTATCTGAACGGTTTGTTTTATGACGGCACGCTTTTCCATCGGGTGACGTTCCGAAAAGCCCCCCACAATTCTTATATAACGTATGATAATATCATAAAGGGCGCAAAGGAAAAACAATTCGCTTTGACGGAAAAAATCCCATCCCTGCATTTTTTCTGACGAAGCAGCAAGCGGGCGCACTGAGCGGCAGAACGGTGCACGAAGCCGTCATCCGCTCTTATGGGAAAGGGTATACGGTCGGCTATACTTATAATAAAAAATCAGGCGTTTTTAAACGCTATGTGGACGGCGAACTTTCTGCCGACAGAGAGACCAAAACACCGATAACCGCTGCGAATGTCTTTATTGTCAGCACCCGCCATCATTTGATTAATGGCGATACAAAAGGGCGCAGGGATATTGATCTGACAAGCGGCGGGGATGCCTATCTTTTGCAGCATGGCAAGATGAATAAGGTAAAATGGAAGAATGTCGGCGGCCGCATCCTGCCGTATAAAAACGGCCGTCTGGTCAAATTCGTGCCCGGAAAAACGTGGATCAATATTATTCCCGATGTGCCAGGGCTTTCGGGTGTCACGATAACATCGTAAAATGGGGAAAGGAATGTTGAGATTTTGCAAATTGATAAATTGAGGGGGAAAGCCCTCGATCAACTGTTTGATGCGATTTTAACTTTGAAAGATCGCGAGGAATGCTACCGTTTTTTCGACGATTTATGCACAATGGGGGAAATCCAGTCGCTTTCGCAGCGCCTGGAAGTGGCCAGAATGCTGATGGAAGGCCATACCTATCATCATATAGAAGACGAAACCGGCGCCAGCACGGCGACCATATCCCGCGTCAAGCGCTGCATTAATTTCGGCAACGACGGCTATCAAATGACGCTCGATCGGTTGTATAAAGAAAGTTAAGACGGATACGCACGGAGAAGCAAAAACTTGGCAATGCTGTTGCCAAGTTTTTTTTCACACCTGTGGGTCAAGGAAGGGAGAGCCGGGGGGCGGTGTCGAAATCGAGAGCTCGGGTTGGGACGGGAGGCCAGAGAACAGAGCGCTCACAAACTCAAATGATGCGTTCAGCTCGAAAATGAAGCTTTCGCGAGCCCAAATGATGCGTTCAGCTCGAAAATGAAGCTTTCGCGAGCCCAAATGATGCGTACGTAAACTCAAATAATGTGTTTAATATCATAGTGTGGCGCTTCAACTCAGGAAAGGGCGCCCTAATCAAGGAGTGGCTTGACCTTTTTTTAATCAGCGCGGTTCCGGTTGAAATAGGCTGGCGTTCGTCCACAGGGGAGCGGGCTCCAATCGGAAAGTGCCTGAGATTCCACAGGTTGAACGGCCGTTTTTCAGACCGGTTTTGGGTTTTGGAAGGTTTTGCTTGTCGTTAGGCTTTTTCAACTCCGTTGGACATCAGGATCCGAGCCTCTTATTATAAAGATTCTTTCCTGTGATTCGATTTTGGTTCGCCAATTGCCTAAGAGAAAAACCTCTCTTCGTTTAAACAATTCTATCGGCGTATTTTTTCTTCCGGGACGGACAGTATAGAAAAATTTTCCGCACCGAAATTAATGTCGGAAGCTCTGCCGGACGCGGCTTATGAAGCCTGTTTTTTTATGTTATAATCTCTTTCAGTAGCTCTTTCTTTTTTAGCCGCTGAAAAAGAAAAAAGAGTAACCTTGTGAAAGTGACAGCGTACGGTACTGCAGGAGGAGGAAAGAATACATGGCAACCTACCAAACATGGCAGCATGTTTTTAAATTAGATCCGAATAAAACAATCGGTGATCGCGATTTGGAGCGAATCTGCGAATCGGGGACGGACGCTGTTATCGTTGGCGGCACCGACGGCGTGACGCTGGACAACACGCTGTATCTTTTATCGCGAATCCGCCAGCACACCGTCGACTGCGCTTTGGAAATTTCCACGCTCGACGCCGTGACGCCTGGTTTCGATGATTACTTGATTCCAACCGTTTTTAAACGCCGGAGAATCTTCGTGGATCACACGGGAAAACATCAGGAAGCCGTGAAGCAGTTCGGCGACATCATCGATTGGGAGAATGTGCTTGTTGAGGGCTATTGTGTGCTGAACCCGGACAGCCGGGTGGCCGGGCTGACGAAAGCGCGGACAAATCTGTCAGCCGAGGATATCGCCAGCTATGCGGTGATCGCAGAAAAAATGTTTCATTTGCCGATTTTTATCTCTCGAATACAGCGGGATGTTCGGCGAAATGAAAGCCGTTCAAACAGTCAAAGAGAAGTTGAATCATACGAGATTGTTTTATGGCGGCGGCATTGGCGATGAGCGTACGGCAAGGGAAGCGGCCCGGGTCAGCGATACAGTTGTCGTCGGCAATTTGATTTACGAGAATCCTGAACGGGCACTAAAGACAGTGGAAGCGGTAAAAAGAGTCAAAGAAGGAAAAGATATTGAATAGGGATGTGGTAGTATGGAAGGCATTTCACAGCAGCTGCTTGAAGGGCTGAATCCTGAACAACTGAAAGCCGTCGTCAAACATTCGGAGGGACCGCTGTTAATTATGGCCGGAGCGGGAAGCGGGAAGACGAGCGTCCTGACGCGCCGCATGGCCTATCTTATGATCGAGAAGGATGTTGCCCCTTGGAACATTCTAGCCATCACCTTTACCAATAAAGCGGCCAAAGAAATGAGAGAGCGGCTGTCGGGACTCACGGGACCTTTGGCTGAAGATATGTGGGTGTCGACGTTCCACTCGATGTGCGTACGCATTTTAAGGCGGGATATCGATCGGATCGGGATCAGCCGCAACTTTTCTATCCTTGATACGACCGATCAGCTGTCCGTCATTAAACATATTCTTAAGGAACAAAATATAGATGTAAAAAAGTTTACGCCGCGCAGCATCCTCGGCAAGATCAGTTCGGCAAAAAATGATTTGAAGACGGCCGCCGATTATGCCAAAGCGGTGACGGGTCCGTTTGAGGAAGTGGTTCGCGATGTCTACAAAGAGTATGAGAAACGCTTGCTCAAAAACCAGGCACTTGATTTTGACGATTTAATCATGACGACGATCCACCTTTTTCAACAAGTGCCGGAATCGCTGAGTTACTATCAAAAGAAATTTCAATACATTCATGTCGACGAATATCAAGATACGAACCGCGCCCAGTACTTGCTTGTCCGCATGCTGGCGGATCGCTTTAAAAATTTGTGCGTCGTCGGCGATTCCGATCAATCGATCTATCGCTGGCGCGGCGCCGACATTCACAATATCCTCTCTTTCGAAGAAGATTATCCGAATGCGACGGTGATCATGCTTGAGCAAAAAAACTATCGATCGACGAAGAAGATTCTCGACGCGGCCAACCATGTGATTGAAAACAACCCACACCGCAAGCCGAAAAATTTGTGGACGGAAAACGAGGACGGAAATAAAATCGCTTATTATCAGGGCGGTACGGAGCATGAGGAAGGATTCTATGTCGCCGGCAAGATGAGTGAACTTTCGAAGGATGGCTTCCGTTATTCGGATATGGCGGTTCTGTACCGCACCAATGCCCAGTCCCGGGTGATTGAAGAAACGCTGATCAAATCGAATATTCCGTACAAGATGGTCGGCAGTATCAAATTCTATGACCGCAAAGAAATTAAAGATATTCTGGGCTACCTGCGGCTGATTGCCAATCCGGATGATGATATCAGTCTGGCGCGCGTTGTCAATGAACGAAGCGCGGCATCGGGGCGTCATCGATGGATAAACTGGCCGATTATGCGCTTCGGGAAGATCTGTCGCTAATTCAGGCGATTGAGGAAATCGAACAAACAGGCGTGTCCAAACGAGCGGCCAAAGCGCTCCGCGAATTCGCCGGCCTTATTGGCAATTGGTCGAAAATGCAGGATTTTTTTATCCGTCACCGATCTCGTGGAAGATGTGCTTGATAAGACCGGCTATCGTCAGATTTTGAAAGACGAGCGAACGATTGAAGCACAAAGCCGGCTGGAAAATATCGATGAATTCCTGTCCGTAACCAAGGAATTCGAAGAAAATCATGACGATAAATCGCTCGTTTCCTTTTTAACCGAACTGGCGCTTGACGCCGATATTGACAAAGAGGACGATGCCGGGCAAAACGAGGATGCCGTGACGCTGATGACGCTGCACGCTGCCAAAGGGCTCGAGTTCCCCGTTGTTTTTTTCTCATCGGCATGGAAGAAGGCATTTTTCCGCATGTCCGCGCGCTCGATCGATGATGAAGAGGAGATGGAGGAAGAACGCCGTCTTGCTTACGTCGGGATCACAAGGGCGAAACAAAGGCTGTTTTTGACATCGGCAAAAATGCGCACCCTGTTCGGCCGCACAAATATGAATTTGGAATCGCGGTTTATTTCCGAAATCCCCGAATCTCTGCTCGATGAAGAAAAACCGGAGCAAAAAGCGGCGGCCCGCCGTTTTGCTGCGCCGGCATCGCGGCGCTTTGCCGACCGCTTTGCAAGCCATTCGCGCCCGATTTTGCGTAAAAATAATCATAATCATGAGGAATGGAAAGTGGGCGATCATGTCCTGCACAAGAAATGGGGCAAAGGAACGGTTATCGGCTTAAAAGGCGAAGGCGACAGCGTGGAACTGGACATCGCTTTTCCAACGCCTGTGGGGTTAAAAAGACTGCTTGGTGCTTTTGCGCCGATCGAAAAAGCAAAATGAGTCGTTAAGGAGAATAGATCATGGATCGCAGCTCATGGAGCACGTTCAAGCTCTGCGGGAAAAACTGAATCAATATAGCTACGAGTACTACGTCAAGGACAATCCATCTGTTCCGGACAGCGAATATGACCGTTTGATGCACGAATTGATGGCACTTGAAGAAAAATATCCTGAAATGGTGACGACCGATTCGCCGACACAGCGCGTCGGCGGCGAGCCGATCCAGGCTTTTACAAAAGTGAGCCACCGCGTTCCGATGCTCAGCCTCGCCGACGTCTTCAGCAAGCAGGAGCTGCTGGACTTCGATCGCCGCGTCCGCCAGGCGGTCGGCGAAGATGTTCGCTATGTCTGCGAGTTAAAAATCGACGGTCTAGCGATCTCGGTCACTTATGAAGATGGACAATTTATGCTGGGGGCGACGCGCGGCGACGGTTACACGGGCGAAGATATTACGATGAATCTGCGCACCGTGCGTTCGCTGCCGCTTAAGCTGAAAGATAATATCAATATAGAAGTACGCGGCGAAGTATATGCCGAAACGGTCATTCGAAATGCTGAATGCCGAGCGGCAAAAAAATGGCGAGACGCCTTTTGCTAATCCGCGTAATGCCGCTGCCGGATCGCTCAGGCAATTGGATCCGAAAATCGCGGCCAAACGCCGGCTGTCCGTCTTTCTCTACAGCGCCGGCGCGTTTGATCGGGAAAGGGTGACGACGCACAATGGTTTGCTCAAGCATATCGAAGAACTCGGTTTGCCGATCAACCCTGAATCGCGGCTCTGCCGGACGATGGAAGAGGTTTTTTCTTATATAGAAGAGTATACGGCCAAGCGTGAAAACCTGCCGTACGGCATTGACGGCATCGTCATTAAAGTCGACAGCCTTGAGCAGCAAGAACAATTGGGCTTTACCGCCAAAAGCCCGCGCTGGGCGATCGCCTATAAATTTCCTGCCGAAGAAGTCGTGTCCACTTTGGAGGGGATTGAGGTGCGCGTCGGACGGACGGGAGCCGTCACGCCGACTTGGTGCTTTATTATCCAGTATCTGTCGCCGGAACGACGGTCAAAAGAGCGACGCTTCATAACGAAGACTTGATCCGGGAAAAAGATTTAAGAATCGGCGATCGCGTCGTCGTCCGAAAGGCCGGTGATATCATCCCGGAAATCGTGGGTGTGCTGACAGAAGAGCGAACCGGTAAGGAACGCCTCTTTTCTATGCCGACACATTGCCCGGAATGCGGCAGCGAACTGGTCAGGCTTGAGGAAGAAGTCGCGCTGCGCTGCATTAACCCCAAATGCCCGGCACAGATCAGAGAAGGGCTGATTCACTTTGTCTCTCGCGAGGCGATGAATATCGACGGGCTGGGCGAAAAAGTCGTGACCCAGCTTTTTGACAACCATTTGATTGTCGATGTCGCCGATCTCTATCGTTTAAAATATGACGATCTCATTAAGATGGAGCGCATGGGTGAAAAATCGGCAAACAATCTGCTGCAGGCGATCGAAGCATCTAAGGCCAATTCTCTTGAAAAGGCTTCTGTTCGGTCTCGGTATCCGCTATATCGGCGCCAAAGCAGCGAAAATTCTCGCCCAGGCTTTTCATACAATGGACAACCTGGCCCAGGCGACCATGGAGGAACTCTTGGCTGTTGATGAAATCGGTGAAAAAATGGCGGACTCGCTTATGGCCTATTTTTCAAAGCCGGAATTTCTCTCATTGATTGACGAACTCAAACAATACGGTCTTAACATGCGTTATTTAGGATCTGAAGTGGGTGGAAAAACGGAACTTAACGCGGCGTTTTATGGAAAGACGTTTGTGTTAACAGGAAAATTGGAACAGATGTCCCGTCCTGAGGCAAAAGAAAAAATTGAACAGCGGGGCGGAAAAGTAACGGGAAGCGTGAGCCGCAGCACCGATGTTGTCGTGGCCGGGGAAGCGGCCGGCTCAAAATTAAAAAAAGCCGAGGAATTAGCGATCGAAATATGGAATGAAGCGCGCTTTATGGAAGCGCTGGAGGATTAAGATGTTGTGTTGTTGTGATAAAAAAAAGCATGGGGACCATCGGCCTGACCTTGTTGTGTTTGCTGCTGGTTTTAACCGGCTGCCAGTCGGATTCAGAAAAGAAAGTGGTTAAAAGCAGCGGAAAAGGGACACAAAAGGTCACCTTAGTTCCGAAAGTCAGCAGTCAGGATTACCAGAGCATCCGCCCGAGCGGCAAAGATAATATGAGGGGTTATATCAACTACGGCGTCCAAAACCGTGTCGATGTCGACGAGTTGGAAAACGGTTTGCTGAGTATGTCGAAAAGCGTGTACAGCCCGGATAATTACGTTTTTCAAAGCGGTCAATATTTAACAGAAAATGATATCAACAATATGCTGTACCGAAAAAAAAAAAAAAAACACCGCAGGGCTTGAACCCGCCGCTTGGAAAGGGAAAAGACGTCCAAACTCAGGCGGGAAACAGCCCGAAAATCCTCGATTATGTTCTTGAACAGGATTATTTGACAAAGTCGGGGAATAATCAATACAAATTGGGTGGCATTTCCATCGCCGTTTCCCTTAACCAAGTCTACTCGGATAAGGTCATGGACAAGGCCGGGAAAACCTATGATGTGGAAAAGACATTGAATGTGTCCCAAGTGAAACAAGAAGGGAAAAACATATGCCCAAAAAATTCTGCAAAGAATTCGCAAGGTCAAAGGGCTCAGCCAAGTGCCGGTTTTCATGACGCTATATATGGAGGCGCCGCCTGAATCACTTGTTCCCGGTTACTACTATGCGAAGACCAATGTGTCCGCGGGCAGCAGCACAATCGGCAGTTGGGATAGCGTCAACTCGAAATATGTTCTCTTTCCGTCGGATGAAGCGACCAACCACTATAAAACAGATACGCAGAATTTCAACAAATTTAAGTCTGATGCCGAAAGTTACTTCCCGAACTTTATCGGGGTTGTCGGAAAAGGCTACTATAAAAACGGCGACCTGAGCAGCCTGGCTTTGGACATCAACATCAAGTTTACGACGAAACAGAAGTTGTCAGCTTCACCAATTATATTGCGTCAATTGTCAAAGATAAGTTCCCGTTTTCGCATGATGTCCCTGTTCAAATAGATATCTCTTCCGGCAATGTCCAGGAGGCGATCATCGTCCGCACATCGAGCATGGATGAGCCGTTCGTCCACATTATCCAGCATTAATATGAAGCATACAAGAAGCGCATCTTTTGCCGATCGGCAGGGGGTGTGCTTTTTCTAAATGGGCGCGGCTGCCGGGCAGGGGATCGATTTCGCCGGCCGGCTTCGGTGGGCAGAATCCCAGGGCTTGCCATTTGGGGTGAAGTCGCTCCATAATGAAGGGAAGTTGCTCCATTTTGAGCCGAAGTCGCTCCATATTGAAGGGAAGTTGCTCCATCTGAGGTGAAGTCGCTCCATTTAAGATGGAAGTCGCCTCATTTGGGTAAAAGTCGCCCCATTTTGAGGTGAAGTCGCTCCATTTGAGGTGAAGTCGCTCCATTTGGGTAAAAGTTGCTCCATCTGAGGTGAAGTCGCTCCATATTGAAGTGAAGTCGCCCCATTTTGAAGGAAAGTCGCTCCATATTGAAGTGAAGTCGCCCCATTTGAGATGGAAGTCGCCCCATATTGAAGTGAAGTTGCCCCATTTGGGGTGAAGTCGCTCCATATTGAAGTGAAGTCGCCCCATTTTGAGCCGAAGTCGCTCCATTTGGGTAAAAGTCGCCCCATTTTGAGCCGAAGTCGCTCCATTTGAGGAGAAGTCGCCCCATTTTGAGCCGAAGTCGCTCCATTTGGGTAAAAGTCGCCCCATTTTGAGCCGAAGTCGCTCCATTTGAGGTAAAGTCGCTCCATTTTGAAGTGAAGTTGCCCCATTTGGGTAAAAGTCGCCCCATTTTGAGCCGAAGTCGCTCCATTTGAGGAGGAGTCGCCCCATTTTGAGGTAAAGTCGCTCCATTTGGGTAAAAGTCGCTCCATATTGAAGTGAAGTCGCCCCATTTGAGATGGAAGTCGCCCCATATTGAAGTGAAGTTGCCCCATTTGGGGTGAAGTCGCTCCATATTGAAGTGAAGTCGCCCCATTTTGAGCCGAAGTCGCTCCATTTGGGTAAAAGTCGCCCCATTTTGAGCCGAAGTCGCTCCATTTGAGGAGAAGTCGCCCCATTTTGAGCCGAAGTCGCTCCATTTGGGTAAAAGTCGCCCCATTTTGAGCCGAAGTCGCTCCATTTGAGGAGAAGTCGCCCCATTTTGAGCCGAAGTCGCTCCATTTGGGTAAAAGTCGCCCCATTTTGAGCCGAAGTCGCTCCATTTGAGGTAAAGTCGCTCCATTTTGAAGTGAAGTTGCCCCATTTGGGTAAAAGTCGCCCCATTTTGAAGTGAAGTCGCTCCATTTGAGGAGGAGTCGCTCCATTTTGAAGTGAAGTCGCTCCATTTTGGAGAAAAGTCGCTCCATTTGAGATGAAGTCGCTCCATTTTGAAGGAAAGTCGCTCCATTTTGAGGAGAAGTCGCTCCATTTGAGGTAAAGTCGCTCCATTTTGAAGTGAAGTCGCTCCATTTGGCAGCGAACGCCCCATGAATCAAAGGCAAAATATTTTTTCCTTATTTTAGCATTAAGGGGCCGCAGCTAGCACTTTTGCAAAGCATTCGCGATAAAAAAAGTTAATTTTATACCGAAACTCCCCCGTGACCGGATTGCATATTGTTGATAGAATTTGATATGATTAAGACATTGTGGAGACGCTTGTCTTCGGGTTTGAACGATATTGGAGGTGACAGGAATGAGCCGAATTACCGAAGAGGAAGTCAAATATGTCGCCCATCTTGCCAGGCTGACATTTACTGATGAAGAAATCAAAACATTTACGACGCAGCTGGATGATATTATCGGCTTTGCCGAACAGCTGAACGAGCTAGATACAGAAGGCATTGAACCGACGACTCACGTTTTGGACATGTATAATGTCATGCGCGACGATGTTGTCGAACCGTCCTTGCCGCGGGAAGAAGCACTGAAGAACGCCCCTGTTCAGGAAGACGGGCAAGTGAAAGTGCCGCAAATTATGGAAGCGAACTGATCATGACAGACAAAAGGAGGAACGAAACAGATGCCACTTTTTGAACAAGGCCTTGTTCGTTTGAAAGAGAGCATACATAACAAAGAACTGAAGGCATCCGAACTCGTTGATGAATCGTATAAACGCATCAATGAAGTGGACGGGAGAGTGAACGCTTTCCTGACTTTGAATGAAGAAAAAGCGCGCCAGGCGGCAAAAGCGATCGATGACGCGCCGGCCGGTAAGGACAAGCTGCTGCAGGGCATGCCGATTGGAATCAAGGATAATCTTGTGACCAAAGGCCTGCGCACGACATGCGCCAGCCGTTTTCTCGAAAACTTTGATCCTCTCTACGATGCTACGGTGGTAGAAAAGGTTCATGACCAAAAAGGGATCATCATCGGCAAACTCAACATGGACGAGTTTGCGATGGGGTCGTCCAATGAAAATTCAGGATTCATTCATGCCGACCAAAAACCCGTGGGATTTGGATCGTGTGCCGGGCGGATCCAGCGGCGGCTCGGCCGCGGCCGTTGCCTCAGGTGAAGTGTTGTTTGCCCTGGGTTCGGATACCGGCGGCTCGATTCGCCAACCATCGGCGTTCTGCGGAGTTGTTGGCATGAAACCAACATACGGCCGCGTGTCCCGTTACGGGCTCGTCGCTTTTGCTTCGTCGCTCGACCAAGTCGGCCCGATCACTCGCACGGTGGAAGACAACGCCTATCTTTTGCAAGTCATTTCCGGACTGGATCGCCATGACTCGACGAGCGCCAATGTTGATGTCCCGCGCTTTTCAGAAGCGCTGACCGGCGATATCAAAGGATTGAAAGTAGCCGTTCCGAAAGAATATCTCGGCGAAGGTGTCGATCAATCGGTGAAAGATCAAATTAAAGCGGCGATCAAGACGCTTGAATCGCTCGGCGCTGTTTGCGAAGAAGTGTCGCTGCCGCACTCGAAATACGCGGTGCCGGCTTACTATATTGTCGCCTCGTCCGAAGCCTCGGCCAACCTGGCCCGTTTTGACGGTGTCCGTTTTGGCGTGCGCGCCAAATCAAATGATCTGATCGAAATGTACAAGAAGTCGAGAAGCGAAGGCTTTGGCGATGAAGTCAAACGCCGGATCATGCTCGGCACATTCGCGCTCAGTTCCGGTTATTACGATGCCTATTACAAAAAAGCACAGCAAACACGGACATTGATCAAACAAGATTTTGAAAAAGTGTTTGAAAAATACGATGTCATCGTCGGTCCGACAACGCCAACGCCTGCTTTTAAAATCGGCGAAAATATCGACGATCCGCTGACGATGTATGCCAACGATATCTTGACTATTCCGGTCAACCTAGCCGGTGTTCCGGCAATCAGCGTGCCATGCGGTCTTGCCGGCGGGCTGCCGGTCGGCCTGCAAGTGATCGGCAAGCCGTTTGATGAAGCTACCCTCTACCGCACGGCGCATGCTTTTGAACAAGCAGCGAAATTCGAGCTTAAACCCGCACTAAAAGGGGCGAATGACTAATGAGTAACTTTGAAACGATTATCGGCCTCGAAGTCCACGTTGAATTGAAAAAAAAAAAACAAAGATTTTTTGCGGCTGTGCCAATGAATTCGGCGCTCCGCCAAATACGCACACCTGTCCGATCTGTCTCGGACATCCGGGTGTCCTGCCGATTTTGAACCGCGAAGCCGTCGATTTCGGGATGAAAGCGGCGCTGGCGCTCAACTGCGAGATTTCCAGAGACACGAAGTTCGACCGTAAAAACTATTTTTATCCGGACAACCCGAAAGCTTATCAAATTTCGCAATTTGACGAACCGATCGGCAAAAATGGTTATATCGAAATTGAAGTGGACGGAAAAACTAAAAAAATCGGTGTCACCCGGCTTCACCTTGAAGAAGATGCCGGCAAGCTGAACCACGCGCCCGATGGCTCAGGTTCGCTCGTCGACTTCAACCGCGTCGCACGCCGCTGATTGAAATCGTCTCCGAACCGGATATGCGTACGCCTGAAGAAGCCTACGCCTACCTTGAAAAACTGAAGGCGATCATGCAATACATCGAAGTGTCCGATGTGAAAATGGAAGAAGGCTCGCTCCGCTGCGATGCGAACATCTCGATCCGTCCTTATGGCCAAAAGGAATTCGGGACGAAGACAGAATTGAAAAACCTGAACTCCTTCACGTATGTTCAAAAAGGAATCGAATACGAACAAAAACGTCAAGAGAAGGTTTTGCTGTCAGGCGGAACGCTCGCCCAAGAAACGCGTCGCTTCGATGAATCTTCTAAAACAACGAAGCTGATGCGGGTCAAAGAAGGTTCGGATGATTACCGCTATTTCCCGGAACCCGACATCGTCAAGCTCAAAATCGACCAAGCCTGGATCGATCGGATTAAAGCGGAAATTCCGGAACTGCCTGACGCACGCCGTGAACGTTATATCAACGAACTCGGCCTGCCGGAATACGACGCCATGGTGCTGACACAAACGAAGGCCATTTCCGATTTCTTTGAAAGCACGCTGGAGCACGGCGCTGACGCGAAACTCGCTTCCAACTGGCTGATGGGCGAAGTCTCCGCCTATCTCAATGCTCAAAACAAAAGTATTGAGGATGTGCCGATGACGCCTGAAGGGCTGGCAAAGCTGGTTCAGCTGATTGAAAAAGGGACGATTTCCAGCAAGATTGCCAAAAAAGTCTTCAAAGAATTGATCGAAAAAGGCGGCGATCCGGAAGAGTTCGTCAAAGCCAAAGGCCTTGTCCAAATCTCCGATGAGGGCGCGCTGCGCGATTTAATGGGCCCGATTCTCGAAGCCAACAAACAATCCATGATTGACTATAAAAACGGCAAAGACCGCGCCCTCGGTTTTCTGGTCGGCCAAATCATGAAAGCTTCGAAGGGCAAAGCCAATCCGAAGATTGTCAACAAAATTATTCTTGAAGAAGTCGACAAACTGTAACTACACTATTCATTCACTGAACTTTTATTTCATGCAAAGCCGGAGCCGGGACAAGAGACACTGTTTCACGCCCCGGCTTTTGTTTGAGTGAAAAACCGGCGTGTAAATGTAAATGTGGCCGAACCGGCGGTATGAAAATCGATACTCCAATCAATGACACATTTAAATCCGGGGTATTAGGTCCTTTAAGACTTGCCATTATCGGTCTTGTTTAAAAAGTGAACCTGCTTTTTTGAGCGGTCATACTTTCATGAACAACGGCTGCTTCTTGGTTATTAAACTCGAGATTTTTAGTCTGAACGCATTGTTCAAGCAATGTATCCGTTATCATGGACTTTTGCGTTCATAAGATTTTTACAATATAATAAATAAAGTGTCATCGTTTTAAAACGATTGAGCACGGTTGCTTCGGGACATGCTGTCATCTGCTTGGCCCGCAGCTGGATTTTTAGATCGGGTGATACGAATGAAAAGAGCACGTTTAATTTATAATCCCACTTCCGGGCGCGAGCTGGTCAAGAAAAATATTGCTTACATATTGGATCGGCTCGAGAATGCCGGATACGAAGCTTCCGCCTACGCCACAAAACGCGAAGGGGATGCTACAGTCGGCGCACGCCGGGCGGTTGAAAGAAAATTTGACCTGGTGATTGCAGCGGGCGGTGACGGCACGATCAATGAAGTGATTAACGGACTTGCTGAGCAGGATTACCGGCCTAGACTCGGCATTTTGCCAATGGGTACGACCAATGACTTTGCCCGGGCAATAAATATGCCCCGGGATATTATAAAGGCCTGCGATGTGCTTTGCGAAGGGATAGAGATGCCGATTGATGTCGGAAAAGTGAATGATCGGTATTTTATCAACATTGCCGGCGGAGGAAAGCTGACGGAACTCACCTACGATGTACCCAGCAAGCTGAAGACGATGCTCGGACAGATGGCTTACTACATTAAGGGGATTGAAATGCTGCCGTCTCTGCGGCCGACGCACGTTAAAATTGAATAGACGGCCGGACATTTAAGGGAGATATTATGCTGTTTCTCGTTTCCAATACGAATTCGGTCGGCGGTTTCGAAAAGATTGCACCGGAGGCATCGGTCAACGACGGGATGTTTGATTTGTTAATTCTTAAGAAAACAAATTTGGCTGAATTTATCCGGCTTGCTTCTTTGGCGCTGCGCGGCGAGCACATGAAAGATCCAAAGGTCATCTATGCTCAGGCGAGCCGTATTAGGATCAAAACAAAGGAAAAAATGCAGCTGAATTTGGACGGCGAATATGGCGGCGACTTGCCGGGCGAAATCGTTAATTTGTATCAGCATCTCTATTTAATTGTACCGAAGGAAACGGCTGAGAAAACACTGGACAATGCTGAACAGGCCGATCATTTGCTGCAATGACGTTTTTATTGAAAAAATGTCATAAAGTGAAACTTCAATCAGTGGGGGGGTTCATAACCCACTGATTGCTAGTTGAACCAATCGGGCTTTTACGGGAGTTATCTCCACCGTGCTTCTTCGAATTCATTGAAGCCTTGAGGTGGGAGTTTTACTGCCCGTTAATGCGGGATAAAAAACTTGAAAGTGCGCCGTTACGAAGTCTCTCGATTTCATGCGCACTTTTTTACATAACTAGAAAATAAAGGAGGGGGGCAAAATGTCTTACGAAGCCCCTGTGAAGAAGAACGATAAACTGGATGTGACGTTTTCCGATTTGACCCAAGACGGCGCGGGTGTGGCCAAAGTTGCCGGTTATACCTTGTTCGTTCCCGGCGGTTTTTGCCCGGCGAGACGGCGTCCGTTCAAGTCCTTAAGACAAAAAAAGGCTACGGCTACGGTAAGCTGCTAAGTATTAAAAGCAAAAGCGCCGATCGGGTCACGCCGCCATGCCCGATTTACGATCAATGCGGCGGCTGCCTCATTCAGCATTTAAGTTATGCCGGCCAGCTCGCTCACAAAAAGCAGATTGTGGAAGACGCGCTCGCCCGGATCGGCGGGCTGAAACATGTTCACGTGAACGACACGCTCGGCATGGAAGAGCCCTGGCAATATCGCAATAAGGTACAGGTGCCGGTCGCCATTCAAGACGGACATTTTGCCTTCGGCTTTTACAAGAAGCGCAGCCACGCGATTGTTGACATGGACCACTGCCTGATTACGGAGCCGCTGATTGATGCGATCGTTCAAAAGGCGAAGGCCGTCGCCGAGGAAAACGGCGTTGTGCCTTATGATGAAGAGCGCCACCGCGGCCACGGCCAGCTGCGTCACATCGCCTGCCGGATCGGCAAAGAAACGGGCGAAGTGATGGTGATTTTTGTGACGAGAACGGAAGACCTTCCGTTTCGCAAAGTATTCATCAGCCAGCTGACCGCCGCCTTCCCGCAGATCAAGTCGATTGTGCAAAATATCAATACGAAAAAAAACGAATGCCATTTACGGCGACAAAAGCAAGACGTTATGGGGACGCGATGTCATTTACGACACGATTGGCGGAATAAAATTCGCTATCTCCGCCCGCTCCTTTTTCCAGGTCAATCCCTATCAGACAAATGTGCTGTATCAAAAAGCGCTCGACTATGCGGCGCTCACCGGCCGGGAAACGGTGATTGACGCTTACTGCGGCATCGGCACCATTTCCCTGTTCCTGGCCCGGAAAGCGAGCCAAGTATACGGGGTCGAAATCGTGCCGGAAGCGATTGAAGACGCCCGCCGCAATGCCGAACTGAACAACATGGCGAATGCTCATTTCGAAGTCGGCCAGGCGGAAACGGTGATCCCGAAATGGCACGAGGACGGCATCCGTGCCGACGTCATTGTCGTCGACCCGCCGCGCAAAGGCTGCGACGAAGCGCTGCTGGAAACGATGATCGCCATGAAACCACAGCGCATCGTCTATGTCTCCTGCAACCCGGCGACGCTCGCCCGCGACCTTAAAATCCTTGCCGCCAGCGGCTTTCAAACGATGGAAGCCCAGCCGGTTGATATGTTCCCGCAGACCATGCGTTTGTGTGTGTCGTCTTGATGTCAAGGGTGGAGAAATAGGACTGTTCAAAACATCGATAAATAGAGGGTTTCCAGACATTGAGCTTTTCTCTCGGCTACTTTACCGGAGGTGACAATGTCAGGAAACCCTTATTTTTATTGTTCGCGGGAACATATCAACTGCCCTAAAGAAGATGAGGTTGAGTTGATAGATTAGATAACGCTTAATTTTTTAGGGGTTGAGGAGACAGGATAGATGTATAATTTAGTCTTCTCGAACAGAGTCAGTATCGAAAATTCTATCAAGTTCCTCGTTTGATGTAATGCCACGAACCTTATTCCTGACTGTCGTTTTTCCCATATCCAATCGATAGAAATGTTCACGACCATCTACACCTTTTTTTTTAGACGGATGAGTTGAATTCTTCCAAATTTATCCCAGTGTTTCTCTGCAAATTTTGCTAAGCCCACTGCTTTGGGGTAATTGTCCTTACGGCTGGGGGGGTCATGAGGCTCCAGTATATCGAAAACGTAACCCTGTGCATCGGCGCGGACAATCACTAAATCCGGGAACATGGAAGTGGTTACACCACTGACTTCATACGGGATTTCAAGTGACCACTTTTTACGGTCGAGGTTGCGTAACCAGCAGACAGCACCGTTTTTAAGTTCTTCTGCAATAACTCCACTTTCCCATGCGTTCAGTGATGTTTGGAATGTTCCGTCTTCAGAACAGTAAAGGTGCTGTTCATACTTTATACTATCATCTGGCACAGAAAAATCGATTGAATCCGGCAATACCCATGGTACAGATATTGGTTGCGTTGAAGCATTGATTAATCTTTCATAGACATTCTTTCGTGCCTCGTTTAGTCTAGCAATGGAACGCTTGTTGTTCTCGTAGAGCGTAATGAATTCCTTCTCTGCATAGGCATTAATCCTCTCTATTGCGTCCGTATCACTTGTGAGAACGATGATTTCTTTTTTCACATCGATATGATCACGGGTACTGTGGCGAATCCAATATTCCTTGTGTAAACCCTCTCCCAACAACTTTCCGGCTTGCTCAAAATGTCGAGAAATATCAAATTCGGACACGGTCATGGTCTGTGTTGCTTCATCAAAGGAATAGGCATTGTCTCCATACTCAAATATCAGTGTGCCAAGGGCAAAACCGGTGATTGACGCCCCGCGGATGTCAAAGTCTCCACTTTCTTTTATCCGTGCAATCTCCTCATCCATTTTTGATAAAACTGCATTTTTAACGGCCTTCTGTGCTTCCAAATCAATGCCGTCCATCGTCAGCGCGCGGGAAAGCTGTATTAATAACTTGAGCGGTGCCTGCTTACGGGATGAATCTACCCGATAGGTGATGAGGTTATCCATTGCCTCAAACACATCAGAATAGGCAAGATTGCGCCCAAGCGTAACAAGCTCTTTGCTGGTACCTGTTTCGGTGGGCATAACCGCTTCACTGTCACGTAGAGCGTTAACTACATTCTTCACTGTTTCTTCATCAAAGTACGGAAGAAACAGACTGACACTGTTAAGCTCAGCATCGGAGGAAATCCTTCTTGCCAAAAGGAGTGCGAATCATACGTCCCAAAAGCTGCGCAATATAAGTATAGTCCTGCGCACTGCGGAATGACATCATCGTTTCAGCACGTGGGCAGTCCCAGCCTGTGGAAAGGTTCATTTTGAAGAACACGACCTTCACATTTTCCTCTTCCTCAATTCGAGAGGCTTCAATTTGCTGAATATCAACGTCACGGACTTTAATCGTGCCTCGGTCATTGAATGTATGTACCACTTCGCCGGGCAGTAATTTGCGTTCCAGTGCTCCCTCCAGTAAATCAATGCAAGCACCCAAATCAGTATGGGTTACTTCACGCTCGTTGCCGTCCTCAACCTGAACAACAAGAATAGGATTTATCATTTTTTTCGTCTTCGCGCTCACAGTAGGATTTCCAGTGAGCACACTTTTTAAGCCAATTATCTACTGCGCCCTTGAACATGGTCATATCGGCACTTAGTTGAATATCTGGATAATGAATGATGATTCTGTCTTTCAAAAGCCCTGACTCACGCACTTGCTCAGGTGGAACAATGACTTTTTGGACTGTCGATGTAGTCCCAGCTATTAAGTTGTCAAATCTTTGGGGGGTGTCGCGGTCACACCGATAACCAAGGGCATGATGCAAAGCCCATCTTCTTCGCTGCCCTTGATGAATTTTTGCATGATGGATTGGGCTTTGTTTTCTGCTTGAACAGATGTATATGTGCCTCTATGCGCTTCATCAATTACCACATAAAACTGCTTTGGATTACGCTTGGCAGTATTTGTGAGTGTTTCCCAAATTGTATACTGCCTTATATCAGACTTAGTCGTCAATAACTTGTCAGAACCGAGTTTTTGTGTGTTCAGGAAATAGATGCGGCCGCCTTCAAAATATTCGGCGCTAAAGTTTGAATCGATAGTCACTAAGTCCCGCACACGGATTTTGTCAGACTTGCTTTCGATTTTTAGCCGTGTTTGCTCATTGAGTTCCGGTGAATCGGAAAGCCAAACAAACACCGAATCCGGCTCACCGATGTTATCTGCGCTTCCATATAGAATTTCCTCAAAAAGTGTGGTCATGATGATAGTTTTTCCCGAACCTGTAGGCGCGGAAAAGGAAATTACTTGCGGGTCACGTTCGCTCCACATCAAGTGTGCCTTATTGATTTTTTCATGCAATTCGGCAAGAGCCGTTTCCTGAAACGGAAATAGTGTATCTCTCATTTATGAATCCCTCCTGCTCCCCAACACAAAGTTATCGATGTAATCGCGGTATAGTTGGTATGTGTTATTTACTTTTAACCCAGCGGTCATTTCACGGAAAGCTTCCTCGGAGTTGGTTACAAAATAAGCCACTCCGATATTGTCTTCTTCCGAGAGCTTTTCGGCAAACTCGGCGTACTTTGTTTCATCAACCAGAACAGCGAAGCCGTTCTGTGGAAGTATCAGCATCTCCGGTTCCTCATCACTTATCTCCGGCCGCTGGCCAATTGCTCCGGATTTGAGCCACAGCAGCGGCAGTATCTCACGAAACTGTCGGCCAAGTGAAACACTATTTTTATCCAAGAAGCCCAGCTTAAAGTATTCGACGTTGGCAGGAAAGCCCTCACTCATGGGACGTTTAACTTGTGATGTTAGGATGATAGGCCCAAGCAACTCTGAAATTCGTGTTTTGATAGACTTGAATATAGCAACTGATTTTGAAGCTATATAAAAGTCTGTAATATAATCTTGTTCTTCAAGTGCAGCCAACCACTCATCAACGGCATCTACATCAAAGAGAATAGATGCTGTATGCTTATCCGAAACGATAAATTTACTGTCTTTGCTGACTAGTGATTGTGGTAGTTGTGCCTTTCCTTCCTTATTTCGAAGCAAAGAAACAATTTGCTTTTTTGCAGTGACAGTTAATTCTGAAGGATTATCTACAAAACCTAATTGATAGAATGAGCGCTCGACCTCATTTGATACAGTCTGAGTCGTGAAGTATTCACCTGTTAGGGTTGAACCGTCATCACGTCTACCAAGAATACTATACTTTGTTCTTGGCCAAGTTACCGCACGACAAATCCCATGTTTTTCCCATTCAATGTCACCAGGCTGATAGCCATTTTTTTTCAAGGTTTTTGCTTCATCATCGGATACCTCATTATTTGTCACTAATATACAGCGGCGGTTTCCGCCGTCCTCAGCATTAAGTAAATTCACTGCATGTAATGTGGTGCCGCTACCTGCAAAGAAGTCAACAATTAGAGTTTTTTTTTCTTTCCAGATACCGCAAATGTCAATGCTTCGTGGACTGCATAAAGCGATTTGGGGTATGAGAATCCACCACCAAGTATAGATTTAATCATATCTGTACCATGGGCTTCTGCATTACATAACGGATCAGTCCAAACCGTTTTGGGAGGTTCACTTTCTCTACGAAGGATCACTTCTATTCGGTCTCCTCTCCTCGTTTTTCATAAACATTCGATCTTTTACGGATTCTACAGTATCGCGTCCATATCTCCATTTCTTTTCGATACCATTTTTATCAATGGGCCAAACATAAATTGTACCATCTTCATTATGTTCTACTTGAGCTGTAGGGTGTAATTCCTTATCAAGTAAATCACCGAAACCAATAATATTGTAATTTGAGTCTAAAATTACGGGGTAGAAACACGTCGCGCCTTCATAACGACCTGATGTGCTTCCCCAACGTCTCAGATTATATACATCGCCACCAGTGTGTTGCTTGCGGTAAATAATGGTATCTGCTGAATATGAAAATATTGCATATTCGTGAGTGACAGAGAATTTCTTACCCTGTGTTCCACCGGGATTATGCTGAATAGTTATGCAAGTATGAGTTAGATTTGGAAAAAGCTCATGGAGCAGAACCCATAGATGCGCATATTCATTATCATCAATTGTTGTAATCAAAACGCCATCATCTGCAAGAATTCTCTTTGCAATCTTAGTCTTTTTTGCATCATTGAAAGCCACTTACTGTGACGCCAGTTATCACTGGAATCTACATAGTCATTATTGTATTTCCAATCCCGCGCACCTGTGTTGTATGGTGGGTCAATATAAATACAATCAACCTTCTTAGGGTAGAGATATTCCAGTAACTGAAGGGCGTGGTAATTGTCTGCTTCAATGATTGTATGCCATAAGCTACTATCAGGAGCATTCTCTACAGAATCAATCGGTTGAAGTGTGGGAAATATTGGTTCGCCAAACTGAGCAACCGAAACTAACTCCGTAAGCGGTATGTTCATGGCATCTCCTGTTGCTTTGTTACGGCAAAGGGGGCAGTATCACCATCTAGTTTTAACACTGTATATACATCATTAATGTGGCCCGTTTTTAGTGCAACAGTCGAGCCACGTTTGACAGGAACATCGTAAAGAGGAGTGCATTCAGGGATGTGCTCTTCAAATACTAGTCCAAATTTCTTATTTTTAGATATGCGAGCAATTCCTGCTCCAATCGACTACGCAGAGTCGTGTCAGGGATTTGTCGCAGTAAATCATTGATTGCAGCCATATTTTAGATCCTCCTAAGCTTAATCATTCAATTCGTACTTACTCCACGAACGACCAAAAAGTTCATTTCCGTCCGACAAGCGTAAAATTGCCGTGTCCTCTAAAATCTTATACGCCTTCTCAGTTGTAGAGTCAGCTTTATCAAATGCAATGAAAATCTGTCGTCCACTATCCTGATAACGTTCCAATATGTGTTCAAGGTGTGTATCCTCAATACGCTTAAGAATATTGGAATCGTGAATGAGCGCAGGAATTGGTCGTAATTCAAGTATACTCAAATCGTACACCACAAGGCTTTTAAACGCAGTACCTTCACTGGTGTTACCGGGCGTTTCAAAGATAATATCCTTTTGGGGTGTGATTTGCAAAAGAGGCGCTGTTTCCTGTCGTTCAGTCACCACGCCGTTTATTGTTGCCATTCGCAGATTGATGTGTCGTCTTGTATCTCTTCCAGTTTTTCGGTTTGCTGTTGTAATAGTTTTGCCAGCCTGCGCTCTGCTTCGGCGCGGGCTTCCTGCAATTCTTTCTGGTGAATCAACTCAGCTGTTTTTCTTCCTCAAGTCTATCAATGCTTTTTGACACGTTGACGCACTGAGAGAGCACTCGTTCCGACATCTCCTTTGCCAAACCGGACTCTTCGATTTTTTGATGCAGCCGTTTGATTTCTTTGTCGCAATGATCAATAAGGGGTTGTAAACGTTCGATTTCCTGGGCCATCTCTTCACCCAGAATTTCCCTGATTTTCTTATGAAAATGTTCAATCTCCTCGAAGGCTTTTATATTAGTATTTGGGAAGAAACGCACCAAGGAGTTAAATTCACTGGCGGTTTCGGGATTACTGTCAGCGATATTACTCTTAATCGCATTTAGCTGCGACTGCAGACGATTGCGTTTGCGGATGAAACTATTCAACTCTTTTTGAGCTGCTGTTACTCGTTCAAATGTCTGTGTGTCAAAACCAAACATTGCTAACTGGGCTTCTTCACTGTTTTTCATCAGCCTTTGGAGCCTTTTCTTCAGCGACTCTATAGTTTTCTGATTCGTTTCGATTTTCCCGGTGTCCACCTGCTGACGCTGGCGCGATTTGAGCTGCGAGGATTTGATACCGAGTTCTTCCTCCATGCTTTTGATGGCAGCGAGAATTTGGTAGTGGCCGAACAGCTTCATCAGAAAATCAACGGCTTTTTTTCATCCTGTTCGCGGGGCTTTACGAGCAGAGGATACTTTTCCAGTGTGTTTTCACGCCCATAAATACGGAAATAAACGCTCTGTGATTTCTGAAAATGGGAGGGCTGGCAATCCAATCTTATATTCCTGAAAGAGAAAGCTTCTAAATTCATCCAGCGTCAATTTCGTAATGAAATGGTGATCCTTATCACAGCGGCACACATTCTTTGGATCATCAGTATTTCTGTAGAAGTAGTGTGCTGTCCTTCAAACTGGAAAGTGAAATAGATGGTATGGGGACCGATTTCCTTTTTAATGTCATCCGACATGGAGTAGTAGCTTTCGCCGCCGAATGCATAGTCGATAATCCACAGAAACGTTGATTTGCCGATGGCATTGCTTCCTTCTGCGCTGCCTAAAACAGTGTTAAGTCCTGGATTGAATCGAACTGTTTGATGCTCTGCTGCGAATTTATCACATCGAATTTCTGTCAACATAGCGTAGTACCCTCCCTTCCTCGATTAGTTCAATTTTCCCCAATGCAAACAGGCAGTCTAAAGCGCTCAAAAAATCGCCCATATCCTTTTTGCCTGATGTGGTTAATTCAAACAGCTCTTTGGGGGACATATCCCGCTGCGTCAATGCCTCTAAGATATCCGGGAAACGGGCAATGACGCTGTTTGAATAGGGTGTAACTTTACTCGGCAATCTCATCGAACACTTCACACCTTTGCACGAAGTAGGAGATTATTATCTCGCAGGCTTCTCTGTATTTGCGGCCGGTCTTTTCAAATAACGTCTCAACAAGCATATAGTAAATATCGCTTTGGGATGTAAGCGATTCACTCGCATCTTCATACATCCGCTTAATATTCTTAGCAAACTTATCAACGTTCAGTTTTTTTTTCTCCAGCCAATCGATCTAATGCATTATTGACGCCTTCATACAACTGCCTGACATCAAAAAGCACTCTCTCTTTCAATCGCTTTTCAGTAACTTTTTTTTCAACCTTGACAGGTTCAATTTTAAGTCGTGTATCATCAGTTACATCCATCAAGTGGACTTCACGAAGCACCTCTTCAATTTGCTTTTCTAACATATATCGTGACGTTACATCTCTTGCTACCATAAGATTTTCCAAGTAATGTTTGTCCAAAAGCAAAGCCAATTTATCCTCTTCGGAAGCACTTTGTATTTCGCGTTCACAGTCAACACAAAGAACAACGTCATCGGTTTCGGAAAGGTGAACGACCTTTAGCGTAGTTAACGTCGTTGCCTTCTTTTTTTATGCCCAACAATCTACCGCATTTTTGACACTTGCCGCCAGTCTCTGTTAGTAGCACCAAGGAGTGAGTGTCAATTGCAATTTCATCAGCGGTATCCTTAGAGAATTTACTGTATGTAGTAAGGAAGCTTATGTCTGTTTTTTTTTAGAGTCAAAAGACTTTATGTACTCGTCAGTTATCTCTTTTACACTTTCTTCACAATTTCGGTTTTCAACATTGACCGCCGTATAAAGAAAAATTCCAGCGAGTAAGTCTTCCAAAACAAAAGCATCACGTACTGTAATAGTTGCCTTTGTCATGTCGTTCACTTTTTCAACGATTGTGTCAGGCTTTATTGTGCCATCAGAGGCGATGATATCCTTCAACGCAAGAACGATGAGGCTCCTTTTATTGCCATCCAACAGTGGAAGGATGTTCTGCTTAAAGTAATTTGAGGTAGCACGAGCATCTGCTGTCGGTGCAACATCGGTCACATTGGGGGACAGATTTTTTTTGCCAAGTATCAAATCTGAAACGGTGCCATCATCGTTACGAATGTCATAAGTAGGCGCAATAGAAAGCAGTATGGTACCACACAGTCCCTTTTGTGTAACGCTTTTTGCCTTGCAAAGCTTCAATATCGTTGCAAAAGTACCAAAACACAGCTTCTTCAAAGATTGCGCCCCCTTTCAATCAATGAGTATCGTTGTCAACGTAGTCAACAATATCGCCAATGTTGACGTCAAGTGCTTTACAGATTCTGGCTAAACACATCCATGCTTACCGGCAAGTCTTTGCTCAGCTTCGCCATCGTTGTCGATGTCAAATTCGTCTTCGCCATTAAATCTTTTTTTTTCATCATCTTTTTATCAATCAAAAGCTTCCAAAGTTTGTTATAACTGAATGCCATTCTATCGCCTCCAAGCATTACTGGACGGTATTCAAAAGACGTGTTTTTACTATTATATCAAATTACTAAGCAAAAATCATTAAAAATATGAATTTGCTGATTTAACATTTGCAAATGCTTAGTTTTTTTGAAGATGAAAACGATTGGAATTTGCTGAGTCACAGCGGAGTGACAGCGGAGTTGTGGCTGAGGACTTATTGTGTTCGTATAAATAAAATTTACTTAAACGGTTAGACAAGCCATATTTTTTGCAAAAGGAGGACAATCCATGGAAGAGATTCGTGATTGTAAGGGTCGCATAGCCTGCAAAGGTAACGCAACCACAGGTCTCGTAGAAGTTTTATACAAACGATGCAAAACCAGTACACAAATTCCAATTGGGGGAACGTTGAGGATTGAACGTGAAGGGGTTGTGACGATAGTCACTCGATTAAATGATTCGGCTTTCCATGTAGAAAGCCATGTTTATGCAGCGTAAGACGTTATTCAACTGAATAGAAAATCCGCAGAGCTGCACGACGGCTAGGATTAGTTCTCATACCAGAGGACTATCCCGGCCGTCGTTTTTTTGTTCTCGGGATTGTTTCGGCTCCTGCGGATTTCAAAGCCAAATTTTGAAAACCAAAGGAGTCAAAACATGTCAAGAGAGTACAAAACAAGTAAAAAGAACAGAACAAATTATATTTATTACACCGCTGAAGGAACAAAGATTGTTATTACCCCTGGTGAAGACGGAGTCACCGAAGCCGCCATCGATCTATTACATTCTATGGATGATAACGAAGTAGACGAGCAGCGCCGCTACAACTACCGCGTTACATCTCATTTGGATGCTTATCACGATGGTGAGAGTGAAGCGGCAACAGATCGTAATAAGTATCTGGCAGATGAAAGTGCAAACCCAGAACAGATTTACATAGAAGTCGAAGATAAAGCTGAATATCTGGATGTACTGGACAAGCTTGCCAAGGCTATGGGTTGTCTTTTGCCTCAACAAAAAGAGCTTTTCAAAAAGGTTTATTTGGACAAACGTTCCAACACAGAAATAGCTGCTGAAGAAGGAGTGACGGAAGCGGGCTATCCGTAACCGCCTGAAAAAGATACACGAAAAATTAAGAAAAATTCTTTCCTGATGAGGGGTTCGAATGAACCCTCTTTTTCGCTTATCGGTGAGGGGCAGGAAAACCGCCCCCGGAAAGGAGACAGAATATGAGCTTTAAACACAAAGTCACAATTAATGTGGCTAAACCCGGTGGCGGACGAAGCCCTGTAATTCAAAGCAGCAGACAGACACTCCGAAGCAAACTGCTCGATTTGTTGTTTGGTAAAAAAGTAAGCCTGCTTGTAATTACGCCCGGTGACTCAGTCGAAACGGTAGAAATCAAGGAAATCAGGGAAGGAGGTGTGGAGCATGAGCAAAATCAAGCTTCTTCTCGATGTGGTCTCAGATCTTAGATCACTGGCAGACAGCGTTCAGGCTGTTGCAGATGCAATAGCAAGTAACGCGCCTGATACAATGCAAAAACCGGAGCCACCTGAGCCGGAAAAACAGCCAGAAGAAAAGCGGGTTGCCTTTGAAGAAGTAAGGGCTGTGCTTGCGGAAAAGAGTCATGACGGATTTACAGCTGAAGTTAGGGCTCTACTACAAAAGTATGGAGCATCTAAACTTAGCGAGATTGATCCAAGCAATTATGCAGCTCTTCTTAAAGATGCGGAGGGGTTGAAATGAGCAAACATGCAATTCTCTCTGCATCAGGTGCCCATCGCTGGATGAACTGTACACCGTCAGCAAGGCTGGAACTTGAGTTTGATGATAATAGCGGTGAAGCTGCAGCCGAAGGTACTGCTGCCCATGCATTAAGTGAACACAAGCTTCGCAGGGCGTTGAAGATGCGGTCAAAAAAGCCGGTATCGCCTTATGACTCTGATGAGATGGATACCTTCACTGATGGCTATGTTGAATTTGTACTTGAAGTCATTGAACAGGCAAAGCAGTCCTGCAATGATCCGCTTGTCTTAATCGAACAGCGTTTGGACTTCTCAAAATATGTACCCGATGGCTTTGGAACGGGTGACTGCTTGATTATCTCTGATGGAACCCTTCATATAATTGACTTTAAGTATGGTCAGGGTGTTTTGGTTAGCGCAGAGGAAAATCCGCAGATGAAGCTCTATGCCCTTGGCGCACTGGAGTTATTCGATGGCATCTATGACATCGATACGGTCTCTATGACAATATACCAACCACGTCGCGAAAATATCAGTACGTCCACAGTATCAAAAGAAAGTCTGTATCAGTGGGCAGAGGAAGTTTTGAAGCCTAAAGCGGAGTTAGCTTTTGTAGGTGACGGCAATTACCGCCCTGGAGAATGGTGCCAATTTTGCCGGGCGGCAGTGAAATGCAGGGCGAGAGCAGAAGCAAAAATGAAACTGGCCACATTTGAATTTGCTTTACCGCCCCTGTTATCAGATGAAGAAATCGCAGAGATTCTTTCGTCTATCGGAGATCTTACCAGCTGGGCAAACGAAATTATGGCTTATGCAACAGATGCAGTGGTTAATCATGGAAAGCAGCAGTGGCCGGATTTAAAGTAGTCGAAGGCCGCTCGAACCGTAAATACACAGATGAAGAAGCAGTCGCAGAAGCGGCGAAGAATGCAGGCTATCGCGACATTTACAAGCAAAGTCTTATAACCATTACTGAAATGGAAAAATTGATGGGCAAACCCAAGTTTAATGAAATCCTTGGTGGGCTGGTCATGAAGCCACCGGGTAAACCGACGTTAGTACCTGTTTCAGACAAGCGTCCTGAAATGAATACATCATCAGCAAAAAATGATTTTATGGAGGTTTAATACTATGTCAAACACAGCAAAAAGAACTAACCCTACGAAAAAGTGATCACTGGAATTGTGAGACTCTCTTATGCCAACGTCTGGGAACCGAAATCCATTAATGGCGGTGCTGAAAAATACAGCGTAAGCCTTATTATCCCTAAGAGCGATACCAAAACACTTAATGCCATCAATGCAGCAGTGAATGCCGCAATTGAAGAAGGCAAAGGTAAGTTCGCGGCAAAAAATTCCGAACAAAGCCGCGCTCAAACTCCCTTTGCGAGATGGCGATATCGACCGTCCAGATGATGAAGCTTATGCAAACAGCTATTTCATCAATGCCAATAGCAACACTGCACCTCAAATTGTAGACAGGAACGTTAATCCGATTCTTGACCGTTCTGAAGTTTACTCCGGTGTATATGCAAGAGTAAGTATCAACTTCTATGCCTTCAACTCCAATGGCAACAAAGGCATTGCATGTGGCCTTGGCAATATTCAGAAAATCCGAGACGGTGAGCCTTTAGGTGGCAGAACGAATGCTGCTGAAGACTTTGCCACCGATGTGGATGACGATTTTTTATCATGAGAACCCTCAGCATAGATATAGAAACTTATAGTTGCGTAGACCTCGCCAAAAAAGCGGGGTCTATCGCTATGCTGAAGCTCCGGATTTTGAAATTTTGCTTTTTGGATACAGTGTGGATGCTGAACCGGTGCAGGTGGTTGACTTGGTAAGTGGTGAAATGATTCCACGAGAAATAAAAAATGCCGTTTTAGATAGTCAAGTAACGAAGTGGGCATTCAATGCACAGTTTGAACGCATCTGTTTGTCTCGGTACCTTGGCATCTGGCTGGAACCTAATTCCTGGCGCTGCACGATGGTTTGGTCTGCCTATCTTGGACTTCCGCTTTCTCTGGAGGGTGCAGCCTTGGTTACCGGTGCTGATAAACAAAAACTAACTGAGGGCAAGGAACTGATTCGATATTTCTCCGTCCCTTGTAAACCAACTCAGACAAATGGCGGTCGCACCCGAAATTTGCCGGAGCATGCCCCAGATAAATGGGAACGGTTCAAGGCATATAACGCCCGAGATGTAGAAGCGGAAATGGCGATTCAGTCGCGACTTGAAAAGTTCCCGATGCCTGAACATGAGTGGCAGAACTATATTCTAGACCAGCAGATTAACGATAGGGGCATCCAGTTAGATTTGGAATTAGTAAAGCAAGCCATTCGATGTGATAATCAGACGAGAGAAGAGCTTACGAACCGGATGCGAGTCCTTACTAAACTAGAGAACCCAAACTCAGTTGCCCAGATGAAAACCTGGCTTTCCGAGAACGGTCTGGAAACAGAAAGCCTAGATAAGACCTCAGTAAAAACATTACTGCGGACAGCACCGGATCGTCTAAGTGAAGTGCTGGAACTGCGGCAGCTACTGGCCAAGTCCAGCGTAAAGAAATACACAGCGATGGAAAATGTCGTTTGTGCTGATGGGCGAGCACGCGGTCTATTGCAGTTTTATGGAGCTAATCGTACAGGCCGATTTGCAGGAAGACTCATTCAGGTACAAAACCTTCCGCAGAATCACTTGCCTGACTTGGAACAAGCACGAAGCCTTGTTCGCAGCGGACAGTTTGAAGCATTAGAGATGCTGTATAATTCTGTCCCAGGCGTATTGTCTGAACTTATCCGTACTGCATTCATCCCTAAAGAAGGATTCAAGTTTATCGTGGCTGATTTAGTGCCATTGAAGCGAGGGTTATTGCATGGCTTGCAGGCGAAGCATGGCGAAATGAAGTGTTTGCTACCCATGGAAAAATATATGAAGCATCAGCTGCTCAAATGTTTCGAGTTCCCATAGCAGAAGTGACAAAAGGAAGTCCGCTAAGGCAAAAAGGCAAGATTGCAGAACTGGCCTTAGGTTACGGGGGCTCTGTTGGCGCACTGAAAGCAATGGGTGCTCTGGAAATGGGTCTTTCCGAGGAAGAACTAAAACCGCTGGTAGCTGCATGGCGAAATACTAATCCCAATATTGTACGGCTGTGGTGGGATGTTGATAGCTCCGTGAAAGAAGCGGTAAAAGAAAGAACCAGAACTGAGACTCATAGAATCCAGTTTGAATATCGAAGTGGAATGCTTCTGATACGGCTTCCATCTGGAAGACAACTGACATATGTAAAGCCCCGAATAGGAATAAACAGCTTTGGAAGTGAGTCGGTGTCATATGAAGGCATAGGACGAGAAGAAATGGGAGCGGATCGAAAGCTATGGACCCAAGTTCGTGGAAAACATCGTGCAGGCAATCTCAAGAGATATTCTATGCTTTGCTATGCAAAATCTAGATAGAGCAGGGTACAAAATAGTGATGCATGTCCACGACGAAGCTGTGTTGGAAGTTCCATTAGAAGTATCTTTACAGGATGTTTGTACCCTTATGGGTAAAACCCCGCCTTGGGCAAAGGGTCTTTTACTTCGTGCTGACGGTTATGAATGCAACTTTTATAAAAAAGATTAATTTGAGGGGGTTCGAAACCTCCTCTTTTTTTGCTTATAGCTGAGGGCAGTTCATGCCGCCCTACAACTATAAGCTGGAGGTTGGATATGAACGAATTAACAATTTTCAACTACGAAGGAAAAGAAGTACGCACAATTCAGAGAAACGGAGAAACCTGGTGGGTAGCAAAAGATGTCTGCGATGTGTTTGGTGAAACCAATAGGAATCGCGCCATGCAGTCTTGATGAAGAAGATGAAAAGGGGTATACGCAAATGACTACCCCTGGGGGAATGCAACAAGTAGCCATTGTAAATGAACCAGGACTGTACTCATTATTATTTGCTATGCAGCCATCAAAAGCAAGAGGCGTTAGTGATGAGTACATTTTTGAAAGAGAACAAAAGCTGAAGAAATTCAAGCGTTGGGTAACACACGAGGTTCTTCCTTCTATTCGCAAGCATGGGTTATATGCCGCAGATGAATTGCTTGCCAATCCCGATCTTTGGATCAAGGCGTTACAGGAGCTCAAAGCAGAGCGGGCAAAAAATGCTAAGCTATCTGCCACCATAAGTATTCAGGAACAGCAGATCGCTGAAATGAAACCTAAAGCAAGCTATTACGACGTGGTTCTTAATTGTAAGGATGCGGTAGCGATAACAACGATCGCGAAGGATTATGGAAAATCGGGTCGCTGGCTTAATGAATACCTTCATGATCTGGGTGTTCAATTCCGTCAGGGGAAAATATGGCTCCTGTATCAGAAAAACACGCCCAGCATGGCTATACCGTAACCAAAACTCATAGCTACCCCGGAAATGATGGGACGATGCATTCGAAGGTCCATACTTATTGGACTCAGAAAGGCCGCTTGTTTATCTATGAATTGCTGAAAGCGCAGGGCATTCTTCCGCTAATAGAGCAAGGGCAGGAATTTGAGGTGGTATAGCGATGGACAAATATAATTCTGAAGGATATCCGGACCCAACAGCTGCGGAAGCATTGGAGAATGTAATGCGCGAAGAAAAAGAAAAAAAAAATATAAGCGTTGCGTTTTCATCTGCTCACCCTTTGCTGGAGATACAGCTAGAAACCTGGAGAATGCCAGAAGATACTTAAAATTTGCAGTGGAGCAAGGAGCCATTCCCTTCGCTCCCCATCTGCTATATCCACAGGTGATGGATGACTGCGATCCTGACCAGAGAAAGCTAGGTTTGTTTTTTGGTATGGTCTGGCTCAGAAAATGTGATGAGCTATGGGTATTTGGCAGCTACATCTCAGCTGGAATGCAAGTAGAAATCGACAAAGCTTCAAAGCACCGCATCCCTATCAGATATTTTACTGAAAAATGCGAGGAGGTGCAGTAGATATGAAAATAGCGGTTGGCAACAGCCGTATGGATAGAAAGTGGAAGAACAAGGACATATCTTGGAACGACTTTATCGCCCGAGTGAGTATAACCATCCGCACTACTGAAACGGTTTCTGAGTTCCGCAAGATGAGCAGGGCTCAGCAAGATACCATCAAAGACGTTGGCGGCTTTGTAGGCGGAGCCCTACGTGAAGGAAAACGCAGAAACGGTTATGTTCTCTGCCGTTCCCTTCTGACCCTAGACATGGACTATGCAAAACCTGGCATATGGGAGCAGATTGAGACGCTGCACGATTTCAAATGCTGTATTTACTCCACCCATAAACACACGCCGGACGCTCCAAGGTTAAGGCTTTTGATTCCGCTGAAACGAGAAGTTGAAGATGAATACCCGGCGCTTGGTCGCATGGTAGCAAAGGAAATCGGAATCGACTTCTTTGATGACACTACCTATGAACCATCAAGGCTAATGTATTGGCCATCAACTTCCGCTGATGGTGAGTTTGTTTTCAAGGAAAAAGACGGAGAGCTTTTAGACCCGGATATGTACCTTGCTAAATACACGGACTGGCGCGATACCTCTATGTGGCCGGTATCTTCCAGACAATCAGAGGTGGTTCAACGAAAGATTACAAAACAGGCAGATCCGCTTTCAAAAGAAGGTGTAGTCGGTGCATTTTGCAGAGCTTATACGATTGAAGAAGCCATCGAAACTTTCTTGCAGGACGTGTATGAGCCAAGCACCACGAATGGACGTTACGATTACATTCCAGCAGACTCATCAGCGGGCTTGGTGATATATGATGGGAAATTTGCTTATAGCCATCACGCCACCGATCCTGCATGCGGAATGCTGCTAAACGCTTTTGATCTTGTCCGTGTGCATAAATTTCGAGACTTGGACGAAAAGACTACTGAAAATACAGCGCCAAGCAAACTGCCTTCTTTTAGAGCGATGACTGACTTGGCTCTTAAAGATGAACGAGTCAAGGAGCAATTTGCTGAGGAACGCAAGGTACAAGCTGAAAGTGAATTTATCGATGAGGATTGGGAAAAGCAGCTTGAACTGGATAAGACCGGTGCAGTTAAGAATACTTTGAGAAACCTAATTTTAATATTGGAAAATGACCCAAACCTGAAAAGTATTGTCTTTAATCAACTATCAGACAGTCTTGAGATCAAAGGCGATGTTCCATGGCCGCATCCGTCAAGGTTCTGGAGAGATGCTGATGATGCTCAGCTGATTAGCTACATTGATACGCACTATGGAACTTTCTCTGCAAGAAACTATGATGTGGCTGTAGCAAAGGTGGCCGATGATCGTTCTTATCATCCGATTCGTGAATTTATAGAAGCCCTCCCGGAATGGGATGGGATAAGGTGCCGCGCGTGTAGACAGCCTTTTAATCGATTATCTTGGAGCATCGGATAATCCGTATGTACGGGCAGTTACTAGAAAAACCCTATGTGCGGCCATCGCACGTGTACTCACACCCGGCATCAAGTTTGATTCCATGCTGGTTCTAAATGGACCACAGGGTGCAGGAAAAAGTACACTCATCGCTAAGCTGGGCGGTGACTGGTTTTCAGATAGCTTAAGTTTATCTGATACAAAGGATAAGACTGCTGCTGAAAAACTGCAGGGATACTGGATTTTAGAAATTGGAGAACTTGCCGGACTTAAAAAGGCTGAAGTAGAGACGCTTCGTAGTTTCCTCTCCCGCCAGAATGATATTTACCGAGCTAGTTTTGGCAGAAGAGCAACTCCCCACCTAAGACAATGTGTATTTTTTGGTACTACCAATGCTGAGAAAGGATATTTGCGAGATACAACTGGTAACCGTAGATTTTGGCCGGTAAAGACTCCAGGCAATGGTACAAAAGTCATGGCAGTTGACACAAGATGAAATATTGCAAATATGGGCAGAAGCTCTCACCTTTGTTAAGGCGGGCGAGAAATTGTATCTGGATTCCAGCTTAGAGAAACTTGCGAAAGACGAACAAAGAGAAGCGATGGAATCGGATGAGAGAGAAGGTTTAGTGCGCGAGTACCTTGACATGCTTTTACCTGAAGATTGGGACACCATGGATTTATACGAGCGTCGTGCCTTCATCAACGGTACTGAATTTGGAGAGAGCCAGCGGGTCGGCGTGAAAAAACGTACGTCCGTATCCAATATGGAGATCTGGTGCGAGTGCTTCGGTAAGGATCGTGCCAATTTGCGAAGGATAGATGGCAACGAAATATCCGCGATAATGGCGGGTATTGGCGGCTGGAGCGGCCTTGTTAAAAAGGAACGCATTCCGCTTTATGGGCCGCAATGGGTTTATGTTCCCAAGCCATGATGAAGATTGGAACATTTGGAACAGATTCAGTGGGGAACAGTTATTACCTGTTCCGGTGAAACAAAAACACCTCTTTGGTACACCACATCGGAACAGGCGGAAGCCCCTTATAAACTAGGCTGCTTAATATCCTGTGTTCCATTGTTCCATAAATTACTATTAAAAATAATCCCTAAGATAAAAAGTAAAAATCGCACGCAGACGCGTATTTACGCGCGTATAGAGATTTTTTGGATTTAGGGAACATGGAGGACATATGAGAGAAAAAAAATATAGAGCAGAAATTAGTTCTGATGACAAAAGACTTGGGTGGCCTAGCCTTAAAGCTTGTCTCACCCGGTTTTGATGGAATGCCAGACCGACTGATTTTACTGCCAGAAAGAAAAATCGCTTTTATTGAAGTAAAAGCGCCGGGTAAAACCTTAAGGCCCTTACAAGAAAAGAGAAAAAGACAGTTAGAATCACTTGGCTTTTTGGTTTTCTGTCTGGACCATATAGAACAGATTGGAGGGATACTTCGTGAAATACAATCCTCATCATGATTATCAGACGTATGCCACCGAGTATATCCTCACCCACCCCATAGCAGCAGTGTTTTTAGATATGGGACTTGGCAAGAGTGTGATTACCTTAACCGCCATTTTTGATTTGACATTGGATAGCTTTCTTGTTCGCAAAGTTCTGGTGATTGCACCCCTTCGAGTAGCCAGAGATACATGGCCTGCAGAGATTGAAAAGTGGGATCATCTTAAAGGGCTTAAATATACCGTAGCTGTTGGTTCTGAGGTTCAGAGAAAAACAGCACTTATGAAAAGAGCACAGGTGTATATTATCAATCGAGAAAACGTCGAATGGCTCATTTCCAGAAGCGGCATTCCCTTTGATTTTGATATGGTAGTGGTAGATGAGCTATCCTCGTTTAAATCCCATCAAGCAAAAAGGTTTAAAAGCCTAATGAAAGTCAGGCCCTTGGTTAAAAGGTTTGTTGGGCTTACCGGAACACCATCATCTAATGGTTTGATGGATTTATGGGCAGAATATCGGCTTTTGGATATGGGGCAAAGACTGGGGCGCTTTATTGGTAGATACAGAGTGGACTATTTTGTGCCGGATAAGCGTAATCAGCAAGTTATATTCTCCTACAAACCAAAGCCGGGAGCAGAAGAAGCAATCTACCGATTGATTTCGGATATCACTATCAGCATGAAAGGCTCCGATTATCTTAAACTGCCGGAGCTGGTCATTAACGAAGTTTCAGTCAGGCTTTCCGAAAAGGAAATGGAAACCCTCGACCGAATGAAACGAGATCTGATAACAACAGTTAAAGGTGAGGAAATTACTGCAGCCAATGCGGCAGCGTTATCTGGAAAGCTCCTGCAGATGGCCAACGGTGCAGTCTATGACGATCATGGTGCGATGATTCATATACACGACCGTAAGCTGGATGCGCTAGAGGATGTAATCGAAGGAGCCAACGGTAAACCCGTCTTGATTGCCTACTGGTTTAAACATGATCTGGCTCGGATACAAAACGCTTTGAGGTTGAAGTTTTATCCAGTGCTGATTCCATAAGGAGATGGAATAAAGGAGAAATTCCTGTTGCAATCATTCATCCCGCGTCTGCCGGGCATGGACTGAATCTGCAAGCTGGGGGTTCAACCCTTGTCTGGTTCGGATTGACATGGAGTTTGGAACTTTATCAGCAAACCAATGCCCGGCTCTGGCGGCAGGGGCAAAAGGATACAGTGGTCATCCACCATCTGACAGCAAAAGGCACCATTGACGAGCGTGTGATGAAAGCGTTGAAAGATAAGGATAACACTCAAGCTGCACTAATTGATGCGGTCAAGGCAACACTTTTAAAGGAGGTATGATGCGATGAATATTGTCTGGCATTATTTAGATAAAAAGGCGGCAGCTATTAATGCGTTGAAAGATTACAGCAGTATGCAATACATCATAGAGCACACCGATGAAGATATCGCCACCATCCACGAAAAGATGAGTTCTCCGGCATCCCCCATTATAAACGGTATATGCCATCTGCACATGAACCGAAAGCCGGGGGAAAAGAAGCTGATTGCCTGTATTGATGAAATCAATGTGTTAAAAGAACGCTACCGACAGGCTTTGGAATACATGGAATGGTTTAAGCCAGCGTGGGATGCGCTATCCGAAGACGAACGTTTCGTACTAAGGGAGTTCTACCTCGATGACAAGCAAAAGCAAATCGATGCGGTCTATAACATCTGTGACCACTTTAACATTGAACGCTCCTCTGCTTATAACAAGAAGAACCGAGCGCTTGGGCATCTGGCATTGCTCTTGTATGGAAAGTGATGAGTAATATCGTGGACGATTTACTAGTAAACCGGTTATATAATGGTAGTATGAAAAAATGTAAAGAGCCTTCGTGGTAAATCGCGGGGGCTTTTTCTATGCCCGAAAGGAGGTGCCGTATGCCAAGGAAACCAAAACGGCCATGCTCCTTCCCAAGCTGTCCTGAGTTAACGGATGGTCGTTTTTTTTGTAAGATGATGCGAAACAAGAAGCTTCCCGTTATGAAAAATATGACCGCGACCCCGCCGTGAAAAAACGTTACGGGAGGACGTGGAAACGAATCCGTGACCGCTACATTGCGGCACATCCTCTTTGCGAACAATGCGAGAAGAATGGACGGATCACACCCGCCGAAGAAGTACACCACATCAAGCCGCTTTCCCAAGGAGGTACAAACGACGTGAGAAACCTCATGTCTTTATGTACTCCTTGCCACTCTGAGATCACTGCTCGGGAAGGCGGCCGATGGGGGCGGCGGTAGGGGCGGTCAAAATCTCTGGGACCCTTGTGCCGTGGAACGGGCGGGGGGTCACGCGCGAAAATTCGCGGTTTCAAACAGGGAATTAACCTCGGGTAGAAAAGAGGTGGAAAAATGGCCAAGGATGGAACTAACCGAGGAGGTGCCCGTATCGGCTCGGGACAGAAAAAGAAGCCGCTTGCGGACAAAATTGCAGCCGGGAACCCTGGTAAACGAAAACTTGAAGTTATAGAATTTAAAAATGCTGCTGATCTTCAAGGTCAGGCGATGCCACAGCCAAGAGCCATGCTTTCAGCAGTTCAAAAGGACGGTAAGACGCTGATAGCATCAGAAATATATGAAATAACGTGGCAATGGCTTGAAGAACGGGGATGTGCCCATCTTGTTCTTCCTCAACTTTTAGAACGCTATGCCATGAGTGCGGCCCGGTGGATACAGTGTGAGGAAGCAGTGACCGAATTCGGATTTCTTGCCAAGCACCCCACCACAGGTAATGCAATCCAAAGTCCATACGTAGTGATGAGTCAGAACTTCATGAGCCAGACCAATAGACTATGGATGGAAATCTACCAGATTGTCCGTGAAAACTGTGCCACAGAGTACAATGGTTTAAATCCGCAGGACGATGTGATGGAACGACTTCTTACTGCCCGTAGGGGCAAATAAAAATAGATTGGAGATGTGAAATGAGCAAAAGATTTTTAACAGCTGAAAGCGCGTATGTTCCGGTCACCCAGACAAGCTGTGTGACATCATTGCGGATAGCATTTTGGAAGCCTGTCTTCGTAAGGATAAGGCATCCAGAGTAGCATGTGAAGTTATGGCGACCAAGGGCAGAATAATCGTAGCGGGCGAGATCACCTGCAGCGAAAAAGTCGATATCCGATATATTGTTCGAAATGTGCTTCGGGAAGTTGGATACAACCCATGGAAGTTTTTGATTTATGTGTTTGTGCATCGACAGAGTCAGGATATTGCAGATGGTGTTAATACAGCACTTGAAGCAAGAGAAGGTATCAACGAGCAGTATGGTTCTATGGGTGCCGGTGACCAGGGCACGATGTACGGTTATGCAACAAATGAAACTAAAGAGATGCTCCCCCTTCCGCTAGTACTCTCACATAGGATCGTGAAGCGGTTGGATGATGTCCGCAAAGGTAAACTCATAAAGGGCATTCTTCCAGATGGCAAAGCACAGGTTACAGTAGTAGAATATGCCGGCGATACTCCTGTAAGGGTAAAAAAAAACCGTAGTTGTCTCAGTTCAGCATATAGAGGACAAAACTCAAGAGGAACTTCGATCAGATATTTTAAATAATGTCCTCTGGCAGTGCTTTGAGGATTTTCCTTTTGATAACGATACTGAGATTCTTATAAATCCGTCCGGTAGATTTGTGGAGGGAGGTCCCGCAGCCGATACAGGACTTACCGGAAGAAAGCTGATGGTTGATACCTATGGTGGGCTTGCATCCCATGGTGGTGGGGCACTTTCTGGTAAAGACCCCACCAAGGTTGATAGAAGTGGCACATATATGGCTCGATACATAGCCAAGCATATAGTTTGGTGCGGCTATGCAAAAAGGTGTGAAGTCGGTGTATCCTATGCCATCGGTAAAGCAAATCCGGTGGCTTTTTCTGTTAACACCCTAAACACCGGTATTGTGCCTGATGAGATACTAACCCTTGCGGCTCAGGAGGTTTTCAGTCTCAAACCTTCTCTCAATTATAGAAAAACTGCGCCTGCGCAACGTAATTTATTCCGATACGGCAGTTTATGGACATTTCAATAGCTGTCTTTTCCCTTGGGAAGATGTGAATAAGTCCAGTGAATTAAGAAAGGCGGTGGAGAAGTATGCTGATAGAGAAGTTAAAGATAGAACAGCTCATCCCTGCCGAGTATAATCCCAGGAAGGATTTAAAGCCGGGGGATGCAGAGTATGAAAAGCTGAAACGCTCCCTTGAGGAGTTTGGATATGTAGAACCTATTATATGGAACAAAACTACGGGACATGTGGTCGGCGGTCATCAGCGTTTGAAAGTGCTGATTAGTATAGGAATTAGCGAAGTGGAATGTGTAATCATCGAGATGAATGAGGAAAAAGAAAAGGCGCTTAACATAGCGCTTAATAAAATCAGTGGCGATTGGGACAAAGATAAATTGGCGCTTCTCATTACAGACTTAAATGCTGCGGATTTTGATGTCTCACTTACCGGTTTTCCCCTGCGAAATAGATGACCTATTCAAGGATAGTGTCAGGGATAAAATTAAAGAAGATGATTTCGATGTGGACAGCGAGCTGAAAAAGCCCGCTGTTTCGCGTTTAGGGGATGTATGGATACTTGGACGGCATCGGCTGGTCTGCGGAGACAGTACGAAGAAAGAAACCTTTGATACTTTGATGGATGGTAAAACAGCAAATCTTGTGGTCACTGACCCGCCGTACAATGTCAACTATGAAGGTTCAGCCGGAAAAATCAAAAACGACAATATGGGCAACGATGCTTTTTATCAGTTCCTGCTTGATGCTTTTAGGAATACAGAACATGCTCTGTCGCAGGACGGCAGTATTTACGTGTTTCATGCCGATACAGAAGGCTTGAATTTCAGAAGGGCTTTTGCAGATGCTGGTTTTTATCTTTCTGGCACCTGTATATGGAAAAAGCAATCTCTTGTTCTTGGCCGCTCACCATACCAATGGCAGCATGAGCCGGTACTACTTTGGGGGTGGAAAAAGAAAGGCAAGCATCTATGGTATTCCGACCGCAAGCAATCTACTATCTGGGAGTTTGATAAGCCGAAAAAGAATGCCGATCATCCGACTATGAAGCCGGTTGCATTAGTTGCATACCCGATCATAAACTCTAGTCTTACCAATAGTATCGTGCTTGATCCTTTTGGTGGCTCTGGATCGACACTAATCGCCTGTGAGCAAACAGATAGGATTTGTTACACCATTGAGTTGGATGAAAAATACTGCGATGTCATCGTAAAACGCGCTATATCGAGCAGGTCGGCTCATCGGATGGTGTATTTCTATTGAGAGATGGTACCAAGTATAGGGATGCCCAGGAGGTAGTACAGAAAGAGCAGGGTTAACAATGCACATATTTCAGAGAATCAGCTTGCTATTTAACAGCTTTAGAGTGATATATGTAAGCACCAAAGAAGCAAAGGAGGCTTACAAAAATGGGAATCAGATTTAACGTAACTGGTCCAAGACGCAAGGAACTGGTAAATGCCGTGAGTGAAATTACCGACTGTCCTGCAATATATAAGGGCGCACCGACCTTTGCCTACGAGATCAGTGGTTTTACCGTCGACAAGGAGGGCACGCTCACGTTTGAAAACACGATGGACAGTATACAAGTGGAAAGGATACTGGATGGGCTTGCAGAGCGGGGCTTCAAGTGTGAAACAACCGACAATCTTACCATTGAGATGCCGCTGGAGGGTTTTACAGACACAGCACTTGAGAATCTCGACAGGCTTGTCGCAAGTAAGGCGGCCCTTATTAAAAAAGCTATTGGAGCAGAAGCACTCCCCATCGAGCGAACAGAAACAACGCTTAAATTTCCTTGGTTCAAGTTCGATACAAACGGCGAAACAGTCGAAGCCTACTCACAGTTTATAGGTGCACTTTGTGCGGCAGCCAAGGAGCAGAAGCGTGTAACGGCAAAAGAAAAGCCTGTAGAGAATGAGAAGTTTGCTTTTCGCGTATTCCTCATCAGACTGGGCTTTGTGGGTGACGAGTACAAGGCCGCACGGAAAGTGCTTCTAAAGAACCTTTCAGGTAACAGTGCATTCAAGAATGGCATGCCGCTTAAAGCGGAGGTGACTGCAGATGAATAAATTCCCCTCAATGGAGATTGTGGAGCGGCTCCGCAAGCAATACCCGTCTGGTACACGCGTGGAACTGGTATGTATGAATGATCCATACTCCAAGCTGAAGCCAGGTGATAGGGGCACCGTGGACTTCATCGATGATACCGGCACTATCTTTTGTTTTTGGGACTGCGGTTCAACTCTTGGTGTCGTATACGGTGAGGATGCTGTTAGAAAACTGTAAATTACACAGTTTGCAGTCATACACAACCCATATATTTGTGTGGATTTTTCCTCTGATAATGCTTGCTATATAAGGCCTTTAGAGTGATATATGTACATGCCGAAAGGCAAACGCACACCACTCAAAAGGAGGAAAACCACAATGTTTACAAACAAATTTGGGATTGAAATTGAATTTACGGGCATCACGCGCGGTGATGCGGCGAAGGTAGTGGCCGAGTTCCTCGGAGGTCCAGTCACCAACACGGGCGATTATTACGATACCAAAAAAGTCATCGCGCCGGACGGCAGGGTCTGGAAGTTCATGAGCGATGGCAGCATTTCCTGCCAAATGAAACAAGGTCGCAAGAAGGTGGCAGCTACCCGCGAATGTAGTGTGGAACTGGTCAGCCCCATCCTTACCTACCGCGAGGATATTGATACTTTGCAGGAACTGGTGCGCAAACTTCGGAAGTCCGGAGCATTTGCCAACCCATCCTGCGGGATTCACATACATCTTGACGGCTCAAATCACACGCCTAGGAGCATCCGCAATTTTGTTAACATCATTGCCAGCAAGAACGACCTTTTCTACAAGGCGCTCCAAATTGCTCCTGAGCGGATGAGCTACTGCAAGAAGATGGATAGCCTGCTGGTTGACAAGATGAACCGCAAAAAACCCAAGACCATGAGACAGATTGAGGAAATTTGGTACGCGGGCTACAGCGAGAGCCGCGACAGGCATTACCACCACAGCCGCTACCACTTCCTAAATTTGCATAGCTTTTTCACGGGCAACCACACTGTGGAACTGCGGGGGTTCAATAGCGAACTCCACGCGGGCAAGATCCGAAGCTACATTGTTCTTGCCCTGGCGCTTAACCATCAGGCCCTGACGCAGAAATGTGCCTCAGCAAAGAAACCGCAGAGTGAGAATGAGAAGTTCGCCATGCGGACTTACCTTAACCGCATTGGCTTCATCGGCGAGGAGTTTGCAAACTGCCGCGAACACTTAACCGCCCATCTGGACGGCTCGGCAGCCTGGCGATTTCGGGCGGCCTGAACCTCTCGAAAAGCTTAATAAGAGGAAGGAGGATATCAATAATAGTGGATAAGAAACTATATATCGCTTACGGTTCCAATCTGAACCTTTCGCAGATGGCGTCACGATCCCTACCGCAAAGGTGTTGGGTACCAGCACAATGAAAGGCTGGCGGCTCCTTTTCAGGGGCGCACATGCTGGTGCTGTGGCGACCGTTGAGCCTTTCAAAGGCGGCAGCGTCCCAGTGCTTGTTTGGGAGATAACGCCTGCCGACGAAGCAGCACTCGACCGTTACGAAGGCTGGCCGTTCCTTTATCGCAAGGAAAATGTGAAAGTGAAGCTAAACGGCAAGTCCGTTACTGCAATGGTCTACATCATGAACGATGGGAGACCGCTGGGTCAGCCAAGCTGCTATTATTACAGTACAATTTTAGAAGGCTATAAAAGCGCGGGCTTTGATGTGGATATCCTGCGCAAAGCAACAACTGACTCGGTGGATATGGAGGAAGCAGCTTATGAATGAGAAGATTAAGGAGCAAATCCTTTCCATCCGGGAATGCGGGGTCACGAACATGTTTGATGTGAACCGAGTCCAGTATGAAGCCAATGAACGCGGCTTTTATGAATTGGTGGTATATTTGACAGAACATAAAGCTGAATATGTCCACTTCATACTGACAGGCAAAGTGGAATGAAACAATGTAAATAAGCAATACAAACAGGGCAAAAGAAAAGAGCTTCTATGTAGGCTCTTTTCTTTTGCCCATTTTAGAGAGGCGGTGCCTATGCGAAAACTGAGGAAATATAAGCCGACCGCCTTTATGGCTGAGGGGTCATACTATGACAAGGATGCTGCCGATTATGCCGTGTCTTTTATCGAAGCGCTCTCTCATACTAAAGGTTCATGGGCGGGAAAGCCTTTTGAACTCATCGACTGGCAGGAGCAAATCGTCCGTGATTTATTCGGTATCTTAAAGCCAAATGGATACCGCCAGTTTAACACGGCGTATGTAGAAATACCTAAAAAGATGGGAAAAAGTGAGCTTGCAGCAGCAATCGCACTTCTCCTCACATGCGGTGACGGTGAGGAGCGGGCAGAGGTGTACGGTTGTGCCGCGCTGATCAGCAGGCTTCTATCGTATTCGAAGTCGCTGCCGATATGGTACGGATGTGCCCTGCACTTAACAAGCGCGTAAAGCTGCTGGCTTCCACTAAGCGGCTGGTATACCTGCCGACCAACAGCTTCTATCAGGTACTGTCGGCTGAAGCTTACTCTAAACACGGCTTTAATATACATGGTGTTGTATTCGATGAACTTCATACTCAGCCAAACCGGAAACTGTTTGATGTCATGACAAAAGGTTCTGGCGATGCGAGGATGCAGCCGTTGTATTTTCTTATTACCACAGCGGGAACGGACACCCAGAGTATCTGCTACGAAACGCACCAAAAAGCTCTGGACATCATTGAGGGAAGAAAGTATGATCCTACCTTCTATCCTGTGATATACGGCGCGAAGGAAGAGGATGATTGGACTGACCCTAAAGTGTGGAAAAAAGCGAATCCCAGCTTAGGTATCACAGTCGGTATCGACAAGGTGAAAGCTGCCTGCGAAAAAGCGAAGCAGCAGAACCCGGCTGAGGAGAATAGCTTCCGGCAATTGCGCCTGAACCAGTGGGTTAAGCAAGCCGTCCGTTGGATGCCGATGGCAAAGTGGGATGCCTGTTCATTTCCTGTTGATCCGGCGAGTCTTGAAGGCCGGGTATGTTATGGCGGACTTGACCTGTCCTCTACTACGGATATTACAGCCTTTGTGCTGGTTTTCCCACCGGAGGATGAAACAGATAAATACATCGTCCTTCCGTATTTCTGGATGCCTGAGGAAAATATCGATCTGCGGGTCAGACGAGACCATGTGCAATACGACCTTTGGGAGAAACAGGGATATCTTAAGACCACCGAGGGCAACGTGGTACATTATGGCTATATTGAACGGTTCATTGAAGAACTGGGCCAAAGGTACAATATCCGCGAAATTGCTTTTGACCGCTGGGGTGCTGTTCAGATGGTGCAGAACCTTGAGGGCCTGGGCTTTACGGTGGTTCCTTTCGGTCAGGGCTTTAAGATATGTCGCCGCCAACCAAGGAACTGATGAAGTTGACGCTGGAGGAGAAAATAGCTCATGGCGGCCATCCCGTTCTTAGGTGGATGATGGATAACATCTATATTAAGACCGACCCGGCAGGCAACATAAAGCCGGACAAGGAAAAAAGCACAGAAAGAATAGATGGCGCGGTGGCGACCATTATGGCGCTCGACCGTGCCATTCGCTGCGGCTCCGGCAATGGTGGCAATTCAGTGTACAACGAGAGAGGTTTACTAATCCTTTAAACCTAAGCGATTGTTGATATGGTGGAAAAATGTTTTCGGAGGTGATGCCTATGAAACTATTAAAAGGATTGTTCCGTTCAAGAGATAAACCGCAAAACCGTGTGGGCAGCGCATTTTCGTTTCTGTTCGGTGGCACTACGTCGGGCAAAACGGTCAACGAGCGGACTGCCATGCAGGCCACGGCAGTGTATGCCTGCGTAAGGATACTGGCCGAAGCCATAGCTGGACTGCCACTGCACATTTATCGTTACCGATTGGACGGTGGCAAAGAACGCATAAGTCAGCACCCGCTTTATTATCTACTCCATAACGAACCCAATCCGGAGATGACTTCATTTGTGTTTCGAGAAACACTGATGAGTCATCTTTTACTTTGGGGCAATGCTTACGCACAAGTGGTTCGAAATGGGCGTGGGCAGGCAGTTGCACTATATCCTCTGCTCCCGAACAAGATGGAAGTCAGCCGAGCCCAGAATGGCGAATTGATATATACCTATTACCGCGACGCCGACGAAAGTGGTCAAAATCCAAAAGGCGGCTATGTCATACTTCGTAAGGATGAGGTACTCCACATTCCTGGTCTGGGCTTTGATGGACTCATTGGGTATAGCCCCATTGCAATGGCAAAAAATGCTATTGGTATGGCACTTGCTACTGAGGAGTACGGCGCGACGTTCTTCGCCAATGGTGCCAATCCAGGTGGTGTGCTGGAACATCCGGGTGTGATCAAGACATTCAGCGGGTCAAGGATAGCTGGAACAGTGCTTATCAAGGCAGTGGCAATGCACATAGGGTGGCGGTTCTGGAGGAAGGAATGAAGTTTCAGGCTATTGGCATTCCTCCGGAGCAAGCGCAATTTCTGGAGACGAGGAAGTTCCAAATCAATGAAATCGCCCGCATTTTTAGGATACCGCCCCATATGGTGGGTGACCTTGAGAAGTCCAGCTTCTCCAACATCGAGCAGCAGAGCCTTGAATTTGTGAAGTATACGCTTAACCCGTGGGTGGTGCGCTGGGAGCAGTCGCTTCAGCAGTCGCTCATCCTGCCTTCCGAGAAGCCGTCGCTGTTTATCAAGTTTAACCTAGATGGCCTGCTTCGTGGTGATTACCAAAGCCGGATGAACGGTTACGCTGTCGGGCGGCAGAATGGCTGGCTGTCGGCAAATGACATCCGGGAACTGGAGGACATGAACCGCATCCCCGCTGAGGATGGTGGTGACTTATATCTGGTCACGGCAATATGCTCCCGCTCTCACAAGCGGGAAATTTTTATTCAAAGGAGGACAACGGACAATGAGGAAATTTTGGAATTGGGTAAGAGATTCCGATGGGGAACGTACCCTCTATCTTAACGGAGTAATCTCCGAAGAAACCTGGTGGGGCGACGAGGTCACTCCAAAGCTGTTCAAAGATGAACTAATGGCTGGAACAGGTAATGTTACAGTGTGGATCAACTCGCCCGGTGGCGACGTGTTTGCAGCAGCACAGATTTACAACATGCTCATGGAATATAGCGGAAAAGTCACTGTGAAAATCGATGGGCTTGCGGCAAGTGCCGCTTCGGTCATCGCGATGGCAGGTGGCGATGTGTATATGTCGCCCGTATCCATGATCATGATCCATAACCCCTCGACCGTTGCCATCGGTGACAGCGAAGAAATGCTGCGTGCCAAAGCGTTGCTGGATGAGGTTAAAGAAAGCATCATCAATGCTTATGAGTTGAAGTCAGGGTTTCCCGCACCAAACTCTCTCATCTGATGGATGCGGAGACGTGGATGAATGCAATTAAAGCCATTGAGCTTGGTTTTGCCGACAAGATCATGTTTATGGAGAGTGAGCCGCCTGATTTGTCGGATAGTCTCATCTTTAGCCGGATGGCGGTCACCAACTCGCTTATCAGTAAACTGCCGAAGCACCAACAACAGAAAACAGGTACCCCGATAGAGTCGCTGTATAAGCGGCTTTCTTTAATTTCTCACTAATTTGAAGGAGGAAATCACAATGAGCAAAATTCTGGAATTGCGCGAGAAGCGCGCTAAGGCATGGGACGCGGCCAAGGCGTTCCTTGATACTAAACGTGGCGGAGATGGTCTTTTGTCAGCCGAGGATACCGCTACCTATGACAAGATGGAAGCTGATGTTGTGGCACTTGGAAAGGAAATCGAGCGTCTGGAGCGTCAGGCGGCCATCGATCTTGAATTGGAGAAAGCAACCAGTAACCCTATTACGAACTCACCTACAAGCACCGGTGATGAAAAAACTGGCCGTGCGAGCGCTGAATATAAAAAGGCGTTCTGGAACGCTATGCGTGACAATGTCAGTTATGAGGTCAGGAATGCCCTGAAGATTGGCACCGATTCCGAAGGCGGCTATCTCGTGCCGGACGAATTCGAGCGCACCCTTGTGGAAGCGTTGGAGGAAGAAAATATCTTCCGCAAGCTGGCCAATGTTATCACTACCTCTTCCGGCGACCGCAAAATTCCTGTAGTGGCAAGCAAAGGTACCGCAAGCTGGGTTGATGAAGAGGGCGTTATCCCTGAAAGCGATGACAGCTTCGGGCAGGTTTCCATTGGTGCCTACAAGCTGGCGACGATGATTAAGGTCTCCGAGGAACTTTTAAACGATTCCGTGTTCAATCTCGAAAGCTACATCACAAGGGAATTTGCACGTCGTATCGGCAACAAGGAGGAGGAAGCCTTCTTTGTAGGTGATGGCACAGGTAAACCAACAAATTCTGAATGCTACAGGTGGCGGTCAAGTCGGTGTTACTACAGCAAGTGCCACTGCCATCACACTGGATGAAGTATTAGATTTGTTCTACAGTTTGAAAGCACCTTATCGTAATAAGGCGGTATTCGTAATGAACGATGCCACTATTAAGGCCATCCGCAAATTGAAAGACGGCAACGGGCAGTACCTCTGGCAGCCTTCCATCCAGGCGGGAACACCTGATACCATCCTCAACCGTCCTTTGTACACCTCTGCATATGTACCCACCATTGAAGCAGGGGCAAAGACAGTAGTATTCGGCGATTTTAGCTATTACTGGGTGGCTGACCGTCAGGGAAGAGTGTTCAAGCGTTTAAATGAACTATTCGCCGCTACGGGACAGGTAGGCTTCATTGCTACCCAGCGCGTTGACGGCAAGCTTATCTTGCCCGAGGCCGTTAAGGTACTCCAGCAGAAAGCTTAACGGAGGTGCGATATGAGTTATAACACGAAGAACTACACGAAACAAGGCGGCGAGAAATGGGTAATTGGAGGAGAACTGGAAATTCTGCCGGGGGCCTCTGTAACGGGGCTCCCCGTTGCCGAGAACCAGCAGGATAGCATTGCCACGGATGTGGCCACTCTCCAAGCTGACTTCAATGCACTGCTCTCTAAACTGAAAGCGGCGGGGCTGATGGAAGCCGATGAAGGTGGAATATAAAAGGAGGTCGGTATGGGTATGGCAGTAGCAGATAATCTCCTACCTAAGGTCAAGGCGAACTTAATCCTGACGCATAACGAGGACGATGATCTCCTTATTGGATTCATCACTGCTGCCGTGTCCTATGCGCAGAGTTATCAGCATATTGCTGACGATTATTACGAAACCCACACTATGCCTCCTACCACAGAACAGGCTGTGATCATGTTGTCGAGTCATTTCTATGAAAGTAGGGATGGCTCGACTGCCGGATTTTTTGCGGACAACATACAAGCGAGTCAGCAGGTATGGAACACGGTGAATATGCTCCTGCGGCGGCTTGACCGGGAGTGGGGTGTATGAATATGAGTTTCGGAAGGATGAACACCTTCATTGACATTATAAGTACAGTTTCGAGCAAGGATAGCGAGGGTTTTACCAGAACAAGTGACACCATCCTTGCCAGTATGCGTGCTTATAAAGAAGAACGACACGGTAATGAGCGGTGGGCCAACAGGGCGGCATTTTCCACTGCATCCTCACTTTTTAGATTCAGAAAAATCCCTGGACTTAAGATCACAACGGAAATGATCATTGTCAGTGCTGACGGGAGGTACCGGGTTCTAAGTGTTGAGGATGTAAGAGGTCGTGGGATGTATGTTGAGGTTTTAGCCGAGAGACTGGAACCCACAGTGAGGTGATGGATATGGCAAAAGTTAACGTAAAGATGCCGGAGGACTTTCTTTTGAAGGTATCCCGGCTGGCTGACCAGACCGACGTGATCGTCCCCAAGGTGTTAGAAGTCGGAGGCGCAGTGGTATTGGAGAGGTCAAGGTCAAAGGCAATCTGCGCATGGTGATCGGCAAGAACACGAAATACCCTTCCGAGTCCACTGGCGAGCTGCTCTCTTCCCTTGGTGTCACGGCTGCAAAGCAGGATAGGGACGGTAACTATAATGTGAAAGTGGGTTTTGCAGAGCCGCGTTCGGATGGCGGGAGCAACGCCAAAATTGCCAACATTATCGAATATGGCAAACACGGCCAGCCCGCAAAACCTTTCCTGAAGCCTGCTAGGACTGCTTCCCGGAAACCTTGCACCGACGCGATGATCGCCAAACTGGAGGAGGAGATCGGCAAGCTATGAGCATTTTATCGGAACTGAATACCCTTGTATCCGCCATACCGCTTCCCGTGGAGACCGGCGTTTTTTCAGGTAAAGCACCGGATGAGTATGTCGTCATTCTCCCGCTTTCAGACATCTTTGAAGTCCACGCAGATAACCGCCCAGGGTTTGAGGTGCAGGAAGCAAGAATATCACTATTCTCAAAGGGCAACTACCTGTTATGTAAAAAGCAGATCGTAACGGCCTTGCTGAATGCGGATTTCACGGTGACTGAACACCGGTATATCGGTCACGAGGACGATACGGGGTATCACCATTACGCCATCGATGTGGCGAAAAACTATGGATTGGAGGAATAACACTATGGCAACTATCGGTCTTGACAGACTGTATTATTCAAAAATAACCGAGGACGTCAACGGCGAAGAAACCTACGGACCGCCTACCGTTCTTGCCAAAGCCATTACCGCTGAGCTCTCGGTGGAACTGGTGGAGGCAATCCTGTATGCGGATGACGGTGCAGCCGAGGTCGTTAAGGACTTCAACAGCGGTACACTTACCCTTGGTGTAGACGACATTGGTCCCACCGTTGCGGCGGATCTGACAGGCGCCACCACAGACGACAATGGCGTACTGATTTCGGCCAGTGAGAACGTGGGGACACCCGTCGCGGTGGGCTTTCGCGCACAGAAGGCAAACGGCACATACCGCTATTTCTGGCTCTACCGCGTGAAGTTTGGACTCCCCGCTACGAACCTGCAGACCAAGGCTGATTCCATCACCTTCTCCACGCCTACCATCGAGGGTACGGTCATGCGTAGGAACAAGCTCGACGGTATGGGCAAGCACCCATGGAAAGCTGAGGTTACCGAAGGAGACCCTGGTGTCTCTTCCGCTACCATCACCGGCTGGTTCTCGCAGGTCTATGAACCGGTCTATACGCCGGAACCTTAGGAGGGTTAACTATGGATAATGAGAGAAGTGCCGTCATCAATATCGGCGGCAGAGATTATGAACTAATCCTGACCACACGTGCCACAAAAGCAATTGCAAATCGGTATGGTGGACTTGAAGATCTCGGGGAAAAACTGATGAAATCTGAGAACTTTGAGATGGCATTGGATGAGATTGTGTGGCTTTTGACACTTTTAGCCAACCAGTCCATCCTTATTCGCAACCTCAAAAATAAGAATACACCTGAGGATTTGCTACCGAGGAGGAAGTTGAGCTTCTTACCTCCCCGCTGGACTTAGCGGCATATAAAAATGCTATAACCGAAGCGATGTTCAGGGGCACAAAGCGCAATGTGGAAAGTGAAGAAGAAACCCCAAAAAACGCGGAAGTCGGGTAACGGACGAGGAAGTCTTTACCCGGCTTTATTATTATGGCACGGTGCAGATGGGCATGAGTGACGAGGGCTTTTGGCTCATGCCTATTGGTCTATTTCTAGATCTGTGGGCCTGTCACAAGCAGTTCCTTGGCATCGAGAAGCCAAAAAAAACCGTACGATTGATGATATTATACCGCCGGGTATATAGGAGGAGGTGAAGGCATGGCGGATAATTTTGGGTTAAAAATCGGCATTGAGGGCGAGAAGGAATTTAAAAAGGCTCTCGCGGACATCAATCAGGCATTTAAGGTTCTGGGCAGCGAGATGACCCTTGTGACCAGTCAATTTGATAAAAATGACAAGTCTGTACAGGCACACCGCTCGTAATGCGGTTTTAAATAAAGAAATTGATGTGCAGAAAGAAAAGATTTCAACCCTCAAAGCCGCGCTAGATAATGCCTCATCTTCCTTCGACGAGAACGACCGGCGCACGCAGAACTGGCAGATACAGCTTAACAAAGCCCAAGCAGAACTCAACGGCATGGAACGGGAACTAGAAGAAAACAACAAAGTACTGCATGACCATGCCAACAGTACGGACGATAGTGCTCAGAACATGGAAGATGCCGCTGATGCTGCTAATGATCTTGCTAATAATGTGAATAATCTAGGCGACGAAGTGGATGATGCGGGTAAGAAAACCTCTGTGTTTGGCGATATGCTAAAAGCCAATCTCCTATCCGAGGCGATTATTGGTGGCATTAAAGCACTGGGCAGTGCTATTGCTGGTATTGGAAAAGCCTTTGCTGGGGCGATGAAGGACGGTATTGAGTACAATGCACAGATGGAAAGTTATACATCCTCCTTTACCACTATGTTGGGTGATCAAGCTAAGGCGCAAAAATTAGTCAACGATTTAAAAAAGGAAGCTGCCGCTACGCCATTTGGGATGCAGGATCTTGCGGGCGCGGTGCAGACGTTGATGAGCTTCGGAATGTCAGCAGAGGATGCACAGAAACACATGAAGCAGCTCGGTGATATCTCCCAAGGCAATGTTGAAAACTTCAAGAGTCTGACTTTAGCGTTTGCACAAGCTTCTTCAACGGGTAAGCTTACCGGCCAAGACCTTATGCAGATGATTAATGCCGGATTTAACCCTCTTGAGGAAATCTCCCGAAAAACGGGCAAATCCATTGGTGAACTAAAAGAAGAAATGGCCAAGGGCGGTATTTCGGCTGAAATGCTGGCAGATGCCTTCGAATCGGCAACCGCTGAAGGAGGACGTTTTTACGGTGCCATGGAAGCTCAGTCAAAGACTTTGTCGGGTCAGCTGTCAACATTGGAGGACAACGTAGCGTCCCTAAAAGGACAACTCGCTGAAGGATTAAGCACAATGCTTTCTGGTACTGTTCTCCCAATGGTAAATGGCTGGGTCGAGGAACTTTCTGTCGCCTTCGAGAAGGACGGCGCAAAGGGGCTAATTGACGCTTTCGGCAGTATTCTTCAGGAAGCCGTAAAGTTTATCTCTGAGCAGCTTCCTATAGTGGTTGATATGGCTTCCCAGATCATCATTTCGCTGGTGCAGGGTTTGACTGCCGCACTTCCACAAATCACCGAGGCGGCCGTGCTCCTGTTGATGACGCTAGTGAATGGCCTTATTGCAGCTTTACCTGCGCTCACCACAGCCGCAGTGCAGATGATAGGCACAATCGTCAGTGGTATAGCACAGGCTCTGCCACAATTAATACCTGCTGCCGTGTCCGCTGTGATGCAAATTGTTCAGGGACTAATTGAAAATCTGCCTCTTATTCTTGATGCGGCTTTACAGTTGATTATTGGCTTGGCGCAGGGGTTGGTGGATGCAATACCACAACTTTTGCTGCTGCTCTTCCTGCAATCATCGCAGCGCTGGTGGATTTTCTGATAAAATCCATCCCTCAGATCATCGATGCAGGTATTAAATTGCTGACTTCACTGGTGACAGCATTGCCTACCATTATTACTGCGATTGTGAAGGCGATTCCGCAAATTATCGACAGCATCATCAGCGCAGTAATCGGGTCTATTCCTATGATTATTGATGCAGGTATTCGGCTTCTGGTTTCGCTGATTCAGGCACTTCCGCAGATTATAACCACTGTAGTCACAGCAATTCCCAAAATTGTAACCTCGCTAGTGAACGCCATCGTCGGTAACATTGACAAGATCATTCTAGCGGGCGTTCAGCTGTTTGTCGCACTGATTGCAAACCTGCCCACGATAATTGTGCAGGTAGTAAAGGCAGTGCCGCAGATCATAGCCGGATTGGTTAAAGCGTTTACGGGCTATATAAGCCAAATGGCCCAAGTAGGAGGCAACCTGATCAAAGGTTTGTGGCAGGGATTTTCGGACGCAGGGGCGTGGCTGTGGAATAAAATCTCAGGGTTTTTCGGGAATGTTGTGTCCCGGATTAAGGACTTTTTCGGCATCCATTCTCCCTCAACTCTATTTGCCGGAATTGGCCGCAATATGGGCGAAGGCATCGGCGTGGGCTTTGAGGATGCGATGGCAGCAGTTTCAAGGGATATGCAAAACGCGATTCCCACAAGCTTTGATTTGAATTACGGACGGTTATCCGGGCAGGGTGGCGCCGTTCCAGCTGGTACAAGCATCACGCAAAATATCTCAGTGGTGACACCTAAGGCCCTGTCTGAAAAAGAACTGGCGAGGGAGTTCAAAAATCTGTCGCGTAAACTGGCACTTGAATTTTAAAGGAGGGGAGGTACGGCTATGGAATTGACATACACCAACGCAGGCGGCGAGAGCATCACACTCAAACAGAGCCGCCCGTATTTTCTTACCAAGATAGACGGCACTGGCAACATACGCCAGACCGTCAACACCACCTTCAAGGCGCCGGAGCAAGACGGCGCTTTTTACATCTCCTCCACGCTGGATATGCGCAACATCACACTGGAGGGGACGGTTATGGCGGATACTTCCGACGAGGCCTATATAAGGAGAAAGCAATTCCTCCAGATATTCAACCCGAAACTACATGGGACGCTTCTGTACCGAGGACGGCAAATTGCCTGCGTGGTGGAGGAAGCGGGTTTCACCGTTTCCACTCGGCAGCGGATACCTAAATTTTTTTTGTCAGCCTGCTCTGTCCGTCACCCTTCTTCGAGACGCCAGATGAGGTGCGTGAGGAATTAGCGTCTTGGATACCATTGTTTGAGTTTGAATTGGAGATACCTGAAGGGGGCATGGAATTTGGAATGCGCCAACCCAGCCAGATCATCAAGGTGGATAACATCGGTGATGTATCCTGTGGGTGTGAGATCGTGTTCCGAGCGCTGGGAACGGTGACGAACCCGGAACTGCTGAACATGGACACAGGGGAATACATCCGTCTCCTCACGACAATGAGTGCAGGGGATGAACTTCGGGTATATACCCATTTCGCTGGTAAGCGCGTAGTCAGCGTCGATGGTTCGACGGTAACGAATGCTTTTTCGCTGCTGGACACCAATTCGGCGTTCTTCCAGCTTGCCGCAGGACATAACACTTTGCGCTATGACGCTTCAGTCAATATGGAACTGCTGGAGGTCAGCATTTACTACCGGCCGCAGTTTCTGGGGGTGTGAGCATGGAACTGTATATCTATAATTCAGACCGAGAACTTGCGGGTATCGTGGAGTCATTCGAATACCTGCGCTGGACGCGACGTTACTCGCAGTGTGGTTCTTTTGAACTAAAAGCTATAGCCACAACGGAAAACTCTGCGCTCCTGCAGGAAGGGAATATTATCTGGAAGAGCGATGACGAGGAAGCCGGGATTATCGAGCATCTTGAACTGTCTCAGACCGACCGGGAGATCATCACTGTAAGCGGCCGTTTTCTACCTCCTTTCTCGCCCGGCGCATTGTGTGGAAAACGGAGAAGCTGTCGGGTGACCTTTCGGCTTGTGTGGAACAGCTTTTAAATAACAACCTTATTAACCCTTCCGACACGGAGCGGCAAATCACCGGCATAAACTTCTCATCTCCGTGTCTTAACATACCAATCAGCGCCCAGATTTCATACCGAAACCTGATGGAGGTTGTAACGGAACTTTGTGACGCTTCAGATATCGGCATCAAGACCGTGTTCACTCCGGCGACAGGTATCTTTACGGTGACGCTGTATAACGGAGTCGATTCCCAGGCGGTGTTCTCCAAGGAGTACGAGAACCTGACTGAACAAATATATAGAGAGAGTGCGGCCGATTATGCCAACACCGCCCTCATCGGTGGTGAGGGCGAAGGCGCAGATCGGACATTTGTCGCCATTACAAGCGGTTCTGGGGAGACCCGCCGCGAAATTTTCGTGGATGCCAAAGACCTGCGGGCGGACGACTTCGGAGAGGAGGATTACATTGGTGCGTTGACCTTCCGGGGTCAGAGCAAGCTTAGCGAGTTGGCGATACGTTATTCGTTCGACACGTCGGTCAACCCTCACGGCAATCTGGCATACAAGACAGACTTCGACCTTGGACAGACCGTTAAAATCATCTCGAAGACATGGGGCGTATCCATGACGACGCGCATTACCGAAGTCGAAGAAACCTATGACGCTGACGGTCAAAGCATCAGCGTAGTATTTGGAAAGGCTGAGCTTACAATAGCACAGAAAATCCGCTCCGACATGAGCCAGGTTAAAACGGCACTATCAGCCCAAACCGGCATATCCGAGGTGTGGCGGAAACCCTGAATGCCGTAGAGGAAACTCTGGGCAACTTGACAGAGGTAGACGAAGAAATCCAGGGAGACAACGTTGTAGACACCATTAACAACCTGTTCGGAAAGCTCCCTGCTCTTGAAGTAACTGTAGGCGCAGGGACTACATCGGTCGGTCATGCCATGCACAACATGATTCCGGGAGACTCCCTCTACTTCACATCGTGGAGCGGAAATAAGTTCAGTGACCAACCAAGCGATGATGGACACGTCTTTCTGGTAAAGCACAGCGGAGACAACACGGGAAACGGCTATCAGCGGGCAATGGGCTTTTTTATCAGCCGGAATACCATGACGTTTTATGTAATTTCTCTTTTCCTATATAATAACCCATCCGGTCAGGCAAATTGGCTGAACATTAACAACGAGCCAGTGACCACGGCGAAGCTTGCAAATGCAGCAGTCACAGGCGCGAAGATTGCGGATCGCACGATTACCGCTGCTAAAATTGCGGCGGCTTTAACCGACTACTCCACGACAGAACAAAATACGGGCCGCCTATGGATAGACGGCAAGACGATTTACCGCAAGGTGATAAACCTTGGTTCACTTCCGAATGCGACACCTGGAAGCGTAGCGCACGGCATATCAAATTTAAGTACTGTTGTCAGCTTGTCCGGCTTTGCGACAAACGGGACGGTCTTCTTGCCTTTGCCGCTTGCACGGTACAACAACTTCGCCTCGCAAATCGGTCTTTACGCGGATAAAACCAATGTCGTTGTCGAACCCGGCAATGACCGGACTGCATATACGGGCTACGTGATTATGGAGTATACGAAAACTATTTAAAAAGGAGGAAGTGGTGTATGGAGAAAAGTGGTTTTTTTTTCAATTCATCCAGCGGTGACCGGGTCTATGACGCGACGGATTTCGCGGCATATTTTGGGAGCCTGGTCTCAAACGGCATTTTTTACTCGGTTGCGACAAACCTGCAGGTGTCACCCGGAATCGGCTTGGCAGTGAGCGTAGCACCGGGAAGTGCATGGATCAACGGATACCGCTATGAGAATACAGAGGATTTAAACATGCCGCTTGCAACGGCAAACGGAAGTAATCCCCGCATTGACCGGATTGTGGTGCGCTTAAGCCGCATCACTCGAAGCATTCACCTTGCCGTGTGTTGGGGGTTCCTGCCGCGACACCGGTAGCTCCTGCGCTGACAAGAACCAGCGATGTCTATGAACTTGGTATTGCAGACGTGCTTATACCGGCTGCTGCCACATCAATAGTCGCAAATAACATTACTGACACCCGGCTAAATACCACCCTATGCGGGACGGTCAATTCGCTGGTGACGGCAGTCTATGAATAGGAGGTGAATGACAGTGGCGGATATTAACGGAGTAATACTGCAGGCGGGCTCCAGCCCGACCGTTTATTACACTATCACCTATACTAAGAGCCGCCCGAACAACAACCAGATGACATACAACTTCACCATATCCGCTGCGTTGGGTTCATCAGGCTCTTACATTCACAGTGGCTACGCCCTGCTTTGCACTATGACCGTAAACGGCTCGTCCTCGCAGGTGCGTATTAAGGCGGCGGATGGTGACAATTGGGACGGAACCACGCCGAGAATAAGATATGTTTCGGTGACATGCGCTTCCACTGGTAATAATACAACACAGCCGGTGACGTTCAAAGTCGAATCCGATGGACGTTTGCCACTAACCTCCGGCGTGATTACTAATTCCAGCTATACGGTGTTAAGTTCTCCACTTTTGACTACTGCCTGCGGCGCACCGACATCATGTTCGGTCAGCGCAACTCTTGCAGAAGGTAACGTCACCCTCTCTTGGAGCGGAGCGACGAGCGGTACAAACAATGCCATTTCCTCTTATGAGATACAGTATAGCGAATCCAGCAATAACTCTACGTGGGGACCTTGGACTGCCTTGACTACGGTGACCACTACGGCCACCAGCGGGAGCGTGTCGGTGGCGCCTTCCCCAACGCAGGGATATTACCGCAGATTTCAGGTGAGGACACGCGGTACGGCGGGGGCAAGCTATTACTCCGGATGGAAAATATCTACGAACTCCGTCCGCAGAAATATAGCTCCGAGTCCAGCAACGACGGCTGTTGCATCTCCCACTACATACAGCGACGAGATGATTACGCTGACGTGGAGCGGAGCATCGGGCGGCACAAGCCCAATCAAGGGCTATATGATCGCAAGTCGGACATCAACGGATAACAGCACCTGGACTTCATGGACTGTACTGACTACACTTCTTTTATCAGCCAGCAGTGGAACGTATAACCCGGAAGTATCGCGAACACCTGGAACTTATACCCAATATGGGATTTGGACAATTGACGCGCTGGATGTTTATTCCATCGAAAAAGTCAGCAATAGCATTTACTGTGATATCACGGCTTGCGGTGCTCCGACCTCGTGCTCTGTCAGTGCAACTCTTGCAGAAGGAAACGTCACTCTCTTATGGAGCGGCGCGTCAAGTGGGGCAGGAAATGCTATAACATCGTATGAAATTCAGTATAGTGATTCATCTGATAATAGCACATGGGGAGAATGGTCCGCACTGACTACGGTAAGCAGCACATTAACCAGCGGCAGTATGAACGTCAGTCCTCCTACTATACGCGGCACTACCGTCGTTTTCGTGTACGAACGCAGGGTACAGCCGGTGAAAACTATTATTCTGACTGGACGGTTTCGAGTAACAATGTCCGTAAAAACACCCTTCCAACTGCGCCGTCATCTTTTACCGCTCAGCCTGCTATTTACGAAGTAAACACCGTAACACTAACGTGGAGCGGAGCAGCACCAGGAACCAGCACCATCAAGCAATATGTCATTCAGCAGAGTACTTCCACCGATGGCGTTTCGTGGTCGGTTTACGAATATGTTACTACTATTCTAAGTTCCGCCACTTCCGGCACCTATACCGCGACACCATCAAGTATTGCTGGAACCTACACTCGCTACCGTATTAATGTTACGGATATATTGGGTGCTGTATCTGCTTATGTAGTTAGTAATACGGTTAAGAAAAACAGTCCGCCAGCTACACCCATAATTGAATGCCCATTATCCGGGAGCGCGACCTACAACATCAATCCGCGATTCCTTATTACCACCGGCGCAGAGCCTGACGGCCAGGCTCAGATTGTGAGCGTGAAGATAGGATCAGGGCCATGGAAGGACAGTGTGAGCAATCATGAATTGTTTTCAACGAGCGGTTATCTTGGAAATGGGGCTCATACGGTGTATAAGGCTGAAACCATGACTACCGGGAACAAAACGGTAACCTTTCGTTGTCTGGATAGCGACATTGAATCACCAAGTCCTGAGGTTATTCGTACCTTTACGATTTTACCGTCGCCCTTTGAGACAATCTCTGCGGACATGACACGGGTAAAGGCCGCGCATATCCTAACGCTTAGAACTGCCGTCAATACCGTTCGCCAGTATTATGGCATGGCACCGGTAAGCTGGAGCGAGGAAATTGTGGCGGGAAAGACTAGCATCAAGAACTGGCCGTTCCACATTATCGAGATTCGCAAAGCCATAGAACCGATTATCACACTACTAAACAATTTTGACTCCTCGTCAGACTTTGATTACCCGGATGTTACTTGGTTGCCCCAATCGGAACTGGCCGCCCAAAAGCTGCAGTTATGCAGCAGCTTCATGACCTAATACTAACGCTGTAGGTACAGTATAATTTCCCCCTGCTCGGGGGTGTTTTTATATACACAATTGCATGAACGGAGGTCTTAAGCATGAATACGGTTTGGAACTGGATACAGATATTTTTTACCGCTGTCGGTGCGTTTCTGGGATGGTTTCTCGGAGGACTTGACGGTTTTCTTTACGCACTCATAGCCTTTGTCGCTGTCGACTACTTAACCGGCGTGCTTTGCGCCGTAGTGGATAAGAATTTATGCAGTGAAATTGGCGCAAAGGGAATTGCAAAAAAAGTACTCATCTTTGCACTGGTAGGTGTGGGACATATCCTCGACACAAAAATACTAGGGGTCGCCGGGGATACTGGCGGCGGTGCAGTCCGTACGGCGGTGATCTTTTTTTACCTGAGTAACGAAGGTATATCCCTTTTGGAAAACGCAGCACACTTAGGACTGCCAATCCGAAAAAAATTAAAGTTGGTACTGCAGCAGCTGCACGGGCGGGATGACACGAAGCCGCCTTCAGCTGAGGTGTAAGAAAAATGCAAGGAGGAATCTATTATGAATCTGCACAAGCTGATACTTACGAATAATGCCTGTTTTAAGGCAGGCAAAACAATCACGCCGAAGGGCATCATGGTGCACTCGACAGGAGTGAATAATCCATGGCTGAAGCGCTATGTTGGACCGGACGATGGCTTGCTTGGGAAAAACCAGAATAACAATCATTGGAACCAAGACAAACCAGATGGTCGGCAGGTCTGCGTTCACGGCTTTATCGGTAAATTGGCAGATGGAAGCATCGCCACTTATCAGACACTTCCGTGGAATCACAGAGGTTGGCATGCGGGAGGCAGCGCCAATGATACACATATTGGATTAGAGATTTGCGAGGACAGCCTAACCGATGCCTCGTATTTTAGTGCCGTTTACAACGAAGCTATTGAACTTTGCGTGTATCTTGCAAGCTTTACGGTTTTACCGAGAAGGATATCATCGGCCACTATGAGGGATACCAGAAAGGAATAGCCAGTAATCATGGAGATCCAAAAAACTGGTTTTCTAAGTATAGTAAAAGCATGGATACTTTTAGAGCCGATGTAAAGAGGGCTTTAGAAAATGAGATTAAGCCTTCAACACCGAAAACAAATAAGTACTATCGGGTTCAGATTGGGGCTTATTCCGTTAAAGCAAATGCCGAGGCACAACTTGCGAGGGCAAAAAAGGCAGGGTTTACTGACGCCTATATAAAATACGATTGATGATATGTATGGCTCGGGGGGTGTGAAAGCTCCTCGAGCTTTTTTTTTATGCTCTTTTAGGGGGTTCGAACAGCACGGTTTTTTTGCATATAGGTGCAGGAGCCTTTCCTGCAGATTTGGAGGTCAGCCTATATGCAAATTACAAAAATTATAGATATGCCAAATGCGCCGTTCGTTTCAAAACGTAAGCCTTGACGGACGGAAGAGGAGCTTCAAAGGGAATTCGATTACTGGAGAGCAGAAAAGATACTCCAACAGATGATGAAGAAAGGCCTAATTTCGGAAGCGGAATTCAACAAAATTATGGCTCTTAATCGCGAATCTTTCTCCCCTATGTTAGCACAGATTATGCCTTAAATCCTTGATATACAGGGTACTCAGAGGTAATATGTCACATACCCGAGGGGAGGTGAAAAGGGTGAGAAAGGTAACGAAAATATCATCAGATATGGCATTTGCCGCCATGAAACCAAAACTGCGAGTTGCTGCTTATGCCCGAGTTTCAACAGACAGCGATGAGCAGCTAGTCAGTTTGGAGACACAAAAGACCCATTATGAATCCTATATAAAGGCAAATCCGGAATGGGAGTTTGCAGGCATTTATTATGATGAAGGCATTACTGGCAAAAAAAAGAGAAGCGGACGGGATTGTTACGGCTCATATCAGACTGTGAAAACAAGAAGATAGATTTTATTGACCAAGTCCATCAGCAGATTCGCAAGAAATACTACAGACTTCCTGGAACTTGTAAGAAAGCTGACGGATCTTGGAGTCTTCATTTACTTCGAGAAGGAAAACATCAACACCGGCTCCATGGACAGTGAGCTGATGCTGACTATATTAAGCAGCTTAGCCGAAAGCGAATCTATTTCTATTTCAGAGAATAATAAATGGTCCATTCAGAGACGGTTTAGAAACGGGACATATAAGCTGTCATATCCGCCTTACGGATATGATTATGTGGATGGTCATATTGTTGTAAATAAAGAACAGGCAGAAGTTGTTAAGCGTATATTTTCTCAAGCCTTATCCGGGAAAGGAACCCAGAAAATTGCCGATGGCTTGAATGCTGATGGTATTGCTGCAAAAAGGGGAAATCACTGGACGGCTACTACCATTCGAGGCATTCTTGGCAATGAAAAGTATATCGGTGATGTGATACTACAAAAAACCTATACGGATGAGCATTGAGCATTTTACAGGCATTATAACTACGGCGAAAGGGATCGGTACCTAATTGAAAATCACCATGAGGCAATTATCAGCAGAGAGGATTTCGAAGCTGTAGAAGAGGTTTTAAACCAACGTGGAAAAGAAAAAGGCGTTAAAAAAGGAAGCAGCAAATACCAAAACCGCTATCTCCTCTCTGGAAAGATAAAGTGTTCCGAATGTGGGAGTACTTTTAAACGAAGAATTCATGGCAGCGGCAATGGCAAGTATATTGCCTGGTGCTGTTCCAAACATATTCATACCGTTACAGCGTGTTCGATGCGTTTTATTCGAGAGGACGCAATTTATCAGGCCTTTGTAGCTATGATCAATAAGCTCATCTTCGGGCATAAGATTGTTCTTAAACCATTATTACAAAGCTTAAGGGCGGTAAACTATTCAGATAATCTTGTTCAGATGCAGGAACTTGAAACGAAGATCGAAGATAATATGGAGCGGAGTCAGGTGCTGATGAGTCTTATGACGAAAGGATACCTGGAACCTGCTTTTTTTTAAAAACAAAATAATGTACTACGTAAGGAAGCAGAAATGCTGAAAGACCAAAAAGAAGCCCTTTCCCGTTCAATTAACGGTGGAATGACTATGGTGGCAGAAGTAGAGCAGCTCTTAAAGTATGTTGCAAAGGCAGAGTTTATTGATTGCTTTGATGAAAAACTTTTTAACCGCTATGTAGAGAAAATCATTGTTTTCTCACAAGTGGAGATAGGCTTTAAAATGAAATGCGGAGTTACGCTTAAGGAAAGGCTGGTGAGATAATGGGTCATACACCTTACGGATATTTTATTCAAAATGGAAAAGCAGTCATCGATGAGATGATGAAGGCAGTACAGGTAAGGGATTTGTATCAAGCATATCTCTCGGGACTCTCTTTAAGAGATGCTTCGAAAAAAGCAGGTATTAACCGTTATCATGCAACTATTGCCAAAATGCTGACGAATAAGAAGTATCTTGGGGATGAGTACTATCCTCCGATTATCGACAAATACACTTTTGAACAGGCCCAGGCAGAAAGGTTAAGGCGGGCTCAGATGCTTGGCAGAATACGAAAACCCAAAATGAAAGAGGATGTATCCCAATCTCTGAATTTCACAGTCCCTACACCAAAACAGCTTTATGACGATCCATTTAAACAAGCAGAATATGCTTACAGTTTAATAGAAAGTGAGGTGACAATAGATGGCGATTAATAGAAATGTTACAGTAATACCGGCACGTACCCGTATTGGAAATAACATAAAAACCGAAACTAGACCGAAACTACGTGTCGCTGCTTACTGCCGGGTATCTACTGACAGTGATGAACAGGCTACCAGCTATGAGGTTCAGATTGAGCATTACACGAACTACATTAAAAATAATCCCGAATGGGATCTGGCCGGAATATTTGCGGATGATGGAATCTCGGGAACAAATACCAAAAAGCGTGAGGAATTTAACCGCATGATTGAAGAATGTATGGAAGGCAAAATCGATATGATTATAACCAAGTCTATCAGCCGATTTGCCAGAAATACGCTGGATTGTTTGAAATATATTCGGCAGCTAAAAGATAAAAACATTCCTGTTTTCTTTGAAAAAGAGAACATTAACACCATGGACTCCAAAGGTGAGATCATGCTCACCATCATGGCATCATTGGCTCAGCAGGAAAGCCAGTCTTTAAGCCAAAACGTGAAGCTGGGCATTCAATACCGTTACCAGCAAGGGGAAATACAAGTCAATCACAAGAGGTTTTTAGGATACACGAAAGACGAAAATAAACGGCTGGTTATTGTTCCTGAAGAAGCGGAAGTGGTAAAGCGTATCTACCGTGAGTATCTTGAAGGAGCAAGCCTTCTGCAGATAGCACGAGGTCTGGAAGCAGACGGAATTCTTACTGCGGCCAATAAACCAAAGTGGAGACCGGAAACGCTGAGGAAGATACTGCAAAATGAAAAGTATATCGGTGACGCGCTACTACAAAAGACTTACACACAGTTGATTTCCTCTCAAAAAACGGGTGGTTAATAACGGTATTGTTCCTCAGTATTATGTAGAAAACAGCCATGAACCTATTATCCCGCGTGAAATTTTCATGCAGGTTCAGGAAGAAATGGTTCGAAGAGCAAATTTGCATTCAGGAAAAGGCGGAAAGAAGAGAGTATACAGCAGTAAATACGCTCTTTCTAGTATCGTGTACTGCGGAGAGTGCGGAGAAATTTACAGGCGGGTTCATTGGAACAACCGAGGATATAAGTCCATTGTCTGGAGATGTGTTAGTAGACTTGAGGAAAAAGGTTCAGACTGTACTTCCCCGACTATTAATGAGGAAACGTTACAAACAGCGGTTGTAAAAGCTATCAACGAGGTACTAGCCAGCAAGAACACTTTCCTCTTCATATTGCAGGACAATATTGCTACCGTCTTAAATGAAGAAAATGACAAGGCTACGGATGAGATTGATAGAAAATTAGATGAACTGCAGAATGAGCTTCTTAGACTGGCAAACTCAAAGGCTGATTATAACGAAGTGGCTGATGAGATTTACCGCCTGCGAGAACTAAAGAAAAATGCGCTAGTTGAGAATGCAGAGCGTGAAGGAAAGAGACAGCGGATCGCTGAAATGACAGACTTCTTAAGCCAGCAGTCATGCGAGATCCAGGAATATGATGAACAACTGGTAAGGCGGCTTATTGAAAGAATTACTGTATTTGACGACAAGATGACCATTGAGTTTAAATCCAGCGTTAAGATCAATCTTTAAATGTAAATACATTATGGCCACCGGCTGAGGATTAATACCCTACTGGTGGCTTATTTTTATACAGATTAGTTATACAAATATTTATACAAATGTATAGACAAATATAAAAAATAGGAATATACTGATTTTAGCGAGGTGGATAATAATGGATATAAAAATTGATGCCTTAATTCCATTTGATACATTACAGACAGATTTGGAGAATGTATTTTCGGTTGTTGAAAATGGGAAGGTAGTTCTGCTTAAGGATAATAAACCTGTTTATATAATTTTCAAATATGATGCCTCCCAGCCTACTGTTACAAATACAATTCCAACTGAAACTGCCAGCTATACACTCCAGGAAGCCATGAAGATTGTTTTGTCAGAGGCAGAGAATTACACTATGCATGCATCTAAACTTGCGGATGAGATATATGAACGTAGGTTGTATTTACAGAAAAACGGGAAGAAAGCACAGTATACCCAGATTAGGGCGAGATGTGGGCATTATCCGGATATGTTTGAAGCGCTCCCAGGAAACTACATCAAACTGAAAGGATGAGTGAAAATGGCTACATACAAAGAGATACAAGAATATGTAAAGGCCACTTTTGGATATACGCCGAAAACATGCTGGATAGCACATTCCAAAGAAGTTTATGGTCTGTCTCCGAAGGTTGCAAACAATAGAAATGACATGAATAAACGCGAGTATCCTTGCCCGGCTGAAAAGCAAGAGGATATAAGAAAGGCATTTAAGCATTTTGGGATGCTTTAATTGCACAGTTAATAGTACAAGCTTGTATGGTAAAGCTTACCTAATATTAAGATGAATGGAGAACAGTTATGAGCGATTTACAGTCACTTTCGGAATTGTATCAAAATAAATTGTTTCGTATCCCAGATTACCAAAGAGGATATGCCTGGAAACAGGAGCAGCTTGTAGATTTTTGGGATGATATCTTGAATCTTCAGGAAGATAGGTATCATTATACTGGTTTATTATCATTAAAAGCTGTTGCGAAGGCCGAATCAAAGGGTTGGAGCAACGATAAGTGGTTACTTGATTCAGGATATAAGGCCTATCATGTAGTTGATGGGCAGCAACGACTTACCACCTTTTCGATCCTAGTAAATGAGATTGTTTCTTTTGTTAAAGGTTTAGAGTGCAACGAGGGAAAGACGGATGAGGAGATAGTCCTTTGCTATCAAACCCTTAAAGCTATCCGTTCCAAATATATATCGCAGAAACGACCCCCGCAAAACCTTATCACTACATACCTTTTTGGATATGAGGTTGACAATCCTAGCGCAGATTATCTTACATACAAAATATTTGAGGAACCGTTTAGCGGTACAGTGAATGAAACATATTATACGAAAAATCTGAAGTACGCAAAAGAATTCTTTTTGGATTGTTTGAAAAAACTGTATGCAGCTGAGGGTATAGATGGTATAGAAGCTGTTTTCCGTAAAATCACTTTACAACTGATGTTTATATATTCATGAGATTGAAGATGACTATGATGTTTTTGTAGCTTTTGAAACAATGAACAATCGTGGTAAAAAGCTTACGAATCTTGAACTCCTGAAAAACCGTCTTATCTATCTGACTACACTTTATGATACTGATAAATTGGATGCGATGGATAAAGCTGAATTACGTAAGCAGATCAATGATGCCTGGAAAGAGGTGTATTATCAATTAGGCAGAAATCAGAATTCACCGTTATCAGATGATGAGTTCTTAAGGGCGCATTGGATTATGTATTTCCAATATTCCCGTAAAAAAGGTGATGACTATATCAAGTTTTTCTTCTTAATAAGTTTTCAGCTAAAAACATCTTTGATAAGCAGATAGTTGCCATCGAAGAAGAAGTGGCAGAAACTATTGAGACGGACATTGAAGAAGACGATGATGTGCCACAGCCTACAGAGCCAGAAGCAGAAACAGTAACGACTATCAGTAAATTAGAGCCTGGAGAAATAGCAGCCTACGTTAATAGCTTAAAAAGCGTTGCAAAATACTGGTTCTATACTTTTTTTCCTGAGTTTAGTGATTTAACTCACGAAGAAAAAGTTTGGATTGAACGCCTTAATCGTATAGGTATAGGTTATTTTAGACCACTTGTCGCAGCATCATTAACTCCGGACGCAAATGCCACCCCAGAAGAACGTGTTGAGTTTTTCCGTGCTGCGGAGCGTTTTATTTTCTTATCATTTAGAATGGCAGCATTCCAGTCTAGTTATAAAAGTAGCGAGCGATTATTACCGCAAGACACGCGATGTATATACAGGTGAACTTTCTTTAAGCGAAGTTACTAAATCGTTAATGGAAACTGCAACTAGTGATATGGATTATGCGATTAAGAACTTTATGACCCGGATCGATAAACGCTTTTCAAATGGCGATGGTTTTTATGGTTGGCGCGATCTTCGTTATTTTTGCTTTTTGAATATGAATATGAAAAGGCAGAAGAAACAGGAATAGAAAAGCTGGGATGGGCTCCATTTACAAAAGTAGAAAAAGATAAAGTATCGATTGAGCATATCCTCCCCCAGACACCAACTAAATGGTACTGGAAAAAATCAGTTCCGTAAGTACACAGAAGATGAGATAAAGATACTTTCTGGTTCGCTTGGCAATTTATTACCGTTGTCTCAGAGTGTAAACTCTGCATTGCAGAATGATAGTTTCTCAGATAAAAAATCATCAAACAGCATTGGTAGACGTGGTTATGAGGACGGATCGCACTCCGAATAGAAGTGTCTCGAGAAGCCGATTGGGATGCAGAGCGCATATTAAAACGTGGTATTAAGCTTCTAAAATTTGTCGAAACCCGTTGGAACATCCAATTTAAAGATGAAACACAGATGCTTGATCTGCTTCATATATCCTTTGTAAATGATGGCCGTGCTGATGTGCCCGAAATACCAGAGCCAGAATTTGAAGAAACAACCGACCAGCCTTCAGAAACAACAAGAGTACTTTCTGAACGGCATCTATTGCGAATGGATTTTTGGACTAATTTTGTACAGTACTGTCGCAATAATGGGCGTGGAGAGGACATTGCATCTCGAAAACCATCATATGACGACTGGTACGATGTTTCGGTTAGCAATCCAAACTATCACATTTTCTTTCAGCTTGTTAGAAAGAAAATATTGCGTATTGGTATTTATGTGTATCGCCCAGAGTATTTTTCTAAGCTTGAATCTAAAAAGACTGAAATTGAAAGCGTATTTGGTGCTCCCCTAGAGTGGTACAAGTCGGGAAAAAAGTGTAGCAAAGAGGATTCTTTACTCTGAAGAAAAAGATATTCATAATCCTGAACTGTATCAGCAGCATTTTGAATGGCTCATCAATCACTTTGATAAGCTTAAAAGTGCTCTTGATGCAATCGTTTAATGAAGGGAGGGAAAACTGATTGATTGGTACAATTATTGGGGATGTAGTTGGCTCTCGATTTGAGTTTAATAATCATAGAGATAAAGACTTCGAACTATTTACAGAAGACTGCCAGGTTACAGATGACAGTATTATGACTCTTGCAGTTGCAAAATCAATTATGGAAGCAGAGAAAATAATCAAACCTTCAGTTGGCGGTTATGATTTTGATAGCGACTATTACTCGCTGATTGAAAAAATGACTATTAAATATATGCAGGAAATTGGGCGTAAATATCCCAATTGTGGTTACGGTGGGATGTTGTCAAAATGGGTTTTTTTTAGTGATGATCCTCAACCCTACAACAGCTTTGGGAAATGGTGCGGCTATGCGGATAAGTCCGGTAGGTTTTGCAGCAAGGACAGAAAGCGAAGCCTGCAGGCTCTCTGAAGTCGTAACTGGAGTGACGCATGATCATGAAGAAGGCATAAAGGGCGCAGAAGCTACTGCGGTAGCAATTTACATGGCACGTCGTGGATTTACCAAAGGCGAAATCCGGGAAAAAATTGAGCGCAATTATTATTCTTTGGATTTTACAATTGATGATATTAGGGATTCATACCAGTTTAATGAGACGTGCCAAGATACTGTTCCACAAGCTATTGAAGCATTTTTGGAATCAACTTCTTTTGAAGATGCAATTCGTAATGCGATTTCAATAGGTGGCGATAGTGACACTTTAGCTGCTATCACAGGAGCTATTGCAGAAGCATACTACGGAGTTCCTGAAGAGCTCAAAGAAAAAGCTCTTTCCTATCTTAATGATGAACTGCGCTCTATTTTTAATGATTGGTCTGAATTTATAGGTATGAAGGAGCAATAAGCAAGTTTAAAGTGCTCACAAAGTACATCGGGAGAATCTCTGAATCTGAATCTTATGGCGAATGGTTTATTGATAGAGAAAATGACGGGACTTCGGAACACCCAATTCAGATGCCATATGTAAATTTTAATGAACTTGTAGATTTGTTTGTTACTGAGTTTTATCAGTTCTCAGAGAGTCATCCCGAATATCAGCTTACAAATTATGGTTCAATTCTCGAAAACAATGGCCTTAAATGGGACGATGTTTCTATGAGAAATGTTGATGTTGATACTATAGATGAACAATGTACCCTTGCGTTAATAATGGGGGCAATTCGGGCTGAGCGATTCTGTGATGGAGCACTTCTCAGCTTTTTCAAGGATGGCTATATTTTGAAATGGCTGAAACGGTTGAAAGCAATTGATAATGGCAATTCAAAAACGTCGATTGAGGAAATATATTTTGAAATTGGTGGGCTTGGTGGATACGACACATATCGTATGATCTTTTTAGTTATAATTCAGCTCATTTAGTAACAACACCATGGTGCGGTGAGCCGATTGATAAACACTATTCGTCTGAAGAAGTAAGGTTACTGCTTGATGCCTTTGAAAATATTCATGTTGAACATTGGAATAGCGAGTATATTGATCCTTGTGTTTGTGATGGAACGCAATGGGAGTTAGCGGTAAAATACGAGGGGCATCGTGGTACAGTATGGGTTGGCAGTAATGCTTATCCGAGCAATTGGGAGGAACTATTATCGTTTTTTGAAATCGAGTATGAGGAAGATAAGGAAGAATAACCGATAAAAGAAATTACCAAAATTATTAAGGGGGAGGGCTATCGTGAGAACAGATTTTCATGAATTGAAGAAAGAGTTTGTTAACAAAAGAGTAGCAGATGCGAATCAGTTTATTGATAATGTTGTTTATAACTACAAAGTACTGGAGCATTGTAAAGATTTGATATTAGCACTTACAACAGAATATGATCGCCGAGTATCAGAGTATCATATCATTCTGAAATTTATAACAATATAAAAGATAAAGGGCAAGCATCTATAACATTACTTGACGATTCATTTGAACTCTTTGGGTTTCGAACGAGTATTTCCGAGATGATTTCTAAAAAAATATAAAGGATATTATTCAATATGCAAATAATTGTCTGGATTCTTTAGCTCAATTAGTAAATTCTAGTTTGATATATCCTCAATTCTCTAAAGATATTGTCGACTTTGGCTTTTTATATAACAACAAAAGAAATAGACTAAGCGGGTTTTCAACCTGTTCATATACAGAGCAGGTTTTTTAGTAATATAAATGCTCATTCAGAATTTTCATTTCTTAGAAAATCAAATAATCGAATTAAGCATATAATGGATATCCCAACTTCCATTGGTTTTCAACTGTTTGGAGATGAAAGTGTTGCCTTGATAAAAGAATTTTCGAAGAACAATATAAAATTTAGTGATGTAAAAATTAATGATAAATGCAACGAAAATTTGTGTGTTTATATCAGATTGTATTGATGATGTTTGTGCAGCAATATTAAAAGATCTTCCGGCTGTCAATCATGAGTATAGGTTTAATTGTGTAAATGTATATGGCCAAATTCCCAAAGCAAAGGATGTTAAAATTGAGCAAATCAAATATGAAGATGCTGATTTTATTGTCGCGTATCTCGAAATCACAGAGACCGATTTAACAAAAATTCCAAATCAATTAGAACTTATTTTTGCATCAGTCCGAAATGATGTTTGTATTGAAGTTTTTAATTATGACTATGACTTGTTGTTATTAAAAATCGGAGACCATTATTTAGGTTATGCAGAAGCTATTGAACCAGTAGATCCAGATTTTCTGAGTTACCGTAAGTACCAAATACACTTGGACAACCAAAGAACTTTTCACGATATGATCATTAAGAAGACGAAAATGAAACTATATCCTTTCGCTTCAAATCAGCAATTCATTTTTTATGAAAAAGATGAAACATCAAAGAGAGTGAAGAACCATTGGTAGATGAAACAAATGAGTAATTGATATGTTCCCGCGAACGTCGGTTTCCGGAAAAAAAAAACAGCAAAAAACCGATTGATATGTTTCCTTTAACGCAGGGTTCCAAAATCGGCCCAAGACATCAATGCTATCCTCTCGAGCCACGTGGAGACAGTCGCACTGTTGGAGTTAAAATAATAATCAAAGCCCTTGAAAATGGCTTAATGACAGTATTTCCAAGGCATTTTATCGATGTTTCTTTGCCGCGTTGCATTGGCCCTGCCGCTGAGCATGGATTTAAACATGGGTATGTTTGGCACATGAATAGCGATGTTTATTGATTGGAGCGTTAGAGCGATCATTTTTGTGCAACGGTATATTAGTGGAAAATGGACCCGATTTCATGCTATTTAATTAAAATCAACGCACGTCCCACATTGAGAATAGTCGAGAGTTTATTGAGGATATGGCAGTTATCAAACCTGTGTCAGCTGAAACAGCAACAAAGAACTGTTCAAATCAAAAGGTGATGAGCTTGTTTACCATACTGATAATGAAAATATTGTCCTTGAGGTGCGTCAAGAGGTGGGATTTAGGAGAGCCGGTTGCCAAGTATAAGGAAGTACCGGAAAGAAAAAAGATCAATGGAAAACCCACTGATCTTAATCAATTCATCCAGAAGTTCTGCGGAGTTTTATTTCTCCTCTTTTGCTAACTTTTCCAATTCCCAATAGTTAGGCTTTCCGCTGCCTAAAAGAGGCAATTCTGTCAAATATTCAATTCTGGCGGGAACATATAATAATGACAATTTCTTATGCTTGATGAACTTTGTCAGTTCTCTTTTTGAGATATCCGCTTTCGTTGTGAACATGACGATTTGCTCGCCTTTTCGGGTGTCGGGGATGCTCACGGCATAAAAGTCGGATTCGCCGAAACATTCCAGCGCCAATTCTTCAGCTTTATTGAGCGAAATCATTTCCCCGGCTATTTTGGCAAACCGCTTTAATCTGGAGATGATCCGGATAAATCCTTCATTGTCAATTTCAGCGATGTCGCCGGTATTATACCATTCGCCGCAAGGAACAAACCCTTTTCCGTGAATTAAATAACCCTTCATCACATTCGGGCCTTTGAGCAGCAAATTTCCGCCTTCTTTAACCCCTTCCACTTTGGCAATCTTGGCTTCCATCAATGGCAATATTTTGCCAACCGTTCCTTCTTTATAATACTGAGGCGTATTAAGCGAAATAATCGGCGATGTTTCCGTAGACCCGTAACCTTCTAAAATGGTAATCCCGAATTTATTCCGATAAATTTCCCTGACATCTCTTTGTAATCTTTCTCCGCCCGCAACAACAATTCTTAATGTCCGGAATTGTTCTTTAGTGGCATAGTTGGCGTAATGCTCGAAAAATGTATTTGTTGAAACAAAAATCGTACTTTTATCCTTATGAATCGCCTTTGGAATCTCCCGATAACTAAGCGGCGAGGGAAATAAAAATGATTTACACTTGTGACAAGAGGGAGTATCGCACCAACCGTCATGCCGAACGAATGAAATAACGGTAAAGGATTGAAAATCCGATCGGTCTGCTTGACTTCGATGTGATCAAAGGCCTGTTTAATATTAGCAAAAATGTTCCGATGTGTCAGAATAACGCCTTTTGGTTTTGATTCCGTTCCGGAAGTGAACAAGATAACCTCCGACATCTCTCTTTTTTTAAAATTAGGGACTCTTGATTCAATCAGCCCTGATATTTTATGGAAGTTAGAGATGCTGTTCTTCAAGTCCTCAAGATAAACAATCTTTACTTACTTTTTTCCATTTCTTCGACAACATAACTCAGATTGGCTTTTTTTTTTTTACAAATTCTCTAGAAGTAATCACGGTCTCCAAGGAAGCCGTTTCAATGCAGTCGATGATGTTTTGGGTTCCCATCGTAAAATTTAGAATACAAGGAGCTTGTTCATTTTTAAACAATGAGAATAAGACAATCACATGCCCGACAACATTAGGCAAGTAGAGTCCAACCCTTTTTTCATTTTTGACCACTTCATTCATCTTTTTGCTCATGATATTGACGGCAATCAAAAATTTTCTATAGGTGAAAGAACTCGTTAAATCCTCAATAATTATTTTTTTTTGGATGCAACTTGGCTTGTTTGACCATTTCATCAAATAAATTAACGTGACTCGGTATCTGCAGCGTCAAAACGTCCACTCCTAATAAATAACATTTCAGTCCTTCTTTATATCATTAATAATAAAAAAAAAGCAAGGATGCGCCAAACAAAAGTTCCAGTATAAGGAATTTAATAAAGAAAACAACATTAAAAGAATACGAAGAAAACAGGAAAGATGTTCCATTAGTTGGCTAATCAACCATTTTTAATGTTGCGATCAATGCGGAGTGTTTCCATCATGCTTCGTAATTGAAGGGCCTTCTGGTTTGTGATCGGAATACATGATGATCTAAAAAAAAAGAGAGAAGAAAGGACTCCAGAAGTCTAAAAATATATGGGGTCCTGTATTCCTTTTTGTATCATTTATAAAATTCTTGCTCATAAATGGATCTAACTTTTGCTAAAATGCCGCTCTTATGCTCTGTGAATTTTAATGGCGCACTTTTTCCCTTGACAAAGAAATGCCCCGACGGTTTTTGGTCCCTGTTCATGGCTATTTCATATAGCCGAGTTGCACCTTTGCTTGGATGGGGGAAAAATAATTTAATGATCGGTTTTAGATAAAAGGGTATTCCCGATTTTTTTTCCTTTCTCATCGTATTGTTTCCGCCAGGATCAACACTATATAATTTTATTCCCATACTTTTGATTTCCTCTTGTGACGCAAGCTCTTGGGTCCATAGAGACAAGGCCAGCTTGGAGGCTGCATATGGTCCAAGCAGCTTTTTGAAGACAGGCGGATGTGCTAAAGACTCAGGATTAAATTGTCTGAGTGCTAAGAGGGCAGCAGAGGATGTGTTGATAACCGTTTTGTATGTCCCTTTAAGTAATGTGGGCCGTAACTCCATGAAGATTATATACGGCACAATTGTTTGAAGCTCGTAATGCATTTCCCGATTTTGTTTGGAAAATTTTAATTCTGGGAAACTTCCGCCAGCATTATTAAATAGAATATCCACTCTTTCTTCTTTCGCTTTGATGTCATTCAGAGTCTTCTTCAGACTGGAAAAATCGACGAGGTCCGCTCTGTACTCACGAAGCTGCTTCCTCTCAAGGTTTTCCTTTATAAGCGGAGCATCTTTTGGAAAGTTTGAACGAATTAACGCAATAACCTGCCATCCTTCAGTTAACATTTTGCGGGTTAGTTCAAGGCCAATACCATGGCTTGCACCCGTAATAAGCGCGACCTCTTTTTTTGCGTTTTTCAAAATATCCGGCCTCCACAATTAAATTTGTTTATTATAAAATGAATTGTAGAAGTTGGAGTCGGCTCCAAGTCAAGAGCAAAAGACATAAAAAAATGGTCGGTTTTCATAATAATCGGCATGTATAAATTCGGAGTGTGGAGATGATCAACTTGAGTCAACCCAAATCATTTTCGATTAAAGAAGCTTCAGCGACAACTGGTTTAACAGAAGACACCATTCGTTATTATGAAAAAATCGGCTTACTGCCTGCCGCGATGAGGAAAGACAACGGACATCGAATGTATCATTCTGATGATATTGATCGAATGAAACTTATTTTTTGCATGAAGAAAACAGATATGTCTTTAAACGAAATGAAACCATTTCTTAAATTGACCAATGGGGGGAATTTAAAACATTATCCAGAATTGTATGAGAAGATCCAGTCCCATAAGGAAAATATTAAAAACCAAATTCAGTATTTAAAAAGGATTATTGATTTCATTGATTCAAACTTGGAAAGAACCTTTGACACCGATCAGAAAAATTGCACTAATAACGATTTAAACATCTCCAGAAAAGTTAAAAAAAAAACTACAGAAATGAAAAGCTAGCGCCTGACGACAGGAAACTGCATAAATCATGCATATTGTCTATGTAAGGATGGCACTAAGAAAACACTTATTTTATAGAGGGAGGAGATGCACTCCTTTTTTGAGAACAGATTTAACAGGAACAATGCATTCAAAAAGCACCGGCGTTTGAGTGTGTCAGCCAATTTATCCGGCGAGATTTGCTTTGATGTGCCTAAGTTTTACTTTGATCTTATTTCTGTCCATAATGCAATAATAAGCGCGCCGATCAATCCAGCTATCAGATCGGTCATCGTATCTGTATTGTTTTCCTGCATAAGCGTACCAAATAACTGGTCGCAGCTAAATTCATAGACTTCCCATAAAACACCGCACAGCGCAGAAAAGGATAAAATAAAGAGAAAGAGGAACCCTGGGGAAATCTGTCCGTTCGCCCTTTTTTCAACCATCCTTCTGTAAAGCGCGATCGCCACGAAGGCGACAATCGTCCCGCTTACACCGTGTAATAAAAGATCCCACCAGCTAATGCTGTACCAATTCAAAACCGACCCGACCCGAGGAACTGCGCGCCGAAAAAAAAAAAATAAGATAAGCGACAACGAGCGGCAGATCAAACCTGAGGCGGGTCAGAACTGTCAGCAGGATAGGCACCGCTCCGCACAGAATACCGGCAAGCCCGAACGATGCAGATAACAGATCTCCGGTTGCGAAAGAGTAAACAGCTACAACGGCCATGAAGATTACGTAAACAGAGCTTAGTAAAACGATATATTGTCGATTTGTCATCGCTTAGACCCGCCTTTATTGATATTTTATTTATTTTGAAACGGGAAGTTATCTTGGTAATATTGTACGAAATCCGCAATTCAAAAAAAAAAATTATGATTCTTGGTCACTTTCTGTGAAACATGACTATTTAAGGGCATGAAAAAAAACTCGTAAATTCTTGTCAATACTTTGGATAGCCAAACCCAAAGGAGGAATTTACGAGTGAAAACGGAAATCCGTTTACCTTTAGGATTGCCTGAATTTGAGATTTTAAAACAGTCGATCCGAAATCAAAAGATCATTTTAGATGTTAGAACAACAGCTTTACCCGTGCACTGCCCGTTGTGCGGTTTCTCGCATGTTAAAAGTCATGATCAGCGCCTGCGTAGAGTGCGTGACTTGGACGCCTTGGATAAGCCCCTATACTTGATGATTCATGTCAGACGCTACCGATGCCTGAACTGCGGCGAGGTGTTTCAGCGAGTCTCTTCCCTCTGTGCCGCACCACAAGCATCAGACCCATCGTCTGCGTGAGGCGATCTACTTGCGCTGCCAAGATACGACGATCAGCTCGATCAGCCGGCAAATGAGGATGAGTTATAAAACCGTGGAACGCATCTACTACGATATCGCGGGCAAAAAGTTGTCCGACACACCGCCGTCAAGCGTCGTTGGCATCGATGAAATCGCAGTTCGCAAAGGCCATCGGTATGAAACGGTGATCACGGATATTCTCACGGGAAAAGTGCACCGGATGGGAGCCAACCGAGACACGGAGGCCGCTCGATCTCTGCTTGAAACACTGGATGCTAGGCCCGTTAAAACCTTTGTCATGGACATGTGGCAACCCTTTTATCACGCCGTGACTCAGCTTTTCCCTGATGTCTCCATCGTCATCGATAAGTATCATGTTGTCCAAAAAATCAACCATGCCTTGGATAGCGTCCGCAAAACGTGCCAGCCCTCCTTAAAAGGGGTAAAGAAAGGGCGGTTCTCTCTCTTGAAGCGGCGATTTAGATTGTCAGAAAAACAAATGAATCAACTGGAAGCTTTTCACGAAGCCTCGGACGAATTAGCCTATGCCTATTACTTGAAAGAATGGTTTTATGATCTCTATCAACAGTCTTCTTATGAAGAGGCCAAAGCCTTTTTAGACACCTGGATAGCAGAGGCTGAAAAAAGCCCGTTTGCCTCTTTTCACGAGGTTGTCAAAACCTTAAAACATTGGCAAGCTCATATTTTGGAATACTTTCGGGCACCCTACACCAATGCGAGAACAGAAGCACGAACGAACCACAAAATCAAGAACCGAAAGCGCATGGCTTATGGCTATCGAAATCTTGACCATTTTAGGATCAGAGTCCAGTTGGATTGTGCGGGCTCCGTCCCTTCCTCGCCTCAGGATAGATTAGCAGATAGCGCTTAAGCGTCAAGCCAAACCCGCTTGACCCTTGCGCGTTATCCGCTGCTAAGTGGTTAGGCGAAGAAGGGACTAGAATGGGCTGTCCATCGACAAAATTGTGCGAGTACCACAGAAAATGACGAAGAGCCAAAATTATAACACAATAACTGTTTTGGTAAAGGCTGGTAAAGGGAGCTGATAAAAGTGCTAGGGAGCAGGGAAAAGAACACCTTGTATCCCAAGTGCCATGAAAAAGATATGCCCCGTTTCCATTTTCTTAATTCTCTATGGATTATTATATTCCAGCAATTATTGGGTGAGCAATACCAGAAGTTTCAAAAAGGTTAGCAATTTTAATCCCCAAATGTATACTATACTATATCTATAAGTAACCGGGAAGAAAGTTATGGGAACACAGTTTATCTTCGGCAAAATGGTATCGATAAAAAATGGCATTCAAACTTGGTAATAGTTTTAATTATCAGGATGAAATATGTTTGGTACTTGATGTTGATATTGAAGGTATCATTGATCTGAAAAAACAAGAAAAATTGATGGAGGATACGAAGTGATTACATCAGAAGAAATTAAACGTAGATTATGGGACGGGGCAAATGAACTGCGTGGTTCAATGGATGCCAGTCGTTACAAAGATTATATGCTCGGATTGATGTTCTACAAGTTTTTGAGTGATAAGACTTTAGAAACATTCAAAGTAACCAGTGGTTTAGGACAAATGACTGAATCTGAGCTGGTTGAGGAATACACAAAGGCAAAAGCAGAATACGGCGAACAGCTAGATAAAATGATTCAAAATGTAATCGGTTATTATGTTTCGCCCGAGTACCTCTATCAGACTTGGTTAAAAGATATAAATTCAGGAGATTTTGAAGTTCAAAAAGTAACGGATAGCTTGAATAACTTCGAGCGTACAATTGCCGTGTCTGGTGATTCGGATGACTTCAAAGGATTGTTCTCGAGTTCTACGCTTGATTTAACTGATACTGCTTTAGGTAGCAACTTAAACGAACGGAGCAAAAATGTTAAGGCACTTATTTTACTGTTTGCAGACTTGAACATGGTGGCATTGCAAAAAGATGATGTACTGGGTGATGCATATGAGTACCTCATCGGTCAGTTTGCGATGGAGTCAGGAAAGAAGGCAGGGGAATTCTACACACCACGACAAGTCAGTGAAGTCATGGCACAAATCGTAGCGAAAACATCTCACATCAAGTCAATCTATGACCCGACTGTTGGCTCTGGTTCACTACTTTTAACGGTTAAGAAGCATTTAGATGAAGATGATCAAAAAAATTTGAGCTATTACGGACAGGAAAAAAATACAGCAACCTATAACTTAACTCGTATGAATTGCTGCTTCATGGTGTTCGTCCTGAGAAGATGACCATTAAAAACGGCGATACACTTTCACAAGACTGGCCAGAGGATCCAGAGCGTCCAAATGAGGGTGTGCAGTTTGATGCGGTCGTTATGAACCCGCCATATTCTGCGAAAAATTGGAACAAAGCAGGGTTAAAAGTCAGCGACCCTCGTTTTGGAGTTGCTGGGGTATTGCCACCAGATTCTAAAGGGGATTTTGCTTTCCTTTTACATGGATTATTCCACTTAGGTCAAAACGGTACGATGGCAATTGTCTTGCCTCACGGAGTTCTGTTCCGTGGTTCAGCTGAAGGCGAAATTCGTGAACGATTGCTTGAGAAAAACTACATTGATACCATCATCGGCTTGCCAAACAATTTATTTACCAATACAGGTATTCCAGTAGTTGTAATTATTTTGAAAAAGAACCGAAAAATCGGTGATCCTGTCTTAATTATTGACGCTTCTCACAGCTTTATTAAAGTTGGAAACAAAATGTTCTACAAGAAAAAGATATCGCTAAAATCGTTGATACGTATGTCGAACGTAGAGAAGAAGAGGGTTATAGCTACCTGGCGACACGTGAAGAGATTATCGAAAATCGATACAACATGAACATCCCTCGCTATATTGAAACACTAGACGAAGAAATTCCTCAAGATGTGGATGCCCATCTCCTTGGTGGGATTCCTCAAAAGAACATCGACGACTTGAAGATTTTGCAGTCTACAGTGTCAGATGTTTTGGGACAATCTTTGAAAGAAATCCGTGACGGCTATGTTGAGCTCTTGAAACCAGTTGAGGAAATTTCTGATGATATATTGAGCGACTCTCGCATTGTTGAAAAGTCAAAAAAAAAATCGAAAGCAAAGCAAAATCCTATATTGATAAATACTGGGACATTTTACGAAATGTAGACAACAGCAGTAGTTTGACTCAGTTGATGGATGAAATGCTTGTTGAAATCAAGGAGACTCTTTCAGAGTTTAAATATATTGATGTTTATGACGGCTATCAGATTGTGGCTGAGATTTGGAAAAATGCACTGACACATGATACGGAGATCATTGCGTTAAGTGATTTCTATAAGGCAGGGCGCACTCGTGAGCCAAATATGGTAACTAAAGGAACTGGTAAAAAAAAAACGTGAAGAGCAAGATGGCTGGGTTGGTAGTATCGTACCGAATGAGTTGATAGCGAAACGTTTATACAGTAATGAGCTAGAAGAAATTGAATCAAAGAAAACTTGTATTCAAGAGATTGAAACGGAGCTGTCTGACTTGGTTGAGGCTGCGAAAGTTGAAGACAGTGATGAAGCCCATGCTTTAGGCGAAGCCTTGAATGAAGCTGGTGAAGCTTTTGAAAACAAATCAGTCAAAACTGAGTTGAAGAAGGCGAGCAAGGGAACAGTTGAATATAACCTGCTGAAAAAAGTTGAGAAGTTATTTGCAGATAAGTCATCTCTTAGCAAAGCCGTCAAAGCAGATGAGAAAGCACTCTCAAGGAAGCTGTGCAAGAACGCATTTTGACATTGACAAATGAAGAAATCGACAGTTTGATGTATGAAAAAATGGTTCGGTAGTACAGTTGATGCCATGGTTGCATTGGTAGAAATACCGTTGAAAGCTGAACTTAATACGCTACAAACGTTGCACAATCGCTATGCGGATACCATGTCAGCGATTGATGAAGAAATTGGAGACTCGGAATCAGCGTTTGAAGCCTTGATGAGTGAATTGGTGGTGGGATAATGACCGGGCAAACAAATTTGGTGCCAAAAAGGCGATTTAAAGAATTTCAAAACACTCAAGCTTGGGAACAGCGTAAGTTAGGCGACTATGCAGAAATTCTAACTGGCGGTACTCCTAAAACCTCAATACCGGAATATTGGGAACCCAAAGAAATACCTTGGATGTCATCGGGTGAAGTAAATAAAAGACGCCTAGATGAAACGGATAATTTGATTTCCGAAAAAGGCTTGAATAACTAAGTGCTAGATGGGTTAAAGAGCATTCTGTCCTGATTGCTTTAGCAGGTCAAGGAAAAACTCGTGGAACTGTTGCTATTAACAACATCCCACTAACTACCAACCAATCTATAGCTGCAATCGTTCCAGATGAAACATTGTATTATGAATTTATCTATCAGAACCTAATCAAACGTTATGACGAATTACGTATGATTTCATCAGGGGACGGAACTCGAGGTGGATTGAACAAACAAATCGTTTCTGATGTTGTTGTTCCGTGTCCAAGTTACGACGAGCAAGTCAAAATTGGAGACTTTCTCGCAAGTCTTGACAATCTCATCGCCCTCCATCAGCGTAAGTTAGAAAAGACAAAAGCATTAAAATCTGCTTACCTTTCTGAAATGTTTCCCACTGAAGGTGAGCGTGAGCCAAAACGGAGGTTTGCAGGATTTACTGGAGCTTGGGAACAGCGTAAGTTAGGGGATGTCTCAGAAAGTTTTGAGTATGGGTTGAATGCAGTGCTATTCAATATGACGGAGAAAATAAATATATTCGAATTACTGATATTGATGATATCAGCAGAGAGTTTAGTCAAATTGATTTGACCACTCCCAATACTGATTTAACTAAGGTTGATAAATATTTGCTAAAAAAAGGTGATTTATTATTTGCTCGTACTGGTGCAAGTGTTGGAAAATCTTATCAATATAAAGAATCCGACGGAAAAGTTTATTATGCAGGATTCTTAATTCGTGCCAGAATTTCTCCTGAATTTGATGCAGGATTTGTTTTTCAAAACACATTGACTAAGAATTACAATAATTTTATTAGAATAACTTCTCAACGATCAGGACAACCAGGCGTGAACGCACAAGAGTATGCAAGTTTTTCATTTTTTGTTCCTGGAATTGAAGAACAAACCAAAATTGGAAACTTTTTTGAAATGCTTGACGATACTATTACCCTTCATCAGCGTAAGTTAGAAAAAAAACTACAAAATATAAAAAAAGCATACCTAAATGAGATGTTTGTTTAGAGGGGAGCGTAAGCCATGAGTAATAATGCACCAAAAAGTGCCGCAGAGAAAACTTTTCAAGAGAATTTTGTCAAAGAACTGCAAAAATATAAATGGGAGGCACCTAACTATCTCGACGGCAATAAGCAAAAAGTAACTGTTGCTGATTTGGTTACTCACTGGCGTGGCGAACTCAATCGTATCAATGTCGACCAGCTGGAAGGAGTGGAATTGACGGATAACGAGTTCAGTCAAGTTATGGCAAAAGTCTGCCGTATCAGCAACAGCTACGAGGCAGCGAAGATTTTAGCCATTGAAGAATCAAAAGGCAAGATTGATGGCATTTACCGTGATGACAATCCAAAAATCACGAGAAAACAAATCACGTTGACGATTTTCAAAAAGGCGGAAGTGTGTGGCGGGGACTCAAGCTATCGGATTGCGAGAGAAGTACAGACACCAAACGACAACCGCTTTGATATTGTCTTACTGATCAATGGCTTGCCTTTAATCAATATCGAAAAAAAACGTACGGACAAAACGTTAGACGAGGCATTTGGACAGTTTATGCGTTACTATCGTGACGGCGAATACAGTCATAACTTCATGGCTTTTTCACAGATGATGGTCATTACTTCTGAAATTGCCACTCGATATTTCGCTACGCCAAAAACAGCAGGAGATTTCAATCTTAGTTTCGTCTTCCATTGGTCGGATAAAGAAAACAATGTTGTAAACGATTGGAGAAAAGTGATTGAGCAATTCCTGATGATTCCAATGGCACATCAGATGGTCGGAGATTACTTAGTCATTGATGAAGCTCGTGATGAGGAAAATAGACGACATATGTTAATGCGTCCCTATCAAGTCCACGCTTTACAAGCGGTTGAAGGGGCAGCATTTGGTTGGGACAATGATGAAAAATTACCTCATGGCGGTTTTGTTTGGCACACGACTGGTTCGGGGAAAACGATTACGAGTTTCAAGACTGCTTTGTTTTTATCGACGAGAGAGCAGGATTTGATAAAGTTGTCTTCCTTGTTGATAGACGTGAGTTAGACAATCGTACCAGTGAAAATTTCAAAGCATACGCTGCCTATGAACCCGTTTCTGTTGATGATACGAAACACACCTACCAGCTAAAAAAGATACTCAAGTCAGCTAAAAACGGAATTGTGGTAACGACAACCTTCAAACTGAATGCTTTAGTGAAGGAACTGGAAGAAGCGCACGATGATCGTTTAGCAGATAAGAAAATCGTTTTTTATCATCGATGAAGCCCATCGTACGACAATGGGGCAAATGATGGGAACCATTAAGAGCTATTTCAAGAAAAATGGACTTTTCTTTGGTTTTACTGGGACACCTTTATTTGATGAAAATAAGATTAAAGGTAAGGTCAATGAAAAGAGTGAAGTCATCAATACGACTGAAAAGTTATTTGGGCCTATGTTACATCAATATACGATTGATGAAGCGATTGCGGATAAAAATGTATTAGGTTTTCACGTTGACTATATCAATACTGGGGAATTCAAGAGTTATGAAGATTTAAGAGAGCAACTAGCTGAGAAAATTAAGGAAGAACACCCTGAAATGAATGATAGAGAAATTGAACGCCAAGTCCAAGAAATGTCAGAAGCTGACCTTGAAAAGCAGGCTAAAAAACGAGAACTGTTTAAATACCAAGATGAAACGCATATCCCACGTGTAGTTGAAGAAGTTCTGAGTAACTGGGAATCACAATCACAGGACAGAGAATTTAATGCGATTTTGACAGTGGCCTATAAAAATCGTGTGATTGCTTATTATAATGAATTTAAAAAACAACTGAAAGATCGTGGTGAAAAGCTGAATGTGGCGATGACGTTTAGTTTTGGTAACGAAAATGATCCTACGCCACTAGACCCTAAAATTGTTAAGGGTATGTTTAAGGATTACGCTGCATTTACAGGCATTGAGTTTATTGCTGGTGATAAAAAACACGGCGAGGATGCTTACTTTGAAGATGTCGTGGAACGTGCCACTCGAGGCGGTAGCGGACGAAATCCTAAGAATATAGACCTCGTGATTGTGGCAGACCAACTGCTGACAGGTTACGACTCTAAGCGTCTTAATACGCTTTATGTTGACCGTTCACTTGAACTTCAAGGCTTGATTCAAGCCTATTCACGAACAAATCGTGTGTTTGGCTCAAATAAAGAGTTTGGTACGATTATTAACTTCCAATATCCTCGAATTACTGAAGAAATAGTAGATCAAGCTTTGAAGCTGTACGGAAGTGGGGGTAAAAGTAGCAAGGCAATTGTTGACACCTATGAAACTGCTGTAAAGAAATTAGCTATAAAAGCTACTGAAATGATTCCGACTTTACCTGACCCAACAGAATGGCAGACAATTGAACACGATGAGAAGAAAAAAAGAAGCCTTTATACTTGCTTTTAAAAATGCTGCTGAGCAGTTGAATTTAGTAGAACAATACTATGAATTCAAGTGGGATGATGTAACTTTTTTGTATTGATGAGCATACTTGGTTGCAGTATGTCGGTGCCCATAAAAACCTAACTTGGAAGCCAGGCACCCCACCTCCGCCAACACCTACTAATCCGCTTGTTGGAAAAACGAAGTTGGCAGGAACTCAAGTCATAGATGCAAATCACATTCTTAGTTTGATTGGTTCTAAAGTTACCTCAACGAATGGTGTGCAAACTGTAGATAGTGAAACACTCCGTATAATTTATGAGCAAATTCAAGAGTTAAGTAATATGGGTGAATACGAGCAGGCACAGCTGTTAAAAAAATTTGTGGATACTGAACTTGTACCTGGAAACTTATCGATCGGTTTAAATTTTGACGAGGCATTTGAAGTTTGGAAAGCAAGCAAACTAAATAGTGCTGTTGAGGATTTTTCTAATGAGTGGGGATTGGACAGTGAATTACTAAGAAAATCCGTTCCGTTAGTTCATATTCTTCTTCCCAACCAGACGTTGTGCCATACATCAATGAACTTATTAGTAGTGTTGATTTTTTAGTAAGGCGACCAATCAATCAGCTGGTAATCTGCTAAGGCATAATATGATGCTAACAGCCAAACTTCCAGAGCGTATTGCTGAAATTAAGCAAAAATATAGCTAACTTGATGGGGCTTTAAAGTGACCGAAATTGGAGAATAACAAGTAAAAAACAGAATATGTTGATTTTAAGAAAGAAAGCAACGAACGAGATATTATTAAAAGTTAGACTGAAGGAATCAAATTCACCTTTATATAGATGGCACTGAACACTCCATTAGGCCGCCAATGCTGCTTTTTCTGAATTTCTTTCTTAAGAGCGGCTGAATCTCAATCAGCTCCGCTTGGAAAAGCAAATACAGTCCGAGAAGGTTATGTAGAAAACGTTGAATATTTCCAAATCGATGAAGTCCCGTTCCCGCTAGAAAAGACAAAGCAAATTATAAAAAAAGTTTAATAGACGTAATTGGCATAAGATTATAACCAAAAAAGCTAGTCACAAAGTCCTGCCATTTTTTGCCGATTAGTGTCATTTAGCATACAATCTTTTCAAAAAAAAAAATGGTGTGAGTATGGTACCTTTCGTTCATGTTTTTCCCGGCAGACCTGATTATGATAACAATAGGAGACTTTTTTACACGACAATGACAAAATATTCAGTTTTAAATAGCGAAATTGGAGAGATTCAATCATGGACGTTTCCGGCATGCTGACTCATATTTTTGCGCATTGAACAATCGGCTGTTTCGAGTGACAAGATCGACCGATTAAGGCGAGCCAAACTAGAATTGGCCGATGGTGGACAAGCCAACCGGCGGAAATATGGCCAGGCTTTGCAGTGCCTGCTGGCGAAGTACATAGAAGAAGTTCAAAAAATATCGCGCATACCGAGGCAATGTGCAGCTTTTGAAACGGCAGGATGAGGCCATTCATTAAATAAGGGGGCAGGGAGCCGGTGGGAGACACGACGACATTCGAGGCGCAAACCCTGATCGCGGCGGTGAAGGACCGGGCTAAACCAGTACGAGGCGCTGAAAGATCAGTTTCAGCACTTAAAAACCGCTTTTCAGCGTATCACGGAGATGGGCGATTTTCAGGGCAAAGGGGCGCAGGCGATCAAAGAGTTCTATCAGGCGCAGATTGACGTGGTCAATGCCTGGCTGCGGCTGATTGACCGGCAGATCGCGTTTTTTAACGGCGTTCCCGGCGCGGTTGAGGACAAAGGTTTATCGGGGGACACGGTGGTGACTGTCCCTTTTCTAGAGCAGGACCTCGTAAACGGGTACCATCGGTCGAAGGACTTGGTCTATGACCAGCGGGAAACGATCAACCACATTCTAAGCGATATTTCCGACTTGTGTCGCTCGATCTGTTTTCAACGGAGACTGTAGACGAAGAGCTGGACAAAGCCGATCACAAGCGAAAGCAAACAGCGGATACCGTTCGCGAGCTGGATCAAGCACTCGTTCAAGAATACAGCGGCTCCGAAAGCGACCAGCAATACGTGGCGGCGCTGTTTGCCGAACTGATCGGAGCGACGCGCCAGGGCGGTGACGTCTCGCCAATCCATTTCGACGCCGAGGCTTATCATGATAGCGCCGTCTACCAATCACAGGGCGAGAAGGAACAGGAAACGGCGGCGTACCTTGACTTTAAGGAGCAGCAGGAAAAGGCCCGCGAGTTAGAGAAGAAAGAAGAGGCAGAGAAGGAGGAACCGTTCTTCACGGCAGCTTTCAGCCTCCTTGCATTAAACAACAGAATCAATAAAGGCATTCAGGACGGACTTCTGAGTGCCACTAAAGATACTATTGGCGGTATTTTGGATACACTCACGACTTCTCCTATGCTGGTGGAAAAAAACATCATCGTTCGTTCGGCGATTCATCCAGTCAAAACGTATGACATCATTAAAAGCGTCATTGTTCAATCTTATGATAAAAACATGGTGCATGGCGACGCCTATACCCGTGTAGAGTTTTTGCCGGGCATTTATGTTCGCTGGCGGCGATGGATAAAGAGCGGGCCTATGAGCTCATCAATGGCATGGAGGAAGCGGGGATCGGAGCGATTACATTGCCAGGTGCCAATCTGTTTTTGCAGGGAAGGGCGGACAAAGGCTTGGTTCGCCGCGGCATCACCCGAGTTAAAGAGCTTCGGGCGATGGGCGTTCCGGTGGCGACCGCTTCGGATAATATCAACGATCCTTTTCACCCGTTCGGAAGGGGGGATCTCCTGCAGATCGGCCTTTTGACCGCTTATGCTGCCCATATGGCCGGCAGGGATGATCTATCCGCGATTCTGGATATGATCAGCACGATTCCGGCCGGCTTTTACGGCATAGAGAATCATGGGCTCAAAGAAGGTGCGTCCGCCCAATTCGTACTGGCAGACACTGGGAACATCTATGATCTGTTTTCGTTTCAATCGCCGACGCGTTTCGTTTATGCCCATGGCCAGTGGTTGTCCGAAAGACGTTCGAGCAGCTGCTTTCATGATGCACAACTAAAGGCGCTGTGGAGCCGTGTTCAAACGTCCGCTGATTTGAGGTGCGATCATGTTTGAGACGGTGGTGAGACGTGTTCGTTTTATCGATCGCGCAGAGTTTTACCAGATCGGTATTGATGGCGGAAAAATTGCCGCGATCAGCACCGAGCCGCTATCCGGCTGCCATGATTATGATGCGGAGGGCGACGTGATCCTGCCTCCATTTGTGGAAACGCACACGCATATGGATACGGTTTTTACGGCAGGCAGCCGGGTGAATAATGAATCCGGAACGTTGATGGAAGGCATCCGTATTTGGCAAGAAAGAAAAAAAAACAGCTGACGAAGGAAGATGTGCGCGGGCGGTCGATCCGGGCGTTAAAAACCTTGATCGAAAACGGCGTGCTGTTTGTCCGGGCGGCGGTCGACATTTCCGATCCGGATTTGACGGCCTTAAAAGCGCTTCTTGAAGTTCGATCCGAAATGAGCCGGCTTATTGAGATACAGATCGTGGCCTTCCCGCAGGACGGGCTGATGGCCTGCCCGGACAACCGGGGGCGGCTCAGGCAGGCGCTTGAACTGGGGGCGGATGCGGCCGGGGCCGCGCCCCATCTCGAGCATACGCGGGAAAAGGGGATCGCTTCGCTGGCGTTTTGCTTCTCGGCTGCAAAAAGGCTCAATAAATTTGTCCATGTTTTTTGCGATGAGGTGGATGACGGCGCATCCAGGTTTCTGGAAGTTGTCGCCGACTTTACGCTGGACTATGAGATGGCCGGCATGGTGACGGCCATCCATGCCATCGCCTTGTCTTATTACGCCGAGCCTTACGCGCAAAAAGTGATGCAGCTTGTGAAGACTGCGGATGTCAATGTCGTCACCTGCCCGCTGATCAATTCGGCCATGCAGGGTCAATTGAATCCGTATCCGCGCGGCCGCGGCATCACGAGAGTGAAAGATTTACAGGCGATCGGTGTCAATGTCTGTCTGGCTCACGATGATATCCAGACGCCGTTCTATCCACTCGGCAGCGGCAACACATGCTGCACGCCGCCAGCTTGGGTCTGCATCTCGCCCACATGACGGGGGAGGCCGGTCTGTCCGCCATCCTGGATATGCTCACTTACAACGGCCGAAAAGCTTTGAAAATACAAGATTATGGGCTTGAAATTGGCAACAGTGCCAATTTCATCACGCTACCGGCTGAAAACATCAAGGCGCTGTTAAGCGATCAGCCGAAGCCCCGTTTTGTGTTCCGAAACGGCCAATTGATCGTGGAAACAAAGCCATGTGAAACGAAGTGGCGGCTGGAGCGGTAGGCTAGGCTTGAGCCTGAGATTGAGAGGTTAGGGGCGGGTCTCGGGCTGAGTCCGGTTTTCAGCGGCTCGGTCTTGAGATTTGTCCTGCTGAATGAGGTGATGGTGTTGCGGCAAGTGCTGTATGAGATGGTGAATGGGGGAGTGCTGCGGCAGACAAGGAGGCGGCTTAATTCGACAAGTTAGGCGATCAATCTGGGAAAAAAGGCTTGAGGTTTGGGCAATTAAATTAAGGCCCGAGGTCCGTCAGGTTAGCGTGGCGGATTGGCTTGGCAGGTTAGATTTGAGCTCCGTCAGGATAGGCCCTCGGTTCAACAGGTTAGGACTGATGTTCAGCAGTTTAGGCCATCGCTCCCACAGGTTGAGCAGTCAGATCCGGTAGTTGCGGCCACAATTATGTAAAATAGGTCAGGTGCAGAAACTTAGTCTTGGGTCGTTTAAATTTCCACGGCTCAAAGGGACCTTGTTGATCAATTTGGAAAATGGGACCCGGCAGAACAGATTAAAAGCTTGGCCCGTTCTTGTCTCATAGGTATAGATTGCCGATTGGATCAGGATAATCAAAGGTGACAGGCCGCCGACCATAAACACGTCGGCGGCCTGTCTTTATTCCAAACCGTATTTTTTTTTTATTTTTGTATAAAGCCATGGCCGGCTGATGCCGAGCAGCTTGCTTGCTTTTGTCTTGTTGCCTTTCGTTTCTCTTAAGGCGGAAATGATCATGTCCTTCTCGGTTAATTGCATTTTTTCTTTATAGGTTGAGCCCACCTGATGAGAAAGTGCTTTCTCCTCAGTGAAATCGTTGAATGCGGGAATATCCGCCGCATCAATATAATCACCTGTTTTTAAGTTTGCGGCTCTTTCAAGAACATTTTGTAATTCTCTTACGTTTCCCGGCCAGGAATATTTCATCAATTTAGTTAAAGCAGGATGTGTGATCCCTCTGATGTTAAATCCGCTTTGTCTCAATCGATTGGTGATCTCATCAACGATATCCGGAAGATCGCCCATTCTTTCTCTTATGGGCGGAATGTTTAAGCGGACAATATTTAATCGATAGTATAAATCTTCTCTAAATTTCCCCTCTTTCACTAGTTGTTCGATATTTTGGTTGGTGGCAGCGATAATTTTAGTCTTTAAATAAATCGTTTTAGAGCTGCCGATCGGCTGAAGTTCTTTTTCCTGCAGAACGCGTAATATTTTTGTCTGCAGGAAGAGGCATTTCGCCGATTTCATCTAGAAAGAGGGTCCCGTTTTGGGCAAGTTCGAATTTCCCTTTCATCCCGCCTTTTTTGGCGCCGGTGAACGCACCATCCGCATAGCCGAAAAACTCAGACTCAAGCAGTTCGGAAGGGATGGCGGCGCAGTTCACCTGAACAAAGGGCCCGGTCTGTCCGGAAGAGGCATGGATGCCTTGGGCGAATAATTCTTTTCCCGTTCCGCTTTCGCCGACAATCAAAACGGTGGACATGCTTTTAGACGCCAATGCCGCTTCTTGTTTGACTTTTCGGATGGCATCTGATTTCCCGGCGATATCAAATAAAGTATACTTTGTTCCTTTTATTTTATTGATCTCGTTTTGATAGGCGGAGACTTGTTTTTCTAGTTTTTTTACTTTTGTCAAGGCTTCATGTAAATGGGTTAAACCCCGGTAGGTCACTTTACAGATGGCGCTGATTGTATCGCCGTTTTCCTTTATCGGCATGATGGAAAAGTGATTGCTGGCCTTCAATCATCTGCGGCATATTTTGAACACGGGTCCCGCTTTTGATCACATTTTCAATCTCAAGTTCCGGAAACAAATCGGAAGCCGATTTATTCAGAACATCCTGGCTGCGGAGGCCAAATAAATCAGTAAATCCTTTATTGACCATCGTAATGTCGGCCTTTTTATTCACGAGAATAATCGCGTCATAAGCAAATTCGATCGTGAACCGCAGTTTTTGTTCCCACTCCTTTGTCAGCTGCAATTCGGTGATGGTTTGTTCGATCTGTGTCACGTCCTCTATAATGACCATTGCGCCGACCAAAACACCATCATTTTTAAGTGGATAACAATGAACATATAAACTTAATTCGTTCAACTTTAATTGCTTTTTCGCCGTGGTGGAGCGCCCGGATAAAATAGTCTCGATTAATTCTTTAATCTTTCGCAATGCCGCCTTATTTTTAAAGGCATCGAATTGATCGTCTTTAATGCCCAATTGTCTGTGGCCAGGGAATTTGAGGCCTTTATCTCGAGATTCGTATTGATTGACAAGAGGCCGAAGTTCAGGTTGTTAAAAAGCAAGGCTAATTGAGACTCGGTTTGGCTTAAGAGAATATTGTATGAACTCAGGACTTGCTGGGTCGAAATGACGCCAACAGGTGTCATGTTCTCATCCACAACCGGAGCATGGCCGATTTTATGCTTCACAAACAGTTGTCTCGTGTATTCAAGCGTGTCGCTCGGGCGTAAATAGATTGGATAAGGATTGTAACAATGGTCAACGGTGGTTTCAAAGGAAGGCTGATTGGCTAATACTTTGAAAATCTTATTTTTAGTAATGATCCCAATTAAACGATCGGAGCGATTCACGACCGGAAGCATATTGGAGTGAACTTGTGTAAACATCGGCAGCACATCATGCAGTGTCTGATTTTCGGTGCAGCAAACAAAATCTTCTGTCATGATATCTGCAACGAACATGAAATCCCTCCTTTTATCCCGCATTAACGGGCAGTAAAACCCTCACCTCAAGGTTTCAATAAATTCGAAGAAAGATAACTGTAAAAGCAAGGTCTTAGGAACACAGACTAAAAGAGCCACGTCCTGTGACAACGTCTATGTGACCCGCATCCTGTGGGCCGCAACTTACAATCAGCAGGGATGGAAGAAAGCCCTAACTAATTGAAGTTTCACTTTATTAGAATTTTATAACAAACGCTTTGTAAGCGCTAACATTTTGCCTGTGTTAATTTTTTTTACGAATTTTACATCTTCCCGTTAATGATCATTAACAGTGAGGCGGAGTAATGCCCGATTTTATAAATAAAACCATATGGCACAGAACTTGCATAAGGATTTTTGTGAACATTATGTGAATTTTTTGGAGGGAGAAAAATGATCCATCAGTCAGCAGTGATTGACGAAGAAATGACTCTGTTCAAAAAGTCGATTGAAACTTTCGCAAAAAAGGAATTGGAAGAAAGCTTTGGCAAATGGGAAGAAGAGGGGGATTCTCCCAAGAGAACTGTGGAGGAAATTGGGCCAATCGGGTTTACTTTGCGTTGATATTCCTGAGCAATACGGCGGTTTAGGTGCACCGCTCGCCTTTGCGGCAGGCATTGTCGATGAATTCAGCCGACTTGGCTATAACGCTGTCGCCTGCAATTTAGCCGTTCACTCGAACATTGTCGCCCACTATCTATTAAACTCAGGTACGGAAGAACAGAAGGCTCATTATTTGCCAAAAATGGCTTCCGGGGAATCTGTAGGTGCGATTGCCATGACCGAGCCAGGCGCCGGCAGTGATTTGCAGGGGATGAAAACAGCGGCACTGAAGGATGCGGAAGGTCAATACGTGATCAATGGCTCAAAAACGTTTATAACAAATGGCCAGCATTGTGATTTTGTGATTGTTGCGGCAAGAACAAATCAAAACGTCTCGGCTTCAAAAGGGACGACTCTATTCATTGTGGATGCGGATTGCAAAGGACTAATAAAGGGAAAAAATTTAAAGAAAATCGGGCTTCGCTCTGCAGATACATCGGAATTATTTTTAGAGGATGTCACGGTTGCTTCCAGTCAAATACTTGGAGACATTGAAGGCGGATTTATCACTCTGATGCGGGAATTGCCGCGGGAAAGGACGATTCTAGCCGCCGGAGCATGCGGGGCGATGGAAGGGGCAATAGAAATCACGGTTAAGTATCTAAATGAACGGGAAGCATTCGGAAAACCACTTAGCAAGCTGCAGGCGATTCGCCACAAAGTAGCCGAGATGACAACGGAAGCGAAAGTCAACCGGGCCTATGTTAATCAGTGCCTGGCTCTATTAGAGAAACATCAACTGTCCACGGCCGATGCAAGTATCGCCAAATTATCGGCCACTGAAGCACAAAGCAGAATTGTCGACGGGTGTGTGCAGTTATTCGGCGGTTACGGCTATATGCAGGAATATCCGATTTCAAGAGCCTATCTCGATGCAAGGGTTCAGCGAATTTATGGTGGAACTTCCGAAATTATGAAAGAAATTATCAGTAAAGACATTTTAGGAAAGTAAAAGGAGAGGTTTGAATGTGGGGATTCTAACGGGATTGAAAATTTTGGATTTCTCGACACTTTTGCCTGGTCCTTTTGCGACGATGATGCTGGCTGATATGGGAGCCGATGTCATCAAAGTGGAATCTCCTAATAGAGAGGATTTCATCAAACATTTTTCTCCGAAAGTTGGCGACGTGTCGGCGGCGTTTGGACACCTGCATCGCTCTAAACGCTCTTTAGGATTGGATCTGAAAAAAGAGGGAGCGAAGGATGTCATCTATCAATTGGTTCAGGAATACGACATTATCATCGAACAATTCCGCCCCGGCGTGATGGACAGATTAGGCATCGGCTATGACAAGCTGAGGGAGGCGAATCCTAAAATTATTTTTTGTTCGATTACGGGTTACGGACAAACAGGCCCCTTAAAGAACCGGGCCGGGCACGATATTAACTACTTATCATTATCATCAGGCGCTGCCAGTTATTCATTCCGAAAAAATCAGCTGCCCGTCCCGGCCGGCATACAGGTTGCCGATCTTGCCGGGGGTTCAATGCCTGCCGTGATCGGAATACTTGCCGCTGTCTATCACCGCGAGAAAACAGGTGAAGGACAGTCTATTGATATCAGCATGACGGATGCCGTCTTCTCCTTGAATGCCCTTTACGGTTCAGGATATTTGGCCAGTGACATAAAACCGGAGGCCGAATCGCTGCTGTTAAACGGCGGAACCTTTTACGATTATTATCAGACGAAGGACTCACGTTATTTTTCTGTCGGCAGTTTGGAACCGCCGTTTCAAGCCAGGCTTTGCGAGCTGATTGGGGATCGGAAGTTGGTAAAATTAGCCGGCGGACGCGCGGAAGATCAGCAAGCATTTAAAAAGAAGCTCACGGAGATCTTTAAACAGAAAACATTTGCTGAATGGCTGGAACTGATCGGCGATGACTTTGACGGCTGTGTCGAGCCGGTCCTGGATTTTTCCGAAGCGGTCAATCACCCGCAAATGAAGGCTAGAGAACGGATTGTTTCCGTACCGAAGTTAGAAGGAGGATCGCAAAAACAAATTGCTTTTCCGATTAAGTTTTCAACTCAGCCGGCCGAGTACCGTTTTGCAGGTGTACAAACGGGCAAACATTCGGAAGACATTTTGAAAGAGGCGGGCTATGATCAGGAAACGATTCAAGCGTTATATGACAAAGGGATTTTTGGAAAAAAAAAAAAAGAAAGTTGAGGAGATATCATATGAAGCTGAAAGACAAGGTGGCGGTTGTAACAGGCGGAGCTTCGGGACTCGGGCTGGCGACAGTCACGAGGCTGGCGGAAAAGGGCGCGAAAGTCGTGATTTTTGATTTAAATGAAACAAAAGCAAAGGAAGCGGCGAGCTCGTTAGGCGAGGCCGTCCGGTATGCGGTTGTGGATGTCACGGATGAACAGTCCGTGCGGGAAGGGATCGCCGATGCTATCAAGGCTTTTGGAGCGATTCATATTTGTGTCAACTGCGCCGGTGTCGGGACAGCGGGGAAAACGATTGGCAAAAGGGGCGTATTACCACTGGCTGCCTTCAATCAAGTCGTCAGCATCAACTTGGTCGGGACTTTTAATGTATTAAGACTCGCAGCAGATGGAATGAAAAAAATAATGAAAGGGTGACTGATTCCGGTGAAAGAGGCGTGATCGTTAATACGGCTTCCGTCGCTGCGTTTGACGGCCAGATGGGGCAGGCGGCATACGGAGCCAGCAAAGCCGGAGTTGCCGGGATGACTCTGCCGGTTGCCCGCGACTTATCTGAGTTTGGCATTCGCGTCAACACGATTGCGCCGGGCTTATTTATGACGCCGATGGTTGAGAATTTGCCGGAAAAAGTGATTCAAAAACTGTCTGAGAGCGTTGAATTTCCCAAACGATTGGGGCGGCCGTCCGAATATGCGGAACTGGCAACGTTTATCATCGAACATGATTATTTAAAGGGGAAGTAATTCGGTTAGATGGCGGCATTCGGATGCCGCCGCGATAAGGTGAAACTTCAACCAGTGGGGTTTTCTTCCATCCCCCACTGATTGTTGGTAGCGGCCCACAGGATGTGGGTCACACAGACGTTGCCACAGGGTGTGGCGCCATTAGTCTGTGTTCCTAAGACCGGGTTTTTACGGGCCGTTCGAATTCATTAAAGCCTTGAGGTGGCGAGTCTTATTGCCCGTTAATGCGGGATAAATCAGGCAAAGAAAAGAAGGGGGCTGTTGATATGACAAGTCAAGCCAATGTGATTGGCGTGAGTATGGTGAAATTTGAAAAGCCCGGCCGCAATGAACCTTTTGAAATCATGGCGTCAAAAGCCATCACCGGGGCATTAGCCGATGCCGGAATCGATTTATCTGAAGTAGAGCAGGCTTATGCCGGCTATGTGTACGGAGACAGCACATGCGGCCAGACCGCTTTATATCAAGTGGGCATGACAGGGATCCCGGTATTAATTAATGTTAACAATAATTGTTCTTCAGGATCGACGGCGCTTTATCTGGCGCGCCAGGCGGTGGAATCGGGTTCAAATGACTGTGTCCTGGCGTTCGGCTTTGAAGAAATGCAGCCGGGCGCTCTAGGCGAACATTGGACCGATCGCACCTCGCCATTCCAATGGATTTACAATCGGTTTGATCAATTAAACAGTGAATTGCCGGATGGTCCCGTCGCTTTAAAAGTATTTGGAGCCGCCGGTTTGGAATACCTGGAAAAGTACGATGCGAACCCTGATATTTTTGGAAAAATAGCGGTGAAATCAAGGCGGCATGCCGTAAACAATCCCTATTCATTATTTACAACCACGCTCCAATTAGATGAAGTCATGAATGCCCCTGTTGTCTACCCGGGGTTGACACGATATATGGCTTGTCCACCGACATGCGGAGCAGCAGCGGCAATCGTTTGCAGCGACCGTTTTGCAAAGAAGAAAAATATTAATCACGCGGTCAAAATCATTGCCATTGCCCAATCCATGACAACGGATTTGCCTGACAGCGCTGAGGATAATCTGCATTTAGCCGGCTTCGGTATGACGGCGCGCGCAGCTCAGGAGGTCTATGAACAAGCCGGTATCGGTCCGGAGGATGTTGATGTTGTCGAACTGCATGACTGTTTTACACCAAATGAAGTCATGACTTACGAAGGACTGGGACTTTGGGGGAAGGTGAGGCAGAGAAGCTGACGAGTGACGGCGACAACACGTATGGCGGCAAATATGTCGTCAATCCATCCGGAGGGCTGATGTCAAAGGGACACCCGCTTGGAGCGACCGGCTTGGCTCAGTGCACGGAACTCGTTTGGCATTTAAGAGGGCAGGCAGGCAATCGTCAAGTAGAAGGAGCGGACATTGCCCTTCAGCACAACCTTGGTTTGGGGGGCGCATGTGTCGTGACGATGTATGGACGGGGATGAAAATCAACTTGCCGAAAGTTAACAAAGGCCCGAGTCCCGCCCTCCTTGTTAATAAAAGCAGAAATCTTGTAAAAAAATGCCGAAAAGTTGTTAATAACCCGCCGAAAGTTGAACAAAGACTCAGGCCCCGCTCCCGACTTGTTAATAAAAGTGGAAATCTTGTAAAAAAGCGCCGAAAAGTTGTTAATAACCCGCCGAAAGTTGAACAAAGACTCAGGCCTCGCCTCCGACTTGTTAATAAAAGCGGAAATCTTGTAAAAAAAAAAAGCTGAAAAGTTGTTAATAACCCGCCGAAAGTTGAATAAAGGCCCAGGCCCCGCCCCTGACTTGTTAATAAAAGTGGAAATCTTGTAAAAAAGCGCCGAAAAGTTGTTAATAACCCGCCGAAAGTTGAACAAAGACTCAGACCTCGCCCCTGACTTGTTAATAAAAGCGAAAATCTTGTAAATAAACGCTGAAAAGTTGTTAATAACCTGCTGAAAGTTGAACAAAAACTCAGGCCCCGCCCCCGACTTGTTAATAAAAGTGGAATGTAAAAAAGCGCCGAAAAGTTGTTATTAAATGAAGAGCTCAGCAGTCTTGCAGGTTATTTTTCGTTCCTTTTTGCAGGTAGTGAATGCGTTGTTCGTGATTTTCATCCTGGAGTACTGATTGATGATATAAAGGGAGGAATTTGTACATGAAAATAGTAAAAGGCTGCCCGTCTACATCGATGAATGATTATCAATTAAATACAACGACCTTGATTCGCCATGCCGCGCGCAATTTTCCGGATCAGGACATTCTCTATCGCAAAAACAATGAAATTCACCGCTATACGTATAACGAGGCATACACGAGAATGAAGAAAGTAGCCAATTTCCTAAAAAGGTTAGGGGTCAGAGCGGGTGACAAAATCGGTGTATTGGATTGGAACTCACACCGACATTTTGAATTATATTTTGCCATTCCTGGAATTGGAGCGACCCTGCTTCAAATGAATCTGCGCCTTTCAACCGATGATCTCTCCTATGTGGCGGGCCATAGTGAGGCAAGATACATTTTTGTCGACGAATCTTTATTGCCTGTCGTTGAAGCGATTGCGCCAAGTCTGAAAACAGTTGAAGGATACATTGTCATGTCGGACAAGCCAATATCTGAGATAAAAACAACGCTATCGCCAATCTACCACTATGAAGAAGAACTAATTCATGAAAGCACGGATTTTGATTGGCTGATGGTAGAGGAAACAACGGCATATAGTGCCTGCTATACGTCAGGAACGACCGGCAGGCCCAAAGGTGTTTACTATTCACATCGAACCATCTATCTGCACACGATGTCATTGGCTGCTAACATTGGCGTGAATTGTCATGATTGTTTGCTGGTGCTTGTGCCCATGTTCCATGTCCAATCCTGGGGCCTCGTTCATGTTGCTGTCATGATGGGGGCAAAAATGATTTTTCCGGGAAGATATGCATCGGAAGGTATACGGCTGCTTGTGAACCTTATGGTTGAAGAAAAGGTCACGATCGCAGGCGGTTCACCGGTATTTTCCTGCCGATGCTTCATTATATCCGAACGCTTGAAACAAAGCCGGATCTCAGCAAAGCGAGGTTTTTATCCGGTGCAACAGAGCCGCCCGTCTCCATGATGAAAGGGTTTAAAGAATTGACAGGGGCAGAGATTATTCATGCGTACGGGGGAACGGAAACGACACCAATGGTGACAGTCAACTACCGCCTGAATCCCGTTCTGCAAAATCAACTGTCGGAGGAAGAAAAGTGGGAGTTAAAGCAGAAACAAGGGCTGCAGGTAACAGGCATTGATTTTAAACTGTGTCATCCGGAGACGGGTGAAGAAATGCCGCATGACGGCCAAACGGTCGGTGAAATTTGTTTAAGGGGTCTGTGGATTACCGGCGCTTATTACAATAACCCTGAAAATGAAAGCAGTTTCCGCGACGGCTACTGGAGAAGCGGCGACGTCGGCACGATTGATCAAAACGGCTATGTGAAAGTGATGGATCGAATCAAGGATGTTATCAAGAGGGGGGCGAATGGATTTCGTCAATTGATATGGAGAACATTTTAATGGGCCACCCTGAAGTGCTTGAAGCGGCCGTTGTCGGAATCCCGCATCCAAAATGGCAGGAACGCGCACTGGCACTGGTTGTGACCAAGGACAACAAACCGGTACCAAGAGAGTCATTTGATCATCTATTGCGGGGCCGTTTTGCCAAATGGTAGTTTCCTGATCAGTTTCTTTTCGTGGAAGAGATTCCAAAAACAAGCGTTGGTAAATTTAACAAAAAAGAAATCGTAAAGAAGTACGAAAATCTGTACATGGGGGATGAAGCGGCGTCGGACAAATAACCGGCCATTTCGATGCCGCTTGCCAGCATTCATCAACATGCAGGCTGAATCTATTATGTCTCTGGATTTCAAGATTGCAAGAAGACGGCGCACAAGTCGCCGTCTTTTTGCATTATTTTTTATCTTTCTATTGCAAGAATAAATTAGCCAATTTTTGAAAATCTTTGCTTTAAACTAATTGGCAATAGCCAGGGGTCCGCCCTGTTTTTTTAGTTTAAAAGGGTAAGGCTATATGAAAAAAAGACAGAAGTCAATTTTGTGATCGTTTTAAAAAAGGGCCTATAATAGAGGAAGATTGATGGAAAGCGGAGAGCCGGTGTCCATGATCAATTTCCAAACTGCTGTCTTCGTTGAATTCTTTAAGCCAAAACGAAAAAATGCGAAAGAGTGATTGACGAATAGCTGGTCTGATGTCTTTAAGGAAAAGAACCTTCGTAAAGGTCTTAAGAAGGACGTGGATATTTTTCTCGAAGCATAACGAGAAGGTTAAAGTCATCGAACAACCATAAGAGGTTCGCCGATAAGGATGAAGATTCAATGCATCGATCACAAAATGACGGCTGCCAAGGAAATGGGATACACAGGCGAGGACGCCTAAAAGCGAGTTTTTGTTCAGTTGCCTGACTAAATCTTAATTTTTAAGGGGTTTTGCATGAAATGAATCTATCATTTGAAGCAGGCATCGATGATATTATTTTGGAACGCGGGCTTGATTATTTTCAAAACGGACGGATTGAGAAAGTCGACGAACAGGAGCAAAATCACTATACGATTTGGATTGCTGGAACATCCGAATATACGGTGCATGTCAATCTGGATGCCGCAAATGAGATTGTTGACAGCGAATGCGACTGCCCGTACGATCAAGGCGACTATTGCAAGCATCAAGCGGCGGCGTTTTATATGCTCAGGTCTAAAAAAATTGGGGATAAACATCCTGCCGTCCATCGGCAAAGGGACATTAAAGACATTTTGGGAGAACTTCCTAAAGATGAATTGATTCATATCATCTCGGCGATCGCTGATCAACATGAGGAAATAAAGAAAGAACTTTTGTTTCTGTATGCCCCGGAGGAAGATCTGACTGCATCAAGCAGGAAAGTGATCAGAGAATTTATTAATCGTGAAAAAAGGCGCGGTTTTATCGAATGGAATCGGTTGATGATGCCCTTCAAGGCGCATTTATTGTAATGGAAAAAGCAGAAAGAGAGCTGGAACAAGGGAAGGCGGAAGAGGCGGTATTACTGGCCCTGACCGTTTTGCCCATTATTGTCGATATGCAACAGTACTGTGACGATTCCGGCGGTTCGGCCGGTTATGTCATTGGCGATAGCCTGGAGACATTGAATAAAGCGACAGCTTCGGGGGAGCTGGATGAGCAGCAAACAAAGGACCTTTTCCAAAAAATATTGAAAGAGGCGCAGAAAAAACGCTATGCTGGTTGGAGCGAATGGCGGAATGAACTTTTAAAAGCGTGTATTCCTTTGTGTACCGCCGCTGCCCTGAGAAAACGGCTGAAAAAAAAACAGATCCAAAAATGGCTGGATGTCCTCAATGGTGATGATCAATATGACAGGGAAAGACTGATGTATCTTCAACTGCAGCTGCACGAACGTTTCGACGGCGAAGAAAAGGCGCGGGCGTTTCTTTATGCCCATATTGATGATCTTGAATCTTTTAGGGAAAGGGCGATTCAACAGGCCATTGAAAAGAGCGACTGGACACAGATCGTGAATCTATGTCTGGAAGGGGAGAGCAAGGATGCTAATTATCTGATAACGGTGAATAAATGGAAAAAATACCGATTGTTCGCTTATGAAAAGTTGGGGGATATGGCTAATCAAAAGCAATTGCTTTTTGATTTTCTATATGCGGGCGACTATGATTCCTATATTAAACTTAAAGCGCTTTACAGCCCAAAAGAATGGCATGATGTCTTAGAAGAGATACTTGCCGCTTTTGAGAAAGAATCGTTTTATCCATCGGCCTATGTTGAAATTTTGAAAACTGAAAAACGTTATGCTCAGCTTTTAAACTATTGTAAGCGAAATCCGCTGAGCATAGAATATTTGTACCCTGAGCTTGTCAAAGATTATCCTGATGACGTCAGCCGGCTGTTTGTTCAGTGGATTGAAGAGGAAGCGACTTATTCCGCAAACCGTCCTCCTCAATACCGGTCGGTCTGCCGCAAGATTAAAACTTACCGGAAAGCCTGCGGTCAGAGCCAGGCCTTGCAAGTCATCAAACATTTAGAACAAAAATACAAAAACAGGCCGGCCTTTTTAGATGAGCTGGAAAAAGTAAAGTAAGGGGGCATGGGGATTTCTATTAAAAATAACCGTCGATCAGGTCAAATCCTGCCTGAGTGATTGCGGTACCAGCCGGCTTGTATAAATTCCGACACATTTTTGCAACGAATGGATGGTTAAAGCCATAATCAGAGAGCTATAATAAATATAGACATTATCAGAGCGGACGATTCGTTTTTTGGTGGACGGGTATCCACATCATTTATCGTAATTGGCAGAAGACTCCCGCTTCAAGTGTTGCTAAGCGGGAGATGAATGCCATCTGCTAGTTGCAAATCCCGTTTCTGTCATGCTATAATATTCACGAACATAGGTTCTTAACAGGGAGGGCGAACACTATGCTGGTCAACAAAGCATAAGTTTCGCGCATCTTTCCAAACAAAAAACAGGTGGGACTCATCAACAAAACCATCGGCTGTTCCCGATTTGTGTTTAATTTCTTTCTGGGTAAGCAAAAAGAAAAAGATGCCTACTGGCAGATTGTCGAAGAAATGGTTCAAAACGGCCAGATTCCAGCTAACTCTTGGAAAGGTGAACGCCTCAACAAATATGAAACAGTCAAAGCCCTTCCTGAACTCAAGAGCCACTCTGCTTTTCTAAAAGAAGTGGACAGTATCGCCTTGCAAAAATCTGTTGAAAACTTGGCGGATATCACCGATACTACAAAAAACAAACCAAATACCCGCGTTTTAAATCAAAGAAACATCCGATTCAGTCGTACACAACGAAGATGGTCAATCAGAATATTGCGGTCATTGGAAACCATATCAAATTGCCGAAACTTGGTCTGGTTCGTTTTGCCAAAAGCCGCGATGTCCAAGGCAGGATTATGAATGTCACGATCAGGCGGCATCCTCCGGCAAATACTTTGTATCAATGGGCACCGAGGCAGAAGTTTCCTCATGGCCGAAAACCCATTCAGCTGTTGGCATTGATGTCGGGCTCAAAAACTTTGCGATTCTCTCGGATGGGACAGTACACACCAACCTCAATTTTTTTCCGCACCTTGGAAGAACAATTGGTCAAAGCCCAGCGGATCATGGGCAGGCGTTCTATGGGCGGATCCAATTGGCACAAAGCCAAAATCAAAGTCGCACGTATCCACGAAAAGATGGCCAATACACGGAAAGATTACTTAGACAAAATCTCCACCGAAATCGTCAAAAACCACGATGTGATCGGGATGGAGGATTTGTCTGTATCCAACCTGTTACAAAATCATCATCTTGCAAAAGCGATCAGTGAAGTGTCTTGGTCACAATTCAAAACAATGATTGAATATAAAGCCAAGTGGTATGGCAAGTGCGTCGTTACGGTGGCGAAAACCTTCCCTTCCAGCCAGCTTTGTTTTGTTGCGGCTACCAAAATAAAGACGTCAAACAGCTCGGATTGCGTGAATGGGATTGTCCAAAATGCCATGCCCATCATGATCGAGATATGAACGCAAGTATCAATCTTAAAAATGAAGCGATAAGGCTTCTAACCGCAGGGACTGCGGGGATCGCCTAATCCATAACCTGCGGCTGCGCCGGTGTTCTTAGGAATCTCCCACTTCAAACAAGCCAAAGGTTGTTAAGTGGGGGTAGTTCAACCAAAAGTTGACCATATTATCTAGCAATGATTTTTGAGAAAGGAAAAAGAATCCCTTGAGCCATCCACCACCATGTCGCATAATTTTTGACAAATGGCATCATCAAATCCTAAATCCTTCCATGCTTTCACTAATGGGCAGTATTTTAATTTCGCCATTCAAATGGAATTAAGAGACATAGCTCTTAATCTGTCTACTGCTCTCACGTTTCTTAGTTTTGCCAAGCATAAAGGGAAAATAATGATTGATAGAATAGACTATATCGGCACAATTAATATAGATGCCAATAAGGTATAAAGATAACCTTTAATCATTGGGGTTTCTAAGAATTTTTCAGAACCCAGCATTGTATTTTGAATAACAAGATTAAATGCTGAAAAGACTATTTTTTGATGCAATGCTAAATAAATCAAGGAATTCTGTCCAATAAATTGGAGGATTTTGTTTTTTTTATTCTTTTAATAAGTATGACAAAAGCCCCGATTCCAGTAAATGCGGATATATAAAACAGGAAGATGTTCCCCAAACTGCTATTGTATAGATCCACTCTTGCACCGGTATGAACAAAATTCAAATATCCAGAGATAATATTTATCGTTAAGAAAAAAATAAAGGTTTTGAGATTAATAAACCGTTCTGCTTGGACTTTATATTCTTTATATAGATAACCTAATCCGTAAAATCCAACACTAATCATGGCAACATCAATACTCCAAGGGAGCGGTTTCCCAATCATTTTATTATAAATACAGCCAAGAATTGAGATGATGATCAAGAGAACAAGGACAATCCTTGTTTTAGTGCGCCCTATTTTAGTAATCAAGTAAAAAAGCAATTCAGTACAAAGCAAACAGTTCATAAACCATAAGGCACCGATATGAACCGTCCAAGCGGATTTTCTTATCGCAATAAAAGAACCGATTAACGGCACTAATAGATTATGGTTATAATCGACTTGTCCAAAATTATACAGGATCACAAACCCAATATAGGTAACAATTGAAAAACACAAATAAGGAAAAATCAATGATTTAGTCCTTTTAGAGAAAAAAGTTTTGATATTTGGAAATTTATTCAAATTAAACAAATAACCTGATAGAAAAAAGAACAATGGCATATGAAAGGTATAGATATATGTTTTCATTGCATTTGGAATATCTGAATGACCTAACATCACCAGTATGATTCCCAGCCCTTTGCCAATATCCAACCAATCAATTCTTTTATTCATTCTTTACCTTCTTTCTTTCAAGCAAAAACATGGATGCCAATCTTAATACGTGAAGAACCTCACGACTATAAGTATAAATGGCCTCTCTTAAGTAAACCTTAAGACTATAATTGAAAGGCTAACAGGATGCTCTTCCTACTAAATAACAAAAAATCCCTTCTGCTTCAGGCAGAAGGGATTTTTTTTTTTGTTGGAAGGTTGTATATATTTTGAAATGGATCCTTATTTAAACTATATGTGAATAGATTTTGATTTGTTCAAAAGAATAAACAGAGAAAAGTCGTAAATAAACCTTAAAAAGTAGTATATAGACGTTAGAAAGTTTTTCAAACCCCCGCTTCAAACCCGAGCTTAGCTCTGTGAACAAATGATCATCATTGATTTCATATCATTAAATGATTATAATATGATTAAAATATGACTACGGAGGATTATAACTATGGAGATTAAGCCATCAGCAAGTATCCGGCAGAATTATAACGACATTGCGGATTTATGTAAATCTACCGGGGAACCTGTTTACCTGACAAAAAACGGTGAGGGCGATCTCGTGGTGATGGATATAGAGGCGTTTACGCGCAGAGAAAAAATGCTGAAACTGCGGGAAGAACTGCTGGCGGTTGAAGAAGACCGCCTGGCCGGCCGTTTTGGAACGACACCGGATGAACTGGACAGCTACTTAGAGAGGATCATCAATGAGGCTGAACATGGAAAAGATGCCACATTATAAGGTGCTGATTTCAGACCGTGCCCGGCAGATGCTGGCGAATCCCGTTAGATTTTTGGCACAAAAAAGTCCATCCGCTGCCCGCAACCTGAAAAACATTTTGATGGATGCCATCCGTTCCTTTTATCAAATGCCGGAGCGTTGTCCTTTTTTGGAGGGTGAATTTATACCGCCTAATAAATATCACAAGATGTTTGTTGAAAAGTGGTATTTGATTTTATATCAGATTAAAGATCGAACCGTATATGTCGACTACATTGTTGATTGCAGACAGGAGTATGGATGGCTGGTTCGATAGGGGAGCCGCTGGCCGGTAAGTGTTTATAGCTTTAGAGCAAACCAGCCTTTTGAAGGACATTTTTGTGGCGACATCAAGTGACCAAACTAAATGCACCGAGGAAAATACCTGTTATGTTTGAATGAACGATAAAGGAAAAGGTATTCTTCATTTGATTTTGTTTTTGAATGAGTTCAGGGTGAGTCCTCAAGTTCGGCTCACCCTGCTTTTGTAGCATTAGTTATGAATGCTACGCCTGTGTGACTCTGCTTTCAACTTCTCGGCAAACTTCATCGGCTGTTAAACCGCTTGCCTCAATTACAGGACAATCAGCGGTTCTGTCTTGAATACCCATGACATTTGAATTGAATCCGATCCGGTTACAACACAGCAGTCACAACCTTTGGCATCCGCTTCCTGTTTCAATGGAATCACGTCATACCCTCTGTTTTTTAATTCTTGATCAATATTCGTCAGTGATTGTTCCACGCCAATTTTTGGCACATAAAACACCTCCCGTGTAAATTTCCCAATGTTTTATGTCCCTATTCACAATTAAATAAAGTATCCGATTGGTCGGTGATTTCGCCCGCGTACGATATATCAAAGTGTTTTCAGAATCCAAAACTGAGCGATACAAATCAAAGAAGACCGTTCTGACATAAACCCGTCTTTTTACCGTGTTCTTTAATTCATTACGTTCCTCTGAACAGCAATGCAAACTTTTGAACAATCCAATGCATATTTTGGCGATGTTCTCTAAGTACCTGAGAAGAACTTTCAAGTTACTAAAAACTGCCGCAGATTAGACATCCTGCAGCAGTTGCTTTTTTATTTGGCTCTTATTCGAACACGTTCACGAGGGTCTCGAACAGATCCTTGTTTTGCTGGATTTTTTTTTGTTTCGCTGCCGAGCACGCAAATGTTGTTTTGATCCGTGACGGCTTTTAGAAGATCGGCGAACTGCTTGATGTCTTCGGCTGTCGTCGCTAATACTTCGTCGCGGACCCGCTGAATATCTGCTTGCGTGACATGCTGGAAGTATTCGGCGTCGGCCTGTTCGCCCTTACTTTTCGGTGTCAGCGGGGCGTCCAGTTTGGACAAGGTGCCGATGATGTATTTGGTCATCTCATAGTCATCGGCGCTGAATGTTTTGGCGTATTCACTTGCTTCATTGTAGACGGCCAATGTGTCAGCAAGATTCGGATCGCGGTAGGACCAGAAAATAAAGTTGCCGGACGACTTCAGCGACACACCGCAGCCGTAGGCACCGCCGATAACCCGGACACGGTTCCATAAATAGTCGAGTGTCAGGATTTGTTTCAGCACTTGAAGCTTCCCGTTGTATGAGAAACCGGCGTCTCTGAAGTTTCCGCCTTTGGCCACATATTGCACTTTACTAGAGGTCATCAGCCCCTCATTGTCTGCCGCCGGCTTCGTCAGTTGCCGGGAAGCGGCTGCCGCTGCCTCAGGACGATCAGGGATATCCAGCTGTTCGAAATGATTTTTCACGCTATTGAATTCGCCTGATCACCGGTTACACTGATGACCAAACGATTTTTGGCAAACAAATGGTCCGTGAGCTCAGACAGAATTTGAGTGATACCGGCGAATCGGTCGGCCAGGTTTTTATCTAAATCACAAATAAAGTGATAAAAGCCTAAGCCTCCGAGCTGTTCGCTATATCGTGAAGCCGCGGAAAAATAGGAGCCCAGCCGGCGGACAACGACGGACTGGCCGTTTTGGTTAAAGATCATTTCCAGTCTTGATTTAACTTCCTTGATGATTTCTTTGATCCGGGATTGATCGTCAAAGCGGCTGTTAAACAGGATCTCGTGAATCAGTTCAAACGACTGAGGCAGTTTATCCATTAATACTTTTGCGTGGACAGCAAATTTCGGCTGATAGCGGTCATCATGATCTTTATCGGCAAACGTGTGGTTTTCAAAATCAATCCCACCGGTTTGAATGTTGATGGCGTTAACCAGATCGCCGTACTTATATTTTTGCGTATCTACTTTTCCCAAGGTTTCCTCAAGCAGAGCAAGGTAGGGAAGATGGTTTTCCGGAACAGCCGAAGCGTCGAAGTACAGGTTCAAATAGGCAATCTTATTTGTCGCCATCTCGTGGAAGAGCGTCTTGACCCCGTCAATCTCTGTCTCAGACGACGGCAGTCTTTCGGCCTTTTTGTCGATATCTGCCAGAGACAGCATCGGCAGCTTTCGGAGGTCTTCCGGGCGGTCTTCCGCTGCCTGACGCTCCATCAGTTTTTTAGTCGATTGGACCAGCTGCTGCAACGCTTCAGGGCTTAAACTTTGCTTATAGCGCGCGAGCTCCGCGGCGACTTTGTCTGCTTCTTCTTTCGCTGCAGTCTTTGAAGGGGTTATGACGACTAGTGACTGGTGATCGCTGTTCAAAAAATACTTGTCAATCAAGGCTTCAAAATAATTCGCTGTCAGCGCCTGCTTAATTTTGCCCAGCGTTTGTTCGAATTTCAGGTGGACGAGCGGATTTCCGCCCGTACAGCCAGCTGTCCATTGCCTTGATGCTGTAGACGAGCCCTTTCGGCATGTAGCCGTAATCGGCTTCCCGAAGCTTAAATTCTTTTTTGCTGATCGCCGCTTCAATCTGCTTCTTATCGATCCCTTCATCCGAAAGCCGGGACAACGTGGCAAGCACGACCTGTTTGAACGCTTCTTTTTGATCCTCATTGGCATTCTTCACATTGATGGAAAAATATGGCTGCAAAATGCTGTTATCAAACATACCGAACACGTCTTCACCGATCCCGGCATCCAGTATCGCTTTTTTGAGCGGGGCAGCCGGGCTGTTCAGCAGCAAATCGTTCAAAATATCAAAAGCGAGATACGTCTCGGGGTCGGTCGATTTCGAGACGGCAAAGTTCAGGCTCATATAGGTTTTATTTTTGGCATCCGCATTGGGCAAAATCGGATACTCGCGCACCATTTCGTTCGACCGGCCGATCGGCGCCTGGATTTTAATCTCGGAATCGACCACTTTTTGTCATAAGCGCTTAAGTAGGCCTCGTCTAGATAGGCCAGCTTTTCATCAATATCCATATCGCCGTATAGATAAATATAGCTGTTGGCCGGGCTGTAATATTTTTTATGCGAGTCGATAAAGTGATCATAAGTGAGAGCCGGAATGTCCAGCGGATCGCCTCCCGATTCAAATCCATACGTTGTATCGGGGTAGAGCGACTGCTGATTGGTTCTTTCAAGCAGGCCTTCCGGCGAAGAAAAGGCACCTTTCATTTCATTATAAACAACGCCTTTGTAGTTAAGCGGTTTGCGAGCATCGTTTAATTCATAATGCCAGCCTTCCTGGTCGAGAATCTCTTTATACTTGTAGATGTTCGGATGAAAGACGGCATCCAAATAGACGTCCATCAGGTTGAGAAAATCTTTCTCATTCTTGCTGGCCACGGGATACATCGTCTTGTCGCTGAACGTAAAAGCGTTAAGAAACGTGCTGAGCGAGCCTTTCAATAGTTCGACAAACGGTTCTTTGACCGGATATTTGTCGGAACCGCAAAGGACGGAATGCTCGAGAATATGGAAAACTCCGGTGTTATCTTCCGGCGGTGTCCGGAAACTGATCGAAAAGACTTTATTGTTATCATCATTTTGCAAATAGAGCAGCCGGGCGCCGCTTTTTACATGCTCAAATAAATAGGCTCTGGAATTGATTTCATTCACTTCGTCCGTATGTACCATCTTAAACCCATGATAGATGTCGCCTTGTTTAAATTCGTTCAAATGATTATCCTCCTGAAAAATGATGATTTCCATTTTAATACTAGGCAGCCGGGCAGCCGGCTCAGGAAAAGCCGTTGCTGTATATGCCTTGGCAAAAAATTAACGGCTGCAACTTTATTCTTACCATAATTTTAAATGAAAAAAATGGTTAAAACAAAAAATAAGGTTTTCCAAACTCAAATGGGGCGACTTCGAACTCAAATGGGGCGACTTCGAACCCAAATGGGGCGACTTTGCCGAATGGGCCGACTTCGAACTCAAATGGGGCGACTTTGAACCCGAATGGGGCGACTTTGAACCCGAATGGGGCGACTTCGAACTCAAATGGGGCGACCACGAACCCAAATGGGGCGACTTCAAACCAAAATGGAGCGACTTCGAACTCAAATGGGGCGACTTTGAACCCGAATGGGGCGACTTTGAACCCGAATGGGGCGACTTTGAACCCGAATGGGGCGACTTCAACTCAAATGGGGCGACTTTGAACTCAAATGGGGCGACTTCAAACCAAAATGGAGCGACTTTGAACCCGAATGGGGCGACTTTGAACTCAAATGGGGCGACTTCAACTCAAATAGAGCGACCACGAACCCGAATGGGGCGACTTCGAACCAAAATGGGGCGACTTTGAACCCGAATGGGGCGACTTTGAACCCGAATGGGGCGACTTCGAACTCAAATGGGGCGACTTCGAACCAAAATGGGGCGACTTTGAACCCGAATGGGGCGACTTCGAACTCAAATGGGGGGGCGACTTTGAACCAGAATGGAGCGACTTTGAACCCGAATGGGGCGACTTTGAACCCGAATGGGGCGACTTTGAACCCGAATGGGGCGACTTCGAACTCAAATGGGGCGACCACGAACCCAAATGGGGCGACTTCAAACCAAAATGGAGCGACTTCGAACTCAAATGGAGCGGTTTTAGCACAAGTCGCGCCGATTTCAGACGAAGAGAGCAGATGCCTTGAACTGGACATAGAGTGAAAGTTTACCTATAATTGACGTTAAGGAAAATTTTCGAACCAATCAAAATGTTTTTCAGAAAGGGGACTTACAGATGGATGCAAAGCGCGAAGAAAGCCGCTCTGCGCGGGATTACATATGGCTTGTATATTGTCGGAACAAAGGATGAGATCGGTGTCAATGCTTTTACAGGAAACTGGCTGACACAAACATCCTTCGAACCGCCTTTGGTGGCTTTGGCGACAAAAGCAGGCACACGTTCTCAAGAACAATCGCTTTTCAAGCGGCGTGTTCAGCGTCAATGTTTTGGAAACCGGCCAAAAGGAAATGGCGACATCATTTTTCCGTGCACTTGAACCGGAAGGCAACAAGCTGGCCGGATATGAATTCTATACAGAAGAAACAGGATGCCCGATTTTCAAGGATGCGCTCAGCTTTTTTGAGTGCAAAGTTGTAGACAAAGTGGAAAAAGGCGACACACTTTATCTACATCGGCGAAGTGATTAATGCCGGTGTACACCGCGAAGGCGATCCGCTGCCGCTGAAGGAAACCGGGTTTTATTACGGCGGCTGATGAAGCCGGGAAGCCCGGGCCGGCTTGTTGGTGTATCGACATCCCGGCTATAGAACATTTTCAAATAAGACGCTGCTCCGTGAAACTGACGGGCCGGCGTCTTTTTTGTACTTCCGGAGTCAAATATTTAGTCTGGCTCAGCCTTGATGCGGCCAATTGCCGGCAGAGCGTTTTTGCTAAGCAAAAAAAGTAAATCCGGGCGATTTCGAAAAAAGGTGTGAGCGGATAAGACGAAAATAGTAAAAATAGATTGAACATATAAATGGATTAAATCGCCCAAAAATAGTACAATAGTATTATGAATTTATTCCGATTATTCTTTTTGCCAGGAAAAGAGCAAAAGGCCATTCAATTGAAGCTGCCGGGAACGGATCACGGTACTTTTTTAGGCCATAAGGAAATGATTCATATTGCTTTTTTACCGCGGCAAACAGTATAATTAACGCGTACAGTTTATTTTTTGTTCTTTTGGACTATTTTGTTATTTTTATCCATTCTATTTAAGCCGATCATGTATCTGCCAACAATTAGTTGCCTTTGCAATTGTTGGCTTTATTAATAAATATATCTGGAAGGGAATCGGTTTCGCTATGACACAAATTCTGATTGTAGATGACTCCAGGTTTTCACAAAAGATAACCTCAAATTTAGTTGCCAAGTTTTTGGATAACGTCGAATTCTCTTTTGCAAACGATGGGAGGAAGGGTTTGACAAATACAAAGAGATTGAACCGGACTATGTATTTGTCGATCTGTTAATGCCTAAAATAAAAGGACAAGAATTGGTAAAGTTAATAAAAGAATTTGATCATGATGCGAAAATTGTTGTGATTTCCGCCGATGTACAGACGAGCGTGAGAGAAGAAATGGAGAAGGAAGGGATCCTGACTTTTGTAAATAAACCGCTCAATGAAACAAAAACGAGACAGTTATGCGACTTGATAAGGAATGATTCAAAATGAATGAGATGATTTCAAAAGAAGATATTTTAAAAGAGTTGTTTAATATTGGAGTCGGCAAAGCGGCAAGTACACTTTCAGAAATTATTGACAAAAGAATACTGCTCGACGTTCCTGATGTGAAGATATTGGATTTGAAAGACGGCGATGCCGAGCTGAATGAATATCTTAGCCAAGTTGCTGAAGGCGCCATCATGGTGTCTTCGATTTCATTTAAGGAGAAGCTCGAGGGCAAAGTGAGCCTGATTTTTCCGGCCGATAAAATGCGGCACTTCATTAATCTCTGTCTGCATGAAGAGCAGATGGAGTCTCCCTATAATGCGGAATTCACAGATATTGATTTCGATACGATCAAAGAAATTGGCAACATCGTTCTGAATTCGATTATGGGAGAGGTTGGAAACTATGTCAATCTCCATCTGGATTACACGCTGCCGGAGGTCAAAGTCTTTCATTGCATAGATGCCGAGACGTTCATGGATAATGGGGAATATACTCTCGTATTGCTGTTGTATATTACCTTCAATATTGAGAACACGGAGATAGAAGGCGCCATTGTCATTAATCTAACATTGAAATCCTTGGACGATATCTTGAATAAAATAGACGATGGAAGATGATTTCGATGGATACAATATTACGCAATACACTGGATTGTATAGATGAGGGAATAGTCATTATTGATCATGATTTTGAAATCTTATACTGGAATCATTATATGGACTTTTTGACCGGGAAAATTGGACAAAGTCTTGCAGCGTAAAGTGTATCAAATTTTGCCCGGTTTGAACAAAAGTTTCATTAAACAATCCATCATAAAGGTCATGGAAAACGGCTGCCAAATGTTTTTTTCGGCCGCTATGCACAAAAATTTGGTCAGTGACAACCGGAAAATGAACTTAAAAGTCAAAAAGATGACGAGCGAAAAAAAAACAGGTCATCCTGCTCGAATTTATTGATGTAACCAATTTATTCCTCCGCATCGATCAATTGAAAGAATACGTGAACAAGTTGTCCCAGTTAAACGAAGAATTGAAAGAAAAAGAAAAAGTGATTGAACGGCTGGCCTATCGTGATGATCTGACCGGTGTCGCCAATCGCGCGCTATTTTATAAATTTGCCGAGAAGTTTCTGAGCAATGCCAAAAGATATAATCATATACTCGGGCTTATGTTCATCGATGTCGATGAATTCAAAGAAATTAATGATACTTATGGCCATGAAATGGGCGAAATCATGATTAAGGTGGCGGGTATTTTAACTGAATCTGTAAGGAAGAGCGATGTTGTCGCCAGGTACGGCGGGGACGAATTTCTGATCTTACTGCCTGAGTTAAAAGATACGGATGAGTATCATGTGGTCGCCTCAAGGATCAGGCACACCAAAAACAAAACTGTTAACCAGAACGGCGTGGAATTAAACCTGTCGCTCAGCATCGGCGTCAGCTTCTATCCAAACGACGGAGAAACGATTGACAAATTAATGGCCAAAGCGGATAAAGCGATGTATTCTGCCAAGAAAAGCACCGGCGATGACAATTATTTCTGTGATACGCTCTGAGTGACGTGCGGCCCGAAGCGGCAATTGGCGAATAAAGATTGCTCCGATAAGTTTTTAAATTGAAAAAAAGTTTCTCATGCAAAAAAGAACGGCCCGGGTTTTTGGGCCGTTCTTTTTATCTGCAAAAAAAACAAAAATATATTTTAATGAAAAAACCTCTGATTAGACTTAGACTCAAAATACGATATAATATAAATAAAAAAAAATATTCAAAATAAACAACCGAAATGCTGGAGGGGAGTTTTCAATTTGACCTATCGATTAGCTAGCCGGACAAGCCGGCTTTCTGCCTCACATGTTCGCACAATATTGTCTCTTGCCGCTAAGCCGGATGTGATTGCTTTTACGGGAGGAATGCCTGCGCAGGAGCTGTTTCCCATCGCTGAGCTGAAAAAAAAAGCGAGTGTTGAGGTTTTAAGCGAAAACGGCGGAGAGGCCCTGCAGTACAGCCAGCCACAGGGCTATATGCCGCTGCGCCGGAAAATCTGCGGTTTAATGAAAGATTCGGGAATTGAAGCGAGACCGGAAAATGTGCTGGTAACCTCAGGATCTCAGCAGGGGATTGATTTAACGGCAAAATTATTTCTTGAAAAAGGGGACACGGTCATTTGTGAAGGGCCGACATATCTGGCGGCGCTGAACGCCTTCAGCCTTTACATGGCGAATGTCGTCCATGTGGCAATGGACGACGAAACGGGGGATGGATATGGATGCCCTTGAACGGACGCTCCAAAGCCACCCGGAAGCCAAAATGATTTACACCATTCCCGATTTTCAAAACCCGACCGGGCGGACAATGAGCCTGGAGCGGAGACAGCGCCTGGTTGAATTGGCCAATCAATACGATGTCCTCATTGTTGAAGACAATCCATATGGAGCAATCCGCTATTCAGGAACGCCTCTTCCGGCCCTCAAGCATTTTGACACGGAAGGCCGGGTCGTCCATTTAGGCACTTTTTCCAAAATTTTAAGCCCCGGACTCCGCGTCGGCTGGCTGTGCTCAGCGAATCCGATTATGGACACCTATACGGGTTTTAAGCAGATGGACGATGTGCATACGAATATTTTTGCACAAATGATCGCGGACAGGTACCTTGAAAACAATGACTTGACAGCGCACCTTAAACAAATTCGGAAATTATACAAAAAGCGGAAAGAGGTCATGGTGCAAAGCATTGACGAATATTTTCCGGCCGGGATCAAGCACAGCGATCCCCTGGGTGGTTTATTCATCTGGGTCGAACTGCCGAAATCACTCGATGCTCAGGAAGTATTCAAAAAATGCGTGGATCACAAAGTTGCTTTTGTTCCCGGCGGACCGTTTGCCGCCGACGGCACGGCTGATCATGCTTTCAGGATGAGCTATGCTAATATGCCGGAAGAAAAAATCATTGAAGGGATGAAAAGAATCGGTGCCGTGCTGACCGATGTGATGGCCAAAAAACCTTCGATTCGCCTGAGTTAAATGAGGGGGCCAAGCTGTTCCCACTTAGTATTTGAAAATATTTGATACAGAAATATAGGCTGTTTCATAGTCAAAATAAGACTTATGAGACAGCCTATCTTTATTCATTCAAGACTTTGAGCCGGCGTCTTGCCTGCCGGACCTTAGCAGTGCCCCGCTCCATAAAGAGAAAGCAGCGGAGATACAACTTGTTTATAAAAGCAGCAATCTTGTTTATAACCGCGGAAAGTCGTTAATAAACCGCCGAAAGTTGAACAAAGACCCGAGCCCCGCCTGCGACTCGTCAATAAAAGCAGCAATCTTGTAAATAAAGAGCGGAAAGTTGTTAATAAACCGCCGAAAGTTGAACAAAGGCCCAAGTCCCGCCCGCGACTTGTTAATGTAAAAATAAATCCTGTAAATAAACCGGGAAACGTTGTTCATAAATCACAGAAAGTTGGTTTAATTGCGTGTACAGGTTGATTTTTGTGCAAATAAGTATGGCTTGCAGCTGATCATATCTGCCGGCGGCTGTCATATATTTGAAAGAGAGGCCGAAAATATAAAGAAACGGCTTCACGCGACTTTGAGGAGTCTTCAAAAAAAGTTGACAGCCGGAGATAGTGGTGGCTTAATAAGAGTTGCAAAGTTTTTTTCTTTGTACTTAGAAAGATGAATGTCGGCAGAGCCTTTGTCTGCGCTTGCGGCTTGCTAAGGGCAAGTTTTTCTGACAAGTCATTTAACGCGGAATGTCACTCGCATTTTGCACATGAAACAACGAATACATGGCAGAGGGTTTGAAATGAACAAAATGACAATTTACAGTGATTTATCCAAGATTATCCAATATTCAGGCAGAGTGAAACTGGATGAGCCGCTGGGTGCCTATACGTACACGAGAACGGGAGGCAAGGCGGATGTCCTTGTTTTTCCAAATACTTATGATGAAGTTTTGCAAACCTATCAATATGCATTGAAGGAAAAGGTGCCGGTGACCGTACTTGGCAACGGCTCCAATGTGATTGTCAGGGATGGCGGGATTCGCGGTATCGTGATCATTTTAACTGAGCTGAACCGAGTTCAATTGAGCGGCAATAAAATCACTGCCCAAAGCGGAGCGGCGATTATCGATGTTTCGAGGTTTGCCTTGAAAAATCACTTGACAGGTCTTGAGTTTGCCTGCGGGATTCCCGGTTCGGTCGGCGGAGCTCTGTATATGAATGCGGGGGCATACGGCGAAACGTCGGATGTTTTGGAAAGTGCACGGGTTATCGACAAAGAGGGTAAACTTTTACACCTCCACCGCGATGATTTGAAACTGGAGTATCGCAACAGCGCGATCGCGCAGCATGGGTATTTAGCGCTTGAAGGAACGTTCGCCCTTGAACCGGGAGATGTTGCGAAAATCAAAGCAAAAATGGACGAGTTGACGTATTTGCGCGAATCGAAGCAGCCGCTTGAGTATCCTTCATGCGGCAGCGTCTTTTTAAACGGCCGCCCAATCATTTTGCCGGCAAGCTGATTCAAGACAGCGGGCTGCAGGGCACGAAAATCGGCGGTGTTCAAGTATCAACGAAGCATGCCGGATTTATGGTCAATGTCGACCAAGGGACGGCGACCGACTATATTGAATTAATTCATCATGTACAGGCGACCGTGAAGGAAAAATTTCATGTGGATCTGGAAACAGAAGTCAAGATTATCGGGGAAAACTGATTTCGTGATTAAAAGAACCGTTCGGCGCGGATGTGCGGAACGGTTTTTCACGTCTATTGAATGACGCGTTTACCCATGATGATCAAATCTCGTTCAATGCCGTCCAATTCGGCGACGTGCGGTAAATTTGCCCATTTTTGAAAGCCGAACCGTTCAAATAATCCGAGGCTCGGTTTGTTATGACCAAAAATAAAGGCAAGAATCGTTTTAATTTGCAGTTCCGGGCAATGATCGACCGCTTGCTGCAACAAGAAAGTACCGATCCCTTTTCCTCTGAACTTTTGGTCAATGTAAATGCTGATTTCGGCTGTGGAGTGATAGGCAGGGCGGCCGTAAAAAGATTCAAAACTGATCCAGCCGCAAACCGTGCCGTTATATTCAGCGACCCAAAGCGGCCTTTCTTTTTCTGAATGATTGTCAAACCAGGGTTTGCGTTCTTCGATGGAAACCGCCGTTGTATCGGCCGTAACCATTCGCCCCGGAACGGTTGAATTATAAATGTCGACAATAGCCGCAAGTCATCAATCACTGCATCACGAATGACGATTTTTTCTAACATTAAGTATGTCCACCTTTGTTTTCTTTATTTGGCTAGGCTTTCAGTCTCCTGCCATCATCGGCTCGGGTAAAACCAGATCCGCTTTGGCGCGGGATAAGGGGTCCCGAATACCGACGCTTCAGGCAATGATGGCGCTCATTCATTCATCAAATGAGTTTACCTAAGTCATTAGCACATTTAAATACTATTATAGGCCCTTCTCATAAGTCCCCTCAAGTCTTTAACAAGAAAAAGCAGGCCTTTTGTCAGATACGGTCATGGATCACTTCACCAACTTTCAACGGTTTATAAACGACTTTTCCACTTAAGTCAGCCGAGCTTTTATCAGCCTGATTCCTTTTTTAAAATTTGTTTTGAACGTGGTACCGCAGCAAAGTTTCTAAACCGAACCTTAAACTTATGCCTTAAACAACTAAAAAAGGACTGCTTCATCAAATCTTTTCTTATGAAAGCAGTCCTTTTATCCTTTTTCAAAACAAATTCGGCTTTTTTTCTTTTTGTGACAGCCTGCCTGCACTTTGGTTAATCCGACAGCAGATTGACAACGGCATGGGCATCGGCCGAAAGCCGGGATTTAACCTCGGCCGTTCCTTCTCCCAGCGCCAAGTAATTTACTTGTTCAACAAAGTTCTGCATACCGGTGATCGCGGAAGCGTTGTTTCCCTCGTTGAATGCTTTCTGTGCCTGATGGAGTGTGGCCGACAGCATCGATTTTTGCGAGGCATTCAACACATCTTTTTTAAAGGCACTTGTCAGGCGATTTTGAATAGCAGAGAAACCCTGGCCGATATCCTTGTAGCCAAGCAGTTCGAATTCGGCCAGTGACGGCATTGATTTTCTGTTATTTTGGGTAATGTCCAGTTTGTAATAGCGATAATAGCCGGGGCGGGAGACAGAGAAGGCCCGTGTGAAGGACCGCCATTTGAACGACTGGCCGCTGCGCTTGTCCAGGTCTCCCATTTTTTCCCGTCATTTGAACCGGACAGTGTCCATCCTTTAGGATCACTTGTACCGCCGCCATTTGCGGATGATGTTAAAGTGTACATGGTCACCCGCTGTTTCCCTTTTTTGAATGTCACCGGAATAGAAGGATAATGGCTGCGGAATAGGGTGGCCGTATCTGAATTATGGTCAAACAGTGCTCCGTAAGACCGGTTTTCGCTGCCGGTCACAACTCCCTGTTTCGAGCCGGCAGTATTCGTTAAATCAACAAGCGCCTTCGGATAAAGGGAGGAGCCGTTTGTCGATGCCGGCGTAATTGCCTGAGGCAAATCACTGGTTGAACTGCCCCAAAGCGAAGGCTGCGGCCCCATATCAAATGTTAATGTTGCCCCTTGAGCGAGGATATTATGGGAGACCGTCGTATTTGAGTAGTTTTGCCCGTTCAATGTCACACTTTGAATATATTTATTTTTGTTGCTGACATTTGGGGCATTAATGACAAACACGGCCGTTTTCCAAGTGAATGGTTATTTTCTTAAAGAACGGCGCACCGATGACATAATCGGATGTTCCGGCCTTCGGATACAGGCCGGCGGCGCTCAGAAGGTACCAGGCGGATAGGTCGCCGTTCTTGTCATCGCCGAGATAACCCTGGCCGATTTCACTGCCGGTATAGAATCTGGTCATAATATCGCGCACTTTCGCCTGCGTTTTCCACGGTTCGCCCGCGCTGTTATACATATAAGGAATCGACCCAGCCGACGGACTGGCGAAATTGAGCATTCCTAAGCGGCCGTCGCACGTTTCTCTCATTGCGCTCGTTTTTTTTTTTCGAATCCGCAGCGGCTGCAGATGTGCTGAAAAATGTATCTAGTTTGCTGGCGAGCTTTTGCCGGCCGCCGTACAGATTGGCAAGACCCTGACCATCCTGAGGCACTTGAAAAGCGATATTCCAACCGTTCGGCGTCACATCTTTACTGCTCCAGGACTTTGGATCAAACGTTTGGCTGATGCCGACCATTTGCCAGTTGCGGATTTCCCCATGAAAAATCCGGATTTTTGGCTAAATAATTGAATATAATTTTGGGCCCTGTGAGCAAAATAGTCGCTGTCGTCTTTGTACTGGGCGGCATAAGGGTCTGAAGAGCTTCCGTTTTGGTACAGGGCGGAAGCCAGGTTGGACAGAGCAAAATCGTTTATGCTGCCCGCCAGTGTCCAATTGACACTACTTTCGGCCGCGGTGCTTGTATACCCGTTAAAAATAGCTTTATTTTGCTCGGCCCGCCCGCTTCCGGCGTTGCTGTTATTTACCGAAGCATCTTTTAGGATGGCCTGATAGAGCTCCCGGGCATTCACCGTTGTCACACCGTTCATGTATGCACAGGCAAACGCTAGATCGGCGTTCGTGCCAATTTCCGGCACGGGGGACAGCCGGCCGCTGTCTTTGTATTGCTGCAAGTATCCATTGATCAACTGTCCGGTCAGCTTCGGCGCCAAGAGTGAGTGGCAGGCCAAACCGTCTGCGCACTATATTCGAAATCACTTCCCGCGTACAGCCGGCCGTTTTTTCACTTTTGCTCCGGTTTTGACCGCCGTATTTTTTCCCGCCGGTTTTACATACGGGCTGGCATATTGATATTTCGGTTTTCTCACTGTACCAGTATTTTCATAAGCGGCATTGGGATAAAGAAACATCCGGTACATATTGGAATAAAGGGTGGTCAGCTGATCTTGATTGGCCCCTTCAACCGCCACTTTGTTTAATTGCTTGTCCCAGGCTTCTCCAGCCGCCTGTTTCACATCATTAAATGTCTTCTTCGCGCCGATCTCCTGATTAAGATTGCGTTTTGCCTGATCGACGCTGATCAGCGAAGTGGCGATTCGCATCGTCACCGTTTTCCCGCCGGATGCATCGAATTTATAGAAGGCGGTGACACGATCGCGATCTTCGCCGGAAAGCGGACTGCTGTCTATGATGTTCTTATCAAAAGCGGCATAGAAAAATAGTCGAGTCGCCTTGCCGGACGAGCCGCTTTTTAAGTCGGAATAGCCGTAGAGTGCCCTCTCTTTTGGGCGGAGAGTCAGTCCGCCGTTATTATTGAGATTATCAAAGATCAGGTTCTCGTCACCGTCTTTAAAAGTAAAACGAAAGATAGCGGAATGGTCGGCCGATGCCACTTCCGCCTTGATGCCATTTTCAAAAGTGACGTGATAATCATTCGGTTTCGCACTTTCATTGCTATGTTTAAAAGCCAGGCCGCGGCTCACCCTGTTGGCGCTCGGCGTGCCGATAAAATCGGAGGGCATGACCTGGAACGCTTGCGTTTCCCCAGCTTGACCGGCCAAGCCATGAAGCATGAAGCAAAGAAAATGACTGAATTTCCGGAAGATTGTTCGTGTCGTTATTTTGATTATATTGATAGACGGCGTTCGCCGCGCTGCTGTCCGTCGCCGGAGCCCAAGAATTGAATCCGTTCGGCACCGCTACAGCAGGGTCGGTGCCGCCTCGTGAAAAAAAGCTTTGCTGGAGGCTGTTCCTCTTAAAATGTTCACATAGTCAACGGGTTTAGCTGTCTGTTTAACCGTTTGGGCGCTGCCGATGCGAATGTCATCGATGCTGCCTTTAAATTTTCCCGTTCCCTTTGGGGCATTGTAAGCGATCAGAATGCGTGTGATCGTTTTGCCGGCCGCAACTTTTCCGATGACTGATTTCTTAAAGTTCCACTGATTCATATAGAGGGTTTTGGATTGTCCCTGGGCCCTTGGTGTCAGCCGAATGCCGTCCTGGTCTTTTGCCTGCAGCTGATGAAGATACGTGCCATCGGAAAAAGCGAGATCAACGGACACATAGGTGCTGGAATAGTCGCGCCGGTTTTTATCGGTAAATTCCGGAGCCAGATAGTAGGAAAGCTGAGTATCTTTTTTCACTTTGATATGGACACGATATATTTTATTATAGGCATAAGCTGTTCCTTTCGAATCATGCACGCCGGAGAAATTGAGCGTTCTGAGCCCGGACCAGCCCATTTTGTCGGCCGATGCGTACATATTCGTTGGGCCGCTGCCGATGTATGTATTCATGTGATCAGTGCTTTTTGTTTCGACGGCTGTCTGACTTTTGACACCGGATGAGAGGACCTTGCCGGAATGACTGGTTTCCGGGGTATTCTTCCAGGTCAGCGGCGGATCTTGCTTTTCAAATGAAGTGGAAAAAGCAGATAGGGTCGACTTTGCTTCGGCGTACGGGTTAAAGGGCCCCGGCAGCCATTGAAAAAGCAAAGCCAGGAAAATCAGGCTGGTGATCATTTTTATGGGTTTATTTTCCATGCGATTGGACACCTCGTGTTTCGAAAATAAGCGATCTATAGCTGAAAAAGGTGCTGCGTCTAAGGCATCGGACACACCTTTGGAAAAAATGCTGCATTCATTCTCATCAATCTTGATCGGCGGTTGATATTTTCCAATTAATCAGGGGCAAAAAAGATTGCCGTCTTTTCTATTATAGCGAAGTCGACCTTCCATGAAACAAGCGCCGTGCAGTCGTCTCTTTTATTTAAAAAAGGTTCACTTAAAGAAGGGCAAAAAAAATTTGTGAAGGGAATGTTCTAAAAGACATTCGATCCACAAATCAAAAAAATGATGGTTTCCTTAATAAAGACCTGACATCTTGACTTAAGGTAACTGCAACAGAAGGTGTGATAAAAACTACATCTTTATAATAGCCGCTTTTTTCTGACATCATTCAACAATGATGTTAGAAAAGCTGACATACTTTTTGGCGAATTAATGGATCGGCCATAAAAGTCGTTTATTATCGTATCATTTTGTTCTTTAACCCTAACAAGTATTTTTCTGACTTTCATAAATATGACCGGATACTGTATCGCTACGGGTATTAGATAATGATATTTGGATTTTGTGAGATACTTTCCAAGTCTAACAACATTGACCTTATTGATGTACGAATACTTCACTGTTAGTCTTGTGCATTTAGTATTCTCTTGGTGAAGGGTATAGGTCTATAAGCAAGGAAACGTCCACTTTTGACTACACCTTTTAAGTCAATCATAAGGATTAAAATAGTGAACATGCGTAAATTACACATAAATTACTTCCATTTTTTACAAACCGCTAAACCTCCCACACCTGTAATTACAGCTGCTAAATGTTTAAAAGCACTTCCTCCTACTCTAAGCTTTTCCTCCCATGAAGTAGCACGCGCCATTAACTTTGCGGCCGCCCATAGGCCACCTAATTCTCGAACGTATTTTCTTACTTTAATAATTTTTGATGCTGCAAATAAATTTGATCCAATGAACCAAGAAATAGCAGCTGCACATGCAGCAATTTTCCCCCCCCAATTTGGATCAGCAACAACTGGATAAGCAGTAGTATTGTCAGTGTCGATTACCTGAGTAATAGTATCTCCATTTACTTCATAATGAGTATGAACATTATTTCCATTTGCATCTTTAGCCCAAGCTGGTTGAAAAATACTAGTCACTATATATTTTTGAATCAACTACATAAACTTCTCCGGTATCATTTTCCTCGCCTAAGTATTCAACGGCAGTCACTAATTTACTTCCCTCAGGTAAATCGATTTTAAAGTCATATCTTTTTGGAGATTCGTTATCTTTAACGGTAATTAATGCTTTAACACCATCGTCTGTTGGTTGCACGGCCAATCCAAAATCACTATCTGAATTATCATATACAATTGTCCCGTCTTTGGTTTGGGTTGCGTCTGACGTTTTTTGTTGCTCAGGGAGCGTTATAGACATATTATTAGTTGAATCTTCTTTGTCAACCAGATTGATTGGCGCTTGAGAGTTTTCAGGAACTTTAATCTTTTCTGTTTGATCACTTACTGTTGCAGTCAAACCTCCATCACTTGCAGATGGCTTAACTATATCGTTTTCATTTGTAGCGTTTTCAACTGCATTTGCAGTTTGATTAACCACCTTTACATCATCAGCAGCACTCGAAACACCGGGCTGAATAAGAAACAAATAGTGAAAAAGAAAGCACTAAAGTGATAAATAAAAAATTTTTTTTTTTTTTGCTTTAATCATGCCCATTCTCCTTTTATAATTTATTTATATTAAAAATAGTAAACTGATTTTAAAAATAAAGAATTGGGGTGACAAAGATGATTAAAAGTATTATCTATCTTATTTTAGGTTTATTTGTTCTTGTTGGAGGTTTTTTAGAATTAAAAAGAGAATTATCAGCAAATAAAAGCAAGGACAAAAAAAAAAAAAAATTCAGAAGAAGAAGCCAAAGATGAACTAATTAAAATGATGGGCAGTGATAATAGCGTTTTTTTTTTTTCTTCTTATCGGAACGGCTTTAATAATTCAACTTTTAATCCATTTTAGAAACTTTGAAGCTATGTATTTTTTTGAATCTTTCTTAACAGGCATGGGCATTTATTCATTATTTGTCATATTGGGAAAATCAAATAAGAAATTTCTAATATATGAAATAATTATTGTAATAATTGTAACACCTTGTTATGCTTTGTTTAAAAAATAAATCGACAAATAATGACAAAATTTTTAAGATTAGGAACTAATCAACGAGGCCAAGTAACCAAACAAAGAAGAGCAATTCTTTAAGAAACCAAGTTGCTTAACTACATGATTTTTTGTCATTTCTTTCTTAATCTATATAGCAACCAGGTTTCGAGTTTTTCGTGATAACACAGGAAGTAACTGTTTAAGCCGATAGCCTGCTACAACATATAAAAAATCATAGGCTTTTCAGTTAAAAAAAGACGACTCTCTATAAAATATAGAAGGTCGTCTTTTCATTTTGATCAATCCATTTTACAAACTTGCCATTTTTCTTTATCCGATCATTTAAAAAGTCTCATTTTATGCTCAGTTTGCCCCGATTGAAAGAGCCGGGATTCAGTCAAACGAAGTGACAAAAGGGCTGCCCAGCTCAACTGAGCGTTGTGTTGCTGCCCTGACACAGGCGATCACGGCTTCCTGAAAATGATAATTTCCAGCGTTTCGATACCGGCCTGGGTGGTTCCGCCTGGGCTGGTAATTTTTCGCCTCAGTTCGCTTGGTGATTCATCGGATGTCTTCAGCATTTCGGCGGCGCCTGCCAGCGTTTGAATAATTAATTGTTTGGCCGTGTCGTCAGCTAATCCTTCCTCTTTGGCGGCAGTGGTCATCGCTTCGATTAGATAGTAGATATAGGCTGGCCCGCTTCCGGACAGCCCTGTAATGGCGTGCAGGTCCGCCTCTTCGACAACGGCCACCGTGCCCACGGTTTGGAATAAAGCTTCGGCTTTTTCCAAATGCCCGCGATTTGCAAAGCTGCCTGGGGCAATCGCTGTTGCCGATTGCCCGATTGAGGCGGAGGTATTCGGCATGGCGCGAACGACCGGGATGTTTAGTCCGGCAGCCGACTCGATGTAGGAAGCCGATACGCCGGCCATTAAAGAGATAACAAGCTGATCGGCAGTCAGAAAAGGTTTGATCCCGTTTAAAGCATTTTTGGCGTCCTTGGGTTTCACGGATAATACGACGATATCGGCATCAGCAGCCACCGCTTTTTTATCCGGAGAGGTTTGGACGCCGTATTTCGTTTTGAGATACTGAAGTCTGTCCCGGTTCGCGTGGTTCGTCATAAAAACTTGTTCGGGTGCGACAAAATGTTCGGAAAGCATGCCGCTGAGAATCGATTCGGCAATGGAGCCGGCACCAATAAAAGCTATTTTCGTTGACATCATTTATCCTCCAAAAATCCCCCCTTTCGTCCGTAATAAAGGACGGAAAGGGGGGATTCCGCGGTACCACCTTGTTTGACATCTAAATGATGCCCTCTTGATCCCGATAACGCTCGGCGCGGCCAGGTTGATTAGCCTGACAAGCTCCCAGGTAGGTTCAATAAGTTCAACGTGGCGCCACGTTTCAGCCGAGGCATGGCGCTCTCTCTCACTTGAATGCCTATTTACTGGCCTGTTCTTCGCTCAAATGGATGCTTTATAGCCTATTATATGCTGATAATAAAGATCTTTTCCATTTACAAAAATTGTTTTTAAATATTATGAACGTGATTAGAGAAAATGTCAAGAGCACCGATCAAATCCGCAATGAAACGGAACGGGGATTTATTACCGTTTGCTCGCTCATTGCGGCTTCGTAAACTTGAAAATTTTAAAAAAGTAAAGCGGAATGAGATAGATCGTCGACGAAGCCGCCAGAAGCATGACTAATAAAAGAATGCCGTCGACATGGCTGGCCGTTAAATAACGATAGACCACCAGCGCTCCTGTACCCATGATGCAGCCGGCAGCAAACACTTTAAAGAAGTCGGTGATGTTGATGTAAAAGCCGACCAGCTTGACGATTGAAAAAAAAAAAAATCGAGATAAAAGATGGCCGCGAGATCGATACAAAAGGCAATGGCGACGCCGTAAATACCGATTCTTGGATTAGAAGCGAGCAGATGGATGGCCCCTAACGCCAGGACAGAAGAAAAAAGTGGTTGAACATAACCTGTCTGGCTTTGCCTAAACCGATCATGATCGCCTCAAACGGAATGCGCAGATAATTTAATAGATAAAAAGGTGCTAAAAGCTGAATGAAAGTGCCGGCCTCTTCGGAATGATAGAATATCCGTGTCAATACAGTGGGAAACAGGCAAAGCAGGATGGTCCAGGGAATGCCGACAGTCAGCGACACTTTCAGCGCCTGGCGGATGGTGTCATGAATCAGGATGGTATTGTTTTGCGATTTTGCTTCACTGATCGCCGGGATAAGCTGAATCGATAAAGATTGACAGACAAAAAAAGGAAAGAAAATCAGCGGAAGAGAAAAGCCCATTAATATTCCATACTGCTTCGTCGCCGTATCAACGCCGATACCGGTCAGCGCCAGGCTGTGCATCACAATGATCGGCTGGATCATGCCGGTGATTGAATGAATGAGATTGGTCCCGGTAATCGGAATGCCTATTTTCAGCAAGTCGAATAATACTTTCCGGCCATGTTTAAATTCGTAAAGCAAGGAGTGGTGCTCCACAGGCACGGCTCTTTTTGTTTTATTAAAGACCAGACCGATGTACAGAAGGGCGACGCCTTCCCCGAGAATGGCGCAAATGACGGCACCGGTCACGGCGAGCGCCAGGCCGTATGGAATCATCAAACGGATAATGACAAACATCAAGCCCGTATTGACCACTTGGGAAATAATTTGCGACAAGGCGATCGGCGTCATGTCCTGCTTGCCGCGAAAATAGCCCTTAAGAACGGAAGATATGGCAATGATCGGTGAGATTAACGTCGCGGCCAGCAATGGAAAATATGCTTTTTCATCCGAAAGCAATAACGCCGATAAAGGCTTGGATAAGAGCAGCATGCCGATTGTCAAGATAAGGCAAAGCATGGTTGTTATGGTCAAAGAAATGGTCAGGACACGTTTGATCATCGCTGTGTTGCAGGCCAGATCATATTCCGCAACAACTTTTGATACGGCATCGTCCAGGCCGAGAGTGGTCAAAGTAATAAAAAATAAGATGAAAGGCATGACCATCATCATCAGCCCTGTCCCTTCCGAACCCAGCACCCTGGCCATGACGACACTGTTGACTAGCCCGATTAACTCCGACAAAAAGGCCACCATAATTAAAATTGAAGCCCCTTTAATCAGGGATTGTTTGCCCATATATGAAACCTCTTTTTGTATGTCATTTACTCTCATCTTATGCGGCCTTTGGACAAACATGACTTCGTCCAAAGAAAGCCGTCCAGTTTAGTTTCGATATACGGGAGAGCGGTCTATTAAATGACAAGGGACCGCCTCACTAAAAAAAGCGCCGGTATACGGCGCTTTCTCAGAAAGTTTCACTTTATTTGATGACATACGGTTTCCGGTTCATTTCCGGCGGTTCGATAGCAAGCGGGAAAAGAATCGAGCGAATCGCGATTTCCGTCTTAACATGTTTCAAGTAACTCGACCACAGACACATGAGCGCGATAATGGTGGTGATCGCGATTTGCGGCGAGGATAGAGGGAAATCAAAAATTCCCGAAATAATCAGCGTCGGCATAGAGAACAAAAAGAGATCGTCGAACCGGTGTCCGCGGCGGCCGCTTCGTTCTGCCGAATGCAGCAGCTTGAGCAGCTTATACCCGTTCCAAATCACAATGATGACAAAAAGCGTGCCGCTGAAAATGCCGAATATGGAATAAAAGGATAAAAAGAGATTGTGCGGATGCGGCATCTCCTCTCCGGTCAGCTGTATATAGGCCGGGTTAAACCCGAGCGGCGTCACGCCGAACATCGGATGCTGGAGAAAAAATATAAAAACTATTTTTCCAAATGTCCAGCCGGGTTGCAAAAGAAATCTCCGTGCCGCTGTTTCTCGGCATCATGGTGAAAATAGAATGCCAATTGGCGGCGCAAAGACCTAAGGCGATGATGAACGCCCGCTTGTCCATCCTGATCAAAAACAAACCATATAAAGTCAGCATGGAGATAAAAACCCGCTCTCGATCCGGTATCAAAAACACCGAAACTGAGAAGCGCCAGCAAAATAAGAGAGAATCCTATTTGTTTCTCGGCGCCCTTTTTAATCGCCTGAAGGAGTTCGGCCAGTAGAAAAGCGATCGCCAGGACAAGCAGGTAGGAAGCGTAGTTCGGATTGTAGGCAGAGCCGAAAAGGCGGTCATGATGATTGTAGCCGATCAGCATACCGCCGGTTAACACTCCAATTATTTTTCCAACAAAGGAAGACAGGGAGATCCCGTTTAATAATTTACCGAAAAAGTAAATATAGAGCCCTCCGTAAATGGAAACCCAAAAATATAATTTTTGAGCTTAAGAACGCTGCTTCTGCGGGCTATATAAAGATAAATGCCGAAAAAACAAGCGATGATCGCCGGCGACAAGAGATCGATTAAGTTATAATCGCTTAATGTCGCACCCAGGGAAGACAAAAATAACACCAGGAAAAAAAGCGACATCAAGTTGTGGGGAATAGGAATCTTATACTTTATGGTTCGGATAATTTCGTAAATACCGAGAAGAACAAAAGAGGCCATGCCGATGGGCGGCAGAACATAAAGTAAAATAAAACTTGTCATGATTGGATTATTTTTTTTTTTTTGTTTCAGTTTATTCATTCTTAGTTGCCTCCAAAGTCAAATGGCGGTCTGCAAAGACGGGTGTCCTTTAGCCGTTCAACTGATTGAAACCATCACGCTTTGCTATTATACACCTTTGGAAAATAGATGGATGATTTTGTGAGTCATTTTTTATATTTCGTCACAAGGGAAGTTATGGCTGTCTTTTTAGGGACAAGGTATTTTATAATAAGTTTGATGTATGGAGGATGATAATATGCATTTTGCAACAATTGGAACAAGTAAGATTACCGATTCATTTATAGAGGCGGCCAATAAAAGCAGGAAAATGGTACTTTCGGCAGTCTATTCCCGAAATAAGGAAAAGGCCGCGGCTTTTGCGAGTAAACACCGAGCCGAAAGATGGTATACGTCGCTGGAAGACTTGGCGCAGGCGGATGACGTTGAAGTTGTATACGTGGCATCGCCCAATGCCCTGCACTTTGAACAAGTGAAGCTGATGCTTAATTCCAACAAACATGTGATTTGTGAAAAACCGATTTTCACCACATTGAAAGAGTACGATCAAGCTTTTGCGATTGCGGAGAATCATGGCGTTTTCTTGTTCGAGGCGATCCGCAATATCCAGACGCCTGTTTTCAAACGGCTCAAGCAAGAGCTGCATCGCGCCGGAAAGATTCGTTCCAGCATACTGAAATTGATTCAATATTCCTCGCGCTATGATGCCTTTCTTTCAGGAGACATTCCCAATGTTTTTTTTTTTTCGCCGGAATTTGCCGGCGGTGCGCTGGAAGACTTGGGTGTCTATGTCTTGTATACGGCGGTCGGGCTGTTCGGCAAGCCGAAAGCGGCTCACTATTATCCCGTGATGCTGCCGAGCGGTGTCGACGGGAGCGGGACGCTGATCTTGGAATATGACGATTTCGTCTGCACGCTGCTTTGTTCCAAAATTGCCCACTCATCGTCACCGTCGGAAATCCATGGCGAAAAAGGGACATTCAGTATCAACAGCACGTCGGACATTGCCAAGCTTCAGTTTACCAATGCACACAGCAAAAAAAACAGAGATCATCCAAACAGATGATGAAGAAAATGACAAGGTCTATGAGATCCGCTGCTTTGCCGATATTATCGAAAATAATCGGCTGGATGCTTATCAAGAGCTGAAATTATTAGGCAGAAAAGTGTTAGCGATTACCGAATCGGTGCGAAAAGCGAATGGCATCGTGTTTCCGAATGATCGCTAATCTATCTATAAAAAGACGGCAAGCGGCCGTCTTTTGGGTTCCGGAGGGCATAAGAAAAGAAGGCTTGTTTATTTCAAGCCTTCTTTTCTTTATAACATTTATGGAAGATTATTTCTTGTATACGGTAATCTTAACTTTATGACGTCCCCAGTTGATGCATTTATGTTTCGATTTATAAAAGACATCAATTTTCTTTCCTTTAATGGCACCGCCGGTATCACGAGCTATTGCTGTGCCGTAACCAGGGATATAAACTTTCGAACCAAGCGGAATCACCCTTGGATCGACGGCGATGACTTTGGCGTTCGGATGTTTTCGAAGATCATACCCTGTTGCTGTTTTGCCCATTTCCGCATAGGCCGTGCTTGTGACTGTGATTTTTTTTTGTATGTGAAGTTTTGGCGACCGACGTGTTGACAGATAATCCTGATACAATTAGAAGCGCTGTTGTAAGCGATAAGATAAATTTTTTCAATTGTAATAACTCCTTTTTATCTTTTTCATAACTCTACTGTACCAGGGGAATATGACAAAGACATTTCATAGACTTTCGAATTATGTTACAGAAAAACGCTGTTTTGTAACAATAAAAGACAATGACATTGCGCACATGCTAAATTTTACTAGTGTTATAGAGGAAATTCTGCTATATTGCATGATTCAGTACTGTGTATTAAAACCTATTAAAAGGCTGATAATCATCCGGTTTTGAATGGATCATAACGGTTGCTGCTGAATAGTGATTAATAATGAAAATTGCATAGAAGAAGAGCCGCTTTTTGGGTGAGAAATGAGAGGGTGAAAGGTTTGAACGTGCAATTTAAGAAAGGTGTTCTGGAATTGTGCGTGCTCATTCTGATTTCTAATAAAGATCAATACGGCTATGAGCTGGCACAAAATATTTCAAAAAGAATAGAAGTAGCTGAGGGGACGCTCTATCCATTATTGCGAAGGCTGACGAGGGAAGCATACTTGACAACGTATCTTGGAGAGTCAACAGAAGGCCCTCCGCGAAAAAATATTATTCGATAACGATCAAGGGCAGACAATATATGAAGGAATTAATTCGGGAGTGGAAGCAGTTCTCTAATTCTGTCAATCAATTTATCAAGGGGGAAGAAGAGAAAGACGAAGAATAAATTTCTGAACAGACTCAGACGGCTGCTGGAAGATATGCCGGCGAAAGATCGAGAGGAGTCATCGCCGATTTAGAAAGCATTGAAATCCAGTGTGCAGCAAACGTTCGGAAATATTTCGGCTCTGACAAGCAGCGGCGCTGAGCCATTAACTTAGACGAAGCTCCGGCGGCTGTGACGGTGGATTATCGCGGCAAATCAGGAGAAGGCACAGTTAAATTAAATGGATACGCTATATAAAGAAAGGCCCGAACACAGGATTTCTGTCAAAAAGGGAAGCGGCGGCTGTCATATTAAAGGACGTACAAGCTCAGACGATTTTTTGCTGAAATAAGCACAAATACTGAAACAGGCGGGGCCCGGGCAGCCTCCCCTGTTTCGCGTCATGTCTGTCAAACGGAAAAAATGGGTGGCAAAGTGAAAATGGCTGGGAACCGGTGTAAGCAGCTCCGCCTTTTTGTTTTTTTCGGATGACATTCGGCGGATAAGTAAAAACAAGCCGTTAACCAAACGAAAATTCGCTGAAGCCCCCACATGATGATCGCGACAACAGGAACAAGTACCCAAATGTTACCGCCAATAAGAGGACGCTTTTCTTTAGAACGCTCTTCCAGATTTTTTAGCCTTGTGTCGATGTCTTTCATTTTTTCCTCAAGATTTGTCCATCTATCCTCTTCCACAGGGATTCCTCCTTTTATCGGTTCGGAAAGCTTTATTATCGCAATTTTCCGGGATACCGGCAATTTTGAGCTTTGATGATTAAGTCGAAGGCAGCAGTGTCTAATCGCTTAGAGTAGAGTGTGGACCAAGGTTCAAAATCCCAGGATTCAAGGCCTATCCGCGAAAATGGAGCGTTCGAGCACCGAAATGGAGCGTTCGGAGTCGAAATGGAGTGTTCGCGTATCAAAATGTAGCGTTCGGAGTCGAAAATGGGGTGCTCTAGCCCTGAAATGGAGTGTTCGGAGTCGAAATGGAGCGTTCGAGCTCTGAAATGTAGCGTTCGGAGTCGAAAATGGAGCGTTCGGTCACCGAAATGGAGTGTTCGAGCACCGAAATGGAGCGTTCGGTCACCGAAATGGAGCGTTCGGAGTCGAAAATGGAGCGTTCGGTCACCGAAATGGAGCGTTCGGTCACCGAAATGGAGCGTTCGGAGTCGAAAATGGAGCGCTTGGGCACCGAAATGGAGCGTTCGGAGTCGAAAATGGAGCGTTCGGTCACCGAAATGGAGCGTTCGGAGTCGAAATGGAGTGTTCGCGTAAATGTAGCGTTCGGAGTCGAAAATGGGGTGCTCTAGCCCTGAAATGGAGCGTTCGGAGTCGAAATGGAGCGTTCGAGCACCGAAATGGAGCGTTCGGACTCAAAATGGAGCGTTCGGAGTCGAAAATGGAGCGCTTGGGCACCGAAATGGAGCGTTCGGTCACCGAAATGGAGCATTCGGAGTCGAAATGGAGCGTTCGAGCACCGAAATGGAGCGTTCGAGCACCGAAATGGAGCGTTCGAGCACCAAAATGGAGCGCGTTCGGTCACCGAAATGGAGTGTTCGGACTCCGAAATGGAGCGTTCGGTCACCGAAATGGAGCGTTCGGTCACCGAAATGGAGCGTTCGGAGTCGAAAATGGAGCGTTCGAGCACCGAAATGGAGCGTTCGGAGTCGAAATGGAGCGTTCGAGCACCAAAATGGAGCGTTCGGAGTCGAAATGGAGCGTTCGAGCACCGAAAATGGAGCGTTCGGAGTCGAAAATGGAGCGTTCGGACTCAGAAATGGAGTGTTCGAGCACCAAAATGGAGCGTTCGAGCTCAGAAATGGAGCGTTCGGACTCAAAATGGAGCGTTCGAGCACCGAAATGTAGCGTTCGGAGTCGAAATGGAGCGTTCGGAGTCGAAAATGGAGCGTTCGCGTATCAAAATGGAGCGCGTTCGGAGTCGAAATGGAGCGTTCGAGCACCGAAATGGAGCGTTCGGTCACCGAAATGGAGCGTTCGGACTCGAAAATGGGGCGCTCGGACTCAAAAAGAGCGTTCGAGCACCGAAATGGAGCGTTCGAAGTCGAAATGGAGCGTTCGAGCACCGAAATGGAGCGTTCGAGCACCGAAATGGAGCGTTCGGAGTCGAAAATGGAGCGTTCGAGCACCGAAATGGAGCGTTCGGAGTCGAAAATGGAGCGTTCGAGCACCGAAATGGAGCGTTCGAGCACCGAAATGGAGCGTTCGAGCACCGAAATGTAGCGTTCGTAGTTCAATAGAGGCTTTCTGATAAAAGTTTGAATTGTCCTAACAAACCGCCGAAATTAACGATTTTGTTTAAAAATCTGAAAGAAGTTCAAGAAGATATTTTTTAAAAACATTTTTAATACAGAAGATAATGTCGGTATGCAAAAAAAAAATGAAGTTCAACTCAATTATTCTCGTGTAAAAATACAATAGTTGCTGTGCTTTATTTTAAAACTTTTATTCACAAGATGTGCAGGGAAAAATCATGCAAGTGGCGAAACCTATTTATAGTAAACAGGAAAGGTTGGATGCCTATGATAGTGAAGGAACTGACGCTGCCAACTCGAATTCTAGCAGACATGGCGCTCCTCAGACGGCTGCCGGATGGCCACGCGAAAAAGCAATTAGTTAAAGACGACCTTGCCAGGAGGCAGGCGGGTTACTCTGGCGAGCGAAACCTGCGGTATTATCTTGGACTGCTTCCAAAAAACAAATACCGTATTTTCTTTGATATCTACCTGTCTATTCATCAACACAATTTTCAAATTGATACACTTTTGATAGCTTCAAAATTTACCCTGGTTATAGAAGTGAAAAATTTTAAAGGGACACTTTTTTTTGAACCATCTTTTAATCAATGCATTCGTCTCATCAATAACAGAAAAAAGAAGGCTACCCCAATCCAATATTACAGTCGGACAGACACTGTGAGCTACTATCCGAATGGTTAAATGAGCGTCACCTCTTTTTTCCTCCTTTGGAAAGCCTTGTCGTCATTGCCTTTCCATCCACAATTTTGAGATCTCTCCGGAAAATCAGCCAATAACCGATAAAGTGTTCTATGCTGAACAAATCATATCTAAAGTTAATCCTGAATTATTCACAGCACGATATGTAATAGTTGCTTAACCTTGATTGGCCGTCGTTTTCCTGGATTTCTTTTTTCACCTATTAGGTGAAAAAAGAAATGAAAAAGGGGCCCATTTTTTGTATGATAAAGTTATCCAAACCAAACATACAAAGGGGGCTCCTCATATGACTAGTTTTTAAATAAAAAAGCGTTTCAATTCAATAAAAAAGTAAAAGTTGATTTCTCAGGCGGTGCGCTTTCCTCTGATTCAGGCTTACTTCTGTACCGGGAATTTGATGAAAAGACAGGCTTCAGTCAGTTGGTTCAGGACAGGCTCAAAGTCAAAGACCCTGTTTCTCATACCGTTCACTCCAACGTAGAGGTGGTCATTCAGAAAATCTACCAGCACCTGGCTGGCTACCACACGGACGACCAGGCTGACGAACTGCGTACAGAGCCGGTATTTACGACGGTCACTGGAAAAGGACAGCTGGCTTCCCAGCCGACCCTTTCCCGGTTCAACCAACGAGTGGATGCCGAAACCGTTGAATCGCTTGAAACCATTAATCAGGCTTATCTGGATCATCTTTTTGCGTTGCGCCCAAGTACGCAAATGGTGCTCGACGTGGATTCGGCGAATTTCGAAACAGCTGGCAAACAGGAAGGAGCTGCCTTCAATGCCCATTATCAGGACAACGGCTTTCATCCTCTCTTCTTATTTGATTCGCTGACCGGCTACTGTCTGAAAGCGGCATTGCGCCCGGGAAATGTCTATACTTCACGAGGCGTTGCCGACTTTATGCGGCCGGTGCTGGAACACTACCGGTCGCTCATCCCCGGACAGGATCTGGTACTCCGCGGGGACAGCGGATTCACCGTCCCCGGTTTATACAAACTGTGCGAGGAGAAGGACGTTTTTTATGCCATCCGTCTGAAGGCGAACCGCAAGCTGGAAAAAAAAAGCACAGAAGCAGGTCGAAGAACGTCAGAAAAAGCAGGCCATGCCGGTCGGGGCCCGGGCCGTATTTTACACGGAATTTTCGTACCGGGCCGCTTCCTGGGATCGTGCCCGGCGGGTGGTCGCAAAACTGGAGCGGCCGGAAGACGAACTGTTTTTCCAACCCACCTTTATCGTGACGAACATGACCCTTTCGGCTAAAAGAGTCGTCAAATTCTATCAGAACCGAGGCACGATGGAAAACCTGATCAAAGAAGGCAAAAACGGGTTTGCCTTTGACCAGTTGAGCAGTCACCGTTTTGAAGCGAACGCAGCCAAGCTGCAGATTCGGGTTCTAGCCAATAACATTCAGGCTGGTTTCCGTCTGCTTTGTCTGCCAAAGTCTTTGAAGAAAAAAGTGTGGCGAATGGATACCGTGCGTTTCCGGTTGATCAAGATCGCTGGGAGACAGGTTCACTCCGGCCGTTATCTGATTTTTCGACTCTGCAGCCACTGCCTTTATCAGAAAGCATTTTGGCAGACGCTCACTAATATCAAGCGGTTGCCGACACCGGCGTAACGCTCATTCAAAAATCTGTTCAAATAGAACAACTCATTTGAGACAAACAGGATCAGTCTGCCTATAGAACAAAAAAAAAAAAAAAGCGTTCGGATCACACTGAAAGGATCAAAAAAAAATGATCTTGATGACCGAAGAGCCGATCAGTGCCTCCATTTTGAATGTCGGCGAATCAAAAAAAAAGTGAGATTTTCAGAGAAATCACCACTCAAAAACTTGGAGAATGACGCTTTATGAATAATTCAGGGTTAATGAATTTGAAAAAAAATATCGGAATCAAAAACCGCTAGACAACAACCAATTAAATCTTCTGGAAACTACTTTATTGGCTGGGCATATCGAATTTGATGACGATGTCCTCACAAAATTTTCTATATCTCCGGGCGAGTTAATAACTGGGGTCCAGTGTCCGCTTTGCCATACTTTTTCAGTAGAAAAAAAGTATTTAGATCTTGGTACTGTCATCATTGCAATCAAAAATTAACCAATCCTCATGATCAAAGCATCATGGATTATTTCTTGTTATTTGGTTCCACGATAACTAATAGCCAGTGCCGTAAATTTCTCAATTTATCAGATCGCCATCTCGTCAGCCGTTTATTGAAAAATACGAAAATACCTAGTCGTGGAACGGGAAGAGGGAAGATAAAAAAAAAAAATACATCAACCCGTCTCTCTTTAACCAAATTCATGATCAGTAAAAAAGTCTATGCGAAGTCGCCCCATTTTGAGCCGAAGTAAATATCTTGCATATGATCTTCAATATCGCGTGTCGACACCTCTTGTAATACAAAGCGATTATTTGTTGATCCAAGCCATTTAGGGCCGGTTTCGTGCTTCTTAATAATTTGGGGTTCGAATACACCTTTTCGGTCCCTGGGGATATTCAAAGTTGTATTGCCAAATTTCGTTTTGATGGTTTTCTTACTGTAGCCATTCCGGCTGCTCCCCGTGTGAATGCCTTCTGCAGAAGGCTTGGCATATCCAAGATGGTGCTCCATTTCGGCTTCAAAAATCACTTGAAGTGTATCCTTGAACGGATCACGTATTACCTTTTGAACGTCATCTACCGTTTCACACCGGCTGGCCAATTCCTTAATTGTCATGTCACCATAATTTTGCATAAATGGTCATCTCTTTTTGTGGTAAGTATTTCCATTCGTACAAAACAAAATACGTTCTCCGTAAATCAGTCGATCACAAGCTAACCAGCCGAACCCAAGCCTTCCCCAGCCCGAACCTCGTGCCTAACCAGCTGAACCCGAGTGCTAACCAGCCGAACCTCGTGCCTAACCAGCCGAACCCAAGCCTTCCCCAGCCGAACCCGAGTTCTAACCTGCCGAACCCCAGGCCTTCCTGTTGGGCCCCGTGTCCAACCAATCGAATCTCAAGCTTAACCAGCCGGATCTCGGCCCTGCCCTCAGGCATCCAGTGATTATCCAAACCGTGGTGGAACAGGCAGCCGAACCTCGCCATTTAACTGCTAAGTCGCCCTGAACCCGGCCTATGGATTGCAGAAACCGAGTCCGCCTAAAACATTCCGGGGCAGGCCGTATACCATCGCGTGAAGTGGAGAGACTGATAAATATGTAAAAATGATTAAAGGGGTTGCATATTTGTGCAAGGGAAGAAGGGTGATCATGAAAAACCATCAATTGGATTATGATTTTCTTTCGGAAAAAACGAACTCTTACTGGTTAAAGTCGGTTCATTTGCCATCATTTGATCCGCTGAACCGCTCCGCTGATGCCGATGTTGCGATTGTCGGCGGCGGTATCACCGGCATTACGGCCGCCTATCTTTTGGCAAAAGAAGGGCTGAAAGTTGCGCTGATTGAAGCGGACAGGCTGGCCGGCGGGACAACCGGCCATACAACGGCGAAAATCACGTCTCAGCACGGTTTCATTTATGATGAACTGATCGCCCACTTTGGCCTTGAAAAGGCGGCGCTTCATTACCAGGCAAATCAAGAGGCACTTAAATGGATCGGACAATTGGTTAAAGAACATGACATCCCGTGCGAATATCAGGAGCTGCCTGCAGTTCTTTATGCCGTTACTGAAAAAGAGGCAAAGAAGATCGATAAAGAGGCAAAGGCTTACGATAAATTGGGGATTCAGGGGACGGTGACAACCTCGCTCGAACTGCCACTGGCTATTAAAAAATGCGCTTGTGATGCCGCATCAGGCCGAGTTTCATCCTTTGATGTATCTCCATTTTTTAATTGCGGAAATTGTGAAAATGGGGGTGTCCATTTATGAACAGACGGTTGCGGTTAATATTGAAACAGGTCCGCCGTGCAAAGTCGAGACGAAACAAGGCCATCAAGTCACAGCGCGCGATGTCATTGTTTGCTCCCATTTTCCTTTTTATGATAATCGCTTCTACTATTCACGTATGTACCCGGAACGCTCGTATTTGCTCGCCGTTGAAGCGGAAAAACCATTTCCTGAGGGGATGTATATCAATATTGACGATCCGAAACGATCGCTGCGCAAAACAGTTTCTAACGGGAAGGAATTAGTTTTGATCGGCGGTGAAAATCATAAGACCGGGGAAGGCGAAGATACAGTCAATCACTATAAAGCGCTGGCGGCATTTGCCGATGAAACGGTCGCCGCAAAAAAAGTTTGTTATCATTGGTCGGCGCAGGATTATACGACATTGGACAAGCTCCCTTATATTGGAAAAATGAAGGCGAGTGACGAGCATATCTATGTGGCCGCAGGGTACCGCAAGTGGGGCATGACGTCCGGGATAGCGGCGGCCAGGCTGCTTTCCGATTGCATTTTGGAACAGGATAATCCTTATCAATCGCTCTATGCGCCGTCACGGTTTGCCGCCGATCCCGATATTAAAAAATTTTATTACTGCGAATAGCCGGGTCGCCGGCCATATTATCAAAGGGATAGTAAATAAAGGGAACCAATCGATATTGGACCTTAAGAAGATGAAGGAGCGGTCGTCCAATTAAATGGAAAAAGGGCGGGAGCCTATAAAGACAAAGAAGGGCGGCTGACCGTAATCGATACGACTTGTACACATTTGGGTTGTGAAGTAAACTGGAATCAAGGCGAACGAACGTGGGATTGCCCGTGCCACGGTTCACGGTTTAAACCGACAGGCGAAGTTGTGGATGGGCCGGCCATCAAGCCTTTGCCCCGGATCTATACCGAGGATAAAAAACAGCGCACGAACGATTGACATTTTTGGGAAAGCGGGTGACCTTTGTTGAGTGTTATTGAACTAATGGCGGAAGCCAAAATTAAAGAAGCGCTAAAAGCCGGTGATTTTGACAATCTGCCCGGCAAAGGCAAACCTTTGGAACTTGAAGATCTGTCCCGCGTTCCTGAAGACTTGCGCGTAGGCTATAAAGTACTGAAGAATGCCGGCTTTTTACCGGAAGAACTGCAGCTCAAAAAAGAAATGGTGACATTAAATGATTTGATTGCCTGCCTGCTGCGATGACCGGAATGAACTCGCAGCGCTCAAACGCCAGCTGTCTGAAAAAATGCTGCGCTTCAATCGTCTTATGGAAAAACGTTCGGTAAGAAGGACGCGGGCCTTCCAAAATTATCGCAGCAAAATTTTCAAGCGTTTTCACTTTTAAAGATCGCCTTTTTAAGGAAAATAAAAGTTTAATTGAGCCGACATGGAGATCTCTCCAAGGACGGCTTTTTTGCGTCTGCAAAAAACTTTTTTTGAAAAAACAGCTCGTTCAAATTTTTTGCAAAGAGCTTTCTTCTATCAGAATTCGAAAGTCTATCATTACAAAATCACGGCTGCCTGCGGAAAGCGAGCTGCCGTATTTTTTTTTTTGGGTCGAAATATTTAAAATGATACATATTTCCGGACAAGCGTCTTAGGTGTGGTAAAAAATAGAATGAGTTTTTTTAGGTCGAACGGCGGACCAGTTTTTTTTTGGGGATTGGAGAGAATAAGTATGTTCAGCCCAGTCTTTTTTTTTGCAATTAAATACAATATTTATCAGCATATTAATTGAAGCGATCCCTTTTGTGGTTGTCGGTGTGTTCATTTCCGCGTTGATTCAGATGTTCGTGACGGAGGGCATGATCGCTAGAGTCATCCCGAACAACCGATTTGGTTCCGTAGTATTAGGAACATGCATGGGCTCGCTTTTTCCGGCCTGTGAATGCGGGATCGTACCGATAACGGAGCGGCTGGAAAAAAAAAAAAACGTGCCGCTTCATTCGGCGATCGCCTTCATGCTTGCCGGGCCGATCATCAATCCGGTTGTCATTTTTGCGACTTATGTCGCGTTCGGCAGCAGCTGGCAGATGGTCATTTACCGCTGCGGCCTGGCGATTGCTGTTTCCATCGTTGTCGGTATATTGATTTCCTATTTATTTCCGGACGATCAGTTAAGGGAATACATAGAAAAAAAAGCAAAACACTATCATGAACATCATGCACCGGCCGTTCACCGGCCGCTCTATTGGACAACAAACTAAAAGGAACGCTTGATCATGCGATCGACGAATTTTTTTTCCGTGGGTAAATTTCTTGTTTTCGGCGCGTTCATTGCCTCAGCGATGCAAACTTATGTCAAGACAAGCACGCTGCTTTCCCTTGCCGATTCGCGGGCGATGGCCGTTCTGATTATGATTATCCTGGCCTTTATCATGTCGCTCTGTTCCGAAGCGGATGCGTTTGTTGCCTCTTCATTTCGCGGGACGTTTGCTCCGGGGCCGCTGACCGCTTTTCTTGTTTTCGGCGCCATGGTAGATATTAAAAACTTGATCATGATGCTGGCCACTTTTAAGAAACGGTTTGTCGTGACGCTTGTCTTTTTGATCTTCATGTGCGTCTTTACCGGTGCGCTATTGATTTAAGGGGTGTTCAATATGATCCGGGTTATTATCCTTTTTGGTTTCACCTATTTGTTTTTGCATCTTCACTTAACTGGGGATATCAGCAAATATATTAATATGAATATTCTTATCTGTCCTTTTCAATGATCTTTATCCTCGGCTTTTTATCCGTCTATCAATTGTATAAATGGAATACGGAAAGCAGGAAGGGTCATGAAGATCATCATGAGGACCTCTTCGGCCATGATCACTCTCATGAGATGGACAAATGGTGGAAGAAAGCGATCACTTACGGCTTACTTTGTTTTCCGCTTTTTACCGGCATTTTTCTGCCGATTGCCACGCTGGATTCCAGCATTGTCAAAGCCAAAGGGTTCCACTTTGCTTTGATCGATAGTGATCAGGATCAATATGCGAATCACCAAATTTTGCGCCCTAATACAAGTCTTTATTATGAGGGTGATGCCTACCAAAAAATGCTCGCCTCGGATTTGAAGAAATACAGCGCGCCGAAAAGTCTTTATCTAGATGATAATAATTTTCTCCGGGCGCTGGAAACGATTTATAATTATCCCGGGAGCTTCACGAAAAAAAAAAATCTCGATTATGGGGTTTGTGTATCAGGATTCGCTGGAAAAAAACCAGCTGTTTTTGTTCCGGTTCGGCATCATTCATTGTATCGCCGATGCCGGCGTCTTCGGCATGATGGTTGATTTTCCTCATAATGTTGATTATAAGAATGATCAATGGATTAGAGTGGACGGCACACTATCCACTGTGTATTATCAGCCGTTTAAGCAAACGATTCCTTATTTAAAAGTGACAACATGGCATACGGTGAACAAACCGAAGAGCCCGTATGTTTACCGGCAGTATTAAATGGGCTGCGGCGTCTTCCTCTTACGGGGGGCGCTTTTTTTTTTCTATTCATTAACAAAGTCCCCAAATATTTTCATTAACACTTATAAAAACTGAAAAAGCGCCGATATAGAGAGTGAAGTCATATATAGAGAATGGAAGAGAAGGAGCGACGGCATGTATTTTTTTAAGGGCAAACAGCAAAAAACATCTTTTTTTTCAAACCGCTGAAAAAAAGGTCGGCAACCAGGGCGTACACATACGACCGACCGAAGCATAAAAGAGCAGATCCGGCTGCTGGATCTCACACATGATGATTTGTACTCTATGGCTTGCCTCAAACCGATGATTAAAAGCAATGCCCCGCGAATTGTCGATGCTTTTTACGGTGTCATTGAACAAAATCAGGAATTATTGGAGATTGTAGAAAAAAATAGTTCGATTGAAAAATTGAAACGGACGCTGGCCGATTTCATCAGCGAGATGTTTGCAGGAAAAATAGATGAACAATTTGTCGAAAAAAGGCGTAAAATTGCGGAAATCCATTTGAAAATTGGACTGGAACCAAAGTGGTACTTACTGGCATTCGGACAATTACAGGATAGTTTATTGGAAGTATTATCTGAAAACTTATTGCTTCCAGAAGATTTTACTAGAGCTGCCAAAGCGGTCGCTAAATTTATTAACTTTGAGCAGCAATTGGTGCTCGAAGCATACTCGGAACAGGAAAAAAGTTCGCGCAGGCAGTCCGAGGCAATCAAGAAAAGATGCGGCAGCAAGTCCAATCGACAGCCGCTACACTCTTGGATATTGTCCGGCAGACCAATGCGTTTGTCGCGAAAATAAATATGAAGACAAAAAACATGGCAGCGGGTACAGCCGCTCGCTTGAAGGTCGCGGAACACTTAGAACAAGAAATGTTGAGTGGAAAAAGCGATTTTCAGGCGCAAGATCAGTTAATGAAACAAGCGCGGAAAAGTGCGGATTCCATGGTCGGCAAGATGCGTTTTTTAGATGAAACATCCAGCAAGATTACAAAAGTCATCGCGATCGTCACCGATATCGCCGAGCAAACGCATATGCTGGCGCTGAATGCGGCGATTGAATCGGCCAGAGCCGGTGAATTCGGCAGAAGTTTTGCGGTTGTTGCCAAAGAAGTGCAAAAATTGGCCGAAGCAACCCGGCATTCGGTTGATGATATTTCGGAACGAATCGAACAAGTGCGCGAGCAAGTCGGAGAGTTGAAGGGATTTGTTCAAGACATGTGTCGGAAGTGTCCGTCAAGGGGTCATCGGGGATGGTCGAATTAAATGAATCGTTTGATACGCTCTTGGCGATGATGCATACCAACCGCGAAAACAGCGGAAAAACAAACGGTGAGTTGTCAGAGGAAGCCCAGGTCATTGACGAATTATCACAAACCATCGAACAAATCGCCACGTCGGCCGAGGACTTGAAGCAGCTTTCAGAACGGCTGGAATAGATGGGGCAGTAAGGCGGCTGCGGCTTCGCGGTTCGGGGTGATGCCGCAGGTCGGTCCGGACGTATCGTTCTCATCGTGCGTTCGGTCTCCATTCGGGCCCGGGTGGCGGCGCGTTTGTGTTATTTTTTTATTTGGCCGATAATAACAGTCAAGGTTAAGGTCGCACATACACATGATCCGGGGGGAGAAAGGTTCATGACTGTTGTGCGATCTTTTTTCATTCGCTGATTTCAAAATAGAATCACCTAAAAGCAATCTGCCGGGACGACCTTCTCGATGAGCGCTTGGTAAGCAATCCTTAAAAAGAGTGATGATACACGAGTACTATCGAGAGCTGAAACCTTTTTGACTTGGCCCGAGATTTTATGTATAAGCTAGGCAAAAAGTCCTGCCATATTTTGCCGATTAGCATCATTTTGCATACAATCTTTTCAAAAAATGGGGGGAATGTGGTTCCTTTCGTTCATGTTTTTCCCGGCAAACCTGTTTATGATAAAATTAGGGACACCTGTCCACAATGATGACGAAATATTCAGTTTAAAATGCTGGAAACGGAGGGATTCGATGATGGACGCTGCCGGTAAGCTGGACAATATTTTCAGCGCATTGTCGCACCAATCGGCTGTTTTGGAGGATAAAATCGAACGGTTGAGGAAGGCGAATCAACAGATCGGGCATAATCAAAAGACCTTTTTGCGGGATAGCGCTCATCTTGTCAAACCGGGTTTGGCTGATGACTGGACTGGGAAACGGGCCAATGGATTTCAAAAGGAACGAAAAAGTGCCCTCAAGCAGATGAAAAAGCAACTGACTACGACTTTGGATTCCTATCAGGAAAGTATCCTGTTCGAGATCGGCAAACTGGAACTTGAAAAAGGGGCGCTGCTGGCGACCGCCGCCATGGCCCACGAAGCGGGTAACGTTTTAAAAAAAGGGGAAGAAGCTGAGGAAGCGCTGACTCATCGACTTCAGACCATCGAAAGGCGGTTATTTTGATGTATGCGATTCAGCTGAATGATGAAACGGTGGCGGACCGGCTGGACGAAGCAAAGCGGACGCTCGCGCCGCTGGCGATGGAGAAAATGGCGACTCATGTGCTCGGCCGGAATCAACTTATTTTTACGGAACAATTGATGACACGTGAAAAAACTTTCCAGAGCCTGCTGGAAAAGTACATAGAAGGGGTGCAAAAAAATATCGCTGATACCGAGGCCAATGTGCAACTTTTGAAACGGCAGGATGAGGCCATTCATTAAATAAGGGGGCAGGGAGCCGATGGGAGACACAACGGTATTTGAAGCGCAAACCCTGATCGCGGCGGTGAAGGCCCGGGCTAAACAGTACGAGGCACTCAAGGATCAGTTTCAGCACTTAAAAAAACCGCTTTTCAGCTTATCACGGAGATGGACGATTTTCAGGGGAAAGGGGCACAGGTGATCAAAGAATTCTATCAGGCGCAGATTGATGTGATCAATGCCTGGCTGCGGCTGATTGACCGGTAGATCGCGTTTTTTAACGGCGTTCCCGGCGCGATTGAGGACAAAGGTTTATCGGGGGACAAAGATTCATCAGGGGACACGGACACGGTGGTGGCCGTCCCCTTTCTTGAACAGGAACTCGCAAACGGGTACCGCCGGTCAAAGGACATGGTCTATGACCAGCGGGAAACGATCGACGACATTCTGAGCAGCATTTCCGATCTTGTGTCGCTCGATCCGTTTTCAACGGAGGCTGTTGACGAAGAGCTGGACAAAGCGGATCTCAAGCGAACACAAACGGCGGAGGCCGTCCGCGAACTCGATCAAGCGCTCGTTCAAGAATACAGCGGCTCTGAAAGCGACGAACAGTATGTGGCGGCGCTGTTTGCCGAACTGATCGGAGCAACGCGCCAGGGCGGCGATATCTCGCCGATCCATTTCAACGCTGAAGCCTATCATGACAGCGCCGTCTATCAATTGCAGGACGAGAGGGAACGGGAAACGGCGGCATACCTCGACTATAAGAAGCAGCAGGAAAAAGACCGTGAGTTGGAGAAGAAAGAGGAGGTCCGGGCGAACCGGCCTTGGTATGAAAAAGAGTGGGAAGCCGCTCTCACGTTTACCGCCGAAGTCAGCGGGTATAACGATTATATCAGAGCCACCCGCGGGGTTGATCCGGTGACGGGCCAGCGGCTGACCGCCGCCCAGCGCGTTACGGCCGGTGCAATGGCCGCGGCCGGGTTTATCCCGCTCATTGGCTGGGTGGGCTGGGCAGTTAAAGGCGGGCGGGCATCTATAAAACGTCCCGCGGCCTGAGTGCGGCGGATCACGCTTTGGCCGCCTACCAGACACCGAAAGCGCTGAGCGTCCTCGAACAGAGCGACAAGGGCCTGTACGGCCTGGTGGCGGCGAACGGCATGGGCGAGGCTTTTACAGGAAAGGACATGTTCGGCCATCCGGTCTCAGCCGAGGAGCAAAGACAAAGCTTTACCCAGGCGATGACGGCGCTGGTCGGCCTTAAAGGAATGGGCCGGCCTGTCAGCGAAAAAGGCTCCCTCTCCCGGGCGGCAAAAGAGCCTGAAGCCGCGACATCTTTTAAAGAACAAGCCGGCAACAGCCTCGGCAAACTCCGGTCGTTCTTTAAGGGGGATCCCGTGAATCATTTGGCCTTTGCCGGCGCATCGGCCGGTGAAGGCCGAACGGTTGAACAAGTGAGGCCGCTGCCTGAAAAGGGCCAAACGATAGCGAAAGCGGAAAGAGTGGACAGCGGTGCGGGGATTGAGGATAATAGTTGTTGAGGGAGTTAGTGAAGCTCCAGCCAAACTTGATGATGTGCCAAAAATCAAAGAGGTTCCATATGGAGAGCACATTATCAAAGGTAAGGGTGGAAGAAAGGAACTTGCCCCACATACATGTTATGTTACAGAAGATGGTTATAAGTATACTACGGATAAATTAGGTAGAATTGTAGATGTCGAAGCGAATGATCTAGTTTTAAAAAAAACAGCTAATAGAAACGAAGGGATGCAAAGAATAGCCGGGCGTGAAGATAGATTGCCGGATGATGATGGTGGTCATTTAATAGGAAGTCAATTTAATGGCTCAGGGGATATTGATAATTTGGTAGCCCAAAACAGTCAAATTAACCGATCCGGCGGTGCATGGTACAATATGGAGCAGGAATGGGCGAGTGCTTTAAAGGAAAATCCGCCGAGAAAAGTTTCGGTGAAAATAGAGCCTACATATTCTGGTAGTTCATTAAGACCGGATTCTTTTAGGGTTAAGTATCAAATTGAAGGAGAGAGAAAAGTTATAAGGCAAATTTTTAATAAAGTGGGAGGTTGACAAGATGTTTGAAGAAAAGCTAAATAAACTATATACAAAAATTGCTCAACAAGTAAATGATATGATTCCAGATGAATGGGTAAACTTTTACTTAAATGGGGAACTAGTAAATGGTGAAGGAGGAGTGTTTTTTTTTTTCTATGACACCCCTAAAAATAGGGATTACTATATATACTCTCATGATATTCCAGAAATATATAATATTAGTGAAAAAGCTTATGATAAAGAGAATGATAAGCTTTTTAAATTGGTTAGGTCGTTACAACAAGTCTTTAGTGATAATGATCAAGAAGCTTGGACTTCGATGGTAATGATTGTAAATAATGAAAGAAAGTTAAAGGTTCATTTTGATTACATTAATTGGTTGGAAAGTGAATTTGGTCCGACCGATAGAATAAATTATTTTGAGTTTAAATATTTAAAAAGGCAACCAAGAAATGATAAAGAAAATTATTTTTAATAGAATGTCAGAATTTAACCAAATTAGATAATTCGAGAGATATATAAAGAGTTGCTAGACAGCTAAAAGATCAAAAAAAGGTATGAATGAACAGTTTATTCCAAATTTGTACGGAATGGATAAGAGACAATATCATAAAGAGTTGCATCATCTTTTTAATTTAGCTAATGAATTGCAAATGGAGCTTATCAATAACAATCAAGACCCATGGTTTTGAGTGACAATAGAAGATACCTTTCAGCCAATGTTTTTATTGTATCTTTTATTATCTAGTACAAACTAAATATTTAAGTTAAAGTAAAGCAAAATCTTTCACTTTAAAGAGCTTAAAAATTGTATCGTCAAATAATCCCTGCCTAATTTATGGTTGGAATTATTTGATTTTTATAGAGGGGGGGGGAAATATAATGATAATTGATAATTCTACTATCATATATCCATTGCCAACAAACGAATTATTTGAAAAGAAAAGAAAAAATGTGGCGAGTAACGTTACCTGAAAGTTTTCGCACATTTATGGAACAATTTAATGGAGGTAAACCAATAAATGGCGAGTTTTTATGTAATAATCATAGTTATTTAATAGATAGATTTTTATGCTTTCTAAAAGAACCGAGGAAAAATGAATTAGGGGTGTACGATATTGATGTAACATTAACGCAGCTTGAAGAAAGGCTGACTGATAATGAAGATTTGATTGGGGTAGATTTGTTACCAATAGCTGTACTTTTTGCAGGTGATTTCGTATGCTTAGATTATCGCAACAATAAGCAAAATCCAGAAGTCTGTGTATGGAAGCATGAAGAATCATTTGAACTAGCCCCTGTGACATGTTATATTACAGAATCATTCGAACAATTTTTAGAGATAATAAAATAATTTTAAGAAAAATAAAAGGGCTCCACATTATGGACGGAGTTTAGCTGTTTACTTATATCTTACATGAACGAGTTATCTAAGCACGAATAAAGTGATGATTGGGATTCTCGATCTATTGCCTCTATTTAGATTCTAAATTTGAAGATTTTTACCTTGGACCTTGGTGTGAATCCTCATGATACCTTATATTGACATTGAAATTGCTTTCAGCCAACGTTTTTATTGTATCTTTTTTATTATTCAGTGCAAGCTGAATATTTATATTAAGGAAGCCATGATATTTCACTTTAAAGAACTAAAAGAGCTTAAAGAGCGTAACCGTAATAATCCCTGCCTTATTTGTGGTTGGGATTATTTGATTTTATGGGAGAATATATTAACAACCACAGTAGAACTATTTTCGTAGTCGATATAGCGATCGGTAGATGGGCGATCTATAAAACGGCCCGCGGCCTGAGTGCGGCGGATCACGCTTTGGCCGCCTACCTTAACACCGAAAGCATTTCGTGTCCTTGAGCAGAGCGACAAGGGCCTGTACGGTCTGGTGGCGGCGAACGGCATGGGCGAAGCTTTTACAGGAAAGGATATGTTTGGCCATCCGGTGTCAGCGAGGAGCAAAGACAAAGCTTTGTCCAGGCAATGACGGCGATGGTCGGCCTTAAAGGGGGCCGGGCTGTCAGCGAAGAAGGCGCCTTCTCCCGGGCGGCGAAGGAACCTGGCGCCGTAACTTTCAAAGAACAAGCCGGTGACAGCATCGGCAAATTCCGGTCTGCCTTTAAGGGGGATCCCGTGGATCATATGGCCTTTGCCGAAGCATCGGCTGGCAGCGGCCGGACGGTTGAACAAGTGAGGCCGCTGCCTGAAAAGGGCCAAACGATAGCGAAAGCGGAAAGAGTGGACAGCGGTGCGGGGATTGAGGATATGTGGGTGAGGGAGTTAGTGAAGCGGGAAAGCATTTTGATGATGTTCCTAGGTTGGATCAAATAGAAGTTAGTTTTAAGAGAAATACAAAACACGATCCTGAAGAATTTGCAAGGCAGTTAAAAGATCAAGAACGAGGTATGAATGAATTAACTGTTGAAGAATACCTAGCAAATAGGGAAAGGTATCTAGCAGCAGAAGGACGAGCAATTGAAGGGAATGCTGCTCAACAAGCAGCAAGAGAAGAAGCCTATACTCAAAAGATTAACGAATTACAAAGAAGTGGTATGTCACTTTCCAAGGCTAAGAAAGAGGCTAAAGAATGGTTAGATACACAGGCTGCATTGCATAACTCAGACCAAATAGCTGGAGGAAAAGCTGATATAATTGGTGGAATGGGGGATAAAGGAATTAACTCTTCTATAGGGAGCCAATGGAAATATAGAATAGATGTTGTAGATGAACAAATTAAAGAAATGGCTAGAAATATGAAGCCTGAACAGTTAAAAAATACGTATTTGAATGTAAAATTAACCCATTAAGGAGATTATAGATGGAGAATGTATTAAATGATTTCAAATTGACTAGTAAAGTCCCTCGTGAACTTATTGATAAATATGAAAATCTAGTTCCCGATGAAATAATAAATTTGTGGGAAAATTATGGTTTTGGAACTTTTATACACAAGGTTATTTAAGTGTCAATCCAGATGACTTCAATGATATTTTGCAAGAAACCTCGCAGCGGTATCATAATGCAATTGTACTTTTTGCTACTGGAATGGGTGATTTAATTATATGGTCAGATGGTTATGTCAGACTGCTAAATTATAGATATGGTATAGTTAAAACAATATTATTTACATTTGAGTTTTTCTTTCAAAATATATCAGATTCGGAATTTCAAATTGATGACTTATCTTGGCTACCTTATCCAGAGGCAGTAGCTCGATATGGCGAGCTGTCTTATGATGAATGCTTCGGATATACCCCGATTCTAGGCATGGGTGGAGCAGAAAAAGTTGAAAATCTTAAAAAAGTTAAATTTAAGAGAGCATATCTTATTGATCACAGGATTTATGGGACCAATTGAATAATAGTTTTTAGTGATGTCAAAATTAAAAAAGGACAAGTACATAAAACTTATTCGTTTTTTTTTTTATCTAATTCCTTAGAGTGGCTTGACGTTTAAGCGCTGTCTGGTTTGTCTGAGGTGAGGAAGAGAGGAAGCCCGTACAACAACTGGACTCTGAGCCTAAAAAGTTTACGATTTCGATAGCCGCAGGCCGTACGTTTGCTAGGTTTGATTTTGTGTTTTGTGCCTTCTGTTCTTGCATTGGTATAGGGTGCCCGAAATTCCAGAGGAAGTCATTTGACTTGGAAACAAAACAAATGGAAGTTATATATCAAAAAGTGGCCAACGTTTTAATCGATATAATTCCTGAGGACTGGAAAAAAATTTTACTATATGCTGAGGTCAGGAAAGGGTTTTCTCAAGTATATTATTATTACTATTCAATTAAGAATGACAAGCCGATATATAGTCTGGATATTACGGAACTTTTTAGTGTTAATGAAAATGAATTTGATGAATTGGAAACTGAATTGTATGATTGCTTCAAAAAACTGTGGAATGAATTTAAAGTGCAAGAACAAGAACAGTGGACATATCTGACTTTTATTTTAAATAATACAGGTCAGATGATGAAAATTAATTACGGATATGAAGATGTTTCTCAGCTCGGTCCAGTTGAAAAACAAGAAAAATGGGAAGCAAAATATTTAAGTTAAAATAAAGGACCATCTTTCAACTGAGCTTAAACGTCAAATCATCTCTACCCTTTGTGGTTAGGATGATTTGGTTTTTTATAGAGGGAGAAATTATGATCTACGTTAGAAAATGAAGCTAAAGAAGTTATTACTAATGAGAAACTAAAGCATATAAATTGGTTTGACGAAGAGAATTTGAGGGAAAATCAAGGGGAATTAAGAAGGATAAAGAGTTTTGGTATGTTTATGCAACTGATGAAAGGGCAAGTGTGGTGACAGGCTCAATTGTTAAATTTGAAAGTAAGGAAGAAGCTTTAGATAACTTTATAAAAAGAGCTATGACGGAGAAAAAGCTATTTAAAGAATTATCCAAATTACAATAATAAATTATCCACTTATTGGAGTTGTTTGCTCCTACGGAATCTCAAAAAAAAAAATCGACGGCGACCAATCGGGCCCTTAAAGCGCGATTGCCCGCCCCTTTCTTTCCGCAGTCATTTTTAAGCAGGAGATTTGAATTTTCAGCAGTCGTTGCCTAAAATTATAGGTGTTAAACCAACCTGTATATGCCGGCCGGCATCATCTGAGCAGGATTCCAAATGACTTTTTTAAAGTTGGCGTTTATCTCGCGCCAATTCAGGAGGCTTTTAAAATGGGCAAAAAAATTGCTGCTGTTCTGACCAATGAATTTGAGGATTCCGAGTTTTTGAAACCAGCTGAAGCCTATAGAGCAGCCGGTCACGATGTTGTCGTCATTGAGACGGAAAAAGGAAAGACGATAACCGGAAAACATGGGACGAAAGTGACGGTTGACGCTTCTATTGATAATGTGAAACCAAGCGACTTTGACGGTCTGTTTATTCCGGGCGGTTTTTCACCGGATTTGCTCCGGGCAGACGACCGATTTGTGGCATTTGCCAAAGCTTTTATGATGAATGATGATAAACCGGTTTTTGCAATCTGCCATGGGCCGCAGCTGCTGATCACGGCGGAAACACTGAATGGGAGAAACGCAACCGGCTATAAATCGATTGCTGTAGATTTGAAAAATGCCGGAGCAAAAAATATCATGATGAAGAAGTGGTCGTTTGCCACAATCTCGTGACGAGCCGGACACCGGACGATATTCCGGCATTTAATCGTGAAAGCCTAAAAGTATTGAAATAGAATCGGGCATTTAAAAAAAATGGAGAAAGCCAACGGTTTTTTTCATTAAGAAAGCTGCAAGTACACACAGCGGCCTGAGTTCGGAGGACCGTTTGTTTCACACAAAAAAGCGATTGCCGTTTAAAAAGACGACAATCGCTTTTTAATATTAATTCGCTGTTTTGACAGCGGCGGGCGGCATGCTTTTATTTAGCACTGCGCACGCCAAGGCAAGGTTGGCACGTTCATTTTTTTCGATGATTTGCCGGATTTTACTGTCCAAATGATCATCATGCGGTCCGATCGGCCATTCTCCGCAGATGTCAACGCCGTCGATCTCTTTCTCTGCTAGAAGCACCGCGAGCAGCTGCTTGAGTTTTTTCCAGAGAAAGCCGCCCTTGATCCCAGTTTGTTTTTGCAAATACGGGATCAAGCACGTCTTTATCAATACTGATGTGGACCTTTGCCGTAGGAATCTGATCGCAGAGCCATCCGCCGGCCGGCAGACGATAATCGGGAATAATTTGGATGCGTCGCCGAATTGGAGCGGGAAAAGCATCAGCTGATTTGCCGGGACCGATAATGATCACCTTACTGAGATTATTAATGTCCGTCAGCGCATGATGAACCCAGGATCCGCAGGAAAGCAGCGAGCCGATCCGGCCTTTATCTAAATCAGTATGATGGTCAAACAAAACCAATGTAAACGGCTTTTTCAATTCCTGTAAAAGGGCGAAAGTGACGTAATGATAATTGCCGCTGCCGAGAAAGGTGATCCCTTTTTCAGATATGCTTTTTAATTTTCTTTTGATGGCTGTAAGTGCAGCTGGAGAGCAGTAAAGGCTTGTCCCGCGCAAGTTGCGCCACTCTACCCAATGATGGGGAAAAGCGTTTGTTAATTTATCTTGAAAATCATATGCTCCATCAAAATTTAAGAAAGTCACTTTTTTTTTGTGCAATAATCCCATTTTTTATCCTTCTTTCCAAGGCCGTTCATTTGTGATTATTGCCGGACGGGCGGCCGGCGCTCACGCCGCAGGAGGTAGGATATAAATCAAGCCGATATGTCGGCACGATTGGTTAAAGGGATTTTAATTGCCGGCAGATTTCGCTTGCCACTTCCGTTGTCGTCGCGTTGCCGCCGATATCCGGCGTCTTGATCCCGCTTTCGGTGACGTTTTCAATAATATCAAGCAGTGTTTTCCCCAGTTCTTCTTCGCCGAAATGATCAAGCATCATTTTGGCCGTCCAAATTTGCCCGATCGGATTGGCGATGTTTCGGCCGTAAAACCGGCGCCGATCCATGCACAGGTTCAAACATCGACGGGTACTTGCCGTTCAGATTAATATTGGCCGATGGCGCGATCCCGATGCTGCCCATGATCGCGGCGCCTAAGTCAGTCAGAATATCTCCGAACAAATTGCTGGCGACAACGACATCCATTGTTTCCGGGCGCGTCACGAAGAAGGCGGACAATGCATCAATGTGGCATGATTTTGTTTTGATCTGCGGATACTCTTTGGCCACATCTTTAAAAACATCGTCCCAAAACGGCATCGTGTGAACAATGCCGTTCGATTTCGTGGCACTTGTAACATAGCCGCTGCGTTTTTCCGCCAGTTTGAAGGCGTAATGCATCGCTCTCTCAATCCCGCGCCGCGAAAAAACAGCTTCCTGAATAGCTATCTCATCTTCGCCATGGTAGATACGGCCGCCAATTTCACTATATTCACCTTCACTGTTTTCACGAACGACAAGCAAATCGAATGACTTCGAATGGCGCGAAGCGCGATTCTATCCCCATAAAGCTCTTTGCCGGCCGCAAATTGATCACCTGTTCAAATTCTCGGCGAATTTTGATTAACAGTCCCCATAGTGAGACATGATCGGGAACGCGTGCCGGATCACCGACCGCACCAAGAAATATGGCATCGAAATCTTTGAGAATGTCCAGACCGTTATCCGGCATCATTTTTCCATGCTGCAAATAGTAATCGCAGTTCCATGGAAATTCCGACCATTCAAACGAAAGGCCGCCATGCAATTGGCTGATCGTGTCAAGCACTTGAAGGGCCGCAGGGACCACTTCTTTGCCCACTCCGTCGCCGGGGATGACAGCAATATTAATTTTTTTCATCTTTTGGTAACCTCCTGCTAACAAGATTAGAGTGAATACAAAATGCTCAGGTTTTGACGCGGTTGCCCGTTTTTTTTTTTCACGCGGCCAGTGCGGCATGAAAAACTTTTTTTTTTCGGCGCGGAGGCCTATCGATGCCGGTGCCGGCATTTGACAGTGTGAGTCCGGTGTTTGGGTCATCATCTCGAACACTAGATAATTGTGCCGCTTCGGCAGAAAGTCGGGCAGTCAGCCGGTATCCCGACGCACAGGACGAGCTAGTGCCGGCGTTTCGACAGGAAGTCGAGCATTTAGCCGGTAATCCCGACGCACAGGACGAGCTAGTGCCGGCGTTTCGACAGGAAGTCGAGTAATTAGCCGGTAATCCCGACGCACAGGACGAGCTAGTGCCGGCGTTTCGACAGGAAGTCGAGCATTTAGCCGGTAATCCCGACGCACAGGACGAGCTAGTGCCGGCGTTTCGACAGGAAGTCGAGCATTTAGCCGGTAATCCCGACGCACAGGACGAGCTAGTGCCGGCGTTTCGACAGGAAGTCGAGTATTTAGCCGATAATCCCGACGCACAGGACGTGCTAGTACCGGCGTTTCGACAGGAAGTCGAGTATTTAGCCGGTAATCCTATATTCAGTTTATGACTATTTCGGAAAAACAGCAAAGTATTTTGAGAGTTTCGAGATTTTTAGACATAAGGATTTTTAAAACCTGTTGATAGGCACGGTCGCCATTACAGCAACTTTTTTTTATGATCATGTTAAAAAAGGCGGGGCACTATTCCTTTTCAATCTTCCGGATCCACTTGTAATAAAAAAACAAGAAAAGTAAAAGGAAGGGGTTAATGAGTGCTGAATAGGTTAGCTTCCACCACCCGTAGTGAAAATATCCCCAAGGTTCTGGCAGCAATGCAAGTGCTTCATAAATAATTATAAAAATCAGCCAGCCGGCAAAATAGAAGAGCTGCTTCATAAATGAAGCTCTAAAAGGATACCAATTGAGATAAATGATATTTATCGGCGGAATTAACACTGTCAGAGCGGGGATGGAGGTCCAGTCAATACTCTTAGAAAAATACCAGTAGCCATGATATTTCACATCAATGAATAAATCCACAATCAGCTGAAATGAAATTGTAAAGGTCCAAATGTGGACGATTTCGTTTTTTGACAGTTTTTTATCCATTAGAAAAGCAATAGTATTAAAAAGTATAATCGCAGAAATGAGACCGATCATGTCCTAGTTTCCCTTTTTTGAAATAGTTTCTCCTTTCTTCTCTTAAAGTATACTGAGCTCCTACTGCAGTAAGGGCAGCCGTTAACGATAGTGACTGTATCATGGACCCTTTCCTGCTGAAAGTTCTCAGAAGCACCTGCCGTGCAAAAGTCAAAGCTTCGACTTGAATATGGAGACGACTTATGATAGTTTATAAATGTAAAATTTAATAAAACTTGTTGCACTAGGGGAGCCGGAGCAGGCCGGCTGAGAAAAAGACCCGTTGTCTTTGACCCTTTTTACCTGATCTGGATGATGCCAGCGTAGGGAAGTTGCGTGATAAAAAAAGACATTCAAGCGCAAGCCGGCTCTAGCTAGGTTTGCGCTTTTTGGCGTTCTTGCGGCCGACTCCTTTTGAACCTCCGCTGAGTCTAGTGTCTGTTTATCCCGCATTAGCGGGCAGTAAGACTTCCGCCTCAAGGCTCCAATGAATTCGAAGCAGCATAGGTGAAAAGACAACTGCCCGTAAAAGCCCGATTGGTTCAACTGGAAGTTTCACTTTACCCTGTATTCTCAAAGGTTCCGTTCCTAGTGCACGAACTTGAAAGGGGACATAGGAATGAAACCGCTTAATAAATTGACGATCGCTGCATTGTTCGCTGCCATTGGTACACTGGCGGGAAACGTGCTTTATATTCCGGTTGGCGTGACAAAGATTTTTCCCGTTCAACATATTATCAATGTGCTGTCGGCCGTGATCCTTGGTCCCGGATATGCGGTGGCCGAAGCTTTTCTCATTTCGCTATTGCGCAATCTGTTTGGAACGGGATCGATCTTTGCATTCCCGGGCAGTATGATCGGCGCTTTTTTAGCAGGATTCCTTTATCAAAAATGGAAGAAGCCGATTGTGGCTGTGCTGGGAGAGGTGATCGGGACAGGCGTGATTGAGCGTTCGTTCGCGGCTTTTCCAATTTCTAAATTTTTGCTTGGCCAAGATGTGGCCGCAACATTTTTTATTGTGCCTTTTCTGCTGGCCACAACGTGCGGCAGTTTAATCGCTTATGGTCTTTTAAAATTATTTGCTGCTAATCCAAGTATGGCACGTTATTTGAGAGGTGATGGAAAATGGAAACAGCATTAACAATTGCCGGTTCGGATTCGAGCGGCGGGGCAGGCATTCAAGCGGATTTGAAAACATTCTCCGCCCTTGGTGTATATGGGATGAGCGCCATCGTCAGTGTGACGGCGCAAAACACACAGGGAGTTATCGATGTCGAGGATCTTTCGCCTAAAATTATCGGTGAGCAAATAGAAGCGGTATTTAATGATATTCCCGTGGGCGCCGTCAAAATCGGTATGGTGTCGAACAGCGGGGCAATCAAAATGATAGCCGATAAGCTGAGAAAATTTCAGCCGTCGTTTGTTGTTCTTGACCCCGTTATGGTTCAAAAAAGCGGTTTCGATTTGCTGAGGCCGGAAGCGCGTCTGGCACTCATCCAAGACCTTTTGCCTTTGGCAACCGTAACTACACCGAACTTATTTGAGGCGGAGCGACTGACAGGTTTTAAAGTGGAGAAGCTTGACGAAATGAAAGCAGCGGCCAAAGAAATTTTTTCGATGGGACCGAAAAGCGTGCTTGTCAAAGGCGGGCATTTGGCCGACGGGCCGATTGACATTTTTTATGACGGCAGGCAGTTTCATCGGTATGAGGGCAAAAAAGTTAAAACAAAAAACACACATGGAACCGGCTGTACGCTTTCATCGGCGATTGCCGCCTATCTGGCAAAAGGACTGCCTCTTGCGGATGCCATTCAGGAAGCAAAGAATTATATCCAAGGCGCCATCGAACACAGCCTGGCGCTTGGTCATGGTCACGGCCCGACACATCATTTTTATCGCTGGTTTCCGGAAATCTCAGAGACAAAAAATAACTAATTCTTTTGGGAGGACGATTAAAAAAAATGGCAACAACAAAGCTTTACGCTGACTTCAAAAAAGTACAGGCCGTCCATCCGTTGATCCACCACATTACAAATACGGTCACGATCAATGATTGTGCCAATGCAACGCTGGCAATCGGCGGACGTCCGGTGATGGCGGACAGTCCGGAAGAAGCGGCCGACATGACGGCGCTTGCTTCATCGCTGGTAATCAATATCGGCACTTTGAACGATCAAACGATCGCGGCAATGAAAGCAGCCGGAGAGTCGGCGAACAAGCATCATGTTCCCGTTATTTTTGATCCTGTTGGTGTCGGCGCTACGCCTTACAGGAAGAAAACGGCGGATGACCTGCTTCGGGCGTTTCATGCCGATATCATTTGCGGCAATATGTCTGAAATAAAAGTGCTGGCGGGGCTGAAGGCGAATGCACGCGGGGTTGACTCGGGCGACAGCATGGACGATGCGCCGAAACTGGCGGCTGAACTGGCAAAGCAGCTGAAATGTGTGTAGCGGTGACGGGTCCTGTTGATGTCGTTTCGGATGGTAAGCAAACTGTGAAAATCCATAATGGTCACCCGAAGCTGGCCGATGTAACCGGAACCGGCTGCATGACGAATTCGCTTATTGCATCATTTGCCGCTGCAACCGACTCGCCGTTCGAAGCGGCGATCGGCGGGATCGCCGCGATGGGGCTTTCCGGTGAGAAGGCAAACCGTTTGTTAGGTGAAAAAGACGGCATCGGTTCATTCAAAGTGCGCCTTTTCGACGCCTTTTCAACATTGGACGAACACGATTTTGCCGAAGGGGCGATAGAAGATGTCGAAACCGTCCATTGATTACAGCCTTTATCTGGTGACCGAACCTTATCGTATTGATGAACATGATCACTATTTTCATAAAATCGATGATGCACTCCGCGGCGGTGTCACGCTCATACAGTTTCGCGAAAAAGAGGCTTCATCGAAACAACTGTTTGAGATTGCCGGCCAATTGAGAGAGATGGCGAGTTGTATCATCAAGTACCGTTCATTATCAATGATCGGGTGGATATTGCCCTGGCAATGAATGCTGACGGGGTTCATGTTGGCCAGGATGATCTCTCTGCCGGAGTGGTGCGCGGTTTAATCGGTGAGGAAAAGATCCTTGGCGTTTCGGCAGCAACGGTTGAAGAAGCGATTCGGGCGGCGGAAAAAAAAGACGGTGCTGATTATCTTGGCGTTGGGGCAGTGTTCCATACAGATTCAAAAAAAGATGCCTCTTACACTTCGCTTGAGACGTTGAAAGCGATTCGCGAGGCGGTATCGATCCCAATTGTCGCGATTGGCGGCATTTCAGAAAAAAACATTGAAAAACTTTATCCGGCAAAAGTTGATGGTGTCGCCGTTATTTCAGCGATCCTGTCGCAAAAAAATGTTCAGGAAGCGGCGGAACGGCTGCTGGAGAAGACGGCTTTTTTTAACCGGTAAACTGCGGCTTGTAAAGGAACATTTATCTGTAAAATATTTTTCAGGGGATTAATCAGGAGGGGCCGATAGCGGATGGCTCGCGAACCTATCTTTGGGTTCGTGAGCCCTATTCAGAATTGTGAACTGGTGCGCGAACGCATCGTTTCAACTTGTGAACCTATCATTTTGGCTGCGGGCAACCTATGATTAACCGAGCAGGCGAAAAGCGGCAGCCGCCAATCAGGCATACTTTGACAATCTCTCAAACTTTGTCCTGTATGGGGACCCGAGTAAAACTTGACGCATACCTCTAGACTGTTACAGTGGCAGGCATGGTTATTTTATAATATGATAGTTTTAACACTGTATTTTGGGAGGGGTTCCAATGTATCGATACAAAGATTTTACACCGAAGATCGCTTCAAGCGCCTATATTGCCCCCGGCGCGCAGGTCATCGGCCAAGTTGAGCTGGCTGAGAACTCGTCGGTTTGGTTTAATAGCGTTCTAAGAGGCGATGAAGCGGGGATCTTTATTGGGGAAGGCTCAAACATCCAAGACGGGAGTATTGTCCATGTGTGAACAAGGATACACCGGTGATTGTCGGCAAGAACGTCACAGTCGGCCACAGTGTCACGCTGCACGGCTGCACGATCGAAGACGGGGCGCTGATCGGCATGGGGGCGACTATTTTGAACGGTGCCATCATCAAAAAAGGTGCTTTGGTGGCAGCCGGCGCACTCATTTTGGAAAATATGGTCGTGGAAGCGGGAACGCTCGTTGCCGGAGTGCCGGCGAAGAAAATCCGGACACTGACTGATGAAAATAAAGCATATCTCGAGTATGATGCTGAGCATTATATGGAACAAGCAAAACGTTACATAAACCTTGGGATTTTCCAAGAGAAAAAGGTTGAGAACTGATCGGATTGATTGATTGGAAAAAAATGAAACGGCGGCTCCCGTTTACGGGCGGCCGCCATTTTCAGTTAATAAAAAAAGAATGTCATCTTCTAAGCCCGCGCCGTCTTAACCCTTTAGGGTAGAAATTTTTCAGCATACCGCCGGCGATTTTTCCCCACCCCCAAGTGGATGACCGTCGATCGTCACAACCGTCCAGCCTTTTCCCGCCGCGGCAGGTAGTGTTTCACCGCGAAGATAAGTGTCCCAGTCGGTATCGTTTGTCGTCAGCGGGAACAGCTGCTTAAAATGATCCGCCGGCAGCGCGAGGGATAAAGCGTGATTGGGCTCAAAACGATTTTTCTTGAGCTCACCGAGATGCAGTCCGGCACGGATCACTCTAAGATGGCTAAAATCAGGACAATGGTCTGGCAAAGCATATAATTGATTTTTGGCGATAAAAAGCGGCTGATTAATGGGGGCGCACAGCGTCTCTTGCTCAAAACGCCGATAATCGCTTAAATTATTTTTCTTTCTCCGGCCGTACGTTTTTTCCTTTCCAAGCGCTGCTGTCTCCCGCTTTCCATAGTTTGGCAACATAATGCCCTTCTCCTTGCAAAAGATGCGGCCACAATCTCGCGGTGTCCTGAATGGCGGGTGCGTGATGAGCGGTCCAGTCCGGCCTGCCGTCGGCGACGCCATCCGGCTTTTCGATCGGTATGATTTCTAAATCCGGGTAACGTTCAAGAAGACCTTCGATCATTTTTTTTTCGTCTTCTTCCGGCGAGAACGTGCAAGTCGAATAGACGAGTGTTCCTCCCGCTCTCAGCATTTGATAAGCGGCATCGAGAATGACTTTTTGCAGCGCCGCGCATTCTTGGACATGCGCCGGGCTCCAATACTGTGCAGCATCGGGATCCTTTCGAAACATGCCTTCGCCCGAGCACGGGGCGTCTACGAGAATTTTGTCGAAATAGCCCGGGAAATAACGGGCCAGTTTTTCAGGGGCCTCGTTCGTGACCAGGGCATTTGTAATGCCGCAGCGCTCGATATTTTCCGACAGGGCCTTAGCTCGTTTCGGAAAAATTTCGTTGGAAACAAGCAGCCCGGTGTTTTTCATCGCTGCTGCAATTTGTGTGGATTTTCCTCCGGGTGCGGCGCACAAATCAAGAATACGTTCACCAGGCACCGCTCCCAAGACTTCAGCAACAAACATCGCGCTTGGTTCTTGAATATAATACAGCCCCGCCTGGTGGAACGGATGTTTTCCAGGCTCATCCTCAGCTTGATAATAGAACCCGGTTTGGCAAAAAGGGATCGGCTGCAAATGAAAAGCGGTTTGCGACCGTAACTCTTCGATCGTTGTTTTCAGCGGATTGACGCGCAGACCAAGCGCCTTTTTCTGATTATATGTTGCAAAAAAAGCTTCGGCTTCATCTTTCATTAATGTCTTCATTCGATTAATAAATGCATCTGGCAGCGGCATAACAAACATGTCTCCTTTTTCATTCAGGACTATTATAAACATGATTGCAGCTTGTGAAAAGCCGTTTTAAAAACTATTGAAATTTATCCCGCATTAACGCGCAGTAAGACTCCCACCTCAAGCTTCAATGAATACGAAGAAGCATAGGTGGGAGATAACTGCCCGCAAAAGCCCGGTCTTAGTCTGTGTGACCCATATCCTGTGGGCAAGAGCTAACAATCAGTGGGAGATGAAAGAACCCACCACTGATTGCAGTTTCACTTTATCCGATGATAAAAAAAAAATATTTATATCACTCCTCAGGCACCAACGGTAATATGCTTGAACGCCTTAACATCGAACAGGCCGATGTCCGTCAGCTTGAGATCCGGAATAACAGGCAAGCTGAGAAACGATAACGTTAAAAACGGGTTGAATGCTTTTGAGGCGCCGATGTCGGCCGCCGCCCGGTGCAGCAAGTTCAGTTTTTCAGCGACTTCAGAAGCGGAAACGTCGGTCATTAATCCGGCGATCGGCAAAGCCAGTTCAGCTATTATTTGGCCTTGACTGACGACGACCATGCCGCCTTTCAATTGCTTCAGCCGCTCCACGGCGGCCAGCATATCCCGGTCACTGCGGCCTGTGACAACAAGATTGTGCGAGTCATGGGCGATTGTCGTAGCAATGGCTCCGGATTTCAGCTGAAAACCTTTGACGATAGCGAGCCCGATGTTGCCGGTGCCTTTGTGGCGCTCGATAACCGCCATTTTCTGCAGATCAATGCCTGGAGCAGGAGAAAAAAGCCCGTTTTGTACCGGTACCGTCTCAATGAGATGGCGCGTAACCAGACTATTTGGAATAATCTCGATGACGTGCGCTTTATTCGATTTGCCGATCGGGATCGCCAGGCTGCCCGGCGAAAGCGGACGAATATTGAGCGCACGGGAAACGGCTGGATCGGTCGCTTCCGGACGGGTGCCAAAGGCGGTTGTTTTCCCATTTTCAGCAACGAGCCGGCCGTTGTGATAAACGCTGCCAATCGCAAAGGTATCCAAATCGTCAAGCAAAAGAAGATTGGCTTCATAGCCGGGAGCAATGGCGCCTTTATCATGGAGCCCGAAGCATTCGGCTGTGTTCAGCGAAGCCATTTGGATGCTCGTTATCGGGTCAATCCCGCTCCGAATGGCCATTCGAACGTTATGATCAACACTGCCTTCCTATCAGATCGTCCGGATATTTATCATCTGTACAAAATAAGAAGCGCCGGCTGTTGCGATCATTTACCAGGCCGATGAGCTGCGGCAAATCTTTTGCGACCGTCCCTTGGCGGATCATGACATAGAGCCCCCTTGACAGCCGGTCTTGGGCCTCTTCCTTATTCACGCATTCATGGTCGGTGCGAATCCCGGCCGTTTTATAAACATTGACCGCGCCCGAATCAAGGCCTGCTGCGTGGCCGTCAATCCGGTAAGTATGGTTTAAAGTCGTCCAAAGTTTATCAATCATTTGTTCTTTGGCATTCAATACGGCCGGATAGTCCATCACTTCGGCCAAGCCAAGCACGCTTTTTTCTTTAAAAAAAGGTTCGAGGTCGCGAGCAAGCAGCGTGGCCCCGTTATGTTCAAATTCGGTCGCCGGCACAGAAGAGGGCAGCATGACATAAATATCCATCGGCACTTCTTCAGCACGGTCCAGCATGAATTGAATCCTTTTTTTGCAAGAACGTTGGCGATTTCATGGGGATCGGTGATTGCCGTTGTTACCCCCCGCGCGCCACGAGCACGCCGGCAAATTCTCTGGGGGTGAGCAGCGACGATTCGATATGGACATGGGCATCGATTAATGCGGGAGAAATCACTTTTCCTGTCGCGTCAATCCGTTCTTTTCCTTCAAAATCGCCGAGACCGACAATATAGCCGCTACTTATGGCCACGTCCGCTTCGATAAGTGCTCCGCTGAAAACGTCAACGATTTTTCCGCCTTTAATGATTAAATCCGCGGCTTCTTTCTTGCTGGCCACGTTAATGCGTTTGATAAAATCTTCTTTTGATAATGGCACGATCTTTATCACCTCATCTTAAACTCATAAAAAACGTTTCGGCGTACGTAATTGCAGATCATTATAGGCACCGCCTGCGGTAAAGTCAACGAATTGATCAGATGACCTGACAAAGAAGAAAAAAGATGGCCTCCTATGACAGACCGCCTTCTCCGGTAAATGGGGCTCGAGAGCCAGCTGGCAGGCCGTGCCGCCTTTAGCCCGGCATTGGCGTATACCGGCTGCCCCAAGAGCTCCCTTTACTCATTCCGTCAGCGCCAAAAATTCCTGTACATCTTTAACGGAATATTCCACGGCCGAACGCCAAAAATCAGGAGCCGTTAAATCCGCACCGAGATGTTTTTCAGCGAGTGCTTCGACAGTCATGCTGCCGGTATCTCGCAGCAAGGCATCATATTTGCCGGCAAAAGAAGCACCTTCCTTCAGTGCCTGAACATAAATGCCAGTAGAAAATAAATAGCCGAATGTGTACGGAAAATTATAGAAAGGCACATCAGTGATATAAAAGTGCAATTTGGATTCCCAAAACGACGGGTGGTAAACATCCAGCGAATCCAGATAAGCTTCTTTTTGTGCTTCCAGCATCAACTGGCTCAGTTTTTTCGCTGCTAACAATCCCTTTTTTTCTTTCTTCATAGAATCTCGTTTCAAACAGGAAACGGGAGTGGATATCCATGAAAAAGGCAATGCTCCGCTGCAATTTGTCTTCAAGAAAAGCGATCCGTTCCGCTTTTGTTTCTGCTGCGGATTTCGCCGCATCGGAGACGATCATTTCGGCAAAAGTCGAAGCGGTTTCGGCAACATTCATCGCATACTGCTGCGACAAATAAGGCATGTCGTCCATGACCGATTGGTGGTAGGCGTGGCCAAGCTCATGAGCAAGGGTCGATGTATTTGATGCCGTGCCGCTGAATGTCATAAAAATACGCGAAACCGACGTGATCGGAAAGCTGGTACAAAATCCTCCGGGCCGTTTGCCGGGCCGGTTTTCAGCTTCGATCCAGCGATGGTTGATCGCCTGTTCGGCGAAATCGGCCATTTTCGGATTGAAGCGGTGAAAATGGCGGATGACAAAGTCCGCCGCCTGTTCATAAGTGACTTTTTTGCCGGCGGTTTCAAGCGGCGCTTCAACATCGAACCAGGACAACTTTTTAAGCCGAGCAGTTTTGCTTTGCGATTCAAAAACTTGACAAAAACAGGTTTATATTCGCTAATCGCCTGCCACATGGCGTCGAGTGTCTGTCTGGTCATTCGGTTGTAAGCAAGCGGTTCTTTCAGGACATCTGTCCAGCCGCGGGCTTCGTATGTTTTCAGCCGGAATCCGGCAAGATGGTTCAGCGTCGCCGCGCAAAAGTCGGCATTTTTGTCCCATGCCGTTTCCCAAGCAGCAAAAGCGGCTTTTCGGATGCTGCGATCAGGATCGTTCAGCAGGTTATCCGTTTGCCCAACGGACAACAGCTGCTTTCCTTTTTCCGGATGTTCGAATGGAATCTCAATATTGCCGACAATCGTGTAATAATAATCGCCCCATCCATGGTAGCCGTCGATGGCCAGGCTGCTGATAAGCTGTTCTTGTTCGGCCGGCAATTTTTCACGGGCGTTATCCCTTTTTTCCTGAAGAACAAATCGAATGGGATTAAGTTTGCAGTCTTCCAAAAGTGTTCGCCAGTCATCGTCAGCGATGCGATTTAATAAATGATCAAATAAAGTGGAACAAGTTTCAAAATCGGCACCAAGTGTCTGAACTTGGTTGCCGCGCTCTTTAGCTATGTTGTCTTTTACGTCTTGGGAAGTGATACAGTCGATAAAGGCAATGGATTCGTTTAGCCGCTTTAGCAAGTCCTCATAAGTATGTATAATTGACAAAAAAGCCGGTTTGTCGTTTTTAGTAATGGGAGCGGAGGCCGCTTTGAGTGTTTGCTGAAAGGCGGATAGGTCGGCTTTCAACCTGTTCAAGAATTGCTCGAAATCATTTGAAGCACTGCCGCCTTGAAAGATAGAGTCCAAATCCCAGTTTTGATTCAATTTATCCATCCAAAAACCCCCTTAGATTTACTCACCACTTTTTATTTTAAACAAAATAAGCGAATTAAAAAAGGCTGTGTGCAAAGTTGTTCTCGGAGACGATTGAACAGGGGATAAGAAGATCTGCATTCTTTTTTTCATTCATTGAGGAAGGACTGTAAAGAGATGGTTTCAGACGGTCTGAAAATCAAAAAAGACTCGGCGGCCGCAGTCTGATTGAATACCCAAAATGTGTTCGGCCACGAAAATGGAGCGTTCGGCCACCAAAATGGAGCGTTCGGGCACGAAAATGGAGTGTTCGGCCTCCGAAATGGAGCGTTCAGAGTCGAAATGGAGCGTTCGGGCACCGAAATGGAGTGTTCGGCCACGAAAATGGAGCGTTCGGCCTCGAAATGGAGCGCTCGGGCACTGAAATGGGGCGTTCGGTCTCGAAAATGGGGCGCTCGGGCTCGAAATGGAGCGTTCGGAGTCGAAATGGAGCGTTCGGGCACCGAAATGGAGCGTTCGGCCACCGAAATGGAGCGTTCGGGCACCGAAATGGAGCGTTCGGGCACGAAAATGGAGTGTTCGGTCTCGAAATGGAGCGCTCGGGCACCAAAATGGAGCGTTCGGTCTCGAAATGGAGCGCTCGGGCACCAAAATGGAGCGTTCGGGCACCAAAATGGAGCGTTCGGCCACGAAAATGGAGTGTTCGGCCACGAAAATGGAGCGTTCGGGCACCGAAATGGAGCGTTCGGCCACGAAAATGGAGCGCGCTCGGTCTCGAAATGGAGCGTTCGGGCACCAAAATGGAGCGTTCGGGCACCGAAATGGAGCGTTCGGGCACGAAAATGGAGCGTTCGGGCACGAAAATGGAGCGTTCGGCCACGAAAATGGAGTGTTCGGAGTCGAAATGGAGCGTTCGGGCACCGAAATGGAGCGTTCGGTCTCCGAAATGGAGCGTTCAGAGTCAAAATGGAGCGTTCGGGCACCGAAATGGAGCGTTCGGGCACGAAAATGGAGCGTTCGGGCACGAAAATGGAGCGTTCGAGCACCGAAAGGGAGCGTTCGGAGTCGAAATGGAGCGTTCGGGCACCGAAATGGAGCGTTCGGGCACGAAAATGGAGCGTTCGGGCACCAAAATGGAGCGTTCGGGCACGAAAATGGAGCGTTCGGGCACCGAAATGGAGCGTTCGGGCACGAAAATGGAGTGTTCGGTCTCGAAATGGAGCGCTCGGGCACCAAAATGGAGCGTTCGGTCTCGAAATGGAGCGCTCGGGCACCAAAATGGAGCGTTCGGTCTCGAAATGGAGCGCTCGGGCACCAAAATGGAGCGTTCGGGCACCGAAATGGAGTGTTCGGCCACGAAAATGGAGCATTCGGTCTCGAAAATGGAGCGTTCGGGCACCAAAATGGAGCGTTCGGGCACGAAAATGGAGCGTTCGGCCACGAAAATGGAGCGTTCGGGCACCAAAATGGAGTGTTCGACTCAAAATGGAGCGTTCGGGCACCGAAATGGAGTGTTCGGTCTCGAAAAATGGAGCGCTCGGTCTCCGAAATGGAGTATTCAGTCTCGAAAATGGAGCGTTCGGGCTCGAAATGGAGCGCTCGGGCACCAAAATGGAGCGTTCGGGCACCGAAATGGAGTGTTCGGCCACGAAAATGGAGCGTTCGGGCTCGAAATGGAGCGTTCGGCCACGAAAATGGAACGTTCGGGCGGCTTTCGGCGCGTATCTCCTCGTTAAACCTTCATTTAATGCTTTGAACAAAGGCCTGCCCTGTCTCTTAATATGTGCATAAACCCGGCTAAAGCGGCAACAATAAAAAAACAGAAACTGGATTCAGGAGCCGGACAGGTGAATGATGATTACCGGCGCTGCACGACAAATTTTGATTAAATTTATCGCGTGTGGAATCATTTCCAGCTTACCATCTTTTATAAGAACAATGATGATTTTTCACAGGCATAGATCGGAGTGATTATTATTAAAAGGATATATTATGCCGCGCTAATCTACACACTTCTGGGACTTGCCGAAGGTGTCTATTCCCGGGAACTCATAAAAATGATGAAGTTTAAAGGCGATACGATGCTGTACATTATTCACCCCCATGTGTTTACCCTCGGTACGCTGTTCTTTCTCATTCTTCTTATTGTCCTTGAAAAATTGTTTGTGCTTACAAAGAGTACTCTATTCAAACCTTTTTTCTGGATATATAATATTGGTCTCTTTTGCACGGCCTTAATGATGGGCATACATGGTACAATGACTGTCATGAAGGTACATGTCGGCGTGGGTATCTCTAGAATCGCCGGATTGTCGCATATTATCCTCACTCTTGGCCTCATTCTGTTTTTCGTTTGTTTAAAGAAACGGCTAAACCGATTCATTAAAGAATAGCCGCCAAAAGCTGCCTTTCACCTTTTTAAACACGGACTTTTGACTACTCGTCAAATTTTTTGCCGCCAACAATAAAGTAAAAAGCAAATAGATGGACTCTTGCTAATTATTGGCCGTTAGGGGTTAGCTGAAAAAGTGCCGGGGACACAGTCACATATCCCCGGCACTATGCCTAATATTGGTTGACTCAAGCTTGGCAGTTAGAAGCTGTGACCCCATGGCAAGGATGCCCGTCCGGAAGCGGAGCAAAATTATCGGGCTGACTGGCCTAACGAAGCAAAGTCTCCAATCTAATAACGAAACCTAAATAGCGGCAGCCACTCCGAAAGGGCTGCCGACTCCTGGTTATAGTTCTTTTTAGTAAAGTATTGCATAAACATGAGTAATAAAAACGGAAGGTGGTCAAGCTGCATGAACTGTCGCTCATGGCGGAGATTATAAAAATCGTTGGTGAAGACGCCCGGTTAAACGGGATTGATAGGGTTAATAAAATAGAAGTTGTCGTTGGCGATTTATCCAATGTGCTGCCGGATGCTCTGGAATTGGCCTTTTTTTATTTTCAAAAAGAGGCTTCCGGTCTGCTTAGCAAAGATGCGGAATTAAAAATCATCCGCGAAGCGGCGAAAGCAAAATGTCAAACATGTCTGTTTGAGTTTGCGCCTGACTACAGAATCGCACTTTGTCCAAAGTGCGGCCTTCCGAATTGTGACCTTATTTCCGGTGAAACATTCAGAGTTGAACCTATGAAGGAAGTGACAAGTTTGAGAATTAAGCTTAAAGAAGATGTGTTGAAAGATCTAAACTTGACAGCTGATTTCAACAGGAAGACGTTCGCAAAACATAGAACGCTTGTCATTAACTTAATGAGCTCTCCCGGCGCAGGAAAAACGACTTTACTCGAACAAACCGTTAAATCGTTAGCGAATGAATTTGCTATTGCGGTGATTGAAGGGGATTTGGCAACCGATCAGGATGCGGAAAGACTGCGCTCGCTCGGAATTAAAACGGTTCAGATAAATACGGTCGGCGGCTGCCATCTGGATGCAAGGATGATTGCCAAAACATTGCCGGAATTTGAGCTGGACGAAATAGATATTCTTTTTATTGAAAACGTTGGCAATTTGGTTTGCCCGTCCGGCTATGATTTGGGGCAAGATTATAAAGTCGCCGTTTTAAGCGTTCCTGAAGGCGATGATAAGATTTCCAAATATCCGATTATGTTCAGACGTACGGACTTGACGATCATCAATAAAATTGACATTCTTCCCTATGTATCTTTCGATTTAGCGAAAGCGAAAAAAGATTTGCAGGCGATTAATCCAGTGGCTCAATTTAAATCATTATCCGCTCGAACAGGCGAAGGTATGGAAGACTGGATCGGCTGGATTAAGGAAGCTTATCGTCAATGCATGAAGCATTAAAAATAATTGTGAAGGGAAAGGTTCAGGGCGTCGGCTTTCGTCCATTTGTCTACTCCCTGTCACGGAAATATCACCTTAATGGAACCGTCCAAAATAATCTTGATGGTGTCGTTATTCATGCTGAAGGCGATCAAAGACAGCTGGAGCAAATGGTAAAAGAGTTAAAGCTGTCTCCGCCCAAATTGGCCAAAATCAGTGAGATAACCGTTCATCACGTTCAGCGGGCCAATTATAAAAAATTTACAATTGCGGAAAGTCAGAAAAAAGGCGATTCCGTCCCTTGGGTACCTGCTGACGCCGCTGTTTGTGAACAATGCTCAAAAAAAATGAGGGACCCGCAAAACCGACGCTATCAGTATCCATTCATTAATTGCACGCAATGCGGGCCGCGCTATACGATGATTAATCATCTGCCTTATGATCGGCCGGGTACGACAATGGCGCGGTTTGAAATGTGTCCAGATTGCCGGGCGGAATATGAAGACCCGTCGAATAGAAGGCATCATGCCGAACCCGTTTGCTGCCCGACCTGTGGACCGATCGTGACGCTTTTAAATCAGACGGGGGAATCATTGGCCGAGAATCAGCCTGCCATCGCCCGAACGGCCGAATTGCTGGAACAAGGCTGTGTTATTGCCGTCAAGGGGATAGGCGGTTATCATCTTGTCTGTGATGCTTATCAGGAAAGCGCCGTCGGCCGAATAAGGCTAAGAAAAAACCGGCCGCAAAGACCGCTGGCTTTAATGGTCAAGTCATTGGCTGTCGCCAAAAAATTTTGTCATATTTCTCGTCGCGAAGAAGAAATTCTGACTAGTCCGGAAATGCCGATTGTTATTTTGCAGCAAAGAAGGGAGGGGATGCTGCCTGATAATATCTCCCCCGGCTTATCAACACTTGGCATCATGCTGCCTTACACACCTCTCCACCATCTGTTATTCGAGAATAATAGACTGGAGTGTTTGGTAATGACAAGTGCCAATCCTTCCGGCCTGCCGATGCCCTATAAAAACCAGCTGCGGAGAGCGTTTACAAACGATGTGTGACTATATCTTGACGCATAACCGGGAAATCGCTCATCCCGTTGATGATTCAGTTGTTCAATGTGACGGAGAACAGGTGCTGTTCTTGAGACGTGCCCGGGGTTTTGTCCCGGATCCAATCAAAACAAATGCCGATGTTGATCAAATCATTGCTTTAGGCGGGGACCAAAAAAGTACTTTTGCCGCCGGCAAGCAAAACCAGATTATACTGAGTCCGCATATTGGCGATCTAGGCAGTGAAGAAATGATCCACTCCTTTGAGGCACAGCTTCAATTTTTAAGACTTGGCTGGGAATTGAGGAAAAATACTTGGCCGTTGATCGGCACCCTTTATATGCGTCGGCGGCTGTTGCGGGCGGATCAGACGGAAAGGTGATCCCCGTTCAACACCACCATGCGCATCATGTCTCCTGTATGGAAGATAACGGACTTAAGGAGCCTTGCCTGGGCATTATACTAGACGGCACCGGTTATGGCGAAGACGGTCGGATTTGGGGATTTGAATTTTTATATGCCGATGCGACTTCCTTTGAAAGGCTGGCGCATTTGCGCTGTACGCCGCTTCCAGGCGGCGAAAGAGCAGTGAAAGAACCGTGGAGAAATGCGGTCGGTATGCTCATGCATTACTGGCCGCGGAAAGGAAAAGAATTGGCTGCGGAGCTTTTCCCAGAAAAGTTAAAAGAAATAAACATTTTAGACCACATGGTTCGCCAGCGGATCAATACGCCGATGGCCGGAACGTGCGGCCGCTTATTCGATGCGATCAGCGCCATTCTGGTATCTATCTGTTCGAAATCAACGTATGAAGGAGAAGCGGCGATAAAGCTGTCCGATTATATGAATCGAAGCGAACCTGAACAATCGGAGGCGATGATCTATCCCTTTCATCTCAGCACGACGAGCGCCAATCCTATTCAACTTGATCTTTCGCCAATGATTTACCAAATCATTCAGGACAAACTGGCCGGGCACGCTGTTACAGAAATCATCCGAACCTTTCATCGCACGCTTGTTGCCTGCTGTACAGATGTGGTCTTGAGACTAGTGAAAGACAGACCGGAACTCAATCGTTCAGTCGTGCTGTCGGGCGGATCTTTTCAAAAAACATTTATCTGTCCGGAGAAATTCGCCGGCGTCTTCAAAATGAAGGATTCAAGGTCTACACACATCAACGGGTGCCGTGCCATGACGGCGGTTTGTCATTGGGCCAAATCGTCATTGCCTCGCGTGTCCTTAAAAAATAGCATTTTTGAAAGCAGGTGAATGCTTTTGTGCCTGGGTGTACCAGCAAAAGTGATCAAAATTCAAGAGGAAAAAGCGTTGGTCGATGTCATGGGGTCCAGGATGTATGTCGGTACCGTTTTTGTACCGGAAGTGAAGGTTGAAGATTATGTATTGCTTCACGCCGGGCAGGCATTGACCATCGTCGATGAGCAGTTTGCCAAAGAGAGCCTTGAAGAATGGAGGAATGTGCTGGATGGCAAACGCGGGCTTATTTTCTGATCAAACATTAACGCTCAAGTCGGTTGAAGCGGTTATTGGTCTGGCAAAGCGATTTAAAGAAGAATACGGCAGGGTTCCGGTGTTTATGGAAGTATGCGGTTCCCATACCATGGCACTCGCCAAAACCGGAATAAAAAAAAGATTGAAAGACGATGTCCGGTTAATTGCCGGGCCCGGTTGTCCGGTATGTGTGACCGATCAAAAAGCGATCGATGCGATGATCCAATTGTCGGAAGGGGCCGGACGGATTCTTTGCACATTTGGCGACATGATGCGGTTCCGGGTTCCAAGTCTACTTTGATGAAAGCAAAAACGGAAGGAAAAGACATCAGAGTCGTTTACGGTCCTTTAGATAGTGTCAAAATTGCAGAAGAAAATCCTGACAAAGAAGTCATTTTTCTTGGCATCGGGTTTGAAACGACGATTCCGATTCTGGCCTTTGCGATCCGCGAGCAGAGAGAAGAAAATTAAAGAATTATGCGGTCTGGATGACCACAAAATTGATTGAGCCGGTATTAAAAGCCCTGCTTGATTCAGGCGAGGTCAAGCTTGACGGATTTATCCTGCCGGGTCATGTCTCGGTCGTTTTGGGGAAACAGGCATACGATTTTTTGGCGGAAGACTACCGGATATCCGGGGTTATAACCGGATTTGAGCCCGTTCAATTGCTCAGCGGCATTTATAAATTGCTCCGGCTGGCTCTGGAAAAGAAGGCCGCGATCCTTAATGATTATACAAGTGTTGTAAAAGATCAAGGAAATCTGGTTGCCAAAAAAATTCATAGAAGATTATTTAGAGCCCCATGATGAGGCATGGCGGGGAATGGGGACTATTCCGAAAAGCGGACTCGTTCTTAAAGAAAAGTATGCGCCGTTTGATGCAAGAAAGAAGTTTAATATTTCTGTGGGAGAGCCGAGAAAAACAAAATGCCGCTGTGGTGAAATCATCCGCGGACTCATTGCACCCGAGGAGTGTGCGCTGTTTAACAGAGGCTGCACACCGGCCCACCCGATCGGGCCATGTATGGTTTCCACAGAAGGCACCTGTTCCGCACATTATCAATACATGAGGGAGGACTAACCCGGTGCAGCGAATCAGTTTGGCACATGGAGAAGGCGGAGAAAAAACGAATCGGTTGATCAAAGAGGTGTTTATGGCGGCCTTTGGCGATTCGGAGGAAGCGCAGCTGGACGCCGCCATCCTGAATGCCCCTTTTAAGTCGTTGGCCGTCACAACAGACAGCCATGTTGTAAAGCCTGTTTTTTTCCCCGGCGGATATTGGAAAACTGGCGGTAACAGGAACGGTCAATGATCTGGCAGTCTCCGGGGCCTTTCCTAAATTTTTGACGGCAGGATTTATCATTGAAGAAGGATTTCCCCTCCCGGAATTAAAGGAAATTGTCCAGTCCATGGCAACGGAGGCGGCGCATGCCGGTGTAAAAATCATTGCCGGCGATACTAAGGTCGTTGAAAAGGGCAGTGTTGACGGCATCTTTATTAATACAACGGGGATCGGCGACGTTCAGGAGCAGCAGCGGCCGAGACCCGAAAGGATCCATGAAGGAGACGCGGTGATTATAAGCGGGACAATCGGTGACCATGGTTTGGCGATTTTAAGCGCCCGGCAGGAGCTGGGCTTGATAACAGATATAGAGAGTGATTGTGCATCATTGAATCATATGACTCAAGCGTTAATTCAGGAAACAAACGGTGTCCGACTCATGCGTGATCCAACGCGGGGCGGCGTGGCAACAACGTTAGTTGAGCTCTGTGAGGATTACCATTTTACCATCGAATTAGACGAGCCGTCATTGCCGGTAAGGACGGCGGTGCAAGGGGCCTGCGACATCTTAGGCTTTGATCCGCTTTATTTGGCAAATGAAGGAAAAGCAGTGATCATCACTGATGCACGTGATCAGCAAAAAGTGCTCAATATTTTACATCAATATGAGACTGGAGAGCATGCCTGTATGATCGGGAGGGTGGTGTCCTGCGGCGATCACACAGGAAAGCTGCTGTTAAAAACACCGGTTGGCACAACGAGACGCCTTTTTCGCCTTTCGGGGATCCTTTTACCAAGAATTTGTTGATGATTTCAACACATGCGGCATAGGATAGGATGAATGAATCCGTCCTTAGGGAGAAGACATCATGATGCAAAACATTGAGTTACTCAGACTACAGCTGAATAGCCTTGTTACTCAGGCGCGTCATGATCTATACAGACTGCAATCGCTGAATGACGAAACCGTAAAACAGGCCACCCTACAGCGAATCTGGGATGCGCTGTCCATGATTCACTTTATAAGTGAACTGCTCGCGGGTGAAGCCCAGACGAGTTATCAGATTTCGGCGCAACAGCCGGTCCTGCCGCCTTCAGCACAAATTCCGGCGATCGCACCTTCACAAACCGCTCCCGCACCGTACAGTCAGCGCGTTTTTACAATTGAAGAATTAGCAACTTATAATGGGAAAAATGGGAGACCCGCTTATGTTGCGGTGGGCGGCATCGTCTATGATGTGACGAATAACCGGGGCTGGGCGGCCGCTACACACTTTGGGTTAACGGCCGGAAAGGAATATTCCCGGGAATTCTTATCATGCCACGCCGGTCAGCCATCCATTTTAGCACCGCTGCCGGTTGTCGGGAGGTTAGCATAATGGAGCGACAAATCTTGCCGCCGGAGCCTTTAACCAATGAAGCGATTGCTTCGCGATTAACGGATGATGCTATTAGAAATATCGATCGCGGTCTTATAAAGAAAAAAAATCTCGTTATTTAGAGTTAAACGGATGCTCCGGCAATATCATTTCCTTGTTAAACGGGCAAAATCCGGACTTTGACTATGCGTTAAAGTCAATGGTCCATCTTCGCTACAGCAATAGTTTAATGGCGGCCGAGGGCGAGAAAGCGATTGAAAAACTGCTGCAAGTCATGGACGAAGAGTATATTTTATGCGTTGAAGGGGCCGTGGCCCTGAAAAACAACGGACTGTATAATATCATCGGCAGATGGAAAGGACATCCGCTGACCGGTCTTCAGGCTGCAAAAATGCTCGGAGAAAAAGCCTCACATATCTTAGCCGTCGGAGCCTGTGCGTCACACGGCGGACCCTCAGCAGCCAAACCCAATCCTTCCGAATCCGTAAGCCTGCAAAAAGTTCTTCCTGATCGGAAAATCATTAAATTGCCCGGCTGCCCTGTTCATCCCGACTGGTTTTTAGGGACGCTGGCACATCTTTTATTATATGGAGAACCGGAAACCGATAATTTAGGCGGCCGTTAATGTTTTACAGTACGCTCATCCATGACCGCTGTCCAAGAAGACCTTTTTTTGACCGCGGTATTTTTGCTGAAAAGTTGGGCGACAAAACATGCCTGTTCAAACTTGGATGCCGAGGGCCGGTGACAAGGGTGGACTGCCCGGTGAGACAGTGGAATGATCATGTGAACTGGCCGATAGGGGATGATTCGCCATGCATTGGCTGCGCCGGGTTCGGTTTTCCGGACGCAATGGCGCCATTTATCAGCTTCGACACGACAAGGGTGCCGAAAAATGAGTAAAAGAATTGTGATTAATCCGTTGACGCGAATCAGCGGTTTTATGGAAATTGATGTGACTATTGAACAAAATCAGATCATTGACGCGAAAACGAAAGGAAATCTGTTTCGCGGTTTTGAAAAAATGCTGGTCGGCAGACAGCCGTTTGATGCCGTTTATTTCACGCAGCGCATCTGCGGCATTTGCTCTTCAGCCCACTCCGTCGCTTCATCGCTGGCTCTCTTGAGGATGCACTAGCGATTAAGCCATTGGAACAGGGCAGATATTTAAGAGACATTATTCATTGCTGTGAATTTTTGCAGAATCATTTTCGACACTTCTATCAATACACCGTCCCGGATTTTGTGAAAATTGAGCAGGATACGCTTTTGCAGTCGGACCATGACGATTTTAGACTGCCCCAAGCCATCAATCAGCGGATTGCCCAACATTACTTTGATTCTCTGGCAATGAGCCGTTCGGCACATCAAATGCTGGCCGTGTTAGGCGGTAAAGCGCCCCATAATCACGGGGTTTTTATCGGCGGGATTACAACCCGGGCAACTGCGGAAAAAGTGGTCCGGCTTGATTCCATTCTGGAGACAATCATTTTGTTTATAAACGAAAAAATGATTCCGGATGTCTATGATATTGCCCGCTATTATCCGGAGTATTTTCATTTAGGAAAAGGGTATGGAAATCTGTTAACATATGGAGCCTTTAACGATTATAAAAACTGGGAACCCTCTATGTGAATCCCCTTGTGCTGACCGGGGGATCTGTTGAGGCTTTCGATGAGCGGAAGATCCAGGAAAAAATTGATTACGCTTATTTTCAGTCGGAGGAAACCTCATATCAGCCCGACGAAGTGGTCCCGGAGCCGGAAATGAATAAAGAAAAGGCCTATTCCTGGGTGAAAGCGCCGCGCTATAATCATCTTCCCTTCGAGGTTGGCCCCTTGGCCAGATTAATATTAAGCGGAGACTATGATCATGGTATTTCGGCGATGGATCGAACGATTGCCAGGGTATGTGAAACAAAGAAAATTGCTGGGATCATCAAAAGGTTATTGCAAGCGATCGTTCCTGAAGTCGATTTGCAAAGAAAATATGATCTGCCGGATTCCGCGGCCGGAAGAGGTTTGGTCGATACAACGCGAGGGGCACTGGGACACTGGCTTAAAATTAAAGATAAGAAAATCGCGTTTTATCAAATTATTACACCCTCAACGTGGGATTTTTTTCCACCCGGGATAATAACGGCTACAGGGGGACCGCTGAAGAAGCATTGATCGGAACACCGATTCAGAATCCTGACAAACCTGTAGAGATCGGCAGAATTCTCCGCTCGTTCGATCCGTGTATGTCATGCGCCACCCATGTTTACAGTCCGGGAAAACAAGTGAAAACGATAAGGGTGTTTTAATGGGAGACATCATTGTGTTGGGGATTGGCAATCGATTAATGATGGATGATGGAGTGGGCATTTACCTTGTGGAAGACCTTTCAAAACAGGATGTTAAACCCAATATTCGCTATTTAATCGGTGAATCGGATATTGATTATTGTCTGGATCAGATTAAAAATGCCACATTTGTTATTATTTTGGATGCCGTGTTTTCAGGAACTGAGCCCGGAGAGGTTAGCGTCTATCCCGTTACCGCTCTAAACGAATGCCAATCCTTAGATATATCGCCGCATAACCTGCACTTGTTTCAAGCGCTGCAACCGCGTAAGCAGACGATCAAGGGCTTTCTCGTAGGAGTGGAGCCTGATGAAATCAGCTTCCATATCGGATTAAGCAAAATATTGAAAGAGAAAAAGCATTCAATCTTGCAAAACGTCAGGAAGACCATTGAGAAATTATTGAATGAAGCTTTTCGTTCACCTGATGAAAAAATCAATCTAAAGTCTTTTAAGGAGAATCCATTTTGATTAGCCTCTTTCAAAATGGATTCTTTTTTATTTTAAAGCCCCGTAAAAGCTTCATCTGGAAAGGGTGTATTGAAACAAAAAAGACATATTTAGAATGTTCCTTTTTAGCAATGAGATGGTAACATAAAGATGTATTTAAAATATATCTTTGTAAATCGCTGACGAAGCGGAGGCAAGACGGCCAAAAAATTTTACGATTAATCAGGGCGGTTCCGGCAGATTTCTTGTGCGCCGTTTCAACGTCTGAGAAAGGAAAGTGAAAACTCTATGACCGAAGGTTGTCAGTGTTCTTGGAGCAGAAATCCGGGCGGCATAACCTCGCAGATGTTGAACTTGTTTTAGCCGGAGCCAAAGATCAAGGATGCACGGCCTGGAAAATTGTCTTAAACGATGACGTCTTCGGCTCACCACTTTTCAGAATGAAAACGCTTTAAAAAAAGACTGAGCCAAATTAAGTTACGGAATTTCTATCATGCTGTTGATAAGCTTGGGGTAAAAACAGGTGCTCAATTGGGAGGAATGAATAATGGAAACTAAAATGTTTTGTTACCAATGTCAGGAAACCTCGAGAGGTACAGGCTGTACCCTAATAGGTATATGCGGTAAAAAACCGGAAGTGGCTGCTGCTCAGGATTTGCTCATATATGTGACCAAGAAAATCGCTGCGGTTGCCACTCGTCTGCGTGCCGAAGGAAAAAAAGTCGGCCGCGAAACGAATCATTTAATTACAGAGAATTTGTTCACAACGATCACCAACGCAAATTTCGATGAGGATGTGATCCGCGCGCGTGTTGCTTCTACTCTGAAAAAAAAAAGAAAGAGTTGCTCAGCCAGTTAACGAATAAAGAAAATCTTCCTGATGCGGCTGTATGGGAATCATCCGGCTGCGGAGAATTTGCTGGCAGGGCCGTTCATAGAGGTGTGCTCTCGACAAAAAATGAAGATATCCGCAGTTTGCGCGAACTCATCACCTATGGTTTAAAGGGACTTTCCGCTTACAGTAAGCACGCGAACGTTTTGTTGAAAGATGATGAAGAGATCGATGCTTTTCTGCAAAGCGCACTGGCGAAAACATTGGATGATACGCTGGATGTGGATGAACTGGTCGCTTTGGCCCTGGAAACCGGAAAATACGGCGTAAAAAGCATTGGCTTTGCTGGATAAAGCGAATTCGGAGGCTTACGGAAACCCAGAGATCACAAAAGTTAATATTGGTGTCGGCAATCGTCCGGGCATTCTGGTTTCCGGACATGATCTGCGCGATATGGAGATGCTTCTTGAACAAACCCAAGGGACGTGTGGATGTGTATACTCACTCGGAAATGCTCCCGGCGCACTATTATCCTGCGTTTAAAAAATATCCGAATTTCATCGGCAACTATGGGAATGCATGGTGGAAACAAAAAGAAGAATTTGAAAGCTTCAATGGCCCGATTCTACTGACGACAAACTGCATCGTTCCGCCGAAAGACAGCTATAAGGACAGGTTGTATACGACAGGCGCCGTCGGATTTCCAGGATGCAAGCATATTCCGGGCGAAATCGGCGAGGAAAAGGACTTTTCTGAAATTATCGAGCAAGCAAAAAAATGCCCGCCTCCCGCTGAAATTGAAACCGGCGAAATCGTCGGCGGATTCGCTCATCATCAAGTTCTGGCGCTGGCCGATAAAGTGGTGGATGCGGTTAAGTCCGGAGCCATCAAAAAATTTGTTGTGATGGCCGGCTGCGACGGCAGGGCCAGATCGCGAAAATATTATGCTGATTTTGCTAAGGCACTGCCTAAAGACACGGTTTCTGACTGACAGCCGGCTGCGCGAAATATAAATATAATAAACTTGATCTGGGAGATATCGGTGGCATTCCTCGTGTACTGGATGCAGGCCAATGCAACGATTCATATTCTCTGGCTGTGATTGCCCTTAAACTGAAAGAAGTATTCAGCCTGGAAGACATCAATGATCTGCCTATTGTTTATAACATTTCGTGGTATGAACAGAAAGCGGTTATTGTATTGCTGGCTCTGTTGTCTCTAGGCATCAAAAAATATTCATCTTGGCCCGACATTGCCTGCTTTTCTGTCGCCTAACGTTGCCAAAGTGCTGGTGGATGAGTTCGGAATTGCGGGAATCGGCTCGGTAGAGGATGATTTGAAAGTGTTTTTCGGCTAAGGTGTCGGCTAAGGTAGGAAAATCATTGATGCCAGGGCAATATGATTTTCAGGAATACTGTCACTAAAACCCATAGCAGAATTGGCTGATTAATGTGCTATTCTTATGAAAGAGAATACCTTTTGAAAATGCCTCCGTATAATGAGTCGCTTTCATTATGTGAGGCGATTTTTTTTTTTTTATTTTGCATAAAAAGCGGGCGGCCTCGGCTTGAAAAATTTTTTGCGGGCAGCCCTTTTTGGTGTGCCCGGCAGGCGAAAGCCAACTGCGTCATCATTTGCCCGCAATGGATTTGAACTCCTATAATAGATAGAGGAACAAGCGCGTCGTCTAAAAGCTTTAAACCGTTTTTTTTGTGAATAAGACGGGGATTTCGCCATGAGCACCTAAATTTAGGCAAAAGGCTTGGCATAGAAAAGACATTGTTTCTCAGCATGATGCTGCTCACAATCGGTATTTGCATACGCTCGCTGGTTTCAGGCGCATTTGTTGTTCGCCTTTTATCTTGTTATCATAAAGAAAAGGGGGCAAATGCATGGCACAAATTTTTTATCTGCAAACGCATGCTCGTGATGAAATGCTGGATATTACCGATACGCTCAAACGCTATCTTGAAACTCAAAATATTCGAGGGTGTGATGATGTTTGTGCAATCGCTGCATACAACGGCGGGTATCACGATCAATGAAAATGCCGACCCTGATGTAAAACATGACTTTCTGATGCAGCTGAATGAGGTTTATCCGTGGTCGCATCCGAAGTACCGGCATTATGAAGGAAACTCGGCGGCACACCTGAAAACAAGCACGGTTGGTGTCACCCAGGCCATTCTTATTGAGAAAGGAAAGCTGGTGCTTGGAACTTGGCAAGGCGTCTATTTTTGCGAGTTTGACGGGCCGAGAGAGCGGCGTTATATGGTTCGGGTGATTGGAGAACAAGCCGGAAGATAGAGGCAATTTATTGTCGGTCAAGGTGAAAGGGGAAAAATGATGGTTCGCGTATTATTTGTTTGTTTGGGAAATATTTGCCGGTCGCCAATGGCCGAGGCCGTTCTGAAGGATAAGCTGAAGAAGGCCGGCGCCGAGAAACAAATTGAGGTGGACTCGGCGGGAACCGGAAACTGGCATATCCGCACCGCCTCATCAAGGCACCATTGACAGATTAAAAGCGGCCAAGATCTCATGCGAAGGGCTGACGGCTCGGCAGCTGCAAGAAAAAGATTTTACTGATTTTGACTATATTATTGCCATGGATGAGAGCAATACCATAACGATGGAGACCATGAGCCAATCGAACGCAGAGAAACAGGCGGCGGTCAGCCGGTTTATGCAGCTGTTGGACGATCAGCCGACCAAAGATGTTCCCGATCCTTATTTCACGGGAAATTTTGACGAAGTGTTCGACCTGATCGACAAAGGAACAGATGTGCTTATTGAGCAACTGCTGGGAAAGAAATAAGCGAAACGATTTAGTTGCAGCCGGAGAGCAGGATTGTTTTGAAAAACAGCCGTTTTAACTTAAACGCCAGCGGCCCCGGTAAAAACATCCTTACCAGGACACGCCGCTGTTTTGCCCGATCTTCACTTGGAGGCGATTCTCAGCACTAAAATATCAAATAGCAAAAATATGAAGGATAAGGAGCAAATAACCAAAGTTTGTATCCACGGAAACAGGAAGACGGGACGTGAGCGATCTGATGGTTTCCGTACCGTTATACATCGGTGTGAAAACAGCTGTCTTTTGCAGCCATCCGGGAAAGCGGCCGATCGGCATAATGCCTGATAAAAAAATTTGCGGTACAATAATGAATAAAACAAACTGGAACGCTTGAAAATTATTTTGAACAATGGAAGCGAAAAACATGCCGACAGCGAGTCCCGTGAGCGCTTCAATAAACAGGGACAGAAAAACCGGCCATAAGGAAGTTAAAGAAGGAAAGCCAATCCGGATGAAAGACGGCACCAGCATCAGTAAAATTTGCAATCCTGCAAAAATGGAAAAACTGCAAAGGCAGCCGAAAACAACTTGTGCACGATGTACCGGGCTAAGAAGCGTTTTTTCTAATGTTCCTTGTTTCCGCTCTTGCAAAAATGCGGGTACGGCCAGTACATAAGCAAAAGTAAAGAAGAATGCTGAACAATGCAGCATAAAGATTTTTCCGTGCCCCGGCGTTTGTCGTGTGCCCGGCTGTAAAGTAGAGGAGACAGACAGCCAGAAGCGGCGTGAGCACCATCAGGAAGAGCGACCGCTTATCTTTAATTAGATATATCCATTGCCGTTTAAAAATCGCCTTGAATCGTCTCATGATTTTGACCTTCCTAAATAACTGAATGCGTTTTCGAGTTCGCGCTGCCGGGCAGCGTCCGTTAAAGATGAAGGAGTCCCTTCAGCGAACATTTTTCCTTTTTCCAACAACAGCAATCGGTCGCATTTTCCGGCTTCCTCCGGAGATGATGTTGCGATAAGGATTGCGGCGCCGAAATCCGCCAAGTGTCGAAGCAATTGCCAAACGCGTTCATTATAAATCGGATCGATCCCTGCGGTAGGTTCGTCAAGGAGAATGAGCGAAGGGGCATGAAGAAGCGCGATGGCGAGCGACAGGCGTCTTTTCATGTCGGCTGTATAGGTGGAAATGTTCCGATTTTCCGCCTGTCGCAAATCAACGGCGGCAAGCAATTCAGCGGTCTGTTTCAAATATTTTTTTCTTGGAATATGGTATAAATCGGCATAATAGCCCATATGCTGTTCAGCATTTAAGTAAGGATACAGTGAGTCGGTTTGAGCCATGTAGCCGATTTTTTTTTTCAGTTTGTGATGATTTGGCATTGGCGTGTTTTCCAGCAGGATTGTGCCTTCAGAGCACTTGTCGATGCCGATGACGGCTTTGATGAGCGATGTTTTGCCTGAGCCGGACGGCCCGATAATGCCGGTGATCGCGCCTTGATCAACGCTAAAAGAAATCTTGTCAAGCAATGGTTTGCCGCGACTTATTCTTGACAGGTTGTTTACTTCTAAGTAAGCCACCCGCTCACATCCTTTCTGCTCTTCTTAATTTTAGCACTATTTAGTATGGCTTGTATGCTTTTTGTTCTCATATTCACTACTTATTATGAACAAAATAAAAGGGTGTAGCTCACTCTTAGTGGGGTTATACAATTTGGCAAAAAGGAGGCAAACAAATGAGTGCTTATCAAAAAAGCAATATGGGGAGACTCGTGCTCATCGGCGGATTGATTGGCGCATCACTATCGCTTTTCAGTAAAGGAACGAGAACAACCTGGCAAGGTTATTTGTCCTCCGCAACTAAAAACAGCGGCAAGTTGATTTATACGCTCTGGAAAAAACCTGATCAAGTGACCAATTATTTGAAGGCCACAACCAGTCATGTAAAAATGATGGCTCGGGAAGTATCTCAGGATTTCCAAGAGATGGTCAACAAAGTGGATCAAGCACGAACAAGTTCGACAGATGCATACCGTTATGCAATGGAAGCGGGAGACGAGATAACGCAAATCGCCAGCAAATTACGAACGACCAGTAAAAGCGTGATGGATTTTCAGCAGCCGACACTTATAGGAACAACATCATCCACGTCGGGAGCGGCTAATTCATCACAAGGGACGGCATCGAAGCCTGCATCCCAAGCGGCCCCGTCACCGACTAACTATTTGGCTGAAAGCTCCGCCGGCCTGGCTGAAGCACCAGCACCGACATTAGGAAGTCCATCATCCGGAGCATGGGAAAGCTCGTCCAGTACGTCAAAAGGTTTAAATAAGAGTAAAAAGACAAATACCCAAAATTCGACACCGCCATCGGGAGCTGCTTACACTGTGTCGAAGAAAGATACTGAACCTTGGCCGTCGTATGAATCATTCAAAAGCGATGTGCAGCCGGATGTGCAAGCAGAAAACATCACGAATAGCAGTGCTTCCGATTCATTGAAATCTAAATAAGACTGTGCGTAAATAGAAAGAGATGCAAGACCATGGAAAAAGTATTTAATTTTTAATGATGTGGAGATGGGGAAAATGGGGAAACGAGCTCCGTTTAAAGCATCAAGGATTTTCATTAAGTATTTCATAAAAAAATTTTTTGAAGACGGAACAACGGATTTAGCGGCAACATGTGCGTATTATTTTTTTTTGTTGTCGCTATTTCCGTTCATTATTTTTTTTTGTTTGCCATTATACCGTATATAGGTCTTACCCAGGAAGAAGTGCTGCCGCTGATCAGCAGGTACGTACCGGATGAGGTCACGACTCTGATTAAGCAGAATCTGGGCCACGTCTTTTATAAACATGGCACCTTATTATCATTCGGCGTTATCGCCACGATATGGCCGGCCTCCGGTGCGATTAACGTGCTGATCCGGATCTTAAATCACGCTTATAATGTGAAGGAAACACGGTCGTTCATTGTCACGCGATTTTTGGCCATTTGTTTCACCGTTGCCATGATCTTTGCTATTACGATGACGCTGGTGATCAATGTACTGGCGGCGGGTTTTGAAAAAAAAAACTTTTTCACTATTTGAATCTCTCAGATGGTTTTGCGAACTTATGGAGCATTTTCGGCACACTCGTAATCTTCGTTGTCATTATTATCATTTTTGTCTTTCTCTACAAATTGTTGCCTAATAAGAAACTTAAATTTAGTGAAGTGATTATCGGGGCGATCGTTGCCGGCGTCAGCTGGCAGCTGGCATCTTATGCTTTTTCATTTTATGTGCGCTATTTTGGCCGCTATTCGGCCACTTACGGCACACTCGGCGGAATTATTATCCTCATGCTTTGGTTTTATATAACGGCGATCACCGTGATCATTGGCGGCCAAATCAATGCGGTTTACCGATTTTTTAAAATAAAAAAAATCGGCAGGAAGAAAAAGTGAATATTGTGTTGGCCTAGAGGACGCCCCATTTTTGTTCGAGCGCCCCATTTTGGGTGAAGTTGCTCCATTTTTGTTTGAAGTCACCCCATTTTTGTTTGAAGTCGCTCCATTTTGGGTGAGGTCGCTCCATTTTGTTTGAAGTCGCTCCATTTAGGGTTGAAGTCGCTCCATTTTGAACTGAGGTCGCTCCATTTGAGCTGAAGTCGCCCTATTTGAGGTAGAGGTCGCTCCATTTTGTTTGAAGTCGTCCCCCATTTGAGGTAGAAGTCGCTCCATTTAGGTTGAAGTCACCCCATTTGGGTTGGCGCAGCAAACGAATCCTTCTTAGTTGGATTCTGAGCAGGCCGCTATCCTCGCAGGAGCCGCAGTCCGTTAAGGATGACGAGAATGGTGCTGCCTTCATGGCCGACGACTCCAAACGGCATCGTTAAAATTTGCAGGAAATTGGTGCAAATCAAGAAGCCGATCATGGCCAGTGCAAAAATAATGTTGGTTTTGATCAACCGGTTCATTTTTTTGGACAGCCGAACAGCATCGGCAATTCTTAGCAAATCATCTTTCATCAGGACAATATCGGCGGTTTCCAGTGCCGCATCATTTCCGCCGCCCATAGCAATGCCGACGGAGGCTTGGGCAAGGGCCGGTGTATCGTTGATGCCGTCGCCGATCATGCCGACATGGCCGAATTTTTTGCTTAACTTTTTAATTTCATTCGCTTTATTTTCAGGCAGACAGTTGGCAATGAAGAGCTGACACCTGTCTCCCGTTTTATCGCTTCGGCCGTTTTTTCATTATCACCCGTTAACATAATCGTTTCAATACCGTGGTCATGGAGCGATTGGATCGCTTTCACAGCCTCTTCCCTTATTTGATCCCTGAGTGCGAACAGTCCAATGACTCTGCCTTCGGATGCGACATAAACCATCGTATGGCCGTCACCCGGTATTTTCTGTTTATTTTCGCTGATGAACGCCGACAGGGCGGCCTCATCCATCATGTCGGATTTACCGATGGTATATGTTCGGCCGCCGGTGCTGCCAACGACACCGTAGCCGGGAATGATTTTAATATTTTCCGCTGCCGGCAGGCCGCCTTTTGCTGTTTTTTCAGCATAGCCGACAATTGCATGACCAAGAGGGTGCGAAGCGTTATTTTCAATAGCGGCGATCGCCCCGATGAACGTGTCATCGTCCAGATCGCTTCGGTTCAGAACATGAGTGACTTCAGGTTTGCCCTTTGTCAGCGTGCCAGTTTTTTGTCAAAAGCGAGTGCCTTAATATTGCCGAGCTGTTCAAGATGCACGCCGCCTTTAATTAAAATGCCTTTTCTCGCACCATACGCCACCGCTGAAAGAACCGCCGGCATCGTTGAGGCGACAAGCGCACAAGGGGAGGCAACAACTAGCAAAACCATAGCCCGATAGATCGTTTCACTCCATGACCAGCTAACAATAAAAGGCGGCAGGATAAGAACAAGCAAGGTGGCCAGCAGCACAATGTTTACGTAAATGCGTTCGAATTTCTCAATGAAAATTTGTGAAGGCGCCTTTTCACTTTGGGCTGTTTGGACAAGTTCCAGCACTTTGCTGAAAAGCGAGTCTTCACTTTTCTTGGTCACTTGCACGAGCAGACTGCCATCGATGTTGACGGTGCCGGCCATAACCGCATCTTTGATTTTTTTTAACATCGGCACCGATTCGCCGGTCATTGATGACTCGTCAACGGTCGTTTCACCGCTGACGATGATCCCGTCAGCGGGCATTCTCTCTCCAGGTTTGACACGGATGATGTCGTTTGGCTTGAGCTCGGCTGTGGAAACGGTCCGCTCTTCGTCATTGACAATAAGCCGTGCCGTTTCCGGCTGCAAATCCATTAAGGCAGAAATCGCATTGGAGCTTTTGGCCAGTGAATAGGTTTCTAGCGCCCCGCTTAAAGCAAAGATAAAAATTAAAATCGATCCTTCAAGCCAGTGGTTAATGCAGGCGGCACCGATGGCGGCCGTAATCATCAGCAATTCGACGTTAAGGGACTTATTTTTAATCGTTTCAAGGATCCCTTCTTTTGCCTTTGCAAAACCGCCAATGATATAGGCAAAAAGATACAGGTACCAATAGTCATGATGCGTGAGATGTTCAAGGCCATAGGCACTGACAATGAGCGCACCTCCGACTAAAGCGGCTATCAATTCTCCGTGTTTTTTCATGAACTGTTGTATTTTTTTTCGGTAAACGGTATGGGGGGCGGGAACTTTCAAATTGGCTTCTTGAAGCATGATCCAATCATTCCTTTCCATTTTAATTGATAATGATAATCGATTTTAGAACCCTTAAAAGTAACAAAGCTGCCGCTTTTAGGCGACAGCAGAGCATTTTTTTTTTTTTTTTATAATCATTATTAATTTTAATTAATTATATTTTAATACAAAAATATATTTTTTCAATAGGCATTTATCATTTAATTTTGCCCAAATGAGAAAGAGAATCAGCTTCAAAGCCTTTAAAAATGGAGAATGCTGCCCTCGAATAGCGGCAGCACAGTAAAAATTAAACTTAACTAAAATGATTATTTTTTTTTTATCAGTATTATTATATCATGCATGCCGAAAGTGTCGACGGATATGTTTGGCAATATAAGAACAGCTCGCAACGGAATGAAATGATGATCTCATACATACATAAAGAACGAGGCCGCGTGTCCAATTGATATCAGGAAAAAGGAAGATGCCTCATGCCGGAATTGGTACAAGAAGAACAAGGCGGTTTCTTGAAAGGTTATGGATCGCCTATCTAACGGTTGTTCTCTACTTGACACTTTTCACCTATAATCACTATGTATATGGCCGCTCTTTCAATTTGGTGATTTTTGAAAGCATCAAGTTGATGGCTAAGAGCGGCAGTTTAACGTTGATTTGTAAAAATATCTTCGGGAACATCGGCTTGTTTATCCCTTTTGGGGTGCTGTGCCCGCTCTTATATATAAAATATCGTTCATTTTTCAAATGTTTTTCATCCGCTTTATTAGCGAGTACTTTGATTGAGATTTGCCAGTACTTATTTGCCAAAAGAATCTTTGATGTCGATGATATTCTGTTGAATGTTGTCGGAGCGATTTCCGGCTGGGGAATTTTTAAAATTGGATATTGGCTGGCACAACTGTTATTCGGGGCTTGGAGACTGGCTGGGACGTATACATTCGGGAACCGCTCAAACAAAAATAAGCTCTAAATCGAGCCATTTTTGACCGCTTTATCAAAAGGCTCATCAAAGAAACAAAAAAATGACCATGTTGCTGTTCTTTTTTTGAACATGGTCAGCATGGTAATAAATTACAGATAAACGTGGGTACGGGTCTGTCCCGCCTATAAGCAGGTGATCGAAAAAGCGGATAGTAAAAGGTAAATTCAATCGGTAAGCAGTACTTCTGAAATCCATTTTCCAAAATTATTCCGCTAAAACGCGGTCGATCCGTCGTTCAAGCAGGTCTGTTCCAGTGTCCCCGGTTTGATAGTGGCGCAGTTTTCCAAATTTATCAAACACGTAGTAGGCAGGGATGTAACGATTATTGAAAGCATCTGCCAGTTCATGGTGATTATCAATGAATAGAGGTTCGGTGATATTCAGAGCTGCCGCCGTTTCTTTCACTTGTTCGACATTGAGATCAGCCTCGCTTGCCGGCATATGAATGGCCAAAACCGTCAATTTTCCTTCGTGTTTATCGCGAATGGCATGAACGATCGGCATTGCTTCTTTACAAAAGACGGCAGCTGACGGCCCAAAAATGGACGAGCGTCGGCCGGCCGCCGTCCATATCGTTTTTCCTGACTTTGCCGTTTAACAAATAGGCAGCCCTCTCAAACTCAGGCAGGGTATCATATAGATGCATAGGAACCTCCGAAAAACATTTTATCCCGCCTTAACGGGCAGTAAGACTCCACCTCAAGCCTTCAATGAATTCGAAGAAGCATAGGTGGGAGACACCTGCCCGTAAAAGCCCGATCTTAGGAACACAGACTAAAGACGCCACATCCAGTGGCAACGTCTGTGTGACCCACATCCTGTGGACCGCAACTAACAATCAGTGGGGGATGGGAAGAAAACCCCACTGATTGAAGTTTCACCTTATAGAATATGATTATTCCCCAATCTTGTCAGACGTTCGCAACTCATCCTTTAGCCTGGATTTTTTTTCTTGTTATTGTGCAGCACACAGCTGGTAAAGACAACCAGTAAGATGACGGAAATACCGTAAAAAAACCCGTCTTTAGGCAAGAGCTTCATCCACCCGCTTTCGGCGATCGGCCCGGACATACTACCGAGGCTGTAGCAGATTCCCATTAAAATATTCCCAAGCGGAATGAGAGAATTCGGCAGATCATCACTGACATAAGTCATTGCCATTGAATAGAGCGAGCCGACAAGCATACCGGCGACAATAAAAGTGATTAATAGTCCATAGAATGACGATGAAACAATGCCGGAAGCGGTAAAAGCGGCGGCACCGAGAATCGAAACAGCAGGTAAAAGCCATTTTCGTCCGATTCGATCACCCAGCGTGCCGAGTGGGACTTGCGTGATCAAGCTGCCGGCAACAAACGCCGGGAGCAATGTTGAGATATCGTTCGGCCGATAACCGTTTCTTAATGCAAAGATTGGAAAGCTGCTGTTTAACGAGGACTCAAGAAAACCATAGGCGAATGTCGCTAAGAGTCCGGACCAGGCGGCAAATAAGACGTTTTTGTAGCGGACCTTCCAGTTAGCTGTTTCGCGATTTTTAATAGAAGTGAAGGTTTCGGGTCGATCATTTTCTAACAGCCAAATGAACAGCCAGATAACTAGACACCCGCAGCCGGCTGTTACAAACGGGATGAACAGACCGAAAACGAGTAAACGTGACAAAAGCGGGCCGGCGGCAAATCCGAGCCCGAAAGACAAACCATAAATGGCGATGTTTCTCCCTTTTTTATTCTCCGGTCCGGCCACTGTAATCCATGTTTGCGCGGCAAAGTGCAGCATGTTGTCACCGCAGCCGATGAGCAGTCGCAATACGAACCAGAAGAGCAGGCTCTCCGATAGTGGGAAGAGAAAAATGGGTACCATGATTAAAAAAAGGCCGGCTAATAATATCGGCTTGTAGCCGAACCTGTGGATCGGTTTTTCAATAAACGGCGAGACGGCAAGTACGCCGAGATACAAGGCGGCTGCATTGACCCCGTTTAATGACGCGGGTGTGCCGTTCTGTTCAAGTAAAATGGAAATAAGCGGGAGCAGCATGCCCTCCGCCACGCCTGAGATAAAGACGGCGCCAATCAGGAGAGAAAAGCGAAAAGCGGGATAAAATGACGACGTTTTCATATAAACAGCCCTTTTCGCAGATTTCTATTCAAAGCCAATCGGTTCTGAGTGTCCTCATTATTATAACAATAGACCTGACATGGAGCTATGGATGAGTTATCATGTGGTTGGGTAAATAAATATTTAGAAAACACGGGTGGGTGAAAAGATGCTATTCAGCATGACTGAACAGGGATTTAGTACAACGACGGGCTTCGGCACTTTACAAGTGTCATCGGATGATCAATACGGCTTCAGGCCGTATCAATTAATGGTGGCTTCCATAGCTGTTTGCAGCGGTACGGTGATGACGAAAATCTTCAAAAAGAAACGGCTGAATGTCGCGGATATTCAAATTGAGGCAAAGGCAACGCGCAATCCGAAAATTGCCGATCGAATTGAAACGATTGACATTCATTTTAAAATTTAAAGGTGAGCATTTGGAAGATAAAATGGACAAGATCATGGCGCTGACGAGAAAAAATTGCTCGATGGTGCAGTCTGTCCTGGGAAGCATTAAAGTGAACGAAACTTACGAGTTGGTTTAAAATCGTCAAATCATTGGACCCAAAAATTCAATAAGAAACCGCCGCATTCCTCTAAAAAGTTTGGAAGCACGGCGGTTTTTGCTTAAGATTAAAGCAGTCTGCGGCTAAGATTTCTTTTCGGCCGATACGATTTTAATAAAGTTCAGGGCGGCGATCTTCGAAAACGGGAATGCGTGAACGAATGTCGGCAATTGACTCAATATCGATATTGGCAAACAATACGGTTTCTTTTTCATCCGCTTCCGCCAGAATTTCTCCCCAAGGGCTGATGACCAGAGAATGGCCGGCAAATGTATTGTCCGGATCGGATCCGGCACGGTTACAGGCAATGACAAAGGCCTGATTCTCAATCGCCCGGCTCATGAGGAGTGTCCGCCAGTGATCAAGCCGCGGCTTCGGCCATTCTGCCGGAATGAACAGCAGCTTGGCTCCGGCCAGCACATGTTTTCTCAGCCATTCCGGAAAACGGATGTCATAGCAGATAAATCCGGCCGATGACACACCGTCAACGGCGAACAGGCCGTCTTTGTCGCCCGCGGTCAGAAATTTTTCTTCGTTCATCAAGCGAAACAGGTGGGCCTTGCTGTATTCCTTGATGCATTCCCCTTCGCGATTAAAAGCGAGCAGCGTGTTTGTAACGTGATCACCGCTTTGTTTGGCGACCGAACCGGCGATAATATTGACGTGACTCACTTTCGCAAGCCTTGACGCGAAAGCCTTTGTTGTCTCGGCTTCATGATCGGAAATACTGCTTAGTCTGGTCAAATCATACCCTGTTGTCCAGAGTTCGGGAAGGATAATCACATCGGGGTCCTCTTTTAAGGCTTGGCCGATCAGTCTTTCAGCACGAGCGTAATTTTTATTGGGATCGCCGAACGCGATATCTAATTGAATAAGGGCTGTTTTTAAGGACATGAAAAAAGCCTCCTTCTTTTATATGAATTTATTATAAGGTGAAACTTCAATCCGTGGGGGGGTTCTTCCATCCCCCACGGATTGTTAGTTGAACCAATCGGGCTTTTACGGGCAGTTATCTCCTACCTATGCTTCTTCGAATTCATTGTAGCCTTGAGGTGGGAGCTTTACTGCCCGTTAATGCGGGATAAAATTCTTTACAGATACAGTGCTATCTTTAATAATGATAGAAGACAAGATTTTTGTCGACTTTTTTTTTCCTTTTTTAAACTTCTTTTTCAAAGTACAGTTAAAGAATGGCTCCGCCTTACTAAATTATTTCAGAAGAATGATCAAAATGGAGATGACACTTTTGAAGAGTGAAAGTGAAACACGCATGGTTCGTTATCCAAAGTCCGATTGTCTGAATCGTTTGCCAAAACAATTTTTTGCAGATCTGGTTGTTAAGACACGCTGAAAATCGAGAAGGGATATGATGTGATTAATTTAGGACAGGGAAATCCTGATCAGCCGACACCGCCGCATATTATCAAAGCTTTGCAGAAGGCTGCCGAAAATCCCGCCTATCATAAATATTCACCATTCAGAGGCTATCGCTTTTTGAAAGAAGCGATTGCCGAATTTTATAAGCGTGAGTATGATGTCGATATCGATCCAGATAAGGAAGTAGCCGTTTTATTCGGCTCCAAAACCGGCCTTGTCGAAATGACTCAGTGCCTGCTTAACCGGGGCGATACTGTACTGATGCCGGATCCGGGCTACCCGGATTATTTGTCCGGTGTGGCGATGACGGGAGCAAAGATGGAGCTGATGCCTTTAAGGGAGGAAAATGATTTTCTTCCCGATTATTCGGCTATTTCCGATAATGTGCTTAATAAGGCTAAACTAATGTTTCTGAATTATCCCAACAACCCGACAGCAGCAACGGCGACAAGTGATTTCTTTGAAGAACAGTGCGGGTAGCCGAAAAAAACAATATTTGCGTGCTTCATGATTTTGCGTACGGAGCAATCGGCTTCGACGGCAAAAAACCGCGCAGTTTTCTGCAAACGCCAGGGGCAAAAGACGTGGGGGTCGAAATGTATACCCTGTCGAAAACGTATAATATGGCCGGCTGGCGGGTCGGCTTTGCCATCGGCAACCAGAGCGTCATTGAAGCGCTCGAACTGGTACAGGATCATTTCTATGTCAGCCTGTTTGGCGCTATTCAAGAAGCGAGTGCCGAAGCGCTCACCGGCCCTCAAGACTGTGTCCGCGAACTTGCCCGTCGCTATGAGACGCGCCGCAACGCTCTGTTTGAACAATTGGGGAAAATAGGATGGGAAGCCGCCCGTCCGAAAGGGTCGTTTTTTGCCTGGCTGCCCGTCCCGAAAGGATTCACATCGCAGTCGTTTTTTGAGTATTTGCTAGAAAAAGCCCATGTCGTGGTTGCACCCGGTGTCGGTTTCGGCAGCAGCGGAGAAGGATACATTCGCGTCGGTCTCTTAACAGAACCTGAGCGGCTTGTTGAAGCAGCAGAAAGAATCGGGCATTTGGACTTGTTTTAAAGCTGAGGCTGCGCTCCGCTTTGACAGCGGCGCGCTTTTTTGAAAACCAGTCGGGGGCGTTTGGAGCGGACAGCGATCAGTTCCGGACGATGCCGGGGAGTAAAACACCGGCGCAAGTTTTTCTTTTGCTAAAAAAGCGGGCAGTATATTTTTTCATTGTTCGTTTTTTAATGGATAATTTTATCATTAAGCGAAAAAACTAAGGGGCAAAGGAGATGACTGTAAAAAATGAAAAAGATAATAATAATCCTTTGTCTGACATTAGTTTTGGGTTTTAGTTCTGTTGCGGGCGCGAAAGAATCAAAACCGCAGCCGCAGTCCACAAAAACACCTGATTCGGTCATTGATATTTCCAAAGAAAACACTTATCCGAATCCCTCCCATGACGAACCGGAGCTGCACCAAGCTCCCTGACAAAAAAACTTTTGAAAACATCGAAAACCGGTATTGAGAATAAAACGCTAATAAAATTGTTGAATGAGTCGACTCTTCACACAACAAGGCTGTCGATTGGTTATTATGCGAGAATTTATCTGGGTGAATGGCCACTGAATTATACATCCAATAAAACGGCTATAAACTGGGAGTATAAAAAGATCAACGATAATCCCGCGGATACGCGTGGAAGCGAAGGCGGGTTAGAGCTTAGCTATGTACAAAAAAGTCAAGCGAAAGTGAGCGGCGGATTAACGGACAAAGTGCCGGCACAAAAAGAGGTCCAAAAAATGATTATGGCGAAAGCGATGAAAAAAACGCATTTGCCGATTTCCTTTTCTACCATTGTCGGGAATGGTACGAAGCTTGACCGGCTGTACCAGGTTGCACCTAAACAGGTCGCCCATTTATATGGATATGTTCCGGCCGTGAATGAAAAAGGAAAAGTCACATATGGTGAAGTTTATTTTGTGTGCTAAAGGGCAACAAGAAATACTTGGATGTCAAAAATATTGTTCAACAAGGGATCGGGGCCTGGATTCCGATTCAAGATCACGTCTCGCTGAGATATATTGCCAAATAAGCTCCGCCATTTATGCATTTTCCGGTTTGAAATTTTTATTTAATTCCTGAAATAATCCGGCCTGCGCCGGTTGGAAAATGATTCCGTCCGCAGCTATAGCGGCTGTCTGTCCCTCATGGCGAAAATTTGCTAAGCTAGAGTTAAAGAAAGAGAAGGGGATAGAGAAATGGGGAGAGCAACAACTGAAAAATCTGACCAAATTCAATATTTAAAAAACCGAGTAAAGCTGTTGTCTTATGTCATCGGGGCATTGAATGCAGATATGGCGGATGCTGAAGATCTTGGCAATGTGCTTCGCATGGTCGATGACTTGAAGGTGAAGATCAAACGTTTTCAGGATGATTGGAAAACAAAACAAAACGGCTGAGACAAATGGAGCAACTTCTGCTCAAATGGGTTGACTTTGACTCGAAATGGAGCAACTTCTGCTCAAACGTGGCGACTTTGATGGAGCAACTTCTGCTACAAATGGAGCGACTTTCGACTCAAATGGGTCGACTTTGACTCGAAATGGAGCGACTTCCGAAAGGACAGGCATTTTCCTGGAATGGTTCTTGTCCGGCCATAGATGACGTCATGTTTATTCAAGAGGGCTCTCAGCCCGTCACGTTTTTTGGGGTTGACACATAAAAAAAAAAAAACGAAACAGGTCATCCTAAATCTCGGAGGGTGATGCCACTTGAAAAAAAAAAAAACCTCATCGCTGCAATGGTGATCATGTTCGCATTGATTTTGACGCCTGGTTTTAGCCAGGCCAAAGACTGGTACTTTAAACCATCGAAAAATAATCAACCGGCGACGACAGAGCCGGAATATGAATCGCTTCTAAAAAAATATGACGGTATTTACATTGGCGATACATCCAAAAAAGATATTTATTTTACTTTTGATAACGGTTATGAAGCGGGGTATACAGCCAGTATTTTGGACACTTTAAAGAAGGAACATGTTCCAGCCACTTTTTTTGTGACCGGCCACTATATTGAGGATCAGCCGCAGATGGTCAAGAGGATGGTGAAAGAAGGGCATATTATCGGCAATCATTCATGGGGGCATCCTGATTTATCCAAAATCAGTAACGAAAAGTACAAAATAGAATTGGAAAAATTAAAGATGGCCTATACGGAATTGACCGGCAAATCTAATATGCTCTATCTTCGTCCGCCGCGCGGCACGTTCAGTGCACGTTCGCTGAAATTAGCCAAGCAGCAAGGATATGTCAGCGTATTTTGGTCCGCTGCCTATAAAGACTGGGGTGCGCGATGATCAAAAAGGTGCCGATTACGCATATGATATATATTATAAAACGTGTTCACCCTGGAGCCATTCTGCTCCTTCATACCGTTTCCAAAGACAACGCAGGGGCAATGCCGCGCGTGATACATAATTAAAAAAAAAACAAGGCTATCATTTCAAAAGTCTGGATGACTTAATGGCCCAAAAAATACTGCCTTCATTTGTTTGGTGATGAACGGCCGTAACAAAGAAAGCGAGAGGAATATTTAATGCCTCTCGCTTTTTCACGATGAGAAAAAAAAACCTTCTTTTGTATGTTCAAAGGCTTTACAGGTCTTTTCTTGTTTGCACGTCAGGATAAAAAAAAAATCTAAAAAAAGTTAGAAACACTATCCACAAAGTTATGCACAGGCTTGACATTTAGAAAAGTTAGTTTAACAGTAAATAACGGCTGTTTTTCCACACTATCCACATTATTTAGTATATTTATCTACAAAATTACGCACATTTCGACATCACTATAAATAAGGGTTTTTGACAGTTATCCACTTATCCACAGAGTTATTGACATTTTCCACACATTTGACCTCATAAAATCAGAAAATAAAAATTAAACCTGTTCTGGGCATTTGTCACGATCCCGCCCACCGTGCATGATGGCATCAAGGTGGTGAAAGACGTGGAAATTCGAAAAATACTTAAGAACAGTCCACCAGCCGCAGAAATCGGGCCCTGGGAAAAACAAAATAGAAAAGAAGCTGCCAGGCATATGCTGACCATTTTTTTTCTCCGCTTTGTTTACTTATATTATGGGAATTTTTGTCGAGAGCACAAATCGTTGACGCCCGCTTTTTTTCCGCCGCCCACCAGTATTATCGGTACTTTTATTCAAATGATTGCCAGCGGTCATTTGTTCAGCCACTTGGAAATCAGCTTGTACCGGATCATTTTCGGATTTTTGCTAGGGGTTGTTCCGGCGGTTCTACTCGGACTTCTCATGGGCATGTACAAACCGATAAAATATTTCTTTCAGCCGCTTGTCATGGCGTTGATGCCGATTCCGACACTAGCCTTGATGCCGATCATCCTGATCATTTTTGGCATTGGCGATTTTTCTAAGATGGTGACGATTGCCGGAAGTGTCTTTTTTTCCGTGGGTGGTAATCAATACGGCTGCCGGTGTCGCGAACATCGATCCAATATATCTGGATGTAGCCAGGAATTACGGTGCGAAAAGAGCAACCTTTTTCTTTAAAATTGCCCTGCCCGGAGCATTGCCGGTCATGATTGAAGGTATTCAAATGGGGCAGGCGATTGCACTCTTAACCATTGTCGCTGCGGAAATGATGGGGGCTCAATCGGGGATCGGTTATTTGATCTGGACATCGTACAAAGCCTTCCTTTTAAAGGACATGTACGTTGGACTTGTTCTGATTTCTTTTTTCGGTTATCTTTTTTCTATTTTATTGCGCTTTCTTGAAAGAAAACTTATTCCGTGGAAGAAATGATCGGAAGGAAAGGGGGGAGAAAGGTGGAGTGGCCAGCAAAAATCTCAGTTCGTCACTTGAGTAAAATTTTTTATCGAAAACAGACAGCGGCAGCGGCTTTGTACGATGTGAATTTCGATGTGCAGGAAGGCGAGTTTGTCTGTATTCTCGGACCAAGCGGGTGCGGCAAGACGACACTGCTGCGGATTCTGGCTGGGTTAGAACAAAAAACGAGCGGCGAGATCATCATGGTTCATCATGATCCGGCCCTCCCGCTTCAATCCATGGTTTTCCAAGAAAAAGGCGTTATTCCTTGGATGACGGTTGAAGAAAATGTCGCATTCGGCTTAAAAATGCGGCGGATGCCAAATAAGCAAATACAAGAGCGGGTCGACTATTATTTGAAAAAGGTCGGACTGAACCAGTTTCGCCATTCTTATCCATCGGAAATCTCCGGAGGTATGAAGCAAAGAGTAAGCATCGCTAGAGCGTTTGCTAATGACCCGGAGATTCTGCTGATGGATGAACCCTTTGCGGCACTAGATGAACAGAACAAGTTTATTTTGCAGGAGGAATTGTTCAATATTTGGGCTGAAACGAAAAAGACAGTGATTTTCATTACCCATAGCATAGATGAAGCGCTCTTATTGAGCGATAAAATTTTATTATGAGTGCCCAGCCCGGAACGATCATCAGCGAGAAACCGATTTCCATGGAAAAGCCAAGGAGCATTGAGATGGTCCGTTCGGATGTACAAATGGCGAAAGAGTTTGTTAGCATTTGGAAACATTTACAATCGGCCGTTCAATCTTCAAGGCATTTTGTTTAATGAAAAGGAGGATCTAAGCAATGTTAAAGAAAGGGTTAATTGTTTTATTTGTCATTCCCATGTTGCTGTTTTCGCTGTTCGGCTGCCAAAGCAGCGAAAAAAAAGGCGGAAGTGTTGTCAATGAATCGGCAAAAGCAGTCGACGGTAATTTGAAACCATGAAAAAAAAAAACAGACGACCGTCGTGATTGCTGAAGATGGATCGGCATCCGGAGCCGGATTTTATATTGCCAATGAACTGGGCTATTTCAAAGATTATAATATCAAAATCAAGTTCGCCAGTTTTGCCAATAGCGATGATATGCTGCCGGCGCTGTCGGCGGGTAAAGTGGATATTGCCGGCGGGATTTCATCATCCGCTTCCTTCTTTAATTCGATTGCACAGGGCATTAATGTGCGGATGATCGCCGATAAGGGGCATAACATCCAAGGAAAATCTTATTTCTCATTTGTGATTCGAAAAGACTTGAAAGACAAAATAAAGACATACCAAGATCTGAAAGGTAAGAAAGTGGCGATTTCAACAAAGAACGCCGTTGATGATTACATCTTCCAGCAAATGTTGAATCATTCAGGCTTAAAAAGAAGCGATGTCCATATTGTCCTGATGCCTGATTTTGGAAACATGATGGCTGCACTTGGCAACGGTTCAATCGATGCGGCGCTGCAAATTGAGCCGTTATTGACGAAAGGGATCGCGAGCGGCATCCAGACAAAACTTGGGGATACAACGGATTTTGCTCCGAAAGCACAAGTTGCGATGGTACTTGGTTCGCCAGAGTTCCTTGATGATAACCATGATACAGCGCTTCGTTTTATGGTCGCCTATTTAAAAGGGGTTCGCGCATACAATGACGCTTTCTTTAAAGGAAAAGATAAAGACAAAATCATTAAAATTATGAAAAAAAAATATACAGCGCTGAAAGATGAAAAAACTTGGGAAGAAGTTGATGTCGCCGGTTTGGATCCGAATGGCAAAATGTTTGTCGGCGATATAAAAGATCAATATGAATGGTATCACTCAAGGGGCGGGATTTCCGGTAAAGTGGATTTGAACAAAGCGGTAGATACATCACTTGCCAAACAAGCGGTGAAGATACTGGGAACGTATCACTGACCTGCCCGCTGCAGGACTATCAAAAGAAAATTCTCCGCTATTTTCCGGGAAATAGTGTCGATTGCTCGCGGATCATCAATTGTATGTCGAATCATAAAAAAGCGGTATCACTGAAACAAGTGATGCCGCTTTTTCAATCAGCTGTTAAGACGGGTTAATTGGGCCTTTTTCCGATGTTTGACGCTCATCCGCCTTTTCAGCACGCTGCTGTGCTTCACGATCGTCCGCATCAGCCAGCCAGCGCCTGAGAAAATTCTACATCCTCAGCTCTTGAAATAGGTTCTTTTTCTTTATTATTTACCATGTTGTCAGCGCTCCTGTATTTGTTGAATTTTTTGGGTACTGTCCGCTTTTTTAAACTCTTTTTGATAGAGGACTTCCTGGGTCTTGGATAAGTTGCTCATTCGTTTATCGCTCTGTGTTTTAGGCTTTGCCATCGGAACATCTCCTTTGCTAACAGTATGGACAAACAGCCGCTTTTTATTACATAGAAAAAGGCTTTAGTAACATTCATCCGGCATCTAGAATAATTTAGTCTCCGATAGGTCCAGCAAAGCGTCCCGCTAATCGGCAGGAGCGAGTCCGGTTTAAACAACTTCACTTATTACTTTACGCAAAAGCAGCGCCTGGATGGATAATCCAGGCGCTGCTAAATATTTAATCATCGATCAACTTGGTTTTTATCAGGGGGCAGCTCAGTTTTATGCCTCTTTCAGCGTGCTTCCTTCAGGCTGAATGATGAGAAAGGACTGAACTTGATATTGATGGGTGAGAAATCTCTCTTTTGTAATGGCATAGAGATCGTAGGTCACCACGTCAGGATTAATTTTGGCATAGACAGTTGGATAGTCTAAATTAGCAAGCACGACATAAGGTAATTTTTCGGCAGCTTTCTTTGAGCGGATATTGGTCAGCCTGATCTTCATAAAAATGGTATCGATCCCTTGATCAAGAAACAGTTCATTAAAAAAAGCCTCTTTCGCTTTTTGATTGTAGCCTTGGCCAAAATAAGGCTTTCCGAGCCAGGTACCTAAAAAGCCTGATCCGTTCTCAATATCAAAAAGTGAGATTGTCCCGATTGGAGCTCCCCATTCATTCGTGATTGTCCTAGAGATCATTTCGCGATTTTCTTCCGCTTCAATGGCTTGTTTGACAACGAACATGAATTCTTCAGGTGTGCTTGCCTTTTGCCGGACAAAGGGAAAAACGGCCGGGTCCTGCATCAAATCAAACACCCCACATTCATTCAGAAAGGTCACGCTTTTTTAACATTATACATACCTCCCTTATGGATGTGTCCTTCGACACCTATAAAGGGAGGACGAATGGCGTACCCAAAAGCCTCCCTTTTTTAATGCGTTTCCGGATCGAGATCCAACATAGATCAACTCCGTTTTTTTTTTTTTTTTCATTATTCTTCCACTTATATTATATATTCAGTTTTTGTGAAAGTGAAGCTGAAATTGTGAAAGTTTTCGCTCATTTGTTCAACAAATTTTGCATGGACTCAGGTATCCGGATATTTAAAAATAAACTCGTGATCGAGTGTTTTTTAGGCAGGACACTTGTCCTTTTATCTAGGAGAAAACAAAAAAGAGGGAACAGGAAGCAAGTGGCGGCCCATTGACCTGCCGATTGCTTTCCAAATGCTTTCATTTGCACGGGGGCAGGGATGCGAAATTGATCGGTCTCTGGATGGATGTGCCTTTTTCAACAAATGAATGGGTGGCACTTGTCCAATAAAAACCTTGCCTCCGGAGATTAGGCGATTTTTTGACGTCATAAATATAAGGCAATATGGTATGATGAACGAGGAAGGAGATTCAGGGAATGCATACCATTACCGAAATTCGGGTGGACACCCATCAGAAGGGTTACTATTATGTGGATATTTGCGGTGAAGATTTTCCAGCGACCACACTGCACATCCATGAAGATATTCTGGTGAAACACGGACTTCGTAAAGGTCTGGAAATGACGGCAGATGAACTGTCGTCGATACAGTCGGAAGAGGATGATAATAAAAGTTATCTTGTCGCAATACATTACCTCTCGTATCGTATGCGAAGCGTTCAAGAAATGGAAGCGTATTTATTGAAAAAGGGCTTTTCTCATCGGCAAGTTTATCGTACAATCAAGCGGCTGGCGAGTGAAAAGCTTTTGGATGACGGACAGTTTGCGGATGCTTTTGTTCGGACAAGGGTTCATCTGTCTACAAAAGGGCCGGAACGCATCTATCGGGAATTGCTGCGCGCAGGTGTGGCTCCTTCTGCAGCGCGCTCTTCTTTAGAAGCGTATTCGTTTGAAGAGCAGCTGGCTAATAGTATCCGCTATTTAAATAAAAAAAAAAAGCAGCCATTAGAGGAAAGCGCTCGCCGGCCGAAGGTGCCAATATAATCAGGCGAATGCTGACGCAAAGAGGCTTTTCTTCGCAAGTTATTGAACATGTGCTTTCTGATTATTTACTTTTTACGGCTGCGGATGAAAAGCAGGCACTGGTCTATCAAGGAGAAAAAGCGGTGCAAAAAAATATAAAAAATATACAGGGCGAACATTCGAGCAAAAGGTCAAAAGCTGCCTTTACAGGAAGGGGTTTTCACTTCCGGAGATCGACTCTTTTTTGCGAGAGCGGCCTGAGGAAAACAATTAAGTATGGTGGAAGCATCGATTGTGAAAGATGAAGGTAAGATAGAGATGAAAAGAGGAATGAATGGGAATGGAAAAACGCTTTAGTGAGATGATGAGTGAATCTGAGCTGGACCAAAATATTCGGGAATTTGCAGAAAAAGCCCGAAAAGCCGAGCAAATGGGTATGGTGAACGAATATGCTGTCTATAAACGTAAAATTGATATGGCCAAAGCCTATCTTATGAATCCCGATGATTTTAAGCCGGGACAAGTCTATGAAGTCGGTGGGAAGGATTTTGTCATCGAACATATGAAAGGCACTTTTGCCTGGGGCCGCCTGGATCGGTCGGATGAACTTTCGGCTTATCCGATATCGGTACTGGAAAAAAAAAAGGATTAAAAAAAATCAGGCTAAAAAAAAAACATAGCATCAGCAAAAGGCTCAGCCTGTTTTTCCAGGCTGAGCCTAATGTCATATTACTTCATTTGTGCAAGCACCAATTTCTTGTGCAATTTTTTTTCACTGTAAACCCATCCGGTAAACGAGGACTGTACTTCAAGATTTTCATCAAGCCAAACCGTCGCCGTAAAAGGATACATCCCCTTTGCGAAATAGCGGAGATCAATGAAGCGCATCTCATATCCGCCATTCTGTTCTTGGATTTCCCAGCGATAGATAGGGGAAAACGAAAGAAAAGCGCGGACATTTTTGTCTTTGATCGCTTCCTGAACGATTGCTTCTTCGTGATTGAGCGACGAACGTTTAAATGTATCAATCAAATACAATCTTTTGCCGTCCACTTTGCCGACGTAAAAGTGATCCTTGCTTTCCGCCGCAACGTGGTAATGCGACCATTTCAAAGTAGGCGAAAGGTAGACGTTTGTCAGATTAGGAAGCCGGTGTTTGATGTAGCGAACGGTCTGATGATGCTGGATGGTTCTAAGAACGTAATAAACGGCCAGCATCACATAGATGGTCGCGAATGTAATGCCCGGGTCGCCGCCCAAACGCCAAACGAGAAATCCCATCATATGCAAACTGAAGATAAAAGGATCAAAGATGTTAATGATCCCGAGCGCCATCCACTTGTTGGTAAATGGCCGGACGGCCTGCGTGCGTGTAAGCGTTAAAAATATCGGTAAAAACATGGAGAAAGACAGCCAAGAACGTCCATAATAAAAGATGGACAAAATTTATATCAGAAAAAAAAACAACAACAGCAAACTGCTGATCACAAACGGCCAAAGCAAAGCAGCAGGTGCAGAGTGCGTAATGCCGCGGTGATTGCGAATATAAACGGCGTTGTTTCTTAATTTCAAAACAGTATCAATGTCAGGTATAACCGATCCGGACACTGTGCCTAAAAGAACAGCATGAAAAGCGGTCGGATTGCTCGCGATTACCGGATCAAGCATGGCCAGCCCGGCCAGTCCGAAGCCCATGACGATATGAGTTCCTGTGTCCATTTAAATACTTTGCCCTCCTTGTGGCAATAAAATGATACAATAGACAATTCTAGGGAAAAGCTCTACGCTGTTATTATGACACAAAATCATTGAAAACAGAAGGCCAATTTGCGATACTTTACATTTGTTTAGTAAATAAATACGGCCGGGCGGGCGGAGAGCCGGCCGGGCAAGGATTTTGGAGAGATAAAAATGGATAAAGATTACAGTCGAAATTTCAGCCGCGACTTGCTGCAGTGGTTTTATCAGAACAGACGGAACCTGCCGTGGAGACAAACGAAAAACCCTTATCATATATGGGTTTCTGAAGTGATGCTGCAGCAAACACAAGTCGATACGGTCATCCCTTACTACAATGAGTTTATTCAGCGCTTTCCAACGCTATTCGATCTGGCGGAAGCTGAAGAGGAAAGCGTGCTTAAAAATTGGGAGGGACTCGGTTATTATTCCCGGGCACGCAATCTGCAGCAAGGTGTCCGCGAAGTAGTGGAAAAATATGGTGGGAAAGTGCCTGGCAACAAAAAGGATATTTTATCGATAAAAGGCATCGGCCCTTATACTGCCGGCGCGGTGTTAAGCATTGCTTACAATATTCCTGAACCGGCAGTCGATGGAAACGTGATGCGTGTCCTGGCGCGCTTTTTTTAATTGATGACGATATTTCCAAGGCGAAAACGCGCAAGCTATTTGAGAAAAAAATTGCCGGCCTGATGCCTGAAGATGATCCGTCCGGCTTTAATCAGGGGCTCATGGAGCTTGGTGCGCTTGTCTGCAGGCCGAAGCAACCGAAATGCGAGTCCTGCCCGCTAAACTCCCGCTGCATGGCATACGAAGAAGGCGTCCAGTCTGAATATCCTGTGAAAAAAAAGAAAACGGCACCGAAACCGGTACATTATGCCGTTCTGGCGCTCAAAGACGACAAAGGACGTCTGCTGATTGAAAAACGTCCGGATAAAGGCCTGCTCGCGGGACTTTGGCAATTGCCCATGGTCATGCTCAAGGAGAGATCAGGCCCCAAGCAGGCAGAAAAAGCCATTCGGGAGGAATATGGAGCGGTTCACTTGGTGCAAACGCCTTTTCATTATAAGCACCAGTTTTCGCATTTGACATGGCATCTGAGCCTTTACGAAGGATGGGCCGGAGAAAATCACTCTTGGAAAAAAGAAATGGGCCGATCCTTCCGAACTGGCTGGTTTTCCCTTCCCAGTTCCTCATCAAAAAGTCATTGAATGGCTAAAAAAAAAAAAAAAATGAGTTTTTGACACAAAAAAAAAAACGATAAATGGTTAAATTAGTAGGCGTGGGAGGTGATAGACGATGGCAAAGAAATCAAAAGCTGGCACTGATGTTCAACAAGTGCAAAAGCAAAACCAAGCAGCTGCAACTAACCAAGCATCTGCAGGTCAATTCACTACTGAATTTGCAAACGAAACGGATGCACAATCTGTACGCCAACAAAATCAAAAATCGCAAGCAAACAAAAAAATAATTTTATCACCTTTCATGAAAAAAAGGCTCCTTGCCCGAACGGGTTAAGGAGTCTTTTTTGTTCCAGGCAGCCCGGACAGTTTTTTTAATCAGGGATACCGTTCAGTAAGCAAAATTTTATTAAGGAACGGTTGACAGCTATAATAATATATTAACTTGTATAAGAAAGAAGGTCGAAGGTGATGCGTTTGCCACGAGTCGGCGAAAATATCCAGATTCAAAGTTATAAGCATGACGGGACGCTGCATCGCGTATGGGAATCAACGACGGTGCTTAAAGCGCAATCAGGCATCATTATCGGAGCAAATGACGCAACTATCGTGACGGAAGCGGACGGGAGAAAGTGGCGGACGAAAGAACCGGCGATTACATATTTCAGCATGAAAGAATGGTTTAATATTATCTGTATGCTGCGCAGGGACGGTATTCATTACTATTGCAATTTGGGATCTCCGGCAACATGGGATGAAGAAGCGCTCAAATATATTGACTATGATTTAGATATCAAGGTTCTGCCCGATAAATCGTATAAACTGTTGGATGAGGATGAATACTCGCTTCATAAAGTTAAGATGAACTATCCAAAGAAATTGGACATTATTCTAAAAAGCCATGTCCGTGAATTGATTGACTGGATCGAGAAAGGAAAAGGGCCATTTAATCATCAGCGGTTTGTTGACAAATGGTATAAAATATAAAAAAAAAATGCAGCGCTAAAATAGATTTTATTTTGTATTTTACAAATCGGCAATTTTGTTCCGGATGATCAAATACCCGCCGGATTGGACAGTTTACCGGCGGGGACTTTGGTTTCGGGATTGAGATAGAAGTCGCCCCATTTGAGGAGAAGTCGCTCCATTTTGAATGGGAGTCGCCCCATTTGAGGAGAAGTCGCTCCATTTTGAATGGAAGTCGCCCCATTTGAGGAGAAGTCGCTCCATTTTGAATGGAAGTCACCCCATTTGAGGAGAAGTCGCTCCATTTTGAATGGAAGTCGCCCCATTTTGAGGAGGAGTCGCCCCATTTGAGGAGAAGTCGCTCCATTTTGAATGGAAGTCGCCCCATTTTGAGGAGGAGTCGCCCCATTTTGAATGGAAGTCGCCCCATTTGAGGAGAAGTCGCTCCATTTTGAATGGAAGTCGCCCCATTTGAGGAGAAGTCGCTCCATTTTGAATGGAAGTCACCCCATTTGAGGAGAAGTCGCTCCATTTTGAATGGAAGTCGCTCCATTTTGGGAGGAGTCGCCCCATTTTGGATGGAAGTCGCCCCATTTGAGGAGAAGTCGCTCCATTTTGGATGGAAGTCGCCCCATTTGGTGTGAAGTCGCTCCATTTTGAATGGAAGTCGCCCCATTTGGTGTGAAGTCGCTCCATTTTGAATGGAAGTCGCCCCATTTGGTGTGAAGTCGCTCCATTTTGAATGGGAGTCGCCCCATTTGGTGTGGAGTCGCTCCATTTGAGGAGGAGTTGCTCCATTTTGAATGGAAGTCACCCCATTTGAGGAGGAGTTGCTCTGTTTTGAGTATGGGACGCGTGTTGATTTTCAGCAGACACAGCTTTTTTTGGCAAATACATATTAAAAATTGGGAGGCCGGCTTAAAATTAAACTGTTTCTAAAAATAAACCGATTATTGTCGACAAAAGTCATAATAGTATTAAAAATTGATTTTTTGACAATTTTCGTTGTACAATGTATGAGTGTTTTTTATTTTTTGAATATAAAGAAGGGGGTGATAATTTGAACGGTTCAGTCTTGAAAGTCCAGGGATTAAAAACATTTTTTTTTTTACTGATGAAGGAGAGATCCCTGCTGTTGACGGGATTGATTTTGACATCAAAGAAGGAGAAATACTTGGGATAGTCGGTGAATCCGGCTGCGGGAAAAGCGTGACGTCGCTGTCGATCATGGGCCTTTTGCCGTATCCGGTCGGCAAAATCGTCGGTGGACAGATTTTCTATAAGGGAGAAGAGATCAGCAAAGCGAAAGAATCGAGAATGCTCAAGATTCGCGGAAATGAGATTGCAATGATCTTCCAAGAACCGATGACCTCTTTGAATCCGGTTTTTTCGATAGGAAGCCAAATGATAGAGGCGATTCGGCTACATAATCGAATGTCAAAAAACGAAGCCAAAAAGAGGGCGGTTGAACTGCTCGATCTTGTAGGGCTGCCCAGAGCCGAAAAATTAATCGATGAGTTTCCCCATCAATTATCCGGCGGCATGCGCCAGCGGGTCATGATTGCGATGGCCATGTCGTGCAATCCGAAGGTCTTGATTGCCGACGAGCCGACAACGGCATTGGATGTGACCATTCAAGCGCAAATCCTTGACTTAATGCTCAAATTGAATCGTGAGACGCACACCGCCATCATCATGATCACTCACGACCTTGGCGTCGTTGCACAAATGTGCCAAAGAGTCGTGGTTATGTACGCCGGAAGAGTGGTTGAAGAAGGGAGCGTCAAGGACATTTTTAATCATCCCAATCATCCATATACGGAGGGGCTGATTCGTTCGATTCCCGATCTGCACACGAAAAAAAGCAGGCTTTTTTCGATCAAAGGCACCGTTCCTAAACCGGGGTCAATAGAGAAGGGCTGTTTATTTGCGCCGCGATGTGAATATGTGATGGATAAATGCAGAGTGGAGGAACCCCTTGCAAGGGGATATTCATAGGGCGCGCTGTTTTCTTCACGAGTATTAGGCAAGGAAGCCCATCGCTTTAGCGAGTGGGAGGAATTGCCGCGCTGGTTTGTCGCATAAAATCAAATCTGTCGGAATGACTGCACCGACATAAATATCGGAACGGTAAGCATACAAGGAGTCTTCGGGCTTGCTTGATGAAGTGCTTGTGCTTACGCAGTTACGTCCGTGAAGTTCTAGGGAAGGTACATCAGTGCTTTGCGTGTAACCTCTTTCCAAAAAGAAAGATAAGATACCTAAGAGAAGTGTACTGGACTAGAGTTTTGCTCTATCCCCTAGAACCCCGTGACTTTAGTCATCGGGAGTGGTCAGCAAGATTAGAAAGGGGATCCATCCATGAGTGAACCGCTGCTGCAAGTCGAAAATCTCAAAAAATATTATCCTGTCAAAGGCGGCGTGCTTGGGAAAACATCTGAGACAGTCAAAGCCGTGGATGGTGTGAGTTTCTCTATTTATTATGAAGAAGGAGAGACACTCGGCATTGTCGGCGAATCCGGATGCGGCAAATCGACGACCGGAAGGATGTTGATGAGGCTGATTGAGCCGACGGACGGAAGGGTTGTTTTCGCCGGGAAAAACCTGACGGATTTGTCAAAGCACGACATGCGGAAGATGCGGAAGAATATGCAAATGATCTTTCAGGATCCGTTTGCTTCACTCAACCCTCGCCATACTGTCGGCAAGATTATAGAGGAACCGCTGATTGTTCACCGCATGGGCAGCAAAAAAGAGCGGAAGAAACGTGTGGAAGAATTGCTTGAAGTCGTCGGGCTGAGCGCCTACCATGCCAAAAGGTACCCGCATCAATTCAGCGGCGGGCAAAGGCAGAGAATCGGCATTGCCCGGGCGCTGGCCGTGCACCCAAGGCTGATTATTGCCGATGAACCGGTTTCAGCACTGGATGTTTCGGTCCAGTCGCAGGTGCTTAACCTGCTCCAGGATCTGCAGGAACAGTTCGGCTCACCTTTTTATTCATTGCTCATGATCTGAGTGTTGTCCGGCATATCAGCAATCGCGTGGGTGTCATGTATCTTGGAAAAATTGTTGAACTGGCAGATAGCGTTGCTCTCTATGAAGATCCGAAGCATCCGTACACGAAAGCGCTCCTGTCAGCGGTTCCGATACCTGATCCGAATCAAGGTTCAGAAAGAATCATTTTATCCGGCGATGTGCCGAATCCGGCCCATCCGCCGTCCGGGTGCGCTTTTCATAATCGCTGTCCGATGGCCGCAGATATATGCAAGACCAAGAAACCGGAACTCAGACAAATAGAGGACGGCCGGCTGGTCTCTTGCCATTTATCCCGGTAAGACTCCCGCCTCAAGGCTTCAATGAATTCTAAGAAGCATAGGCGGGAGATAACTGCTCGTAAAAGCCCGGTCTTAGGAACACAGACTAAATGCGCCGCATCCTATGGCAACGTCTGTGTGACTCACATCCTGTGGGCCGCAACTAACTCAGTGGGGAATGGAAGAAAACCACCGCTAGTTGAAGTTTCACCTTATATAATTAGTTATTTTAGGGGGGGATTATCGTGAAAAAGTATATGCTGTTCGTTGTCTCACTGGTCGTGATTTTGGCGCTGGCGCTTACGGGATGCTCATCCAAAGGTTCTTCAGGAAGTTCAGGCAGTGCGGACAAAACACTTGTTTTTGGACGCGGCGCAGATACAACATCTTTGGATCCGGCTGTTGTGACTGATGGAGAATCTTTTAGGGTAACGAAGAACATTTATGACACATTGCTTGAATACAAAGGGCAAACGACCGAAGTTGGGCCTTCGCTGGCAAAATCATGGACGATATCGAAAGACGGAAAGACTTACACGTTTGATTTGAGAAAAGGTGTCAAATTCCAAGACGGCACGGCCTTTAATGCTCAGGCGGTCGTCTATAACTTCGAGCGCTGGATGAACGGCAAGGCTTCGGGAAAATTCGCTTATTATCCTTCGATGTTCGGATACAAAGGCGACAAGGGGCACATCATTGAAAGTGTGACTGCCAAAAATAATTATACGGTTGTCTTCAAACTGAAAAGCCCGTCCGCGCCATTTTTGAAAGACTTGGCGATGTCGCCGTTTGCCATTTCAAGTCCGGCAGCGATCAAAAAATACGGTTCGAAATACGGCAGTACCGCTGCGGTCGGGACAGGCCCGTTCGTTTTTAAGTCATGGAAGAAGAACAACACCATCACTTTAACGAAAAATAAGCATTATTGGAAAAAGGGACTGCCGAAACTCGATACGCTTGTTTTCAAGGTTATCCCGGATAACAGCGCCCGCCTCAATGCACTGAAAAACGGCGAAATTGACCTAATGGACGGCGTCAATCCGAGTGATCTGAACGGATTAAACGGCAATAAAGATCTTAAAGTCTACTATCGCCCGCCGATGAATGTCGCTTACCTCGGCTTTAACGTGACGAAAGCGCCGTTTAACAATAAAAAAGTGCGCCAGCTTTGAATATGGCCGTCGATAAACAAGCCTTGAATAAAGCTTTTTATGACGGGAAAGCAGAAATTGCCAAAAACCCGATGCCGTCGAATTTCCTTGGCTACAACAATGCTATCAAAGATTATCCATTCGACTTGAAAAAAGCGAAAAAACTGCTTGCCGAAGCCGGCTATCCAAAAGGCTTTTCAACGGAACTTTGGACGATGTCCAACCCGCGCGATTACATGCCTGACCCGGAAAAAACGGCCGAAGCCATTCAAGCCAACTTTGCTAAAATCGGTGTGAAAGTCAAAATCGATACGATTGAATGGTCGACTTATATTGAAAAACTGCAAAAAAATCAGGCGCCAATGTATTTAATGGGCTGGACCGGCGATAACGGCGACCCGGATAATTTCCTATATACATTGCTTGATAAAGACAGCATGGGTACGAACAACCTTTCTTTTTACTCAAATGACAAGCTGCATAGCGTCCTGATCGCTGCTCAACAGGAAAAACAGAAACGAAACGGGCCGAACTTTATAAAAAGGCGCAGGTCATTATTCATGACGATGCCCCTTGGGTCCCGCTTGTTTCTGCAAAAGCCGCTTTGGTTGGCAAGAGCACGATCAATGGATTCGCTCCAAACCCTACAGGCAGCGATGTGTTTGAGAACGTGACAGACAAATAAACAGCGGTCTAAAAGCAAATACAGGACAAATAGAAGGGATTCATCCCTTCTATTTGTTATAAAAGAGAGGGAGGTGATTCCGCATGCTTTCCTATGCGGTGAAGCGTGTGTTCATGCTCATTCCTGTCCTGATAGGGATGTCGCTCATTGTTTTTTTTTTTCAATCATCCACGCCATTCCTGGGAATCCGGCGCTGACCATGTTGGGTACAAAGGCAACGCCTGAAGCGATCAAAAGCCTCAATCAATCGTTAGGGTTGGATAACCCTTGGTACATTCAATACTTCTCGTATTTAAAAGATATTCTGACCGGCAATCTTGGAACATCGATCGGACGAATGCCCCGATTTCCAGTGAAATCTGGCCGCATCTTGCAGCGACAATGGAGCTGTCTTTTTTCGCTATGCTGATTGCCGTTATCATTGGGGTCAATGCCGGAATCATCAGTGCCTGGAAACAAAATTCAATTTTTGATTTTACGGCAATGGTTTTAGCTTTGATCGGCGTGTCAATGCCCGTCTTTTGGCTTGGCCTGCTTGGACAATGGGGTTTTTCATTGGAATTGCACTGGCTCCCATCGATCGGCCGCGACGATATCCGCAATTCGGTTCAACCGATGACAAACTTTTATTTGATCGATACGCTCATTCAAGGGAGGATGGACCAATTTTGGATGGTCGTCCGCCATCTCATCCTTCCGGCGTGTACTCTCGCGACGATCCCGATGGCGATCATTGCCCGGATGACACGTTCCAGTATGCTTGAAGTGATGAAGTCGGACTATGTTCGAACAGCAAAAGCAAAAGGCCAACGGATGTTCTGGATTGTGTACAAGCATTCGCTGCGCAATGCTTTTATTCCCATTCTGACCGTTATCGGCCTGCAAACGGGCCTGCTGCTTGGTGGCGCTATCTTGACCGAGACGATTTTCGGCTGGCCGGGAATCGGCCTTTATATTTACGATGCTATACAAAATAGGGATTATCCGGTTATTCAATCAGGAATTTTGGTTGTGGCTTTCATTTTCATTATCGTCAACCTGATTGTCGATCTATTATATGGGCTGCTTGATCCCCGCATTAAATACCGTTAAAGGGAAAAGAAGGAAGGTTAAAAAATGCCGCAAACTGCTCATCAACAACCAACACTTCATTATGAACAAGTTAGGCAAAAAAGCCCGCTGGTGACGGCACTCAGCGATTTCTGGCGGGCGTTCCGCAAAAATAAACCGGCATTAGCAGGAACGGTCATTGTCGTCTTCTTCATTTTTGTCGCGATATTTGCGGGTTTTCTTGCTCCCCAAGGGATCAACGACCAAAATATGAATTCGCCTGCAGCCGCCGTCCTCTGCCCATTGGTTTGGAACGGATGATTTTGGCAGGGATATTTTCAGCAGAATCATTTTCGGGGCCAGGCTTTCGCTAAGAGTCGGGTTCTTTTCGGTCATCGGTTCGATCATTGTCGGCACTTTCTTAGGTGTACTCGCTGGTTATTTCGGGAAAGCGGTCGATGTGATCATTTCGCGCCTTTTTGATATTTTACTCGCTTTTCCAAGTATTTTGCTGGCCATTGCCATCGTGGCGATACTCGGCCCGTCCCTGAGCAATGCCCTCCTTGCGATTGCGATTGTCAATGTGCCGACATTCGGCCGCCTGGTTCGGGCGAGAGTCTTGACGATTAAGGAAGAGGAATACATAGTCGCGGCCCGGTCAATCGGCATGGGCGACATGCGAATCATCTTTCACCATATTCTTCCGAACAGCCTGGCACCGATCATCGTGCAGGGGACGCTGAATATTGCGACGGCGATCCTGGAAGCGGCCGGCTTGGGGTTTTTTTTAGGGATGGGGGCTCAGGCTCCCCAGCCTGAATGGGGAAAGATGCTTTCCGATGCTAGAGAATATATTCAGAATGCGCCCTGGACCGTTATCTTTCCCGGTTTGGCTATCATTCTCGTTGTGGTCGGCTTCAATCTTGTCGGCGACGGATTGCGCGATGCTCTGGATCCGCGGATGAAAAATTAATTTTAAAAAGAAGTTTCCATTCTTGCACTGGGGGCGGATAGTCCCTCTTGCAAGTGATGGAAACTTCTTTTGACTATTTCAAAGTATAAGCCGAACCGTTTCAGGCCTGGAAGTCGAGGCCTTAATGCCACGCGAGAGCGCCATTTAATAGCGCGGAGTCTCGTTTGAAGTCGAAGCCGCTCCATTCGAGGCTGTGAGCACCGCGTCCCATCTGGAGTCGAGGTTAAACATTGCGACAGAAACATTGCATCATCGTTGATTTTGGTTAGGTTTAATCCGCCAGATTATGTTTAAAGGCATAGATAACCGCCTGGGTTCGATCTTGAACTTCCAGTTTGCTCAAAATATTGCTGACATGGACTTTGACTGTTTTTAATGCAATGAACAGTTCATCGGCGATCTCTTGATTGCTCTTTCCTTTCGCCATCAGCAAAAGAACTTCCATTTCGCGTTTTGTCAATTCTTCATGGGGAAGCGGCTTGTTTTTTTTGCTGCATTTTCATCATCATTTTTCCGGTCACTTCAGGTTCGAGCACCGATTGGCCGCGATAGGTTGCTCTGATCGCATCGGCAATCTCGCTCGCTTTTGAAGTTTTCAGCAGATAGCTCGTTGCACCGGCCTCGATCGCCGGATACACCTTGTCATCGTCCAGAAAACTGGTGACAATAATGATTTTAGCTTCCGGCCAATGAGCGATGATCCGCTTTGTCGCCTCAATGCCGTCTATCTCTTCCATCACGAGGTCCATTAGAATAATGTCCGGGTGCAGCGATAAAGCGAGGGATACGGCGGATCGTCCATTATCCCTCCCCAATAACTTCGATATCGGGTTGAACAGATAAGTAAGACGATACACCGATGCGTACCATTTCATGATCGTCGGCAAAAAGGACACTAATCATTGTCAATCCCCTCCATAATCGGTACTTTGATTTCCAAAATGGTGCCTTTATTCGGCATGCTGACAATTTTCAGCATACCGCCGATCTGCGCCGCCCGTTCACGGATGTTTTGCAATCCATAAGAACCTGTCTTGGTTTGATTGATATCAAAACCAATGCCGTCATCGGTCACCCGCAAGATGATAAACGGTACACGTCTGATGAGCAGAACGTCCAGAGAATCCGCTTTTGCGTGCCGCCGAAGCGTGTTGGAGACCGACTCCTGAAGAATGCGGAAAAGATGGTCCTCAATCCCTTTGTCAGTATGGATCGGCTCAATTTTCCAGTTGATTTTCATCGGCACCTTTTGCCGCAGTTCGCCAAGTAATTCTTCCATCCCGTCTTTCAGTGCTTTTCCGCGGAGCTGACGGGGCGAAGATGAAGGAAAAGCGCTCGCATTTCAAGCTGTGACTGATTGATCGTTTCTTCAACAAGTTTGAGCCGGTGCGATTCCTGATCGCTCGCGTCCGATCTTGTTTCATTAATGGTCGACATCAGCATCGAAGCGGCGAATAATTGCTGGCTGACGGAATCGTGCAACTCCCTGGCCAATCGGTTGCGCTCTTCAAAAACGATTTTTTGAACCGCTTTTTCTTCAAATTCAACTTTTTCACTCGCTAATTTTTGCGATACTTTTGTTTGCTCGACAATTTGTTTGCGAATAGCCATGGTGCGCTGCATGACGGTATCGAGCTCATCCAGTTTTATTGGAAGGGCTTCAGGAATGGGCTGCCCTTTTTCCACACTTGCCAAAGTTTCGCCGATCGAGATAAAAATAGTGCGCCAATAATAGCCGGAAAGAAAACCTGCCGCAAGTCCGGCGATGATCGCGATCATCGGCATGAACAGGATGAACGGCAGATGAAAGATTTGATGCTCCCATAAGTCCGCCCAATCGGTTAAAGGAAAGGCAAAGAAAAAGATCAGGGCAAACATAATAAGCAAAAAACACGAAATAAAAGTGCCGAAAATAAGCTGGCGCTGGATGATGGTCATACAAATCTCGTTTTTTTTGCCGGGCAGCCGGCCGGAATGCCGTCTTTTTCGATTGAAAGCACTCATATCCGTTTCACCTCCAGATTGCCCGCAATCATAGAGGTGATAATTTTTATTTTCTGGTCCGCCTGATCAAAACCTGATGTGCGATAGGATATCGTTTCATTAATGAGCCTTGGTTCAAGATGATCGAAAAATGCCGCCTGCCCAATGACCACCGAATGATAGACGGCGACTTCAATATCATAGGGGACGAGAATCCGGACTTTCCCGGCAATGTGGCGGATGGAAATCACGGACTCCGCTTTCGGCAGGAGTGTATTGCTCAAATCGATAACGGTGTCGCCGACGCCAAGTTGAATATTTACATCGTCCATTCATAAACCTGATCAGGTGTTTTTTGTGAACCGAACAGCTTATTTTTTAACACAGACGGATGGTTGAATGTGCCGCTTTCAGGTGACTCTTTTTCATAAACAATCGGCTGAATGACTGCCGGATGTTTTTTGGATGAAATGAATTGAATGACGACATAAATAAAAAAGGCAACCACAAGAAATTTAAAAGCAATCATGTTTATGGCTGTACAGATCAGCCCGATTGTCCCAATCCAAAAAAGTATTTTTCCTTTATTTTTATGGCGCCTCTTCTGACCAATCAGAATAAGGACGATGAAAAGTGTCAAAGGAAAGATAAATCCCCAGTCGAAAAAGACAATTTCGACAGTCAAAAAAAAAAAAAAACCGAAGAGAAAAATCCAACTTGAAAAATCAGACTTTATTTGCTTGAACATTGGAGTCGGGTCACCTGCCTCTTCGATGGACATTTTAAAACATACTGAAAATGAAAATTTTTGCCCGCTCGGTCAAAAACTAAAAAATAAAAAAAAGGCGCAGGGCTACGCCTTTTTATCCTTTAAGTCGGAATTTTTATCAAAATTGACTGGGCCGAAAACAAATGGCTGCAATCAAGCCATCAATTTAATCATACCAAAGGCAAAGCGGTCAGACCAGCGGGCGCAAGTGCGCTCAGGCAATAGTCCGTCTTTATTTTACTGCCGAATCGGAAAGGGGTTATTTCGTTTGAGCCGGCGGGGGGGTGCCCGCACATGGCAAGACCTTGCCCGCTGTTTATTGCTCCTTTTTTTCAAGTTGCTTTTCAAGCTGAGCGATGCGGGCATCAATTGTTGCATGATGATAATTGGTGTTGATCTGATGTTCCAGTCTTTCGAGGTAAGATTCGCTTGCCTCAAATTGCGAACAGGATTTTCCGAAGACGTTTTCCGGGTGAAGGACTTGATCGATCCGATAGTTGGCGCTGGCGATGTTTTCCCGGCTCATGAGTTCCATCCGTTTAAGCTGCATATCCTTTAACTTCCGTTTCATTTCTTCATACTTTTCCTCCAAATGCGCAAACTGTTTGGCGGCGTCTTCATAAGCGGTTTTCAATCGGGCTGCTTTTTGTTCATAGTCGGTTTGTTCCTTCAGCGCGAATTCATAGAGATCGGCTTCAGCTGCCCGCGAAGCAATGTCGGCCTGCCGTTTGCGCTTGCCGGCCGTTTCCTCTGCCTCATGGTACTCCCTGATAAACGTTTCTTTTAAAGTGTACTGCCTGCCGATCAGCCGGCGTACTTTATCCGCCTCTTTCTCGCAGTGGCGAAGATGCTGGTTCAGCATGGCAATAGGGTTCTTTTGCTCTTTTTGATCAAGTAATTCATTGATATCGGACAAAAACGAATCTTTGATGCGTGTAAAAAGATTGCTCATTTTGTTCACTCCTTGTTTTTTTAAAATGTAGCAGGCATCATGTGCGGCGTTTACATCATTTCTTTCCATTGTTTTTCGAAGTTGTCAAAAGGGTCCTTCGGCTGATGATCGATTGTTTTCTGATCGTCCCATTTTTTTTTATAAACGAAATAGAGCGCCAGCAGGGCCAGGGCGCCGATGATCGCCGGAACATTACCGACGGCAAAGCCTAGTGCGATGAGGCCGATGATCGCCCAAACCATTTTTCCGCCGGCGGAATCCGCCCGGATGAATTTTTTGAAGGCGAAAAAGAGTACGGCAAGGCTGACCAAAAGGCCGATCATTGGCCCGATTTGTGTAAGCAGTACAATCAGGGCAATGGCGCCTAAAAGAAATAATCCAAATTTTTTCATAGGTCTTGTCCCCCTTTCTTGACTCTATCGTACAAAAAAGTACCGTTTCGGATAATGAGCGCAAGCTGTATTTTTCAGTAGGGCCTGAGGCTTAGACGAGGGGGGCGGAAAAATCTGAGAAGCGGGCTTTTATATTGTTGTGGTTTGCGAGAGAGGAATGACAGCCGGAGAAAACAGGGGATTAGTAAAAGTGACCGGCTGCTGTGGGGGCGGCCGGTCTTTTCAACATTCATTCTAATTTTTCAGGTTCGAATTTGATCCGGTTTTCTTTTGTATGGAAGGTTTGGAAGCTTTCCACAAGCCTGTCCAAATGTTCGATATGCTGGCTGTAGTCAACGATCATCGATATGAACGGAAACAAATCGAGCCATTCATCGTTGTCATTTTGATGATAATGAGCGACGAATGATTCGGCCAATTTTGTTTTATGACGATAATCTTCTTTGGCCTGCTTTTCATGCTGCTGGCGGCGGATCTTGCCGTTAAATTTAAGCAGAACCCGTTCATGATAGGCCATCAGCCCGTTTAACTCCTCTTGGAGCGTTTTTTTTGAAATCATCGGGCAGCAGGCGATAAGCATTTTCATTTCGATCCAGCGCTCTCAGAATATGATGGAGTCCGTTAGTCGTCGTAATCATTTCCCGAAAAATCACTGTTCGCCGGTACTTAATAAACCGCTGCTTACGAAAATAACCGCGCTCTTCTTTGTACCAATGATAATAATTTTCTATTTTCAGTTTGTTATCGGCGAAAGTGGCCAGATCGTCCTTGATTTTTGTGTGTTCGGAAGCACGCTGGCTGAGCAGGCGGATCCACTTAAACAGTTCGGTTGTCTGGTTCAGAATACTATAATAGAGCCGGTACTCATAGTTAGGCGGGAAGAATAAAAAATTGACAATCATCGCCGATAGGACGCCGATGCCGACCAATATGATCCGATCGAGAGAAAAGAATAAAAAGTTGTCTGTAACGTCCGTTCCGGATGTCTCGCCGGCCATGATCACGATCACGGTGACCATTGTTAATGACATGGTCGACTGCAGATGCAGCTTAAGCTGGATGGCGATGACAATGATAACGGCGAGGCCGATGATAATCGGGCTCGCGCCGACGGAAATCACAAACAGGATCGCGATGATCGCGCCGATGATATTTCCTTGAATATTATCAACCATGGTGCGAAAAGAGCGATGAACAGAAGGCTGCGTGGTGACGGCGGCGGCGGCGATACCGGCCATTGTCGGCGGCGTCAGATGCAGAGCCAAGGCGATGAAAAGGGCCATAGTGACAGCCACGCCCGTTTTCAAGCTGCGGGCTCCCAGTCGCATAGGAATCATCCCCCTTTTTCTAAAATGAAGTAAAGCCTTTTATATGCAAGAGGAGGGCGGCTATGCCGCCCTCTTTTTAGAAATCTATAGTGTTCCCTGCGGAAAGAATCAATTAGCCAGCTCGGAAAAAGCTGCATCGACAGCTTTTAATGTATCGTCAATGTCATTTTCCCCATGTTCGGTCGTGATAAACCACGCTTCATATTTGGAAGGTGCCAGATGAACACCTTCGCGGAGCATCAGCTTGAAGAACTGGCCGAACATGTCGCTGTCGGTGGCCTTTGCATCTTCGTAGTTTTTCACCTCATGATCGGAAAAATAGAGGGTCATCGCACCGACGATACGATTAATTGTAATCGGCAATTGATATTTTTCGTTAATGGCCAGAATGCCGTCCTCCAGTTTCTTGCCGAGCCGGTCCATTTCTTCATAGACGCCGGGCTGCTGCAAAACTTCAAGGCAGGCGATGCCGCTGGCCATTGAGGCCGGATTTCCCGCCATGGTCCCGGCTTGGTAGGCCGGTCCGAGCGGCGCAACTTCTTCCATAATGTCTTTTCTGCCGCCGTAAGCGCCGATCGGCAGGCCGCCGCCAATAATTTTACCCATTGCCGTCATATCCGGGGTCACGCCAAGATAATTCTGTGCGCCGCCGTACATAAACCGGAAACCGGTGATGACTTCGTCAAAGATGACTAAGGATCCGGCTTGATGGGCGATCTTGATGATAGCTTCCAGGAAGCCTTTTTCCGGCATGACCATGCCGAAGTTGCCGACAACCGGTTCGACGAGCGCAGCGGCGATATCGTCCCCCCATTTATCGAACGCCTGCTGCAGCGCTTCAACATTGTTATAAGGAACCGTAATCACTTCTTTTGCCGTATTCTCTGTCACCCCGAGTCAGGAGTCCCAAGGGTGGAAGGGCCGGATCCGGCCGCGACAAGTACGAGATCGAAGTGGCCGTGATAGCAGCCGGCGAATTTCAATATTTTTTGCCGGCCGGTGTAAGCGCGGGCAACGCGCACGGTCGTCATGACTGATTCGGTGCCCGAGTTCGTAAACCGGATTTTTTCCATCGACGGAATCGCTTCTTTTATCATCACCGCGAGCTTTGTTTCGAGAGCGGTCGGCGTACCGTACAAGACGCCTTTTTCCGCTTGTCTTTTGATCGCTTCGGTAATATGGGGATGCGCATGGCCGGTGATGATCGGGCCATAAGCAGCCAAATAATCAATGTAGCGGTTGCCGTCCTCATCCCAGAAATAAGGGCCCTTTGCTTCTTTCATATAAATGGGTGCGCCGCCGCCGACCGCTTCAAACGATCTGGACGGGCTGTTTACACCGCCAACAATATGCTTCAATGCTTCTTCGTAAAGTTTTTCCGATGTTTCGATATTCATGTGACAAAGCTTCCTTTCTTAATAGTTTGCGAGATTTGCCATTTGCGGCAAAAAGGGACGAACCCGCGGCCTCTAACCCGGACTTTTGCTGCTTTGATCTTTGGTAAAACATCTGCGGTGCTTTTCTTGCTGTTATGTACGATGTCACGGGGCAATCAGCGGGTTAATGCGCTGCCGGCCGCCATCTTTCAGCCTTGACTTCAGCATATGGAAAGTGCCGGCATCAGCCGGCACCTTGAAGTGTGACGATACTATTAGTATCTAATATTTCCAGGAATTTCACAAGCCTTGGCAATACAGGTTCTGCCGTCTCGCCGAACCGGCTCGACAGCATCTCGGCAATTTCCGCCACCGTTTTTTCGCCATTGCAGCTGTCAAGCACGCAATGGCCCAGCTCATCCAGCTGATAACGGTGTTCTTTTGCTTGTTTGAAGACCTTAATCGCTATTTTTTCAATAAAAGTGGTTCGAGGCACGATGAGAAAACTCTTGGCCATCCTGTTCGATGCGGAATCCGCCGTTCAGGATCGGCGTCATCTCAAGAAGGTTGCCGGGTTTCTTTTTATTCAAAAAGCGAACCATTTTTTACATTCCTTTTCTTTGCGCCTTTGAAAGCAGTAAACCAGAGAATGAAGCAGAGCACAAGGAAAACAGCGAGCGTAACGAGACCGCTTGAGAACAGCGGATTCACCGGGGCTTTAATATTCAGCACGGTGAAGACGGCGATGATCACACCGACAAGCGATTCGCCTGCGATGAGCCCGGATGCCATTAGTGTGCCGCGTTCTCTGCGAATGTTTCGGACTTTGTCATCCTTGCTGAACCGATCGATGAGATAGCGGACGATACCGCCGAACATGATCGGCGTACTGATGTGTACCGGCAGATATAAACCAACGGCAAAGACAAGGGAATTGATGCCCAGAAATTCAATGCAGATCGCGATCGCCGCGCCGATAAAAATCAATTCCCAAGGCATTTGTTCCTGCATCAAGCCTTGAGCAATCAGCTTCATGAGCACGGCTTTAGGAGCCGGCAGAGCATGCGAACCGAAATGATAAGCACTGTTCAGCAAGAACAGGACTGCACCGATTGTCAGTGAAGAAAAGACAACGCCGATCATCATGGCGACTTGTTGTTTCCAAGGTGTTGCACCGACGAGATAGCCGGTCTTCAGATCTTGGGAAATGTCGCTGGCAACAGCTAAAGCCGTGCAGACAATCGCCGCCGTGCTGATCGAGATGATAATGCCGGTTGTTCCGGAAAAACCGGTAAATTTGAACACGACCGTGACAATCAGCAGTGTTGCAATCGTCATGCCGGAAACCGGCGATGATGAACTGCCGACAATCCCGACGATTCTTGATGCCACCGTCACAAACAAAAAGCCAAAGATGGCAACCAGAAGGGCACCAAGCAGGCCGACTTTGACGATTGGGTTGATCGCAATGATGATGATCAGTACCAGTGAACCTAGGATCACCCTCATCATTGACATATCACGGTCTGTTCTTTCAAGCGTGAGACCTGCCGATTGGTTTCTATTGGCGGACATACTGGATACCGTATCATGGAGGCTTCGATACAGCGTCGGCAATGTTTTGATCAGCGTAATGATCCCGCCTGCCGCCACCGCACCGGCGCCGATGTAGCGAATGTAACTGTCCCATATGGCCGCGGTATCAAGCGATTTAAGCGGAACGGTCGATGGAAAAATCGCATGCAGGCTGCCGGAACCGAAGAAGCCGATCAGCGGGGCGATGACTATCCAAGCAAACAGCCCGCCGGCAAGCATTTGTCCGGAAATTCTTGGGCCGATGATAAAGCCGACGCCGAGCAGCGAAGGGTAGGCATCCATGCCGACAACGGCATATTTGAAATGGGCGATGCCGGTCTGAATTTCATATTTGAAAAGGTTAAACCCGTCTTCCAGTGCCTTCACAAGGCCGCCAAGAATCAATCCACCGAGAACAAGCAGCGATTTCTACCGCCTTCCTCGCCGGTTTTCAGCACTTCGGCACATGCCGTGCCTTCAGGATACGGGAGAACCCCATGTTCTTGAACGATGAGCAGCCGGCGAAGCGGCACCATCATAAATACACCAAGAAAACCGCCTACTAAAACAATGAAGAGGATCATGATGTAAGTGATGTGAACATGCAGCAAAAAGAGGGCGGGCAGCGTGAACACCGCGCCGACGCCGATCGCTTCGCCAGATGTTGTCATGGTCTGAACGATGTTGTTCTCAAGAATGGAATCCCGGCGGAAAATCCCTCTTAAAATGCCCATGGAAATCACTGACGCGGGAATCGAAGCAGAAATGGTCATGCCAATTAAAAGGCCTAGATAAGCGTTTGCCGCACCAAAAACGACCGCTAGAATGATACCGAGAATAATAGATGTAACGGTTAATTCGGAAAGAGATTTTGATGCGGAAATATATGGAACAAATTTAGTCGATTGTTCTGAATTTTTTCCCAATTATTGCACCACCTAACATTTTTCGACGTAAATTTTGTCAAAAAAAAAATATTCTAGCACAATAAATTGGCTGATTTGCCATATTGAGAATTTTAATATAAAGCTGAACAATGGGAGTATTTTTGAAGAAAAAGAAAAGAGGGAGAGGGAAGCCGGGTAAAACCGATAGGCTCAGGTTTCTTTATCGAAGAATGATCGATGCCTACCGATAGAAATCTTAATAAATAAAAAATGGTAAATATTGTAATACTGAATAATCCGGGAAAAATGGGCTTCCACTGTGTAAATGAGAACAAGCTTTGAGCGGGGCGAACGACGGCCGTCAATCAAACATTCTGTGGTTCATTAGCGAGATGAAGTGTTCAAGGATACGGGCGGTGAGCCCCCAAATCGTTTTCCCGTTATATTCATAGAAGGTTTCGAACACTTTTTTCTGTCTGAAAGGATAATTCCTGCCAAAAGCAATGCGCTCGAACGGGAAGTCCTGCTCGGTATCGACATTTAATTCCATAGCAGCATGCTTCTCAGGCAGCTGCTTCATGAGCCATTGGAGCGGCACGGTGAAAATTTCTTCGACCTCATCCGAATTGGGCGAAAAGGATGTTTTTTCATCAATGACACCGACGTATGGATAGATGAATAGTTCCGGAGTCGGGATACAAATGCCAAGTTTGCCGATAACCTCGATTGCGCGCTCATCAATGCCAAGTTCTTCGTGAGTTTCACGCACGGCGGTATCTTGCAGCGAGACATCGCTCTTTTCCAGCCGTCCGCCCGGGAAACAAATATCTCCGGGCTGTCTATTTAATTGTTTAGAGCGCACTTCAAATAGAATGTCCCATGTATCCGCTTTTGCGACGAGCGGAATGAGCACAGCGGCTTTTCGCGCTTTATCCTGGCCCATGATGTTGCCGTCGTTTTCAATTCTTCTTTGGATGCTTTCTATATCCACAGCTATCACCCGCTTTTTTAACTTTTGCCATGTCATTGCTTTTTATAGTGGTACACGCAAGCTCCCGGCTTCAAATTTCTTCGACCCCACAGTAGGGCCCGTTCAGCTCTCGGACTGTGACGCGGCACCACCAGTAATCCCAGGCGCACAGGACGTGCTAGTACTGGCGCCCGCCCAGGAGGTGGCGCATTTAGCCAGTAATCCCAGGCGCACAGGACGTGCTAGTACTGGCGCCCGCCCAGGAGGTGGCGCATTTAGCCAGTAATCCTCGACGCACAGGACGTGCTAGTACTGGCGTTGCCACAGGAGGTGGCGCATTTAGCCAGTAATCCTTATTATCTTACCATATTCGGAACGGAAGGAATATGGCGTATAATTTGAGGTATGTGTCAAGTTTTACTCGGGGTCCCATATAGGACAAGGTTTGACAGATTCTCAAAATGTACACTTCTTGGCGGCTACCGCGCTTCGCTTGCTGGCCTTGTCATGGAGTGAGGGGCAAAAAGCGTCCCTCACTCCATGACAAGGTAAAGGAAACCCTTTCGTCGTTCATAAGGTCAGGATTTTATTCAGATGCCCCACGCTGCTCGAGGCAGAGGTATAGCCGGCAATGCGACCTAAATGGACGCCGATAGACGGCCGGGTTTGAGAGCGAAGGAGAGTCGCTATACGCATCGTTTTCGTCACTCTCCGCATTGCTCTTTCTCCCAGTTCCAGACTGGCTAGATAAGCTGCCTGCAGGGTCCCGTTCTGGCAACCTTGTATTACTTTCACCATCGCCTCAACTGACCCACCCCAGTGCATTCCGCGTTTTTTCATGCGAAACGTGAGGTGGCGCTGATTGGATTCCATCGCTCCCAGTTTACCTGCAATTTTTGGAGCTTGTTTGTCTTTGTCTCGCCAGTCAAATAAGCGGCTCCAGTGGTTCATGAGATACTTTTTGACGTCTGCCACTTTTTGAATCTGTTTGTCATTCTCAAGTTGACTTTCATACGTATCTAAAATGGTGACAAGCGTCTCCTCCTGCTTGTCTCGAACGGCTTTCTTCGCGGCTTTAACCAGTCTTTGTCACCGTGCAGGGCCCGGGTGAGGGCCTGGGCCACATGGAAATCATCCAGCTGAACGAATAAAGGCTGGCGTGATCCGGAGAAGGCTTCTTTAAAGCGCTCTTCACCATACCCTGAGCCCCCATCACTATTGGCAACGACTTGCGTGTGGGTCAAATCATAACGGCTTTCCGCTACTGCGGTCGCTTGATCCCAAAAATCATTTACATTTTTCGCTGTCATCACCGCGTAAGGGTTCACAAGCCGGCGGCGTTTTCCGTTTTGTTCCCACCCCTCATATGTGATCAGGTGTTTGATTTCTATATGAGCTTTCTTTTGCATACCACGGACATATGTCCCGTCTGCCTCTGTCATGAGGTGCGTCACCATACGCCCCTCGCTCATGAGCGTGCCGGCCTTGTCCTTCTCCACTAAGGCTTCATCCATTTGACCTTGAGCCGCTCCCACTCGGCGGACGCTGGCCATGACCGTGCTGTGACTCATCTCTGATCGGTGTCCACGTCTCCAAGGTTTCCACCACTTGACGATAAGGCATACGGCCAGCAAGCTCCGCCGCCTTTAGCTCAACGTAAGGTGAATACCGGCTCCCCTTCCGCCATTTCATCAATCTATCTAAAGGGTAGAGCCGCTGATGGTTCGGGGCGATCATCAACGTATGGGAAAAGGTTACCGGGCCAAATAAAAACTGCAGCCTCCGTTCGTCTGTCCGCTCAACTTTCCATCCCTCATTCTGTTTCAGCCGAGTCAAAGCGCGGTTCATCTCCGTCAGCATTCGCCCCACGGCCTGACCCATCCACTCATACATGACTTGAACCGCACCGGTTTCAAAATCGACAAGATTCCTTTTTCTCTTCCAAATATCGAATAAATCTTTTATAATATCCATTGAGAAGGCTCCATTCTTTATGTACTCGCCTAGTTAGCGTACATTTAGAATACAGAGTCTTCTCTTTTTCGTCCAGTAATCTGCTAGAGAGAGGCGCCGATCGCCTCCTGATTATCCCCCGAGAAATATTTTACACAAACTAATTTGAGAAAAAGGCCTGCTTCTGCGAAAATGAAAGTAGAGGTGATAAATAATGCGAGCGTTCGTGCATGAAGGCATTTCGGGTTTTGACGGATTAAGCTGCCGTACTGACGTTGCCGAAGAGGCGGTCGAGGGCGGAAAAGTAAAAATTGCTATTAAATATGCTGGCCTTAATCATCGGGATTTATTTGTCGTAGAAAAACGCCATGGGGCGGCTGATCCAGCCCTTATCATCGGTTCGGATGGCGCCGGAATCGTTGAAGAGGTTGGAAAAGGTGTGGAAAATGTTCGTCCAGGCGATGAAGTTGTGATTATTCCAAGTCTGCGCTGGGTAAAAAAATCGCCCGCACCGCCGGAAGACTTCGAAATACTTGGGCTGCCGGATAACGGAACTTTGGCTGAAAAAATTGTGGTCGATAGCGCGCAGGTCGCTTTGAAACCGGACTATTTGACATGGGAGAAGCCGGTGTACTGCCGCTCAGCGCACTGACGGGGTATCGGGCACTGTTTACCCGCGGGCATTTGCAGCCGGGACAAACGGTTTTTATCCCCGGCATTGGCAGCGGCGTGGCGACATACCTGCTGCAAATGGCCAAAGCCGCCGGCGCAACCGTCATCGTGTCATCCAGAAGTGAAGAAAAATTGCAGAAAGCCCGCGACTTGGGAGCCGATCTGACACTAAATAATGACGGAGACTGGCCGTCCCTTTTAAAAGGGGAAAAAAAGGTGGATTTAGTGATTGAAAGTGTTGGCGCCGCCACTTGGAATCGCTCCCTGCAGTTATTGAAGCAGGGCGGAACAATCGTTGTATTCGGTGCATCGGCCGGCGATGAAGTAAGCTTCAATCTGCGCAACTTTTTTTTTATAATCAGTGGAGTCTAAACGGCACTTCGATGGGCAGTATTGAGGAGTTTCATGAAATGATTACATTATTTAATGAGCACAAGATCCGCCCCCGGTGTTGACACAGCGTCTTTGATTTAAAGGATGCCGGCTCTGCTTTGAAACGGCTTAAAGACGGCGGGCAGTTCGGAAAAATTGCGATCAAAATTGAATGATCATGCGATAACGATGAAACACTAAGGTTGATTAGCTTCAAGGAAACACAACGAGTTTTTTTTAAAGCCAGGAGGAGATTTACATGTTGGAAGCAGGAAACGAAGCGCCTGATTTTTCACTGCAGGCAACGGACGGCAAAACGGTAACGCTTGCCGATTTTAAAGGCAAAAACGTTGTTTTATATTTTTACCCTAGAGACATGACGCCTGGATGCACAACAGAGGCATGTGATTTTCGCGATCAAAACGAGAAGTTTAAAGAGATAGGTACTGTGGTCATAGGCATCAGCCCTGATCCGATTGAAAAGCATCAAAAATTTACGAAAAAAACACAATCTGCCGTTCACACTTTTAGCCGACACCGAACATGAAACGGCCAAAGCATACGGGGCTTGGCAGCTCAAGAAAGAAGACTTTCGGAAACGAATATTGGGGCATTATCCGCTCGACATTTGTTATTGATAAAGACGGGAAAATTGTAAAAGTGTGGTCGAAAGTCAAAGTGAAGGATCACGTGCAGGAAGTTTATCGTTTTATCAAGGAGAACCTGGCTTAAAGCGGGGCAGGGGTTTTTTTAAATTAGGACAAACAGGTGGTTGTGAGCGAGTGCGGACAAATGCGTCCGCACTTTACTTATATCTAATGAGAACTTATCGCCGGCAGTCAACATAGCACAAATAAATGTTATCATTCATCGGCCGGCAAAATTTAAACATTGTTTATAAGAACGGAGGCGGACGTTACGAGAATCTATACAAGAACAGGTGACAGCGGAACGACATCATTAATATACGGTGAAAGAGTGCCGAAAAATCATTTACGGGTTCAAACTTATGGAACATGTGATGAGGTGAATGCTTTTATCGGCCTCGCTGTCAGCCACTTATGCAGGTCTGAATTAGCTGCTGATCCTCTCATTACTGATTTGCAAAAGATACAAACTGTTTTATTCTATGCAGGGGCAGAACTCGCAACCCCAAAAGGTAAAGAGGTTTGCTGGAAACTTGAGCAAAAACATATTGTCCTACTTGAAAAGCGTATTGATAAAATGCAGGAAGTATTGCCGGTGCTGAAACAGTTTATCTTGCCTGGAGGGGGTGAAGCCGGAGCGGCACTCCATGTTGCCCGTACGGTAGCGAGGAGGGCCGAGCGGCTGGCAGCAGCTCTAAAAGATGAAGTCAACCCCCTTGTTCTCATCTTTCTTAATCGCTTATCTGATTTTCTTTTTGTCGCGGCAAGAACAGTGAACTTTAAAATGGGCATTCCAGAAAATGTTCTGCATGCCGAACAATACGAAAAATAATTGAAAATTTGCTCTTATATAGGTGAAAAAATAAATATATGATGAAAGATAATAGAGATTTTGAGGAACAATAATTGACAGTAAAGGGCTAACAATGTAAACTAAGAATGTAATTATAACGATTTTAATCTAATAATCAATGTCTTTTGATGCTGATAATCAACGGAGTTTGAAAGCGAGGTGCATGGCGATGAATGAAGAAAACATTCAGATTCAGAAGGCGATTGACACGTTGAAGGATTCGGGCGTCAGAATTACGCCGCAGCGTCATGCCATTCTTGAGTATTTAGTCATTTCCGGATCGCACCCGACAGCTGATGACATTTATAAAGCGCTTGAGCATAGGTTCCCGAATATGAGCGTAGCAACCGTTTATAATAATTTGCGCGTCTTTAAAAAGGCGGGGTTGGTTCAGGAACTCACTTACGGTGATTCTTCCAGTCGCTTCGATTTTGCAACGACACAGCACTATCATATCATTTGCAGCAACTGCGGCAAAATCGTTGACTTTTATTATCCGGGTTTGGATGAAGTCGAGGCGCTGGCGGAGCAAGTGACAGGTTTTTCGGTCGATCATCATCGCATGAGTGTAGTGTACGGAGTATGTCCTGAATGTCAGAAAAAAGCAAGTGCTTTAAAGAGCTGAACGAATAAGGTTCAGCTCTTTAGCTTTGTCGACCCCAGGCAGATGACTCTCACTTAAGGAATGAGAAGGGTAATAAGCGGGAGATGAATGTCGGCTCTCAGCAGTCGAATCTTTCCGCGCGATGGTATAAGATTTCTAGCCGCCCGGACGATGGGGTTAGCTTGCTAAAATAACTGGATGGAAAATTTGCGTTCGAAGGAATCCCCAGCTTCAAACAACTCGTAAGGGTGGTTAAGCAGGGTTAAAAATAGTATGAAGGGCTGCGGGCGGGATTAACTGCTCCGGCCTTTCTTTATTATTAAGGGTATTCATGAAAAAAATGAAAAAAAGATATTGACGGCCGTGTGAATACATGGTAAATTATATAACGTTGTCGGCAGCGAAGTCGCTTGAATTTATGTGGCATCCAAAGGGATACGTGATAAAGCGTCTCCGTTAAAATTAAATTTTTTTGGAATTGGCTGTTGACTTCCTTTTCACTAGATGATATAATATTTCTTGTCTTTTCGAAGACTTTCTAAAAAAAAAATCCATTTGGATGAACAAATGAGATTTTGTGTCTTAGTGATTATCGATTTGATGGTGAAAAAGTTGTTTGACACAACGTACCTGATGTGATATCATTGAGAAAGTCGCTGTTTTGAATGTTCCTTGAAAACTGAACAAAAGCCAAGCGTGATTGAAGGGCAACCTTTGATAATAAAGCTATGGATCATAAATGCACGATGATTGTTTTAACAAATGAGAGATTATCTCTCAACCATTTATCGGAGAGTTTGATCCTGGCTCAGGACGAACGCTGGCGGCGTGCCTAATACATGCAAGTCGAGCGCGGGAAGCGAGGCAGATCCCTTCGGGGTGACGCCTCGCGGAACGAGCGGCGGACGGGTGAGTAACACGTGGGCAACCTGCCTGTAAGACGGGGATAACTCCGGGAAACCGGAGTAATACCGGGTAATCTTTCGCACCGCATGGTGCGAAAGTGAAAGATGGTTCTGCCATCGCTTACAGATGGGCCCGCGGTGCATTAGCTAGTTGGTGGGATAACGGCCTACCAAGGCATCGATGCATAGCCGACCTGAGAGGGTGATCGGCCACATTGGGACTGAGACACGGCCCAAACTCCTACGGGAGGCAGCAGTAGGGAATCTTCCGCAATGGACGAAAGTCTGACGGAGCAACGCCGCGTGAGCGAAGAAGGTTTTCGGATCGTAAAGCTCTGTTGTTGGAGAAGAACAGGTGCCAGAGGAAATGCTGGTGCTGTGACGGTATCCAACCAGAAAGCCACGGCTAACTACGTGCCAGCAGCCGCGGTAATACGTAGGTGGCAAGCGTTGTCCGGAATTATTGGGCGTAAAGCGCGCGCAGGCGGCTTCTTAAGTCTGATGTGAAAGCCCACGGCTCAACCGTGGAGGGTCATTGGAAACTGGGGAGCTTGAGTACAGAAGAGGAGAGTGGAATTCCACGTGTAGCGGTGAAATGCGTAGAGATGTGGAGGAATACCAGTGGCGAAGGCGGCTCTCTGGTCTGTTACTGACGCTGAGGCGCGAAAGCGTGGGGAGCAAACAGGATTAGATACCCTGGTAGTCCACGCCGTAAACGATGAGTGCTAGGTGTTAGGGGGGTCCAACCCCTTAGTGCTGAAGTTAACACATTAAGCACTCCGCCTGGGGAGTACGACCGCAAGGTTGAAACTCAAAGGAATTGACGGGGGCCCGCACAAGCAGTGGAGCATGTGGTTTAATTCGAAGCAACGCGAAGAACCTTACCAGGTCTTGACATCCTCTGACAACCCTAGAGATAGGGCGTTCCCCTTCGGGGGACAGAGTGACAGGTGGTGCATGGTTGTCGTCAGCTCGTGTCGTGAGATGTTGGGTTAAGTCCCGCAACGAGCGCAACCCTTGATCTTAGTTGCCAGCATTCAGTTGGGCACTCTAAAGGTGCTGCCGGTGACAAACCGGAGGAAGGTGGGGATGACGTCAAATCATCATGCCCCTTATGACCTGGGCTACACACGTGCTACAATGGATGGTACAAAGGGCAGCGAGACCGCGAGGTCAAGCCAATCCCATAAAGCCATTCCCAGTTCGGATTGCAGGCTGCAACCCGCCTGCATGAAGCCGGAATTGCTAGTAATCGCGGATCAGCATGCCGCGGTGAATCCGTTCCCGGGCCTTGTACACACCGCCCGTCACACCACGAGAGTTTGTAACACCCGAAGTCGGTGCGATAACCTTTTTGGAATCAGCCGCCGAAGGTGGGACAAATGATTGGGGTGAAGTCGTAACAAAATCGGAAGTGTGGGTGAAGTCGTAACAAGGTAGCCGTATCGGAAGGTGCGGCTGGATCACCTCCTTTCTAAGGATACGATGCATAGCGAAACGTTTGGACTTTTGTTTGGTTTTGAAGGACACATTCCTTCACTGATCCTTGAAAACTGGATAACGAAAGAAAAGAAAAAGAAATGCCAAGACTAATTTCCTAAATAGGAGTGGCGAGCAGTAAGAAGATCGAGGAAGCGCGATTTGAGGCGAGGACCGGAGTGCAGTGATCTGCATGATGAGGACCGGAGAATCCAGCTGACGACGAGATTCGCCGCTGATCGACACACCGATGGTTAAGTTTATAAGAGCGCACGGTGGATGCCTTGGCACTAGGAGCCGATGAAGGACGGAACGAACACCGATATGCTCCGGGGAGCTGTAAGTGAGCTTTGATCCGGAGATTTCCGAATGGGGAAACCCACTGCCCTGAACGGGCAGAATGCCTTTCTGAATCCATAGGGAAGGCAAGGCAGACCCGGGGAACTGAAACATCTTAGTACCCGGAGGAAGAGAAAGCAAATGCGATTTCCTGAGTAGTGGCGAGCGAAAGGGAATCAGCCCAAACCAAAGGGCTTGCCCTTTGGGGTTGTAGGACACTCATTGTGGAGTCAGAAAAGGACGGCATAGGCGAACGGTCTGGAAAGGCCGGCCAGAGAAGGCAATCGCCCTGTAGCCGACGACATGACGTCCTCTCCCGAGTGGATCCTGAGTACGGCGGGACACGAGAAACCCCGTCGGAATCCGGGAGGACCATCTCCCAAGGCTAAATACTCCCTAGTGACCGATAGTGAACCAGTACCGTGAGGGAAAGGTGAAAAGCACCCCGGAAGGGGAGTGAAAGAGATCCTGAAACCGTGTGCTTACAAGTAGTTGAAGCCCCTTCGGGGGTGACAGCGTACCTTTTGTAGAATGGACCGGCGAGTGACGATGTTAAGCAAGGTTAAGCTGAAGAGGCGGAGCCGCAGCGAAAGCGAGTCTGAATAGGGCGAATGAGTTTAACGTTGTCGACCCGAAACCGTGTGATCTACCCATGTCCAGGGTGAAGTTCAGGTAACACTGAATGGAGGCCCGAACCCACGCACGTTGAAAAGTGCGGGGATGAGGTGTGGGTAGGGGTGAAATGCCAATCGAACACGGAGATAGCTGGTTCTCCCCGAAATAGCTTTAGGGCTAGCCTCGAGCGGGAGAGTGTTGGAGGTAGAGCACTGATTGATAAGGGGTCCCCACAGGATTACCGCGTTCAGTCAAACTCCGAATGCCAATCACTTAAGCTCGGGAGTCAGACGGCGAGTGATAAGATCCGTCGTCGAAAGGGAAACAGCCCAGACCACCGTCTAAGGTCCCTAAGTATGTGTTAAGTGGGAAAGGATGTGGCGCTAGTTAGACAACCAGGATGTTGGCTCAGAAGCAGCCATCATTTAAAGAGTGCGTAATAGCTCACTGGTCGAGTGGCGCTGCGCCGAAAATGTAACGGGGCTAAACACATCACCGAAGCCGTGGATGACCTTTTGGTCATGGTAGGGGAGCGTTCCAAGGGCATTGAAGGCAAACCGGAAGGTTTGCTGGAGCGCTTGGAAGTGAGAATGCCGGTATGAGTAACGAAAAGAGGGGTGAGAATCCCCTCCGTCGAAAGCCTAAGGGTTCCTGAGGAAGGTTCGTCCGCTCAGGGTTAGTCGGGACCTAAGCCGAGGCCGAAAGGCGTAGGCGATGGACAACAACAGGTTGATATTCCTGTACCACCATTGGACGTTTGAGTGATGGGGGGACGCAGGAAGGAAAGGCTGGCGCATGGTTGGTTGAGTGCGTTCAAGCCGCAAGGCGGATCGCGAGGCAAATCCCGCGATCAATCACGCTGAGCGGTGATGAGGAGGGAAATTTTAGTACCGAAGAGCCTGTCCCTACACTGCCAAGAAAAGCCTCTAGCGAGTCCAAAGGTGCCCGTACCCTAAACCGACACAGGTAGGCGAGGAGAGAATCCTAAGACGCTCGGGAGAACTCTCGTTAAGGAACTCGGCAAAATGACCCCGTAACTTCGGGAGAAGGGGTGCTTGTTTGGACTTCGGTCCAGATGAGCCGCAGTGAAAAGATCCAAGCGACTGTTTACCAAAAACACAGGTCTCTGCTAAACCGTAAGGTGATGTATAGGGGCTGACACCTGCCCGGTGCTGGAAGGTTAAGAGGAGAGGTTATCCCCTTCGGGGGAGAAGCTTAAATCGAAGCCCCAGTAAACGGCGGCCGTAACTATAACGGTCCTAAGGTAGCGAAATTCCTTGTCGGGTAAGTTCCGACCCGCACGAAAGGTGTAACGATTTGGATACTGTCTCAACGAGAGACCCGGTGAAATTATAGTACCTGTGAAGATGCAGGTTACCCGCGACAGGACGGAAAGACCCCATGGAGCTTTACTGCAGCTTGATATTGGATGTGGGTACCGTTTGTACAGGATAGGTAGGAGCCGTGGAAGCCGGACCGCTAGGTTCGGTGGAGGCGCCCGTGGGATACTACCCTGACGGTATCGACATTCTAACCTTGAACCGTGATCCGGTTCGGAGACAGTGTCAGGTGGGCAGTTTGACTGGGGCGGTCGCCTCCTAAAAGGTAACGGAGGCGCCCAAAGGTTCCCTCAGAATGGTTGGAAATCATTCGCAGAGTGTAAAGGCACAAGGGAGCTTGACTGCGAGACCTACAAGTCGAGCAGGGACGAAAGTCGGGCTTAGTGATCCGGTGGCACCGCATGGAAGGGCCATCGCTCAACGGATAAAAGCTACCCTGGGGATAACAGGCTTATCTCCCCCAAGAGTCCACATCGACGGGGAGGTTTGGCACCTCGATGTCGGCTCATCGCATCCTGGGGCTGAAGTAGGTCCCAAGGGTTGGGCTGTTCGCCCATTAAAGCGGTACGCGAGCTGGGTTCAGAACGTCGTGAGACAGTTCGGTCCCTATCCGTCGCGGGCGTAGGAAATTTGAGAGGCGCTGTCCTTAGTACGAGAGGACCGGGATGGACACACCGCTGGTGTCCCAGTTGTTCCGCCAGGAGCATCGCTGGGTAGCTATGTGTGGACGGGATAAGTGCTGAAAGCATCTAAGCATGAAGCCCCCCTCGAGATGAGATTTCCCATGATTTTAAATCAGTAAGACCCCTTAGAGATGATGAGGTTGATAGGTCTGAAGTGGAAGCACGGTGACGTGCGAAGCTGACTGAGAGATACTAATTGGTCGAGGGCTTAACCACATTAGGAATAAGACTTTTCTTTCGTTTCTGGTTTTGAAGGTTCGCCTTCAATTATAGGAGTGACGACGAGATTTGATACCCGTCGACACACCGATACATAGTCTGGCGGCAATGGCGAAGAGGTCACACCCGTTCCCATCCCGAACACGGCCGTTAAGCTCTTCCGCGCCAATGGTAATTGGGGGCTGTCCCCCCTGTGAGAGTAGGTCGCTGCCAGGCAGACAATTATGTCTTTATAAGCGGAAGCTTAATTGTTCCGCAACAGCTCAGTGGTAGAGCTATCGGCTGTTAACCGATCGGTCGCAGCCTCGAATCCTGCCTATGGAGCCAATTGGAGAGCTGTCCGAGAGGCCGAAGGAGCACGATTGGAAATCGTGTAGACGGTCAACGCCGTCTCGAGGGTTCGAATCCCTCGCTCTCCGCCACTGTTATATTATTTCTTTTTTTTTATACATATTGGCCCGTTGGTCAAGCGGTTAAGACACCGCCCTTTCACGGCGGTTACGCGGGTTCGAATCCCGCACGGGTCACCATTTTCTTGATTTATAGTGCGAAATGTAGTAAAATGTAATGGTGTCTAAGCAATGGTATGGAGGATTAGCTCAGCTGGGAGAGCATCTGCCTTACAAGCAGAGGGTCACAGGTTCGAACCCTGTATCCTCCACCATATATTGATTTTTATTTGTCGCGGGGTGGAGCAGTCCGGTAGCTCGTCGGGCTCATAACCCGAAGGTCGCAGGTTCAAATCCTGCCCCCGCAACCAATGGATCCGTGGTGTAGTGGTTAACATGCCTGCCTGTCACGCAGGAGATCGCCGGTTCAAATCCGGTCGGATCCGCCATTTTTGTCATAGAGGAAAACAAATACCGACACCAAATATATGGCTCGATAGCTCAGTCGGTAGAGCAACGAGCATAAACATCATTGAAAAATCTTCGAGTTGTCTCGACGCACATGGCATCGAAGCAATGCTTGCAGAGGAAGAGACAGAGGAAAACAAATACCGACACTAATATATGGCTCGATAGCTCAGTCGGTAGAGCAGAGGACTGAAAATCCTCGTGTCGGCGGTTCGATTCCGTCTCGAGCCACCATTAAGGTGTGCCGGCCTAGCTCAATTGGTAGAGCAACTGACTTGTAATCAGTAGGTTGGGGGTTCAAGTCCTCTGGCCGGCACCATTTGCCAACTATCATCCATTTATTTGATGTGGAGGGATAGCGAAGTGGCTAAACGCGGCGGACTGTAAATCCGCTCCCTACGGGTTCGAAGGTTCGAATCCTTCTCCCTCCATTATTCGATATAGGGGTATAGTTTAACGGTAGAACAGAGGTCTCCAAAACCTCCAGTGTGGGTTCGATTCCTACTACCCCTGCTTTGAAAGATTATGGCGGTTATGGTGAAGTGGTTAACACACCGGATTGTGGTTCCGGCATACGTGGGTTCGATCCCCACTAACCGCCCCATTAATATTATTGGCCCATCGCCAAGCGGTAAGGCAACGGTTTTTGGTACCGTCATGCGCTGGTTCGAATCCAGCTGGGCCAGTTATTTGCGGAAGTAGTTCAGCGGTAGAACATCACCTTGCCATGGTGAGGGTCGCGGGTTCAAGTCCCGTCTTCCGCTCCAACAATATCCTGGCGGCATAGCCAAGAGGTAAGGCGCGGGTCTGCAAAACCCTTATCCCCGGTTCGATTCCGGGTGCCGCCTCCAAGTATCTTCATTGCCAATTATGAAGTGAGGAACAGCTGGGATTTTGCTTCAATAATTTTATAGCATGCCGGTGTGGCGGAATTGGCAGACGCGCACGACTCAAAATCGTGTTCCTTCGGGAGTGTCGGTTCGACCCCGACCACCGGTATCAAGATTTTCCTTACTATAATGGGATTTCTCGTAAATTTGAGAAGTCCCATTATTTTTTTGGTGCGCCCGGCATGGGTGACAGCTAGGCGGTAAAAGTCCGCTACAGGCCTTGGCAGTAGAAACTGTTAGCTATGACGAGCTGTCCGCCGTGAGGCGGAATCTGAAGGAAGTCGGAGGCAAACTTCTGGACCGATGAACAAGAATCGCATAGTAAGGCTGGTCAGGGGCGGATAAACCTGCCAAACAATGATTAGCCTCCTACTCGATATCTTCAGTCGATATTTTAGCGGGATCCGAAGCAGTTGTTTCAGTTTTTAAATTATTTTCTGCCTTTTGTTTATCAGCTTGCGGGAGTGTTAAGCTTGCTGATATTAAAAACACAAAGGTAGCTGCGCCATAAATAAGCGATGATCGTTTTCGAGTTCTGAAACCAACCCATACAGGGTTAATTAATCCAACAATAAAAGCAATTAAACAAAAGAAAAAATAAAGTGTAGAAGAGTGCGTTCATTTAGTAAATCCCTCTTTTTAACATAATCACCATGATTATACAGAAAATGTTGTCGAAAAGGATTCAAACTATTCATTTTTCTTTAATTGTTCATATCGTGTTTGTATCATTTTTCCATGCTCAGTAGAGGATGAATCACGGAAACGACCGATGAAGACGAAGCCATTTTGCAGCCAGCCGTCAAAACAGTCGAAACGACCGTTGTCGATGCTGCGAAAAAAATTACGATAGATGAAAAAAAAAATCTGCTTGCAAAATAAAATCAGGCCCGCCAAACGGTGGGCCTACATATTAAAAGAATATCCATCAAAACATCAAACATAACCCTCTAAATCATAGATACGGATTGAGATATTCAATTAAATAAAAAACTTTTAAAAGGTTTTTATTGATATACAAATAAGAATAAAGATTTACATTTTTAAAATTAGTAGTTTTAAGTAATCTCTTATTTAGAAACTATTACGGCAAATAAAATATACATATGCAATTAACCATAAAACAGCTATAACAAGAGGTGCAAAAGTTGCTATGTTAATAATTGGCAAGTTACTGCTTAGCCACTTACTGGTGGCATGGCTTTGATTTAGAACAAAATCTGGATTTTCCTTTAAAAATAATGCTCTGTTTATAAATAAAAACAAAAAAAAAACAAATAACGATTTGATACAATTCTCTAAATATTTGATGTGTTTCAAATTGGTTACCCCTTCCATTTGGATTTAAGATATGGAATAATAATCCTATAGGAATATTATTCCATAATTTCCATAAAATTTAAAGGAGGAATTAGAAAAGAAAAAAAAAATTATCTATTATCACAGTATTTTTGCTTGTTTTTTCTTTTGCTACCATTACAAATGCACATGCCGAATCTGTTAATAGTGGTAATTCAACAATTGGCCCCAGGGCTGTTACTATTCATTATAAATGGAAGATTATTAGCAAAAAAAGAACCGGTACAGGTAATGGTGGTTGGAGAAACGGTCCATCAGGCAGAGGCCCTGCTAAATTAACTTTAAGTAATTCAAATTCTGCAAATAGAACTTTTACTAATACTATATCGGGAAAATATCCTGTTGGCAAAGGTGAAATATCCTCTTCTCTCGGGGTTTCAATTGGTAAAACCGTTACCCATGGAACAAGTTACTCTATAAATATTCCGAAGAAAACAAAAAGACAAATTATTTTTCGTTCAGTTTATAGAATATATACGATAAAACAAGAAAAATATGAGGTAATTGGCGGATATTCAGAGCCTACGCATGTCTACGAAACAGCTAAGGTACATGTATTTGATCATTGGTATTATTCTTGGAAGACCATAAAATGACAATGAGTTTGTACATAGAGAAAGAAGAAATCAAAAATGTTTTATAAACAATAGAGCGAACATTGTTATTTTTCGCCCGTTTTATTTTTAATTTTTTTTTTCCTATTTGACTTAATCGTGATTTCTTTAAAAATAAATAGGCTCTTCGCCGTTTCGTATGGAAAAGCTTGATAACATCATAGTCTATCTGTTCCATAATTCTCTTGGACTTTTCATAGTGTCTCAGTTTTGGAAAAGCCAGTCAAGGACAGCACTTGACAGCCTTTTCCAAAACTGAGGTGGCGTCGTTAGTCCAAGAAGGGAATTATTTAGCCCTGGGGGGCTCAACCTTGATGTCCAGCTTATTTACAGTTGCGTAAATCATCGAGACGTAGTTCCTTATCGACCTGTACCCTCGGGCCTTGCGTTTAGATGCCTGAATCAAGCTGTTAACCCCCTCAAGGAATCCGTTGGTCATTTTCGAGACGAACCAGCGTAGGATCCCCTGGGCATGACGCCTTATCGTCTTTGCGACATCCTTAATGGGCTGAAGCTTTGACCGGACAGCCCAGTTGCACCAATCCTCTAGATATAGGGGGGCATAATATTCGTTTTGCAGCCAAAACCTTTGCAGGGACAGTTTGATTCGATAGGCACGCCCTGTTTTAAGGTCGGCATCACTTAACTTCTTCAGCTGTTCCCGTTGATACTCCGTTAGATTCTCTGGGTTCTTCAGCCAGATATAACGTGTCTTTTTCAGATTAGACTGGTGAGCGGCTTCCGAACGGCGAACCCGGTCGACCGCTCCGTTCACCATCTTTAAGACATGGAATTTATCGAACGTAATCTGAGCCTGTGAAAAATGTTCCTCAATACCGCTGATAAAGGCCGGCGACATATCGCAACACACCTCCTTGATTTGGCTGGGTTCCACGCCTTTTTCTTTGAGGAAATCCTTAAAAGACCGCAGGCCTTCTGCCCCCTTGCCCTCAACGGCGAGAAGGACACGTTTCGTTTCTAAATCCACAAAAAGGGTGACATATTGATGGCCTCTTTTGGACGATGTCTCATCAATAGCGACCCTTTCCACATGGCTGATGTCACATGCATCCATGCCCTTTTGAACATAATAATGAAAGACGCGCCAGAGACGTGTATCGTGTTCCCCAACTTCCCGGGCAACGGCATTGACCGGCATCTCCTTCATTAAGCGCATCACCTGGGCTTCAAAGAGCCAGGTGAAACCGGCTCCTTTCCGTGCCCAGTCAATCGACACAGTTCGTATCTTACCGCAGTGATCACATTCTACCCGTGGAAACCCGGGCATGCAGGTAGGTTGGGTATTGCCAGAAGTCCAAATGGCGCCAGATCCGGTCTTCATCAACGAGATCATACGCCCTGGCGTGCGGCTGTCCGCAATGGGGGCAAGTGAACGAGGCCCCCCTGTGAAAATCAAGATAAATGTGCAGGCCTTCATTTTTCTGATCCAGTTCATAGTCTGCGATGTACCATGGTGCTTTAATATTCAATGCCATTTCAAAAGCGGAGTAGGCCTTATTAAAATCTTTCATCGTTTCTTCACCTCTGGGTATTTTCAAAGTTTTTACCCAGTATAGACTACAAAACTAGTCTATAAACCCATATTGTTTAGCGAAGAGGCAAAGTTTTTAACGCCTGTCCCTCCTTTTGAGGAAAAAAAAGAATAGTAGAGCAAATACAAAAGTTGTTTTTATTAATCAATCAATTAGCCCAAAGTATTGAGATAAAAGAAAAGAGAGAGGAATCAATGATAAAATCTTTTTTTTTCATAATACACATTCTGCAAAATGAATGAATAAAAGAGCTGGAGTAATTCAGCTCTTTTTTCCTTTTTTCATATATTTGTGCTGAAAGTCCAATAAAGACTGGCAAATCAAATCCTGCATTTTAAAATGAGGATAGGATTATTCACAGAATTTTTTGAATTCATCATACAACTCGTTGCTCATTTTGATACTCTTATTCTCGTACTTGGCTTCTTTGCTGTAGACCCTGTCATCCAACGCCAATAGTCTATTGGATTGATACTTTTGGAGCAAGTCTTTTAAAGCCTCGAGGTTTTCCTTGATAAACGCTAGTTCGTCTGGTTCATTTTTCTGTCCTGCTTTTAACCGTTCCTTTTCCGACCTTACGAATGGATAATACTGCTTGTCCGACTGGTGGTAAAAATAATCTCCCGCTCGCATCTCTTTGGTGAAAGTGCTATATGGGATTCCGGCGATTTCCGACACTTTCTTCAAGTCATACTTTTGTAATAGGCGTTAACTTCTTCGACTCTTTTTGAAGGTTTCATAGAAAAAAATGTGTCTTTGTCCATGGGCACAACCCCTTTCCTTTAATGAAGATATAGTATTATAGAAGGGAGGTAGCTCTATTATTTAATTTTAAATTGCTTTTATCTAATAATTTCTAGGAGCATTTGGGGATAGATGCGGAAAGTGGGCTATACGCTCATTTAATGACATTTTGGGAGGAAGGACAATGAAGAATTCTAAAGGTATCGAAATAAATGGCTGTGTATTTGGGAATAACGAACGAACAAGATGTTGGGCACAAGGAATTTATAGAGGCTTTTATCGAATTTGTTGAAGCAAAAGGTTGGTATTTTGGAGGGGGAACCGTTCAGATAGATGAAGATGGAAATAAGATAGCGGATGTAGATTAGTTGGTTCGAATCTGGTTCTAATAATAATAGGTAATATATTGTTTGGAAGTTATTACCAATTATAGAATTCTATTAATACAGAATAAAGATACTGAAAAGGATTGGGTGTTCAGATGAACTTTATTATATTTGATTTAGAATGGAATCCTATTTATCACAAAGGAAAATTTTCAGGTCAAGAAATCACTGAACTTGGTGCAGTTGAGGTGAGTGAGGTGGATGGACTGTTAGTTATTGGGAGGAAATTCCATTCATATATTAGGCCATTCAACCCAATTTCAAAAAAAAAAAATAAAAGAATTAACAAGAATTCAAGAAACAGATACATGGTTAGCACCTAGATTCCCTGTTGTAATAAAACAATTAGAAAAATGGCTTGGCAATCAATCTTTTATATTTTCCTCATGGGGAGAAGATGATCGTGCTGTATTACTAAAAAACCTACTATTTTATCAACTCAGTGTAGGAAAATTCAAACAATACATAAACCTACAACATGCCTTTTCAACATTGATTGATAATATAGATGGAAATCAAATTGGGCTGGTAAAAGCAATAGAATCATTAGGCTTGACTTTTGAAGGAACCCCCCATAGTTCGAATGATGCATTTAATACAGCAAGGATATTTATCGAAGTTTATGAAAAACTCCCAATAGATATAGAACCATTTGTTAGTAACCAGTTGTTAGACAATGACTATAGAAAACTGGTAAATAAAGTAGTACATTTACGAGAAAAATTGGGTTTAAACTACCATGAATTGTCATTGGTATCAAAAATTAAAGAGGAAGAGCTTGAAAAGATCGAATTATTTCAATTAACCAAAGGCAAAAAGGAGATTAAAAGTTTAATACAGATACTATACTCCATTAGAGGAGAAACGATTGGAAAGAAGTGAAATCAAATAGTCTTATAACGTATTTAAAATTTCGATTCTTGGTCACTTTCTGTGAAACATGACTATTTAAGGGCATGAAAAAACTCGTAAATTCTTGTCAATACTTTGGATAGCCAAACCCAAAGGAGGAATTTACGAGTGAAAACGGAAATCCGTTTACCTTTAGGATTGCCTGAATTTGAGATTTTAAAACAGTCGATCCGAAATCAAAAAAGATCATTTTAGATGTTAGAACAACAGCTTTACCCGTGCACTGCCCGTTGTACGGTTTCTCGCATGTTAAAAGTCATGATCAGCGCCTGCGTAGAGTGCGTGACTTGGACGCCTTGGATAAGCCCCTATACTTGATGATTCATGTCAGACGCTACCGATGCCTGGACTGCGGCGAGGTGTTCAGCGAGTCTCTTCCCTCTGTGCCGCACCACAAGCATCAGACCCATCGTCTGCGTGAGGCGATCTACTTGCGCTGCCAAGATACGACGATCAGCTCGATCAGCCGGCAAATGAGGATGAGTTATAAAACCGTGGAACGCATCTACTACGATATCGCGGGCAAAAAGTTGTCCGACACACCGCCGTCAAGCGTCGTTGGCATCGATGAAATCGCAGTTCGCAAAGGCCATCGGTATGAAACGGTGATCACGGATATTCTCACGGGAAAAGTGCACCGGATGGGGGCCAACCGAGACACGGAGGCCGCTCGCTCGTCTCTCTCTGCTTGAAACACTGGATGCTAGGCCCGTTAAAACCTTTGTCATGGACATGTGGCAACCCTTTTATCACGCCGTGACTCAGCTTTTCCCTGATGTCTCCATCGTCATCGATAAGTATCATGTTGTCCAAAAAATCAACCATGCCTTGGATAGCGTCCGCAAAACGTGCCAGCCCTCCTTAAAAGGGGTAAAGAAAGGGCGGTTCTCTCTCTTGAAGCGGCGATTTAGATTGTCAGAAAAACAAATGAATCAACTGGAAGCTTTTCACGAAGCCTCGGACGAATTAGCCTATGCCTATTACTTGAAAGAATGGTTTTATGATCTCTATCAACAGTCTTCTTATGAAGAGGCCAAAGCCTTTTTAGACACCTGGATAGCAGAGGCTGAAAAAAGCCCGTTTGCCTCTTTTCACGAGGTTGTCAAAACCTTAAAACATTGGCAAGCTCATATTTTGGAATACTTTCGGGCACCCTACACCAATGCGAGAACAGAAGGCACGAACCACACAAAATCAAGAACCGAAAACGCATGGCTTATGGCTATCGAAATCTTGACCATTTTAGGATCAGAGTCCAGTTGGATTGTGCGGGCTCCGTCCCTTCCTCGCCTCAGGATAGATTAGCAGATAGCGCTTAAGCGTCAAGCCAAACCCGCTTGACCCTTGCGCGTTATCCGCTGCTAAGTGGTTAGGCGAAGAAGGGACTAGAATGGGCTGTCCATCGACAAAATTGTGCGAGTACCACAGAAAATGACGAAGAGCCAAAATTTCAAACATATGAATTCTACTGCTCGAAATTGGAAGTTAATTATCAATACCTGGCACTCTACGCTTCCTGAATATGTTTAAAAATGAAATATTCAGAAAGGAAACAGACGAAACCACCGCCTGTCTATGAATTGAATTATTTTACACAAATTTTACACATTGTTAAGGCAAAACCTTATTAAATTAATACTTTGACTGCCATTTCGACCCAGAACACCGGTATCAAGATTTTTCTTACTATAATGGGATTTCTCGTAAATTTGAGAAGTCCCATTATTTTTCTTGGTGCGCCCGGCATGGGTGACAGCTAGGCGGTGAAAGTCCACTACAGGCCTTGGCAGTAGGAACTGTTAGCCAATGACGAGCTGTCCGCCGTGAGACGGAATCTGAAGGAAGTTGGAGGCAAATTTCCGGCCTGATGAACAAAAACTGCATATCAAGGCTGAAGCCAGGCGGATGAGCCTGCCAAACAAGGTGTAGTCCGATACTGCCCGAACCCCAATCAGTATATGCGGCAGGCACGCGGAAAGAAAGTTGTCATTCTTACCCGGGGAGGTCTCGTCAGGGCGTCCGACAAGAAGGATGAACTTCCTACAGACGCAATCTGAGCGCAAGTCCAAAAGACAAGGCTTGGATGAATGGCGAGAAGTCAGCAGAGGTCATAGTAGTTTCAACCACAATTGAAATGAAGGACCAAACCATAATTAAATCTGAAGAAATCAGGAGGTGGAGTCGTTGCGGAGAAAGCAGAATACAGCAAAACATGACTGCCTGCAAGAGGATAGGCTGGAAGTCGAAAGGAATGCAGGAGTGCTGAGTAACGAAAACACTGAACGATGGATGCAGAATCGTGCGCATGCACGAAAATTATGGAACCGCCGTATACGGAACCGTAAGTACGGTGGTGTGAGAGGTCGGCTAATCAATTAATGATTAGCCTCCTACTCGATTATACGATTTTCCTCAAAAATGTCGTTGACTCTTATCGTATTCATTCTTCGATAACTATTGACTTTCCGATAGAAAGATTGAAAATAATTAATGAAGTAGAAGCTTCTAAGGTATTCAATGCTTCACATCAAGTCGAAAATTTAAGGGACAGATTGCCAATATGTCGGGCTGCCCCTAATTCTTTAAAAGCTCAAGGAATTTATTGCTTAAACCCTTGCTATTGTCAAAATTGATATTATATTGGTGTAAAAGACTGTCGGTATCGCGATATTCAGAAAACCTTTTTTAATAAGTGAAAAGCTGCAAAATGGTTTTTTTTATTCGCTGTTTAATAATTATGGGAGTATATGCTTAAAAAAAGAAAGAAGATGATGCTTTTGGCTGCAAATATTTTAATCGTTGATGATGAACAAGCCATTGCCGATTTGGTAGAAGTATATCTAGAAAATGAGAATTATTGTGTCTTTAAATTTTATAACGGCAAGGATGCTCTTAACTGCATTGAAAAAGAAAGATTGGATCTCGCCATTTTGGACGTCATGCTCCCCGATGTAGACGGTTTTTCAATCTGTCAGCAAATCCGGGAAAAGCATAACTTTCCGGTTATCATGCTGACAGCCAAAGAAGAAGAAATCGATAAGATTACCGGGCTGACATTAGGTGCGGACGACTATATCACTAAACCGTTTCACCCTTTGGAACTTATTGCCCGTGTCAAGGCGCAGCTCCGGAGATTTACCAAATATAATTCTGCGGACCCAACCCAGGAAGAACACTTGATTGCCTCCGGCTTGGTATTAGACATGGATACCCATGAATGTACCTTGAATGAAAAAAAAAGCTATCTCTCACTCCTACAGAGTTTTCCATTCTTTGGGCCCTTTGTTCCAATCGCGGACGGGTGGTCAGTTCGGAAGAATTGTTCCATGAGGTATGGGGAGACAAGTATTTTACCAACAGTAATAATACGGTCATGGTTCATATCCGGCATTTAAGGGAAAAAATGCACGACAGCGCGGAACATCCTAAATATATCAAAACGGTATGGGGGGTTGGCTATAAAATTGAAAAGTAAGCGAAAAAATGATTATTCGAAATTAAAAAAAAAAGATATTTCTTCAAATGCTTCTGATCACAGTTGCTGCCGCTGTGACTGTTTATCTATTGCGCTATATCCTGCGTGGACAGATTGGAGATCGCATCGTTCGATTTTTAGTCAACGCTTTTCATTTTGAAAATTCGGCCGCAAAGGAAATCTATCAGTTGGTGATTCGCAACAATATGGACATGATCCCTTTTTTTTTGTCATTATCCTAATATTTTTATTAGTTATCCTTTTTCGATTTTCTGTTTCTTGGTTCACAAAATATTTCGATGAAATCAGCGCTGGAATGGATAAACTTGCTGAGGAATCCGATGCTGAAATTACATTATCACCCGAATTGGATTTTATGGAAAATAAGCTAAATCAGGTAAAAAACAACTTGGAAAAACAAAAGAAAGCTGCTCATGATGCCGAGCAGCGCAAGAATGATTTGGTGGTTTACCTGGCTCATGATATAAAGACACCTCTGACCTCCGTTATCGGATACTTAAGTCTTCTGGATGAAGCTCCTGATATGCCTCCCGAACAGAAGGCAAAATATGTCGGTATTACCTTGGAAAAAGCTTATCGATTAGAGCAGCTTATCAATGAGTTTTTTGAGATCACAAGATTTAATCTTCAAACGATTGTTTTAAATAAAGAACAAATCAATTTACTGTTCATGCTCCAGCAGATGGCCGATGAATTCTATATCCAATGCTGACTCCACAAGGAAAGCAGGTGTCCGTCAATGTGCCTGACGGACTCACTTTGTGGGGAGACGCAGACAAACTGGCCCGTGTATTCAATAACATCCTGAAAAAAACGCGATAGCCTACAGTTATGAAAACAGCGTCATTGACATTTCAGCTAAACAACAGCAGGACAAAAATATTGTTATAACTTTTACGAATCAAGGTCATCCTATCCCACGAGAAAAACTGGAAACGATATTTGAGAGATTTTTTTCGGCTGGACACATCCCGTTCTACTAATACAGGCGGTGCCGGGCTTGGACTGGCTATTGCCAAAGAAATCGTAAACGCGCATGGAGGCAATATTTTCGTGCAAAGTCATACAGAAAAGACAGTCTTTACTGTTGTGCTTCCACAAAAGCAAGAAAAGGACAAGTTATCTGCTTAAGCCAGATAGCTTGTCCTTTTGTATTAAATAATTACAAATCCAAATAAAGATCTTAAAAATGGGGTTAACAAGATCTAAAAAATGGGTAATATACAAAGGATATACCGGCAAATGCGCCGGCCATATAAAAAACACGCCTCTTCACGAAGGAGCAAGGGAATTTTTCCGGTATTGGTACTTTGGATAGAGACCTTGTTCTGTAATTTTGATAAATGTCCTTTCAGCAGCCTAAAAATGACCCATCCGATTAACGCTCCGAGAGTATTCATCAGTAAATCATCAATATCCGTTATTCTTCCATTGAGCAATTGACTCAATTCTATTATAAGAGACAATGTCATACCGGATAATGCTGTTTTCCATAACACTTCGTACTTTTTCCAAATACATGGAAGCATAAATCCAAGAGGTATAAAAAGTAATATATTTTCAATGTATGGGCGAACGCCCTCTGTAATCCAACGAAATGGAATCAGATTAATCTCATCCGGTGGAATATGTAGCCCATTTGGGGTTAGTATTCCAAAGCTGTTATAAACAATATCCTTTATTGAAGGAATTTGAGTAAAACTTAGCACACCAGTCAGGTAGTACACAAAGATATATACGATGACAATATGTTCAATTGACAGTTTATAGCCCATCTTTTTGCTTTGAGCGGTCAGTAGTATGTGGTATGGAATCAAGAATGGCAAAGCACTAATAAACCATGTCATTGACACTATAATAAACATTAAAATCCTAATGATCACTAAATTCACCTCCGTTGTCATTAGCTTGTTTATTATAGGATATTCAAAAAAGAAATATCTTAATAAAACCTTAAGATATGGTGATTTTCTCCTTAATAAGTTTTATTCCTATTTTTAAACGATTAAGATGCGGTCGTGTTACAAAGAACATGTATGTCACACTGAAACGCCAGATACCGAGATAAGAAAATCTTAAGAAGTTCATAAGGTGGAATTCCAACATTGCTCCTTATTCTATGATTGAATAAATCAGTACAGAATAAGGAGCTGTTTTATATGGTACGAAAAGCAAGAAAGAAAAAGTCAAAAACGCGGATATTACTTCATTCCTGCTGATGGTTGTCATCGTTGTCTTTGCATGTAAATACATCATTACCCCTGTCGTCCAGCATTTATTTGCGAAATACGTTGACGATAGAACCACGTCGGTATCCTCATTGAAAAAGGGGCATGACTCCGCTGTCGCTATATCGCCGGACAGGCTGAACAGTCCTCATGCGATTCTGATTCGTTTAAAAGATCATACCATCCTGATGCAAAAAAAAAACAGCGAGAAAAAAAATTTATCCTGCTTCTTTGACTAAGATGATGACGGCCATTGTTGCGATAGAAAATTTACCTGATTTAAAGAAAGAAATCACACTTACCCATTCTGTGTTTCAGGGTCTGTCAGAAGCAGATGCATCTATGGCAGGTTTCCAGCCGGGTGAGAATGTAAGGGCGATTGACCTTTTATATGGGGCTCTGCTTCCTAGGGGGGCAGAGTCTTGTGTTGGGCTTGCTGATTACGTTGCAGGGTCGGAGAAGGACTTTGTAGGGATGATGAATCAAAAAGCGGCAGATCTCGGCATGCACAACACACATTTTGAGAACTCAACCGGACTTCAGAATGAAAACCATTACACAACAGTCAAAGATCTAGCTATTCTTCTAAGCTATGCTTTGCAAAATGATACTTTCCGGGAGATTTTTTTTTTACTTCATCACGCCATGCCACACCGCCAACGAATAAGCACCCTAACGGGATAACCTTTAACAGCACCATGTTTGAAGAACTCAACAATCAGAGTGTCGCCGACGGGAAAATCTTAGGAGGGAAAACAGGCTACACCGATGAGGCTGGTCTATGTCTCGCGAGTCTCGCCAAAGTAGGTAACCAAGAATACATTTTGATTTCAGCTGGTGCAAAAGGCGATCACCATTCGGAACAGTATGATATTACCGATGCATTAGCTGTATATAACAGCATAGTAAAATAATAAGTTCTTCATAAGAATTTATTAAGATTTTGATAAGCAAAAATTCAAGCAAAAATTCCAACATCCAACATCGCCTGCCTGCCTGATCTCGATAATATTAATGGGGCATAAATTTTTCTTGTCTTAAATGAAGTTTGAATAGACCTATCTAAATATTATTTTATCTAATGTATATTTATGTTTAAAATATTTAAATGGTATAATATTTATACATAATTTTGTATAGGTGATTATTTATTATGGATATTAAACAATTATTTTTTTTTCTTAAGATTGTAGAAGAGGGGGAATATCACTAGAGCAGCTCACAAATTACATATTGCTCAGCCTAATCTTAGTAAACAACTAAAAGTCCTTGAAGATGATATTGGTGTTAAATTGGTAGAGCGTAGTACAAGGAAGATCCAAATAACTGAAGCCGGAAAAAGACTGGAACATCGGGCAAAACAAATATTAGAATTAATGGAAGTGACTATGAAAGAATTGAGGGACTTTGATGAAGGGATTCAAGGTACATTATCAATTGGAACGATAGCATCTGCGGGTGGGTCCCTCTTACCGGAACGCGTTTATAAGTTCCATAAAAAAATATCCCAAAGTAAATTTTTATTTGCGGGAGTGTCATACGCAAGAAATATTAGAACTATTAAAAAATGATTTGATTGAAATTGGGATTATTCGCACCCCTTTTAATTCAAATACGTTTGAGTCGATATTGCTTCCTCCTGAACCCATGATAGCTGCGGCAAGTGATACTTTTTGGGATAACGGTCAAAAATCTATTCGTTTAAAAGACCTTGATAATAAACCTTTGTTGATCCATTGCAGGTATGAGCCAATGATTGTTGAAACATGTCGACAGTCAGGATTTGAACCAACAATACTTGGTAAAATTGATGATACAAAAACGATATTATTATGGGCGGATACAGGAATGGGAGTGGCGATTGTTCCGAAAGATTGGATAGGATTAATTTCTAGTACAAATTTAAAATACAAAGAAATTGATGAACCGGGTTTAATAACTGGAACAGCAATTATATGGAAAAAAAATCAATATCTTTCTGCTGTAACCAGACATTTTTTGAAAACCTTTGAGGTATAAAATGGGAATGCTGGATGGTTTATTGCTTAAAGCGAAAGGAGTCAGTAATTATGAATATCGTTACACCCAAGCCCTTCACATTGTTAGGAGGGAAAAAAGCAGTTCTGTTACTGCATGGATTTACGGGAAACACAGCAGACGTAAAATTATTGGGAAAATATTTGTATAAACATGATTATACTTGTCATGCGCCTTTATATAAAGGGCATGGAATGGAACCTAAAAAACTTATTCAAACCGGTCCACAGGATTGGTGGAAAGATGTAATCAGCGGTTACAATTTTCTTAAAGCCGAGGGATTTAAAGAAATCGCTGTTGCTGGTGTTTCGCTAGGTGGTGTATTCTCCCTTAAACTGGCATCGGAGTTTCCGGTAAAAGGCGTTGTTTCAATGTGTGCTCCGATTCACGAAAAAAGCATTGATGATTTATATTTACGCGTCCTTAATTATGCCAAGATATATATGAAATTCAAAGGGGGATGGACGATGGACAAATAGATTCCGAGATTAGAGCCCTAAAACAAATGCCGATGCCTTCTCTAAAGGATTTACAAAAAGTGATCATGGAAGTACGTGGAAAGCTAAGTCTGATCACCCCGCCAACTTTTGTTATACAGGGTTGCTTAGATGACCCTTTATACAGAGCAAGCGCACAAGTGATTTATGACAATATAAATGCGCAGCGTAAACAGCTTAAGTGGTATAAACAATCCGGTCACATTATTACTTTAGGCAAAGAACGCGAGAAGGTATTTGAAGATGTATGGATGTTCTTAAACTCATTGGATTGGTAGAGTTATTATCTGTTCTTAGATTTTTATTGTTGAATTTATGAAAAAATTGACGAAATAGAACATTCATTAGAAGATGATACGCAAAAGTCCCCTGTATAATTGGGGGATTTTGCGCTAGTGATATTCAGTTTTAAAGAAAAATAGTTATCGCAAAGTAAATCAACAATACACTCATAATGACTCGAAATGATTTGTTTGTCATGCTTTGCATAAATTTTTTAAAAAAAATCGAGCCAAACACTGACCACCATAAAAGCAACCTAGTTCAGGTTAATCAAGGCAGGGCGGCCTCACGTGATTATTTTTCAGGAATGACGCAGCTGCCATCGGCACATCTTCCGGCATTATCGGTTGAAAGATCTTGAAAGACAGGTGATGCATATTCTTTCTGCCATACTTTTTCTAGTGCGGATTTAAAGGTTTCCAAAGGCTGCGCGCCTGAGATGGCGTATTTTGAATCGAGTACGAAGAAAGGAACACCTGTTACACCATATTGCTGAGCAAGGGCTTCGTCTTCTCGGACGTCGCTGGCGAGCATCTTTTTATCTTGCAGGACTTTCTCAACTTCCGTACGGTCCAGTTTGGCGTACTCAGCAATGGACAACAACGTGCCGTAATCACTGATATTTTGGCCTTCTGTGAAATAGGCTTTAAAGAGTTTCTCCGAAACAAGTAGCGCTTTGCCTTTTTCAGCATATTTTACAAGGCGATGGGCAGCAAATGTATTTGTTGGTTTCATCTTTTCAAAATCAAAGATTAAGCCGAGTTCTGCCGCCTGCCGAGCGATTCCCTGATTAGCTTGTTTGGCCTGCTCAATAGACATACCGTATTTCTTTGCAAGAAGTTCATGGATGCTATGTCCGGCATATTCGGCGGCATTTGGATCAAGCTCGAAGCTCTTCAATTTAATTTCAACCTGATCTTTATGCGGAAATTGCGATAAAGCCTTCTCCAAGCGATGCTTGCCTATATAACAAAATGGACAGACATAATCAGACCATACTTCGATTTTCATATTCACACCTCATTTTTTAATTAACGTTATCATACCATAGAGTGGCGCAATAGCCTTGAACCCTGCTCATGAGTCCGGATCAACGGTTTACTAATGCTCCTACAGGCCGGGATGAATATGCCGGTGCGATTTGTCTGCCGATTTTTCGGTTGGATTTTAGTCATCACTAAGTTTTTCAATGCTCCCATATTATAAAGTCGTGTTGCAAAGTCAATAAGCTTTTTTGTATTCGATACTGGCCACAACCAGTTTTATCCAGTTATAATGGAATGACTGTCGGGAGTGAAGGTTTTATTCGTTCCTAATTATAGGGGAGATGAGTAAATGGACATAAGCCGTATCTTAAAATGGGTGTCAGGCGGATTGGAAGCGTTTTGGGGTATTCCTGTCATCGGCGGATTCATGATTATAGGGATGGCCTGGCTGCCATTGCCGATGATGTTGGCGCTTCACATTGTAACAGTTGTATTCTCGGTTAAGGAGAATAAGGCGATTACGGGCAATATTTTGGGGATCATCACATCGTGCATCGGCTGGATTCCGGTGATCGGTATGATCATGCACATTATTTCAGCAATATTTATCCTCATAGAAGCCGGAAAGGATATAAGCAGAGAGGCAAAGGACTAGAAGCCCCGCCTTCAGGCTAAACTTCTTTTAGCCTGAAGGCGTCTCACTGCAGATTAAATGCTGCAGCCTGTTGGGCCGAGTTTCCAGACTGCTGCATGGATTGCTGATTGTTATTTTGGTTATTTCTCAGAACCATGTAGGTGGCTGCACACGCGCCGATAGCTGCTACCACCGGAAGAATTGCATTTCCCGTATTGTTTTGTTGTTGTGCCATTCTTTTCCCCTCCTTTTCTTGAAGATACTTCATTAATTTGCTTTATACCTAAAAAAATATGCGACTTTTTAAGATGTAAAATCAGGTTGGAATGGCATTAAAAAATATCCCCCCCAATCGGGAGGGATTAGACAACCTCGTTTTGAGCGATTGCGAGGCCTAAGTTTTTTTGGACGCTCATTTTTAAAATAACCAAAAATAATATTTTTTATTCAATTCTTATTTGATGTTCTGCAAAAAGAGTGGCAAGAGGCAAGACAAAATATGTTAGTGGGATTATACAAAAGGAGAACGAATGAGGCTAGATGAATCAATTTTTGAAAAATATTTGTGCGCGATTTGAAAAATATAAAAAATAGCCAATCTCTATGACATCGTTGTGGACTGGAAAAGTGGCAATATTTAAAAAACCGATTAAAACTTATACAAAACCAGCCGCATCATGTTTCTAAAACTTGGGATCATCCGTATACCTGTGTAAATCAGCCGGCATTTAATGTCCGGTCTAATATGTTAACTCATAAAAAAATAACGGGTGAGCCAGCCGGCGAAAATACCTATGGCAACAGAAGGAAGAAACATTTTGAATCGTGTGATCGTAATGGTCGTTGCCAGGCAGCCAATAAGTACTGGATAAGAAACAGCTAGATGGCTTTGCACAGGAATAAAGATTTGTTTGATGAGCAGTGCCGAGATGATCGCGATCGGAACAAAATTAAAATATAACCGCATGCCGGCATTCAGCTTTCGCCCGGCAACGACTTGGACCCCCGCGATTCTCGAGAGATAAGTGGTCACTGACACTAATCCGATTAGCAGCCAATTATTCAGCATCCTAAGCCCTCCTTGATAAATAAAGACCGGCGAAAGGCGCGAAGACACCGGAAATAATGATGGTCAATTCGTTGCCCGGCCATAAGTATTCCAGTCCCAAAGCGATTACCGCCGCGGCAATCGCCGTGGCTATCGCCGGATGGTCTTTAAGACCCGGAAGCAGCAGCGCCGTAAAAGTAATTGGAAAAGCTAGGTCCAGTCCCCATCTTTGCGGATCAATTTGATTTCCAATTAACGCGCCGGTCAGGGAAGAAAGAATCCAGGCAAGATAAAAAGTGCCGGCGACAATACCAAAGTAGAGTGGATCCGGACCATGGTTTTTAAAGCGCGAACTGGCCAGGACAAAGGGTTCGTCGGACACACCAAAAGCGAGCAGCCATTTCCATTTCTTTGCGGGGGCCAGGCCCTCGGCCAATGCTGCTCCGTAAAGCAGATTGCGCAGGTTTAATAAAACGGAAGTAAAAACGATACTAGTCAGGCTTCGCCTGCGGCCTGCGGCCAACATGGCGACCGTGATCATCTGTACGGATCCGGAAAATACCAGAGCGGACATGATGAGCGTATCCAGCCAGCTAAATTTTACCTGTATGGCAAGTACACCATAGGATAATCCATACGCCGCGATGGCAATAGCCAGCGGCAAAGCTTCGGTAAGCCCTGTTTTGATCGTGTTCATTTTCTCGACCATCTGCATTCACCCTCCCGTTAAAATAAAAATTGGAAATTGATGTATAGCCAGATCAAAGCATCGGTATAATATAATCAACTTATGATTTATTATAATATAAAAAGCAGTTAGGTACAATAAAATTAAATTATAGTTTATTATAATCCTGAATTATTCATAAAGCGTCATTCTCCAAGTTTTTGAGTGGTGATTTCTCTGAAAATCTCACTTTTTTTGATTCGCCGACATTCAAAATGGAGGCACTGATCGGCTCTTCGGTCATCAAGATCATTTTTTGATCCTTTCAGTGTGATCCGAACGCTTTTTTTTCGTTCTATAGGCAGACTGATCCTGTTTGTCTCAAATGAGTTGTTCTATTTGAACAGATTTTTGAATGAGCGTTACGCCGGTGTCGGCAACCGCTTGATATTAGTGAGCGTCTGCCAAAATGCTTTCTGATAAAGGCAGTGGCTGCAGAGTCGAAAAATCAGATAACGGCCGGAGTGAACCTGTCTCCCAGCGATCTTGATCAACCGGAAACGCACGGTATCCATTCGCCACACTTTTTTCTTCAAAGACTTTGGCAGACAAAGCAGACGGAAACCAGCCTGAATGTTATTGGCTAGAACCCGAATCTGCAGCTTGGCTGCGTTCGCTTCAAAACGGTGACTGCTCAACTGGTCAAAGGCAAACCCCCGTTTTTTTGCCTTCTTTGATCAGGTTTTCCATCGTGCCTCGGTTCTGATAGAATTTGACGACTCTTTTAGCCGAAAGGGTCATGTTCGTCACGATAAAGGTGGGTTGGAAAAACAGTTCGTCTTCCGGCCGCTCCAGTTTTTTGCGACCACCCGCCGGGCACGATCCCAGGAAGCGGCCCGGTACGAAAATTCCGTGTAAAATACGGCCCGGGCCCCGACCGGCATGGCCTGCTTTTTCTGACGTTCTTCGACCTGCTTCTGTGCTTTTTCATCCAGCTTGCGGTTCGCCTTCAGACGGATGGCATAAAAAACGTCCTTCTCCTCGCACAGTTTGTATAAACCGGGGACGGTGAATCCGCTGTCCCCGCGGAGTACCAGATCCTGTCCGGGGATGAGCGACCGGTAGTGTTCCAGCACCGGCCGCATAAAGTCGGCAACGCCTCGTGAAGTATAGACATTTCCCGGGCGCAATGCCGCTTTCAGACAGTAGCCGGTCAGCGAATCAAATAAGAAGAGAGGATGAAAGCCGTTGTCCTGATAATGGGCATTGAAGGCAGCTCCTTCCTGTTTGCCAGCTGTTTCGAAATTCGCCGAATCCACGTCGAGCACCATTTGCGTACTTGGGCGCACGCAAAAAGATGATCCAGATAAGCCTGATTAATGGTTTCAAGCGATTCAACGGTTTCGGCATCCACTCGTTGGTTGAACCGGGAAAGGGTCGGCTGGGAAGCCAGCTGTCCTTTTCCAGTGACCGTCGTAAATACCGGCTCTGTACGCAGTTCGTCAGCCTGGTCGTCCGTGTGGTAGCCAGCCAGGTGCTGGTAGATTTTCTGAATGACCACCTCTACGTTGGAGTGAACGGTATGAGAAACAGGGTCTTTGACTTTGAGCCTGTCCTGAACCAACTGACTGAAGCCTGTCTTTTCATCAAATTCCCGGTACAGAAGTAAGCCTGAATCAGAGGAAAGCGCACCGCCTGAGAAATCAACTTTTACTTTTTTATTGAATTGAAACGCTTTTTTATTTAAACTAGTCATATGAGGAGCCCCCTTTGTATGTTTGGTTTGGATAACTTTATCATACAAAAAATGGGCCCCTTTTTCATTTCTTTTTTCACCTAATAGGTGAAAAAAGAAATCCAGGAAAACGACGGCCAATCAAGGTTAAGCAACTATTACATATCGTGCTGTGAATAATTCAGGATAATAAAGGGAAACAAAAGTTTTTTTGATCGGGGGAAGATAAAATGAGCCATGAAAGTCCTTGGGAAGAAGGAGATGTGGGCAAACGAATCGGTACGAATCTGCGGCAATTCCGGGTGAACAAAGGCATCAGTATCGAGGCTTTGGCCAAACAAATCGGTGTCAGCAAATTAACGTTGATTAAAATTGAGCACGGTGAAGCCAATCCGACATTATCCGTCATCTGGAAAATCGCCAATGGACTTGAGATTCCGGTTACCGCGCTATTGTCGATCGAATCGGATGTCTCGATTGCCAGAAAGAAGGACGGGCTGAGACTGAGCAGTTCAAACGAGGTGCTGGTTGCTGAACCGCTGTTTCGTTCGCAGGGCTTGTTTGAGCTTTATCGGGGCTATTTGCAGCCTCGAGGGGAATATCTTTTCGGAACCATCGCCCGGGAGTGATCGAATTTGTTACCGTGATGTCCGGCCAATTGACGATTGAAGTGGACGGCGAGACGTATCATCTGGACGAATATGATTGTATTCGATTCAGGGGAGATCGGCCTCACAAATATGCCAACCCGTCCGCCGCCTTTACCATTTTGCATTTTGCGATTTCTTACAACAATCCTTAATGGAAGTGAGCGGTTTGTCGTAATTGGAAGGCCGCCAAATGAAGCCGTTCATTTGCGCTGCAATAATAAAATAGAATTTGCTTCCGGCTCACCGGTTGGATGGTCTGTTGCTTGCATTATTGAGATAATAGAGTGTAAGCTTATGGCAATATATAGATCGTGATGATTACGAGTTGCCGCCGCGATTCATAAAAAGACATTTCGCTGAAAATCGCCGATGGCAGGCAACAAGTGGCCGGATCGTGATTGTCCATAAGGCCGAATAATAAATCTATGGATTATAGAATAAGGGTTTCATCAATAGGTGAAACCCTTATTCCGCCAAAATCGCCGAACTTTATGGTGTCATTTTATTTTCGCTGCAAGGAGCCATTGTTTTGAAAACTAAATTTAAAAAAATGCCCCTAAAAAAACTCATTTATCTATACATATTAGGAATCCTCGGCTTCTTCTTGGTCGTTTATTTCGCCAATCATGATGCCTTTCTGTATAAAAAATCGATCGCCGAAGTGATAAAAACGAAGGTTGTGAGAGTAAAGAAGAGTTCATCGACTTAAATCATAACAAGGATACGCTGTTTACACAAAAGATTACCGCCAGATTAAAAAACGGCCAATATAAAGGACAGCTGATCCATTTAAATAACAAGTATTCCTCATCCGGGGCCTTTGAACAAGAATATCATGTCGGAGCAGAGTTGTTTGTCTCTGTGCAAAAGAACCGGAACGGCTTAAAAGGGACGATCAGCGGCGTTAAACGGGACAAAGAAATTCTGATTGTCGCCGGGTTATTCATCTTTATTTTGGTTGCGTTGGGAAAAGGCGGGGGCTGTTTTCGATCATCAGCCTGGTGATTAATGTTGTTTTGCTGTCCTTTATCTTAGACTTATATTTAGAACATAGAAGCGTCAGTCTGTTACTACTCTGCATGGGAGCCGTCGTTCTTTTTACCGTCATTTCATTACTCCTGGTCAGCGGCAATAAAGAGAAAACCTATGTTGCCATCCTCGCCACTTTAATCGGCACTTTTGTTTCTCTGCTTATTGCCTATGGTGTCATTCAGCTGACAGACGGCAGGGGGCTTCATTATGAAAGTATGGAATTTGTGACCATTCCCCAGCAACAAGTCTTTATGGCCGAAATTTTGATCGGCGCCTTAGGTGCTGTCATGGATGTTGCCATCACGCTGACTTCTTCGATGTATGAAATATATGATAGAAATAAAGCGATCTCTTCAAGGGCGCTGACAGCGGCGGGACGGAAAATCGGCAGCGATATCATGGGAGCGATGACCAATATTTTATTATTTGCCTATGTCAGCGGAACGATTCCGATGATTCTCTTATATTTAAAAAATAATTCGCCGTTAATCTATACATTTTCTGTGAATCTATCATTAGAATTGGCGCGCGCTCTTACCGGCAGCATCGGGATCGTATTAACGATCCCCGTCACGCTCTATCTTTCCCGGCTCTTTATTTACAGGAAGGAGAGAGGAAGGTGAACGTTTTACTGTGGTTGACCGTTATCTTGTTTATTCTCATGAAAATGGTTGGCGGAGACAAAGGGATAAAGGCGTTTTTTTTGCGCTGTTTTTAAATTTTGGAGTGCTATTTATCAGTATGATTGTGCTGTCATTTCATAAAGAAGTGATCACGATTACCCTGATTGCCTGTGTGATCATTTGCTGTATCAATTTTTTTTTTATAAATGAATTAAATGCCAAAACAATGGCGGCATTTATTTCGACTATTTTTACGCTGTCAATACTCATCTTATTTATTTTTGTGATTGAAGAAAAAGCGAAAGCGATGATTAGGGGTTTGGGGGGAAGAAGAAGGTGAAGAAATCGGCTCATTTTCACTTTATATAGGCATTAATTTTAAAAAAAAATAGCAATCTGTACGATGATTATGAGCACAATTGGCGCGATTATAGATATATTTCCATCTCTATCTCATCTTCTATGAATGAATTATTTACTTATAATCCCTTGTTAAGTAAAAAAAGTCTGTTTCATTCCGGATTAAATATCGGCAAAGATATTTTGGGAACAACGACGAACACCTTGTATTTTGCTTTTCTTGGCGGCTACCTGACGCTCATTCTGTGGTTCAAAAGTTTGCCTTATTCTTTTGGCGATGTCATCAATTCAAAAGTTTTCAGCAGCGAAGTCATCACTATTTTAACCGGGGGGATCGGGGTTGCGATCAGCATTCCAATCACGGCGTGGATTAGTGCTTATGTGCTAGCGGGCAGGCCGGATCGGGTAAAAAAAGAACGTTAAGGTGAATCATACATTTTACGAGAAATCGAGCTCACAAGATGAACAAATGACATTTATTAAAGTTTTTTAATATTTTAAAGCTTCTTTTTGTCCTCCCGATAATAACAGTGAAGAAAATGGGAGGTGTTTATGATGAAAAAAATCTTGTTAACATTGCTGGGCAGTTTCTTAGCGTTCGGGTTCATTTTTGCTCCGGCTATTCATGCCGATGCCAAAGGAACGGCAAAAGGAGATCAACAGCATGTAAAGGCGGCCAAGAAGAATGGGAGGAGCAATGCTGCGCAGAGTAACTCAAGAAAAGCAAAAGTAAAAGAGGCACAAAAAGACTTAATACCGATAAACAAGAATATTAATAAGGTGGAGAAAAACTACAACTTGATAACAAACGAAATTAATGTTTTTTACAGCAATCCGTCTTCTGAAGATGAACTTTCGTTTTTCGATATGAATGTAAATAAATTAAAGGCTGATTCAAGACAATTAGACAGCTTGAAAAAGCAAATTGATCATATTGTTAAAAAAAATGGCGAAACGACAGATGTGACAGATGCTTATAATAAAGTTCAGACATTAAAAACAGAAATAAATGATGAATTGATAAAGCTGCAAACCTTGCACAGCACTTTTGGAGCGCCCGAAACGCCTGCACCATCCGATGGTCAGGACGATTAAATGAAAAGAAAAAAATGGAATAAGCCCGTAAGCAGCCGTTTATTCTTAACTGCCGGCTAACGGGGACTTTTCAAGAAAATTTGTTGACCGAAAAGCACGTAAGTAGGCTGCTCCAAAAGGAAGGGCTGGCCGACCGTGCGTATTTAAAATGTTGATACTAAAATGGAGAACGGCTGTTTCATGGTCAAAAAAGGCCTATGAAGCAGCCGTTCTTTAAAGGATTAGGTTTGGACTTTGATTTTGAGCATTTTACCGGCAGCCTCATTTTTTTATAAGAAAGTATTAACAAATGACGATGCGATAACTAGAAGGTGAGTGCAGCGAATACAAGCGGCGGCTATGGGATTTATCGAGGAACGATTTATTTATTTACAAAAAGTGCTATAGTTAATTTTGCAGGCTTACCGGTTTCACGTGTCCGCTTCGGCAAACAAAACCATGCTTGCAAAGGGCGGAAAGCCCTCTGTATGCTCTGAAATGTGGTATTTGATCGCAAGAAAGGAAGTTAAAGGTGTCAAAGTATAAAGTTATTTTGTTCGATTTAGATGGAACACTTTCGGATCCAAAAATCGGGATCACGAAATCTGTTCAATATGCGCTGAAAAAAATGGGGATTGTTGAGAACGATATTGATAATCTTGAATGTTTCATCGGTCCGCCGCTTCATGAATCATTTATGGAATATTACGGTATGGACAGGGATCATGCCCTGAAAGCCGTTGAGTTCTATCGAGAAAGGTTCAAGCAAAAAGGGATGTTTGAAAATGAGCTGTTTCCCGATATTCCTTCCCTGCTGAGGGTTTTGAAAAAAAAAACAATATACATTAGTGGTCGCTACTTCAAAGCCAACGATCTTTTCCGAGCAAATATTAAAGTATTTCCAAATTGACCAATACTTTGATCGTGTTGTCGGCAGCAATCTTGACGGAACAAGAACTTCCAAAGCTGAAATTGTTCAATATATATTAAACATGTTCAAAGAAGAGCAGCGGAGCGATTTTATCATGATCGGCGATCGCAAATATGACATGATCGGGGCCAATCAGTGCGGCATTGACTCTATTGGCGTCACCTATGGGTATGGTTCATCTGAAGAATTACGCGGCTGCCATCCGACGTATCTTGTCGAGAGTGTTCAGGAAATAAGGGATATTCTAATACCTTGAGCAAAGGACAAGCGGTTTTTTGTATAGAAATTATTTCCCTGTTATTTTCAATCCCGGTATTTTCACCTCAATGAGCGGCTCCGTGAATAATTGGACAGGCCGGCTGGCAAGAAGATAACATAGCAGAATCGAACCGACAAATAAGGCGGAATATTGATAAAAATCCTGTATTCTTCCATATAACGGCAAAAGGGCGACGAGTTTTTTAAAAAAAAGCCGTGCAATAGGTAGATATATAGAGTCTTTTCTCCCAAGCTGGTGAAGGCCAGACGCTTCGCGGGAATAAGTGAGAGAAAAGTGAACGTTGTGAATAAAGTCAGACCATATAAAGATAATCTGATCATACTGCCGTGCCAGCTGGATGTGCCAAGCGCTCCATAGGAAGATGAATTGAGCAGCCATCCCTGAATGTCATCCGGAAAAATAAAATAGCAGACAGCAAAGACGCCAAGCAATGCCGGAACAGACAGCCACTTGATTTTCATTTGCCTAAGTGCCGCAAAGTGTTCTTTTTTCAATAAGTAACCCAAATAGAAGATGGGGAAAAAAACGAGCGTTCGGGAGATACTTAGAAGTTCACCGATCTGATTAAAACAGCCGGCGACGATGCCGATGATGACTGCTATTGGGAAGCCGTATTTTCCCAGACGTGAAAAGTAGATGATCATCAGTTTCCAGCAAAGCAGACTAATGAGAAACCAAAGTGTGTCCAGTGCGGGGACAGCAAATGGATTGAAAAAGTTTTTTCGTAACCTGTTGCATAATAAAAAATAGGAATAGATCGCTTGAAAAATCAGATAAGGAACGATTGTTTTTTTTTAAAAATTTTTTTGGCATAGCCCGGTTTATTAAAATGTTTGGAAAAATAGCCTGATATTAAAATAAAAAGCCGGCATATGAAAAATAAAAATAAAGGTATAAAGCGATGATACGAGATGGTGATCAGATTTTAAAGACGTAATGCTGTGGCCGAAAACAACTAGCAAAATCAAAATGAATTTTGCGTTATCAAAATAGTTGCTTCGAGTGGTAGACATGATGATCCCCCTAAGTATGCTTATATCAATAAGTTCGGATGTTTCGCTGTTTCCTGTATAGTGCTGCCGGAATGTCATTGAAATGTAAAGCGTCTAATGTGCCTTCGCTGCTCATCCGTTCAGCAGAAAAAAGAAGGTCTCCGTTCTATCTCAATGTCAGCCTGGTGTGAAAAAAGAATGAATCAGGAAACACTCCTTATGTCTATTATACGACTTAAAAGCAAATCGTCTTTCTAGTTTACAAAATTGTCAATAAATGGAGAAAGTCAGCTTATTTGAAAGAAGAAAAATAAAACGTTGGAAGGAATGTTCTTCTAAAATTCAAAATATAAATGATAAGGACTCATTTAGTGAAGGGCTATGCTTTTAGACACAGCCGGATAAGTGGAGCAATTGTCTCTTTTTGTTAGAGTGATTTGTATATATACATGGATTATAAGGGTATGTCTATCAAAAGGGCTGAAAAAAAGAGGTTGACAATGAAATCTGAAAAAGAAAAAAATGTTGAACGGTCAACTTTATCATGCAGCCGACCCGGAATTACTAAGAGAAAGAATGAACGCTCGAAGGCTAACAAGATTATTTAATGAGTCACTCGAAACGGATGACAACAAAAGAACTGAATTATTAAAACAACTATTTGGTTCCACTGGAAAAACTTTAACATAGAACCGACGTTTCGTTGTGACTACGGCTACAACATCCACGTTGGCGAAAATTTCTTTGCTAATTTTGATTGTGTTTTTTTAGATGTTTGTGAGATTCGAATAGGTGATAACTGCTTTGTTGCGCCAGGTGTTCACATTTATACAGCGACTCATCCACTGAATGCAAATCAAAGAATATCGGGTGAAGAATATGGAATCCCTGTAAATATCGGTGATAATGTCTGGATTGGCGGGGGAGCCATTATTAATCCTGGGGTTAAAATAGGCCATAATGTCGTCATTGCTTCGGGTGCGGTCGTAACGAAAAATGTGCCGGATAATATGGTGGCGGGTGGAAATCCTGCGAAAATAATTAAACGAATCGAAGAATAGATCATAGCTTCATTCATTGTGCCTAACTGAGGCTTTAGTTGAAGAAAGGAACGTCTTAATAAAGACATTCCTTTCTTCTAATTTTTTACAGTTTTAAATGCCAATTTCTCCTCTGTCAGGCTCGGCTCGGCAAATACAATACAAAATTTATTCGCTAGATTTGCACTAGCCGCGCGGGCTCCGGCACGCGTTCACTGATCGCTTCGCCGATCGACAAGGAAGCGGTGGCGGCCGGGGACGGCGCGTTCAGAATATGCAGGGCATACTTGTTTGAAATGATCAGAAAGTCGTCGGCGAGCTGCCCGTCTTCCGTAAGCGCCTGCGCACGGACACCGCTTTGCGATGCGAAGACGTCTTTCTCGCTGATGTCCGGGATCATCCGCTGCATGCTTTGTACAAACTTTTTCTTGCTAAATGAGCGGATCATTTCTTTTAAACCTTCACGCACATTATGGCGGGCGATATTCCAAAGTGCCGGATAGGTCACGGCATCGATAAAATCGCTGAAATTAAAATCACGTTTACGATAGCCCTCTCTTTTAAAACCGAGAACGGCGTTAGGACCGGCAAGTACGCGGCCGTCGATCATCCGGGTAAAGTGGACGCCGAGAAAGGGAAAATCGGATTAGGAACAGGATAAATGAGATTTTTAACCAAATAGCGTCTTTCCGGTTTTAATTCGTAATATTCGCCCCTGAAAGGCACAATCCGCATATCAGTTTTGATCCCTTCGCTGGCGGCAACGTGATCACAATGCAGACCGGCGCAGTTAATCAGAAAATGCGCAGAATAAGTGCCGTTCGATGTTTCGACCGTTACACCGTCCGCTTTTTCATGAATCTTTTCCAACTTTGTATTCAAGAGCACCGTGCCGCCGTGTTTCCGGATCGACTGGGCGATGCCTTCCGCCACTTGTTTGTAGTTGACAATGCCTGTGGCTTTGACATGAATCGCCTTAATCCCGTAAGCATAGGGTTCGATTTCTTTGAGTTCATCCTGATCGATCATTCGGATGTCAAGTTCATTCTCGAGGCCCCGTTTGTACAGATTATCCAGAAGCGGCAGTTCTTCCTGACTCGTGGCAACGATCACTTTGCCGCAATTTTCGTAAGGGATTCCTCGCTTATCAAAAAAAGCGCGCAGTTTTCTGCCGCCTTCTTTGGAAAACCGGGCTTTCAAGCTGCCCGGTTTGTAATAAATACCGGAGTGAATCACGCCGCTGTTGTGGCCGGTTTGATGGGAGGCGAGCGTCTTCTCTTTTTCGACAATCAGAATTTTGGCCTGCGGATAGCGATTGGTGAGCGCATAGCCGGTTGACAGTCCGACGATGCCGCCGCCTATGATAATGTAGTCATACATACGTTACGTTCCATCTCTTTTCTTCAATTTTATCAACTGATCGGGACCACAAAAAAAGACGATAGAAATAGTCAAAGTGTTCAACTATACTTACCGGATGACACAGCCGTGATAGAAGAAGAGCGCACCATCCTGCGGCCTTTCTGGCTTCCCGTTGTTCCAGTTTTTTTGGAAGTTGTCAACTAGTCATTTGCACCATGATTATAGATTTTTAAATAGAATAAATCAATTGAAAATCAAAATCAAATATTTGAAAAGAGAAGCCGTTTTTGTATGCTTAACACATGCGGGAAAAGCTTCCATAGCATGACAGGAAAGTTCTTTTTTTGCTTAATTTGTAATCGGTTTCAGTAAATGAACACGAAGGGAGTCCGGGTTTATGGTAAATGGATCGAAAGAAGGCGCGTCCAATCAGATGCGTAACCTCTCATCGAGGACAAATTTTCGCTGGTGGTTTGCGGTCGCCTTATGGTTCTTATTATTAATTTCTTATATTGATCGCACCAATATTTCCATTGCCGGGCCGTTCATGATTAAAGAAGGGGTGGTTTCGACCGCAGCTTTGGCGCTTGGAAACAGCCTTTTCCTTTTTATGTACGGCATTTCGAATATTTTTGGCGGGTATTTGAGCGACCGGCATGGCCCGCAAAAAATAGCCCTGGTGGCTTTGGTTTGGTGGTCGGTCATGACACTGTTTACAGGCTTTGTCTGGAGTTCGCTCTCACTTGTATTGTCACGCGTTCTCCTGGGATTAGGCGGATGCACTGGCCGCTGAATTCCAAATGGGTCAAAACATGGTTTCCGTCCCATGAGCGGGCGCGGGCCAATATGTTTTGGGAATTCGGCTTGACAATGGGCCCGATTATTACCGGACCCTTAGTTACATGGATCATCCTTTCCTCGGGAACTTGGAAAACGCCGTTTATTTTGTTTGCCCTGATCGGTTTGATTATTATGGTGCCAATCATCGCGTTTATTGCTAAGGATCGCCCGAGCGAAAGCAAGTTTGTGTCGCAGGCGGAATTGAAATATATTCAATCCGATAAAGAAGAGGATGTTGCCGAATCGGTGAAGTTCTCTCAAATATTAAAAAAAAAAAGCGGATTTCTGGCTGCTGCTCATTAACTGGTCGGGCATGGCGACGATTTTTTACGGGATTCTTTTTTGGCTGCCATCATATTTAATTGAAGTCCGTCATCTGTCGGTGCATATGACCGGTTTTTGGTACATGATGCCTTATATTTTAATGACGATCAGTATTATCCTGACGACGTCGTTTGCCAGCGATAAACTGATGAAGCGGGCGATTTTTGCCGCTGTCGGTACGTTGGTTGCCGGACTCGGCCTGCTCATCGGTACACATGTGAGCAACATTGTGCTGGCGATGACGTTGATTTCGATTTCCAGTGCAATGAACGGTGTTGTCCTGCCGACGATTTGGAGTGCTCTGCAGCGCATGTTTCCAAGCAAAAGCGTTGGAGCGGGAGCGGGGCTGCTCAACGGACTGGAAAACATTATTTCCGCTGTCGGAACATTCATTTTAGGTGTTTCTTTTACAGTCGGGTTTTCTTACTTAATTATTTTCGCCGCGATCGGCGGCATCAGCGGATTGATTTTGGCAAAAAGAGGTTATTAAATTTGCTTTTTTATCAAAGAGGCCAAAAACGGCAGGGCGGGATTTACCGCTCTGCCGTTTTCTAATGTTAGTTGGAAAGCCGCCACCGCTGTTGAATGCAGCTGAAAAAAGCCGGGCCGTGGACGCCGGCCCGGCTTAAAAACCATTATTTACAATTAAGGCTGCTACTTCGCTTTCCCGGTATCAAGCGGGACATGAATTTAGTACCGGAGAGAGAAAATACAATCAGAGCGAGCCAAATAAATGAGAATGAAATCAATTGTGTATGCGAAAAAGGTTCTTTAAATACGAGAATGCCCAAAATCAGTGTCAGCGTCGGGCTAATATATTGAAAAAAGCCGATCATCGTCAGCGAGATACGCCTGGCCCCTTCGGCAAAAAAAAGCAGCAGCGGGACGGCGGTGACGATCCCGGTGCCGGCCAGCAGCAGCGTTGTCGTCAGCGATTCGGTACCGAATGCCGCGGTCCCTTTGACTTGAATATGAATCAAGTAGAAGAGTGCGGCCGGTGTGACAAAGAGTGTTTCGTAAGCGATCCCGAGAATGGAATCGGCACGAATAATTTTTTTCGTGAGACCATAGAAGCCGAAAGTAAGGGCCAGAGCCAGGGCAATCCAGGGCACTTGACCGTATTCAATAACCTGGAAAGCGACTCCGCAGGCGGCAAGCAAAAAGGCGACAAGCTGCCAGACATTCAGCTTTTCTTTAAGAAAAAGGATGCCGAGCAAGACGCTGATCAGCGGATTAATATAATAGCCCAGGCTGGAGTCAATCACATGGCCGTGATTCACGGCCCAAATATAAATAAACCAGTTTGCGCTGACCAAAAGAGAAGCCAGGATAATTAACAAAAGCATGATCGGTTTCATCACCATCTGTTTGAAGCCAAGAAAAAAAGCCTGTGTTTTTTTTAGGCAAATCAAAAGGATAATCATGAACACGAAGGCCCAGAAGATGCGGTGGGCTAAGATTTCAAAAGCGGGGACGTGATGAATCGGTTTCCAATACAATGGAAAGAGCCCCCACAAGAAATAAGAGAGAGCAGCGTAGACCATGCCCATTTTCTTTTTAGAGTCTTTCTGCATGCAAAGTCTTGATGAAGAGCGGCCTTCCTCCCTTACCAAGGTTCACTTCCTTCCTTTAATGATAATTGTCTGTCTCTACGAAGAGCCGTCATCAATCTCAAGACGGCTTAGACGGCCTGCGTAAGTTTTTTAATTTTTGATTGTAGAAATTTGCCTGATGGATGGCTTCGCTGTCCTGAAAAATATCACCGGGCTTATCTCCCCTGCCGATGACGTACCCTTCAAAAGAAGTGCCGAGAAAGTTAAAAATGTGTTGAAATTGTATGATAAGAGGCAGGGCTTTTATTCGCGGTTCATCGCCGCCGACAACGACGACCAACGCTCTCTTCACAGCCATTCGCGCTCTGAATGAGAGGCTTGAATCACGCAGGCTCTCCGACCACCTGTCAATAAAATTTTTCATAAGACCGCTCATTCCGTACCAATAGACGGGCGTGGAAAAAAGAATGATGTCATGATTCAGCATGGTTTTGACAACGGAAAGATAATCATCGTCAACCGTCTGAAAGCCGGAGGGATCATGCCTTGATCTACAATAGGAAGAATATGTTTCTTTTTGAGAAAAATGTGCTCACATTCAACATCTTTTATAATCAAATCCGTGAGCGCCTCTGTGTTCCCGTTTTCACGAGTGCCGCCGTCGATGACAAGCATAGTCAAACCCCGTTTCTGATATAGATTGATTTGGATCGTTAGACCGAAAATGCAGATGCTTCTATCATACACGTAAGCGACTGGCTCTGTATAGCGATGGACTTGAAATGGGGGGAGAAAAAATTGATAAACATAAAAAAAAGCGCGAAGATGGAAAAATTTTATTTTATTTGCGCTGTTTCAAATAGGCAAGAAAATGATATGATAAATTAGGATACTCCTTTGGCAAGGTCTTGCCTATCAGTGACGTGAAAACGCATTCGTGCGGGCACATAAGTCGGGTCATTGATTGGCCTGTTTCTGATCAGGCAGCGCGGATGGAGAAAGAGCAGATTAGAATAGGGGGCACAATCAAATGGAAAATAGGTTTTCCAAATGTCGAGCCAAGTGAAGGCATCGGCGACACGTGAAATTTTAAAAGTGACGGAGAGACCGGAAGTGATTTCGTTTGCCGGCGGTTTGCCTGCGCCGGAACTTTTTCCTGTTGAAGGGATTCGGGAAGCATGCGATGCGGTACTGAAAGAATCAGGCGCAGCCGCTTTGCAATACAGTACAACGGAAGGCTATGTCCCTCTTAGAGAAGCGATTTGCGGACGGATGAAAGCTATCGGCATCGACACATCGGTTGATCATGTAATGATTACGTCCGGGTCGCAGCAAGGGCTCGATTTGACGGGCAAGCTTTTTATAGATGAAGGGGATACCGTCATCTGTGAAAGTCCGACCTATCTTGCGGCGCTCAATGCTTTTAAAATTTATCGTGCGAATTTTGTCGAAGTCGCAATGGACGACGACGGCATGATCATGGAAGAACTTGAAAAGGCCCTTCAGGCACATCCGGAAGCAAAATTTATTTATACGATTCCTGATTTTCATCCGACCGGCCGGACGATGAAACTTGAAAGAAGACGGAAAATGATTGAACTGGCCAATCAATACGATGTGCTGATTATCGAGGATAATCCTTACGGAGCGATCCGGTTTGCCGGAGAATCGCTGCCTCCGCTTAAATCCTTTGATACTGAAGGCCGGGTGATTTATCTCAGCACCTTCTCGAAAATTCTTGCACCGGGTTTTCGGCTTGGCTGGATCTGTGCAGACAGTGTCTTTATCGAAAAATATGTGGCCTTTAAGCAAAGTGCCGATTTGCATACCGACAGTTTTGCGCAAAGGGTCGCCGAAAAATACATGGAACTTTTTGATCTTGAAGCACATATTCAAAAGATAAAGGCCGTCTATAAAGAAAGACGGGAAATCATGATCCAGTGTATTCACGACTTTTTCCCTAAAAATATTAAGCACAGCACTCCGGACGGCGGATTGTTCATTTGGGTAGAGCTTCCGGAAAATATTGATACACAAGAAGTATTTATGAATGTTTGAAACATGATGTCGCTTTTGTCCCGGGTGCGTCATTTTTCCCGAACAGTGCCAAGAAAAATACTTTCCGCTTAAATTACTCTAACATGCCGAAAGAGAAAATTCTTGAAGGCATGAAGCGAATCGGCGAAGTGCTGGAAAAGACTTTTAAAGACGGTGCCGTTTTAAATTAATCTTGAAAAAGCCGCGTAAGGAGAGGTGCTCCCCGATAAGCGGCTTTTTGTTTTCAAAAAAAAGTGATTCAGATCCTCCTCCGACTCAGAATCAGCAGAAAAAGTAAAGATTGCTGATAGCCCCAAGTTTTCCTCTTTATCTTTATTCAAAACAATTTTAAAGTTCACTCATGCCATGATATGATAAGATGAAAGGAATATGTCGTCTAAAGTCGTACTTGACTCGAAAAAGGAGCATGAAAGTGGCCAAAGATAGGATGGTCCGGCCTTTCTTAAAATGGGCCGGCGGGAAACGGCAATTGCTTCCCGAAATTCGTAAATGTATACCGGCAAATTTTAATACCTATTTTGAACCGTTTGTGGGTGCAGGAGCGGTGCTGTTTGATTTGCAGCCGGAACGTGCGGTGATCAACGACATTAATAATGAATTAATTAATGTTTACAAAGTGATTCGAGACGGTGTCGAATGGCTGATCGATGATTTGAAACAGCATCATAATGAAAAAGACTACTTTTACTCTATTCGAGATTTAGACAGGACGGATGATTACCATAAATGGCAGCCGGCCAAAAAGGCATCGCGGATTCTTTACTTGAATAAAACGTGCTACAATGGCTTGTTCAGAGTAAACAAAAAAGGGTATTTTAACGTTCCGTTCGGCAACTATCGGGCGCCGCAAATTGTGAATGAAAAGACATTAAGAGCGGTCCATCGCTATTTGAACGACAATGATGTTTCACTTATGCGGACAGATTTTGAATCGGCGGTTGCTCAGGCTGGAAAAGGAGACTTTGTTTATTTTGATCCGCCGTATGATCCGGTTTCGGAAACCGCTTCATTTACTGGGTACAGCTTGGACGGCTTTAATAGAGACGATCAACTGCGGCTGAGAGACGTATTTATTGAGTTGGATAAACGAGGCTGCAAGGTGCTGCTGAGCAATTCGGCGACTGATTTTATAAAGGAGATTTATCGTCAATTCCCCATCCGTTTAGTGTCGGCCGGTCGCAATATCAATTCTGTGGCGACGAGGCGCGGAAAAATTGCTGAAGTTTTGGTCATGAATTATGAGCCGCCTATAAAAGAATAAGCCTTGACAATCCTGCAATAATGAAACATGGAATCAAACGGTTTTTTGCCGAATCCTTTCGGCTGCTGCGGCTGCATCCCCCGCTCAGTCATCGGATGTTTATGTATGGTGCCGTTTTCAGGAAAGAGGCGGCGCGGAACATCGAAAACGCCGGATGGTTCGGCAAGAAATATTTGCAATTTAAATCGCTTTTGCGTTTTAATAGATTATATAAATCGTAATTATTACGATTACGAAAAAAAAGGAGGATCTATAAATGCCAAAAAATCTAAATTAGAAAAAAAAAAAAACGGGAAGCGCTTGTGGCGAAATATGCCGATTTGCGCCGCGAATTGAAAGCCAAGGGCGACTTCAGCACAAAATGGGGCGACTTCGGCCCAAAATAGAGCGACTTCGGCACAAAATGGGGCGACTTTTACCCAAATGGGGCGACTTCAGCCCAAAATGGGGCGACTTCAGCACAAAATGGGGCGACTTTTACCCAAATGGGGCGACTTCGGCCTCAAATGGAGCGACTTCAGCACAAAATGGGGCGACTTCAACTCAAATGGAGCGACTTCGGCCCAAAATGGGGCGACTTCAGCACAAAATGGGGCGACCTCAACTCAAATGGAGCGACTTCGGCCTCAAATGGGGCGACTTCGGCACAGAATGGAGCGATTTCAACTCAAATGGAGCGACTTCAGCCCAAAATGGGGCGACTACAGCCCAAAATGGTGCGACTTCGGCCCAAAATGGGGCGACTTTTACCCAAATGGAGCGACTTCAGCCCAAAATGGTGCGACTTCAACTCAAATGGAGCGACTTCGGCCCAAAATGGGGCGACTTTTACCCAAATGGTGCGACTTCGGCACAGAATGGAGCGACTTAGGCACAGAATGGAGCGACTTCGGCCCAAAATGGAGCGACTTCGGCCTCAAATGGGGCGACTTCGGCACAGAATGGAGCGACTTAGGCACAGAATGGAGCGACTTCGGCCCAAAATGGAGCGACTTCGGCCTCAAATGGGGCGACTTCGGCACAGAATGGAGCGATTTCAACTCAAATGGAGCGACTTCGGCCCAAAATGGAGCGACTTCGGCCTCAAATGGAGCGACTTCGGCCCAAAATGGTGCGACTTCGGCCCAAAATGGGGCGACCTCAACTCAAATGGAGCGACTTCGGCACAAAATGGGGCGACTTCGGCACAGAATGGGGCGACTTTTACCCAAATGGAGCGACTTCGGCCTCAAATGGGGCGACTTCGGCACAGAATGGAGCGATTTCCCAGCCTAAAATTGTGCAGATCAGAAGATCCTTTTGAGAGACTGCGGTGTTAGATAACCTGGAATAGAAAGGACTTGACAAATTAAATCGAAATCGTTACTATTTATCGTAGCCCAAATCGGAATTATTACGTTTTTTGTTGGATACATATATTAGGGGGAAAAGAAGTGAAAAATAAACAGAGCTTGATTCGCCGCTCGATGTTCTTATTTTGCGCCATGATGCTATTAGGCGCGCTTTCCGGCTGCGGCAGCGCCGGTTCAAGTCAAAAAAGTTCGGAGAAAATACAAGTTGTTGCGGCGGAGGATTTTTACGGTGAAGTGGCAAAAGCAGTTGGCGGCAATCATGTGGTTGTGACGTCAATTATCAATAAACCTAGTGTTGATCCGCATGATTTTGAGCCGACGATAGATACGGCGAAAGCGGTAAATAAAGCGAGATTGGTTGTCTACAATGCATCGGTTATGATGGCTGGATGGACAAACTTGTCTCCTCTTCAGGCAGTAGTCAAACACCGGTTATTCGCGTTGCCGAAGACATCATGAATAAAAAGGACGGCGATAATGAGCATTTATGGTACAATCCGGATACGATGCCGAAACTGGCGGCAGCGATTGCTAATAAACTAGCAAAAATTGATCCTAAGAACGGAAAGGAATACCGTCAGAATGCGAAAAAGTATCAGGCATCAATCAAGCCGATCAAGGATTTGGTTGCAAAACTGAATCAGAAATCGGATAATAAAAAAGTTGACGTTTCGGAACCAGTCTTCGATTATATGCTGCAGGCCTTGAAATATAAGGAAGGCAATGTGAAATTTTCCAAAGCTGTTGAAGACGGAAATGATCCGGCGCCAACTGATATCGCGAACATGCAGAAAGACATTAAAAACCATAAAATTGCGTTCTTTGTTGATAATATTCAAGCCAGCGATCCAACGGTAAAGAAAATGGTGAGACTGGCTGTCCAAAGCCATACACCGGTTGTTAAAGTAACGGAGACAATGCCGAGCGGCAAAGATTACAAAACCTGGATGCTCGGTGAACTGAAACAAGTGGAAAAGATTCAAAATAACCAATAAAAGAGCATGGGAGGTTGTCCTTATGGTTTGTGATATCCGCGTTGATAATCTGCAGATCAGTTTTAATGGAGAAAAGATATTGGATCATCTCTCCTTTGATGTTGCAGCTGGAGAAATGTTCGCCATTGCCGGCCCTAATGGTGCCGGTAAATCGACGCTTTTAAAAGCTATCCTTGGATTTATCACGCCTCAAAAGGGCAATGTGACGATTGAAAAAAAAGGCGGAAAGGCCGTGATTGGCTACGTTCCGCAATCCCGTGCAATAGATGAAGAAACACCGATTCGGGCGAGAGATTTTGTCTCGCTCGGATTGCCTCCAAAAATAAGGCCGTGGCTGTCTTCGAAAGAGCGCGAAACGGTGAAGCGGGCCATGAGCTGACAGACACACCTTTCGTCTTGCCAAAAAACCGATCGGCAAGCTGTCGGGAGGAGAAAGACAACGAGTGTTTTTTGCTCAGGCATTGGTTCGCCATCCCGATATTTTATTGCTTGATGAATCGACGGCCAATTTGGATCCGAAAGCTCAGGACCAAATAATGAAATTAGTTCAAAGGGTTTGCCGATCGCAAGGTATCACGGTTCTCTTTATCAGCCATGATCTTCATTTGGTCAAAGAGTACGCCGATCGCATCTTATTTTTATCACGCGGGCATTACGAGCTGAACAGTGCGGAAAATATGCTCGCAGGCAATAAAATCAGGCGTTTTTATGATGCTCCGGGTGAGGCTGTCAAAACGGAAAAGGATCGATATGATGGTCAGGCAGCACAGGCTACGCAACACCTGTTTTAACTGATTGACTTGGAGGGATTGATTGATGTTTCAATATGATTTTATGCAGCATGCGTTTATTGCCGGAACACTGGTGGCGTTAATGTGGGGGGTGATTGGTGTTTTTATTATGGCACGGAACTTGTCCTTTATTGCCCATACGTTTTCCCACATCGGTTTTGCCGGGGCTGCTTTCGCTGTCTTTGCCGGCATCGATCCCCTTGGCGGTCTTTTACTGTTCACGATCCTCAGTGCACTTGGAGTCGGACAGCTGGGTGTGAAAAAGTTCAGACGCGATGCATCCGTCAGTGTGATCCTGAGCTTTTTTCTCGGTCTCGGCATTTTATTTTTGTCTTTATCCAATAAGCAGTCCAATTTCACGTCGACGATTTTATTCGGCAGTGTCGTCGGCATTGATCTCCAGGATGTTTGGCAAATTGTCGGATTAACGGTGTTTGTGATGGCTGTGCTGGCCGCCGGATACAGATGGCTTAAGTTTGATTCATTTGATCAAGTCGGCGCCGAGGCCGCGGGATTGCCGATTCGCTGGATTTCAATTGGTTTTTTGCTTTTGATGTCGATCGCGGTGAGCGTTGTGCAGATTGTCGGGGCTTTGCTTGTTTTCGCTCTGATGACCGTTCCGGCGGCGGCGGCGCGCTATTTTACACAGTCCGTTATCGGTATGATCGTGATTTCTTCGATCCTGGCTGTACTCGGCGTATGGTTCGGTCTCGTCATGAGTTACTATACGAGTGCACCCGTCAGCTTCTTTATTACGACTTTTGAGGCAGCTATGTATATGCTGGGACTGGCTTTTCAAAAAAATATATGCTTAGATACCGCCCGGTAAAAATATGAAGAACAAAAACGCTCCGAAATTGGGGCGCTTTTTTGTGCCGTTAGTCCGCCTGGCATTGGTGGCAGATAGGCGGTGAAAGCCCGCTGCGGACCTTATCAGTAGGAACTTTGAGCTAAAGACAAGGGTGGTGTAAATTGTAACTGCTGAACTAAAATTAGATTACTATACACATGAATCACGGCACAATTTCAAAAACCGTCCCTCGGTTAAAATCATTCACATTCATAGAGCTATAAACCCCTAAATATAGTCTAGTTTGATTCAGATCCGTTCCCAAACTAACATAATAAGCTGATTGAGACCCAAAATCATAATCAGTTTCAATAACACTAAAATCATTTAGTTTACAATCTGTTCTTATCCTAGTATAAGCTAAAACCCCTCTAATCGGAGGCTGGGGTCTTTCATCCCTGGCAAAATCGGTAAACACAACGCTTCCCGTTAAATCGGGGATTCCATTCCCCATATAAGGCTGCACTCCTGTAAGTGCAGCTCCTCCGAACTTATCTGGCCTCGGATCTTTATGAAAATAACTCGTTAGAGGCTGAAGACGCCGCACTGAAGTTTTTTACTGCTTCATCATAATAAGCAACTGTTTTCTCATCCAAAGTCGGATTTGCAGAACAGCTCCTTATTATCGAAGTAGGAAAAGCACCTTCCCATCCTCGCCAGCCAAAGTTAATAAATCCTTCTTGGTCAAGTTCAGATTCCATTAAAGAAGCTTGAATAATCTGAGTAACCGGTATTGTTTTTATAATGAACGAATGAAAAAAATCGACTCTACCAAATCTTGTCCGACATTTCCCACATATTTGATATATTGATTATAAAACCTTTGAAATGAAATGCCTGGTATATTGCGAACCCCTTTGGCAATGACCGTCAGCGTTTCCTGAATAGGTGCGGGAAGTTCATTAAAACGTGTGACTACGGGTGGATTATCGATAAACGTATTCTTAGCGACATCAATTTCAATTATTTTACCGGCAATTTCCATATCGTCCTGGCTCAAATTAAATGGATCATAGCCTGATCCACCATCTCCGGTTGTTAAAACAAGTTTTCCTGTTTCAGGTGAAAAGTTTAAGCTATTGACCCCATTATGATTAAAAAATGGTCTTCTTAAATTAAGTAATGTCCTCCGTTTTTGCGGCCCGCCATTCGATTGCAAAATCCATTCTTCAACTGTATCAATATGATCATATTGATTTTCTCTATTTATCCACTTTAGGTTTAATGTTCCGGGATCGCACGGGTTCGGTTTAGGAGGACCCTGTCTTGTAACTTCTGAACTGGGAAGAGCACCTGGACCTTGTGTCCCAGCTACTGAATAATGAAGATAAAACAGACCGTTATAATAAAATTGGGGATGAAACGCGAGCCCTACCAATCCCCGTTCATCATATCCGCCACCAGAAAAACCTAGTTTTATGATTCGCGGGCGAATGTCTAAAAAAGTCCTTATAACTCCGTTTCCTATGTAAAAGATTTCTCCTGCCTGGGTTGCAATAAATAATCTTTCATTTGAGTCACCCGGAAGTATAGTTGTTTTCAAAACAGTGGGTAAGTTTTATCTTACTAACAATAGGCTGTAAACTAACCTTGACTTTTATCAACTAACTTTACACTCCTTTTTATTGTTTTCTGTTATCCCGCATTAACGGGCAGTAAGACTGGAAATAACTGCCCGTAAAAGCCCGATCTTAGGAACACAGACTATGGCGCCACATCACATCCTGTGGCAACGTCTGTGTGACCCACATCATGTGGGCAAGAGCTAACAATCAGTGGGGGATGGAAGAAAACCCCCACTGATTGAAGTTTCACTTTACAAGAATATGACTAGAACTGTTCTATTAGTACCAAATAAGGACTCTGAAACAGGCGCAGCACCATTTTCCGTACCAGCACCGGAGGAATCAAAGGCGGTCATTGTGGACGTACTGTTTTTGCCCGGTGATTGTAATAAAAAATGTAAAACATTAAGGTAAAGAGATTTATTTCATTAGGCATTCATAAAGTTATAAATAGCTGTATTTTATGCTTTAGCAGATCCCCTATAATGGAGTTGAAGTATTTATGTCATCTAATACAGAGCAGTTTAGACAAAATGGATCTTCAGTTGAAGAAATTCCACCTACAGAAGATCTAATGCGGGAGCACGGGATACTCAAACGTATTTTATTGATATATAACGATGTCGTGAGGCGGTTGATTGGCCAAAATCCATACGACCCCAGACCATTCATTCAAGCTGTTCTTTACCATACTGCTTCTATTTCACATCGGTTCATTGAAGAATATCACCAGAAACTTGAGGAAGACTATGTATTTCCTGAATTTTTACGTGCTAACAAACACGTTGACTTAGTACAAGTATTACAAACCCAACATCAAGCTGCAGAACACATTACTAAGCAGATCTTAAACTTTTCCGCCACGTTCAATACTTGCCACTTTCAACACCGGTATTATATTGCACATTTGTTATCATTGTACATTCGTATGTATGAACCTCATGAGGCCAGGGAAGATACTGTCCTTTTCCCAGCCTTACGTGACGTTGTCGGACCAGAAGAATTTAAGCAGATGGGGGAAAAATTTGAAGAAATTGAACACGAACGTTTTGGAGAAGAAGGCTTTCAGCGTTTTGTGAATCAAATTGCCGAAATCGAAAAAGTGTTAGGTATTTATGAGTTATCCCAGTTTACTCCGCAACCTTATGAATTGTTTAGATAAAAACGATCATTTGTATTAACGAGCAGTAAGAAGCCTGCTTCAAGGCTCGATAATTGCTTGACTTTTGAAAAATATAGGTTAGCATATTACGGATAGGAAACTATTCAAAAGATGCCTGGACAGCAGGGTGAATAGAGCCGAGCATCTAAATCTGAATTTAAGCAATAGACCTGGATTTCTTTGCCGGTGATAAGTTTTGGAATAAGAGGACGTTACATAGGGCTGAAAAATGGTCGGCCGGTCTTTAACTCTGACAAAGAACAACAAACTGTGAAGAGGTGGACATCTGTGGCGGGAGGCTTTTACACGCGCGGCCTGCGCTATGAAAAGGCCGGCGCTAAACTCAAAGATAAAAGCAGCATCTGGCAGATGATAAGACGGATTTTCTTTCGAGCGAAAAAGCAGCACCATTATCTGATTTTCGCCTTCTTGTCTATTGTGATTGGCTCGGCGCTGGAATTCGTCATTCCGCGTCTTACGCAGTGGACAATTGAAAAGTCATTCCCGATAAGGCCTTCAGCTTGCTCCTGACCATCGCCTGCTCGATCGTGACGGTTGCTGTATTGATGAGTTTATTCGGCTTTTTGAGCAGCTATTTGATTGCAATGGTCGGTCAGCAGGCCATTTTCGATATTCGCAATGAATTGTATCAGCATGTCCAGTCACTTGACTTAGCTTTTTTTGACAGACAGCGGACGGGGGATTTAATGTCGCGGCTGACCAATGATGTGGGCATGCTGCAGCAGCTGATTACGACCGGCATGCTGCAGTTAATTACCGATTCGCTGACATTTCTGGCCATTGCGACGTATATGCTGTTTTTTAACTGGAAACTGACTGTACTTCTACTCTTGACTTTTCCAATCATGATTATTTTTACCCGCGTTTTCGGAACAAAAATAAGAGAGGCTTTTCGAAAAGTGCAGGAGTCCGTATCCGAAGTCAGCAATCATTTGCAGGATTCGTTATCCAATATCCGCTTGATCAAGCAATGAGCGAGCGCGATGAAACGGAAAAGTTTACTGAGATCAATAGAAACAATATGATGGCGAATTTAACAGCGACGCGCCGGCGGTCGGTTTTCGGGCCGGTCATCGACTTGATCAACAATCTGGGTTTGACGATTGTGATTGTCTTTGGAGCGTGGCAAGTCATGAGCGGCGAGCCTTTTACAATCGGTGCCATCGCAGCTTTCTTATCCTACCTGCGGATCATGCAGGATCCTGTCCGCAGTATCAGCCGCTTTATCAACGTCATTTATCAGTCGGCTGCGGGCTATGAACGGATTACAGAATTGATGAAAGTGAAGCCGCAAGTAACTGAAAAATCTTCGGCCTATGCTTTGCCGCCGATAAGAGGAGCTGTCAAATTTGCCGATGTCCAATTCTCTTATCAAAAAGCCCATCCGGTTTTTAAGCATTTTAATTTGCAGATGGAAGCCGGAAAAGTGACGGCGCTGGTCGGCTCTTCAGGAGCAGGAAAGTCGACGGTGATCGGTGATCATTGATGATGCGGATGTACGATCCGGAGAAAGGAACGGTGACGATCGACGGCCATGATATTCGTGATGTCACATTCCGTTCACTGAGAGGGCAAATGGGGGTAGTTTCTCAAGACGTGATTTTGTTAAACGGAACAGTGCGGGAAAATATCCTGTATGGGAAACGCAGGGCTTCCGAAGAGGAAATGATCGCGGCCGCCAAAGCGGCCAATGCCCACAACTTTATTGTTAACCTGCCGAACGGCTATGACTCTCAAATCGGCGAGCGAGGGGTCAGGCTGTCGGGCGGGCAGAAACAGCGAATTTCAATTGCCCGGGCCCTTTTGAAAAACCCGCGCTTAATCATTCTTGATGAAGCAACGGCGGCGCTTGATACGGAATCCGAACAGCTCATACAAGAGGCGCTGGGAAAAATATTTGCGACGCGTACATGCATCGTGATCGCCCATCGCCTGTCGACGATTCAATCGGCCGACCGCATTGTCGTGCTTGAAAAAAGGAGAGATTGTCGAAGCGGGCACGCATCAGCAATTGCTGGCTTTGGGCAAAAGATATAAGTATTTATATGACCTTCAGTTTCCTCAGGAAGATAAACGGCAGGCGGCCGGTAAGGATTGAGCAGGGATTCAAAAACTTTGAACAAGGTGAATAGCAAAAAATTTTGCTGAATGGAGCAATGAGAGTGAATGTTTTTTTTTGATTTTTTTGTTATAATGTAAATAATTTCATAACGAGCAGCAATATCCTTCGGGGTCGGGTGAAATTCCCAGCCGGCGGTGATAACTTAATTGTTTAAGCCCGCGAACCGTTTGCCGTGTGATGGCAAACGGTGGATTCAGTGAGAGACTGAAGCCGACAGTATAGTCTGGATGGGAGAAGGATTGAGAAGCATGAACGGTGTTCCGTGCGGCAACAGTCGGACAAACGCCAACTTTTCATTAGTCAGATATCAATGATTTCTATTCATACTTTTTCAATCGGATTTAAATGTAAAACCCTGGAGTATATTTTCTTCAGGGTTTTTTTGGCATTCGCAGATGCAGAGGATATCTGCTCATGTTATTCCGGAAAGACAGAATCAAATGGGTGCAGTTGTTAAAGGAAGTGATGGTGTGGGAAAAAAAATCGGATTACATGAATCTGGCCATTCAGCTGGCCAAAATGACGATCGGACAGACCAGCCCCAATCCAGCGGTCGGCGCGGTTGTTGTCAAAGACGGAGAGATTGTCGGTGTGGGCGCCCATTTGAAAGCCGGGGAAGCGCATGCCGAAGTCAACGCACTCCAAATGGCCGGCGACCGGGCCGAGGGAGCGACGATCTATGTGACGCTGGAGCCGTGTTCGCACTTCGGTAAAACACCGCCATGCGCTGATCTTATTATTGAAAAAAAAAAAAACTGAAGAAAGTTGTGATCGCATCAAATGATCCGAATCCGCTCGTTGCCGGCCGCGGGATCGAAAGGATGCGAAGCGCCGGCATCGAGGTTGAAACAGCAGGCTTTATGCAGGAAGAGGCGGACGCGCTCAACCCTTTTTTCTTTCACTTTATCAAAGAAAGAACGCCTTTTGTGACATTAAAAATCGCCGCCAGTCTTGATGGCAAAACGGCAACCGTTTCGGGAGAAAGCCAGTGGATCACCGGGCAAGCCTCCCGGCGCGACGGCCATGAACTTCGCCATCAGCATGACGCGATTCTTGTCGGCATTGGGACGGTGCTGTCCGATAATCCGCGGTTAACGGCACGGCGGGAAGAAGGTGCCCGCCAGCCGGTTCGCGTTGTTTTGGATACGCATCTGCGGATACCTTTGGATTCGCGGCTTTTGACGGACTTCGCGGCGCCGACATGGATTTTCACGGGTGCGGATATCGATCAGAAAAAAGCGGACCGGATTCGCCGCGATCATGTTGAAATCATTAAACTGAATACGAGTGAAATCAATGTAAAAGATGTGCTGAAATATCTAGGGGGAAAAAGATGTCACCTCTTTGCTTGTTGAAGGCGGTGCAGCCATCCATGGAAGCTTTTTACAGGCAAAAGCATTTGATCAAGTCATCGTCTATTTAGCGCCTAAATTGATCGGCGGACAAACAGCGCCATCGGCGATCGGCGGTGCAGGAATCAGGCATCTGGCCGACGTACCGGAGCTGTCGATTGTACACGTCGACAATCTTGGCGATGATATCAAGATAACAGCAATTCCAAAGGAAAGGTGAGAAAAGATGTTCACAGGCCTTGTGGAGGATATCGGACGTGTGGTATCGATCAGGAAACAACCCGACGCAATTCAATTGGCCATTGCGGCTTCGCTGCTTTCGGAAGGTATATCATTGGGTGACAGCATTGCCGTCAACGGTGTCTGTGTGACGGTTACCGGACAATCACGGGCCACATTCACCGCCGATGTCATGCCGGAGACAATCAAGGCGACGACGTTAAAATATTTACGGCGCGGCGATTGGGTCAATATTGAGAGGGCGATGAAAGCAGACGGGCGATTCGGCGGACATTTTGTGACCGGACACGTCGACGGGATCGGCCGGATTGTCAAGGTAACGCCGAGAGGCAATGCCCATTATTACGAGATACAGGCGGAGCATGGTTTATTATCCGGCCTGGCTAAGAAAGGATCGGTCGCTGTCGACGGCACGAGTCTCACGGTCTTTCAAACGGGGGAAACGACATTTACCATTTCATTAATTCCACATACATCAGGTCATACGATATTGGGAAACAAAAGAGCCGGCGATCTCGTCAATATCGAATGCGATGTGATGCAAAAATACATTGATCGCCGGCAAAGTATACAAAAAGAAGAAAAGAAAAGTTCGACATTGACTTATCAGGTTCTAAAAGAAAACGGGTTTATCAATTAACAGGAGGTGCGGGCCATGGTGTCTACGATTGAAGAAGCTGTCCAAGATTTAAAAGAAGGAAAAATTATTATCGTCTGCGATGATGAAAATCGCGAAAATGAAGGAGATTTTATTGCATTAGCGAAAAAACGACGCCGGAGACGATCAACTTTATGATCACACATGGAAAAGGTCTGCTCTGCACGCCTGTCTCCAGAGACATTGCCGAGTCGCTAAGGTTTAATCCGATGGTGGCGCGCAATACTGACAGCCACGGGACGGCTTTTACGGTCAGCGTCGATCACCGCTCGACGAAAACGGGGATCAGCGCTTTTGAACGGGCACAAACGATACAGGCGATTGTTTCAAGTCATACGCAGGCCGAAGATTTTAACCGCCCCGGCCATGTTTTTCCCTTGATTGCGAAGGATGGCGGTGTGCTGGAGCGCAGCGGCCACACGGAAGCGGCTGTCGATCTTGCCAGGCTGGCGGGTGCTAAGCCGGCCGGTGTGATCTGCGAAATTATCCGCGGCGACGGTACGATGGCCCGTTTTCCGGAACTCGTTCAGATGGCCGAAGAATTAGGATTGAAAATCATCACTGTGAAAGACCTGATCGATTACCGGCGCAAACACTCTGTACGGCGGGAAGTATCGGTTCATTTGCCGACCGCATACGGAGATTTTAAAGCCATTGGTTATACAAGTTCCAGCGGCAAGGAATCTGTGGCGATTGTAAAAGGGAAAGTCGACGGCAGCGAGCCGACGCTTGTCCGGCTTCATTCCGAATGTTTAACGGGCGATGTGTTCGGCTCGAAACGCTGCGATTGCGGGCCGCAGCTTCATGCCGCGCTTGAAGCGATCGAAAAACGCGGGTCCGGCGTCGTGATTTATTTACGACAAGAAGGCCGGGGTATCGGCCTGATTAATAAACTGAAGGCCTACAAGCTGCAAGAGGAAGGCGACGATACGGTCGAAGCCAATGAGCACCTTGGTTTCCCGGCCGATCTGCGTGATTATCGCGAGGCGGCCGATATTCTGAAAGATTTGGGCATTACCAAAGTACAACTGCTGACGAACAACCCGTCGAAAATCGAGGGGCTCAGGCAATATGGGTTTACGGAGATTGAGCGGAAACCGCTTGAGATGCCTGTCAGCCTGGAGAATGAGAGATATATGCATACGAAAGCAGAGAAAATGGGGCACTTGCTTCATCTGCACTTTTGAGTTTCAGGGCGTCAATCATTGCGGCGGCTCTTTGCCGGCAATGATTAGGCTGATTGGATTTTACACGGTGAGTTTTTTAAAGAGGGATCATGATGCTGCATGCGGCATCAAAATGATAAGGAGAGATGAACAATGGCGCACACATTTGAAGGAAATCTCATTGGAACAGGTTTGAAAATAGGGATTGTCGTCGGACGTTTTAATGAATTCATTACGAATAAGCTTTTGTCAGGAGCACTGGATGCGTTGAAACGCCACGGTGTCGATGATGAAGATATCGATGTGGCCTGGGTTCCTGGAGCTTTCGAAATTCCGCTGGTTGCCAAAAAATTGGCGGAAAGCAAAAAATATGACGCCGTATTAACGCTTGGGGCGGTGATCCGCGGCGCTACGTCACATTATGATTATGTCTGTCTGCAGCGAAGTGTCGAAAGGCGTGGGCGCATTGGTTGGTCTGGATACGGGCGTGCCGGTTATTTTCGGTGTCGTCACGACAGAAAATATCGAACAAGCTGTAGAACGCGCGGGCACGAAGGCCGGCAACAAAGGCTGGGATGCGGCAGTCAGCGGCATTGAAATGGCGAACTTGAGCCGGATCATTGAAAAGTAAGGAAAAATGAAAAGATTCGCCGGCTACCATTCAGGTTGCGACGAATATTGTGATATAATAAAGCCAATAAGTTCATATTAAGATTAACATGCTGCTGTCCCGTTTGAGACAGCAGCATGTGTCGTTTTAGGGGTGCCGATAAAGATTATCGTTTTCGGCCCCAATGGGGAATGTATCTTTTTAACTAAACAGTAAAGGAGAAGCGTCATGGAACAAAATGATAAGGTTATGGAAAGAGGCCATATTGAGCAGCATTTTATGGCTTCAGACCTGATTCGCGATATTGTCATCGGCATGTCGGACGGGTTGACCGTTCCTTTTGCTCTTGCTGCCGGCTTATCGGGCACCGTTACTAACACGGGATTGGTTGTGATTGCCGGCATGGCGGAAATCGCCGCCGGATCGATTGCGATGGGGCTCGGCGGTTACCTTGCTGCGCGTACGGATCAGGAACATTATTATTCGGAGCTGGAACGTGAGCGAAGAGAAATTATTGAACTGCCCGATCGGGAACGCGCAGAGGTGGCAGATATTTTAAATGAGTGGGGTCTTCCCGAACCTGTTGTTCAGTCGTCCGTCGAATCGATCAGCCAAGATCCAGATAAATGGGTCGATTTTATGATGAAACATGAGTTGGGTTTGGAGAAGCCTGAGCCGAAACGAGCGCGCAATAGTTCATTCACTATCGGCCTGTCGTATATTGTCGGCGGCATCATTCCACTTTCTCCTTACATATTCATTCACAATTCGGCTAACGCGCTTATTGTCTCGGTTATTCTTACCCTGATTGCCCTTGCACTTTTCGGATTGTCAAGGGAAAATTCACCGGTTCGAAGCCTTTCAAAAGTGCCTGGCAAACGACGCTGGTCGGTGGTGTTGCCGCGGGGATTGCTTTTATACTGGCGAAGTTAATTTCTTAATACAAAAAGGGCCCGGTTCGGTTATCCGCCGATCGGGCCGCTGTTTTTGGCTGTTCGGTTTCAAGCATTCAGATTATCACTATAAACACGAATGGCGTCAGACAGAAATTGCGCCAACCCCGGCCGATAGCGATCGATATTTTTTGTGAATCTCGGATCGCTGACATATAGTTGACCAAGGCCGCGAAAGATGTCCGGGGTACACTCATAAAAGTTCTCGGTAATGAACCGGCGCATGTCACCGGCCACTTTTTGCACGTCCGGGCTTTCAATCCCTTTATTCATCAAGGCGACAAGCCGGCGATAAAGGGCTTCCTGCTGTTCATGGATACGCCGCCAGTCCTCTTCTTTATATGTTGCGGTTTTCTTCATCGATTCGGCGTATGCTCCCGTATGACCGTACTTTTCTTTCGCCTCAGCAGCATATTTTTTCTGATGGGCTTCTATCTTTTTCATATCGAAAGGTTCAAACATCTCTTTGTTTGCCATCTTCATTTCTCCTTCCATCGCTTTTAATGTTGTATCCACTGAACGAATGATTCGCTCAAGGCGCTCCTTCTTTTCCAAAAGCAGGCGCTTGTGAGCATGAAGCGCTTTTTTGCGATCAAATCGCGGGTTGTCAAGGACCTCCTTAATTTTTTTGAGCGGGAAGTCCAGCTCTTTGAAAAAGAGGATCTGCTGCAGCTTTACCAAATCACCATCACTATAAAGACGATAATTTGTAGCTGCCGCTTTCTTCGGTGTCAATAGCCCAATTTTGTCATAATAGTGCAGCGTTCGGACGGTGACACCCGCGATGTCGGCAACGTCTTTAACTTTGTACATAACCGTATTCCTCCATGGATAGAATCAGTGTGGTTTTGCCGCGTCTGTGGTCTGGATATGCAGAATCACCGAAAACCTGTGCCGATGATTTGATCTTAAAGGATGACGCAGCGTCAGAGTCAATAGAAAAAAATAAACTTGGGCGGCAAATCTCTTATTTAAAACGAGGTTGATGAAAAGGAAACGTCCGTGTTATGATGATGACGAAAGAAAAATGACTTCTTAGGAGATTGTTTGTTATGATCATCCAATTCATCCGCTTACGGTAATTTAAGGCACAGAACATTTTTGAAAGCTCATCCATTTTTTGGACTATGGTATGGGTTTGTTTCTCTGTGCCTTTTTTCATTTACCAATACGGATGAAAGGGTGCTTTTTTTGAAAAGAAACAGCAACAAAATAATAAATGCGAAGTTGATGGCTCGTTTTGAAAGTATTTTCAGGTGTCCGATCTGTATCAGCCGGATGAAGGCCCTGGATCAGACAAGTTTACTTTGCCTGAATAATCACCATTGCTTTGATTTGTCCAAAAACGGCTATGTCAATTTCCTACAGCATCCCCCTAAAAAAACAAAGTATACAAAGCAAATGTTTAAAGCGCGGAGATTGATTATCGGCAGCGGATTCTATAATCGGCTTCACGCCGATATCGCTGAGCGAATCATCAGCACAATAAAACCTGCGGGGCGGCAGGCAAAAAAATACTTGATGCCGGCTGCGGAGAAGGATCCCATTTGTCTCACATATTATCGCTTGTCGGACAACGGACTGCCGGTAGCCTTTTGGGAGTGGGAATCGATATTTCAAAAGAAGGGATCGCGGCCGCTGCCCGGGAATATCCCAATCATATTTGGTGCGCGGCCGATATTGCCAATGCTCCTTTTTTCAGCCGGCAGTTTGATTATATTTTAAACATCCTGTCACCGGCAAATAGCCGGGAGTTTTACCGGCTCTTACGTGACGACGGGATGATCATAAAGGTGATTCCGGAAAGCCGCTACCTCATGGAACTCAGAGCTGTTTTTTATAAAGAAACGAACAGGCAGGTGTATTCGAATAAAGAAGTGAAGAAGACCAGATTTTCCGAGCACTTTGATCTGATTGACAGCGAACGATTGTGTTACCGTTTTCCTTTAAAATGGGGCGGCTTAACAGAAATGAAGCAGCCAGCATCAAAATGGGGCGATTTCCAGCTAAATGGAGCGACCCCACACCAAAAAGGAGTAACAAGCCGCTCGTTCATTGAACCGCTCATTCAAATGACGCCTTTATCTTGGGGGGCGGCAAAAGATAAAGTGGAAAAAGCTCACGAAATGAACCTAAACGACATCACCATTGATTGATTTAACGATATTGTTGGGAAAGAAAAGGGTTTAGTATAAAACAAAAAACAAGCAGACTAAACGGCGTATAGGTTTAGTCTGCTTGTTTTCAAAGATTGTTAGATTAGCAAGAACGTTTATTGTATTAAAACATGTAGAAAATTTAGATTGTATTTTAATGGGAGAAAGTTTGCTTACCTTCTTGGAAATTCCGCCATCCACCATAATGAGAAATATCTTCAGTCTCTTCTTTGTTGCATAAGGTTCGCAGATGAAACCAGACACTACGCCACCATCTCTAAGTTCAATTTTTCCAATACTTAACGGTGACTGAACGGAAGCAACGAAGGAACCAAATGTTTCGGCTGGGAATGCCCAAATTTCGACTTTGATAGAAGTGCCATCCATTGCTTTTTTCACTAATCCCGGTTTTTGCGGCACCGTATTCAGTTTGAACAGCTGATATTTCGAAGCCGTTTTTGCCTCTCTTATAAAGCGGGCCCGGTGATCATGCATCTGTTTTTCTAAAGGAAAGCCTTTCATGTGCAATCCGCAAACAGCAACAAAAATATCATCATTAGAGACGTTTTCTGTTTCTTCATCCACATTATTAATTTTTTTAGATGGATTGAGAAATTTTTCCGCTAATCCTAGGATAAAATCTTCATGTTCAGAAAGTGAAAAAAGGGTGATCCCAAATGGCACTTTTTCGGCAGCCTCCATGGATGGGACAGAGATCGCACATAAATCCAGTCCAGTAAATTGCAATGATTAGTGAATCCGCCCATCATGCTGTTTGTCCGAATCGGGTCATTTCGAACCTGTTCACGGGTCCAGGTTCCGCCTGCAGTGGGCATGATTAAAACGGCATCTTTGAGCAGATCCCTGGCTTTTGATTTAAAATGTGCCAATTGATGAACGGATGAAAATAATTCTGACGCAGTGTGTTTTTCGCCGGAACGCAAGATTTTCTCAGTGACAGGATATAATGCGCCTGGATGAGAAGTGACAAAATCACCGAGATCCGCCCAGCGCTCAGAAACGAAAGGTCCTTCGTACAGCAGCCGTCCTGCTTCAGAAAAAAGGTTATTTTCTATCATTTCGACGGGAATGCCGCTTTTACATATTTTTTTAATAGTATCTAACCATACCCTTTTATACTGGGTACCGTAAGGGCCATAAAAAACAAGATCTGTTTTTGGTAAATAAATTTTTTGTGGCAGAGCTGGCAACGGTGACGGCATGCTTTTTGACCACGAATTTTTTTTATCCAAAGCCCTCACCACTTTATCGACCGAATAGACATCATCCAGTAGGTTGGTAAACACTGTCACGCAATCCAAACTGGCACATGCAGGGACGACACCTTTAGTAGACCATGCCCCTAATGATGGTTTAAAACCGAATAATCCGTTTAAAGCCGCAGGCACACGGCCTGACCCTGCCGTATCTGTTCCCAGAGCAAAAGCGGCTTGCCCTCTGGCAACGGCGACAGAGGAACCTGCACTGGATCCGCCGCTGATCAGTTCGTCCTTCAAAGCATTATGAGTTTCACCATAAGGGCTTCTTGTACCGACGAGTCCGGTAGCGAATTGATCCAGATTTGTTTTTCCAACGGGGACAGCTCCCGAATCAATTAATCTTCTTACTACTGTTGCATGTTCTTTTGGAGTATAGGCATAGTCAGGGCATGCGGCGGTTGTCGGTACGCCGGCGAGATCAATATTATCTTTTATGGCAAAGGGATACCCCAAAGAGGCGATTGCTCGATATCCAAAGTAGATAAATGCTCTAAATAGGGATGGATAAACGCTAAATCAGGAGGTGTTATCCAGATATTCATTTGTTTATCTTCCAAAGCGCGATTTATAATTTCATTGATAACTTGATCGGGCGTAATTGCTTTTTCAAGATACTTTTCCCGAAGCCATTTAATTGACAGTGTTTGCGGAATTAAGACTGGTTCGGACATTTAATCAACCTCTTTTCAATCGTTTTTTATACTTAAAATGGTTTGACCCGCGTGGACTTCATCACCTTCTTTGACGAAAACCGTGTTAATGGTCCCGTCACAAGTCGCTTTCTGAGGAAATTCCATTTTCATGCTTTCTTCAATAACCATTGTTTCTCCCTTTTTTATTCTCTGTCCTTGTTTAACGAGTACTTTCCAAACGCTCCCCGGCATCTCGCTTTTTACGGCAATTGTTCCATCTGGAATAGGATTCTCTTTTTTAAAAGGGGAATCATTGTTCGGATATAAATTCATCAAGTCCTAATCTTCTCCAATTGTCTCTTTCTTTATTGAAGGCTTTTCGTTGTTTTTTTTGAAACTTAGTAGTACTTTCTCTAATAGAATCAAGAAAGGACCTATATTTTCTTAAATCAAAAGTGGTTTCCTTAATCTCGGCTTCAAATTTCCCGCGTAGAAAGTCTTCCCTTAGTTTCAATAGTTCACTTGCTGATACAGGGTAAAACTGCACCTGGTCAAAAAAGCGCAGCAGCCATGGTTTGCCGGGTTTGAAGCTTCGGGTAGATTGCAGGCTGTTCCACATTTGAATCGTTCTGCCGACAAATTGATAGCCGCCGGGTCCTTCCATACCGTAAACACACATGTAAGCTCCGCCAATTCCGACCGCATTTTCTGGTGTCCATGTGCGGGCGGGATTATATTTCGTTGTGACCAGCCGATGGCGTGGATCAAGCGGAACGGCGACCGGGGCGCCTAAGTATACATCGCCGAGTCGAGAACAAGATAGTTAGCGTTAAAAACGGTATTTTTAACATCCTCTATCGAATGAAGTCCGTTAATTCGTCTGATAAATTCCAAATTACTTGGGCACCACGGTGCATTGGGACGAACATTCTGCTGATAGCGCTTAGTGGCCAGCTGCGTCGCCGGATCATTCCAGGAAAGCGGCAGGCGCACAATACGTGAAGGAACTTTGACAGATTCAAGGGGAGATAATTCTTGATCTATCTCCATGACTCGTTTGCAGGCTTCCATCACCGACATTTTTGTTGAATCAATATGAACCTGAAGCGAACGGATACCCGGCGTTAAATCAATAATGGGCAAAGAACGCTCTTTTTGTATAGCTTGCATAAGATGATGAATTTGAAAACGCAGTAGTAAGTTCAGTTCCATTTGCCCGTATTCAATCAGGAGATTTTCATCGCCGGAGCAGCGAATGGTGATTGGAAATAAACGCCCTTTTGTTTCAAAGGCGAGAATAGGGTAATCAGCATTCATCTCTTTAAACCCTGTTCTTATGACTAGATGTTTGGTTCTGCCTGCCTTTTCCTTTCCGATGGAACGAAGCGTTTCTTCCTGCTTTTGTCGCATTGTTTCTGCATCTTCCAGAGAAAGCAGTTTGAATATCACCTTATCTTCAGGATGGAGCTGACCGATTTTCCAGCGCTCAGCTGAAGAAACAGTGACCGGGCAGACGAATCCGCCAAGGCTCGGGCCATCCGGTCCTAAAAGAATCGGCATATCGCCTGTTAAGTCGACAGCCCCGATAGCATAAGGTGTGTCATGAATATTTGAAGGATGAAGTCCTGCTTCGCCGCCGTCTTTTCGAGCCCAATTTGGCGCCGGACCTATCAGACGCACTCCTGTACGTGAACTGTTAAAATGGACTTTCCAAATTGTATCGGTAAGCTGTTTTAAATAACCGGGTTTTAGAAATTCTTCCGTACAATGAGGGCCGGGCACGACACCGATGGTCCATTCATGAGTCATATTGGGTTTTGGATATGAAAAACCAGGGGTGCCATTTAAAAAGGACCGTGGCGGACAAACTCCCAGTACGTCGCCCGCTTTTAAAGCCCTGCCGCTGTGCCCTCCGAATTTTCCTAAAGTAAATGTTGAGGCGCTGCCGAGAAATTTGGGCATGTCAAATCCGCCAGATACAAGCAAATAAGTACGCATGCCTGTTTTTGCTTCATTTAATTGCAATGTTTGCTCTTTTTTTCCGTATATTATTTGGTACATGGGGATGCTTTCTCCATCCAAGGTGGCAAACATATCGGCACCTGTTAGGCAAAAAGCAATATCATCGCGAAAACGATAAGTCCCTCCTCGCAGCGTTAATTCCAGGCCGCTGGCGTCGTCAGGATTATTTAAAATCTTGTTTCCAGTTCTAAATGAATATGGATCCATCGGCCCGCATGGAGGGACACCGACATCCCAATGTCCGATCCGTCCAGGCCAGTCTTGAATGGTAGTTTGGATGCCGCATCCAAAACTTCCACGGTATGTTCGGCGGGATGGAAGGTTTTTAAGAATTGTGTATGGATCTTTCCTTTTTTTATATTCTTCTTCATCAATTAACGCACCTATATAATGAAGATTTGTTGTGATGCCGTAAAATCGTGTCTCATTCAGGGCTATGCGCAATTTATCCAAAGCATCGGAACGGGTGTCGCCATGAACAATGATTTTTGCCAGCATCGGATCGTAAAACGAAGAAACAGTGATCCCGTCACGGATCCACGTCTCATTTCTCGCTATTTTGGAAAGAATGACCTTGCTGATTTTTCCTGTACTAGGAAGAAAATCACGAAAAGGATCTTCAGCATATATACGAACCTGTATGCTGTGACCATGCGAGGAATGGATTAAGTTTTGCAGTCCGGACAGCTCACCCGCACTTTCGCGAATCATCCATTCCACGAGATCGATACCTGAGACTTCTTCTGTTACGCCATGTTCAACTTGAAGCCTCGTATTAACTTCCAAAAATAATAATTTTGAGACTGTTGATCATAAAGAAATTCAACCGTTCCGGCATTTCGATAGGCTGCAGCCTTAGCTAAACGGATGGCTGATGCAAACATGTTTTCACGGACATCCGCAGGCAAATGCGGTGCCGGGGTTTCTTCAACGACTTTTTGGTTTCTTCGCTGAATGGAACAATCTCTTTCACCGATAGCTACGATTTCTCCATTTGAGTTTCCAAAGATTTGAACTTCAATATGACGGGCAGGGTGGATATATTTTTCTAAATACAGACCGTCATTTTTAAAATTTGTCTCCGCTAAGTGAAGAACTGCTTCGTAGGCATTACGAAGTTCTTGGCTGCTGTGGCAAAGGCGCATGCCGATACCGCCGCCGCCAGCTGTACTTTTCAATATAATTGGATAACCGATTTTTTCTGCCTCCTGAATGGCTTCATTGAGGTTGCTGATGAGTCCGGTTCCCGGGAGCATGGGAACTTTTGCACGTTCGGCAATTCTTTGCGGCGGTATGTTTTAGTCCGAAGACTTCGATTTGTTCAGGGGCAGGGCCGATAAAAACAATGCCTCTTTTTTGGCATGCCCTGGCAAATTCAGCGTTTTCACTTAAAAATCCATAACCTGGATGAATGGCATCGACTCCTTGTTTAACAGCTATATTTAGAATCAGATCAGCGTTCAGATAACTGTCTTTTGCCGGTCCGTCACCGATCAAGACCGCTTCATCGGCATCGATAACATGCAAACTATCTTGATCGGCTTTTGTATAAATAGCCACTGAAGACACGCCTAACTTTTTTAATGTTCTCTCAATACGCACGGCGATAGCCCCGCGATTGGCGATCAGCACTTTATTAAACATCATTATCCCCCTTGCCGAATGAAAAACTCTTAGGTGAGGCGTTTTCTATTTATCCCAGATCATGACTCTTATTTGTGTTGGGTTGTAAGCATTGCAAGGATTATTGAGCTGCGGGCAATTGCTAATCAGAGCGGTTGTCGAACACATGGATTGCATTTCCACATATCGTCCGGGAGCGGAAATGCCGTCATCAAATTCCAGCCCGCCATCCGGAGAGACAGGAACATTCATAAAGAAATTAATATTGGGTGCAAGATCTCTTTTGGAATAGCGGTAGTCGCTCTCATAATTAGCAAGCTGATACATAAAAGTATCTCGGCAATTATGCATATGGATTTTTTCATGAGCATAACGGACGGTGTTGCTTTGGGCCGAACATGCGCCGCCCAGTGTATCATGCCGTCCGCAAGTATCGGCAATAATCTTTAGCAGGCTCTTACCGGACTCGCTCCGCAGTATAGTCCCTGTTGTAAGATAAATGTTGCTCTGTTCGGCGATTGTCATGACGGCACTGTAATGATCTTTTGGATTTTCCCGGTCAAAAAAAGTGGTATCAACAGCCTGGTTTCCATACAGATCCACGATTCTTAATACTTGATTCGGATTTAGATCATGCATCCATCCTTTTCCGGCCGGGATCACTTATCGTAGATAGCTTCCTCAGGTTTTCTCGGACTTTCCGTTTTGAATAAGGTACTCACGGTGATTCCTCCAATCTATTTTTACGTGATTGATTATTAGGACATGGCTTCATATTCCCATGTATTTTCAAAAGCGCGGCGATTTTCAGGACAATGATTGACACAGCCATCAAGTGAATCAACAGGAGACGCAGTGAATACTTCACACTTAACCGGGACAGAAGGATAAGTGGTGTTTGGATCAGCAGGGTTAGGTGTATTGGACAAAATAAAAAGAGTGTCCATTTCCGTCCGTAAAGTCACGGTTGCTCCTTTTTGGCAATGCGCCTCATCAAAATACATTTTTCCGTTTTCATCGCTGGATACTTTGGAAAAGAAATTGACAGGTGCGGTCAGATCACGGGCATCCAATCCGTTTCTCACCAGTTCAATAATGAAATTTTCATATCCGCATCGCAGCCAGTCGTTTCTAAGGTCTTGGTAGAAAGTTTGACCGTATTTTTTATCTGTGTACTCGCGAGTTGTATATCCGCCGATGGTGTCGTGCCAGCCGAGGCTGTCGTCGACTAAGCTGGCCATTGCCCGTCCGTTATCGCTCATCAAAATGTTTCCTTTCGCTAAATAGAACGTGTGTTGTGCTTTTAATGTATCCGGCATATTATAACGTTCACTTAGATCATGGGCGTTATAAAGTAAAGCGGAAAGATTTGCTCCCTTTTCTAATGCAGTGAATCGTATTAATTTTCCTTTACTGATGATTCCCGACCACTTTTCTCCTTCTCTTAAAACTTTTGACCAGATGCTTTGCATAACAGATGGCCTCCTTGTTTTTTTGGAATCGGTAGATTTTGTGTGTTGTGTAAAGCGAAGGCGTTTTTTGAATATTAAAATTAAATATAAAAAAATAAAAGCCCGGGAGATATCCTTAAAAGGTATCTCCCGGGCTTTTATCCCTCCGTGTACACAATTCATCTATTGTGCGCCTTCTCTTGGACCGACAGCCTGCAGCTGCAGCTTGGAACCCTAGAAGGCTTTTGTTATTAAAATAAATGTTAAAAAAGTTAACACAAAATCTATTGAGAATATTATTGCAAATAATAATCTGAAAATCAAGAGATTTTCCACAAAAAAATTCGACTAGTTGTAAAATCAAATTAGCCACCCATGAAATTCAGATGTATTTATTCTCAGTTGTTAGTATGCCATGCGGCGGATACGAACATATACCTGTGATCTTTATCTTTTAGCTCAGCTTTGTTGGGAATTTGCAGACAATAAAATAAGTTAACTAGAACAGCCATCTGCTCTAAATGGCTACAGGACTGATAAAAAAATATGTCAGAAAATATGACAAACATGTTGATGTTTTCTGAATGTTGTTCATAATGTAATCATAGTTTAATAGTCATGCTTTCTAGGGTTCCGCTATTTATAGGCCTGGTCCGAGAGAAAGCGGCACTATGTGTGTCACACGGAGGGATAAAAGCCCGGGAGAATTATTCTCCAAGGGGGCTTTTTTATTTTCGCAACTCTGGAAGGGGATGATTTAAAAATACAGTTATAATAATCTGAATTTACAGTTTATTTTATTAAATAAAAATTGATCAAATTGTTTATTTGTTGAAGGGGGATATTGATGTAAAATGTTTACCTGAAAAAAAGTAAAAGGAGCAGAAGAAAAATGAAACCACCGACTAAAGCAGTGTTATTTAAAATACGAGAGGATATACCTAAGAAATGGTATTGGGCAGGTACTATTTCAACCTTCATAATTCTTATCATTATTTGGAAATTGATGTCGATGTTTAACCTTGTTCAGCAAACTTTTTTACCCAGCCCTGAAGATGTCTTTTTTACTTTTATCCAACTTATCACAGCTGGAGATTATTGGTCGGATATCTGGATAAGTATTTACCGCGTATTTATGGGATTTTTATTGGCAGCGGTCATTGGAGTACCGCTCGGCATTTTAGCTGGCACGTTTAGAATTACTGAATCGATCTTATTCCTTTGAGTGAATTTATTCGGTATATGCCAGCCCCTGCTTTTATTCCACTCGTAATGGTATGGTCAGGTATTGGGGAAACAGCCAAGATTTTAATTATTTTTATTGGCAGCTTTTTTCAACTTGTTATCATGGTGGCAGATAATACACATGAAGTAAGTAAAGATTTAATTTATGCATCTTATACTCTCGGCGCTAATCGTAAGGCGGCGCTAATGAAGGTGATTTTGCCGGCTCTTTTACCAAAATTATTCTCCACACTTCGGCTGATCATGGGATGGGCATGGACCTATTTGGTTGTTGCTGAACTTGTAGCAGCGAACAGCGGTATCGGCTATTCGATTATGAAAGCACAACGATTTTTAAATACAGATGTCATATTTGTCGGAATCTTTGTTATTGGTTTACTAGGCTTACTAATTGACCGATGCTTTGTGCTAATGAGTCGTGTATTATTTCCCTGGACAGAAGGTGGACGGTAAATGATGAGGACAAAGCCGAGGGTAATCAACAAATCGTTGAAAACTTGGATAATAAAGAAATAGCAATAGATATTCGTCATTTAACTAAAACTTATAAAGTTAAGAAAAAAGTAGTTAAAGCGATTGATGATATTTCATTGCATGCCAATGCACATGAGTTCGTTAGTATTGTTGGTCCTTCTGGATGTGGAAAGTCTACACTTTTAAAAATTCTCGCCGGTCTGGAAAGTCTGACAACAGGCGAGGCTTGGGTTTTTAATAAAAAAATAGATGGTCCAGGAGCCGATAGAGGTATGGTTTTTCAAACTTATACCTTGTTCCCCTGGCTGACAGTTCGTAAGAACATTGAATTTGGACTCCGGTTAAAGAAATACAGCAAAAAGAAATGTAAAGAAATCGTCGACTATTTTCTTGAAATGGTTTCTCTTGAAAAATTTGCTAATGCTTATCCAAAAGAGCTGTCTGGGGGAATGAAGCAGCGTGTAGCCATTGCTCGGGCGCTTGCTAACAATCCTAAAGTTTTTTTATTAATGGATGAGCCATTTGGGGCCCTTGATGCTCAAACACGCTCTGATATGCAGCAATTATTATTGGAAATTTGGAAAAAGGAAAAAACGACAATTGTTTTTATTACACATGATATTGAAGAAGCCATCTTTCTTTCTCAACGTGTTTATGTTATGAAAGCACACCCGGGCAAAATTGCTGAAGAACTTAATACAGATTTGGGCATGTTTGAAAAAGGGGAGTTGGTTAAACCGACTGATTTTTTTCAAATGAAAAAAAAAAATACATCGTTTCTCTGCTCAGAAAATAATAAGATTTTGCTGTTAAAAACAAATGACCATTGATTTTTGAACATAGTAACGAAGAGCTGACTCTACAATAATCTAAACTAGTAAGGGGCGTAATAAATGATAGCATCAAAACGAAAAAAAAAAATATTTTCTGATGTTAATTGTTTGTTTGTTAACAGTGTCACTGACAGCTTGCGGTTCCACAACTACCTCGCTTCAAAAAATGTTTCGACTAAAGGCCCTATAAAAATTGGTTTCAGCCCGCTCCCTTCCTGGTATTTTTGGTATCTCGTTCAAGAAAAAGGTTTTTTTAAAAAAAAAACATCATGTTAATGTAAAGCTGGTTTATTTCCCTGTTTACAGTGATTCGATTTCGGCTTTGAATGCAGGGAAAATTGATGCCAACAGTCAAGCACTGATAGATTGTATTTCACCATTGTCTAAGAATATTCCAATTAAATCCGTATTCGCAACTGATTATTCAGCAGGAGGGGATGGTATTGTTGCTAAATCAGGTATTCATTCTATAAAAGATTTAAAAGGGAAAAAAGTTGGGACAGAAGTCGGGACTATTGAGCATTTCTTTTTATTAACAGCATTAAAAGATGCAGGTATGTCAGAGAAAGATGTACAATTAACTAACATGAGTGTAGAAGACGCAGGAAATGCTTTTATCGCCCAAAAACTTGATGCCGCTGCTTTGTGGGAACGTTTCTATCAAAAGCACAAACCAAAGGCAAAGGAACGAAAATCGCTTCATCAAAAACTTATCCAGGGTTAATAGCAGATCTATTTGTCATGAATAAAAATGTGATGGAAAAGAGACCGAAAGATGTAAAAAACATTGTAGCTGCTTGGTTTGATGCGCTAAATTATTATCACAAGCATCCTGAAGAATCAATTCAAATCATTGCAAAGAAAGCAGAAATTACACCTGAGGAACTGAAACAAGGTTTAGATGGTTTTAAATTGCTTTCCACAGAAGAAAATAAACAGATTTATAAAAAAGGGAACTCTTTCAAATCTCTCTATTACAGCGGTAAACAGAACGGGGAATTTTTAAAGAGTTTAGGATATGTCAAAGAAACCCCAAACATGGACAACTTTCTTAATAGCCCATATGTTAAATAATACTTTCGAACATCAGATTAAGGACCAATCTATTAAGGGATACAGCAAAAATTTAATTCATCTGAACTTTGAGTTAGTAAAATTGAAAAAGTAAACCGTTCATTATATAGATAGGATCAGACCGGTCCGTTCACTCCTTAAGGAATGAACGGACCTTTCTTTGTCATCACTTCAAATTTAGGCCTTTTCATTTTTCTCCCTTAAAATAAGTCCAGCCCTCGTCCTGATAGACTTTTCCTTCCTTCATTAATTTGCCCAGCGCTCGCTTAAAGGCCGCTTTGCTGATGCCGAATCTCTTTTTTATGTCATCAGGGAGGCTCTTGTCCCAATAAGGCATAGCGCCGTCTCTTGATTCCATGTAACGAAGAATCATTTCGGAAGTTTCGTCAATCGCCTCGTAAGCCCGGGCGCGCAGCGATAAATTCATTGTCCCGCCTTCCTTGACGGCAATGACGCGCGCGTGGACAACTTGGCCGAGCCGCAATCTGTCCGGACTTTCGCTTTCATGAATGAATCCGATATACCCTTCTTCTGTGATGGCATGAGCGCCGACTATCAAAAGCCGATAGATTGTCGCTGTGACGTCGCGATTAAATATATCTTTTGGGGCCGGGATGGACAGGACATTCATGATTGACTCATCAGCAAGTTTGGCGAACAGCCGCCCGTGTTTATCTAATTTCAGACTGCAATAGACACGGTCGCCGGCAGCGGGCCAGTCGATCCATTCATCGGGCAGGTCGTCTTTTGAAAGCAGGATATCCTTATTGATGCCGATATTAACAAACACTCCGTATCGCTTATTAACTTCGACGACATCCGCCCATCCATACCGGCCAAGCTGGATCGCCGGAATCTGCATGGTCGCGGCCAGCCTTCCTTTATGATCCTGATATAAAAAAACGGTTGGCTTGTCGTTGACATTCAAGGATTCTTTCATATCATGATTATGAAGAAGAACATCTTCCGAGCCGTCGGTGAGAAAAAAACCAAAAGGAGCTTCACGGGCTACAGTTAATGTGGCAACTGTTCCAGGTTTCAATTGTGCCATATGATCACCTTATTTCGTGCTTTTTTACGCCATCTTGTCCTAGATGGTTGATTAATATAACCTGTTTTGGTATAAAACGAAGAAGTAACGGCAAGCCTGTCTAATGTATAGCAACAGGCAGGAGCAGTCAGGCACCTGTCAGATTCGATAGCGCCGATAGCAGGTCCTTTTTGAGTGGAAGAAGCGATAAGGATGTTTCGGTGCAATGATGTCATGTTAAAGCCGATAGTTGCAGACAAAGAAGGGGAAGGATCCTCTTCAATTACAGCTAAAAAACAATAGCTTCTGTATTTTTTTACAATAAGCGGTCTCTATTCAGCTGTATTTGAGCATTAATATTCATTCTATCCTGTGCCTGGAGGTTCGTCAATCTTTTCAATCCTATTTAGGTATAAAAAGGATTACCAAAAATCATTAATTCACTATATCGTAACAATTGAACTAATTTATCAGTGTGCTAAAATAACTTTGAAAGGATCAATGATATTTCCAAGAGTGGGGATAAAAACAGAAATTTTTCACTTATAAATTTTGTTAGCGCTATAATTGGGAATTTATGGTCAATTCATTGTTTCTGTTATTAAAATGTGTTTGCTGAAATTTCATAAATCATTGTTGGGAGTGTATCACAATGGCAATGAACGAGACAATAGACAGGGAAAATCCGTGGCAAAGTTTTTCGGATTTGAACTTGGGCTATGTTGACGAGCAGTATGACAAATATTTGGAAGATCCGCAATCTGTTGATCCGACTCTCCAAGATTTGTTTAACAAATGGGGGAGGCCGAAAGAACCTCATGCGGCTGAAACCGTTTCAACCGTACAGAACGAAGCGATGCCTTATGACATCGAACAAGTGGTTGCAGCCGTCCGGCTGGCGGACAGGATTCGGACTTATGGCCACTTGCTGGCTCACATCGATCCGCTCGGTACTCATCATGAGGTGGAAACGCATTTACTTGATTTGGCAGCTTTTAATTTGTCACCAAAGAAATTGAAAGCGATTCCGTCACAAGTTATTTGGCCGGAAGCACCGGCAGGCATTGACAACGCGCTTGATGTGATTCAACATTTGAGAACGCTTTATTCACAATCACTGGCTTATGAATTCAGCCATGTTCATAACATTGATGAGAAAAGATGGCTGAACCAAAAGATCGAACAAGAGGGTCTGCAAGAAAGGCTGTCTAACGAAGAAAAAATTGATCTATTGAAACAGTTGACGAAAGTAGAAGCCTTTGAACATTTTCTTCATAAGACATTTGTCGGCCAAAAACGTTTTTCTATCGAAGGGGTCGACGCACTCGTACCAATGCTTGACAAGCTCATTCAATACGGCGTTAAAGACGGCGCGAAAAACGTCATCATCGGCATGGCGCACCGAGGCCGCCTGAGCGTTCTCGCTCATATTCTGGGCAAGCCTTATGAAAAAATTCTGGCCGAATTTGTCCATTCCCCGAATAAGGATTTGGTTCCTTCTGAAGGATCGAAGGGGATCAACTACGGCTGGACCGGCGACGTCAATACCACTTGGGTGCCGACAGAGAAATTGAAGAGGGCAAAAACTACCTGCTTCAATACACAGGAGAAGAAGGCCTGGCGAAAGCCGACCGGCATGTCCAAGCAAAATTAACAATGGCGAACAACCCTAGTCACCTGGAAGTTGTCGATCCGGTTATCGAAGGGTATGCACGTGCTGCTCAAGATGACAGAACCATTTCCGGCTATTCCAAACAAAATGTGGAAAAGGCCTTTTCAATCATGATTCATGGCGATGCAGCTTTCCCTGGTGAAGGCGTTGTGGCGGAGACTTTCAACTTGAGCCAGCTTAATGGATTTTCAACAGGCGGAACGATTCATATCATTGCCAATAACCAAATCGGCTTTACAACCGATCAAGCCGATGATCGGTCGACGAAATACGCCAGCGACCTCGCCAAAGGCTATGAAGTGCCGATCGTACACGTGAACGCGGATGATCCGGAAGCGTGCCTGAGCGCCATCTATCTGGCCTATCAATACCGCAAACGTTCCATAAAGACTTTTTTTTAATTGATCTGTGCGGTTATCGCCGCTATGGCCACAATGAATCGGACGATCCGCAAGCGACACAACCGCTTCTCTACAAAAAGATCAACAGCCATCCGATGGTCAGCGAGCTGTATCAACAAAAACTGGAAGCGGAAAAGGTTGCATCTAAAGAAGACGTAGAGACATACAAAAACCATGTAAATGAAAAATTGCAAGCGATTTATGATAAAGTGAAGGAAACCAAGGTGGATGAGATCATTGAACCTGATTTTCCAAAAACTTTGGCTGAGCCGCTTTCAAAATTTAAAACGGCAGTGCCGGCAGATACATTGAAAGCGCTCAATCAGGAATTGCTGGATTGGCCGAGTGATTTTCATCCGTATCCAAAACTGGGAAGAATTTTAAGAAGAAGAGAAAAAGCGCTGGAAACGGGTAAAATTGACTGGGGTCATGCCGAAGCTTTGGCGTTCGCTTCCATTCTCAAGGACGGCACCCCGATAAGATTTACCGGCCAGGATGTTGAACGCGGCACATTTGCTCATCGCCACGCGGTGCTCCATGACACCGAAACGGGCAGAACCTATTCACCGTTCCACACGTTGAAAGACGTTAAAGCTTCATTCGATATTCATAATAGTCCGCTTTCAGAAACGGCTGTTATCGGATTTGAATACGGCTATAACGTGTTTGCGCCGGAAACGCTAGTGCTTTGGGAAGCACAATTCGGTGATTTTGCCAATGTCGGCCAAGTCATTTTTGACCAGTTTGTTTCTGCCGGCAGAGCGAAATGGGGGCAAAAATCAGGGTTTGTTATGACGCTGCCTCACGGCTACGAAGGCATGGGGCCTGAACACTCAAGCGGCCGCGTCGAACGCTATTTACAGCTGGCAGCCGAAAATAACTGGACGGTTGCCAACTTGTCGACACCGGCGCAGTACTTCCATATTTTACGCCGGCAAGCAGCGATTCTCGGCAAGGATGTTGTCAGGCCACTCGTGATCATGTCACCGAAGAGCCTGCTGCGCCATCCGAAGGCAACATCTTCACTATCCGATCTCTCAGACGGACATTTTCAAAGTGTTGTCGAACAGCCGGGTCTTGGCGGAAAACCTTCGAAGGTCGAACGGCTGGTGCTGTGCAGCGGCAAGGTATCCGTTGATTTAGCTGTGGCTATCGAAGCGGAAACGGCCAATCTTGATTGGCTCCACGTCCTTCGTGTTGAGGAACTCTATCCGTTTCCAAAAGACGATCTGAAAGCGATTTTTGATCGCTATAGTCATTTGAAAGAAATTGTTTGGCTCCAAGAGGAACCAAAGAATATGGGGCCATGGGGGTATATTGAATCCCGCGTCCGTGAAATTGCTCCTGAAAAAGTTGATTTCCGTTATATCGGACGTCCGTATCGTTCAAGTCCGGCGAGCGGTGAACCTGATATGCATAAAAAAGAGCAAAAAAGGATCATTACAGAAACATTGCAAAAAAGCTAATTTCAAAACTATTAGAGGTTTCGGGGAGGAATTACAGTGATTGAAGTTAAAGTACCTGAATTAGCAGAATCGATTACGGAAGGCACTATTGTCAGGTGGCTTGTTAACGTTGGCGAAAAAGTCAACAAAGGAGACGACATTGTCGAAGTTGAAACTGACAAGGTGAATATCCAAATCAGCGCGGAAGACTCCGGCGTATTGAAAGAAATCAAAAAAGATGTCGATGACACCGTTGAAGTAGGCGAAGTAATCGCCGTTCTTGATGAAAATGCTGAAGCGGGTGCGGCACCGGCCGCTGCGGCGCCTGAAGCACCGGCTGCCGCGCCATCGGGAGCGCCTGCCGGCACAGCGGTTGCGACAAAAGCTCCGGAGACGACAAAAGTTTCCGCTCCGGCTCCGGCACCTGCACCGGCTGCAGCCGAAGCTCGTCCGGCTGAACGGCAAATCGCATCGCCGGCAGCACGGAAACTGGCCCGGGAAAAAGGCATTGACTTGAGTGCGGTTCAAACGCATGATCCGCGCTTGGCAGAGTCCGGTTGGAAGATGTAAAAAATCAAGCGGCTAAAGCTGCCGCACCAAAGCCTGCCGCAGCGCCTGCCGCTCCAGCCCCTGTTTCAGACGCCAAGCCGGTTGAACGGATTAAGATGTCGCGCCGCAGACAAACAATCGCCAAAAGGCTTGTCGGTGTTCAACATGAAGCCGCGATGTTAACGACTTTCAATGAAGTCGATTTGACAGCGATCATGGATGTGCGAAAGAGAAGGAAAGAAGCCTTTATTAAACAACATGATGTAAAACTTGGATTCATGTCGTTTTTCACAAAGGCCGTGGTTGGCGCTTTGAAATGCTTCCCGCTCCTTAATGCGGAAATTGACGGCACGGACATTCTTGTTAAAAAATTCTATGATATCGGCATTGCCGTTGCGACGGATCAAGGGCTGGTTGTTCCGGTTGTCCGCGATGCGGATCGGAAATCATTTGCTAATATTGAACAAGATATTCGCGATTTGGCCCAAAAAGCACGCTCCAACCGTTTGGGATTGCAAGATCTTCAAGGCGGCACGTTTACGATTACCAACGGCGGAACATTTGGCTCGCTTCTGTCTACACCGATTATCAATGCACCGCAAGTCGGCATCTTAGGTATGCACGGTATCAAAAAACGCCCGATTACGATTTCAACTCCGGAAGGCGACAAAATCGAAACCCGGCCGATGATGTATATTGCGTTGTCTTACGACCACCGCATTGTTGACGGCAGTGAAGCCGTTCGTTTTCTTGTCAAGGTTAAAGAATTGCTCGAAGACCCTGAAAGCCTCCTGCTTGAAGGATGATTGAAAAAATAATTAAAAAACCCCCGCTGTTACAGCGGGGGTTTTGTTATAATATACAAAGAAGTCATTTTTTTTTTTAAAGTGTATGATTATTGTCACAAGATCGCAAGAGAAGGATGTTTTTATTCTGTATAATAATGATATGAAAAGGATCTTTTAAAAGGGTGTGATTAAGGAACTTGCGGCTTATTCGAATAAAGAGCAAATAAAAAATGCATATGGTTTTTCTAAGCAAAATTTGGACGCCCTCAAAGGCATGATGACGGAAGTCTTTTTTAAAAAAGGGACAAGTATTTATTGGGAAGGCGATCATGCCGATAAGCTGTTTTATGTTTTCAAAGGCAGGGTTAAATTGTTCAAATCGGCATATGACGGACGGGATCTTGTCCTGCATTATTTTACACCAGGGGATCTATTCGGTGAAATCGAATTTTTCGGCACCGAACAGTATACTTTTACTGCGAAGGCGATTAGCGATTGTTCGATTGGCATGATTGATCAAAAAGACATTGAGATGGCGTTGTGGAAAAACAGCGGGCTGACATTTGAATTTATGAAGTGGATGGGTTCAATGAACCAATTTACTCAAATCAAGCTGCGTGATTTGCTATTTTACGGAAAAAACGGGGCTTTAGCATCGACGCTCATTCGAATGATCAACAGTTACGGCCGAGTTGAAGAGGATGGTATTCATTATTCAATAGAACTGACAAATTCCGACTTGGCGCAGCTAATTGGTGCGACCAGAGAAACGGTCAACCGTATGCTGCAAGCTTGGAAAAAAGAAGGTGCCATTAACTACAGGCACGGAACGATAGTGATTAAAGATTTAAATTATATCAAAAGTATCTGCCACTGCGAAGGCTGCCCGCTTAATATGTGCAGATTGTAATAACCAGCAAAAGTTTTATAAAAAAAGAACTGGTTCACTTGCTTTTTCATGCAGGTGCTTTTTTTTTTTATAGAAATCGCGATTTGTAAAAAAAAAACAGAGGGTGTTAAAATAGAAATTGCCAAACGAATACATAGAATGTTATAGGTGATTAATATGAAACGATGGTATCTTAAATATTTACTTATTTTTTCAGCATTGCTGACCATTTCAGGGTGCGCTCAGCCATCCGCCTCAACAGCTCAGCCATCCGCCGGCAGCCAAAACGCGGCTTCATCCGCTCATCTCGTCACGGCGAAGGTTGACAAAGTTGTTGACGGCGACACCATTGATGTCGATTACAAAGGAAAGACAACGGCGGTCCGTATGCTTCTTATTGATACCCCTGAAACTCACCACCCGAAGTTAGGCGTTCAGCCATACGGACCCGAGGCGAGCGGGTTTACTCATCATCTCTTAGATGGCAAGACAGCTCAGCTGGAACTTGGAAAAAACGGGGGACGCGATAAATACGGCCGGCTGCTTGCCTATGTTTACATAGGAGGAAAATCGGTGGAAGAGGCCCTGCTTTCAAGAGGGCTTGCGCGTGTGGCTTATGTTTTTCCTCCGAATACAAAATACGTGAGTGAATATCGTGCCGTTCAGAAACAAGCTCAAGAGAAGAAGCTGGGTGTTTGGTCTGTCAAGGGCTATGCGACCGAAAGCGGGTTTCGCCCGGAAGTGATGAAAGGGACCAAGGCATACGCCGAAGCGGAAAACTATCAGCCGGCAGCAGCACGTTCATCCTTTTCTTCTTCTGAAAAGAGATTGCAGACGAGCGGAGCAGAAAACAGCCGAAGCGGCGGACTTTCTCCAGATAACGATGGAAATTGCGATGGAGCAATCAAAGGGAACGTCTCAAGCAGGGGGAAAATCTATCATCCGCCGGCGGACGCCTCCTATAAAATGACGAAGGCTGAAGCTTGTTTTAGAACGGTAGAAGCCGCCAAAGCGGCAGGGTTTCGGGCACCGAGATGAAAAAAAAGAGAGGTGTTTCTCCCTTTTTGCGTTCACAGGGATGCTGCTCCGGCTCTATGCCTGCTGTTTAGACTCAGCTTTCACTGCCTGGTACGCTTCATCCAAATTGCGGATGCGGCGGACAAGTTCGAAATTTTTATTTAAATGGTCCTGAATGATTGCTGAAACAACAGAATGATAATAACTGTTCATCGCCTGTACGGGAGTGAGAAACTCCCGGTTTTTTTCGATCTGTTGACGAAGCGCGTCTTTAAAATAGTCTGTACTAAATTTATCGGCATTCAACACCAATCTCTCCTTTTTTCCATATTTTATTATTGCAGTCATTCACAGATCACGGCGTGTTCGGCCGTTCCGCCGTGGACTTGAACAAACATTTCTGCTATTTTTTGAACCAGTCTTTCCGCCTTTTCTTTTTGCATCGATGGCCGCACATACACCATTTGCAGCGCATTCGTTGTGTCTTCCGTCACTTTAGTGCGCAGGGAATCGACGATCGGACTGCCGAAAGCGCTTCGCCGATCAACGGCAACAAGTTTGTTTTCCATTGACATTGTTCGGCCGTTAAGTGCATCATAACAATCCGTCTTTGTTCCAATTGTCACGGTAACGGGTTCTTCAATCTGTTTGAGATCGTATATTCCGAGCGGAATGCCATATGCCATACTGCAGACTAAAAAAGTTATTTAAATCAACGGCTGAATGAACGGCAGGCAGGCTTCCGTATTTTTTGAGCCGGCGAAACAAGGCTTCTTGGGATGGACGATAGCGGATGGATCAGTACCCGCTTTTTTGAAAACAGACCGCCATTCTTTGACACCGGGAATATCGGCGACCGCCTGCTCTTCTAAAGACAGCCGAATGTTTTGGTAGAAGAGAGGCAGACGTCCGGAAATGATTTGCGGCATGGCGCTAATCACGATATGATGATAGATAACGATACCCATCTTGAAATCGGCAGTGCAAGCTTTTAATTGCGGAGAAATGGAGAAACTGAGCATAACGTCGACCTCCATAGTTTTAACTTACTTACAGTTTACCATATTCCTTTGCCTTTTTAATAATCGGGGCCATGAGAGAGATGGCGAAATGACAATGGTCTTAAAGAAAGGAAAAAATGAGTGCATACAGTTATGAAACTGGACCAGTTAAAAACACAGTTAATTGAATACAGTCGGAACTGCGGCATCGATAAAATAGGTTTTACAACGGCTGATCCTTTTATAGAACTGAAAGCCCGGCTCTATCAGCAGCGCGCGCTCGGTTATCAGTCCCGTTTTTGAAGAAAAAGACATTGAAAAACGGACGGAGCCAACGCGGCTTATGGAAGACGCGGAGTCCATCATTTCAATTGCTCTCGCTTATCCGGCGAAAATGGAAGAAAGACCTGCAAACACTAAAGAAAATCGGCGCGGTGCGTTTTGCAGGGCTTCATGGGGGACTGATTACCATCTGGTTTTACGAGATAAATTGCAAAAATTGGCTGACTTTTTAATAGCCAAAGTTCCTGAAGCCAAAGCGAAAATTATGGTGGACACGGGTGAACTGTCTGATCGCGCTGTGGCTGAGCGGGCTGGAATCGGATGGCCGGGAAAAAATACGAATGTTATTACAAAGGAATTTGGTTCCTATGTCTATCTCGGTGAAATGATCACAAATCTCCCATTTCCGCCTGACAAGCCGGCTGTTGACTTATGCGGTGACTGCAATCTGTGTGTTGATCATTGTCCGACAGGAGCGCTTGTTCAGGGGGGGCAACTGAATAGTCACAAATGTTGCTTTTTTTAACCCAAACCAAACGTGATATTCCCGAATTATATAGAAAGGCGATCGGAAACCGCGTCTATGGCTGCGATACTTGCCAGCAGGTTTGTCCCTATAATCGGGGAATCGACAGCCACTTTCATGAGGAAATGGAGCCTGATCCTGAGCTGGTGCGGCCGCTGCTGAAACCGCTGCTGTCCATCAGCAATCGGGAATTCAAGGAAATGTTCGGAAAGATGTCCGGATCGTGGCGCGGAAAAAAACCCATTCAGCGAAACGCGATACTCGCCCTTGGCAATTACAAGGATACAACGGCTGCCGGTGAATTAACACGGCTTATAAAAGAGGATCCGCGGCCGGATATCCGCCGTGCCGCCATTTGGTCGCTAAAAAAAATGTGGGATAATCTGGAAGAACGCAGACAGGAAACGATAAGGCGCGAACTTAGGGAATATGCGCCGGCGGAGCCGGTTGATGAGGTGCAAAAATATATTGGTGAACTTTTGCGGTGCCAAAACGAAGGGATGAGCGAAGTGTCAAAACAAATGGTGAAAAGTGCTGACAAACCAATGGTAAATGCAGAGCGGGATAGGGTCAAGACGCCTTATGTGTATATTGACGACATCGAAACACCGATCGGCAGACTGACGATTGCCTGCAACTATGAAGGAATATGCAAAATAGAATTCGGCTCGCTCGAGAACAAAGCGCCGATAATTCAAAGCTGGGCAAAAAAAAAAATGATGCCGTGTGAACTGAAAAAGAATCAAGAGATGAACCGCGCTGCACTGATTCAACTGCAAGAATATTTTCAGGGAAAACGCCAAACGTTTGACGTGCCGCTGTCTTTGCATGGTACCCCTTTTCAAGTCAAAGTGTGGAAGGCGCTGCAGGCTATTCCGTTTGGTGAGACGAGATCTTATAAAGATATTGCCCGGGCCGTCGGCCAACCGAAAGCGGTAAGAGCGATTGGGGCGGCAAACAATAAAAATCCCATTCGATTATTATTATTCCTTGCCACCGGGTCATCGGATCCAATGGATCGCTTGTCGGATACGGCGGAGGGCTTGATAAAAAAGAATGGCTGCTTGAATTCGAAAGGGGCAGGCTGCTGGCGCGCTGAAATCCATTCAGCGCTGCCTTGGCCCGCCCCGTATTTTTTTTAGGTTAAATCATATATTTAGGGGAGAAATACATCGAAAGGCGGGTGGGGCAGGTGGCGGAATTGGAAGCTTTCAAATCCTATTTGCAGGGAGTTAGCGAATTTTGGGTTGATGAATACTATGAACGCTATCATTATGTTCCTGATGAAGAAAGAGCGGTCATGGCTAGAAAAAAGCGGCTTCTGAAAGAGCGTCATGCGGAAATTGAAAAGACGATTGTGAACGCCAGAATATTAAACATCGTCCCAGAGCTTGCCAACCGGCGCATTGACTATCGCCTTCACTATAAATGGCTGATTAAGCAGAAAGATGATTTTTATGTAGAGGAATTAATCGAGGACAGGCAGTTAACGGTTCAAGAAGGCAGAGTCCTGTTTGATTGTTTGCAAAAAAAAAGGAGCGGGATGACGAAGGCGGAAGGATACCGCCCTCTGCTGAGAAGGAGATATGGAAAAACGATATTCGTGTTCAATATGATCGGCTTAAAGCGGTGAGATATGCCGATCAATGGTGGAACAGCAAAAATCCGGCCTATCCGCTGATTAAAGACGATTGCACAAGTTATGTGTCGCAATGCATGCACCAGGGCGGCGTGCCTTTAACCGGCATACCCAACCGCGGCTCCGGATGGTGGTATCAGTCGAATAATTGGAGTTATAGCTGGAGTGTGGCGAACAGTTTGCGCTGGTATTTGAGCCGAAGCAATAATGTGATGAGAGCGATGGAAGTGGAAAAACCGGAACTGCTTGTTCCGGGAGATGTCATTTGTTACGATTTTCAAGGTGACGGCAAATGGGATCACAATGTTTTTGTAACCGAAAAAGATGCCAATAATAGCCGCTTGTCAATGCGCATACTTATAATGCCCGCCATCGTTATTGGAATTATGTCGACTCGCCGGCCTGGACAGAAAAGATTCAATATAAATTTTTTCACATTGCTCACGACAAATAGCTGATGGGCCTTCTATATCTTCGGCTTGATACAAAGCGCCGTTATTGAAATTGGGCCGGATTTATTTTCGACGACCATGTTTGCTCCCGGTTTTCTTTATCGGCAAAGGAGCGGACAGCCGCAGGCAGCGCCCAACCATCCCAAAGTTTTTTCAAACAGTCCGGGACTTCAACTGCTTGAACAATGGTGGTTTCCTATTGAGACATGGTATAATAATACAAGTTGTCAAATAAAACGAACTTCTCTGGGTCTAATATTCATACCGGAATTTAGTCAAGTACTTGGAGACCTAATAGGGACGTCTAAAGTTTTACACGAAATGGTGAGGTGCTCGTTATTCATGAGTTTGAATGTTGTATTGTATCAACCGGAGATCCGTCTAACACCGGCAATATTGCCAGAACCTGTGCAGGGACGCATACCACGCTGCATTTGATTCGCCCGCTCGGTTTCCAGACCGATGACAAACACCTGAAGCGGGCGGGGCTGGACTATTGGCCTTATGTGGACATTGTTTATTATGATTCATTAGATGATTTTTTTCTCTCAAAAAAAAAACACGACGGGTGTTTTTTTTTTTTATGTGGAGACGTTTGGAAGCCGCCCGTATGACGCCTTTAATTACGGCGATGCTGAAAAAGACTATTACTTTGTGTTCGGTCGCGAGACGAGCGGGCTGCCAAAAGAACTGATTGCGGCTAACGAGGGACGCTGTATCCGGCTGCCGATGACCAATGTGGTTCGTTCGCTGAATTTGGCCAATACTGTCGCAGTGATGGTATATGAAGCGCTGAGACAGCAAGGTTTCCCAAATCTTGAATAGCGCTTAAAGCGGATATATAGCGGTCCAAGTATCCCCCAATTTTTCCCCCTGAAAACCAAATCTTTTTTGCCTGTAAAACCGCTTTCTACCAGTCATTTTCTGAATTGACGGAGCGCCAGACGAGATTTTATGAAAGGATTGGACGGTTGCTGCATACGATCTAATAAACTTGCTCAATCTTTCTGGGGGGATTCGATGGACTTTCTTGATAAAATTAGGGAATTTCGCGAGTATGAAGAACGGCTGAGATGGCAGGGGACTTTTTCCGAATACCTAAAGCTAGTGAAAAAGCATCCAGAGATTGCGCAATCCGCGCATGCACGTGTCTATAATATGATTACATCTGCGGGTGTTTCTGAAAAAGACGGTCACAAGCATTATCACTTTTTTGATGGACAAATTTATGGACTTGGAGAGGCGATTGAGCGGCTGGTTGAAGAATATTTTCATCCGGCGGCCAAACGGCTGGATGTCAAAAAGCGGATTCTTCTGCTCATGGGTCCGGTAAGCGGCGGCAAATCAACGATTGTGACGTTGTTAAAGCGCGGGCTCGAACGCTATTCTAAAAAAACTGACGAGGGAGCTATCTACGCGATCAAGGATTGCCCGATGCATGAAGATCCGCTTCACTTAATTCCCGAACATCTGCGCGAGGATTTCTATTCGGAATATGGCATCCGAATTGAAGGCAATCTGTCGCCGCTCAATGCCATGCGTTTAGAACAGGAATACGGCGGCCGGATTGAAGATGTGCTTGTCGAACGTATTTTCCTTTCTGAGGATAAGCGCGTCGGCATCGGTACATTCAGTCCATCCGATCCAAAGTCGCGCAGGATATTGCCGATCTAACCGGGAGCATCGATTTTTCAACCATTGCTGAGTACGGCTCGGAATCGGACCCGCGGGCCTATCGGTTTGACGGCGAACTCAATAAGGCAAATCGAGGGTTGATGGAATTTCAAGAAATGCTTAAGTGCGATGAGAAATTTCTTTGGCACTTGCTTTCGCTGACACAGGAAGGCAATTTCAAAGCGGGACGTTTCGCGCTGATCTCTGGATGAATTGATTGTTGCTCATACGAATGAATCTGAATACCGAACGTTTATTAGCAATAAAAAAAAATGAAGCGCTTCATTCCCGGATTATTGTGATGCCGGTGCCTTACAATTTAAGAGTGAGTGATGAAGAGAAAATTTACAAGAAGCTGATTGCTGAAAGCGATGTGTCGGATGTTCATATTGCACCGCATGCGCTGCGCACGGCTGCGATTTTCTCCGTGTTGACCCGTTTGAAAGAATCGAAAAGCCGCGGCATTGATTTGGTAAAGAAAATGCGTCTGTATGACGGTGAGATTGTCGAAGGATACAACGCCGCGGACATTAAAGAATTAAAACATGAGTATCAAGATGAGGGCATGAGCGGGATTGATCCGCGTTATGTGATTAATCGTATTTCGTCGGCGATCATGAGGAAAGAAGCGCCGTCAATCAACGCCTTGGACATTTTGCGTTCGATTAAGGAAGGGCTCGATCAACATCCGTCGATCACAAGAAGAAGACAGGGAACGTTTCATTGACTTCATTTCTGTTGCCCGCCATGAGTACGATGAATTGGCGAAGCGAGAGGTCCAAAAAGCATTCGTCTATTCTTTTGAAGAATCGGCAAAAAAACGCTGATGGACAATTATTTGGATAATGTTGAAGCTTATTGCAACAGCAATAAAATCTTTGATCCGATTACGGGCGATGAAGTGGATCCGGATGAAAAGCTGATGCGGTCCATCGAGGAACAAATCGGCATTTCCGAGAATGCCAAAAAAGCATTCCGCGAAGAAATCTTAATTCGCATTTCCGCCTATGCACGAAAAGGGAAAAGATTTAATTACCAGTCCCATGAACGCCTGAGAGAAGCGATTCAGAAAAAGCTGTTTGCGGATTTGAAAGATGTTGTGAAAATTACGACGTCAAGCAAGACGCCGGATGAAGCTCAGCTGAAGCGCGTGAACGAAGTGATTGCCCGGCTTATTGATGAATACGGTTATAATTCAACAACATCGCCAACGAATTATTGAGATACGTGGGCAGTCTCTTGAATCGTTAGCGAGTGATAGGGGGATAGATAAGCGCATGATCAAGCGGTGTGCTTATCTCCTTTTTTTTGTCTGTCGTGAGAAGGAATGGTGGAGGATAGAAGAGCTGGCAACCTCTCCCCCGCACAAGCCGGATCGGCTTAGGAGATTGATCAGTTTTGACGTAAAAAAGGAAAATCTTGACTACACTATAGAGAACGGGCGGGGGTAAAAGCATGAAAAAGTCAAAGAATGAAATGTTAGAGTGGCTGAAAGCGATTGTTATCGCCGTGATTATTGCACTGCTTATTCGTCATTTTATTTTTAACAATTACGTGGTTAAAGGTATTTCGATGATGCCGACGTTTCAGGACGGTAATCGGCTGATCGTGAATAAAATAGATTATGACTTCGGCAAACCGCATCGATTTGATGTTGTCATTTTCCATGCGACGAAAACGGAAGATTATATTAAGCGGGTGATCGGCCTGCCCCCGGCGATAAAATTGCTTATAAAAACGATACGTTATATGTCAATGGCAAGCCGGTCAAAGAGTCTTATCTGCGCCCTTATAAGGACAAGCTGGCCAAAGGGGAAAAGTTAACGGAAAACTTTACTTTGAAAGATCAAACCGGTTATTCACGCGTTCCCAAGGGAAAAGTATGGGTGATGGGGGATAACCGGCAAAACAGTGTCGACAGCCGCGTCTTCGGTTTTGTGAGTGAAAAGGAGATTGTCGGCAAAGTAGCGCTTCGCTATTGGCCGCTGTCCGAGTTTGGAACGCTCAAAGTAAATAGCGGAAAGTAAGGCCCGCGATAAATGTGGGAAAGCAGGACGGAACCGTTTGGAAGATGGATTAATGACAAACATGACATTTTTTGTGCAATGAGGATATCGCGAGCATGGAAAAGGCCGCATCCCGCATAAAAAAAAAATATTTAGGGATTTATAGTCATCCGCCTTGTGAAGGAGCCTCCGATCATGTAAATTTAGAATAGTAGATGGGGGTAAGGTCAGATGAAGAAAACAAAGAAAGAGGCACTTGAGTGGGTAAAGGCGATTGGCATCGCGGTGATTATCGTCATTCTCATTCGCAGTTTTGTATTCAGCAATTACGTGGTTCAAGGAAAATCGATGATGCCGACCCTCCAGAACGGCAATCGTCTTATTGTTAATAAAATCGATTATTCAGTGGGCAAGCCGCATCGCTTTGATGTGGTCATTTTCCATGCCACGAAGACCGAAGATTATGTGAAGCGGGTCATCGGGCTGCCGGGCGACAAAGATTGTTTACAAGAACGATATGCTCTATGTCAATGGGAAGGCCGTGAAAGAGCCTTATCTGGAACAGAATAAAAAGCAGCTGTTCAAAGGGCAGCTGACCTGGGACTTTTCGCTTAAAGGATTGACCGGCGAGACGCGCGTACCTAAGGGCAAACTATGGGTCATGGGCGACAATCGGCAAAACAGCGTCGACAGCCGCTGGTTTGGTTTGTTGTCAATGAAAAGGAAGTTGTCGGCAAGGTTGCGCTTCGCTATTGGCCGATAAATAAATTCGGCACGATTCGCAGGTAGGGCCGCTTGAAGAATGAATGAAAAAAAGCAGAGAAAAAAAAAAAAAAAGCCGGCAGCTTGTGCTTGCCGGCCTTTTTTTATACGGGTTCGCTTTCCGGCTGCTTGGCAAAAAAGTGCTTCATGGCATAATAAACATCGCGTTTTTGTTTCAAGATAAAATACTGGAAGGCTTCATTATCGATATTCCGGTAGGCGTTCATTAATGTGCTCGATCGGTGATAAGGATTAATTTCACCATAGCCGAAGAAATCGGTCAGTCCGATAATTTCTTGAACGAGTTCGATGCATTTCCGGTTGTCGGAGGACAAGTTGTCGCCGTCTGAAAAGTGGAAAGGATAAATGTTATATTTAGATGGCGGGTACGAGGAATGAATGAGTTCAAGTGCTTTAACGTATGCGGAGGAGCAAATCGTACCCTTTTCGCCCCTTGTAAAAAAGTCCTCTTCGGAGACAACTTTAGCTTCAGTATGATGGGCAATGAACTGAATATCCACTTTTTCATATTTTGTTCTTAGGAATCGAGTCATCCAGAAGAAGAAACTGCGGGCGATATATTTTTCCCAAACTCCCATTGACCCGCTCGTATCCATTAGGGCGAGAACGACGGCTTTGCTTTCAGGTTTAACGATCGTTTCCCAGGTTTTAAAGCGCAGATCCTCTTCTTTAATCGGATAAATCTGTGATGTTCCTGTCCTGCTATTTCGTTTCAAAGCGGCGAGGATTGTCCGGCGTTTATCAATGTTGCCCATTAAACCTTTTTTGCGGATATCCCGGTAATCGATACTTTCGACGACAATTTCTGCCTCTTGTTTTTGTTTAAGGTGGGGCAGTTCGAGTTCTTTGAAAAAGAGCTCCTCGATTTCCATGAGGGACACATCGGCCTCGTAGTAATCCACTCCCGGCTGATCGCCTGCTCCTTCCTTTGCCTTTTCCAGGGCCTTGGCCGACTTGTTTTCCAGGCACTTTTGCAATGACGTCGCCGACCTTGCTGTCTCCTTTCCCTTGTCCGACATGTTTTGTTTTGTCGTAGTTGTATCTTAATTTGTACTCATCCAGTGAACGAATCGGGATTCTCGTGATCTGCTGCCCATTGGACATAATGATGCTTTCCTCACTAACCAGATCGGGAAGATTATTTTTTTGATTGCTTCCTTCACTTTATCTGCATGCCGCCGCTGATCTTGGTGGCCTTTTCTGTGTAAATCCCAAGACTCTTCGGAAATCAGAAAGTTTTTCATTACGGTCCCTCCCTGTTTTTTGAATATTAAAAAACCTTGTACTAATGTCGAAATCTTTCGTCAAGAGGGTTGATTATTTTATTTTATGCAGCGTGAACAAAACTTTGACTTATTTCTTCGGAATGTGCGGATCACTTGGTTTCATATTTTAAACGGCCGGGGGGAACATTAGGGGAAAAGAAAAAAAGGTGAACAAATGAAAAAGGCCATCGGGGTTCTCATTCTTTCTATCATGTTTTTTGCTTTTCTGCAGACGGCGCCGGCTGATGCCAAGGAAAATCTAATGTGGCTTCATTTTATCGATGTCGGACAAGGCGACAGCATTCTTATCCAGACACCTAACCAAAAAAATATTCTGATCGATGCCGGTCCGAAAAGAACGGCAGGAAAAGTGACGGCTTATTTGAAAAGACAGCATGCGGAGCAGCTGGACGCACTGATTATCACGCATCCCCATCATGATCATATTGGCGGTGTGCCGGGAATTTTAGAAAACATCAAAGTCAAGGCTTTTTATATGCCGCGTCTTTCCAAAAAAACATACGTGTTCAAACAAATGATGCAGGCCTTAAAAAAAAAAAAACGTGATGATCTTTTATGCGAAAGCAGGTAATAAAATCGAAGTTGAGAAAAACATCTGGATTGATATTATCGGACCGTTAAGTGCCCAATATCAGACCATGATGACTATAGTTATGTTTTGCGGGTCGTTCATGGAAAAAACGTTTTTTTTTTTGCTGATGGGGGACAGCGGCGAAAGAAGTGAGACAGAGCTCCTTAAAAAACACGTTGATGTCGAGGCTAATGTGATTAAGATCGCCCACCATGGAGCAAATACCGGCACGACACTTCCTTTTTTAGGAAAGGTGAATCCTGAAGCCGCGATCATTACAACCAGGAGGGGAAATCATTATGGTTATCCTTCCGACGCGGTGATCAGCCGGCTGGTTTATTTAAAAATACCGACTTACCGCACGGATCGAATGGGGACGATTATTGCTGAGAGCGACGGGCAGACGATTCATTTTACATTTGAGGGGACCACAAAGGAAAAACGCTCGGCTCCTTATTTCCCGCCTTTCTTGTTTGCTGATTCTGGCAGCGGGAAATAGCAGGAATTTCCTCAATCTTTTTTTCATGAACAGGTTCGATATGGGTAACATAATGAGCGAAGGGGGGACTTAATTCATGACTCAAACTTTAAGCCAAGTCATGTCGAAAGATGTTGTGTGTTGTTCGCCGGATCAGACATTGAAGGAAGCGGCTCAGCTCATGAGTCAGCATAATATCGGCTCGATTCCGGTTGTGGAAAACGGCGAGCTGAAAGGGATTATCACCGACCGTGATATTACGCTCCGCTCCGCGGCAAAGGGTAAAGACGACGATAAAACAACCGTTGCGGATTGCATGACCAGCAAGTCGCTTGTTTCAGGAACACCGGATATGGATGTTCATCAGGCAGCCGATTTGATGTCCCAAAATCAAATTCGCCGTTTGCCCGTTGTCGACAACAATGAAGTCGTCGGTGTTGTCTCTCTCGGCGACATTGCAACAGAAAACCAGTTTCAAGATGAAGCTGGCGAAGCCCTTTCCAGTATTTCAACGCCGACCAGTCACTGAACTGCAGAATGAAAGAATGCGATAATAAATCGCGGCATCAATCAGTGTTGTGAAAGGAGGAGGATTTCCTCCTCCTTCTTTTTTTGAACCTGTTTTTTTTAAGAATCCTTGCCGCTGGTGTTAAAATAGAGGAAGACACGGCTAGGAAAGGTTGTTATAAATGATTAAAGCAATTGTCTTTGACTTTGACGGTGTGATTTTGGACAGTGAGCGATTGATGTTTGTCGTGATGCAGGAAATGTTTCAAAAATATCACGTTGAACTGCCTTTGAATGTTTGGGGGCAGGCCATCGGCACACAGCACGGATTTGATCCGGTCGGTTATCTTGAGGAAAAATCGGGAAAGAAAATAGATAATGACGCTTTTTTAGCAGAAAGGGATGCAAAGTTCAACGCGCTGGTGGATGAGGAAGACGTGCTGCCCGGCGTTGAGCAAATTCTCAAAAGTGCTGAAAGTCTCGGATTGAAAATCGGGCTGGCAACCAGTTCGCATGCAGAGTGGCCAAGCAAACATCTGGAGCGTTTCGGCCTGTCTCATTATTTTCAATGCATCAAAACAGCGGGATGATGTGAAAAGAGTGAAGCCTGATCCTGAACTGTATATGCAATCGCTTAGATGCTTAGGTGTTGAACCAAAGGAAGCCCTTGCGATCGAGGATTCGTTCAATGGATCTTTAGCCGCAAAAAGGGCGGGCATGTACTGTATTGTTGTTCCCAATGCCGTGACGAAACAAATGCCTTTTGGACACGTCGACGGCTGTTTCCACTCATTGAAGGATGTTTCGCTGAAGAAATTGATGACTCTTTTTGCAAAGCAAAGGCAATAGATGTGACTGATTTTCTTGCGGCAAGAGCTGCCGGTGACAGGTTTGCTGCTTTGACAGTATACGACTAAGGAGACAACATGGATATTTCTCAATTTGAAAAGAAAATGGAACTACGCCTACTGACAAACAAGGATATCGATGAGATTCTCGCTTTGGGGGCTCTCTGTTTCCCAGGGATGGATCCATGGACCCGTGATCAACTGGAAAGCCATTTTCGTATTTTTCCGAAGGACAGTTTTGTGTAACTTATGAGGGAAAAATTATCGGTTCTTGTTCAAGTCTAATTGTTAACTTCGATGAATATGATAATCAACATACATGGGACGAGATCACCGATAAAGGGTATATCACCAACCATGATCCCGATGGTTATAATTTATATGGCATTGAAGTGATGGTTCATCCGAAGTTTAGGCGGATGAAAATCGGACGTCGTTTGTATGAGGCGAGAAAAGATTTAGCCCGGCGGTTGAACCTGAAGAGCATTATTATCGGCGGCCGGATACCAAACTATCAAAAGTACGCCGATCGCTATTCGCCCCGCCAGTATGTGGACGAAGTGGTGGAACATAATATTTTTGATCCGGTACTGACTTTTCAGCTTTTGAACGGTTTCGTTGTCAAACGTCTGAATGCCGATTATCTGCCGGACGACAAAGCGTCAAAGCATTATGCAACGCTAATGGAATGGAATAACCTCGATTATAAGCCAAAATCAAAACGGATCTATAGAACCTCTTTGCCGGTCCGGATCAGTGCGATTCAATATGAGATGCGGAAAATTGACTCTTTTGAGGAGTTTGCGTCTCAAGTTGAGTATTACACGGATGTCGCCTCTGATTACCATTCGGATTTCGCTGTTTTTCCAGAAATTTTCACGACGCAGTTGATGTCTTTTTTGGATGAAAAAAGCCCAAGCTCGGCGATTCGTAAATTAACGGAGTTCACGCCGCAATATTTGGAACTTTTTTCCCGCCTGGCGCTCCGTTATGACATCAACATCATTGGCGGATCGCATTTCATTAAAGAAAACCACCATATTTATAATGTTGCCTATTTGTTTCGCCGCGACGGCACGATTGACAAGCAGTATAAAATTCATATCACGCCGAATGAGCGAAAATGGTGGGGGATTACGCCGGGCGATGAGGTCAAAGTATTTGATACCGATTGCGGCAAGATCGCCATCGCCATCTGTTATGATATCGAGTTTCCGGAGTATGCCCCATGTGGCCGATCTGGGTGCCAATATTATTTTCACGCCATTTTGTACCGATGAGCGTCAGGGATATTTGCGCGTCCGTTACTGTTCACAAGCGCGGGCGATAGAAAATCAGGTTTATACCGTCATTGCCGGAACGGTCGGCAATTTGCCTCAGGTGGAAAATATGGATATTCAATATGCCCAATCCGGTATCTTCTCTCCGTCAGATTTCAGCTTTCCAAGGGACGGAATTGTGGAAGAATGCTCGCCGAACATTGAAACGGTGGTCGTCGGTGATGTGGATTTAGAGATTTTGCGCCGCCAGCGCAAAGCGGGGAATGTTACGCAACTAAAAGACAGGCGCAGTGATCTATATCGATTGACATGGACAGGCAAGCAACATTAATGTCAGCCTGAGTCATCAGGCGCGTTTTTTTTTATTATTTATACAGCTTAGATTTTTTATCGCCGGGCGGAATTTGTTATAATAATAAAGGAAAAATAAGAAGTTTTTTGCACCGGGCAAGGCCGGATTCGCCTGATTTTTTGAAGCATGGCATAGTTTTTTTTAGCTTTACCAGATGGTCGCCGGGCGGAGTCTTAAGTGCAAATGATTTACGGACGAAACTGCTGGAATGCGGCGATCCGGCGCCGGGAGGGCACGGAGCGGCAGCCCTTCGCTAAGCGGACAAGTGCTAACCTTGCACGGAAGATGATTGTCCGAGCCAAGCCGGTCATCCAGCTGCCAATAATCCCGACGCACACGATGTGCTAGTACTGGCGCGCGCAGGACGCCTGAGTTTTTAGCCAGTAATCCTATATTAACGAGGTGGAGAAATTGGATTGGGAAACCGTTTATGAGAAATGGCAACAAAAAGAAGATCTTAACGAGTATTTAAAGAAGCAATTGGAAGCCATATCCGATGATCGGACATTATTGGAAGATTGTTTCTACAAAAATCTGGAGTTCGGGACCGGCGGAATGCGCGGGGAGCTCGGTCCGGGAACAAACAGCTGAATATTTATACGATTAGAAAAGCGACTGCCGGGCTGGCCCAATACATTTTGGATAATGGCCGGAAAGCGGCTGAACGCGGTGTTGTGATTGCCCATGACTCGCGCCATTTCTCAGCGGAATTTACAATGGAAGCAGCGAAGACTCTTGGAACTTACGGCATCAAATCCTATGTTTTTGAGTCGCTGAGACCAACGCCGCTTCTTTCTTTTGCCGTTCGGTATCTGAATGCTTTCTCGGGCATTGTGATCACGGCCAGCCATAATCCGCCGCAATATAATGGCTATAAAGTTTACAATGAATTTGGCGGCCAATTGCCGCCGGCCGAAGCAGACAAAGTCATTCATTACGTTTCCGAAGTCAAGGATGAGCTGTCGCTGCAAGTCGCCGATGAACAGCAGTTAAAAGCGAAAGGGCTGCTAGAAATCATCGGGAAAAAAGTGGACGATGCTTATCAAGAGCAATTAAAAACACTTTCACTCAATCCAGATGTGATTACAGATGGCAGCAGACGATCTAAAAATTGTGTTCACGCCGCTGCACGGTACGTCTTATCATCCGGTGACGAACGGCCTGAAAAACTGGGGATTTGCCAATGTGACGGTTGTTAAGGAACAAGCCGAACCTGATCCGGAATTTTCAACGGTTAAATCCCCGAACCCGGAAGAACATGCCGCTTTTGAACTGGCGATTCAATACGGTGAAAAAATAGGAGCGGATATTTTGCTGGGCACGGACCCCGATTCGGATCGGCTCGGTGTGGCGGTAAAAAACAATGAAGGTGCCTATACAGTATTAACGGGCAACCAGACCGGCGCCATCTTGCTTCATTATTTATTAACGCAGAAAAAAGCGAAAGACGAGCTTCCTGAAAATGGAATTGTTATCAAGACGATCGTCACTTCGGAAATCGGCCGGGCGATCGCGGCGTCTTTCGGTCTGCCAACAATCGATACGCTGACCGGTTTCAAATTCATCGGCGAAAAAATTCATGAATATGAATTGAGCCATGCGCATACCTTTCTCTTCGGCTACGAAGAAAGCTACGGCTATTTAATCGGTTCATTTGTCCGTGATAAAGATGCTGTTCAGGCTTGCGTGTTTGCGGCCGAAGCCGCGGCCTACTATAAATCGCAAGGAAAATCGCTTTATGACGCTCTTCAGGATATTTTCAAACAATACGGCTATTACCGCGAAGGGCTCGAATCACTGACGCTCAAAGGGATACGAGGAAAAGAAGAGATCGAAGCCATCCTGGCCGATTTCCGCTCGAACCCGCCTACGGAAATGGCCGGCTCCTCCGTTTGCGTGATTGAGGATTATCAGTTATCAGAGCACATTGATACCGTGTCCGGGAAAAAGGAAACGATCACGCTGCCGAAATCGAATGTGCTGAAATACCGGCTTGAGGATGATTCATGGTTCTGCCTCCGTCCGTCGGGAACCGAACCGAAAATCAAATTTTATTTTGGTATTAAAGGGAATAATGAAACGGACAGCGGCGAAAACTAGAAGCCTTGAAAACGGCTGTGATGGATCGAGTACACGGGCTTGTGAACAAATGATATAATATTGAGATAGAATAATATGAAGAGCATTCGCGAGTCCGCGTGCCGAGAATTTGCGCCACAAGCCAATCGCGAATGCTTTTCTCGTACCTGACATTTATCTGCTTGCTGCGGGAAAGAAGGCCCGGTCATAGGAAAGAGCCCTGTTTTACCCGATGAAATAGATGCAAAGACGATCAGATGCGTTCAAAACTTTGGCTATGCTCAACGGAAGACTGACTTAATGTTTTTTTTTTTTAGTAGAGATGATCGGTCGGATGCTGTCGGCGGCCGGGAGATTTTTCTACAGAACGGTAAACCTTAGGTTCCGCTTCTGCCTGAAGTTTATTGGAAGGCGTGTTTGGTTTGAGGATTGAGGAGGAAAAGATGAATCAATTACAGCAGGAAATTCAAAGGCGGCGCACATTTGCGATCATTTCGCACCCGGATGCCGGCAAGACGACATTGACTGAAAAATTATTGCTGCTCGGAGGGGCAATCCGGACAGCAGGCGCCGTTAAATCACGTAAATCGGAGAAATTTGCAACATCAGACTGGATGGAACTTGAAAAACAGCGGGGGATTTCCGTCACGTCCAGTGTGATGCAGTTTGAGTACGAAGGCTATAAAATCAACATATTGGATACACCCGGACACCAGGACTTTAGTGAAGATACGTACCGCACGCTGATGGCCGTCGACAGTGTCGTGATGATCATTGACGTCGCTAAAGGTGTCGAACCGCAAACCATTAAGCTTTTTAAAGTTTGCCGGGACCGCGGCATCCCGATTTTTACATTTATCAACAAACTCGACAGGCAGGGAAAAGAGCCGTTCGAATTATTTGATGAGCTCGAGCATGTGCTTGGTATTGAATCATATCCGATCAACTATCCAATCGGCATGGGGCAGACGTTCCGAGGTGTCTATGATCGGCTGGAGCATAAAATTGATACAATGAAAAGCGCGAACGGCAAATCCAGCCGTTGGATAAAGTGGATGAACTGGGCGATATTTTAAAAGGAACAGTGGACGATCACACTATCGGCCAGCTTGAAGAGGAACTGCTTCTTTTAGATGAGGCCGGAAATAGCTTCGATTTTGAAGCTGTGAAAGCCGGCAAGCAGACGCCGGTCTTCTTCGGCAGTGCCGTCTCCAGTTTCGGTGTCCCAACTTTTCTGGAACATTATCTCAAAATGGCCCCGGCTCCGCAGCCGCGCCGGTCGAGCGCCGGCATGATTCAACCGGACAACGAGCAATTTTCCGGCTTTATCTTTAAAATACAGGCCAATATGAACCCGGCCCACCGCGACCGGATCGCTTTCATGAGAATTTGCTCGGGGAAATTTCAAAGAGGGATGACGGTGTATCTGGATCGCACAAAAAAACCGATTAAGCTTGCCCAGCCGCAGCAATTTTTTGCCGACAGCCGCGAGATGATTGACGAAGCTTCGGGGCGATATTGTCGGGCTCTATGACACCGGCTTCTACCAGATCGGTGATGCGGTGTGCGAATCGAAGGACACATTTAATTATGGTGCCCTGCCGCAGTTTCCCCCGGAACATTTTGCTAAAGTACGGGCCAAGAATGCAATGAAGCAGAAGCACTTTTTGAAGGGTGTCAGCCAGTTGGCCCAGGAAGGCGCGATTCAAGTTTATAAGACACCATTTGAAGAAACGATTCTCGGTGTTGTCGGCACGCTGCAGTTCGATGTTTTTGTTTATCGGATGAAGGCGGAATACGGTGTTGATCTAGACATTGAACGGATGCCGCACCAAATAGCCAAATGGATTCCAAACAAAGAGGATGCCGAGGCACTGCGCCGTTCATCGAATAATTTGGTCGTTGCCGATTATAAAGATCGGCCGGTGATCATTTTTGAAAATAATTTTTCGCTCCGCTGGTTCGAGCAAAAACATCCCGATATCGAGCTGCGCGACTCCAGTCATATATGTAACGGGCTGACATCGTCTGACGGACAATTAATGAACGGCTTATTATTTTTGACATGAAAAGCTAACAATTCGGCTTCTTGCAATCGCCGCTGACAATTTTAAATTGCCAGCGGCGGTTGTTTTTAAAAGAAGGGAACAGCTCAGGCTTTCCCTTTTTTGATGAAAATATTTCAAATATCCTTTGCGGGCAAATCCGAGGGACAGGAGCGTTCAGACTCGAAAATGGAGCGTTCGGCCACCGAAATGGAGTGTTCGGAGTCGAAAATGGAGCGTTCAGATTCGAAAATGGAGTGTTCGGCCACCGAAATGGAGCGTTCGGCTTTGAAATGGAGCGTTCGGCTTTGAAATGGAGCGTTCGGGCACCGAAATGGAGCGTTCGGGCACCGAAATGGAGCGTTGGGAGTCGAAAATGGAGTGTTCGGCCACCGAAATGGAGCGTTCGGCTTCGAAATGGAGCGTTCGGGCACCGAAATGGAGCGTTGGGAGTCGAAAATGGAGTGTTCGGGCACCGAAATGGAGCGTTCGGGCACGAAAATGGAGCGTTAGGGCACCGAAATGGAGCGTTGGGAGTCGAAAATGGAGTGTTCGGGCACCGAAATGGAGCGTTCGGCTTCGAAATGGAGCGTTGGGCCACCGAAATGGAGCGTTCGGGCACGAAAATGGAGTGTTTGGCCACGAAAATGGAGCGTTCGGCCTCAAAATGGAGTGTTGGGCCACCGAAATGGAGCGTTCAGACTCGAAAATGGAGCGTTCGGGCACCGAAATGGAGTGTTCGGCCACCGAAATGGAGCGTTCGGGCACGAAAATGGAGCGTTCGGGCACGAAAATGGAGCGTTCGGGCACCGAAATGGAGCGTTCGGGCACCGAAATGGAGCGTTCGGGCACGAAAATGGAGCGTTCGGGCACCGAAATGGAGTGTTCGGCCACCGAAATGGAGCGTTCGGGCACGAAAATGGAGCGTTCGGGCACCGAAATGGAGCGTTCGGGCACCGAATGGAGCGTTCGGGCACCGAAATGGAGCGTTCGGGCACCGAAATGGAGCGTTCGGTCACGAAAATGGAGCGTTCGGTCACGAAAATGGAGCGTTCGATCTCCGAAATAGACATTTTCATTTGAAAAGTCGGCTGAGTTTGTCTCTTTCACTTTCATCGACAGTGGCTTTAATGAAACTTTTTGTGGCCGCGGATAAATAGGTTCCTTTGAGCCAAATGACAGCGATTTTTGTTGCTAAAGAACGATCCATGATGTCTCGGTACTGCATATTGGCAAATCTTAAGAAATCCACGGGCGGTTTAGGTATCAATCCCACGCCAAGTCCAATATTCGCCCAATCGAGAATGGAGTGGATATCGCCGCTTTTGCATAAAATATTTGGTTCAACGCCGATTTTTCGGAAGCTGTCCACGATCTATCGTCGCGGTTCTTATGAGTTGTATTCCTGTCTTTTCCATTTTATTTGCTTCCTTATTACTGCATGCATGAAAAAATATATAACACACCGTTTTCAGCCTGATCATTAGTATGATCGGGATTATTATTTTCATGAATCCATTGAGGATGTCCGGCAGTCCGATCGGTTATATTTTAACGATTCTCTCTGCCGCCACTTTTGCTCTATACGGCATTATTAGCCTTAAGCGCAGCGTCCGTTACGGCGGGATTGCTCTTACCTGCTTTAGTTTTTTATTTGGCAGTATGGAAATGTTCTTACTGATTCTTATTAGCAGAATGGCAAGTGTCTCCGCAATTTTGACGCGAGAGGGGTTGACGACTTTTGCCAATATCCCAATTTTACAAGGGATAAATGGGCACACCTGTCTAAACTTGATTTATATCGGCATTTTTGTTACGGGACTTGGGTATACGTTTTATTTTTTGGCAATGGAAACGATATCGGCAGCCACGGCCTCCCTTGTTTTTTATATCAAACCGGCTCTTGCACCCGTCTTGGCGTTTATCATCATCCATGAACCGATCATGCTCAACATGATGTTTGGCATTCTTTTCCTCCTCATCGGTTCACTTATTTCCTTTATTCCGGATTTTAAGGCCCAAAAAAGAGAATGAATGAAAACTTATCAAAAAGTTATTCATAAATAAAAAAAGCAGTTAAAACGACATCGTCAAAGTAATCAAAGAGGACCTTGAGCGGCCAATTTGTATAGTTATTTTAAAAAAGTAAACCCCTGGTACAGCCCGCGGACTGTATCGGGGGTTATGCATTCAAAAAGATGAATTATTGGCCGACTTTGTCTTTCAATTCTTTACGAACTTCTTTGGCGGCTTCAACGAGGTTTTTCAGCGCCGGAACCACTTCCTCAGGACGGCGTGTTTTCAGTCCGCAGTCAGGGTTGATCCAGAACAGGCTTGGGTCGAGCACTTTGAGGGCCCGTTCAGCATAAGACTTCATTTCATCGACGCTTGGAATCCGCGGGCTGTGAATGTCATAGACGCCGAGGCCGATGCCTTTTTTGTATTTAAAGTCCTCGAATGTCGAGATGATTTCACCGTGGCTCCGCGCGGCTTCAATGGAAATCACGTCGGTATCGAGCTGATCGATCGTGTCGATGATTTCGTCGAATTCCGAGTAGCACATATGTGTATGGATTTGCGTGTCATTGTTGACATAGGATGTTGCTAAGCGGAAGGCGAAAACAGCGTCGTGCAAGTATTTAGCTTTTTTTTATTTTCTTTTAACGGTAATCCTTCGCGCAGCGCCGGTTCATCGACTTGAATCATTCTGATGTCGTTTTCTTCAAGGGCACGGACTTCTTTTTTCAAGGCCAAGGCAATTTGATTAAACACTTCGGCCTGGCTGATGTCGTCACGGACAAATGACCAGTTGTAAATGGTGACAGGGCCGGTCAGCATACCTTTAACAGGAAGCTTTGTCAGCGATTGGGCATAGGCGCTTTCTTTGACCGTCATCGGTTCGGTCCAGGCAACATCGCCGAAAATCAACGGCGGTTTGACGCAGCGCGAACCATAGGATGAAACCCAGGCAAATCGGGTGAAGGCAAAGCCGTCCAGTTTTTCGCCGAAGTATTCGACCATGTCATTGCGTTCAAATTCACCGTGAACGAGGACGTCGATACCGAGCTCTTCCTGGATTTTGATCCATTCGGCGGTCTTTTCTTCAACAAATTGATCATATTCGGCTTCCGTCCATTCACCTTTGCGCCATTTGCGTCTCGCCTGGCGAATTTCCTGGGTCTGAGGGAAACTGCCGATCGTTGTCGTCGGCAGAAGCGGCAGATGGAAAGCATCTTTTTGCACTTCTTGGCGAAGTTTGAACGATCCGGCGCGAGTCGGGATGTCGCTGCCGATATGTTTCAATTCTTTTTGAACGGCCGTGTTGTTGCGGTGAGGCGACTGCTGCAAAGCCGTTAGTGCGGCGGCATTGGCGCTTAGCTTGTCCTCAATAGTCGCGCGGCCTTCGTTCAGCCCTTTGGTCAGTGTGACGACTTCGGCCAGCTTTTCATCGGCAAAAGAGGGGGCGTTTTTCAAAAGCGGATCGAGTTCATCTTCATTTGCTGTCGTTACCGGAACATGGAGCAGGCTGCTGGAAGGCTGAACAATCAACCGGTCTTTGCTGGCGCTGGCCAGCAATGTTTCAAGTTCGGCAAGTGTTTCGGATAGATTTGCTTTCCACACGTTGCGTCCGTTGACAACGCCGGCAGCGAGAACCTTATCTTCAGGGAATCCAAAAGTTTTCAGCGCTTTGAGGTTTTCTTCTTTTCCATCGACGAAATCAAGACCAATGCCATCGACCGGCAGATTGACGACCGTTTCATAATGATCAACAGCTTCAAAATAGGTTTGCAGAAGCAGCTTCAATTCAGGCAATCCTTTTTTCAGTGCCTTGTAAGTCTCTTCGAAAAGATCAATCTCTTCTTGTGAAAGCGAGGTCACTAAGATAGGTTCATCGATTTGCACCCATTCGGCGCCTGCTGCCTGCAATTCGCCGAGCACTTTAATATAGAGAGGGACGAGGCATCGATCGAGAAGCGAAGCAAAATGCGCTTTGTCGTAGCCTTTGGATAATTTTAAGAGCGTGAACGGGCCGACGATTACCGGCTTGCCGATGATGCCCAGTTCATCTTTGGCTTCTTGGAACAAGTTGAGCAGCCGATTTTCATGAACGGCCGGCTTTGTGTCATTGCCAATTTCCGGAACAATATAGTGGTAATTAGTGTTGAACCACTTTGTCATTTCCGAAGCTTCCGCATCTTTATTGCCGCGGGCGATAGAAAAATAAGTATCCAGAGAAACATTTTTTTTCGCCGGTTTGAAAGCGATCGGGAATAAGGCCGAACAAAACGGCGGTATCGAGAACATGATCGTAGAGGCTGAAGTCGCCGACCGGAATCAAATCAATCCCGATTTCTTTTTGTTTTTTCAAATATTGAAGACGCAGTTTTTTGACAGTTACGAGAAAATCTTGCTCTGAAAGCTTGCCCGCCCAAAATTGCTCCAAGGCTTTTTTCCATTCTCTTTTCACCTATTCTTGGATAACCAAGTGTCGAACTTAAAACATTTGCCATGATTTAAAAACCCCTCCTGTATTTATATAAGTGTAAGGAAACCCCATGGGCGCAAAAACATGCCATTTTCTGAAACGGAAGACCCTGCCGGCATGGCCGTTCAACGCACCAAAAAGCCTCTCTATCGAAATAGAGAGGCTAACATGCAATCGGCACCCTCTTATTTCTCAAAGCCATTGCTAGCTTTGCTGGAATTGGCACCTTTTCACAGAATCTGAAAGGTTGCCGGGCTTCACAGGGCCAGTCCCTCCGCCGCTCTAAATAAGAGTTTCATAAATTCAATTTAAAAGAATCGTAGCATGAAAAAAACGATGAGTCAATGCTTTTTTGAAAAATTGAATCATTATGCAAATATCCTGGGCTTTTCACTTTATCACGGTAAATAGATAAAAAAACAATACAATAAAAAACATTAAGATGTTGCCGGCCTGTGCCGATAATAAAATAAGGTTAATCTCTTGGCGAGCGAAACAGCAAGATGTCTTATCAGACTGAGAGGCAGGGATTACTTTGTCCAAACATCATGTCAAAAGTCAGAGCGTGTTGGATGAGATTAAAAAACAGCCGGTCGTCTTATCAATCACGGATGAAAAAATTCTGAAACAAATCCAGTTGGTCAGCTTGTCAATATTTGACTTGCAGCTGATAAAAGCCGTCCAGCCTCTTGTAAAGAAAAACATCAATCTCTTGGCAAAAGGTTTTTATGAACGCGTCGATAAAATGACCGATCTTCATTTAATTATCAATAAATATAGCAGTATTGAGAAATTGAAGAAAAAACTAGGAACCCATATTATTGAACTATTTGACGGCATCATTGACAATGCCTTTTTGCAAAAAAGGCTGAGAGTAGCAAAAGTCCATTTCCGGATTGGGCTTAAGCCGTCCTTTTATATGGGGGCCTTTCAAAATTTAGTCAATCATTTAACGCAAATCATGTTCAGAAATGAGCGATTCAGAGCAAGCTGAACTCACTGTTGAAGCGATCGGAAAAGTGACCGTGCTTGAACAGCAGATTGTGCTTGAAGCTTATCAGGACGAATTTTTCGCGGAGGAAGAGCGGCAAAAGGAAATCATGCGTTACAAAGCTTATCATGATGAATTGACCGGACTTCCGAACCGACGAATGGCCGGCCAGGCGCTGGCGTCGGCCATTGAGACATGCCAAGCCGAAAAAATGACATTTTCGGTGATGGAACTTAACATTGATCATTTCAAGATGATTAATGATTCACTCGGCCATGTGTACGGGGATGAATTTCTGAGAATGGTCAGCCGCCGAATGATAAGTGCTCTGAAATGCCCGAGCAAAGCAGCCATTGCGCGAATGGGCAGCGACGAGTTCAATATGATTTGCTGCGGTCTTAATAGAAAAGAAACGGCGGCACTCGCGAAACAAATGATCTATGCTGTTCGAGAGCCGTACCGGTTAAAAGACAGCTTCTATGTCATGTCACGGCGAGCATTGGCATTGCCGTCTACCCGGATCACGGCACCGATCCGGGTCAGCTATTAAAAAAAAAAACGCTGAAACGGCAATGTATGAAGCAAAGAAGAATGGAAGGAATGCTTATGCGTTTTATTCTAGTGAACTCGCCCGGAAAGTGCTGGAGCGCGTTGAACTGGAAGGGGATCTCAGAAAAGCAATCAGTAAGAACGAGCTTATCGTGCACTATCAGCCGCAAGTTCGGACTAGTGATCACCGTTTAATCGGGATGGAGGCGCTGGTAAGATGGAACCGCCGTTCCAAGGAAATCCTTCCGCCCGGCGTATTCATTCCGGTTGCCGAGGAGACGGGCATTATTCATCAAGTCGGGATGTGGGTATTAAGAGAGGCCTGCATGCAGATGCGCAAATGGCATGATGAGGGAGGACCATTGATTCCTATCTCCGTCAATTTGTCGACCCAGCATTTTCACGATCAGTGCCTGCCTGGTCGAACATAAAAAAATACTTGACGAAGCGCAGCTGGAACCGCGTTATCTTGAACTGGAAATCACGGAAAGCGTGATGGCGGATAATGTTCAATTATCGATGGAGATGCTGAATGAACTGCGCCGGATGGGAATCAAGATCAGCCTGGATGATTTCGGGACAGGCTACAGTTCGTTTACTTATTTGAAAAATTTTCCGATCGACCGCCTGAAAATCGATCGATCGTTTATTGTGGACATTACAACAAATGAGCGGGATAAGGCGATTGTGGCTGCGATCATATCCATGGCCAAACATCTGCAATTGGGTGTGATCGCGGAAGGAATCGAGACAAAGGATCAGCTGGAAGTATTGGATAAAAGCCACTGCAACGAAATACAAGGATACTATTTCAGCCGGCCGCTGCCCGCTCAAGAAGTAGAAAAAAAGTTTTTGAAATCCAATTAACAGGCAGACTAGTAAAACGTTTTTTTAATCAAGTCTGCTCACGGATCCTTAATTAAATGAGAAGATGAATGCCGCATCATTTTTTGGGATGCGGCTTTTCTGTCGGCTTTCCATTTTTTCTGTGAGCGTATCCGTCGTCTGGGGGATTGATATCACCTATATTCGTTTGAAACAGGGCTGGATGTATTCGGCCGCGATCATCGACTGGTATTCACGCGCCGTGCTCAGCTGGTCACCGGAACAGAGACACCGCCGTTTCATAAGCATGACCTTTTCCGAACGGTAAGCAAAGCTATAAGCCGCATTCTAAAAAGCTCGTACATGGCACAGATTATACCACCCCGTTCTTTGCCGAAAATCGGCTTGTCGCCATTGTCCGGAGTAAATCGGCATGAAAAGTTATCCAACATCATAAAAATAGCATAAGTTAAATTATAGATGCCGAATTCGCGGCGGTCCAAGCTTTGGCAGCAATCCGTCCCAAATGACTTGACGGCAGCGGGACGGGTCCCGAAAGGAGCGGAAAAAAATGAATCAGGAAGAGTTGAAGGCGCTTGATCGATCGTTCGATTGATGAAATAACGGAAATCGCTGAGGGATTTGGGCTGGACTTTTATCCGATGCGCTATGAAATTTGCCCTGCTGAAATTATTTACACGTTTGGAGCCTACGGTATGCCAACCCGCTTTTCACATTGGAGTTTCGGCAAGCAATTTTACAAGATGAAACTTCAGTATGATCTTGGATTAAGCAAAATTTACGAGTTGGTGATTAATTCTGACCCGTGTTACGCTTTTTTTTTGTTAAATACGAACAGCCTCGTTCAGAACAAAATGATTGTAGCCCATGTGCTGGCACACTGTGATTTTTTCAAAAACAATGTGCGGTTTATCAATACGAGGCGCGACATGGTCGAGAGCATGAGTGCGACGGCGGAGCGGATTCACGACTACGAAGAGACGTATGGCAAGAAAAAAAAGTAGAAAAGTTTATTGATGCAGTACTGGCGATACAGGAACATGTCGACCCGCGCATTATCCGGAAAGGAGATTGGCTGGACTACACCTGCAAAACCGGCCAAGAAAAGAAAACGCCCGATTTCAGAATACGAGGATCTAATCAGTATGGACGACGCGAAAGAGGAGGAAACGGGAGATGAACAAATAAAATTCCCGAAACGGCCGAAGAAGGATCTCTTATTTTTTATTGAGGAGTACAGTAAAGTATTGACCGACTGGCAGCGTGATATCTTAACGATGCTCAGGGAGGAAATGCTGTATTTTTGGCCGCAGCTGGAAACGAAGATCATGAATGAGGGCTGGGCATCCTACTGGCACGCCCGGATTATGCGCGAATTAGATTTAACGTCGGATGAAGCGATCGAATTTGCCAAACTGAATGCCAATGTTGTTCAACCGTCCAGGCAAAGCATCAATCCGTATTATCTGGGCCTTAAACTTTATGAGGACATTGAAGAGCGCTACGATCATCCCACTGAAGCGATGAAAAAAACAGGCGTAAAAGAGGGGTCGGGCAGGGAAAAAATGTTTGAGGTCAGGGAACTGGAGTCCGACCAATCGTTTATCCGCAATTATTTAACGAAAGATTTGGTTCAGCGCGAGGATCTGTTTCTCTTTGAGAAAAAAGGAAACGAATACAAGATTACGAGCAAAGACTGGAAGACTGTCCGCGATCAATTAGTGTCAATGAGGGTGAATGGCGGTTTTCCATATATTGTCGTCGAGGATGGTGATCACAGGCATAACGGCGAACTCTATTTGAAACATCGCTATGAGGGGATCGAACTCGATACAAAGTACATGGAAGGTGTGCTGGAGTATTTGGTTCAGCTCTGGGGAAGACCGGTACATCTTGAAACGGTTATTGAGGATCACCCAATCCTGTTCACTTGTGAAAAAGGCGAAGTTCGCCGTAAACGATTGGACTGACAGTAAAAAACAAAAAGAACGTGCCCGAAGGCTGGGGACGTTCTTTTTGTTAAAGATTAGAGAGATGCGGCCGAATACCGATCACTTTAAAAACCGTTACTTGTCTTTTTTAAACTGTATCTTAAATCCTAAAAGGTATTGGGTGTGCCAAACCGCAGCCGCAAACACATTATCCGGTTTTGGTGGCTGCGATCCGAAGGCGCTTGTAGTCGGTGACCCAAACGCCGTCACGATAAAGCTGCGTTTTCAATTTTTGTTTGATTTTTTTATAGAGGGCGGCTTTTTCCGCTTTACTAAATTCGGGAAAAAAGTCATCGGCAAAACTGTCCAGCCAGTGGTTCAGCCCGTTTTCCCCGTCGGAAAGCGGCGTTGGTCTATCAAAATAGGAGACAAGATTGACGGTGAATCCCTGGCGCTCAAGCAGGGTACTGTATTCGCCTGCACTTGGAAAGTACCATGGATTGCGCTCGCCGGCATCGATGCCGTATTCTTCAGCCAAGATACCGGAAATACCATCAATAACGGATTGCACATTGCCTTTTCCGCCCAATTCCGCAACAAAGCGGCCGCCCGGTTTTAACGCGAGCCAGATTGATTTCGCCGCCTTATCAGCATTTTTTCATCCAGTGGAGCGCCGCGTTGGAAAAAATGGCATCGTATTTTTGGGTTGTTCGAAAAGTTTCCCCGTTATCCTTATAGAAATGAACTCGGGGATATTTTTGGCGCGCCTTTTCGATCATTGCTTCTGAAAAATCCAATCCGTCGACGTTCGCCCCGGTCCGGGCCATTTCGGCGGATAAATCGCCTGTTCCACAGCCCAAATCCAATATTTTTTCACCTTTTTGCGGGTTCAACCATTCAACAACGTCTTTCCCAAATTTTGCGACAAAGCCGATTTGATTATCATATATTGAAGCATCCCAGACATTTCCTGATGGCATTCATTACTCCTCCTATCTTATGGCAACGTTTTTACTAATGCTTATTATAAGCGATGGCACGGCATTCGTATAAGATATATAATCTATGATATCAATAGTTTAAAACTATGATGGAGGTGGTTACATGGATATGCGCGTGATGGAATATGTACTGGCAGTGTATCGAAGAAATTTTACACAGGCGGCGCAAGCGCTGCACATAGCCCAGCCTTCTTTAAGCAACCAAGTTGCTAAACTGGAAAGAGAACTGGGACTGGCTTTGTTCGATCGCGGCCATGGCAGCATAGAACCGACTCCTGACGGCCTTTATTTTATTTACCAGGCAGAAAAAATTTTGATGATGCGGGACGAACTTTTGCGTGATATGAATGAGCGAAGACAGGGAAATCAAGGCGATCTGTACATTGGATCAACAGCCGTGACAGGCGGACATGTCCTTCCGGCGCGGATGCAGAGATATAAAGAAGCCTATCCTGACGTCAACATTCATCTTACGGAAGCTTCTTCGGAGCAGCTAGCCGGCAAGGTGCTGGACGGAACCATCGATCTGGCGATTCTGGCGCTGCCTGTTGAGGACGAGCGGCTGGCGGACGAACCCCTGCTCACCGAACCGCTGTACATTGTTCTGCCGGAAAAAGATACAGTCTGGCTGCCGGAATCCGTCGGCGATCAGCACAGGCCTGCCGGGCGTCTGTCGCTCGAGGTTTTAGCGGAATGCCCGTTCATTGTACTGAAGGAAGGTTACGGTTTCCGCCGAACAGTATTCGACCTGTGTTCAAAAAGCGGTTTCCAGCCGCAGATCGCTTATGAGACAAGCAGTATTGAAACGGCACAGTCACTTGTGGGATGCGGGTTTGGTGTGACGATCGTCCCGAAAATGGCCGCTCACCTTGATGATCCAAAAAACGTCTGGTATACCGGCATCGCCACGCTTGCGACCCGGACACTGGCGTTTGTCTACCGCCGCGGCCGGCTCCGAAAAACGGCTGAAGCATTTATTCAAATGTAAAATCAAGGGGAATAGTAAACGATAAGGACTACCATTCGGAACGACGCATATGAGCGAATTCAGCAGTTTCTTATATTTATGTTTAACAGTGTAAACCAGGAGCAAGGGATTTGTAAAATTTTTGGAACAGCTGGCTGGACGCTCTTTTTTTATTCAATAAATTTTTTCACAGAAAAAAGCCGGTTTGTAAAAGTTTGTCCCCGTTTTTTTTGAGCGAAAAGGACGCAATACAAAGAATTTCTCAACAACAGCTTAAAACGCCCTTAAAATTCACCAGGTATGATAGAAGTGCAGGAAAAAATAAGGAGGCGAAGCGATTTGCAGTGGAAAAAAAAGTCGCGGCTGGAGTTGGCGGAGCAGCAGTAACCGTGGTGATCCTGTCTGGTTTCCCGTTTTTTTCAATGGCTGATGGCTCTAAGCCTGATCATGTTAACGCCCCTGATCATCACGCAGTTCAAGCGGCCAAACGGGAGCGCTTTTCGGTGAGGCAAGACCGGCTGCCTTGCAAATATTTAACCTTTTCGCCGACTGTCGAAAAGCAAGACTCAGCGTATGCTGTACCCTTTTCCCTTCCTGTGGTCAAGCAGCCGATCAAACAGGAAGCAAAAAAACATAAGGCCAAGCCCGCAACTGTCAGGACAGTCGTTTACACTCCTGTGTATTGCAGTAAGCTTTATTTCAAAGAGGTCCGCTTTATCGACAAGGTGAAAATTTAAAAATCAGAAAAGAAAAAATCGGAGATCAGATTCCGGTTATTTTTTTGCCCATTTTTAGCGAAATATAGGCCATAGGATTCAGCATGAATTGAGTGGAAAAATTTGACGATTCTTTACTTTTACATAACAATGGCTTTGTTTTTACTCTCTATACTGAAATCGAACGAAGATTCAGGAAAGGAGTCAGAAAATGAAAAGGAAGAAAATGGCAACTGCATTGATCGCGGCATTGACGATTACGGCAACAAGCACCGCCTTTGCCTCCGCCTCTATCTATCATCGTGTGGCGGGACCTCAAGGAACCACTAAAGGGATTACGTCGTACGACTGGTCGCTGACGCCGGCGGGGCGGCAAACCACACTGGGGGATTTTCCAATGGGCGGAGCACTGAGTCCGGACGGCAAATATCTCGCGGTTTCAAATGACGGACAGGGAGCAATCGCGCTGCAGCTCGTCGACACCTCGTCAGGCAAAGTGGTGCAAACGATTTCCTATGCGTCTCCGGAGGCTCTGTATCTGGGGGTTGCTTTCAGTCCGGATGGCAAGCATCTGTATGCATCGGCCGGCGGAAACAATAAAATACGTGTTTTTGACTGTTCGAATGGCCGTCTGACTGAACAGGAGGCCGTCAGCTTGAAAGACAATAAGAACACGAATTTTTACCCTGCAGGTTTAACGGTTTCCAAAGATGGTCGGTTTCTTTATGCAGCGAATAATCTGAATCAGTCTGTCTCCAAAATTGATATTCAGCAAAAGAAAATTGTGGCTACGGCGAACGTGGGAAAGAATCCTTATGCCGCTTATTTGACAAAGGGCGGCGATGCTCTCTATGTGTCCAATTGGGGTGAAAGCAGTGTATCCGTCCTTGACCCGAACACGCTTCAACCGAAAAAAACAGTGCGTGTCGGCCTTCATCCGAATGCGATTGCTGAAAATCAGACGGGCGGGCGATCTCTACGTCTCAAACGGGGACAGTGATTCGGTGTCTGTCCTGAACGGAAAAAGCGGACAAGTCAAACAAACGATCTCTTTAAAACCTTATCGAAGTGCTCCTGCAGGCAGCGATCCGGACGCACTGGCCGTAAGCAAGGACGGCAAGATGCTTTATGTGGCGAGTGCCGGAAATAATGATGTCGCTGTTGTTAGTCTTTCGGGATCCTCTGCTGCTGTTAAGGGCTTGATTCCAACTGCCTGGTATCCAACGGGTGTTTATTTAAACACTCAGAACAGCAAACTGATGGTCACCAACGCCAAAGGACTTGGGGCAGGGCCGAACAGGGAAGGCCAGTATGTCGGCAACATGATGGAAGGCACACTTTCCATGCTGAACGTCCCGAGTCGTTTTGAATTGGCGAAATACACCGTCCAGGTTAAAAAGAATAATGCAATGAAACAAGCCGACGCCGGAGGGACCGGCTCAAAAGTGGTGATTCCGCGAAACGCGGCGGAACATTCACCGATTAAACATGTGATCTATGTCATCAAAGAAAACCGGACTTATGATCAAGTATTTGGAGATCTAGGCAAAGGCAATGGAGATGCCGGTCTGGCCGGCTTTGGAGAACAAATTACGCCGAATATCCATAAGCTGTCCAAACAGTTTGTTACGCTGGATAATTTCTATGCTGATGCTGAGATCAGTGCTCAGGGTCACAACTGGGCGACGGCGGCGATGGCCAATGATTATACGGAGAAAAACTGGATGGCCAATTATTCCAGTCGAAATCGGGGTTATGATTTTGAAGGGGATAATGATGCCGCCTATCCGCAATCAGGTTTCTTGTGGGATAATGCGCAGCGCTCCGGTGTCAGCTACCGCGATTACGGCGAGTTTGCCAACTATGATTCGGCGAAGAAACAGTGGGTGCCGACGGATGCCAGTATCGGCAGCCATTTCGATCCGAATTATCCCGGCTGGGATCTCAGCATTTCCGACTTGACCCGTGAGGCGGAATGGGAAAAAGAATTTAATACGTTCATTAAAAATAACAACTTGCCGCAGCTTGAGATTGTCCGCCTGCCAAATGATCATACTTCAGGAACAAAGGTCGGCAAATTGACGCCGCAGGCGATGGTTGCTCAAAATGACTATGCTGTAGGCAAGCTTGTCGATGCGATCAGCCATTCAAAATACTGGGAAGATACCGCTATTTTCATTACGGAGGATGATTCGCAAAACGGCTGGGATCACGTCGATGCCCATCGGACCGAGTCGCTTGTTGTCAGCCCTTATACACAGACCGGTAAAGTGGACAGTGTGTTTTATGATACGGCTTCAATGATCCATACGATGGAACGGATTCTCGGTATGAAGCCGATGACCCAGTTTGATGCGGCAAGCATTCCGATGAACCGCTCGTTCACGGCAAAGCCAAACAATGCCGCTTATAAGGCCGCCGCTCCGACTTATCCATTAGACAAAAAGAACGGCGAAACCGCGCCCGATGCGAAGTCCTCCGGAAAACTTGATTTCTCAAGAGAAGATCATGCGAATGAAACGATTCTGAATAAAGCGTTATGGGATGCCACGCTGAAAGCGAAAAAAGGCGCTTACCCGGGAAAGACAAAATAAGAATTCGATCGATCGAAACCGTCCCTTTTCAAAGGGCGGTTTCATTTACATAGTTTTTTGGAGACTTCAGCAAATGCGAGGTGATGAATAAAGTGGAAAGACTGACACGAATCCTTTCAAAACGGCTTGGTTTTATCTTAACACTCGCTTTTCTAGTCTGCTTGTGGGGACTCTATTCGGCCTGGCAAATCAAAAAAGACTATTTACCCGATATTAATAATCCGATCGTTATGGTCACGGTTAAGATGGATGCGAATGCAAATCATGATGAACAGGCCGCTGCTCTGAATAAGGATATCACCGGCGCGTTAAAGGAGACGGACGGGCTGCAATCGGTGGAATCAACGCTTTATCCTCAGGGACTTTTTCTGTCTGACTTTTCCGCAAAATGCCGATATCGATAAAGCAAAAGATGATATAAAAGCGGCACTGGCCTCTGTTTCTCTACCTTCCGGAACAAGCCGGCCGGAAGTGACGGTGATCAGTTCAAATGCTTTTCCGTTTATGCAGGTCAGTTTGCGGCCGTCCTCCGCTGCCGGCGCAATCAAGGCGGCGGATTCTGAGAATGTGCGAAAACAATTGGAACAATTGCCGGGTGTTGAAAAAGTCCAAACAACAGGAAACGGGCAGGAAGGCTATGTTGTCACACTGGATCCTCACAAATTGGCTACTTACGGCCTGACATTGGACAGCGTAAAAAAAACGTTAACGTCCCGGCAAAAGACATTGCCGGCAGGCTCTGTGCAAATGTCGGATGTTCATATGATACTCAATGTGCGGCCGCCTGCAGTCACCAAGAAAAGCCTGGAACAAATCCCGCTTGTTAAAAAAAGCGGCAAAGAGGTCGTGCTGCAAGACGTTGCCTCGTTCAAAAAAGTACGGTCAATGTCCAGACGATTGCACGCACCCAGGGACGCCCGAGTGTTTTAATCAATCTTTATAAGACGCCTTCGGCCGATGTGACGGCGGTCAGCCGGGCTGCCGGGCAAAAAGTGGATCAACTTAGGAAGGCGGAAAAAGGGTTAAGTTTAAAAGTACTGTTTGATAATGGTCAAACGACGGCCGATGCCATTCATGGATTGTGGCGGGAGACGGTACTCGGCTGTTTATTCTCGATTGTTTGTGTGTTTCTCTTTTTCAGGCAGTGGCGCGCGACCGCGGCCATCCTTTTTTCGCTGCCCATTTGTTTCTTTGTTTCCGTATCGATATTAAAGGATGCAGGTGTCACGCTCAATTTGCTGACGGCATCCGGGTTTATTGTTGCCATGGGCCGTGTGGTTGATGATTCAATTGTGGTGATGGACAATATGTACCGAAGAACGGAGATCAGCGGGAAAATGTCCATTCCTGTTTTAGCGGAAGGGGCAAAAGAAATGATTCCGGCTGTTGCCGCCTCAACGCTGACGACGATCGCCGTCTATTTGCCGCTGGCCCTGACAAGCACGATGATCGGCCATGCTTTTTCCGGCTTTGCCTGGGCGATCACGATTGCGCTGGTTTGTTCACTTATCGTGGCTTTGCTTATTGTTCCGCCCTTTACGGCACGGGTCTGGAGCCGCGGCTTTGTACCGCGGGCGCCGCAAACGGAAAAACGGGCGGCGCCGGTTATCAGGCGACTGCTTAAAAAAAGAAATCTGTTGTTTTCCACATTTTGTATCTTGCTTGTGGGCTGCGGGATCGGCGCCTTTTTTATTCCCGTCAATATTTTGCCGCGCTCGCAGTCGCAGGCTATAAATGTGCAAATTGAGTGCCCCGAGGGATCAACGCTTGCTCAGATAGATGGCGAAGTCAGGGGGTTTGAAGCGACGCTCGCCGGCCGTAAAGACATCCAGACCTATTCGTCCATGCTTGGCTCTGTGTTTACACCCACATTTGATGATGTGTTTGATCAGGGCGGGGGATGGATTCAGCAAGGAAATATTGCCAACGTCTCCATAACGCCCAAAAAAGGGATTGATACGGACAAATTGCTTGCAAGTTTGAAAGATGACATTAAGCAAATGCCGACGACCGCTGCCTATACTGTTTCCAGTCAGCAAATTTCCGGTGATGATTCACAGGTTAAAATCGTTTTATCAGGATTGAACGAAGAAGCCCTTATCCGTTCGGCCAACCTGTTAAAAAGCAAACTGCAGACAGTCACGGGGCTGCAAATAGATGATGAAGGCAATCAAAACGATTTGTCCCGCTTTACCGTTCAATTAAATGATGAAAATATGAAAAGCCTCGGCATTGACAAACAGAAGGTTTTGAATAGCATCGACGATTTTACGGATAAAAGCGATCGTTTGCAAATGGTGAGCGGCGATGGAACGGTTCCGGTCGAGCTCGACAAACCTTCGTCCGTTTCTCTGAGCTATCAGGGACGGATGCCATGCAAACACTTTTGCTAAAACTAGGAAAGTTGTCTTTTTAAAAAAAAAACCAACAGGCGGTAATGCTGGCCGACATCGCTTCACTGAAGGTTAGGCCGTCTGTGGTCACCAGTGAAAAAGACGGGGCGCCGATCGCCATTATAACTGGAAATATTACCACACCGGATATCGGCACTGTGACAAAACAAATCAATCGGACGCTAAACAACAGCCAGCTGCCGAAGGGGATTCATGTGGATTTCGGCGGCATTCCCGAGCAGGTGCGCCAGCTGATCGCTTCAGCCGCTTTTTTGCCGGCACTCTCTCCATCCTCCTCGTGTTCTTGATTATGACAAGCATTTTTAAGGGGCTTCGGGCGCCGCTTGCAGTTCTGGCATCACTGCCGTTTGCTTTAATTGGCTCTGTTATGTTTTTACTTATTTTCAGGCAATCATGGACGATCGGTTCGCTCGTCGGCCTTGTGATGCTGGTTGGGATCGTCGCCACGAACGGACGGGATTGTTTTGGTCGATAGGCTCGAACGTTTGCGCCGGCAGGGCAAGCCGATTGACCAGGTGCTTATTGAAGGGACGGCAAGTCGGGTCAGGCCGATTCTCATGACCGCTTCGACGACAGTATTGACATTGCTGCCGCTCGTTTTTTTTCTTCGCCGGACGGCACGCTGATTTCGCAGACACTTGGTCTCGTTGTCGTCGGGGGAATGATTACGGCCACGCTGACCAGCCTTGTTGTCATTCCTACTATCTACCATTGGCTATTTGCCATGAAAATAAGGAAGGGGCGGTTGAATGCCGCGGATGGCAGGGAAGCCTTGAAGGAAGGATGAGCGTCTTGAAATTTTTGTTCCTCAGCTTTGGCTATACAACCGGGTTGAGGAACTTTTTTTGGATCGATTTACAGAAAACCGATGTCCCGGTTAGTACACAAACGGAGTTGGTAAAGGCTGGTACGGATGGAGAATCAGGTTAATACTCAAATTTAATCTTATCTTTTATTTTATTGATGTCGAGCTCATGTTCCATGAAAAGTTTGGCGACAACATTATTTGCATTTTTTTGAGCGGCGTTAAGTTCTTCCTGGCGTTTGTCCATTTGGCGCAGGCTGAGTTCGATCTGCTCGAACCGGGCATCGATCTGCTCGAGCCGTGAATCAATCTGTTCAAAATGCCGATCCATTCGGTTTAACCGCTCGTCAATTTGGGTAAAGCGCTTCTCTGTATCTGATTTTAATGCGGACATTTTTTCGCTCAGGTTTTGAAACCCGTCATCAACTTTGTGGCTAAGCTCCCAAACGGCTGTGATCACTTGCTTCAAAGTCAAATCATCTGACAAAATTGAACCCTCCTTGAAACAATTTTTTATTAATACTATCAGTGATAATGCTGTCGGTCAAATGTCTAGCGCCTTTTAGGTTATCTCAGTGACGGGTGTCAAATCGCTTCCTTTATTTTCTTTCGCCGGGTACTTCTCTAAACGTTATCGTCAGTTCCTCAATGCCGCCTAAAGCCTCGGCAATCTTGTCAAGCGTCAAATTCGTTGTTCTTGCATAACCGCTTTCCGCACTTGAAATAGCCGGCTGGGAAAGCGGGATGCCCATTAGCCGTGCACGGCCGGCCAATTCATGCTGCGTCAAACCCAGCTCAATACGGCGCTTGAACAGCGCCTGACCTTTTAAAATGGAAAATCGATTGATAAACAGCTTAAACTCATTTTTATTTGGAAAAGTCAGCCGATCGTTTTCGATTTTTTTGGACATCACTATCATTCCTTTTTTATAAATTTTTTAAGACTAGAATCTGACAAAGTGGCCGTTTTTTTTTTGCTGATTTTTATAAAACTTTGGCCTCCAACATGACAGCGTTTAAAAAGCATCTTAATAGTTATAAAGGATTAAGCACTATGGACTATAAAAATGGCGTGGTGAATCCACACAAATGAAGTGAGATGGAGAATCAAGAATCTTTAAAACTATTATAGCAGTCAAAAATGATTTTTAAAAACAAATTTTAGAAAAATAAAATAAAACGACTGATCCGCTAGTTTGCTTAATTTTGTAAGTTTAAATGTGAAAGATTAGTGGCAAAGGTTATAAATAAAAAAGGAAATTTTATCTAAAACTATTGACAGTTTTGGCTAAATCTTTTATATTATTGATAACGGTTTTGGGGAAAACCGTAGGATTACAATCGTATCAGATCAAGGTTTACTAGGGTTATTATGGTAAAGCTTTAAGCTGTGGCGTTGGGGATCGCCTATTCCACTTCGATGGAATCTCCCCAAAAAAAAATGACTAATTCAATTAGTCATTTTTTTTATCAATATATGACTGAATTTTCAAAAAAATAATATAAAAACATTATCTACTTATAATAAGAGGCGATAAATGGTGGAATATAGCATAGGCTTGGACATTGGCATATCGTCGGTTGGCTGGGCAGTCATCAATAATGAAAAAGAGCGGATCGAGAAATTGGGAGCGCGTCTTTTTGATGCAGCGGAAAATCCAAAGAATGGCTCTTCTTTGGCTAAGCCGAGAAGAGAGGCCCGCTCCGCTCGCAGGCGGCTGAGGCGGCGTCGCTACCGTGTCGCCCGAGTGAGACAGTTTGTGATAAAGCGGGGCCTTTTTAACCGTGGGGCAGGCCGATCAGCTCTATGACTGGCAGGACGGCGACCTCGATATCTGGCTTGTTCGCGTCAATGGGATTGAACGAAAATTGACTGATCGCGAGTTTGCCAGAATTCTCGTTCATTTTGCCAAAAATCGCGGATTTAAGTCTAATCGAAAAGGTGAAGCGAAGGAAGGCGACAATGGCACTGTTCTGGCTGCCGTAAAAGAGAATGTTGAGTTAATGGAAGAAAAGGGGTACCGGACGGTAGCGGAATTGCTCGTTTGTGAACCGGAAAAATTCAACGGCAGAAAGAGGAACAAAGGCGGAGAATATACGCATGTCATTGCCCGCAGCGAGCTGGAAAAAGAAATACGGTTGATTTTTGAAAAAAGCAGCGCGAATTCGGCAACAGCTTTGCCACCTTCGAGAACGAAGAAGCCTATCTGCAAATTTGGTCGGCACAACGCCCGTTTGCCAGTAAAGATGATATTTTAAAGAAAATTGGCAACTGTACGCTGGAGAAAAATGAAAAACGTGCGCCAAAGGCTTCCTACGCATTTGAACGATTCAGGGCATTGGATAAACTGAGCCGCCTGCGGATACTTTCCAAAGATCGACCAAATTCTAAATTGACAAATGAAGAGCGTGAACTGGCGTTAAATGCGCTGTTCAATAAAAAAGAAATAAGATATCAGGACTTGAGAAAACTTTTAAAGCTGAGTGACTCGGAACGGTTCAATGAACTGTATTATGATCGCTCGAAAACGCTGAATAAAAATGAAGACAAAACCTTTCTGTCGCTGGAAGGGCAATATAATATACGGAAACTGATGGAATCTGTTGAAGAGAGCGAAGCGGCGACCCATTATCGCCCCGTTGACTTCGATACTATTGCCTATGCTTTAACGGTTTTTAAAGATGATCAGGATATCCGCGATTATTTATCGAATGATTATGTGAATCAGAACGGAAAAAGAGTCCGTAATTTGGCTAATCGTAAATATGAAGACGTACTGATTGAAGCGCTTTTGGGCTTATCTTTTTCGAAGTTCGGCCATCTTTCTCTGAAGGCTCTACATAAACTTTTACCCTACATGGAAAAAGGTATTCCTTATCACGAAGCTTGTGAAAAGGCCGGCTATCATTTTAACGAACGCGTAGGCAAAGATAAACAGCTTTTATTGCCGGTGATTCCGGCGGGTGAGATTAGAAATCCGGTTGTGGCCCGATCGTTGTCGCAAACGAGGAAAGTGATCAACGGCATTATTAAAAGGTATGGTTCGCCGTTATATATCTATATTGAACTGGCTAGAGAAATGGGACGTCCGTACGCCGAACGGCGCGATTTGAAAAAAAACAATATAATAAGAATCGCACGGTCAATGACGAGGCGAGGGCACATATTCGCGAATTAAAAGGGGATAGCTTTAACCCGAGCGGACACGATATTTTAAAATATAAGCTTTGGCAGCAGCAGGATTGCCGCTGCGCCTATTCATTAAAACCCATTACTATGAAAGATCTGTTTGACCCCGGATATGCCGAAGTTGATCACATCATTCCGTACAGCCGCAGTTTTGACGACAGCAACGCGAACAAAGTGCTGGTTCTGTCCGAAATGAACCAGAACAAAAGAAACAATACTCCATTCGAATGGTTCGGGCATGACGAGCATCGCTGGGGACAGTTCATTTCATATGTCAAAACATTGAAAGTATCGAAGAAGAAAAAAGACCTGCTTTTAAAAGAGAATCTTGATAGCGAACAAGAAGAGACATTTAAATCCAGGCACTTGAACGATACCCGATATATGACGCGATTCATCAAAGCATTTGTGGAGGATAATTTGAAGTTTCGCGATGAGCGGAACGGGGAGCAGCATGTCTTTACGGTCAATGGCGCCTACACGTCGCTGATGCGGAAACGCTGGGGATTTAATAAAAATCGCGAGGAAAACGATCTGCACCATGCAGTGGATGCCGTGATTATCGCCGTCAGCCGGCCGTTTAGGAAAGAAGTCAGCTGCTATTTTAAGCATCGTGAAGAAAGCCTGCCTCAATTGTTAAAAAGAACAGGCGACTACTTTCCGGAACCTTGGGACGGGTTTATTAAGGAACTGCGGGCGAGAACGCTTCAAGATCCCGATCAATTGAAGTTGGCGTTGGAGAGTTTAGATTTGTCTAGCTATGATCGGGATTTTCTTGAAGAGGTTAAACCAATTTTTGTCTCGCGGATGCCGAAACGGTCCGTGAAAGGTCAGATTCACGAGGAAACACTGCGCCGGAGCCGGGGTACAACAGAAAAAGGATATATCAAAGTCGTGACGAAAACAAGGTTAGAAAATATTTCCTTTGATAAAAACGGCGATTTCGCGATGTATGGCAAGGAGTCCGATCCAAAAACTTATCAAGCGATCAAACAGCGCTACCTGGAAAACGGACGAAATGCCAAAAAGGCGTTCAGCACGCCGCTTTACAAACCGGCAAAAGACATGAGCTGCGCACCGATCATCCGTACGGTAAAAATTGAGGACAAGGCCAACCAGGTTGTGCAATTGAAGGATGAAGCCGTCGCGGCTAATGCCAGCATTGTCAGAACTGAAGTCTTTCGCCATAAAGACAGTGGAAAATTTTTTCTGGCACCGGTCTATGCGGCGGATGTTTTTGCGAAGAGGGAGCCCCAAAAATTTATTGTTGCTAATAAGCCTTATGAAAATTGGCTAAATATAACGGATGATTACCAATTTTTGTTCAATCTGTTCCCTAATGACCTAATTAAAGTTAAAATGAAAAATCCAAAAAAGACAAAGTCAAATCTGGGGGAACCTATCGTTTGGCAGGAAGGATTTTTCTATTATAAGAGAGTTCATACGGGTACAGCAGCTATAAAATTATTGATCACATGAATAGTTTTAAGGACGAAATAGGAACACTGAATTTAGTTATCTTCGAAAAATATCAAGTCGATCCACTTGGAAATATCAGCAAAGTGCATGGAGAGAAGCGTCATGGCCTTCCGACACCTAGTTATTCGTAATCCGGCAAAACTTTCGACACGCGATGAGCAGCTTTTGATTCATCAGGAAGAAACGATTCGCATTCCGCTTGAAGATATTTGCACAATCACGCTGGAGGAGCCGGCGGTGACGATTACAAGCGCTCTTCTCAGCAAATGTACGGAATACCATGTCGAACTTATTATTTGTGATCGTAAGCATATGCCAAGTGGCATCGTGCAGCCGTTTAATCAGCATTCAAGGCAAAAAGTGATCTTAGAGCGGCAATTAAAGTTGCCGAAACCGTTTATCAAGCGCGTGTGGCAAAAGATTGTCATCCGTAAATTGGAGAACCAGGGACACTGCCTTGAACTCTTAAATAAAGGGGCGAGGCAGAGCGGTTGTTTGCGATCAGCCGCAGTGTTGAGTCAGGTGATCGCAGCAACCGCGAAGCGTACGGCGCAAAAGTTTATTTTCCTGCCGTGTTTGGTGATGACTTTCAGCGACGCGAGGAAAATACTCGCAATATTGCGCTTAACTATGGTTACAGCATTATGCGATCGCTGGTTGCTCGTTCGCTCATTCGCTACGGATTTAATCCCTGCTTTGGCGTGTTTCATGACAGCCAAACGAATGCTTTCAATCTTGCCGATGATTTTATGGAAGTGCTAAGGGCATTTGTCGACGTTGTTGTTGCAATGTGCGTTAAGGATGAAGACGAGTGGTCTACTGACATTCGTAAAAAGCTGTTTGATGTCCTGAACATTGAAGCGGTTTGGCGGGAAGAAAGGCAGAGCATTACTAATGGGGTGGATCAAATGGTCAAAAGTTTTGCATCGGCTTGCCGGCAGCGCGATGTATCGCTTTTAATTTTACCCGAGAGTTAAAATATTAAAGTTCATTCATATGAGTAAATTTATGAGAATTTTGGTCTTTTTTGATTTGCCGGTTACCTCTCCCCGCGAGAGAAAAGCGTATAGCCGATTCCGGAAGTTTTTATTGAAAGATGGCTACACGATGCTGCAATTTTCCGTTTATACGCGTATTTGCAATGGCGAAGATGGTGTTTCTAAACATATGAAAAGGTTGAAACAAAATCTGCCGCCCGTTAACGGAGCGATTCGTTCGATGAAAATTACCGAGAAGCAGTTTGAAAACATGGATATTCTATTAGGCGAAGTAACGCCGGAAGAAAAATTGGGATCAAATAAAACAGATTTTTTCTAAAAAGATGCTTGCAATTTTTGTAGGCATCCTTTTTTATACCGCAAATTTAATAAAAAATAAGCAGCGAGGCTAAAAATTAGCCTCTTTTGCTTTGATTTTGAAGAAAAATGAAACCCTTGAAATGGGGAGATATCAAGGGTTTCGGGGTCATGCATCGTATCACATCAAGATTTATAGGGGAACTATGGCCGTGAATGCCAGTCGTCGAGCATTTCGGTAATCGTATCACATCAAGATTTATAGGGGAACTATGGCTATTCGCTGCCATCATGCTTTCCCACAATTATCGTATCACATCAAGATTTATAGGGGAACTATGGCTTGGTCGAGCACGACCTTGTTAGGCAAGTGATCGTATCACATCAAGATTTATAGGGGAACTATGGCGCCTGCTGTGGTTGTCGTGGTCGTTGTCGGATCGTATCACATCAAGATTTATAGGGGAACTATGGCATACCGGCATCTTTCGCTTGCACGTATGTTATCGTATCACATCAAGATTTATAGGGGAACTATGGCGGAAGGATGGATTTACCACAGCGAAGTTGTATCGTATCACATCAAGATTTATAGGGGAACTATGGCCCGAAATCAGCCGACTTCTTAACCGCTACAATCGTATCACATCAAGATTTATAGGGGAACTATGGCATATCATTCGCACTGCCCTCGATCGTTACTATCGTATCACATCAAGATTTATAGGGGAACTATGGCCACACCGACGATCCAGTCGACAGCCGATGATCGTATCACATCAAGATTTATAGGGGAACTATGGCTGCGATGCGGTGGCCATGTCAAAGTGTTCAATCGTATCACATCAAGATTTATAGGGGAACTATGGCTTTGTCAGTAAACAGTCGATACAAGTCAATATCGTATCACATCAAGATTTATAGGGGAACTATGGCGTGCCCGCGTGCGGCTTGCCACCGCTTGATATCGTATCACATCAAGATTTATAGGGGAACTATGGCAAACCGGATGTTGGAGAAAAAGTAACATTAATCGTATCACATCAAGATTTATAGGGGAACTATGGCTATATCCGTCTTGGTATGCTTGATTTCGCCATCGTATCACATCAAGATTTATAGGGGAACTATGGCTCGTATTTAATGGCGTCTACAAGCGCCCCAATCGTATCACATCAAGATTTATAGGGGAACTATGGCTTAAAATTTTCAACAAAATAATTGGCAATTATCGTATCACATCAAGATTTATAGGGGAACTATGGCCTCCGAAACATGGGCATCGGGTCCGCTTCTATCGTATCACATCAAGATTTATAGGGGAACTATGGCGAAAATATTATACAAACCAAGCGCCTAGTTATCGTATCACATCAAGATTTATAGGGGAACTATGGCCCGAAATCAGCCGACTTCTTAACCGCTACAATCGTATCACATCAAGATTTATAGGGGAACTATGGCTCAGCCATGATGTCTTTTCCATCTGCATCCATCGTATCACATCAAGATTTATAGGGGAACTATGGCATTTTCCCCATCGTCCATGGAAAAAATCAGATCGTATCACATCAAGATTTATAGGGGAACTATGGCGCAATATGAAGATAAGCTGTTTTTCCGTCGATCGTATCACATCAAGATTTATAGGGGAACTATGGCCTCCACTGTCTGAACGTATCTATTTTCACAAATCGTATCACATCAAGATTTATAGGGGAACTATGGCACGTCAGCGTCGGAGATTTTGATTCACTCATCGTATCACATCAAGATTTATAGGGGAACTATGGCGCGAATTCTACCGCTTCTTTCGCAAGATTTATCGTATCACATCAAGATTTATAGGGGAACTATGGCCCTCAATCCGGTGATGAGCGTGTGAGAGTAATCGTATCACATCAAGATTTATAGGGGAACTATGGCTTACTCGCGATACTTCTGGTTGCGACATACATCGTATCACATCAAGATTTATAGGGGAACTATGGCCGCCAAGGCGAAACAAAGGTTGAACTCGATATCGTATCACATCAAGATTTATAGGGGAACTATGGCCCTGGGGATAACTTAATCTCAAACTCAGATATCGTATCACATCAAGATTTATAGGGGAACTATGGCCTCAAATTTAATCGGCCCGATATCTATATATCGTATCACATCAAGATTTATAGGGGAACTATGGCTTTGTCCCAATAGGTGAACGTTTCTGGATTATCGTATCACATCAAGATTTATAGGGGAACTATGGCCTCGCGTTTCAACCGTTTCGTGATGATATCAATCGTATCACATCAAGATTTATAGGGGAACTATGGCGCTCATCTGACATTCTCGCGATACCATCTGATCGTATCACATCAAGATTTATAGGGGAACTATGGCACGATGGATGTATTTGTCCTTGATCGATTTATCGTATCACATCAAGATTTATAGGGGAACTATGGCATCGTCGCGGACATAGAGGCCGATCTCCTTATCGTATCACATCAAGATTTATAGGGGAACTATGGCCGTAGCTGTGCCATGGTCAAATTGCTATTAATCGTATCACATCAAGATTTATAGGGGAACTATGGCCTCCTTCGCCAAATTGACTAAATTGCTAAAATCGTATCACATCAAGATTTATAGGGGAACTATGGCTGCTTGGTGCGTTCATCCACTGCATTTACATCGTATCACATCAAGATTTATAGGGGAACTATGGCTAATAGTAGGGAACTAAAGCAATTCCATATATCGTATCACATCAAGATTTATAGGGGAACTATGGCTTAAGTTCAATAAACTCACCCACCGTGATTATCGTATCACATCAAGATTTATAGGGGAACTATGGCGTGATGAAGATGAATGCGCGCTTCTATTGAATCGTATCACATCAAGATTTATAGGGGAACTATGGCTTGCCAGGCGCCGTTTATGATGCTCGCCATATCGTATCACATCAAGATTTATAGGGGAACTATGGCTAATTTATTGGCTACCATTTCACAGCCCATATCGTATCACATCAAGATTTATAGGGGAACTATGGCAATACGATGGACTTGCTCGAACGTTCCAGCATCGTATCACATCAAGATTTATAGGGGAACTATGGCTGCTTCTCAGTCTCGGATTTCTGGCTGTCAATCGTATCACATCAAGATTTATAGGGGAACTATGGCCGGCAGCGCCGCCGCACGGATGCTGATAATATCGTATCACATCAAGATTTATAGGGGAACTATGGCTTTCTTTATTCGGGTCGCGATCAAAGCGCTATCGTATCACATCAAGATTTATAGGGGAACTATGGCCTTGTGCGCCTTGGATAAGTGACCATTTAATCGTATCACATCAAGATTTATAGGGGAACTATGGCGCAAACCGTGGAATGCAACTGGAAGCAGAGATCGTATCACATCAAGATTTATAGGGGAACTATGGCCGGGAACGGGTCACGTTGTCCACATCAAGATCGTATCACATCAAGATTTATAGGGGAACTATGGCATTTAGCAGCACCTTTAACGACCATTTTGAATCGTATCACATCAAGATTTATAGGGGAACTATGGCGATCACCTCACTACGTTGATTCAAAAGCTTATCGTATCACATCAAGATTTATAGGGGAACTATGGCTGGAGATGCCGCCCATGACCCCGGCGCCGAATCGTATCACATTATAGGGGAACTATGGCCATCCGAATATTGAATAAATAATGACCGATATCGTATCACATCAAGATTTATAGGGGAACTATGGCGTTTTGGTCAGCGATGAATTGGAAACAGATATCGTATCACATCAAGATTTATAGGGGAACTATGGCAAGTCTTTCGCGATATTGTCGTCTGTTTTATCGTATCACATCAAGATTTATAGGGGAACTATGGCCGCCTTGAACTTCCTGAGCGAGCTCTCCAAATCGTATCACATCAAGATTTATAGGGGAACTATGGCTAGTGTATTAATGTCTGTATATCCATGCTGATCGTATCACATCAAGATTTATAGGGGAACTATGGCGCAGCCAAGCTCGGATATTCGATTACATTAATCGTATCACATCAAGATTTATAGGGGAACTATGGCAACGAAACTGGACATGTTAAGGCCATGTCAATCGTATCACATCAAGATTTATAGGGGAACTATGGCGCCGATGCAGCCGTTGAAGCCAAAGACGCATCGTATCACATCAAGATTTATAGGGGAACTATGGCCCGTATAACGATGCACATGCACGGCCCATTATCGTATCACATCAAGATTTATAGGGGAACTATGGCAAAAAAGCCAAGATCAACTACATATTTACCATCGTATCACATCAAGATTTATAGGGGAACTATGGCTCCGTCTTTCTGTGGCGCGATGTTAGTAAAATCGTATCACATCAAGATTTATAGGGGAACTATGGCAAAGTTCGTGATCCCTTGATGCAACCCCTGATCGTATCACATCAAGATTTATAGGGGAACTATGGCTCTATGACGGCGTGCGGTGCGTTATTACGGATCGTATCACATCAAGATTTATAGGGGAACTATGGCTCCAACGCCTGTATTGTTGTCGATGATTTTTGGGATCAAGCGACCGCAGTAGCGGAAAGCCGTTATGTTCTGACCCACACGCAAGTCGTTGCCAATAGTGACGGGGGCTCAGGGTATGGTGAAGAGCGCTTTAAAGAAGCCTTCTCCGGATCACGCCAGCCTTTATTCGTTCAGCTGGATGATTTCCATGTGGCCCAGGCCCTCACCCGGGCCCTGCACGGTGACAAAGACTGGTTAAAAGCCGCGAAGAAAGCCGTTCGAGACAAGCAGGAGGAGACGCTTGTCGCCATTTTAGATACGTATGAAAGTCAACTTGAGAATGACAAACAGATTCAAAAAGTGGCAGACGTCAAAAAGTATCTCATGAACCACTGGAGCCGCTTATTTGACTGGCGAGACAAAGACAAAGATAAGCAAGCTCCAAAAATTGCAGGTAAACTGGGAGCGATGGAATCCGATCAGCGCCACCTCACGTTTCGCATGAAAAAAAAACTAGGTATGCGCTGGGGTGGGTCAGTCGAGGCGATGGTGAAAGTAATACAAGGTTGCCAGAACGGGACCCTGCAGGCGGCTTATCTAGCCAGTCTGGAACTGGGAGAAAGAGCGAAGCGGAGAGTGACGAAAACGATGCGTATAGCGACTCTCCTTCGCTCTCAAACCCGGCCGTCTGTCGGCGTCCATTTAGGTCGCATTGCCGGCTATACCTCTGCCTTGAGCAGCGTGGGGCACCTGAATAAAATCCTGACCTCATGAACGACGAAAGGGTTTCCTTTACCTTGTCATGGAGTGAGGGACGCTTTTTGCCCCTTACTCCATCACAAGGCCAGCAAGCGAAGCGCGGTAGCTGCCAAGAAGTGTACATTTTGAGAATCTGTCAAACCATGTTCTATATGAGACCCCGAGTAAAACTTGACACATATGATTCCCCATTTCGGATAGTAAAACCCCCCGCGAAATGCTAAAATTAAATTAAAAGTGGACCAAAGGAATGGATGATTTTGCGCATTTTTGAGAAGTATCGATCCACGATCAAGTCGCGTTCTTTTTTTTATATGGAAACGAAAAAGCTGTGCCGCTGTGTGCTGCAAGGTTTGAGTGAAGCGGAATTGAAAGAAAAAATTTTTGAGGACAATCTGTTTCAAGTGCAATCGGGGAATCGGAAAAAAGAGATTGCGCATGCGCTGTTTGAGCGGCTGCAAGTGCTGGACGACTTTCTGATGGGCAAGCTGGCGGGTGGCGATGTCGAGACGAGCAAGATGATTGTGCTTTATTCGATTATGAAGACGGACCGGCTGTTTTATGAATTCATGAGGGATGTCTTCGGCGACAAGCTGTCTTTGCTGGATCCCGTTCTCGCTGATCGGGACTTTCGCCGGTTTTTCAGCCAAAAACGGCAGCAGAGCGAAACGGTGGGTCAATGGACGGATGACACGCTCAAAAAACTCAAACAAGTGTATATCCGTATTCTGTTTGAAGCCGGGTTGCTCAAAAGCAAAACCGGCGAGCGCGAGATGGTAAGGCCGCTGATTGCGCTTGACGTGCAGAAGCATTGGCGGCTATTAGGCGAACAAAAATTTATCGCCATATTGACAGGTGATTAAATGAGGCCCATACGAGATCGGCTGGATGATATTTTGCCTAAAATCACCCATCCGGCATTTCGAAAAAGTACAGGTTTAGGCAATGAAGTCGGCTATTATGTTTTTGATTATGACCCGGAAAATGAAATGCTTGTCCGCGACCACATCGCTTACTTGAAAGAGCGGGTGAATGGGGATGACACGAACGAGCTTAGTATTGTCGAGTGCGATTTATATGAGATCATTTTGGATGTCCTGAATAAAAAAGGCTATTTAGAAAAAAAATTTTGCAATGGAAGCGAAGCGGGGCAGCGCCTATGTACTGAAGGCGACCACCAAAACATTGCGCCTGACGCAGCCCCATGATCAGGTCATTGAGTACATAAAAGAAAGTGTCAAACCGGGAGATATTGTGTTCATTACAGGAGTTGGCAAAGCCTTTCCGTTCATCCGCTCGCATACCGTTTTAAACAACATGTATAGAGCGGCGGACGGCGTTCCGGTTGTCCTGTTTTTCCCGGGAAAGTACGATGGCCAGGAGCTCTCCTTATTCGGTGAAATCAAGGACGATAATTACTACCGGGCTTTTCCGCTTGTCGATGATTAGAAAAACTGATCGCCATGCGGTTTGTTATAAAGAGGTTCCAGTTTAGAGAGATAGGGGGATTTGCAATGAAGATTCGCGAGATGTTCAAGAAAAAAATTGACCGGCCGATCCAAGGGGTGGTGAAAGTCGGACAAGATGACGATGAACGGGTGAAGCAAGAGCTTGAAGAATATGTGGTCACGGAAGAGCTGTATAAACACATCAGCCATTTTTTTTTTCTTCCTATAAACAGGGCATCGGCCATTCGACGGATAAAATCGGTGTCTGGACTTCCGGGTTCTTCGGCTCAGGTAAATCGCACTTCTTGAAAATTCTCTCTTATCTGGTTGAAAACCGTGAAGTAGGCGGAAAAAAAGCGATCAGCTTTTTTGATGATAAAATCAAAGACCCGGCCGTGCTCGCAGATTTGAAGCTGGCGGGCGATGTGCCGACGGACGTCATTCTGTTTGACATCGATGCGAAAAGCGAGTCGGATTCGAAGGCGGACAAAGACTCGATCGTCAAAGTATTAAATAAAGTGTTTAACGAACTGCAGGGTTTTTGCGGCTCGATTCCCTGGATCGCCGATATTGAGCGGCAAATGGCGAAGGATGGCAAGTACGACGCGTTCAAAGCAACCTTTAAACGAATTTCCGGAAACGAGTGGGAAGCAGCACGCGATGATTTTTATTATGAAGAAGACGCAATCATCGAGGCACTTTGCGAGTCGACACAAATGAGCGAAGCGTCGGCGCGCAACTGGTTTGAACGAGCTGAACAAGATTATACAATCAGTATCGAGCGGTTTGCAAACCGAGTGAAAGAATATATCGACGCCAAAGGACACGATCATCATGTCGTGTTTTTCATCGATGAAGTGGGCCAGTACATCGGTGACAATTCCCAGTCGATGCTGAATCTGCAAACCGTTGTGCATGAATTCGGGCGCGCCAGTGTCGCGGTCAAGCATGGATCGTCGTCACCAGCCAGGAAGACATTGATTCGGTACTGGATGTCAAAGGCAACGACTTTTCCAAGATTCAAGGCCGATTTGATACGAAGCTCAGCCTGTCCAGCGCCTTTGTCGATGAAGTGATCAAGAAGCGGATTTTGCAGAAAAACGGCGAGGGGAAACGTCTTTTGCAAACGGTCTATCAAGAAAAAGACTCGATCTTACGAAATCTGCTGACGTTCTCTGATAACAGTGCGGAAATGAAGAAATTTCGCGATGAACAAGATTTTATCGATGTTTATCCGTTCGTGCCTTACCAATTCAACTTGCTGCAAAAAGTGTTCACCGGCGTGCGCATCCATGGGGCATCCGGCAAACACTTGGCGGAAGGCGAACGCTCGCTTTTAAGCGCGTTTCAGGAATCAGCCGTTCGTTTTGCCGACAGCGGCGAGGGCCTGCTCGTCCCGTTTTCGGCGTTCTATGAAACAATTGAAACATTCCTCGATTCCGGCATCCGCAGCGTGATCATCCATGCGTCGATGAATGATCGCCTGACAGGCGCGGATGTCGATGTCTTGAAGCTTTTATTCTTGATTAAATATGTCAAAGAAGTGCCGGCTAATTTAGACAATTTGGCGACATTGATGGTGAACGATATTGATGAAGACAAGCTTCAGCTCAAAAAACGAATCAGCGAATCGCTCAATCGTTTGATTAAGGAGACACTGATTCAAAAAAACGGGGAAGAGTACGTGTTCCTGACTAACGAAGAGCAGGATGTCAATCGCGAGATTAAGAACATGCATGTGGAAACATCCGAGATCATTCAAAAAATTGGTGAAGAGGTTTTTGACGGTATCTATCAAACTAAAAAATACCGCTATTCAGCGAAATATAATTTTCCTTTTAACACAATGATTGACGACCGGCCAATCGGCAGCCAGACGAGTGACATTGGGCTGAGAGTACTGACTCCGTATTATGAAGCGGAGATGGACTTAAACAGTTCGCAGCTGAAGATGATGTCGATGCGTGAGAATAATGTTATTTTACGTTTGCCTCAGGACACTTCTTATCTAGAAGAAACGGAAGAGATTTTAAAAATACAAGCCTACTTAAAACTCAAAAGCGGCCTGTCGTTCTCGCAGACGATTGAAGACATAAAGGTCCGCAAATCGCGGGAAGTGACGGAACGGAAGGGGCGGGTCACGACATCGCTGATTGAAGCCATGAAAGCGGCGGAAATCTATGCCAACGGCGAGGCACTAACGATTAAGGAGAAAAATCCGGCCGATCGGATCAACGAGGCCTTCCATGCGCTGATTAAAAATCTTTACAACAAACTCGACTATGTCACCGTGTTTGTGGATACGAAAAATGAGCTGAATGAACTGCTGAAGCCATCCGCCAAGCAACTGTCGCTCTTGGAAGAGACCACTCCGAACCAACTGGCGTTAAAAGAAGTCAGCGGCTATGTTGAGCGGATGACGGCGCGGCGCAGCAAATGACGATTAAAAGTATCACGACGCATTTTTCTGAAAAACCGTACGGCTGGCTGGAACTGGATACGACGGCGCTCTTAATTAAGCTGTTTATGGCTCAAGATATAAAATTGATGCTGAACAGCACTTATTTGCAAAGCAGCGACAGCGGTTTATTGGATGTGTTCACGAAGCGGGATATCGTGGATCGGGTAGTCGTCAGCAAGCGGGAAAAAATAGCACCTGCGCTCTTAAAAAATGTCAAAGATTTAAGCCAGATCCTTTTTGACAAAGCGGCGCTGCCGGCCGATGAAGACGGGCTGATGCAGGCATTTAAACGCATGCTTGTGATAGAAAAGGAAAGTATTGAGAAACTGCTCGGCCATTATCAACAGGCCCATTACCCGGGAAAAGATGTGCTGGAGGATGGCCTTGAAGTGATTCAAGACTTAATCGACATCCGCGACGCTTCGACCTTCTACCGCAAAGTTCGATCGGTGCGCGCCGACTTGGAATTACGCCGAACAGGTCAAAGACGTGAAAGGTTTCTTTGATAACCAGCGCGGCAAGTATGATGACGCACTCAGAAGGCTGACGATTTTTGCGAAGAACCGGACCTATGTTACCGATCAAGCGTTTTTGGATACGGTTGCGGCGATTGAGAAAGTCGTTAAAAATATTGAACCGTACGCACAGATCCGGCAGCTGCCGGCGCTTTGCGAGGCCTTCGACGATCATTTTTTAGCCTTGATTGAAAAAGAATGCGCGCCGGTTTAAAAAAAAGATATCGATAGCGACCTAGCGGAATTGCTTGATGAACTCGATAAACATCCGGAAGTGAGGAAGATGTTTGCCGCCGATTTTCGCGAACAGTTCATTATGCTGAAGGAACGGCTTGAACAGGTCAATAATGTTTTTGAAGCGATTGCGATGCGGACAGAGAGCGACCGGCTGAAAGTGCGCTGTTTCAACCAAATTCAGCGAGAAATCGCCCGCAGGCAGCCGCCGGTCAGAACGGCGCCGGCAGAGCAGCCGGCCAGCGGCGCAGTGCATGAGCGGCAGGCGGTGGCGGAAACCGCGCCGGTCTACCATAAAAAGACGAAAACACTCAGCAAGCAAATGATGCTGCGCGGGACGAAGACATTTGAAACAAAAGCAGATATCGATGCTTTTTTAAATGAATTGCGCAAAAAACTAGAGGATGAATTGGAAGAGAATACGATCATCAAGTTAGTGTGATGGGGAGGCAATTGGCAGATGACGAGCAGGACGGCACATACGATGGATAAAAAAGCGATCAGGCAGTTTGCGACAAGCGCCAGAACGAAGCTGATCGCGGCCATCGAACAGCGGGCCTTTGAACTTGGCATTGAACGCGGCAGCATCAAAGAGCCGGAGATCCACCAGGGAGGATTTCGGATCAACGGTGGTTTTTATGCCGACTATCAAATCAAACAAAGAGAGCATTTGATTGAAGAAATCAAGACGCATGGTTTTGATGAAATGATCGAGAAAATCGCTTATACGCTTATACGTGGTTCAACCGGTTCATTGCCCTGCGTTTCATGGAAGTGAACGATTACTTGCCGACCGGCGTGCGCATTTTTTCTTCGATTGAATCGGGCAAGACCGAACCGGACGCCTTGACGGAAGTCGATCTAATCGCCGGCGATCTGGATTTGGATATGGAGAAAGTCTACCGGTACCAGGATGACAATGAGACCGAACAATTATTTAAATACATACTAGTGAAGCAGTGCAATCAGCTAGGAAAAAAGATGCATGGTATTTTTGAACCGATTTCCGATGAGACGGAGTTATTGTTGCCGGATCACTTACTTTCTGAATCAGGAACTTTATCTGACTTAATTTCCATGATTCCAGAGGAAGATTGGCAGGACGTCGAGATTATCGGCTGGCTCTATCAATTTTATAATGCTGAAATTAAAGAAAAAGTCGGCGGATTAAGAAACACCAGTGTGCCAAAAGAGCATTTGCCAATCGTGACACAATTATTTTTAGCCAAAATGGATGGATTGTTCAGTATATGGTGGAAAATTCGCTTGGAAAAATGTTTGACCAAGCAGTTAAAGATAACTTCTTATCCGGAAACTGGGAGTTTTATTTACGCTCTAAAAATAAAAGTTCGCATTTTCCGTCATTTGAAAAATTAGAAGATATAAAACTGATTGATCCTGCATGCGGGTCAGGACATATATTAGTCTATGCCTTTGATCTTCTGTATGATATGTATGTCGAAGCGGGATATGTTAAGCGAGATATTCCAGAACTGATTTTAAGACATAATCTTTATGGTTTAGATATTGATAGACGTTCCACTCAAATTGCCCATATTACCTTATGGATGAAAGCTTTAGAGAAATCACCGAGGATTTTACGGCGGGGAGAACGTTTAGTCTTTCATGTGTTTGAAATACCGGATTGCGATCTCTCTTTGTCTGAAGAAGCCATTGATTTTTTTGTCAAAGATGATGAAGAAAAATTGCAGATTAAACTGCAGCAGCAGTTTTTTTTTGAGAATGGAAAGCAATTTGGCTCATTATTGACTTCATCTCACTATAATTATAAAAAGTGGCTGGATCGTTTTCAAACAGAAAAGGGCAAAGAGCATGATCTCTATGAAAGCAGTTTGCTTTTAGAACTAGAAGCAAAGTTGATTCCGACCATCCAAGCGGCCTTTTTATTGAGTCAAAAAAATATCATCTCGTGGTCACCAATCCACCTTATCATAACAAATATAATCCGGTTTTGAAGAAGTTCATGCAAAAGAACTATAAGGATGAAAAGTCTGATTTATTTAGCGCTTTTATTGTTGTTAGGGCACTTCGGTTGACACAAAGAAACGGCTATGCGGCGCTGATGTCTCCTTTTACTTGGATGTTTATTTCTTCTCATGAAAAATTACGTCATTATATTTTGGAGAATGCAACGATTTCCAGTCTGGTTCAGCTTGAATATTCGGCGTTTGAGGAAGCGACCGTTCCTATCTGCACATTTTACAAAAAAATCAGCATGAAGAGACTGAAGGGCAGTATATTCGTTTAGCCGATTTTAAAGGCGCAGCTCTTCAACCAGTGAAAGTAAAAGAAGCGGTGAAAGATCCCACTGTTCCATATCGCTACACCATTCAATCGACAGCATTCTCCGACATTCCCGGCTCGCCGATTGCCTATTGGGCAAGCGAGCAAGTGCGGAAAATTTTTCGGGAGAATCCAGAAATTAAGGATGTGTCGGAGACAAGAGTGGGATTACAAACCGGGGACAACAACCGTTTTTTAAGGTTGTGGCACGAAGTACTAATAAATAAAATCGGTTTTGGATTTGAGAGTAGGGAACAAGCATTTAAATCAGCACTGAAATGGTTTCCTTATAATAAGGGTGGGGAGTATCGCAAATGGTATGGAAATTTAGACTATGTTGTAAATTGGGAGAATGATGGAATTGAAATAAGGAATTTTACTGATAGCAAAGGTAAACCCCGTTCTGTTGTGTGAAATCCTAGTTATTATTTTCGTGAAGGAATTACATGGTCGGATATAACAAGTTCATATTTTAGTGCCAGAATTTCTATGGCAGGGGCACTTTTTGGAACGGTTGGGTTGATGCTATTTTTTCAAACAATAATTTAGATTATATTTTAGGGTTTATGAATAGTAATATTTTTTCTCATTTAGCAAAATACACTATGAGCACAATGCATTTTAATCCTAGAGAAGTATCTCAGCAACCCTTCGGAAACTTTGATGAAGAATTGAAAATTTCAAAATTAGTTACCCAAAACATCTCCCTCTCCAAATCCGATTGGGATTCGTTCGAAACATCCTGGGATTTTAAGACGCATCCATTGCTTGAATTCCGGAACGGGGCGCAGACGCTGGCCGAGGCCTACACCAACTGGGAGCAGGAAGCGGAGCGGCGCTTTGCGACGCTCAAAGCGAACGAAGAGGAGCTGAACCGGATTTTTATTGATCTTTACGGGCTTCAGGATGAACTGACGCCTGAAGAGTCGGACAATGAGGTGACAGTGCGGCAAGCGGATCGCGAGCGGGAAGTGAGGTCCTTTTTATCTTATGCCGTTGGCTTGATGTTCGGGCGCTATTCTCTTGACGAAGAAGGCCTGATTTACGCGGGCGGCGAGTTTGATCGCGATAAATACCGTTCCTATAAGCCGGACAAGGATAACGTGATTCCGATCACCGATGATGTTTATTTTGAGGATGACGTCGTCGGCCGACTAATCGATATTATTCGGATTATCTTCGGGGCGGAATCTTTAGAAAAGAATCTGGATTTTATCGCCGAATCGCTCGATAAAAAAGCCAGTGAGACATCGCGGCAGCGGGTTCGCCGTTACTTTTTAAAAGAATTTTACCAAGATCATCTCAAAGTATATAAGAAGCGGCCGATTTATTGGCTGTTTGACAGCGGCAAACAGAATGGGTTCAAAGCGCTCGTCTATTTGCATCGCTATGAACCAGGGCTTGTTGCCCGGGTGGACCGATTATCTGCACGCCGTTGAGCGGAAGTATGAAGAAACGATGAACCAGCTGGATTTATTGATCGAGTCGGATGCCCAGGAGCGAGACAAAACGAAAGCGAAAAAACAGAAAGAAAAACTGCAGAAGCAGCTGCTTGAGTGCCGGCAATATGACCAGGTCATTGCCCATGTGGCCAATCAGCAGATTGTGCTTGACTTGGATGACGGCGTCAAGGTAAACTATGCGAAGTTCCAAGGGGTGGACGTGCCGCAGGGCGAAGGAAAGAAACCGGTAAAGGCGAATGTGCTTACGAAAATATAATCTTTTACATCAGAAATGGCAACGCAGCGGCTCGACCGATCTAGAAGCAATGGGACGTGCTTGTGATGTGGTTTCATTGAAAATGGGCGAAGAGGTAAGAAGGATTAAGAGGGAGAAAGAAAGCATGAATTTGAAAGAAGTACAGCGTGTTTTGCGCGCGACGTTTCAGAAGCCGCTCAAAGACGGACGGAAGAAAACGCCATCTTCTTTTTTTTTTGGTATGATGAAGCGGGTGAATTTGCGGACGACATCGATGATATTCAGCTTGATCATGTCCGCATTTGGAAGCTGACGGCTAATAATTTATTTGCGACTAAGTATGAGCTGGAAAAAAATGATCCGGATTCCCACTTTTTGATTTACGCCAGGATGGCAAGGCCAGCGCCGCGTGAAGATTGGTTGTATGACCAGTTTAAAATGGGCGTTGAGTTTGCGACCGATAAAATGACGGCGATCATGCGCGCGAACTCGGTGTGTCCGATGATCACCTCCGGCCTGTTTTTTTAAGCACTATGAAACTTTTTTCAATAATAAAACGCGTTTTGCGGCGTTCCAGTCTTACGGCATTGAACGTTATACGGAAGAAAAAATATAGAGATAGCGGTGCTTGCCGCCTTGTGCAAAAGCCCGATTAATACGTTCGATGAGGTAGTCAAATCATTGATGCGGGCGGAAAACGACGCCTCCAACCGTTTGTGGCAGGAGATTGAAAAATTCGGCGATCCGAACGCATTCTGGCGGCTGGCGGAAAAGGTATACGGTTATACTGGTGATGAAAAGTCGTTGAAAGATTTGATTATTTTTTTTGGTATTGACATACTTGTCCGGAACGATGCCGGATACCCGAATGCCGGCGGCCTGGCAGCCTTATCTTTCCATACGGCCAATGAATGCTGCGGTTCTGATGAGCCAGTTTATGAATCAGCCGGTCGATCGGCCGGTTTTCCGCGACATCGCCGATCGGATCGCGGCGGCCGTCCATGTACGGGATCACCTTAATGAATGGGACATTCAGGCGATTTCTAAGGCGGATGCCTTTCGCGAGTTTGATGAAAAAATTATGGCCTATCTGCAAAACCAGTTGATTAATCATGTCGGCCAATTTGACAGTTATCTTGAAATCATTGCCAAGCGGCGGCTGTCGCATTGGTATGACGAGTATCAATGGGCGTACGAGGCGATCGAACAGGCAGTCAAGCTATTTAAACTGCACGCGAACACGATCATTTTATCCCCGAGGCCTCTGCTTATGAGATGTTTCGATCTTATCAGGACGATTATTATCGGTTTGACGCCGCTTATCGTAAATTCTACACGGCCTATGATAAGTGGCAGAAAGATGACCGGTTGATCGCCTTGCGTGAACGCGTTGAAAATGTGTATAACAATGAATATATCAATGAGCTGGCGGCAAAATGGACGAACAGTTTGAAGCAATTGCCGAATCAAAAATGGCCGCTTTCGGGTGTGGCACAAGAGACGGATTTTTTTAGGGATATCATTCAGCCTTATGTAAGAAAAGGCGAGCGCATTTTTGTGATCATTTCCGATGCGCTGCGCTATGAAGTGGCTAAAGAGCTCACCGATCGATTAAATCGAGAGCGAAACGGCGTGGCCACACTGGAGGCGATGCAGAGCACGCTGCCGTCTTATACGGCGCTGGGAATGGCCGCGCTTCTGCCCCATCGATCGCTCGCATACACCTTCAATAAACGATGCCGGGCCGAATGTTGTCGTGAACGGCCGGCGCAGCACGCAGACGGCCGATCGCGAGGCGCTTCTGAGGCAGGCCGTTCCGGAAAGCCTGGCTGTTCAATTTCAAAAAATAAAAGAAATGCGCCGCGAGGAACTCCGTGAGGCAATGATCGGTGAACAGCGCAAAGATGTTGTCTATGTTTATCATAATAGCATCGATGCCAGCGGCGATCATCCTTCATCAGAAGCGGATGTTTTTTTGCGGCGGCTGAAAAAGCGATTAACGATATCTGTGCGCTGGTCAATAAATTAGTCAACAACGTCAGCGCTGCTCATATCATTGTCACAGCTGATCATGGCTTTCTCTATCAGCGCCGCGCACTCATGCCAGGCCATAAACTCCCTAAGGCGGCCGATCAAGCGCTGCTCACGAATCGCCGGTTTATTATCACGGGCAGCACTCCCGGGACGGAAGGAACGTTGACGTTTTCGATGGAAGGGACGGTCGACAATGATCACACCATTGTATGTGACTGTTCCAAATGGTGCGGATCGGTTCAAGTTTCAAGGGGCGGGGGCTAATTACGTTCATGGCGGTGCGATGCTTCAGGAAATCGTTGTTCCGGTAATCACATTTAAAAGTGAGCGGAGCAAATCATCTGAAAATGCGGTGCGTCAAGTCAATGTGAAGATGACGAGCCCGGTGCGGAAGATTACCAATTTGATTACTTATTTGGAATTTTTCCAAACGGAACGCGTCGAAGAAAAAAGACGGCCGCTCGTTTTAGCTCTCTATTTTACCGATGAACAAGGCGAGCGTCTCACCAATGAAGCTCACATCATTGCCGATAGCACATCTGCCAAGCCGATGGAGCGGATCTATCGAGAAAAATTTGTGTTTAAGAATAAAAAGTATGATAAACGAGCGATCTATTATTTGGTATTGGAAGAAGAGCAGGATCTAACCGTCACGATTTATGAGCGGATTCCGTTTACGATCGACGTTACTTGATCAAGTGATTTTTGGTTTTAAATACAGTTCACTGATAGTTGCTGATACTTTCAAGTTTGATCCGGAAGCGGCCCAGCCACTTAGATGCACATAGCTTAGCCCTATGAACTGGAAACGGAGATAAGTTTCTAGTTTATAGGGCTATTTTATTAGGGAGAATCTTTGTCGGCGCTAAAGTCCGGTCGCTATCATTAGGCAATATACTTAAAAACCGTCTTCGTGTTTGTACAGTGTGAATAGTGACAATCCATTTTTCATTCGCTATAGATTATGTTATAAAACATATCATATATTGTTACATCTTTTTCCGTTATTTAGCTTATATAGGCTTTGGAGTTTGAAAAAAATTGCAGCTCCTCATTTCTGAATTTTTGCCATTGTCAGCAATTATATGTTTATCGGGGCTATTAAATTTTAAAATGGAGAGGGGAAGCCATGTTGGAAAAAGCTGAAAAAGAGGTTTTTATGGGCGACGTAACGGAGAGAAGCGGACGATTATACAACGAGGACTTGGCTCCGGCTAAAGAGAGACATTGGAAAGTATACAGCCTTTTGTCGATGTGGATGTCCGATGTGCACAGCATCGGCACCTATACGTTTGCCGCCGGCTTATTCTTCTTGGGGTTAACGGGCTGGCAGGTTCTGACGGCTGAAATCATCGGCGCGTTAATTGTTTGTTATTTGGCTAATTTGACGGGTTCTGCCGGGACTAAACTCGGCGTTCCGTATCCGGTTTTGTCGCGCATTTCTTTCGGTGTTTTCGGGACTCCGGAAAAATAAGCCATTGATGAAAGGCAACAAAAACAACGGGCTCTTCAATCTATCCAGGAAAATTTGTATAGAATCAATTGTGAAATCGGCTATAATCAATCGTGTTCTCGCCTGCCCTCAATTCATCACCTCCCGTTTCAGATCATTCGGCTGCTTCAGAAATAAACTTCACACTCTGACACATCTTTTGTTGTCGGCGCGGGTGCGGGCGTTCGTTCTAATCTTGGCGTAAACGCAAAAAACCTAGTGTAAAGCCGGCGGCCGTCATTTTGAGTCAATCATTTGATTATAATACCGCTATGGGTATATGATAAGAGCTGCTTCAGAATTTAATTTAAGGTGATGAACATGATTGACTTTTATTTGATAATTACGGTTCTTGCTGGTTTTTCTATCTTCGTTTTCAGTTACAGACGCTATTTTCCGATTCACAATGTTCCTTGCACAAATTTGGAATCAAGTCGGCACGATTCTGATATTATGGTTGTCGATGTTAGAGATTACAACGAGAGGGCGGGCCGCGTATCCGGCCATGTTCTGCCTATTCCATTTGCTTATTTAAAACGTTTTTATCATGACATTCCAAAAGAAAAATCCATTCACGTCGTTGCAGGAGACGCCGTGGATTGCCGTTTGGCATTACGGTTTTTAATGAGAAAAGGCTTCACGGTGGCCGGCTATTCGTTAACCCGATGTCCATGCAGGAAGAGGCGGCGAAGCATCTGAAATAATGACCAATTGAGGCTGGTATAAATAGAGCACTGATTAAAAAGCACCTGAGCGAACGGTTTTTCGCGGATGCTTTTTTACTTGTCCGCTTGATGATTTAAGAAGCCAAGCTGAAACCCGGCGCGTATGATAAAGGTAAAGCCTTCTTTTTCAAGATTTGAAAGAAATGTAGAAAAAGGTCTGGAAAACGGGTATAAAGATAAGAAAGTTCTTAAGGATTGTTATTATTTCCTGGGGAAGACAGCCAATCAAAAATCAGACTATTCAAAACTATGGCAGATCCGTTAGATTGAATGGCAAAATTAATGGTTATGAGTCCGGCTTTGGCACAGATTAACCTTTCAAAATTAAATTGGGGGATGGGCAATGACGGAATGGTGGAAAAAAGCGGTTGTTTATCAAATTTATCCGCGCAGTTTTAAAGATACGAACGGTGACGGCTATGGCGATCTCAGCGGAATCATTGAGAAACTCGATTACCTAAAACTACTTGGCATTGATGTCTTTGGATCAGCCCTGTTTTTCAATCGCCGCAAAAAGACAATGGCTATGATGTCAGCGATTATCGGAAAATTGACCCGCTGTTCGGCAGCAATGCGGAGATGGAGAAGCTGATTGCCGAAGCTCATGGGCGCGGAATTAAAATTCTCATGGACTTGGTGGTCAACCATACATCCGATCAACATCATTGGTTTCAAGAAAGCCGGAAATCAAAGGATAATCCTTACCGCGATTATTATTTTTGGAGGGCACCGAAACCGGACGGATCGGAGCCCAATGACTGGGGATCTTATTTTTCCGGATCGGCATGGACATTTGACGAACAGACGGGCGACTATTATTTGCATTATTTTGCGAAAGAGCAGCCTGACCTGAACTGGGAAAATGAGCGGGTCCGCAAAGAAGTCTATAATTTAATGAAATTTTGGATGGATAAAGGGGTCGATGGCTGGCGCATGGATGTGATTGGCTCGATATCGAAATATACGGATTTTCCCGATTACCAGCCGAATGGGCAAAAATATGTGGTCGGCCATTATCATACGAACGGTCCGCGTCTGCATGAATTTATTCAAGAAATGAATCGGGAAGTGCTGTCAAAGTACGACTGCATGACGGTCGGCGAGGCCAATGGCTCCGATTTGGCGTCGGCGGTTAAATACACCGATCCCGCCCGCCATGAACTCAACATGATTTTTACATTTGATCATATGGGCATTGACTATGCGCCGACTTCCGCAGGCAAGTGGGTGCTCAAACCGTTTAAACTGCCTGCATTAAAAGCGGCGCTTTCCCGCTGGCAGGAAGGACCGGCGATTGAAGGCTGGAACACCCTGTATTTTGAAAACCATGATCAGGCGAGAGTGATTTCGCGCTGGGGGAATGATACCTGCTATCGTGTCGAATGCGCCAAGGCGTTTGCGACCGTGCTGCACGGTATGCGCGGCACTCCGTTTATTTATCAAGGTGAAGAAATAGGTATGGTCAACTGCGATTTTGATTTGTGGACAGCTATAACGATATTGAACTGTATCGTGCTTATCATGATCTTGTTGAACAAAATAAAATCTTGACGAAAGCGGCGTTTATGGACGCGGCCGGCAAAATCGCCCGCGATCATGCCAGGACTCCGATGCAGTGGGACGACGGGAAGCAGGCCGGTTTTACGGCCGGCCGGCCATGGCTGAAAGTCAATCCGCGTTACCCGGAAATCAATGTGAAGCAGGCCCTGGCCGATCCGCATTCCATTTTTTTTATTATTATAAATCTCTGATTGAGTTTCGTCATCGCTATGATGTCTTTACCGATGGAATTTATCAGCAGCTGCTGCCGGAACATCCGCATCTTTTTGTTTACACGCGAACGACTGAACATGAGAAGCTGCTTGTCGTGGCCAATATCAGCGAACAGGAAGAGAACTTTGACGGCGCACCGGGGAACTGGCAGCGGCTGATCGCGAGCTATAAGGATACACCTGAGATGCCGGTGAAGATGCAGCTCCGTCCTTATGAAGCGGCAATCTACTATCAAAAAAGTGAATAAAAATTCAAGGACGATCACTTTTGCTTTGGTCAAATTCCTCTTAATGAATTTTTTTTCTCTCACCATTCTTAATTTTTCATTAAGGGTTACCGGGTTATGATCCGAGAAAGCGAGGTATTGGAAGGAGAAAGGGGATGCCATTAAAAGTGAGCAGATTTGACGTTGTTTTATTCGCTATTCCTATTGTTTCGGGCACTATTGGGCTTGGGAGATCGCAATGGCAACAAGCGGAAGTAGTGTTCAAAAGACTGAACATTTACCAGGAGCAGCCCTAAAAAGCTAAAACGGGCAGGCGTGCAAGCGCCTGCCTGTTTTCATCCAAATATAAAACTAAGCTAAAGAAGTCTTCTTGGATTGGCTTTGGATCGCTTCAACGGTTTTAATAATATAATAAAGCGTTTGATTAACCGGCGTAGCGACGCCGTACTTTTTGCCGAGTTCGCAAATCAATCCGGAAAAGATCTCGACTTCCGTGTTCCTGCCGGCTTCGATGTCCTGGAGCATGGACGTCCGGCTTTCGGGATAGACATTATATAAAATCTCGTACCATCTCTTAAGATCATCTTCACTCAAATTGGCACCCGTTTTTTGGGACAGGCGGATGACTTCCCGCATGGCCGATTCCATCAATTTTCTCGCCTCATCCACCGTTTGGAAAACTTTATACTGGCCTCTCGTCACGGCCGATGCCTGATTGATGCCAACGTTTATCATAAATTTGTACCAAAGTGTGTGCAGCATATTTTTCGGAATTTCATAGGTTAGCCCTGCCTCGTCAAACAAAGCTTTGACAGCTTTAACTTTTTCCGAGTAAGTCTTATTTTCTTTTTCCCCAAAGTAAATTTTTCCATAGTTGGTGAAGCGAGTGTGGTTGTCGAGACGATTGGCATCGACACCGTTGCACATCGCATAGAGGATTTTATCCATGCCATAGGTTTCGCCGATAATTTCTTCACTGTAATAATGCCATTTAACAAAGATAAAATGATCGTTTGTTTGCCCACGTGACAGCGCATATCTTGAATGGCCTGAGCCAGTTGATTGGCTTTAACAGAAACGATAATCAGATCGGAGGGCTCTGCCTGCTCATCCGGAAGGACATATGAAAAATCATAGCGTTTGCCGTTAATCAGTAACCCGTCTCTCTGATAGCGTTCTATCCGTTTAGCATCCGCAATCACCTGGATTTTTTGATCAGGCAGTGCGTCCAAAAGCTTGCTGCCGTAAACGCAGCCAATCGCGCCCATTCCGATCAAAGATACTTTTTCTATATTGGCCATGCCGCAATCCCCCCATGCATTTGATTTTGTGCCGATGGCTTTTAAGACTCGTTATCTATCATTATACAATAATGGTGACAAGGTGTATAAAAGATTAAACGCCGTGAAGATTTTTAAATCAAGGAAGGAATAGAAACGCTGGAATGTTTCTGAAGCTTCATGCACGTTATTAAGATTTCTCTTTTTTTTCAGTAGGAAATCACTAGGTTATGTCGGTAAAGTTAAGAAGGTACCCTGCCGAATTTTTGCCAGCGGCCTGATCGCGGCGGATCATGCTTTTGGCCGCCTACCAAACATCGAGAGCGCTGCGCGCTCTCGAGCAGAGCGACAAAGGCCTGTACGGCTGAACATGGCCATTATACCTCTTTCATCTGAAAAAGTGTTAAAATATCAGCAAGACGAATAAATCTTCGGGGGATAAAAAATGAACATTCACTATTTCCAGCATGTCCCATTTGAAACGCCCGGTTATATCAGCGATTGGGCGGAAACGCGCCGTCACTCGGCCAGTTGCACCCGCTTTTTTGCGGGCGATCCGCTGCCGGATGTTGAAAATGTTGATTTCTTGATTGTGCTCGGCGGGCCGATGAATATCTATGAAGAGCAAAAATATCCTTGGCTTGCTGAAGAAAAGCGCTGGATGAAAGCGGCGTTTGCTCACGGTACGCCGATTTTGGGTGTGTGTCTTGGCGCCCAGCTGCTTGTCGATTGCCTTGGCGGCTCGGTTCATCGCGGCGATGAAAAAGAAATTGGCTGGTTTCCGATTGACTTCGCCGCCGATCGACAAGGGCCTTTTGCTGTTTTTCCGGATCGCCTGGATGTCTTTCACTGGCACGGTGATATGTTCGAGCCGCCTCTAGGCGCTCAAAGTCTGGCAAGAAGCGCGGGATGCGCCAACCAAGCCTTTGCTTTTGATAACAGAGCGGTCGGATTTCAGTTTCACTTAGAAATGGCCGATGACAATATTCGCCGGGTCATCGAAAATGGCAGCGATGAGCTGGTCGACGGGCGTTATATTCAAGACAAGCTATTGATGCTTGGTCAGAAAGATAAGACCGAGAGAAACCGTCAACTTTTGTTTCAATTTTTAGATCGCTTCACCAAGGACCTTTAAATTAAGTAAAATGCAGACAGATCGCTGCCTAAATCCAATTATTAAAAAAACAGTCAGTTATGCCTGCAAAAAAAGGGGTTCTGGTGAAGGCGGCAGCCTGCGTCTCTTCATCTTTTTTTATTTAAAAAACTGATTTTGCGACATACGGCTTCATTTTTTCAAAAGTCATTTGGACAGAGTTCACAGCAGGGATGCACTTGATGATAGTTGTCTGCTTCCTGTATATAGAGAGGTGAAGGGTGATGACGACCGCACAGATCATTTTAGTCTGTCTCGTAGCGGCCATTGCCGGCATGGGCAGTGTGATGGATTCTTTTCAAACACACCGACCGTTAGTGGCTTGCACGTTGGTCGGTCTCGTGTTCGGTGATATAAAGACCGGGATCATTTTAGGCGGAATGCTGGAAATGATGGCACTGGGCTGGATGAATATCGGTGTGGCAATGGCCCCGGATACGGCGATGGCCTCGGTGATCTCGACGATTCTGGTCATTACAGGCCATCATAGCATTGGTGAGGGTGTCGCGGTTGCGGTCGCTCTGGCTACGGCCGGCCAGGCGTAACCCATTTTCGCCAGGACATTGACAATTGGATTGCAGCATAAGGCGGATGAATATGCCAAACTAGGAAATATCCGTGCTATTGAGCGCATGCATTATGCCGGACTGGGTATTCAAGCGCTGCGCGTCGCTATTCCTACCCTCATCGTCTGTTTGATTAGTGCACATGATTTTCAAATGATGCTGAATGCGATTCCGCAAGTTATTACAAAAGGTCTGCAAATCGGCAGCGGTATCGTTGTTGTGGTCGGCTATGCGATGATTCTCAATATGATGAATGCGAAATATTTGCTGCCTATTTTTTTTCTCGGGTTCGTCCTGGCAGCCAGCCTTCACTTCATTTAATCTTATCTCATTTGCTGTTCTAGGCTTGATTATTGCTGTCCTCTACTGCCAGCTGCATCCGAAATATGCCGGGCCGCCCCCCGCTAGGAGCGCGGCCCAGGTGTCCGCCACACAAGATAACGGGTCCGGCGAACGGGAAAATTCTGAACCGCTGACCTTTCTTCCCGGCGCGACGGGTCGAAGGTTAACGAAAAAGGACTTATTCAGGATATTTTTGCGTCTCAATTTACTGCAAGGGTCGTTTAACTTTGAACGAATTGAAGCGATTGGCTACAGTTATGCGATGATCCCGGCAATCAAAAGGCTCTACAAAAAAGGAACTGAACGGACAAAAGTATTGACCCGATCACTGGAGTTTTTTAGTACGCAATTATACTTGGCTGCGATCGTCGTCGGGATTGATGCGGCGCTGGAGGAAGAGCGGGCACGCGGCGCCAGGATTAAGGAAAATGATATTATAGAAATGAAAGTGGATTTAATGGGCCCGTTTGCCGGCGTCGGCGATCCTGTTTTCTGGGGGACCGTCCGCCCGGTGCTCGGCGCGATCGGAGCGACGATTGCCATGAAAGGCAGCTTGCTCGGGCCGCTTGTTTTCTTTGTTTTCTTTAATGTAATCCGCTTAGCTGTCCTGTGGAGCGGTGTGCATTATGGATAAATGAAGGGGTGGAAATGGTATCAGGAAGCGATAGCAATCGAATGAAAAGGCTGACAGAGGGTGCAACCATTCTCGGAATGTTTGTGATCGGTGCTCTTGTTTATAAATGGACATCGCTTCACATTCCGGTTGTGATTTCCAAAACGACTGATTTGGCAGGAAAGACAACGACGACAACGGTGCAAAGTGTTCTCGATTCATTGATGCCGGGGCTTGTACCGCTGGGCCTCACCTTTTTTTGCGCCTGGCTGCTCAGAAAAAAGGTTCACCCGCTCTGGCTGATTCTTGGCATTTTTGTCGTATCTGTTCTAGGGTACGCGGCACATATTATAAATTGAACCCCCTAAAAAAACCTCAGGTTCCTTGAATCCTATGATAGCTGTGATGCCACTTTCTTGAAAGTTGAGGGACTAACAATGGCTATGAAACGAATGGAACGCATTTATCTCTATTTGGAAGAAAAATGTGATGATTTGAGTAAAGAACAGCTCTTGCAAAAGAAGGTTTTTCGGCCGGCGAATTGGCCGAAGATCTGGACATGCTGCGAAATAATGTGAGTTTAGAATTAAATAATCTTGTCCGCGAGGGAAAGGTTATAAAAAAAAAAAAAACGGCCTGTGCTGTATATTCCGCGCGATGCTGTGAAAAAAAGCTTTGGAAATATTGTTGACCGAACCGTCCTTGATATTCCCTCGCTGATTGCTTTATATGAGGCAAAGGAAAAAGCGGATATTAGCGTGGATGAAAATCCATTCAGTTTACTTATTGGCGCCGACGGCAGCCTGAAAAGACTCGTCGATCAGGCCAAGGCGGCCGTCGTCTATCCGCCGCGCGGGCTCGACACTTTAATATTGGGACCAACAGGTTCGGGAAAAACGCTGTTTGCTCATATGATGCATAGCTACGCAAAATTTGTCGGCAAGATGAATGAGCGCTCGCCGTTTGTTGTGTTTAATTGCGCCGATTATTATAATAATCCTCAATTGCTGATTTTCCCAGCTGTTCGGCCACGTCCGCGGCGCTTTTACCGGAGCAGCCAGTGACAAACAGGGGCTTGTGGAGAAGGCCGACGGAGGCATTCTTTTTCTGGATGAAGTCCATCGGCTGCCGCCGGAAGGGCAGGAAATGATCTTTTATTTCATGGATACGGGGCGGTTTAACAAGCTGGGCGAGACAGAGAAAAGAAGGCAGGCAAAAGTTTTAATTATTGGGGCAACAACGGAGGATCCTTCTTCTTCGTTCCTTAACACTTTTTTTTGCGGCGCATTCCGATCACGATTACGATGCCATCTTTTCAAGAACGAAGAACGGAAGAGAAAGTCGCTCTTTGCAAGTATTTATTGTCGAAAGAGGCCAAACGCATTCATAAAAACATTAGAGTGGAAGCGGATGTGATCAAGGCCTTGATCGGCAGCGTGACATTTGGCAACGTCGGGCAGCTCAAGTCGAATATTCAGCTCGTTTGTGCACAAGGTTTCTTGGAAAGCATGGATCGCCGTTTGTGAATTTATATGTCAAAATGCTTCCGCAAGAAATGAAAGAGGGGCTAAGCTTGATTTCGCGAAACATCCGTGAAAACGAGGAAATCTCGAAAAACGTGAGCGCAGTGACGGTGATCACGGGTGAAGGCAGCAAAGAACTAGTGGAAGATGATGTTTACGACCTGCCGTTTGATATGTACAAGATTATTGAAGATAAGGCCCGTCTTCTTAAAGAAGAAGGTGTGAGCCCGGATGAGATCAACAAATTTGTTGCGACGGATATTAAACTGCACATCAAAAGTTTTTATCAGCAAGTGTCCAAACCGCATAATAAGAAATTGTCAAAACTGGTCGACAGGCGTGTATTGAAGCTGGCGGAGGAGCTGCGTTCCCTTGCCGAAAGTATGCTGAATCGCACGTTCAACGATAAATTTATTTACTTTATCAGCCTGCATATTGACGGCTTTTTACAAAGGAAGAACCGCTCAAGGCAGCCGCAGAAGCCGCCGCATGATATGCTGATTGGCGAGGATAAAAAAGAGTATCAAGTCGCTTTAAGAATGAAAGAGATGATTGAAGAACGCTTAGACATTGTGCTTCCGAAAATTGAAGTGATGTATCTGGCGATGCTGCTTGTTTCGGCGAATGAATTGAATCAAAAAGGCAAGGTCGGTATTGTTGTGGCGACACACGGCAACAGCACGGCAAGTTCGATCGTGGCTGTAACGAAGGAACTGCTCGGGGATTATAATATTCGGGCTGTGGACATGCCGCTCGACATCAGTTTTAATGACATTCTGGATGAGATTGTCACGGCCGTAAAGGAAACGGATCGCGGTGAGGGAGTCCTTATGCTGGTCGATATGGGGTCGCTTTATTATTTTGAAGAAAAAATCAGTGAGCAATCCGGAATCAAAGTGAAAGCCATTGATATGGTATCGACGCCGATGGTTTTGGATGCGGTGCGCAAAGCCAACTTTTTGGAAATGGATTTAAACGCCATCTATCATTCGATTCGCAATCCGGAGCGGATCGCTGAAGCGGATACCTCTATTAAAACGGCTGCGGGCCAAGGAAAGCCGAAAGCGATTCTGACCATCTGTTCATCAGGTGAAGGAACAGCGAAGAAGCTTGAAGAAATGAGCAAACGGTATATTGAAGATATTACGGAAGAAAAAATCCGGATCATTCCGCTTTCAACGGCCGGTCTGACTGTAGAGGCGCAGGAGATTGCGAAAAATTATACAATTATCGCTTCCATTGGCGTCAAAAACCCGCGCATCAATGCTCCGTTCATTTCATTAGAACGCTTTATTGAAGGGGAAGGACAGAACATGATCGAGCAGGCGATCCGCACAGGCCATATTCATATCAAAAACAATCGTTCCGACGTCATTGTTCGCAGCTTATGCGAAGACAGCTTAAAAACACTCTTAGTGTATTTGAATCCGTACCGGGCGATATCGGTTCTGCTTCACTTCTGTGATCAATTGCAAAAAGAAGGGCATGTCTTTCAAAAAAATACGACAACCATTCGCATCATTATTCACACTGCTTTTGCCATTGAACGCGTGATCACTGGCGATGAGCTGCTTTATAGGGAACCGTTTTCAGATGTAAAAGCAGGCCTGCTGCACAAAGTAGAGAAGGCAGCCAAGGTGATCAAAAAAGACTTGAACGTGACGTTAAGCGATAACGAGCTGATGTACTTAGTCGATTTATTAATCGACGAATTTGGAGAAAAGTTGGTAAAAAACAAAAGAGTAGTCGCCGCTTAGAAAGGTTCGATATGGTGATTTTAGAGATAAGAAGTGTATCAAACTTAAAAAAAACGATAGAAGTGTATTAAAAAAGATACCGGTTAAATCGCTGGTATTTTTTTGTTTTATTTTAGTGTATCAAAAACTCGCCGATATTTCTAGGAATGTCAGGACCTGCAATATTTTTATGAAAGGGCTTTCTAATACTGAAGTTGGCACGAAACTTGCATAATAAAAGTAGACGGGGCAAGATTGTGTGGAGGAGGACCTCAAATGATTGCACTTATTATTGCAACACATGGAGAATTTTCACGTGAAATTGTTCATTCGGCGGAAATGATTTTCGGAAAACAGGAAAACGTTGTTTCCGTGACGTTTAAAACTGGGGAAGGTCCGGATGATTTAAAGCAAAAATATCAGCAAGCTTTGCGAGAACTAGACACAAATGATGGTGTCCTTTTCATGGTTGATTTATTCGGCGGAAGTCCGTTTAATGCAGCGGCAGGCCTGGCGGCTAAGGAAGAAAACATGGATATCATAACGGGTATCAATCTTCCCATGCTGATTGAATGTTTTGCCAGACGGACAAATAGTTCTTTGGAACAGCTCGTCGATGCGATTTCTAAAACGGCCGTCGAAGGGGTTAAATCAAAAAAAAAAACGCTGCAAAACGCAGAAAACTCGGAGGAGGATCTTTAATATGATTATCAAACTAGCCAGAATTGATTCCCGTCTGATTCATGGGCAAGTGGAACGGTTTGGACGAAAGAAACCGGTGTCAGCAGAATTATTGTTGTCAATGATGAAGTGGCCAAAGATACGGTTCGTAAAACTTTGCTTACACAAGTGGCGCCGCCGGGAGTAAGGGCCCATGTTGTTGATGTCGCCAAAGCCGTCAGAGTTTATAACAATCCTAAATATGAAAAGGATCGTGTGATGCTGCTGTTCACGAATCCGACCGATGTCCTCTCTATTGTGGATGCTGGTGTTGATATTAAAAGCGTCAATATCGGCAGCATGTCTTACACAGAGGGGAAAAAGATGATCACCAGTGCCGTCGCCGTCGATCGGAAAGATGCTGAGGCTTTTAAAAAACTGAACGAACGAAACATCGAATTGGAGATTCGCAAAGTGCCTTCAGACGGCAAAGCAGCGATCATGCCGTTATTAGAGAAACTAGAAAAAGAGGGCTGGGACTGACGCGGAAATCGGTCAATGATTCGATAGAAAACATAATTTTTCAGGAGGGGTGAATGATGGACGTTTCTGTTATTCAAATTATTCTTGTCTTCCTTGTCGCCTGTATTTCCGGGATGGGCTCAATCTTGGATGAATTTCAAACACACCAGCCGCTGATTGCCTGTACGTTCATCGGTCTTGTTCTTGGGGATATGAAAACCGGTATTATCATCGGCGGGACGCTTGAATTAATCGCTCTTGGCTGGATGAATATCGGTGCCGCCGTTGCACCGGATGCCGCGCTCGCCTCCATTATCTCAACGATTCTGGTTATTGCAGGACATCAAAGTATCGGCACAGGGATTGCTCTGGCTCTGGCGATTCCGCTGGCGGCTGCCGGCCAGGTGCTGACTATTCTTGTCCGGACGATTACGGTTGCCTTTCAACATGGTGCCGACAGCATGGCCAAAAAAGGGAATCTATTCGGGATGGATGTTCTGCACGTCACGTCGCTCTTGCTTCAAGCGATGCGGATTGCCATTCCGGCACTGATTGTGGTGATTACGGTCGGCACTTCCGCCGTCAAAAAACGATGCTGGATGCGATTCCAGATGTTGTGACCGGCGGGTTGAACGTTGCCGGCGGAATGATCGTTGTTGTCGGTTATGCGATGGTTATTAACATGATGCGGGCCGGATATTTAATGCCATTTTTCTTCCTTGGATTTGTCATCGCCGCATTTACCAATTTCAACCTGGTTGCACTCGGCGTCATCGGTTTGGTTGCTGCCATCGTTTATATTCAATTAAGTCCGAAATACAATCAGCCTGCAGTGGCCGGCCCAGCACCGTCTGGAACTTCCGGACAGGATGACGACCTTGACGATGAGTTGGATTAGAAAAGGAGGGTATGAAAAATGAGCAATGACACACAAGCGGTTTCGACCGGTAAGAAAAAGTTGACTAAAAGGGATTTGTTTTGGGTCTTTATGCGCTCCAACCTTTTTCAAGGGTCTTGGAACTTTGAAAGAATGCAGGCTCTCGGCTATGCCTTTTCCATGACGCCGGCGATTCGCAGGCTTTTTATCCTGCCGGCAGCGAAGAACGGAAACAGGCAATGAAACGCCACAATGAATTTTTTAACACGACCCCTTTTATGGCTGCACCGATTCTTGGGGTATCACTGGCGATGGAGGAACAAAAAGCAAACGGCGCGCCGATTGAAGATGCGGCGATCAACGGCATTAAAGTGGGCTTAATGGGGCCGCTTGCCGGCGTCGGCGATCCGATCTGGTGGGGAACATTCCGCCCTGTTTTTGCGGCGCTTGGCGCAAGCCTTGCTTTATCGGGAAGCATTTTAGGACCGCTTTTATTCTTTGTTTTATGGAATGCTGTTCGCCTTGGATTTAGATGGTGGGGCGTATCTTATGGCTATCGTAAGGGATCCGACGTTGTTAAAGACATGGGCGGCGGCCTCTTGCAAAAAATTACGGAAGGCGCCTCGATACTTGGCCTGTTTGTGATGGGCGGTCTCGTGAATAAATGGACAAAAGTGGATATCCCCTTTGTTCTGTCGACAGTAAAAAACCCGACGACAGGTAAAATCAGCACGACGACGGTTCAAAGCATTCTTGATCAACTAATGCCCGGACTTGTGCCGCTGCTGCTCACTTTTGTCTGCATGTGGCTGCTCAGAAAAAAGGTCAATCCGCTGGTTATTATTCTTGGATTTTTTGTCGTCAGCATTTTAGGCTATTGGGGCGGAGTATTGAAATAAAGATTTTCTAAAGGCAGGAACCGGCATCATTTTTGCCTGTTCTTGCCTGAATTCTGATGATACGAAAAGGGAGATGATCGGATGACCATGACGGCCATTATACTCATAATATTAATTGCCGGAGCGCTCCTTTATACGGTTTACGATGAAGCCGTCATTCCTTTTCTAAAGGGTAAGACCTATCTATCCGTGCGGCTTAGAAAGCGCAGTTATCTTGACGAACTGCTTTTTGCCGGATTCTTGATCGTCGCTTTCATTTCAAACCTTTTACATGGAGGAAGCGGAACGAATAATGTCTGCTGCTGTTAATTTTGACGGTCATCTTTTTATATTACACTTTTGGGCACGCACCAAAAGCCCGTTTCAAAGAAAAAGGCTTTTTCAATGGTTTGCTTTTTACAGACTATAATCAAATGAAAAACATGAGGCTGTCGGAGGACGGTGTTTTGGTGATCGATACGGATAAGCGAAGGATATTTCTCTATGCCAGGCGGATTGAAGATTTGGAAAAGATCTCAAAAGTGCTGCTTGAACATTAGACCTGGATAAACTGACGGCATGGCCGTGCATGCAAGAGGCGAAGTTTTGACTGCAGCACTTTTTTTGAGGAAAGCCGGCCATGTTGAAGAAGAAGCGGGCAGACGGGTGTCTCCTTGCTATGACGTCGGCCGTGATACTGCGAAAAAAAAACACTTCTTTTTTTAAAAACCCAAGCCGTCGGCAGCCGGTCTTTTTTGAACTGCTGCGGGCAATTGAAATAGGAGTGACGTACAGATAAAGAGGTTTTGTTGCATTTTCGCGGTTACCGTAATATACTGATACTGACCTAATGTGAATGGCAAGGATGCCCTTTTTGAAAAAACAGGGGAATGGAAGAATGGATATCCCCATTTCCTATATGACGAACAGGTGATAGTTTTATGATTGGATGTGCATTTCGCCAAAGCAAACTGGCGCGGTCTTAGGAGCCGTAAGTATGGAAGAGAGGAAGGGCTTTCATTATCGTGGTGCGATGATATGTCGCGGATTTGTTTTTTATGTTAGGTACAATTTTATAATATAGGGCGACGTTTTTAATTCACGTATTATAAAGAGTGATCAACGTTTAAGAATGCTTATTTGGTACTTTTTTTTATAATATGTGAATTTTTATTTTAAGTAGGCGAGTACCCCCGTCTGATTTGTGATCCAAGGAAGACGGGAGATGAATCACCTTTGGATAAAACATGCGCATATATTAATTTTTAGGAGGTTTTCTTTAATGAAAACAGGTACAGTAAAATGGTTTAATGCAGAAAAAGGTTTTGGCTTTATCGAAGTTGAAGGCGGAAACGACGTATTCGTACACTTCAGCGCTATCCAAGGTGACGGTTTCAAAACTTTGGAAGAAGGCCAAAATGTACAATTTGATGTTGTGGAAGGTAATCGCGGACCACAAGCAGCTAACGTTACAAAACTGTAATATCAGATTGCAAAAAAGGATAAAAGGGTTGTTTTCCCATTACTGGGGAGAACAGCTTTTTTTTTTTTTGTGTGTCCTTTTTGTTAAAATAGACAAAGCGGCTGGTTAAGTTTATGAGGCTGCATTCATAACTTGTCCTGATCCGTTTAATCCTTGCATGCACGATTTGCCGCCCTCTTTAGCAAAACTTACTGCCCGTGCTTCTGGAATTAAATAATTGGGGGGAAATGAGAATGTCTAGTTTGAATGAAATACTTACATTTAACAAATTTTTTGTGGACAAAAAAGGGTATGTGCCATTTGAAGCCGGCCGTTGTCCAACCAAGAAACTGACAAATTGTCACTTGTATGGATTGCCGGCTTGTTGAACTCTTGCCGAAAGCCATGAATATCAAAAACGGAGATGCGATCATGGTGAAATCCGCAGGAGGGGGAGTGTCGACGGACCATACGGAAATGTGATGAAAAGCATTTTAGTATCACTCTATCAATTAGAGTCGGAAGAAGTGTTCATCATTGGCCACACAAGCTGCGGTATGCATGGATTAACAGGTGCAAAGATGGTTGAAGAGATGAAAAAAAGAGGGATTCCCGAAGAGGCTATTTCGGCAATCCAAGAAGACTGCGTTGACTTTAATGATTGGCTGGCCGGTTTTCAAACGGTCGAAGATCAAGTTCAAAAAAGCGTTGATATCGTGAAAAACCATCCGCTGCTGCCTCAAGGGACGCCTGTTCGCGGACTTGTCGTCGATCCAAAGACGGGAAAATTGGAATTGGTTTGTTGATGGGGATGCAATAAACAGGAGATGGGAATAAGGACGTTTTGTTTGTGTCATGATATCGCTGCCAGCAATCCAGTTTCTGTTTTTGAGCTGTGAGCATTTTCTATAAATTTCCACTCTATATCCAGCATATAAAAGCAAATGCGGCGCATAATAGGGTTACAAGGGAGGTGAAACACATGGCAAACACAAACCAACTCGTCGTACCAGGTGTAGAACAAGCACTGGATCAAATGAAAGTTGAAATTGCTCATGAATTTGGCGTTAACCTTGGTGCCGATACGACGTCTAGAGCCAACGGTTCAGTCGGCGGCGAAATTACGAAACGTCTTGTTGCACAAGCTCAATCCCAACTTGGCGGTTACCAAAAATAATTGAAATAAAATAATGGATAAAAGGAAGCGGCATCCAGCTGCTTCCTTAATTTGGTGACGTACATATAAATTTGCGTCAATGCTGCAAGGCATTGACGCAAAAAAGGACTAGCAGTGTCTTGGTTTCTCTTCTTTTTCCAAAGGGCGTGCTTCATCGATAGAGGGGGCATCGTAGACCTCGGACACTACACCTCCAGCAAGACCTTCATTCATCATTCGATCAATATCAAAGGTATAATTTTCTTTTTCTTCTTCCTCTTCTTCATTTTCAACTTCTTGATTGTCGAAAGGTACCACTTTTATCACCTGCCTTTTTTTTATAATTTGCCCTGCAAACCGGTACATTAAAAACAAATTGCCGTGGAAAAGAATGCCTGCCGATCAGGGAGCCCGCCGCCTCACTTTTGAATTTTCATCTATAATCTCATGGATGGCCACTGCTTGAATGGAGCGGCTTCTGTTTGAACTGTAAAACAGCGCAAACTATAAATTTTCTCCAAGGGCCGCTGTTTTTTGTTAATATAGAAAAGAAAAGTTCTATATAAGAAAGGATTCTTAACGTGGCGATATTTTTCCATTTTCTTGTTTTAATCGGTGTTGGCGCTTTTATTGGCGGCCTGACAAATGAAATCGCAATACGAATGTTATTTTGGCCATATAAACCGGTTTATATCGGCAAGTTCCGGCTTCCCTTTACGCCTGGGGTCATTCCGAAAAGGCAGGATGTCATTGCCGGCCAGCTCGGTAAGTTAGTCATGAAACATTTAATCACGGCCGACGAAATTGAGAAAAAATTGCGGGATCAGGAGCTTTATAAGGAAACAACACGAACGATTCAGCGGGCCGTTGAAGATTTTCTTGCGACCGATATCCAGATTGGAAAAATTATGAATGGTTTTTTGGGCAATCAATGGCTTAGAGAAAAGGTTGAGAAAGACGTTGAAAAGTGGTTAACCTGCCGGATCCAATCCTTTATTGCAGAGGTAAATGACCAGCCGGTCGGCGAAGCGCTGCCGAAAAATGTGGTCAAGCAAATTGATCAAAAATTGCCGGCAGTGGCCGAGCTTTTAATCAATGAAGTATTGAAATATTTTCAAAGCGAGTCTGGTTTTGAAAAAATCAAAGAGCAAGTGGATCGGTTTATTGAGGGAAAAGGAAAGCTGGGGGAACTCTTCTCGATGATTTTTGGCAATCAAAGCCTCGTTAAACGTATCTATCCGGAAATTGTAAAATTTGTTCAATCACCTTCTTTTTATCAGACGGTTTTAAAAGTTTTACAAAAAAAATGGCTGGAAAAAAAAAAAACGAATCGGTTGAGGACTGTATGGATTGGCTCAATTTAACGGAAGAGAGGCTGGCACCGGCTTTGGCCGTTGTTATAAAAGACCGGCTGCCGTTCGAAAACCTGTTGGCTCTCCCGGTTAACAAAATACCGCACCATTTTTAGGCAGATGCTCGTCGATGAATGGGTGCCGAAGTTTGTTTCTCTTGGTTTAACATTCATTGCCGGAAAAGCGAAAGATATGCTCGCAACACTTGAGATTGAAGAAATGGTGACGAGTCAAGTCAGACACTTCTCTGTTCAAGAACTGGAACAAGTGATCCTGATGATTTCCAAAAAGGAGTTTCGTACCATCACTTATTTGGGTTTTTTGCTTGGCGGGATCATCGGGCTAATTCAAGGTCTGCTTTTCTTCATTTAGCAGGCGTTGGGTACATAAGCGTCTTAAGCCGCGCGGTCTATAATCCGCTGATGAAACATTGATTCATAATCGGAATATCGTATCAGTATGCTTTTAAAAAGAAAAAGACGGAGGGAATGAAAATGACAAACAGCTATGACCAAGCTAATGAGCTTGAAAAGGCTATAAGGGAAAGCGCCGAATATCGGACGCTGAGAAAAGCTTATGAGGCGGTGAATGCCGATCCTCAGGCAAAACAAATGTTTGAAAACTTCCGCCGCATCCAGCTGAATTTGCAAAAAAAAACAAATGATGGGTGAGCCGATCACGGACGAGGAAGGGAAAAAAGCGGAACAGTCTTTGCAAATCATCGGCAGCTATCCGGCCATTGCCGCACTGATGGCCGCCGAGCAGAGGATGAGTCTTTTGATTACCGATCTTAACCGGATCATTACCAAACCCCTGGAGGAATTGTACGGCACGGGATGGGGTTGATAAAAAAAAATAGCCCGGCCCCGAAATGATCGGACAGTTTCATTCGGCTTCCGCTTTTTGCCGTTTTCAGCCATTGTTCTATTTTAAATTGAACAAACATAAGTTGAAAACAGGAAGGATGAGTTGATACTGATTCCGGAAAAGGGGGATTACCTTGGTTTACCGCATGCTGGCTTTAGACATCGATGGCACCCTTTTGAAAAGCAATCACAAACTGGATAGGTCGACGAGGGAGGCAATTAGTTTTGCGAAAAGAAAAGGGGTTGTGGTGACGCTTGTGTCCGAACGCCACTTCCATTCAGCGGCAAAAGTGGCTAAAGCGCTGAAACTGACCCATCCCATTGTCACACATAACGGTGCTTTTGTTTCATCGACAATTGATGATCCCGTTTATACAAGCAAGATTGAACATGCCGTATTAATGCAACTGGTTGAATTTCTGGAAACCTATCCGTGTCAAATTCAAGTCTCGCATGAACGGTTATCGATCAGCAATAGGCCAAGACAAAAAAACCTGATCGCAAAAATGACGATTGGAATGAATGAGCCGCGCTTTTTTCTATCCAGTAACATACGTAGACTCTTTAAGTCAATATCTTTTGGAAAATTTCGAGAGTGCAACCGATGTCAAAGTAAGGCTGACTAACGAACGGGCGCTGGACGAAATTGTCCAGTCATTGGCCGACTTTTTTACGTCAGTCGATGTCGTGAGGACATCACCGCACGACATCGTTTTGACTAATCAAAATACATCGAAATTTGATGGCCTGCTTTACCTTGTCAGGCAGCTTGGCTTCTCACTTTCAGAAGTTGTTGCGGTCGGCGACGGTTATGAAGATGCGGAGCTGATTGAAAAAGCAGGTCTCGGTGTCGCGATGAGTCAAGCACCGAAAGAAGTAAGAGAAAAAGCGGACTGGATCACGCGTACCAATGACATGAACGGCGTCGCCTACATGGTCAAGGAAGTGTTCCGAAAACAACTGCGGGTCAATATAAAAAACGAAAACGCATTAATGCGAGAGCGGGCTGAATCCAAGCAGCAATGTTAGTAAAGCGAGATAAGCGCATGTGAAAGGGATATTCCAGTTGGATAGTCTCCACGGTTTTTCACCCATGATACTCGACATCATCCCGAGTGTTGCATTATAGGGCCCCATCAAAAATGCCGGCACCGCCCCGCCGAGCATGGCGATGGTAACCATGACCGGCGAGTGACTGAGCAGGTTGGAGCGAATCGCTTCGGATAGAAGAGCTAGTCCCACGGCTGGATGAAGGCCGATAAAGGCGAGTGCAAGCGGAATGAGCGGCAGCAGTACGAGGAAAATTCTCGGTCCAATGAACTGGATGAAAACATTCATCCAATGGGTGACGAACACATCGGCATGCGAAAGACGGAGCGCTGTGATAAAAAAACCGGCTGAAAGAAAGATGAAAAACTGATTTTCCATTTTAAAAAAATAAGTTTGAAAATGTTTTTTGACACCGGAGAAAAAGGCTCCGTTTTTTTTTTGAAATGAAAATCGACCAGGATAGGGCAAAAGGAATAACCAGCATACTGATGAAAAAAGTGAAACCCAGCTTGAAAAAATGATCGAGCAGCGAGACCATGGCATCAAGCATCAGAATCGCGAACAGAATATGAAAAAGCCGGCGCGGTCTATAGCCGCTCGATTTTTCATCAAGCGGCGCGGCCATTTCATTTTGAAAAATTTTCGTCTGCAAAAGCCGGCGCCGATAAGTTTTAAACGGCAGGGCAACGAAACACCAGTCGAGAACGAGACCGGCCAAGCTTAAAAGAAATAAATATAAAAAAACGGATGTATAACGAACACCGGTCAATCCGAGTACCGTCCCCACAATTGGCGTGGCCGGGCTCCAAAGCAGCGGCATCGCATAGCCGTGTGTGATCGAGCGGTTAAAATAGCGTCTTTCATTTGAAATGGTGAAATGGCCGGCAGAAGGCTGGATCGTATAATAGGTTAACGGCAGCGCCGCCAAATTCATGAATGAACTGAAAAAATATATGAAATAGAGGAAGTCAAAATATAGAATTGACGTTCGCTTTTGACGTTTTCTTTAATAAATCCGTTGACTTCACCGGCGTAATGCCCGAGTTGGACGGGCAGCGCCAAAATGGGGACAAGCGTGAAGAGTGTCACCATCTGGATCATGCCGCCAAATGAAAAGATGAAATCGGCGGGTTCGGCTCGGCCGATAAAAAGCAGGAAGCAGCCTCCGGTTAAAAAGAAAAGCCCGAATGACAGTGCGAGCCCGCGGACATAGCGAAAACTTAAGATCACGGCCGCCATAGCCAATATTGAAACGACCCGATGCAGGACAGGAAAGGGGATGAAGGATGATAAAAGATAAAAAAAAGATCGATATGATATGTATACATATTTAATCAATAGTGCACCTACTTTTATGTAAATCGCGTGAAAAGTTTTGATCAAGGTTAATTCTATTATTGCTTTTTGTTATACTAAATATGTAAGATAGAGGAGAACAAAAGTTGAGACTCGGTGAAAAAAGGGGGGAAGTCTGCTGCCGGGATGAAAGTTACGAAAGCACAGCCTGTTTTTTATTGCCAAACGGTGCTTTAAGCGGCAGGCAGTTTTGTGCGCATTTATGGCGGCAGGTACTGGCTTGAAAGAGCTGAACAAACAGGTCATTTTAAAAGAAGCGGAGAAATACGTTTACCATGAATTAAAAGACGAAGGAAGCGGACATGATTTTTGGCATGTTTACCGCGTGACAAAGACGGCGATGAAAATTGCCCAAGAAGAGCATGCTGATTTTTTTATTTGCAAACTTGCTGCGCTTCTTCATGATATTGGCGACAGAAAATCACCTGACAGTGAAACGCAAAATCTGGAAAAGATAAAAAAATGGCTTGTCAGCCACAGGGTGGACGAGAAAGACCGTCGGCTCGTTCTTGATATTATATCCGGCATCACTTTTGATAACGGTGAAGGCAGGGAAATGAAAACGCTTGAAGGCAAAGTTGTTCAAGAAGATGCCGACCGTTTGGATGCAATCGGCGCGATCGGCATTGCCAGGGTGTTTTCTAACGGCGGTTCCAAAGGACAGCTCATCTACCATCCGGATATCAAGCCTGATATCATGCGCCACGGCCCAATCGATCCGAATCGCAAAGAAACGTCCATCAATCGGTTCTATGAGAAACTGTTGAAAAATTACACCATTTAATGAACACGAATTATGGCAAGCGGATGGCGGAAACACGCCATCGCCGCATGCAGCATTATCTCTCGGAATTTTTTGAAGAGTGGGAAGGCGAAAGCTGATGATCCCTCTCGGCTGATAAAGTGAAACTTCAATCAGTGGGAGTTTTCTTCCATCCCCCACTGATTGTTAGCTCTTGCCCACAGGATGTGGGGCACACAGACGTTGCCACACGATGCGGCACCTTTAGTCTGTGTTCCTAAGATCGGCTTTTACGGGCAGTTCAGTTATCTCCCTGTGCTTCTTTGAATTCATTGAAGCCTTTGAGGTGGGAGTCTTACTGCCCGTTTGCGGGAAAAAAAACTGCAGAAGACGCGATATGTAAAAGGGAAGGGATCCAGGACGTGTTTTTGGCCCTTGTCCCTTTTTTTATATCTACATTCGGACAGATTGTCCCAGCCCTAATTGTTTGGCTTTGTTAAAAATAAGCCGGGCTGTGAATAGATCAAAAAGCGCCATGCCGACCGATTTAAAAACGTGCGTTTCATCTTTAGCAAATGTTACTTGTTCTTTGCCGCAGACAATTTTGGCGAATGGGCGGATTTGCTCGTGCTCAATCCAGCGATTGTTTAACGGAGTGATGAGATCGCCCGTTTCCCTGATTGCATCCATCGTGTCAACATATATTTTGGCTATTAATGAATAGAGCGCCGGTGAAAATTCATGCATGTTTGGTTTATATGAACCGATACCGATCACAAGCTTATTTTTTAGCAGCTTTTCGTCATCAGGGAGAAGCGGTTCTTGCGATGTTGTTGCAGTAATAATGATGATGTCGGAGAGCGCCGCAAGTTCCCGGATGTCGGCTGCCGCGCGGATGTTTATATTCCCAGGCAGCAAAGGCCTTAATTCTTCTATAAAAGCGGGAATTTTTGCCGCCGTTCGATTGAACAAATAAATATCGGTCAGATTCCGCGCTTCGCAGGCGACGAGCAGCTGATACTTGCCCTGTGTGCCCGTCCCAATGAGTCCGGCACTTGTTGCCCTGGGATTAGACAAATAACGAATCGCCACGCCGGAGGCGGCTCCGGTTCGTAAAGCGGTCAATGTTGTGCCATCAAGAATAGCCAGCATCTCGCCGGTCTGATTATCATTGAGCAGCACGATGCCTTGTGTAACCGGGAGACCTCTTTTTGAATTTTGCGGAAAAACAGTTACTAATTTGGTGGCAAAATGGCTCCCCGAAAAGCAGGGCATTAATAACAACGTATTCTCTCCATTGCCCGATAGCTGCATGCGCTGCGGCATATCGAACCTTTTTTTTTTCTGCGATGTAGGCCTCTTCAATCGCTCCCATCGCTTCAGTCATTGTGATAGCTTGAAGGATATCATCTTTGGACAGAATGAGCACGGCAGCCCCTCCTTACAATTTTTAAGTAATATATAAACAATTCAGAAATATTCTGCTTACAGTGTAGCAAAAGAATCGACTCTTTTAAATAGAAACATGGGTGGGAACGAGTAAAAATCGTACGAATTCAAAGGTCGTTATATTTTCATTTTTGTGGAAAATAGCCATAGGAAAAGCAGGCAGAAAACGATAGAGTAAAGATAGATGGTTTGACATCATGATGATTTTGTACGATGCATATAAGTATGGGTATAGGTGTTTTAAACGGAAACACAGGTTATGGATGTCATGAACACTCAAATCACAGAAAATTTTGCGATTTTAATGAAAGCGGGGGACGACAAATGAAACGATTTTTAAACTATATTAACGGCGAGTGGACAGAACCGTCTACGGGTGCGTTTATTCCGGTCATCAATCCGGCCAGCGGCACAGTGCTTGGCGAAGTGGCCCAGTCTGGAAAAGATGATGTGAACAAAGCGGTTGAGGCGGCGAAAAATGCACAGAAATCATGGCGGCTTATTCCTGCGCCTCAGAGAGCGGAATACTTGTTTGAAGTCGGGCGGCTGCTAAAAGAAAAAAAAAAGAAGAACTGGCGCAGATCATTACGACTGAAATGGGAAAAGTGATCGAGGAAGCAAGGGGGGAAGTGCAGGAGGCGATCGATATGGCTCATTATATGGCCGGCGAAGGCCGGCGCATGTTCGGAGAGACTATGCCTTCCGAACTTGGCAATAAATTTGCGATGAGCCTTCGCGTGCCGCTTGGCGTTGTCGGGATGATTACGCCTTGGAACTTTCCGATCGCGATCGCTTCCTGGAAGTCGCTGCCCGCTCTTGTGACAGGCAATACGGTCGTCTGGAAGCCTTCCTCCGAGACACCGATCGTGGCGGAAGCCTTTGTCAAAATTATGAGCAGGCCGGGCTGCCGAAAGGGCTGATCAATTTGGTGCAAGGTTCGGGAACAGACGCCGGTCAGGAGATGGTAGAGCATCCCGGGATTGACTTAATTGCTTTTACAGGATCAAATGAGGTCGGCCGCCGGATCAATGAACGCGCGGGCGGCTTGTTAAAGCGAACATCACTGGAAATGGGCGGGAAAAATGCGATTACGGTGTTGGAAGATGCCGACTTGGAGCTTGCGCTAAGCGGGATTCTCTGGAGCGGTTTCGGCACGAGCGGGCAGAGATGCACGGCATGCAGCCGGGTGATCGTCCATGAAAAAGTGAAGGAAGAACTGGAGAAAAAATTGACGGCAGCGGCCGGCCAATTAACACTGGGCAATGGCCTTGATGAGAATGTCGATGTCGGGCCTGTGATTAATAAAAGGGCGCTGGAAAAGATCGACGATTACGTGCAAATAGGTGTGAAAGAAGGGGCAAAACTGCTTTGCGGCGGAAAAATAGCAAGCGAGAGTCAGTCACTTGAAAAACGGCAACTATTATGAGCCGACCATCTTTACCGACGTGACGCCGGAGATGCGGATCGCCAAAGAGGAGATTTTCGGACCGGTGCTGTCGATCATTCCAGTTAAGGATTTGGAAGAAGCGATCGAAGTTAATAACAATGTTACATTCGGACTGTCCAGTTCTATATATACACAAGATGTCAATCGCGTTTTCCAGGCGATTCGCGATCTAGATACGGGCATCGTCTATGTCAATGCCGGTACAACGGGGGCGGAAATTCACTTGCCGTTCGGCGGGACAAAAGGAACGGGGAACGGGCATCGGGACTCGGGGGTGCCTTCATTGGACGTTTATACCGAATGGCGGGCCGTATACATCGATTACAGTGGGAAACTGCAAAGAGCGCAAATCGATACCGAGGCGTGAGTGTTCGGCGACTTCCAATCGACCGGTTCGTTTCACTGATCAGCGATCCGAACTGCGGGCGCGCACAGACGGACAATTGACAACACCACCGTTCTTGTCACCCGGTGCGGCCCCCGGGTTTGTCTATGGCCCGGGGGCTTTGTCCACCTTTCGCCGGTTTATATGCATCAGCTAACTGGATATCGCATCAAAGCACCTTAAAGGACTGTTTCATTCAAATTTTTTCTCACGAAACAGTCCTTTTATTTTTTTTTTTTTTTTTGGGAGTCTCCTTTAGTGCCCGGACAGCTGCGTGTAAAGAAAAGGGCTCAGTGGAAACGCGGCCGATTCATTTTGTCAAATGATGAATCGTTTTTAATCGCAACATATAAAAGGAGGCATTGTTCGAAATTGGAAGTATCTAATGATGTGAGCGCGCTGATTTTTTCCAGGCGATAGACGAGCGAGTTTCGGTGAAGAAATAACTTTCGCGCCGTTTCACTGATGTTCATATTACACTCGCAATAGGTCATAAAAGTAGCCGACAGAGTGCGGTCGTGATCATGAGCAAAAAACACTTTGCTCATTTCTTGCAGACGGGTTTTCGTATAAGGCGTGAAGCCTGTTGCCATCAGATCCACTTTGATGGCTAAATCATCGTAAAAATAAGGAGATAAAAGCCGCGATCTTTTTCCGGCTTCCATCGCATGAACGGCATCTTGATAAGATCGGCGGATGCCCGCTGCACCGTTCTGGATGCTGCCGACGGCGAATGAAACCGTCACTCGGTACTTTTTAAAAAGCAGACGATTAAGGTTTTCGAGCTTTTTCCCCAGGTTATTTTTCAGCTCCTCAGGCTCCTTCCCTTCTTTCAATGTCTTTAGCACAACAAACCGGCCGCTGTCTAATTCTGAAAAGATATCTTGAGCGGTCCACTGTAAACAACGCTTGATCTCATCAATCAGCTCTCTTTTTCATCATCAGCATGAAAGGATTCTTTTCTTGTCCCGTCTGTCCAGGCAGCCCTTTCATTCCTTTCACTTCAAATATCAGGCAGGCACGATTAGCCGATAAAGGGCAGCCAAGCATCCGGCAGAGTCGAAACCCTGCCTGTCATCTTCATCACTCCCCGAATGCAAGAGGCAATCGAGTAATCGCTTTGTTGTTTGGGTTGTAAAAGTATCGATCTCGGTTTCAATAGATTCTAAATAGAAAAGTTCTACATAATTTTTAACCAGCTTGACATACCTTTTCACTTCTTCAGGGTTGCCGATAATGCCGAGAACACCGACGGGTATTTGATTAAACATAATCGGTGCGGCGACCCCGGGAAGTACGTTGTCCATTTTCTTCACTTGTTCGGCGCTAAAGGCAATGGTCGCTTTTTCATTCACTACAGCCAAAGAGGGCTTATGGAACGTCTGAATCCGCTTTTCGTCGGCCGTGCCGATAATGAGGCCTTTTTCATCTGTAATGCTGATCGGGCAATCAACCATCTCCATGGTCCTGGAAACAATCGTCGGCGCAATATGTTCCAATAGCATTGGGAAACACCTCCAATACATTTTTTGAATTATTATTATTTTAAAACATTTAGCCGGATATAAAAAGGGTTAGACAAATAAAATCAAACGATTATTATTATTTGAAATATTTTATTTTTGTTGACTTTTGCCATTGTTTAATGGCATTTCGAAAGGTAAATTAACAATAAAGCGATTGATAAATAGGGGGAAAGTAAAATGGAGAACACAGCGGATCTGATCATCGTTGGAGGCGGGATTATCGGTTCAAGTCTCGCCTATAATTTATTGAACGATGGGTATGAAGGTAAAATCATTGTTTTCGAGAAAGATAAAATGTACCGTTATTCTTCGACACCGCGCTGTGCCGGCGGATTCAGACAGCTTTATACGACAAAAATTAATATTCAATTAAGCCGCTTCAGTCTGCAAGTGTATAAACAATTTTCGGAAAAGATGGCGACAAAAGATGCAAAACCGGAAATCGATTTCAAGCAAAGGGGCTATTTATTTTTATCGACAGCAAAAATGATGACGTGTTTTGAGAAACAGTGGGAACTTCAGCACCAAAACGGCGTCGTTCCAAGTTGCTGGATCCAGGTGAACTGTTGGACTTGATTCCGGAATTGAATCTAACCGATTTAGCCGGCGGCCTTTACTGCGGAGAAAGCGGTTATCTCGATGCTTATTCGGTCATGCAGGCTTATATTAAATGTGCAAAACGACTGGGAGCGGAGTATCGTTACAAGGAGGTCGACCGTTTATTATTCGACGGGAACGAAGCCAAAGGGGTACGGCTGAAGGAGGGAGAGGAATATTTTGCGCCGATTGTGGTGAATTGCGGCGGGGCGTGGGCCTCTTCATTAAGTAAAGCAGCCGGTCTGGCACTTCCGGTTGTGCCGACGCCGAGACAAATTTTTCAGTTCGATATTGAAGAAAAGTTGCAGAAAGAGCTGCCTTTGACGATGGATCCGACGGGTGTCTATTTCAGAAATGAAGGGCAAACCTTTATTGCCGGTTATTCAGAAAAGATACGGACAGCTTATGATTTCAGCTGGCACCGCTCGGATTTTCTGGAAAATGTCTGGCCGGTGCTGGCCGATCGCATTCCCAATTTTTCAAAAGCAAAAATTACCAGAGGATGGGCGGGCCTTTATGATTACAACACGGAAGATCATAATGCGATTATCGGACAGTATCCGGCGACAAGGGGCTACTACGTCGCTTTCGGATTCAGCGGCCACGGCATGCAGCAAGCTCCGGGTGTCGGAAAGGGCCTGTCGGAATTGATTCGCAAAGGAAAATACGAGAGCATTGACCTTTCTCCGCTTCGCCCTGAAAGATTTGCCGAGCATCAGCTTGTGCTGGAAGATGCCATCTATTAATTTAGTTTCAAATTCATGAAAATCAGCTCAAGGCTGATCTTTTCCCAGGCAAGGCAGAGAGAAAAAGAGAGCCTTTTGACCGGGAAATTGACCGGCCAATTGCTTCTGTTTCAAGGCAGGCCAATCCTCTTTTTTGGGATGAACGGCAGCCCGCACAAAGGTATAATAGAGAAAAACCTTAAGAGCGGTGGAGAGTAACATGAAAAAAACAGAGAATATTGCAGATTCTCCCAATGTATCATGAACAGGGGGAACGGATTTTACGCGCCGGAGCGGTGGTGATTCGAACCGATCGTTATGATAGTCATCATTTGGCGGAACTTGCGGGGGGGGGATGCCGATGCCATTGTTCTTAGAGCACCGGCCCGGATTACCCAGGAGATTATCGATGCCGGCACAAGACTAAAAGTCATTTCCGGGGCCGGCACCGGCGTCGATAATATCGATGTACAGTACGCCACGGAAAAAGGCATACCTGTTCTTTACGCGCCTTCCCTTAATAAAGTGTCGACGGCGGAACAAACAATGGCTTTGATCATGGCGCTGGCCAAGTCGATTATTCCTTTCCACGCGCGGCGATGAAGCGAGGAAATTACAAAGCAAGAAATGTGATCGAATCATATGAATTAAAAGGAAAAAAAGCAGGTTTGATCGGCTTTGGACAGATCGCCCAAGAGGTTGCAAAACGGTTAAAAACGGCCTGGGCATGGAGGTCACTGCCTGGGTGAGGGCATACGACCCGTCAAAGCACGGTTTGGCCGCAGAACTCGGCATTCAAATTGAAATCGATCTGGAATCGGTATTTTCACAATCAGACTTCGTTTCCATTCACGTTCCTTTAAACAAAGAGACGAGGGGAATGATCGACAGAAACCTATTGGAAAGGATGAAGAAAACAGCCTATTTGATCAATACGGCCAGGGGTGCGGTTGTGAATCAGCATGATCTGTATGAGGTGCTGAGAGACCGCAGAATAGCGGGCGCCGGATTGGACGTTTTTGACCCTGAACCGCCGCTGCCGGGTGAGGCGCTGCCCAATGTCGTTGTTTCGCCGCATACCGGCGGAATAACGGCGGAGAGCAATTACAGAATGGCAACGGCTGTCGCAAAAAAAAAATGTTCTGAAGGTGTTAAAAGGCGAAAGACCTGATTCGCTGTTCATTGCGAATCCGGAAGTTTTTTCTGAAAAGCTGGGGAGATTATAGAATGACAATCCGGCGGGTGAGTGATGATTGTCAAAGCCGGCGCACTGCTGTCCAGAAACCTTTCTCCGGGTGGCCGGTGTAAAGACTTCTGGTTTGGTCTGCAGTGCTGCGAAAAGCGCTGTTTCGCCAAGTTTTCTTTGTCCAAAATGACTGAAAATAAGCGCGCTGTTGTCGGCGATTTTGTGCACTTTTTACCTACAAAAAATTTTTAGATAAATATATATAATTTAAATATTCTAATAACAATTGAGGTGAAAGTATGCAAAAGGGTTCACTGAAACAAGGCTTGAGGCAGAGACATATGACGATGATTTCGATCGGTGGTGTCATTGGCGGCGGTTTGTTTATGGGATGCGGGGCGGCTATTCATTCTGCCGGACCGGGTGCGCTTTTCACTTATATTCTTGTCGGTCTGTTAGTTGTGTTTATCATGAGAATGCTTGGCGAAATGGCCAGCGTTCATCCGACAAGCGGGTCGTTTTCCACATTGCTGAAGAAGAGATCGGCCCTTGGGCGGGCTACACGATCGGTTGGCTGTACTGGTTCTTCTGGGCGAGTATCATCCCGGTTGAGGCGATGATGGGGGCGAGCATTATTCACAGCTGGTTCACTTTCCTTCCAATCGGACTTCTCAGCTTCTTCTTTATTTTAGCATTAACGCTTTCCAATATTTTTTCGGTTCGTACGTATGGTGAATTTGAATATTGGTTTGCCGCCATCAAAGTTGTGGCGATTATCCTGTTTTTGATTCTCGGGGCCGCTATTATTTTGGGACTGGTTCCGTCATATAAAAGTCCGGGCTTATCAAATATTTTGGGCCATGGCGGTTTAATCCCGCGCGGCATCGGGCCGGTTCTTCTGGCGATGACAACCGTCTTGTTTTCCTTTCCCGGCTCTGAAATTGTCACAATCGCTGCGGTAGAATCGCCCGATCCTAAGCGTTCCGTTATGTTTGCCATCAATAGTGTTGTTTGGCGCATTCTCCTTTTCTACATCGGCTCTCAATCTTTTTAATCGTTATGATTTTGCCTTGGAATTCTTCCAGCATTTTAAAGAGCCCGTTTGTCATGGTGCTTGATAGAGTGGGAATCCCCGGGGCTTCGCTTCTGATGAGCTTTGTTATTTTGACGGCGGTGCTGTCATGCCTGAATTCGGGTCTTTATACCGCGTCGCGGATGCTTTATTCGCTTGCCGAAAAGGGAAATGCACCTGGAATTTTTTCGCAAGTCAATCACAAAGGGACCCCAATCTGGGCTGTTTTGGGAAGCACGGTGTTTTCACTGGTTTGTACGATTTTAGGATTTGTATCTCCGGATAAGCTGTTTGTTTTTCTTATGAATGCATCGGGCGCAGTGATGCTTCTTGTTTATTTGGTGATTGCAGTCTCGGAGCTCCGTATGCGGAAAAGATTAGAAAATGATGATCCTGATTCGCTTATTGTGAAAATGTGGCAGTTTCCGTTCCTCACTTATGTGACGATTGCATGCCTCCGGGAATATTTTTATATATGGCACTTGTCGATTCTACGCGATCGCAAGTACTGCTGACATCTCTGGTCGCATTGGTAGTTGTCGGATCGTTCTTTGCATTCAAAAGAGAAACAGCACGGCAGCTGTCAAAAGAGGATAATCCGGATAAAGTAAAGAAGGTCTTTTAATGCGTTTGGTTCCCTTTATTTAAAATAAAAAAGACTTTGCCCGCGCCCTAAAAAACGATCTGAAGATGTCTAAAGTTCTCCGGATCGTTTTGTTTTCTTTGTCGGCAGCATTTAAAAAGATGTAAGTGAAATTTTTCACTTACATCTTTTTAAAAAAGCCTATATAACGATAAAAGCTTCTTTTTCCCCTAGTCTTACAACGCTTCTCTGCCGTTCATCCGCATCTTTGTGACTTTGACGGGTTTTCCGTTTTTAATATACCGGGCGCTGACTGTAATATGATCCTCTTTTTGTTTTAATAATTTTTTGGCCCTTTCAATCGCATCTTCAAGCTTCTGAAAAAGGTATTCTTCATGTACAAATTCGACTAATAAACCGTTGATGATCGTTGTGTTCTTTTCCACAAGAAATGTTTTTTCGTCAGGGCTAATCTTTGTTATAGCATCTTCATCCATCGCCATATTTTTAACCCACTTTCGAATTAATATTACCTTAATTGTAGCACGGCCTAATAAACATGTAAATTATAAATTAGATTATTCTGAAAAGTTGTTCGGATTTTTCGTGACACGGGCCGGACCGATAAGTCTTAATTAATATATCCAAATACGCACTTTTTATTTTAAAAAAGGAAAAAGGCAAAAAAAGTTTGAGAAAAAGGTCTTGCAGTTGTGCCGGATCCAATCCTTTGAACAACTTTCCGCGTTTTATAATTGAGATTTCCGTTTTTTTTAAATGGGTGGGTTTTGCCCTGATCCCTTTGGGCGGAGAAATGGCCGGGGGCCGTCGGATAAGATTAAGACACCGGGCTAAAGCTTGAACCGAGGTCTTTTTTTTAAGTCAAGTGAAGAAGAGACTGTATCAAAAGTTTTTTTTTTTTGACCATGAAACAGCCTCTTTATCATTCAAAGCTGTCTACTTTGGGACAACTTCCAATGAATCAGCGATGAAAATAAACGAGCTTGCCCTTTTCAGAGACTACGCGGCTCGTCGTTTCGCTTAGTTTCTTTTCCTCCAGCAGCGCTTCGCCTTTTGCCTTTCCCTCGCGATCATCTTTTGCTTCGAATGTCTCCTCAGCGGCAATGCTTCCGTCTTTTTTGTAAGCCGTTAAAGTGTATGACGCCATTTCCATTTCCTCCTTTTCGGATAGTTTACTAAAGTATTTCGAAAGTGATAGACAATATTCCTGCTTTTTTGTGTGAGAACGTGTGATCGTCTGTACGTTATGCTAGAATGAAGAAAAGCCTGAAAACATCTGAAGAGGGGGAGCGGCATGATACGATTTATTCATACGGCCGACTTGCATCTTGATCGGCCTTTTGCCGGTTGAGGGACTTCCTAAGACAATTCTTGAGCGGGTCAAAGAAAGTACTTTTACTGCTTTCTCCCGCCTTGTTGAACGGGCGATTGCTGAGAAGATTGATTTTATGATCATTGCCGGCGATATTTTTGATGCGAGCCACCGCAGTTTTAAAAGCGCAGCGTCGTTTTATACAAGCGATGCGTCGGCTGCAGGAAGAGAACATCGACGTGTTTGTTTCTTATGGTAACCACGATCATCTGGATGATCCGTGGAACCGGCTGGCGTTTCCTGAGAATGTTCATCTTTTCGGCACGCAAACAAGCATGATACCGTTTGAAAAACAGAGCAAACCCCGCGTTCATTTGTACGGATTCAGCTATCCTGAGCGCTGCGTAAAAGAGGATAAACTGCCATACTATCAAAAAATTGACGGAGCGGATTATCATATCGGCATCCTGCACGGAGCACAAAAAGGCAGCGGGACGGACGATCGCTATGCACCGTTCACATTGGATGAGATGATCCAAAAAAGATTTTGATTACTGGGCACTTGGTCACATTCACAAACGCGGGCCGTTATCTGTCTCTCCGCCGGTCTGGTATCCGGGCAATATTCAAGGATTGTCGGTCAAAGAGACGGGCGAAAAAGGCGCTTCAATCGTCGAACTCGATGACGGCGGCGGGGCCGAGGTCGCTTTTTTTCCGACAGCCGACATTTTGTGGGCAGACAAGCGTCTGGAAATACCCAAAGAAGCGAGTGCAGAGGATGCGATGGCAGCGATTGAAAAGGCGAAAGACGGGCTTAGAAGCGATGAAAGAGGCGTTTTTCTAAGAATCGAAGTTGATTTAAACAGCCGTGTGATGGCAGGGAACGACCCGGCGTTTTTTTTTACAAGCGAATGGCTTGAAGCGGCTCGTGATGGAGAAGCGGAGCGAACCGATTTTGTCTGGCCGCTCTCCATGAACTTAACCGCTCGCCAGGAATGGGACCATGATCGTTTAATTCAAAGCCCTCATTTTGTCGGTGATCTCATGCGGCTGCTTGAAAGAGGACTCGACATGGATGACGTTCTTCAGCCGCTTTTTCATCATTCAATCGGCAAAAAATTCCTGTCTCCGCTGTCGGAAAGTGAAAAGGATCAGGTGATTCAAGAAGCGGAAGGATTGCTTGTAAGCAGACTGCTTAAAGAAAAAGAACAGCTGTAAGCAAATCTCAGCATTGATTATGGGATGATACCGAAACCCTGCAACCCCATTTGAAAGGACGTGAGGGCCCTGGTTCCCATGGTTCTTCCATGGGTTTTCAGGCTGAAAGATGAGAGTGACATCGCTAAGAATCAATCAATTTGGGCGCTTTGACAACAATCAGAAAATTTCATTTCCGGACAAGGGCTTTATTATCGTTTACGGTGAGAATGAAGCCGGCAAGTCTACATTGATGAAGTTTATCACCTATTTACTGTTCGGCTTTCCAGCGAAATCTGAATGCACCCCTTTTTTAAGAAATGGTGATGAAGGGCGCTTCGGCGGCGCGTTGACTTTTACGGCTGACGATGGAAGAATGTGCACCTTAATGAGAACGTTTAAAGAGAATGATCACCCGCGCCTTTATGCCAGGACAAACGACGGTACGACGATTGAAATAGGAGCAGAGACTTTTTTCAAAGGCATGGACCGGCTGCTTTATAATGCCGTTTTTTTTTTGCTTTGACTTGGAGGGACTGAAGGGGCTGGAAAAGATGAAGCCGGCTGATCTCAACCGCTTTTTGCTTGATGCCGGTATGATAGGCAGCCGGGAATTGCCGTACTTAGAACAAGCGATTGATAAGCGAATTGCCGAGCTGTTCAAGCCTTCCGGGAAGAAACCGGTCATCAATCAGCTGTTTGCCCTTCTTCGGGATCGGCAGAACGAGTTGAAAAAATGGAACAAGAAAATGGATCATTATCGCGATCTGAAAGAAAAAATCAAAGGCGGCCGCGGGGCGCTGACAGCGATTGCCGGACAAAAAAAAGCCATCGAAGGCTCAGACATGAATTTACGACATTCTCGGCGCTCAAACCGCTGATGCTATCCTATGAACAGTTAAAAAGAGAGGAGGCTGTTCTAGGAAAGAATGGCCCTTTTCCGGAACATGGACGCGAGCGATATGAGAAATGGGATGCGCAAGTTGTCATGCTTGAAGGGCAGCAGGCGGAGATCCGCCGGAAAATACATCAGATTGACGAAGAGGCGGGTACCATTCAATTAAACGGGGAGTGGCTGTCCGAAGAAGGACGTATTTTGGCGCTTGTGAGAAAAACGCCAAAGCATGAACATATCCTCCAAGAGATGAATGCAATAAAAAAAAAAAACAAGAAGCGGAACGTGCCTTGACGGAATTGCTCAGAAACCTGGGGACGGAATGGACAATTGAGCGTCTGCAGGAAGCGGCGGGAGACGTAGCCTTCAAAGCGCAGCTAAAGAAAATGTTAGAGGAAAGAAAACGCATTATGGAGCGAAAAGCAGATGGCGAGGCTTTCCATTCAAGGGGCCCAGGTGAGGCAGTTAAAAGACAGGCGGACTGTCCTTAAGAATAAATTATTGACGAAAGACGAGCGGCAGGTACTCGAAAAAAAAGCTCATGAACAGCGGCAGCGGCTCGAAAGTGAATGGGCAATGCGCGAATCGCTCCCGGCACGAGAACGAGCCAGCAAGGGATCCATTCATAACAAATGGCACGTTCTTTTCCCTGCGGCCGGGTTCCTGCTGACATTAATATTTACAATCATTTCCGCTTATACGGTTTCAACGAAAACCGCATTGTTTGTGTTTGCGGCCGGTGCTTCACTCAGTCTGCTGTTTTCTTTTGCATTCTCAGCTATTCTGCGTGAAGCGAATCGGAAGCCAGCGTTGAGGCCGCTGCCGGTCTCACACTTTGCAGGAGAAGCTGAACAAGGCCTCGAGACGCAAATTGAAGCGGACAACCGCCGTCAAGTTGAAATAAGACTCTCGGACGAGCAGCTGGGGCAGGCGAAAAAACGCTATATGAGCAAATGCTGATCGACATTGAACATGCCGAGGACAGCCTCACCCGCTGCGAAGGAAAGATCGCCGAATGGCTAAGAGATAAAGGCTACTTTCTTCAAAATGTCGACGGGATTGAAGACATCGTCAAGCTTGTGGAAGAGGGAAAGAAAAAATCATCCAGCAAATTGAAGGGCTGGAGAGAATATGGAGCGACCGGAAGATAGAGCGCGGCGGTTATGAGCAGGAAAGACAGAAAATCCTTCAGCGGCTGCATCTTGATGGCGGCGATGCCGTTTTTTTTGGAAAAACAACTTGTTGTTGAGAAACAAAAACAGCTGGCAGCCACTGACTTGCAAAAGCAGCGATCCGGTTTTATTAAACAAGATCAGGCGGCCGGCGAGAAACTGGCCCGCTACAAAGAAGAATGCCGCAAGATTCTGGCGCTTGCAGGGACGGAAGATGCAGAAAGTTTTTTTGCCGCGGCGAAAGCAGCCGAACGGCTTAAAGATGACGCGAAAAATTGGCTGAAAGAACTGAGCAGATGCGCCAAGTGACCCGCCGAAAGGAAGTGCTGGAGCACCATTTTAAAGCACTGAAAGATGGAAAATGGGAAGGGACCTCAGAAGCTGACTGGGATGCTAAGAGAAATCAATTGGACCTGCAAGAGGCAGCAATCAATAATCAGCTGATCGCCTGGCAGGCGGAGTGCGAGAACCTTGAAAGTAATGAGTCCTATCGTGATTTGCTGGATGAATATGAAGCAGCTATGACCAAGTTGAAGATGAAAACGCGGGAATGGGCGGTTTTTCAAACGGCCAAACGGGCGCTGGAGGAGACAAAAAATCGTTATCGAGAACAAAAACTGCCGAAAGTGCTCGATAAAGCGGCGGTTTATTTTCAATATATAACGGAGGGCGTCTACGTGTCTATCCATCTGGATGAAACCGCCGGGTTTGCGGCTGAAAGGAAGGACGGGCGGGTCTTTCTAGTCACTGAAATGAGCCGCGGAACGGCCGAACAGCTGTATCTGTCGCTGCGGCTGGCACTGGCATCTGTTTTTGACGGCGAGGAGACACTGCCGATTATCATAGATGACAGTCTTGTTAATTTTGACGGCAAGCGCCGAAATCAGGCGCTGACCCTTCTTTCTGAAGTGGCCCGCAGCCGCCAGGTAATCCTGCTGACATGCCATAAATCCGGTTACTTGCAGCATCCGGATGCGGCCGTGCTTTCACTTTAGCGGCAGGCCGTAAAAAAGCAAGCAGGGCAGTTTTCACATTTGCTGTCCGCAAATAGCTGCGGCAGCTTTATACCATGACGATGGCCGCTATACAGTTCACAAAAATTGCGTCAATCCTTTTCTTTTAAATAGGCATGCTATAATTTAAAATGGGATGGGGCGATGATGTTGCGCCGCTGTTCACGTGAGCGTTACTATCCTATAAACGATGAAAGAAGGTAAGGTGCGGAAAAATGAGCGACATTGTTTTTCAAATTAATCTCGTGAAGACGAGGAGAGCCTTGCTTCGGTCCTGAAAGCCTACCTTGAAAAGGAAGGATGGAATGTCTCCGTTTTCCAGTCGGCTGAAGAGGCACTGAATTATCTTCATAATGGTGTCCACTTATGGATTTTGGATATTATGCTTCCGGGTATGTCCGGATATGACTTAATAAAAAAAATTAAAGAAAATCATTCGGAACAGCCCGTGATTTTTATCTCCGCCAGAGATCAGGATCTCGATAAGATCAAAGGGCTGGAGCTTGGCAGCGATGATTATTTAGCGAAGCCCTTCTTGCCCAAAGAGCTGGTGATTCGCGCAAGAAATTTGCTTCATCGTGTTTACGGTCAAGGTATGCGTGAGAATTTGCTGACGATCTCAAAGTATCAAATTGATATTCTTCACCGGAAAGTATTCGATGAGGATAAGGTGATTGATTTGACATCCAAGGAGTTTGACGTGCTGCTCTATCTTGTCGAAAACGCCAATGTAGCGAAGACGCGGGGAAGACATTTTGCGGGAAATTTGGGGGAGCGATTATGTTGGATCGGATCGGGCCGTTGATGATGTCGTACGGAGAATAAGAAAAAAAACTGAGCCGGCTGTCGCTTGAGACGGTATACGGTTCCGGTTATCGGGTTGTGTCCTGATGATAAAATGGACGCTAACGAAGCGCATTTGGTTATCATTCGCTTTTCTTATTGTCATGATCGGCGTGATCATTGCTTTTGTCTATCCTTTTTCCATTCAACAGGCTTTGGAAGAAGATTCATTTGCAACGATTGAACAGGAACAGCTTCAAGGCGTGCTCCATCAAAACCCGGACGATTTGACCGTCGATAACTCGGGAATGAGTTTTCTTGAACGGCAGCAAGCGGCCAAATCGGTCGGCAACCTGCTTGTTGTCAGCGGCCACGTTCAGGGCGAGGCGGTTCCGGCTTCTGTTTGGAAGCAAATGAAACAGCGTGTCAAGCACCAGCACAGTGGAGTGGGACGCTATCAGCCAATATCATGGCGCAGTCCTTTATTACGTGGTCAGACAGATCGAAGTGAATACGGAATCGGGTTATTTGATTTCTTACATGTGGGACACTTACACAAATGAGCTGATGCAGAAACTGTGGTCAAGACTCGTATTTATCTTTATTCTGGCCGGTATTCTGAGTTTGTTTATTGCTTTTTGGCTTGCCCGTTATTTGAAACGGCCGCTCGATGTACTGGGGCGCCGTTTTGAAGAAATTGCCCGTCTAAATTGGGAAAAACCGTTCGAGTGGAAAAGCGGCGATGAATTTGAGCGTTTGTCGGCACAATTTGAAAAGATGCGGCTGAATTTGATCAGATATGACGAGTCGCAGAAAATCTTTTTGCAGCAGGCATCGCATGAGTTAAAAACACCGATCATGGTCGTTCAGAGTTATGCCCAGTCCGTTAAGGATCATATTTTTCCAAAAGGCGGTTTGAACGATTCGATGGATGTCATTATCAATGAGGCTTCCCAAATGGGAGGGGGTGTGCAAGCTGCTCTATTTTACCCGCGTCGATTCGCTTCGCGAGCAGCCGCTAAAGCTGTCGCGGATCCATTTTGGCGATTTAGCCTTATTAATGAAAGAGAGGCTCTCCACTCAGCGGCCTTCCGTTTCAATTCACGTCAAAGGCGAAGATGTGCCATTATGGGTGGATGCCGAGCAGTGTCAAATTGTATTGGAAAACCTGACAGAGAATGCCATGCGCTATGCGGAGAAAAGTATTTGGATGATTGCTGAAAACGAAGGCAGCCAAACAAAGATCATTGTGAAAAATGATGGCCAGTCGATTCCAAAGCAAGATATGGCGGCGATGTTTGAACCGTTCAGGAAAGGTAAGAAAGGGCAATTTGGACTGGGACTGGCGATTGTCAAACGGATCGTCGATCACCATGGCGGCCGAATCAACGTGACGAATGATGAAGACGGCGTCGCTTTCGTCATCACGCTTCCTATGCGAAAAGATCGCGAGAGGGCACTGACTCATAAGCGGATCAATAGACGCGTATTTTGTATAATGAAAATAAGCATAAAACAAATCATAATTCAGACTTTTTTTTTTTAGGGGGATGAGCTTTGTGAGAGGCATCGCTTTCTGTACCGAGGGTGAGCATATCCGCAACTATTTGCTCACAAAGACAGTTTCAAAAGGAAAAACAAGCGGAGGAAAGCCATTTTTAACGCTTATGCTGCAGGATAAATCGGGCGAGATTGAAGCAAAGCTGTGGGAAAGCACGCCGAAAGATGAAGCGGATTATGTACCCGGCACCATTGTTCTCGTTGAAGGGGAGATCACGACGTTTCGCGGCAAGAATCAGCTGAGAATCCGCGATATTCGCCTGGCGACGGACGGTGACCCCGTCAAAAAAGCCGATTTAGTGATGTCCGCTCCGCTTGCTGTGGAAGAGATGATGGAGAAAATGACCCGCTTTATTTTTGATATCGGCAATCCTGTCATTCAACGATTGACGCGAGCGCTTTAAAAAAACATCAGGACGATTTTTTTTTTTGAATATCCCGCTGCTGTCAGCGTCCATCATAACTTTTTATCCGGACTGGCTTACCATGTTTCCAGCATGCTTGATTTGGCAAAGGCGGTTTCGGCATTGTATCCAGCACTTGATACGGATTTGCTTTATTCAGGCATTATCCTTCATGATATGGGAAAAGTAATCGAACTCTCATCAGCGACGGCAGCAAGCTATACGCTTGAAGGAAAACTTTTAGGGCACATCACGATCATGGTCAATGAAATTGGCGCCATGGCCGATGAAATGGGAATCGGCAAAACGGAAGAAGTTATCTTGCTGCAGCACATGGTACTGAGCCACCATGCGAAACCGGAATGGGGAAGCCCGAAACCGCCGCTGATCAAGGAAGCGGTCATTCTGCATATGCTTGACAATCTTGATGCGAAGATGAACACGGTCACGCGTGCGCTTATTAAAACGAAACCGGGCGACTTTACCGAACGCCTTTTTGCTCTGGACAATCATTCCCTGTACCGCCCTTCATTTGATAATGAACGCACAGGCATTGTGAAGGCAAATGATCTATCTTCATTCGATGCCGGCGAAGAAGCATGATGAAAAATGAATACTCGGCCAAGCCATCGCATATGAATGAGGTAGACAATAAGTAATGAGCAGCGGGTGGCGGTGACATTCATTCACAATGAAGATGGGGGCTGATGCAACATGAAGCAAGCGAGAAGGTCGATGTATTTAATTACTCTGATATTTACCCTGTTCATGCTGCAGCAATTTAATTTATTGGGGCCGGCGATTTCGCATATTGAGAGTGTGCCATGGTGGGTATATTTAGTCATCGCCGGCATCTTGTTTAGCGGATATCAAGCTTTCACGATTTCTAAGGAAGAAAGAGAAGTCGATGAAAAATGGCTTGAAGAGCAGGGCGAAGTGTACATGAAGCGCATAAAAGCGGAGAAAGAACGCCGCCATTCAAATGAGGACCCCAAGGCGATCAATCACTGATTTTGCCTGCAGGGCTCTTTTTTTTTGTTTCTTTCGATTGGCCCATTTGCCGGCTGGACTGGCGACGCTTGTTAAACAAATGAAAGCCCAGCTGCAATAATGCAGCTGGGCTTTATCGGTACATTTATTATTGTTGGGTAGTGGTTGATTGAAGCGACTGGGTGCTGAACAGATCTTTAAATTGTTTGTCTTTGACTTGAATGTTTCCTTTTTTAATCAGTTCTTGCAGTACTTCTTGTTGCGATTTTTCCTTGCTTGTTTTGACAGCTTCTCTAGTCGAGGACTTCAGTTCGTTGTAGGAATCTTTGATGCCTTCCAGCTTAATGATATGGTAGCCGTATTTTGATTTGACCGGCGCGCTGATTTGTCCGACTTTAAGTTTCATTGCTGCCTTGCTGAACTGGGACACCATGCTGCTTTGTTTGAACCAGCCGAGTTCTCCGCCTTTGGTTTTGCTGCCGGTATCCGTGGAATATTGCTTGGCAATTTTGCGAAGTCTCCGCCATTTTTAAGTTTCTTTTCAACCGCATCCGCCGTCTTTTTATCTTTGACAAGGATATGGCTTGCTTTAAGTTCAATCAGCTTGGTTTTGTTCTTGTTATAGTAATTATGCATATCTTTGTCGGTGATTTTTACGCCGGCTGTTTGCGCTTTTGTCATTAACAATGAATCTTTAACGCTTTTCTTAAATTGGCTTTCCGTCATATTGTTTTGTGCGAGAGCAGCTTTAAACTCAGCATCGCTTGAATAATTCTTCTTGTACTCTTTAACTTTGTCATTGACTTCTTTATCGGAAACTTTATAATTTTGTTCCAGCAGTTTTTCATAGACCAGTGTCTGCAGGACTGTAGATGAGCTGCTGTCTTGCTTCAGTGCCTTATAGAAATCCGCTTGCGTAATGTCTCCGGCTTTGGTTTTGACGACAGCCTGGTTGCTTGTGCCGCACGCCGCCAAACTGGATAAGCCCAACGTAAGGGCGATCGTACGATAAGTTTCTTCAACATAGTCCACTCCTAATTAAGATTAATCCAAGAGCCCGCTTTCAGACAGGGGGCAAATTGCCGGCATCGACTGTTTCAGCCGGCTGCTGCACCTATCTTGTCCATCTTATAGCCGCGCTTATCAAGGACTTAGAAAAGAAGGTCAACACTGTACATTTTAACCGAAAGAGGGGGCGATTGTCGAGAACATCTGAAAAATCACATAAGTTCTCTTGGGGATAAATCTAAGAAAAGGATGCAGCGAAAGAGGAATACTGGCTAAAAGCTCAGGCGTCCTATGCGGGCGCGGGTTACCTGCGCGGCTGCAGGCTGATTGAAGAAGCGAGGGGAAGGTTGGATGTGAAAAGGTATACCAGCTGGACCCTGCCAAGGGATGGCAGGTCCGTATTTATCCGTATCGGGAGCATCCGCGCTGTCAGGCGATCGTCAAATTTGTGCCCAAAAAACTTGCCAATAACTCGAAATTAAAAGTATAGTAAGGGAAATGTTTACTTTGCGAAAAAAATATTTTTTTGGCGTTCCTCAGGAATGCTGCGCTTTATGCAAATCAGATAGATAAAATGGTTAAAAATCATGAAAATAAAAGCGGCGAAGAGAATAAAAACAGTAAAAATTAAAACCATTATAATGACCTCCATAGCAAGATTGAAGAGACATATAGACTAGATTATCAAATGTTAAAAAAAAAATGATAGTGTAATAAATATAAGCAATATCATTTGACATTTCACACTGGTCAGCTGCTTATTCCGCCGGGGTTTTGTCCGGTATTTCAAATGGAAGAAAGTGTAGTTCGGTTGCAGGTGTTATGGGACAAAGAAACAGAGGAGATGACATGATGAGAAGCCGCTTGGATGGCAAAGAGAAGTCTAGAACGCCGAATCGTTGGAAGAGAGCCTTTTTTTTTCATTACTTATTTTACTGGCAGCGGCGGTTGTCATTCTTTACGGCCTGTTCCTCGGCCTTTTCACAGGAGGCGGGGGCCAAAAATATTATTCATCCGGCGCGTGAAGATGCCGCGATTTTTACCGTTCAAGCCAAAAAAAAGAACTTGCAGGATATGATAAATGAACAGATCCAAAAGTATCCCGATTCACGTCTGTCATACACCGCAGAGATCGATCGGGATCTGACTTTGACAGGAAAGCTGAAGCTGCTTGGAACAGGTATCCCGTTTTCCATGTCTTTTGATCCTTATGTCAGCAATGGGGATATTATTCTGAAAGAAACAGGGGTTACCCTGGGCAAAGTCAGTCTGCCTGAAGAGCAGGTGCTGAGTTTTCTAAATAGCAGCACCCAATTTCCGAAGTGGGTCATCATTCAGCCGGACAAGCGTCAAATCACGATTAACTTGACGCAAATGCCGCTGGAAGATCAATTCTATCTCAAAGCGAAGACCATTAATTTAAGCCAGGATGACATTTCGTTTGAAGTGCATGAAAAGCAATAGGAAAAAATGTTTGTCCAGTATACAGGATCTATTAGCGGTAATAATCAAAACAATAGTTTTTTTCGGCAAGACGAACGGGACGCGAGGTCGGCCGGATGGCGGCTTGAGCCGCTATTGGCGGTTTCCTCTCCGGATCCTTAATGAAACGATTGCAAGAAGAGCTTAGCGCAGCTTCTCGAACCCGAAGCATGTTAAAATATAAAGTGGAAAAAGGTGGAGGTGTATTTATGACAGTAACGTTTGAACAAAAGTTTGATCACTATGCTGAATTAACGGTTAAAATTGGCGCCAATGTGCAAAAAGGCCAGGAAGTCATTATCAAGGCGCCGGTTGATGCCGCCCGTCTCGTCCGCCTGGTGACGGAGAAGGCCTATCAGTCGGGAGCAAAGCGTGTTTATTATAACTGGACGGATGACAAACTTGATTTTTTGCGGTTGAAGCATGCACCTGGCGAAGCAATTAAAGAGTATCCGGCCTGGGAAGCGGAAGGGCTGGAAACGCTGGTTAAGCGCGGCGCGGCCTGCATCGATATCAGGCCGCCGGAACTTGACTCACTGAAAGGCATTGATCCGGAAAGAGTAGCGCTCGACAAAAGGGTGACATGGGAAGCGCTGGATACCTATTATGATTATCGAATGGCTGATCGTGTCAGCTGGACGATTGTCGCCTATCCAACGGCTGAATGGGCCAAGAAATTATTTCCTGAGGAACCGGTTGAACAAGCAATCGGCAAATTGTGGGACATCATTTTTTAAAATGACACGCGCCGATCGCGACGATCCGATTCAGGCATGGAAAGAGCACCAAAAAACACTTGAACAAAAGCTGAAAGTTTTAAATGAAAAGAAATACCGCAAACTTCATTACCGTGCGCCGGGCACCGATTTGACGATCGCTTTTGACGAGGCGTACCAATGGGCCGGCGGTGCGGGAAAAAACAGCGCAGGCGATTCATTTTTTCCGAACATTCCAACGGAGGAAGTGTTTACATTGCCGCTGAAGACCGGTGTCAACGGTACGGTGACAACACCAAGCCATTGAATTATGCCGGTGCGCTGATTGAGAATCTAACGCTGACATTTGAAAACGGCCGGATCGTAAAATCAAGTGCTGAAAGCGGGTATGAAACCATCAAGCGATTAATCGACACCGATGAAGGCTCGCATTATTTAGGCGAAGTGGCCCTTGTCCCTTACGATTCGCCGATCTCGCAGTCAGGCATGATCTTCTATACGACGTTGTTCGATGAAAACGCCTCCTGCCATCTGGCAATCGGCAAAGCTTATCCAAAATGCCTCGAAGGCGGAGCGGATATGTCCGGCGAACAGTTGGCTGACCATGGTGCCAATACAAGTTTGGTACATGTTGATTTTATGGTCGGTTCAGACAAGCTTGATATAGACGGTGAAACGGCTTCGGGAGATCTGGAACCGGTTTTTCGCAGCGGACTTTGGGCGTTCTAACCTGCTCGGGTAAGGTGAAACTTCAATCAGTGGAGGTTTTTCGACGCACAGGACGTGCTAGTGCAGGCGTTGCGACAGGACGTCGCGTTTTTAGTCTGCTCCCCCCCCCCATGATTGTTAGTTGAACCAATCGAACCAATCGGGCTTTACGGGCAGTTATCTCCCACCTAAGCTTCTTCGAATTCATTGAAGCCTTGAGGCGATCGTCTTACTGCCCGTTAATACGGGATAAAGGCGGCCGCATGCTTATCCGGGCATGCCGGCGCCGATATTCTCTCTCAAAAAAACTCCCGCAAGTCTCAGGCATTTTGAGACTTGACGGGAGTTTTATCCTTTATACATATAGCTATTTACAGGGAAGGCGGCGCCTGGTCATCTCCTGCACTCTTCGACGGATCATTTTTTAATTTCGCTTTGAGTTTTTCTTTTGCGGCCTCTAGCTGAACGATATTGCCTTTGAGTTTAGTCAGGTGGGGCTGGATATCCGCTTTCCAAGAGTTAACCAATCCGCCAATATCGGTAACAGTGGATTTGATCACCGGAATGCTGTCTTTTTTCAGTGAAGAGACCCGGTTTTTGACATCACCCAGATTGTTTGCCACTTCTTTCAACGGCGTTTTAATGGCCGCTGCTGTTTGCTTGATGCTCTTTCGCAAATCCGCGCCTTTTTTGGGTGTGCTAAGTAAGACAATGGTTCCGCCAATAATTCCGCCAACGGTTGCGCCGATTGTGTACAATTTCAATTTTCCCACACAGTTCACCTCGTCATTTAATTTTTTCATTCATTTATCATTATAATATAATACACATATCATATCTTATCACTAGCGAAGCCTGATAAGGGGAGGCATCTTGATGCATATTGTCGCGACGATCCTTCTGCTCATTGCCGGCATCATTTGCCTGGTCGTCGCATCCACCCAGCACATGGCAGGTCAAAGAATGTACCTTTTTAAGAACAATCGCATTTTACGGCAGCTTCGCATGGCAAGAATGACCGCTCTCATCGGTGCTCTTCTTATTTTGGCTGCCTGGATGATATTTTATAAACATTAGGGAGTTTTTCCTCTGCTAAAAAAAAACAAAAAAAACGTTGTCCCTCATAGGACAGCGCTTTTCCTGTTCATTATCACCGGATCGAATGGCGGGCGGATGTTTGTGCCGATAAAGAGCTCCGGTTCATGATTTTCTTTACAATCGGGTACAGGACCGCCATCAGAAGCGTATTGACAACGGCCGTCGGGACGACCATTCCCAGGTACATGCCTAGAAAGCTTCCCTGACCGGGTAAAGAGCCCAAAATCGTCAGCGCGGATAAAAAGACCGCACCGCTAAGCAATGTACCTAGGCCTGATAAAATGACGCCCAGTACATAGTTATTCACAATCTGTTTGAACGCGAAGAACAAGGCGAAAACCACTAGCGTCGTCACGATTTTATCGATGACGAGCGGAATGAACCCGCCGGGCATAGTCGTTGTCAGCCCGTTCAAAATACCGGCGACAATACCGATCACCAGTACATTCTTTTTGTCGGCAAATAAATAAATGGCTAGAAACATCATCAAAAGCATGAGATCCGGTTTCATCCCGAACAGGATACCGGGAACAACGGCGTGAAGCACCGTGCCGATCCCCAAAAATAAGGCAATTAAGATTAATTTTTGTAATTTCACGCTAATCTCTCCTCGTCTAAGCTAATGGTTCCTCCAGCAATGCCGCTGCGGCTTACTGCAAGGTTTGTGCTAACACTATACTTTAATTAAGCTAAAAAAAAAGCAATGTATTTTCCTGCCAGTGGCAGGAAAGCGCGATCATTGCCCGGTATCATTTCAAATGTTCGGCGATTTTGGCCGCGACTTCCGCGCGCTGCTCGCTAGTGTAGTCTTTGTCGTGCGTGATCCAGATCGGTTCGAAACCGTCTTCCTTGCCGTAACGCGGAATGAGATGGACATGATAATGAAACACGCTTTGACCGGCAAACTCGCCATTGTTATTCAGCATGTTAAGACCGAGCGGGTTGAACGCTTCTTTGATTGCGTTCGCGATTTTCGGGATGTTGCGGAGAGCGCTGCCGCCGTTTCCGGTTCAATATGAAAAATATCCTTTTGGTGTTTTTTTGGAACAACGAGAGTATGACCCTTTGTCACTTGACTGAGATCAAGAAAAGCATAGACATCATCATTTTCATAAACTTTGGCGCTCGGGATCTCGCCGTTGATAATTTTGCAGAAAACGCAGTTTGGATCATGTGCCATAATCAGACATCCTTTCTTTTTTCGAATATGTACCGTGGTTTTGTTCTAATCCGGCAGGCTGTCTTTATTTTAACAAAATATTGAATGATTCGCACTTTATGCTGATCCGGGATCGGGATGAATGTTTTGGAGCTTAAATAGGATAGGATTGAATGCGATCCATTTTTTTCAAACTCCCTTAAAAAAAGAGTGATAGTTGAATTTAGCCGGATTAATAAAAATGGCCAAGTTTTCTTTCGCTATGGTTTTTTGTTAGACTAGAATGGAAAGCTTCGGTAAAAAATACCACAAAGATGACAATCAATAGAAGCAGGCGCGATAGAGATGAATGCAGTATTAACGGTAGAACATTTAACAGGCGGCTATTCCCGGCAGCATCCGGTTCTCCACGATGTGTCTTTTCAAATGAAGGCGGGTGAGCTCGTCGGGCTTGTCGGATTGAACGGCGCCGGAAAAAGCACGGCGATCAAGCATATTCTTGGTTTGCTCGATCCTTTTGGCGGCTCGATTCGCGTAGACGGCCTGTCGATAAAGGAAGACAAGCTTGATTATCGGCAAAAACTGGCTTATGTTCCGGAAATGCCGGAACTGTATGATCAAATGACGCTTGAAGAGCATTTGCAATTGACGGCGATGGCCTACCATCTCGATCATGAGACGTATAAAAAAGAGAAGCGGGCGGCTGCTGAAAATTTTTCGAATGGAAAACAAACGCCACTGGTATCCGGGCCTTTTTTCCAAAGGGATGAAGCAAAAAGTGATGATTATGTGTGCCTTTCTTGTCCGACCTGATCTTTACATTGTTGACGAAACGTTTGTCGGACTCGATCCGATCGGCATCCAGTCTTTCCTCGATCTGATGCGTGAGATGAAGGAAGAAGGGGCGGCCATCCTGATGTCGACGCATATCCTTTCAACAGCCGAGCAGTATTGTGACCGGTTTATCATTCTGCATGAAGGACGGATAGCGATTCAGGGATCTTTAGAAGAAATAAAGGATCGGTTCGGTGATAAAAAGGCTTCGCTTCACGATATCTATGTGGCAATCGCCAAAGGTGAGACAAAATGGCTGAAATAACCGCTCTTTGGCTGAAACGCCGTTCAGCTTATTGGAAAATGATGCTGCGCTATTGGAATCTAATCGGGAAAAACAGCGGCTTAATGTTTGCTCTTTACATGCTGGTGATTGTCGGCGTTTTTTTATTATAAGCAGTGGCTGGCGGATCTTTCGCCTGCTTTTCCGGGCGCGCTTGTGATTAGCCTCGTTGTTTTTTTGTTCGCGGTGCACGCACCGATCCGCACGTTTATCCAGCGGCCGATATGTTTTTTTTTCTGCTGCCGATTGAAGCGGAACTGGACGAATACTTCAGAAAAAGCAAGATGTATAGTTTTCTTATCCAATCGGCCTGGCTCGCCGCCCTTCTGATCGTTATCTCGCCGCTATATTTTCGCAGTGTCGATTCAAGCACTGGCGCTTACCTGCTGCTTGCTGGGGCGGCGTTTGCCGCGAAGGCGTGGAATATTGATTGCCACTGGTGCGAGCAATATATCGATGAGCGGCTGCCGCTCAAATGTTTGCGCGGCGCTCTGTCGTTCCTATTCATATATGCCGCAGCGAGTGAACGTTCCTTTTTACTGCTGATTGTCTGCTGCGCCGTGATGCTGGCGACGAGCTTCTTTCTGTTTCACCGCCAGGCAAAAGTGGGGCTGCTAAAGTGGGATCTCCTGCTGGAGATGGAAAATAAACAGGTGATGCACTTTCTTCGCTTTGCCAATTTATTCACCGATGTGCCGGTATTAAAACGGAAGGTTCACCCGCGCCGCTGGCTGAACGGCCTGGTGAAAATTCGTTCGTTTGAACCTGAAAGTGTTTTTAAACAGCTTTTTTTGAAAACCTTTCTTCGCGCCGGCGACTATTTCGGTATATACATCCGGCTCACTGTTGTCGGCGCCGTCGGTGTTTTCTTTTTAAAAAACGGCTATTATACGGTTTTCATCATCGCCGCAGTTGTTTATTTAACAGGGCTGCAGCTTATTCCGCTATGGAAACATCCGCTGCCTCAGGCGCTTGCCGGACTTTACCCGATTGCCGAGCAAGTCAAACAGCGAAATTTTATCCATATTTTGTTTCGACTTCTAATCGCGGAAACGGTTGTCTTAAGTGCCGCCGGAGGTATCGCCGTCCGTAGCTCAATCGGTTTTCTGTTGTTCTTAGCGGCGGGAACGGTTGTCAGTGCGCTCGTTGTGTATGGTTATGTTAAGCGAAAGATAGCCGCGGTGCATTCACTTTCTGTCTGATTCTCCAAAAAAAAACGGAAGATAAATGAAGTCGCCGGAAAGCGCGATACCGTGGCCGAATAAAGGGCGGCGGTGCATCCGTGCCCGCTGTCCGTTGATAATTTGGAATAAAAAAGGAAAAGAAAAGCATCATAAAACAGTCGGTGCTCATCACCGAGGCAGAGAATCTAATAAGCGATGCGATCGCTCGTCTGATTAAGAAACTTGGCTCAGCCAGGCCACCGCCGGCTGAGCCTTAACTGCCCCCCTGTTTTCCTCCTTTATTTGGACGCAAAGAGAATCATCGCTATTTCTGCATGATGGATTTTCTTCGCTTTACCCCGAACGGCCGCAACGGCTTTTTTGCTCACGGTTTCGGGTGCAATTGCGAAATTTTGCGCACTTGTTTGTTTTGCTTATTGACAGCAATAAAATGTGAGTTTACAATATAAATAAATTAATAGCCTCTTAAAAGGGGAGTAGCCGACAGCGAAGTGCCGTCATTACGGGAATTTTTCCCCGGCCTTTGCTGGCAACAGAAATGTTGTTGGCGAGACCTTTGCCTCGAACGGATGAAAAAAGGCAAAGTTTTTTTTTTTATTTATAAATCAGCCTTTTACAACTAGCGTTGGAGGAGGCTGTTTTTTTGTACCCGGGTTAAAATATTCCCCAATAGAGAGGAAGAATAATATGGAAATTTTCACGCTGAATTTTTTTTGTCGTCACTCATGCTCATTGTCGGCATCGATTTGATTTTGGCCGGGGACAACGCGATCGTGATTGCCATGGCGGCGCGGCGGCTGCCCAGCCGCCAGCGGAAGCGGGCCATTCTTTATGGTACGGTGGGCGCCGTCGTCATCCGCGCCATTGCACTCCTTGTCGTTTGGCTGCTTAATGTCCCGGGACTTCATTTGATTGGGGGCGCGCTGTTAATCTGGATTGCTTACGGCCTTCTAAGTGACAGTCACTCGCCGAAAGAAGTAAATGCGGGAACGAGTCTTGCTGCGGCCGTCAGGACAATTATTGTAGCCGATGCGTTATAATGGGGTTGGATAATGTTCTGGCTGTTGCCGGTGCTGCTTACGGCAGCTATTTGCTGGTCATCGCCGGACTCATTGTCAGCGTCCCGCTTGTTATGGGCGGCAGCGCCGTTTTTCTGAAACTAACGGATCGTTTCACTTGGATAGTCTATGCGGGCACTGCCATTCTTGCTCTTACTGCCGGAAAAATGTTATTCAATGAACCGGTTTTAGGCAGCTTGGTTGAAGATTACGTATGGGCGAAATGGCTGACAATCACGATTGTGATTGCCGGAGTACTCTTTTTCGGATGGCGCAGCCAGAATAAGCAAAGAAAACTTGAACAGCATCAATCAGCAATCGGTATTGAGATGCGGCAGCGCTGATTGATCAAATTTCCACAAGCTGCTCTAAGGATTCAAAAATGGCTTTCGTTTTAAGAGTCTAAAGCTGTCAATCATAGGAAGAAAAACAACCGCTTTCAGTGCTTATGAGGGCAGCAAAAAGGAGGCGCCCCTGGTAAAAAGGGGCGCTTCAGAAATTACTTTCCTTTTGGAGGGATATACTGCGGTTCATCGTTGCTTTTATTAGCCATCTGTTTCCCTTTATTGCTGTCGACTGCGCGCGACTGTTCACCGAGATGGTCAGGGGTAAAACCTTCAGGATGTCTTTTCGGGTTGCCCATTTTTTAAATGCCTCCTCATTATTTGCCTCTTTCTTGACTTAATATGAGCTGCCGGTATGCAGATTATACTTTTTTCAGCCGGTTCCATAACAAAAAAACCTTCTAATAGTTTCTGAACGATGCTTTTTTTATTATAATAATATATATTGGTTTAAATCAGCTATTTAATGTATGATAAAGGCCGGACTTGATCAGGCTGGTGGTCGCCTGAAAAAACTTGTTCATTGATTATTTGGGAATTTTTTAGAAGTCAGGTGTTTTTTGTGTTGTTATGGAAACGAAATCTTTATATTTGCTGGTTCGGGGCTTTTGCAACGGCAGCCGGGATGAGCCAGATCGTTTCCTTTTTTGCCGCTTTATATTGAGCATTTAGGCGTTCATCAAACGGCTGAAGTTGAAAAATGGGCCGGCTTGATTTTTGGTGCAACATTTCTTATTTCGGCGATAGTGTCACCGATTTGGGGAGCAATGGCCGATAAGCACGGCCGGAAACTGATGTTAATCAGGGCAAGTCTCGGCATGGCGATCGTTGTTTTTTTAATGGGTTTTGCTCAAAATGTTTATGAACTGTTTGCCTTGCGCCTGATTATGGGGACGGTTGCCGGTTTCATTCCGGCTTCGATCATTCTTGTTGCAGCGCAGACACCGAAAGAGCATGCAGGCTGGGCACTCGGGATGCTTTCAACAGGCGGTATCAGCGGATCGCTTATCGGTCCGTTGATCGGCGGCCTGCTGGCGGAGTATCTGGGCATGCGGACGGTGTTTATTGATACGAGTATTTTATTGTTTTTGGCTTTTGTTGCTTCATTCTTCTTTATTAAGGAACATTTCGTTCCGCGGCGAAGAAGCCGCCGACATTTCGGGAGGTTTGGCGCCTTGTGCCAAGCACCGGGATGTTCATCGCCATGTTTGTGACAACATTTATGGTTCAACTGGCAAATATGTCTATCCAGCCGATTATTACTGTGTATGTTAAGCTGCTTGCTCCAAATTCTGCCCACATCGTACTCGTTTCGGGGCTGGTGGTTGCTGCTTCCGGACTGGCCAGCGTTGTGGCCGCGCCGATTTTAGGCAAAGTGTCCGACCGGCTGGGACCTAGAAGAGTCCTGGTTTTTACATTGATTTTGTCCGGCATCCTTTTTGTTCCGCAGGCCTATGTAACGAATCCGTGGCAATTGATGATGTGCTGAGGTTTTTGCTCGGGCTGGCGACGGCGGGGCTTTTGCCGTCCATCAATACCATTGTCAAGCAGATGGCGCCGCCGCGAATAACGGGACGCTTGTTCGGATACAATCAGTCCGCCCAGTTTTTCGGCACACTTGGCGGATCGCTTTTAGGCGGACAGAGATGGCTGCAGCATTCGGCATCCACTATGTTTTTTTTTCTCGACAAGCGCCTTGCTGCTCGCCAATGCTGTTTGGGTCGTTGTCTCCACCAAATTAGCATCCAGGCAGCATCTTGACACATAATTGGAAGCAGGAGAGATTCGCTGCTAGAAATCAGTGTATGTTCCGCTTTTTAAACCGGCCGCCTTTGACGTCATGAATATTGCCGATCGCGAGAAAGGCGCTCGGGTCGATTTCGTCGACAATATTTTTTAGTTTCGCTTCTTCAAGCCTTGTGATGACTGTAAAGATACGTTTTTTTTTTTTTCATGTCTGGAATAAGCTCCTTCTCCATTTAAATACGTGACGCCGCGTCCCAAACGAACATTTAAAGCGTTACCGATTTTCTCGTGTTCATTGCTGATGATCCAGACCGCTTTCGAGGACTCCAGCCCCTCGCTTGTAATATCGATCATCTTAAACGCAATAAAGTAGGCGATCAGCGAATACATGCATAGTTCCAGCCGAAAACGAATCCTGCGCTGCCAAGAATGAAAATATTGACGAACATCACCACTTCTCCAACGGAAAACGGCGTTTTTTTTTTTTTCATTGAATAAAACAGCTAAAATTTCCGTGCCGTCCGATGAACCGCCGTAACGGATGACGAGACCGACGCCAATCCCGAGAATAACGCCTCCGAAAACGGAGGCCAGGAGCAAGTCATCTGTAAATCGGGGAATCGGGGTGAACAGGGTTGTCATGATCGATAAAAGAGTGACGGCGCCGATAGAAGTGACGGTAAATGTTTTACCCATTTGCTTATACCCGATAAAAAAGAACGGCAGATTCAAGACAAAAAGAAAAAGGCCGAGTTTTAAGCCGCTGATATGGGAGAGCATGATCGAAATGCCGACAACGCCGCCATCAATAATTTTGTTTGGAACAAGAAAAATTTCCAGTGCAGCGGCTTCAAGCATCACGCCGATACAGATAAACAGGGTACGGGCAATGATTTGGGTGATGGTTAGTTTGCGATGCTGCTGTATTTTTTGATCTGCTGGTTTTTCCATGATGAGGCCATCCTTTCGGAATAGAAACAAACGAGCCATCGTCCGCAAAAAGGGCGGTGGCTGCTCGTTTGTTTGCAAAGGTATCGGATTCTGTGCCGGCGGGTGCTCTCCCGCGCAGCTGCAGCAAGCAAGTTTTTTTTTTTAGCGATGTTTTCGAAAAAATTCATCCCGCGTCGGGGGAGCCATGAATTCCGGGCCGACAGGATCTTTGATTTGTTTGGCCAGGATGCGATCCACTTCCTTAAGCGTGTCGCTGTCCAAGTGAAAGTCTTCCACTTCGGCAACCTCGGCGATTTGCTGCGGGTGCCGCGCTCCCCAGAGAGCGATGCTGGCGCCGGGCTGGTCGAGAATCCAGCGTACGGCCAAGGCTCTGACGGATTTTCCGAACCGGTCACGCGCTAATTTTTCCAAGTCACGCACGGCAGCCAGGTATTGCTGGAATCGCGGAGCTTGAAATTTTTCGGGTCGACCCGCCGCAAGTCATCGCCGCTGAAAGTCCGCTCAGCCGTCATTTTTCCGCTCAGCAGGCCACGGCACAGGCTGCCGTAGCAAAGCGTGGCGATATGATGTTCATGGCAATAAGGCAGGATGTCTTTTTCGATTTGCCGTTCGAATAAATTATAAGGCGGCTGCATCGTATGTAGAGGCGCTGCCTGGCGAAAAGCATCCATTTGCCGATCGGAAAAATTGCTGACACCAATCGCTCTGATTTTTCCCTCTTTATACAATTCTCCCATGGCTTCGGCCGTTTCTTCAATAGGAACAAGCGGATCGGGCCAGTGGACTTGATAAATGTCAATATAATCAGTTTGCAGACGGAGCAGCGAATCTTCTATTTCTTTTTTGATTCTTTCTTTTGAACCATTTCGAAAAGGTTCTGTTCCGACCCAGTCCAAAGCGGCTTTCGTAGCAAGTACGATGTCATCGCGGCTGCCATGCTCTTTGATCGCCGCCCGACGACTTTTTCTGAATGTCCTTGGCCGTATACAGCGGCTGTGTCGATTAAATTGATCCCTGTGTCAAGCGCTTGATGAATGGTGCGAATGGATTCTCTATCGTCGGAACCGCCCCACATCCAGCCGCCGATCGCCCAGGTGCCGAGTCCGATTCTTGAGGCTTGGATTTCTGTTTGCTCTATTGCCGTCTTTTCCATAACGGTCCACCCTTTCATATAGAAACTTTGGAACTTTAGTTTTATTATAAAGTTGCCGCGACTGATTAATCAATTATATGAAATCCGCCTGCAGATTTTAAGGTGAATGGTGTCATGAAAATAGATTCTCTCATGCTGTTTCCTTTTTTTTTCCGTTTTAACGGCAAGTAAAGACTCCCACCTCAAGGCTTCAATGGAATTCGAAGAAGTATAGGTGGGAGATAACTGCCCGTAAAAGCCCAGTCTTAGGAACACAGACTAAAGGCGCCGCATCCTGTGGCAACGTCTGTGTGACCCATCCTGTGGGCAAGAGCTAACAATCAGTGGATGACGGAAGAAAACTCCCACTGATTGAAGTTTCACTTTATCATAGGCGGTGATAAAAAAATGAACGGAGGCGATTGTGGATGAAAACACTGATTTGTTTTGGCGACAGCATTACGGCCGGCTGGGACGGTGTTTCCGAACAGCCGACATTAACAAATAGATTGAAGAACGGCCTGCCAGGCTGGACGGTGCACAATGCCGGTGTCCCGGGAAATAATACGAATGATGCACTTTGCCGAATACGAGAGGATGTGCTGAATCTCGCTTTTGACCGAGTGACGGTGCTGTTTGGGGCCAACGATGCTTCTATACATAAAGGGATTCCCGTCGATGAGTTTGAACGCAACATCGCCAGTATTGCGGCCGCTGTCTCACCGAAAAAGACGCTTTTGATCACACCAGCACCGGTAAATGAATTCAAACAAACAAACAAAACGGACGAATGAGGCGATCGGAACATTTGCCGGGCGGATCCGACATGTGGCCTGTAAAATGGGATGCCCTATTCTTGATTTGAATCGTGCGATGCTGAGCGAAGCTGATTATGACCGGATGCTGCAGGAAGACGGCCTTCATTTTACTGAAACCGGCTACGATTTTTTGGCAAGGCTGATCATTAAAAAAGTCGAGCAAATCGACTAGATTGAGTGAAGAAGAAACACCGACGCGCGGCTGCGGTGTCGAAGAGAGGAGGATCACCGGGCTTACAATCAGTTCCAGGGGCCGGCATGAAATAGATAAAATCATTTGACGATTCTATAAAGAACGTTTACATCCCCGAAAAAATAATAAGCCGTGTTCAACTGATTTTTAAGATTTGCAAGCGCCTTGGTGAAAAGCGTAAAAAAAATTATACAATTAATTGCCGTTTCAAGCTGTTTTTTGTAAAAGCTTGTCGATCATTGACTGAAAAGAAGGTTTTCAATGCCTTCTTTTTTTTTTTTTGCTTTTTGCAGTCCGATGGAATGCTGGTTATTATATAATAGCGAAAGGAGATGAGTGATATGCAGGAAAGAAAGACCGGTCAGCGAAAAGGGATTGATATCAGTCATTGGCAGCCGCTGATAGACTGGCCGAAAGTGAAAAAAGCGGGTATTGCTTTTGCCTACCTCAAAGCGACTGAAGGCTGCTTTTATACCGATTTGATGTTTAAAAAGTATTATCAGGAAGCTCACCTTGCAGAAATCAAAACGGGATTTTATCATTTTGCCAGATTTACAAACCGCAAGAAGGCGAAACAGGAGGCACAATATTTTATTCAAGCAGTTAAAAATTACCCCGTGGATCTCCCCTATGTTTTAGTCATTGAAGTATGTCCGTTAAAAATGGAAAGACATATGCTTTCCAATGCCGCTCGTTGTTTTTTAGAAACCGTGCAGGACGAATTAAGAAATCCAGTGATGATCCATACAAACACAGCTTTCGCCAGAGAGCATCTTGATTCTTCATTAGCTGTTTATCCACTCTGGTGCTCATTACGGTGTGACAAAACCCGAAGAAAATGGTATATGGGAAAAGTGGTCTCTATTTCAGTATACAAATAAAGGAAAAGTAAAAGGGATCGTTGGCCCTGTTGATCTGAATGTGATCGATCCTGAAGCTTTTTCGTGGAAAATATCGAAACAGCAACGAATGCCATTCAATATGAAAGGTGCCGCCTGCTTGACAGTGCAAAACCTTCATCATCAACCGTACAGTTCTTTACCACGATTGGCGTCTCATTTAGATCGGGACGGACAATCGACCCCACTTATTTAGTGCTCTCAATTTAAACATACATCATGACCGCTTGCCCGTGAATGTCATGGGCGTCCCTCCGAATTTTCCCCAGGATACGAAAGAGAGAAAAGTGCGCCTTCATCTCAGTGAAATCTCCCCGGTTTTGCTTGCCTCATTTCAAACTGTTTTCCAAACAAGCAGCAGCGATTGGCTGTTTTTTTTTTTTGCACTCTTTTTCTAATCATGCTAATGTTTTCATAAAATGAACTAAGCGGATAAAAAAATGAAGGAACGGCGGCATCGCACAATACTGAATCCGGTAAATACGTTATGATTTGTTCAGTGAATAGAGCAATAGACGGACTCCGGCTCATCGGTGTTATCGAAAACGGAGATGACGTGATGTCGCCCGTTTGGCTGCCGAACAGTCGTTTTGTTTTTTCAATCTGCAGGTATCATTTCTACGGCCTATTCTAATGAATGCTAACATACAGGCGAATTTTATAGGTTATAGGTCATGAAGGCGGCAAAAAGGGAATGACTTTTTTGAGAGGGGCGAAACAATGGCAAAAAAATATATATTAGCACTCGATCAAGGTACGACAAGTTCAAGAGCAATCATTTTTTAATCAAAAAGGAGAAATTGTTCAATCCGCTCAGAAGGAATTCACGCAGTTCTTTCCAAAACCTGGCTGGGTGGAACAAGATGCCAATGAAATTTGGGCATCGATTATTGCCGTGATCGCCGAGCACTGACGACCAGTGAAATTTCTCCGAAGAATATTGCCGGGATTGGCATTACGAATCAACGGGAAACAACGGTCATCTGGGATAAGCATACTGGACATCCGATTTATCACGCGCTTGTCTGGCAGTCGCGGCAAACGGCGGACATTTGCCATGAATTGAAAGAAAAGGGGTACAATGATCTGTTCAAGGAGAAAACCGGACTGCTTATTGATCCCTATTTTTTCAGGGACGAAAGTGAAATGGCTGCTTGACAACGTGGAAGGGGCGAGAGAAAGAGCCGAAAAGGGCGACTTGCTTTTCGGGACGATCGATACCTGGCTAGTGTGGAAACTGTCCGGCGGAAAAACACATGTCACCGATTACGGCAATGCCGCCCGGACATTGATGTACAATATTCATGATTTAAAGTGGGACGATCAATTGCTGGATATTTTAGGAACCCCTAAGTCGCTGCTGCCGGAAGTGCACTCTTCTTCAGAAATTTACACGAATACGATCAACTATCTATCATTTTTTTGGCCAGGAAGTGCCGATCGCCGGCATTGCCGGCGATCAGCAGGCTGCGCTGTTCGGACAAGCCTGCTATGAAGAGGGAATGGTGAAGAATACGTACGGAACGGGCTGCTTCATGCTGATGAATACCGGCGATAAAGCGGTGGCCTCAAAGCACGGCCTGCTGACAACGATTAGCTGGGGAATTGACGGCAAAGTGGAATATGCACTGGAAGGCAGCATTTTTGTTGCTGGATCGGCCATTCAATGGCTCCGCGACGGCCTCCGAATGCTGAAAAGTGCGCCGGAAAGCGAGGATTATGCAGAGAAGGTCGACTCGACCGACGGCGTCTATGTAGTTCCCGCTTTTGTCGGATTGGGTACGCCTTACTGGGACAGCGAAGCCCGCGGCGCGATCTTCGGCTTAACGCGGGGAACGACAAAGGAGCACTTTATCAGGGCAACTTTGGAATCACTGGCTTATCAGACGAAAGATGTTCTAAATGCGATGAAAAAAAAAGATTCAGGAATCACGCTCAAAACGCTGCGCGCCGATGGCGGGGCTTCATTGAATAATTTCCTGATGCAATTCCAAAGCGATATTCTCGGTGTTCCGGTCCAGCGGCCGATGATCAATGAAACGACGGCGCTCGGAGCGGCCTATTTAGCCGGTTTGGCCGTAGGCATGTGGAAAAGCCGCAAAGAGATCGCAAAAATATGGAAGATAGATAGGGATTATCAAGTCAAAATGACGGACGAAGAGCGCAAGACTTTGTATAATGGGTGGAAAAAGGCGGTGCAGGCGACGCGGACATTTAAGCCATAACCGCTCAGCAAAAAGCGGATTTGCCGGCGGTGAATGCCCTATAATAGGGGAGCTCGCAGTTGGAGAAAAGTGATTTTCACCCCGGCTTAAAGAATGGGCAGATTTTGCGGGCAGCGAAAGCCGAGCGTCTGACGGAGACAAAAAATCTCGTATCCTGCAGGCGAGTTGGCCCGGTCAATAGACTGAAAGCTAACTGTCCGGATACGTTTTCGCAAAAGTTAATAAATCGTTAAGAATGGCGAGAGAGACCTCATGATACACTATGAATGTGTGAGCACCGGGCAGCAGCGCATAGGAAGTATCGGGTCTCTCTTTTTCTTCATTGCACGACTGGCAACAGGGGGGATTGGCATGACTTTTTCGGCAAAAAATCGGGCGGATAATCTTAGACAAATGGCAAGCCGGCCGCTCGACCTTTTGATCATTGGCGGCGGGATCACTGGAGCAGGTATCGCTCTGGACGCTGCGGTCCGCGGTCTGAACACGGGAATTATCGACATGCAGGATTTTGCCAGCGGTACCTCAAGCCGCTCGACCAAACTGGTCCATGGCGGCTTGCGTTATCTGAAACAGTTTGAAGTCAAATTGGTGGCCGAAGTCGGTCAGGAGCGGTCGATTGTCTATGAAAATGCACCGCATGTCACAAGACCGGAATGGATGCTCATGCCGATTTATCAGGGCGGAACGTTGGAAGATTCAGCACGTCGATCGGCCTGAAAATCTACGATATGCTGGCCAAAGTCAAGTATGATGAACGCCGGCGAATGCTGAACAAAAAACAGACATTGGAAAAAGAGCCGCTTTTGAATGAAAAAGGCCTTCAAGGGAGCGGCTATTATGTGGAATACCGAACTGATGACGCCCGGCTCACGATTGAAGTGATAAAAAAGAAGCCGCCTGCCGCGGGGCGAAAGCCGTCAATTATGCCGAAGCCGTTGATCTTATTTATGATACCGATTGCAGACTTACCGGTGTTAAAGTAGAAGATCGACTGACGGCGTGTGACTATACGATTTACGCAAAAGAGATTGTCAATGCCGCCGGTCCTTGGGCGGATACTATTCGAGAGATGGATCACTCAAAAAAAAGCAAATATCTTCATCTGACAAAAGGCGTCCATATTGTGATCGACGGGAAGAGGTTTCCAATGAAACAAGCGGTCTATTTCGACGCCGTGAATGATCCAAAGAATGATTTTTGCCATTCCCAGGGATGGCAAAGTCTATGTCGGCACGACGGATACAACCTATGATAAGCTGCCGATTAAACCGCGAATCACTGTGGATGATCAAAATTATCTGCTTGATGCGATCAACGGCATATTTCCAACCGTGTATTTGAAGGCGAGCGATATCGAATCCGGGTGGGCAGGCGTACGGCCGCTGATTCACGAGGAAGGCAAGCCGCCTTCCGAGATTTCAAGAAAAGATGAGATTTTTTTTGTCGGAGTCGGGGCTGATCACAATTGCCGGCGGCAAGCTTACAGGATATCGAAAAATGGCCGGGCGGGTTGTTGATTTGGCGGCAAACCGGCTTAAACAAACAACAGGAATCTCCTATCCGCCGTGCCAAACGGATCACGTTGAGCTATCAGGCGGCCATTTTGGCGGCTCAAAATACTTTGCCGGTTATGTTGAAGAAAAAACGGCGGAAGGCAGAAGCCTTGGATTAACGGAAACAGAAGCGCTTTCTCGTTAATAAATACGGTACCAATGCCGGGCGGCTATTTGACGCCATTCGAACCCACCGCGATGAGGCTGACGCCTGTCAACTGCCACCGGAAATTTTTGCGACAATTGCCTATGCTATCGAGGAAGAAATGGCAGTATCGCCGGTTGATTATTTTACGCGGCGGACAGGAAGCACGCTGTTTAACATCGAATGGGTGAAAAAATGGCAAAAGCCAATCCTCAATTATATGGCGGAGCGCCTGTCGTGGACTGATAAAGAGATCGAGCATTACCGGGCGGAAATGGATGCCGAGATTGATGAGGCCACCCGACCGGCGGACGAAGACTGAAAGGTTTTAGACACTAGGTTCAGCAAGTAAAGTTCTAATAAAGGGACAAGCTCTATCTACAGAGTATGTCGATTCGATTTAAACAAATGGTTTGACATTATACCCTCGGGGGGTATAATGATGTTGCAAGGGAGGTCATGGCAATGTGTGATCATGATGATTGCATTTGGAGATGCAGCCGGAGAAGAAAGCGGCTGTTCCAAGAACCGGCAATGAGAAGCAAAAAATCGTCAATCGCCTAAAACGATTGGAAGGCCAGGTACGAGGACTGCAAAAAATGATCGAAGAGGATCGCTACTGTATCGATATATTAATTCAGCTGTCTGCTGTGCAGGCCGCTTTGAAAAAAGTCGGTTTTTCCGTACTTGAACGGCACACAAAATCATGCGTAACAAAAGCCATACAAGCCGGCCATGGCGATGAACAAATAGAAGAGCTGATCAAAGTACTAAAACAATTTTCGAAATAGGTTACTTGAGGGGCGAGAACAATGAAGAAACAAATGCAAATCGGCATCACAGGAATGACTTGTGCCGCTTGCGCAGCGAGAATAGAAAAAACGCTCAACAAAATGGACGGCGTCGAAGCCAGTGTCAATCTTGCCTTAGAAAATGCGAGAGTAACAATCGATGAAGAAAGAGCTAAACCGGCGGAAGTGGTCGGAAATAGATAAGCTAGGCTATGGTGTAAAAACGAATCGTCTGGATGTCGACATTCATGGTATGACATGCGCCGCCTGTGCCGCGCGTATTGAAAAAGGGCTGAACCGCATGGACGGTGTTGAGTCCGCCCATGTTAATTTGGCAACGGAGGCGGGCACGATTATCTATGAGCCCGGTATTACGGAGCCGGACGCCATTTATGCCAGGGTCGGAAAACTGGGCTATGAAGCTGTTCCGAAACAGGAAAATCCGATGGACAGCAAGGAAAAAGAAATCAAACAAAAGCGGCAGAAACTTATTTTGTCCACGTTGTTTTCACTGCCGCTCCTCTATACAATGATTGCTCATCTTCCATTTGATACAGGCCTGCCGATGCCGGATGTATTGATGAATCCATGGTTTCAGTTTGTGCTGGCCAGCATCGTGCAATTTTATATCGGCTGGCCGTTTTATCGGGGAGGCGCAAAAGCGTTATTGAATAAGAGCGCCAACATGGATTCTTGTCGCGCTTGGGACGAGCGCCGCCTATGTTTACAGTGTAGTGGAGATGCTGCGGTTTCAGTTTGCCGGGCTTGCCAAGCCGGATCTTTATTTTGAAACAAGCGCCGTCTTGATTACACTTGTGCTGCTTGGAAAATATTTTGAAACGAAGGCAAAAAGCCGAACGACGGCGGCGATCACTCAGCTAGTCGGCCTTCAGGCGAAAGAAGCGACGGTCATTAAGGATGGAAAAGACAAAAAAAAGTATCGATTGATGAAGTGGCCGTCGGCGATCTATTGCGGGTTAAACCGGGCGAAAAAAATACCCGTGGACGGTATTTTAATTGAAGGCAGCTCGGCGGTGAACGAATCGATGATCACAGGCGAGCCGATTCCGGTAGAGAAAAGCCCAAACGATAAGGTGATTGGCGCGACGGTCAATACGAACGGCACGTTCATCATGAAAGCGGAAAAAGTCGGCAAAGAGACCGCACTCGCCGGCATTGTTAGAATCGTCAGAGGCGCAAGGGTCGAAAGCGCCGATCCAGCGGATTGCCGATAGTATTTCCGGGATCTTTGTTCCCATTGTGATGGCGATTGCAGTCCTCGTTTTTCTTGTCTGGTATTTAATGATTACTCCCGGGGCTGTTACGCCGGCGCTCGCGGCGGCAATCAGCGTGCTTGTCATTGCCTGCCCGTGCGCTCTCGGCCTGGCGACTCCGACTTCGATTATGGTCGGCACTGGGAAAGGGGCGGAAAACGGCGTTCTTTTTAAAGGAGGTGAGTATCTCGAAACAACACAAGATCTGCAGGCCATTATGCTCGATAAGACGGGGACGTTGACAAAAGGAAAACCTGAGGTAACGGATGTTATTGCCATAGGCAATCTCAATACACGAACGTTGCTCTCTTTGGCTGCTTCGGTAGAAGGAGTAAGCGAGCATCCGCTGGCTCAAGCGATCGCCACATTTGGAAAGGCACAGGGCACAGAGGTGCTCCCGGTAAAGTCTTTTGCCGCACTTGCCGGTTACGGGGTCAAAGCGGATGTCTTAAATAAATCGGTGGTGATCGGTACAGGGCGACTTATGAGCCGGGAAAAGGTGGCTTTTCAGGCAGCGGCGGAACGGGTGCGGATGCTTGAAGCCGAGGGCAAAACGGCAATGTATGTGGCTGTAGATGGCAAAATTCAGGGCATTGTCGCTGTTGCCGACACAATAAAGGAATCTTCGCAAAAAGCGATTGCCGCCCTGAAAGCACGCGGTCTTGAAGTTTATATGATCACAGGTGACAACGAACGGACCGCAAAAGCGATTGCTAGACAGGCAGGCATCGATCACGTTATTGCTGAAGTGCTGCCTGAAGAAAAGGCGGAAAAAGTGAAAGAGCTGCAAAGATTAGGCATTAAAGTCGCGATGGTTGGCGACGGCATTAACGATGCTCCGGCACTGGCAGCGGCCGACATCGGTATGGCGATCGGAACGGGCACGGATGTCGCGATTGAAGCTGCCGATATCACACACTTGTTGGCGGAGATTTGATGAACATTGTTAAAGCGCTTGATTTAAGCCGGAAAACAATGCGGAACATTCGCCAAAATCTTTTCTGGGCGCTTTTTTTTACAACTCGGTCGGCATTCCGGTTGCGGCGCTCGGGCTGCTTGCCCCATGGGTTGCCGGCGCAGCGATGGCCTTCAGTTCCGTATCGGTCGTCACGAACAGTCTGCGTTTGAAACATATAAAAGTGTAAGTTTGGCAGAGATAGTAAGCGAACATGTATGGATAAGGCGAAACTTTAATCAGTGGGGCTTTCTTCTATCCCCCCACTGATTGCTAGTTAAGCCAATCGAAGCCTTGAGGTGGAGTCTTACTGCCCGTTAATGTGGGATAAAATTTGGCGATTGCCCGATGACAACAATAAAAACGTTAAAAAAAAAGGAGATCATACGAGATGCACAAAACACTGGATGTAAAAGGAATGAGCTGCGGACATTGCAAGTCAGCCGTTACCCACGCGCTTAAAGAATTAAACGGTGTGTTTCCGCCGTTTCGGTTGATTTGAAAACCGGTAAAGTTGATGTTGACTATGATGAGTCCACAGTTCCGCTAAGCAAAATGAAAGAAGCCATTGAAGATCAAGGATACGATGTCGTTAATCAATAAGCTGAAACCACTGCTCCATCCTGCACGGATGGGGCTTTATTTCTTTAAAAAAAGAGTGGAAAGGGATCCGGTTTCATGTGCAATATGCACACAGGCGATGGAAATGCGGGTTATCCGACCTTTTTTGCCAAAAAGGCGGTGCGTTCTTTCAACCAAACAGCTGCTGTCACGATACGTCTTTAAATGTGACGAGCATCGTCGCCAAACCGATCGCTGTGATGGATAACACTGAATAAATCAACTCACCGCCAATCAGCTTGTGGCCGGTTATAAGAATAATCAGATCGAGTGAAAAAATGACGAGACCGACGTTTAAGATAGGCGTCTTCAGCGAAATTCTATTCGCCACAAAATCGAGCCCTTCTGTACGACACGATAGCGCAGCATTAATCCGGTTCCCAAACCGATGAGTGTACCGCCGAGGATCGCACTATGATCAATCGGCAAATGAAAAGTATTACGAAGTGGCGAAAATAAATCAATAAGCAGTGAAGAAGTCAGAAAACCATTAAGGCTGTGAAAGAAATCATGGCGGTAATATTTCCAGGCTATAAAGTAAATAGGCAAGTTAAGAAAGAGCATGGAAAGCCCGACATTGATGCCAAAAAGATACTTTATGATAAGACCAATACCGATTATGCCGCCATCCATCAAATGATAGGGAATAATGAAACCATCCAGGCCGAGCGCGACAAGTGAGCTGCCGACCAAAACAGCAGCAAATGTCTTCATAAACCGGAAACCTTCTTTTTCAATTTTGGTTGCAGAACTATTCTCTTTTAACATTATTCGATGGCTTGGCTAAATAGACTGGAAACAGAAGATGTTTAAAAACCACTCGAGGTCGTTCATACAAGCCGATAGATGCAGTAGATTGCCTGAGGCCGGAGTGCCGATTTTCGAAACGATTTCATAAAAAAAAAAACAGCTCGAATCCATACCGGTTCGAGCCGTTTTTCCAAATTAAATATTTTTTTTGGCGCGTTTTTCAAGTTCCGAAACCGGTTCCTGGCTGGCTGCATCTTTTGAATATCCGGCCGGATTCACGCTGGAAGCCGTTTTTCCTGTATTTGAACGATAGTCTTTTCTGCGTGCTTTTGACATCCGGTGCACCTCCTAGATATAAAATGCCATCGGGATGCTGTTTTTATACCTTTAACCTGCGCTTTGGAACAGCGGCCGTTCTATCCAGCTGACGGCAAGGCCGCTTCGACATCGTCACCTGCCGCCTTATCTGAAAGACATTTGGAGCTGCCCGCTAAGAAAAGCCGCCGGCTGCCAATTTTTTCATAGCCTCAGCTCTGCATCGTCTTCAGGTGATTATTCATTAAATGCTTGACGAAGACTGCGGGCAAGCGCCAGATGCTCGGGATCGCGCTTAATGCTATCCATCAGCCGGCCTGCGCTCTCCCAAGCGAGGTCGCTCATGCCAGCGGTAATGATTCCCTTTTCCAAGGCGGCAGCAAGTTCATCTTCATCAACAAGATAGACATCGTGGTTTGGAAACAGAATCACGTCGAGATAGAGATCATCGAACCACAGCACACCGTCCGTTCCGCAGCCTTCACGATAAGTAATATCGAAATAGCATTGGACAAGTTTTTTTGCTGATCGTTGAACATTGCCGTCAGTACATAATGAGGATGGTCATCAGGAAAAATTTGCAGCCAGGAAAAGTGCTCATCAACAATTTTAGTTCTTGTTTTACCATAAGTGACCGACAGCGGGGCCCGCACTTGTTCGAACGTCAGCAGGACTGCCTGGCCGTGAAAGGAAGGCCACATAAACACTTGGCTGGACATCTTATGGCCGATAATTCTGCGCCAGCCCCGTCTATCGGCAAACTTTCTTTTTAAATTCAAAAAGCTTCAAAAGCATCACCTTCCATTGCGTCTGTTTTCATTTTAGCCTAACCGACAAAAAAAGGGAAAAAAGAGGGATAAAAACATGAACACCAGTTTTTTTCAAAAAAAAAAGTGATATATCAGTCAGTCGTTTTCTTTTTAATGAACGATCACGCGTTTTTAAACCCTAATAATATATAATAAATGAAAAATGGTTATTTCATGACAAGGAAGAGATACATGATTGAATTAACGGATATTATATTAAGAAAAGTTGCAATGAAAATGAAAACACCTTTTGAAACGAGTTTTGGCAAAATGTCGGTAAAAGATTTTTTCATCGTGCAGATGATCGATAAAGACGGGAACAGCGGCTTCGGCGAATCGGCAGCGTTCACCGGCCCTTGGTATACCGAAGAGACTGTGCAGACGGCCCGCCACATGATGGAAGATTTTCTTATCCCGCTGCTGGTTCAGACTCCTCTTGTACACCCTGATGATTTAGCAAAGCGATTTTCACTGTCCGCGGCAATCAATCGAATGGCTAAAGCTGCTCTGGAAGGAGCGGTCTGGGATCTCTATGCCAAGCAGCAGGGTCGGCCGCTGTTTCAAATCATCGGGGGAGAGAATCGAACGGTTGATGTAGGCGTAGCAATAGGTATCCAGCCGACGATTGGAGACTTGCTTGAAAAAAAATCGATCAGGCTTTATCAGAAGGCTATAAACGGATTAAGCTGAAAGTTAAGCCGGGGAGAGATATTGCTTATTTGGAAGCGGTGCGCCGGCGTTATCCAGATGTCCCATTGATGATCGATGCAAATTCATCCTATTCATTAAAAGATATCGATCATCTGTGCCGTTTTTTGATGACTACGGTTTGCTGATGATTGAACAGCCGCTGGGCAGCGATGATTTTCTTGATCACGCCGAATTGCAAAAAGCCGTTCGGACGCCAATCTGTCTTGACGAAAGCATTCATTCTTATGAAGATGCCCGCGTTGCCATTCGATTGAATGCCTGTAAATTGTCAATATCAAAACCGCCCGGGTTGGCGGGATAAGCGAGGCAAAAAAAATCCACGATTTATGCCGAAAGCACGGCATTCCGGTATGGTGCGGCGGCATGCTTGAGGCAGGCGTCGGCCGGGCTCAAAGCCTTGCTGTCTCGACGCTCCCAGGTTTTACGCTGCCTGGCGATACAGCCGGATCCTCGCGTTATTGGGAAAAAGACATTATTGTTCCTGAAGTTGCCGCTTCGAATGGAACAGTCATCCTTCCGGAAAAACCGGGAATCGGATATGCTGTCGATTTTGAAGCATTGGACCGATTCACAGTTTCAAAAAAAAAAGGATGAGTGTTTGAAAAGGACTGTGATTCTGCATAACTTTTGCGGCAGTTATAAATACTAAAGCAAAAGGGGGATCATGAAGAGATGAGAATACTTAGTGCATTACTGATTAAATTTGTGATGGTAACGGTCATTTTATTTATCGTTTCCGGTTTCTACGGTGGTTGCCGGTAACGGCGCTGCTTATCGCCAGCGGTTTAGTTACGGTTGTATCATTTGTATTGGGTGACCTTTATATATTGCCGGCAACGGGGCAGTGGGTGGCCGTGCTATCTGATTTTCTGACCGCTTGGATGCTGATCGGTCTGGTCGGCTATTTTCTGGTGCCGTTTCAGGCGATGCCTTTCTTTGGGCTGCCTTTTGTTTCCGCTATTGTGATAGCTGTCGGAGAATATTTTTTTCATATGTATATGCATCGCGTCGTCTTGGAGAAAGGCCGTGCCTTACGGATATGGTAAGGCTTTGCTATTGTCGGCCCGCTCTTTGTTTTGACGGCAATAGTTCAGGAAATACCTGGTAAATGAATTCACAAATGACAGGATTCGGACTATACTTTAATTGTGAATATGTTGATTCCATTTTATTTCAAAAAAAAAAAGACAGGGAGATGGCAGCATGGAAAAAAAACATATGGCCTTAATTCTATTCAATTGGAAAAATTACTGGAAACATTATATGAATAACGGCGGCATGTTTGCGGCACGAGAAATGCGCAAAGGATTGGAAGAAATCATTGAAGAAAATAACAAGGCGTTGATGGCTTCTGTCAAAGAGATGATTAAAGAAAGCCAAAAAAAAATGATAACCTTTACATTTTAGATGAACATCGGGCGAATAACTTTTTATTAGCCCGATGTTTGTTTTTGCCTGGAGATTGAATTCGAAAGTTTTTGTCCTATTCTTGATTTAAAGCGTTTTCTTGACGGTCTACTTGATTGTGATTTATCATAAATTTAATGAAACAATGGACGATGACAAGCAGCTTTATAAACTTCTGCTCCCCACCCACCCGGCTCTCTCGGGGTTCTGCAGAGAAGGTATTTTATTGAAAATAGTCGGATAACCCGAAGATATGAAAAAAAGCGGGTGAGAGAGAAGAAAGAAGAAAGAAGAAAAGCGGCTGCTTGCTTTTTTTTTACAATTTCTTTGGTGAAAAAAGGAACGGATCGACGGCGCTAGAGAAAAGGCTTTACGATACTAAAAACAGATCGATCAGCCGGAACCCTCGGGAGGTTGAATATGGGATTCTCACGGTTTCATCCACTGATTCTTTTTCTTTATTATTTCGGCGCCATCATTTTATTAATTAAAGCGGATCAAATCTTTTTCCTTTGTTGTTCGCTCTTTTTGCTCATTATTTTGGAAATTATCCAGGATCGTGCAGTTTCCTTTAAACGCTGGCTCGGCGGCTATCTTTTTTTTTTTCTGCTGATTTTGGTGCTGACTCCGCTATTTAATCATCGCGGTGCCCGCATTCTGGGATATTTTCTTGGCAAGCCTGTTATGCTGGAGGCGTGTCTGCAAGGATGCGCCATAGGATTGTCGCTGATAAATATATTGGTGCTGTTTTTATCTTATCATCGTCTGGCAACGGCGGATAAATATATTGCGGTTATCGGTTCCATTGTTCCCAAGATCTCCATGATGTTGATGATCGTGTTTCGCTTTGTGCCCTTGTTTATCCGACGCTACGGCGATATTCAGACGGCACAGAGAGCCAAAGGGGTGTCAATCGGGGAGGGCCATGTTTTTCGGAGGGTTAAGTACGGTTTGATTTTTATTCAGACCCTTTTGACTTTTTCGCTTGAGGAAGCGTTGCAGACGGCGGATTCAATGGAAGCCAGAGGTTATGGGTATAGTGATAAACGTACATTCTATGAAAGAGGCCATTGGTATGTCCGTGACACAATGGTTTTTCTTTTTCTGGGAGCCTTGATAGCCGTTTTTTTTCCTCCTTAAATATTATGAAGGGATTCAAGGGATGCGTTTGGAAACGGGAACAGCGGTATTTTGGCCGTCTTCGGAAAATGATACGGCCTTGATTCCCTTTGTTTTATATTTTGCCTTGCCTGTCGCAATGGAGGGGAGTGAACAATTAAAATGGCATTATTAGATATACGGGATTTAAGTTTTTCCTATCCGGACGAATCTAAGCCGGCATTGAATAATTTTCTCACAGCCCGCGAAGGAGAGTTTATTTTGCTTACCGGCCCATCCGGATGCGGAAAGTCGACGCTTCTGAAATTAATTAAGCACCAGACGGCTCCCGCCGGCAGAATGAGGGGGCAAGTTCTCTATCATGGAAAAAGAGTGGAAGATTATTTACCGCTGACATTGAGCCAGGAGATCGGCTTTGTTTTTCAAAACCCGGATAATCAAATCGTAATGGATCATGTCCTGCAAGAGTTAGTGTTCGGGATGGAAAACATGGGATATGAACCGGGATTTATGAAAAGGCGTGTGGCCGAATTGGTTCATTTCTTTGGATTTGAACCGTGGCTGGAAAAGAAAACGTCAGAAATGTCCAATGGGCAAAAGCAGATGATCAATTTGGCCTCCGTTCTGCTTCTAAATCCGAAACTACTGTTATTGGATGAGCCGACTTCCCAGCTTGATCCGGTTGCTGCGAAACAGTTTTTTTCCATCATTGAACAGTTGAATCAGGATTCGGGATCACCGTGATTCTTGCGGAGCATCGTATAGAGGAATTATACCGGATGGCTGATCGCGTGATGATGTTGGACGGAGGAAAATTGGAACAAATAGGAACGCCGCGTGAAGTAGCGCGCCGGCTTTGGAAAGAAAATGAAAAACAGAAACGGCGCTATGTCCCTAGTGTCGCCGGCCTCTTTTTTAGTGTCGAAGAACATCAGCCGCAAAATACTGAGATTCCCTTAAGCGTCCGTGAAGGGCGCCGCTGGCTTGATACCTATGTCCTCACGCCGAACTGGCAGAAAAAGAAGAAGAATGCGGAAAATAGAGGGGAGGGTGAGAAAAAAGAGGACTCGCCAAACCGGGCATTTTTAAAAAGCAATGAAGACAGAAAGCGGGAGAACCCCGTTCTATCGGCCCAAAATCTTTTTTTTCGCTACGATAAACACGGACGGGAGGTACTCCGTGATCTGTCGCTGGATGTCATGGCAGGGGAGTGGCTGACAATAGGCAGTAACGGCTCAGGCAAATCGACGCTGCTTAAAATGCTGGCCGGTTTGTTAAAACCTCAGCATGGAAAAACTCTTCTAAAAGGAAAACGTCTTACGGGACCTGATCCGCAGAATATTGGCTATTTGCCGCAAAATCCAAAACTTTACTTTCTGCAGGACACGGTTCGTAAAGAAATGGAGGGCCTGGTTGCCCGATTCAGATTGTCGGGCGGCGAGAATAAAATAAATAAATGGTTATCGGCTTTTCAGCTCAATGGACTTGAAAATCGGCATCCGTATGATTTAAGCGGCGGTGAACTGCAAAAAGCAGCCTTTGCCTGCATGAGTCTAACCGAACCGGAAATTCTGCTTGTTGATGAACCGACGAAAGGGCTGGATCCGGATGCAAAGGTCCAGCTTGCGGAAGTGCTCACGGCGCTTCACGAGAGCGGCCGAACAATCGTAATGGTCACACATGATGTGGAATATGCGGCAAAATATGCCGGATGCTGCGCGATGATGTTCCAGGGGAAAGTCGGGTCGCTGGCAGCGCCAAAGCGTTTTTTTTTTTTTTAAAGAAAATACATTTTATACAACCGTACTGGACAGGATGACTCGCCACAGCGGGTTTCCTGAAGTTGTGACACTGGAGGAAGCAAAAAATCAATGGTTTGGAGACCGAAGCTAATGAAGGAAATTGACGAAAGCGGGGTCATAATGGCTTGGTGCGAGAAGCGGCCGCTTAGCAGGGCTGCAGAAGAAATATTAAAGCCGGAACGGTTGCTGTTTGAAAAATTTGTTTTTTCGAAAGGCAACGTTTCCGGCCGGGTAAAGAACCTCTTTCTTTTGTGTTCTTCCTCAGACTTTTAAATATTTAGCGGGGAAGGTCATTCAATCACAGGCAAAATTCGCGTTTCTTTTTTCATTGCGGCATGACACAATGGACAATTCGGTTCGTCTTCAAAGGAGTAAGCGTCCCTCATCCAACCTGAACACGAATTATTTGTGCATGCCCAACCGTTGTTTCGACTTCAGGAACCGGTTCTTGCGGGCCACGATTAAATGCCATTATTGACATCCCCTTTCTCGTTACTAACCTTTAGTATACCCTATTTTTTCAAATTAATAAAGCCGTGCCAACGAGATGTCCATGGGGCGGGCAAGGTAATGAATCATGTAAAAAGATTTTGACCATGATAGAATAAAGTGGAGTGACGTCATTTTTGTACAATACAAGGAGGGTTTTTCAATGTTTTATTGCCGCTTTTTATACAATGGCACGCTGAGGTACGGGATGGTGGATGTTGACCGTGTGATCGAACTGACCGGTTCATTTCTGGAGGCCTCCCATGCACCAACAAACAGTGTCCATTATTTGTCGGAGGTTCAATTGGTCAGCCCAGTTGATCCGAAGCAGGTTGTGGCTATAGGATTGAATTATCGCGCCCATGCCAAGGAATTGAAACTCGCTTTGCCGCCGGAACCGATGATGTTCATGGTTTCGCCATCGGCTATTGCTGCACCGGGCGAAGCGATTCGCTTGGCAGACGGGGAACATAGAATTGATTATGAGGGCGAACTCGCCGTGGTGATCGGCAAAGAGGCCTACAAGGTAAAGGCTGACGAAGCGTTTGATTACATTTTCGGCTATACATGCGCAATTGATGTGTCCGACCGTGATTTACAACACCGCGACGGGCAGTACACGCGAGCGAAATCTTTCCATACATATAAACCGATTGGACCATGGATTGCCACCAATCTTGATCCGAATCATTTATCCCTCCAATTAAAACAAAATAATGTGGTCAAGCAGAATACATCGACAGAGGATATGATCCATCATGTAGATAGAATCATTGAAACCATTACTGATGATGTCATGACGCTTTATCCGGGCGATGTCGTACTGACAGGAACGCCATCCGGTGTTGGACCGCTCTCTGCGGGCGATAAACTGGAACTGTCCATTGAGGGGATTGGAAGCCTTCACCAGCCGGTAGAGCGGGCATAATCTGGCAGCTGGTTTTTTGGGGGGACGGGCCTCCCGTGCCTTTTTTTCCTAAAAAATACAGGCAGTGATAAATAAATGAACCGGATGATTAATATGTATAAATAAACTTCGTAAAACATACCCCTGCCCTGTTTCTCTTACCTGTAAAAAGGATAAGGGAATAGGGCATGAGTATTTAAAAATCTAATGTGATTTCAGTCAAGGGTTCGTTGCTTCGCTTATCAAGCGTAATCTCCAATGTCTGGTTATTGTAATGGGCTTTGGCCGTTTTGGCTTTGACAGGAGCCGGGAGCGGGATCGATAAATCGCCATTCGTTTCCGGCAGATTTTTTATCGATAAGTAATAACTATTCAATAAGATTTTGGGCGAAAAAGGGCCGGAGCGAGCCGGCACGGAAACCTGAACAATCACATGATCATGAGTTTCAAAAATTTGATAACCTTTTTTACTCCCGGAGGTGTTCATTATGTTTTGAAGCGGCTTTGACAGGTTCTCTCTGCATTTGGTTTTGAAAGGCATTGATATCGAATGGAAACTGGTTCTGAAACATTTTCGAAAAAGATTCCGGATCAAAAAAATTGGGAAAACGGAAGTTTCATTGACTTACCCCCATCTATTTAACAAGTGTTTTATGGGTGAATAGAGGATTGTTCTCGGTAAAGTTATCTTGTATAGATTTCCTGAAGCGGATGGTTTGATATTTAGACGCAAAGGGCCTCTTTGTCATTAATTTATGCCTATAAAGAAAGAATGTGAAAACACCTTAAAGGCAAAAAAATAGTTCCGTCAATTAAAACGGAACATAAGATGAAAGTGTGTTGGGGTTAGGGTTGTTAATAGTATATCCGTAAAGCCGTTTTATTAAACGTTCAAAATCCGGGAAAAACAAGTTTTTTTTTTTTGAATGTGTCTAAAGTGTGACAATTGCTGATATTCCTCTATTTTTTGAATCCTTTTTTCGCCCTTACGCGTTATATTAATTATTGACATTAAAAAATTGGTTACTAAAAAACAAAAACTTAAGGGCAAAAATAAATAGATGGAGTGAAAGGAATGGGAAATAAAAATTTGCTGAGGATAGCAGTCGAAGCAAGGAAAAAATACTTGATTCGTATGCTGGAGCTTAATGGGGTGACCAGTGATCCGGGGTATTTAAATGAACTGACATTGTCTGAGCTTGAGGAAGAATGGAAGCGCTATCAGACAGAAACAAATAAGGATATTGGATGATCATTCGAATGCCCAAAAGAGCACTTTTTATTGCTTTTGGGTTTTTTTTATTTTTAAAGCAGCATTAAAGCACGGCCAAAGTTCGGATCTGGATTTTTGTAAAGAAGAGCATGAGAGCTTCAGCTGCAAAGGCCGCGCGTTCCAAGTTTCTTGAAAATGTATGAAATTGGACAAAAGTTGGGGAAACTCTTTACAATAGATGGGGACAAAAAAGAATGAGCCGGCCGGGAGCGCGTGCCGCGATTAACTGCTGATAGAATACTGCAATATGATTCGCATGAAGCGCTTTGCCGGTGTTCTTGGCGAGCATGCAAGTGCTGGAAGGAGAATGCTGCTTGAACGAAATCATAACGTTTGCTGATTATTACCATAACAAAGTGATGCTGTCATTTACCGATCATCCTTTTTTCGCGGCTGCCGAAGCACGTATGGGTCGTCTGCCGATTTCATGATCAGTGGCTATTGACACAACATCCACGACGCGGATGGGAGTTTCCCGGAGGAAAGGTGGAAGAGGGCGAAAGCGCAGATGAAGCGGCTAAACGTGAAGTTTTTGAAGAAACAGGGGCGGATATCGACCAGCTTCATTATATTGGCCAGTACAAAGTGATTGGCAGAAGTGGCTTAATTATTAAGAATGTCTATTTTGCCACCATCAATCGAATTACGCAGAAGGACGATTACATGGAGACGAATGGCCCCATTTTTATTCAATATTTACCGAAGAACATTAAAACATATGAAAAATACAGCTTTTTAATGAAAGATATGTACTGACCTATTGTATGAAAAAAATTAACGAATGCTATTTGGTTTCCCCGCCTGTAAAGAAAAAGAAGGTAGATGCCAATTAAAAAAAAGCCGCGGCGCTATGAAAGCGCCGCGGCTTTTTTTAACATGGAGTCGAGTCTCAAGCGACCTGACTGTGATTATTTTTCAAGAGGTCCGGCCGTACGAATGGCATCGGAGACTTGAGTAAATTTCTTGAAGTTAGCTTTGAATTTATCAGCCAGCTGATGTGCTGTTTCATCATATGCTTTCCTGTCATCCCAGGTTTCCCACGGTTTAAGAACTTCCGCAGGAATATCTTCGCATTCAACTGGAATGTGAAGTCCGAAAATCGGATCAGTAACGGTTGAGGCGCCGTCAAGTTCGCCTTCCAGTGCGGCCTTAACCATTTTTCTCGTATAGCTCAGGTTCATCCTTTGACCTTTTCCATAACCGCCGCCGGTCCAGCCGGTGTTTACTAAATAAACCTTGGCGTTATGGCGATCGATTTTTTTTCGCCGAGAAGTTCGGCATAAGTCGATGCAGGAAGCGGTAAGAATGGAGCACCGAAGCATGTGGAGAAAGTTGCTTCAGGATCGGTGACGCCTCGTTCCGTGCCGGCAAGCTTGCTGGTATATCCGGACAGGAAATGATACATCGCTTGTTCTTTGGTCAAAATACTGATTGGCGGCAGAACGCCAAAAGCATCGGCCGTCAAAAAGATAATAGCGTTCGGATGTCCGCCGACACTCGGCAAGAGAGCGTTAGGAATATTATCAAGCGTATAAGCGGCGCGTGTATTTTCAGTCAACGTATTGTCATCGTAATCCGGCGTGCGATCTTCAGGACGAATGACAACGTTTTCCAAGACAGTGCCAAACTGGATGCTGTTATAGATTTGCGGTTCTTTTTCTTTGGAGAGATGAATGGTCTTCGCATAGCAGCCGCCTTCGATATTGAAAACACCGTGATCAGACCAGCCGTGTTCGTCATCGCCGATCAATTTTCTTTCAGGTACATTGGAGAGCGTCGTTTTGCCTGTTCCGGAAAGGCCGAAGAAAAGGGCAACTCTGCCGTCATCGCCTTGGTTGGCCGAGCAGTGCATCGAGAGCACTTGTTTTTGAGGGAGCAGGTAGTTCATTACGGTAAAAATTGATTTTTTCATTTCACCGGCATATTCCGTTCCGCCGATAAGAATCAGTTTATGTGTAAAAGAAAGGATGATGAAAGCTTCGGAGCGCGTGCCGTCAACTTCCGGGTCGGCTTTAAATCCCGGGGCAGATAAAATCGTAAATTCCGCTTCATGTGTTTTCAATTCTTCTGAAGTCGGGCAGATGAACAACTGGTGAGCGAATAAATTATGCCAAGCGTATTCGTTAATCACTTGAATAGGCAGTTGGTTTTCTTTTTCAGCTCCCGCAAATCCTCTAAAAATGTAACGGCTTTCTTTTTCATTTAAATATTGAAGCACTTTGAGATAGAGTTTCTCGAAAACCGCTTCACTGATAGACTGGTTGCGTTCCCAGTCGATGATGTTTTCCGTCGTTTCGTCCCTGACAAAAAATTTGTCCTTAGGCGACCGTCCGGTGTATTTGCCGGTTGCAGCTGCAAAGGCACCTTTGTCAGTCAAGACACCTTCTTTGGCCAGTATTGCTTTTTCAATCAATTCTGCCGAAGGCAGGTTGATAAACGTATTTTCCGATTTTAAAAGGGTTGAAGCAATTGTTTTCGAAGCAATCGTATTCATTTTTAGCATCCGTCCTTTTTATATTTAGATAACTCAACGTAAAGCAAGTATAACACATTGAGAATTATAGTACATACTTATTTGCGGAAAATCGGCAAAATTAAGTCTTTTAGGTAGTTTATTGAAAACCAAATCTAGTTATGGACACTATATATTAAATTTCTCAAAATTACAATGGATTATGCGTCAAATGTTTTTTTTTCATATATAAATGCGTTTATTTTTGCCGGGGCCGAAAGAGAAATTGAAAGCCTCATCTAGGAATCATTTGAACCGTCCAATTCATTGCTGCACAAAACATCATACAACTTGTTAATAAGAAGTTCAAATATAATTTTAGAATATATAAATGGTAAAAATAAGCGAAGATAAGGTGAAACTTCAATCAGTGGGGGGGCTTCCATGCCTGATTGTTAGCTCTTGCCCACAGGATGTGGGTTACACAGATGTCGCCACAAGGACGTGAAGCCTTTAGTCTGTGCTCCTAAGATCGGGCTTTTGCGGGAATTTATTTCCAGTCTTACTGCCCGTTAAAGCGGGGATAAATTTTACAGGCTCATTGTTTAGGGGAGAAGTGGGAATTCATGTTGACAGGGTCTGTCGTCTGCGATATTCTTAAAATTAATACGGCTGCTCTTATTCCGAGAAGGCGGAGGGACAGGCCCTGTGAAGCCCGGCAACCGGCCGATTGGCACGGTGCTAACCTGCAAACATGAAGCTTGAAGGCTCATGTTTGATGATAAGAGGCGCGTCTAAGAACCGGCCTTATCCTTAAACGGAGCAGGCTTTTTTCATGCCTTGAACATAAAACAGAGGGATCGAGTACCGTTATTGGAGTGCTGCATACAATGTTTAAGGAGGAAAAAGAGGATGAAAAAAAAACATTCAAGAAGATTATTTACTTCGGAATCTGTGACGGAAGGCCATCCAGATAAAATCTGCGACCAAATTTCCGATGCAATATTAGATGAAATATTAAAGAGCGATCCCAATGCGCGGGTTGCGTGCGAGACAAGTGTCAACACCGGGCTGGTTCTTGTCACGGGTGAAAAATATCAACAACAACTTATGTTGATATTCCGAAGGTCGTCCGCGAGACGATTAAGGAAATAGGCTATGATCGGGCAAAATATGGTTTTGATGCCGCAACGTGCGCTGTACTGACGTCCATTGACGAACAGTCTCCGGATATTGCCCAAGGTGTCAATCAAGCGCTCGAAGCCCGTGAAGGTGAGATGTCTGACGATGAAATCGAAGCGATTGGCGCCGGCGATCAAGGTATGATGTTCGGCTTTGCAGTCAATGAAACACCTGAGCTCATGCCGCTTCCGATTTCGCTTGCTCACAAATTGTCAAGGCGGCTTGCGGAAGTCAGAAAGACCGGTGTGATTCCATATTTACGTCCGGATGGCAAGACGCAGGTCACGATTGAGTATGACGAAGAAGGAAAGCCGTTACGTGTTGACACCATTGTGATTTCGACGCAGCATCACCCGGAAATCGCGCTTGAACAAATAAAGAAAGATATTAAGGAAAAAGTGATTAAACCGATCGTTCCCGCTGTGCTGATCGATAAGGATACAAAATTCTTTATCAATCCGACCGGCCGTTTTGTTATTGGCGGACCGCAAGGAGATGCCGGGCTGACCGGCCGAAAAATCATTGTGGATACGTATGGCGGATATGCCCGTCACGGAGGCGGGGCTTTTTCAGGAAAAGATGCGACGAAAGTGGACCGCTCGGCCGCATATGCGCTCGTTATGTAGCGAAAAATATCGTTGCCGCCGGATTGGCCGATAAATGTGAGGTTCAGATCGCTTATGCTATTGGTGTGGCACGGCCCGTATCGATTTCTGTGGATACGTTTGGAACAGGCAAAGCATCCGAAGAACAGCTTGTCGAATTGATTCATGAAAATTTTGATCTCCGGCCTGCCGGCATTATCAAAATGCTCGATCTCCGTCGGCCGATTTACAAACAAACGGCAGCATACGGCCACTTCGGCCGCACCGACGTTGAACTGCCTTGGGAAAAGACGGATAAGGCGGCCCTGCTCAGGGAAAAAGTACTGACCGGCACAAGCGCGGCTTCAACTAAAAAAAATTAAAGCTTAACAAAAGCAGTCTCTAGATGATTAGAGACTGCTTTTTTTTATATTTTAATAAACCCGGACGCAGCAGGCTTCAGGCAAGGTCAGCCCGGAGTCAAGTTTCCTTTTTTTTATGAATGAACAAAGTGGTGCATCCGATTTCATTTCAATTCCTGGTATAATATAGAAAAGGGGTTTTACTAAAATGAGTCGTGGCCGGTTTTAAGGAAATTCAGCCTCTTATTGCTAGTTTTAGTCCATTTTAACGAATGATATAAGGCAAACAGGCAAACGTTAATATTAGTGACAAAAGTGAAAGCTTCCGGATAAAATAAGGTCTCAGCCAGAGCTTCAATGGTTCTGCTTTACCAAATTTTTTTCAAAACAGCGGCATATTTATCATGTCTCTGATCATAAATCTATTGGATATATTGATGTATATGGAGGGTCGAGAATGAAAGTGCCATCCAGGCCGTTAGACTTAATGTCAAAGATTTATTGCAAAGTGTTGCCAAGGGTACGTATTGAGTTAAGCAAATGGAAGAAAATGGCTCTTATCATTCCTGATGATGAACTGCGCAAACAAGCGCTCGCCAGCATTGAAACAAAGACTTTTCACTGCGAGGGCGGAGCCATCTATAGTCTGCTTGCCGAGGGGCGGTCGGTCGGCGGATGTTATTTCATTTATTGTCGCCTATCAAACGATCAGCGACTATCTGGATAATTTATGCGATCGCAGTGTGTCGCTTGATCCAAGAGATTTTCGCTGTTTGCATCAAGCCATGCTGGATGCGCTGACACCTGGGGCCGCCCCAATCGATTATTACCAGCATCGCGATGTTTCTTCGGACGGCGGTTATTTACAGGCCCTTGTTAAAACTTGCCAATCTTACTTGGAAAGTCTGGATGCATTGGAGGCGATCACGCCTTCTCTGCATGAACTGGCCGGGTTTTATTGCGATCTGCAGGTACATAAGCATGTCAAAAAGGATCAGCGGGTGCCAAGGCTGCAGGCCTGGTTCCGCCAATATCAGGCGGAACTGCCGAAAATGAGCTGGTATGAATTTTCCGCCTGCTCCGGTTCAACGCTCGGCATCTTCTGCATTGTGTCATACGCCGCATCTCGGGGAAGCGAGATGAAAACTTTGGTCACAACAATCAAAAAACGGCTATTTTCCATGGGTTCAGGGCCTGCATATATTGATGGACTATTTTGTCGATCAGGAGGAAGACAAAATAGGGGGAGATCTGAACTTTTGCTTTTATTATGAGAATGAGGAAACGATGATGGAACGGTTCAATCATTTTATTGTTAATGCGGATGCGGCGATCGCGGACATGCCCGACAAAAATTTTCATCTTATGATTAATCGTGGGTTGCTAGGTATTTATCTCGCAGACAAAAAAGTGGCCAAACAGCGAAACGTACGGATTTTGGCCAGAAAGCTGATGCGGAGGGCTGGAGGAGCCGGCTTATTTTTCTTCGTCAACGGCTGGCTTTATCGGCGGATTCGGCCGGGAATATAAGGAGCAGGCTTACTTACTCGGCCTGCTCCTTTTCAACCGCGATTAAAAACGGGGGTTCATGGATCTGGTTGATGAGCCGATATAAGACGACGGACCATACCTTTTGATCGAGAGAAGAAAGATAAGGGATAATGGTTGGGCCTCTTTTTTTTTTCCTTCAGGGTGTCCCGGATAGAAGACGACGGCAATGATGCCGCCTGGAGCAATCCGCTTTTCCAGAGCCTGAATAGCCTTGAGTGTCGTTAGCGAACGGGTTGTGATCGCTTTGTCGCCGCTTGGCAGATAACCAAGGTTGAAGATGGCGGCTTTAACAGCGGACGAATCCGGAATGTAGCGATCAAGATGGTGGTGGCTGTCTTTGATCAGTTTGACTTGCGTTTCTTCTCCGGCGCGGCTGAGTCTTTCTCCGGTCTTGCGAATCGCTTCATCCTGGATGTCAAACCCAAATACAGTGCCGGATTTTCCGACCGCTTTGGCCAAAAAAAAGCGTGTCATGACCGTTTCCGATTGTCGCATCGACGACCGTATCCCCCGGCCGGACGACTTTGGATAAAAGAAAGTGGGCTTCTTCCAAAATGCTGTTAATGTTCAAGTTGTTCACCTTTGCTTTTGAATGATAGTATTTTCTTGCCGGCTGCTGCTGCTCTCAAATTCACTTTATCTCATGCACATTCTACCAAAGATAGACGCCGACTTAAAGAAGCCGTTTGCAAAAAAGATGATCCGCTAAAAGCGGGCCTGACTGACAGATGAATCCGAACGAGGGGAGCGCGCGAATCTTGTTTGACTGCGAAACCAGTCGGTCATCATGTTTTTTTTTTAGAAATATGGGGAATCCTGTTGACAGACAATGGCGAATTTCATAAAATATAAATAATGTTTTGCGTGAATGACGATGAGAAGGAATAGTAACTTTCTAGTCGTGTTATAGAGAGTTGGCGCAAAGGTGCAAGCCAACGCGTAGGGAAAGTGAACTCGCCTTTGAGTTGCGGCAGCGGATTAAATCACTGCCGCCGTGAACCCGCGTTAAGGTAAATAAGTGAGTGCGTGTTTCGGCGCTAATTTGGGTGGTACCGCGGGAATAACTTTGTGTTCAACCTCTCGTCCCTAACATTATTGTTAAGGGTGGGAGGGCTTTTTTTTTTTTTTTGAAGATTAGGGGGATGCGCCATGGCTTTTGATCACCGAACTATAGAAGCAAAATGGCAAAAATACTGGGACGAACATCATACATTTAAAACGAATGACGATTCCGAGAAGCCTAAATATTATGTACTGGATATGTTTCCTTATCCGTCCGGAAAGGGCCTTCACGTCGGCCACCCTGAAGGATATACGGCAACGGATATTCTTGCCCGGATGAAACGGATGCAGGGCTTTGAAGTGCTCCATCCGATTGGCTGGGATGCTTTCGGCCTGCCTGCCGAACAATATGCACTGGATACCGGGCATGATCCGCGTGAATTTACAAAAGAGAATATCGCGACGTTCAAACGCCAGATTAAATCGCTTGGCTTTTCTTATGACTGGGATCGGGAAATCAATACAACCGACCCGAGCTATTACAAATGGACACAGTGGATTTTTATCAAGCTCTATGAAAAAGGACTTGCCTACATTGATGAAATAAGTTAACTGGTGCCCGGCACTCGGAACGGTGCTGGCCAATGAAGAGGTCATCGACGGCAAAAGTGAACGCGGCGGCTTTCCGGTTGTCCGCCGTCCGATGAAACAATGGGTGCTGAAAATTACCGCCTATGCGGAAAGACTTTTAAAAGATTTGGATGACTTGGACTGGCCGGAGAGTGTCAAAGAGATGCAGCGCAACTGGATTGGCAAATCCCAGGGGGCGGAAGTCGTTTTTAACATCGCTGATCATGAAGGCGAAACGGTTAAGGTCTATACAACGCGGCCGGACACTTTGTTCGGAGCGACATACATGGTTCTGGCACCGGAGCATCATTTGGTCGACAAGATTGTTACTGATTCCCAAAGAGCGGCGGTCGATGCCTATCGAGAAGCTGCCCGCAGCAAAAGCGACTTGGAACGAACCGAACTTTCGAAGGAAAAAACGGGAGCTTTTACAGGCGCTTATGCGATCAATCCGGTGAACGGCAAAAAAGTGCCATTGGGATCGCCGATTATGTGTTGATTACTTATGGTTCAGGAGCGATTATGGCTGTTCCGGGACACGATACGCGCGACTATGAATTCGCACAAAAATTCGGACTGCCGATTATTGAAGTGGTCGCAGGCGGTGATCTTTCCAAAGAGGCTTATACCGGAGACGGCAAGCATGTCAATTCCGATTTTTTGAATGGCCTGGGCAAGGATGAAGCGATTGCGAAAATGATCGATTGGCTTGAGGAACACCATGTCGGTCAAAAAAAAAAAAAAAAACGACTTACCGTTTGCGCGACTGGCTGTTCAGCCGCCAGCGTTACTGGGGCGAACCGATTCCGATTGTCCATCTGGAAGACGGCAGTTTGAAACCTGTTCCTGAGGAAGAGCTGCCGCTGCTTCTGCCGGTTGCCAAAAATATCAAACCGTCGGGGACGGGCGAATCGCCGCTGGCCAACATTGATGAATGGGTGAATGTTGTTGATAAAGAAACGGGAATGAAAGGGCGCCGGGAAACCAATACGATGCCTCAGTGGGCCGGCAGCAGCTGGTATTTTCTCCGCTACATTGACCCGCATAATGATAAACAACTGGCCGATCCTGAAAAACTGAAAAAGTGGCTGCCTGTCGATGTTTATATCGGCGGGGCGGAACATGCCGTTTTACACTTGCTGTACGCAAGATTTTGGCATAAGGTACTGTATGATTTCGGGATCGTTCCGACTAAGGAACCTTTCCAGAAATTAATCAATCAAGGCATGATTCTAGGGTACAATCATGAAAAAATGAGCAAGTCCAAAGGCAATGTCGTCAATCCTGATGATATTGTCGCCTCGCACGGTGCCGATACGCTGCGTCTGTACGAAATGTTCATGGGTCCGCTTGATGCAGCCGTTCCGTGGTCGGAAACGGGGATCGACGGCGCGCACAGGTTCCTTGATCGCGTTTGGCGTCTGTTTGTATCGGATAAAGGGACGCTTTCCGGTAAGGCCGCGGGTTCCCACGCAGCTGATGCCCAATTAGAAAAAACTTACCATCAAACGGTTAAGAAAGTCACCGAGGACTTTGAAAAGCTGCATTTTAATACGGCAATTTCCCAAATGATGGTCTTCATCAATGAAGCGTATAAGCAAGACAATGTACCAAAAGCTATGGCTGAAGGGTTCGTCAAGCTGCTTTCCCCGATTGCGCCGCACTTATGTGAGGAGATCTGGTCAATTCTTGGTCATCATGAATCGATCAGTTTGTCGGAGTGGCCGGCGTACGATGAAAGCAAGCTGCAAGAAAAGCAAGTGGAAGTTGTCGTGCAAATTAACGGCAAAATGCGGGCCAAACTTTTGGCCGACAAAGAGGCATCCAAGGATGAACTTGAGCGGCTCGCCAGGAATGAAGGGGCGATCGCTGAAAGGCTTGAGGGAAAATCGATCATAAAGGTCATTGTTGTACCGGGAAAATTAGTTAATATTGTTGCCAAATAATTGTCTGAAAAAGGAAAATAAAGTCAAATGAAGTCACTGAAAGTGCTTGACATTTTTCGCTTTAGATTGGACAATATAGATACATTCTAAAAACGAGGTGGAAAAATTGACTAACGTGGTTCAGATCATAAAACCTGAACAACTGGCCAACATGCTTAAGAATGAGGAAAATGTATCGGTAATTGATGTGAGAGAAAACGATGAAGTGAGCGCCGGCAAGATCCCAAGTGCGATGCACATTCGTTTGGCTGACATTCCGTATCGTTATCAAGAACTGGATACATCGAAAGAATATGTGCTTGTCTGCCGATCTGGGAGACGAAGCGAAAAAGCAACAGAATTTCTTCAAGAAAAAGGCTTTAATGTGAAGAATATGATTGGCGGCATGTTGAAATGGCGCGGTGATGTTGAATAAGCGGAACATCACGTTGGGACTATCTCGTAGAAATGCAGCATTAAAAGGTATGATAGAGAAAACTTGGTGAGGGCCAAGGTTTAGAGCGGCCGGAATTATAACCCTGTATCTGATTCCAATGATGATAACGCTTTTAAATATGAAGATGGCTTGCCGAACGGCGGATGAGGCTTAAGACAAGGGCAGTAGTTGATTTTTCAATCATTTCTTTTTGCCGCTCCCGTTCGCCGGAGGGCATTCTTCTAAATCTATGGATCTCATAAATGACTGCGTTAGGAAAATTTTTTTCGACAAAATTTCTCAAAGGAATCTTTCCCCCTTAATCGTAATAACCGGTAGGGGGGATTTTTATGTTAAAAGTGAAGATTTTTGATGAAGAACATGAAAAGGATTTGGAAAATGAAGTGAATACGTTTTTAGAATCCCTTGACGACCGGCAAGTGAAATCGATTCATTATCAAGTGGCAGCCTGCGAAGACGTTATCGATACCGGTACAATTTTTTGTTTTTCGGCGCTCATTTTATATGAAATCATTTAAGTTTTTCTTTTAGATTGAACAGAATGTGGTAAAATACAAGAAGTTGCAAGATGGCGCTACCTGTTGTCCGTAAAGATAAATTGGTTCGGTTCATTTCGTTGTAGGAGTTGTAAAAAGAATGGCAGCATCAAAGATGATAAGGGGAACGCTAATACTGACGGTCGCCACTTTTATCTCGAAATTACTCGGTCTTCTGTTCGTGATCCCCTATAAGGCTCTTGTCGGCAGCGAGGGGGTTTTTCTGTATGCGTTTGCGTATACCCCTTATTCTATTATCTTGAGCATCTCAACAATGGGGCTGCCGCTTGCGGTGGCGAAGTTTGTTGCCAAATATAATACGCTGGGTGATTACGAGACGGGACGGCGGCTTTATCGATCGGGACTAGTATTAATGTCGATCACAGGGCTGATCGGTTTTCTGTTCTTGTATTTCGGCGCCCCTCTCATCGCAAGTCTGTCGGCCATTGAAAAGCAGGATTATAAAAACGTCGTGCTGGTGATTCGCGTCGTCAGCCTAGCGATCATTGTTGTGCCTTCAATGAGCTTAATGCGCGGCTATTACCAAGGCTTCAATCAATCATGGGGGACCGACCGCGAATTCACAGGTTGTGGAACAGATCGTGCGGATTGCCGTCATTTTGATCGGCTCTTTCATGGTGATAAAAGTCTTCCACGGAACGGTAGTGACGGCGGCGATGCTCGCCACATTCGCCGCATTTGTCGGCGCAGTCGCCGGTTTCTATGTGATGCTGCGTTACTGGATTAAACGGCGCCGTCATTTGAACGAACTGGCCGACAAGAGCACGGTTCATTACCATTTGTCGCTACCGAGAATGTATAAGGAACTCGCAGCCTATGCGGTGTCGTTTGTTGCGGTTGGTGTGGCGATGCAGCTTTATCAACTCGTGGATCAAATGACGATTTATCACTTTCTTCATTACAGCTCCGGTACCATGACGACCATTGTCGCCGACCTGATGATGAATGATCAGAAAGTGGTCATGATTCCGGTTTCTTTGGCAACGGCGCTTGCGGTAAGTGTCGTACCGGCATTGATTGTGTCATATGCCAAGGAAGACAGGGGGGAGCTGCACAACAAAATTACACAGGCTCTGCAATTTGTACTGTTTCTGACTGTTCCGGCCGCTGCGGGGCTGTCAATTCTCGGCTATATGGTCCACGGCATGATGTATGGTGTCGACCATAGCGAACTTTCCATTGGCGGCTATATTTTGCGCTGGTATGGACCAACGGCACTCTTTTTTGCCTTGTTTTCGGTAACAGCGTCGATTTTGCAAGGGATCAACCGGCAGCGGGTGACACTTATCAGCTTGTTCGTCGGCGTTTTAATTAAAATCATTCTCAACCCGATATGCATGTGGCTTTTCGGAATGATTGGCCCGATTATTGCGACCAATATTGGCTATATGGCGTCCATTGTCATCAATTTTATGGCAATTAAGCGGGAAACCGATTATAAGCTTGAAATGGTAGCCAAACAGTCCGTGCATGTCGTTGTCTACACATTCATCATGTTGATCGTGATTAAACTCATTTTCATTATTGGCGGCGGCTCCTTCCCTCATCGAAGAGTGACGGCAGTGTTTCTGTCCTTTCTCAGCGTGATCGTGGGCGGCGGCATCTATTTGCTGATTGCCAATTGGACGGGCCTTCTCCGCCGGGTCATCGGCAGGCAGCTGCCTTTTATGAGCCGGCTGGCCAAAAAGCGTGCGCATTAAGGGGGTCCGCGAAAGCAATTGTTTTCGCGGACGCCCTTTTTTGCAGTTCAGAAAATTAAGGATGCGGCTGATGGCCAATTGGCGCTGCCGGAATACCCAGACGGTATTCAATGATCCGAATCCGGTTTTCAATTCGGTTGATTTCACGGCTAAGCTGATCCTGCCTGTTTTCGAGTCGGCGCAGTCGGCGTTCGACATCGCCGTAGCCTGCAGGATGACTTGTCTGCGGTACGGGGCGCATGTCGGGTGAGGCGGCGGTGTAGTCATCGCTGTATTGCGGAGGGAAGGCATTGGCGATTGTATACGGAAAAGGACTATCGGCCGAATAATCTGCACATTCGCTGTTTTGCTGACTCGGATAAAAAAGGTTGGCGGACGTTCCAATACGGGGATCAAGACCGGCACTTCCATTCCATTCGTTTTCTCCATATGGGGAGCCGGTGAGCGGCGCGTTATACGGCCCGTAAAAAGTCGGTGCCTGCGACTGCGGCTCGTGACGATAAACCATGGCTGAGGGTTCCTCCTTGCTTCTTGTCGTTTTCCTCAACAGCTTATGATAAAAGCCGGGCATTTGTGGCAGAAAAACCGCCCATTTCTATTGACCAAGCAAGGGTGGACATATTGGCTGATGACTAAAAAAGAAAATAAAAAGAGCTGTTAAATTTTTTTTAACAGCTCAAGACACTCTAACTTTCTTATTGGTGACAGTCCAGCAGCCACGGCTTGGACTTTTTACCAATTCGTTATAGGTCAATATATTAAGGTCTCTCTGAATGGTTCTCTGTGTCATATCAAATTCTTCAACCAACTCTTGTGTCGTGACGGTGCCTCTTGCCGAATGAATAAATAGACAGCCCTAACGCGATTCAACATTCGATCAGTTGAAGGACTCAAATAACCACTCCCTAACGTTTTTAGTCAGTAAAAGGATACCCTTTTGCTGAAATGAGTATTCAGACAAGAGAAAAATATTCAGGTGATTTTTTCCTCAAAGTGCAAATTTTCTAAACGTTTAGGCTGCATAAAGGTATTAAGTACGTAGGAAAAAGTTCCCCTCCTATTTACCTTTTAATATACATCTTTTGAGCAAAAAGTCAATCTTTTTGCTTGCTAATTAAACAAAAAAGTCCCGCCATCGAATGGCGCGACTTTTTAGGATTAAAGGTATGCCATTAACCGGCCGAAACTTGGCAATCGGAACTCGGATGATGCTGAGTTTTGGCCATTCAGGACAGTTTTAATTACCTTGGAAATATATCACCCGATAAATAACGTTCGCCGGTATCATTAATCATGCAGACCACAAGATCACTCGGTTTAAATCGTTTGGCGACTTGCAAAGCGACAAAGACGGAAGCGCCGGATGAAGGTCCGCAAAGAATACCCTCTTCTTGGGCCAGACGTCTTGTGATCTCATAGGCGTCTTCATCGGTCACTTTAATAATTTCATCAATAATAGACAGGTTCAGAACATCGGGAATAAATCCGGGACTTGTTCCGACAAGCTTATGTCTCCCGGGTTTGCCGCCTGACAAAACCGGCGATCCGGCCGGTTCGCAAATATGAATCGTCAAATCTGGAAATACTTCTTTTAAAGCTTCCCCCGTTCCGGTGATCGTTCCGCCAGTGCCGGCCGTCCCGACAAACGCGCGAAACGGCTTGTCCAATTCCTTAACATCCTTGATAATTTCCGGTGCTGTTGACTGGCGGTGGGCATCCGGATTAGCGGGATTTTCAAATTGCATTGGTGAAAAGCTATTCGGTATTGTTTCCGTCAGTTCTTTTGCCTTGCGAATGGCTCCCGGCATTTTTTCGTCGCCGGGTGTCAGTACGACATCGGCACCGAATGCTTTTAATAAGTTGATCCGTTCTTGGGTCATTGTATCGGGCATCACGATAATCGCTTTGTAGCCCCTGGCTATTGCATTCATTGCAAGACCAATGCCCATATTCCCCGATGTCGGCTCAATAATGGTTGCCCCTTTCTTTAATAAACCGTTTTTTTTTCTCGGCAACCTGGATCATGTTGAAGGCGGCCCTGTCCTTGACACTTCGCGTTGGGTTGAAATATTCTAGTTTGGCATAAATGGCTGCGCCATTTGGATCAGGCAGCCGATTGAGCTTGACAAGCGGCGTATCCCCGATCAAATCGGCAATATTGTCGACAACTTTGCACATGCGAACACATCCTTATTATTCTTTCTTCTGATATTATATAAATAAAACTCGGCAAAGCCAACCCCTTATGCTCTCTCGCGGCCGGAGGGGCGGCTGGCCTTAGAACTTTTTTAAAAGGAAAGAAAAAGAATCTGAAATTTTATGGAGGCAAGTTATATCATTCATTATGCCAAAATAGAGCCGCCTTTAAACCGGAGGATGATACCGTGAAATGCAACTCATACCGGGGCAGATGGCTTAATCAGGTCTTATAGATAAAAAAAAAACGAAGGAGGATGGAAAATGACGGAATCCCATTATTTTATAGCTGTTCCGATTCCCCCCAATATCAGGAGTGTTCTGGCATCTTGGGCGAGCGGCCTTCGGCGGGAACTAAAATTTCGATATTGGACCAGTGAAGAGGATTACCATATTACACTATTTTTTATGGGCGCATCGACTCAAGAACAAGCTGTCGATGTTAAACGCGGTCTTCAAGAAATGATTCGGCGAGAGCAGGAATTTTTTTCTAGAAGTGAGCGGCATCGATGGATTTGGGCGAAAAGAATGCCCGAGAGTGGTGTTTGCCGCTCTATCTTCAAGCGAGGCGCTCATGGATTTGAAAAAAAAAAAGGTGGATCAAGTTGTTCGTGCTGCAGGCTATCCGCTGGAAAAAAGCCGCCGTATCACCCGCATATTACACTGGCTAAAAAATGGTCCGGAGGCTTTTTAGAGGCACCGGCACATTATACGGGCGACGTGAAAGGACTTTTAAGATGGCGCGTCGATCAAATTGTTTTATTTAAGGTTGCCCCTCATTTAACCCCAAGATATGTCCCGGTAAAAACACTTTTGATTTTGGTGTAGAGTGATGTAAAAAATGGAAGGGTTTCAAACGGGCGTCATTTTACAGCTTATTTTCTGGTGGAGGATGTTCTGGTGGAGGATGTTCGGCTAAAGGAGAAAAAGTGGGGAAGTGCCTGCACCTAGGGCTTTTCGCTCGGATCTGAAGCCCGGCTTCCAAGCCGCTTTCCGGTCCCCCGCCGGCTGGCAAATAAATATCTTTGCGAGGAGTAAAAAGCAGAGGCTGTTGTAAAAGAATCCGAAAAAGCAAACAATTCCGCGGAGCATTAATAACTGCCTATCTTATGATAAAATATAGACACGGAAAACGATCAAACCAAAAAAGCCGAATAACGGATTTTTTTTAGCTGTATACGTTATTGACATGAACGGTGAATCGCTGCTTGCGCCGTGATCTGATTCAATTTGCTCTAGATTCGGATGGGCAGAGGCCATCCAACCATTAAGATGCCTTTAGACAGCAGAGGCATGGCCGTGAACAACCTGCGGATGTGTGATAGACCAAACTTGGTTAAAGAAGCAAAAATATACACAGTCTTAGTGTGAAAATTGGAGGAAAGCTGTTACTAAAGGAAGATAACATATACCAACAGGGCAGCGGCGCCTTCCCGATTGAATTTGCGTAAGCTTATCCCGCATTAACGGGCAGTAAGACTCCCGCCTCAAGGCTTCAATGAATTCGAAGAAGATAGGCGGGAGAACTGCCCGTAAAAGCCCTGTCTTAGGAACACAGACTAAAGCGCCACATTCTGTGGGCGAGAGCTAACAATCAGTGGGGGATGGGAGAAAACCCCCTACTGATTGAAGTTTCACTTTTATTAAACAGTGATTGCATTTAGTTGTCTGGTGAAATTTTCTGCGGATATAAAATTTTGGATATTTTTTTAGTAGCAGAGAAGCGAATGGCTCAGCTTATAAAAATCGATCAATGTGTCTCTCGTTATCAAATTAACCTGCGTCATTATGCCAATCGTTTTTTAAGATTGAAAGGACGGCGCTGGGCAAAATGGAAGGAAAGATGGGAGACGATGGAAGACAGCCGCTTAAATCCCTCGAAAAAGAAAAGAGAAGCCGGGACACTTGCGAAACTCAAAAAAGACTTTAATAGCTGGTTTTTTGAAGAACAGATTCTATGGGCAACGACAACTTCTGAGGAAAAATCGGAAATTCCCAGTCAGCTTCACCAAAATAAATGGCTGAAAACGCTGCTTTCAACGGTTGACGATGTCACATTTATTTTATATTATCCTGTGCTGAAGGTGAAATCGGCGATTGTGCAAGTTGATCCTATCTTTGTAACCAATCATGCCTATGGTGGTGTGTCAAACCGCTTTTCGGCGAAGAAGGAAGCGTATTCCAGGAATTGTCCCAGCGAAAATGGAAAGAAATTGTGACAGGCGAAACACGTGAACGAATGAATCCGATGATTTCGTTGAACCGGACAGCTGCAGTTGTAGAGGAACTGATTGTGGAACAGGAAATCGACATGGAAGTGAAGTCTGCCCTCGTAGCGCCGACAAGTTTTATTGAATTTATTCATGCTCCTTCAGATGTTTCGATTGTCGACCAACGTTCTCTAGAGCAATGGCTTGCGAAATTTTCCGGCCAGTCGTCCACTCTTAAGCACAATCAAATTAAAGCGGCTGAACAATTATTGAGCCGCTCAGAGACGGATGCCTTTGCCAGGTTTTAATTGGATTTAAAAATAATCAGGCTAAATGCTAAGAGGTTCTTTTTATGGGATAGAATCGGCAAAAAAAAAAATTGTTCGGCCGGGTCAAAAGTGGTATGCTTAAAGGCGACATTCTCAGGTACATTATGAGGATTACAGCGCTGATAACGAAGTGCTGATAGGGATCAGTCTGCGCGCTATTCCAAATTTTCTCTGTTAAAAAAATTCATTTCAACGGAGAAATGGTGTTCATTTTTTGCTTTTCATGCCTGATTTTTAAATACAGAGGGTGACCTGTTTTGATGCATTTTTTTTTTGATGGTGAGGAATGGAGCATTTCATCGGCGGGGGGAATGACCGGAGAAGCTTATAAGGCCGAATCAGCCGAAAACAAACTATTTATAAAAAGAAATTCATCACCTTTCCTTGCCGTATTATCTGCTGAGCGGATTGTACCGAAATTATTATGGACGCGCCGCCTTGAAAATGGCGATGTGCTGACAGCACAGAAATGGCTGAATGGGAGAGTACTTGAAGCCAAAGAGATGACATCAAAACAAGTCTGCAAGCTGCTGAAAAAGATTCACACATCTGATCCCCTGGTATTTATGCTGTCCCGTCTTGGCAAGAAACCCAACCCATGATTCACCGGCGTTGATGCTTCAAGAACTGGAAACAAGAGCGGGCGTGCGATCGCTGACTCCTGTTCTGCGCGATGCCTTTGCCTTTCTTCGCAGGGAAGCAGCAAATGTTGACTTTTCCCCTAAGAAAGTCTGCCATTCCGATATTAATCATAATAATTGGCTGATAGATGAAAAAGAAGACCATCTGTATTTAGTTGATTGGGATCAAGCTGTCATCGCTGATCCGGCGCTAGATCTTGCCATGCTGTTATATTGGTATGTGGAAGAACAGGAATGGGAAAAATGGCTGGCTTTTTATGGCTGGCCGCTGACCGATTCACTAAAAATGCGGCTGCTTTGGTATATGGTTGCCCAGACAGTCAAATTTTTGCTGTGGCACCAGGAGCACGACAGAGAAAAGGAAAGGCTGCTTTTTGAAAAAGACCTGTTATGGTTAAACCATTATGTTTTGAAGAACGGGTGAATGCTCTTTCTATGTCTGCTTTAAGAATGGAAAAGAAAAAGTCGTCGGCGGAATACGGCATAAATGCTGATAGGCCGCTGTTTTCGTATCCGGCTTGCCAATCGGCAAGTTTCCTCGTTTCTGCACTTTTTCCTTTTTTGGAATTAAAAGTGTGTTTTTTATCACAAAATCTCTTGAGAATGGTTTATCATTAATGTAAAATCCGTAATAGATAAGCGGTACCTGCGTGAAGGGTTTCGTATAAAACACAAGAAAGCTGGCAGTATGCAGCTGCTCTTGTCCGTTATACAGCAGCTTTCCCGATTCGCCGGGCGGCATCATTTATTTATAATATAAGGACAACCTTGAGCGGCAGAGGAATAAAGATCACCTTTGCTTGAAAGGTTTATTTCTGCAGTAGCCAATATCCATTTTTTTGGCGTATACCGGGGAGAGCACTAACGCAGCCGTTTGGATAATAGTTTTTTTTTTTTTATTTATAATTTTGCGGCGGGTTCTATAATCCGCTGTAACGTGATAAATTGGGTACAGCAAAGGGGACCTCCAAATGAGAGAGTACGCCATAAACCATGGGCAAAGGGAAAATTAAAACAACATTCTGAGATCGTCATATCTTCGCCGAAATATTACAGCGGCGAGTGGCATGATGTATTTAATCGCGAGGCCCCGCTGCATGTAGAAATTGGCACAGGGAAAGGGCAGTTTATCGTAGGAATGGCGAAGAGGTATCCCGATACTAATTTTATCGGTATTGAAATGCATGAAAGCGTGATCGTATCGGCTTTGGAAAAGTGCCTGGATGCCAAAGTCCGTAATGTCAAGTTAATTAATGCCGATGCCAGAGGACTGACGGAATATTTTGCTGAAAATGAAGTGGACGAGATCTATTTAAATTTTTGCGATCCCTGGCCTAAGCATCGGCACGAAAAGCGCCGCTTGACTTATCCCTCTTTTCTGGCACAATATGAATACATTTTGAAGCGCCATGGCGTCATTAATCTTAAAACCGATAACCAGGGCTTTTTCGAATACTCGCTCGAAAGTTTTTCGCAATATGGACTGACGCTGAGAAATATCAGCCTTGATTTGCACGCTTCAGACATGGCAGGCAACGTCATGACGGAATATGAAGAAAAATTTTCAGCTAAGGGGCAGAGAATTTATCGGTGCGAAGCCGTTTGGAATGGATAAAAGAATGCTGAGATTTTTCAAAGACCCGCACCTTATTTTGGTGCGGGTCTTTGCGTGCTCTCATGCTTGCGCTTCTAAGTTGAGGACGGTTCCGGTTTTGGCATCGGCGACAAAATCATAATGGCGAATGCCGTCATCACCTTTTGCCGTTAAGCCGCCTTTGTACACACTGTAAGAAAGGTGGTCTTTATTGAACGGCTGAGGGGTTAAATAAATAAATCCAGGCGCCGTCCAAACTCAGTTCTTTTTTTGCCGCTTTTTTGACCTGCTGAAGGGCCCTTTCCGGACTCAGGTCACCGGCAGATTGAAGCTTTGCGAGTGCATAACCGATCGCCGCGCCGCCGGCTAAACCGGTTGCAATGAGTTTCCATTTCATTGTTTTCCCCCCACTTTCCTATTACCTTTTAAGTATACCTAAATTTCTAAAAAAAAAAAACCAAGGCTATTGATCGCACTTTTTTTTTTTTGGCAAATGAAGACGATTGAAGCCGGACCTCTGCCTCCCTCCGAGTCGTGCTCACGCCTTTGCTCTTTTTTACTTAAAGTAAAAAAAAAAAAAACACTGAAAGATGGAAACAGGCGCGCTTCTTCTGTAAGATGAAAGAGAACAAGCAGGTTTGAAGGGAAGTGAGAGGCGCGGCCTTTTGAAAGGGATGCGCCGAACAAATGGAAAAGGAAACATTGGAGCTATTTCAAACATTGACTGAATTGAATGGCGCTTCCGGGTTTGAACATGATGTCCGTCATTTCATGAAGCGCCAGTTGGAAAAATATAAAGAACAGCTGGTGAAAATTGAACATGCAAAAAATAAAGTGGGGGTACTGAAGCCGTGACATTAATAGGAGTAGGAACATTGTCCGGCAAAAAAATAGCTGCGGTCCGGCAGCTGATTGATCATTATCAGCTGAATGCAGATCTTATCAGCCTTGATGTGCCTTCAGGTGTTTCAGCGATGCCGCTTTCGGACAATGAAACAAGAGAAGGTGCGGTTCATCGTGCAAAAGCGGTGCTTGCCGAAAACCGGGAAGTCACTGTCGGCATCGGACTTGAAGGCGGTGTGACGATGATTGGAGATGAGATGTTTCTTTGTAACTGGGGCGCTTTAGCTGATAGAACCGGCTGCGTGATCACGGCCGGAGGAGCCCGGATCAAACTTCCCGAGACATTGGAAAAGGGCATCAGGGCCGGCTATGAACTCGGCACGGTCGCGGAGCGTTATGCCGGCGAAAAAAAGATGTGAGCAAACATGGCGGAACGATCGGTCTGCTCACAGGAGGCCGAGTGACAAGAACCTCTATGTTTGTTCATATTTTGACGCTTATTTATGGACAATATCGATTTGAATATCGGTTTGACGACTTTCAATAGATCGACCTCTTGCCAGACGATGCCCGATAAAAGAAGTATCTGGAACACATCATCGGTTTTAGCTTATAAAATGGGCCGTGACATGCTAAAATATTGTCATGCAGAAAGGCTGGCTGGAAGGTGCTTTAATGGAATTGAAAAGAATCCTGGAAGCGCGGCTGAATGCCGATAAGCGGCGCGCTCCTATGATAGAAAAAAAGATCACCTGCGGGTTGAGAATATCAAGAACCAAAAAGGCGTCATCTTTTTATGTGTGGGGTGTGCTGAATCGCTATGAAGAGGAACAGGACTGGCGCTCATGACGATCACCACCGGCAACATTCCAATCACGGCGCTCCCCTTTATATACGAAAAAAGGGGAACTTGATCCCATTTTCATCATGGCTAAAAACAGGCCTGAACAAGACACAAGCAAAAAAGATTAACTTGACAATTTTTGAAAGGGGAATGCATTTTAATGATCATTTATTATAATCGAGACGGGATTGGCGACACTCTCGTCGTCGTCTATCTAAAGGATTCTGCGGAAATGAGCGTGGAAAGGAAGGCGGATATTGCTCGAATTCTCGATCCATCTACAGATGAAACATTAGGCTATAATTTTTTTAACATTTCCGCGTTTCTTTCTTTGGAAGAAACGGGAATGGTGAAACAAGATCAGAATCTGATCAATCAATTGAACAGCCTGCTGAAGCAAGCAGGCTTTGCGGGCGATCTTGTTTATGATGATCGCTCCGCTTTCATAACCGGTTATGTAATAGAAAAGAAGAAGCATCCTGATGCAGACAAATTAAGCGTCTGTCAAGTTGATATAGGTGAAGAAACATTGCAAATTGTCTGCGGCGCACCAAATGTTGACGAAGGGCAAAAGGTTGTCGTGGCAAGAGTCGGTGCCTTAATGCCCAATGGGACAATCATTCGTGACGCCGAATTGCGCGGGCTGCCTTCTCACGGCATGATTTGTTCGGCGAGGGAACTTGCACTGCCGGGAGCACCCCAGAAGAAAGGCATTTTAGTGCTTGATGAAGGGACGCCAATAGGGCGCAACTTTTTTGCTGCTCTGAACAAGTGAAAACAGCCAATACTTTGGCAGGTCTCGCATGTTAGAAAGTCATATTAGCTTGATAGAGGGACGGGCAGAGAGTATAAAACGGGAAATTTACTGTTAAGTCAGGTTTGCCGATCTTTATTCTTCTAATATAGACTTCCATAATAGGGGAGGACTGAGCAATAAAGGAAAGAGGTGGACGAGATGTCATCAAATTGGTGGCAGCGGTTTTTTAATTTAGAAGATGACGGAGATGCATCTGATGAGAAGGGGGATCATTCACTTGTGCCTGACGAGCTGCGGATGAATCGGAAAATCGTCGGCCGCTTTGAAGACTCGCACCGTCAAGTTCGCGTGAAAATGCAGCATCAATACGGCAGAGGCTCCGAAGATGCCTCTATCTGGCAGCCTCGCGTTAGACGCAGTCCGTCTGATGTGAAAGCAAGAAGATTGTACGGAACGGAACGATCATGCGGAAAAATCGCCTGCTGTACACCAGGAAACGGTTCGCGACGTATCTCCGGGAAAAAGGAAGGCCCCTTTTCGTCCTACACAAGTTCCATCTCCCGTTTTTGGCTATAGAAAACCGCCTGAAGATTTTTATCGGAAAAAACGTAAAAAGAAGAAGATCTCCATCTCCAGCCGGCGAAAGAGAAACAGGAAAGAAAGAGAATTGAAGAGGAGAGAAACCGGAAGCTGCAAAAATCGCTATCGCCTTCGCCACAAATGGGCAAACCGAGGGCTCTTGAAAGCAGTATAGATGAACCTGCTTATAAGCGCAGAAACTTAGAACGACCGGAAAATCATGCAGGAGAAGGGGAAGCCGAAAAAATTCCGCTTCCTTCGGCCGAGGATAATCATCCGCCTGCCGATCGGGATGCGCAGCCGGTTAACCGGGAAGAGGCGCCGGACAGTGTTCGAATAGAAAAACAGGGACGGATGGAACAAAAATGAAACGGATCATTTGCAGCCGCGCGCGACAAACCAATCGCTGATGCCGCCTGCATCTGAGCAAAGACAGGAGCCGGTTCAGGCCAGCGAAGCAGCAATAGCAGCAGAGGCAAAAGGTCCGGAGGGCGATGCGCGACCTGGAGAGGCGGATAACAACCAGCCGATTCCTATTAATAGCAGTCTGAAACGCTCTCCCCACCGCGACCGTCGCGCGCCGTCTAAAGTTCCTTTTAATGTGTTGATGTTCCATTCGGATCACCGGAAACCGCATTCCGAGAGGGAAGGGCGAAATGATGCCCTGAAAGCGCCAGATGATGGACAGGATAGAGGAAGGTTAAAACTGCCGCTTGATTTGCTGGATGATCCGCCGGAAGTGACAGAAACGGACGGCGAATGGATCGCCGAAAGACAGCAGGTACTCGATGAAACTTTGAAAAATTTTCATGTCAAGGCAGATATTGTGGATCACATCCAAGGACCGAGTGTCACGCGATTTATATTCATCTTCATCCTGGCGTCAAAATCAATAAGGTTCTCAATCTGACGGAAGATATCAAACTGAGCCTCGCGGCCAAACAGATCCGGATTGCGGCAGTACCGGGAAAAAGTGCGGTGGGCATTGAAATTCCGAATGAAACACAGAAACCTGTATATTTAAAGCAAATTCTTGAGTCGGAGGCCTTTCAAAAGGAACAGGCGCCGCTTGTTGCCGCGCTTGGACAGGATGTATCCGGCCAAAATGTAGTCACAGATATTTCTAGAATGCCTCATGGTCTGATCGCCGGAGCAACGGGATCGGGAAAAAGCGTCTGTATTCATTCCATGATCCTCAGTCTTATCTATAAAACATCACCTGATGATCTGCGCCTGCTATTAATTGATCCAAAGGTGGTTGAACTTGCGCCTTATCAAAAACTGCCGCATCTTGCCGCACCTGTTATAAATGAGCCGAAAGAGGCATCCCTGGCGCTCAAATGGGCTGTGGAAGAAATGGAAGCGTTATCAGCTGTTTGCTGAGAAGGGTGTTCGTGATATTGGCCGCTATAACTTGCAAGCTGAAAAGGAAACAAAATTGCCATATATTGTTATAGTGATTGATGAGCTTGCCGATCTGATGATGGTATCCCCTCAAGATGTGGAAGAATCGATCTGCCGAATTGCGCAAAAAGCGCGGGCGGCCGGCATTCACCTTTTACTGGCAACTCAGCGGCCGTCCGTCGATGTGATCACCGGATTGATTAAGTCGAATATCCCGACGAGGATCGCGTTCAGTGTGTCTTCGCAGGCCGATTCAAGGACGATCATTGACTCCGGCGGAGCAGAGCGCTTGCTCGGACGGGGCGACATGCTTTTTATGGAAAATGGCGCCAGAGACGTCCGGCGGCTGCAAGGCTGCTTTGTCTCTGATGAAGAAATTCAGCGGGTCACCGATCGCTTTGAAACGTCGGAGCCACCGGACTATTTATTTGACAAGGACGCCTTTAAACAATCGGCCGGCATCGATGAATCTGAAGACGATCTGTTTGAGGATGCGGCCCATTTTGTTATTGAACAAGGACAAGCTTCTGTTTCCAGCCTGCAAAGAAATTTTCGAATCGGCTACAATCGCGCGGCGAGACTCGTCGACGAACTTGAGTCGCTAGGCGTGATTTCCGAGGCGAACGGCAGCAAACCCCGGCAGATATTAATGACAAAAGAACATTTTGAAGAGCATCTGCTCGGCCGCGAGATTTACTAAAAAATAAATATTTTTTTACAATTGTCGCGATAAAGGTTAAAATAGGTGTCGAGAAATTTTATCCCGCTTTAACGGGCAGTAAGACTCCCACCTCAAGGCTTCAATGAATTCGAAGAAGCATGGGTGGGAGGCAATTGCCCGTAAAAGCCCGGTCTTAGGAACACAGACTAAATGCGCCACATCCTGTGACAACGTCTGTGTGACCCACGTCCTGTGGGCAAGAGCTAACAATCAGTAGGGATGGAAGACACTGATTGAAGTTTCACTTTATAAGGTGTCATTTCGTGCAGCCGAGCGCACAAAATGTCATGGCAGGGGCGGACCTTATAGCCGGGTTTTGCCAAAATTTTCTTTTTATTTTTGAGAGAGACAATGCGATACCTTTCCAAAAGGAGAGAATCTGGGGAAATGAAAGAGATCGAACTGAAACTTCAAGGAAAGATCAAGCGGCTCACGAACCAGACATTCAAGTTTGACAAACGTGTGGGCGAGGGATGGTTCTCCGCTGTATACTTTCTAAAAGCCTGCAAAATCGCAGAAACGTACAAAGAAGATAATATTGTCACCATGCAATTTTTTCAAAAGAGGCAGGCGGTGTTATGCGGAACGGATGAAGCCATCGCTTTGATCCAAACTTTTGCAAAAAATCCGGATGAATTGGAGATCTATTCTTTGAAGGATGGAGATGAGATTTCTCCTTTTGAAACGGTGCTGACAATTACCGGCCCCTATCAAAGTTTTGGTTTTTTGGGGGTTATCGACGGCATTCTGGCGAGAAGGACATCGATCGCAACCAATGTGTACAATGTTGTTAAAGCCGCGCGTGATGCCGGCGTGCAGAAACCGGTGATTTTCATGGGTGATCGCGATGATCATTATACTCAGCAAGCGGGCGACGGTTATTCCGCTTACGTTGGCGGGTCAAAAGCGCAAGCAACGCATGCGATGAACGAGTGGTGGGGGAAAATACGGTATGGGCACGATGCCGCATGCCCTCATCCAGCTTTTTGAAGGTGATATTGTTGCGGCAACGAAAGCCTACCATGATACATACCCTGAAGATGAGCTCATCTCGCTTGTTGATTATAATAATGATGTGATAACGGACAGTTTGAAACTGGCTCGTTTTTTTGGGGATGAGTTGAAAGGTGTCCGAATTGATACGTCACAGAATATGGTCGACCAATATTTCTTCAGGCATCGGGACATGCTTGGCCCGTTCGATCCAAGAGGAGTCAATCCGGAGCTGGTTTTGCTCTGCGCGCGCGCGGCCCTTGATAGAGAAGGTTACGGGCATGTTAAGATTTTAGTCAGCGGCGGCTTTACAAAGGATAAAATTCTGGAATTTGAAAAAAATAATGTTCCTGTTGACATGTACGGTATCGGCAACAGCCTATTGAAAATCGGTATTGGATTTACCGGTGATAATGTTATACTTAACGGGAAACCTCAAGCTAAGGCCGGAAGGCGTTACCGTCCGAATCCGCGGCTTGAAAAAGTAGAACTTGAATTTGAAATAGAAATGACATAAAAAAGAAAAACACCAATTGGCGGCGAAAGAGTAAGATGTATTATATTAAGGTCAAACAGGAAGGATTTTTGGAGGTCATTGTATGACGAAATACCATTTTGTAGGAATTAAAGGAACGGGAATGAGCGCACTGGCTCAAATACTTCATGATATGCACAATGAAGTTCAAGGTTCCGATTATGACAAACGCTTTTTTACACAGAAGGCATTAGAAGACAAGAAGATAAGCTTTTACCGTTTGATGAGGACAATATAACGGCTGACGAGGTCGTGATTGCCGGGAATGCATTTCCAGATCATCATGAAGAAATCGTAAAAGCTAAGGAACTGGGCGTGCCTGTCTATCGCTATTTTGATTTTCTGGGGAATTTCGCTAAGAAGTACACGAGTATTGCGATCACAGGAACACATGGAAAAACATCGACGACCGGACTCCTCTCCCATGTGTTCAGCGAATTTGCGCCGACTTCCTATCTAATCGGAGACGGCACCGGCGTCGGAGTCGAAAACAGCCGGTACTTTGTTTTTGAGTCGTGCGAATACAAACGCCACTTTTTGTCTTCAGATCCGGATTATTGCATCATCACAAATATTGAATTTGATCATTCCGATTATTATAAGGATATAAATGACGTTGTCAGCGCCTTTCAGGAAATGGCTTTGAAAGTGAAGAAAGCGATTTTTGCCTGCGGCGATGATGAAAAGTTGCAGACGATTAAATCCAATGTGCCGATCATTTACTACGGTTTTGATGAAGAAAACGATTTTCAGGCCAGAAATGTTGTTTTTAACCCTAATGAAGGCGGCACGACTTTTGATGTAGTTGTACGCAATGATTTCTACGGTCACTTTAAGATTAACGGGTACGGGAACCATAATGTGTTGAATGCGCTTGCAGTCATCTCATTTTGCAATTATCTAAATGTCCCTGTTCAATTGGTTAAAGACAGACTGACTTCTTTTCATGGAGTCAAACGGCGTTTTTCTGAAACAGTCATCGGCGATCAAGTCCTGATCGATGATTATGCACACCATCCGACTGAGATTCGCGTCACGATCGAAGCTGCCCGCAAGAAGTATCCAGACAAAAAACTAGTCGCCATCTTCCAGCCGCACACTTATTCAAGAACCATGACCTTCATGGATGAATTTGCCGGGGCGCTCTCTAATGCGGATGAAGTCTTTTTATGCGATATCTTTGGATCGGCACGCGAAAAAAGCGGAAAATGTCCATCCACGATCTCCAGGAAAGAATTCCGGGATCACATATTTTGCACAATAGCAATGTGGACGATTTGAAACAATACAAAGACAGCGTCCTTTTGTTCATGGGAGCCGGCGATATTCAAAAGTATCAAAGAGCTTATGAAGCGATATTAAAATAATTTTTTCGGCCCCTTATTTTCTTTTTTTTGCTGCCGTAAAATGGTAAAATAAAGAATGGATATTGTACTTTTTATCACATAATCATTTTTTAAAAATGAGTATAGAAATAGTTTTTCTAATTAAACTAAGACAGGAATCAATGAAAAGGGGGCAACATTCGTGGTTATTATTTTATACTTAGCTGTTGCAGTGATTGCTATCGCTTTTGCGGTGCTGGTTTTTGCACTTTCGAAAACATTAAGTTCTGTCCAAAAGATAATGGAGAGCATGGCCGGCACACTTGAAAATGTCCAGGAACAAATGCAAGGTATCAATCAGGAAACAACGGAGCTGTTACATAGAACAAATCAGCTTGCCGGCGATGTTCAAAATAAATCACAGCACATGAACAGCGTTTTTGAAGCGGTTCAAGGTTTTGGCGACTCTCTCAAAAAAGTGAATACGTCGATACAAAATGTGACAACAAGTATTTCCCAAAAGGGAGAACAGCATGCCGAACAAGTGGCGCAAACGCTTCAATGGGGACAAGCTGCTATCGATCTATGGAACAGGTGGAAGAAATCGAAGACGGAAAATAAACAATCTTAACGGGTAAAAAGGGGGGGTTTCTGTGGTTCAGAGCAAGCAGAACAAAAGCGGGTCTTCATTTTTTTTTGCCGGCGTTGTCGTTGGCGGAGTGATTGGAGCAGCGGCCGCATTCCTTTTTTCGCCGTCCGGTAAGGAACTTCGCCAAAATATCGGAGAACAAAGCCTTTTGCTTGGAAGAAAAAGTTCGGATTTCATTCAACTTGCAAAAGAAAAGTCTTCTTATTTAGGAAAAACGATGTCCAGAACCTCCGCTGCCGGCCGGCGCAGGAAAGCACCGGAAGCGGATAAAGAATTGCAGATGATACCCATACCTAAGGATTATATTTAAGGCACATAACAAAAGGGTTGAACATATTGTTCAGCCCTTTTGTTTATCCTGCGGGTAATGTTAACAAAATGGACACGATTTAGACCGGACTTCTTTGGTAAAATATAAAGTTGTGGCGTGAAAATGCCTGCCGGGGGCTTAGCAGATGCTTTATACAAGAATATAAACAGGAAGTTGTCAATCAAAGTTTAAGAATTGTGGTTATAATAAAAAGAAAGAGACGATAGGAGGATGGCGATGAGTGCAACCATTTATGATGTAGCGAGAGAGGCGGGCGTTTCGATGGCCACCGTTTCAAGGGTGGTTAACGGAAATCCAAATGTGAAACCGACCACAAGGAAAAAGGTTTCTGAAGCCATTGAACGGCTTGGGTACCGCCCAAATGCGGTGGCGCGCGGTTTAGCAAGCAAAAAAAAACAACGAGGTAGGCGTGATCATTCCCGATATTTCAAATGTGTTTTTTTCCGAACTTGCCCGCGGTATTGAAGATATTGCAACGATGTATAAATACAATATTATACTCTGCAACTCCGATCAAAACGTGAACAAAGAGATTCGCCTTATTCAGACACTTTTGGGGAAACAGGTGGATGGTATTGTTTTTATGGGGGGGGGGAAATTACGGGAGTACATGTTGAGGAATTCAAGAAATCGCCGGTTCCGATTGTACTTGCGGCCACGACCGATGAACAAGGAGAAATCCCTTCGGTCAACATTAATTACGAACAGTCTGTTTTTGAGGCGATTTCTTATCTGATTGAGGAAGGTCACCGTCATATCGGGTTTATCAACGGCCCGACTGAAGTCCCGATCAATGGGATATACAAGTTTGGCGGCTATAAGCGGGCGCTTGAGTCCCATGGTCTTCCTTTTGATGAATCCATGATTGCCATCGGTGATTATACTTATGAATCCGGAAAAAAGAGCAACGGAGCAGTTTTTAGAACAAAAGGTTAAACCGACCGCTGTTTTTGCTGCTTCAGATGAGATGGCTATCGGTGTTATTCATGAAATTCAAGATCGCGGAATGAAGGTGCCTGATGATCTTGAAGTGATCAGCAACGAGAATACACGCCTGGCACAAATGGTTCGGCCGAGGCTCACAAGTATTGTTGAACCTATGTATGACATCGGTGCGGTAGCCATGCGTCTTCTGACGAAGTTAATGAATAATGAGAAAGTAGACAATGATACGGTTATTTTGCCTTACCGGATTGAATACCGGGAATCGACAAAAAACAGCAAATGAGAGGGCCGAGTGTCAGGTCCTCTCATTAATCATTGCCATCATTGCTAAAGAAACTTATAGACGGGCTGCAGTGTTTTTCGCAAGTTCAGCGTGTTTTTTCGGGTAATTTCTTCTCTTCTTGGGATGTCAGGATAACGATGAACGGGATCCAGCCATTCTTTCGGCATGGTGACATCCGTTTTTCCCTGCCATTTTTCAAGAAAAGCCTCCGGAAGTGAAGCCTGACTCCGGCAAAATCCGCTCATCTCATGCCATAAAAGCGACCAGGCCCGCGGAACAACACGAAAGTGATCATAGCCTCCGCCGCCAACCGCAATCCATTTGCCGCCTGTATACCGGTGGGCTAGACGGTGCAAAATTTTCGGCATCTGTTCATATGTTTTCATCGACAGGCACAGGTGAGTCAGAGGATCGTAGAAGTGGCCGTCTACACCATGCTGAGTAACCAGAATATCCGGATGAAAAAAAGCGGCAAGCTCAGCGACAGACTTTGAAAAAATATCCAGCCACGATTCATCTTCGGTAAAAGCATCCACCGGGAGATTAAATGTGAAACCGTATCCTTTGCCGATTCCCCGTTCCTCAATTTCACCTGTTCCGGGGAAAAGATAACGTCCCGTTTCATGAATGGAAAAGGTGCATACATCAGGATCATCATAAAACGACCACTGCACGCCGTCGCCATGGTGGGCATCCGTATCAATGTACAAGACTTTGGCGTGATAATTATCTTTTAAGTATTGAATAGCAATGGCAACATCATTATAGACACAAAAACCGGATCCGCTATTGCGCACGCCGTGATGAAGCCCGCCGCTTAGATTAAGGGCATGATCCGCTTTGCCGGACATGACGAGATCGCAGCACGTCAGTGTGCCCGAAACAATATTCAAGGCGGCCTGGTGCATGCCGGTGAAGATGGGGGTATCCTCCGTTCCGAGCCCGAATAATTTGGCTCGTTCCAAATCGGCACCGGGCAAACTGGCTTTTTTGACCGCTTCAATATAGGAAGAATCGTGAATAAGGGCGAGTACATCCTCTTGGAAGATCTGCGGCTGAACAATATCTTTTTCGTTAAGGGAGCCGCTCTCGCCAAGCAGGTCAAGTGTCAGTTGTATCCTAAGCGGGTTGAAAGGATGCACGGCATTAAATTTATAATCCAACAAGCTATCTGAATAGACAAATACAGACTGGCACATTTCCGGGATCACCCCACTTTCTAAACGTCTTTTCTCGTGCAACCGGGCCCCGCTGTAACAAACGGCAGTTTCCTAACCGTATTCGTACCGCGCCTTTTCTTCCCTCACTTTTGAAGCTGTTTGCTTTAATACATATACTTGTTTTTGAATCTTAGATTATCAAAATGCTCAATAGCTTCTTGCGGCACATTTTTTCCGAAACGAACCATCAGACAATTGGCCGGATGAGAACAGATTTCAGGATCATCCGTTGCCAGCACTTCAAGGCCGCCTGAAGACATCACTTTTTCCATGACTTTACGATAATCCCAGACAGACAGGCCGCTGTGCTTCAAGTCCCAGTGCCAATAATATTCGGTCGTAATGATGATGTAATTTTCCATAAAATCGTCAAGCATTGAAAGTTGGAGAAGGGATTTGGCAACGCCGTATTGACGGCATTCACGGATGATTTCAATGGCTCCGAGTTCAATAAATAAGATAAGGATTATGGCCTTCGGACCATCGTTCCAGCGGATCGGGATATAAGAAGGTGGCATAACCGACGACGGTATGATGATCACGGGCGATGATAATTCGGCCTTCCGGGAGTTCGGAAATCTCGCAAATCGCCTTATACTGTTCACCAGCTGGCCTGAAAGCCGTCAGATGATCATGAAAATGGTGGTGAGAAAGCGATTCCGCTGAAACAGGCCCTTCAATCGTGAGCGTTCCTTTTGGTGTATGAAGCAACTGTGAGTGATATTGCTTATGGTGCTGCACATAAACCACCACCTTGAGGTTGTTACTATTATTATACATTGAATATGTAAGGGGTTACAACATATTCACTATATAGTTGAAAAAAAAAACCATGAAAAGCGACAAATAGCAGCCCTTTTGCAAAGAGAATGGTTCCGCCAATATTGAAGAATGTGCCAGTCCGCGCTCTAGAAGCGAAGAGCTTAAGAGATAGCGAGGATGCCTTATACAGGTAAATGATTTTCCCTAAAAAAAAAATACCAGAGGTTAAATTTTGATAAATTAAAAGGTTTATCATATAATAGTGTAAACGCTTTATTTGACAATATTGTGACAATTTACTCATTTTTGATTGGAGGCGGAATAATGACTGACGTAATTTTGCCGGCTGAACCGGGAAACCACCATCTTAAGAATTATGAGGAATTAAAGGAAACATTTGACTGGAAACAAGTTGAAAAAGATTTTAGCTGGAGCAAGACAGGAAAAATAAATTTGGCCTATGAGGCGATCGACAGGCACGTTGATCAAGGAAAAGGGGAAAAAATCGCGCTCTACTATTCGGATCATACGCGTGATGAAGCCTATACATTTGCTGATTTAAAAGGATTGTCGGACAAAGCGGCCAATGTGCTTAAGGAGAAGGAGAAGGCAGATGTTGCCAAAGGGGATCGAGTGTTTATCTTTATGCCGCGCACGCCGGAACTATATGTTTCATTCTTGGGAGCGATAAAACTTGGCGCCATCGTCGGTCCGCTGTTTGAAGCATTCATGGAGGCGGCGGTCAGGGACAGGCTGGATGATAGTGGGGCCAAAGTGCTGATCACAACACCGGAACTATTGCCGCGCGTTCCGTACCATGAACTTCCGGAGCTTAAACATATTGTCCTGGTGGGTGACAACGTGGAGGAAAGCGATCTTTTCATTGATTATAACAAAGCGATGGAAGAAGCATCCGAGTCGTTTGCCATCGAATGGGTTGACAAAGAGGATGGGCTTATCCTGCATTATACGTCCGGCTCAACTGGAAAACCAAAAGGCGTGCTCCATGTTCACTACGCGATGATCCAGCATTATCAGACGGGAAAATGGGTGCTTGATTTTAAAGACGATGATATCTACTGGTGTACGGCCGATCCGGGCTGGGTAACCGGCACGTCTTACGGTATTTTTGCACCTTGGCTGAACGGTGTGACGAATGTCATTCGCGGCGGACGGTTCAGTCCGGAAGACTGGGTATCAAACGATTCAAAAATATCATGTGACGGTCTGGTACAGTGCGCCGACTGCCTTCCGGATGCTGATGAGTGCCGGTGATGATCTGGTCAAGAAACATGATTTGTCAAGTTTGCGGCTGGTTCTAAGTGTCGGCGAACCATTGAATCCGGAGGTGGTGAAATGGGGCGTAAAAGTTTTCAAAAAACGGATTCACGATACCTGGTGGATGACTGAAACCGGCGGTCAAATGATTACGAACTTCCCTTCGCTTGAAATTAAACCCGGATCAATGGGAAAACCATTGCCAGGTATCAGGGCAGCGATTGTCGATAATGAGGGAAAGGAACTGCCTCCTTATACGATGGGAAATCTGGCGATAAGAAAGAAAGGGCTGGCCGTCCATGATGCGGGCGATTTGGAACAACGAAGAAAAATATGCTTCCTATTTTACCCCGCAGGGATGGTATGTGTCCGGTGATTCAGCCTATATGGATGAGGACGGTTTTTTTTGGTCCAGGGGGACGTGTGGACGATGTGATTATGACAAGCGGAGAACGGGTGGGACCGTTTGAAGTGGAGAGCAAACTGGTTGAACATCCGGCGGTTGCCGAAGCAGGCGTTATCGGCATACCTGATCCGCTGCGCGGTGAAATCATCAAGGCTTTCATTTCGCTAAGAAACGGCTACTCGCCCAGCAATGCATTAAAAGAAGAAATTCGCCAGTTTGTCAAAACGAATCTGGCTGCCCATGCGGCACCAAGACAAATTGAGTTCCGCAGCAAACTGCCAAAAACCAGGAGCGGGAAGATTATGCGCCGCGTGCTCAAGGCGTGGGATCTGAACTTGCCGACGGGAGACTTATCCACATTGGAAGACTGAATGGAAAACATTTTTGCAAGATAAAGAAGACGGTTTTTAAAATAACTAAACGCATACAGCGCAAAAAAAATCCGGCAGGAGAACTTTTTGTTTTTCCCACCGGATTTTCTTATTGCTCCAAAGAGGGTTATTTTTTACTTTACCCAGTAAAGAAGAATCGGCCGCTTGAAGATCGAGGTATGGAAAATGCGACTGCAAAAACGATGGTTTGATTTTATAACCGCCGCTTGCCGGCTCGAGCGCTTCAACGGATTGAGTTGGTGCGTATTTTTGGTTAAATAGGTCGGTTTCGGTCAAGCCGGCTGCCTGGCACATGTTTGTCACTTTACCATCAGTCAAGCCGCAGAAAGTCCTTTTAACGATGCCTGAAGGCTGCTCAAAACGTTTTGAAGGGCTCATCAGTTCAGGCTCAATTTGATAGGCGCTGTTCGCATAGCCCGCCCAAAGCTGGTGGGTCTCTGCAGCATATGTGGAACGGTTAAGCATGCCGTTGTTGTCATAGCCGGTCCATACGCCGAGTGTCACATTCGGATTGGTGGCAACAAACCATGAATCACGCCAGTTTTGCGATGTTCCGGTTTTGCCGGCCCAGTCGGCTTTGAAATCCAATGTGGACTGCACGCCTCTAGCCGTTCCTTTTAAGACATCGCGCATCATGTCGAGCATCAGATAGTTCGTTTGCGGCGAGAAAACTCTAGTCGGCTGTGTCTTATGTCGATAAATGACATGGCCGCTGCTATCTGTGATCTTGTCGATCAAATAAGCATCCACGAAACGTCCGCCATTGCCGAATGTCGCATAAGCATTCGTATTTTCTTCGACCGTCACGCCTCTTGTAATGCCGCCGAGGGCCGCGGATATATTATGGCCGTCCGACCCGACGAGAGAAGTGAAACCCATTTTTTTCAAATAATCCGGCGCGCTGTTCGTCGCCCGGCTAAGGCGGGTAAAGATGCTGACGGCAGGCACGTTGTCGGATTGATACAGGGCTTTTCTTGCCGTTTCAAAACCGTGGAAACGCCCGGAATAATCTTCAGGCTGATAAACACCGGATGACAAGACTCTTTTATAAGGCAAATCGGCGACAATTGATCCCGGCTGAATCAGGCCGAGTTCCATTGCCGGCGCATAAACGAGCAATGGTTTCATCGTTGAGCCGTTTTGCCGCAGTGTTTGGGTGGCATGATTGATTTGCGAGAGGCCGAAACCTCTGCCGCCGACAAAACTGATGATCGCACCCGTGTCATTTTTGATCAGAACCGATCCAACTTGCATAGGATCACGTACTGTTTTATTTTTCCCTGTTTTTGGATCTTGGACGACTTTCCATTTATCTGGTTCGTATCCCGAATAGTTTTGGGTATACTGCTGCATGCTGTCATAGATAGGCTTGTTTATAGTGGTATAAATCTTATAACCGCCGATCTGCAGCTTCTGGGTTGCACTGGTCAGAAAGTCATTGAATAATTGGTAATGACTGCTGAGCGTATCATAGGACTCGCCTTGAGATTTGGCGATCGCCTGCGCCGACATTTGTCCGTAAACATGATGGTTCGCTTCATAAATAATTTTTTTGTAAGCCGTATAATCATCGTAAAGTTTGTCACCGCTGTACCCTTCATTTTTGGCTTCACACTTTGGCCATGATCGTTTGGGCTTCGCTGTCGACCTCATCGGTCACATACGGGTAATCATCGGCAATTAAAGAATGGGCTTTGGCTAAGTGCTTGCGATAATCATATTTTAAATATTTTTCTAGATCAGAGTGGCTGATGTAACCCGCTTCATACATTCTTCGCAGCACGGTGTGAGCCCGGCCGATGCCGGCGGAAAAGTCTTTTTTGACGCCGCCGTGATTTTCAAAGGGCGAATAAACAAACGGGTTTTTCGGCAGTCCGGCGAGGTAAGCCGCCTGAGGGATGTTCAATTTGTCTGGCTTGACGCCAAAGATACCTTCTGCCGCTGCCGCTGCCCCGGCGATGTTCTGTCCGGACGCATTGCGGCCGAACGGTACGATATTTAAATAAGCATCCAAGATTTGGTTTTTTGTAAAAAAAGTGCTCGACGCGCATGGCAAGCAGAATCTCTTTTGCTTTTCTTTGAAAGGACACTTCATTCGTTAATAGCTGGTTTTAGTTGCTGGGTGATCGTGCTCCCGCCTGTAATGTGCGGTTCGTGGGCAAGCTCTTGGATGGTGGCGCGAATAACCGCTTTCGGAACGACACCGTTATGCTGGTAGAAGCGTTCATCTTCAGTTGCCAAAAGAGCATGAATCAAATTTGGCGAAAACTGGTTCAAAGAGGCGCTGGTTCTCACTAAATCACTTTTCATTTTGCCGATCGGGATGCCGCCGGCAAAGTAACTTTCACTGCTTTCGGAAAAATTGTAAATATCATGTTTTAATGTCTTGTAGCTTAATATAGGCTGATCGTGGACGAGCTCGGCAAAATATCCGGCAATGATTCCAAAAAGAAAAAAACAGCCGATAAAAAGCACCGAAACGGCGATTAGAGATGAGTTCCAAATCATTTTACTTATGGAGCGCAGTTTCAAGATCCGCCTGTTATGCGTCCAGCTTTCCGCCCATTTGTCTATTAAGTCTGATAAACTATTAAAATTAAACGCTGATGATTTGTCTCCTTGGATAAAGCTGCTGATAAGGTTGATTTAGATCCGGATTGGAAAATGAGATCAGTTTTTTCTAGTGCAGAGACTGAACTCTATTTTATCTTATCTTAAAATTTGCAACTTTCAAGGGGAAGTGCAGAAAAAAGGTCTTTCTTTTTGGGAAAAAGGCTCGCTCCATGATGCTGAGCGAGCCTTTCAATATTAATGGGGATAGAATTTAAGCAAATAAATGAACCCTATTTTATACAGTTTTTAGCCTCTTTTTTAAAAGTCCCCAAAAAAAATCTCCCCCCAACGTCCAAATCACAAACTCTTCGCAGGCGCTGATCGTGGCTTTTTAATATGCGAGAAGAGAAACCGCAAATGGGCAACGCAAGGGTAAAGCTGTCATTTTAACATCTAAAATCACCTTTTGTTTTTGGATAGACTGTTTTAAAACTTCAAAATCAGGCAATCCTAAGGGTAAACGGATTTCCGTTTTCACTCGTAAATTCCTCCTTTGGGTTTAGCTATCCAAAGAATTGACAAGAATTTACGATTTTTTCATGCCCTTAAATAGTCACGTTTCACAGAAAGTGACCAAGAATCAAATTTAATTACTTATGTCTCCTTCTTCTAGTTTTTTTTTATTTAATAACATATAATCATTTTTATTAAAAGTTATTGCTACTCTATCTAATCTATCTCCATTTGGGTATAAATATAACTGTTGATTAAATTTTATACCTAAAGGTACGACTGTTTGATGAATGAGATTTAAAATTTTAAAACATTCTAAATCAACTCCTTCTTTCAAGTGATTTTTAACGTGAATAATTACTAAGTCTTCAATATTTTCAAATCTAGCTTTTCGAGGAGAAACATTATTAGCTTTGCAAAGTTTTTTTAATAGATTTTGATAATAATCATTTTGTTTCATCAGGTCAAGTCTTTTTTTATGTGTAAATTCACCTTAGCTAAGATAGAGTGATTATCCTGGATAAAGAGTTGTTACGTTACTCGACGATCAGGTGATTTTGGCTGTTTGGCCCTCCATTCAAAATAGTCTTCCATTTTCAGATAGTGGCGTCCTTCTATCCATTTTTCGTCCTTCTCCATGAGAACAGAGCCCATCAGACGAATCACAGATTGGCGGTTAGGGAAAATACGGATAACCCGTTCCCGACGGCGAAATTCCTCATTGAGCCGTTCCATCCCGTTAGTTGTCCGGAGGCGACGTCGATAGGGTTCTGGTAGAGGAAGCACCGCCGTCACGTCATCAAAGGCATCCTCCACAAGCTCCGTCACTTTTGGTGCTTTGTCCTGATAATCCTTTAGAAAAGCATTAAGCAAGGTTCGAGCGACTTCCAGATTCGGCGCATAGAGAATCGCCTTCACTTGTTCGGTTCCTTCGCTTTTGAGAGCTTTTGGCAACCGATCATGGACATTGCGCAGGAAGTGAGCCTGACACCGCTGCCAAGTAGCCCCTTGAAACGCTTTTTGAACCGCGCACTCAGACGCCGCCGTGGTCATCGCTGATCACCATGTCAACGCCTTTTAGACCGCGTGATTTCAGCCAGTCAAAATAATTTTTCCAGGCGTCGGTGCTTTCGCTGTCATCGATTTTCAGACCTAGAATCGTTCGGTATCCTTTGTCGTTGATACCGTAGCTGATCAGCACGCCACAGGAGCGGACACGCCCGTTTTCTCGTACCTTCGTATAAACCGCATCAACGAATAGGAACGGATAGTTGCCCCTCAAAGGACGGTTATTCCAGCCTTTAACCACTGGATCCAGCTGCCCGCAAAGATCCGATACAGTCGTTTTCGAAAAGTCTGTGCCACAAAGCTCTTCAGTAATTTGACTTACGCGACGTGTGGAGACGCCGTTAATAACCATCTCCATTAGGGATAGAACCAGCGCCTGCTCACTGCGCTGGTAACGCTTAAAGAGATCAGTAGAAAAATGGCCATTACGCAGGCGGGGAACATTGAGTGAAAGAGTACCCACGCGCGTCTTGAGTTTGGGGGATACGAGCCGTTACGGTAGTCCGTCCGTGCCTCACTGCGTTCGTACTTTTCGGCGCTCACCTGCTCGCCGGCCTGTGCTTTTAAAACTTGATTTAAAATCGTCTCCAAAAGGATATTCATGCCCGATTCTTTAGAATTACCAAGAAATAATTGATGCAAAAGTTGCTCATCTAGAGTAATCTGTAATTGAGTCATCCCGAAATCTCTCCTTTAGAATTGGTTTGGTTAACTCTATTCTAACTAAGATGACGGGCTCTGGCTCATTTTCTATGAAAAAAATGAAAGAGACGAGTAAATAAAATCCTGCTGTTTTTCTGGAGGGGGCTGGCCAGCCCCCTCCAAAAAAAAACAGAAACCCGGTCTAACATTTTCTCATATTCAGATAACCCTTTTTACACAATTATACTGGCTCAACTGTTTCATCAAATCCCTCATCCATTCCATTTTATATTATTATATAATAAATTCTGAAAAATTTGAAATAAGGAGGGATTTTTATGAAAAAAAGATCATTTTACCAATATTTGTCTTACTTTTTTCTTTAGTTTTTGTTACTCCAACATTTGCAAGTGAAAAAGCCGATCAAGGATTAGAAAAATTATCTCAAAAAGGTAAAATCGTCTATAAGGACGATGAAATTACAGTTAGAAGTTTCGGAAATAATAATGAAGAAATTTCTAATGCGATTTTTAATCATCCTAATAGTGTTGTAGCTAATGAGAATAAAATTATGCCGTTATCGTCAATAACTGGTTCTGGAGGACGTGCAAGTATTGTAGCGGGTAATTCAGGTAGAATTGTATATTGGTCTGTTAAACCTGCTACATTATGGCCGTATAGTTTTTCAGGTGTTGTTAAATTAAGATACTATTCTGGTTTTAAGAGAGATGCACCTATAGGGGGTATGGGGGCTTTAGGTTCAAGCCTTAGTGGTTCTGTAACAATGCATAAAAATAATGGTGGAGTTGCATACCTTTCAGGTACAGCATATGCAATATCTGGTCATGCATATGTAGTTTTACCTGGGGTACACACTACGTTTAGGCCAAATTAATTCATAAAACAAGGAACTTAAATTATAAGAATTTTTCCAAAATAAGACGGTGCTGTCCACGCAAATTAATAAAAACATGTCCTAAAAAGTCCCCCAAATTGTTGGAAGATACATTATTTTACAAATCTAAATAAATAGAAAACCCCAAAAGCCTTGAATTATCAAGCACTTTGGGGTTTTCGCGAAAAGCATATACAGACCCATTGAAATTAACGGGAATAGAATTCGACAATCAGCGCTTCGGTGATTTCAGGCGGAAGTTCCGAACGTTCAGGAAGACGGTTGTAAGTTCCTTCTAATTTATTTTCATCAAAAGTTAAATATTCAGGAACGAACGTATTCGTTTCAATCGCATCTTTGACAATGTCAAGGTTGCGCGATTTTTCTCTGAGACCGATCACTTCACCCGGTTTAACGCGGTAGGAAGCAATATCGACACGCTTTCCATTTCACTGTGATATGGCCGTGGTTAACAAGCTGACGAGCCTGACGGCGCGTGCGCGCAAAACCGAGGCGATAGACAAGATTGTCCAGGCGTGATTCAAGAAGAATCATAAAGTTTTCGCCGTGTACGCCTTTCATTTTGCCTGCATCATCAAACGTGCGGCGGAACTGCCGTTCGTTCAGGCCGTACATAAAACGAAGCTTTTGTTTTTTTTTCTTGTTGTTGAAGGCCGTATTCGGATAATTTTTTCCGTTGTGTCGGACCGTGTTGTCCCGGGATGTAAGGGCGTCTTTCGAGTTCTTTTCCGGTGCCGCTCAGTGAAATGCCGTAGCGGCGTGATTTTTTCCATATTGGACCAGTATAGCGAGCCATAAAGACTCCTCCTTTGTCATTTTAATCGGCATAAAATGACACTGCCAACAGCCGTTCCAAAGTTATTTTGTCATCTTGCACCATCGCCCGGGCAGTCAGGGGTTACGCGATGCACCTCCATTTTGAGGAACAAAATAGGGTAAGAACTTCAGAAATCTGCTGGTGCTGCCTCATTTTACACAAAGGATATTATACCTTTTTTTAAAGAGTCATGTCAAGCCGCAAGATCACCGATGTGCTCAGCTTTTTAATCAGGCGGGAATGCTCGCCGGGACACGGTCTTAATCCGGGCTCTTCATTGTCAGAGATAGGTTTGCAAAGTCTTTACAAAGGCTTCTAGAAACTGCTGATCGTTCTCTGAAAAACGGTTGACAGACGGACTGTCGATATCGAGGACACCGAGAACCGCATCATCCTTAATGATCGGCACAACAATTTCCGAGCGCGATGCGGCGTCGCAGGCAATGTGGCCGGGAAAAGCATGAACATCTTTAATACGAAGGGTGCGTTTTTCACTCGCGGCAGTACCGCATACACCTTTTCCGAGTGCAATGCGTACGCAGGCGGTCTTCCCTTGAAAAGGGCCGAGCACGAGCTCACCCCCCCCTCGAGAGAATAAAATCCCCAATTGATATTGTCCAGCCATTGATTGAGTAAAGCCGAGGCATTGGCCAAATTGGCAATGCGATTGGGTTCATCTTTAATTAAAGACTCAAGCTGACGGATTGCCAAATGTTGATTGCCTTCGACATTTGTTGAGCGGCTGCTTTCATTATTCATCAACATATCCCTCCTGTTTCTTAGAAAATAATCTTATTTTAAAAAAAAAAAGAAGAAAAATTCAGTTGAAATGTCGATCGATTGCGGCAGGGAGAGAAGATTCTGCATAGAAGCCATAAATAAAGAAAATTTTTAAATCGTCTAAAAGAAAGTTTGCGGTATTGCCAAAGAAAGAGCCGGTCTTTCATTAGGAGGGGAAAAAATGGCGTTAAAAAAAGATCTTTCAAAAACGAAGGAAGTCGTGATTCGCTCAGCTGTCAAACTATTTAACATGAAAGGCTACGATGGCACATCAGTAAGGGCCATTGCCGATGAAGCCGGTGTCAATGTTGCCTTAGTATCCTATTATTTTGGCGGGAAGAAAGGGCTTCTGGAGTATTTAATGTCGTCCTTCTTCGAGGGATACATTGAAACGTTGGAAAACACGATTGCTTGTTCCCAAGAGGCCGAAAGAGCGGTCAGTGAACGACTGCTGGATATCGCCGACGCGCTGATTGCTTATCAGCAACAGTCTTTCTACCTGTCGCGTTTCGTTCACCGTGAAATGACCATGGATACAATGCTGATCCGTGAGTTAATGGCCAGCTATCTGATGAAAGAAAAATTTTTGCTGGAGAATGTTTTTCAGGATGCTCTGGAAGAGAGCGGCGCCAGTCTTCCGCTTGATCTGCTGACCATACAGTTTCGCGAAATGGTGATTATGCCTTTTCTCCAGCCGCAGTATCTTCGCAAAGTCTATTTCATGCAGCCAAGTGAAGTCTATTTTCGCCGCCATTATTTACGTTATATTGAACATTGGGCAAACCGGCTGTTTTTGCGGAAAGAAAAAGAGCCGCTTGGCCCTTGGTGCTGTAGGTTTCAGAGCAGGCCGAAATAATCCAAAATATTCTTTCCTATCAGTGCCGCGGTGACAGCCACGAACAGCACCTTTACGTAGGCTGTTCCTTTTTTTTATCGCAACCTTTGCCCCCAGCCATGAACCGACAATCAGCGCGGCCGCCATCACCAGCCCATAATGATAATTAACGGATCCCAGGCAGGCAAAAGTGATGAGGGCCGCAATGTTGCTGCCGAAGTTTAAAACTTTTGCATTGCCTGCGGCGTGAATAAAATCAAAACCGATCATTAAGAAAGAAAAAAGAAGAAAAGATCCTGTTCCCGCTCCCAGGAAACCGTCGTAGAATCCGATGAAAAAGACAAGCGGGATAAAAAAACAGGCACTTTTTTTGGTCAGTCCCCGGTAAGTGGATACCTTTCCCCAATCTTTTTTCAACAGCGTGTAGATGGTGGTCAAGGTTAACAAGATCAGAATAAGCGGTTTAAGAAGATTCGCCGAAAGAATATGGACAATCAGAACACCGATAAAAGATCCGGCAAAAGAAAGAGGGAGCAGCCTGGCAACTAAACGGATGTTGATTTTTCCCGAAAGAATGAAAGCAATCGTGCTGGTCAGCGATCCCATTGAACTGGCCAGTTTATTAGTGCCAAGGGCGATTTGCGGCGGAAGGCCAACTGAGAGCAGCGCGGGTGTTGAGATAAGCCCGCCGCCGCCAACGACGGCATCAATAAAGCCTGATAAAAAGCCGGATATAATCAGAAAAAAAAACAATCATAATCTGTTGTTCCATTTGAGTCACCTGCTCCTGACTGATTACACAATTCTGATTATATCACCAGCGGCTGTTTCGTCCAGATACCGGACGGGCACAGGGAGCCTGAAAATAGTTCACCCAAAAGGGAAGATTAATGGTATCATTATAACTATGAATTTTAATATAGATGTTTTTTATTCGATATAAATTGTCATTTTTTGATACAATATACATAAGTGAAATTTGAGAGATGTGCAAGGTTTCAAAGTGGGAGAATGGGGGAACTTCCAGATGCTCTATGCCGTTGTGGGAATCATTGTGCTGTTTGCCGTTGCCGTTATATACAGCACATGGATGAGAAAAAAAATTTACAGTCAGATTGATCGCATGGAATCGTGGAAAAACGATATCATGACCCGTCCTGTAGCCGAAGAGATGGCCAGGATGAAAGAGTTGAAAATGGTCGGAGAAGCGGAAAAGAAGTTCGACAAGTGGCGCTCCGACTGGGATGATATTGTTGCCGCCAAGCTGCCGGCCATTGAAAAAGAACTTTTTGAAGCGGAAGAACTGGCGGATAAGTACCGCTTTAAGAAGGCCTCCCAAGGGCTGAAGCAGCTTGAAAATGCGCTGTCTCAAATTGAAAATCAAATTGACGGTTTGCTGAAAGATCTGAATGAGGTGGTTGAGAGTGAACACCAAAATCGCAAGGATATCATTTCTATCAAAGAAGATTACCACCAAATAAAAAAAAGCCTGATTACCAAACGCAGTCAGTTTAAACGCACCTTCCTTAATCTGGAGAATGCCAAGAAAAATATCGATGAGCAATTTAAAGTTTACGATTCGGAAACCAATCAAGGCAACTATATTAAGGCAAGAAAGATTTTGCTGGAAACAAAACAGCAAATTGACGCCCTGAAACAGGAAATCGAGCAAATTCCAAGATTATATAAAGATCTTCACCACGTTATTCCCGAACAGTTAAAAGAGCTGCGGCAGGGCCATCAGGAGATGGTTGAACAGGGGTATGTACTGGAGCACCTGCAGGTTGAAGAGCAGATTGCCGAAATGGAGAAACAATTGTTCGTCTTGGAGCAAGCTGTTGAAAGGCTTGAACTGGACGATGCCGCGGAAAGCATTCAGGCGATGCATGATCAGCTGGACTGGATCTATGCCCAAATGGAAAAAGAGGTGCTGAGCCGCAAACAGCTCCATGAAGTGGCGCCTGCCATCGAGCAAAATTTGCAGGCTGTGGGCAAAAATAGTGAAGGAACTGGATGACGAGAGCGAAATGGTACAGGAAAGTTACCATATCGATGTAGAGGATCTCAAAGCGCATCGGGAGATCGATAAGGCCTATCGCAAATTAGAAAAAGACTTTTTTGAAGTGGACGAAGTGATGCAGGATCGTACGGAAGCATTCAGCATTGTTTTAGAGAAATTGGAAGCGATGAAAGCCGAAATCAGCGCGGTTGAAGCGTCTGCCGGCGAATTCAAAAACAAGATGAAGGCACTCAGAAAAGACGAGCTGACGGCGAAAGAAACGCTGCAAAAATTAAAAAAGAAACTGTTTGAGTCGCGGCGTCTCGTTCGAAAAAGCAATCTTCCCGGTGTTCCTCGATCTTTTGTTGATATTTTGGAAGATGCGGAGGATCATCTCAGCGAAGTGAGCCGCCGGCTGGACAAAAAGCCGCTCGATATGAGTTCCGTGCAGCAAGCTCTTGATGAAACCGTCACAAAAATCGAGAATGCTTATGATCAAACTAAAAAAATGGTTGATACGGCCGTTTTAGCCGAGGAACTCATCCAATACGGCAATCGTTACCGCAGCGACTATAAGGACATTGATCAGGAGTTGACACGTGCCGAGGAGTATTTCAGAAATTATGATTACGAGGCGGCTGTTGAAACGGCTGTTCAAGCGATCGAAAGAAAGGAACCGAAAATTCTAAAACAAATGGGTGTGTACGCTGATCGATCATAGGAAGACAAAACGGAAGCGGTTCGAAGGCCCTTTTTATTAAGGGCTTTTTCTTTTCATTCCTGCCGCAGATTTCGTTATCATAAAGAAAATTTTTTTAAAAAAGGAAAGGGTGCTTGGATTGATTTATCTTGATAACAGCGCGACAACAAAACCCTATTCAGAAGCGCTGGATACGTATCGGACAGTATCCGAACAGTTTTTTGCCAATCCTTCTTCTTTGCATAAACTAGGCGCAAAGAGTGAGGCTTTATTACATCGTTCAAGGCAGCAGGCTGCCCATTTGCTTGGGGTGGACGAAAAAGAAATAACCTTCACATCGGGTGGAACAGAGGGAAATAATCTGGCGATTAAGGGTGCCGCTTTTTCATATAGAAACCGCGGCCGCCACCTTATTACGACCGAGATTGAACACGCATCGGGCCTCAATGCCTTCAAGCAGCTGGAAAAGCTGGGTTTTGAAGTCACCTATCTGCCTGTTGATAGAAGCGGCCGCGTCTCGTTTGATGATTTTCGCAAGGCTTATCGAAAAGATACCATTTTAGTCTCGATTATGCACGTTAATAATGAAGTGGGCACAATCCAGCCTTGCGCGGAAATCGGCGATTTTTTGCGCAGCAAACCGACGACTCTTTTTCATGTGGATCATGTCCAAGGAATTGTGAAGGTTCCTTTGCAACTGGCTGCAAGCGGCATTGACCTATGTACGATTTCCGGGCATAAATTTCACAGTCCGAAGGGGACGGGCATTCTGTTTGTCAGAAGCGGGACCGTTTTTATCCCCGCTTTTTGCCGGCGGCTCTCAGGAATTGAATCGCCGTGCAGGAACGGAGAATTTACCCGGGATTGCAGCCATGGTCAAGGCGCTCCGAATGACTTTTGAGAAAAAAGAGACGGGTATACGCCGGCTTCTTGATTTAAGGGAGAGGCTTAGAAACGGGTTAAACGCGATTGAAGGAGCCGTCATTCACACCCCTGATGACGGCGCTGCTCCGCATATTATAAATGTTTCTATAAAGGGTATAAAAGCGGAAGTGCTTGTTCACGCTTTGGAAGAGAACGATATTTTTGTTTCCACCAAATCCGCCTGCTCATCCAGAGATGACGGCGCAAGCAAAGTGCTGCTGGCCATGGGGGTTCCGGAAGACGAGGCCAAACAGGCGATTCGAATCAGCATGGGCTTTGTCACAACGGAGGAGGAAATTGACAATTTCCTCACGGCGCTGAATGTTCATGTGAAACAACTAAAGATGGTCATGAGGTGAGCAATTGATGTATGATTTTTTGGTATTAAGATTTGGTGAAATTTTTCTTAAAGGAAGAAATAAAAAGGCATTTGATCTCAAACTTGAAGAAACCGTGCGTGCCAAGCTGCAATGTTTTCCTGATGTAAGGATCAAGCGTCATTTTGATGATATCGAAATCCGATTGAACGGGACGGATGATGAGTTGGTAAAAAACGTGCTGCAGGATATTTTCGGCATTCATACCATCTCAGCTGCCATTAAAGTAAATAATGATTTGGAGAGTATAAAGGAAGGTGTCTTGAAAATCGCTCAAGGCGAAAGCGAGGCCAGAACCTTTAAAATTTCCGCAAGAAGAAAAAACAAACAGTTTCCGACACATGCCGATGAGCTGAATCACTTGCTTGGCGGTCATGTTTTAGCGAATACCGATAATTTGAAGGTTGATGTTCATCATCCTGACTTGAATATCAGGGTTGAGGTCGGTTTTCACGACACGCGGATTTACGGCCGGGAATACCGAGGCGCGGTGGCCTGCCGGTTGGCACAGGCGGCAAAGTGCTGCTCATGCTTTCAGGGGGCATCGACAGTCCCGTGGCCGGTTATCTCATGCAAAAACGCGGCGCGGTTGTTGAGGCGATTCATTTCCAAAGCCCCCCTTATACAAGTGATCGGGCGAAACAAAAAGTGATCGATCTTGCCAGTAAATTGCAATACTATGGCGGCACGATCCGGCTTCACCTTGTGCCGTTTACGGATGCCCAGATTGCGATCCGGGATAAGATGCCCGAAAATTATCGCGTGACAATTATGCGGCGGATGATGATTCGGATTGCCGAAAAGATTGCGGGCCAAACGGGGGCACTGGCCATTGCAACGGGAGAAAGTCTCGGCCAAGTCGCGAGTCAGACACTCGAAAGCATGAATACAATTAACGAAGTGACGAACTTGCCGATTTTGCGTCCGCTGATCTCAATGGATAAAATTGAGATCATGGCGATTGCTCAAAAAATAGGTACCTATGATATTTCAATCAGACCCCCTATGAAGACTGCTGTACAATTTTTCTTCCTGCTTCGCCGAAGACGAGGCCGGATCGCGAGCATGCCGACCGATTTGAGGCTTTTTTTTTTGATGTGGAAAAATTGGTTGATGAAGCCGTGAAGGGAGTCGAAACGCTGACACTTGGTGAACATGATGTTGACGTTATTGACGACTTATTATAAGAACCATTAGTCTGTCATTTTCTAGAAACCATTACCAGTAAACAAATGAATGGAACCTCCTTGATGTGCACATTATAAAGGCACAAGGAGGTGATAACAATGGCAGAAAACAACACTAACAACATTCTTGTGCCAGGTGCAGAGCAAGCGCTTGAACAAATGAAATTAGAAATTGCCTCTGAGTTTGGCGTTCAATTAGGCGCCGATACAACTTCTCGTGCAAATGGTTCAGTCGGCGGCGAAATCACAAAACGTCTTGTTGCAACAGCTCAACAACAATTGGGCGGACATCAATTCTAATTGCATAACATGCCCATAGCTTGAGAAGAGTGGTCTTTCGCCACTCTTCTTTTTTAGCATATGTCGTTAAAGGACAAATATAATGAAAAATCCTTGACTTCTTTTATTTTTTTTACATTAGAATACCAATTAAATACTTTATTATATTAGTGAGATAAAGCGGATGAAGCAAGCTTTATTGATGCGGATAAGCATAGTTGACGAGGAGAATTTCGATGACACAACCTTACATGTTTGAGAAACCGCTTGGGCTGCGCGATACGCTTCCAGCGACACAACAAGTGATTTCACATTTAAAAGATATTTTTCAGAAAGAATTGCAAGCTTGGGGATACGATTTTATCAAAACGCCAGCATTGGAATATGCCGAAACAATCGGCAGGGCATCAGCGATCGACGACGGGCAATTATTTAAATTCTTAGACGGGGAGGGCCACCCGGTCGTCCTTAGACCGGATATGACAACGCCGATCGCCCGCGTTGCGGCTTCCAGTTTGAAACGTCATCCGCTGCCGCTCTCAGGCTGGCCTATACGGCGGCGCTTTACCGCAGCCAGCAAAAAGAGGGCGGACATCCAAGTGAATTCGAACAGACCGGGGCTGAACTTATCGGTGATGCAACGCCTTTTGCCGATGCCGAAGTGATCGCTCTGATGATCACCCTTTTGAAACGTTCAGGCCTCGAATCGATCCGAATTGCGATTGGCCATGTCGGGATTGTCAATACACTTCTTTTTAATATTGTGAAAGACAAGGCACAGGCGGGGCAGCTTCGCAAATTGCTGTATGGCAAAAACGATGTCGGATTTCGTGCTTACGCCGCTTCATTAAATCTGCCGGCCGAATCGCTTGAACGCCTGAACCGGTTTCTCGATTCCCGGCGGCTCGGCAATAAAGAGACGCTGAATTACTTAAGAACGGTTCTTCCCGATTCAGAAAATACGCAGCCATATTATCAGGATATCACTGAATTGATGCGGCTTTTAAGTTATTATAATCTTATTGAAGAAGTGGGATCTTGATATCACGCTTGTTCCGCATCTTGATTATTACACTGGTTTCGTATTTGAAGGGTACGGCGGCCGGCTTGGCTTTACCATTGCCAGCGGCGGTCGGTACGACGGACTGCTTGCGAAATTTAACCGACCGTGCCCGGCTACGGGATTCGGGATCCGGCTGGATCGTCTGATGGAGGCATCCGACCAGGATCAAAATGCGGCGGGCAGCGACAAATCCGCTGTTATTTATGAACGTGAAAGGGCAGCGGAAGCCGTCCGCTTTGCATTGGAAGAACGAAAAAAAGGCCGGAATGTCGTGCTGCAGAACGCGGACGGCATCGAAAATTTGGAGACTTTTTCCGGCCAATTTCAAACGATCATACCGTTTTTGAAAACAAAGGGAGTGAAGAGATGACAGAATCCGTGATTACGGTAGCCATGCCGAAAGGACGAATTTTTTTTATGACGCCTGCCAGCTTTTGAGAGAAGCCGGTTTCCATTTGCCGGAAACCTTTGAAACCACACGAAAGCTGATCTTGGATCTTGAATCTTCTCCGTTTCGGTTTATTTTGGCTAAACCTGTAGATGTCCCGACTTATGTAGAATACGGTGCGGCCGATATCGGCATTGCCGGGAAAGATGTCATTTTGGAAAGCAATCGCGATGTTTATGAAATGGTAGACCTTGGTATCAGCACCTGCCATATTGCGGTTGCTTCGCTGCCTAATCATCGAAGTAAAAACCCGTTTTTAAAAATTGCAACCAAATACCCGCGAATTGCCTCTGAATATTATCGAAGGCGCGGCGAACAAGTTGATTTAATCGCCTTAAATGGCTCGATCGAGCTGGCGCCGATCGTCGGGCTCGCCGACGGCATTGTCGATATCGTTTCAACCGGCCAAACATTAAAGGAAAACGGTCTTGTCGAGGTTGAAAAAAAATTATGGATATCAGTTCGCGGCTGATCGTCAACCCGGTCAGTTACCGGCTGAAAAAACAAATGATCGATCAAATTATATAAAAAATGAAACGGGTGACGGAGGGGACCAAAGTTGGAATGGATTAAAGATCAAAAATTTGATTTTTTGAACGGAAGAAGCATTGCGGCCAGAGAAACTGAAGAGAAAGCGGTCAAATCCATTATTGAAAGAGTCAAAGCCGAAGGGGACAGCGCCCTGATTGACTACACAAAACAATTTGACGGAATCAGCCTCGCCGATCTCCGGATTTATCCCGGCGATATCGAAGCGGCCTATAAGTGGGTGCCGGCCGAAGTGGTTCAAGCCATCCGACAAGCTGCAAGAAATATTACTGATTTTCATGAAAAACAAAAACCTTCTTCATGGAAAGAAGAAACGGCCGATGGTGTTTGGTTAGGGCAAAAAGTGACGCCGCTCGATTCCGTCGGTGTCTACGTGCCCGGCGGGGGACGGCGTGCTATCCTTCCTCTGTATTGATGGGAGCGATTCCGGCGATTGTCGCCGGTGTCGGGCGAGTGGTTCTTATCTCGCCGCCGCAAAAAACGGTGTCATTGCCGACGGCGTTCTGGTTGCGGCCAATGAAATCGGAATCAAGGAAATTTATCAGGCTGGCGGTGCGCAGGCTATCGCCGCACTTGCTTATGGAACGGAAACGATTCGACCGGTTGACAAAATTGTCGGACCCGGAAACATTTATGTTACACTAGCCAAAAAACAGGTTTTCGGCGATGTTGCCATTGACAGTCTGGCGGGACCGAGTGAAATCGTCGTATTAGCCGATGAGACGGCAGATCCAAGCTGGGTGGCGGCCGACCTGCTGTCACAGGCCGAACATGACAAAATGTCAATGCCGGTGCTTATTACGACATCGGCTGCGTTTGCCGAAAAGGTGGAGCAAGAAGTGGACGGGCAGCTGAAGAGTCTGCCCCGCTATGATATCGCCAGCCGGGCGGTCCAAAACAATGGAAAAATCATCATCGTTTCGAATCTGCCGGATGGGGCGGAAGCGGTCAATCGCATCGCACCTGAACACCTGAAATCGTGACGTGACTGAAGACCCGGAATCGGTCGTGCCGCTCATTCGTCATGCTGGAGCGATTTTTCTGGGAAGGTACAGTTCCGAGCCGATCGGTGATTATTTCGCCGGACCTAACCATATCATTCCGACGAATCGTTCGGCCCGTTTCGCCAGCCCGCTGAGTGTCGAAAGTTTTATCAAGCGGTCGAGTCTGATTCGTTACAGCGAAGCGGCGCTTTCGAAAAACAGCACGGCGATTGCTGCTTTTGCACGTTATGAGGGGCTTGAGGCTCATGCCCGTGCCGTGGAGAAAAGAGTTGAAGGAGGAGAGGGTCATGAATAAACGAGCGGGATTTGTGGAACGAGAGACATATGAAACCCAAATCAAATTGTCCCTGGAGATTGACGGCGACGGTAAATCGGAGCTGGAAACAGGCGTCCCTTTCTTAACGCATATGCTGACGCTGTTTGCCAAACATGGTTTGTTTAATCTCAAGATCGATGCACATGGCGATACCGAAGATGATGATCACCATACGACGGAGGATATCGGCATTTGTCTTGGACAAGCGATCCGTCAGGCGCTAGGGGATAAAAAAGGCATCTGCCGCTACGGCCATGCAGTCGTGCCGATGGATGAAGCGCTCTCCGAAGTGGCGATCGATTTGAGCGATCGGCCGCATTTTGTCTTTCACGGTAATATTCCGGCACAAAAAGTCGGAACATTTGACACCGAACTGGTTGCCGAATTTCTCGATAAACTCTCGATTGAGGCCAGAATGAATCTCCATGTGATCGTGCATTATGGCGAAAACACGCACCATATCATCGAATCGGTATTCAAAGCGCTCGGCCGGGCTCTGGATGCGGCGACGCTGAAAAATCCAAGGATTCAAGGAATCCTGTCGACGAAAGGAACGTTGGGATGATCGGGATACTGGATTATGGAATGGGTAACTTATACAGCCTGAGTCAAGCGTTGAAAAGACAAGATGTTTCTTTCGTTGTCAGCGATGATCAGGAAAAGCTTGAGAAAACGGACGGCTTGATTCTTCCCGGTGTCGGTGCTTTTAAGGACGCGATGAAGTGCCTGAATGAACAGGGGCATGTCGGCTTTTTGACGGAGTATATTAAGAAAAAGCCGCTGCTTGGCATTTGCCTCGGTATGCAGCTGCTGTTTGACGAGAGTGAAGAAGGCGGTTTAACAAAAGGGCTGTCTTTCCTCCCTGGCCGTGTTGTTCGCTTCAGCGGGGTCAAGGCGTCAGGCGAACGATATAAAGTGCCGCATATGGGATGGAACAAGCTTCAATTCAAGAGCCCAAACTCACCACTTCTTGCCGGACTGCAAGAGGATTATGTTTATTTCGTCCATTCCTATTTCGTAAGAACGGCCGATCCGTCGATTCTGATTGCGACGGCGGACTACGACGAAACAGTCCCGGCAGTCGTCGGAAAAGGCCGAGTTTTCGGCACCCAATTTCATCCGGAAAAAAGCGGCGTCTTTGGCCAATCGCTGTTAAAAACTATTTTGACTTTGTCAGGAAAACAGTGAATGTATAAAGTGACAGTGAATGGGAGGAAATGATATGGCATTTACGATCTATCCGGCGATCGACCTTTTGGACGGAAAGTGCGTCCGGTTATTTCAAGGAGATTATGAACAATCAACCGTTTATCACGACTCTCCTGCCCAGATTGCCGAAGCATTCCGGCAGCAGGGGGCCGAGTGGCTTCATGTCGTCGATTTAGACGGTGCAAAAGCCGGCCGTCCTGTCAATCAAGCGATCATTGAAAAAATAGCCGGCGATGTACCGATCAAAATCGAAGTGGGCGGCGGCATCCGCAATATGGACACGATTGAAACTTACTTGGCTAAAGGAGTAAGTCGAGTGATTTTGGGAAGCTCAGCGATATCCAGCCCTGATTTTGTTAAGGAAGCGCTTGACCGTTATCCGCAGCAAATAGCCATTGGTTTGGATGTAAAAAAAGGCAAAGTAGCCGTTGAGGGCTGGCTGTCGGTATCCGATAAGACGGCGGTTGAATTGGCCAAAGAATTGATGAAGGCCGGGGCCAGACGGTTTATTTATACCGATATTTCCCGGGACGGAGCGCTGAAAGGGGCAAACAGCGAAGCAGCTGAAAAATTAGCCGCCGAAACCGGAGCGGAAGTCATCGTTTCAGGGGGAGTATCGACGGTTGACGAAGTGGCCGCCCTGGCTCGTAAAAGCGGAAAAGGGATCGCGGGAGCGATCATCGGCAAAGCTCTTTACACCAATCAATTGTCGATAAAAGCGGCGCTGAAGGCGGTGGAAACATATGCTCGTTAAACGAATTATTCCTTGCCTGGATGTGAAGGAAGGCCGTGTTGTAAAGGGAAAACAATTTGTGAATCTGAAGGATGCCGGCGACCCGGTTGAACTTGCCATGTATTACAATGAACAAGGTGCCGATGAACTGGTGTTTCTCGATATTTCCGCTTCTTCAGAGGGGCGGAAAACGATGATCGATGTGGTGAGGAATGTGGCGGCAAAACTGAATATTCCCTTTACGGTCGGCGGCGGTATTCGCTCGCTTGAAGATATCAAACAGCTGCTCAGAGCCGGCGCCGATAAGGTCTCGCTGAACAGTTCGGCGGTAGCGAATCCCGATTTGATGACGGAAGGCGCGGATTTCTTCGGCTGTCAATGCATGGTATGCGCCATCGATGCCAAATTTGATCCGGAGACCGGTTCTTATCTCGTCTATACGCATGGCGGACAGAAGAAAACAGCGCTTGACGCTATTGATTGGGCGAAGGAAATCGTGCGCCGCGGCGCCGGTGAAATCTTGTTGACGAGCATGGATCGCGATGGCGAGAAAAGCGGCTTTCAGCTGGATTTAACAAGAAAAGTCAGCGAAGCCGTCGATGTTCCGGTGATCGCTTCCGGCGGAGCAGGCAAAAAAGAGGACTTCGTTGATGTTTTTAAAGAAGGCAAAGCGGATGCAGCGCTTGCCGCCTCGATTTTTCATTATAAAGACAGTCACTTGGGCGTGTAAAGGCTTATTTAAAACAAGAAGGAGTTGCCGTAAGATGAATGTAGAAGACGTTAAATTCGATGAACAGGGACTCGTCCCGGCGATTGTTCAGGATGCCCAAAGCAAAGAAGTGCTGACACTGGCGTACATGAACAAAGAATCGCTGCAAAAATCACTCGATACAGGAGAGACATGGTTTTACAGCCGCGGAAGGCAAGAACTATGGCATAAAGGCGAGACATCCGGCAATACGCAAAAAATCATCGACTGGGCGATCGACTGCGATTCGGATGCCTTGCTTGTAAAAGTCAAACCCGCCGGGCCGGCCTGCCACACCGGAAGTTACAGCTGTTTTAAAGCGGAAGCTGATGATAAGACGGAAGCGGAAAGATCCGGAGAGAACCGTTATGCTATTTTGGCTGAATTAGAACACGTCATCGCCGTCCGCGAAGCCGAACGTCCTGAGGGTGCCTATACAACGTACCTTTTTAATGAAGGTGTTGATAAGATACTGAAAAAAGTCGGAGAAGAAACATCGGAAGTGATCATTGCCGCAAAAAACCGTGCTGCCGATGAACTTGAATGGGAAGTTTCCGATGTGATCTATCACCTCCTCGTCCTGCTGCGGGAACAAAATGTCGGTTTTGATCAAATTTTGAGGGTTCTTGAAACGAGACACCGGCAAAAAAGCCAATTCCAACGTGAAAAAGCCAAAAAAATTGACTAAAATCTTTCGGAGGGGTTTTGTGAGCCCCTCTTCTTTTTTGTTCTGCAAAAAAGCGAGTATTTTAGGACTAAGCCGAACAGCCGGCGGGCGTTTTATTGGGCAGCGCCTGAATCGATTCAGGGTCATCTCCAAGTCACAAGAAACTTCTTTGTACTTTTTCCCAAAAAGAATTGTGTTTAAGCTTAACCGTTTTGATTCTTTTGTCAGGAAGACTGAACCCAAAGGTTTTGTTTGAGCGGATATTGAGCGCTTCATTGTCCAGACTGACAGGATAGATAGTTCGGTTCATTGTCCTTTATTCTTAAAAGAACCTTATGATCACCGCTGACAATAAATGAAGAGCCGAGCGTTCGGTAAAAATTATTGTTTATCGAAGCGCTTTCACTAATTTGAAAGCAAGGGATTTTTGGATCAATAATCGCTCCGCCAAGCGATTTGTTATAGCCGGAACTTCCTGTAGGCGTTGAAATAACCATGCCGTCTCCCTTGAAGGTTTCAAAGTACAGATCATCGATATACACTTCCAGTGAAAAAACCTTGACTAACGATGTACGAATGGTACATTCGTTAAGACAATAAAAAGAGCTGCCGTCCTCCAATGTAACTTGGAGATAAGGGTACTTGCGGACCTCGATAGCTTTGTAATTAACGGCTTCCAGCATCTGCCGGTGATCATCAATATGAAAATCACAATAGAAGCCAAGCGCACGGACAGCAATACCGACATAGAGGCAGTCATCGCGGAAATGGGTACTCCTGACCGCTTGTAAAAAAGCACCGTCCCCCGCCGACAGCGGCAATGATATTGGCTTTTGCTGCATCTTCTACAATTTCAAATCCGTTTTCAATTGTCAACTTTTGCAACTTTTCCATTTTTTTAGCGCTTTCATCTGTTTGTTTAAAAAAAAAAATAAATTTTATTCCGTCTATTTTCCACTCTTTTCCCCCCCCTTAAAAATTCCGGAGTACCTCCCGTTTGTCTTATTATATAACAGTTTGGGTTTATTTTTCATTCACAAGACGATAATGAATAGAAAGTGAGGGAATGCGGCGCCATGATGCTATTATTCATGATTATCCTTTGTTTTCTTTTGCTCATATTGGTTCTGTTCATTCTTCTTTTGCTAAGCACGATCACACTCCGCATTTCCTGCACAATCGGAAAAGACGGTATGTCCCTTGATATTGGCATTGGTCTATGGGGCAGGGAATGGCTGACACTGCATTTGAATGAAAAGATACTCGAGGAACGGCTGATTCAATTTCTTATTCAGTCAGTCAAGGACAAAAAAAAGAAACAGATGGCCAGGTAAATAAGGAAAGGCGGATGAAATGGCATCTTCTTTTGAAACGGTTTCTGTTTGATGCGGAATCTATTATTCAAGCCAATCAAAAAATTTTGACAGTCTTCCACTTTTGGAATTTGCGCTGGCGAACAGATCTCGGACTGGGGGAAGCGAAAGAAACGGCGATTGGCTGCGGACTCATTTGGGCCTTAAAAGCAGCATTTCTAAAGCTTATTCAAAAAAAAACAAATCATCGACGAACCGCAAATCCGAGTTGTCCCTTTTTTTCAAACATATCGGCTGCAGACCGTGTTGTCCTGCATGATCTCATTTAAGTTGGGAAAAGCTATGATAAGAGCCCATCAAGTCTTGAGATTTCTGAAAAAGGAGGGGCGAGAGATGCCCGAACATCCGATCCAGGGGTTAATGAAAACAGCTATGGAAAATTTGAAGGAAATGACCGATGTGAATACGATCATCGGCGATCCGATTGAAAACGGCGGACGGCAAGGTTATTCTGACTGTTTCGAAAGTTGGATTTGGTTTTGTCGCCGGAGGAAGCGAATTTAAAACACAGGGCGATACGAGTAGCGAATCATACGATGAATCCGATTCGGAGAATGCTTCGGAATCCGAACTTCCGTTTGGCGGCGGAAGCGGCGGGGGAGTTTCCATTACACCGATCGCTTTTCTTGTGGTCGGCCCTCATGATATTAAGACGATTCATCTGGACAACAGCACCCATCTATATGAAAAACTGCTGGACCTTGCTCCTCATGCAGTGGATAAAGTTCAGGAAATGATTGAAAGAATGAACATGAAAAAAGATGAATCAGTCCCCAGACGTCCGGCGAAAGCCGCGGTAAGGCAGAGACGGGGCGAAGAAGAACCTTTGGATGACTATTATAATTAATAATTGCACCAGCCTCGCGCGCGGGGCCGGGCCGTTTTATCTAATGAATAAAGCCATATGTCTTTTGAAAAAGTCCCCTAAAATGCACCGGGGCACAGTCAGCGTTTAAATAAAGGATGAGACGATGATCTATATTTATTACGATTATGGAGGAACACATACGACTGTTCTTGCAGCGGCCTATCATTTAAAGAAGCTGCCGACTGATCGCAGATTAAAAAAAGAAGAAATATTAAACACGGAAGATTTTAATAAATTGACGACTGATGATTTTGGAAAGATCAAATACCGGGGGGCAGACGCTGACGGAAACAATGTTTACACCGTCGGAAAAGGAGCCTCCAAGGTCGTGCCGAAAATTTTTAAAAATCTCAGCTTTTTGCTTCAGGAGAAATATCAGGGAAAGGAAAAAATGATTTTTTCCTGTACGTCACCAACTGTTCCATTCGCTATGACCATGGGCGGTCTCTTTTCAAGAAGGCTGAAAATTGATTTTATTGGCGTGCCGTTGTTGGTGTCAGGGGCTAAGAAGTGCTGCGGCGATATCATTCAATTGGTTGAAAAAACAAAACAGATCGCGAGTCGACTCTGGCAAGTGTTACTGTATTGGAAAACAAAAATTTCAAATAATTTTATTTTTAAAATGAGGCAGCCTGACATAGGTCACCAAATAATGACAAGTGTGAAAATTTTTTTAAACTAAAAAAGCCGCTGCCATTTTAATATAAAGGGGTCGAAATCCGCATATAAAAGGGATCCGATCCTTTTTTATAAGGAAAGTAGCTTTGAAAAGTAAACCAATTTATTCCTATTTGTCCATCATTAAATTTGTAAACCTATTGTCAGCGTCTATTATTATGTTTATAATTGTATAAGGAGCTAGCTACATGATAGAGACCGAGTTTTGAGAAAACCTTGGTTTAATGCCGGGAACATGGGTTCTCGTCCTGATCATCCCATTGATTTTCCGGTGTTCACAAAAAGTTTATTGACAAATCATTGAACATGGCGCCGCGGGCAATGGGAGACATACCGGCCGCGTAAATTGAACCCTGGTTTTTAACGTCAGCCGGTCTTTGTATCAATATTTTTTTTGTGCGAAAGCACGATTTTTTGAAAATCATTATCAGATCTCTTTTGAAACGTCTAGTAGTTATTTGAATGGTATGCCGTGATTAGACGGGTCATTCCGAAGCTGCCGAATATAACGGGAAAACGGTGGAGTCGGATGATTGCTGCTGATGAAAGCGGCTATTCTTGAAATCGTGATGTTGTAAGCGTTTTACATTTCTCGAGAGGATAGAAGACTTTTGCAAAAATCAATTGTTAATCATTTGTTTGAGATATTGGATAAAACCGCCCTTATTATTCAAACAAATCATCACACCACTTATCTTGAAGCTTTGTGTTCCTCGGGAGAAAATATTTTTAAAGATCAAATTGAGCAGCAGGATTTAAAAAAAGAATTAGCGCCTCTATATGCAAAGTTTTTTCAAGAGGGGATGACCGCCGAGGATATTCGAAGAGCGTTTCAACTTGCCGTGCTCAAAGGCATGAAATCGGCTGAAGAGAGAGATCATCAAATAACACCGGACAGTTTGGTTATTTTCATGGGACACTTGGCTTCAAAACTGATGCGCGGCCGATCATTTTCCATTCTTGATCCTGCTGTTGGTACGGGAAATCTGTTAACAGGGATTTTGAATCAGGCGGAAGAGAATGACGGGTGTGCTTTCGGGGTTGATGTTGATTCAGTGCTGATTAAATTGGCATACACCAATGCCAATCTTCAGCAGAAGGATATTCCTTTTTTTTTCATCAGGACAGCCTCAGGCCGCTGTTTGTTGACCCGGTCGATATCGTTGTCTGTGATGTTCCGGTTGGCATCTATCCGGACAAAGAAACAGCGGCGTCATTTGCATTGAACGCTATCAACGGTCAGGCTTACAGTCACTTTTTGTTTATTGAACAAGGGCTGAAATATGCAAAGCAAGCGGGATACTTATTATACTTGGTTCCCAATCAGCTCTTTTCCCAAGACAGCGATCATACTTTTTATCGATTTGTTCAAAAAAGTGCTGTTGTTTTGGGACTTTTACAGTTGCCTTCTTCGTTGTTTAAAAATCAAAGTGTTGCCAAAAGCATTTTAATTTTGCAGAAAAAAGGGCAAGGTGTCAAAATCCCGAAACAGGCGTTGCTGGCTGAACTGCCTAGCTTTGCGAAAAAACGGGAACTCAGCAATATCATGATGAAAATCGATGATTGGTTTGGACATCATTTGTCATAAGATACTTTGTCAAAGGACTAGAAGGGATGAGGGAACATGGCAATGATTATGGCGATTAACGCGGGTAGTTCATCCTTGAAATTTCAACTTCTTGAAATGCCTGCCGAAAAATTGATCACTAAGGGCTCCGTGGAAAGAATTGGGCTGCCTGATTCTATTTTTACGATAAGCGTGAGGGGAAAAAACAAGAAAAAGAAGTGTTTTCCATCCCTAATCACGAGAAAGCAGTTCAGCATCTTTTGGATAAGTTGACATCCCGGCATATTATTTCTTCTTTAGATGAGATGAAGGCAGGCATCGGGCACCGCGTTGTTCACGGCGGTGAAACGTTCAAAGATTCAGCGCTTGTCGATGATGATGTGCTGAAGAAAATCGATGAGCTTGCCGAATTTGCACCGCTTCACAACCCGGCTCATTTGGTCGGAATCAAAGCTTTTCGCGAAGCCTTGCCGGATGTTCCTTCCGTTGTCGTCTTTGACACGGCCTTTCATCAAACGATGCCTAGCGAATCGTATATATACAGCCTGCCGTATGAATACTATGAAAAATACAGAATTCGCCGATATGGTTTTCACGGCACGTCTCATAATTACGTCACGCATCGGGCTGCAGAATTAATGGAGCGCCCGATCGAGCAGCTGCGGCTGATCTCCTGTCACCTGGGAAGCGGAGCCAGCGTGGCTGCTGTGAAAGATGGTAAATCAATCGATACATCAATGGGATTTACCCCACTCGCCGGCCTGACGATGGGCACGCGTTCCGGAGATATCGACCCGGCGCTGATTCCCTATATCATGGACAGAACGGGGCTGAATGCCAACGAAGTAATCAACGTTCTGAACAAAGAAAGCGGTCTGCTTGGTATTTCCGGCTTTTCTAGCGATGTCCGTGATATCGAGATAGAAGCAAATAAGGGCAATAAGCGGGCGCAACTGGCGCTTGATGTTTTTGTCGGGAAAGTGCAAAAGTATATCGGGGCATATGCTGCTGAAATGCACGGTGTCGACGCGATTATTTTCACTGCCGGAATCGGCGAAAACAGCGCTTCGGTTCGTGCGCGCATTTTGAGCGGCCTTGAATTCATGGGTGTCTATTTGGATCCGGACTTGAATCAAGTCTCTGGAAAAGAAGCGTTTGTCAATTATGGGCACTCTCCTGTTAAAGTGCTTGTCATCCCGACGAACGAAGAAGTGATGATGAGCGAGAGATACCGTGCGCCTCGCCAAACAGCACCAAAAAATGCTGTAAATCGAATAGCAATCACGGTTCATTTTAAAACCGTCTTCAGTCCTCAACAACTGACTGCAGGCGGTTTTTTGCTTTTTTATACTTTAAGAAAGTATAAAATTTCAGAGGAAAAAAGTATAAGTGCAACTAAGCCTCTGTCTGCGCCTAAAGGCTTGCCAATCGGCAAGTTTTTTCTTTAAACTTTTGCGCCTAAGCGGGTGTCATTCCTTAATACAGAAACGTTCCGGAATTTGATCATGAAAAGTTTTTGTTTCCACACGAAAGAATCATTCCAACAGGATCTATTTCATAAGATGTAAGTGACGGGCGTTCATAGTTATTCCCGCCGCTTTCAAGATGTAAACCGCTTTTTGAGATTTGACTCTTTGCCCTTAGACAAATCGAAAGCAGAGAAACTTGAAAAGGCCTCATCTACGCCGGGCAGGTCTCCCCTGAAAACAACAAGTAAAATTTGATCACTGACTTAAAAAGGGATTAATCGGGTATTTATCCGGTGAGGCGGCTGACTGTTAACGTAAAATGGACTCGTTTATAATTATATAATAGAAGAGATCAATGGTGAAAGGATTGTGCAATGTATGGCTCATGCAGTGATCACGGCCGGGACGAAAGGCATCGGCCGCCGGGTGGCGGAAACCCTTCTGGAAAAAGGCTATTCGGTGACAATAAATTATAGAAGCGATGAACAAGCGGCCGGCGCTCTTAAAAATGCACATTCTCAGAATTTGAAGCAATTGCAGTTTGTGAAAGCCGATATGACAAAGAAGAGCGAGATAGATAGGTTGTTCAACACCGTGATGGAACGTTTTGGCAGAATTGATCTGCTTGTTAATAACGCCGGACCTTTTGTAACGGAGCGAAAGCGGGTGATTGATCATACGGATGCCGAATGGCGTTATCTAATAGATGGAAATTTGAGCAGTGTTTTCTATCTTGTTAAGCAGATCATTCCTGTCATGCGTGAGCAGCGATTCGGCCGTATTATTAATTATGGTTTTCAAGAGGCCGGACAAGCGTCGGGGTGGATGAATCACGGCCCGTTCGCGGCGGCAAAGTCCGCTCTTGCTTCATTGACACGCACGCTGGCCATTGAGGAAGCGGAACACGGTATCACCGTAAATATGGTCTGTCCGGGCATTATAAAGGGGCGGATGAAAGAAGCCACAATCCTGGAAGCTGAAAAAGAGCCGGGGAGTATGTCACACCGCTTGGCCGGGCGGTGTCGGGAGAAGATATTGCCCGATTGATTGCTTTTCTGTGCGAAAATGACTCGGAAATGATCAATGGCGCCGTGATTGATTTAACTGGCACGGTAGATGTTGTCCACCGGTTTCTTCCGCGTTTTTTCGATTGATTAGTATTCAAGGCTGCGGAGCCGCAATGTGAAGAAAGCGATCCGGCGAATGATTGACGCGGCGAGGTCAACGTCTGCTTTAAAGATGAGGCACTGAAATGGCTTGTCGGGGATAAAGCCGCTCTTCGGAAGACGTTGCTGTATAAAGACCTTTGGACCAATGAACAGGCTTCTATTCACGTAAAAACGTTCAAGTCGGAGACTTGAACGTCATGCGGCCGCAAACGGACATATCCGCACCTTCACCCTCCTGATAGACGGGCCAAGGTCCTGTGCGGGCGCGATACGGTGCAGATTTATCCCGGAGGCACCGCTCACCCGGACTTGCAGGGGATTAAATCGCGGCTTCGGCAGAAAAAATTGCCGTACATTGATCGTGACGAGCTTGTTCAGGTCGTGTGGAACGGCAGACGCATCATCTTTTTTAGCGACGGCCGCGCTTTGCTGCACGGCTTGGATAATACGGAAGAAGCTGAGCGGATTTACGAAGAACTGGCTGTCCGCCCTTTGAATCACTGAAATCAGCGGACATTTAGGACTTGAAAATTGAATAATAATATAGAACGGCTGCCATGGCCTGATAACAGACCGTGGCAGCCGTTTCTCTCTATTTCCAGAGCGGGAAGCCCGCTCGCCGGATCTTTTCACTTTTTTAAGAAATGATTTGCAGTTCTTTTGGATAATGGGTCAGTGTCACTGGACCGTTCTTGCTGAGATAAATGTCATCTTCGATTCTTACGCCGCCGATCTCCGGAACGTAAATCCCGGGCTCAACGGTAAAGACCATTCCTGTTTTCAAAGTCTCTTGATTATCGGCACTCATGGACGGCGATTCATGTTCGCCAAGTCCAAGACCGTGGCCCAATCGGTGGGTAAAATAACGGCCGTACCCCTTATCGGTAATAATCTTTCTGGCAATACCATCGAGATCGCCGATTCGCATCCCCTCGCGGACAGCCTCAATTGCTGCCAAATTTGCTTTTAAGACGGTATCGTATATGTCTTTTTGCTCGTCCGTTGCGTGCTTATAACAGACCGTTCGGGTAATATCCGAACAATATCCATCGATGACAACGCCGAGGTCAAAAAGAATGAAATCCCCTTCCTTGATCTGGCGATTGCCGGGATTTCCATGGGGAGCAGCGCTTTTTTTCCCGGTCAGGACCATCGTGTCAAAGGCCATTTCCGAATAACCGTGTTTGGACAGTTCATATTCAATTTCGGCAATAATGGCTTGTTCCGTTCGCCCTTTTTTTTTATGGCACCCACGCCAAGCTTAATGGCATAGTCTGCGATATCGGCCGCTTTTTTCATAGCGGCAAGTTCATCTTCGTCTTTGATGCTTCGCAGCGAGGCGAGAAAAGGTTCGAGCGATACAAAAGCAGGATGGTTGCACAAACTGGCGAGCGCTGTCGCTTTTTGGTAAGGAATAGTACTCGGTTCGATGGCGACTGCTCCTCCGGCAGCGGTTTTTTTTTCCCAGCCATGGCTTTTTTTACAAATGACCAAGGGTCTTCATGATCCTGGTAACCGATGATATCATACTCGAAACCTGAACGGCGTGCCTGTTCAACTTCCAATTCCGGACAGATAAGAAAAGGATCATCTTCAGGAAAGATGAACAGGCCTAAAAAGCGTTCGTGTGGATTGCATTTAAAATGGGTTAAATAAAAAACGTTGGTCGTCCGCTACATAAGCCAATCTATCCGCGTTTTGCTGCAAATACTCTTTGACCAGCTGAATACGTTCAGACATGCGTTCTCACTCCATTCGTCAATATGTATACTTCTAATGTACCACAACAGGAAGCAAACAAGGCGTTTCTTGATTATAAATTGCAAAAAGCGGACCCTTTTTTTCATTGATTTTCCTGACAGCGGCGGAGCGGGTGAGAAAGGGAATACACCCTCTGCAATGGGTTTATTTGGCGGCTTGCGGCAGATGTAGTGTATAATAGGAAGGAAAAGTGATCGATGGGGCGGATCTGAACTAAATACAATCAAAAGGAGGATTTAAAGTATGGAAATCGTATATAATGGTCATTCAGTTGTTTTGATTAAAACTGCAAAGGCGAATCTGGTAATTGATCCTTTTATTACGGGCAATGGCCTGGCAAAATGGTCTGTAGATGATCTGCCAAAAATTGATGCCATTCTATTGACGCATGGACATAATGATCATGTCGGCGATACGGAGACGATTGCCAAAAGAGACAATGCCCTCGTGATCGGTATTGCGGAACTGGCTACATACTTTGGCTGGAAAGGGATCCGGACGCACGGTATGTCAATTGGCGGCGGCTATGATTTCGATTTTGGCAGGGTGAAAATGACGCAGGCGTTTCATGGATCAAGCTACTCAGAAGATGAAAATAAGCGGATCGTTTATGCGGGCATGCCGGCCGGCCTTTTGCTCTATATTGAAGGCAAAACGATTTATCATGCGGGTGATACGGCGTTGTTTTCGGACATGAAACTAATCGGCGAGCAAAATGATATTGACATCGCTTTTCTTCCAATTGGCGATAATTTTACAATGGGGCCTGATGATGCCTTTCTAGCGGCGGAATGGCTGAAAGCGAAGACGGTTATCCCGATTCATTACAATACTTTTCCGTTTATTCGCCAAGATGCACGCGCGTTTGCAGCCCGATTGAACGGAAAAGGCAAATATTTGGCGCCGGCGGCGAGTCGATCGAATTGTAAGGCTGCGAAACAAAGGGCCGCAAATCTTTCGGATTGATTAAAGAAAGTTTGGTGTATGTAATGGCGACAAAACATGAACAGATTTTGGAATATATTAAAAACCTGGATATCGGCTACAAAATATCCGTCAGGCAAATCGCCAAAAATTTGCAAGTCAGCGAGGGCACGGCTTACCGGGCAATTAAGGATGCCGAAATCCAAGGTTACGTCAGCACGATCGAACGGGTTGGCACGATTAGAATTGAAAAAAAAGACAAAGAAAATATAAAGAAGCTGACTTATGCCGAAGTGGTCAACATCGTTGACGGGCAGGTTCTCGGGGGCCGCGAGGGTCTCTATAAAATGCTGAACCGTTTTGTCATCGGTGCGATGAAACTGGAAGCGATGAAACGCTACGTCGATGCCGGGGACCTGCTGATTGTCGGCAACCGGGAAACCGTGCACGAATACGCTCTCAAGGAAGGCGCCGCCGTTTTGATCACCGGCGGCTTTGACACGAGCAGCGAAGCGAAGCGGCTGGCAGATGAGCTCAGGATTCCGGTCATTTCCACATCTTATGACACCTTTACCGTGGCGGCGATGATCAACCGCGCCATCTATGATCAAGTCATCAAAAAGGAAATCGTCCATGTTTCGGATATCCTGATTCCAACTGAGGTGACGAGTTATTTATATCGACATGATTCCATCAAGCGATGGTATGAAATGAACAGAGAGACATCACACAGTCGTTTTCCGGTCGTCGGCAAGGATATGAAAGTCCTCGGCATTGTTGCCCCGAAAGATGTGATGGGCTCGGACGAATCGCAGCCGATTGAGAAAGTGATGACTGAAAATCCGATGGTTGTGAGTCCGTCATCGTCCGTTGCCCAAGCGGCTCACATCATGATTTGGGAAGGCATCGAATGCTTGCCGGTCGTCGATGCAAAAAGCCGCCTTCTTGGTATTATCACAAGGCGGGACGTGCTCAAAGCGATGCAAAATGTTTCAACGCCAGCCGCAGGTCGGCGAGACGATTGAGGATGTTATTTCAGCTAATTTGTCGGACGTCTCGACAGATGAAACATTTTCCTTTCATTTTACAGTGTCGCCGCAAATGATCAACTATCTCGGTTCTTTATCCTATGGGATCATGACGTCGATCGTGACGACAGTCGGCCGGCGGGTGCTGAATCGGCTGAAGAAAGGCGATCTTGTGATTGAAAATGTCACCTTTTATTTTTTCAAGCCGGTCCAGATTGAACAAAGGCTGGACATTCGCCCAAGAATTTTGGAAGTCACGCGGCGAAACGGAAAAATGGATATTGAACTGTATGTGGAGGGAAAACTATGCGGAAAGGCGCTGCTTATCGCTCAATTCATTGATCGTTATTAAATTCGGGCGGCTCGCCATCCTTACCAACCGCCCAGTCGGAAACCCAATACCGGCATATCAAGGCCATGTCCAATTAGAGACAAGAAGGAGGAAGCCATGATTGACGACATCTTGTCATTGATTAAGAGTTATAAAACCATTATCATCCACCGCCATGTGCGGCCCGATCCGGACGCACTTGGTTCGCAAGGCGGACTTGCTTATTTGATAAAAGACAATTATCCTGAAAAAAAAGTCTGCGTGGTCGGTGAAGAAGTTCCGTCACTCCGTTTTTTGAATCAGATGGATACGATTCCGGACGAGATATATAAAAGACGCGCTAGTGATCGTTTGCGATACGGCCAATCAGGAGCGCATCAGCGATCAAAGATATCGGAGCGGCGGCAAATTAATTAAAATTGATCACCATCCAGTCGTGGACAGTTACGGCGATCTGGAATGGGTGAACACAGAGGCCAGTTCCACAAGCGAAATGATTACGTCCATCTATCAGAGGCATCCGGAATTGACGCTCGGCGAAAGAGCGGCGCGCCTGCTCTATGCCGGCATCATCGGTGATACCGGCCGTTTTTTGTTCAGCAATGTGACGCCGGATACATTGAAAGCGGCAGCGCTGCTCATTAATAAGCCTTTCGATCGCCAACTGTTTTTTGACACTTTATATGAAAGAAGTTTAAATTTGTTGCGGCTGAATGGCTATGTGCTGCAGCATTTCACATTGACTGAGAATGGGGTAGGCTATATCAAGCTGCCGCTGGATTTGATTCAGTCCTTCCACTTGGAGTCTTCCGATGCCTCCCAGCTTGTCAATTCTTTTTCCAACGTTCAGCATTTAAAAGCATGGGTGCTGTTTTCTGAGGAAGACGAACAAATCAGGGCGCGCCTTCGCTCAAAGGGGCGGGTTGTGAACACGATTGCGGAGCGCTATCATGGCGGCGGACATCCGCAGGCAGCCGGGGCAACCGTCTACAGCTGGGAAGAAGCCGATCAGTTGATTCAAGAATTGGAAACACTCTGCCGTGAGCAGTAACACATAAAGCCTTCGCTTTTTCAAACAGCGGGGGCTTTCCCCAACTCTTTGAATAAAAATTATCGCTTATTATCTTTTTTTTCAGCAACTTTTAATTGGATTTGCAAATTGGAAAAAATAACAAGATCTTGGATCTTAAAGCGGTAAGTGATGTCATCGATAACAAAAGGTTTATGCTCGATGGATTTGTAAATCAATTCTTTGTTCACGGCTACCGATTCAATATCGTTTCCGATAAGAGAGCGCAGTTCTTCGATGACTTTTTGCCTTAATTCGTATTTCGATACTTTGTCAATCCGCCCTTCAATGGAAACGTCAATCTCCTGGATCGTCAATTTTTTTTGTAAATCGGCATTTTTTTTTGTTCTTCATCTTCCAGAAGCGCTTTTTTATGTTCTTCAAGCGTCTTAATTTGCGAAGCCTGCTCTCTGATTGTATTCATTTGCCGTTCTTGGGCCATGCCAAAAAGAAACATGAAGAACGAGAAGCCGATAAGGATCCCGATGACAATGCCGGCCAGGAAACGCTGCCAGTCAGGCATACGGTAATAAGGCGGGATTCTCATCCGTTCCCTCTCGTGATCCATTGAATGATCATACCGGCCGAATGGGCACCGATCATTGCGGAGGCAATGAGAAGAATGTGCTTGATGACTTCAGAAGGACTGCCGTTCAGGAAACCTCGTTCAAGATTTTCGATTGTATCAAATGTGCCGCCTATCGCTGTTACAACCGCCCATATCTTCATATTTTGAGCGAGCTTGTTCATTTCTGAAAAGGGCGGGTTGCTGACAAGAAAGGCTCCTAAACCGCCGATCATGCAGCCGCCGATGATCACGCCGAAAGCGATAAAAAAATTCATGATGGCTGTCGTCGCGAATACTCGTAAATCCATTGCTTGCGCTCCTTCCTGCGAGTTGTTTCTTCGGAGAATGCCGTTTTGCAGGATGACCCGTTCGATCAGCATTCCGCTTTATATATATGACTATGGGACAAAGTATGCGCGTATGACGTTTTTTTCGATCTTTGCTATACTATAATGATTAAGGCGAAGATGAAGGGAGGGATCCATGATGAGGGAATTTGTCCATTTACATGTCCATAGCGATTACAGTTTGCTGGACAGCGCCTGCCGTATTGACGATCTTGTCAAACAAGCTAAGCAAATGGGGCAAAGAGCGCTGGCTCTGACTGATAAACATACGATGTACGGTGTCATTCCTTTTTATAAAGCCTGCAAAGCGGCCGGCCTTCATCCGGTGATCGGACTAGAAATTGATATAGCGATGAATAGTAAACGGACAGCAGCGCTCGGCACAGGCAAGCCTTTTGCGGGCTCCCTTATCCTACTGGCTGAAAATCAAGCAGGCTATCAGAATCTTGTCCTGCTCAGCTCAATGATTCAGTATCATGAGGACAAGCAGTTGAGCCTCCGCGGCCTTTCCGCACATTCGGCCGGCCTAATCGCTTTATCCGCAGGGCCTGACGGTTTGATAGAGCATTTGCTTATCAATGGATACGATGAGGAAGCGCGGGAAGTCGCTAAGGTTTACAAAAAGATATTTACCGGACAGTTTTATTTTGAATGTCAGCGCCATGGCCGGAAAGAGGAGCAAGCGGTTGAATCATCCGTTATCAGTATTGGGAAAGAGCTAAGTATTCCGCTTGTTGCAACGAATGATGTTCATTACATTAAAAAGGAAGATGCCGATGTCTATGCTTGCCTGACGTGTATACGAACAGGTGAGAAGCTGGCGGCCGGCAAGCCGCGTCATCCGGAATATTATCTTAAATCTTCCGAAGAGATGGCCGATTTGTTCGTATCCATGCCGGAAGCTGTGAAAATGAGCGAGCAGATTGCTTTTCGCTGCCAGGTTGATTTTTCTTTTGGACAGATGCGGCTGCCGAGGTTTAAGACAGAAAACGGAGAAACATCCCGGTCGGTTTTGCGGGAAAAGTGCGAACGCGGACTTAAAGAGAGATTTAAAGAAGTGTCGGAAACGGCCCACGCGCGGCTGGAAAAAGAATTGTCGATCATCGATCAAATGGGCTTTAACGACTATTTTTTAATTGTCTGGGATTTAATTGAGGAGGCGCGGCGGCTGGGAATGATGCCGGGACCGGGCCGCGGGTCGGCCGCGGGATCACTCGTTGCTTACGTGCTTCGCATCACCGATGTTGACCCACTTAAATATAATTTGTTATTTGAACGTTTTTTAAATCCGGAGCGGATTACAATGCCGGATATCGATATTGATTTTCCCGATAAGGATCGGGACAAGATGATTGCTTATGCCAGCCGAAAATACGGGAAAAACCACGTTGCGCAAATCATCACATTCGGGACACTGGCCGCAAAGGCGGCTATAAGGGATGTCGGCAAGGTCATGGATGTTCCGCCCGCGCTTATTGATCGTCTCGCCCGGCTCATTCCTGCGCGCCCCAAAATGACATTAAACAAAGCGCTTGATGAATCGGACAAACTTCGCCGAATGCTGCACGAATCGCCTGAGGCTGCCGGATTATTCAGGATGGCCCGCAAAGTCGAAGGGGCACCCAGACATTCATCGATTCATGCTGCCGGTGTCGTATTCAGCGATGAGCCGCTGACGCAAATCGTGCCGATTCAAGAAGGTCACGAAGGGGTCCCTGTCACGCAATATCCGATGAATGTGCTGGAAGAACTGGGCCTTTTGAAAATTGACTTTTTAGGACTGAGAAATTTAACATTTATGCAAGAGGTCATCGGCCTGGTGGAAAAGCAAACGGGGCAGCGATTTGATGTAAATGGCGTTGCAATGGATGATGCCGACACGTTCCGATTGCTGAGCCTTGGCGATACGACCGGCGTGTTTCAATTAGAATCGGAAGGCATGCGCGATGTGCTGCGCAAATTGAAGCCGACGGAATTTGAAGACATTGTTGCCGTCAATGCTCTTTATCGGCCGGGACCGATGAAGTTCATAGATACTTATATTGAAGGCAAACACGGCCGGCGCCAGGTGCATTATCCGCATCCCGATTTAGAGCCGATACTCGCTCCGACATACGGCGTTTTGGTCTATCAGGAACAGATCATGCAAATTGCCGCCAAAATGGCCGGCTTTACATTGGGGCAGGCCGACATCTTGAGAAGAGCCGTTTCTAAGAAGAAGCGCCGCGTGCTTGAAGAACAAAAAAATAATTTTATAGCCGGATGTCAGAGCCGTCATTATTCATTAGAGGTTTCCGAGTATGTTTACGATCTGATTGTGCGCTTCGCCAACTACGGGTTCAATCGTTCGCATGCCGTGGCATACAGTATTGTGGCTTACCGGCTGGCTTATCTTAAAGCTCACTATCCCGAAGCATTTATGGCGGCGCTTCTCACAAGTATCATCGGCCATCAAGATAAAATGCTCTTAGCAGAGGCCGAACTTAAGCAGCGCGGCATGACGCTATATCCACCTTCGATCAATGAAAGCGAAGCGGGATTTAAACTGGTTGACCGCGGCGTCCGTTTCGGCCTTTCAGCGATTAAAAACCTCGGCATGGGTGCTATTGATGAAATCATCACAAAAAGAGCGGATGGATTACCGTGATCTCTTTGATTTTTGCCGGCGCGTCACTGTGCGGAAAGTGAACCGCAAAGCGATCGAAGCCTTGATTTTTGCCGGCGCGATGGACGAATTTGGAGTAGAGCGTGCCTCACTGTTAGCCACACTGGATAATGCGATCGCTTGCGGCGAGGCGAAGCAGAATGTCAGCCGCGGGCAGGTTGCTTTCGATACATTTGACGAAGCGTCAAAAGTTTATGTCGACGTACCGCCTTTTTCATTTTTCGAACGGCTGCATTACGAAAAGGAATATTTGGGGATGTACCTCACCTCCCATCCACTTGCTCCGTACCGCAAAAGACTTGGCGCAGCCGCCAGCCTGATCAAACAAATACAGCATTTAGAAAATCACCAGGTTGTCCGTCTTGCGGTGCTGCTGGAGAATGTCAGGCCTATTCGGACAAAATCTGGAAAAACGATGGCTTTTCTTATTGTCGGTGATGAATCCGGCCGAATGCAAGCGGTCTGTTTTCCCGCTTTATGAGAGAACAAGAGACATTTTCCGGAATGATCAAATGCTTTTTATTGAAGCAGCTCTGGACAAAAAAAATGGTGAAAACACTCAGCTGAATCTGCACAAGGCAGAGAGACTGCAGGATTTTCTGCAGGCTTTTAACAGCGGGAATAAAGTGGCGCTGTTTCTAAGAATCGATGCCGGCCACCAGGAGACCGTCATTCTCAGACAACTGAAAAAGTTGCTGCAGTCTTATCCCGGCGAGCATACTGTTATTATCTATTATGACACGATCAGAAAAACCGTTGAGCTTTCGTCAAATTATCATGTAGATGTTAAAAAAGAATGCCTAGAAAAAATAGGGCGGCTGATTGGCAATAAAAATGTTATGATTAAACGAAGATAGAGAATAAAGCTTTTCTTTGAATTTTGTATTTTGATATAATGGTGAAGTTTAAAGTACAGCGATTTTTTAACTTAAAGAGAAGAGAAAAAAAGACGCGGTCAAAAGCATCTTCGCTTAGGGAGCCTTGCTTAATTTTTTTGAAAAAGGTAGAGACGTTGTTCCGATAGATAAAAAAGGAGTGAGTTTGAGGTGGCCACAATTAGGGAAGAAGCTTTACATCTTCACAGGATTCATCAGGGAAAGCTTACAACACAGTCAAAAGTACCTGTCCGCGGTGCAAAAGATCTGAGTTTAGTTTATTCTCCGGGCGTAGCGGAACCGTGCAAAGAAATTTACAATAATAAAGACGAAGTATTTGAATACACAATGAAAGGCAACACCGTGGCGGTTGTATCGGACGGTACGGCCGTGCTCGGACTCGGCAATATTGGACCTGAAGCCGCCCTTCCGGTTATGGAGGGAAAAGCCGTCCTGTTTAAAAACTTTGCGGGTCTTGATGCCTTTCCGCTTTGCCTTGACACAATAGATGTTGACAAAATTGTACAAACGGTTAAATTGCTTGCACCGACTTTTGGCGGCATTAACTTGGAAGATATCGCCGCGCCTCGCTGTTTCGACCGAACGAAGGCTGAAAAAAGAAGTTGACATCCCCGTTTTTCACGATGATCAGCACGGCACGGCGATCGTGACGCTGGCCGGCCTTGTGAACAGCCTCAAAGTTGTCGGCAAAAAGATGTCAAACATCAAAGTAGTGGTGAATGGTGCCGGAGCAGCCGGAGTGGCCATTGTTCATTTGCTTGTCCACTTCGGTGTCAAAGAGATCGTGATGTGCGACTCGCGAGGAGCCGTTTACGCTGGAAGACCTGATGGAATGAATCCTGTGAAAGAAATGGTGGCCAAATTTACAAACCAGAATCATGAGTCCGGATCGCTCGCCGAAGTGATTAAAGACAAGGATGTTTTTTTATCGGCGTTTCCGTTGCCGGCGCTTTAACACAAGACATGATCAGGACAATGGCCGATGATCCGATTATTTTTGCAATGGCCAACCCAAATCCTGAAATCTTGCCCGATGAGGCCAAAGCGGCGGGGGCGAAGGTGGTCGGCACCGGGCGTTCAGATTTCCCAAACCAAGTGAACAACGTGCTTGCTTTTCCCGGCATTTTCAGGGGGGCATTAGATGTCCAGGCCACTCATATTAATGAAGAGATGAAAAAAGCGGCTGTTTTTGCACTGGCCAGTCTAATCACCGCCGATAAATTGAATGCGGAATGCGTGATTCCCGCGCCGTTTAATCCAGATGTTGCTCCGGCTGTCGCTGCTGCGGTTGCTCAGGCTGCTATGGAGACGGGGGCGGCAAGGAAAAAAGTAAATCCCAAAATAGTGGCGGAGAAGACGCGGAAATTGTCGGCGATTAAGGAAAAAAGCGGCGATTCAGTGAAGAAACAGGTAAAGAATGTTGAAATATTGGCGGACTGATTAATTTAAGGTTTTGCCAAAGTTAGAGGGTGATATACTTGTTAAAGGACTTTTTTATTAAAAAGAAAAAGTATGCAACGGTTCCCTCCGCTAAAACGAGGCAAGAGGTTCCGGAAGGTATTATGATGAAATGTCCGAAAAAAAAGATCATGTATGTAAAAGAATTGAAAAAAAAAAGCATCTGTACGTCTGTCAATCATGCGGTTATCATTATCCAATGAATGCCTATGATCGAGTCGACATGCTTTTTGATTCGGGATCTTTTGTTGAATTTGACAAAGAGATGATTTCGGAAAATCCGCTTCAATTCCCAAATTATATGTCTAAGCTGGAAAAGGATAAGAAAAAAACAAACTTAAATGAAGCGGTCCTGACCGGCAAAGGAAGCATCGATGGGTACGAAACCGTGACGGCGATCATGGATTCGGGCTTCCGAATGGGGAGCATGGGATCGGTTGTCGGAGAAAAAATCACACGTGCCATTGAATATGCGATGGAGCATCAATTGCCGATCATCATCTTTTCCGCATCAGGCGGCGCCCGCATGCAGGAAGGGGTCCTCAGTTTGATGCAGATGGCAAAAACAAGCGCCGTCTTAAAGGCTTTCAGCGATAACGGCGGACTGTTCATCTCGATCATACGCATCCGACAACCGGAGGAGTGTCGGCAAGTTTTGCTTCGCTCGGCGATTATAATTTTGCCGAACCGGGCGCACTTATTGGTTTTGCCGGCCGGCGGATCATTGAACAAACCATTCGCGAGGAACTTCCGGAAGACTTCCAAACGGCTGAATTTTTATTGAAACATGGACAGCTCGACAAAGTGATCCCGAGAGGTGAACTCAGGCAAGTACTGCGGACAGTATTGTCAATCCACAGTTTAGGAGGTGAGGAAGATGGCACCGGGGCTGGAATTTGAAAAGCCAATCAATGAATTGAAGGCAAAGATAAAAGAATTGAAACAATTTATGGATGAGAAGGGTATTGATCTGTCCGTTGAACTGGAGCGTCTGCAGAACCGGCTGATCGAACTTGAAAAAGAAACTTACAGTCATATGACGCCATGGGAACGCGTCCAGATAGCCAGACATATGGATCGGCCGACGACTCTGGACTATATTCCGAGTTTGTTCACTGATTTTATTGAGTGTCACGGTGACCGGCTCTACGGAGATGATGCGGCAATTGTCGCGGGAATTGGAAAATATCATGGCCGGCCTGTCACGATTATCGGCGAGCAGCGCGGCCGCGATACGAAAGAGAATATCTTGCGGAATTTCGGCATGCCGCATCCTGAAGGCTATCGCAAAGCACTCAGATTGATGAAGCAAGCGGACAAATTTAACCGGCCAATCATCACATTTATTGATACAAAAGGGGCTTTTCCAGGCAAGGCCGCGGAAGAGCGCGGCCAAAGCGAAGCGATTGCGCGGAACCTCATGGAAATGTCGGGCCTAACGGTGCCGATTGTTTGTGTTGTTATCGGTGAAGGAGCGAGCGGCGGTGCACTGGCGATCAGTATAGGCAATCAGATTTTAATGCTTGAGAACTCTTGGTATTCGGTGATTTCGCCGGAAGGCGCTGCGGCGCTTTTATGGAAAGATGCCGGACAAGCGGAACGGGCTGCCGAAACGATGAAAATAACAGGTCCTGATTTAAAGGAGCTCGGCATTATTGATACACTGATCCCCGAAGTTTTAGGCGGGGCTCATCATGATCCTAAAGCTCAGGCGGTTATTATCGATCAATACTTATGCGAGGCGTTAAATCAGCTTTCTACATTGAGCCGCGAGGCAATACGGGATCAGCGATTGGCAAAATTTCGTGCTATAGGAGAATATGGAATGGCTCACGATGACATTCTAAATAAATAGGTTCCGATTTTGCTTATAAAGGTAAAGAAAGCCGGAACTTAATATTGAGGTGATTGTCATGAAAAAAATCGGTGTTTTGACGAGCGGAGGCGACGCTCCCGGAATGAACGCGGCGATTCGTGCCGTTGTCAGAAAGGGGATTTACCACGGGCCTTGAAGTCTATGGCATCTATCATGGCTATGCCGGGCTGATTACCGGCAAAATCAGGAAACTCGAAGTCGGGGATGTCGGTGATATTGTCCAGCGCGGCGGCACAATTCTGTACGGCACGCTGCGAAGCGTTTAAGACCGATGAAGGACGTAAAAAAAAAAAGCGATCGATCAGCTGAAGAAATCCGGCATCGAAGGTCTTGTCGTGATTGGCGGCGACGGTTCTTTTAGAGGCGCGGTCAAACTAACCGAACTCGGTTTTCCAACCATCGGCATTCCCGGGACAATCGATAATGATATTCCAGGGACCGATTTCACGATTGGTTTTGATACGGCGCTCAATACCGTGATCGACGCCATCGATAAAATCCGCGATACGGCGACTTCCCATGAAAGACAGTTCATTATCGAGGTTATGGGGAGAGGATGCGGCGATATTGCGCTTTGGTCCGGACTTGCCGGCGGTGCGGAGACGATCATGGTTCCGGAAAAAAAAAAGCGAGGATATCGACATGATAGTAAAACGGTTGAAACGCGGGATTGAACGCGGCAAAAGACATAATATCATCATCGTTGCAGAAGGCGTGGGCAGCGGAAGCGATGTCGCGGCGGCTATCAAAGAAGGCCAACCAACTTGGATACCCGGGTGACCGTTCTCGGCCACATTCAGCGCGGCGGTTCGCCTTCTGCGTTTGATCGTGTACTGGCAAGCCGGATGGGCGGCAAGGCGGTTGACATGCTGCTTGCCGGCGAAGAAGGAAAAATGATTGGCATCGAGCGGAATGAAATCGTTTATCATGATATTCTGGATGTTTTAAAAAAAAAAACATGAATTTAATAATAAGTTATTTCAACTGGCGAAGGAGCTATCCATTTAGAGTCGGGAGGGCATTATGATGAGAAAAACCAAGATTGTTTGTACGCTTGGACCGGCAAGCGATTCCGTGGAAAGATTGGTTGAATTAATTCATGCGGGCATGAACGTGGCGCGCTTCAACTTCTCACACGGCAGCCATGAAGAACATCATCAAAAAGTGATCAATTTGCGCGAAGCGATAAGACAAACAGGCCAAACCGTTGCCATTCTTCTCGATACCAAAGGCCCTGAAATTCGTACGGGAGACATGGCCACCGACGAGGTACTGCTTGAAGAAGGAAACAAACTGGATATCTCGATGGACGAATGTTTAGGGACAAAAGATCAAATTTCCGTTACATATCCGGAACTGGTTAATGATGTGCATATCGGATCAAAAATCTTGATTGATGACGGATTGGTTGAACTCGAAGTCACCGGTAAATCCGCTCGCATCATTCACACCAAAATCTTAAATACTGGTATCCTGAAAAGTAAAAAAGGGATCATTGTCCCGAATGTCAGCATCAATCTGCCGGGTATGACGGAAAAAGATGCGGAGGACATTATATTCGGCATCGGCGAAGGCATCGATTTTATCGCTGCTTCCTTTGTTCGCCGCGCTTCGGACGTCATTGATATCCGTAAATTATGCGAGGAACACGGCGCCCATGACATCTATATTTTTCCGAAGATCGAAAGTCAGGAAGCGGTGGACAACATCGATGAAATTCTTCGTGTGTCCGACGGTATGATGATCGCCCGCGGCGACTCGGCGTGGAAATTCCTGCCGAAGACGTGCCGCTGGTGCAAAAAAAGTTGATCAGACTGTGCAACAGAGCTGGGAAACCGGTGATCACAGCGACGCAAATGCTTGACTCCATGATCAGAAACCCTCGTCCGACCCGCGCCGAAGCCAGTGATGTTGCCAATGCGATTTTTGACGGTACGGATGCGATCATGCTTTCAGGGGAGACGGCAGCGGGGAAATGGCCGGTCGAGGCTGTGAAGACGATGCATAATATCGCGACGAAAACAGAAACGGCATTGAATTACCCGAGAATTCTTCGTCACTTAACCCAATCAAGCAATACAACGATCACCGATGCCATCGGCCAAGCTGTTGCCCATACGGCTTTGAGCCTGAATGTCAGCGCCATTGTGACATCGACGGTGAGCGGGCGTACGGCGCGGATCGTCTCACGCTATCGGCCGAAAGCGCCGCGCCGATTGTTGCGGTCACCGATTCCGAGCGAGTGGCCAAGAAAAATGTGCCTTGTTTGGGGGGCCATTCCCGTCTTGAGCAAGATGGCCCGGACGACGGATGAAATGTTTGACAGGGCCATAAACAGCGCTTTGAAAGCGAATCTCGTTAAGGAAGGCGACCTGGTGGTCATCACGGCAGGTGTTCCGATCGCCGAGCCCGGCACGACAAATTTAATGAAAATTCATATTGTCGGCGATGTTTTGGCAAAAGGTCACGGCATCGGGAGAAAGGCGGCAACGTCGACGGTTTTTGCAGCCAAAAATGCGGACGATGCCAATGAAAATATGCCTGATGGCGCGATCCTTGTCGCAAAAGCGACCGATAAAGAATATGTACCGGCGATGCGCCGGGCGGCAGGCATTGTTACCGAAATTGCAGGACTGACTTCCCATGCGGCTGTCGTCGGGGTTGAACTTGGGGTCCCGGTGGTTATCGGGGTAAATAAAGCGATGTCGCTGCTGAAAACCGGACAGAAGATCACCATTGACTGTGAGCGCGGAAATATTTATGAAGGGCAAGCCAGAGTGCTGTAAAGCCGGGACGGGTCCTTTTTGTCGGCAGATAGCGGCCGCGCGGCCGGAGAGAAGGCGCGAAACACCAAACGCCTTCTCTTAAACTTTAATCGAAATGAAAAATAAGGCAGCGAATGCAGACTTTGCCTAAGCAGATTGATTTGTTTCTTTTTGGCATTTTATTTTTAAGGAGTGATCGACTTGTGATTTCTAAAACAAGAATTGTAGCCAGATATTGTGAGACCGATCAAATGGGGATTGTCCATCACAGTCAATATGTCAATTGGTTTGAAGTGGCGAGAACGGACTGGATTCACGAATTGGGCCAGTCTTACCGGCAAATTGAAGAAGCAGGGCTGATGCTGCCGGTCATTGGCGTTCAGCTTCAGTATCGTTCGCCTGCGCGATATGATGACGCCGTGATTGTGGAAACAAGGCTGAAGGAATATAACAGTATTCGGATTGTTTTTGAATATCACATCACACGAAAGAGCGGATGGAACGCTTGCTTGTTGACGGGACGACATCCCACTGTTGGACGAACCAATCCATGAAACCAATTTCTTTAAGGAAATTTAATCCTGCTCTCCATGAAAAACTGTGCCATGCTCAAAAAGGAGATTAACGGATGCTCAAAAAAGCCTTTTTTATTCTGCCGCTCTTTGCCATTCTGGAACTTATCCTATTAATTGCTTGCGGCCGGTTTTTGGTGTGCTTGCTACGCTGCTGCTTTTCCTCACCACCTGCCTGGGCTTTTGGATTATGAAGCGGGAGGGGCTCTCCGTATTGAGGAATATGCGGGAAAGCTTCAACAGAGGACAGATTCCGGGCGAATCTTTACTGGACGCGGCCTGCCTTCTGTTCGGAGGTTTTCTGCTTGTTATTCCGGGCTTTTTAAGTGACATTCTCGGCCTGCTCTTTCTTATTCCAAAAACACGCACTTGGATCAAACGATACCTAAAATACAAACTGGCCGCCGTTCTCTCAAGACTCATTTTTTTTCTTTTTACACCTTCCGGAAAAGATTTTAGATTTGATCACCGCCTTCTTTATTTTTCAGGCTTTCCGGCGATATACAGCCAAATATCGTGAAAGACACGCGCCTGAAATAGCGTTTTTAAAATGACTAAGCTGATCGGCCCCAGTATGAGGCCGGTAAATCCAAAAATTTTAAAGCCGACAAAAAGCGAGATCAGTGTAGCCAGAGGATCAAGCCCTATGTTTGATGACAGTATTTTTGGTTCCGTCAATTGTCTCTGGATGATAACGAGAGCGAATAATGTAGACAAACCGATCGTCAGCATATAGTTTTGCGCAAAAAAGTGATAAGTGATCCAAGGGATAAAGACGGCACTGGTTCCAAGGTAAGGCATAAGATCGACAATGCCCGAAATGAGGGCAATGGTCAGCGGATGTTCCACTCTAAGTAGAAGCAGGCCGAAAAAGACAATGATTGTCGTGATTGAAACGAGTATGAATTGGGCATGAATAAAACGACCGATAAAGGCTTTTTTTAATTCTCGATAAACCGCTTTAAGATGCTCATCAATTTTCGGTGTCGCGGATGCAAGGATGAACGCTCCGATGCGGTTCCAATCTTTTGAAATGAAAAAGGTCGCGAGAAAAATTAAAATGGTCGATGTCAGTGTGTTTGGCAAAGAGATAATAAAATGGCTGAGTCCGTTGATGAGATGGCTGCCGATGCCGTTCAGTATTTCCGCCGATTTTTCCCCTATGTTGTGAATGTTATGCTGAATGGCCTGCTGGTCGGAAGGAGACAGTTCGTTATAAAGATGGGTGAGGTGTTCCCAAGCCGGCAGCAGCTTGATAAAAAAAAAGGTTTGAAAATCATCGGCCAGTAGATTCACATGTTCCGGTACCATTTTTGTTAGGTAGGTTAACCCTTTTATCAGATTCAAGCCGATAAATACCATCAGGCTGGATAAAATACCGAATATTATGGTCAAGATTGCGAATGTTGCGAAGCCTCTGGATATCTTTTTTTTTTTTCGATCATTGAAATAAGCGGATTTAAAATGAAAGAAATGCCGAGGGCAATAAAAAAAGGATAGCCAAATTTAACCAAAAAGTAAGCCAAGCACGTGGCCGAGCAAAAAATAAGCAGAATAAAAATGACCCGGCAAAAAACAAAAAAGTATTTGATAAGATGGTGAATCTCTCTTGAATTCATGTCCACACCCCATAGTAAATGTAGTCGCAAAAAAAGTGAAATATGCAAGTTGTTTTATGGTCGGCCCTATATTTAATAAAATGATTTTTTCAAGCCTAATTTTTTTTGTTCACAAAATTGACGAAAACAGGTATAATCAGTAATGGAAGCTCCCACTCCCAACAATTTGATTATTAACTTTTTAGAAGCGTTTTCATTATCCATATTTTTCAGAACAAAAGGAAAATAACTGCTTAAGGAGGAGATTATTTTGACCACGACAAAGGGTTTGGAAGGCATCGTTGCAACCACTTCCGCAGTCAGTTCTATTGTTGATGATGTGCTATTGTATAGAGGGTACAGTATTGAAGAATTGGCTGCTTCATCCACGTTTTGAAGAAGTTGTTTATTTGTTGTGGAACGGCGAACTTCCGGGAAAAGGCGAATTAGATGCATTCAAAAAAGCGCTTGCAGAAAATGCCGAGATTCCGGATCAGATTTTCGAATCCATAAAGACATACCCGTTGCAAACGGTTCACCCGATGGCCGTTCTTAGAACAGCCGTTTCCGCTTTGGGTGTTTTTGACCCGGAAGCCGACAACATGGATGAAGCGTCAAACAAGGCGAAAGCCGTCCGTCTCCAAGCAAAATTAGCAACGCTTGTTGCCGGTTTGAAAAGGATCAGAGAGGGGCAAGAACCGATCGCCCCGCGCACAGATTTAAGCTTTGCTGCTAACTTTCTGTACATGCTGAATGGGAAAGAACCGAGCGATATCGAAGAAGAAGCTTTTGACAAAGCGCTGATTCTTCATGCCGATCATGAACTGACGCTTCCACATTTACCGCCCGCGTGTGTGTGGCAACACTCTCCGATATTTATTCCGGCGTCACAGCCGCTATCGGCGCTTTAAAAGGCCCGCTTCACGGAGGGGCAAATGAACGCGTGATGCAAATGCTTGAAGAAATTGGTACGCTCGATAACGTTGACGATTATATCAATCAAAAACTGGCGCAAAAAGAAAAAATCATGGGCTTCGGCCACCGTGTTTACAAAACCGGTGATCCCCGCGCTCGAATCCTTAAGAATATGTCGCGCCAGCTGACTGAACAAACCGGCCAAAGCAAATGGTACGATATTTCCATTAAAATTGAAGCTCTCATCAAAGAGAAAAAAGGCCTGCTTCCTAACACAGATTTCTACTCCGCCAGTGTGTATCATTCGCTTGGCATCAAAAGAGACCTCTTTACACCGGTCTTTGCGGCCAGCAGGGTGTCAGGATGGCTTGCCCATATTCTTGAACAATATAGCAACAACCGCTTGATCCGGCCGAGAGCGGAATACAACGGTCCTGCAGCTCGTCCGTATGTTCCGATTGATCAACGCTAAATGCTGCATACTTTTCCCACAACACGAATAACAGGTACAGGTTCGCCTGTCCTGTTATAAAAAAAAAAATAGATAAAAATGTTTTCATTGAGCTTAGGAGGTATGCATTTTGGCAAACGGAGAATGTATTACTGTTAAAGATGGTGTTTTAAACGTTCCGAATCATCCTATTATTCCATTTATAGAAGGTGACGGTATCGGCCCGGATATTTGGGCCGCCGCCTCTCGAGTATTTGAAGCAGCTGTCAAAAAGGCATATAATGGTGAAAAGGAAATTGTCTGGAAAGAAGTTTTGGCAGGACAAAAAGCCTATGACAAAACAGGCGAGTGGTTGCCACAAGAAACAATTGATGCAATTAAGAAGTACATAATTGCAATAAAGGGCCCGCTGACAACACCGGTGGGCGGCGGCATTCGCTCGCTGAATGTTGCTCTGCGCCAACAGCTTGATTTGTTCACCTGCCTGCGCCCTGTACGCTATTTTAGCGGCGTTCCTTCACCAGTCAAACACCCGGAACTCGTCAACATGGTGATTTTCCGTGAAAATACGGAAGATATCTATGCGGGCATTGAATTTAAAGAAGGAACTGAAGAAGTCCGGAAATTGATCAGTTTTTTGAGGAACGAACTGAATGTGAAAAACATTCGTTTCCCTGAATCATCGGGTATCGGTATTAAACCGGTGTCGAAAGAAGGGACAGCGCGGCTTGTCCGCTCGGCCATCCGCTATGCCATCAAAGAAGGGCGCAAGAGCGTGACCCTTGTTCATAAGGGAAACATTATGAAATATACGGAAGGCGCTTTTAAAAATTGGGGCTATCAAGTGGCTGAAACAGAATTTGCCGACAAAGTGTTTACTTGGAGGCAATATGATGAAATGAAAGCCAAAGACGGCAAAGAAGCTGCCGATAAGGCTCAGGCAGATAGCGTTGAAGCGCAAAATCATTGTCAAAGATGCCATTGCCGATAACTTCCTGCAACAAGTTTTAACACGTCCGGCGGAATACGATGTCGTGGCCACGATGAATCTGGATGGCGATTATATTTCAGATGCGCTGGCGGCGCAAGTCGGCGGGATCGGTATCGCTCCCGGAGCCAACATTAACTATGAAACCGGCGTTGCTATTTTTGAAGCGACGCACGGCACGGCACCGAAATATGCGGGGCTTGATAAAGTGAACCCGTCTTCGGTGATTCTTTCCGGCGTGCTCATGTTTGAACATTTAAATTGGCATAAAGCAGCTGATCTCATTATTAATGCTGTCGAAAAAAAACAATCGCCAGCAAAGTCGTGACCTACGATTTTGCCCGTCTTATGGAAGGGGCAACGGAAGTCAAATGCTCCGAATTTGGCGATGCGATCATTAAAAATCTTTAATTCTTGATGAATCAAGGCAGTTTTCAGCCGTTCAAATTGTGAAATGAAGGCAACTCAGCTGGCCGCTCGCACGTTGCATGGTCGACGTGCGCGGCCAGCTTGAATTCTCTGCCGAATTGGCGCATGTTTGAACGGCTTATTCTATTAATCTTGATTATTAAGGAGGGGACCATCATGGCAGGTAACAGAAAAAAAATATCCGTTATTGGCGCCGGTTTTACAGGGGCGACAACTGCTTTTCTAATTGCCCAAAAAGAGCTTGGCGACGTGGTGCTAGTTGACATTCCAAAAATGGAAGGTCCGACAAAGGGTAAAGCGCTCGATATGCTGGAAGCAAGCCCTGTTCAAGGCTTTGACGCCGCTATTGTCGGCACGTCGGATTACAAAGAAACGGCTGATTCGGATGTTGTTGTCATCACGGCCGGTATTGCCAGAAAACCGGGCATGAGCCGGGACGACCTTGTTTCTATCAACGTTGGGATCATGAAGGACGTCGCGAAACAAGTGACAGAATATTCACCTCATGCAACAATCATTGTACTCAGCAACCCTGTTGATGCAATGACTTACACGGTATTCAAAGAATCCGGTTTCCCGAAAAACCGCGTCATCGGTCAATCCGGCGTGCTTGATACCGCCCGTTTCAGAACGTTTATTTCGCAGGAACTTAGGCTGTCGGTTGAAGATGTTACGGGCTTCGTATTAGGCGGCCACGGCGATGACATGGTTCCGTTAATTCGCTATTCTTACGCAGGCGGTGTCCCGATTGAAAAATTGCTGCCGAAAGATCGCATCGACGCTATCGTGGAAAGAACACGCAAAGGCGGCGGCGAAATTGTCAAATTGCTCGGAAACGGCAGCGCATACTACGCCCCAGCCGCTTCTTTAACTCAAATGGTAGAAGCCGTATTGAAAGACAAACGACGCGTGCTGCCGGCAATCGCTTATCTTGAAGGCGAATACGGCTACAGCGATCTTTATCTTGGCGTCCCTGTAGTACTCGGCAAAAACGGTGTTGAAAAAGTCATTGAACTCGATTTGACAGACGAAGAAAAACAAGCGTTAGACAAATCGGTTGCTTCGGTCAAAAAAGTCCTGCAAACAATCTGACTTTTTTTTGCGGGTGATGGCATACAAGCTAATGAAGTTGCAAAAAAGCATCCTGGCGCTCTCCGTCCCGATGATTTTTTTTTCTATCTTCTTTACCAAGCCTTTTTAGATGAGCCCGGACAAATCTATTAACGTGAGAAAAGCCGATGAATCATGCGCAAAAGGCATGATTCATCATTTTTTTTTTTTTGCTTGCAGGCTGTATTTTCGACAATTTTCCCCTTTTTACAAAAGCTTTACATTGGCTTTATACCTACCTATTTTTAACGAACGTCCGATAAGATTAGAAATGTAATCAGCTTAACTAAAAAGCCTGAGGGGGAAAAATTTGAATGAAAAAGAAAAATTGGATTGCACTCAGCCTGTTTTTAATCTTATCGCTAGTTCTCGCAGCGTGCGGAGGAAACAGTGCTTCGAATAGCAGTTCAAAGCAAAGTGATGGTTCCAAAAAACTTGTCGGGAAAAATCGTGATTGGTGGGTCAACCGCTCTGCAACCGCTTGCGGCAGCAGCTGCCAAAGATTTCATGAACGAGCATCCGAATGTACAAATTGACGTCCAAGGCGGCGGCAGCGGTACAGGTTTAAGTGAAGTGTCGAACGGCCATTTTGATATTGGGATGTCGGACATCTTTGCTGAAAACGGGAAAAACATCGATGCGAAAGCCCTTAAAGATTACAAGGTGGCTGTTGTGGGGATGACCGCAGCTGTGAATCCGAAAGTAGGCATCAAAAATCTATCAAAAGCGGATTTGCAAAAAGTATTTACAGGCAAAGTGAAAAACTGGTCCGAAGTCGGCGGGAAGAGCCAAAAAATCACGCTGGTAAACCGTCCGGACGGTTCGGGTACAAGAGCCACATTCGATCAATTTGCTTTGGATAACAAAACACCGGCTGAAGGGATCACGCAAGATTCATCCGATACAGTGAAGAAAATTATTTCTCAAAACACCGGTGCAGTCGGATATCTCGCGCTCTCTTACTTTACTGCCAATGACAAATCCGTAACAAAATTGTCTCTCGATAATGTTGAAGCAAGTGAAGATAATGTTGCCAGCGGAAAATTCCCGGTTTGGGCCTATGAACATATGTACACGAAAGGCGCCCCTAAACCGCTCGTCAAAGCTTTTCTGGATTACATGACGGGCAAAGCTGTTCAAGGCAAACTTGTTCCGGCTCAAGGTTATATCTCGGTTGACAAAATGAAAGTTGAACGCGATGCCAGCGGCAAATTGACAAATAAATAAAAGCAAAGTGAGTCATACAAAGAAAATATTGAGGCGGTGGGGTGGATACAAACGTATTGACCCCGCTCACCTCATTTAATGATAGGCCATGATAACAAAAGAGGTGCAGCATGAAAATAAATAATGAGGCAACTGAGCCGTTGGACATGGATTCGGGCTCATCGCCAACGGATTTGCTCAAAGAAACCCGGTTTATAAAAAAGTTCACCAGTCGATACAGTGAAAGCCGCGGAAAAACAGTGATCTATATCAGCGCTTTCTTTATGATTATCTCGGTGGTGGCAATCACGCTCTTTCTAACCGTACAGGGGCTGCGTTCGTTTACCGTTGATCATATCAGCCTGTTTAAATTTCTGACAGGTACGGAATGGTATCCGGATCGCTCAAGCCATCCTCTATACGGGGCATTTCCTTTTATATTTGGATCGTTTGCCGTAACTTTTTTGTCGGCTTTGATTGCCGCCCCGATTGGAATTGGTTCGGCGATTTTCATGACCGAACTAACAAAAAAATGGGGGCAAAGAGTTCTCCAGCCCGTCATTGAAATTCTTGTCGGCATTCCTTCGGTTGTTTATGGGCTGATAGGATTGTTTGTCTGTGATCGTGCCTTTTATGCGCAATCACTTCGGCGGATCAGGATTCAGCCTGCTTTCAGGCGCGCTTGTCGTCGCCATTATGGTTTTGCCGACGGTCACGAGCATTGCCGCCGACAGTATCAGAGCCGTCCCTGATAAACTGCGCGAAGCTTCTTACGCCATCGGGGCGACAAAATGGCAAACCATTTATAAAGTTGTCATCCCGGCAGCAGGCTCAAGCCTGATCACAGCGATTGTTCTAGGTATGTCACGGGCCTTCGGCGAAGCACTTGCCGTGCAAATGGTCATTGGCAATGCCCGAAGCCTGCCGCATCTCATCACGGATCCATCGGCAACATTAACGACGATCATCACTCTCAGCATGGGAAATACAACGACCGGCAGCGTGCTTAATGATGTGCTTTGGTCGCTTGGACTGGTTCTGCTGGCGATTTCCTACCTGTTTATTGTTCTCATCCGTTTCTTGGCTAAAAGGAGGAATTTGTCTTGACTAGTAAAGTGACTAACCGGATTGCACTTTCTATTGTTGTTTTATGCGCTTTTATCACGGTGGCGACGCTGGTCGCGCTGTTGGGGTACATCTTATATGAGGGCTTGCTGAGTATTTCTGGCATTTTTTTTTTAACCTCCGATTCCAGTTCCTTTGAGGCCGGGGGCGGTATAAAGAATCAGCTTTGGAATTCTTTCTATTTGCTTTTCATCACGATGGTGTTTACCATTCCTCTAGGCGTGAGCGGCGGGATTTATTTGGCGGAATACGCCAAACCAGGCAAATTGACATCATTTATTCGTTCCTGTGTTGAAGTGCTGGCTTCCCTCCCCTCGATTGTTGTCGGCATGTTCGGCCTTTTATTATTCGTTAATTACTTTGGCTGGAATTATTCGATATTATCCGGTGCTTTGGCATTAACCGTCTTTAATCTGCCGGTCATTGTCCGCGTGACCGAGGATGCTTTTCGCTCGCTTCCCCGCCATCTTAAGGAAGGCGGACTTGCACTGGGACTGACCCATTGGTATACGATCAAAACCATTCTCATACCCGCAGCTTTTCCAGGCATCCTGACGGGCGTCATTCTCTCGGCCGGACGCGTATTCGGCGAATCGGCGGCATGCTGTTCACGGCAGGCTTATCGACTCCGAATCTGGATTTTTCCAACTGGAATCCTGTTTCTCCCAATTCACCGATCAATCTTTTTCGTTCGGCGGAAACCTTGTCTGTGCATATCTGGGCGGTGAATACTTCCGGTATCATTCCTGATATAAAAACAGTGGCTAACGGCTCGGCAGCGGTTCTCGTCTTGTGTGTATTAGCTTTCAACCTGTTGGCACGCGGCGCGGGTAAATTTATTCATCGAAAAATGGCTGGAAAATCTTAAGGAGGATGATGGCAATGCTTTTACAAATGGAGACTAAAATGACTGAATTTCAAAAAGCGGCTGAAGAAACGGAACTGGTACTGGACGTGAAAGATCTGAACATCTATTATGGCACAAACCATGCGGTCAAACATGTCGATTTGCCCGTTTATGAACGAACGATCACGGCACTCATCGGCCCGTCCGGCTGCGGAAAATCGACATTTATCCGCACTATTAACAGAATGAACGACCTGATTCCCGGAGCAAAATGCGAAGGGGAGATCAATTACAATCAGTTGAATCTGCTCAATCCGAAAGTGGATGTCGTCCGTTTGCGTTCGGAAATCGGCATGGTTTTTCAACAGCCCAATCCTTTTCCAAAGTCGATCTATGAAAATCTTGCTTTGCCGTTAAAATTTAACGGGGTGCGTAGCAAGAAAAAATTATTGGAAGTAGCGGAAAATTGTTTGAAACAAGCAGCACTGTGGGATGAAGTCAAAGACATCCTTGATAAATCCGCTTTGTCACTTTCCGGCGGGCAGCAGCAGCGGCTGTGCATTGCCAGAGCGCTGGTATTGAAACCAAAAGTCCTGCTTCTCGACGAACCGACGTCGGCGCTTGATCCGGTATCCCACTTCTAAAATTGAAAAAAAACTGCTTCTTCAATTGAAAAAAAAAGACTATACCATTATTATTGTGACTCATAATATGCAGCAGGCTGCGAGAATTGCTGATTACACGGCTTTCTTCTATCAAGGCGACTTTGTGGAACATGGGAAAACATCCACCATCTTCACTAGTCCGGCAGATAAAAAAACAAAAGACTATATCTCCGGGCGCTTCGGCTGATTCTAATATTGTTTTACAAAGGAAGGCCCTGCTCAGAAAAGATGGAAGTTTGCCGACTTTTAAGCCATATTAGAACTTGCCGTTTCGGCAAGTTTCTTTCTGCTTATTCAATGGGATAAAGTGAAACTTCAATCAGTCTTCCATCCCCACTGATTGTTAGCTCTTGCCCACAGGACGTGGGTCACACAGACGTTGTCACAGGATGTGGCGCCTTTAGTCTGTGTTCCGAAGACCGGGCTTTTACAGGCAGTTATCTTATACTACTTCGATCTATTGAAGCCTCGAGTTGGGAATCTTACTGCCCGTTAAAGCGGGATAAACTGTCTCTTTTTTAAGAAAAAAGGGTATATGATGATGTATAGAAAAAGATAAGGAGGAGTTGCTATTGGGGAAGAAAATACTCGTTGTTGATGATGAGCCATCCATTGTGACACTGCTGTCCTTCAATCTTGAAAAAGCCGGTTTTGATGTCGTCACAGCAAATACAGGAACCGAAGCGCTGGAGAAAATTGGCGAAGAGTCGCCCGATCTGGTTATTCTCGATTTGATGCTGCCGGAAATGGACGGGATGGATGTTTGCAAACAGATGCGTCAGCAATATATATTTATACCTATTCTCATGCTGACGGCGCGCGATGATGAATTGGACAAAATCTTAGGACTTGAGCTAGGCGCGGATGATTACATGACAAAACCATTCAGTCCGCGTGAGGTTGTGGCCCGTGTCAAAGCGATTTTACGCCGTTCAAGCCTGGGCGAAAAGGCGCAAGGGCAAACGTTGTCTGTTGGCGAAATCACGGTTTTTCCGGATAATTATGAAGCCAGGTTCAGAGGGGAAGAAATGGCGCTTACGCCAAAAGAATTTGAACTGCTTGTCTACCTAATTAGGAACAAAGGGCGGGTTCTGACTAGAGACAACTGCTGAATGCCGTCTGGAATTACGAATTTGCGGGAGATACAAGAATTGTCGACGTCCATGTCAGCCACTTGCGAGAGAAGATTGAGGATGTAACAAGAAAGCCTGTTTATATAAAGACGGTGAGAGGATTGGGTTATAAGCTTGAAGAACCTAAACTTAATAAGTAAACGAAAAATACGTTGGATTTTCGGTATCGTCATTTTGATTTTTTTCCTTTTTATCCTTAATCAAGTTTTGCACGCGTCAGACTTAAGGCAAGAAAAAACGTTGATGGCTGAGCGCAGCCGGTTAGTCGCCGCGATCATCGTAAATGGAAAAAAACAAAAGCACTCGACGTGTCCCCGCTGAGTAAGGAATTCGGCGCGTCTATAAAGCAGTTGGGTATTCAGCTCACCGTATATAATGCCTCAGGAAAATCTTTGTACTTCAGCGGCAAGAGCGGTGCCCCCGCTCCGCCATCCTCCCCGTTCCCTAGTTTTTATCAGAAAAAAAAATACGTTGTTTATACAGATAAGCTCGCGGATCATCATCGAACGATAGGTTATATTCAATTCACCGCCCCGTTCACCCCGTTAAAGGGTCTTGTTCTGCTCGATTTCTTCCTTTTTATTGCCGGATTATCCCTGCTCTATTATCATGACAGATTAATCAAGCGTTATTCAGGGCCAGTGACGGAAGCGGCATTGATGACGGAAAAAAAAAATGCTGGAGGGCGACTACAGCAGAAAAGCATCAAATAATGTCGAGCCGGCCAGCGTGCTGCGGTTGAATTTAGCGATGAACCGTCTGTCGCAAAGCGTGAACATGATTACGAAGTCGTACGCGATGCAGCAGGACAGCATGGCCACGCTCACTGAAAATATTGGCAACGGGCTGATCGTTATTGACGGCAACGGCCGGATCAGCCATGTCAATAAGACCTATAAGGAGACATTTAAAACAGGGGCGGAGCACTGGATAAATGCCCGCTACCAAAGTGTGATTCCCTATCCTGAAGTATTCATATGATCGATGAGGTGTTTCGCACGGGCGAGCAAATTTCAGAGCAATTGAAGATTACGGTTCATATTGAAAGAAAGCATTTCGATGTATCATGTGCACCTATTCTTGACAAAAATCGCCGGCTGCGCGGTATTGTCGTCGTTTTTCACGATATTACCGAACTGAAGAAACTGGAAAAAATGCGCAAAGATTTTGTCGCCAATGTGTCGCATGAGCTTAAGACGCCGGTGACGTCGGTGATCGGTTTCACAGAAACGCTGCTTGACGGTGCGAAAGATGATAAGGAATTAGAAGAAAAATTTTTTAAACATTATTTTGCATGAAAGCCGCCGCCTGCAAAGTTTAATTAAAGATTTACTGGAATTATCAAAGATCGAAAAAGAACATTTCTCCATACAATGGCAGAATGTCTCTCTAGATAGTTTGCTGGATGAAGTCCTGCTTATTTTTAGTGAGAAAGCGGCTGAGAAAGATATCACGATTACAAAAAAAGCGGACCGGAAGGCTGCTGGGCGCTGGGCGACCCTTATCGGATCCGCCAAATTATGATCAATCTGATTACAAATGCCATTGCTTATACGCCTAGACACGGAAAAATATTTCTGGAAATCAAAGAATCGCAGGCAAAAGCGCAATTTGTGATTTCCGATACAGGCATCGGCATTGAGAAAAAACAAATTCCAAGGATCTTTGAACGTTTTTACCGTGTTGATAAAGCAAGAAGCCGTGATCTCGGCGGAACCGGCCTTGGACTCGCGATTGTCAAGCATTTGGTTGAAGTGCACGAAGGCCGGATCGACGTGGAAAGCGAAGTTGGAAAAGGGACCACTTTTATCATCACGTTCAAGAAGTCTTCTTCTGCGATTGGATAAAAGCACGGGGTTGCTTTACAATAATAGATAAGGTGCTTGCACGTTTTGGTGCATTTGTAGGAGAGATGCTGTTAATGAAGAAATTGGTACTGTACTGATCGACGGCAATAATGTTGTTTACCGCGCTTTTTGCTCTGCCATTGCTCAATAATGATCAAGGTATTTATACAAATGCGGTGTACGGTTTTACGACCATGTTGATGAAGATCATCAATGAAGAAAAACCGACCCATTTACTGGTCGCTTTCGATGCGGGGAAAACAACTTTCCGTCACCAAACCTATAAAGAATATAAGGGGGGGCGGCAGAAGACGCCGCCCGAATTGTCCGAACAATTTCCATTTGTTCATGAGCTGCTTGATGCCATGGGGATCAAACGCTACGAACTCGATAATTATGAGGCGGATGATATTATCGGCACGCTGGCAAAGACGGCCGGCGAAGAAGGCTATGCCGTCAAAATTGTGACCGGCGATAAGGACTATTTGCAGCTTGTCGACGGGCGGGTCAATGTTGCGCTCATCCGCAAAGGCATTTCTGAAGTGGAAGACTATAATGTTGACAAAGTGCGGGAACGATACGGGATTGACCCGATCAGGGTGATCGATTTGAAAGGGCTTATGGGCGACGCATCTGACAATATTCCCGGTGTGCCCGGCGTCGGCGAAAAAACAGCCATTAAACTCTTGAAGCAGTTTGGCACGGTTGAAGGCGTCTATGAGGAACTTGACCGAGTGTCCGGCAAGAAGTTGAAAGAGCGATTAACGGAAAACCACGAACAGGCGCTGATGAGTAAAAAAATTGCCACGATCGACAGGGATTCGCCGGTCGGACTGACGGTTAATGAGCTGGCTTTTGAGCAGCAAACGACTTCCAAGCTGATTAATTTATTCAAGGAACTCGGCTTTCAATCATTGCTTGAAAAGCTTGATGTACAAGATGATAAAGCGGCCGAAGCCGGCGGCAAAAAGATTGACTTTCAAACTTTGACGAAAGTCAAACCGGAATATTTAGCATCGCCGAGCTCAGTTGTGGTTGAAGTGATCGATGAAAACTATCATTATGGAACGATTCTTGGCTTTGCTTTCGCCAATAAGACGGGGTGTTATTTTCTTTCGACCGAGCGGGACTCGGCGATCCGCTGTTTAGAGAATGGCTCGCTGACAGCAGCCAGAAAAAAAAAAAATCGTGTTTGACGGCAAGCGGGATGAAGTCGCATTAAAATGGCGCGATACCCCGCTGGGCGGGATTGATTTTGAGGTTCAGCTCGCTTCTTATCTCATCGATCCTTCCGAATTGAATCATGATTTGTCCGCCGTTGCCAAGAGGCGGCATCTTTCGTATGTGCAGTCGGATGACGCTTTTTACGGAAAAGGGGCGAAGCGTAAAATTCCGGATGACGCGGTGCTCGCTGGTCATCTTGCCCGCAAAGCATCGGCATTATTAGAAATTGTTCCAGCGCTCAGAAACGAATTGAAGCGGAATGAACAGGACCGGCTGTTTTTCGACCTGGAAATCCCTTTGTCGCGGGTGCTGGCAAAAATGGAATTCAGCGGCGTCAGAACGAGCAAAGAAACACTGGAAGCGATGGGCATTGAACTGAACCGGACACTCGATGTTATCGAGCAGGATATTTACCAATTGGCCGGTGTACAATTTAATATCAATTCACCGAAGCAACTGGGAGAAGTGCTGTTTGATAAACTGCAGCTTCCGGTCATCAAAAAGACTAAAACAGGGTATTCAACTGCGGCAGACGTGCTTGAAAAATTGGAAGGCCGCCATGAAATCATCTCAAAAATCTTGGATTTCCGCCAGCTGGGAAAATTGAAATCTACCTATATTGAAGGACTATTAAAAGTCATTCACCCTAAAACGGGCAAAATTCACACTTGTTTCAATCAGACATTGACACAAACAGGCCGGCTCAGCTCTACGGACCCGAATCTGCAGAACATTCCGATTCGGCTTGAAGAGGGTAAAAAGATCCGTAAAGCCTTTTTGCCTTCGGAACCGGACTGGGTGATTTTTTCCGCCGATTATTCGCAAATCGAGTTGCGGGTTCTCGCTCACATTGCCGATGACGACAATTTGAAACAGGCCTTTGAAGAAGGACTCGACATTCACACGAAGACGGCGATGGATGTTTTTGGGGTGGAGAAGGAAGAAGTCACGAGTCTAATGCGTCGGCAGGCTAAAGCCGTCAATTTCGGCATTGTGTACGGCATCAGCGATTACGGCTTGTCGCAAAACTTAAGGATTTCCCGGAAGGAAGCCGGCCGCTTTATCGAAAAATATTTGGACAGCTTTCCGGGAGTGCGGCATTACATGGAAGAGATTGTTAAAAAAGCGCGTAAAGACGGTTATGTGACGACGCTTTTAAATCGCCGCCGCTATTTGCCCGATATTGCAAGCCGCAACTTCAACCGCCGCAGCTTTGCGGAGCGAACGGCGATGAATACGCCGATACAGGGTAGTGCCGCCGATATTATTAAAAAGGCGATGGTCATGATGGATGAGCGGATGGAACAGGCGAATCTCCGCTCGAAAATGCTGCTTCAAGTCCACGATGAATTGATTTTTGAAGTGCCGAACGAAGAAATTGATGTACTGAAAGAGATGGTGCGGATGTGTGATGGAGCATGCGGTAGCGCTCAATGTACCGCTGAAGGTGGATTATGCGTATGGTCCGACATGGTACGATGCAAAGTAAGAAAAGGGAGAGGCGGAAGAAGTGCCGGAATTACCTGAAGTCGAAACAGTCAAAGAAACACTGAACCAGCTTGTAACGGGCAAAATGATTAAACAAGTCCAGGTGCGCTGGCCGAACATTATCAAGCGTCCGAATAGTGTCGAGACTTTCAAAGAAATGTTAAGAGGGCAGGCCATCCATCGGCTTTCAAGAAGAGGAAAATTTTTGCTCTTTCATCTTGATGATGATGTGCTCGTCTCCCATCTCCGTATGGAAGGGAAATACCGGCTCGCGGCGGACGATGCGCCCATTGATAAACACACGCATGTTATTTTTCAATTCACGGACGGTACCGCGCTTTTCTACCGTGATGTACGCAAATTCGGGACGATGCATCTTTTTAAGAAAGGCGAGGAACGGCTGAATCTTCCCTTAAATTAGGGCCTGAACCGCTGGAAAATGATTTTACAGAAGAAAAGCTGGCCGCTGTCTGCAGAAAAAAAAACAGCGAGGGCGATTAAACCGCTCTTGCTTGATCAGACGGCCGTTGCCGGGCTCGGCAATATCTATACGGACGAAGTGCTGTTCAGCGCCCGTATTCATCCCTTAACGACAGCCAGAACGCTGTCTGATGAATCGCTCCACAAGCTTCATCTGGCGATTCGCGAAACGCTCAGCGAGGCTGTCCGTCTTGGCGGCAGCACGGTGCGTTCGTACTTGAACAGCCAAGGGCAAATGGGCATGTTTCAGCAAAAACTGAATGTATATGGGCGTGACGGCGAACCGTGCATACGCTGTGGAACAAAAATTGAAAAAATCAAAGTCGGTGGCCGCGGCACGCATTTTTGCCCATCCTGCCAGAGGAGGAATAACCCATGCTGAAAATCGGTTTGACAGGCGGGATTGCGAGCGGGAAAAGCACCGTTTCCAGCTGGCAAGATCGCGGCTTTCCCATTATAGATGCCGATGTGATCGCCAGGGAAGTGGTTGAGTCGAATGAGCCGGCTTATAACGAGATTGTGAAAGTATTCGGTCCGTCCATTCTCAGTCCTGACGGGTCTTTGAACAGACCAGCTTTAGGGCAAATCATATTTGCCGATCAAAAGAAGCGTGAAGATCTGAATCGAATGGTCCATCCGGCGGTTCGCAGGCGGATGCTTGAAGCGCTGTCCGCCTGCGAAGCTGATGGAAAAAAGGCTGTTTTCCTTGATATTCCGCTTCTTTTTGAAGGAGGTTTAGAGGAATGGGTGGACAGGACGCTGCTCGTTTATGTAACAAGAGCCGTGCAAATCAAGCGATTGATGGACCGCAATCAACTATCTGAAGATGAAGCGGTTCAACGAATTGAATCACAAATGTCTTTAGAGAGAAAAAAAAAGTTGGCCGATGCCGTTATTGATAATAATGGGGATTTTTCTAATACAGAGAGTCAGATTCGATCTCTATTAAAAAAATGGAATCTTATGGAATGATTAGATTCGTCTAAAATTTGCCGGGCGGATCCGGATCCGGGCCTAGAAATATCGGAAAAAAAGGATAGTATGATGCACTTTCATATAAAATAGTAGCAAATAAGCACAATTTTTGTGATTAACATCATAAAACCGCTTTCAATATTTCTTAATTATGTTATACTCATTATGTATAAATTTGAATTCGTATAGCATAATGGGAGGATGATTCATTGTGTCGATAAATATCGCGATCAATGGTTTTGGAAGAATAGGGCGGATGGTTTTCCGCAAAGCAATACATGATACCGATTTAAATGTATGTGCGATCAATGCCTCTTATCCGGCAACGACGATTGCTCATCTGATTAAATATGACACGATTCATGGCAAATTCGATGGAACGGTGGAAATCAAAAATGATCATATGCTAACTGTTTGCGGGAAAGATGTTCGTCTTGTTTCCGAACGTGATCCGCGAAAACTGCCATGGACGGAACTCGATATCGCGATTGTTATCGAGGCAACGGGCAAATTCAGAACAAAAGAAACGGCGGGCTATCATCTTGAAGCAGGTGCAAAAAAAGTGATCATTACAGCCCCGGGAAAAGGGGAAGACATCACCATTGTCATGGGTGTCAATGATGACAAGTACGACCCGGAAAAGCACCAAATCATTTCAAATGCTTCCTGCACGACGAACTGTCTCGCTCCTGTAGCAAAATTGCTGGATGAAAAATTCGGCATTATTTCCGGCATGATGACAACCGTTCACTCATACACGAATGATCAACGCAATATTGATAACCCGCACAAGGATTTGCGCCGGGCGCGCTCGTGCACGTCTTCGATTATACCGACGACAACGGGAGCGGCCACTGCGCTGGCAAAAGTGCTGCCGCAGCTCACCGGCAAGGTGAACGGCATTTCTCTTCGCGTACCGACACCGAATGTTTCACTTGTCGATCTGGTTGTTACTTGAAAAAGACGGTAACGGCTGAAGAAGTCAATCAGGCCTTCAAAGAGGCTGCCAAAACCAATTACCGCGGCATTTTGGATTATACGGATGAGCCGCTTGTCTCAATAGACTTTAACAGTGACGAACACTCGGCGATCATTGACGGTTTATCAACGATGGTCATTGGCGATAATAAGGTCAAAGTGCTCGCCTGGTATGATAATGAATGGGGATACTCATGCCGAGTTGTTGACTTGACTCAATTGGTCGCTTCCTCGATTGAAAAACAAGTCAAAGTCTCCTGAACACGGGTAAGCCGGCATTGATGCCTGAGGTTTGCGCAGGCTGGCTGTAAATTGATCTGAAATGCATGAAAAAGCGATGAAAAAAAGGAATGACCCTGTGAAAATTGGCCGGTTAATGTAAAAAATGCGGAATAACTGTTTTACTAATAATTGATTTGTGTTGCATTAAATAGGAAAGAGGCGCCTGTTTGGCGTCTCTTTTTGGCTGTTTTTTAATCAGCTGCTGCATTTTTGGGAAAATAGTCAACAGATTTAAACAGGAAGCGCACGGCCTCTGCCATCGCCTTCGGCTTGTCAATCGGCCTTTATTTATAATAAAATTAAAATATATAACGTCCCAATTGAGGTGGGGAAGATGCGTTGCCCAAATTGCAAGAAAATGGGAACCAAAGTGTTGGATTCACGACCGGTCAATAACGGAGGGGCTGTCCGCAGAAGAAGGGAATGCGAGTATTGCCGCTATCGTTTTACAACTTTTGAAACAGTAGAAGAGATTCCGCTGATTGTTGTCAAAAAAGGGGACAATCGTGAATCTTTTAATCGTGAGAAGATGCTGAGGGGCCTCATCAAGGCTTGTGAAAAACGGCCTGTTCCGCTTGAGCGTCTGGAGGAAATTGTCAGCCATGTTGAAAAAACATTGAGAGATAAAGGAGTCTCTGAAGTCAATAGCCACGATTTGGGCGAACTTGTCATCCATGAACTGGCCAAAGTAGATGAGGTGGCTTACGTCAGGTTTGCTTCTGTCTACCGCCAGTTCAAAGACATTAATGTTTTTGCCAAAGAGATAAAAGAATTGAAAGATCAGCTTGAAAAAGTGAAGAAGAGCCAGCAGAGCGATGAAGATTAGGCTTTTACGCTGACAGGATGATAGTGAGGTGCAACATGATACAATCTTGGAAAGAAGTGCTGCCGGGTGATCGCTACATTGTCAAGTCGAGCGGATTGCTTTATTTCTATGACCAAAAGTTGATCACACGCCTCTATCAGCCGTTGATCGGCATTGAAGCAACGAGTTTGTACTTCACTTTATGGCAGGAAATGGATCAATATAACTCATCTGCTGATTCGATGACACATCACCATTTGATGGGGTGGATGAATCTTTCGCTCGATCGAATATTGGAAGCGAGAAAAAAACTGGAGGCGGTCAGGCTGCTCAGAACGTTGAAAAAGCGCGAGCATGATCCAGGCTTCTTTTCTATCAGCAGCTGCTGCCCGCGCTCACTCCCAATTTTTTTTAATGACGGGTTATTAAATATTTTCTTGTATCATCAAATCGGTTCTCGGGATTATGCGCGCCTGAAAGAGACATTTTCAGATAACAGTCCGTCCTTCTCCGGCTATGAAGATGTCACCGTTTCTTTTAATGATGTTTTTGAATCGGTGCCTGCTGCCAAAATGATTGCTGGGGAGGAAAAAAAGTGGGTTGATCGTGCCGAGCCATTGGAGCCCAAATTGCAGCCTGCATTCGATTTCGGGATGCTCGGCCATTATTTATCCGATGCCATCGTTTCTAAAGAGGCACTGACGCCTAAGGTAAAAGAAGCGATTGAAAAACTGGCATTTGTCTACAAGCTTGATCCATTTGACATGATGAGCCGGGCGATTCAATCGGCCTGTCTTCACACGGGAATGATCGAGATTGATGATCTCCGCAAGGAAGTCCGCGATTATTACCGGCTGGAAAGCGGCTGGGATACATTTCCGGCACTGAGCGAGCGGACGCAGCCGAATGTGTTCCGCGAAATGCTCGGCAAGGAACCCAAAACGGACGAAGAAAAAGAGATTGCCTGGTTTGAAGAGAGGTCTCCTTATGAAGTACTGGAGACACTCGCTGACGGTGCAAAGCCGGCAGCGCCCGATCTGCGCCTCGTTGAGGGACTGATTATGGATCAGAAGCTCAATCCGGGTGTCGTGAATGTACTGATTGCTTTTATGATGAAGATGAACGACTACAAGTTGAATAAATCCTATGTCGAAAAAATTGCCGGACAGTGGGCGCGAAAGGGCATCAAAACGGTTCGCGATGCGATGCGGATCACAAGAGACGAATATGTCATGCGTTCCGGAAGCTCGTCCTCGCCGAAAGTTAAAAAAAAAGAGAGTGCAAGAAGAAGAAGAAGACCAGAAAGCCATGAGGAAGTACTGCCCAAATGGATGACCAAGACGGACGGGGAAAAAGAAAAAAAATCGGCAATATCCGAGGAAGAGCGGCGGCCAAACGAGCCAAGTGGCTGGAAGATTATTTAAATAGTATTTAAAAAGGGTAAGCCTGGAGGCGGAGTACTTGAAGCAGGTGAAATCAGTAATACAAAATATAGCTGCGGGCAGAAACATTGAGGCGGACAACCAAAAGCTGGTTAGTCGGCTCCGCCAAGACAAGCGGATTCACGAATTTGCCGTCCGCAATCCGGATATTGAAAAAAAAAGAGTGGCTGAAAAATTTGGCTAAACTGTATCAATACACGTCAGAATGGGCGCATTGCGATCAGTGCTCCGGGCTTGGCAAGTGCCCGAATATGCTGGCGGGCTACCAGCCACACCTGCTGAATGACAAAGGCGCACCGTCGCTGACATTCGCTCCCTGCCCATTGAAACAGGCGGACGAAGCCAAACGCAGGCAGGCGGCGCTGATCAAAAGCTACTATGTGCCGAAAGATACATTGACGGCCACTTTTGAATCCATTGATAAGATTGATCCCGGCCGGCAAAAAGCCCATTAAGGCGGCGGGCGATTTTGTCCGGGAGTATCTGGAGGATCCCGAACATGTCAAAGGATTGTATTTTTACGGAGAATTTGGGATTGGAAAGACATATATCATGGGAGCTGTCATGAACAAACTGGCCGAACGCAGGCACATTGCCTCACTGATGGTCTATACACCGGATTTTTTCCGTGAAATAAAAGGGGCCATTCAAGATAACACGGTTGATGACAAGCTCGACATGCTCAAAACAACGCCTGTTCTGATTCTCGATGATATTGGCGCCGAAACGATGACGCCTTGGATTCGTGATGAAGTGCTTGGCAGCATTTTGCAATATCGAATGATGGAACACTTACCGACGCTCTACACATCAAACTACGATTATGACGAGCTGGAAAATCACCTTTCCTATTCGCAAAAAAGCGGAACGGAAAAACTTAAGGCCAAGCGGATCATGGAACGCATCCGCCATTTTACAACACTCGTCACGATTGAAGGGTCAAACCGCAGATAAAGTGAAACTTCAATCAGTGGGGATTTTCTTCCATCCCCCACTGATTGTTAGCTCTTGCCCACAGGATGTGGGTCACACAGACGCAGCCACAGGATGTGGCGCCTTTAGTCAGTGTTCCTAAGATCGGGCGTTTACGGGCAGTTATCTCTCACCTTCCTTCTTCGAATTCATTGGAGCCTTGGTGGGAGTCTTACTGCCCGTTAATGCGGGCTAGAAAAGGGCGGCTTGACCTATTTAATAAGCCGATTGTCCGCAGGCAAGCAATATAAATCAATTTTAAAAGACATTTTTTGTCCGGCCCTCCCATATAGTGAATATAAAGAGTTATGAGGAGGGACCGCCAGTGATGATGATTTCATTTGAATCGCGGCGTGAAGCAGCGGATTTATATAAGTGTTTACCCATATCCTTCAAGCAGGCGGCAAGGGCAGAGTTAAAAGAGAATCGCCTTGTCCTTTTTTTAAATAAAGGGATCAGGAACGATGAACTATTGTTTTTTTACCAATTTTATTATGGACAGGTTCGAAAAAGAATGGATACTGGATATTATTGGAAGTACCTTTTATTTTAGAGACCCCAATGAACAGACCGCAATACTGGATATTGTTTATGCTATTTTTGATGGTGAAAAAGCCGATCTTCCACAAGTTGTCGGTCTTCCTGATCGCCGGCAAATCATTCAGCGGGCGCTTGCGGAAGTATTGGACGAGAATGTCCATTTTTCATTCCAGTCGATCAAACGTTTTCGCCTTGCCGGCTACCGAGAATGTTTGCAAAAATATGTTGAACTATCAATAGATGAATACAAATTAGAGCAGGAGTATCAGGCGTTTATTGATAAACTCCGCCGCATTATCCGCGCCTATAAGCCGCTGCATCAGACCATTTATGTCATTGATGATGTTCCTTTTAAACTGTACGACGAACGGCATCGGCTGATCCAAAATGTCCAATCGGTTCGCTCATTTTATCCGCTTCTCAAACAGTGGGGGATTGAATCGGAGCCGTCGATTTTGTTAACATTAATCGGACTAGCTCCGCAAAATGTCAAAATTTATACGGATCGGCCTGAACACGGGATGATGAAAACTTTGCGCCATGTCTTTGAAGAAAGGGTTCATTTTATCTCTAAAAAGCAAAACGCGGCCAACGACTGGCAGTAATAACAGTAAAATTTTCACCAGAAAGGCAAATAGACAGTGACTACCATGTTTTACAGGGTCCAGCCGGGTGACCCAGCAGCCGGCCGCTCAGCGCTGCTTTTAACTTATCGGGAGCAAAACTTGATTTTCACATTTCAAGTGGCTATAATACTTACATATACTTCATATGACATCGGTTATGATGAGGACATGGATTGCCTGGCAGCCGTTTTTAGAGAGGGAATGGATCGCTGAAAGATTCCTAACGGCACAGCAGTTTACCCCCTCTGAACTTTGACGGAGAACCTGAGTATCTGTCGACGGAGAGATTCGTTATTATTCTCTTGAGCTGCCTTTCTTTAATTGGAGGCAGAAACAAGGGTGGAACCACGAGATCTGCACTCGTCCCTTTTTGGGGCGGGTGTTTTTTAGTGTCTGAAAGTGCGGAGTTTCCCGGCGCGCGGAACGTTTTTCGTGCGGAAAGAGACATTACCTCTTGGGACTTGTCCTGTATTAACCGCTGCCGGCGGCCGTACCGGCCAAGATGAAGTAGAAGAATGTTAGGAGTGAAAGACGATGTCTGAAATTAATATCACGTTTCCAGATGGCAACAAAAAAGTCTTTGAGGCGGGAATAACGACTGAAGATGTGGCCGGTTCAATCAGTTCCGGGCTGAAAAAGCAGGCTGCGGCCGGAAAATTTAATGATCAATTGATTGACTTGAAGCGGCCGCTTGAAACGGACGGACAACTGGAAGTCTTAAAAATAGACGCTCCGGAAGCGGTTGAAATCATGCGCCATACAACCGCGCATGTGATGGCGCAAGCGGTTAAACGGCTTTATGGGAATGTAAAACTTGGCGTCGGTCCTGTGATTGAAGAAGGCTTCTATTACGATATCGACATGGAACATAAGCTGTCGCCTGATGATTTGCCGAAGATTGAAAAAGAAATGAAGAAAATCGTCTCCGAGAATCTAGAAATTGTTCGCGAAGTGGTGAGCCGTGAGGAAGCCATCCGCCGCTTTAAAGAAATCGGCGATGATCTGAAACTTGAATTGATCGAGGCGATTCCGGAAGGGGAAACCGTGACGATCTATAAGCAGGGTGAATATTTTGATCTGTGCCGCGGGCCTCATTTGCCGTCAACCGGAAAAATTAAGGCGTTCAAATTGTTGAATATTGCCGGTGCCTACTGGCGCGGAGACAGCAATAATCAAATGCTGCAGCGGGTCTACGGCACGGCTTTTGCCAAACAAAGCGAACTCGATGCCCACCTTGCCGAACTGAAAGAAAGAAAAGAGCGTGATCACCGCAAGCTTGGCAAACAATTGGATCTGTTCGCCATTTCCCCCGGAAATCGGCCAAGGGCTGCCGATCTGGATGCCAAAGGGTGCTACTATCCGCCGGATCATTGAACGTTATATTGTCGATTTGGAAGTGGCGCACGGCTATCAACACGTTTATACATCGAACCTAGCCAGTGTCGAACTGTATAAAACGAGCGGCCACTGGGATCATTATAAAGAAAATATGTATCCCGTTATGAAAGTCGACAATGAAGAACTCGTTCTAAGGCCGATGAACTGCCCGCACCATTTGATGGTGTACAAACAACATTTGCACAGCTATCGTGATCTGCCGATTCGGATTGCCGAACTGGGTACGATGTATCGCTATGAAATGTCGGGTGCACTTGCCGGTTTGCAGCGTGTCAGGGCGATGACGCTGAATGATTCGCACATTGTCTGCCGTCCGGATCAGATGAAAGAGGAATTCATCAGTGTTGTCAAAATGATCCACAAAGTGTATAAAGACTTCGGCATTGATGACTTCTATTTCCGGCTATCTTATCGTGATCCGGAAGACAAAGAAAAATATGTGGATAATGATGAAATGTGGGACGTGGGAGAAAGGCAGCTTCGCGAAACGATGGACGAGCTTGGTCTCGATTATGTTGAAGCCAAAGGTGAAGCGGCTTTCTACGGACCAAAACTTGATGTTCAAGTAAAAACAGCGATGGGTAATGATGAAACACTGTCGACTGTTCAGATCGATTTCCATCTGCCGAATCAGTTTGGATTAACCTATATTGGAGAAGACGGAAAGGAACATCGCCCGGTCGTTCTTCACCGCGGTGTTGTCGGTACGATGGAGCGGTTTGTTGCTTTTCTGATTGAAAAATACAAAGGGGCTTTCCCGACATGGCTGGCACCTGTTCAAGTCCAGGTTATTCCGGTCGCTCCGCCTCATGCGGAATATGCCGAACAAGTGAAAGAAAACCTGAAAGCCGCCGGCATTCGCGTCGAAGTGGATGAACGCGATGAAAAACTGGGTTACAAGATTCGCGAAGCCCAAACGCAAAAAATTCCGTTTATGATCGTTGTCGGCGATGAAGAAATGAACCATCACTCTGTCAATGTTCGCCGCTACGGCGAGAGTACATCGTCGTCGGTCGATTTGGATGCTTTCAAGGACAACATACTGAAACGAGTGGCCGATCATAAATAATCGCATGACAGAGGATAATAAAAAACCCTTGAATTATTTTAGGAAAAATGTTATATTGTATGGTGTTAATAAATGAGCAAAGCAGAGGCGCCCGGCTTCTCACCTGAACGACGCATTTCACGCAGTTGTCAGGTTGCGACGAATGGATGAGGATTCCGTGTGGGCGTTTTGACGCTCACACGTTTTATTTTGTATGTGTTCTCTGCCGTTTTTTGGCGCTAAATTATTTTGGAGGTGGCTCAATATTAGCAAAGAAATGATTGTCAACGAGGGGATTCGTGCTCCTCAAGTTCGTTTGATTGGTCAAAACGGTGAACAAGTCGGCATTAAGTCCAAAGCGGAGGCCCTTACGATGGCACGTCATGTCAACCTCGACCTGGTCATGGTGGCGCCGAATGCCAAACCCCCGGTTTGCCGGATTATGGACTATGGAAAATATCGTTACGAACAACAAAAGAAAGACAAAAGAGGCACGCAAAAATCAAAAAGTCATCAGCATCAAAGAAATTCGTTTGAGCCCGAGCATTGAAGAGCATGACTTTAACACGAAGTTGCGCAATGCCAAGAAGTTCCTTGAAAAAGGAGACAAAGTAAAGGCATCTGTCCGTTTTAGAGGAAGGGCGATCACCCACTCCGATCTTGGAAGAAAAGTGCTGGAACGGCTCGCCGAGGAATGCGCGGATGTCAGCGTTATCGAAGCAAGGCCGAAAATGGAAGGCCGCAGCATGTTTCTGGTTCTTGCCCCGAAAGTTGATAAGTAAAAGAAGTTTACACGTAGGAGGAATTTTTTATGCCAAAAATGAAAACGCACAAGGGTGCTGCCAAACGTTTCAAAAAAACGGGCAGCGGCAAACTGAAACGCAATCATGCTTTTACCAGCCACATGATGAGTAATAAATCTCAGAAACAAAAACGCAGCCTTCGCAAGAGCGGCGTGCTGTCTTCGGCTGATGAAAAACGAATCAGCAAACTCATCTAATTGACATAGATGATTGGAACGGAAAATACATTTGGCTATATTTTTTAGGAGGGTTTTACATGGCAAGAGTTAAAGGCGGATATGTCACACGACGCAGACGCAAAAGGGTATTAAAACTTGCAAAAGGTTATTTCGGCGCAAAGCATAAATTATTTAAAGTCGCACAACAACAAGTTTTTAAATCGCTGCAATATGCATATCGTGACCGTCGGCAAAGAAAACGTGATTTCCGCAAGCTTTGGATCGCGCGGATCAATGCAGCCGCACGGATCAATGGCTTGTCTTACAGCCGGCTTATCCACGGCTTGAAGGTGGCCGGCGTCGATGTCAACCGCAAAATGCTGGCTGATTTAGCGGTCAACGATGCTACAGCCTTCGCGACACTGGCAACAAAGGCAAAAGAAGCCGTGAAATAAGCAGCAAAGCAAAAGATCGTCTTTTAGACGGTCTTTTTTTTAGGAATGATGGGCTGTTTTGGCTGAAAGTGGATAAATGTGAGATTAGTCCGCATGGTTGGCCCGGTTCAGAGTAGATGTCTCATTGGGGTTGAATCCATTTAACGGCAAGCGGCGTACTCGCTTTGCTCGATCACCATTGCCGTCCGTTATCTTCATTCTCATGCCGGCATCATCCACCGTGATGATTATGAAAACACGGTCAAACTGCTGATTAGAGTGGTGAAACTTTGGACGCCAGCCGAGTGAACAAGATGATTTATCCCGCATTAACGGCAAGTAAAGACTCCCACCTCAAGGCTTCAATGAATTCGAAGAAGCATAGATGGGAGATAACTGCCCGTAAAAGCCTGATCTTATGAACACAGACTAAAGGCACCATATCCTGTGGCAACGTCTGTGTGTGACCCATATGGGCAAGAGCTAACAATTAGTGGGGATGGAAGCCCCCCCACTGATTGAAATTTCACCTTATGATTGACTGAGCGGGGAGCGCGGGTTTATTACCGCAGCAAAAGAACGCGCCTGGAAGGGGCGTTCTTTTGGGATGATGAGCGGGGAACGGGCTGACGTAAAGCGGACGGTATGTTTTTCGCCGGCCGTTCAGACGCCCTTTTCCAAGTTGTCAACCATTTGATTGCGCAGGTTTTCATCGGATTCGTTCCAGATGACTTCAAAAAGCACGCCAAGACCGGGCAGCATTTTTTCCTGTCCGTCTTGTATGGCATCGACAATCGTGTTCCGGAGCTGATCCTTGTCATTGTCTGAAATGTTATGGATAACCGCCTTGCGAATGTTTAAGTCCATGAGATGGTTTTCTCCTTTCGATGTTTGAGGATTCAAAGTGAGCCTTTTGATATCGCGGGGCCGGCCGAGCGAACGAAAAAGGCCGGCCGCCCGAAGAGGAGGCGGCAGTATCATTAGTATTGATCAAAAAGCAGGAATTATGTAAGCTTTACGTAACCTTATTATAAGCAAATTGAATTTTTGATTAAGCTGGGCAAGGACAGGAAGGGGATGCGCAGCAAGCGGGCTATTTCCTAACGAAGGGGTTTTTTTTTTTAATTTGAGAAGAATGGTGTCGCTTCAAAATGAAAAAGTAAAAGGGTGGAAAAAGCTGAGACTGAAGAAATGGCGGGAAAAGCAAAGGGTTTACCTGATTGAGGGGCCGCATTTGCTTCAGGAGGCCGTCCGCTCGTCTCACGGGAAGATCAAAACGATTATTCTCGATGAGGGTTTTCGCTTGCCGGATGAATGGCCGCTGGCCGGGATTGAGGCCTATCAAGTGACGCATAAAATTTTTACGGAACTATCAGAAACCGATTCACCGCAAGGCATTATTGGGATCTGCGAGATGGAAGAGGATCAAGTTGAAATAGGCCCAGGCTGCTATTTGCTGGTTGACGGGTTCAGGATCCGGGCAATTTGGGGACATTGATTCGCACGGCGGACGCATTTGGTTTAGACGCGGTTTTTTTTTTGGGCGAGGGATGCGTCGATTTGTACAATGCCAAGACTTTGCGCGCAGCTCAAGGGTCGCATTTCCATTTAGCGGTCGTGCGCCGCGATCTATTCAAGGTTGCGGGGAGAATGAAAAGGCTCGGCATCCCGCTTTACGGCTCATCGCTTCGCGGTCAAAACATGGAGAAAACGACGGTTCACGGTTTCTCTTTTGGGCTAGTTGCCGGTAACGAAGGAAACGGTGTCTCGCCGGAGCTGCTCTCCGAAACGGATCACGAAATAAAAATTCCAATGTTCGGAAAGGCAGAATCCATGAATGTGGCGGTGGCAACAGGTATTCTTCTTTATTGGCTGCGGACGGCAGGACTTGCGAACTGAATAAAAATTTCATATACTAGGTAAAGATATTGGATTTTTGTAATGAAAGCGAATGAAGTAAAGGCTGGGAAAGAGAGTAGTACTCTTGAGTCGCCATTCAGGAAGAGCGCGTCTTTAGACTGAAAGCGCGCTTATGGAACGAACGAGGGGAATTCACTCTGGAGCCGCCATCTGAACACCGATTTCTTTAAGTTAAGGATGGACCGGTTTTAGGACAACCGTTATCATGATAAGTGGGCAGCGAGGGCTGCCAACAAGGGTGGTACCGCGACGCTTCGTCCCTTTTTGGGGACGGGGCTTTTTTGTTTTGAAAAAATAGTTCGATGGAGGATGCGTCGTGTTAAAAGAAAAACTGATTGAACTAAGAGAAGATGCATTATTGAAAGTCAGATCAACGGATGACTTGAAGCTGCTTCAAGACATTCATGTGAAGTATTTGGGCAAAAAAGGACCGATCACGGAAGTGCTGCGAGGCATGGGCAAATTGTCAAAAGAGGAGCGTCCCGTGATCGGCCAGTTGGCCAATGATGTACGGAAAGTGATCGGCAGGGCGATCCAGAAAAAGCGGGTGAACTGGAAGCCGTGCAAATTGAACGGGAACTTGAGGCAGAGACCATTGATGTCACGCTCCCGGGACGTAAAGTGGCGATGGGGGGGCGCCATCCCCTTGCCGGTGTGATTCGTGAGATTGAAGATTTATTTATCGGTCTTGGATTCTCGATTGCTGAAGGGCCGGAAGTGGAACAAGATTATTATAACTTCGAAGCGCTGAATCTGCCGAAAGATCACCCGGCGCGCGATATGCAGGATTCATTTTATATAACGGACGATATTTTGCTGCGTACCCACACTTCTCCGGTTCAAGCGCGGACATTGGAGAAGCATAAAGGCAAGGGGCCGGTGAAAATCATCTGCCCGGGAAAGGTGTATCGCCGCGACACGGATGATGCGACACACTCGCACCAGTTCATGCAGATTGAAGGGCTGTATGTTGATAAAAATGTGCGCCTCAGCGATCTGAAAGGCGTGCTGACAGTCTTTGCCAAGCATATGTTCGGCCAGGATCGCGATTCGCCTCAGGCCAAGTTTCTTTCCGTTTACCGAACCTTCAGTCGAAATGGATATTTCATGTTTTCGCTGCGGCGGAGAAGGCTGTTCGGTATGCAAAGGGACCGGCTGGATTGAAATTCTCGGTTCAGGGATGGTTCATCCGAATGTGCTTAGAATGTCCGGCTTTGACCCTGAGATCTATACGGGGTTCGCTTTCGGCATGGGGCCGGAGCGCATTGCCATGCTGAAGTACGGTATCGATGATATTCGCCATTTCTACAATGATGACATCCGATTCTTGAAACAATTCAAACGGGATTAAAGGGGAGCTAGCAACATGTTGGTATCATATAATTGGTTGAAAGATTACGTCGATTTGGACGGTGTGACGCCGGAAGCATTAGCGGATAAAATCACGAATGCCGGCATCGAAGTGGAACACTTGACTTACAACGGCGCCGGTCTGAAAGGGATCGTGATTGGAAAAGTGGAGACATGCACGTCTCACCCGAGCGCCGACAAGCTGCACGTCTGTGAGGTTAATTTGGGAGATGAAACGGTGCAAATCATCTGCGGCGCGCCGAACGTCGCCGCCGGACAAAAAGTGCCGGTCGCCAAAGTAGGGGCAAGGATCGCGGGCAATGTGAAGATCAAACGGGCCAAACTGAGGGGCGAAGTGTCGAACGGGATGATCTGTTCACTTGCCGAACTTGGTGTGGACAATAATTTGGTTCCGAAAGAATACGCCGACGGGATTTTCGTATTTGAAGACGATGTTCCGGTCGGAGAGAATGCGCTGCCTTATCTGAATCTGGATGATGCGATTCTTGAACTGGATATTTTGCCGAACAGTGCCCACTGCCTGAATATGATTGGCGTTGCTCATGAAGTGGGTGCCGTTCTGAATAAGAAAATCAAAGTGCCGGCTGTCGAACTCACGGAAGATAAGGAGAAAGCCGCTGATCACGTCGCTGTGCACGTAGAAGTTGCGGACAAAGTCCCTTATTATGGCGCACGGTCATCGACAATATCAAGGTGGCACCGTCACCGCGCCGGATGCAGCTCCGTTTGATCGCTGCTGGCATCCGCCCGATCAGCAATGTCGTGGATATCGCCAACTATGTCATGATTGAGTATGGGCAGCCGCTGCACACCTTTGATTTCGATACTTTTGGTTCGGATGACGTGCGGGTCCGCCTTGCTGAACAAGGAGAAAAAATGATTACGCTGGACGGCCAGGAAAGGAAACTTGCTGATACGGATATATTGATTACTAACGGAAAAGCTGCGGCTGCTGTGGCCGGCGTCATGGGCGGCGAAAGCTCCGAAGTCACTGAAGCAACAAAGACGGTACTGCTTGAATTCGCTATTTTCAACCCGATTGCTGTCCGCCGAACGTCTTCAAGACTGCAGCTGCGGACAGACGCCAGCAGCCGCTACGAAAAAGGTCTTGACCGCAACCGGGTCGTAGCGGCCGGCAATCGGGCGGCGGAACTGCTGGCCCGGCTTGCAGGGGCACGTGTGTGCTGGGTGGCATTGTCGAGCAAGGTGCGCGCACTGTTCCGGAATCGGTTATAACCATGCCTTGGCAAAAAATCAACCAGGTGCTGGGGTCATCATTGCCGCTTTCTGAAATCACTGATATCCTCGTGCGTCTCGGTTTTGCTGTTCGGGAGGACGGGGACAACTTCCATGTGACGGTTCCTTCACGCCGGCCGGATGTGGCTATTCCTGAAGATCTCGTTGAAGAAGTCGGCCGCCTTTATGGTTATAATCATTTGCCGGCAACGCTTCCGGAAGGTTCTTCGATGCATGCCGGGCTGACGCCTTATCAAAAACTGCACCGCCGCGTTCAGGACTATATGGAAAGCTGCGGGCTTTATCAAGCTTTCACGTATTCACTCACAACGCGGGAAAAATCAAAGGCATTGAATGTTGTGGAAAGCGGGAGTGAACCGATCCGTTTGATAATGCCAATGAGCGAAGAACATGCCGTGCTTCGCATGAGCATTGTTCCGCAGCTCATTGACGTCGTGCAGTATCACCTCAATCGCCAGATGCCGAATGTGAAACTATATGAAATCGGCAAAGTTTTTACGGTCTCTCCGGACGGGGGGGAAAACTTGCGCGCGAAGCGGAACACTTGGCAGGTGTTTTAACCGGATATACATCGGAGCGCAATTGGGAAGGCGAGCCGGCAGCCGCCGATTTCTTTACGGCAAAAGGGATCATCGAGGGCTTTTTCGATATATTTGGCGCACTCGAGGATGTCGCTTTCAAACCGGCGAAAAGGAAAGGACTTCATCCGGGACGAACGGCCGATATTCTTCTGAACGATCAAGTGATTGGTTACCTTGGCCAGCTGCATCCAAGCGTCCAGAAAGAAAAGGATCTGAACGACACCTATGTCTTTGAAATTGCTTTTGAAACGCTGCTGAAAAATGACAGGCCGGATACAGTGTATAAAAGTTTGCCGCGTTTCCCGTCGACAACCCGGGATATCGCGCTTGTTGTCAATCGTGACGTTCTGGCGGCCGATCTTAATGATGCTATTCGGGAAGCCGGCGGACCGCTTCTTGACTCCGTTCAATTGTTCGATGTTTATGAAGGCAGTCATGTTGATAAAGACAAAAAATCAATGGCCTTTTCGCTGAAGTTTCTTCATCCGGAAAGAACATTGACGGATGATGAAGTGAATGCAGCCTACGAAAAAGTAATTAAAACGTGTGAGAAAAAGTTCGATGCCCAATTGAGAGGATAATGGATTTGAGGATGGCCGGGGCCGGCGTGAAAGACCGGCCCCGGCGATCTCTATCATAAGTGATCACAGACATCATTCATCTTATCTGTATTTATGCAAAATTTTAAATTTTCGTTGATTTGGTTAGGTCGTTGATGTTAAAATTGATTCTATTAATGAAATACAAAACAAGGGAAATGGATCATGCTTGAAAAAATAAACGCTCGATTGACAAAAATGATGCCTTTTTTGACGCCAACTAGTTTAATTATGGGAGTTGATAGGAAAGCGGCTGGAACATCTGGTTTTTTTAATTCCGTGGATTTTCGCTTTTATGACTTTTAGCGGCAGTCTGGGATCAAATTTTAAACAATTTAAGAACGTGCTGCAACGTCCTTTTCCGATCGTCATTGCCGTCGCTTTTCTGCATGTTTTCATGCCTCTTCTTGCCTTGTCTATCGGCCATCTGATTTTTTGGCGGCGATCCGTTCACGATCACCGGTTTTATCCTCGCGGTTGTCATTCCTACGGGTATCACAAGCTTTGTTTGGGTATCCATTTATAGCGGAAATGCCGTTCTGTGCCTGTCGATCATTCTGATTGACACGCTGCTGTCGCCAATTGTCGTCCCATACAGCCTGCAGCTGTTAATTGGAGCCAAAGTGAACGTCGATACGTGGCAATTAATGAGAGATATGTTTTTCATGATTGTGATCCCTTCGGTTCTTGGTATGGAGGTCAATCAATTGACGCGCGGCGAGGCGAAAAAATGGGGGAAAAGCTTTCACTTTTCTCTAAATTGGGGATCGCGGTGATTGTCCTGATTAACGGCGCAGTTTTGACGCCTTATCTCAAGAATATGAACATGAAGGTTCTACTGATTATTGCCTGCGTTTTTGTGATTTCCGCCTCCGGCTACTTTTTCAGCTGGCTTGTCGGCGCACTGTTAAACTGGAAAAGAGATGAAACCGTGACTTTGATGTATAATGGCGGAATGAGAAATATCAGTGCGGGCTCGGTCCTGGCCGTTACTTTTTTCCCTCCTCCGGTCGTGCTTCCTGTCGTCCTCGGCATGCTTTTTCAGCAGGTGCTGGCGGCAACTTACGGACGATTATTTTTCGATGAAAGCAAACGGAGAGTAAAGCAAAAGCCGGCATCCTAAATCCACGGGCGCATGGTCATCCCTGTTTCAAGAATTGGCTGTTTTTTATCTATTTTTTTGGAACGGGGATGAAAATGTTTGAAAAATTGCCACATTTGTCATATAATTGTGTAAGCGCTTTTATTCAGAATTTTTTAGACAACGGTATTGAAAAAATAAAAGGAGGCGTTTGCATGATCGAGGAGATACTGAAGGCTGAACCTGGGGAGCATAACTTGACTAATTATGATGAAATGGTAAAAACGTTTGATTGGAAGGATGTAGAAAAAGTTTTCAGCTGGAGCCAAACCGGAAAATTGAATATTGCCTATGAAGCGATCGACCGCCACGTCGAGGAAGGAAAAGGGGAGAAAATCGCGCTTTATTATTCGGACAAGCAGCGGGAGGAAGCCTACTCATTTGCCGATATGAAACGGCTGTCGAATCAGGCCGCCAATTTACTTAGAGAATCCGCGGAGATAAAAAAAGGCGATCGCGTGTTTATTTTCATGCCGCGTTCACCCGAGTTCACCATCGCTTTGCTTGGAGCCATCAAGTTAGGTGCCATTGTCGGGCCACTTTTCGAGGCTTTTATGGAGACGGCCGTCAGAGACCGCCTTTCGGACAGCGCGCGAAGGTTCTTGTCACGACCGCCGAACTGCTGCCGCGGGTACCGTACAAATCATTGCCGGACTTGGAACATATCGTGATTGCCGGCGGACATACACAGGATGATGGCAGCGGCTTTTTTTCATTGATTACGAGCAAGAGATGAGCAAGGCGAGCGTGGAACTGGAGATTGAATGGGTCGATCCGGAAGACGGATACTTGCTGCACTATACATCCGGTTCGACAGGCAAGCCGAAAGGGGCGCTTCTCGTCCATTACGGTATGCTTCAGCTCTATCAGAAAGGACAGTTTATTCTGGATTTTCACGACGATGACATAAGCTGGTGCACGGCGGACCCCGGCTGGATCACCGGAACGGCCTATGGCATGTTTGCCCCCTGGCTGAACGGAGTGACAACGGTGGTGCGCGGCGGGCGCTTCAGTCCTGATGATTGGTATCAAACGCTCGAAAAATATAGGGTAACGGTATGGTTCAGTGCGCCAACCGCTTTTCGTATGCGATGGCGGCCGGCGACCAATTGACCCGCCAATACCGGCTGGACAGCCTGAGACATATTTTAAGCGTCGGAGAGCCGCTGAATCCCGAAGTGGTTAAATGGGGACAAAAACAGTTCAAGACAAGAATTAACGACACTTGGGGAATGACGGAGACGGGCGGATTATTGATCACCAACTACCCGGGTATGCCGGTGAAAGTGGGTTCAATGGGCAAACCTATGCCGGGCGTGACGGCGGCGGTGATTGATGATCACGATAATGTGCTGCCGCCTTATACAGTGGGAAATTTGGCGATTAAGAAGGGCTGGCCGGCCCTAATGCGGACGATTTGGAACAACGAGGCCAAATATCGTTCCTATTTTACACCTGGCGGCTGGTACTTGGCGGGGGACACCGCATACGTGGATGAGGACGGCTATTTCTGGTTTCAGGGGAGGAGCGATGACATTATTAATACGAGCGGCGAGCGTGTTGGACCGTTTGAAGTCGAAAGCAAGCTCGCGAACACCCGTCGGTCGCCGAGGCAGGTGTCATCGGCGTCCCTGATCCTTTACGCGGAGAAATCATCAAAGCGTTCATCTCGCTGCGCGACGGTTTTGAACCGAGCGATGCCCTAAAGGAAGATATCCGGCGCTATGTCAAAGAAAACTTGGCAGCGCACGCGGTGCCGAGACAAATCGAATTTCGCGACAAACTGCCAAAGACACGAAGCGGAAAAATTATGAGGCGCGTGCTCAAAGCCTGGGAGCTTGGGCTGCCGACTGGCGATTTGTCGACAATGGAAGATTAATAGAAACAGCAAAGCCTGCTCTCGGCAGGCTTTTTTTCTGGCTTTTTTGAGAAAAAAGGGGGAACGGTACACTCAATTTGGCTGGCGGATACGAATCATACAATTAAACTCGGCTCTTTGGCGCGGCTTCGGGCCCCAGGTATTTATCCGCTGATTTGAATGTCCGGTTCATTATAAGCGAGGAATTGCGCGTTTGATTTTTCAAACGGGCCACTTTTTTTATGATATAATAAATAATAAAAGCTATGGTGGATGTTTTGACGCATTTTGCAGAAAGATGGGAGAAATTATGCTGTTAAATATAATTATTCTATTATTGCTGTTGGCCGGTTTTTTTATTGGATTTCGAAGAGGACTCATCCTTCAGCTGATTCATTTGGCCGGATTTATTATTGCCTATGTTGTGGCGTTTCTGTATTTTAAGGATTTTGCCGACACGCTGAAACTCTGGATTCCGTATCCGTCTTCATTCGGCCACAATCAAATGTTTAGCTTTTTAGGACATATGGATGTCGAAACCGCCTTTTATCGGGCGATCGCTTTTGTGCTGATATTTGTTGCCGTGAAAATTGTGATGAATATCATCGGATCAATGCTTGACTTTCTTGCGGAATTACCGCTCATTCGGACGGTCAACCATTCGCTCGGCGCGGCGTTCGGATTTGTTGAGATCTATCTCGTTCTTTTTATTTTGTTATATGTTGGTGCTTTGGCGCCGCCGATTCAAGGCCTGCAGACGGCGATTGATCATTCCTCTATGGCTCACATGATCATTAACAAAAACCCCGGTCTTTTCAGAAAAAGTCAAAGATATGTGGCTTAACTATGCGCAAAAATAGAGATCTGCCGTGATGAAGTGAGAGAAACCTTCGCGAGAATTATTAAAATCATTTTATGGGCGGCCAGCTCTTTGGTCACTTAAAGTTATATTGAAAGGCGCGTTCAGGGGGGCAAAGAGTATAAGTCGGGCCGGCCTTTGGCGGCGCCCGGCGGGCTTGCCGATCGGCAAGCCTTCTTTATGTCGCTTTTAGGAAAAGGGTGATGGAATTGAATAAAAAACAAGTGGTTAATGTTTTGGAAACGATCGCTGTCTATTTGGAAATAAAGGGAGAAAACCCTTTTAAAATATCGGCCTATCGCCGGGCGGCACAAGCGCTTGAGACGGACAACCGGTCGATGGCGAGTATCGATGATCCGGCTGGAATTAAAGGGGATCGGCAAGGGCACCGCACAGGTGATTCGTGAGCTGATGGAGACGGGGACCTCAACTATTCTGGAAGAGCTTCAAAAAGACATTCCCGCCGGTTTGCTTGATCTATTAAAAATCCCTGGTCTCGGAGGCAAAAAAATCTCCAAATTGTATCAGAGCCTTCATGTTGTCGATTTTCCATCGTTAAAAAAAGCATGTGAGGAAGGAAAAGTGCACGCCCTTGAAGGCTTCGGCCTGAAAACGGAAGAAAAGTTGTTGAAGACGCTTGAGGCGCGCACGGTTCGCCCGGAACGCCTGCCGATCGCCTATATGCTGAAGCTGGCGGAAGCGATTGAATCGGTCCTTCGCGATCTGCCGTCCGCCAAACGCTTTTCAAGGGCAGGCAGCCTAAGAAGGGCTAAGGAAATGATGAAGGATCTGGACTTTGTCATTGCCACGACGACGACGCGGCGATGACGGCGGACGAGATCTTGCAGCGGCTTCCGATTTATGAACAAGTCGGCAAAGGGGAAGCTAAAATGACGGTGCTGCTTGCTGATGACTACCATGTCTCTGTTGATTTCCGCTTTGCCGAACCGGAAACATTTATCACGACATTGAACCACTTTACGGGTTCGAAAGAGCATAATGTTCTGATGCGCCATCTGGCAAAGACAAGACATGAAAAAATCAGCGAATATGGCGTGGACGACGAAGACGAAGATGAACGGAAACGATTAACATTTGCTACTGAGAAGGAGTTTTATGCCCATTTTGGTCTCCATTGGATTCCTCCTGAAGTCCGTGAGGGGGGGAGCGAAGTGGATAAGGCGAAAGAAGGGGAGCTCGGCTTAATCACTTTAGCTGATATTAAGGGTGATCTGCATATGCATACGACCTGGAGCGACGGAGCATACACGGTCCAGGAAATGGCGGATGCCATGAGAGGAAAAGGTTATCAATATGCCTGTGTGACGGATCACTCCAAATCGCTGCGGGTTGCCGGCGGTTTATCCGCTTACCGGCTGAAAAACAGCGTGAGGAAATCGAGCGGGTTAATCAGCTTTACGATGATTTCAAATTATTTGCCGGTGTGGAAATGGACATTTTGCCGGATGGCAGGCTTGATTTTGATGATGATGTCTTGAAGGAATTAGATTTTGTGATCGCCTCGATCCATTCGTCTTTTTCCCAAGATAGAAGCACGATCATGAAGCGGCTTGAGGCGGCCTGCATGAATCCTTATGTGAGACTGATCGCTCATCCGACGGGAAGGTTGCTGGGAAGAAGAAAAGGCTATCCGGTAGCTGTCGAGCAATTGATCGAACTTTCGCGGGTGAGCGGGACAGCTTTAGAATTAAATGCCAATCGCAACCGCCTTGACTTGTCGCCCAAATGGCTTGTTAAAGCGCAAGCGGCCGGCGTTAAAATGGCTATCAATACGGACAGTCATTCCATCAAGATGATCGGTGAGATGACTTTGGGCGTGCAAACGGCAGTGCGCGGCTGGATTCGGCCGCAGAGGGTGCTGAATACGCTCTCTCTAAAAGCACTTGCAACTTTTTTAAAACAGAAAAAATCGGTATAAAGGAGTCGTTATAGGCGTGAACGAACACGTTCTCAAAACATTGGAGTTCGATAAAATAAAGCAAAAATTAGCGGACTGCGCGTCTTCTTCACTTGGAAAACGGCTGATCGGAAATCTAGCGCCGTCAAGCAAATTGGCTGAAGTTGAAAAGCGGCAGGCCGAGACGGATGAAGGGGCGACGGTTTTGCGGCTTCGCGGTCATGTGCCGTTCGGCGGCATTATCGACGTTCGTTCCAGTTTGAAACGGGCGGCGATCGGCAGCGTTCTTCAGGGAAAAGAGCTGATCGATATTGCCGACATGATTCGCGGGACAAGATTGATAAAAAAATTTATCCTTGATCTAGTAGAAGAAGGGACGGCTCTGCCGATTTTGCTGGATATTGTCGGCCGGATCGAACCTGAAGGCGGACTGGAAAGAACCATTCGCAGTGCGAATGATGATCAAGGCGGGGTCATGGACTCAGCCAGCACGACGCTTCGTCACATCCGCGGGCAGATCCGCACCCTGGATTCGAGAGTGAAGGAAAAACTGGACGGTATTGTCCGCTCGCACGGGACGCAGAAAATGCTGTCGGAGGCGCTTATTACAATCCGAAATGATCGGCAGGTCATTCCGGTTAAACAAGAATACAGGGCGGCGTTCGGCGGCATTGTCCATGATCAGTCGGCATCGGGAGCCACTTTATTTATTGAACCGCAGTCAGTTGTTGATTTAAACAACCAATTGAGCGAAGCGCGAGCGAAGGAGCGCCATGAAATTGAACGGATTTTGCGGACTTTATCAGGAGAAACCGCTGAAGCGGCCTCCATTCTGCTCGACCATGTCGACCAGCTTGCCCATCTGGATTTTATCTTTGCAAAAGCCCGCTTTGCCCACGCGATGAAAGCTTCGCGGCCCGCTTTGAACGATTCGGGGATCATTAACATGAAAAAAGCCCGCCACCCATTGATCGACAGCCGCCGTGTTGTGCCGATCGATGTGGTCTTTAATAAAGACATTCACGCGATGATTATTACCGGCCCGAATACCGGAGGGAAAACGGTGACATTGAAAACGATCGGGCTGGTGACGCTGATGGCGCAGTCCGGCCTGCAGATTCCTTGCGAAGAAGGCTCGAAGATCAGCGTTTTCAGGGAGATTTTCGCCGATATTGGCGATGAACAGTCAATCGAGCAAAGTTTGAGTACGTTTTCATCGCACATGACTAATATCATTAGTATTCTAAAAGCTGTTGATTTTCAGACGCTTGTGCTGTTTGACGAACTGGGGGCAGGCACCGACCCTCAGGAGGGGGCGGCGCTTTCGATTGCGATTTTGGATGCGGCTTATAACCGCGGCGCGACAATTGTCTGCACGACGCATTACAGTGAATTAAAAGCATATGCTTACGAACGTCCGGGTGTGCTGAATGCCAGCGTTGAGTTTGATGTGGAAACGCTGAGTCCGACGTACCGGCTTCTTCTGGGTGTGCCGGGGCGGAGCAATGCTTTTGAAATCTCGAAAAAACTGGGCCTTCCGGATGAGATCATCGAGCAGGCGAGGCAGCATATCAGCCAGGAAACGAACCAAGTTGATCAAATGATCGCTTCACTTGAGAAAAATCGGAAGTTAGCGGAGCAAGAAGAGCAAAAAGCGCGGCATTTAAAAACGGAAGTTGCCGAAAAACAGGCCGCTGTAGACAAGCAGCTGCGCGAACTGGAGCAGTCAAAAGCGCTTATTTTAAAAGAAGCACGTGAAAAAGCGCGGGACGCGATCAAAGCGGCCAAAAAAGAGGCCGAACAAATTGTCGCCGAACTCAGACAGTTCAAACAGCAGCCGGCGAAAGTTAAGGAACATCAGCTGATTGATGCGAAGACAAAACTTGCCCACACACTGGATGCTTTGAGTCAGACTGAAACAAAATCGCCGTCTGGATCGTATAAGAAACAAGCGGTGTTTAACCCCGGTGATAGTGTGGAAATCATCAGCTTTGGGCAAAAAGGCCATATTATCAAAAAAAAAAAATACATGATCATGAGTATCTTGTGCAGGCAGGCATTTTGAAAATGAATGTTGCAGATAGCGACCTGAAGAAAGTGAAGGAAGAGCAAACGGCGAGGCCGGTCGTCAACGTGCGGACATCGGCACAGACGACAAAACCTGAACTCGATCTTCGCGGCGAACGTTATGAAGATGCGATGCACAAAGTTGAAAAGTATCTGGATGCCGCCATGCTGGCCGGCTACTCTCGGGTTTCAATTATCCACGGCAAGGGGACCGGTGCACTCCGGAAAGGTGTCAATAAGCTCATTCAAGGCCATTCGCGGGTAAAAAGCTCGCGGATGGGCGGACAGGGTGAAGGAGGGAGCGGAGTGACCATCGTCGAATTCAAGTAGGGGGATGTTGGTTTGGAAAAAATGCTTGACAACTCTTACGTCCACATTTTGGCTAATTACAGCATCGCCATCCTTTGCGCGGTTGTGTTTCTTTCTATTTTCGAACTGGCCACTTCCTATCGCAATTGGGACGAAATAAAAAAAGGAAATGTCGCGGTCGCCATGGCAACGGGCGGCAAAATCTTTGGAATTTCCAATTTATTCCGCTTTTCAATGGCCCATCACGACCGGTTTTTGCACACCATTTTACAAGGCGGATTCGGTTTCTTGCTGCTTCTGGCCGGGTATTTTATTTTTGAATTTTTGACGCGACGACTTTTCGCATTGATGAAGAGATCAAAAAGGATAATCGGGCGGTCGGCCTGATCGCGATGTTCATCTCGATCGGACTGTCCTATGTGATCGGCGTCAGTCTGTAAAAAACTAAAGAAACAAGCTGCATTAAAAAAACTTGGCAAAGCCAAGTTTTTTTTTTTAATGCTTTGGGACCCTAGTGTTGAGTGAAAGCGGGAGCTGTTGGGTATAAAAAAGATGTTGTGCAAAAGAACGTGCTATAGAAAAGGTAAACGTGAATAAGTTCAGTACGGATCTAAAAGAAATGAGCGGCAGATTTGACGAAAATGTGTCCATTGTTTCGAAGCGTCAAATCATTTAAGCGGATATGATAAAATTACAAATGGATTTGGCTGTGAAAGCGCTTAATACAGGCTAAGGGGGTGATAATGGTTGAAAACTGTGTTTTATTCATTTTTCATTGCTTTCGTCTGTTTAATTGTCCCAACCGGCTTTGCGCATGCCAGTGATCGGACTTTGCAAACGATCATCGATCAGTCAAATCCCGGCGATGTCATCCATCTCCAAAATAAAGTATACGGGCCGGTCATCATAACGAAATCTGTCACCATTATAGGACAAAAACATACGGTCATTGCTTCGAATGATCCGAATAAACCGGTGATCGCGATTAAGACCGACGGTGTGAAGTTAAAAAATCTTCAGGTCGATCAGCGAAACGGCGAAAGCCGGAAACCGGCGGTAGCAGCAAGCGGCAAGGATCTTCGTTCAGTCATCTTGCCGTTAAGACCTCAAATGTCGGCTTAAATCTAGAAAATGTGAAAGATTCGGTTATTCAGTCTGTCACGATCAGGGGTTATAGCGGAAAAGGAAATGGTTCTAAAAATAATCAAAGTTCTGACGATATGGCCAATATGGACATGAAAGGGATGGATATGGATTCAGATTCCGGCGGCAAGGATCAGTCACGTTCGCAGGCAGACGGTCTGGTGGTTTCTAATTCAAGCGATAATGTCATTGAAAAAATGCTGATCACACATGTTTCAGACGGAATCTATATTGAAAACAGCGATCGGAATAGTTTTACTCATAACGTGATCAAAGAGGCTCGCTACGGTTTTCACTTAATGTTTTCAGATCGACTCTTGCTTGAACATAACCGATCAGCCCACAATTTAGTTGGCGCGATGGTGATGGAGACAAAGAATACCCAAATTGAAAATAATACTTTTGCCGACAACGAAAAAAACGTGCACGCCTATGGATTGTTACTATATATGACACCTCGCACTCCCTGATTGCTCGCAATACTTTTTTAAGGAACAGAGTGGGCCTGGAAATTGAGAGGGCTCGAGACAACACAATATCGGATAATTCTATCAACACAAACTTTATTGGCATTCAATTTTCTTCGGCAAAAGATAACAACGTCACAAGCAATACATTTACCGGAAATGTCAATGATGCCCAGGCCGCTGAGAGCCGGGCCAATCATCTGAGCGAAAATTACTGGGACAATGCCTGGAAATTAGATCTGAAAGAAACAGGATTCAGCCAAATCAATTATAGAATTGATCCTTTCTTTTTATCTCTAACAAAAGACGTTCCGGAATATCAGCTGTATTTTCAGTCACCGGGAATGAATCTGCTGCAGAAGATGCTGAAAAGTGCTGATGACAAAACGCTTGTGGATAAAAAACCGCTCATGAGAGCATCTCTTGGGCAGCAAGAAGACAATAGATTAGCTTCAAATGGAGAATTGTGGATAGTTGGTTTTTGATGATGATTATGATTAGTACAGTATTTATTATTGGAGGGAAAAGTGCAAAAAAAAAAAAGACTGAGAGTTGTAGTGATGGCAGTATTGCTGGCGGCATTAGTGAGTGCCTGCGGATCGACACCGAAAGCTGTTGCTATCGGAAAAAATGATGTGTGCGCCTACTGTAATATGGCGATAAAAAATAACCAGTTTGCAACTGAAATCATTTTGAAAAATAATAAAGTGCTGAAATTTGACGATATCGGCTGCATGATGAAATGGAAAAAAAAGGAGAATAGCAATCAGAAAATTACCGTTTTATATGTTCGCGATTACAAGACTAAAGAATGGGTGAATGAGACCAAAGCCACTTACGTCTATGCTCCCGGTGTAAAAACGCCGATGGCTTACAGTGTTGTGTCGTTCAAGAATAAAGCAAATGCCGACAAATTTTCAAAAGAAAATAAAGGTTCAAGCGTTATGACCGCGAATGAGTTGAAATCTCACAAATGGGAAATGGACAAGGGCATGATGAAAAAGAATATGTCGGACGGCATGAACATGAATGATAAAAAATAATGGAAGGTCAGTTAAAAAGACGGCATAGGGGTTTTGAATATGTGGACGATCTGTCGGGCGGAAATAAAACTGAATTTTAGACAACCCTCTTTTTATGCGTTTCTGATATTTTGGGCCGCTATTTTAATATTTTTATTTTTACTGCAAAGCACTTCTGCTTCTATTTCGAGTTATACGAATGTCACCGGCACCATTATGAATTTAATTCTTTATATTGTTCCGTTGTTCATGTTGATAGGCGGTGCCCTTTCCATTGCCGGCGAGCTGGAAAACGGACAGTTTCGGTTATTGCAGACGTTTCCGCTTTCCAATGTCTCTTATATGCTTGGAAAGTTTGCCGGACAGTACGTGTCTCAGTTTTTTATTTTTACGTTAAGCTATGGGCTGGGGCTCGCTGCCGGTCTATTATTCCATATCACTTTTTCATTAAAATGGGTATTGATGATTTATCTTTTTTCGGTCCTGCTGATGTTCTTTTTCCTTATCATCGGTCTTTTTATCGGAGCACTCGCCGGCACAAGATGGTTCGCACTGTCACTATCGGTATTTATCTGTTTTTTTTTCCTCATTATGCTGTGGCCGACCGTTTGGATTGGTGTCCTGAACCTTTTGCCTTATAATTTTATTTCGCCTTTTTTAAAAACGAGTATCTTTCTGAATCCGGCAGAGTTATTGCGGTTTGTTTTTGTCGTGCAGCTGAACGGCGGATCTGTTTTCGGACAGCCGTATGATGGAATGGTTTCCTTTTTTAAAAGCGGCTTTTCATGGTTCACGATCATTTACTATATGCTGGTTTTTCTGTTTATCCATGTCTTTTTGGTCGATTTCAGCCTGATTAGAAGGAGAAAAAAATAAATGCTTATTCTCCAAAATGTAAGCAAAACGTATACGAATAAAACAGCTTTATTTCCGCTGTCCCTAAATGTAAAAGAAGGGGAGTGCCGTGCTTTGCGGCGGGAATGGTGCCGGAAAAAGCACGCTGATCGATATCCTGGCGGGGATATCGGAACCGAGTACCGGGACAGTGGAATTAAACGGGGTGCCTTTGCTGGAAAAAAAAACGCGGCGAATACCTGAAACAAATCGCTTATATGCCCGATGATTTTCAGATGCAAGATTTTTTAAGCTGCAAGGAATTTCTTTCGTTCTACGGTTCATTTAGAAAAGTACCTGAAAAGGACATTGAACGGGTTTTGGCCGAGGTCGGTTTGCTGGATGATAAAAAACCGATTGTTAAAAGAATTATCCAAGGGGATGAGGCAGCGCATTCTCCTGGCACAGGCAATACTCGGCCGGCCTAATATCATTTTTATGGATGAGCCCACAAACGGCCTGGATCCTTACTGGATTGATCGGTTTGTCAAAATCATTGAAGATATAAATAAAAAAGGGACGACGATTGTTTTTTTCGACGCACATGATGGATGTTGCGGCCGAGCTGGGTTCGGATCTTATTCTTAGACAGCGGTCATGTGACAAGAATCATAGAACGTGATCAAAGCAAATCGGTGGAAGCTTTGACATTGGAACTGATGAAGCTGCACAGACAGTCAAAATCCGTAAATAAGACATAGAGATTGTTGCTTTTATAAAGTGCCCTTTGTATCTCATGCGCAGCATTTAGAGATCGGGGCGCTTTTTTTGCAGTTGTTGAATTATTACACTAAAATTCATAAAAAATAAGAACATAAAAATTGTATAGAAATTTGAAAGGGCTTACAATATAATGGATATAAGGCTCTTGCATGCATGACGTATCGTTTGCTCGCAAAATGCCAAACTTGGAATCTAATCGCGGAGGTGATGGGGCAAAAAAAAAAAGAAGAAGGAGGTCCGAATAGATTTTAAAAAAAGGGTTAAAAGGCCGTGCTCCAAGGGTATGGCTTAATAAGTGAGTTGGAACCGAGAAAGAATACCCGGTTGCAAAATCGGGCTGAAACGATCCCTAGGTTAAAGGAGGCATGAAAATGACTGATCGTCGGAAGCGATGGTTGGAACATTACCCGGAGGAAATTCCACCCGAATTGAATTATGATGAAAAACCTTTGTATAGTTATTTGGTCGAAGCGGGCGAACAGCACCCTGGAAAGAAAGCGCTGCATTTTTTAGGCAAAGAAATGACTTACGGACAATTGCTCGGTGACGTCAAGAAACTGGCGGCACAGCTTTCGGATCTTGGTTTGCAGAAAGGGGAGCGTGTGGCGATCATGCTTCCGAACTGCCCGCAAAGTGTGATTGGTTATTATGCTGTTTTGATGGCCGGCGGTGTCGTCGTGCAAACCAATCCGCTTTATGTCGAGCGGGAACTGCTCCATCAAGTGACGGATTCAGGAGCGAAAATGATCATTTGTTTGGACAGCGTGTTTCCGCGAGTGGCCAGAATTCAGGGCAAAACGGGCTTGAAGAATATTATTGTGACCGCTATCCAGGACTATTTGCCGTTTTCAAAAATGAATGTGATTTATCCGTTCACGCAAAAGAAAGGCAAACAGCCGGCGGTTAAAATCACATATGGAAAAAGTATTCACTCTTTCAAAGCCTTGATAAAAGCGGCTAGAGAAAATTTTGAACCCGTTCCGGTTGATGCGAAAAATGATTTGGCTCTTTTGCAATATACCGGGGGAACAACGGGCCCGGCCAAGGGTGTGATGCTGACTCATTTTAATCTGGTCGCCAACACCACGCAAATGGGGCGCTGGATGGAACGCAAACAGGGCGGGGAAGACCGGATTTTGAGCGCTTTACCGTTTTTTTTTTTTCATGTTTACGGGATGACGGTGGCGATGAATTTCTCGATTATGTTTTTATCCTCAATGATTATTATTCCGAAATTTTCGGCGAAAGATATTTTGAAAACGATTGAGAATCAGAAGCCGACATTGTTTCCGGGCGCGCCGACGATGTATATCGCGCTGATTAACGAACCGGACATTAAACGCTACGATCTCTTCAATTGAAGTGTGTGTCAGCGGTTCCGCGCCGCTTCCGCTTGAGGTGCAGCGAACGTTCGAGAAAATCACAGGAGGAAAGCTTGTGGAAGGGTACGGACTGAGTGAAACATCACCCGTCACTCACTTTAATGTCATTTTCGGAAAAAGAATAAACGGAAGCATCGGCATTCCCTGCCCGGATACGGATGCCATGATTCTTTCAGCGGAAACGGGAGAAGAAGCGGATGTTCACGAAGTAGGCGAACTGGTTGTGAAAGGCCCTCAGGTTATGAAGGGCTATTGGAACATGCCGGAGGAAACCGAACGTGTCTTAAGCAAGGACGGCTGGTTATTGACCGGCGACATGGCCTACATGGACGAGGAAGGGTTCTTTTATATCGTCGATCGAAAAAAAGACATGATCATTGCTTCCGGCTACAACATTTATCCACGCGAAGTGGAAGAAGTGCTCTATGAACATCCTGATGTTCAGGAAGCGGCGGTACTCGGCGTAGATCCGTATCGCGGCGAAACGGTCAAGGCCTATGTTGTGGCCAAAAAAGGGAAAACGCTCAATAAAAAAGATCTCGATCGCCATTGCCGCAGATTTTTGGCTGCATATAAGGTCCCGCATATTTATGAAATCAGGGATGAACTGCCGAAAACAACGGTTGGAAAAATCCTGAAACGTTCGCTTCTTGAGGAAGAAAAAAACAAGAAGGTAAACGGTGACGCTCCGGCGGTCGGGCAGGCTGATGGCAAGTAGATATAGGAAGTCTTTCCAGTTAGGACAAAACTTTTAATTGACAGGGCCTGGTTCTGCTCGTATAATAATGAATGAATAGTCATTCATTATTAAAGAGGGGACCAGCATGTTAGCAAGTAATCGACCCAAATACCGTTTGATCATTGACGCGGCTGTAGATGTCATTGCCGAACACGGCTTTCACCGCGCTCAAGTGTCCAAGATCGCCAAGCAGGCAGGTGTGGCGGACGGCACCATCTATATATTTTTAAAAAAAACAAGGAAGATCTTCTCATTTCCGTGTTCCAAGAAAAGATGGGAGAATTTATTGAAAGAACGAGACAGGCATTGGTTGAAAAAAAAAACAATGCGAAAGAAAAGCTGCTGACACTCGTAGATATGCACTTTCGCCAGCTTTCCGAGGATCTTCATTTGGCCGTTGTCACGCAGCTGGAGATTCGCCAGTCTGATCGGCAGTTGAGACAAAAAATCGGCGAAGTATTGCGCGGATATGCTCAGCTTATCGACCAAATTGTGATCGAGGGTCAGGAGCAGGGGATTTTTCTTAAGACTGTCGATGTCCGTCTCGCCAGGCAAATGATTTTTGGTACAATGGATGAAACCGTATCCAATTGGGTCATAAACGATCACAGATTTGACTTGGTTGCCTTGGTTCCGCAAGTTACCCATCTATTGCTCAATGGATTGAGCGGAAAAAATGAAGCATAGGATATAAAAAGGATGATCAAATTGTCCATGTCTGTGATGGGACATTAGACATCAAAGCAGTCGGTCGATGTTGCAAGGACACCCTGTGGAAGTACAGAATTTATTAATTTTGTTTCTCATTCTAGTACACGAGGAGGGCTATTTGTGGATATTTATGTCATTATCAAACGAACATTTGATACAGAAGAAAAAATTGAACTGGCAGACGGGCAGATTCAGAACGAAGGGGCCAATTATATCATCAACCCTTATGATGAATATGCGATTGAAGAAGCGATCACCGTTCGCGATAAATTCGGCGGTGAAGTGACGGTTGTAACGGTCGGCACGGAAGAAGCGGAGAAAGAGTTACGCACGGCGCTGGCGATGGGCTGCGATAAGGCGGTGCTGATTGACAGCGAGGAGCTTGAGGACCAAGATCAAACGACAACAACCGATATCCTGGCTAAGTTTTTTGAAGACAAATCGTTTGATTTAATCATTGCCGGCAATGTTTCCATTGATAACGGCACCGGTCAGATCGGTCCGCGGCTTGCAGAAAATAGGCATTGCTCATGTTGCAACCATTGTCAAACTTGACTTGACATTGCAGATGACGGCAGCGCGGTAGCCGAACGCGATGCGGAAGGGGATATCGAAGTTGTTGAAACGGCCCTGCCCCTCCTCGTCACGGCTCAACAGGGACTTAACGAACCGCGCTACCCGTCTTTGCCCGGTATCATGAAAGCAAAGAAGAAGCCGCTTGAAGCCCTGGAACCGGATGATATTGATCTGGACGAAGATGATCTCGAGCCCCTGACGGAGACGGTCCGCATTGCCTTGCCGCCCGAAAAGTCGGCAGGCCGGATTTTACAAGGCACCTTGGACGAACAAGCGCAAGAACTGGTTAAACTGCTGAGAACAGAAGCGAAAATTATTTAAGGGGGGGAAGACAATGGGACGAAAAGCGTTGGTTGTTGCCGAAGTACGTCATCATCAGCTTCGCCATGTTTCTTATGAAGCTATTAGCGCAGGACGGAAGATTTCAGAAGAAGAAACCGTTGCTGTTTTGTTGGGCAAAGATGTGGAAGGATATGTAGATGAAATCGCTGCCTATGGAGCCGATCGGGTGATTGTTGTGGAAGACGACAAGCTGGAGAATTATACGCCTGATGGTTACAAACAAGCACTTATTCAAATTATTGACAGTGAGAATCCAGACAGCGTTGTTTTAGGGCACACGGCAATCGGCCGGGACCTCTCGGCGCTTCTGGCAAGTCACTATAACAGTGCGCTTATTTCAGATGTGACAGCCATTGAGTCAAACGGAGGAGAATGGCTGTTTACAAGGCCGATTTATGCGGGCAAAGCATTTGAAACGAAGAAAGCGAAAAGCGGCCGCTTGTTCCTGACAATCCGGCCAAATAATATCGCGGCACTGGAGAAAGATGATTCCAAAGCGGCACAAAGAGAAGACGTCGATGTTCATCTTCAAAATTTGAGGACGATCGTCAAGAATATCTTGAAAAAAAAACAAGTGCAGGCGGCGATCTTACGGAAGCAGGTGATCGTTTCAGGCGGCAGGGGCGTCAAAAGCGCGGATGGCTTTGAACCGCTGAAAGAGCTGGCAGACATCCTTGGCGGCACAATCGGCGCTTCAAGAGGAGCCTGCGATGCCGGTTACTGCGACTACTCGCTGCAAATCGGTCAAACCGGGAAGGTCGTGACTCCCGACTTATACATTGCTTGCGGCATTTCCGGGGCCATTCAGCATCTCGCCGGTATGTCCAACTCTAAAGTCATCATTGCCATTAACAAAGATCCTGAAGCCAATATCTTTAATGTTGCGGATTACGGGATTGTCGGCGATTTATTCGAAGTCGTGCCGCTGCTCACCAAATATTTCAAGGAAGCTCTCCAAGAAGCATGAGGTTATAAGCTGAATATTAGCGTATGCTAAGAGAAGATGATATACTTTGCACATAGCGCTATAGAGCACATATAAGGAGGCTTTTTTGAATGGCAATCAGTCACGTGAATGACGCAAATTTTTCAGAAGCTTCTAAGGGGTTAGTCCTCGCAGACTTTTGGGCAACATGGTGCGGCCCTTGCAAAATGATTGCACCTGTCCTGGAAGAAGTGGATTCGGAGTTGGCAGATAAGCTGAAAATTGTTAAATTGGATGTTGATGAAAATCAAGCGACAGCTGGAAAGTACGGTGTCATGAGTATTCCGACGCTGATCCTTTTTAAAGACGGTGAAATTGTCGACAAAATCGTCGGCTTTCAACCAAAAGAAGCGCTTATTGATCGTATTAATCAGCATGCATAAGAACTTTAGCCAAAAAGAGCCCTTTGCCGGGCTCTTTTTTTTAGAATATAAAAATCCGGCATCCCATTTAAACCGAAAAAATTGTTAACGATGCGAAGTTTCACTTTATTTCCCGAGGAATATCAGTTAGTTAAAATAGTGAAGCAAGTCGATAATTATCGGGCAGATCGGTTGAATTTTTTTTTTGTGTCGCTGATAATAAAGGTAGCAGCCGCAGGGCACAATCGCCTTCTTTTTTAATTAAAGAAATAAATGCGGTGAAAGTTGGCGCTTCACCGGTCCTGCAATGGAACTTTGCCGGCTGCGTAAAGATAAAAAGGATGAAGAAAGATGTCGCCAATTAAAGAAAAGCTCAGCCTGCTTCCAAAACAGCCCGGCTGTTACCTTATGAAGGACAGGCACGGTGAAATCATCTATGTGGGGAAAGCAAAAAAATTTATTCAACCGTGTCCATTCTTATTTTTCCGGATCACATGATGCGAAAACGCAGCGGCTTGTCGGCGAAATAGCTGATTTTGAGTATATTGTCGTTTCTACGGAACTAGAATCGCTGCTGCTTGAAATGAATTTAATTAAAAAACATGATCCAAAATATAATGTGATGCTTAAGGATGACAAAAGTTATCCGTATATCAAATTGACTAACGAAAGACATCCAAGATTGTTAATTACGAGAAAAGTCAATCGAAAAAGCGGAAAATACTTTGGGCCGTATCCCCACGCAAAACGGCTGCCGGCGAAACAAAACGGCTGCTCGATCGGCTCTATCCGCTAAGGAAGTGCCGGTCGCTTCCTGATCGTGTCTGCCTTTATTATCACATTGGCCAATGTCTCGCTCCATGCGTGAACACAATTCCTGAAGAAACTTATAAGCAAATGACGGAAGAAATCACGAGGTTTCTTAACGGCGGCTACCATGATGTTAAGAAAGATTTGCGAAAAAAAAAAATGATCGAGGCGTCGGAAAATCTGAACTTTGAACGGGCGAAGGAACTTCGCGACCAAATCCGCCACATCGAGACGGTGATGGAAAAACAGAAAGTGATGTTCGATGATCTGGATGATCGTGATGTATTCGGCTTTGCGTATGACAAAGGCTGGATGTGCGTCCAAGTTTTTTTTTTATGAGACAGGGCAAATTGATTGAACGTGACGTATCGATTTTCCCTTTTTATCAGGAACCTGAGGAAGACTTTTTAACTTACATCGGCCAGTTTTATTTACACAAAAATCATTTGAAACCTAAGGAAATCTTAATCCCCAAAGAAGTGGCACGCGAACTGATTGAGCAAATGCTTGAAATACCGGTGAATCAGCCGCAGAGGGGAAGAAAAAAAAAGATCTGGTCGCGATGGCGGAAAAAAATGCACAAATCGCTTTAAAAGAAAAGTTTGCTCTCATTGAAAGAGATGAAAAAAGAACGATTCGAGCAGTTGAACATTTGGGAGAAGTATTAAACATTCCCACACCTCACCGGATTGAAACATTTGATAATTCCAATATTCAAGGGGTTCATCCTGTTTCGGCAATGGTTGTTTTTGAAGATGGGAGGCCAAAAAAGAAGGATTACCGAAAATATCGTATAAAAACAGTCCATGGTCCCAATGATTACGCAACGATGAAAGAAGTTGTGCGAAGGCGCTATACAAGAGCACTGAAAGAAGGCCTGCCGCTGCCGGATCTTATTCTTATTGATGGCGGAAAGGGACAAATATCAGCGGCGATCGATGTCCTTGAGAATGAATGCGGGCTGTCCATCCCTGTCTGCGGCTTAGTCAAGGATGACAAGCACCGGACCTCTCAATTAGTCATGGGGGAATCCGGAGCAGCCGTGCCGCTAGCTCGAAACAGCCAGGCCTTTTACCTGCTTCAGAGGATTCAGGACGAAGTGCACCGATTTGCGATTGCCTTTCACCGCCAAGTTAGGGACAAGGCAGTGTCAAGATCGATTCTCGACGACATTCCTGGAATCGGGAAAAAAAAAGGAAGCAGCAGCTTTTGCGCCATTTTGGTTCGGTGAAAAAAATACGAGAAGCGAACGTCAACGCCTTAACGGAGGCCGGTCTGCCTGAAAAATTGGCTGAGGAAGTTAAAGGTTATTTAGACAATCCTGCAGAATAGGTGTTGTTCAAAGTTCCAGAGTTTGTTATACTGCTTGTAACTTAATTTTTTTCAAATATCTGAAGTGATAGAGGCGCAATCTTCATGATAACCGCTAGAGAAAGATGAATTTCGGCGACGGCGGGAGAAGGGGAGGTTGCCGAAGTTTGAAGCTGTTCATCAAGCTTTAAGCTGGATCTGCATTGAATAAGTGCAGGGCTGTCACACTGAAAAGTGTGGAGAACTATCTCAGCATGTTGAAAAAGGGCGTTTTGTTCAACAGCGGGATTTTTTCTCGCTGTTCTTTTTATCATTTGGAAATTTTTTGAACAGCGGATACAAGCGCTTTTTTATCCACAACTGGCGCGGTTTTCCATTCAGAGGACAAACGAAAGCTTCGGCTGTGATTAGCCGAAGGATCAAAGGAGAGACGGTTAAGTGGCGCTATCGGTAATGAAATTTGGCGGAACATCAGTTGCATCGGTCGAACGACTCCAACATGTTGCGGACAGGATCATCAAGAAAAAGGAAAAGGGCGGCCAAGTGATTGTCGTCGTTTCGGCCATGGGGAATACAACGGATTCCCTGGTTTCGATGGCTGATGAAATTTCCGAACAGCCTTCGAAACGCGAAATGGACGTTCTTTTATCAACGGGAGAACAGGTAACGATTGCGCTCTTGTCAATGGTTTTGATTGAGCGCGGCTGCCAGGCGATCTCAATGACGGGGGGTGGCAGGCGGGTATCAAGACAGAAGCCGTGCACGGGAGCGCAAGGATTTCGTCAATTGATACATCGATCATTCAATCTCGTTTAGATGAGGGAAAGATCGCGGTGGTCGCCGGTTTTCAAGGTGTGACGGAAGACGGGGCGATTACAACGCTCGGCAGGGGCGGTTCCGATACATCGGCGGTGGCACTGGCATCTGCTTTTCATGCGGAGGAATGCGAAATTTATACAGATGTGACCGGTGTGTTTACAACAGATCCGCGCTATGTCTCGGACGCGAGAAAATTAAAAGAAATCAGCTATGATGAAATGCTGGAGCTTGCTTACTTAGGGGCGGGTGTTCTTCATCCAAGAGCCGTCGAATATGCAAAAAACAGTAAACTAAAATTAGTGGTTCGCTCTCGTTTTCAAATGAAGAAGGCACGGTAATTAAGGAGGAAGTTTCGGTGGAAAATGCAAATGCAGTAAGAGGATTAGCCTTTGAAAAAAACGTGACTAAAGTGACGCTTCTCGGTCTCCCAAATGATGTTCAGAGCGTATCACGGGTTTTTGATTCGCTGGCATCCCGCCATATTAACGTTGATGTCATTGTTCAAAATGTATTGGATGAAGCCCAAACAAGCCTGTCGTTTACCATCGATCAGGGAGCACTGAATGAAACGATGGATGTTCTGCGCGAGAGCGAGTCATACCTTAAATTTCAAGATTTAATTATTGAGTCCAAACTGGCGAAAGTGTCGATAGTGGGCTCCGGCATGGCATCCAATCCCGGCGTTGCAGCGGAGATGTTTCATGCGCTTGCCAGGCAGAATATAAAAGTGAAAATGATCAGCACTTCGGAAATAAAGGTGTCGACCATTATTGACGAACAAAACCTGTTATCCGCTTTGGATGTTCTGCATGCATGCAACTTTCCAGCTTGCTGAGGAAAAATCGACCCATACCGTGTGAGCCTTGCCGTGAAAAAAAATCATTCTTTGCTAAGGAAGGAACCGGAAGAAGGATATCTGAGTTCTCTCTTGAATAACCGGACTTCCTTCCTTAGAAAGATCTGCCTGCTGAAATTAGATATCTGTGCGCGGGTCTTTCGGGTCCCACCTGACGACAAACTCGACTCTTTTGTGCCGCCCTGTTTTGATTTCCACATAGCATTCAGCCACGCAGCCAATCAATCGCTGCACTTGTTCAGCAAGAAAACCGGATTCCATGGTAAAAACAGCCGTGCGCGGATTGTCGGCGATTCTGGATTGAATGATTTCAGACTGGCAATGAAAAACCATTTTGCTCTTTGCTTTTTCAAGCAATTCCAATTTTCCCCAGCCCGCTTGGCTGAAAAAAAGAACAATCTGGTCAACACTCTCAGCGGGATATTGGCGGGCAATTTTTCGACCGGACCAATATAAGATGGCTGCTGCCGTTTCTTCGCCAAGCAGCTCCGGAAGCAAAAAACTTCTGAGCAGTTCAAAACCAAAAGCCGGAACCTGTGAATCGCCATAATATTCAGGTTTCGGGTATGTCTCGGTCCTTGTCATGTGAGCATCTCCTCCACGACTTATTATATCTTTTTTTTTTTGATAAAAATCACTATGGTCAAGATAAATGGATAACGCTTTCATTTCTTCTTGACGGAGAAATTTGTTGGGTTTACAATGAATTTGTGACAGATTATTGTCAGTATTGCATACTTGGTGCTATTATTTAGATTATTGTGCAGTATGAAAAAAAGCGCTAGCATACTTTGTAAAGGAGGAAGCTTAATGGCAGGAAAGGAATTCACTCATCACCGCTTACACTCTCTATTAGGAGTCATTCCCATTGGATTATTCCTTTTAGTACACTTGACGGTTAACTTCCGTGCAACGGGAGGTGCCGGTTCTTTTAATAAAGCGGCTTCGGATATGGAAAGCCTTCCATATCTACTTTTCTTGGAGATTTTCTTGATTTATTTGCCAATTCTTTTTCACGCGATTTACGGTATTTTTATCGCATTTACAGCGAAAAACAATGTGAATCATTTTGGTTACGGCAGAAACTGGATGTTTTTTTTCTCCAAAGATTTTCAGGCCTTTTTCTCGTGATTTTCTTGGCTTGGCACATTTGGGAGACACGGGTGGCTATGGCATTAGGAACACCGTTAAATTATGACATGATGGCCAACATTTTTAGCAATCCATGGATGGTAGTTTTCTATATTGTCGGCGTTCTTACGGCTGTCTTTCATTTATCAAACGGTCTGTGGTCTTTCTGTGTACACTGGGGCATTCTTGTATCGCCGCGCGCTCAGCGGATCGGTACATATGTGTCCATCGTCATTTTTATTCTCTTAGGCTATGTTGGTATTCGTGCCATCTTCGCTTTTGTGGCATAATATATAGGACTTTAGTAAGGGGTGAGCTTATTGAGTAAGGAAAAAAAATTATCGTCGTTGGCGGTGGCCTTGGAGGTTTGATGGCCACTATTAAAGCGGCAGAAGCAGACGTAGAAGTCGAACTATTTTCAGTTGTGCCCGTTAAGCGCTCACACTCCGTTTGTGCTCAGGGCGGTATTAACGGGGCAGTAAATACAAAAGGCGAAGGCGATTCCCCTTGGGATCACTTTGATGATACGGTTTACGGCGGCGACTTTCTGGCCAACCAGCCGCCGGTTAAGGCGATGTGCGAAGCAGCGCCGGGAATTATTCACTTAATGGACAGGATGGGTGTCATGTTCAACCGGACACCTGAAGGATTGCTCGACTTTCGCCGTTTTGGCGGTACGCAATTCCACCGGACGGCTTATGCCGGTGCAACGACGGGACAGCAGCTGCTTTACGCGCTTGATGAACAAGTGCGTCGCCATGAAGTGAGAGGGCTTGTCCACAAACATGAATATGTGGAATTTTTGTCGGCCGTTATCGATGAAAATCGTGTGTGTCGCGCGGTATTGTTGTTCAAGATTTGAAATCAATGGAAATTTCTACTTTTAAAGCAGATGCCGTTATTATGGCAACGGGCGGTCTTGGTATCATTTTCGGTAAATCAACGAACTCGATGATCAATACCGGAACGGCTGCTTCTTCCCTGTACCAACAAGGCGCATATTTTGCAAATGGTGAATTTATCCAAATCCACCCGACGGCGATTCCCGGCGATGACAAACTTCGCCTCATGAGTGAATCGGCTCGCGGTGAAGGCGGACGGATATGGACATATAAAGACGGTAAACCATGGTACTTCCTGGAAGAAAAATATCCGGCATATGGCAACTTGGTTACCCGTGATATTGCAACAAGGGAAATTTTCGATGTCTGCGTTAATCAAAAACTGGGCATCAATGGCGAAAACATGGTTTATCTGGATCTGTCGCATAAAGATCCGCATGAACTGGATGTCAAACTAGGCGGGATCATCGATATTTATGAAAAATTTGTGCGAAGATCCGCACAAGGTGCCGATGCGCGTATTCCCGGCCGTTCACTATTCGATGGGCGGGCTTTGGGTTGACTTTAATCAAATGACAAGCATCAAAGGTCTGTTCGCTTGCGGCGAGTGCGAATATCAATATCACGGCGGAAACCGTCTTGGAGCCAACTCGCTCCTTTCGGCTATGTACGGCGGCATGGTTGCTGGTCCAAATGCAGTTGAGTACATCAGCAATTTGGACAAACATTCCGAAGATGTGTCTGCGAGCCTGTATGATGCTGCGCTCAAGCGCGAACAAGAAAAATATCATAACATCGAGTCTCTGGACGGAACAGAAAACTCTTATGTTCTTCACAAAGAACTCGGTGAATGGATGACAAAATATGTCACAGTTGTTCGTGAAAATAAAACGCTGCTGAAGACGGATGAAAAAATCCAAGAACTAATGGAACGCTACAAGAAGATTAATATCAATGATACATCGAAATGGAGCAACGGCGCTGCTGTACCCGTCGTCAATTGTGGAACATGCTTCAGCTTGCAAGAGTGATCACTCTTGGCGCTTATAATCGTAATGAAAGCCGCGGTGCCCATTACAAACCTGAATTCCCGAAACGGAACGATGAAGATTGGCTTAAGACGACGAAAGCATCATTTAATCCTGAAAAGAATGGTCCGGATTTCGAATATGAAGATGTGGACGTTTCGCTGATCAAACCGCGCCTCCGTGACTACACTAAACTACACTAAAGCGAAAGAAAAATAGGGGGGATTAATGATGAGTGAAGATAAAACAGTCCGAGTAATAATAACGCGTCAAGCCGGCCCCAATGCGACCCCTTATGAGGAATCGTTCGATGTCCCTTATCGGCAAAATATGAACGTCATTTCCGCATTGATGGCTATCCGGCGTCATCCTGTTAATACAAAAGGGGAAGAAACCTCTGCGCCGCAATGGGAAATGAACTGCTTGGAAGAAGTATGCGGCGCATGTTCAATGGTTATCAACGGAAACCGCGCCAAGCCTGTACGGCGCTGATTGACAAACTTGAACAGCCTGTTCATCTTGAACCGATGAGGACATTCCCGGTTGTCAGGGATCTTATCGTGGATCGCAGCCGGATGTTTGCTGCATTAAAGAAAGTGAAAGCATGGATTCCAATTGACGGAACCTACGATTTAGGACCAGGCCCAAGAATGGCTGAAAGCAAGCGGCAATGGGCATATGAACTTTCTAAATGTATGACTTGCGGTGTCTGCTTGGAAGCATGCCCGAATGTCAACAGCAAATCCGACTTTATGGGACCTGCTCCTCTTTCACAAGTTCGTCTGTTTAATGCGCATCCGACAGGTGAGATGAATAAAGCGGAACGCCTTCATGCCATTATGGAAGACGGCGGTATCCAAGGCTGCGGAAATTCACAAAACTGTGTACAGTCTTGCCCGAAAGGCATTCCATTGACAACATCGATTGCCGCATTGAACCGCGACACGTTCGTTCAATCGTTTCCGCGACTTTTTTGGCAGTGATCACAGCTGACCAAGCGGCTTAACGGCGATACTGTTTGCTTAAGTTTTTTAATCAATCTAGCGGAAAAATGAATTTCAGAGATATACGGGTGTCTTTTAAAAAAAGACGGTGCTCGGATTATTTGGACAACCGATCCTGCTGACTTTAAAAGCAATAATGTACAGCAATCCCCCATCCATGGATGTTTTAAGGTTCATGAAATGGGGGATTGTTATTATAACGGGCGACATATGGCCCATTTCCAAACAATCTTTTTTCAAGAGATTCACGGCAGTTCATTTTTTTTCATATGATATCTTGACTAAATGCCTTCCCCATCGGTTCTTTTGTTGAGCAAGGAGGGGGAATTGTTGAAAGAAGATTACCATCGTCCTAAGCCTTTATTGACGAAAAGGGAAAGAGAAGTATTCGAATTGCTCGTTCAAGATAAGACGACGAGAGACATTGCCCAGGAATTGTTTATCAGTGAAAAAAGGTTCGTAACCACATCTCCAATACAATGCAAAAACTGGGGGTTAAGGGACGCTCTCAAGCGGTTGTTGAACTGCTTCGTCTCGGAGAATTAAAGCTTTAATCCAAGCCGGCTTCTATTCTGAGGCCGGTTATCATTATGAATAGAGCCTTTTTTAAGATTTTTTTCCTATAGGTTGAAGTATGGTAAGATAGATGAGGCGCTCTTGGTTAAATGGCGATTCACACATGGATCGATAAATTCTGAAAAGAAACAGGAACCAGATTTTGAGCGCCAGCAGCAGAGCTTTTTTTTCAATATGCATCAAGATAATGAATGAATGAGGCGATTTTTTTGGATCAACCTATTGGCGTCATTGATTCGGGAGTCGGCGGGCTTACCGTCGCCAGAGAAATCATTAGACAGCTGCCCAAAGAGAAAATTGTGTATTTTGGAGATAATTTACGCTGTCCTTATGGTCCAAGACCTAAAGAAGAAGTGCAGCAGTTTACTTGGCAAATGATCGAGTATTTGTTAAAAAACCATGACATTAAAATGCTGGTCATTGCCTGTAACACAGCAACGGCCGCGGCTTATGAACAAATTAAAACGCGAGCTGAGTATTCCGGTTATCGGTGTCATTCATCCCGGGGCACGTTCGGCTTTAAAGGTCAGCCGCAGCCTGCATATCGGTGTCATTGGAACGGTAGGAACAATTCGCAGTAAGGCTTATCAGCATGCGCTGCTGGATATTAACAAAAAAGTTGTCGTAACGGATCTTGCCTGTCCGGAATTTGTTCCGCTGGTCGAATCTTGCGACTTAGCAAGCACGAAAGCTTATGAAACGGTTGAGAGCCGGCTTAGAATGATCGAGGAGGACCCAGAAATGGATACGTTAATTTTAGGATGTACACATTATCCGCTCCTTCGATCACTTATCCAAAAGGCGATGGGGCCGAAAATCCATTTAATAGATTCCGGAGAAGAAACGGCTCTTGAAGTCAGTACCGTCTCTCTCATCACAAATCTTAAAAGCCAGGCAGATGAACCGCCTGCTCATCAATTTTACACAACCGGGCCGGCTGAAGTAATGAAAACGATTGGCAGCCATTGGCTTGGATTTATGCCTCATGTTAAAACAGTAGCGTGGTAGACTCGCGATAAAGTGAAACTTCAATCAGTCCATCCCCCAATGATTGATAAATGATGTTTTTGGTCTAAATGCATTGAGGGCTCGTATACATGGTAGTACAAACCTATTCAAGGAGGGTACGCCATGCGTCGCCATTTGGCCTTGCCGGTACTCGTCGGCGTGTTGCTCGTTTTCCCGCTTGTTCTTTCAGCGTGCGGTTCGAATCCAACAAGCGGTGCGGTTAGTCTTGACAACGTGCACTATGTCAAAAAAGAAGCGGATTTAAATAAAGAGAATCAGGTTTCAAAAACGGTTGAAAAGGAACTCTATTTGCTTGATGAAAATGGGCAGGTTTCCCCGCAAGTGGTCAAGTTGCCGGACTCAAAATCATTAGCAAAAAAGAAACGCTGGAGTACCTTGTTAAAGACGGACCGGTATCGAATATATTGCCAAATGGTTTCAGCGCTGTGCTGCCGGCCGGCACAACTGTAAAGAGCGTTGATTTGCACAGCGACGGCACCTTGGTTGCTAATTTTTCAAAAGATCTCTTGGATTATAAAGCAAGTGAGGAACAGGCCATTTTGCAGTCGATTACTTGGACATTAACGCAATTTAAAGATATAAAAAGGGTACAGATCGAGATCGACGGCAAACGACAGGTACGTATGCCGATAGATAACACAGAGATCGGCAGCGGATTGACTCGCAGCGATGGGATAAATACTAATTTAGGCAATGTGGTTGATGTTGCCGGAAGCGAAAGCGTGACGCTTTATTATCTATCCGTTAACAAAGGTCATGAATATTATGTGCCGGTAACGACAAGAATTAAAACAGGAGGGGGCGACGATCTGACCAACGTTGTCAATGCGCTAATCATCGGGCCGACACATGACGGATTAACGTCGACTTTTGGATCAGATGTCGCCTTGCTGGCTAAACCGGTCATAAAGAACGGCATCGTCACGTTGAACTTTAACGAAGCACTTTTTATACGAGTATTAAGAATAAAACGATCAGCGATGACGCTATCAATTGCCTAGTTCTGACACTGACCAATGAGCCGGGCATCCAAAAAGTGAATATAAAGGTAGACGGAAAGGAAAAAAATGATGATGGAATCCGGAAAGCCGCTGACCAATCCTGTTTCCCGGCCTGTCGTCAACCAGTCCGGGGTGTAATTTCAAGAAAAAAATATGTTATAGTTATGGAGTAGCCTTGCTGCTCCTTTTTGTAATAAAGGCATTGTAAACAAACAATCGTACTTGGAGGATATTCAGAACATGAGACATGATGGAAGAACGCACGATGAACTTAGAACAATAGAGATAGAACCTAACTTTACTATACATCCTGAAGGGTCGGTTCTCATTACAGTTGGAAATACAAAAGTGATTGCAATGCCAGTATCGAGGATCGCGTTCCGCCGTTTATGCGCGGACAGGGCAAAGGATGGATCACGGCTGAATACGCGATGCTCCCTAGGGCCACGCCGCAGCGGAATGTCCGTGAATCCAGCAGAGGAAAAATCGGCGGCAGGACAATGGAAATTCAGCGCCTCATCGGGAGAGCACTCCGGTCTGTCGTTGAACTGGATAAAATTGGAGAAAAGACGATTTGGATTGACTGCGATGTCATTCAGGCTGACGGCGGTACGCGCACGGCTTCCATTACTGGGGCTTTTGTTGCCATGGTACTCGCCTTTAAAAAAGCGTTAAGCCAAAAGCAGATCAAAACAATGCCGATCCATTCCTATCTGGCAGCGACTTCCGTCGGCATCCATCCGGAATACGGGCCGATTCTCGATCTTTGTTATGAAGAGGATTCAACCGCTGATGTTGACATGAATATTGTGATGACCAGCAAAGGAGAATTTGTGGAAATTCAAGGAACGGGCGAAGAAGCTACTTTTTCGGAGGAGCAGCTGGCATCGCTGATTGCTTTAGCCAAAAAAGGGATTGATGAACTTATCGTTGCTCAAAAAGCAATCATTGGCGATGATTTGAACGCCATCCATGAAGAAAGTGAGAAACGATAAATGGAAAAGGTGGTCATTGCGTCAAATAATCAGGGCAAAATAAAAGAAATAAAAGCAATGCTCGCCGACTTCCAGGTGAACGTATACTCGCTAAAGGATCTCGGTATTGATGTTGACGTTGCGGAAACAGGAACAAGTTTTCAAGAAAATGCGGCTTTAAAAGCAGAGACAATTAGCGGGGGACAACAAATATGATGACCATAGCAGATGATTCCGGTCTTGTAGTGGATGCGCTGAACGGCGCTCCCGGCATCTTTTCCGCGCGCTATGCGGGATTAGAAAAAAACAGCGAAAAAAATATTGACAAATTGCTGGCAGAGCTGAGTGATGTACCTGATGAAAAGCGGACGGCCCGCTTTGGTCTGTGCTGCTGGCATTCAGCATTCCTGGCCGTTCCACTCATTTTGCACAAGGCCGCTGCGAAGGGATCATTAGCAAAGAGAGAAGAGGTCAGGGCGGCTTCGGCTATGACCCGTTTTTTTTTATGTTCCGGAGAAAAAGCTCACAATGGCCGAGATGGGTGCGGCAAAAAAAAAAAAATAAAATCAGCCATCGTGCCGAAGCGCTGAAAGAACTGCGCGCTAATTGGAAAAATTGGGTGGAGAGCGGCCGATGAAAGTCTTGATCGTGAGTGACACCCATGGTCTTAAGCAGGAACTTACGCTATTAAAGCACCGCTATGAAGACGAGGTTGGGGTCTTTATTCATTGCGGCGATTCGGAACTCAGCCCGGATGCCCCTGAAATGACCGGCTTTATAGCGGTGGAAGGAAATTGCGACATCCATAGTGCCTATCCAGATACCCTGTTGAAAGCAGTCGGTCCGGTAAAATTTCTTGTGACACATGGCCATCTCTTTGACGTGAAACGTTCGCCTATGAAACTGATGTATAAAGGGTTAGAATCAGGCGCGAGTGTAGTTTGTTTCGGCCATACCCATGTTGCGCAAACTTTTCAAGAAGGCGGGATTATCTTTATTAATCCAGGCAGCCTGCGCCTGCCGCGCAACCATCAAGAAGGAACGTATGCTGTCTGCGACTTTGAACAGGACCGGCTTCGTGTTGCCTATTATAATTTTGCCGGTGAACAGGTGGACAGCCTGTCCAGAACTTTTTTGCTGAATCGATAATTTCTATCAAAACCGTTGACATATTTTGAAATACCATGTAAAATTATAAAGGTCGTTAAGAAAAGATTTTGCATCCGTTCAGTAAATTTGAACGGGCTTCCTAAGGCCCTTTTAAGTCTGAAACTATATAGTTGACCATGTCCCAGTAGCTCAGCTGGATAGAGCAACGGCCTTCTAAGCCGTGGGTCGTGGGTTCGAATCCCTCCTGGGACACTACCATGTAAATTCTGATGGATTTTTGTAAAAACGGAAAGCACTCATAAACGCTGTTATATCAACGTTTGTGGGTGTTTTTTTTATTCTGTGGAAAAAGTTTGGATACGATAGAAATTGAATTTTTTTTTTACACATTTGCTAGAGAGAGGCGCCGATCGACCTCCTGATTATCCCCCGAGAAATATTTTACACAAACAAATATGTATTATTACGTGGAGGCGAGACAATGAAATTTTGTAAATGCTTTTTATCTTTAACTATCATAGTGTTTTTTCTAATGGGTGTAGGTTCACTTGTTACTAAAGCCCAATGTCCTACTCTTAAAACAATTACAATAAATAATGATCAGGAATTTTATGGAATTTAATGCTGATGTTACTCCTTTTATTATTGCTGATGGTTCTATTCGCATTCTCAATAAAAAGGAAGAAGAGGCATCAAACAGGACGATAATATAGAAAAAAAAAAAAAGTGATGATGAAGAAAAACAAAATAGTCTTACTAATACGGCCGTTCCACTAAAAGTTCCGCGTATTTTTTTGGTTCTTTCAAGAAAATCTAAAAATAAAAATATATGGAGATCCGTTCAAAGTGTCGGCTACCAATAACAACAGTTGAATCAGGAGGTTCAATAGATCGAAAAAAATGAGTATGATACGGTTAAAACCGCGGTAATAGGTAAGGTCATCAATAAATTTCCAGAGATCCTGTCAAAACTGCCGACAAAAAAATCCGATGCTTATACGACCATTCATTTACAAAAAACAAATGGCAAATGGAAAATTGATACAGATGAAAACAATGATTATTCTGTATATCATTTAGAAGAAAATTTTGCCGGAGCGGAGTATTAGACAATAATCAAGTAGAAGGGGCTGACCTTTTGGGAAAGTCTCTTAATAATAGTGCTGACATTAGTGTCGTTCAGAAACAGAAAATAATCCGCTTCATATGCTAAGCCAGTAGCAGAGGCGGATAGGCTAAAAACCATTCGTTTAAGTACGGCTGCCGCTCTTCATGCGGTTTGAAATTGCCGCCGGTTTTGATCGCACCGGCGGTATTATTTTACGCTTTTTGTGCATTTACAACGCCTGGATTGGTGGCGATGCAATCATAAATCCAGGAATAACAATAGGAAATAATGTTGTTATCGCTTCGGGAGCAGTAGTGACTAAAGATGTACCAGATAATGTTGTAGTTGGCGGCAATCCAGCAAAAGTAATGAAACAAATTCACGAATAGATATATTAAAAAACAGAGTCTTAAGTTGAATAAGAAAATTGCAACGACAGTAGGGAAAACAAGACAAATTCTACTTCTTGAAGAGATAAGTGAGGATTGAAGGCTAGCCGTGAAAGCTTGAGTGAAGATACTGTTAAATAGTAATCGAAAAAATCCCTCCAAAGATGGAGGGAGTGAAAAAAAATATTGGGGTAGTATCTTAGCTTGTATATACCCTGCTTTTCTGAATATAATACATGATTTTAATTTCAAAGTGGTACACTTCTCATTCGATACGCACTTTCCTAGAAAGACACCATTTGAATCTCTTCGGTAGCGTCTTTTTTTCAATAAAATCCTTAAGGGGGTATCAATGCCTGTAAGCCTGCTCCCGGGGGTTAACTGCTGTTCTTTTAGGCGGGCGGATCGCGATTCGGCAGACAAGGGCCGCAACTGCGATGACTGCTGTCGAGCCATATAACAGCATCATGACGGGATAGTGTGTGTCTGGGCCGAGGAGAACGCTGTGCAGAAAGGCGCCGATGAATGCCGGAAAAGCTAAAAAGTGAATGGCTTTCCAGGTTTTCCATCCCAATGCTTTCATATAATCCGAGGTCGCAATCAATAGAATCATGACGTAGAGCGCCACTATTCCGATTCCAATCAGCACGGGATTTGTTTTAGATGTAAACGGAATGACAACGTTCCAAAAAGAAAATGATTCATAAGTGCTGAATACCAGTACCAAGCCATGTGCCATTCCGAATAGCAGCCCGAACCAGCCCGCTGATTGGTGGATAAAATTGATTTTTTTGGCTTTTGTCTTTGCTGCTGCATGAAGTAATAATGCGAACTCATTCCTGTGACCACAGATATAAACAGCAATAAATACGACGTTATGCCGGCGGCGCGGGAAACCGTCCATACCGGCAGCAGGTTATGAATGTTCGTTAGCAGGTCGTGCAAAGTCAATCACTCCTTCCGAAGAATAATCGCGGATGGCTCCGCCTGTCACAATAGAATGGTCATCTTTCACGCCGACTATGCCGAGATCAGTGCATTTTCCCGTCAGCCATTCCATCCCCTTTTCCCATCCTAATATGATCATGCATTTGGCGTACACTTCAGCGGTTGGCAGATCGGGCGCCATCACGCTTGCTTGAATGAGATCTGAATCCGAGCTTTGGCTTGTGCGCGGGTCGAGAATATGATGATGAGTCTTTCCAGTTTCGTCTTTCCAGCTTCGTTTTATCGTACTGCTTGTCGCAATGCCTGCTGACCTGTCGAGCTTGAATGAGAATAACTTCTTTCCCCAGGATTCGGGAGCCGAAATGGTAATGTTCCAGTTTTCTTTCGGCTTTCCCCAGACAATAATATCCCCGCCTGCTGCAATCCCGCCGCACTCGGCCTTTTTCCCCTGTAATTGATTGGCAGCCTGCTGGGCAATCCAGCCTTTTCCGATGCCGCCAAGATCAATCGAGGCGCCATGCATGATTATCGCTCTCATCCTCGAATTGATTTCCGGCGGCCGAGTATCCCCGTTTTGCCATCTGCCCATCTGTTTATTTTGCTCAGTTCTGCCGAAATGAATTTTTTCAAAGCTTCGGTCGTAGCCGATGCTGCAAAGTTCGCGTCCAAGATACGGATTAAATAGACCTTCTGTTTCATGGTAGAAATGGTCGGCAGCAAAAATTGCTTCATACAGTAAATCACTTGGCAAAAAAAAAAGTGTATTCTTAGTTCTATTCAGCTGAGATAATTCGCTTTCCCTTAAGAAACGGCTGAGCGTTTTCTCTGCGTGGCGGAACCAGGCTTCGGTCTGCCGGCTGTGCCGCTCATTTAAATAGTACGTCTCAATACTCGTATTCATCGCTCGAAAACGATACAACGTCATTTCCCCTTTCTATACATCTAATCCTTGTCCTCAAGAAGAATGGCCGTTCACTTGGCTATCCTGGCTGTTCTGATCAATGTTCCCACTGTTTTGGTCTCCACTTGGCGGGCCTTGAATAGTTGAATCACTGTTGTCGTCCGAATTCGTGTTGCCGTATGAATCACTGCTGTTATTCGAATTACCGCCGCTCTCGGAATTATTACTGCTATTATCATCTGAAAAGTAGCTCTCGCTGCCGTTAGTCGCATGGTTTGAAGTTGAAGAATTTTTTTTGTTTTCATTAGCAGTATTCGTTGATGTATTGGCGCCAGACTGATCATAATTTTCCAAAAGTCCAATAAAACCCGTAAAGATGGCTACGCTGGAGAGGCCGACCATCCATTTTATCCCTTTGTTTTTGGACATCTATTTTTCACTCCTCTTATCACATTTTAACTGATACAATCATAATCGCGATTTATTAAAATAAGATTAACATGATTTATTGACGGGGTATCAGGTTTTCAATCGTTTTCACTTGATATATAGTGTGAACTTGGGTATATTAATTGATGTATCAATTAGTTTGGGGGTGGCAGCAATTAAGCGTTGTTCGGAGGCGGATGAATTATTTTATCGGCTGCACTTGGTCAGCAAGGAAATGAACCGGGCTTTTGAGGCTATTGCCCATACCAGCCTGACTAAACTGGAAATCCTGTTTCATATCGATTTACTTGGCGAAGTCGGTCAGATCGAGTTAATCAATCGCCTGAAGTTAGATGCTGCCGCGGTAACACGACATTTGAAACGTTTGGAAACTGAAGGGTTGATCAATAGAAAAAAGGAAAACAAAGATAAGCGATTATTTTTAGTCACCCTAACTGAACAAGGGCGGATAGAGCAGAAACGGCTGACTCAGATCAAGGAAGCGCTTCAGGAAGAATATTGTCGGACTTTACCAATGAGCAAGTTATTGCGGCTTCACAGTTCATTGAACATATTTCGCAAAGGATAAAGTGAAACTTCAGTCAGCGGGAGTTTTTTTCTTCCATCCGTAGTTGCGGCCCACAGGATGTGGCGCCTTTAGTCTGTGTTCCTAAGACCGGGCTTTTACGGGCAGTTATTTCCCACTTATGCTGCTTCGAATTCATTGAAGCCTTGAGGTGGAGTCTTTACTTGCCGTTAATGCGGGATAAAGCTAAAAAAAAAAGGAGTTTTTACAAATGAAAACAAAGCAATCAGCAGACTTTTTCACGATCATTAATAATCGGCATTCCGTTAAGCTCTACGATCCATCAGCAAAAATTCCTCGTCATGAAATGATCGAAATACTAACTGAAGCGACTAAGGCCCCTTCATCTGTTAATTTGCAGCCCTGGCGTTTTGTGGTTGTCGATGAAAATAAACAACGATTAAGATCGCTTGTCCGTTTCAATCAAAGACACTTGAAACATCTTCTGCCATGATTCTGATATTAGGCGATTTGAAACATTTGGACTACGCCGAGGAGATTTTTTCAGCTGCTGTCGAACAAGGCATCATGCCTCAGAAAGTGAAGGACAGCTATATGAAACTGCTGCCGGACAAATTTTCGAAGATGACAAAGCAGCAAATTAGAGAAAACACGTTAATCGATGGGGGATTAGTGGCGATGCAATTAATGCTTGTAGCTAAAGCTCACGGCTATGATACCAACCCGATCGGCGGATTCGAACGTAAAGAAGTAATGGAGGCATTAGGAGTAGATGTTGAACGATATGTGCCGATTATGCTGATCTCTATTGGCAAAGCGGCAAAACCGGCTCATTCCAGCGTGCGCCTGCCCATCGAACGTGTTATGTCATGGAATCAGGCGAATCAAGTCGTTGGGCAGCCCGCTCAAAAATAAAATGGCTAAGGAGAGCTGTACGGTACTAAAAAATATTTTAGTTTATTAATGTCTCTTGTAAAAAAGAAAAGTTTTAGTTACTTGGGCTGTACCTTCATTATAACATGTCAAAAGATCAGATGTCTCTTTTAGACTACGGCTGATAGGTGACAGCGAAGGAGAGCATGCATATTTTTTCGCTAGTAACAAATTGATGACGATCGAGTAATGGCGTTTCTTGCGCGGAACCCGCGGCTGTCAAAGACGCCCTCCGAGGTAAACGGTAGAAGGAAATTGCGAAGTCATTTAGTTTTTTTTTCCTTTTTTTTTTTTTTCTTCGTTTTGTCTAGCTTAACAACAATAAAAGTTGTAACAACTGTCATCAGCATCATTCCAACAATGAAATAGTATGTATTGATAATATGTAAATATATCCAATCAAAGTTCATGATTATCACCTAGCATTAGTTTAGCCATAACGTATGTTTAAAATACAAAAAAGCCGGAATCTCTCCAGGCACCGATTCATTTTAAACGGGAGACATCACAAACCGCTTTTTCTGTTTCCTTTTTTTTAGTAAAATGAGCAGCAATCCGGAATGCCATAAGGATGACGCGACTAAAGCAAATGGCAGTGAAGATCCATCTATGAGAGCGGCAATGGGTGTCCACGGAGCCCATCAATTTAAATGATTATAAAAGGGGCTGTTCAATAAGTGGAACAGCTCCTTTTATTGATTGAACATGATTCTCCTGCAACGGAAGCAGCTTCGCGGTGCTTTTTTGCATCTCAAATACATTAAAAAAACCTCATCCAATCGTTTCGCGGATTTGCGAACAATGGTTATGGTGAACGAAGAAAATAATTTATAGCGCCTTTTTCTTTATTACGGGAATCAATAAAGACAAGCGAAGGAAGAACAGTGCATTAGATTGTTTTCATGAACGATTAATCCCCTTTTATTGGCTGAAATCGGAGGTACAATAACAGTGCATCTATCATGCACTTATTGCCCTTAGGTGTTTGATAATTGGCAGCTTGTTTACTTTGGACGGTTTCAGGCTGCCTTTTTTTCAATTGATTTGCTGATCAGGTTTATTTGATCATATTTTGAATTTTTCCGGTATAAGAAAGGGGACGGGATGTTTCATGAATCCGTTTGATGTCGCCGTTTATCATGCTATTAACAATTTGTCCGGGCATATTCATTGGCTGGATATTCTCATTTCTTTTATTGCCCAATATGCAATAGAGATTTATGGACTGTTTTTTATTGTTTTCTGGTTTAGTTTGCCCCGTTCAAAGCCGGAGGCGCGCCATGCCTTGGTTCTCGCCTTTTTTTCGGGTGTTCTTGCGCTCATTATAAATGTGATTATTTCTCATATATGGGTGCGGCCAAGACCGTTTGTATCGCTGCCAAAAGGAGATTTCCACCAGCTCATTCCACACGCGGCCGACGCTTCTTTTCCAAGCGATCATGGCTCGGGAAGTGCAGCGATGGCCAGCGCAACGTGGGGAAAGCATAAGTGGATAAGCCGTATCTTTACAAGCTTTGCTGTTATTGTTTTATTTTCGAGGATATACACCGGTGTTCATTGGCCGACCGATATTCTTGGCAGTATTGCCGTGGGGCTGTTTTCGAGCTGGCTGATTCGAAAATACTCTCGTTTTTTTTCTATCCGGTAACAAGGACAATCCTTAAACTGTTTCATCTTCAACCTTCCAGTTCTAAAGGGGCTGATTCATCTTTAACCCTTTCATCAAGGGCGGATAAAAGGTCAAAAATCTGAGCTTTAAGAATCAAAATCCGCTCTAGCAAAAACGAAACATTAAAAAAGGAACTGTCCATTTGAACAGTTCCCTTTTTTGGTGCGCCCGGCATGGGTGACAGCTAGGCGGTGAAAGTCCGCTGCAGGCCTTGGCAGTAGGAACTGTTAGCCAATGACGAGCTGTCCGCCGTGAGGCGGAATCTGAAGGAAGTCGGAGGCAAACTTCTGGACCGATGAACAAGAATCGCATAGTAAGGCTGGTCAGGGGCGGATAAACCTGCCAAACAAGGTGAAGTCCGAACTGCCCGAACCCCAATCAGTATATGCGGCGGTCAGATGGAAGAAAAGTTGTCATTCTTACCCGGGGAGGTCTCGTCAGGGCGTCCGACAAGAAGGATAAATTTCCTACAGACGCAATCTGAGCACAGGTCCTAAAAGACAAGGCCTGGATGAATGGCGAGAAGTCAGCAGAGGTCATAGTAGTTTCAACCACAGTTGAAGTGAAGGACCGAACTATAATTAAATCTGAAGAAATCGGGAGGTGGAGTCGTTGCGGAGAAAGCAGAATATATCAAAAGATGACTGCCTGCAAGAGGATAGGCTGGAAGTCGAAAGGAATGCAGGAGTGCTGAGTAACGAAAACACTGAACGATGGATGCAGAATCGTGCATGCCATGCACGCAAATTATGGAACCGCCGTATACGGAACCGTAAGTACGGTGGTGTGAGAGGTCGGCTAATCAATTAATGATTAGCCTCCTACTCGATATTCCTATTAAGCTTTTAAGAAATCCGGATCTTGGTAAAGGGGGTTGGGATATTTGTAAAAGCCTTCGCCGGAGCCTTGGCCTGTCTTACCTTTATCCAGGAATTCCGTTTTTAATTTATCAGCGAGTTGTTGATGCAGGTTGTTAGGTGTCGGGTCTGCTTTGGCCTGTGCCAGAACAATATTGTAAGCCGTCTGAATGCCGACGACGTCTAAAATGGCGAATGGTCCATGCGGGGCGCCTGTTGCCAGCATCCATGTTTTATCAATGGTCTCAGGATCGGCAATACCTTTTACCCAAAGCGACTGGGCGGAAAATAACAGCGGAACTAAAAGCGAGTTTAGAATATAACCTGGCTGTTCCTTTTTTATGTATAGCGGAATCATACCGATTGATTTGGCAAAATTCGATGACTTGTTGGATGACGTCTTCATCTGTACCTGTATGTCCCATGACTTCAGCAGTATTATTTTGCCAAACCAGGTTCGCAAAGTGAAGGGCTAAGAATTTTTCCGGGCGGCCTGTATACTCGGCAAATTGACTCGGTACCATAGTCGATGAGTTTGAGGCAAAAATGGTTTTCTCAGGCGCGACTTTTGCCAGCTCTTTATAAAAGTTTATTTTAATATCGACTAATTCAGGAACTGCTTCAATGATCAAATCAGCATCCTTAACAGCTTCTTCCAGGCTGGAACTAAATGTGAAACGGGCTAGGGTTTCCTCAGCTTTTTTCGGATCTTTAAAGAAGCCGGCATAAACACCTTTTAAATCTGCAAGCCGTTCTTTCGCTTTTGCGATCGCTTTGTCATTGATATCATAGACACTTACGTTGTAACCGTGAAAAGCGGTTTGGAAAGCGATTTGACTCCCTAATACACCGCTGCCGGCGACCGTAATATTTTTGAAATTCACTTCATTCGTCTCCTTTAAATACAGTTTTTTGATATCATAATATTGCATTTAATGAAGCACAAAGTCAAATGAGTAAGCGTTTACCAATCATCAAAATGGAAAATAAATATAATTAAGATACAAATACCTTCAAAGCGGCTGAACATAAAAATTCATCTGGATTAGAGCTGACAAACAAACTTGCGGTTTTTGCTTCTATGAAATACCTGTGGTGTCTAATGCAAATGATCTATTTAGTAGTATGATAAATGGGGAGCATGGTAGAATAAAGATCACGAAAGGGCACCCCGGCGTAGGTGCCCTCTAAAGGAGTAACATGGGAATTTCCATGCCGATGTGGCGGCGCTGCGGATTAAAAATTAACTCCAGATGGTTGCACCAATAATAATAAGCAGAATAAACAGAACAACCAGCAAAGCGAAGCTGTTGCCCAAGCCTCCGCCATAGCAGCAGCCACAAGAATAGCCCCCCATACAGACACCTCCTCATCGTTTGATAAAATATCATATGTAGACATGCAAGCACTTGAAATGGACAAATTGTATCAGTAAAATGTTGATTTTCAATCGATATCCGCCTAAGCCTTATGAATAATAAAAAAAGTCACCCGGTGCAGAGGTGACTCCTAATGAGTGGTGGTAACCATACTGAGGAGCTGCGGCGGCTTAGCGGAAATTAATAACAGAAAGCGGCACCTACAATAATCAGCAGAATAAACAGGACGACTAAAAGAGCAAAGCCACTGCCAGCACCATAACCGCCGCCGCATCCGCAAACTGGAGCACCCATAACGAACACCTCCTCATCACGTGATAATGCAGTATATGAGAAGAAGGGCAAAAGTGCATGGGCGTTTAAAAGAATAAAAATATATCCAAGCGGGAGGCAGAAGGTACTAGTGGGGGGCAAAAATTATTCAATATGGAATGAGTATTTTTTTGCGGACAATAAAAAGACAGGATAAATAGCTTAAAGAAATGAGCGAAGAGTTAAACCGATTCGAGAAATTATTGATAAAGTTTTTTTAATATTCAGTCAATCAGCCAATGTGCTGACGGGATTGACCCCTGAACTCGATTTCTAAGCAATAATCGTGAGACCATGCCGGTGCAAAAAATTTTTTTATTTCGGATTTTTCTTTTTGGGAGTGTTGTCTTTCGCAAAGATCATCACCGGCCGCTGAGTTTTTTGTTCTGAAGGCGGCCTGAAAATGGCCGCAAAAATATTCTTCTTGTCAAGATTGGCAAGCATCTCTATATTTGGGAAACCAAAGATTCTAACATTTGACACGTAAACGATGATAAAGAAAAATGATAAGATATCCCCAAATAAGCCAAACAAGGAGGAAAATATAATGGTGACGATCCGCAGCAGACTGACGGCGCCGACAAGCGACTGATTCACAAATGTATAGGTTGAAATCGTCAAAATGGCAATGATAACGAGCATAGCCGAGCTTGTCAGCCGGGCCTCAATGGCCGCTTGGCCGATGATCAGGGCGCCGACAGTGCTCAATGTGGAACTGATCGCTTCCGGCATCCTCAGCCCTGCTTCTCTGAACAGCTCAAACAGCAACAGAATAACGAGAGCTTCGAGTCCTGTCGGCAGCGGCAGCCGCGACGCGACGCGACTCGACAACAGGCGCCAGCAGTGCCATTGGCAGCTGATTTTGGTGATAGGTCGTGATCGCCACCCAAAAAGCCGGCAGATAAATGGCGAGAAAAACGCCGATGACTCTCATAAATCGCTCAAAAGAGCTGTAAATAGACGAGGATTCGCTATCTTCCGCAGACTTTAGCAAAAAAAAAACACATTGGTCGGGGTAATATTACCGTAAGCGATGCCGTCAATTAGGATGAGACAGCGTCCGTTTACTAAAGACTTGACCGCAAAATCCGGATGTCCGGTGTAAGAATGTTTGGGAATTAAAAGTGGATTTTTTTCGAGCAGTTCCATCAATTGATTGCCGCTGATAATGGCATCGACATTGATGTTTTCCAGACAATGTCTGACCTGATCGACAATGTGTTTGCTGGCGATGTCGTCAATAAAAAGCAGGGCAGCAGATGTTCTTGAACGTTTACCCAGATTGAATCTTTCAACCTTTAATGAGGCTGTTCAGGCGTTTTCGGACCAGGGCAATATTGATCGCCAGATCTTCAATAAAATTGTCCTTGGGTCCGTTCACTGTTATTTCTGTTTTCGTCCCCTCCAGCTTTCGCTGAGGGCGTTTGGCGATGTCCGCAGAGAAGAGAAGACGGCTTGTTTTAAAAAATAGAAGGAGTTTTCCTGAAAAAAGATCTTCGATAATCCGTCCTTTGTCCGTCACTTCAGCAAGATCAGGCAAATGGAGCGATTGTAAAACCATAGCTTTTGACATTGCATTGCCTTCAGTTTGTTGAAAGAGACGCTCTAATTTCAAATAAACGGACTGATTCAGCAGTTCCTTGTCAATCAGGCCTTCACAGCTGATAAATAAGACACCGTTTTTCGGCTGCCGGCCAAATGCCATTGTTTGAAAGTGAACATCTGCACAGTTGGCGAACAATTGATGCAAACCGTCTTCAGTTGCCGATGGATGAGGATTTGATTGTTGTTCATTTTTATTTTCAATCTCTGCCGGACGGAGGGAGTCGAGCAAATTTTTTTTTATATTTAGCGGTTTTTTTAGTTTTTGTCTTTTTGAAGCAGGTTTCCCTTTATCCATTGCTTTTCCTCCTTCACTTGGTGCTTAATGAAATGGACATGATATGATCATGATCGCTGTCATAAGAGATCTTAATTAGTATAATCGTTTAATGCAGGTTCGATTCTTGTGTCTGTACGATAAAAGGGACAGACCTAAAGGCAAGCGGCTGTCGGTTCAATAGTTGTCCACTTAGCGGAGGTTAGCTGAATTTAGCGAATGGATGTGGATGGAGGTTCGCGATCTATGATAAAAAAAGGTTAAGGCCAATGCGCTTTAGCAGGAGGATTTATGGTGAATTCTATTTGCAGGTCAAATCGCATGGTTATCATATTATGGAATGTTATTGCCGGTAAAACGATTTAAAAAAATAGCATTGGCTCATCCACCGCCAATACTGGTGATGGCCACTTGCGCCATCCACTCTATATTCAGTGTAACCATTGAATATTAACTCATGATTAAGAGCTCGTTTAATTATTTATAAGAATTGAAAGAAGCAAGGACACTCGGGAAGGTGTCCAAAAAAGGAGGTTTTAAGGTGCAGGATTGCGGTGCTGTTTTGAATACCAGAATGCGGCACCAACGATAATAAGCAAAATGAATAGGACAACGAGCAGTGCAAAGCCGCTGCCGTAGCCGACACCATCAGGATACCCCATATTTAGGCACCTCCTCATATCATGATAAAGGCAGTATATGAGCGGAGAGGCTGAAGGTAAGGGTGAATGAATGAGGATAATCGCCTGTTTACTGGAAAAGATTAAGCTCAGGGATTTGATGTTAGATGTTACGGATATTAAAAGGAAATGGATACGAATCGGCTCGGCTTCACTCACATTTCTTTATAAAATCTTTACAAGTTCAGCGTATAACCAGCACATTGAAATGGTATGATCATGATGTTGTCTCAAGTAGGTCACAGTTCACTCATGGTTTTAGCCCATTTCGATGGGCTTTTTTTTTTTTTTTTTATGAACTGCCTGCGGGAAAGAGAAAGATATTTTAACCCTTTTTTAATAAACGAGTCTTAAAGTTAGAAATAAGAGGTGATTGATTTGGAAAGATTATCGAAGGCAGCGGCAGGACTGTTAATTTTCGGGACAACATTCATCATAACCACCGCTGCGATTATCAGCAATTGGTAGCATTAGGGGATTTCTTGGTGCGAAAATAATTCCCTCATTGACCACAAATTTGAAAGCCTGACCAGCGAAATCCCTTGAAGAAAAACGCATATTATTTTGTTTTTTTCCCTTTAGGCGTGTTGTCTTTGGAAAATATCATCTCCGGCCGCTGCGTTTTTTGCCCTGCCGGCAGCCTGATTATCGCCGATAGGGCGTTCTTCAGGTTAAGATTCGCGAACATTTCAAAATAAGGAAAGCCAAAGGTTCTAATATTGCACACATAAACGACGATAAAGAAGAATGACAAAATATCCCCGTATAAACCAAACAATGAGGCAAAAATAATGGTGACGATCCGCAGCAGGCCTACGGCTCCGACAAGCGTTTGATTGACAAATGTAAAGGTTGAAATCGTTGAAACGGCAATGACAACCATCATGGCCGGGCTTGTTAGACGGGCTTCGATCGCTGCTTCGCCGATAATCAGGGCGCCGACAACGCTCAGCGTGGAACCGATCGCCTCCGGCATATGCAGTTCGGCCTCTCTGAACAGCTCAAACATCATCAAAATAACGAGCGCTTCAAGCCCCGTCGGCAGCGGCAAGCCGCGTCGTGATTCGACGACGGGAGCAAGCAGGGAGAGCGGCAGCTGATTTTGGTGAAAGGTTGTGATCGCGACCCAAAAAGCAGGCAAATAAGCGGCAAAGAGAATGCCGACTACTCTCCAAAGCCGCTCAAAAGAGCTGTAAACCGGCGAATATTCGCCGTCCTCCGATGATTTTAAGAGGTAAAATAAGTTTATCGGCACGATGTTTGCGTAAGCGGTGCCGTCGACAAGAATCACACAGCGCCCGCTTACTAAACTTTTCACGGCAAAATCCGGGCGTCCTGTATAAGAGTGCTTCGGCATGAGATACGGTTTTTTATCAATCAGTTCCATCAGCTGATTGCCGCTGTAAATCGCGTCGACATCGATGTTTTTCAGACAGTGTCTGACCTGATCGACAATGTGTTTGCTGGCGATATCATCCATGAACAGAAGAGCGACATTTGTCCGCGACCGCTTGCCAACTTCATATTTTTCTACATTCAGTGAGGAAGTCCGGAGACGTTTGCGGACAAGGGCGATGTTGATGGCCAAGTCTTCAATAAAACCGTCCCTCGGTCCTTTTACAATCACTTCTGTTTTTGTTTCTTCCGGGTTTCTCTGCGGTCTCTTGGCGATGTCAGCAGAGAAAAGCAGCTGATTGGTTTTAAAAAGCAGCAGGAGTTTCCCTGAAAAGACATCCCCAATTATTTCTTCTTGTCAGTCGCCAGGGCCAGATCCGGCAAATGCAGGGATTGCAAAACCAGCTCATTTGTGATTGGCGTTTCTTTATTATCCTGAAAAAAATGGTCGAGTTTTAAGTAGACGGATTGATTCAGCAGTTCTTTGTCAATCATCCCTTCGCAGCTGATGAGGACGACATCAGACCCGTGTTGGCCAAATTCCATTCTCTGAAAGTGGACGTCTGAACAATTGGCAAACAATTGATGCAAAGCCTCTTCACTCATCGCCGGCTGTTTTGTTTTTTTTTTCTTTTTCCTCAGCGAACGAGTTTATTAAGCTCTTTTGCTTTTTGTTTTTTGGCAGCTTGATTCGCGGCTTTTTTGGATCCATATTTTTTCCCTTCTACATTCGGCGTATTAAAACGGCGTAACTAGAAACAAGATAAAAAGCCAAATGCTTACTGGAGATGATTTTATGAAATACACGGTCATTTTTTTTTTTTAGTATAAGCATTTGAGCAAAAATCATCCCAGTCCGGCAATTATCCCCCATTAACGGGCAGTAAGATTCCCGCCTCAAGGGTTTAATGAATTCGAAGAAGGCAGGTGGGAGACAACTGCTCGTAAAAGCCCGATTGGCTCTCGGTTTTTTGAACAGGGCTTTCTTCTTAAAGAGAAGCGAAGGGACCTAAAGCATCACAGTAAAAAGCGCGCCTTTTAAATTATATATTGACACATAGTAATCATATGTATATACTATGAATAACGATTTCCTATAAATGGTTTTGTCTTATCGAGAGTGGTGGAGGGAGCTGGCCCGATGATATCCGGCAACCACTGTTAGACAGCAAGGTGCCAATTCCAGCAAGCGAAGTTGCTTGAAAGATAGGATGTATAGTTATAGTTACCGTCAACTTCTTATCTTTTTGATAAGAGTTTTTTTATGAAAAATTTTTGGAAAGGTTTCACATCATTTGGTTAATAAAAAAGAGAGAGGGAGAGGAAATAAGATGACAAATTTTGTGAAAAATGAAAACAAGCGTACTTTCTTTCTGTTCTTCAAGAGCTAACGCCGGCTTTTGCGAAACGTGCTTTTGAAAATGATCGAACCGGCACTTTTCCTTTTGAAAATCTTGAAGATCTAAAAAAAGCTGGTTATACGCAAAAACCTTTGGAAGATGATTTTTCACTTTACGACTTTGTTCTGTTTCAGGAAGAAATCGCCCACGGAGACGGAGCAACGGCTCTGGCGATCGGCTGGCATGTCGGTTTGGCTTTTGATCTGATCAAACACAAGGATTGGAAAAAAGAGTCATTGGATTTTTTCATTGACCAGCTTCGTCAAAATAAAATCTTCAATTATATTGCCACTGAGAAGAAAACAGGCAGCCCGGCAAGAGGCGGCAAACCGGTTACGACGGCCCGGCGTTCGGCAGGCGGCTGGATCGTCAACGGCGAGAAATCCTTTGCGACCATGGCGCCGGCACTGGATTATTTTGTTATCACGGCATCGATTGAAGGCACGGACGATATAGGTAATTTTTTGATCCCAGCGACCGCTCATGGCGTTTTCATAAAAGAGACATGGGACAGCATCGCCATGCGGGCCACTGCCAGTCATGATCTCGCTTTTGATAATGTCCATGTGCCCGAGTATGGTTTTGCGGAAAGGGTCAGTAAGGAAAAAAAAAAAAACAAAGGAATGGTATTTAAATGTCCCGGCTGTTTATTTGGGGATCGCCCGGGCGGCGCGGGACGAGGCGATTCGGTTTGCCCAAAGTTATATCCCAAACAGCGTGACTGAGCCCATTGCTTCTTTGCCGCATGTACAGGAAAAAATTGGTGAAATTGAGGCCTTATTGCTGCAGGCTCAATATGTGCTGTTCTCTGTGGCACAGAAGTTTGATGAAGCAAATGAAGAAGAAAAATGGGAATTAGTTCCCGATTTAAGCTTTACAAAATATGCGGTGACAAACGGTGCTTTAAAAATTGTTGACAAAGCGATGCGGATTGTCGGGGCGCATAGTCTAAGAGAGTCGAGCCCGCTGGCACGTTACTATCGCGATGTGCGCGCGGGTCTGCATAATCCGCCGCCGGATGATGTGATATTAAAAACGCTTGCTGAAAAAGCATTGGCGCTCAAAGCAGAAGTATTAACAAAATAATGGTCAGGCGATCCGGCGACAAAAAAAAAACGCGCAGATTAAGCATTTTTTAAGAATCGGGCGTTATTCTATATGTGTTCATTAAATAATAACTCCCTCATTAATAAGCCTTTTTCAGGCTTATTTTTTTCGAAAAAATTTTAGGAGAAATTTGCTAAAAATCATACAAAAAAAGGGATGAATAGTGTTATTATGAATGTACAGCATGCATCACTCCTTCAGAGCCCGAAATTGGGGCTCTTTTTTAATCTTTAGGTCTGTGTTCAAATTCAGGCTGAACTGAATACACGAAAAAAGAAACCCCCGATCATGTTTATAACTGATCGAGGGCTTTCTTTAGTTTTAGGTTAGATACCTGCACTGCTTTTGACTTTCTTCTGTGGCGGTACTGCAGCCATTGAAAACGGATAAAACAGCCGATGCAGAAACCTAATATCGCAATAAAAGCTGCCAGAAAGACGATGGTCGTAAAAATAATAGCGACAAGACTCCAGTTCAAGAGATAGCTGATAAAACCAATCGCCAGGCAGGAGACCGCAATGATTTGATTGAACTTTTGCTGATCGCGATCTTCAGGTATATAAGCCGAGGCCTGCTTTCTCAAGAATCTTTTGGCAATGACCATGATCGGATTAAATTTAAAAAGGAGTCCGGAAAGTCCTGAAAGTAATGGAATGAGAAGGATCCATGACCAGCCGGTCAGCCACGTCGCTATGACGCTGAGCACAATCACCACCCATTGATTCGTTCGGACAAGCGGGCGAGGGATGGATTGAGGACGCTCGGTCATCAAAATCACACCTTTCGTATATGAATATAAACATTTTACTCCTTTTTTTCGCGTTTGTTAAATGTTTTTGAAAACCAATCAAATCAAAACCACCCTTTTGAAGGGTGGTTTTGATTTTTAATGGAGCATAACGGCACGGAAAGGTTGAAAAGTTATCAGCTATCGGCATTCAATTTTTGCTAAATGGATAAATCCGTCTCTTTTATCATTGAAATTTTATGAATAACAAGTTCGGCGGTAAGCAGATCTAATAGGATAGCACCATAAACAGCGGCAATATAACTTGCAACAAAGGTCATGCCAAGACCGCTGTGAAAAAGAAAGCCGAGCAAGTGAATAAACAGGTTGGTAAAGCAAAAAGCATAACTTCGAATCATCCACCGCCGATGCCGCTCAACCTGGCCTTTTTTTATTTTGATAAAGGCCATTAAGGTAATAAACGGCCACAAGAGATTAATCAAATCAAACGCGATGCTGCTGATTCGCCCTCCTGTTGAAGACGGAGCCATATATCCGGAAGTCAGGCAGATAACGAAAACACCAATCATATAGATATAGCCGTTCATATGGTGTAAGTGCGGCGCTTTCTTAAAATCGTTGAAAAATTCAATATTCCCGAAAACATGGTTATACTTGCGGACAAGACATGGGTATGCATAACAGTTAACCAAACAGGAAGATAAACCGGGTGAACGACATTGGTTTTTTGCTTTAAAAAATTAGTATCGCTGGGATTATAAAAGAGATTTAAATAGATAAAAAAAGCGATATAAAGAAGAGAGCCAGCCAATATTAAGTAATACAAATATTTTTTTTTCATTGAATAACCTCGATAAAAAAATATGATGGGGATGGCAGCGATAAAGTCGAAGTGAAACTGTAAGATTTGCAGTTATAGCTTACCATGTCATTTTATACGATAAAATGATAAAATAATTTTACGATATAGTGAATCTTGGAAGCCGGGATATTTTCTGCGCTTTTGAGGGAGTAAAACAGATTTTGCGGCACCCGGATGATGACAATCAGCAGCTGCCGCAAACACGGTTCCTGTTGCGAATGATCAAAAGGCCGAAGCAGGAGCAAAGTCATTCGGACGCACGACAAGGCGTTCCAAAAGCGGGGGAAAGGCTTCTGCGGATGAGAGCCGGCGCTTTTTTTTTTTCCGTCCTGTTTAGTTACGATTTTCATATAGTTGTGCAGTTTTGGAGGGAATTTGATATGGGATTTGACATTGCACTCTTTGATTTTGACGGTACATTAGCTGATACGAGGCAGTGCAGCATTTTAGCCACCAGAAAAACATTTAAGTACTATCATTTACCGATTCCGTCGGATCAACGAATTCTGCGGGGAATGGGAATACCGCTCGACATTGATTTGCTGAGAATGGTGGGCCGGCCTATGCAAAAAAATGAGATACAGGAATTATTGGCCACTTTCCGTTTTTTTTTTTTTTATCAACGGCTGGAAAAGACAACGATCGCTGTTTTTCCGCACATTCCCGATGTATTGGAAACGTTAAAAAGGAGTCATGTCGCGATTGCGCTGGTTACAAGTAAAAGCAGCGAAGTTGTTAAACGAAATGTCGGAGCGCTGAAACTTGGCAAATGGCTGGATACAATGATCTGCGGGGACGAAGGAATGGGGATCCGCCCAAAACCGGCTCCAGATGGCGTATTTGCCGCCTTGAGGAAACTGGGCAGGCCGTCCGGAACCGATGCCATCGTGATCGGCGATGCGGTCCATGATATTAAAATGGGGCATGCAGCCGGTGTCAAAACATGCGCTGTAACTTGGGGCGCAGGAAACAGGCGTGAGCTTGAATCCATGCATCCCGATTATCTGCTGTCTAATCCAAGCGATCTTGTTCCTGTTATTCTGGGATGGCAAGAACGGCGCGCAAGTTCACTGGTACAAATGACTTGAAAACGATTTGGTTCTTTAAAAAGCCACTAGTAACATCGCTTCATTGAGGTAAAAAGAAGACCGCCGGAATTTTTATTCCGACGGGCCTGTCCGTTATTATCCTTCTGCTGTTTCTTTGTGAGCGATCAGCAATTTTTTTTTTTTCGGTTAGCTTTCCAAATGATCGCCGACATCGCGAGTCCGGTAACCGTTAAAATGAGCATTCCAAAGCCGGCAATTAAACCGATAATGCCTGAATGCAAGCTTCTCATCGTACCCCCAAAGGAAGAACCGCCGCGATCGCCTCCTCCTTGAAAATTGCCCCCGCTTGGCGGAGAACCGCTTCCCGATTGATTAAACGCCGGCGGCTGTGATGATGATTGGGCGCTTGAGCCGCCGCTAGCGCTCTGATTACCTGATTGTGAAAAAGATGATTTTGCCACAGTGTGTTTTTCCCCGGTTTCCTGAAAATACATATAGATGCCCGTAATGGATTCTATTAACAGAAAAATGGATGTGATCACACCAATCCAAAAAAAATGGATTCTTTTGACTTTCCGCATGATTTTTCCCCTTTGTTAAATTGTATTTATTGGCTACTAGTAATATAGAGAAGGTTTCTTAAAAATTGCTTAAAGGTTTGGCTCGTTTACATACAGAAAGGGGTATGAAATAAAAAATCAGTCTGAGTGCAAGAAACGAAATAGGCTTTCATACGATAAAATAAAATGATCACGACATGGAGCGATTTTTGTGGTGAAGCGGATCGATGTTGACATTTCGGCGTTTACATTAAAACTTTATGACGGAAACCGTCTCGTTAAGGTGCCACATCCTGTGGGCCGCGACTAACAATCAGTGGGAATGGAAGAAAACCCCCACTGATTGAAGTTTCACTTTATATCAATCTATTGAATCTCGGGGCCTGGCTCAAGTTGACTCTTTAACTTGGCTTAGCATTTTCGGGAACTTCAGACTTCATTTTTTCGTTATTAAATCAAGAAGATTTTTTGCAGCCGGAATTGAAAAAAACGACAGGGAGGAAGACCGTCATGATTTATTTTCTAAGCCTACTCGCATTGACATTAAATCCATTTGTTTGGAAAGCTTTTTATAAAACCCCGCTTTTTTTATGGACACAAGGTTTGCGGCGGTGTCGCCGGGCTCTTATTATTATTTTTTATCTCATATTTTTGGCTTGTCGATCATACTTTTCAAGCCTTCGTCAGTTACGGGCTGCTTTTATGGGGAATTTTTTTCTCATGCTCGATCTTGTCTATCTTCACGTTAAATTTTCCTATTTTACCGGTTTAATCGGTTTTTCTCTTTGTTCTTGTCTTTTTCTACTTGCATTTTCTTTACCCGCTTACGATAACAAAAGCAAAATTTGATTTTGTGGAAGCTAAGACAACAGTCGTCTCAAAAGCAGAATTGTCGATGGATGAACAGCATATTCCGGTTGTTCCTGAAAAATATGCACGATACAAGAGTGAAAAAGTACTCGGCGAGCTGGCTCATGTATCGTATTACGAGCTTGGCCATACTTCTTTGCAAAAAATTGACGGGCATCTCTATTGGGTAACACCTGTAGAATATACGGGCTTTTTCAAATGGATGAAGAGCCGCGAAGTTCCTGGTTACATTAAGGTGAATGGAAAATGAAAATGGCGCTGCCGTATTGGTCAAAAGCAAAATGACATATGTTCCGTCGGCATATTTTGGCGAAAATCTGAAAAGACTTGTCAGAAGCAGCTTCAAGTCGGATATTTTATTTTCGCCAAGTTTTGAACCCGATGATAAAGGAAAACCCTATTATGTCGTACCATATGGTAAATACACCAAGTTCCGGCAGCTCCCCGATATTAAAGGTGTGCTGCTTGTCGATCCGAGAGATGCCACGATTAAGCGATATACGCTGAAAAATCTGCCTTCCTTTATTGATCAGGCCATTCCTTCCACTGTCGCTGAAGAATGGAACCTGTGGTACGGAGAGAATGTACATGGGTTTTGGAATAAACTTTTTTCGCAAGATGATGTAAAAAAGCCGACCGTTTGGGCGAACTCAGATGAAGTGAACGGCGTGTTCGACAATCGGCTTCATCTGAATTGGTTTACCGACTTTACACGGCCAAAATCGGGAAGTGGAGCCATGGTCGGCGGCTATTCGCTGCTTAACACGCGCACCGGCAGGATGACATATTATAATGATGCCAATGGTTTGCTGAATGGAAAATCAGCAATGAATGTCGCAGAGAAAACATTTAAGCAGAATAAGTATCAAGCCGGCATACCGAATCTTTATACCGTTTACAGCCAGCCGACATGGGTGGTGCCGCTGATGGATGCGAACGATGTGCTGAGGGAGATCATGCTTGTAAATGCCCGCAACGAAAGTGTTTACAGTGCTGAAACGAATAAGCGGGCGCTTTTTGATAACTATAAGTATGCGCTGGCGACAAAGCTGGGAGATGACAGCACCGTTCCGAGTCATATCTCTAAGGTGAAAACACTCGCGGGCGTCGTGACTCAAGTTTATCAATATCAGGATGATCAGAGCCGGCAGACCATTTCAGAGTTCATGATTAAGGGGAGCAAAAAAATATTCGAAGTTTCCTCCGAAGACAATCCTTATACTGTTTTCATCAAGGAAGCGACGCTGTTTCGATTAAGTATATCGATACAGCGGAAACGGTGTCATCGGTGAAAGCCTTCACATTTGAAAACTCAAAATAATGATGACGCGGCTAAAGCATGATCTCTCAGAGCTTACCTCTTGAGGGCATTTTGTGCATTACAGGCTCAAATATTTTTTCTTAAGCTGATCTTAAGAAGAGCCCTTTACTATTTGGATAGATAATAAAGGTAAAGGGCGGCTGAAGACGGTGACAGGCGAAGAATATATTGAAATATTGCGGCGCGAATTAGAATTATGGGGAAATCATGTCAAAACGTTAAGTGATGCCGAGGTTGTCCGAATGGTCGAAGAGGGACTCGCGTCAGCTTCAAAATCAAAAGAAGCGGAGCCTATGTATAACAAGGAATGAGCCGCGAGCTGTCTTTGCGGAACCCGGATTGATGTCCGGGTTCGTGATTCAATGCTCATGGAGAGCAAAAACATTTTCCTGATACCTCATGTTCTTGTGGGGCCCGCTTTCTGAAATGATTGCCATTATTTTACGAAACTGCTATTCTTAATTAAAGCATATAAAGAACAGGACGAACGCAATATGAAAAAAAAGAATAGGCCTTTCCGGCAAAAAGGGAAAGTCGTCCTCTTTCCAAATATGGAAGACATGCTCGTGGAAAAAGGGCTTTCAGCGCTGAAGGCTAAGCAATATGATGCGGCCCGCGACTTGTTTGAAGAATTGCTGCAGTTTGATATCCGTCATCCACAGGCTCTATATGGCCTTGCTATCTGCAGTGTTGAACTTGGCGATTATGATCGGGCTGAGGCTGTAACGGCGGAAATGCTGCAGGGAGATTTGCAGAACGATTATGATATTGCCCGTCTTTACTTAACGATTCTCATCCAAAAAAAAAAACTACGGTAAGGCATTGGATGTTATAAAAGAGATAAGTGCACGGAAAAGCGTTCCTGAGGATATGCGGAAGATTCTGGAACAGTTGAAAAAATTTTGTGTGCAAAGGTTAAGAGCCGATAAGCAGCTATCGAAGCGAAGAGCAGCCTGCTGTAAAAGAAAGCGGCACCGCCATCGACTTGTCCGGCCTTGAAAGCGATGATATCGAGACGCAGTGGCTGGCGATCAAAAAATTGCAGGACCGATTGACAGAAGCCCATTTCCCCTATATCAAGCGCTTTCTTCTTTCCAAAAAAGCCGATCCATATGTGAAGAGTCTTCTCTTGCATATTATTAAAGAGCAAGGCTTTACGGAGACGCTGTCTCTATACAAGTTCGGGCAAGTCTACCATATTTCGTTAAGGACGGAGACGCTTTTTTATGGAGAGTTCAGCGAGAATGTCAGAACGTGCCTTTCGGATGTGCTCAATTCAGAAAACCCGACACTGTGCAATTTTGCCGAGCAAATTTGGCGTCATTTTACAATAACAGCCTACCCGCGGCCGCTTCACCCGCTTTCCGTCAATAAATGGGCGGCGGCCTGCTGTCTCTATACGGCGCATTTAAACGGATTAGATTTTAGATTTTCCCGAAGAGCGTCTGAACCGTTTGTTTCAAGTTTCGATTAACGATATTCAAAAAGCCGTTCAGATGATAAAAGAGATCGAAGAATTTGAAAACGGCAAGAAGTGAAGATTTTCCTTTTAATGAAAATTTTACAATGTCGCTTTTTTGGCACGGACCGAAATTTAGCGGTATAGAGCTTATTTACCCGAGTGTTGTCTTTACTCAAAAAAACAAATAAGTTTTTCAGGCAGTGAGTCTTATGCTATAATAAAATGGTTGCAATCGTTTTTTTTTTTTTTTGCAGCTCCATGCAGGTAAGACGGCCTGAGAGAGGCAAATTTTTTTAAGGCGGAAGTACGGTTTGGTTTGGAAGCATCGGACGTGCATCTCGCCTTGGTGCCCGATCGCGCCTTGGCAAAGGGAGCTGCCTGTTTTAAGTGCTTTATAAGTATGAAGATAGATGTTGGAGGTAAGAATAAATGAGTGTAGAAGCTAAATGGGAAAAACAAGAAGGCAATCAAGGAACATTGACGATCGAGGTCGATGCCGAAAGCTTTAATGAAGCATTGGACAAGGCTTTTAAAAAAGTCGTCAAGAAAGTTAATGTTCCCGGGTTCCGCAAGGGAAGAGTACCGCGGATGATTTTTGAACAACGGTTCGGTGTGGAGGCACTGTATGAAGATGCCGTTGATTTCGTTCTTCCGGATGCGTATGCTGAAGCGGTTGAAACAACAGGGATTGAACCTGTCGACAAGCCGCATATCGACATTGAATCAATCGGAAAAGGATCGAACCTTGTCTTCAAAGCAGAAATCACTGTCAAACCTGAAGTTAAACTGGGTGAATACAAAGGATTAGAAGTGGAAGAAAAGAGTACTGACGTATCCGATGAAGATGTCGACAGTGAAATTAAACGGCTGCAGGAACGTTATGCCGAGTTAGTTGTCAAGGAAGACGGCGAAATCGAAAAAGGGGATACGGCGGTTATCGATTTTGAAGGATTTGTCGACGGCAAAAGTTCGAAGGCGGAAAAGCCGAAAACTATTCTCTTGAAATTGGTTCCGGTTCATTTATTCCCGGCTTTGAAGAACAACTGATCGGCGCTTCAGCGGGTGCGGAAAAAGATGTTAACGTCACGTTCCCGGAAGAATACCATGCCGAAGAAGAATTAAAAGGCAAGGATGCCACATTTAAAGTGACCGTTCACGAAATCAAGGTGAAAAAGCTTCCGGAACTCGATGATGAATTTGCCAAAGATGTGGATGAAGATGTTGAATCCCTTCAAGAATTAAAAGAAAAAATCAAGAATCACCTGAAAGAACATAAAGAAGCGGATGCCAAAAATCATAAGCGCGACAGCGTTGTTGAACAGGCATCTGAAAATGCCGACATCGACATTCCGGCGGTGATGATTGAAACGGAACAAGACAATATGTTGAAAGAGTTCGAACAACGTCTTCAATCACAAGGCATGACACTCGATATGTACAGCCAATTTGCCGGCACCGACAAAGAAGCTTTACGCGGGCAAATGAAGGAAGATGCCGAAAAACGCGTACGTGCCAATCTGACGCTTGAAGCCATTGCCAAAGCGGAAAACATCGAAGCGAGCGATGAAGAAGTCGATGAAGAACTTAAGAAAATGGCCGAATCTTATAAGCTTGAACTCGATCAATTGAAAAAAATGCTTGATCTTCAAGGCGGAACGGATTTGATCAAATCGGATATCAAACTTCAAAAAGCCGTTGACTTTCTCGTGAAGAACAGCAAAGCAAAAGTTTCTGAATAAAAAAAAATGTCAATCGATAAGGCACGAGCAATCGTGCCTTATTTAAAAAATAGGCACTCCTATTGTTTTGACAAAAAATATTAAAATAATGATTTTTTTTTATCAGCCATACATATCTTATAAAACAAAGCATATGGCTTATCGCATGGGGAATTTTGTGATACAATGTGCGTACATAAACATATACGTTAAATCGAACTGCAGTTTTAAGAATTGAAGTGCTTTATAGAATGCGGTTGTATTATAATAAAAAATACTTCGCTCTTGTCTGCTTTTACGATGAAAGACAGAATGAATAGGGGTGAAAATATGTTTAAATTTAATGAAGAAAAAGGGCAGTTAAAGTGCTCGTTTTGTGGAAAGACACAAGATCAGGTTCGCAAGCTTGTTGCCGGACCGGGCGTTTATATCTGCGATGAATGTATTGAATTGTGTACGGAAATTGTTGAAGAGGAACTCGGAACCGAAGAAGAAGTTGAATTTAAGGATATACCAAAACCACAGGAAATCAGAGCAATCCTGGAGGACTATGTCATCGGTCAGGATGATGCCAAGAAGAATCTGTCTGTTGCCGTTTATAATCACTATAAGCGAATCAATGCCAAACAGAAATCGGACGATGTGGAACTGTCCAAAAGCAACATTATGATGATCGGCCCGACCGGGAGTGGGAAGACACTCTTGGCGCAAACACTGGCCCGCATTCTGAATGTTCCTTTCGCCATAGCTGATGCGACGACTCTCTTACCGAAGCAGGATATGTCGGCGAGGATGTGGAAAACATTTTGCTGAAGCTTATTCAGGCGGCGGACTATGATGTTGAAAAGGCTGAAAAAGGGATCATCTATATCGATGAAATTGACAAAATTGCCCGTAAATCCGAAAATCCTTCGATTACGAGAGATGTCTCAGGTGAAGGGGTACAGCAGGCTTTGCTGAAGATTCTTGAAGGTACGGTTGCCAGCGTTCCTCCGCAAGGCGGGCGGAAGCATCCTCACCAAGAATTCATCCAAATTGACACCACGAACATCTTATTTATTTGCGGCGGTGCCTTTGACGGAATCGAACAGATTATTAAGCGCCGTCTTGGCAAGAAAGTTATTGGCTTCGGTACCAATACGAAAAAACAAGAGATGCAGCGGGATGATTTTCTGAAGCAAGTCCTTCCCGAAGACTTGCTGAAATTCGGTTTGATTCCCGAATTTATCGGCCGCCTGCCGGTAATCACGACTTGAAACAACTTGATGAAGAGGCGCTGGTCGACATTTTGACAAAACCGAAAAATGCGCTTGTTAAACAATACAAGAAGCTTCTTGAACTCGATGATGTTGAACTTGAGTTTACGGACGGCGCACTCCGGGCGATTGCCAAACAGGCTATCGAGCGAAAAACAGGTGCCCGCGGCCTTCGTTCAATTATTGAAGGCATGATGCTGGACGTCATGTTTGAACTGCCTTCGCGTGATGATATTGAAAAATGTACCATTACGGAAGCGACAGTCAATGGGACCGAGCAGCCGACTTTGGTGATGAATGACGGCACGGTGATCAAAAATCGTGAGACACCTAAAGAAAGTGCTTGACGTTTTTCCAAATTTTTTTGAAAAGTGGCGTTTTCTGCTTCGTGCGGAAATGGCGCCACTTTTTTTTTTTATTATTTTGTTTAGTTAAATCCCGGGTCGGAGATACTAAATTCAAGAATAGTTGATACCCGGGAGGTTAAGTCATGAATGGATGATGACACTGCTCGTTGTTGTGCAAATATTTTTTGGCGTAATCATAGGACTTTATTTTTGGAATCTGCTGCGAAATCAGCATACGCAAAGAATTTCAATTGACAGAGAGTCCAAAAAAGAAATGGAACAATTGAAAAAGATGCGGGCGATGTCGCTGACAGAGCCGTTGTCCGAGCGGATTCGTCCAAAATTAATGGAAGATATCGTCGGCCAGGAGGACGGGATTCAGGCACTCAGAGCGGCACTCTGCGGGTCAAATCCGCAGCATGTGCTGGTTTACGGGCCTCCGGGTGTCGGCAAAACGGCCGCCGCGCGGCTTGTCTTGGAGGAGGCCAAACAAAATCCCCTTTCTCCTTTTAATCAGTCGTCACCGTTTGTTGAGCTTGACGGCGCAACGGCACGATTTGATGAAAGGGGGATTGCCGATCCGCTGATTGGTTCGGTACACGATCCCATTTACCAAGGAGCGGGGGCAATGGGGCAGGCGGGTATTCCGCAGCCAAAAACAGGGAGCGGTGACGCATGCCCATGGCGGACTGCTTTTCATTGACGAGATCGGCGAATTGCATCCGATTCAATTAAACAAATTGCTTAAGGTGCTTGAGGACCGTAAAGTTTTTTTGGAAAGTGCATATTATAATGAAGAAAATCAGCAAATTCCAGCCCATATTCATGATATTTTTCAAAACGGGCTGCCGGCGGATTTCAGGCTGATCGGTGCGACGACGCGTTCGCCGGAAGAAATTCCGCCGGCCATTCGGTCGAGATGCCTGGAAATTTATTTTAACGAATTAAAAAATCAGGATATTGAACGAATTGCCGTCCGTGCATCGAAAAAATTAGGATTGGAAGTGCCTGATAACTGCATCAGTAAAATTGCAGAATATGCCAGGAACGGCCGTGAAGCTGTGAATATGATCCAAATCGCTGCCGGAATGGCGCTGTCAAAACGCAAACAAAGTCATTCGCTCAGTATGGCGGACATTGAATGGGTGATTCAGTCGAGCCAGCTCGTTCCGAAACCCAACCATAAAGTTAAACAGCAGCCGGCTGTGGGAATGGTCAATGGGCTGGCGGTATATGGACCGAATCGCGGCGCACTGCTGGAAATTGAAGCAACGGCTGTCAAGAGCCGGCGCGGAGGAAGCGTCACAATTACGGGCATCGCTGAAGAAGAAACTCTTGGCTCCACGGGAAAATCGATCAAGCGTAAAAGCATGGCCCGCAGTTCTGTTGAAAATGTATTGACCGTATTAAACAAAATGGGCTGCCATGCTTACCAATATCATCTCCATATCAATTTTCCGGGGGGTTCGCCGGTTGACGGCCCATCCGCCGGGGTGTCGATGGCTCTTGCCGTTTATTCAGCAATCAAGGGTATTCCGGTTGATTCGACGCTTGCGATGACTGGAGAGCTTGGCATCCACGGACAAGTGAAACCGATCGGCGGTGTCGTGGCTAAAGTCATGGCGGCGGCGGAAGCCGGGGCGAGACGGTGTGATCATCCCGAAGGAAAATATGCAATCGATTTTAAATGAGATTCAAGGTGTGGAGATTATCACTGTAAGTGATATCCGGGAAATTTTTGATTTGGCACTCGTTCAGGATGTTCATCACGGCAAAGAAGAACAAGATTCCATTCCGGCGGTAAGTTTTGGAGAATCCCTGCCGCCCCAATCTATTTAAAATCCTTTGATCAAAATAGACAGGTGGAACAACTTAGGATAGAATTGTACAGAGGTTAAGTCGTGGAGGTGAATGGATCGTGAATAAAAGAGAGAAAGTAACCATCCCGCTCCTGCCGTTGCGCGGTTTGATTATTTATCCTTCAGTCGTACTTCACCTTGATGTCGGACGCGAAAAGTCGGTTGAAGCCATCGAGAAAGTGATGATGGGCGACAACCGTATTTTTCTTTCCGCGCAAAAAGAAGTGGCTTTGGAGGAACCTGAAGAATCGGATATTTTTAATGTTGGTACGATTTCGATGGTCAAACAAATGATCAAACTGCCGAACGGCACGATACGGATTCTTGTTGAAGGGGAGAAAAGGGCGCGTATTTCTGCTTTCAAACAAACCAAGGACTTTTTTGAGGTTGAGGTCATAGTGGTTGAAGATGATGACGCGGTTGATATCGAGACACAGGCCCTGATGCGCCAAGTGCTCGATCTGTTCAATGGGTATATTAAACTGTCGAATAAGGTGACGCCGGAAATTCTGGCGACGGTTTCCGATATTGAAGAACCGGGACGGCTGGCGGATATTATCGCTTCCCATATTGCGCTTAAAATAAAGGAAAAACAATCAATACTTGAGGCGATTGATATCAAAGAACGCCTGAGAAAACTGGCCGATATTCTTGCCAATGAGCAGGAAGTACTGGGGATGGAAAAGAAGATTGGCCAGCGCGTCAAGAAATCGATCGAGCGAACGCAAAAGGAATACTATTTGCGTGAACAAATGAAGGCCATACAGAAAGAACTTGGAGAGCGCGAGGGCAAGGAAAGCGAGATCGGGGCACTCAGAGAAAAGCTCGATGCCAAGGAGATGCCGGAAAATGTCCGGCAAACGGCAATGAAGGAGTTAGAACGCTATGAACGTATTCCCGCCAGTTCGGCAGAAAGCGGTGTCATTCGCGGCTATATCGATTGGCTGATTCAGCTGCCGTGGAAAGAGCGGACGGATGATGATCTGGATTTGGACTATGCTGAAAAAGTGTTGAATGATGAGCATTACGGGCTGGACAAAGTAAAAGAGAGGGTGCTGGAATATCTCGCTGTTCAGCAGCTGACACATTCGATGAAAGGGCCGATTCTCTGCCTGGTTGGTCCTCCGGGTGTCGGCAAAACATCCCTGGCCCGTTCCGTATCCAAATCACTGCATCGCCGGTTTGTGCGCATGTCGCTTGGCGGTGTTCGCGACGAAGCGGAAATTCGCGGGCACCGGCGAACCTATGTCGGGGCAATGCCCGGACGAATTATTCAGGCCATGAAGAAGCGGGAACGATCAATCCTGTCTTTTTGCTTGACGAAATTGACAAGATGTCCAATGATTTCCGCGGCGACCCGGCTGCGGCGATGCTGGAAGTATTGGATCCTGAACAAAATGCCAGCTTCAGTGATCATTATATTGAGGAGCCTTATAACCTCAGCGAAGTCATGTTTATCACGACGGCCAACAACATTGCCGCCATTCCCGGCCCGCTGCGCGACCGGATGGAAGTGCTGCAGATCGCCGGATACACGGAAATGGAAAAAGCGCACATTGCACTGGAACATCTGGTGCCCCGGCAGCTGAAAGAGCATGGACTGAAAAAAAGCCAATTGAGGTTTCGCCCTGAATCGATTCAATTTTTAATTCGCTATTACACGAGAGAAGCCGGCGTCCGCAGTTTAGAAAGGCGATTGGCCGCCATTTGCCGAAAGGCGGCGCGGGTGATTGTGTCTGGAAAAAGAAAAAGTTTATCCGTGACGGAGCGGCTGATAAAAGAGTGGCTGGGCAAAACCGATTTTCAGATACGGTCTGGCCGAAAAAAAGAAGATCAGATTGGTGCGGCGACCGGACTGGCGTATACGATTTTCGGCGGCGATACGTTATCCATTGAAGTTTCGCTGGCGCAGGGAAAAGGAAAGCTGATATTAACCGGTCAACTTGGTGATGTCATGAAAGAATCGGCACAGGCTGCTTTAAGCTATATTCGCTCGCATGCCGATGAGCTTAAGATTGATCCGAATTTCTATGAAAAAATGGATATTCATATTCATGTGCCGGAGGGGGCGACGCCGAAAGACGGACCGTCGGCAGGGATCACGATGGCGACAGCGATGATCTCGGCTTTGACGAAACGCCCTGTCCGAAAGGAAGTCGGCATGACCGGGGAAATTACGCTGCGCGGACGAGTGCTGCCAATCGGCGGGTTGAAAGAAAAATCACTCAGCGCCCACCGCGCAGGATTACGGACGATCATTATCCCAAAAGATAACGAGCGGGATTTGGACGATATTCCGGACAGCGTCAGGCAGGATTTAACGTTCATTCCGGTCGCCCAGTTGGAAGAAGTCATCGAACATGCTTTAAGGGATGGGAGAAAATGAAGATTAACCAGGCGGAATACATCATCAGTGCCGTGAGTCCGGCGCAGTATCCGACTGACGGCCTGCCGGAGATTGCCCTCGCCGGGCGGTCGAATGTCGGAAAATCTTCGCTCATCAATCGGCTGCTGCAGCGAAAAAAAATTTAGTCAGGACGTCTCAAAAACCCGGCAAAACGCAAAAGCTCAATTATTTTAAAATCAACCAGGCTTTTTATTTTGTCGATGTGCCGGGATATGGTTATGCGAAAGTCTCCAAGAAAGAAAAAGCGGAATGGGGAAGGATGCTGGAGACGTATTTTACAGAAAACAAGCAGCTCAAGGTCGTTGTTCAGCTTGTCGATCTCCGTCATCCTCCTTCTAAGGAGGATAAACAGATGCATGACTTTCTGGCTTATTACAACCGGCCGGTGATTACGGTGGCGACGAAAGCAGACAAGGTGCCGAAAGGAAAGTACCAAAAACATAAAAATATCATTGTAAAGGATTTGGGTTTGAAACCCGAAGATCCGCTTATTCTTTTTTCTTCCGTTACCGGGTTTGGAAAAGATGAACTGTGGCAAATGATCCGACAGTATCTTTGAACGCCATTTTGGGATAATATCATTATCAGCGAAATGAAAGAGGGCTTTCAATGTTTAGCCTGGACTGCGATCAAATCTCTGCCCAGAAGGGCTGTTTTTCTTGAACATTAAGTGAATGAAAAAAATCCCATGTGCGGAAAATCACCTAATAATGGCGACAACCCTTTGATTTTGCAGCCTGTTTTTGTTATTTTATAGTAAGATGATAACCTGTAAAAATATAATGATGGAATCGTATGCACAAGGAAGGTCAAATTTAGATAAACTTTCCTGTGCAAAAAGCAAGTAACCGGAGGGACCTTCATGCACATTCTTGTAGTTGGAGTAATCACCGGACTGCCCCAATCGACATCAGGGAAAAGCTAGCTTTTGATCAAGCGGGAATCGATGAAGCTCTGACGACATTGAGGCATACCAAAAGCATCTTTGAAGATGTGATTGTTTCGACATGCAATCGGACGGAAATTTATGTTGTTTGTGATCAATTGCATACCGGACGCTATTATACGAAAACCTTTTTTTACAACTGGTTTGGCATAGAAAAAAGCGGTCTGACACCCTTTTTTTATTTATTAAAGAAGATGATGAGGCGATCTCTCATCTGTTTCATGTCGCCTGCGGACTGGATTCTATGGTGCTCGGGGAAACCCAAATTCTTGGACAAGTCCGTGACAGCTTTTTGGCTGCCCAAAAAAACCATACGACGGGCACGTTGTTTAATGAATTGTTCAAGGAAGCGGTGACGGTAGCGAAACGTGGGCAATTTGAAACCCAGATCAATGATCACCCTGTGTCCGCCAGCTATACGGCAGTGGAACTGGCGAAGCAATATTCGGACGCTTAGATGATAAACGCGTGCTCATTGTCGGAGCTGGGGAAATGGGCGAACTGGCTTTGAAACACTTTACGAGCCAAGGGGTTCGTCAAGTTGTTATTGTGAACCGGACAATGGAGAAAGCGGAAAAACTGGCCGGGCAAGTTTCCGGACGAGCTGAACCGCTTTCTGAGCTCGGCAGGCTGCTCGGCGATGCGGATATTTTAATCAGTTCAACATCTGCACGTGACTTTATTCTGCGCGTTGAAGATGTGGAAAAAGCTGTCGCGATCCGGAAGGGACGCCCGCTTTTTATGGTTGATATCGCCGTACCTCGGGACATCGACCCGAAAATCGATCGGCTTGACGGTGTTTTTTTATACGATATCGATGACCTCGCAGGGATCGTTGAAGCGAATGTTCAAGAACGGAAAAAGGCTGCGCTGGCCATGGAACCATTGATCGCCGCTCAGATCACCAAATTCAGCGAATGGCTGCAGACTCTGGGAGTCGTTCCCGGTCATTACTGCTTTGAGGAAAAAAGCCCTTGCCGTACAGGCTGAGACGATGAAAAGCATCGAACGCAAGCTGCCTGATTTAACGGAGAGAGAAAGAAAAGTGATCAGCAAACATACGAAGAGCATTGTCAATCAGCTGCTTCGTGATCCGATTCAAAAAATCAAAGAAATGGCTGGCAGGGAAGACAGAGAAGCGGCTCTTCAGATGTTTATGGCTATTTTTGACATTGAAGAGGACGTGCTGCAAGAAAAAGTCAAAAAGGAAAAAAAAAGTGAGTCAAAAAAAACGGCTGTCCAAGAAGGCAGACTCGCGTTTACAGACGATTGAAATCTACTGAATTTTTAACAACCGGTCGGGGAGAGATTTCTGTATGATGCTCTATTCGATATATATCGTTGCGCTCATTTTGTTTGCACTGTGTGTGTACGGCGATGCCGTCCGTTTTTTTCCTCAGCCGAAAGATCCACCCTGCTGTGAACTGGCTGCTCATCGGTCTGGCTCCTGCAATCGGTTATATTTTTCATTAAAGCGCGGCAAGCCAATGAGTTCCCGATTTTGACGCCTGCCGACGGGTTGTTGTTTCTATCTTGGCTGCTTGTTTTTTCTTCCCTGTTTGCCAAATGCTTGACAAAAAAAGCCGCGATCATTTTTTTTGCCGATACCATTGGTTTTGCGCTGATGGCTTTAGACTTTTTTAAGCGCGGGGGCCGGATGACCGGATGGAACGCGCCGCCGCTGTTATCGGATGACTTGATTGTACATATTATCATTGCATTTCTGGCTTATGCGCTTTTCACTTTGTCATTTATTTTTTCGATCATTTACACGATTGAATACCAATTATTGAAAAGGAAAAAATTGTACCGCCATCTTATGAAGTTCGGCAGTTTGGAGACGATGGACGGGTGGATTTTTTGGGCTGATCTGATCGGAGTGTCCCTGCTTCTAATCAGTTTGGCCATCGGCAGTTTGTGGGCTTCGACGGGTTCGTTCGATTTTTTCGCTGGATTGATACGAAAGTGATTCTGTCTTTTATAGTGCTTGCAAGCTACTGTTTCACACTGTATCAGCGGATGGTGCAGCATGTTCATGGAAAACCATTTATTTATTGGAACGTGATCAGCTTTTTGCTTTTACTGATGAATGTTTTTCTGCCTGCCCAATTCATGACATTCCATTTGTGGTAGACAAGAGGAAATTGGGGGATGGACTAATTGAGGACGTTTCAAGTAGGATCGAGAAAAAGCCGGCTGGCCTTGACTCAGACGGGTTGGGTCATTGATGAATTGAAGAAGCGGGTTCCTGCTTCATCATTTGCGATCCGGCACATTGTCACCAAGGGTGATAAAGTTTTAAACGTGACCTTATCAAAAGTTGGCGGCAAAGGATTATTTGTTAAGGAAATTGAACAAGCTTTGCTGTCCAAAAAGATTGACTTTGCTGTCCACAGTATGAAAGATATGCCGGCCGAACTTCCGGAAGGCCTTGAAATTGCCTGCCTGTGTGCCGCCGCGTGAAGATGTTCGTGACGCTTATATTGCGAAGGACGGCATCCTGCTTCGTCATTTGCCCGGCGGTGCGGTTGTCGGTACGAGCAGCCTGCGGAGAGCCGCCCAGCTGCTCCATGCGCGTCCGGACTTAAAGGTTCGCCCGCTGCGGGGGGGGGAATATTGACACTCGCCTGAAGAAGCTGAGAGAAGGCGAGTTTGACGCGATCATTCTTGCGGCGGCGGGAATGAAACGGATGGGGTGGTCGAGTGAAGTGGTGACAGAGTATCTGCCGGCTGATCTGTCGCTTCCGGCTGTCGGGCAAGGTGCGCTGGCCATTGAATGCCGTGCCGATGATGAAGAACTTAAAGAACTTTTGAAAAAAATTCATAATGAAGAAACGTTTATAACTGTTCAGGCGGAGCGCGCTTTTTTGAAAACATTAAATGGCGGCTGTCAGGTTCCGATTGCGGCCTTTTGCCGGCAAAAGGAAGGCGCAAACTTGGAACTTACCGGACTGGTTGCTGCTCCTGACGGGAAAACGGTGCTTAAAGACCGTTTATCCGGGAGCGATCCGGCGGCTCTCGGCGTTCAATTGGCCGAACGCCTGCTTGAACAGGGTGCCGGAGAGATTTTGAATGCTGTTAACGCGGAAAATGAGCAGCGGCAATAAAATCTTATAAAGGAAGCGATGGCGCATGGAATCGCCATTAACCGGAAAAAGGATTCTTGTGACGCGAACAAAGCGGCAGTCAAAAGAGATGTGCGACCGTATTGCAGCTTACGGCGGCGAAGCGGTCGTGATTCCGCTCATCCGCTTCGAACCTGTTGTCTTCAGCTCGGATGAAGAAAGGGAATGGCCGGCTGCGCTTGAGAAGGCCGACTGGCTGATTTTTACGAGTCAAAACAGTGTGAAATATTTTGCCGTGGAAACGGGTATCGACCGGCTTAGAGCGGCAAAGAGAATTAAGATTGCCGCCGTCGGCAAGAAAACGAAGGCGGCAGTCGAGGCTTGCGGGCTGACGGTGAGTTTTGTACCGCCGCACTTTACGGCGGCCGAGCTGCTTATGGCTTTTAAGGACGGCCGGCTGCGGGCAAAGCGGGTTGTTGTTCCGCTCGGTTCTCTCGCAGACACGTCCTGGCTGGAAGACTTGCGGCGGCTCGGCATAACGGTAACAGACAAGGTCGTGTATCGAACCTGCCCGAATATGAAAGCCCGGCCATTGCTTATTCAAGCTATCAGCGAGCGGCCGTTTGATGCGGTAACGTTTGCCAGTCCGTCGGCGGTCACCTTTCTCACAGCTATTCTTGGTGAAGAAGAGGCGGACCGCTTACTAAAAAAAAAGCGCGATTGCTTGTATCGGCACTGTAACCGCTGAAAAAGTGCGTTCGCTCGGCCTGGCGCCGGATATCGTACCAAAGCGGTTTACCGCCGCCGATATGGTGGATGCCATTGCTCATTATTTTAATAAAGGAGAATGATTGGGTTGAAAGAATTGACGTTTGATCGCCATCGGCTGCGCCGGCATCCGGTTTTACGAGAAATGGTAAGAGAAACTTTTCTCCGACCGTCTGATTTTATTTATCCTATTTTTGTGACTGAAGAAGGACAAAAAATATAAAAGAAGAAATTTCATCGATGCCGAATGTCTATCAGTATTCGCTTGATCGGTTGAATGAAGAACTGGATGAGGTGACGAGCCTTGGCATCCCGTCGGTCATTTTTTTCGGGATTCCAAAAAAAAAGAAGGATGCCGTCGGATCAGGAGCTTATGACGAGCATGGTATCGTACAGGAAGCGATTCGCCAGACCAAAGCGAATTACCCGGATCTCATTGTCATTGCCGATACATGCATGTGCGAATATACAGATCACGGCCATTGCGGCGTGATTCATGACGGCGATGTGGACAACGATGAAAGTTTGACGCTGCTCGCCCAAACGGCCGTGTCTCAAGCGGAAGCAGGTGCGGACATCATTGCGCCGTCAAACATGATGGACGGCTTTGTGGCTGCATCCGCGCGCGGCGCTCGACGAAGCAGGGTTTAATCACATTCCGATCATGTCCTATGCAGTTAAATACGCTTCCGCTTTTTACGGCCCGTTCCGAGATGCGGCGGAAAGTACACCGCAGTTCGGCAACCGGAAAACATACCAAATGGATCCGGCGAATCGCCGCGAAGCGCTTCGTGAAGCGGAGTCCGATGTAAAAGAAGGCGCCGATTTTATCATTGTCAAACCGGGCCTGCCTTATCTTGACGTCCTTCGCGAAGTACGCGATCACGTTAATCTGCCGATGGTCGCCTACAACGTCAGCGGCGAGTATGCGATGGTGAAAGCGGCCGGCTTGAACGGCTGGATCGATGAAAAAGCGGTTGTGCTCGAATCATTGACTGCAATGAAACGCGCCGGTGCCGATTTAATTATTACCTATCACGCGAAAGATGCCGCTTCCTGGCTGAAAGAAGAAGGGTGAAAAAATGGATTTTACAAAATCAATCGCCGCTTTTAAAGAAAGCGCGCGCCCGCTCATGCCGGGCGGGGTGAACAGTCCGGTCAGGGCTTTTCCGTCCGTTGACTTGAATCCAATTTTTATGGATCACGGTAAAGGATCAAGGGTGTATGATATCGACGGCAATGAATATATCGATTATGTTTTATCTTGGGGACCGCTCATTCTCGGCCACGCCGATGAAAAAGTGATCGCTTTCCTGAAAGAAACGGCTGAGAAAGGCACGAGCTTCGGCGCGCCGCATGTACTGGAAACGAAACTGGCCGAACTCGTCATTGAACGCGTACCGTCGGTGGAAGTGGTCCGCATGGTGAATTCGGGAACGGAAGCAACGATGAGCGCCATTCGCCTGGCCAGGGGGTTCACGGGCCGCGATAAGATTCTGAAATTTGAAGGCAGCTATCACGGCCACGGCGATTCGCTTTTGATCAAGGCCGGTTCGGGTGTGGCGACATTGGGACTCCCGGACAGCCCCGGTGTGCCGGCAGAGCTGGCAAAAGATACATTGACCGTTCCGTACAATAATGCGGAACAAGCCGCCGCCGTTTTTGAAAAATTCGGCGACGAAATTGCCGCGGTGATTGTCGAACCGGTTGCCGGCAATATGGGAGTCGTGCCTCCTGTGCCGGGGTTTCTTGAATCGCTTCGAAAACTGACAAAGGATTACGGCGCCTTGCTCATTTTTGATGAAGTGATGACCGGCTTCCGCGTTGCCTATCATTGCGCACAAGGCTACTACAATGTGACGCCTGATTTGACAACGCTTGGTAAAGTGATTGGCGGCGGGCTGCCTGTCGGCGCCTACGGGGGCCGCCGGGACATTATGAAACAGATTGCTCCTGAAGGACCGGTCTATCAGGCGGGCACTCTTTCCGGCAATCCGCTGGCAATGGCAGCCGGATACATGACGCTGTCGCAGCTGAAGGAAGAGGACTATAAAGGATTCAGGGCGAAAGCGGATCGGCTGGCTGAAGGTTATAAAGCCGCAGCTGAAAAGTACGGTATCCCGCTCACGGTCAACCAAGCGGGCTCAATGATCGGTATTTTCTTTACCGACAAGAAAGTGATCAATTATCAATGTGCGAAATCGGCAAATCTCGATTATTTTAAATCCTACTTTGCCTCGATGATTGAGCAGGGCATTTCGCTTCCACCGTCGCAGTTTGAAGGTGTGTTCCTCTCAACTGCCCATACAATGGACGACATTGAAAAGACCATTCAAGCAGCGGAGCATGCTTTTGAAAAAATAGCAAAGTCCAGATAAGGTGAAACTTCAATCAGTGGGGTTTTCTTAAAAGAGCCGCACCACAGGAAAAGCGAGAGGAATATTACCTCTCGCTTTTTTTCGCGATAAAGCGGGAAAGGTTTGGGCGGCCGGCGCCCCTACGGTCCATCATCCGCTGTTCTCTTATGTCCTATACTGGGAAAAGCCAGAAGCATAAATCGTCTGCTTGAGCATAGACATTAATAAGAACCTTTGAAAGGGTGAGATGGATGTCTAATCTTCGAATCAAAGCCTGCAATTTTCGATCAATGAATCGATTTGGTTAAAGGACGAAGAACTTGCAGAAGAAATTCTGTCAATGGCCTTGGAACCGGACATCACGATAGAGGAAAATCGGCATTATGTGACCATTAAAGGCTGCTTGCGTTTAACCGGCGAGTACAAGCCGCTGGAACAAGAAAAATCGGATTTCAAAAATGAGGAGATTTTTGCATTTCGCACGGTTGACGAAATCACTGAAACGGACATCGGTACCGCGGTCATCGAACATCGTTTTCCTGTTGATATCACGGTACCTTCTTATCGGATTAGAGATCTTGAAGATGTTTTTGTGATCATTGAGTCTTTTGATTATGAATTAACCGAAAAAAGACAAATTCAATTGCAAGCCGATGTCGCGATTACCGGATTGACCGAGCAGCAGTATGAAGGGACGTATGAAAAAAAGGTTGAAGCCCCGCTGCCGGAAGTGCCGGCAAATGAAAGGACTCAGGCGGATGCATGCAGCGGTTCGCACAAATGATGAAGCGGATTCTCAAACCGAAACGGCGCCTTTTGGCGAGCAGTCTTCGGAAGACTATCCTTATCCGTCCATTCTGCCTCCATTTGAAGCAAGTGAATCATTTTCAGCGGCCAATCATGTTCCGTTCCCTGAAACAGAAGATCTTTCAGTAAAAGAACGGGTGGAGGAGACGGAACAACCAAATGGTGACAGTAAAGAGATTGGCGAAACGTTTCAATTTGAAGCTTTTCGCAAGCCGGAAGAGACGGATGAAAAAATTGAAGAGCCGCAAATTGAATTTAGACGACAAAACAGCGAAGATAACGGGGCAGAAAAGGACGGTTTAGGTCAGCCGTTCGATTTCGCGGAACGGACCGAATCTGCCCAACCTACCGAAGCTGCCGAACCGGCCCGAGGTGCTAAACCAGCTGAAGCTGCCGAATTGGTTCGAGGTGCAAAACCAGCTGAAGCCGCTCAGCCGGCTAGAGGTGCTGAACTACTGAAATTGCCGAATCGGCCCGAGGTGCTGAACCAGCTGAAGCCGCCCAGCCTGATCAAACTGCTGAATCAGTTGATCATTTGGAACCGCCTGCGGCTGCCCGTTCAGAAGAGAAACCGGAGGCTGTAATGAATGTGAACAATCAGGAAACAGAAAAGACTGAAGCAGCCGAGGAAGAGCCCAAATCCAAGAGAGAGGAGAATGCTCTTTACTTGACCAAGGTACTCGCCGGTAGTGAAGAAGAACAATTTTCAAAAATGAGAATTTGTATTGTCCAAACCGGTGATTCTCTGCAAGCTATTTCGGAACGTTATAAAGTGTCAATTTCAAGTCTTCTTCGCAGGAATCAGCTCGAATCTGAAAGAGTGGACGAGGGGCAGGTTCTATATATTCCTAAATCGGGAAAAGGCAAAAAGGATGACTGACGGGTTGAATGACATCACGCTGTTTCTTCGGCAACAGTACGGATTTAGCCATCTTTCTGTTTTTAGTGAAAATCCTTATATCATTCATTCAGACGGAATCAGGATTAAAAAAAGTTTATCTCTGGGGCAATGAACATTTATTAAACTGGCATTTGCTTTGGCGGCACAGGCTCCTTTGTGACGCCTTTTATCTTGATCGAATGTATGTCACCAGAACAGGAAAACCATACGCCATGATCGGGAAATTGGCCGTCACTTGTCACGATGCCATTCATGAAGCTGCTGAAAGAAAAGGGAACGAAGCGGCATGGGCAGCATGGATCGGCGAGCTGACGGCAAAAAGCCGGTACCCCTCTTCAGGTCAGCAATCGGACATATTTGGCGCGGTAAATCAAGTGGAAGAAGCCCAGCAGCAGCTCCGAAACATATCCGCCGTCTCTGATGCCGGTTCAATTGCAGACAAATGTTTCCCCATCGCGCTTGAACGGGCTGAACAGGCGGAAATGCTGGCCGAGAGGCACCGATCGCGGCGGATATCCGTGCTTGCCCCGGATAATCTTCACTTTAACCAAGGAAATGGCTGCTGTTTGGCAAGTTGTTCATTGAATTAGGTCAAGCGAATCCTTTAGTAGGTTATGAGCCGCTTGCCCGGTTTTTCGGTGACTGGCTTGAGGATAGCGGAAAAGAGAGCCTTATTTCATTATTCACCTGTTTAAAAAACGGGGAATATATCGATGGGGACACCGCAGAGCTGATTCGCGCCGAACTTTATTATCCAAGGGAATGGCTGTTTCTCGTGCAGGCGCTTCCGGTACTTGATAACGGCAGAGCGGGAGAATTTATCGAGACGTTTAAGAAAAACTGGGATCGATCAAGCCGAACGATCACGATTTTTGACTCGATCTTCGGGTCGCCTGCCGGATCTCGGAAAGGTGGTGAATAGGGTGGAAGCCGAACTGGATTTGCAAATGCGCCGCGCCCTGTTTCAATACGATTTATTTCCTTTTCGGCAAGTTGTTTCTGGAAATATTCTTCAAGTAGAAACGCCAAGAGGCCAATATGCGCTCAAACGGAAAAAGCAACGGAACGGCAAGTTGGTAACTTGCTGCATATCTATCAATTAACACAGGCGTTAACGATTGACGCGATCAGTCTCTTGCCGTCAAAATACGGCGATTTGGTCATTGACTCGGACGGCAGTCGTTATTACTTGACGCCTTGGATCAGTGAAACCGTCCCGGCTTCCGATCTGGCTCAGAGATACGACTCTTTGTACGCCAGAGCCGCCCATCTTCATCGGCAAACAATGGGGAGGGGAGATAATGCTCTGGAACTGGGACAGTCTATTGTCAGTATGCTGACCGCCGAGAAAAAAGACTATGAGAAATTTGTTGACGAGGCGGAGCACCGAGAGTATCCTTCTCCATTAGAGCAAGTTTTTCTTCGTCATGCGGCAAAAATTTTAGCAAACTATGAGGCGGCGATCCAGTTTTTTCTCACAACGAATCAAAAATCCGGAATCAGATACGGATGGGGGCATCCGCCGGGCAATCTGTCACGGCCGGCTGAGCCCTAATCATGTTCTGATCGACAGGGAAAGAAGCTTTCTGATCAATTTTGATGATGCGCGGGAAGACTATTTTATCATTGAAACGGCAGCGTTGTTTGAACAAACGAATGCGATTTATTCTCCAAGCGAGTCGAAATGGATGGAATTTATCCATACTTATACGTCGATCTGTCCGCTTAATGAAGATGAGCAGCCTTTCCTCTTTTATTTTCTCTTGTGCCCCAAATCACTGTATCACTGTACGAAGCGCTATCGCGCGTCCGATGAACGGAATGAAATGACTTTTACAAAAAAATGGGTCAGCCTGTTGATCGCTCATGAGCGGCTCACCCGAAGTTTAGGCCGCTATCTTGAAGCGAAGAGAGCGGAAAAAGAAAAAGCGGAAGAAGCGAAAAAAACGGTGGAAAACAAGGAGGAGGCTTAAAATAATTTTTTCAGAAAAGCAAAGTAGATGATAATAAAAACAGCTAAAATAAGCACATCAAACGTGTTCGGAAAAAAGATCGTCGGGATCAATTGAAAAATCCCAAGAGGCAGAATGATGATTTCTAATCCGTCGCGCGCCTTTTTCAGCCATGGTGGAAAGACAAACTTTTTGAACATCCCTCGTCCCTCCCTCTCCTCACATTAAAAATAGGTTGCCACTACAGTTTATGATAGAAAATTCCCCATGGTGAAAGGCGGAGGTTTTCATTTTAGACCCATTCTCCGGACCGTTTTTTGCGCTGGCAAAGCGTTTGTGTAAAATGTTTCTCGGGGAATGATATCGGCTGAAACAGAAGGAGGGATGGAAGGTCGAGCGGACAGACGAACGGACGCTGCAGTTTTTATTTGGCCCCGCGACTTTTTCTCATACGTTAATGATCGCCCCGAACCAGCAGGGCGTCTACCCTTTGGACAAACTAATGAAATGGTGGAAGGAAAGTTAATCATGATAAAATGAAATTATATAGATTTCAATAGGCCGTATATGCCACATTCCATTGCATTCCGAATACAGTAGCATCCAAAGAATTCTTTCCAAAATAAATATCCAACCAATAATATGTTTGTTTTCTTTTCACGTCACCAACATCCGTAACGGTGAAGGTCTTTCTTGGTCCATACCCAAATAAATGTATAAGGACTTGTCCGTTTTTATTACTGTTCCATAGCTGAATATAGGAGGTGCACTTGTACTTCCGTATTTTTTCGTATGAACAGCAACAGTCGTATAAGCGTGATTACGATACCCCGCACCTGTCCCTGCTCCCTTAGTTGAACCGGTATACGCAGTAACCGTTTGTCCAGTATGACGTGAAGAAGCCAATGCTGGCACTGAAAAAGTGAAAAGAATACTACCAAAAACTAAGATGGAAACAAATCTTGATAATTTCACCATTTTTTCACTCCTTTAAATTTGGTTGTATGGGTTTTCCTGTTGCTCCATTAAAAAATACATGTTTCATTTTTTTGCGTCCTTTATCCCAACCAATGACTGAAATGACAACATCCCCACTCTGTGTATCCTTAAATAAACCAAAATGATAACCATTGGCAAATTCTCTACCCGGGTAGATAGAAACAATCTTCTTTGCTTGTTTTAATAGTTCTGGTGAATCGTATCGAATATCCGATAATCTCAACACAAAGTCTATTTTAGGCTGTTTGGGACCTTCTTTATCTGTTAAGTTTGCGGTTTCATCTACTTTTCCATTATGAACCGTGACTAAAAATAATTTATTTGAATCAGGAACACCGAATTGTATATTCCAATATTTTCTTTTACCATCACGGCCACTTTGAAACCTATTGGGATCTTTAAAACTATTATCTTTACTTGTTATAAAAAAGAGTTTAGCCCGCCTGTTCCAGCGAAGAGCTGTTGGGTAAGCCACTTTTACCGCTTGCATAAGAGTTAGTTCATTGCTATTAACCACTTGTTTTGCTTTAGTCTGAGTCATGCAACCCGTAAGTAGGAATAACATACATAAAAACATAAGAATAATTCTTTTATCCATTCTCACTTTTCTAAACTTCACAACGTACATCACTCCCCCTACAATAAGGTTTCGTTTTATGATCTAAACAACAAAATTACTGCTACAGAAAACAGGTAATACGCTCTATGGAATAATCTGTTGGTTCATTTTGTTTCATTTTCGACAGCTATGATAATTTTGTTGAAATTTGTCTATTTTTGAGAATTTCATTTTTTATTAACTTAACAAATCACCCGCGATGGTTATTCGTTCTCAAAAAAAAAAAAATCAGCTTCCACAGTCGATAACAACCAACATGGACAGCCCATAAAACAATACGGTGACCCTTTTGATCGGCCCGTGCTGCCGGCAGCCGATAAAAATACGACCCGAAACTGGCTCAACCTGCTCCCCCTTAGCGCTCGATGCCACACACAGCCGGTCGGTAGCTGAGGCCCGGCCCATCAAGTACATAAAAGATACTAGTGGCCCCGTATTACGACCAGCACGTTGACCATGAAGCAGCTCAGTGAACCCTTCTGCTTTGCCCGCGAACCTGCGCCGGACAGTTAGTGGATGCTGCCGGTTGGCTGATGATAAACCTGAAGCATGAGCTCAGGGAGGCACCTGATCTAAAATGGCCAAACGATTCAATGCAAAACCCGCACATTGACGAAACGGGGGATCATATTATTTATACTAGTGAGTATAGTCTAATCGATGATCTCAACATTTAAAATGCTTGGACAGGGAAGAGTACATGTCCTTATGCTATAAGAGAGAGAAGCCGCCTTGCTGAGAGGTTTCTTTAGCCGATGGAATGGAAGTCGCCCTTGAGCAGTTTTTTTGAAACGGCGCAGCCTGTGCCGGATTAGGAAAAAACGGGGAACCGTTATCGTTCATGAAGGTGCGGCGATGTTGTTTGCCGCACAAAAAAAGGTGGTACCACGGAGCTTTCTTCGTCCTTGCAGGCGGAGGGGGCTTTTTTTAGTTTATAGGCCGTGAAGGAGGATAACTGTGGAAAAAACAGAGATGCAAACAAATACGATACGATCCGAGCCAGACGGAGGAAAAATGGTATAAAATTTGGCGCGAGAAGGGGTATTTCAAAGCAGGCGGCGAGGAAGATTCGAAAAAAAAGCCTTATTCGATCGTCATCCCGCCGCCCAATGTGACGGGAAAACTGCATCTTGGCCACGCCTGGGATACGACGATGCAGGACTTATTGATCCGTTTTAAAAGGATGCAGGGCTATGATGCCCTCTATTTGCCCGGAATGGATCATGCCGGCATTGCCACCCAGGCAAAAGTGGACGCGAAGCTGCGGAAAGAAGGCAAGTCGCGCTATGATCTGGGGCGGGAGAAATTTCTTGAGGTTACGTGGGACTGGAAAGAAGAGTACGCGGCGTTTATTCGCAGACAATGGGCGAAACTCGGCCTTTCACTCGACTATTCGAGAGAAAGGTTCACGCTGGATGAAGGGCTGTCGCGCGCCGTCAGAAAAGTATTCGTGACGCTCTATGAAAAAGGGCTGATTTACCGCGGCGAGTATATCATCAACTGGGATCCGGCAGCAAAAACGGCGCTGTCCGATATTGAGGTTATTTATAAAGACGTTCCTGGCCATCTATGGCACGTGAACTATCCGCTGGCCGATGGATCGGGAGAAATTGAGATTGCGACGACCCGTCCGGAAACGATGCTCGGTGATACGGCGATCGCTGTCCACCCTGATGATGACCGCTACAAGCACCTTGTCGGCAAAAAAGCGATTGTCCCGATCGTCGGGCGCGAGATTCCAATTGTCGCCGACAGCTACGTCGACATGTCATTCGGTTCCGGTGCCGTGAAGATCACGCCGGCGCACGATCCAAATGACTTTGAAGTCGGCAATCGTCACAACTTGCCGCGCATCCTTGTCATGGATGAGGGCGGGATCATGAACGAAAATGCCGGTCAATATCAAGGCATGGACCGCGACGCGTGCCGCAAGCAAATTGTAAAAGATTTAAAGGCGCTCGGCGTGCTGAAAAGGGTTGAAGATCATCTTCATGCCGTTGCCGTTGGCCACTCCGAACGAAGCGGCGCTGTTGTCGAACCGTATTTGTCGACACAGTGGTTCGTTAAAATGAAACCTTTGGCTGACGCGTCGCTTTCGATGCAGAAGTCGGCGGACAAGGTGCGTTTTGTTCCGGAACGATTTGAACATACTTATGAACATTGGATGGAAAATATTCGTGATTGGTGTATTTCCCGCCAGCTTTGGTGGGGACACCGGATTCCGGCATGGTATCATAAGCAAACAGGCGAAGTCTACGTGGGTGTCGATGCACCGAAAGATATTGAAAATTGGCGCCAGGACGAGGATGTGCTGGACACCTGGTTCAGCTCGGCGCTGTGGCCGTTCTCAACGATGGGCTGGCCGGATGAAGGCAGCGGTGATTTTAAGCGGTATTTCCCTACTAACGCCCTTGTGACCGGCTACGACATCATTTTCTTCTGGGTGGCCCGGATGATGTTCCAATCCGCTGAGTTTACCGGAAAAAGGTTTAAAGATGTGTGCTGATCCACGGCCTTGTCCGTGATGAACAAGGGCGCAAAATGAGCAAGTCGCTCGGAAACGGGATTGATCCAATGGATGTAATCGACCGTTACGGTGCCGACGCCCTCCGCTATACACTGGCAACCGGCACGACACCGGGCCAGGATTTAACCTTCCAATGGGAAAAAGTGGAGGCAAATTGGAACTTTGCCAATAAAATTTGGAACGCTTCCAGGTTTGTGATCATGAATCTCGGCGGTTTTACAGCGGACGATGTCAATCTGGCGGGCGAACATTCCGTCGCAGACGCCTGGATTTTAACGAGGCTGAATGAGACGATCGATAAAGTCACGGCACTCTATGAATCCTATGATTTCGGCGAAGCGGGACGCCATCTTTATTCGTTCATCTGGGATGACTTTTGCGACTGGTATATCGAGATGGCCAAACTGCCGCTTTACGGCGAGGATGACGAACGTAAGCAAATGACGAAATCGGTGCTCACCTACGACGTTTTAGATAAAATTTTGAAACTGCTGCATCCGATCATGCCGTTTGTAACGGAGGAAATTTGGCAGCATCTTCCTCACAAAGGCGAGACGATCATGCGCAGCGAATGGCCAGAGGTGAATCCGGCATTTAATGATGAGGCGGCTGCGAAAGACATGGCGCTTTTGCAGGAAATTATCCGCTCGGTGCGCAATATCCGCTCGGAGATGAATGTTGTCCCAAGCAAACCGATCGCCATGCTGCTGAAAACCGCTTCGGATCATGAAACGGCCGTTCTGCAGCGAAATAAAGCTTATATTGAAAAATTCTGCAACCCTGATTCACTGAAAATCGGTCCGGATCTAGCAGTTCCTGATAAGGTTGTATCAGCGGTCGTGACCGGCGTTGATATTCTCTTGCCGCTGACCGGTCTGATCAATCTCGACGAAGAAATTGAACGGTTGAATAAAGAATTGAAAAAAATGGATTTTGAAGTCGAACGGGTACAGAAAAAAAACAATCCAGGGTTTGTTAATAAAGCGCCGGAAAAAGTGGTCAATGGTGAGCGAGCGAAAGAAAAGGATTATCTTGAAAAGAGAGTAAAAATTAAAGCAAGAATCGCGGAATTGCAAGCTTAACCGATCATTTGTCCGGTTATTAAAAAACGGCCGGCAGGACATCCTGCAGCAAGCCATTTGTACTGTATATCTTTTGGAGGGATAGCGATGTTTACAACTATTGAAGACACTTTGCACTGGATTCACGAGCTTCTGCCACACGGCATCAAGCCTGGCACGGAGCGGATGGAGTGGATGCTGGAACGTGCCGAACATCCCGAAAGGCGCATCCGGGCCATTCATGTCGGCGGGACAAATGGCAAAGGGTCGACAGTCAGCTTTTTGAGAAACATTTATCAGGAAGCCGGGTTCAAAGTCGGCACGTTCACTTCGCCTTATATAACATCTTTTAACGAACGGATCACGGTGAACGGCGAACCTATTTCTGATGCCGATCTGATCAGCGCGGCGAACGCGGTCCATCCGCTTGTTCAGGAAGTCTCGGCGACCGATTTAGGCGAACCGACCGAGTTTGAAGTGGTGACGATGATCAGTCTGATTTATTTTGGAAAAATGAATCGATGTGATCTGGTGATTTATGAAGTCGGCCTTGGAGGGCGGCTGGATTCCACAAATGTTATTTATCCGCTTGTGACCATTATTACGAATGTCGGCATGGATCATATGCAGCAGCTCGGCAGCACCATCGAAAGTATTGCAGCTGAAAAAGCGGGGATCATTAAATCCGGTGTCGGGATCATTACGGCTGCGGAAAATCCTGAGGCGCTGGAAGTCATTCGCCGCACGGCAAAAGAAAAACAAGCCGATCTGTATGTCCTCGGCAAAGAGTTCACGGCTGAATCCCGCGGACATGACCAATCAAGTGAGCATTTCAGCTTCCATTCTTTTTACATCCATCAAGATGACTTGCGCATTCATCTGATGGGCGAACACCAGATAAAAAAATGCTGCGGCAGCATTGATGGCGATCGATTATTTGCAAACTTACTTCAGCATTTTGGTTGACGACGACCAGCTGAAGGCCGGGTTGGAAAAAGCAGCATGGCCGGGCCGTTTTGAAGTCATTTCAGAGTCGCCGCTGGTCGTGATCGACGGCGCTCATAATGTTCAGGGAACCGAGGCGCTTGTCAAAACGGTGAAGCACTGTTATCCCGATCGAAAAATCAATGTCTTGTATGCGGCGCTAAAGGACAAACAGTACGCTCAGATGATTCACCAAATTGAAGCCATTGCCGAGGAGATCACGTTCACGACGTTTGATTTTCCAAGAGCCGCCACTGGTACGAGCCTTTACGAGGCGTCCCGACTCGAAAAGAAATTTATGGCTGAGGACTGGCGCGAGGCTGTCGAACAATTGATTGGACAAACAAAAGAGGATGAAGGGCTGCTTGTCACCGGATCTTTATATTTTATTTCCGAGGTACGCGCGCTTTTGCTGGCGAAAAAGGAGACATTATTTGCCCGCCATTCTTAAACAGATTAAATTAACCATGCTTTGTATTAAAAAAAGAGAGGTTTTCGGAACCTTTTTTTTTTTTTAATATTGTCAGGTAAAAATATTCTTAGGTCATAAGTATGCTTTTTCATTTTGATAAACCGAAAAAAGGGGGAAAGCGATGCCATTTAGAGAAGTATCGATCAGACCTGTATTTAGAAGCAGAACGGGAAAAACCGCAAGTTATGTCCAGCTTTAACAAAAAAAATAGTGATATGGCGGGTAAAGAAAATGATCATTGATTTTGTTTACGTTTATATTTTCGTTCTCGGCCTTGTTTTCGGTTCCTTTTTTCATGTGGTCGGCCTGCGCTTAGCTGAAGGACACTCGATTCTTTTTCCACCCTCACACTGTCCGTTTTGTGGTCATCGTCTAAGATTTTATGAACTGGTCCCCATCCTCTCTTATATTTGCTTACGTGGACGGTGCCGAAGCTGCCATCAAAAATATCCTTACTCTACCCTCTTGTCGAGGCTATTACAGGAGCCCTTTTCTTAAGTATTTTCATTGTTTCTCCAACATTGTCCACAACTCTTTCCGGATGGTTACTTGTTTCTCTGTTAATGATTGTCTTTGTCGCCGATCTCTCTTACATGATCATTCCCAATCAAGTGCTGCTTTATTTTTCGGCTATTTTTATCATCTTCAGATTACTCAGCCCGCTTGAGCCGTGGTGGGATTCGCTCGCCGGAAGCGCGACCGGTTTTGCGCTGCTTTATGCCCTTTTACTTCTTTCGAATGGTGGAATAGGCGGCGGTGATGTTAAATTATTCGCGGTAATGGGGTATCTTGTTGGAACCAAGATGCTCGTCCTTGGCTTTTTCTTTTCAATTATGTATGGCGCACTATTAGGTGTAGCCGGCATGGCAGCGGGGATCATCAAGAAAAGACAGCCGGTTCCGTTCGTTCCCTTTATTGTACTTGGGATGTTAACAGCTATTTTTTTGCTCAGACCGCATGATAAAATGGTATCTCCATTTATGATGCAAGACAATCCATAGAAATTTTACTGTCTTAATAAAAACGCAAAAATTGGCGAAAAAAAGTTGGGACAAGACGACAAAAGTCTTGCCTTTTTTTTTGTCTGATTATGATATTCTTCGAGATATATGCTGCCCTTAGTCATGAGGAAAGGATTGAATGCAATTGGCAAAAAAAAAGCAAGGAAAATCCGATATTTCTATTACATTCAATGGCAAAGAGCATCCACTTGAAGAATGGACAAAGGCCGAAATGGCAGCGGCTGATAAAGATAAAACATTAAACTGGCACGGTGCTTTTCAAGGGCACATTGAAAAAAATGAAACGGATGAAAAAACAGCGGTACCCAGCCAAAAGTTTAAATCTTATTATGACCAGGCGAAAGAAAAGAGAAGGAAAGGCTTTAAACGAAAACGGGTGGCATTTTTTCCCAAGAATCCGGGATCTGTCAAAGATTCTCCCCATTTCTAAAACATATTTGGCTGCCGGTTAGCAGCGCAATAGTGGTTGGGCTTGGGCTTGGCTTTACGATGCTGCTCGTTTTTTCTGATCAAGGAAAAACAGCGGTGAAGCCGTCGGCTGCCGTCAGTGAAAGCCAGAAAAAGACGGAACAGGGCGAGAAAGCATCTACCTTAAATGTCAAAGACTTGCCGCTGAAAATAAATGTGATTCAAGGCGGCGTCTTTACAAAGACGGAGCAGGTTGATAAAGTCACCCGCGAGCTGCGGAAGAAAGAGGTTCCTGCTATCGCTGTTAAAAACGGTGGTGAAACAGCGATTTATATCGGCTTAATGACAAATGAAACGAAGAACAACATTCTAGCGAATTATTACAAGAAAAGAAAAATCGGTTTTTATGAAAAAAATTGGCGGCTGTCGGCAGCGGAACATCCGCTTGTTTTAAAAAAAAATCAGCAGCTGGCCGATTTCATCGGAAAAGGCCAAGATATCTAAAATGCTGCTTGGCATTTCCGGACAAGTCACACCCGAAAGCAGCCACATACCGGCACAAACAGTCCAAAAACTAGACAAGCTGAAAAGTGGCTGGCAATGGGAGACGGCGGACGGTGATAAACAGTTGTCGGGTGCAGATAAGGAAAAACTTGCCGCTTTTTATAATGATGCCGGTAATGCCGCTTCTGCTGCCCGCGCCCTCCAAAAAAAGGCATCCGCCCGGGGGTTCTATATTTTTCAACAGAGCCTTTTGCAAGCAACTGCCGAATATGGACAGATTTTTTTAAAAAAATGAGCGGATGCGGATTGTTCGCCGATCGGCAACTTTGACATCCTGACCGGAATTGAATTTTTAAAAAAGTTCATTTTCTTGGTTTGTTGTCATAAATCAAAAACAATTGTCGAAAATAATAAGAGGTTAACGGCAAAATGAAGAGCGGAGCTGATTTTTTCGCTGTTTGCACCTGTGCTTTTTCCGGCTGATTATGGTATGTTATGGCTATCTCATCCTGCGTCCGGTTTTTCCGCTCTGCCTGCCAAAACCTCCGATCTTTCAACAGACCTGCCCTTTACCTCTAATGCCGGAATTGGCACGAGTGATTAGCGGAAAAGCGGGGCGTGGATGGATTTTTCAGATACGGCAATAACAAGGAGGTCCTTCTGTTGAAAGAAATAATGATGCTCCGGGATGTTCCGAAAGAAGAGCGGCCGAGAGAGCGCCTCGTTCGCGATGGAGCTGAGGCGCTGTCCGATCAGGAATTGCTGGCCATTATTCTCCGCTCGGGGACGAGGCAAGAGTCCGTTCTGCAGCTTTCTCAGCGATTGCTCAGCCATTTCGAAGGCCTTAAGTTTTTAAGGGAAGCGAGCGTCGAGGAACTGCAAAAAATCAGAGGAATAGGGTTGACGAAAGCGGTACAAGTGATGGCGTCGCTTGAGCTTGGGAGCAGGCTGGTGAAGATGAAGCGGGAGGAACGATTCACGATTCGCTCGCCTGAAGCGGAGCAAACTATGTGATGGATGACATGCGTTTCTTATCGCAGGAACATTTCGTCTGCCTCTTTTTGAACAAAAAAAAATCAGGTGCTCCACAAAAAAAACGATTTTTATCGGCAGTTTAAACACTTCAATCGTCCACCCAAGGGAGGTTTTCAAAGAAGCGCTCAGAAGATCATGCGCTTCGATCATCTGTTTCCACAATCATCCGAGCGGCGATCCGTCGCCAAGCCGTGAAGATATGGATGTGACAAGGAGGCTCGTTGAGTGTGGGAAAATATTGGGTATCGAATTGCTTGACCACATTATTATTGGTGACAAAAAAATATATCAGTTTAAAAGAAAAAGGTATTGTCTAGCCCTATGTTTTTATGGTGAATTAAGATATAATTAAATTTATGAGTTTTGCAACATGAAGGGAGATTACATAGATGTTTGGCGGATTTTCAAGAGATATGGGAATCGACCTGGGAACGGCGAATACGTTGGTTTATGTCAAAGGAAGGCGTTGTCGTTCGGGAGCCGTCTGTTGTTGCTTTGCACACAGATACAGGAACCATTGAAGCGGTCGGTAATCCTGCAAAAAAAATATGATCGGCAGGACACCTGGAAATATTGTGGCGGTACGTCCTATGAAAGACGGCGTTATTGCGGATTTTGAAACAACAGCGACGATGATGAAATACTTTATTAATGAGGCACAAAAAAAACGTTCGATTTTTGCTCGTAAACCGAATGTCATGGTTTGTGTGCCTTCAGGTATCACAGCTGTCGAAAAGCGTGCGGTGGAAGACGCGACCAAGCAGGCCGGCGCAAAAGAAGCCTATACGATCGAGGAACCTTTTGCTGCTGCAGTTGGGGCTGATCTGCCGGTTTGGGAGCCGACTGGGAGCATGGTCGTTGATATCGGCGGCGGAACAACGGAAGTCGCGATCATTTCGCTTGGCGGGATCGTGACCAGCCAGTCGATCCGAATCGCGGGTGACGACATGGATGAAGCGATCATCAGTATGAAAAAAAAAACGTACAACCTGATGATCGGCGAGAGAACGGCCGAGACACTGAAACTTCAAATTGGTTCAGCCGGAACAACGGATGACTTGGAAAATGACAAAATGGAGATCAGGGGGCGGGATCTCCTGACCGGATTGCCGAAAACGATTGAAGTAACGGCGAAAGAGGTTGCCTCTGCACTCAGCGATACCGTCAATCAGATTATTGAAGCGGTTAAGGTGACACTTGAAAAAAACACCGCCTGAACTAGCGGCCGATATCATGGATCGCGGGATCGTTTTGACGGCGGCGGCGCGCGCTGCTGCGTCATCTCGATCGCGTCCTAAGTGAAGAAACAAAGATGCCGGTTGTTGTTGCGGAAAATCCGATGGACTGCGTGGCTATTGGAACCGGCCGTTCACTTGAAAATCTGCATCTTTTCCGGTCAAAATCCGGTATCACCTCAACATCGCGGGCTAGATAAAATTGGAAGTCAAAGATTATAAGTGGTGTCTTTATGCCTTCGTTTTTTTCAAACAAAAAATTGATCATTCTTCTGGCCAGTCTTATCGTGCTTGTTGCTTTGATTGGTTTCTCATTCAAAGAAAAAGAGCAGGCGGTTTGGCCGGAACAGTTCGTGCAGGACACGGTTGGATGGTTTCAATTCCTGGTGGAACGACCCGCTCAGTATGCAGCGGGTTTCTTTGGGACCGTTAATGATATTGAAAACGCCTATAAAGAGAACAAAGAACTTAAAGCAAATTTAGAGGACTATGCAAGCGTTAAGCAGCAAAACAGAGATTTGCAAAACAGTTACCAAGAACTCAAGAAACAAATGAAACTGGAAAACGATCCCGATTTGTCTGATTATAAGAAGTTTCCGGCGCTGGTTATCGGGCGTTCGTATGACGGCTGGAATCAGACAGTAACCGTTGATAAAGGACAGAATGACGGGATAAAAACGGGGATGGCTGTGATTACTTCCGATGGATTGATCGGCAAAATGAAGCGTGGGCAAGTTCACAAGCAAAGTGATGCTGATTTCGGACAAGCAAAATGCCAATCAGATTTCGGCTATGGTACAAAAACCGCAAATTTACGGCATGATTGAAGGATTTGACGAGCAAAAGGGTGTTTTGCTGTTTCAAAAAATTCCTGTGAAGGCGAATGTTAAAAAAGGCCAGGTTGTCGAAACTTCAGGTTTAACGGGGATTTTCCCAAGCGGGCTATTGATCGGCAAAGTGACGAAAGTGTCTTCCGATCAGTATGGATTGACCAAAATTGCTGAAGTGAAGCCTTCAGTTAATTTAAACAACCTAACCCGTGTGATGATTGTTAAGCGTTTGGCCAGGACAACGGCTGCGGGAGGGAATTAACTTTGAAACAGATCAAACTTTTTCTTTTCCTCTTTGTTCTTTTTATTTTTGAAGGGACCGTTATGACAGTCTTTTCACCAGGTGGAATTTGGGACCGTGTTCAACTGGTTCCAAATTTTGTAATGGTGCTGTTCTTATGGTTTCCTTTTTTTATAACCGCAGTTTGGCACTGCGCTATGCTGTTTTTTTTTTTTGGCCTTCTTGGCGACATTGTCTACACCTCAGTTTTAGGCGTCTATGCATTTTGTATGGGTTTTACCGTTTATTTTATCGCTTCTTTATCGAAGCTGTTTAACATGAATGTATTGGTCGTGCTTGTTGCGGCGATTCTCGGTGTTTGTTTATTGCAAACCGAGGTCTATTTTATTTATCATTTAATTGGCGTTACAAACCAGACTTTTTTGGCTTTTTTGGTAAGGCATCTTCCGCCGACCCTTATTTTGAATGCTGCATTTACTATTCTTATTTATTACCCGTTCCGGCGTTTCTTAATCGGCATGAGGGATATGATAGAAGAATAGGAAAGAAGAAGGATTTCTGCCTTGTCATATTGAATATACCTATATTGAGGTGAACGATCCAAATGTCAAAGAGGCAGCCTTTGGTGATGATGAAAGGTAAAAAAGACGGCTTGTTTTTTGTTATGGATGAAAAGTGCTCTTATGATGAATTGGTTCGGGAACTGAGGGACAAACTGGCGATGAATCGGAAGCACTACCAGGACGGACCGCTCACTTCTGTCAAAGTGCAAGTGGGAAACAGGTATCTGAGTAACGCACAGAAGGATGAATTAGCCGATATTATCCATTCATACGAAAATTTATTTGTTGCCGATATTGAGTCCAATGTCATGACCCGAAAGGAATGTGCTGAAATCACGGCCCGCCGGCAGCTTGTACCGATAAAAAGAATGGTTCGATCCGGACAGGTCTTGGAAGTCGAAGGGGATTTGCTCTTGATTGGCGATGTGAATCCCGGCGGAATGATATCCGCGACGGGCGACATTTATGTTATGGGCGCCCTTCGAGGAATCGCGCACGCGGGTGTATCGGGAAAAGAGCAGGAGGCAATCATTGCCGCTTCGGTCATGAAACCGACACAGCTTAAGATCGGCCGTTTTATGAGCCGCGGAGGAAGAGCCTGCCGACGAATTGAAAAATGATCATCTAATGGAATGTGCTTTTGTCGATCTGTCAGTGAATCAGATTATTATTGATCGTCTGCAGTCCATTTCCAAGAATAATAGGGTATCCAAAGTGCTGGCGAGCTGTAATAAGTAGAGAGGTGTTGACTAATGGGGGAAGCAATTGTCGTAACATCGGGAAAAGGCGGTGTCGGAAAGACAACAACATCAGCCAATATTGGTACTGTACTTGCGCTTCAGGGAAAAGAAGTATGCCTCGTAGACACCGATATCGGGCTGCGCAATCTTGATGTTGTCATGGGACTTGAAAACCGCATTATCTACGATTTGGTCGATGTCGCATACGGCCGCTGCAAGCTTAATCAAGCCTTGGTGAAAGACAAGCGTTTTGATAGTTTAAGCCTGCTTCCGGCTGCCCAAACAAGCGATAAATCGGCGGTTACCCCTGATCAAATGAAAAAAATCATCAATAAAAGGGGATTTCGATTATGTCGTCATCGATTGTCCTGCAGGCATTGAGCAGGGATTTAAAAACGCCATTGCCGGTGCCGATCAGGCGATTGTTGTGACGACTCCGGAAATTTCTTCGGTGCGAGATGCTGATCGAGTGATCGGTCTTTTGGAACAGGAAGAATCGATTGCTCCCCCCCGATTAATCATCAATCGTATTCGGCAGCATATGGTGAAAAATGGCGATATGCTCGAAGTTGATGAAATTATGAATATACTGGCCATTGATTTGCTCGGGATCGTCGTGGATGATGAAGCGGTGATTTCTTCATCAAATAAAGGAGAGCCGATTGCCCTTGATCCCGCGCCGAAAGCTTCCCAGGCTTATCGGAATATCGGGCGGCGAATCTTGGGAGAATCTGTTCCGCTTATGTCCATGGACGAAAAGCCAGGTTTCCTGCAAAAGGTCAAACATTTATTAGGAATGAGATAAGGTGAAACTTCAATCAGTGTTTTTTTTCTTCCATCCCGCTGATTGTTAGATGAACCAATCGGGCGTTTACGGGCAATTATTTATCTCCCACCTATGCCTCTTCGAATTCATTGAGGCCTTAAGGCGGAAGTCTTACTGCCCGTTAATGCGGGATAAAGAAAGCAGGTCTTTCAGCGCTGATTTTAGCGGCTGAAGGACGCTTTTTTTTTTCCATCCTTTTTGAAAGCCGGCTAAAGTTCGGGCGTGCTGCTTGATTCCGCCAAGTTTTTCTTTACGGTATATCTCATTCTTTTGCCGCATAGATTGTACAAACAGAGAAGGACATGCATCCGGGTGGCCTGCAAATGAACGGCAAAGGAAGGATGAGTATGAACCGAATTGAAGAAATAAGAAGGAGGCATCGCGAACGCAAGGCGTTTGGCACTGCTTCCAAACATTTAAGGGAAAAGAAAATGGGGGATTTCTCATCCCCGTATTCCACATATGACGAGCGAGACTCGGAGATTCACGGTCTGCATCGCTTTTCCGGCCGCGACAATTCATCGTTAAATGTATCCTTGCCGGCGCTCTTATTTTTTCTGTGCACATGATTCATGAGTCATCCAGTCAAAAGATTGCTCCAATTAAGTCAGCTGTGACAACTGCGCTTACGAGCGAGTTCAATTTTGCAGCCGTGTCAAACTGGTATGAAACGACATTTGGCAAACCCGTTGCGTTTCTGCCGAGTCTTGATGATAAAAAAAGTGACCAATCGTCCAACGTTGAACAGGCCGGCGGGACAAAACAAGAAGCAAAAAAGAAAAACCAAAACAATTTTGCCGTTCCGGTCAGCGGCGAAGTGACCCGCCATTTTACGGATGAAAGCAAGGGAGTCACTGTCCAGACATCCCGTCATACGTCGGTGGAAGCGGTGAAAGACGGTCTGGTTGTCTTCATCGGCAAAAAGAAAAACATTGGAGAGACGGTCATTATTCAGCATAAGGACGGTGCTGAATCCTGGTACGGAAGGCTTTACGGGAATGTTAAAGTGTATGATTTCGTGAAAAAAGGGCAGAAAGTTGCCACTGTATCGGCTAACAAAAACCAAAAACATGGATCCTTTTACTTTGCTCTACAACAAAATGAAAAGTTCATTGATCCGATACAGGTGATTTCGTTTGATTAGTTTTCTGTTTGCCAAAATCAAAATTCATCCTGTTTTTTGGTTTGTTATGGCGGCAGGCGCGATTACCGGCCATTTTTGGGAAATTGCCATTGCGTTTTTCATTGTTCTGGTTCATGAATGCGGACATGGATTTGCTGCCTATAAATTTGGCTGGCATATCGAACAGATTCAATTATTGCCTTTTGGCGGTGTTGCAAAAGTGGAACATGCGAGCGATCGGCCGATGCGTGAAGAGTGGCTGGTGATCCTCGCCGGGCCTCTTCAACATCTGTGGCTTCCGCTCGTTTTTCTTTTTCTCTTTCTCTTACGCCGTTCTGGAGTGCCGAGAACCAGCAATTGTTTTTAAATTATAATGCGATGATTTTCTTTTTTAATTTATTTCCGATCTGGCCTTTAGATGGCGGCAAACTGCTGCAGCTGATTCTGCTTAAGATTTATCCATTCAAAAAGGCTTGTGAAATGGCTCTCACTTTATCGATAGCTATGCTCATTTTGCTTACTGTGATCATGGTGACATTTTTCCCCTTTACCTTAAACTTTTTACTGATTGGCTTATTTTTAGCGGCAGCCATTTATAAGGAATGGAAAGCAAGATCATTCGTTTTTTCATTCGCTTTCTTCTTGCCTGCTGGAAAAAACCGGTTCAATCAAAAAAAAAAAAGAAAGAAAATTATTGTGCCGGCCAGTATGCCGGTAGCGGCCGTTTTTTCCCGCTTTTATAAAGATGTTCAGCATCAAATCATTGTCAAAGGGATAGAGCGGTCATTTGTCGATCAAAGCGCGCTGATTGCCGCTTTTTTCAGCGGCGAGTGTAAAGGAAAGACGATCGGCGAGTTTTTAAAATGGAAAGGACAGCGATTGGGGTGTCCGAGACCTTTTTGCCGCTAATATAAGAGGCCGGTTTGCCATCCCCTCGCGTTTTTGCGATAATTTGACTAGATGCCAGACAAAAAGAGGGGGGTCTTGCTTGGTTGATCCAGAGCTTTTTTCACTCGTTATTGACGGCGGGGAAAAGTATCAGCGTGCTGCCTTGCTGGAGCGAGGATCCGTGGTGTCCTTTTATTTGAAGAAAAAAGATGAATCCGCCGAAGCGGGAAACATCTATTTAGGAAAAGTGGCAGACAGCCGCCCCCGGTCTGCCAGCTTTTTTTTTTATAGATATCGGCAGGGGGCGCCGCGGATTTTTGCCGAGACAGAACGTATTAACGGCAAAAAATTTAAATAAAGGAAACTCTTTGATCGTTCAAATTGAAAAAGAAGCAAGCTATGGCAAAAGTCCAAAATTGACGCAGCATATTCAGCTCTCTAATGAAAGCCTCGTTTATTTGCCGTACAGCAACTATATTGCTGTTTCAGACACATTTCTGAAAACAGGCGCGGGGAACTGAGAAGGATGGCGGCTGTTTGGTGCCGGCGGCCTGAAGGGGTCATTGTCAGAACGCAGGCCGGCCGGCAATCGGAAGAACGGCTTGGCCGGTCATTCGGATTATTGCGGGAAAAGTGGCAGACGATTCTAGCCAATGCGGAGACTGACGGCAGCCCGCGTCTTCTGGAACAAGCGCTTCCTTTTGTTGAATGGATTTTAAGTGAAAACCGTCTTTCTTCCGTCGGTGCGATTTATACAAACTGTGAAATAGAGCTGACGAAGCGCCTTCCGAAAACGCAAATCATTCGCGAGCGGGAGGCTGATATGTTTCGGCGTCATTCGCTTGAGGAAGCGTTTGAAAGGGCGATGAAGCGGGTAGTTTACTTAAAATCCGGTGCCGCACTGGCGATTGACTATACCGAAGCATTAACGGCAATCGATGTGAATTCCAGAGCATTTTCCGGCAAAAAGGGATGGGAAGGCGCTGCTTTTCAAATAAATTGTGAAGCGGCTGAGGAAATCGCAAGACAATTGCGGCTTCGCCAAATCGGCGGTATCATCATCGTTGATTTCATTCATATGGCCGATCACAACCGCTTGGCACAATTGCTCGCATTCCTGGCCGATTTGTTTCAAAATGATCCGACCACAACAAAAGTCCTGGGCTGCACGCAGCTTGGGCTTGTTGAAATCTCAAGAAAAAAGAAACGATACGGCCTTCAGGACTTGGCCATGGAGAAAGTGCGGTTTGCCGGCAGTGATTGACAGTATACTGGAATTTGTGTTATGATTCGAATGTTAGTGTTCAAAAAGAATACGACGATGGAGCGCCCCTCGCTCCAACCGCACAGAAAAGGTTCATAAATGCAGATAGCTGCCTTTTTTTTTTGGCGAGTCTGAGAATATTTAAGGAGGTGCAGTGATGTACGCAATCATTGAAACGGGCGGGAAACAATTGAAAGTTGAAGAAGGCCAAGCTGTCTATGTAGAAAAGCTTCCGGCTGAAGCTGGCGAAACGGTAACCTTTGACAAGGTGCTTTTCATCGGCGGTGAAGACGTGAAAGTCGGTACGCCGACTGTTGAAGGTGCTTCTGTTACGGCGAAAGTTGTTGAACAAGGACGCGAAAAGAAAATCGTTGTCTTTAAGTTCAAGAAAAGGAAGAATTATCGTCGCAAACAAGGACACCGTCAACCTTATACAAAAGTCACGATTGAAACAATCAATGCGTAAGGACACGTACAATGATTAAGATTGACGTCAATCGCAATCGCAAAGGGCAGATCACTCGCTTTACGATGAAAGGCCATGCGAACAGCGGGCCGCATGGTTTTGATCTGGTTTGTGCCGGCGTTTCGGCGGTGGCTTTCGGCGCGTTGAATGCGATTGAAGTTCTTGCCGATGTTTCGCTTGACATTCATCAAAAGGAAGACGGCGGGTTCCTGAATTGTCTTTGTCCGGACGATCTTCCGGAAAGCCGGCAGGACAAAGTCCAGCTGCTGCTGCTGGAAGCCATGCTTGTTTCTTTGCGAACGATTGAAATGTCCTACGGGCAATATATTAAAATTAATGATTAAGGAGGTGCTTTTAAAATGTTGAAACTTGATCTCCAATATTTCTCATCCAAAAAAGGTGTGGGGAGTACAAAAAACGGCCGTGATTCCATCGCCAAACGCCTTGGGGCCAAACGTGCCGACGGCGAACATGTCTCGAGCGGGTCGATCATTTTCCGTCAACGCGGAACGAAAATCTATCCGGGTGTCAATGTGGGTCGCGGGGGCGATGACACATTGTTTGCCACAGCCGATGGCGTTGTGAAATTCGAACGCGTTGGCCGTGATCGCAAAAGAGTAAGTGTTTATCCGGTTGAAGCCGTTCAAGAAGCTTAATCGACTGGATCAATTGAAAGGTATGGCTCAGGGCCAGTTTCAGCGGCGGGTGATGCTTCGTGCTAGCGAAGCATCGCCCGCCGCTTTTTTTCCAGCTTCACAAGTGTTTGGCTGCCCGGTTTCTGATATACTGTTTTTAGGATGAGGTCGTAAAAAGGCTTGAGGAGCTGCATATATGCTTGACGAAGAGAAATTACTTGAAATCTTTCGCTATGCTAGGCATGACTGGCTGAATGAATTACAATTGATTAAGGGCTATCTATCGCTTGAGAAGTTTGATCAGGTGGAAAAAATCATTGAACGGCTGATTGAAAAATTGCAGAACGAAGCAGGCCTGTCCAATTTGAAGGTGCCGAAATTAGCGGCTTATTTACTGACATTCAACTGGTCGATGCACCGTTTTCATCTGACTTTTAAAGTGCCGCGGGGCGATAGCGGCCTGTCTTCCTGGGATGAAGCGCTGGTCCTGTTTTTTAAGGCTTTTTTTTTTCATGTTATCGACGAGCAGGCTTCGAAAATGACCGATAATCAGCTTGAACTGGCTTTTGACATCGGCACGGCTGCCCGAATTTTTTTGATCTTCGAAGGGCGGATGGCAGATGAAAACGGCGAAGCAGCATATACAGTCGATCGGCATGAATCAATCTTTCCATTTGGTTGAACACTACATAGTAAATAATGACGTGAATGATACAATGAGGTGGGTTATGTGTTTGTCGATCAAGTAAATATCTATGTCAAAGGCGGCGACGGCGGCAATGGCATGGTGGCTTTCAGAAGAGAAAAGTATGTACCGAACGGCGGACCGGCAGGCGGCGACGGCGGCAATGGCGCGGATGTCGTTTTTGAGGTGGATGAAGGTTTGCGAACGCTTATGGACTTTCGCTTCCAGCGTCATTTCAAGGCGCCGAGAGGCGAGAACGGCCGGTCAAAAAATCAGCATGGCAAAAATGCCAAACCGATGATCGTCAAAGTGCCGCCGGGAACGATTGTGAGGGATAGAGCAACCGGAGCGATCATTGCCGATTTGACGAAACAGGGTGAACAAGCCGTGATCGCCAAGGGCGGACGGGGCGGACGCGGCAATACCCGTTTTTCGACTCCGCGAATCCCCCGCTCCTTATATTTCGGAAAACGGTGAGCCTGGAGAAGAACGAGATATTCAGCTGGAACTGAAATTGCTTGCCGATGTCGGGCTTGTCGGTTTCCCGAGCGTTGGAAAATCAACGCTGTTATCCGCCCTGTCTTCAGCTCGGCCTAAGATAGCGTCTTACCATTTTACAACCATTACGCCGAATCTCGGCGTTGTTTCTCTAGATGAAAACCGCAGCTTTGTTATGGCTGATCTGCCCGGATTGATTGAAGGAGCAAGCCAAGGCGCCGGACTCGGCCACCAATTTTTACGGCATATCGAGCGAACAAGAGTCATCGTGCACGTGATTGACATGTCCGGAAGCGAAGGGCGCGATCCCTATGATGATTATTGCAAGATTAATGAAGAATTGAAACAATACAAATGGCGCCTGTTGGAGCGGCCGCAGGTGGTTGCCGCCAACAAAATGGACATGCCGGAAAGTGAGAAAAATTTACAGACATTTAAATTAAAGCTGCAAAAAGATGTTCCGGTTTTTTCCGATTTCAGCACTGACAAAAACAGGCCTCCATGATTTACTGAACAAAGTTTATGAGCTATTGGAAAAAACGCCAATGTTTCCAATTGCCGAACATGCTGAAGAAAGCGGCGCAGCCATGTACCAATTTAAAGAAGAAGAGCCGCCGTTTGTTATTTCACGCGATGACGACGGAACATTCGTTGTTTCGGGTGCCAAGGTCGAACGCCTTTTCAAAATGACCAACTTTCATCACGATGAAGCCATTCGCCGATTTGCGAGGCAGCTTCGCAGCATGGGCGTTGATGATGCTTTAAGGCAAAGAGGGGTTGAGGAAGGCGATAGTGTCCGAATCATGGATTTCGAATTTGAATTTACGGATTAGAGGCAATAAAAATGAAAGATAAACAACAGTTCTTTCTGGTTCGCGAGGATGTTCTTTCCGAATCAATGGCGAAGGTGCTGGAGGCCAAAAGACTGCTTGACCGCGGCAGTCGAGAGCGTAACGGAAGCGGTCAAGCGGGTGGGACTCAGCCGAAGCGCTTTCTATAAATATCGCGACGGTATTTTTCCGTTTCACCAAATTGTAAAAGAAAATATTGTCACACTGCTTATTCACCTGGAGGATAGAATCGGCATGCTGACCAAGCTGCTTGACATTATTTCCAAAGCGGGGTGCAATGTTTTAACAATCCACCAAACGATCCCTTTGCAAGGCCAGGCGAACGTGACCGTCTCGCTTGATATGAACGGACTTGCGATTCGCGTAGAAGAGTTGCTTGATCAACTGAGAGAATTGGAAAATGTCGACCAGGTGTTGATTATTGGAACGGGCGGCTATAACAGATAACCCGCGCGTTCCAGCGCCTGTACGGCTTCGTCAAGCATGGAATCGCTCGGCGCTTCAAGCAGATGCAGGTGGGTGCCGTCCGTTAAGGATGAGAGCAGCGAGGCACCGGTCTGTTCAATCTTATTCATAAATCGGATAACGTGAGACGATTCCGAATCATGAGCGAAACGGTAATCTCGCCGTAGAGGGGATGCTCAACGGTGACGTTCTTTACGGTTACACCGCGATCAACGATCAAGTTTAATTCATGGCGCGTTTCTTTCGCGCTGTGCCTGCAGGCGATAATCCGCTCTTTTGAACTTGACTTTTGCTGAGCAAGGTACATGTACCCTTGAGAAGTGGCGATAATCGGGTGTTCCTTTGCTTTGAGCAGCGAAATATCCTGAACAATAATTTGCCGGCTCACGCTCATTTTATCAGCCAATTCGCCTCCTGTTACCGGTTCTGTCGACTGTCTTAGTATTTCCAAAATCCGGTCTCTTCTCTCGTCTCCGTTCTTCCGCTTCGTTTTTGTATGAACCATAAAAACACTCCATCAGTTTGATTTAACTTTTATTATAGTCAATTCTCGCCTTTATTGCATAGATCATCCTCCAAAAAAAAGTGGCAAAACGCCCAGTCGGGCCATATAATGTAATGACTTGCACAGGAGGGATGGAAAACCGTGAAAATTTATGTTGTGCAAAAAGGCGATACGCTTGCAGAGATAGCAAGAAAGCACGGAATGACAATCGAAGAGCTGCAAAAAAAATGAACAGCGGTCTTACGGATGACACGAGCCTCGTTCAAGGGTTGAAAATAAAAGTATCAATCGGTAAAAAGCCGTTAAAAAAAATGGAAAAATCGATCCGTTCGGGAAATCATACCCAACCGCTGATCACCTCGCAAAATTTGGAACCTAAAATATCGATTCAATCTCCGGCAGCCAATCCCAGAATGACTGATGTGACCGCTCCATCCATGACTCAGCCAATCAAACCGGCAGCGGCCGCCGGTGCTTCTGCCGGAAATCCGCCGGAATCTAACGACTTTTCAAAAGTGATTTATCCGAAAGAGAGCCACTATCCAATGCTTGAAGAAAGCCAGGCGGCAGCGGCATACGGAACAATGCCGGCTGCGCAAACGGCGGATTATCCATTTGACTGACTCAAGGAATGGTCGATATTCATCATCCTTATCAACCGGATCCGAGTCCCGCTCCGGTATCCTATCAGCACCAGTCAGCCGGCGTAACGATGCCGGGTATGAATCCGGCGTTGTCACAGGCCAATACCGGTTCACCGCTGCCACTTTACTACGGTGCTTCAGGTTATGGTTATCCGATGCCGACAGGGAACAGGGCGAATGTAAAAACACCGGCCGCCCGAGCTTCAGCCGCGTATCCGCTTCCAGCACCGGCCAATCCTTATCCTTATACCTCAGCGCCGGCGGCAGCTCCTTCAAGTTCCGCGCCGGCTTATAACGGCAAATGGGGCGGCGGCTCCGCAGCGGAAAAAAGGAGCGAGAATGTCACAAAGGCTGCACCGGCCGCCGGCCCCGGGCCGGCTGTCAACTTTAGTTCCGCCGGGAAGCCGGGCGTTATGAAGAGCACTGGAGCTGTCCAAAGTGGCGGAAAAACAGCTGCATCTCCGGTTGGAACGGCACCACCGTCAGCTTATCCCTATCCATACAGCCAGCCGGCAGCTATGCCGGCCCAGCCGTCGCCTTGCGGATGCAATGAGCCGGTTTATCCGCAGACTTATTCGGCAGCAGCCTCTTTTCCGGCGGGAGCCGCGTATCCGCAGCCGGCTTATTATTCAAGTATGAGCCGGCAGCAAGGGATACCTGTATACATGGGTAACCAGCCGCCGATCCCGTCATCCGGCCAAAGATGGGATAACTATCCGGCGGAGAGTTTGCAGCCTTTGCAGCCCGATTTTCCGATTGATGATACAAATGAGGAGTGACGATCATTCGTCACTTTTTTCTTTGTATCCCAGCAGATTCATTTAAAGGAAATATTCCTATTTTCCGTACACGTAAATCATATGCCGTATCTTGAAAAGGAAAATAGAGGCAGAACACAGCAAAAGTTAAGGCATCTAAAGGGATCGTTCCAAACAAAATTTTGACAGGTGTAAAATGCCCTTTTTTCACACAACATAGTCGTGAAAGGGGGATTTTTATTTTGAAGAAAACAGTCATCGCAATTGGAGCGGCTTTGTCGATCAGCGGTGTTCTTGCCGGATGCGGGGCGACTAATACTGCAGCACCCAACGCAGCAACTGACAACGTCAGAATGAGAAATGTGGGATATTATACCGATCAAGGCCTGAATTATAGAGATGCCCGGCTGCAAACTTACAGAAACGCGCAGCACGCGGATCGCTTTAATCAGGGCGTCGGCCGCGATACAAACAACGTTGCACCATATACGGAACCACTTTCATATGAAAGTTCCAATACTGCACTTGCCAGGCGAATTGCGACTCGCGTCGATCAGATCAAGGGTATAAGAAGCAGCCAAGTGATTGTCACCCGGCAGCGCGTGGTTGTCGGTGCTAATGTGTCCAATCGCGCAGCGAATACGCCGAAGCTTCATCGGCAAATCAAATCGGCTGTTACACCATATGCAGCCGGAAGAACGATTCAAATTACAACAGACAGAGACGTCTTGTTGGGAGAATAACTAATGTTTCTAACCGGTTAAATGCAGGAGCAGCCACCAGAGAAACTCGGACCGATATTGCAGGGATTATAAGTGATTTGGGCAGAGGCGATTTAAACAAAGCGGCAAGACGGCCGTTTGAAAATAATGTTAAATAGGCTGAAAAAGAGCAAGGGAGAACCTTGCTCTTTTTTTGCATTTTAAAAATATGTATAATGGTAAAGGGACTTTACACGGTTGACTCTGTGGAGTAAATGTTATAGAGAGGGGAATACATGATGTCAGGACATTCAAAGTGGAATAACATACAGCATAAAAAGAATGCTCAAGATGCCAAGCGCGGCAAGATATTCATGAAACTATCCAAGGATATTTTTCTAGCGGCCAAAACGGGCGGCGGCGATCCCGATATGAACGCCGGCCTGAGGCATGCCATAGATGAAGCGAAAGCGGCCAATATGCCGAATGAAAATATCTCACGTGCCATTAAAAAGCGACCGGAAATCTCGATGGTGTGACTTATGAAGAAATCACTTATGAAGGCTACGGTCCGGGAGGCGTTGCCGTGATGGTCGAAGTTTTAACCGATAATAAAAATCGTTCGGCTTCTGAAATCCGCCACTCTTTTTCCAGAAACGGAGGAAATTTGGGGGAATCGGGCAGCGTGGCCTTTATGTTTGATAAGCAGGGGATTATCTCGATCGAAGCCTCGGATACAATCGACGAAGAAGAAATGATGCTCGATGCCATCGATGCCGGTGCCGATGATGTTGAAAACGAGGACGGTGCTTATATCATTATTACGGCCCCTGATGCTTTCGCCAAAGTGAAAAAAGTGCTTGAAGAAAAAGGCTATGCGATAAGCAGCGCTGAGCTGACGATGATTCCGAAAACAACGACTCAATTATCGGAAGCCGATCGTGAAAAAATGGAGCGTTTGCTTGACGCGCTTGAAAACAATGATGATGTTCAAGATATATACCATAATTGGAGGAAGAAAATAAGGCATCTTGATCATGGTGTGATCGGGCAGTTTTTTTTTTACTATGCTTGAATAGAAGGGGCATCTGCAGGCGGGGTGGGTGCTCTTTTTATTTTTAGGTAAGATATCGGCTTGTTCTTGCAAATTTGGGCTGGCAGCAGGGCAGGCGGTGCATCTGAGTAAAACCAGTACGGCGGGTCCCGCTGTCCGTCCATCGGTATAACTTTTTGAAGAAAAACCCGGCATTATGTTATGATGAGACTAGAAATTTTTTTGGATACGGGGAGAAGCCTTTTGATTGATTATATTCGCGGGAAAGTGACTTACCTTTCAAGTCAGGGGATTGTTGTTGAGCAATCGGGCATTGGCTATCAGATTCGCTGCGCCAATCCGTTTTCATTTCAAGCGTTATTGAACACGGAAACGACTGTCTATACCTATCAGTATGTCCGGGAAGATGTGATCGCACTTTACGGTTTCAAGACGAGAGAGGAAAGAGAACTTTTATTCAACTTTTGGGCGTATCCGGTATCGGCCCAAAAGGCGGACTGGCTGTGTTAGCCTCCGGCCGTCCAGAGGCGATTGTGAAAGCGATAGAAGAAGAGGACGATGCTTATCTGACCAAATTTCCAGGAGTGGGCAAGAAAACAGCGCGGCAAATGATTTTGGATTTAAAAGGAAAATTTAAAGAATCTATAGGACTTTTTGATTTACCGGCGGGCGAAGGCGGTGCCGGGCAGCAGGCACCGGATTTGGCTGAAGCGGTGGATGCGCTTAAAGCGCTGGGTTATTCGGAAAAGGAAATCAATCGTATTCTGCCGGCGTTCCGCGGCAAAAATTTGACGGCTGAGCAATATATCAAAGAAGCCCTTGCGCTGATGCTGAATGGATGATAGGAGGTGAGCGCGCTTGGAAGACGATCGGATCGTATCTAGTGAGTCAAAATCGGAAGATGAATCGATCGAAACATCGATCCGTCCGGACAGTCTTGCTCACTATATCGCAGAAGGAAGCGATCAAAGCGAATCTCAAAGTGTTTATTCAGGCGGCCAAAGAGCGCCATGAACCGCTGGATCATGTCCTCTTTTATGGGCCGCCCGGTTTGGGAAAAAACGACTTTGTCAATGATCATCGCGAATGAGATGGGGGTTAACATCCGGACAACATCGGGACCGGCACTTGAACGCCCGGGAGATCTGGCGGCGGTGCTGTCGGCGCTTGAGCCGGGCGATGTGCTCTTTATCGATGAAATTCATCGCTTGAACAGGAATGTAGAAGAAGTGCTTTACCCGGCAATGGAGGACTTTTGCCTGGATATTGTTCTTGGCAAAGGAGATACGGCACATTCCGTTCGGCTGAATCTGCCGCCTTTTACCCTCATTGGGGCAACAACAAGAGCGGGATATTTGTCGCCTCCGCTTCGCGATCGTTTCGGCGTTATCAACCGCTTGCAATTTTACAGTGCGGATGAGCTTGCTTTGATTGTTAAGCGAACGGCCCATGTCCTCTCGGTGTCAGAATCGACGAAGAGGCTAGTGCTGAAATCGCCAAACGATCGAGGGGGACGCCGCGAATTGCCAATCGCCTGCTCAGAAGAATCCGCGACTTTGCACAGGTGGCAAATGGCGGTATCGTGAATAAAGAAGTGGCCGAGAAGGGGCTAAAGCGGCTGCAAGTTGATCAAGCGGGTCTCGATCACGTCGATCATCAGCTTCTAAAAGGGATGATTGAGAAATTTAACGGCGGTCCCGTTGGACTTGACACCATTGCGGCGGCGATCGGCGAAGAACGGCATACAATTGAAGATGTTTATGAACCTTATTTACTGCAAATTGGGTTTATCCAGAGGACGCCGCGCGGGCGGATAGTGACAAATTTAGGATTCACTCATTTTAAAATGGAGCGGGAAGGTTAATGGATATGCTTGGATTTGGCAAAATTTTGATGATAGCCGGAGTGGTCCTTTTTCTCATCGGACTTCTCTGGCCGCTGGTCGGACGCCTTCCGGTGATATTTTTATCAAAAAAGGAAACACGGTTTTCTTTTTTCCCGTTGTGACGTGTATTGTATTAAGCGTTGTGTTGTCGTTGATTTTTTATGTCATCAATCGATTTCGCTAACTGAAAGAGAGTGCAAAATATGGATGTTTCAATGTTTGATTATGATTTGCCTGATGAACTGATCGCTCAGACACCACTGAAAGATCGCGCGGCATCGCGGTTGATGGTGCTGAATCCGAATGAGGGGACAATCAGGCATCGGCATTTTACCGGTATTATGGATTATTTGCATCCCGGCGACTGCCTTGTTCTTAATGATACAAAAGTTCTTCCGGCTCGCCTCTTTGGTCATAAAGAAGATACAGGAGCCAAAATTGAAGTGCTGCTGCTGAAGAGAAAAGAAGGCGACGAATGGGAATGCCTTGTCAAGCCGGCCAAACGCGTGCATGAAGGGACACGCGTCATGTTTGGCGACGGCAGGCTTGAGGCGGCCTGCAGTAAAGAGTTGATGAAGGCAGGCGGCTTTTGACATTTCGTTATAAAGGTATTTTCTACGAAGTGCTGGAAGAGCTCGGCAAGATGCCTCTGCCTCCATATATTAAAAAGCAGCTGGATGATCCTGATCTTTATCAGACCGTTTATGCCAGGCATCGCGGTTCGGCTGCCGCACCGACAGCAGGGCTCCATTTTACTAAGCCGCTGCTTGAGCAAATTAAGCAAAAGGGTGTGCATCTTGTTTTTATTACGCTTCATGTCGGTCTCGGAACGTTTCGGCCGGTGAAAGTGGAAAAGATTGAGGAGCACAAGATGCACACCGAATTTTATCAGATGTCGAAAGAGGCGGCGGGGCAGCTGACTCATGCCAGAGATGAAGGAAAAAGAATCATTGCAGTGGGGACGACTGTTATCCGCACTTTGGAGACCATTGCGGCCAAATTTGGCGGCAAGTTTCAGGAAGCTTCAGGATGGACGGATATTTTTATTTATCCTGGATATGATTATAACAATCGACGGCATGATCACCAATTTCCATCTGCCGAAATCAACATTGATCATGCTCGTCAGCGCTTTTGCCGGCCGCGAGTTCGTCTTGAATGCCTATAAAGAAGCGGTGAAAGAAAAGTACCGGTTCTTCAGCTTTGGCGATGCCATGTTTATTACGGAGGGGATTAAGAGACCATGAGTGCAGCGGTAACGTACGAATTAATCAAAAAGGATAAACAGACAGGCGCACGCCTCGGCAAGCTGCACACTCCCCATGGAACTTTTGATACGCCAATGTTCATGCCTGTCGGAACACTGGCAACGGTCAAAACGATGAGCCCGGAAGAGCTGAAGGAAATTGGCGCCGGCGTGATTCTAAGTAATACATACCATTTGTGGCTTCGGCCCGGCGAGGATATTGTTGAAGAAGCGGGCGGTCTTCATAAGTTTATGAACTGGGGATCAAGCCATTTTGACCGATTCAGGCGGCTTTCAGGTGTTTAGTTTAAGCAAGCCGTGATATTACGGAAGAAGGGGTGCATTTTCGCAATCATCTCAATGGGGCTAAGTTGTTTCTCAGTCCGGAAAAATCAATAGAGATCCAAAATGCACTCGGCTCGGATATTATGATGGCTTTTTTTGATGAGTGTCCGCCGTTTCCTGCTGAATACGATTATATGAAGGCGTCGGTCGAGCGAACGAGCCGCTGGGCGGAACGCTGCCTGAACGCCAACCGCCATCCTGAGCAGCAGTCACTCTTCGGCATTGTTCAAGGCGGAGAATATGAAGCGCTGCGCAGGCAGTCGGCGAGCGATCTGACTTCACTGGATTTTCCGGGTTATGCAATCGGCGGTTTATCAGTCGGGGAACCTAAGGAAACGATGAATCGTATACTTGAATTGACGGCGCCGCTGCTCCCGGAAAATAAGCCGAGATATTTGATGGGAGTTGGTTCTCCTGACTCGCTGATCGATGGTGCAATCCGCGGCATCGATATGTTTGACTGCGTCCTGCCGACGCGGATCGCAAGAAACGGGACATGCATGACGGCCAGCGGCAGGCTCGTGATCCGAAACGCTCAATATGCCAGAGATTTCGGGCCGATCGACAGCTCATGCGACTGCCATGTATGCCGGAACTATTCAAGGGCTTATATCAGGCATTTAGTTAAAGCAAATGAAACATTCGGATTTCGCTTAACTACTTATCATAATCTTTATTTTTTGATAAAATTAATGAAGCGTGTCCGCACGGCGATTCAGGAAGACCGTCTGCTTGATTTTAGGGCGGATTTTTTTTGAAACGTATGGTTTTAATAAACCAAATGCAAGGAATTTCTGACTTTGAAAGGAGGTCTGATTAAATGGCCAGTATTGGAACAATACTTCCGCTTATTATTTTTATCGCCATTTTTTTTATTTTTTGCTTATTCGTCCTCAGCAAAAAAGAACAAAAGAAACACGTGCGATGCAATCGAGTTTGGCAAGAGGAGATAAAATCGTGACAATCGGCGGTTGCACGGCACGATTGATTCCCTGGATGATCAAAAGGTTGTCCTAAGGTGCGCCAATGCCAAACTGACTTTTGATCGCAATGCGATCCGCGGCGTTGAGAAAAAAGCTGCGGAAAAGCATGAAGCATCAAAAGAAGAAGCGCCTGCCGCTAAGCAGGAAAAAGCTGAAGAATAAAGAATGGGGGCTGTCCCTAGAGAGCAGCCTGAAATATAAAAATCGAGATGAGACCTTTTCATCTCGATTTTTAATTTTACCAGTTTTTTTACCGCGGGAAAATGCCTCCTTTTTCATCCGTGCAGCCTTGGGAACCAAGGTTCGCCCGGATGGCTCAATAACGGCGGGCAAAAAGATTAACGCCGATCACGCCTCCAATTGTGGAAGCCGCCACATTTCCGGTATAGAGGAGATATTGAACCGCGTCCCCCGTCCGATCGAATCCGAGAAACTGGAAACTGGATGCACATGATGAGCAGGCAATAAGAGAGACCTGTCAATAAACCGATGACACCCTTTTTCTTCTTCATTTTCATCCCGGAAATCAGGCCGCCGATAAACAGGGCAGTGAGCGAGATGATTGACGGAGCGAGTGTGAGACTGGACTCGGCCAGCGATGTAAATCTTAACAGCGTAGCCAAAAAGAAAGCTGAGAAGAGCACAATGATAAAAGCGGCGATCATCCCGTAACCAGCGGCCGTAAATAATCTTCTAGACATTTTTTTACCCCCAAAGAGATTTTTCATTCCCACTGTCAGAAACCAGAAAGCCATCAATGGATCTTCCTCTTGATACAACTTATTCGAACTTGTCTCATGACATGACTTGAAAAAAACGGTTTTCATGAATCCCTTCCGAATAGCTCATACTAAATAAACGAATTCAGTTTTGAGAAAGGGGATCGGAATGGTGGCAACCGTCATTTTAAGAACACTTTTTATGTCTGTTCTTCTTCTAGTGGCTTTTCGGCTCATGGGAAAGAAAACAGTCGATCAATGGACGGGTTTTGACTTCGTCTTTTCAATCATGGCGACTGAACTCGCCATACTTTCCATTGAATCACCGGACAAACCGCTCGTCATGATGCTTGTTCCGATCCTCTTGTTATTTATCATGCAGCGCTTATTTACTTTTTTTTCGACAAAACTCGCCTCAGGGAGCCGTATGTCCGATGAAAAACCGGCAACACTTGTCTATCAGGGCGTGATCGATGAGGAGAAATGTGCTCAGAAAAAAATCGATGTTCATGATTTTCTAGAGCAATTAAAACGCCAAAATGTGGAACGCCTTAGTGATGTTGAATTTGCTATTCTGGAGCCGACGGGGGAAATATCGGTATTAACCAAAGAACGGCAAAAAGAAACAAATACGCCAGTGTCCCTCCCGCTTATTATTAATGGAAAAGTGTGCGAAGAAAATCTAAAAAAGATCGATCAAACCTCCTTATGGCTCAGGCAAGAGCTGCGTAAATTCGGTTACCGGGACATCAAAAAGATCGCCTACCTTGTCATCGACGAATCCGGCAATTTTTTTGTTGATCTAAAAACAAATGATTAGTTTAGCCATTTTCCAATGATCGGAATGCGCTTTAATTCCTCTTTCTTAATTAATCGAAGGAAGAGAGTCAGCGAGATATAAAAGAGAGCAACAATGCCTATAAGCGCCGCCGTACGGGGAAATAGTTCCCAATCTAGGAGAACCCGTTTATTGAGAAAATGAGCCAGCACACCTGAAGCCAGGATGATCACTGCAATTTTGAAATAATCCTTTACGACTAGCGAGAAACCGATTGTTTTAATCACCGTGGCCCAGTGCAGCAGTGTGACAAGGACGACATTGACAACGATGCCGAGCGCGGCCCCAATCATCCCGAATTCCGGCCGGCTGGCCAGTGCCCATATGGTCAGAATTTTGACGACAGCGCCGATAAGCGTGTTGATCATCGCCGCCTTGGCCAGGTCAAGGGCTTGGAGAACGGCCTGCAGCGGCCCCTGAAAGTAAAAAAAGGAAAAGAATGGTGCCATGACATAAACATATTTGGCGGAAGAGGGAGAGTGATACATCAATGTCATGATCGGTTCGGCAAAAGAATAGGTGACGATAATCGAAAGCCCTCCGGTGAGCATCGCGATTTTCAATGCTTGATTAAGCCGGAAATGGATGAGGCTTTCCATTTTTCTGGCATGCGCTTCGCTAACTGCCGGGACCAGCGAGACATGGAGGGCATGTGTAATGAAGCTGGGCAAAATCAATAGCGGGATGGCATAGCCGCTCAGTTCCCCGTATTGTTTCGTGGATATGACCGTGGCGACGCCGGCAATCGCGAGACTTTGAGAGATGACAATCGGCTCGAAAAAATTGCTGAGCGACCCGATTAGACGGCTGCCCATCGTCGGTAAGGCGACGGCGAGCAGCTGGCGGGCTGTCGACTTTCCTTGTTGAAGGTTCTTTAAGAATTCGGTACGGACTTTTATTCTTTTTCCTTTTTTAAACATGTACAACATATATATCAGAGAGGCAAGTTCTCCCAGCACGCCCGAAATCATCGCTCCGGCGGCGGCGTATTCAATGCCGAAAGGAAGCAGGCTATTGGCAAGGAAGGCAACGAGCGAAATGCGGATGATCTGTTCGATCACTTCCGAATAAGCATAGGGTTTCATGTGCCGCATCCCTTGGAAATAACCGCGTAATACGGAACTGATGGCAACGATAGGAATGATCGGAGCAATGGCTATTAAAGGATAGACGGTTCGCGGATCAGTAAAAACGGTTTTTGCCATTAAAGGGGTCAAAACGACCATCACGGCTGTAAGCGTCACGCTGAGCACGCCGACGATCGCAAAGGAAACGACGAGCACCCGTTTGATTTTTCTTCGATCGCCCAGTGCGTCCGCTTCCGCGACCATTTTTGAAATGGCAACGGGAAGTCCCATTTGAGTTAAAGTCACCGTGAGCAGCATGGTTGGATAAGCCATCATGAACAGGCCGACCCCCTCGTCGCCAATCACTCTAGAGAGGACGATTCGATTAATCATGCCCAGTATTCTTGTCAATAAGCCGGCAACTATTAATATGAGCGAACCGCGCAAGAAAGATTGTCTCGTCATCATCATCCCGCCTTTAGAATAGTGCTTTCCGGTCTTACCAGAGGAGCCGTGTAAAAAGGAGTTCTTATCCAGATGCCCCGGCCGGCAGCTAGAATTTTTCCGACAAAGCGGCATTTTTTTTTTCATAAGCTCATCCGAATGTTATTAATATATATGTTTAGTAGCGGGCCAAGCATGACAAGTTATTAGGCTCGGGAGGACGGCTGCAGGGGGGATTTTGCCATTTTTTAAACCGGGCGGCTGCCGCTCAAGGAAACTTGAAGGCTTTCGGCAAGTCATGGTCCGTTCGCTGCCGGGCAAGCAAGATTGGTGTTTTGTATTGCCTATGACTTATGCTATGATAGAGACTATGGGAGTGATCGGAATGGCGGAAAATTATGATGTAGAGAAATGGCGCAGCAATGGGCCGTTTTTGCAAAGCAAGCTGGAAGAGTTTAAATTGCTGGGCATTGAGCGCCTGACAATCGACGACCTGTGGCAGTTTGTGAAGGAAACGATAGAGTCGAAAAAAAAGGACAAGCCCGAGCAGCTTCATCAGGTGGTTGCCCATGTGATGTCATTATCCGTGAATGATTATATGAATAAACTTCGGATGAATCTTTTTAAAGACAGCGACTTGCATTTGGACGATTCACTTTTTAAATAAACGTTCTCCTTGCAGGCAACGGGTTTTTCCAGCATTTTGACATTCTCAATTTTTGACTGATTTTACGTTTATTGGCGGCCGAGAGAAGGGGGAAAGAAAAGCATGGTGAAAAAAGGACCGATTTTTTTTTTTTTGCAATTTTAATTGTTGCAGCGGTGATTCTTGGCCTTGTGACAATGCCCATTGTACATAATGTGAAGTTAGGACTTGATTTAAAAGGCGGATTCGAAGTGCTTTATCAGGTGAAACCTTTGAAAGCGGGTCAGAAGATAGACCAGGATACGATGAAGAATGCCGTTGCGGCGATCAATAAGCGGATCAATGTGCTTGGCGTCAGCGAGCCCAATATTTCAATCGAAGACGGGCATCGGATCGATGTTCAGCTTCCAGGCGTGAAAAATGAGAAACGGGCGCGGCAGCTGCTGTCAACGACGGCTAATTTGTCTTTCCGTGATGTGAATGACAAGCTGATGCTCGACGGGTCGGATTTAGAGCCCGGACAAGCAAAAGTCGCTTTTGACAATATGAACAAACCGATGGTTACACTAAAGCTGAAAAGCGCATCGAAATTCGCCGACGTCACCCAGAAGATTTTGAAGGAGGCGCCTAACAACGCCCTGGTTATTTGGATGGATTACCAAAAAGGGGATTCCTATAAAAAAGAAGTGAGCAAAAAAAATCCGAAATTCATTTCCGACCCGAGAGTGAGTCAAGTGCTAAATACGAACGATGTGGAAATTACGGGCGATTTTACCTCAGCGAGCGAGCCAATACATTAAAAGATCTATTGAACTCGGGGTCGCTGCCGGTAAAAATGAAGGAGATTTACTCGACATCGGTCGGCGCGCAATTCGGACAGGATTCGATGAAGGACACCCTTTATGCCGGTATGCTGGGCGTCGCCGTCATCTTCCTTTTCATGATGGCTTTCTATCGATTCGGCGGATTCATCGCCGACATTACGCTGATTTTCTACGTTTATATCGTCATGGGCGTATTTGTCGGCCTGCAGGCGGTACTGACACTGCCGGGTATTGCCGCCTTGATTCTCGGTGTCGGGATGGCGGTCGACGCGAATATCATTACGCTTGAGCGGATTAAAGATGAGCTTCGCAGCGGAAAATCGATGTTATCCGCGTTTAAAGCGGGCAGCAAGAGAGCACTGGGGACGGTTATTGACGCCAATATGACAACGATCATTGCTGCCGCCGTATTATTTGTATACGGGACAAGCGCCGTTCAGGGGTTTGCCGTTATGCTGCTGATCAGCAACATCGTCAGCCTGATCACGTCGGTTTTCGGTGCCCGGATGTTGACGAGCCTCTGGGTGAAAAGCGGGGCGCTGAATAACAAACCGGGATGGTTCGGTGTGAAGAGGAGCGATATCCGTGGATAGGAATAAGCAGGATTATAAACACTATAGCAAGTTTTACGATCGCCTGGATTTTATGAAATATCGAAAATGGTTTTTTGCTTTTTCGATCACGGTGACGATCATCGGCATTCTTTCATTATTTGTGTTTCGACTGAACCTCGGTATTGATTTTTCAAGCGGGACACGGGTCGATGTGATGGCCAATCATCCGCTTTCCGTTCAAAAGGTGGATGATGAGTTTAAGGCGATGGGCTATCGGCCGGAAAGACCGGTGCTGTCGGGGACAAAACATAACATCGCAACGATCCGGCTCAATGGTGAACTGAACCAAAAACAAATTGCCCAGGTCAAAAGCGTGATTAAGCAAAAATTCGGAGTTGAGCCGAACGTCAGCACTGTATCGCCCCAAGTAGGGCGCGATCTCGCCAAAAATGCTTTTTATGCCGTGCTGATCGCCTCTATTTTTATCATTATTTATGTATGGATTCGTTTTGAATTCTTGCAGGGGCTGGCTGCGGTTATCGCGCTGCTTCATGATGCCTTTTTCATCATCACGGTTTTCAGTCTATTGCACATCGAAGTCAATATTTTGTTCATCTCGGCGGTTCTGACGATTATCGGCTACTCGATCAACGATACGATCGTCACGTTTGACCGAATTCGTGAAAATGTTAAGTTCAGCAGAAAAAGATTAACGACGCTGGAGGATTACAGCTATATTGTCAATCTCAGCATTCGGGAAACGCTGACGCGATCGATCAACACGGTATTGACCGTCTTGTTCCCGGTTATCGCTTTGCTGATTTTCGGCAGCGAATCGATCCGCACGTTCACGGTCGCTCTGTTTATCGGTCTGCTTTGCGGTGTGTATTCTTCCGTTTTTATTGCTTCTCCGCTTTGGGCGGTGATGAAAGTTCATTACTTGGCAAGAAGAAAAAAAAAAAGAACGGTTCAGCCGCAAGCTTAGCCGTTAGAATAAGGAGGAAAGCCGGAAAGGATCATCCTTTCCGCCTTTTCTCTTTTATCAGAATGTGAATGACTTTCAAGTTTTGGAGGTGCGTGTATGAAACGGCAATGGGCGCTGCTTTTTGCGCTTGTTTTTATTTTGATTATCGTGCTTTTTTCGATCGCCAATGTCGATATCGTGACGGTGAGTTTCCTGGTTGGCAAAACCCGCATGCCGCTGATCCTAGTGATTGTGGTTTCTGTTCTGTTCGGAGCTTTGATCATCGGTTCAGTGAGTTACCGGAAAATGATTCAGCTGCAGCGCGCACTGCAGCATTCGGAAAATGAACGAAAAAAAAAACTGCAGCTGGAGCTGCAGCGCCGGACAGCGGATGAAAGCCTCTCGGACACCGGAAAAGGTGAAAAAGAGGACGAAGAGAAGAAAAACAGCGAACCTGAAATGCCGGAGATGAGGCGTTCACGCCGCAGCAGGAGATAAGTCAGCCTAAACAGGATAAGAATTTTTTCAAAGAGGTGTGAATGATTTATGCTTAAATCCCGTACACGATGGATGATGAGGCAAGCGGATGAAGACAAGGTCCGGGCGCTTTCCGAAGCGATCAATGTTTCACCGATCATCGCCCGACTGCTTGTTTCCAGAGGGATAGAAGACGCGGCACAAGCCGCTGTTTTTTTGCACCGGGAGAAGATGGATTGGCACGATCCAATGCTTTTGGACGGGATGGCTGGGGCCGTGAAAAGAATACGGCGAGCGATAGAAAAGGGCGAAAAAATCGTTGTTTTTGGCGATTATGATGCGGACGGCGTGACATCCACTTCTCTACTTGTTCGCGCACTTAGAAAAATGGGAGCGGACGTGTCTTTCTATATTCCCGATCGCTTTAAGGAGGGGTATGGGCCGAATGAACCGGCTTTAACAAGGATCAAACAGAACGGAGCGGCTCTTGTCGTGACGGTGGATACGGGCATTGCCGCCGCAGAAGAGGCCGCCTATGCCGCTTCGATCGGCCTGGATTATATTATCACTGATCACCATGAACCGCCCGCTTTTCTTCCGGAAGGCTACGCCGTCATTAATCCGAAAAAGAAGACCAGCACGTATCCTTTCAAAGGACTCTGCGGAGCCGGCGTCGCGTTAAAACTGGTTCAGGCTCTGATGGGCGATGTCCCGGATGATTTACTCAGTCTTGCCGCAATCGGCACGATCGCCGATCTTGTTCCGCTGGTTGACGAAAATCGACTGATCGCTGCAAAAGGTCTTTCAGAGATCGAGGGCGGCACATTTTGCGGAGTCGACGCACTTGTGAAAACATGCGGAAATGGCAAAAAAGTAGATAGTGATCTGATCGGTTTTCAGCTTGCGCCGCGGCTTAACGCAGCCGGAAGGATGGCGCACGCCGATATGGCCGTCCGGCTGCTGCGACGGATGATGAAGCGGAGGCCGAGGCCTTGGCAGGGGAGCTGGATCAATTAAACAAAGAACGGAAAGCGACTGTCGAGACCATTGCCGGCGAAGCGGAAAAGCAGGCGCGGGTAGCGGCCGCCAAACATCAAAAAGCATTCGTTATTGCCGGAGATAATTGGCATCAAGGTGTGATCGGCATCGTCGCTTCGCGGATCGTAGAGACGTTTTACCGGCCGACTATTATTTTAAGCATCGATCCGGAAACGGGTCTGGCCAAGGGGTCGGCCCGCAGCATCGACGGATTCAATCTTTATCGCGCGCTGTCAGACTGCAGCGGCTGTCTTAAACAATTCGGCGGACATGAAATGGCGGCCGGCATGACGCTGCCAAAGGACAACATTGCGTCATTCAGACTGCAGCTGAATCAAGTGGCTGAGGCGGTTTTGGATGAGCAGACATTGACACCCGTTCAGTGGATAGACAGCCGCTTCGAGGCCGATGAGGCGACGGTCGATCTCATTAATCAATTCGAACAGTTTGCCCCTTTTGGCACGGCAAACCCGAAACCGGTATTTCAGTTAGCAGCCGCTCCTTTTGCCTCTGCAAAAACCGTTGGACAAAGCGGCAATCATCTCAAAATGGTGTTCAAAGGTCATGAAGCAGCTTTGGACGGAATCGGTTTCGGGCTGGGCGCCCGAGCGGCCGAACTGGCAGCAGGCGACCATGTCAGCGCTGTCGGTGAACTTGGTGTTAATGAGTGGAATGGCTTTAGAAAGCCGCAGCTCTTTATTCATGATTTAAAGGTGGACGACTGGCAGTTGTTTGATTGGCGCCATGAACAGAAGATGAGAGCGAAGATTCGGCAATTGCCGGGTGATGAAACGACGCTGCTCGTCTTTCACCGCGAGACCGAAAAAGAAATCGGATTTCAGGATATTGAAGATGAACTGACTGTCTATGAAGCCGATTGCCCGATAATACGGGCGAATCTTGTTCTCCTTGATTTGCCGGATCATCTTTCGCAATTAGAAAAACTGGTTGCCATGAATCCCGGCATCGGGCGGATTTATGCCGTCTTTCATCACAGCAGGGAACACTTTTTCTCCGCTTTTCCAACTCGTGAACATTTTAAGTGGTATTATGCGGTCATTAGGCGGGAACAATCTTTTCGCTTATCGCCGATGTTGAAACAGATTGCGAGATACAAAGGCTGGCAAATGGAAACGATTCAATTTATGACGAAAGTGTTTTTTGAACTGGATTTTGTTAAAATAGAAGGAGATGTGCTGATAAGCAACACGGCGCCGCAAAAAACGCCGTTAACCGCTTCAGAGACTTATCGGAAACAGCTTAATCAGATGCAGCTGGAAGATAGATTGTGCTATTCTTCGCTGTCCTCTTTGAAAGCATGGTTCAATGAAATAAGGCAAGGCGAATGTACGCCGAGTGCGGAGGAGAAATCAGTTCATGGATTATAAAAAGTATATCGAGTCAGTGCAGGACTTTCCAAGCAAGCATTATTAATTTTCGGGATATTACATCTCTCTTGCAGTATGGAACGGTGTATCAATCGGCGATAAAAGAGCTGGCCGAATTTGCCAGGGAAAAGCAGGCGGAAATCATTGCCGGTCCCGAAGCGCGCGGCTTTGTGATCGCCAGCCCCCTGGCTCTTTCAATCGGCGCCGGTTTTGTGCCGATTAGAAAAAAAGGCAAATTGCCGCGCGAAGTCGTTGAAGTCACCTACCAAAAGGAATACGGCCCGGATGTACTGGCTGTTCATAAAGATGCAATCCAACGGGGGGGCAGAGAGTGCTTATTGCTGATGATTTGCTTGCGACGGGAGGAACGATCGAAGCCTCGATTGAACTTGTGAAACGGCTCGGAGGCATTGTTGTCGGGCTCGCTTTTCTTATTGAGCTTGATGAATTGAAAGGGAGAGAACGGCTCGGGGAATATGATATCCGATCGCTCATGACCTACTAGAGGTTCTTGTGGAGCGCTCATGACGGGCGCTCTTCATTTTACCTTGAAAAATGGATAGAGCTCGGCAAGCGGACTGCCGGACCGGCAAAAACCGGGGATTTGGATGACGCGGCGAATGGCAGCCGTGCTGTGTGTAAATTCTTTTAAATCCGTATGAAAAAAAAAAAACTTTACTTTATTACAATTTTCTTTAATAATAGAGAAAATAAGAGAAACAAGAATCCGCATAAGGTGATGGGTATATGACGATTCATGAATTGATCGAAAAGGCTTCCTCGTATTTGGATGAAGACGATATTGAGGCGATTAAGGAAGCCTATGAGTTTGCTAAAGAAGCGCACAATGGCCAGTATCGCAAATCCGGCGATCCTTATATTATTCATCCGGTCGAAGTCGCCGGAATCCTGGTGAGACTTAAGATGGATGCCACAACCATTGTCAGCGGTTTATTGCATGATGTCGTAGAGGATACACCCATCACGCTTCCGGATATTCGCAAAAAGTTCGGCGAGAATGTGGCCATTCTTGTTGACGGCGTAACGAAATTAAGGCATTTCGAATATAAATCCAAAGAAGAACAGCAGGCGGAAAATCACCGGAAAATGTTTGTTGCTATGGCCAGGGATCTGCGCTGTGTGCTGATCAAGCTTGCCGATCGTCTTCACAATATGCGGACGCTGAAATTTATGTCCAAGGAAAAACAAATTCAAAAAGCGAATGAGACCCTTGAGATCTTTGCCCCCTTGGCTAACAGGCTTGGTATTTCAGCTATTAAATGGGAACTTGAAGACATTTCATTGCGCTATCTCAACCCCCAGCAGTACTACAGAATCGTCAACCTCATGAAGCAAAAAAGGAATGAACGGGAAGCCTATATCCAGAAAGTGGTTGAAGAAGTCGCCAAACATGTGAAAGACGTTCATATTGCAGCTGAAATCTCCGGTCGCCCCAAACACATTTACAGCATCTATCGAAAAATGGTCAATCAACATAAACAATTTAACGAAATCTATGATCTCTTTGCGGTCAGGATAATCGTCAAAAGCATCAAAGACTGCTATGCAGTCCTCGGCATTATTCACACGCATTGGAAGCCGATGCCGGGGCGCTTTAAAGACTATATCGCGATGCCCAAGGCCAATATGTACCAATCGCTGCATACAACCGTGATCGGCCCCAAAGGAGACCCGCTGGAGGTACAGATTCGCACGGAAGAAATGCATGAGGTAGCTGAATACGGGATCGCCGCCCACTGGGCCTACAAAGAGGGAAAAAGCAAGAATATTAATAATAAATTTGAAGATAAACTGACGTGGTTCCGCGAGATTCTTGAATGGCAGAATGAAACGGAAGATGCCAAAGAGTTCATGGAATCTTTAAAGATGGACTTGTTTTCCGACACGGTTTTTGTTTTTACACCGAAAGGCGACGTGATTGAGCTGCCGGTCGGGTCTGTGCCGATTGATTTTGCTTACCGTATTCATACGGAAATTGGCAATCAGACGGTTGGATCGCGAGTTAACGGCAAAATCGTGCGCTTGATTGATTATCAGTTAAAAACCGGTGATATCGTTGAAGTCATGACAACAAAACATTCTTACGGTCCAAGCCGCGACTGGCTTAAGATTACGAAAAGCTCCGCTGCCAGAAATAAAATCAAACAATGGTTCAAACGGCAAAGGCGGGAAGAAAATGTGGCGAAAGGCCGGGAAATGATTGAAAAAGAACTCAAAAACCAAGGCTTCAGCGCCAAAGATATTTTAACTGAGGAAAACATCGAGGGTGTGGTCAAGAAGTATAACTTCTCCCATGAAAATGAATTGTACGCGGCTGTCGGTTACAACGGCATTCCGACAAAACAAGTTGTGTCGCGGCTGACCGATAAATTACGGAAGACGAAAGAGCCCGATCCGGAAGAGGTTCTTAAGGCTTTTCCGGATGTCAAAAATTATACAAGCCATCGCAAGCCGTCTTCGGGGGTTCGGGTCAAGGGTGTTGATAATTTATTAATCCGCCTGGCAAAATGCTGCAATCCGGTGCCGGAGACGCCATTGTCGGCTATATTACAAAAGGTCGCGGTGTGACGATCCATCGTGCGGACTGTCCCAATGTTCACAATGAGGAGAGCACGGAGCGTTTGCTCGAAGTTGAGTGGGAAAATAATGAGGAAAAGTCGAAGCAATATAATGTAGATATCGAAATTACCGGCTATGACCGCAGCGGACTGCTCAATGAGGTGCTGCAGTGTGTCTCGGAAACGCATACGACAATTAATGCGGTTTCCGGTAAAGGGGACAAAAACAAAGTGGCGCATATCCATATGACGATTGCGATCAACAACATCAGCCACTTGCGGCGCGTTGTCGATCGAATCAAGCGGATTTCCGATATTTATTCTGTCCGCCGGGTCATGCAATAGAAAGAGAAGGAGACGCGAGTGATGAGAGTAGTTGTTCAGCGGTCGAAAGCAGCCAGCGTGACAGTTGATCATCAGATTGTCGGCCGGATCGATGCCGGGCTCATGCTGCTTGTCGGGATAATAAAAAAGGCGATACAATGGATGATATTAAGTATGTTGCCGATAAAGTAGCTGGTTTGCGGATTTTTGAGGACAGCGAAGGAAAAATGAACCGGTCGGTCATCGACACTGGAGGCGGTGTGTTATCCATCTCGCAATTTACATTGTATGGCGATGTACGAAAAGGGCGGCGGCCGAGTTTTGGCGAAGCGGCCGGATCCGATGAGGCAAAACCTTTGTACGAAGTGTTTAATAACTGTTTAAGGAGCAAGGGGCTGACTGTCGAAACGGGGATTTTTGGTGCGATGATGGACGTCTCTTTTACAAATGACGGCCCGGTCACGATTATTGTTGAAAGCAAAGAAAAATGATTAAATAACGTTTTTTTTTTTTTTGGGCGATCCTAACAGAAAAAGAAGGGATCGCCCGCCATGCGCACAAAACCATTACACTGGACGAAAATGGTCTACAAGCCGAATGAAACGAAAGAAGCTTTTCTTCTGCTGGAAATGAGTGACGAATCTCCGGATCCGACTCTTTTTCGAACAGAAAACATACCTGCGGAAAAAAGGAAACACAGGAGATAAGCTGAAACTTCAATCAGTGGGGGCTTTTCGACGCACAGGAAGTGCTAGTGCAGGCGTTGCGACAGGACGTCGCGTTTTTAGCCTGCTTCATCCCCGACTGATTGTTAGCTCTTGCCCACAGGACGTGGCGGTTTTAGTCTGTGTTCCTAAGATCAGGCTTTTACGGGCAGTTATCTCCTACCTATCTTCTTCGAACTCATTAAAGCCTTGAGGCGGGAGTCTTACTGCCCGTTAATGCGGGATAAAGTTAGGCCTATCTTTTAGAACATCTTGACAATCGCCGGGATACTACGTAACATAGAATAGGATAAAATGATGTGAAAATGAAAACCGATGATAAAGACGAGTCATTAGCATGGCCGCCCTAAGAGAGGATTTGCCGCAGGCTGAGAGCAATCCGGCCGGCCTTAATGAACGGACACTTTGGAAGGTGCCCTCTGAAATCGACAAGAGATTAGGAAGGGCCGCTCGCTGGGCGTTAACCGGTCCCGAGGAAGCCGCCCTCTTTGGCGCGCTTCAAAAAAGGGTGGCACCGCGGATTAATATTTCGTCCCTTGTTTGTTGTATTTACAATGAACAAGGGCTTTTTTATGCTATAAAAAGACATAAAAGCAGCGAAATAAAAAATCAGGCCAAGGCGTGAATTCGCCGGCGGGTAAACCTCAAATTCGCAGGTTAGGGCCTGAATCAGCGGTAAGGTTCCCAACCTGCGGCTAACCGGGCCTGAATATGCGAATCGCGGCGGCATGCGAGTTTAAAGACGGGTTTCTTGATTTTCATTTATCTTTTTAAAAAAAGATGTACAAGGTTGAGCAAATACAGCATGGGGAGGGATCAGATTGACGATTCAGATACCTAGAGGAACGCAGGATATTTTGCCGGAGACGGTTGCCGAATGGCAAATGATTGAAGCGAAGGCGCGGGAAATATGCCGTCTGTTCAATTAAAAAAGAAATCAGAACGCCAATGTTTGAATACACCGATCTGTTTCAGCGCGGAGTCGGCGATACGACGGATATTGTTCAGAAAGAAATGTACACTTTTGAAGATAGAGGCGGAAGGAGCCTGACACTGAGGCCGGAAGGAACGGCGTCGGTTGTACGCGCTTTTGTCGAACATAAGTTGTTCGGCCGGCCCAATCAGCCGACAAAACTTTTTTACATCGGACCAATGTTTCGTTATGAACGGCCGCAATCGGGGAGAATGCGCCAGTTCACCCAATTCGGCGTTGAGGCGTTAGGTTCAAGCGATCCGGCAATCGATGCCGAAGTGATCGCGCTGGCGATGACATTCTATCGTCAGCTCGGCCTAAAGAATTTGAAACTGGTGCTGAACAGTCTCGGCGATCCGGAAAGCCGCAAAGCGCACCGCGAAGCTTTAATCGCCCATTTCAAACCGTCGATTCATGAATTCTGCAAGGATTGCCAAAACCGGCTTGAGAAAAATCCGCTTAGAATTCTAGACTGTAAAGTGGATCACGATCACCCGCTAATGGCGTCGGCACCTTCCATTACGGACTATTTAAATCCTGCCTCGCACGACTATTTTGAACAAGTGAAAGCGATTCTTGATGACATGGGGATCGCCTACGAACTTGATCCGACACTTGTCAGAGGTCTGGATTATTACAATCACACGACGTTTGAAATCATGGGCGCCAGCTTTGGTGCGATCACGACGCTCACAGGCGGCGGCCGTTATAATGGACTGGTTAGTGAACTGGGCGGCCCTGAGACACCCGGCGTCGGTTTCGCTCTCAGCATCGAAAGACTCCTGCTTGCTTTAGAAGCGGAAAAGGTGACTTCAACAAATACGGAACGTTTAGACTGCTTCGTCGCGGCGATTGGCGACAAAGCGAAGCAGAAAACACCGGGTATCCTGTACAATTTGCGCCGCGCGGGGCTTAGCGCCGAGCGCGACTACATGGATCGAAAAGTCAAAGCACAGTTCAAACAGGCCGATCGTTTATTGGCTAAATTCGTCATTGTTATTGGCGATGAAGAGTTGGAGAAACAGGCCGCCAATGTGAAAAACATGGCAACCGGCGAGCAACAGGAAGTTTCTATTAGCGAACTTGTCGATTATTTAAGATCAAATATTAAATGATGAGGTGGAAAGGCATGTATCGAAACGCATATTGCGGCGAATTAACGGAAGCACAGGCCGGACAGACAGTCAAACTGGCCGGCTGGGTTCAGCGAAGAAGAGATTTAGGGGGATTGATTTTCATTGATCTGCGCGATCGCAGCGGCATCGTGCAAATCGTTTTCAATCCGGAAGTGTCTGAAGAAGCGCTTCATTTGGCAGAAGTCGTGAGGAGCGAATATGTCGTCACGGTTTCCGGCCAAGTGGTAAAACGAGACGAAGAGTCGGTGAATGATAAAATAGCAACGGGCCGCATTGAAGTGCTCGTGAGCAGCATGACGGTGCTGAACAAATCGAGACGCCTCCGTTTGCCATTGAAGATCATGCGGATACGTCCGAGGACGTACGGCTGAAATACCGTTATCTGGATTTACGGCGTCCGGAAATGCTGGAAACATTTAAAATGCGCCACCAAATCACGAGATATTTACGCCACTTTTTAGATGAAAAAGGCTTTATGGATATTGAAACGCCGATTTTAACGAAGAGCACGCCTGAAGGGGCGCGTGATTATCTCGTGCCAAGCCGCGTGCACCCTGGGGAATTTTATGCACTGCCGCAGTCGCCGCAATTATTCAAGCAGCTGCTGATGGTCTCGGGAATGGAAAAATATTATCAAATTGCCCGCTGTTTTCGGGACGAAGATTTGCGCGCCGACAGGCAGCCTGAGTTTACGCAAGTCGATATTGAAATGTCATTTTTTGAACAAGAACCTTTTATGACGATGATTGAAGACATGCTGGCCGGCCTCGTCAAAGAAGTTAAGGGGATTGATATTCCCCGGCCGTTCAAGCGCCTGCCGCCGTACGCCGAAGCGATGGCTCGCTATGGCAGCGACAAACCGGATACGCGGTTCGGCATGGAACTGATTGATCTAACCGATATTGCGAGCGGCTGCTCATTTAAAGTATTCAATCAGGCAGCGGCCGGCGGCGGACAAGTGAAAGCCTTGAATGTTAAAGGCGAAGCGGCCCGCTATTCTCGCAAAACGGTTGAGGACCTAAAAGAGGTTGTAGCACCTTATGGGGCCAAAGGGCTGGCATGGATGAAAATTGAAGAGGGAACGATCAAAGGCCCGATTGCCAAATTCTTTGAAAAAGAAGTTGCCGATAGAATCATAGAAAGAACGGAAGCGGAGGACGGGGATTTATTGCTCTTTGTCGCCGATTCGAAAAAAAAGTGGTGGCCGACAGTCTTGGCGCCTTGCGCTTGAAATTAGGCAAAGATTTGAATCTGATCGACGAGTCGGCGTTTAATTTTCTTTGGGTTACGGAATTTCCGCTGCTTACTTATAGTGAAGAAGAGGGCGCTATCTTGCCGAACACCATCCATTTACGATGCCGATGGTCGAAGACTTGGATAAAATCGATTCGGATCCGGGCAGCGTCCGCGCTCAGGCATATGATGTCGTTCTTAACGGCTTTGAACTTGGCGGAGGGTCGCAGCGGATCTTCAAGCGCGACATTCAGGAAAAAATGTTCAAAGTGCTCGGGTTTACGAAAGAAAGAGCTGAGAGCCAGTTTGGTTTCTTAATGGAAGCCTTTGAATACGGCACGCCTCCACACGGCGGCCTTGCACTGGGCTTAGACAGACTTGTGATGCTGCTTGCCGGCCGCACGAATCTGCGCGACACCATTGCTTTTCCGAAAACAGCCAGCGCTTCCTGCCTGCTGACAAAAGCGCCGAGCGAAGTGAGCCAGGCCCAGCTTGACGAATTGCATTTGGATGTTGCCAGTTTGCTGAAGTGACACCTGCTTAGCTGAACGCTCGCTCGGGAGCGGATGATGAAGACTCCGGCAGGGAGTTTTGCTTAACCGGTTGCGGAAGGTTTCAAAATATGATATATTGAATATAGGAAATGAAAGAGAGTCCTGAGGTGTTCGTCGATAGCCGATATGTTTTGACCGAACATTTTTGAATCGGGAGCTTAGAGTTTTCGCTCGGAGTATAAGCCTCATAGCGTTGGTGGACATACAATTAGCGAAGCAGGGCACCCACCTGCTGGAGAGCGGGTTTCAAAACGACGGTTGAAAACGGCACATTTGGGGCTCTCTTTTCTATTGAGAAGAAATAAAAACGGCGGTTGCTGACCGCCGTTTTTTTCTATACCTCATTATTTTGCCATTTTTTCAAGATTTCCGTTCTTGTCCATTTTAAAAGTCGAACCTGCTGCACTGTCTTGGTCTTGAAAAGCAACCATGCGCCGCGCACGCTCCATGATGCCGATGAGCGATTGATAATCCTCTTCTATCGTCTGCTGTTTATTTTGAAGCGATTTGATCTCATTTTCCAGCGATGCCACTTTTGCTCCAATTTCTTTTTCTCTTCCGTCAGATGGGCATTTTCCTGCTCCAGTCTGGCGGCTCCATGACCACTCGTCTGCAAGTTTTGCAGAAAAGCGATGACATCAGTCAAACTTAAAGCTCTTAAACTTAAGGCAGACGATTCCGAAACAGCCTCGTGTTGAATATCAGATTCCTTTTCAGGAAGCATAGTCAGAGGTTCTTGTTCAGCCTCACTGCCGGAATTCTCATATAATGCATGCGGTACAAACACGGGTTCTTTTTTCAAACTTTTGGCCCGCTGTTCGGCCCGTTTCCGTTGTTTTCGTTGTTTCTTGGCAATTTCAATTGCCTGTTCGTATTTTTTTCTTACAATTGCGTTCCAGCGAAATCCACAGGCAGCCCCTGTTCGGTTCAAGTTGTCGCCAACTTCTTCAAACGCTTCGAGCTGAGTGCTTCCTTCTCGAATATGTCTCAGGACGGTTTCGGCAAGCAATAAATCGTCCTCATGCGACCATGCATCTTGTCTCACTTTTGTCATGATGAACTCTCCTTGTGTCTTTCTAATTGCCTTGATAGAAATCATTGACAAAAGATGTTTTTTTTTTATACACAAGGGCGGTATTTTTCTAGGTTTTGTCCGCTAGAATATCAGGGTGACAGCTTAAATGGGCCGTTTCTCAATGCCCTTTTTTCCTCCGTGTTTCAAAATAGTCGAGCCGCTTTGAGATGCTTTTTTCATAGCCTCGAGTTGTTGGTTGATAGAATTTTTTTGTTTGCAGATGATCTGGCATATACTGTTGAGGAACGTATCCTCCTTCAAAGTCGTGAGGATAGAGGTATCCTTTGCCGTGTCCGAGTTTTTCAGCACCTTTGTAGTGAGCATCTCGCAGATGAACGGGGACTTCGCCTGTTTTTTCTTTCTTCACACAATCCAGCGCCTGATCAATCCCGCGGACGACCCCATTACTCTTTGGGGCGGTGGCAATATAGAGAGCGGCTTCAGCGAGCGGAATACGCGCTTCAGGCAGGCAGGCCGATAAACGTCACCGCCGTGACGGCCGCCTCTGCAACCAGGAGTGCATTCGGATCGGCGAGTCCGACATCTTCCGCAGCGTGAATATAGATGCGCCGGGCGATAAATTTAGGATCCTCGCCGGCAGTGATCATTTTGGCAAGCCAGTAGAGCGTTGCGTCCGGATCGGAGCCGCGCATGCTTTTAATGAATGCCGAGACCGTATCGTAATGGTTATCGCCGGCTTTGTCATATTGAAGCACACGCTCCTGAATCGATTCTTCGGCAACGGCCTGATCAATGTGAATGACGCCTTCTTTGTCCGGATCGGTGGTTAATACCGCGAGTTCCAGGGCATGGAGAGCGGTCCGGCTGTCGCCGTTCGCCACGCGAACAAGATGATCCAGTGCTTTTTCATCAATTGAGATCGCGTAGTCGCCGTAGCCGCGCTCTTTATCCTTAAGAGCGTTCGTCAAGATGCGGCGAATGTCTTGGTCGGAAAGCGGCGGCAAAAAAAAAAAACGAAAAAGGCGCGACCGCGAAAGCAGTGCGGGATTGATCTCAAACATGGGGCTTTCCGTTGTCGCGCCGATGAGAATGATCGTCCCTTCTTCAACCGAAGGCAATAATGCATCTTGCTGACTTTTATTAAAACGATGAATTTCATCGATGAAAAGCACCGTTTTTTGGTTATCATATTTCAGGCGCTCTTTTGCGCCGGCGATCATTTTACGCAAATCGCCGACACCGGACGTGACGGCATTCAGTTGTTCGAACCAGGCGGATGTCGTCCCGGCAATAATATGCGCTAACGTCGTTTTTCCCGTACCCGGCGGACCAAAGAAGATCATTGGCGTCAATTTATCCGCCTGAATGGCCCGACGCAGCAGACGTCCTTTGCCGACAATATGATCTTGTCCGACAAATTCATCTAATGTTCGCGGACGCATTCGATCGGCGAGCGGCCGCCCGGTTGTCCCCTCGCGATTTTCGGATGGGAAGTCAAACAAATCCATCCCTATCATCCTTTCGCTGTTCATTTCTTAATAAAATAAGTTTTTACGGAATATGCAAGAACAAACCTATTCATGATATAATATCAGATGTTTATTTTATTTTATCATATACAAGCGATACTCTCTTGTTTTCGGTTTTTAAGGCGGCGCCGAATGGGAAGGATGTTAGAGTAGGAAACAGTTGTTCAACGTATAATAACGATCAGGATCAGTTTATCGCCGGTTTAAATAATGAACCAAAGATACTCGGAAATTTGCTCCGTTACGGAATATCCGATTAGCCCTAAAATCTCGGCCCTGCCGATTCTTGGCAGGAGCAGTAGGCAAAACCTTTTACATATGCGAAAATAGAGTTGACAATATAAGAAGAAAAAGAAGAGGTGCGGAGATTGAAGATTTCCACGAAGGGACGCTATGGTTTGACAATTATGATGGCTTTGGCCAAAAATAAAGGCAGAGGGCCGCTATCACTTAAAGCGATCGCTCATGAACACACTTATCAGAACATTATTTGGAACAGTTGATCGCTCCGCTTAGAAACGCGGGACTTGTGAACAGTATCAGGGGAGCCTATGGGGGCTACGTACTGGCAAGAAATCCGAAAGAGATCACGGCGGCGGATGTGATTCGCGTGCTTGAAGGCCCGATTCAGCCGGTTGAGGTCATGGAGGATGACGACCCGGCAAAGCGCGAACTGTGGGTAAAGATCCGCGATGCGGTCAAGGATGTACTCGAGGGGACAACGCTCGATGATTTGATTCATTTCGACCGCGATATGCATACTCAAGACCCCGATATGTTTTATATTTAATTATAAGAAGAAGAAGGAGTTGATGCAGGCATGGAACCGATTTATCTCGATCATGCTGCAACGACGCCCATTCACCCTGATGTATTGGATGAAATGGTAAAAACCTATAAGAATGTGATTGGCAATCCGTCAAGTATTCATTATTTTGGCAGAGAGGCTAGAAAGGTGCTCGATGATGCCCTTGAGAGATCGCTAAAAATATATCGGCGCCGGAAGCAGGGATATTGTTTTCACGAGCGGCGGTACGGAAGGCGATAACATGGCGATTATCGGTGCGGCTTTCGCCCGAAAGCAGCTTGGAAAACACATTATAACGACAAAAATCGAACATCATGCGGTATTCAAAACATGTGAGTATCTGGAAAGTTTGGGCTTCAGCGTTGATTACTTGGATGTTGATGAAACCGGGAGAATATCGATTGAAGATCTGAAAGACAAATTGAGGGAAGATACAATTCTTGTCAGTGTGATGTACGGCAACAATGAGGTCGGCACGATCCAGCCGATCAGGGAAATTGCCCATCTTCTTGAGTCCCATCAGGCGCTTTTCCATACGGATGCCGTGCAGGCTTTCGGAACCGTTGATATGGATGTAAGGGAAACACCGGTTGATCTTCTTTCCATGACAGGCCATAAGATCAATGGCCCGAAAGGAATCGGGTTTCTTTACATTCGTTCAGGGGGATCCATCGCACCTTATCAGCATGGGGGAGAGCAGGAAAGAAAACGCCGGGCGGGTACGCAAAATGTGCCGGCCATAGCCGGTCTTGCAGTTGCAGTTGAACTCGTGAAAGAACAGCTTTCGGCCCGGGTTGACAGGTATTTGTCATATCGGAAGATCATGCTCGAAACATTGGACGAATCCAAAGTCGCTTACCGGGTTAACGGCAACTCTGAGCATTTTCTTCCGCAGGTCTTAAATCTTTATTTTCCGGGTGCGAACGTGGAAACACTGCTGGTTAAATTGGATTTGGCAGGGATCGCTGTTTCAAGCGGATCGGCCTGCACGGCAGGATCGATCGAACCATCGCATGTTTTAACAGCTATGTTCGGCGCGGGCGCAGATGAAACCAAGAGTTCGGTACGAATCAGTTTCGGCATGGGTCTGTCGGCTAACGACATTAGAAGGGCCGGACGGATCATCGCCTCGGCCGTTAACGAATTGGTACAGGTATAGAAAGGTTGTGTGGGATAGTTTGGCGAAATCCCCAAAGGAAACAAGGGTTGTCGTCGGGATGTCGGGCGGTGTGGATTCCTCCGTGGCCGCCCTGCTTTTAAAGCAGCAAGGCTATGATGTCGTCGGCATTTTCATGAAAAACTGGGATGATACGGATGAAAACGGCGTCTGCACGGCAACGGAAGACTACGAAGATGTCGCCCGGGTTGCCAGCCAAATCGGCATTCCTTATTATGCGGTCAACTTTGAAAAGCAATACTGGGATCGAGTGTTTACTTATTTTCTTGATGAATACAAAGCAGGACGGACACCGAATCCCGATGTCATGTGCAATAAAGAAATTAAATTCAAAGCCTTTCTCGATCACGCCATGTCGCTCGGTGCCGACTATGTGGCGACGGGCCATTATGCACGGGTTGAACGAAAGGACGGCACCGCTTGGATGCTGCGCGCTTTCGACAGCAACAAAGACCAAACTTACTTTTTAAATCAACTGTCGCAGAAGCAGCTGTCAAAAACGCTGTTTCCTCTTGGCGAATTAAGAAAGCCGGAAGTGCGCGAAATTGCCCGGGAGCATCATTTGGCAACGGCCGACAAAAAAGACAGCACCGGCATCTGCTTTATCGGCGAACGCAATTTCAAAGATTTTCTCAGCCACTATCTTCCGTCGAAAAAAGGTGAGATCCGGACGGTGGATGGCGAGTTCAAAGGATATCACGACGGACTGATGTATTATACGAATGGTCAGCGGCAAGGGCTCGGCATCGGCGGTCCGGGCGGTCCATGGTTCGTTTGCGGAAAAGATTTAAAGAATAACATTCTTTATGTCGCTCCCGGTGCCGAGCACCCGGCTCTTTTTTCCGAAGGCCTGGTTGCAGAACAAGTGAACTGGATCAGCGAGCCGCCCCGTCGAAAGGTTTTTTCATGCACGGCAAAGTTTCGTTACAGGCAAACCGATCGGCCCGTTACCGTATGGGTTGAAAGCGGCGAAAAAGTGAAAAAGTGTTTAGTGAGCCCGAATGGGCCATTACTCCGGGCCAAGCGGTTGTTTTTTACGATAAGGATGTGTGTCTTGGCGGCGGAACAATCAGTTTGGTCCTTAATCAAGGTACAGATGCGCCAATCGATTTTGTGGACTCGGCTCCTTTAAAAAGCTGAGTCTTTTTTTTTGCGGCAATATGAAATGCATACGCCTCTTTTGCTATACTATAATCATTGGATAATTTTGAGCGGCTAAAGAGGAGAATGAGGAATGAAGTTGGATAAAAATATGGAACAGGGTCTTAAGTTAATGAATGAGCGCCGCTATGAGGAAGCGGCACGCGCCTTCGATCAAGCGATTGAAAGAGACCCCGTGAATCCTGTTGGTTATACAAATTTTGGAAATTTACTCATTGCGGTTCAGCAGCCGGAGCGTTCGCTCGCTTTTTTTGAAAAAGCACTGCAGCTCGATCCGGAGTTTGCTTCAGCCGCTTTTGGATACGGAAATGCTTTGTTTGAATGGCGAAGTATAAGGAAGCGATGGCCTGGTTTGAAAAGGCCCGGAAAGCCGGCTTGGATGACGGTGATTTTTTTTTACATGATCGGCTTATGCTGCCTGCAGCTTGAACAGTCCGGGAGAGCGCTTGCCGCTTTCCAACGGGCGGTGGAGCTGAATGCATCTGACACGGAAGCGCGGTTTCAATATGGCCTGATTCTCGCCAAGCTGGGGCAAATTGAGGCGGCGGAAAAGCAGCTCGGGCAAGTGCTGAAAGATGACGGGCCGGGCGGCCGCCATGCCGATGCCTATTATAATCTAGGCGTCATTGCGATGTATAAAGATGATGCAAAGGAAGCTTCGCGTTGTTTTGAAGAGGCGTTGAAACGGCAAAGCGGCCATATGCTCGCGGCGCATGCACTTGCTGAACTAAAAAAAAGAAAAGAGGAAAAGCATTAAGGGGGAAGGAGGCGGCGATGATGGGACAAACTTCGATGGATTTATTCTCTGAAGAGCATAAATTTGTCAAAGGGGAGCCGGTTCGGATCATCTTCCAAAACACGGATAACGCCTATACTGTGATGATTGTCAAAATTTATGAAACGAACGAACCGATTGAAGAGAAGGACTTGACCGTTGTCGGTTTTTTCCCGACCATTCATTTACATGAGATGTATCATTTTTCCGGCAAATTAAAGATCCATCCGAGATATGGAAAACAGTATGAAGCCGACCATTACCGCAAATTGCTGCCTCACTCGAAATCGGGCGTCATTCAATATTTGTCGGGAGATTTATTTCCCGGCATAGGCGAGAAGACAGCCAAAAAAATCGTCGATACACTCGGCGAAAATGCTATTTCCCGTATTCTGGATAATCCTGACTGTTTGAAAGAGGTAGACAAACTAGGTGAAGATAAAGCGGCGTTTATAACAAATATTTTAATGGAAAATGAAGGACTGGAAAAGATATTGATCGGCCTGTCTGATTACGGCTTTGGCGCCCAGCTGTCGATGAAAATTTCAGACGTACGGCGATACGGCCTTGAAAATCATCAGTGACAACCCTTATCAACTCATCCAGGACATCGAAGGCATCGGGTTCCAAAGAGCGGATGAACTGGCCAAAACAATGGGCATATCCGGAAAACATCCGGAGCGTATTCAAGCGGCCTGCCTTTTCTGGCTTAATGAAAGAGCGATGAATGACGGCCATGTCTTCATGCCGCTTGATGAACTGACTCGCGCAGCGAAAGATTTATTGTCAACGCCTGACGAGACCGTTGAAGAAATCGATATTGTTCGTGAGCTGGATATGCTTGAAGAAGAAGAAAAAAATAGTTTTAGAGGAAGAAGATGTGTATTTGCCGCAGCTTTACTACGCGGAAAAAGGGATTGTCACGGGTATCAAAAAATTGACTTGCCAAACGGCTTTTCAAGAGGAATTTTCTGATGCGGAATTTTTGGCTGCTCTGGGAGAGGTTGAAGAAAAATTTCATATGCAATATGCGCAAAGCCAAAAAGAAGCAATTAAACAAGCGATTCAATCACCGGTGATGATTTTGACGGGCGGGCCGGGAACGGGAAAAACGACGGTTATTCAAGGGATCGTCGATGTCTACGCTAAGCTTCACGACCTGTCCCTCAATCCTAAGGATTATGATGACGAACATCCGTACCCTTTTTTGCTTGTGGCTCCAACCGGCAGAGCGGCAAAACGGATGAATGAATCGACCGGACTCCCGGCCGTGACGATTCATCGGCTTTTGGGATGGAATGGCGGCGCTGGTTTTGCTCACAGTGATGAAAATCCAATAGAAGGAAAACTGCTTGTCGTTGACGAGATGTCGATGGTCGATATTTGGCTGGCCAACCAGTTGCTTAAATCGCTGCCGGAGGATATCCAGCTAGTACTTGTGGGCGATGAGGATCAATTGCCGTCGGTCGGTCCCGGCCAAGTGCTGAGGGACTTTCTTCAATCGGCGACAATCCCTGTTGTCAGGCTGACCGATATTTTTCGCCAATCCGAAGGCTCTTCGATCATCAGCCTGGCCCACCGGATCAAACAGGGGGAGATGCCGGACGATTTGCTGGCGCCCAAAGAAGACCGCCGTTTCTTTGAGTGCCATCAGCGCCAATTGGTCGATGCGATCTGCCAGATTTCCCGCAGCGCATACAAAAAAGGCTTCACGCCGAAAGATATTCAGGTGCTGGCGCCGATGTATCGCGGCAATGCCGGCATTGAAAAAATAAACGAAGCGCTGCAAGAGCTCTTTAACCCGCCTACAGACCAAAAACGTTCGATAACTTTTGGCGAGCGTTTTTTTCGAGTAGGCGACAAAGTGCTCCAGCTCGTCAATAATCCTGATGAACAAATATTCAATGGGGACATCGGCGAGGTGGCGGCTATTTTTAAAGCGAAGGAAACGGTGGATAAGGAAGATACATTGATTGCGCAATTCGACGGCATTGAAGTCAAATACTTGAAGCATGATCTTAATCAGCTGACGCTTGCCTATTGCTGTTTCGATTCACAAATCGCAGGGCAGCGAATTTCCAATCGTCATTCTGCCGATTGTTAAAGGCTACCATCGGATGCTGCGCCGCAATTTAATTTATACGGCTGTCACAAGAAGCAAAGATTATTTGATCTTATGCGGCGACAAGGAAGCTTTCGAGTATGCGATTGAACACAATGATGTCGGAAAACGTCATTCCAATCTTGCGCGAAAATTGCGGGAGCGGCTGGCTGTATCCAGCGCTGGCCTAACGGAAAATGAGAGCCGGGCGGCGACTCCGAATGAAAAATCAGAGAGCCGACAAATGCAATGAAAAGGCGCTTCCAAAAAGGAAGGGCTTTTTTTTTTGTTAACTGAACGGAACCGCGATCATGCCTCTAGGTATAAAAAGGGCCTGATATGGGCATCGTTGCTAGTAAATGAAAAACTAGCGAGGTGTAAAATCATGAAATGCCCGAATTGCGGAGGCAAAAATTTAGGAAAAATAGGCGCCAATCAATATTATTGCTGGCAATGCTTTATTGAACTAACTTTGTCGGAAGGCAGGCTTTCCTTAAGTCAAGTCGAAGAGGACGGGACGCTGACAACTCTTGACGACTTGTTTGATGAGGTTGAACTGAAAGCTGAAGCGAACGGTTTTTAAGTATTTAAAAGCATAACAGCTCACGAGAAGGCAAGCCGAAGTTTTCTGCGCCACCGGCGGTTTGGCTGGCAAATTTTCTGAAATGACGGTCATGATTTTATTCTCTCCGGGTTACACTAAGCGCGGAGGGATTCCATGATGAAATGGACGGCTATCCAGTGGCTTAAGACTTTGACCATTCTGCTGCTCGTTTTTCTGAACGGCTATTTATTCTATAAACTGATGCCTTTTATCGGCGGCTTGCTGCATTTTGTTCTAAAAGTGCTGTTTCCCTTTATTATCGCGGCGATGATTGCATATTTGCTTCACCCCATTGTAGAGAGACTAAGCCGAGAGGGGATGCCGCGTGTACTGGCCTCTTATTATTATCTATGCGCTTTTTTTCGGCATAACCGGTGTGGCTTTATTTAAAGGTGTTCCGGTTTTTTTGAGCGAATTGAGGGGCTTCGATGACGAGATCGCAAGCTATGCAGCGATGTATCACAACCAGATGGATCATCTTTACCATACAACGCCGGAAGTCACGCATGATCATTTTAACCGGGTCATTGCTAAGGCTGAATTGGGATTAAAGCATTTTATCGGTAAAATCGTCGCCTTTCTGACATGGATGTTTCAATCTTTCTTTACCCTGTTGATTATTCCTTTTCTGGCTTTTTACTTTTTGAAGGATGTAAACGGAATAAAAAAAAAGGATGCAGCCGGCTTGTCCCGCGCAAGTGGAGGAAAGAAGCGATCGATCTTTTCAGGGATATGGATCAGTCTCTCGGCAGCTATATCAGAGGACAATTGTATGTATGCGCCATTCTTTCCGTGATTGCGGCGGGAGGTCTATGGCTGTTAAAAGTACCCTATCCGCTATTTTTGGTACTTTTATTGGTGCGACGGATATCATTCCCTATTTCGGCCCGCTCATTGGAGCTGTCCCCGTTGTTTTGCTGGCGGCGACCATTTCTGTCAGAACGGTGATTTTTGTTTTACTTCTGGTCGGCCTGGTGCAGCTGCTTGAGGGGAATGTCGTTGAGCCGCTCATTGTCGGAAAAACCGTCGACATTCATCCGGTTTATATTATGTTATCGCTGACTATTGGCGGCGAACTGGCCGGTGTTATCGGGATGCTGTTTGCGGTTCCCATTTTTTGTTGTTGGCAGAGTATTTATTCACCATCTGCGTGATCGATATGGCGGAGTGATTGACAAACAAGACTGATCTCATCTATAATATCGACAGGATAATGAAACCGTGATGAAATATTAATAACGTATTGATAGAGTATTGCCGTTTAGACCGTTCATGATATTAAGGACATATCCGCCAATCTTGTATGTGCGATTGGAGCAATGAGGGAACGGTGTGCCGCTCTAATAATAAAGCCGAATGCATCCTTGCGGGATCGGATCCGCAGGCCATCGAAAGGCATCGCAGTCTTGTGTGTTTGACCTGCGCTCTCGTCCGGTGCCGTGTGATCGAAGAGCTTTCGTCCTTTCATGATGATGGGATGAAAGCTTTTTTAAGTTAAATAGGATATACATAATAACCATCACGGTTTTCTACAATATAGGTTGGAGGTTCTTGTTATGAAGCAACTCAGTTCTGCTGAGGTCAGACAAATGTTTTTAGATTTTTTTAAGGAAAAAGATCACAGCGTTGAGCCAAGCGCCTCGCTCATCCCGGTTGATGATCCATCGCTTTTATGGATTAACAGCGGCGTGGCAACATTAAAAAAGTATTTTGACGGGCGGGAAGTGCCGCAAAATCCGAGAATTGTCAATGCTCAAAAAGCCATTCGCACGAATGATATTGAAAATGTCGGTTATACGGCCAGGCACCACACTTTTTTCGAAATGCTCGGAAACTTCAATCGGCGATTATTTTAAAGAAGAAGCGATTACTTGGGCGTGGGAATTTTTGACGAGTCCGGACTGGATTGGCTTCGAACCGGACAAGTTATCGGTCACCATTCACCCGGAAGATGAAGAAGCCTATCGTTTTTGGCACGATAAAATCGGGATCCCTGATGAACGGATTGTAAAATTGGAACACAATTTCTGGGATATCGGAGAGGGCCCAAGCGGACCGAATACGGAGATCTTTTATGACCGCGGAGAAGCCTATGGAAATGACCCGGATGATCCGGAACTTTATCCGGGCGGCGAAAATGAACGATATCTGGAAATTTGGAATCTCGTTTTTTCACAGTTCAATCACAATCCGGACGGCAGCTACACACCGCTTCCAAAAAAGAATATTGACACCGGAATGGGTTTGGAAAGGCTGGTCAGCGTCATCCAAAATGCGGAAACCAATTTTGATACCGATCTGTTTTTGCCGATCATACATAAAATTGAACAAATTTCGGAGTCCGCTATGCGAAAGGTGAGCCTAACACCGCATTCAAAGTGATTGCCGATCACATCCGCACGGTGGCTTTTGCGATTGCCGACGGTGCACTGCCCTCTAATGAGGGCCGGGGATATGTGCTGCGAAGACTGATCCGCCGCGCTGTTCGTTTTGCGATGGATATCGGCCTTAACAAACCTTTTATGTATCAATTGGTTTCGATTGTCGGCGATGTGATGAAAGACTACTACAAAGAAGTGTCAGAAAATATGTCTTTTATTGAAAAAGTCGTACGCCGCGAAGAAGAACGCTTTCACGAAACGATCCATGAAGGCCTTGCGATTTTGCAAGAATTGATCGAAAAAGGTAAAGAACAAAATGAAAAAGTGATTGCGGGAAGCGAAGTCTTTAAACTTTATGATACATTCGGCTTTCCTGTCGAGCTGACGGAAGAGTATGCGCGGAAAGAAGGACTTGCCGTCGACCATGAAGGTTTCGAAAAAGCGCTTGCCGAACAAAGAGAGCGGGCGCGCTCTGCCCGGCATGATCAGGAATCGATGCAAGTGCAAAATGAAACGCTGCGTAATATCACGACGCCGAGCGAATTCGTCGGTTACAGCGAACACAAAGTCAGCGATGCCAAAGTCACGGCGATTGTTCAGGACAACATTGCCGTGGACAGCGCTGTTCAGGGCGCAACAGTGCAAATATTGCTGGATCGCACACCTTTTTACGCTGAGATGGGCGGCGAAATCGCCGATGAAGGGCAGATTTATAATGATGAAACGCGGCTTGTCGTGAAAAATGTACAAAAAGCGCCGAACGGCCAGCACCTGCACACGGTTGTCGTTGAAAAAGGGGTTATTCATACCGGGGACGTATTCGAGGCGGTTATCGACGAGGAAAAACGGCTCGCCACACAAAACAACCATACGGCGACACACCTTCTGCATCAGGCTTTAAAGGACACACTGGGCACGCATGTCAACCAAGCCGGCTCGTATGTATCGCCGGATCGGCTGCGTTTCGACTTTTCTCATTTCGGTCAGGTGACAGAAAAGGAATTGAAGCGGGTTGAACGAATCGTCAACGAAAAAATTTGGGAACATCTTCCTGTTTCGACGATGCAAAAGCCGATTGAGGAAGCAAAGGCGATGGGGGCAATGGCGCTGTTTGGCGAAAAATACGGCAAAATTGTTCGGGTCGTCAAAGCCGGGGATTATAGTCTGGAGCTTTGCGGCGGCTGTCATGTGACGAACACCACCGAAATCGGACTGTTTAAGATCGTCTCTGAAGGCGGCATCGGCGCCGGAACAAGGCGGATCGAAGCACTTACTGGACGAAAGGCCTTTGAAAAATTAAATCATGATGTGACGGAACTGGCAGAAATCAGCCATATGCTTAAAATCAATATCGAACAAATCCCTGAACGGCTCAATGTATTGCTCAAACAAATTAAGGATTTAGAAAAGGAAAATGCCGCACTTATGGCGAAACTAGGTAATGCGGAAGTAAGATGATTTGGCGAAGGATGTCAAGACTCAATCCGGCGTTGCTTTTATTGCCAAAAAAGTGGATGCTATGGACATGAATCAGCTGCGTTCCATGGTTGATCAATTAAAGAACCAATCGAGTTCGCTAATTATCGTGCTTGCCTCAGCACAGAACGGGAAGGTCAATCTTGTGAGCGGCATCACTAAAGACCTCGTTTCCAAAGGATTCCATGCCGGTCAATTAGTCAAAGAAGTCGCCGTTCGCTGCGGCGGCGGCGGCGGCGGCCGTCCTGATATGGCACAGGCAGGCGGAAAAGATCCAAGCAAGATCGCCGATGCTTTGAAGGCCGTCCCTGATTGGATTGACAAGGCAGCCAGGCAAAAGTAACAATCCGCTGGTTTAGAAAATGCAGCTGCCGTGAAAAAATGGCCTCTAGTTCCACTTTTTTTAAAAGGTTTTACAGACAGAAGGTATCAGAGGGATTTTGATGAGGGGATGGGAAAAATTGGATAAAACAATGAAGTTTAATTTTTTGATGAACAAGATAAACATAATGCAAGAGAAGTCTTGTTTAAAGTTTATGATGCCCTTCAAGAAAAAGGTTATAATCCCATTAATCAAATTGTTGGTTATTTGATATCGGGTGATCCAGCATACATCCCTCGGCACCGGGACGCACGGAAACTGATCCGCCGGATAGAAAGAGATGAAATTATAGAAGAGCTGGTCACGGCATATCTTAAAGAAAAGTGGGACAGAAGAGAATGAGAATTATGGGACTGGATTACGGGACAACGACAGTAGGTGTTGCGATCAGTGATCCGCTCGGCATAACGGCCCAAGGCATTGAAACCATCCACTACGTTGAACATAAGAAACATGAAGTGTACGAACGGCTTTCCGAACTGATTAAGACATACGACATTGAGCGGATTGTCGTCGGACTGCCCAGACATATGAACGGAACGGAAGGATTGAGAGCTGAGGCATCAGCGCAGTTTGCCAAGGGGCTCAAAAGAAAGTATCAGCTGCCCGTTGATCTTTGGGATGAACGGCTGACAACGATGGAGGCTGAGCGGATTTTACTGGCAGCAGATGTCAGCCGCAAGAAAAGGAAAAAAGTAATTGACAAAGAAGCCGCTGTGCTGATTTTACAAAATTATCTTGACAGATTGGAGAAAAGCAAATTATGAGCGAACACAACCATTATCACATCAATGAGCCTAATCATGAGGAAGAGCAAGAGCGCATTATTATTCCCGGTGAAAATGGCGAAGAAAATCTGTTTGATATTTTGTTCACATTTGATGTTCCTGAAACGGGCAAATCATATGTCATCGTCGTACCGGTTGAAGAAGAGCAGGATGATGTGAGCGAGGATGAGGAAGAAGAAGTCTTTGCTTTCAGATATGAAGATACGGATGATGAATTTAAGCTCTTTCCGATTGAAACGGATGAGGAATGGGATATTGTGGAAGAAATGCTTAATACATTCAGCGAAGAAGAGGAAGAAGAAAGTGAGTAAACCCCTGGAACAGGGGATTTTGCTATTACTGCTCACTTCTTTTTGCCGTTTTTCTTCCGGAGAAACGAGGCAGCTAGGCATTAAGGCAGAAACGGATGGCGGGATGACGGCTTGCAGCCTTTGAAGCAGGGTACAAGAAATAATTGCCTTAATACCGGCGAAAAGTCGATACTGATTTTTTTTTTTCTTGACTTAGTGTATAATGAATGAGGTTACTCTTTGAAAGGAGCGTCTCGTTTTGGAGTCAAGCAAAATTAATCATGTTCGACGTCTGACAGCAGGACTTATTCTGGCATTGGTTGCTGTCATTGTGCTGTCTGCTGCAGGCTTTGGCCTATACTTTAGACAGGCTCTCTCGCCGATCAATTCACAGAACAAAAAAGAAATGAAAGTGGTCATTCCGAGCGGTACATCCGTTTCGGATATTAGTCGTATTTTGCAAAAAAAAGGATTAATCCGCGAGGCATGGGTGTTTCAATATTATGCTAAAATCAAGCATTTGAATCAATATAGGGGGCGGGAACTTATTTTTTTTTCCCGTTCCATGTCCATCGGGCAAATGGTCCACGATCTTGAATCGGGCAAGCAAAGGCATGCCATCGTGCTCTCTGTTCAGGAAGGTCAATGGGTCAAAGATATTGCGGTCCAGATATCGAAAGTGTCGGGACTTAAGGAACAGGATGTATTGGACAAGCTCAGTGATCGGCATTATATACAGACACATTACATGAAAAAAAATATCCTTTTTTAAGCCAGGCGATTTTGCAAAAAGGGATAAAATATCCGCTGGAAGGCTATCTGGCCCCGGGCATTTATCCGCTTCCTAAGGGGCATATCACACTTGATATGATTATTGATAAAATGCTGGCCAATACGCAATCCACTATTGAAAAATATCAGGATAAAATCAACAAAAACAAACAATTAGGATCGGTTCATAAATTGTTGACAATGGCTTCGCTGATTGAACAGGAAGCCCCGAGTTTCAAAGATCGGGAAAAGATTGCGGGTTTTTTACAACCGTTTAAATAAACAAATGCGGCTGCAGACGGATCCGTCTGTTGCTTATTCGATGCAGCGTCACGCGGTGCGAATTTATTATAACAATCTTAAAACAGATTCTCCGTACAACACGTATCGCAAAACCGGCCTTCCGATTGGCCCGATTGGAAATCCGAGTGCCAGTGCGATTGCGGCGGCACTCTCGCCGGTCAAATCGAATCATTTGTACTTTTATTCCAGGCCAAGCGGACAAATTCTTTATTCCGATACTTTCAAAAAACACGAAGCGATCATTAAGAAATATAAGCATGAATGGGCGAATAAATCATAAGTCCCGCGAAAGGCCAGAGTCTTGAGTCCCCGACGGCTGTTCATATAATGATCGGATCTCTTAGGGCTCCGTGCCGCCCGGCATTAACTTTTGGCAGCCGTTGGAACGGTCTATCTTTCTGCAATGAGCGGGAAAGGGGGAAAAATATGCCGGACTTTGCCAAACTGTCGGCATACACCGCTAGCTTTATTCATGAATCGGACGAAAGAATAAGAGAAAAAAAAAAAAAAAAGCAAGAGAGCGCGGCATCCCAATCATTCAACCGGATTCGATCGCTCTTTTGCAGCAAATGATCAGGTGGATGAAACCACAACGCATTCTGGAAATTGGCACCGCAGTCGGCTATTCGGCAATCAAAATGTGCTGTTCGAAGAGTCCGTACACCGATATTGTTACAATAGAGCGCGATGAGAAGATGTTTCATGAAGCTTCGAAAAACATTAAACGATTGGGTCTCGAAAAGCATATCCGGCTGATTTTTGGTGATGCGGGGGAAAATCTGCCCGAAGTGGAAGAGGAAGGGCCGTATGACTTGATTTTTATCGATGCAGCCAAAGCGCAATACCGCAAATTTTTCAACCGGTACGCGCCTATGCTTTCAAAAGGCGGAATGGTTGTGTCGGATAATGTGCTATTCCACGGATTAGTCGTTGATCCTGAGCATGAAACGGCAAAACGGCTGAGGCGGCTGGCGGAAAAAGTAAATGATTACAACCACTGGCTATCAGAACATCCAGCGTTTGATACGGTTTTTTTAACAGTAGGTGACGGGCTTTCGATCAGTACAAAAAAATGCTGAAGACAGCTGTGTCTGGTTCCTTAGAGACCCTGCGACTATACAGCACCGGCTAGATCTGATAGAATAGTTTCTGACACAAAAAGACTGATACGTGAATACGGTGGTACAGGTCTTGTTTATTATATGGTGCAATGAATAGTCGCAAATCTGGACTGTCGATAAATATCGCGTTTCTCCGGTCATTCCGTGAAACGCAGGGGCAGTTTCGCTGACGAAGTGAGAACTTGCCTGATAAAGAAAATATTGTATATGCTGAAAGAGGAGTGTGATTTTCATGGCCGATAAAAAAATGCACTATATGACGGCGGAAGGAAAAGCAAAGCTGGAGCATGAACTGGAGTATTTAAAGACTGAAAAAAAAAGAAAAGAAGTTGTTGAAAAGAATTAAGATCGCCCGTGATTTTGGCGACCTCTCTGAAAACTCGGAATATGATGCGGCCAAAGATGAGCAGGCTTTTGTGGAAGCACGTATCCAACAATTGGAACAAATGATCCGCAATTCCGTTATCATTGAAGACGATGAAACGACGGACGTCGTCAAAATCGGCAAATCGGTGACGTTCAAAGAATTGCCGGACGGCGAGGAAGAAACGTATCAAATTGTGGGAAGTGCGGAATCGAATCCTTTCGAAGGCAAAATTTCTAACGACTCACCGATGGCCAAGGGACTTATTGGTCTGTCGGTAGGCGAAGAAGTCAGCGTATCGACACCGGGCGGCGATATTCGCGTTAAAATTTTGGCGGTTAAATAAGACTATTCAGGTCATAATTTATATATAGAGAATGCGTAAGAGCGGTTTGATCTCAAGCCGCCGAAAATACACGATTCGTCAAGGCGAGCACATGCAAATGATGATGTGCTCAGGCGGAGGTGTATTTTTTTGTTTAAATTGAATTTGTGCCGGGTCAGCAAGAATGATTTTCTTATAAGAGAAAGGTTTTATCCCGCATTAACGGGCAGTAAGACTCCCACCTTAAGGCTTCAATGAATTCGAAGAAGGTAGGTGGGAGATAACTGACCGTAAAAGCCCGATCTTAGGAACACAGACTAAAGGCGCCACATCCTGTGGCAACGTCTGTGTGACCCACGTCCTGTGGGCAAGAGCTAACAATCAGTGGGGGAGAAAGAAAACTCCCACTGATTGAAGTTTCACTTTATGTTACAATAATTGTGTTGATTATGATGAAGGAGGACGTATGAATGAAAAAGGACAAGGCTGAAAAGTCTCCATCGCGCACTTCAAGACGCAAAAAAAGACCGATCGATGGCTCAACTGGGCGATTGCTATTGTTTCGATATTTATTTTGGTCATCGGTTGTGTCATATTGGTCTCCTTGTTAAAATCCCCTAGCAGCGATGTGGCTGCCACACATACAACGTCTCATCATCAGCAAGAGAGCAAGAAAGAGACACAAGCGGCACAGTCATCAAAAAAGAAGGACTCTTCCGAAAAGGCGTCCAATACGGACAGCGAAGACTCGGCAAATAAAGATAATGAAAGCAATGATTCAAGTGATAATGCTTCGAATGACACATCGTCTGATACTTCGTCGGCAGCAGATAGTGCCCATCATGCATCCTATGACCAAGGGACGGCCGACTGGAACGCACAAGTTGGAGCCATCGCTTCGGCCACCGGTATTGATCAAAATAATATGGTGATTTACTGGTTAGGAAACGGCGGCGCACCGAACAGTTCGCTGGCTAGAGTCGCTGCAAAAAGCGCGCCAAGCCAAAAATACGTGGTTCATTTAGTCTATAAAGGCGGCAAATGGCAGGCTGAAAGCGTACAAAAGCCATGACAACGATTTTTTGAGGTATACAGATATAATATAAGCTTTAACCGTATAAAAAAGGAATTGGCTGGGGATTTTAGCCCTCAGCCTTTTTATTCATTTTGGCCGGTTTATCATGGCTTTTTCCAGACTTAGAACAGGCTTCCATGATTTCTCCGGATTTGAATAGGCCGAGGTTCGTCATTCATTGAGGCGACTCGCAGATCGATCATATTGTGAGAAATAAGGACACTTTTTGATCATTGCAATTGGGTGGAAGGTGTGATATGTTGTAACCGTAAACCCAATTAATCATACTAATATAGTATATATTTATTTTTAACAAATGGAGCTGAACAATGTATGGGACGTGAGTTCGTCGATGACTTCGACCTGTGGGCCGATCATTATGATAATACGGTTCAAGGGGAAGACAGGCAATATCAGGAAGTATTCAAAGACTATGACATCATTCTGGACGAAGTCGCCGGACATACCATTGGAAACGTGCTTGAATTTGGCGTTGGCACGGGCAATCTGACAGAAAAATTGCTCCGATTGGGGCACAAGGTATACGGTGTTGAACCTTCAAAAAAAATGAGAGAAAAAGCGTTGGAAAAATTGCCGGATTTGCCGCTTCATGACGGTGACTTTTTGGAATTTCCCAAACCGGACGGACCGATTCAATCGATTGTCAGTTCCTATGCTTTTCATCATTTGACTGATAATGAAAAAAAACAGGGCAATAGAGAAATATAGCGGTTTTTTGCCCGTTGGTGGTAAAATAGTTTTTGCAGATACCTTATACGAGAATGAGATCGAAAAGCGGAAGATCTTGCTTTGGGCTAAAGAGCATCATTTTAATCACCTAGTAAATGATCTGCGGACGGAGTACTATCCGCTCAAAGCCACGCTTAATGAAAATTTTTCTGCACCATCACTTCGTTCCTTCTTTTCGGCAGCTCAACCGGTTTGTCTGGCTGATCATTGCCGAAAGGGTTGACGAATGATGGCGAAGCTGGAGAGGAAGAAAAAGATGAAAATCGGTTTAATTGGCGCCATGGATGAGGAAGTGGCCATTTTAAAAAGCAAAATGGCAGATGTTCAAGAGCGGGAAGAAGCCCGCTGTCACTTTTATACAGGCAGGCTGCAGGGCTATGATGTCGTGCTGCTGAAATCGGGCATCGGCAAAGTGAACGCCGCAATGGGGACGACGCTCCTTATCCATGATTACCGGCCGGATGTCGTGATAAATACGGGGTCCGCGGGAGGATTTAATCCTGAACTTAAAGTTGGCGATGTCGTGATTTCTTCGGAAGTGCGTCATCATGACGTCGATGCCACCGTTTTTGGCTATGCATACGGCCAAGTGCCGCAGATGCCGGCCAGCTTTAAGCCAAGCCCGCTTTTGAGCGAACTGGCGGAAAAAGCGGCCAAGGCGGCCGGAGAAGCGGCGGTGGTTAAAGGACTGATTGTCACGGGGAGATTCTTTTATGGCGGATGAGGATCGGGTGGCTTTTGTAAAGTCAAAATTTCCGGGACTTCAGGCAGCGGAAATGGAGGCGGCTGCCATCGCTCAAGTTTGTTATCAATTTGCGTTCCTTTCTTAATTATCCGATCACTATCCGATATTGCGGGAAAAGATTCGAATATCTCTTTCGATCAGTTTTTGGAAACAGCGGCCAAACATTCCGCATATTTTATTTTATCAATTCTAAAGGAGCTAACCTCTTATGCCAACCAGAAAAAAAATGAACGTTGAAAGTTTTAATTTGGATCACACGAAAGTGAAAGCACCCTATGTCCGATTGGTCGGGATCACGGAAGGCACTCACGGCGACAAAATTTATAAATACGACGTTCGCTTTTGCCAGCCGAATAAGGAACATATGGAAATGCCGGCGCTTCATTCTCTCGAACATTTGATGGCAGAACATATTCGCAATCATATCGATAATATTTTCGATGTCGGTCCAATGGGATGTCAGACGGGATTCTATGTGTCTATCGTGAATAATGGCAGTTACGAAGATATTATCGATGCGCTTGAAAAAAAACGCTGAAGGATGTGCTCAGCGCAACGGAAGTGCCTGCCTGCAATGATTTCAGTGCGGATGGGCAGCGAGCCACAGCCTTGAAGGTGCGAAAGACATTGCCAAAAAAATGCTTGAGCATAAATCAGAATGGACGGAAGTTTTTGCTTAAAGCGATTATACGTGGTTGGAGGCGTAAGCATGAGGGTTTATCGAGATGTACACGAGCTGGTCGGCAGGACTCCGCTGGTTGAAATTCATGCTTACCCCCTTTCTGAGGGGGTTCATTTGTTTGCCAAGTGTGAATATTTCAATCCCGGCGGCAGTATCAAAGATCGATTAGGGGAACGTTTTGTACAGGAGGCACTGAAAAAGGGGAAAATCAAGCCCGGTGGCACCATTATTGAACCGACGGCAGGCAATACCGGTATCGGCATTGCTCTGGCCGCTGTCGGAAAAGGGATCCACGTTATTTTCTGTGTACCGGAAAAATTCAGTGTTGAAAAGCAAACGTTAATGAAAGCGCTTGGGGCAGAAATTGTCCATACTCCGACTGAAAAGGGGATGTCCGGGAGCGATCGAAAAGGCCAAGCAATTGCTGAAGGACATACCAAACAGCTACTGCCCCGATCAGTTTGAAAATCCGGAAAATCCGCAAACGTATTATCATACACTGGGGCCGGAGATCTGGGAGGATCTTGACGGCAATATCGATGTATTGGTTGCGGGTGCCGGCAGCGGCGGTACATTTACGGGAACAGCCGAATTTTTAAAAAGCAAAAACCCGGCAATCAAGACCGCAGTTGTTGAGCCGGTCGGATCCATTTTAAACAGCGGAAAACCGGGATCACACCGGACGGAAGGTATCGGGATGGAGTTTATACCGCCTTTTGTTAATTCCGACTATTTTGATGCTATTCATACAGTTTCTGACGATGACGCTTTTCGCCGCGTGAAAGAAATGGCGGCAAAAGAAGGGCTGCTGGTTGGCAGTTCATCAGGTGCAGCGCTGCATGCTGCGCTGATCGAAGCGGCAGCGGCGGGACCGGGCACCAATATTGTGGTTATTTTTCCGGATTCCAGTGAACGTTATTTAAGCCAAAATATCTACGGGTAGGGGAGAATTCAGATGAAACCAAAAACAAAAGTGATTCATGCCGGTATTTTCGGCGATGACCATACAGGAAGTGTCACCGTACCAATCTATCAAACAAGCACTTACAAACAAGAAGCAGTCGGTAAACATAAGGGTTACGAATATTCAAGAACAGGCAACCCGACCCGCCACGCCCTTGAGGAATTGATTAAAGAACTGGAAAACGGCACGGCCGGCTTTGCTTTCGGGTCGGGTATGGCGGCTATTTCATCCGTTATCATGCTGTTTAACAGCGGCGATCACGTGATTCTGACCGATGATGTCTATGGGGGAACTTTTCGGGTGATGTCGAAGGTTTTCAACCGGCTCGGCATCCAGTCGACTTTTGTCGATACAAGCGATCCGGACGCTTTGAAATCAGCCATAACTGATAAAACACGGGCGATTTACATTGAGACGCCGACCAATCCTCTCAAAAAGTCACCGATATTCAAGCGGTTGCCGATATTGCCCATGAACATGATCTTCTGCTGATTGTCGACAATACCTTTGCCACACCTTATTGGCAGCAGCCGCTCGACCACGGTGCCGATATCGTTTTGCACAGCGCGACAAAATACATCGGCGGACACAGTGATGTCGTCGCCGGTCTCGTTGTCGTGGGCACTCCGGAATTAGCTGAGCAAATGCATTTCATCCAAAATTCGGCAGGCGGTGTGCTCGGGCCGCAGGATTCCTGGCTGCTGATCAGAGGGATCAAGACCCTGGCGCTGCGCATGGAGCAGACGGAAAAGAATGCGCAGCGAATCGCCCGCTTCCTTGTCAATCACCCTAAGGTGGAAAAAGTTTATTACCCGGGCCTTCCGGATCATCCAGGACATGATATTGCCAAAAAGCAGGCGTCCGGTTTTGGCGGCATGATCTCTTTTGACGTTGGCAGCGGAGAAAGAGTGGATCAAATTTTGGCCCGCACGCGTTTTTTTTACACTGGCAGAGAGTCTTGGAGCCGTTGAAAGCCTGATCTCCGTTCCGGCAAAAATGACTCATGCCTCGATTCCAAAAGTGCGCCGGGATGAACTTGGCATTACGGACGGTTTAATCCGTTTATCTATTGGAATTGAAGATGCCGATGATTTGATCGATGACTTGGCGAAAGCTTTAGAATAAATCAAAGTACAAGTAAACAGCCTCTTAATGAGGCTGTTCGCTTGTTTCAGCAGTGATTCTGTCCGTGTTTTTCCGAGATTAATAGGCTTTTCTAATAATTTCCTCGATCATTTTCCCTCTTTTCATGTTAAGGTTAGATAATAATAGGGAGGGATGGATCGTGAACGATAGAGACAGACAGAAAAACTTGTATTATAAAGTAACGGATTATCGCCGATTTAGTTTCCTTTTCTTGTTCCTTGCCGTATTTTTATATGCCGGAACATGGATTCCTTTTCAGGGGAAGACTGAAGCAAAGCTGGAAATACTGTCGGTCGCCAGTTTCATTTTGATTTCGCTGGCTGCTTTAGCCTACTGGCGGATGGCGAAAGCTAAAAAACAACTGCAGCAATTGTAAATATCTGAATGTCGGAGCTTGGAAGGTAAGCATCATTTGCTGATTTTCCAGGTTTTTTTATATTCAGCCTATTAAAAGGCAGATGCCTGAAATTTTTAAGAAGTTCCGAGACACTAGACTTGATTTCCGGCCGGATAATCGGACAATATTGAAGTAAAGTTACAATCATACATAAAGAAAAAGAAGGGGCGACAGACATATGGAACTTGGATTAAAAGGAAAACGAGCGCTCGTCTTGGCATCGAGCCAGGGCCTTGGCAAAGCAATCGCCAGACAGTTTGTTTTGGAAGGCGTTGATGTTGTCATCGCCAGCCGCAGTGAAAAGAAACTGCAGGCCGCACAAAAAGAGCTGTCCGGACTGGGAGAAGGGAAAGTGACATTCAGGAAGGCGGACTTTCCAATCTAAGCGATATTAAGGAGCTTGTCGGATTTGTAAAAGAACATTTCGGCGCTCTTGATATTCTTGTTAATAACGCGGGCGGACCGCCGAGCGGCTCGTTTTTTTCAATGACGGATGAAGACTGGCAAAAAGCGTTCGAGCAGAATTTACTCAGCTATGTTCGGCTGATTCGCGCTACTGTTCCTCTGATTGAAAAAGCCAAAGACGGCCGGATCATCAACATTGCTTCTTCATCCATCAAGCAGCCGATTGATCATCTTGTTTTATCGAATACATTTCGTTTAGGCATCGTCGGATTGACAAAGACGTTGGCTACTGAATTGGCACCCAAAAATATTCTTGTTCATACCGTGGCTCCGGGGCGGATTGCCACTGATCGCGTTGCCCATTTAGACGAAGTACGCAGCAAAAATCAAGGGATCTCTCTCGAGGCGGTACGCGAGCAGTCACAGGCAGAGATTCCTTTGAAACGTTACGGAACACCGGCTGACTGAGTTTGCCCGGGTCGTGACGTTTCTGGCATCGGAGGCCTGCTCGTACATGACGGGAAGCTCAATTTTGGTTGACGGCGGATTGGTAAGAAGTATTTAGTTCAATCTAGAGGTTAAAAAACGAAAAACTATTTTGCAGATATTTTATTGCACCTTGTCCCATCGAAATGGTGATTAAAAAGGGAGAAGCCGCAGACCGGCATTTCGAAAAGTGGTCTGCGGTTTTTTTGCTTTTTGAAATTATGAATTTTTTTTATAATATGAGATATTCCTAAATTCGGGCATAAACGATTAAGACCTTGTTGCCGATGTAAGGGAAGTGCTGCTAAAAAAGGGTTTCTTCAAGTTAATAACGGGGAATTTTAATAAAGCGGCATTTTCAGGGAATTTTCAACTTAGGTTGAAAATATATTTGTAATAGCTGTACAACGAATCTGACTTTACTTTTTATCCATTATTGAAAACGCTTTCTATGCGCGAGTCAAAGCTTCCTAAAGGAGGTGGTGCTTCGAACGGAATAGGTTCGTCATATAGTCTTGCCCTTCCTTGGTGGCAGCGAAGACATTTGCAACAGGAGTATTATTCATCGCCCCCAAACTCAACCGTAAAGGGAGGGACTTTAGAAAAGTTCTGAACAGTAGTGGAATTAGGTTGTGTGTATGATATCTTAAAACAGGAGGTAGCGAATAATGAGTGAGAAAACTTCAAACTTGGCGGATCCAGGAGCATGGGCGGTTACTGCCTTTGCGACGACATCATTTATGCTTGGAATGTATAATACAGGGCTCCTGCATAGCGGCGGCGCAGCGGTGGTTATCCCTGTTGCATTCTTTTTTGGTGGATTGATTCAAATTATTGTCGGAATCCTGGAGATTCTGCGGGGAAATATGTTTGGTGCAGTTGTCTTCGGAACTTATGGCCCTTTCTGGGTGATCTTTGCCGCAATTGAGACATGGTTTGGCAAAGACTTGGCGGCTGCGGACACTAGCGCTGCCCCCAGCCTGTTTCTTGCCATGTTTGCCGTGTTAACATTCTATATTTTCCTTGCATCCCTGCGAACGGATTGGACACTCGTCGTCATTTTTGCACTTATCTTTGTTGCTCTGGTCTTGCTCAGCATAGGAGCAGCCTCGGGAGTATCTCTATACACAGTCATCGGCGGTTGGATTACCTTGCTTTTTGCTGTCATTGCTTGGTACCATGCAGCAGGAGATTTGATAAACTTTACATTTGGCAAAAAAGTAGTGCCGCTTTTTCCGGTTCAGAAGTAATCAATTTGCTCAATTAGGAAAATTTTTTGAGAATAAGGCTGACATCTGCTGCAGGATAGCGGTCCGGCCGCAAACCCGCTCAAAACTTTTTTTAGTTGAAACCGCAGGCCGGCATGATAAAGCCTGCGGTTTTTTATGATTGGCGGTGCAAAACCGCGGTCTTAAAGAGGCTGTCAATTACATGTTAGAAAAATAAGGATGGATGCGATCATCCGGTATTTGCTGTTTCCTTTAGAGCTGAATAAATGCGCTTCATAAATGTTTTCGAACCGGAACAATAATAATTAACTTTAGTCGATTGCGGGATGTTTTCAAGCCAAGAGTCATCGTCAGCAGTCGATGGCCTCGAAAAATAAGGAAAAGCATGGAATCGGTCATATGCTTGTTCTAGCTGAATGGCTTCAAGATTTAAGGGATGCATTAGTCCGCTCTCCGAGATGTAAAGATAAACTACAGGTTGCTCAGGCCGGCGGTCAAGGATATTTTTCAGCCAGCCGAGGATGGAATCAGACGAGGTGCCGTCATCCACACAAACAACCATATTATCCGAAACACCATCCGCCGGCCAAGTATCGAACAATTTTCTGAAAGCGCTTTCTTCACTGGAGATTACTTCCATCATGTCTTGTGCCATTTCGAGCCCTCCCTTAAGAACTTTGTTTTTTTATTATTATAATGTGGGAGGGGCGGTTTGAAAGACATAATGTGTGGCTATTTAATGAATTTTCGCATAAAGATAAAGAAGGTCTGAACCTTAATTCCTTTTTGGCTGACGATAAAATTCATTAAAAAGTTTCATCAAAGCCCTTTTTTCAATACGCGAAACGTAACTTCGGGAAATATTGAGTTTTTTAGCAATTTCCCGCTGAGTCAGTTCTTTCCGATTATCCAAACCGAAGCGGGCGATGACGACCTCTTTTTTCTCGTTCATCGAGTATGTGCAAATACTCATAGATTTTCTTTTTCTCCATATTCAGCGTGATTTCATCCACGACATCTTTATTCGTTGATTTTAGAATATCGATCAAAGATATTTCATTGCCCTCTTTATCCTGGCCAATCGGATCGTTCAATGACACATCTTTGCGGGTTTTTTTCAAGCCGCGAAGATGCATCAATATCTCGTTTTCAATACAGCGGGCCGCATAGGTTGCCAGTTTCGTCCCTTTTTCTGATGAGTAACTTTCGATTGCTTTGATTAAGCCGATGGTTCCTATGGAAATAGATCTTCACTGTCCTCTTTTGTGTTTTCAAATTTCTTGACGATGTGGGCAACAAGACGCAGATTATGTTCGATCAACTTGTTCCGGGATGATTCATCTCCGTCGGCCATTTTTATCAGGCAAAGGTGTTCTTCAGCTTCAGAAAGCGGCTGAGGAAAGGCATTTTTTTTTACATATGATACAAACAGCCAAAGTTCCTTAAATAAGTAAGCCATACCGCCGACCATGGATAGCATACTTTTTCCTCCTTGCCTTGGGCTTAAGCTCTTTCTTCTATTGTTATGACAGGTCGGCATGTCATGTGTCTGTCCTTGAAAGTTATTTTCCCTTTTTATCAGCATTTTTCAGTTATTTTGATTTTGAAGCTAACTCGGGCGTTAGCTAAAATAAAAAATAAAGGGGTGCGATCTTAAAATGAAAAATGACAAACATATTCACCTAATTGTTCACGGCCATGTTCAATCTGTTGGATTCCGCTATTATACATGGCAGATGGCGATGATAAAGAGAGGATAAGAGGCTGGGTTCGAAATACCCCAAATCATGCGGTTGAAGTTGTCGCCGAAGGCCCCGAGAGTTCGATAAACGCATTTATTGAGCTTGTCAAAAAAGGAAGCCCTTTATCGCGCGTGGATAAAGTTGATTTAATGACCAGTGAAAAACTTGAGCATTTTAAAACATTCGAAATCCGAAATTAGGTTAAAATGAAAGTGAGATAAAGCACAGATAAAAATGTGCACTAAACGATTAGGAGGCTGATTCACGATGTACGATGTTGTCATCATAGGCGGAGGGCCGGCAGGCCAAAGCGCCGCCATTTTTACGGGCCGAGGCGGCCTCAAGACATTGCTTCTGGATAATGAAAAGGGATTAACAAAACGGGCACTGTTAAAAAAACCATTATGGAGCAGGCGATGTTACCGGTGAAGAACTCGTATTAACGGGAAGAAAACAAGTGGAACAATCCGGAGCCGAAATCAAAAAAGCACAAGTCATCAATATTGGCAAAAAAGCGCTGAAGGATTCTCGATTGAAACAGAAGAAAATCAAACCTTTGAAGCGAAGCAAGTGATTCTGGCGATCGGTGCGAACGCGAAACTGGCTGAGACGATCGGCTTAAAAACGAAAGACGGTCAAGAGCGCTATGTAAAAACAATCATCGATACGGACAGCGCCGGTCATACGAGCGTGGAAGGAATTTGGGCTGCAGGCGTCGCAGCCGGAGTAAGCGTTCATACAATCGTGACGAGCGGCGATGGAGCGAAGGCAGCCATCAATTTATTAAGCGAGCTAAAGGGCGAACGTTATACGGATCATGAAGCTGTGCCGTCAGCCAAACATTGATAGAGCAGAAAACCGGCAAAGAAGCGGACAGAAGACTAGTTACGTCCATCCGTAAGAATCTCCTCTATTCTTCAAAAGAAAACCCGCTCATCTTAAAACTACCCTATAAGCAGGTATAAAGAATCCTGCTCTATAGGGTCCTTCTTTTTCTTTATAGAAAAATCGCCCAAACTTAGTGAAATGAGCACAAATTTTCCGCATTGGCCCGGTCAAGCGAACGATTGCAACATATAGTAAAGTGAATCTAAAATAAAGGAGCTGATAGGTGATGGGTTATGCTGGCTACGGTTCAAGCTTTGCATTGATCGTCGTCTTGTTTATTCTTCTGATTATTGTTGGTGCAGCCTTCGTCTATTAATGAATAAAACGTTTGAGAAAAGGGCCATTTCGAAAAGGGTGGCCCTTTTCCAATGCAGGCTTAAACGGCGGACCTGAGGCCATTGACTTATTGTCGGAATCTTACAAAGCCGTACCCAAAGTCTTAAAACCGCGTAAGAAATGCGTTTTGAGCGCAGCCCATAGCAATGATCTTCTTTAGGTTGATTAAATAATCATCTGCTTCCTTTTTTTTTTTTTAATAAAAACTAAAAAAAAAACAGACAACCGGCAGCCAACAACGAGAGTGAACCCGGACAGGCTGTTTTTCAGAAGAAGGGTTTCAAGGTCTTAAGGAGATCATACAAAATAAAGAAATCGTGCAAGACTGTCTGACCACTCCCGATGACTAAAGTCACGGGGTTCTAAGGGATAGAGCAAAACTCTAGTCCGGTACACTTCTCTTAGGTATCTTATCTTTCCCTTAGGAAAGAGGTTACACGCAAAGCACTGGTGTACCCTTCCTAGAACTTCACGGACGTATTGCGTATGGCAAGGCACTTCATCAAGCAAGCCCGAAGACTCCTTGTATGCTTACCGTTCCGATATTTATGTCGGTGCAGTCATTCCGACAGATTTGATTTTATGCGACAAACCAGCGCGGCAATTCCTCCCACTCGCTAAAGCGATGGGCTTCCTTACCTAATACTCGTGAATTTTGTTTGGCAAAAGGCAGGGGACCGAGAGCTGAAACAAAGAACATGCGACTTTTTTCATGTTAAGGTTTATGAGATATGATTTCCAAAAAAAGAGGGTTTATCATTATCTCGCTTTCTAATGCTGAAGGGGGAGCGAAAAAAATCTAATCTTATTTCAATAATACAAAGTCAGCTGTGGACTTTTACTTCTAAAGAACGTCTCTTGATTTCTTGTTCCATTAGTTTGATAAATTCTTTGCTCAATTTCAATTCCATGGCTTTAAAGTAAGATTCAATCAGGAGATCATCTGAGAGTTTTTCCATTATAACGACCGTTACCGGTTGACACCTCCTTAAACGACTGAAGTACAAATACTGCGCCGCGACATGACCCAGACCAAACGGAGCTTGCCGCTGAAGACGGACAATGCCGGTTACATTTGTTAGCCGGTCATCCTTATTCAGACTTTAACACGAATACAGGCTGAGAACAACCGTTCTGATATCCACAGTTACTGGTGGATATCTTGTGGGTAATTTGTTTATAACGTGAAAAAGCGGTATAAATATAGAGTGGAAAATGTGTACAAAGTTATCCACAAAGATGGGGCTTGTCGATTTTTGTCGAATAATTTAGGTTCTGTTATTTAAAGAGTTTCCATACATTGATCATTTAAAGTAAAATGATTGGGGAATATATCGGCCTATTTTCACTACGGAGATATATTTGACGAACGCAACCGGGCAATTTTCAAGTGAGCGATAATTGTCGAAAAATAGTTTTCTGTTCTTTCTGCTTTCCGCCTGAAAATCCACCGGCATGGTGAAAAGTGATTGAAAAAGACTTTTCTTTTCGTCATAATACATAAATGGTATGGAAATTTTTGTTCTTGCTCGAGAACAGTCTTATAAAATATTGGATTTTTAAAATTTCAATGGAATACGTAAAGTTGTACAGGCAGTTTTTTTTCAATAATCATCTCGAAAGAATTTGAGATGCTTGGTAAAACAAACAACAAGTGGGAAAATAGTGTTAGAATATGAGGTGCTTAGTGATTGCTAAAAAACAATTTTTGCCAAATGAACACTTTAAAAGTGTTTTGGATATTAAACCTGAACATCTGAAAGAGAAGGGCATCAAAGGCGTGATCACCGACTTGGATAATACGTTAGTGGCCTGGAATCAGGAAGACGTCACCCCTGAACTGAAAGACTGGTTTGAACAAATGAAAGCCGCCGGAATTAAGATAACGATCGTTTCAAACAATAAATTATCGCGAGTCAGGGCTTTCTCGAATCTTGTTGAACTTCCTTATATTTTCAGGGCAAGGAAACCGCTGCGCCGTGCTTTTAAGCAGGCGATAAAAAAAATGGGGCTAAGTAAAGATGAAGTGGTTGTGATCGGCGACCAGCTGATCACAGATATTTGGGGAGGCAACCGGGTCGGCGCTCACACCGCTTTGGTAGTTCCGATCGCCTCCTCGGACGGCTGGGCAACGCAATTTAATCGTAAAATGGAACGTTTCCTCTTTTCGGCCATGAGGCGAAGAGGATGGATAAACTGGGAGGATTAAAGGATGGAGGCAATTTATTGCGCGGGATGCGGCGTCAAAATTCAAACCGATGATAAGGGCGGACTGGGTTATGCTCCGCCGTCTGCCTTGAAACGGGACCTGATCATTTGCCAGCGCTGTTTTCGGCTAAAACATTATAATGAAATAGCAGATGTTCCCATGACGGACGACGACTTCTTGCACCTGCTTTCCCAAATTGGTCAAACAGAGGCCTTAGTTGTGAAAGTCGTTGATATTTTTGATTTTAATGGCAGCTGGGTTCCCGGTTTGCAGCGGCTGGTCGGAAAAAATAAAGTCCTATTGGTCGGCAATAAGGCTGATCTTCTGCCAAAATCGACAAACCGGCAAAAAGTGATGAACTGGATGCGGCACACGGCCAAACAGCTCGGGCTGAAACCTGTTGATGTGCTGCTGATGAGTGCTGAAAAAAATCAAGGGATTGATGAGGTGGCTGAAGCGATCGATGTCCACCGCAGAGGAAAAGATGTCTACATAGTCGGTTGTACAAATGTTGGCAAATCAACTTTTATTAATCATTTGATCCGCTCCATAACAGGAGAGAATGAATGACGTGATTACGACGTCGCGCTATCCCGGAACGACGCTCGATTTTATCGGCATTCCCCTTGAAGACGGACGAACGCTGTACGATACACCCGGAGTGGTCAACCCGGAGCAGGCTGCTCATTTCATTGATCCAAGCGATTATAAAAAGGTGATGCCGCACAAAGAGATCAAGCCGAGGGTTTTCCAGTTGAATGAAAATCAGACCCTTTTCTTAGGCGGGCTCGCACGCATCGACTATTTAGGGACGGGCAGGCGCTCGCTTATTGTCTATGCTGCAGATGATCTCTATATTCATAGGACAAAGCTTGAAAATGCTGATGAGCTTTATAGAAATCAATATGGGCGGCTGCTTTCCCCCCCGAGTGATCCTGGTCAAGCACTGCCGGAAATGAGACGCCATGATTTTCACACTAAGGAGAAAGATACGGATATTGTATTTTCAGGAATCGGATGGATCACCGTCAAGGGGGCCGGAGCAAAAGTAGCCGCTTATGCTCCGGAAGGCATTGGCGTTCGGATCCGCTCATCAATCATAAAGGGGTAAAATTATGGGGAAATTGTTCGGGGTCATCGGCGATCCCATCGGTCATACGTTGTCGCCTGCTTTACATGAATTTTGGTATAAGAAGGATAAGCTGTCTCATCACTACCAAGCCTTTCATGTCTTGCCGGAGACTTTGCCTCAGGCGGTCAGTGGTATGAAGGCTTTAGGGATCAGCGGTTTTAATGTAACCATACCACATAAAATGGCGATCATACCGCTGCTCGATGATATTGACGAAGAGGCGCGGATGCTTGGCGCCGTCAATACGGTCGTCAATGACGGCGGCCGATTCATCGGGTATAATACAGATGGTCTCGGCTTTTTAAAAAGCCTGCAAACTCGGTTCTCTCAGTTTCGAAAAGGCGAGCCGTATGTTTTAGTGATCGGCGCGGGAGGGGCTGCGAAAGCGGTTGCGCTAACGGTTGCCAAATATCTGGCAGGCGGGCTGGATGTGGCGAACAGAACGGATGAAAAGGCTTTGCGCTTAAGCGCCGCCTGCAGCCGTTACTGCCCATCCAAAGTCATTCCTTTTGCGAAGGTACAAAATGCTGTGCCCGATTATGATCTCGTCATACAGGCTACGTCTATCGGCCTCTATCCAAATATTGAGGAATCGCCGCTGACCATACATGGTGGCAAGTTAGGCACGGTTTTTGCCGATTTGATTTACCGGCCGTTTCAGACGCGTTTTCTCAGCCAGGCAAAGAGGCTTGGCCATCCGACGATGGGCGGCTTGCCGATGCTTATTTATCAAGGGGCGCTCGCTTATCAGAAATGGCTGGGATATTTTCCGGATTTAGAGGGAACAGAAATGTTTTTAAAAGAGAAGATGGAGGATCCGCATGCTCACGAATAAGCAAAAAAAGTTTTTGAAAAAAGAAGCGCATCATTTAAAACCGATTTTTCAAGTAGGAAAGTCGGGATTGCATGATACAATCATAAAGGAATTGAACGCGGTGCTTGAAGCGCGCGAACTCATCAAAGTCGGGCTTCTGCAAAATACGGATGAAGTGGCTGAAGAGGCCGGCGTTCGCCTTGCACAGGCCATCGATGCCGAACTGGTCCAGGTTATCGGCCATACGCTTAGCCTGTATAAACAGTCAAAAGAACACAAACGGATTGAATTACCAAACGGATAAAAGGAAGATTTTATGAAAAGAATTGGGCTTTTGGGAGGTACTTTTGATCCGCCTCATATCGGTCATTTGATGATCGCACAAGAGGCGCTTGAATCGTGCCATTTGGATGAAGTGTGGTTTTTACCCAGCTATATTCCGCCTCACAAACATCGGAAAGTCGCCAGTACCGGTGTCCGGCATCGCGTGGAGATGGTCAGGCGGGCGATTGCGGACAATGAGCATTTTAAGCTGTCATTTGTTGAAGTGGAGAGGAAAGGCCGCTCTTACACCGTGGACACGCTAAAGGAATTAAAAACACAGTATCCGGATGATCAGTTTTTCTTTATTATTGGCGCCGATATGGTCAGTGATCTGCCGAATTGGCACAAAATAGATGAATTGAGCAGGCTTACATCATTTATTGGCTTTAAGCGTCCCGGATACACGATGTCTCCTCCCGTTGATACGGATATAATTGCGATCGACATGCCGCAAGTAGATATTTCTTCCAGCTTCATTCGGGAAAGACTGAAAGCGAATCGATCGTGCCGTTATTTTTTGTGCCAATCTGAAAAAAAAAAATATATAGAGGAGCAGAAGTTATATGAAGATTGATGAAGCAAAAGAAGCCGTTAAAGCGATCCTGCCTGCCAAGCGATTTAATCATACTCTGGGTGTAGTGGAGACGGCTGAAAAATTAGCCGTGCAGTACGGGGCCGATGTTGAAAAAGCCAAGCTTGCCGCGATGCTGCATGATATTGCAAAATATTTTTCAAAAGAGGATCTGCAAGCGGTAATCAAACGGCGCAAGGATATTCCGGACGATTTTCTAAATTTTCATCTCTCTCTATGGCACGCTCCGGTGGGCGCGGCGTACGTTCAAGAACATTATAATATTCATGATCAAGCGGTTCTGGACGCGATCACCTACCATACGACGGGTAGAAAAGATATGACAAAGCTTGAAAAAATTGTTTTTTTTTTTGGCGGATTATATAGAACCGGGCAGAGATTTTCCCGGAGTGAACGAGGTCAGGGCGATTGCCGGACAAAGCCTGGATGAAGCTGTGATCAAATCGCTTGCGAACACGATCATTTTTTTGGTGCAAAAAAGGCAGCAAGTCTATCCTTTGACGTTAAATGCATATAATGATCTTATAAAAAAGGTAAGGAGTTGACTTCATGAGTAGTGAAGAATTGGTAAAATATTTTGCGGAAATTGCCGATGATAAAAAAGCTCAAGATATCGTGATACTAAAGATGAAAGGCATCTCGATCATTGCGGATTATTTTATCATTTGTCATGGCAATTCGGAAAAACAAGTACAGGCCATTGCCGACGCGCTGAAGGAAGCAGCAGAGAAAAAAGAGCTGGAAATTAAGCGCATGGAAGGCTATGACCAGGCAAGATGGGTACTTGTTGATCTGGGCGATGTAATCGCTCACGTCTTTCATAAAGATGAAAGAGATTATTACCAATTGGAAAAATTATGGGGTGACGCCCCTCTCTATACACTTGAAAAAAGACCGCTTTAACGTCTTATCGTTGCTTCAAAACGGCGGCCTGCTCCTTTAATGTTATTGACTGACCTTTACTATTGTCTGATCCCAAAACCAATGGCGGACTTGTTTTAACAGGACGGGTGAAAGCGGCTCGTCCTATTGGAATGGAGAAAAAAACGGATGACACGCAGGTGCATGTCATCCGTTCGCGGCGATCAGCAGACTCTCTAATAAAAATTGGAAAAAAAAAAAGGATTGCACAGGTCTCTCGGCGAACTATATATTGCAGATGTTGCCCGCTGAAGGCTATCCGTACCCGAAACCTGGAATCCGCAAAAATTTATTTTGCAAGCATTATTTGAACTGCTGATCAATCAATTTTTCTGTGATCTTCAAGAAATTTTTCCTGCGTTTTATTAAACAGATGTTCAAACATCGCTCCGCATTCACTTTCTAACACGCTGAGCCCCACCCCTGTAACCCCGCCTTTCACCGTTACTTTTTCTCGTAAAGAAGTCAATGTGTATGTTTTTTCTTCAAATAAGTTCCCCATGCCAATCACCATTTCCGTGATTAATTCGGTTGCCTGTTGTTTGGTTATTTTCGTTGTTTTTACAGCTGCATCGATCATTTTCTCGAATAAAAAAGAGAGAAAAGCCGGACCGCAGCTGGAAATATCGGAGGCAACGCGTGTGACGGGTTCATCGATCACGATAGGTTTTGAAATAGACCTTAGCAGTTGCAACAGATTTTTTCTTTGCAGCTGATCCATTCTCGAACCAAATGTCACCAGTGTCGAGCCTGACAGCGATTGGTTAACAATGCTGGGAATAACTCGGGCAGCGGCGCAGGGCACCGTTTTTTTAATTGCGGTGCGGTACTGTGATCGGACTCGTGATCGAGATGGCCAGCTGGTTCTTCCTCCAGTCTCTCCTGACGGTTTGCAGCAAAGGATACAGGTCCAAAGGTCTGGTGCACAGAAAGACAATATCGGCTTGTTTGACGACTTCGTGCGCGGACTCTGAAACTTGGAGAGCCGGGTGCTGCTCTTTAAGTCGATAGGCTTTCTCCGGTGTTCGGTTGGTTACGATAAGCTGGGAAGGAGGGAGTGCTCCGCTGCGAATGAAAGAGGCTGCTATCAGCGCGCCCATTTGCCCCGTTCCGATAATGCCAAGCTTCATCCTGTTCACCTCAATCTGTCTTTTCTCCTTATAACACTGTATGAAATGTTTATTTATTTTATACGCCATTCTGTAGTAACAAGAAAGAGGAGTGAAAAAAATGAAGAAAATCTGGAATCAACGAAAAAAATGGCTGATTATGATCGCGGTATTGGCTCTGATCTTTTTTTTCTGGCAGTATGAGAAGAAGGAATCGGCAATGAAGCAGGCGAAAGCGGAAAAAGAGGCTCAATTACTAGCGGCACCTAAAGAAGAGAAAAAGAAAGCAGCCTCCGGGCAGAACGGGGCGCAGTCTGTGCAAAACGATATTGTTGTAGATATTAAAGGAGAAGTGAAGCATCCGGGTGTCTATACTTTAACAACCGGGCTGCGTGTCAACGATGCGATTCATCGCGCCGGCGGCTTTACAAGCAAAGCGGACGAAGAGCAAATCAATCTGGCACAGAAATTGACGGATGAAATGGTGATAGCTGTTCCCGCTCAAGGAGACAAGGGGCCTCAGGCAGGTGAAAACGAGTCAGTGCAGGTATCCGGGGAAGGGATGGAGGGTGCCGGCGGCGCGGAAAGTCAAGTTAACGTGAATACGGCGGATGCCGAAGAATTGCAGAAACTTCCAGGAATCGGGCCGGCAAAAGCAGCGGCGATCATCAGTTATCGCCAGCAGCACGGTTTGTTTAAAAAGGTGGACGATCTCTATCCAATGTAACAGGTATCGGCGAAAAATCGCTTGAAAGGATTAAGCCGCAGGCAAAAGTCAATTAGTCATAGAATTGAATTTAGGATGCACAGCATTTTTGACCGGTCTGATAAAATAGAGAAAGGCTAGTTTAGCGAATGAGAGAGAGGTTAACAGGAATGAAAAGACTATCATGGGATCAATATTTTATGGCTCAAAGCCATTTATTGGCATCAAGGAGCACGTGTAATCGACTGGCGGTCGGGGCAACCATTGTCCGCGACAAACGGATTATTGCCGGCGGCTATAACGGGTCGATTTCGGGAGGCGTGCATTGCACCGATGAAGGATGCTACTTGATCGACGGCCATTGCGTCCGCACGATTCACGCCGAAATGAATGCCATTTTACAGTGTGCGAAATTTGGCGCTCCAACAGCCGGAGCTGAAATCTATGTAACCCATTTTCCATGTGTCCAATGCTGCAAAGCGATTATCCAATGCGGCATCAAATCCGTCTATTACGCAACAGATTAAAAAAAATCATCCGTATGCGGTTGATTTATTTAAAAAAGCACAAGTAAATGTTAAGAAAGTCCCCTTTCATAATTTTTTTGAACAGTCGGCGGCAAAAGATAATGAGCAAATGATGTTCATGGCTTCCGTATTAAAAAAACTTGAGGAATCCGGGACTGATGGAGAAGAGCTCATTGAATTAAGGAAAAAGGCGCAAAGTTTTTATTTGTGCGTGGCAAATAATGGCATTCGCTGGCAAATGGCATTTATTTGCAGCTACTGCTTGTTTTGCCGCATGGGCAGGGATTCGCGGGAATCAGGCGGTGCTGGTGTTCGGTTTTGCGGGTCTCATTCATTTTTTTTTTTATTATCCGTTCCTCTTATCGGCTGGCTGCAGCGCTTTGCTGCATCTTTTTACTTATATGGCTGGATTGTCAATATATCCAAAATAATCGTACCCGCTTCTCGGGAAGCGAGTCAGCTTTTTGGGGGGGAATTGATGTATCCCGCTGATTGATGGCCGAGATCTCACCTTTACTTTATTGACTCATGAGGGAGAAAAATTCAGGTCAAAGATCAAATGACATCTAAGTCGATGAAGCAGAGAATGGCAGCCGGTTTAAAGGTCGGCATGACCTGCCGGCTTTCCGGTCAGTTGTCCTTACCCAATCGCGTCACTAATTTTCATGGCTTTGATAATCGTGATTATTTGCTCCACCGGCATATCCATTGGATCCTTCAGTTAAAAAGCCCGCCCAATTGCCAAGACGGCGATCTTTCTTTTATGAACCGTCTTAAAAGAATAAGGGCGGATCAAATGGAACGAATCAATCGCCTTTTTTCACAATCAGCCGGCGGGATGATAACAGCACTGATTTTTGGCGATGAAAGCGGCTTGTCGCCGGATCTTATCAGCAGCTATCAGACATTGGGCATCATTCATTTATTGGCTGTCTCCGGGATGCATGTCGTGCTGATTTTTGGAACCTTGTATATCAGCCTGCGGCTCGGGATTGTCAAGGAATACCTGATTCTATCCCTTGTTTTTTGTCTGCCTTTATATGTGGTCTTATCCGGATCCGCCCCGTCGATCGTCCGTGCAGGTTTGACCGCTTCACTCGTTTTGCTTGCAGCGCTCTTTAAAAAAAGGCGGCTGCCTTCTACAGATGCTCTAGGCCTAGCGTGCTGCGTGATGATTTTATATGATCCTCAGGTGCTGTTCGACCTTGGTTTCCAGCTTTCTTTTGCCGTGACCTTCATCATTTTGGTATCGGGACCGATAATAACGGGCCGGTATGCTTCGAGGATAACCAGAGTTGTTTTGTTATCGGCCGTCAGCCAGCTCGCTTCATTCCCCATTATCGTTGTAAATTTTTATCAGTTTTCACTTCTAAGTTTTTTTCTCAATCTGCTCTTTATTCCATTTATTACAATGGTAATAATGCCGGCCGTGTTTCTTGGCTTTTTTGCCGCTATCATTTGCCCCGAAATCGTCCTTTCTTTTCCGATGCCATAGACCTTCTGCTTTACGGTCCGCATCGGCTGCTGCTCTTTTTTTATCAGCACCCCTTATTTTTGCTTAATTACGGCTCTCTTTCTCCTTTAATGCTGGTTTTGGCACTCGTCTGTATTTACGCCGTCTTATGTTTTTGGGAAAAATTTAAAGGGTGGTGGTCAAGTGCATTATTAGTCGGTTCTTTTTTAATCATTTATGGGTTTGTTGGCTTTATCGACAGCATCAATCCTTATGGCAGCGTGACTTTTCTAGATGTCGGCCAAGGTGACAGCATTCTAATAAAGCTGCCGCATCAAGAAGGGACGGTGCTGATCGATACGGGAGGCACCATCCCTTATAAACAAGATGACTGGGAAAAAAGAAAAAAGCCGTTTGAAGTGGGCCGGGATGTGGTCCTTCACGAGATAAGGGCGCTGGGGATCCGCTCTATCGATACTGTTGTGCTGACGCATCGCGATTTTGACCACATCGGAGGCTGCAGGGGCTTGTCGGCCAGATCTCAATCAAAAGAATCGTGATCAGCCCTTATTTTGATCCGAACCATGCCGACCTGCAGATGTTCGAGAAGGCGATTGAAGAAGGGACGAGAATCAAACAGATTAGAGCGGGAGACGTCCTGGATTTTAAGGAAGAGCAGTTTAAAGTGTTATCTCCGGCTGAGCGCAGCGATTCCAATGATAATTCCATCGTCCTTCAGGCGGTGATCGGCGGGCGAAAATGGCTGTTTACCGGCGATATGGGAAAAAAAGGAGAAGATATGCTGCTGGAAAGGGACGCCGATCTGACAACCGATATATTGAAAGTCGGCCATCACGGCAGCAAAACCTCAACATCAAAAGAGTGGCTGGAACAGCTTAAGCCCGCTTTAGCCGTCATTTCCGTCGGGCGTTTCAACCATTACGGCCATCCGAACCCGGAAGTCATTAAGCGATTGAAGAGCCGTCATGTCCGAATTTTCCGAACCGATGAACAAGGAGCCGTTCAATTTTTTTTTATAAAATCAAGAATTGTGGCGATCAAAACGGTTGTGCATTGATCGATAGCGCCTTTCCAATATTTTTGCTATGCCTGTCAATCGTTGTCACCCATACTTTTAAAGCGCATAGGATACCATAAAGATACAAACAGAACATCGTCGTTCACGTATTGTCCTAGGCTATATGAGAGCGGCGTTCACATAAATCAAAGGGGATTAGCTAAAACGGCTAATCCCCTTTTTCTAAATAAAAGATATGGGTAAATTTTCGCCATAAAGTGAAACTTCAATCAGCGGGGGTTTTCTTCCCTCCCCACTGATTGTTAGCTCTTGCCCACAGGACGTAGGTCACACAGACGTTGCCACAGGATGTGGCGCCTTTAGTCTGTGTTCCCAAGATCGGGCTTTTACAGGCAGTTATCTCCCACCATGCTTCTTCGAATTCATTGAAGCCTTGAGGTAGGAGTCTTACTGCCCATTAATACGGGATAAAAATAAAAACGGCCTCGTAGAAATTTTCTATACTTGCCACAATAGTCCTCGCGCGCTAAAGTAAGAGTAGAAAGAGGAGATGGCATGCAAATCACGCAAAAAGATTTGGCAATTCAAAAGCCCTTGGCCCCCGTTTACCTGTTATATGGAACACAGTCATATCTTATTCAATTGTTGAAAAAAAATATCGTTGCGGAAGCTTTGACAAAAGATGAACGCGATTTCAATCTTTCGCGTTACGATATGCTGGAAGTTTCGGTTGAAGCGGCACTTGAAGACGCCGAAACACTTCCATTTATGGGAGAAAAAAGGGTCGTTATTTTGGAGAATCCCTATTTTTTAACAAATGAAAAGCCAAAAACCAAAGTTGAACACGACTTGGCCCGTTTCATTCATTATTTGGAGAATCCATCTCAAGATACCGTACTGATCATTTATGCCTTATATGAAAAACTTGACAAAAGGAAAAAAAATTAGTCAAGATATTGGAGAAAACAGCAAAGACTTATGAACTGTCAAGACTGTCGGATTCTCTAGTTTTTCAGCTGCTTAAAACCATTGCCGGCAAGTATGGTGCGGTCTATACAAGAAGTGGCCATGAACAGCTCATCGCTTTGACGGGGCCGCATTTAATGCAGCTGGCTAATGAAGTGAAAAAATGTGCCCTCTTTTGCGGAGAGGAGCGGGAAATCGATCGGCAAGTGGTGCTTCAACTCGGTTCTCGTTCACTGGAGTCCAATGTTTTTTTTTTTGCTTGTTGACAAAATAATGAAGCGGCAAACGGCCGAAGCGCTGAAATTACTTCATGATCTGGTCAAACAGAAAGAGGAACCGATCAAACTGCTGGCCTTGATTGCCCGGCAGCTGCGGATTGTTTATCAGGTCGGCCATTATCGAAAAGCCGGTTATACCCAGCAAAATATTGCCGGAAAAATCGGGGTTCATCCTTACGCAGTGAAGTTGGCCGCGGAGCAGACAAAATTTTACAGTCAAGAAGTACTGAAAGCGGCACTTTCGAAGTGTGCGGAAACGGACTTCCAAATGAAGATCGGTGCCATCGATAAAACGCTGGCGCTCGAATTGCTGATCCATCAGATTGGCGGCAGATAAATAAAAAAGAGGATTCCGCTGATTTGCGGATCCTCTTTTTTATTTTGCCATTATGCCGTTAACTCGTTCAATTTTTTTGCTAAACGAGATTTTTCATGTGCCGCTTTGTTCTTATGAATCAAACCTTTTCCGGCTGCTTTGTCGATTTTCTTTGTTGCGACAAGAAAGGCTTCTTTCGCACCGTCGAGATCTTTTTCAGCAAATTTAGTATTAAATGCTTTGATCGCCGTGCGCATTGCGGATTTAAACATGATGTTATGTTGACGGTTGGCATCACTTTTTTTCACGCGTTTGATAGCAGATTTAATATTAGGCATACTTTCACCTCCTAATAAAAAAGGATAGTCGGTCACTTAATGGGCAAACGGGCTTTGGGCGGTTTTGACCGCAAAACAAAGCTGTCTGTCCCATAATTCGCTCGGGGACTCGTTCATGACAACCTGTATTGTATCAAAGCCACCCCGCTTTTGCAATATGAATGAAAAAAGTTAAATCAGGTCAAGCTGATATCAGAATCATTTTTTACAGAAAGAAAGCCGGAAACCGGGTCAAGCGCCAGGCCCTAACTGAAACGACAATCATACAAATTCGCACGGAAAGGGAGCTGATATCATTGACTGATGAATTGGATATAAAATCTTTTCTGGTTCGTACGGACCTCGCGATCGAAGCTCAAGAAAGCTTGCCAAAGGATGCCGCCGATAAGTCACAATCCCGGCATCTGCAAGGTCTTGATCTGGAAACGTCCAATATAAAAGGGGTCAAATTGACACGAATGGTGATTAAACCGGAAGCGGCAAAGCGTCTGGGAAAAAAGCCGGGAAAATATTTAACATTTGAGGCACAAAGCCTGCGGACGGGAGACACCGAATCCCAGGAAGAGGTAGAGCAAGTCTTTGCGAAAAAATTTTGCCCGATTTTTAACCGAACTTAATATTTCGAAAGACGCCAGCTGTCTCGTTGTCGGATTAGGCAACTGGAATGTGACTCCTGATGCCCTGGGCCCCAATGCGGTGGAAAACTTGCTGATCACAAAGCACTTGTTCGATTTGCAGCCGCAAAACGTACAGGACGGATACCGGCCTGTCAGCGCCATTTCACCAGGTGTGATGGGATTAACGGGGATCGAAACAAGTGATATCATCCTCGGCGTGATTGGAAAAACAAAGCCGGATTTTGTGATCGCCATCGATGCGCTGGCCTCTCGATCGATCGAGCGGGTGAATACAACCATTCAGGTAGCGGACAGCGGTATCCATCCAGGTTCTGGAGTTGGAAATAACCGGAAAGAAATTAGTTTTCAAACTTTGGGTATTCCGGTGATTGCGATCGGCGTTCCAACTGTGGTGGATGCGGTGACGATCACCAGCGATGTTATGGATATGCTTCTGAAACATCTCGGACGCGAAATGACGGAATCCCGGCGGCCGTCATCGGCCATTGTCCCCTCGTGGATGCCATTTGGCGAAAAAAGAACGTATACGAATGAAGATTTGCCTAGTAAAGAGAACCGTGCCTCTTTTCTCGGTATGGTAGGGACGCTTTCGGAGGAAGAAAAGGTGCAGCTGATTCGCGAAACGCTTGGATCAACCGGCCACAACCTAATGGTAACACCAAAGGAAGTAGACGTTTTTATTGAAGACATTGCCAATGTCATCGCCGGCGGATTGAATACAGCCCTTCATGGTCAAGTCAACCAGGAAAATTTGGGACACTTTACGCATTAAATGTCTAAACGGAGAATTCCGTGCATAAAATGAAAGTGAGTAAAAAATTTGACGGACAGGCTATTTGCCCGGCAGGGAATGGTGCGAATGAAACGTTTAATTATAAAATCAGGCATTTTAATAGCCGTTCTTTTGCTATCCGTTCTATATGGTACGGTAACGGCTGCTAATAATGGTTCATCCGGCATTAATATCAATGTTCCCCCCGATCCGAACCAAGGGATACAGCCCAATCTTGAACTGCCGGTGCATCTAAAAACTGCGGCAGAGCCGCAAGCAGAATCTGCGCAAGTGAATCATGAACAGGCGCACGATTCCAGTGCAGCGGCCGCAAATTCCGACTTGTTCCATCATGCCGGGCAAACACTGACCGATCGTCTGTCAGATCTTTTTGAGACAGGCATGACGGCGACCGCGGCGGTCGTGGATCGTCTTGTCAATTTTTTCCTATAGATTAATGAGCCTTGTCCAGGCTCTTTTTTTGTGCTTTAAAATTCAGCACTGTGTTTTGGACCGCTGGCGGCAAGATTTCTTTGCGGCTAAAAAACTTTGTTTTTTTAGCTGTAAACAACGGCATTTTGGAAGCTGCGCTGGCGTGTTCCGTTGCAAGCCGGTACTCGTAAATTTCAGGCTTTTAAAGCGGTCAGTCCCTTGTTCTTCAGATAAACCCGTGACATCGATTGTTATAATCAAAGTTAATATAGGGGCTGTTATCCTGATGTGACGGCAAAGGTGTATCAGATAAACAGCGGATACGAACCGTCAGTGAATGATGGACAGAGTTTGCTGACGGGAAGTTTTTTTTTTATTAGTGGGAGGAAAGAGCATGTCAGAAAATCAAAGCAGCCGGCAATCAAGAATTCGTAATTTTTCCATCATCGCACATATCGATCATGGAAAGTCGACGCTTGCGGATCGGATTCTGGAGGCAACGAGTGCGCTGACCAAGAGAGAAATGAAGGAACAGACGCTGGATGCCATGGATTTAGAGCGCGAACGCGGCATTACGATTAAGCTGAATGCCGTCGAGTTAAAATATAAAGCAAAGGATGGACAGGAGTATGTTTTTCATTTAATTGATACCCCCGGACACGTCGACTTCGCTTATGAAGTTTCACGGAGTTTAGCCGCTTGTGAAGGCGCTCTGCTTGTTGTTGACGCGGTCAGGGGATCGAGGCCCAGACGCTCGCTAATGTCTATCTTGCCTTGGAAAATGATTTGGAAATTATTCCTGTAATAAATAAAATTGATTTGCCGAATGCTGATCCTGAGCGAGTAAGACAGGAAATTGAAGATGTGATCGGCCTTGATGCTTCCGATGCCGTCCTTGCGTCGGCAAAGGCCGGGATTGGAACGGAAGAGATCATCCAGCAAATCATTGAAAAAAAAATCCCGGCCCCGTCCGGTGATCCCTCTGCTCCGCTCAAAGCGCTGATTTTTGACTCTATGTATGATTCTTACCGGGGCGTTGTGGCTTATATCCGTGTGGCCCAGGGGACGGTAAAAGTCGGCGATAAGATCAAGATGATGGCAAATGGTAAGACGTTCGAAGTTGTTGAGCTCGGTGTATCCACTCCGAAAATTGAGACCAGAAGGGAACTCACCGTTGGAGATGTCGGCTTTTTAACGGCAGCGATTAAGAAAGTCAGCGATACGCGTGTTGGGGACACGATCACAAATGCCGAAAATCCGGCGGATGCTCCGCTTCCAGGGTATCGTCACATGAATCCGATGGTTTATTGCGGGTTATATCCGATCGATTCAAGCCGCTATAATGACTTGCGAGAGGCGCTTGAACGTCTGGAGTTGAATGATGCGGCGCTGCAATATGAACCGGAAACATCTGAAGCGCTCGGTTTCGGCTTTCGCTGCGGTTTTTTGGGGCTTTTACATATGGACATTATCCAGGAACGGATCGAACGGGAATTTAACATTGACTTAATTGCCACGGCTCCAAGCGTTATTTACAAAATCAAAACAACGGATGGCCATGAAGTGCGGGTCGATAACCCCTCTAAAATGCCTGAAAGAAAATTGATTGGCGAAGTCGAGGAACCGTTTGTTAAAGCGACGATTATGACACCAAATGACTATGTGGGGTCTGTTATGGAACTGTGCCAGAAAAAGCGCGGCGAGTTCAGCGACATGGTTTATTTGAGTGAAAACCGAGTCAATATTATTTATTATCTGCCGCTTTCGGAAATTGTCTATGACTTTTTTGACCAACTGAAGTCGAATACAAAGGGCTATGCCTCGCTTGATTATGATTTTTCCGGCTACAGGTCTTCCCATTTAGTAAAAATGGACATTTTATTGAACGGCGAAAAAGTTGACGCCCTGTCAATTATTGTTCACCAGGATTTTGCCTATGAACGAGGCAAAGCGATTGTTGAAAAGTTGAAAGAATTGATTCCACGGCAGCAGTTCGAAGTACCGATTCAGGCAGCTATCGGTCAGAAGATTATTGCCCGGGCAACGATCAAAGCGCTTAGAAAAAATGTGCTGGCCAAATGTTATGGCGGTGATATTTCCCGAAAACGTAAATTACTGGAAAAACAAAAAGAAGGGAAAAAGAGAATGAAAACGGTCGGCAGGGTTGAGGTGCCGCAGGAAGCGTTTATGGCGGTGCTGCGGATGAACGAGGACGAATATAGGGGCGAATCACAATGATTAAAGGCGCTTATATTCATATTCCGTTTTGTGAACATATTTGTTACTATTGCGATTTTAACAAAGTTTTTATTGCAAAACAGCCTGTTGATGAGTATCTGGAGACACTGGACAGCGAGATCGCCTATTATTCTCCAGGCCGGGTGGAGACGATTTATATCGGCGGAGGCACGCCGACGGCATTAAGTGATCAGCAATTCGAGCGGCTGCTTTCGATTGTAAGCACACGACTTATGCACGTAAATATCCGCGAGTTCACGGTGGAGGCAAATCCGGAAAATTTGACAGAGATGAAGCTGCAGCTGATGAAGAAACATGGCGTCACGCGTCTCAGCATCGGTGTCCAGTCTTTTGACGATGAGTTGCTTCGGAAGATTGGACGCGCGCACGGTTCTAAGCAAGCACAAGAGGCAGTGGGTAAAGCGAAGAGGTTTGGCTTTGACAATATTTCAATTGATTTAATGTTCGCGCTGCCGGAACAGACGGAAGTTTTTGAAGGCGTCATTAAAGGCGGCCATGGAACTGGATACGTCCCACATCTCTATTTATTCTCTGCAAATTGAGCCAAAAACCATTTTTTTCAATCGAATGAAAAAGGGGAATTTGCCGCTTCCGGGGCAGGATATAGAAGCGGATATGTACGAAATGATCATGTCGACTTTGGAGAAAAACGGATTTCGCCAGTATGAGATCAGCAATTTTTCCAAACCCGGCTATGAAAGTCTGCACAACAGCCTTTATTGGAAAAAAACGAAGAGTACTACGGCTTCGGGGCCGGGGCGCATGGTTACATTGACGGGAAACGGATTGTAAACAGCGGTCCGATCAAAAAATATATTGAAACCGTTCGGCACCATGGATACGGGGCAGTGCATGTCCATGATGTGACTGACCAGGAACGAATAGAAGAAGAAATGTTTTTGGGGCTGCGCCAGCTTTCGGGAGTCAGTCAATCTCGCTTTTATTGCAAATTCCATCAAAGAATGAAAATATTTATGGCCCTCAAATTGAACAATTGAAAGCGGACGGCTTAATTTTTGAAGCAGATGACCGCATCGCTTTGACCAAAAAAGGGATATTCTTTGGAAATAATGTGTTTGAAGCGTTTTTATTGTCTTGAATCGTTGACAAACTGCCGATAAATTGATAAATTTTAGAGTAGAATTAGCACTCGATAAGGTTGAGTGCTAACAGGGGTGGTAGAGATGTTAACGGAACGTCAATTGTTCTTTTTGCAGGTTCTTGTTGATGACTATATTCTCTCTGCTGAACCAGTTGGTTCTCGATCAATAGCTAAGCGGGACGATGTTCACTTTAGCTCGGCGACGATCCGAAATGAGCTTGCGGATTTGGAAGAGATGGGTTTTCTTGAGAAGACACATCTGTCCTCTGGACGAGTACCGTCGGAAAAAGGCTATCGTTTTTATGTGGATCACTTATTGTCTCCAGTGATGCTGTCCGAGGAAGAAATGAAAAATATTCGTCAGTATATCGGAAGAAGTACGTTGAGACCGAAAAACTGATCCAGACAACGGCGAAATTGCTTTCCGATTTCACGAATTATACAGCGATTGTGCTTGGACCTGAACTGCTCGACACGAAACTGAAGCACATTCAGATGATTCAATTGAGCGGTCACCGGGCAGTGATGATCATCGTGACGGATACCGGCCATGTTGAAAATCGTCTTGTCACCCTTCCGGAAGAGATGGACGGCGGCGATATGGAAACGCTCATCAATATACTGAATGAGAAATTAAACATGGTTCCTTTGTTCCAATTGAAAGATAAGGTGCAGCAGGAAATTAAAGATGTGCTTCGCAAACACGTCCGAAACTATCAGCAAATGATGTCGTTTTTAACAACGGCGCTCAGCATCCATGATCCCGAAAAAAAATATTTTACAGCGGGAAAAACAAAATGCTCGCGCAGCCTGAATTCCGCGATGTTGATAAGCTTCTCCCTTTATTAAATATATTTGAAAGGAAAATATCATTTATTTATGAGCTGCTGCGGATGCCGTCCGAAGGGCTCCATATCCGCATTGGCAGGGAAAATAACCTTTTGGCGATTAAAGACTGCAGCTTAATCACGACCACTTATACCATCGGCGGAGAACACGTTGGAACGGTTGCGGTCATCGGGCCGAAACGAATGGCTTACCCGCGTGTTGTCACAATGATTGATCTTTTATCCAAAATTTTAAGCCGCAGTCTCAGCGATATACAATGACCAAAAGGCCTGACTTTTTTAGGAGGTGAACCTATGGCAAATCATGTAAACGATGAAGCAAAAGACGAAAAAGAATCCATAACGACTGAAGAAGCAAAAAAAAAAAAAATGAAAATCAGGAAACGGCAGGCAGCAAGGAGCCGGAACGGAAAGAAAGCGTGAAGGCTGAAGGTGAAAAGGACGGCGCGATCGACTCGTCGATTTCGGAACCGGCAGCTGAAGGCGCTGAAGGTCCGGATCCCGCCCGCCAGCTTGCTGAAAAGGAGGCTGAAATCGAGTCTCTGAAAACAGCGCATGATGCTTTAAACAATCGTTTTCTTCGGGCACAGGCCGATTTTGAGAATTTCAAACGGCGGACAAACAAGGAAAAAGCGGATAGCAGAAAGTTCCGCGCCCAAAGTCTAGTGACCGATCTGCTTGATGTTCTGGATAATTTCAAACGTGCGCTTTCTGTTGATACGCCATCCGGCGCATCCGGCGATGCCGGAGCCTTTCAGCAAGGGATGGAAATGGTGCTTCACAAGCTTGAAGATGCGCTTAAGAAAGAAGGCGTTGAAGAAATTGCTGCACTGGGACAGCCTTTTGATCCGAACCTGCACCAGGCAGTGGTTCAGGCGGAAAGCGAAGAGTATGATGAGGGATTCGTTATTGAAGTCTTTCAGGCCGGTTATACATTGAACGGCCGGGTGATCCGTCCGGCAATGGTGAAGGTCAGCGCTTAATTTTCTATGATTTTATGGATAAACTGGCAAAGAAAAAGTTAAAGTACAATAGGAGGCATTTTGAATGAGTAAAATTATAGGTATTGACTTAGGAACGACAAACTCTTGCGTTGCTGTAATGGAAGGCGGCGAAGCAAACGTTATTCCTAATCCTGAAGGCGGACGGACAACGCCTTCTGCTGTCGCTTTTAAAAACGGTGAACGTCAAGTCGGTGAAGTGGCCAAACGCCAGGCTGTGACCAATCCCAATACCATTCTTTCGATCAAACGCCATATGGGTACAGATTACAAAGTAGAAGTGGAAGGCAAGAAGTATACGCCTCAAGAAATCTCGGCGATCATTTTGCAAAAATTAAAATCTGATGCCGAAGCTTATTTAGGCGAATCCGTGGATAAAGCGGTCATTACGGTACCTGCCTACTTCAACGATGCCCAACGCCAAGCGACCAAGGATGCAGGAAAAATCGCCGGTCTGGATGTTTTACGGATCATCAACGAACCAACGGCGGCCTCTTTAGCTTACGGACTCGACAAAGGTGAAGAAGATCAAACGATCCTTGTTTTTGACCTTGGCGGCGGAACCTTCGACGTGTCGATCCTCGAACTGGGCGACGGCATTTTTGAAGTCAAGGCAACGGCCGGCAACAACCGGCTCGGCGGTGATGATTTCGACCAAAAAGTGATCGACTATTTGGTTGAACAATTCAAAAAGGATAACGGCATTGATCTTTCTAAAGACAAAATGGCCTTGCAACGCTTGAAAGATGCCGCTGAAAAAGCGAAGAAAGAATTGTCCGGGGTTTCGCAAGCACAAATTTCGCTGCCATTTATCACGGCCGATGCAACCGGTCCGAAACACTTGGAACTGACGCTGACTCGCGCCAAATTTGATGAACTGACGGCGGATCTCGTGAAAAAAAAAACAATGGATCCAGTGCGCCGGGCCCTGTCCGATGCCGATATGACGATCAGCGACATTGACAAAATCATTCTCGTTGGCGGTTCAACGCGTATTCCTGCAGTGCAAGAAGCCATCAAAAGTTAACGGGCAAAAAGAACCGAGCAAAGGTGTCAATCCTGATGAAGTCGTTGCAGTGGGCGCTGCGATTCAAGGCGGTGTGCTGGCCGGAGATGTTAAAGATGTCGTTCTCCTTGATGTGACGCCGCTGTCCCTCGGAATTGAAACAATGGGCGGTGTGTTTACGAAACTGATCGACCGGAATACAACGATTCCGACGAGCAAGTCTCAAGTGTTCTCTACTGCGGCGGATAATCAAACGGCAGTTGATATCCATGTATTGCAAGGCGAACGGCAAATGGCGGCCGATAACAAGACGCTCGGCCGGTTCCAATTGACCGATATTCCGCCTGCTCCGCGCGGCATTCCGCAAATTGAAGTCACGTTTGAAATTGACGCCAACGGCATTGTAAATGTCAAAGCCAAGGACAAAGGGACGAACAAAGAACAATCGATCACCATTAAATCTTCTTCAGGTCTCAGCGACGAAGAAATTGATAAAATGGTCAAAGATGCTGCTAAGAAAATGCTGAGGCAGAAAAAAAACGCCGCGAAGAAGTCGACCTGCGCAATGAATCTGATCAGCTGATCTTTTCAACCGAAAAAACACTTAAAGATTTGGGCGACAAGGTGGACGAATCGGAAAAAGCAAAGGCGAACGAAGCCAAAGATAAGTTGAAAAAAAAGCGCTTGACGGCAAAGATGAGGGCAGCATCCGTTCGGCTAAAGATGAATTGCAGGAAGTTGTACAGCAACTCTCTGTGAAATTGTATCAACAAGTCCAACAAGATGCCCAAAAAGCGCAAGGGACCCAAGGGGCACAAGGAAAGAAAGATGACAATGTCGTTGATGCCGATTATGAAGAAGTCAAAGACGACGGCAGCGAAAAAAAATAATCGGCTGAAGTTTTGAAATGAGTGCGTGAAAAAGTCGAAGTCAGACGCGGGTCTTGGCTTTGGCTTTTTCTTGCTTATTTGAATATAAAGATGGTATGATTTAATTTATGTGAAGTCATTTCGGGAGTGATTGGATGAGTAAAAGGGACTACTATGAAGTCCTTGGCGTCGGCAAGGATGCCTCAAAGGATGAAATAAAAAAAGCGTTTCGGAAGTTAGCGAGAAAATACCACCCCGATGTCAATAAAAGCCCCGATGCGCCGGAAAAATTCAAAGAAGCTCAGGAAGCATACGAAGTGCTAAGCAATCCGCAAAAAAAAGCGCAATATGATCAGTATGGCCATGTTGATCCGAATCAAGGCTTCGGCGGCGGTCAGGGATTCGACGGCGCCGATTTTGGCGGATTCGGCGATATTTTTGATATGTTTTTCGGCGGCGGTTCAAGAAGGCGCGATCCGAATGCTCCGCGTCAGGGCGATGATGATCTCCATTATACGATGTCGCTTACTTTCGAAGAGGCAGCATTCGGTAAAGAAGCAGACATTAGCATTCCGACGGAAGAAGCCTGTTCAACGTGCCACGGGAGCGGAGCAAAACCGGGAACGAAGCCCGAAACGAAACAGCCCGCATTGCCACGGCAGCGGCCAGTTGAATACGGAACAAAATACGCCGTTCGGCCGAGTCGTTAACCGCCGTGTCTGCCATCATTGCCACGGAACAGGCAAACTTATCAAAGAAAAATGTTCGACATGCGGAGGAACGGGCAAGGTTAGGAAAAATAAGAAAATTCATGTCAAAATTCCGGCCGGCATTGACGAAGGACAGCAAATCCGCATTGCCGGCAAAGGAGAATCCGGAACAAACGGCGGCCCGGCAGGCGATCTCTATGTGTTGTTCCACGTTAAGCCGCATAAGTTTTTCGAGCGCGAAGGCGATGATGTCTATTGTGAACTGCCTTTAAGTTTTGCTCAAGTTGCTTTAGGTGATGAAATCGAAGTGCCGACGCTTTATGGGAAAATAAAGCTGAAAATTCCTGCCGGCACGCAAACCGGCACGAATTTTCGCCTTAAAGGAAAAGGCATTAAAAATGTGCGAGGCTATGGGCAGGGCGATCAGCACACAGTCAGAGTCGTAACCCCGAAACGTCTTTCGGAAGAGGAAAAAAATCTGTTTAAGAAATTATCCGCTCTTGGGGGCTCACCTCTCCATGATGAGAACGACAATTTTTTTTCAAAAGTAAAAAGAGCATTTAAAGCGGATTAAAATGAGAAACGGAGCTGGATTAGGATGAAGTGGTCGGAAATTTGCATTCATACAGCCCAGGAAGCGGTCGAACCGATTACCAATATTTTATACGAAGCAGGGGCAGGCGGCGTCGTGATCGAGGATTCCAATGACTTGCGAAAAATTCGATCAAAGGCGTTTGGTGAAGTGTATGATCTTAATCCCAATGACTATCCTGATGAAGGGGTAAACGTGAAAGCTTATTTGCCGGTGAACAGTTTTTTGGGAGAAACGGTTGACGAAATTAAGCAATCTATTAATAACCTGCTTCTTTATGATATTGATCTGGGCCGGAATCAAATTACGATCAGTGAAATAAATGAAGAAGAGTGGGCGACTGCCTGGAAAAAAAATACTATAAACCTGTTAAAGTCACCAAAAGTCTCTCGATCACGCCTACTTGGGAGGACTATCATCCGGCTGACAGAGGGGAGCAGGTGATCGAACTTGACCCGGGAATGGCCTTTGGCACCGGGACACACCCGACAACAGTCCTGTGTATTGAAGCGCTTGAGCGCTATATGCCGGCGAATGCGAAAGTTCTCGATGTTGGCACCGGGACGGGTGTTCTGGCCATCAGTGCCGCGAAGTTAGGTGCGCGGGAAGTGCTTGCGGTTGATTTGGATCACGTTGCCGTCCAATCGGCGAAGATCAATGTGAAGCTGAATAAAGTTCAGGACATTGTCAGCGTCAAACAAAACAACCTGGCCGATAACGTCGGCGCGGGATACGACGTGGTTGTCGCCAATCTACTTGCCGAAATCGTCATTAGAATGGCGGAGGGTGCTGCAAAAGTGCTCTTGCCGGACGGTATTTTAATCGCTTCAGGCATTATTAATAATAAAAAAGACGAGGTCAAACACGTGCTGGAAGGCAGCGGCCTGACAGTGATTCACGAAGCGGCACGGGAAGACTGGGTAGCTTTGATTGCCAAAAAGGAGAAGGTTCATGCAGCAGTATTTTGTTCCGATTGAACAATTTAATGGTTCAGAAGTGTTAATAACAGGTGAAGATGCCAGGCATATTCAGCGAGTGATGCGCATGGCTGTCAAAGATACGCTGATTTGTGCGGATAACAAAGGCGGTGCTTTTCTTTGTGAAATCAAACAGTTCGACGGCCCTCATGTTCGCGCCGGCATCCTCTCTGTTTTTGACGGCTTGCAGGAGCTTCCAGTCCACGTGACCATTGCTCAGGGCATACCAAAAGGCGATAAGTTTGATATGATTGTTCAGAAAGGAACGGAATGCGGTGCGAGAAGTTTTATCCCCTTTGAAGCAGAGCGCTCTGTTGCCAAATGGCACGATAGTAAAAGGGAGAAAAAACGGCTGCGCGTTTGGGTAAGATCGCAAAAGAAGCCTCCGAGCAGTCCCATCGTGCGTATGTTCCAACAATTGAGCAGCCGATGGCGCTCGATGAGTTGATTCGTTACAGTGAACCGTTCAACTTCAAGGCCGTAGCCTACGAGGAAACAGCTAAAGCCGGCAATCAATCCGGATTGCCGGCCATTTTTAACAGAATGTCGCCAGGTGAAAGCCTGCTTGTAGTGATTGGTCCTGAGGGGGGGCTCTCGCCTGCCGAAGCAGAATGTTTTGGCGAGGCGGGCTTTTGTTTTTGCGGACTCGGCCGCCGCATCTTGAGAACGGAAACGGCGGCCTTGTACCTTTTGGCGAGCGCGTCATATCATTTTGAACTATTAAACAATGAGGTGGGTTTATAAGATGCCTTCTGTAGCTTTTCATACATTAGGATGCAAAGTCAATCATTACGAGACGGAAGCGATCTGGCAGCTGTTCAAGAATCAGGGCTATGAGCGCAAAGATTTTGAAAAAACGGCCGATGTTTATATCATCAATACGTGCACCGTAACCAATACAGGCGATAAAAAAAGCAGGCAGGTGATCAGGCGGGCAATCCGTAAAAATCCCGAAGCGGTCATCTGCGTCACAGGCTGCTATGCGCAGACTTCCCCGGCGGAAGTCATGGCGATACCGGGCGTTGATATTGTCGTCGGCACGCAGGATCGGGCGAAAATGATCGGTTATGTTGAAGAGTTTCAGAAAGAACGCGAACCGATTAACGGTGTCAGCAACATCATGAAAGCCCGTGTTTTTGAAGAACTGGATGTGCCGTCATTTACCGACAGAACACGCGCGTCGCTGAAAATTCAGGAGGGCTGCAATAATTTCTGTACGTTCTGCATCATTCCGTGGTCCCGCGGCCTGCTGAGATCGCGCAAACCCGAAGCGGTGATGAAACAGGCGCAGCAATTGGTCGATGCCGGCTATAAAGAAATTGTGCTGACAGGCATTCATACAGCCGGATACGGGGAAGATATGAAGGATTACAATTTCGCTCAATTATTGCGTGATCTTGAACCAAATGTAAAAGGGCTGAAAAGGCTGAGAATTTCCTCGATCGAAGCCAGCCAGATTACCGATGAAGTGGTCGATGTGATCGACAAGTCGCACGTGATTGCCAGGCACTTGCACATCCCGCTCCAATCGGGTTCGGACAGTATTTTGAAGCGGATGCGGCGCAAATATACGACGGCTTTTTTTGCTGAAAAAATTGCTAAACTACGGGGGGCGCTGCCTGATTTTGCCCTGACGTCGGATGTTATTGTCGGCTTCCCTGGTGAAACCGAAGAAGAATTTCAAGAAACCTATGATTTTATTCGCGGTCTGCGTTTTTCTGAACTGCATGTTTTTCCTTATTCGCAGAGGACGGGGACTCCGGCAGCGAAAATGCCGGATCAAATACCTGAAGAGGTCAAGCATGATCGAGTATCGAGATTAATCGCATTATCCGACCGCCTGTCAAAGGAATATGCTGAAAGATACCAAGATGAAGTGCTTGAAGTGATCCCTGAAGAACCGTTCAACCATAATGAACCGGACGGTTACTACGTCGGTTTCACAGACAACTATTTAAAGGTGAAATTCAAATATCCGTCACGTGACATCGTCGGCAAGCTGGTCAAAGTCAAAATAACGGAAGCAGGATATCCATACAATGAGGGGCAGTTCGTTCGGATACTTGATCAAGATGAAAAGCCGGCCTCCACATTTTGAGATGATCGGCAAAGGGGATGAGGATGATGGAGAATATCGCAAAGCGAATCGATCACACACTCTTAAAGCCTGATGCATCGGAAAAGAGCATGTTGGCGTTATGCGAGGAAGCCAAAACGTACCACTTCGCCTCGGTCTGTATCAATCCTTGCTGGGTAAGCTTAGCCAGTCAAGCGCTCAAGGGCAGCGATGTGAAAGTCTGTACAGTCATCGGATTTCCCCTTGGAGCGACACTTCCGGAAGTCAAGGCGTTTGAGACAAGCCGGGCGATTGAGAACGGGGCTCACGAAGTCGATATGGTGATCAATATCGGTGCTCTGAAAGGAAACCAGGATGAGCGAGTAAAAGAAGATATCGAAGCGGTGGTCCTGGCGGCCAAAGGCCGGGCGCTCGTCAAAGTGATTTTGGAAACCTGTTTGCTAAGCGATGATGAAATCAAGCGCGCCAGCCTGCTTGCCGCCCACGCCGGTGCAGATTTTGTCAAGACTTCAACCGGTTTTTCTTCAGGGGGGGGGAGCAAGCATCCATGCGGTTCGGCTAATGCGGGAGACGGTTGGGCCGGATATCGGTGTGAAAGCAAGCGGCGGCATTCGCGATCGGAAGACCGCGCTCTCGATGCTGGAAGCCGGAGCGACGCGGATCGGTGCCAGCAGCGGTGTGAAGATTGTCCAAGAAGAGAAATAAAGAAACGATGCAGCTGCTTCCAGCTCATTTTTTTTTTTTAGGCTTATTTAGAGAAGCGGTGCCGGTTTTCCACCCACCCAAATGCCGAATCGGCCGGCGAAGGGCAGGGCGAGGAGTGCGGTTGACAGATTGAAGATCACGGATGAATGAGCGAGTTGAAGCCGGCTAGAGCTAGTAAGAAGCCGCGCCAATTCGACGAGAAGATCGATAAACGGAATAAAAAGGACGACACCTAAAATATTAAATAAAATATGGGTGTAGGCGGTCCATTTGGACGGCCAGCTCGAACCGATGGCGGCTAGATAAGTGGCGGAACAAGTGCCGATATTGGAGCCAAGCATGATGGCGACAGCCGACGGAAGTGTCAGTGTTCCGTAATCAAGAAATCCCATAGCAATCAGTGTGGTGGCTGAACTCGATTGAATGATCATTGTGAATAAGGTACCGAAGATCACCGCATACAGGAAGTGATCGTTCGCCGTATTCAGAATGTGCTGAATGAACGCAGACCGTTCGAGCGGTACGGACAAACGGCTGAATCCGTTCATTGCCGAGAACAGACATCCAAGTCGAAAAGAACGGCTCCTATAGCAGAAAGCTTTTTAACGGGGATAATCAGGCAGATTAGGCCGATAACAAGCAGCACAATGTTGAAGGAGCCGATATGCAAGGTGGCGATTTCACTTGTCGCGGTTGTCCCGATATTTGCCCCTAGAATGATGCCGATGGTTTGTGAAAAACGCAGTGCACCGATCGAAGTCAGGCCGACCGTCATAATCGTGACCGCGGAGCTGCTTTGCATAAGTGCGGATGCAAACGTGCCGGTAAAGAATCCTTTTATGGGACGGTCGGCCGCCTTTTCCAAAACGCGCCGTATGTTATCTGCGGCCAGCCATTGAAGGCCGGTTTTCATGATCAGCATACCGAGCAAAAAAATCACAATATAGAGGGCAAAAGCCAAAAAAGAGCGTTCCATGATGACCACCTCGTGTTATTTTATTGGACAAGAGGCCATAAAATGAAAAAAATAAGATAAAAAAAAAAAATAATTTATCAAAAGGAAGTGGAGAAATTTGGCTTTTCAAACACATCTGACTGTTCGATTTGGCGAGACGGATGCCAATGGGCACGTCAACAACGTTAGTTATTTTATTTATCTTGAGCAGGCGCGGATCGATTTTTTGAAAGGGCTGGGCATGCGCTTTCAGGAGCAGGGGCTGACATTCGTTCTCGCTTCAATAACCTGTGATTTCGTGAATCAGGCTTTTTTTGATCAAGAATTGCGAGTAGAGACGATAGTCGACAAAGTGGGGAAATCGAGCGCTGTCTTGTCCCATTGTATTTATGATGAAGCAAGCGGTTCACTTATTGCCAGAGGAAGGGCAACGGTCGTCATGTTCGATATGAATCGATCGGCAAGCAGCGCGATTCCGAAACTATTAAGGGATAAGCTTATCGCATATAAAGAAGAAAAAATTTTTAATAGTATAAATTTAAAGCGGTTACATTGGTGCCGAGCTGCTGCTGTTTTTTCGGAAGCCCGGCCGACCTGCAAACCGCTGTCTTATTACCATTTATTGTTAATCGTATATAATGTCAAAAGACATAGTCGTATGTCTTTTTAAAGTTGTTGCGCTTTGGAGGGAGGGAAACACAGATGGTCGAAACAAAAGTACGCAAAAATGAATCTATCGAAGATGCTCTAAGACGTTTCAAACGGTCAGTCTCGAAGTCCGGTACTTTAGCTGAAGTGAAGAAACGGAAACATTACGAAAAACCTAGTGTTCGCCGCAAAAAGAAATCTGAGGCTGCGCGCAAAAAACGCAGATACTAAGAAGGGGTGTTCTGATGAGCCTTGTTGATCGCCTGAATCAAGACATGAAGCAAGCGATGAAAGCGAAAGATAAAGTCAGACTTTCCGTCATTCGCATGATTAAGACATCGCTTCAAAATGAGTCGATCAAGCACGGTAAAGAACTATCGGAAGACGAAGCGTTAACTGTTTTGACCCGAGAACTCAAACAGAGGAAAGACTCCCTCCAAGAGTTTGAGCGTGCAGGACGCCAAGTCATCATCGATAGTGTCCAAGAGGAAATTGCTATCGTTAATTCATATATGCCTGAGCAGCTATCTGCTGATGAACTCCAGACACTTATAGATGAAACAATTTCTGAAGTCGGTGCAAAGACGAAGGCTGATATGGGCAAAGTCATGAAGGCCATCATGCCGAAGGTGAAGGGCCGTGCCGATGGCAGTCAAATCAGTCATCTTGTTCAAAGCCAATTAAATTAATTAAAATGATGTTAGACCTTGTTTATTCTTATAAACAGGGTCTAATTTTCTATATACATTTATGCATGTCCGGCTTGCCAGGGATGATTGTGGTGACCTGAGCTTGGTTCGAATATGATGATTATTGTTCACCTTGCTGAAACTTAACGAGCAGCTGAGACGTAAAGTCGTTAGATAGAGCAAAAACAAAAATTTACAGCAATAATAACTTGTTTAACAAAGGGGTTGAAAGACAATGGATTATTCGACAATTGGCATTTTAGTTGTCGCTCTACTAATCATCATCATTGCAATTGTAGTACTCTTTACCTTTGTTCCGGTCATGCTTTGGATCTCCGCACTGTCTTCAGGCGTCCGTATCGGTATTTTTACACTGATCGGGATGCGGCTCAGGCGTGTCGTGCCAAGGCGAGTGATCGATCCGCTTATCAAAGCGATAAAGGCGGGGCTGAATCTCAATACCAATCAACTGGAAAGCCACTATCTTGCCGGCGGTAATGTCGACCGTGTTGTCAACGCCTTAATCGCTGCGCACAGGGCTAATATCGAATTGAGTTTTGAGAGGGCGGCAGCGATTGATCTAGCCGGCCGAAACGTACTGGAAGCCGTTCAAATGAGCGTTAATCCAAAAGTGATTGAAACGCCGTATATTGCCGGTGTGGCGATCAACGGAATTGAAGTCAAGGTTAAAGCGAGAATTACCGTTCGGGCCAATATCGATCGTCTTGTCGGCGGGGCGGGTGAAGAAACGGTTGTCGCCAGGGTCGGCGAAGGGGTCGTCAGTGTACAATCGGTGCTTCTTCGAGCCACAAAGATGTCTTGGAGAACCCGGATACGATTTCGCAGACGGTTTTGAAAAAAGGTCTTGATGCCGGTACGGCTTTTGAAATTTTATCGATTGATATCGCTGATGTGGATGTCGGCAAGAATATCGGTGCGCATTTGCAAACGGAACAAGCGGAAGCGGATAAAAATATCGCCCAGGCCAAAGCGGAGGAAAGGCGGGCCATGGCGGTTGCCAAAGAACAGGAAATGCGCGCCCGTGTAGAAGAAATGCGCGCCAAAGTCGTTGAAGCGGAAGCGGAAGTGCCTCTGGCGATGGCCAGTGCTTTAAAAAACGGGAAAATGGGCGTGATGGATTACATGAATTACAATAATATTAAAGCGGATACTGAAATGCGCCATTCTTTCGGCCAAAACACGGATGACACTTCCGACGATGAATACAAATGAGCCTGAACGGGTCATCGAATCGTTTCCCGCTGTGAGAGATGTTCGAAATGAAGGGAGATGGGCTTTATGAGCGCCATTCTATCCATTATTGTCGCCATCGTTGTCCTTATTTTTTACGTGGCGCGATCAGTAGAAAAACAAAACGAACAGGAAAACAGGCGGCGGGCCATGCGTCGTCCCGGACCAGCCATAAAACAGCGGCCGCCGGATCGGCAGGCGAGACCGAAAGAGAAAAAGAAGCCTTTGCAAAATGAGGCGCCAAGGGCAGCGGAGCGATCCCGCAGTGACAAAACAGGCAGACAGATGAACAGGGGGCCCGGCGCACAGGAGATGACTCGAAAAGGCGGCACAGGAAACGGGAATGATCTGGCATCACGTTACCGGACACTGCAGAAGCGGCTGAATCAGGAAGCTGCTTCGCCCGGGGAACAAGCTGTCAGCACGAAGGCGATCCGGCCTTTTGTCAAGCAATCAGCCGGTCAAGCGCTAGTCAAAAATCGCGGCCAGCTTCGAGAGGCTTTTCTTTTTTCAGAGTGCATCGCTGAGCCGAGGCGAAGCGCCCTCATCCATCGATAAAGTGAAACTTCAATCAGTGGGGGGGTTTCTTCGATCCCCACTGATTGTTAGTTGCGGCCCACAGGATGTGGGTCACACAGACGTTGCCACAGGATGTGGCGCCTTTAGTCTGTGTTCCTAAGGTCGGGCTTTTACGGGCAGTTATCTCCCACCTAAGCTTCTTCGGATTCATTGAAGTCATTAGGTGGGAGTCTTACTGCCCGTTAATGCGGGATAAAAAAATACCGTTCGCATTGAAAGGTTCTTGATCACGGGCATTCGTGTGATCAAGGGCCTTTTTTGTGTTTTAAGGGCAAAGTGAAGGCTTTACTGTTGCTAGATTTTCACTACATCCTATGGAGCCCGGACCTAAATGGGGCGAGTTCGAATGGGAACGGAGCGCCTGCGAAATGGAGGCCCCCGCAAAAACGAGCGCCCTCTGCCGAATGGGTCGATTTTGAGCCTGAAATAGGGCAACCTCGAGGCAAATTGGAGCGGGTTGTTGATCCGAATGGACTTCATCCGCATCTAATGGGACGTCCGGACTACAAGAATGGTGCGCCCTCAGGTCGCCATTTTTTCTTAATGTTTAAAAAGTGCTAGAAGGAGAAATTTTTTCATAAAGATGTAAAGAGGTGGGGGAGTGATCATGAGAAAATGGCAAAACAATTTAAGAAAATGGTTTGTCAACTATTCCGATATGCCCACAGATGTGGTCATGGACTTGCCAAGAATTACAATGATTGGCCAACTGCATGTTTATATTGAAAACCATAAAGGGGTTTTATCATTTTCCAAAGAAGAATTGCGCCTTGCAATGAAAGAAGGTCAGCTTCAAATAAAAGGGAATCATTTTGTTTTAAAAACAATTCTTCCGGAAGAAATTTTGCTGGAAGGAGTCGTCAAAGCCGTTCATTTTTTAGACTCACGGAAGGATGGAAAAGGATGAAAAAAGATTGGAATCACGCCATCTACGGCCATGTGAAAGTGGCTGTTACAGGAAGGCTGACCGAGTTGTTGTTTATCAACGCTTGCGTAAATGAAGGCATTATGATTTGGGATATTCAGCGCAAAAGTCAGACAACCACCATCACTTGCTTCGTCTATTTAAGGGACGTTAAGAAGTTAAAAAAGATTCTGAAAAAAACGGATTGCCGCATCCGTTTCCTGGAACGCGATGGCTGGCCGTTTTTTTCTCATGAAATTGATGCAGCGGAAGGGAATGATCATTGGCATTTTTCTTTCTTTGCTGATAATAGGTGCATTGTCAAATATGGTTTGGCGAATTGACGTGAAAGGCGCTGATCCGAAACTTGAAGAAGAAATTCGCAATCTATTAAAAAAAGATCATTTGTATGTGGGGTCTTTTGAATTTTTTATCCCTCCGTTAGATGAGCTTGAATCGATGCTATCAGGAAAAGTGACAAAAGCAACATGGATCAACGTGTCCAGAGACGGGACAACTTATCGCGTTGATGTCGTGCAAAAAGAGCTGCCGAAAAAGGCCAAAAAAACGGGGCCGAGAAATCTTGTCGCTGCAAAAAAAGCGATTATCCATCGTCTGTTTGTTGAAAGAGGCCAGCCGGTTGTTGAAAGTGATCAGTATGTCAAACCTGGACAAATGCTGGTCTCCGGAATGATTGGCAAAGAAGAAGATCCGAAATTTGTATCGGCAAAAGGAAAAGTGATTGGGGAAACATGGTATCAGTCCACAACGAGCGTGCCTTTAGAAAGCCGTTATGCAACCTTTACGGGAAAGACCTATGTGAAACGTCAGCTGCGTGTTTTTCAGCTTTCTCTTCCTGTTTGGGGACTGCAGAAAAAGCCGTACAGGGCATACGACACAGAAACGATCGTGAAACCGATTCATTTTCTTTTCTGGGATTTGCCTGTTGCCTACAAAACGATTGTTTATCGGGAAAAAAAAACACTGTCGGCCCGCAGGCTGACAGTCGGAGAAGCATTAGCGGAGGGCAAAAAGGCATCCGTTAAAAAACTGCTCAGCGGGCTTCCCGGCGAGTCGGAAATTGTCTCGCATACGATTGACAAAAAGCAAGTTAAGAAGGGAAGACTGCTGTTTAGAAGTCATTTTGTTGTTTACGAAAACATTGCCCGTCCGAGAACGTTTGATCCGGTCAAAATGAAACAAAAATTGAAAAAAAAAGAAAAAAAAGAACGACAGTTAAGCCCGCTTAGCTTTCAAACACAAGAGGACTTATTGATACCTTTAACAAGTCCACTCCTTTTAGATGAAATTGGAATTAAAGGCACGACGTATGGTAAAACTAAGAGAAACTAACATGAGTCGAGGAGAATGATCCGTATTGTCAGAGCGCCACTTATACACGATTAATTTGGAATGGGACAATTCAAATGAAGCGTTCGCCCTGTTTGGCCCGGGGGATGCGAACTTGAAGATCATCGAGAAAACAATGGATATCTCGATCGTTACCCGGGGAGGGGCGATCAATGTTTTCGGCGGCGAGTGAAGAGACAGCCAAAACGTTGAACAGGTTTTGACTGCGCTTCTGAAGCTGATTCACCAGGGTGTTTCAATAACCGAGCGGGATGTCGTATACGCGCTCAAATTGGCGGAAGAGGGACTGCTTGACGAGCTTGGCGAACTGTACGACACTGAAATCACAACGAATGCCAAAGGAAAGCCGATCCGGATAAAAACACTCGGACAGCGGCGTTATGTTGAGGCCATGAAAAAACAGGACATGGTGTTTGCAATTGGTCCGGCGGGAACCGGAAAAACCTATCTTGCCGTCGTCATGGCTGTCACCGCACTGAAAGCGGGCAAAATCAAACGGCTTGTTCTGACAAGACCCGCTGTTGAGGCAGGGGAAAGCCTCGGATTTTTGCCGGGCGATTTGAAGGAAAAGGTTGATCCGTATTTGCGTCCTTTATATGATGCCCTTCACGATGTCTTGGGGGCCGAGCATACCTTGCGGCTGATTGAGAGGGGAACGATTGAAATCGCTCCGCTTGCGTATATGAGGGGCAGGACGCTTGAAGACGCGTATGTGATTCTCGATGAAGCGCAAAATACAACACCGGAACAAATGAAAATGTTCTTGACACGTCTTGGTTTCGGCTCCAAAATGATCATAACCGGAGACGTCACGCAAGTCGATTTGCCTAAGGGGAAAAAATCAGGATTGAAATCGGCTAAGGAACTGCTTGGAAACATCAATGGCATTGCCTTTGTAGAGCTTCATCGTACAGATGTTGTCCGCCACCCGCTTGTGCAAAAAAAATAATCGAAGCTTACGGAGACTGAGAATTCGCCGAATTTTTGGGGGCATAAAAATGAAATTGCTCGTTTTCATTGCCAATTTCAAACCATTTATTATAAAGACCTTCCCTAAATGGGGGATCTATGTCATTCTCGGCGCGGTTTTATACAGTCTAATGGTGGGCACTGTCATGCCTAAGAACGTGAACATCCGCTTGCATGAGATCGCCAAAACCGATATTCAATCGCCGGTCGAACAGTTGATGAGCAGGCTACGGAAGCCAAAAAGCAGGAAGTTTTGGGATCAACGCCGTCTACATATGTTTATAAAAAGAATCTTGCTTTAATTCAGGTGGAGAAAGCAGGAGATATATTTGACACAATCTTAGATGTAAAAAAGAGCGGAGAGCCGGGAGAGAATCCTTCGAAATCGGCACTCAGCGCAGCGGTGAAAGAAACGAGGCAAAAGTTGACCGGATCGACGGATGAAACGCTGGCGGACAGTACGCTGGCGACGCTCCTGCAGGCATCCGAACATCGGCTGTCCATAGCGGAAGATATCACAAGCACAGGCATTTATGAAGCGATGAGCAATAAAGTTGGCTGGAACGATTTGCAGCGCGTGCAAGACAAGGCCTCGGCGTCTTTGCCGTCATCCGTTCTGAATGACAGCATGAGAAGTGCCATGATTGATATTCTCCATTACACTATTGTCCCAAATTACGTTTTTGATGCGACAGCAACAAAGCGGAATAAGGAAGAAGCGGCAAACGCCGTAGGCAATGTGGAAATTCATCAGGGAGAAGTCATTGTCAAAAAAGGCGAGTTGATTACTAGAGATACAATCCGCGAATTGCGTGTTGTCGGTCTTCTGGATAACCATTTTAATATGCTGCCGTTTATCGGCCTTTTCCTGTTTACACTTTTTATCATCGTTTGGTTAATGGCTGAATTCCGTGAGCGGAAAAAAGGAAGGCGCGAGCTCAGCGGCAAACATTTGCAGATGTTCGTTGTTATTTTCATCGGCATGGCTGTGCTGATTAAGATCGGCAGTTATTTGAAATTGACCCACATTGCCGGATTGAGTTATATTGTTCCTGTTGCGCTCGGATCTTTGCTTATCCGAATGCTGATTAAAGAGCGGCTGGCCGTCGTTTTCAGTGTCCTGCTTGCTCTCGTGGGCAGCATCATCTTCGGCGCCCAGTCCAAAACGAGCATCTACGACACCACAATGGGGCTCTATCTGCTGTTTTCGGTTTGGCCGGCGCTTTGATTTTGCGCGGCAATCAGGCAAGGCCGAAAATTTTGCAGACCGGCTGTTTTATTGCCTTAATTAATATTTTAATCGTTTTTTGCCTGCTGGTGATTCAGAACAGCCCGCTGCATGTAGTGGATACCGGTATGACACTGGGATTTGCCCTGCTTTCCGGTTTCTTGTCAACCGTCTTGACAATCGGATTGATTCCGGTTTTCGAGGCATCTTTCGGGATTTTGTCGCCGATGAAATTGATTGAGTTGTCTAACCCCAATCACCCGCTTTTAAGAAAGATTCTGCTTGAAGCGCCCGGAACGTATCATCATAGTGTCATGGTTGCCAACCTTGCCGAAAGAGCCTGCGGCGTGATTGGCGCCAATGGCCTTTTAGCCAGGGTAGCGGCTTATTATCATGATGTCGGCAAAACAAAAAGGCCGAGATTTTTTGCTGAGAACCAGTTCGACGGCGTAAACCCTCATGATAAGATTTCGCCCCAGCTCAGCCGCACTGTGATCATCTCTCATCCATATGATGGAGCCGATATTTTGCGTGAGTACCGTATGCCAAAGGAAATTATCGATATTGCCGAACAGCATCACGGTACGACGCTCGTGAAATATTTTTATGTGAAAGCGCAGGAGCAAAGCGAGAAACCGATTCCGGAAAGCGAGTTCCGCTACCCCGGTCCTAAAGCGCAGACGAAGGAAGCGGCGGTCGTCGAACTGGCTGACAGTATTGAAGCGGCTGTACGGGCGATGAAGAAGCCGACGCCGACAAAGATTGAAAACCTTGTGCAAAATATTTTTAATGCCCGACTGGAAGACGGCCAGTTTGATGAGTGTGATTTGACGCTTAATGAGTTAAGATTAGTGAAAGAGTCAATCGGTGAAACACTAAACGGCGTTTTCCACTCGCGCATTGAATATCCCGATGATCTTAAGATGAAAAAGGTGAGCGAAAAATGACATTGACCATTGATATGCATGATGAAACGGGAAAGTAAATGCTAAGCAGGAAAAGCTGGTGATTGATTTATTGGAGCATGCGGCGGGATTTCTGCAGCTTTCGGGCGAAGTTGAATTGTCCGTCACGTTTGTCGATAACCGGCGCATTCAAGAAATTAATGCCCAGTATAGAGATATTGATCGGCCCACTGATGTGATTTCTTTTGCATTGGAGGAAACGGCAGAGGATGAGGTGAAAATCGTTCGCGAAGAGGATGAGCCGAGGGTGCTCGGCGACATTATTGTTTCCATTCCCAAGGCCCGTGAACAAGCGGACAGCTACGGCCATTCTTTTGAAAGAGAACTCGGCTTTCTAGTCATTCACGGTTTACTTCATCTGCTGGGCTATGACCATATGACCAAAGCGGATGAAGAAGAGATGTTCGGACTTCAAGAAGCGATTCTCAGCGATTATGGATTAAAAAGGCTGCCATGATGAAGAACATTGAGCAAGATCATAAGAACCGCACGTTTTGGGTCAGCATGAAACTCGCTTTTTTTGGGGCCTCTGGATGGCTTTCCGCTCCGAGCGGAATCTCCATATACAGTTGTCCGCGGCCGTTCTCGTTCTGGCGGTCTCGCTCGTGATCCATGTTTCGGAAACACATCTGATGATCATTCTTATTTTGATCGGCGGCGTGATCAGCCTGGAATTGATGAATACCGCACTGGAAAGGCTTGTTGATTTGGTCACGAAAGAATGGCATCCGCTGGCAAAAGCCGCCAAGGATATTGCGGCGGGCTCAGTATGGTGGTTCTCAATCATATCAGCTATTATATATGTGCTGATTTTGCATGACACTTTAAAAATAGGTCAAAGGCGTGATGGACAGTGGACGACAAACAGCTGATTGAATCGGCAAAAAAAGCAAGGAAACAGGCTTATGTCCCTTATTCTCACTTTCAAGTCGGGGCAGCAGTCTTAACGAAATCGGGAAAGGTATTTACTGGTTTCAATATTGAAAATGCGGCCTTCTCACTTTGTAACTGTGCGGAAAAAAGAACGGCGCTATTTAAGGCTTTTTCTGAGGGCGAGAGAGATTACGAAGCGCTGGCGGTCGCGGCAGGCGGTCCGCGCCCTGTTCCGCCGTGCGGCGCCTGCCGCCAAGTCATGAGCGAGCTTTGCCCGCCTGATATGAGAGTGATATTATCAAACTTAAACGGCGACGTGAAAGTGACAACAGTCGGCAAGCTGCTTCCGGACGCTTTTTTATCGGAGGATATGACAGAAAATGAATGAAGCATTTAAATCGGGCTTTGTCGCCCTTGTCGGCCGGCCGAATGTCGGCAAGTCGACACTAATGAATCACATATTAGGCCAGAAGATTGCCATAATGAGTGACAAAGCGCAGACGACCCGCAATAAAATTCATGGCATCTATACATCGGACAATGAACAAATTGTTTTTATTGATACGCCGGGCATTCACAAACCGAAGCACAAGCTCGGTGAAATGATGACGAAACAAGCACTGGCCACATTTAATGAAGTTGATATTATCATGTTTATGATTGATGCGGAACAAGGTTACGGCAAGGGTGATCAGTTTATCATTGATTTTCTGAAAAGCGCAGAATCGCCTGTTTTTTTGATTGTGAATAAAATTGATAAAGTCCACCCTGACGACTTGCTGCCGCTCATTGATGAGTACCGGCAACGTTTTGCTTTTGCCGAAGTTGTGCCCGTTTCAGCCCTTCGCGGTCAAAATGTGGCGACTTTGCTGAAACAGATCGATGCTTATTTGCCGAACGGACCGAAATATTATCCGGATGATCAAGTGACCGACCACCCTGAACGGTTTATCGTGGCAGAACTGGTACGGGAAAAAATCCTGCAGTTGACGCGCGATGAGGTTCCGCATTCGATCGCGGTTGTCGTTGAGAAAATGACCCGCGAGAAAGGGCGCGGCCTGGTGGATATCCAGGCATCAATCATTGTTGAACGGCCGTCGCAAAAAGGAATTATTATCGGAAGGCAAGGCAGTATGATGAAGAAATCGGCAGTTTGGCCAGAAAAGATATCGAGGCGCTTCTGGGTTCCAAAGTCTTTCTTGAGCTGTGGGTAAAAGTGCAGAAAGATTGGCGTGACAAAGAGGCACAGTTGCGCAATTTCGGCTTTATAGAAGAGAAAGATTAATTCTCCGTTTTTTACCAAATTAACAATTTTTCCTTCTCATTGATCCGCCGTATTTTGCAAAACCTAAGCATGAGCAAAAATGTGTGAAAGGTGGCTTAATATGTTAGACTTAACTTGGAAAGTCTTTTGCATGACGGGAAACATTGACACCTATCTTTTGTTGAAGGAGATTGAGGTTGATGATGACGAAAAGGCAGATGAGCAGCCTGCACCGGAGGATGAATTCATGCAATAGGACGAGCATGAGAGGGAAACGTGGTGACAGCTTTGATGGTGAAAGCGGAAGGGATTGTCCTTCGCACGACGGATTACGGTGAAACCAATAAAATTATCACACTCTATACGGAAAAGTCCGAATTGGACTCATGGCCCGAGGTGCGAAAAAACCGGCGAATCCATTGGCTGCAGCGAGCCAAGTCCTGTTCCACGGCCAATTTATGTTCAAGAAGGGCAGAGGGCTTGGCTCTCTTTATCAAGCGGCTCAGATTGAAAGCTTTCGCGGAATAAAACAAGATATCAGCAAAACGGCCTATGCGGCCTTAATCGTTGAAATGGTGGACAGACTGGCGGAGGAGGGGCATCCTTCCTCCGGTCTATACCATTTGCTTATTGAAACATTGCTTGCCATGGACAAAGGGCTCGATGCCGAAGTGTTGTCGGCTATTTTTGAAGTGAAAATGATGGCGGTTGCCGGTATTGAAGCGCAATTGGATGGCTGTTTGCGGTGTGGAAGTTCAGAAGGCCCCTTCCATTTTTCGATCAATGGCGGCGGTTTTCTTTGCAAAAGATGCTGCGGGACCGATTTGTACGCCATTCGATTGTCGCACGCTGCCGAACGGCTTTTGCCGCTTTTAAACATATTAACATCAAGAGAATCGGCGACATTCATCTTAAGAAAGAAACGATCAAGGAAATCGGCACGCTGTTAACAGCCTATTATGATCATCATTCGGGCCTTCGTCTTAAGTCAAAACGTTTTATCGATCAATTATCGGGGCTCCATTTGAGTTAAGTGATTATCACTCCTTTTTAAAAAGGGGTTTTTTGTTGGCAGATTCCGTTTAGAATAAAGTGAACCTTCCATTAGCAAAGGGTTTTCTTTCAAAGGCGGGTGATTGGATGGATCTGAACGAACGACAAAAGAAAATTATTGAAATTACAAAGCAGCATGCACCGATTACCGGTGAAAAAATTGCTGAAAAGCTGAACGTGACTCGAGCGACATTAAGACCGGACCTCGCTATCCTGACCATGGCGGGTTTTTTGGATGCCCGTCCAAGAGTGGGCTACTTCTACACGGGAAAGACACCGTCCAAACTGCTTTCGGAGCAAATTGAAAAAATGACGGTCAAAAAGATTTCCAATCTATTCCGGTTGTGGTCAAGACATCGTCATCAGCATATGATGCCATCTGTACAATGTTCTTGGAAGATGTGGGAACACTATTTGTAGTGGACGAGAACAGCCTGCTGTCCGGAGCGCTTTCCCGGAAAGACTTGCTCAGGATCGCTATTGGTAAACAGGATTTAAACACAATACCCGTTAGTGTCATTATGTCAAGAATGCCTAACATTACATATTGTCAAAGTCATGATCTAATCATTGACGTTGCCAAGCTGTTAATTACAAGACAGATTGACGGCCTTCCGGTAGTTAAAAAAACAAAAAACGGGTTGGAAGTCATTGGACGGATCACCAAAACGAATATTGCAAAGGCTTTTGTCGAACTTGCGGAAGGCCGCCTGGATGATTAGAAACAAGTGAACCACCGTGGTTCAATCACTTTTTTTGATCTCCGCGAACGGTTATCCTTAGACATTGGCTTTGTTTGATTGGAGGAAACGGGATGTTACAAGGAACTCATTTACATTGTATCCGACTCGCTTGGCGAAACAGCAGAATCTGTTGTCCGGGCAGCAGCCAGCCAGTTTGGTAAAGTGAATGCGACAATTGAAAAATTCTCTTTTGTCCGCGATAAACAAGCGATTGATGAAATCATCCTATCAGCAAAAGAAAACCATGCCTTTGTTGTTTTCACATTGGTGATTTCGGAGCTGTATGAATATTTTGGAAAAGAAGCAACTGAAGCGGGCATTCCATTTGTTGATATTATGGGGACGATGATTCATGAAATGACGGCTTTTTTCGGAAGCCAGCCTATTGGGGAGCCGGGTTTGACCCATCAATTAGATAAGGATTATTTTAGAAAAATTGAAGCGATTGAATTTGCGGTGAAATATGACGACGGCCGCGATCCAAGAGGAATTCTTCGTGCCGATATCGTTCTCCTTGGTGTGTCCCGAACATCCAAAACGCCGCTGTCGCAATATTTAGCGCTGAGAAGATACAGGGGGCTAACGTGCCGATCGTGCCCGAAGTCGAACCTCCGGATGAGCTTTTTCAGGTTGACCCAAGAAGGTGTTTCGGGCTCCGAATTGATTCGAAACAACTGAACTCAATCCGCGTGCAGCGTCTGGCCGCGCTCGGCCTTGACGGCAGCGCAAACTATGCCAGGATGGAGCGGATTCGAACAGAACTCCAGTATTTTGAAGAAGTCGAAAAAAAAAATCGGCTGTGAAGTCATTGATGTTTCCAACAAAGCGGTCGAAGAGACCGCCAATCAAATTTTGCGTTTCCTGCAAAAATAGCGGTTATGGTAAAAACCCGGCACCTGTTCGTTGCATTTTGTGTATTAAATGTATTATAATTTAAATTTGTGATTAAAATAATAAAAAGCGGTTTTTTAGTAGTGGTCTTCGACAAATATCGAAAAATTTAAACATGAATGGTTATGAAGGAATTTTATAAGTGGATCTAGAATTTATAAGTATGAAGAAAAAGACCACAATATGTCGATGTCGATGCAGATGCGTGTCCGGTTAAAAATGAGATTTCGGATATCGCTGAGCAGTTTGACGTTCAGCTCTTTTTTATTGCATCCTATGCACATTATGGATCAGATCGGCAGGCAGCCTGGATTTTTGTTGACCCGGATCGCGAGGCGGCTGATCTTTATATTGTCAATCACGCCAAACGGGGGGATGTCGTCGTTACCCAGGATATGGGACTTGCAAGTTTGCTTACCAATAAAGGAAATTTTTTTTCTGCTGACTCCGCGCGGCACTGAAATAAGCGAACGGGATATCCCGAGAATTTTAGAAAGGCGCTATCTTTCTTATAAAGCGCTTGCGGCGGGCCGCAAGATCAAGGGACCAAGGCCGTTTTACTCTGCGGATCGCAAAAAATTTTCTGCCGTGTTGACAAATTTGTTATGCCGTCTGAAACTTTGGGATATAAATGAGTAATAAGTTGGTGGTGCATAGCATCATGCGGGTGCAGGAAGAAATAATTGAAAAATACGAAAGTCCTTGGACATCGTTGAAATCATTGGGGAATATGTTCAGTTAAAGAAACAAGGAAGAAGTTACATCGGTCTTTGCCCTTTTCACAATGAGCATACGCCCTCTTTTTCAGTGTCTGCAGATAAACAGCTTTATCACTGCTTCGGCTGCGGCGCCGGCGGAAATATTTTTACATTTATTATGGAAAGCGAAGGTTTTTCTTTTCCGGAGGCGGTAGAGTTTCTTGCCGAAAAGGCAAACATTGATTTGGGTGGAACTTTTCATCGCGAGACCAATCAAACCAGAGCGAAAGACGGCCAAAAGAAACAGCTGTTTCAAGGAATGGAACTTCTGACTAAATTTTACCATTATCTGTTGAAGAATCCAAATTATGGATCACCAGGCATGAAATATTTGCGGGAACGCGGTTTTACCGATGATATCATTGACCGTTTTCAAATCGGCTACGCCGTGGATTCATGGGAAACGGCCACCCGTTTGCTGGAAAGAGACATGCGACATGCGAATCTTGAATTGAATTGATGGAAAAAGCGGGGCTGCTTTCAAAAAGAAGTTTCGATAACAAATTTTTTGATCGATTCCGGCACCGTATTATTTTTCCGATTTGCAATGCAAGGGGTCAGACGGTTGCCCTTGCCGGCCGGATATTAACGGATGAAAAGCCAAAATATCTTAATACGCCTGAGTCTGATATTTTTCATAAAGGGAACCTTCTTTACGGTTATCACTTGGCCAGGCAAACGATCAAAAAAACCAATCAAGTTATTTTACTGGAAGGTTATGTGGATGTCATTAAAGCCCATCAGGCGGGGATTACGAACGCGGTGGCCTCGATGGGAACATCGCTTACGGAAGCACAGGCGGCGCTGCTTTCACGGATCGCAGGCGCAATTGTCATTTGTTATGATTCGGATGATGCCGGCATAAAGGCTAGTTTTCGTGCCGCGGATATGTTAAAGCAAAACGGCGCCGTTCTCAAGATCGCGAAGATGCCCAGGCCTGGACCCCGATGACTACATTAAACAGTTTGGCGGAGAACGTTTCGTACATGATGTAATAGGGGCCAGCCAAACATTGATGGCTTTTAAGATGGATTATTTAAGGAGGGGAAGAAATCTTAATGATGAAGGAGATCGGTTGCGCTATATCGAAGAAGTAGTGGGTGAGATAAGCGGTCTTAACAAAGCCGTGGAGCGCGATCATTATTTAAGATTGCTCTCTGAAGAATTCTCCATTTCCCTTGACGCATTGAAACAGCAGCAATTTCAAATGTATAAAATAGCAAAAAGACAAGAGAAGCAGACAACGCGATCCAAGGCGTTTTCCATTACGATGAAAACCAAATTGTATCCAGCTTACGAGATGGCAGAACGCAGATTGCTCGCACATATGATGAGAAGCAGAGAAATTACGGAACAGGTGCAGGAAGCGATCGGCGGGTCGTTCAATATTGATTTGCATCAGGCCTTGGCGGCGCATCTCTATGCGTTCTACTCTGACGATAATGTCCCGGATGAAGGCCTGTTTATTCAGTCTCTCAAAGATATCGAATTGCAGAAGAGGGCTGCGGAACTTGCCATGATGCCGGTGAATGCACAGGCGGAAGAAAGGGAAATTGAGGATTACATCGAGCAGGTCATCAGACATTCAAAAGCCTCAATGATTGAGGAAAAAAAAAAAGAAAGAAAGCAAGCCGAACAAAACAGCAATGTTGAACTGGCGGCTCGATTGTTGTCTGAAATCATCAGTATAAAGAAACAGTTAAAGAGGCGTTAGACACGTATGAGAACTATGAGTATTTGGAAGGAGGGGGTCAAATGGCTGGCAAGGCAAGCAAAGCGGATCAAGAATTAACCGTTGACCAAGTGAAAGAACAGCTTTTTGAATTGGGAAAAAAACGGGGTGTTCTTTCTTACCAAGATATTGCCAACCGGTTAGCGCCATTTGATCAAGACCCTGAACAAATGGATGAATTTTACGAGCTTCTTGCCGATCAAGGCATTGATGTCGCTGAAGACATTCATGAGGACAGGTCTGATGACAAGGAAAAAGAAGAAGAGTTTGATTTAAATGATCTCAGCGTTCCCCCGGGTGTAAAAATCAATGACCCCGTGCGTATGTATCTTAAAGAAATCGGCCGGGTGGATTTGCTTTCGGCGGATGAAGAGATCGAACTTGCCAAGCGGATTGAAGCGGGTGACGAAGAGGCCAAGCGTCGGCTTGCAGAGGCCAATTTAAGACTGGTTGTCAGCATAGCCAAACGTTATGTTGGGCGAGGCATGCTGTTTCTTGATCTTATTCAGGAAGGCAATATGGGTCTCATCAAAGCCGTTGAAAAATTCGATTACCGAAAAGGCTATAAATTCAGCACATATGCGACTTGGTGGATTCGCCAGGCCATTACAAGAGCGATCGCCGACCAGGCAAGGACCATTCGCATTCCCGTGCACATGGTGGAAACAATCAACAAGCTGATCCGCGTTCAAAGGCAGCAATTGCAAGATTTGGGCCGAGAACCAACGCCTGAAGAAATCGGCAAGGAAATGGATCTGCCGCCCGAAAAAGTCAGAGAAATACTAAAAATAGCACAGGAGCCTGTGTCGCTTGAAACACCAATTGGGGAAGAAGACGATTCCCACTTAGGCGATTTCATTGAGGATCAAGATGCGCAAGCCCCATCGGATGCTGCGGCTTATGAACTGCTGAAGGAACAGCTTGAAGATGTATTAGACACGCTCACAGACAGAGAAGAGAATGTACTGCGGTTGCGTTTCGGTCTGGACGACGGCAGAACACGGACATTGGAAGAAGTGGGCAAAGTGTTTGGTGTTACGCGAGAACGCATTCGGCAAATTGAAGCAAAAGCACTAAGAAAACTCCGGCATCCAAGCAGAAGCAAACAATTGAAAGATTTCCTTGATTAAAAAATGCTCATAAGGCTTACTTTCTTTCCAGGAAGTAAGCTTTTTTTTTATCCTCTAAATAAAGATCCCTTCATTGGAAGAAAATAAAGGCTTAGGCTCGGACCTGGCCGTGCATGAATTCCCGCCTGGCCAAGTTCACAATTTTAAGAGACAGGCAGCGGATCGGCAGCTGGCAGGGGCAAGCGGAAGAGGAATGAATCTTCCTCTTTATTTTACTGACTTTTGATCCGATTTGCAAATGACTTTTTGCTTATTTTTAGAATTTTTGATTAATTGACCATGTATGTAAGCGATAGATTTCCGTGATAAAATTTAAAACCCTGTATAATGAAGTATTATAATGACTATTTTACTCTATATTGTAAGCGCATTCAAATGATTTGATGATAATTTTTTTTATAATTTTTTAAAACTCTCTTAGATTCAGGCAATCCTATTGGACATTCAGGCGATGGGATGCATAAGCTGCGCCCAGGCAATTTCAGGTGATCACCATCAAGCGGCCGCAAGAGGAGCCGGCCATTTTGTACGAAACACGACTAGCAGGCTAAAAAGGTTTGCATCGTTCTCTTCACTCACTCTTGTTAAGATGGGAGTGGCAAATAAACTAAGGTTGGGGGAAGAAAGACCTTATGGAGAGAATACGCTTATCCAAAAGGCTGGCACTGATTGCCTCATTTATACCGAGGGAATCGGTACTTGCCGACATCGGCTCCGATCATGCCCATCTCCCGGCCTATGCTTATCAACAAGGCTGGATAAAAAAAAAAAGCGATAGCCGGCGAGGTAAGAGAAGGCCCGTATCGGACCGCCCTGGCCACCGTCCAGGCGCTGGGGATCGGGCAGGCAATATCTGTCCGTCTGGGAGACGGGTTTCAGGTCATTGAGCGCGGAGAGGCCGATACAATTGTGATTGCGGGGATGGGCGGCGAGCTTATCAGCGAAATATTAGAACGCGGGGAGGCAAAATTAACCCGGGAAACAACGTTGATTCTTCAGCCGAACATACGGGAAGTGACTTTGCGTACATGGCTGGATCAGCACCAATGGACGATTGTTGATGAAGCGATTCGATTCTGAGGAAGATCACCATATTTATGAAGTGATGGTGGCAAAAAAAAAAGACGGCAGCCAAGAGTGCTCCTCTATCGCTTCAGGAATTGATGATGGGGCCCGTTTTGTTGATAAAGAAACCGCCTGTTTTCTTGAAAAAATGGCATCACGAAGAGAATAAGCTGAAAAAAAAAAATTATGATGTCACTTGAACGAACCTCGCCATCCGAAGCGATTAAAGCAAAGAAACAAGAGTGCGAACAAAAATTGGATTTGATAAAGAAGGGATTGCAGTGAAAAAATGGATTTCCGGCCAGCATCTTATACAATTGTTTGAAAACTGGGTGCCGAAATCACTCGCTTTTGAAAATGACAGAATCGGACTGCTTATCGGTACACTGGATAAAGAGATCAAAAAAGTCATGGTGACGCTGGATGTTTTGGAAAATGTGGCGGATGAAGCGGCCGAAAAAGGTGTCGATCTGATCATCGCCCATCACCCTGTGATTTTTCATCCGCTCAAAAAAAGTACTTTCTGATGAAGGACAGGGAAAAATTGTCGCCAAATGTATCCGTCATGATATAGCCGTATACGCCGCTCATACCAATCTGGACATTGCCGACGGAGGCGTCAACGATATGTTAAGTGAGCGGCTGGGATTACAGAATACGTCGATTTTGAAGCAGACTTATCAAGAACCTTTATTTAAAATTGCCGTATTTGTTCCGGACAGCCATATTGAGAAGGTTCGTTCGGCGCTCGGGGAGGCAGGTGCCGGCGCAATCGGCCGCTACAGCCACTGCACGTTTACAGCAGCCGGGTCGGGTACCTTTCTTCCTGAGGAAGGAACAAATCCTTATATTGGCCAAAAAGGAGTGCTAGAAAAAGTCAGTGAGGGAAAGGTTGAAACCATTGTCCCGGAGCATTTGCTGAATAAAGCGATCAATGCTATGCTGAAAGTCCATCCCTATGAGGAAGTAGCCTATGATGTTTACCCGCTGCAAAACGAGGGAAAGGCGTACGGTCTCGGGCGGATCGGCCGGCTGCCGGAAGCGGTGACGTTTGAAGCCCTTTGTCAGGATGTGAAACAACGTCTTGGGCTGGACGGGCTTAGGGTTGTCGGTGATCTGACGGGGAAGGTCCGGACGGTAGCGGTGTCCGGCGGTGACGGCAACAGCTTGATTCCTTACGCAAAATACCGGGGTGCCGATGTGCTGATTACCGGCGACATCTATTACCATACTGCGCACGATGCTATTTTGCATGGTCTGAAGGTTATTGATGCCGGACATCATATTGAAAAGATCATGAAATCAGGTGTGAAAGAATACTTGGAAAAATCGCTGAAAAAGGCCGGTTATCAGACGGAGGTTGTCCTCTCTGAAGCCAATACCAATCCATTTCAATTTATTTAAAAAAAGACCGGCGGGAGCCGGTCTTTAAAATATAGCAACATCTGTAAAAGGTTATCCGTTCAGAAAGGCTCGGCCAGCACCCTCAGGCGCTTAATGCACTTTTTTTGCCTGACGGCGCGGACGGTCGTGATCCAATTTGACTTTTGGAAGAATACTTTTACCTTTTGATGCCGTCGATTTTATTATCCATGTCGATCTATCATCCGGATCGTATTGATCGAGAAAGAGGATCACTTCTTTGGTCAATTGAGTCGGTGTTGATGCGCCGGCCGTAACGGCCACTTTTTTGACACCTTTCAGCCACTCAAGCTTTAATTCCGACAAATCGGCGATACGGTGCGCCGGCGTGCCGGCAATTTCCTTGGAGACTTGTGCCAGGCGATTGGAATTATTGCTTCTCGGGTCGCCGACGACAATCAGCAGATCGGCATCTTTTGCCTGTTCGGCAACCGCTTCCTGTCTTGTTTGGGTGGCCAGGCAAATTTCATTATAGATTTCTGCCTGTGGATATTTTTTCTTGACGTGATTCATAATTTCACGTACATCCCATTGGCTCATCGTTGTTTGATTGGTAATGATAATTTTATCGGCTTTGATATAAGATTTTTTTTTACATCATCGTCCGTTTCAACAAGATGAACGGTTTCAGGAGAAACACCGATCGCGCCTTCGGGTTCGGGATGTCCTTTTTTGCCGATGTAGACGACATGGTAGCCTTCCTTTTTCTTTTCCTTAATGAGATCGTGGGTTTTTGTGACATCGGGGCAGGTGGCGTCGATAGTGGTCAGCCCCTTTTTTTCTGCAAGGCGCCTGACTTCCGGTGAAACGCCGTGGGCGGTAAAGATTACAGTGCCGTGATCAATATCTTTCAGCAAGTCGATTCTTTTCTTGCCGTCCAGTGTAATCACGCCTTCTTCTTTAAAAGCTTCGGTTACATGATGGTTGTGGACAATCATGCCCAGTATATAAATCGGCCTTGGCAATGCTTTGTTCATAGCCGCTTTTCTTGCAATGACCAGCGCGTCGACAACACCGTAGCAGTAACCGCGCGGCGAGACTTTAATGACTTCCATGGAACAGCCTCCTAAATAGATAAATTTTGATTTTCATTTTACTGATATTCAGCCCTTATTATTATAAAGGAGGCGATTCAATAACACAATCATATGTCATCTATTCATTTAGTAAAGGCTAACGGGCAGTAGAATCCCTTTAAATATACATTCTTGGTTTTGAAGGCCTGCTGACGAGTTCGTCTTCTTCCAGTTCAAATGAGACTTTTTTTATCTTCCTTTTCGCTTTTTTTTTCTGTTCAGCAGACGGCGATGCGACACTGGTCCTGTCATTTTTCTCTTCTTGTTCCGCCTGCACCTCTTGTTCTTCAGTTTCGCTTTCATCGCTTTTTTCTTCTTTTTTCTCTTCGACGTTTTCCGTTTCTGATGCTGCATTTATCTCTTTAAAACTTTTTAGCATGCCGATGAGAGCCGGGGCATTTTTTACGATCGGACCAAATTTTTGCACCATCGGAATCACGGTTTGTGCCGTATTGATCGCTTTTTGAACGTTGGTAAACATCCCCATAAGATTTAATCCGGTCCCGCCGTGCCGCTGGTTGCGCCGGCTATTTGCCCCGCCTGCGAGAGAAATGATTGACCGGCACCGGGAAGGAGAGAAGACAGGCCTCTGGCAACAGGAGCGGCGGATTGAGCGGCGCCGGGAAGAAAAGAAGACAGACCTCTGGCAACGGGAGCGGCGGATTGAATAAATGGCGCACCGGCCGCACCTAAGCCGGTACTGGCAGTGCTTAAACCGCCTAAACCCCCCCTGCGCCGCTGCCGCCGAAAGCACCCAAGCCGGGCGCGCCGGGTCCAATAAACGACGACATCGGCGGCATTGGTATCTGCGCCGCTGCGGAAGGAAGTTGCGTCATGGCTTGTTTAAATGGGAACATGTTCTTTCACCTCTTTCATCCCGTGTTTGACACCTTACGATTATCATATGCCGCCGGGCGAGAGGGGGTGTGCCCTTGTGCGGGAACCTCGCTCGACCCTTGCGTGGTTGAATATGTTAAAATAAACAAGAGTGAAAGGAGTGACGTCCCATTGTTAAAAATAGGTTCCCATGTTTCAATGAGCGGTACAAAAATGCTGCTCGGGGCAAGCGAGGAAGCGGCCTCTTATGATGCGACCGCAATGATGATCTATACCGGAGCCCCGCAGAACACCAGGAGAAAACCGATTGAAAAACTCAATATTGAAGCGGGCCGATTACATATGAAAGAGCATCATATTGAAGACATCGTTGTCCATGCCCCATATATCATAAATATTGCCAATACGGCAAAACCGGAAACGTTTGAAATTGGTGTTTCTTTTTTAAGAGAAGAAATGAACCGAACGGCCGCTATAGGTGCCGGTCAAATTGTTCTTCATCCGGGGTCGCATGTCGGTGCGGGAGAAGATAAAGGCATCAGCAAAATCATTGAAGGGCTGAATGAAGTCATCGGAAGAGAGGACACGGTCCAGATTGCACTGGAAACAATGGCCGGAAAGGGTTCGGAATGCGGCTATCGATTTGAACATCTGGCAAAAATCATATGGTGGTGTGCATTTTAATGACAAGTTGTCGGTTTGCTTCGATACATGTCACACCCATGATGCCGGTTATGACATCGTTCATGATTTTGATGGCGTTCTCGAAGCGTTTGACAAAATCATCGGCGTTGAACGAATCAAAGTGATTCACGTCAACGACAGCAAAAATCCTCAGGGCGCTCGAAAAGACCGGCATGAGAACATCGGCTGCGGGTACATTGGATTTGGTCCGCTTAATTATGTTGTTCATCATCCCGAGTTCGCGGCGCTGCCGAAGATTCTGGAAACCCCCTACGTTGGCAAAGAAAAAAAAAGACAGGAAGCCCCCATACAAATTTGAAATTGCCATGCTTCGAGAACAACATTTTAACGAACATCTTCTTGAAGACATTTTAAGCCAATAACACGAGACTTGTCTCGTGTTATCTTTTTAAAACCAATTGTTCAAACAACTGATTCAATTTCGATGTTAGTTCAGGGCCGAGTTCTTGAGAGAGGATCGGATCGTAACGCTTTCTTTCGTTCTCCGTCATCAAAAATATTGATATTCTTTCCGCGAACGCGTTTGGCGATCGCTTCAGCCTGCTCCGGTTTTACAGAAACTCCATACTGCTTTGCATACTGATAAAGCTCGCTTCCGGTGACTTGATTAATCCGCGTATTTACCAGCTGCTGAATGATCGGATTCATACTCTTCACCTCCGCCGCCTTGAATGGGCAGGTACTCGCACCGCAAGGACCTGTTTTTTTTTTTACTTGAACGGTTATTGTATATTCATGATTTCGATGAATTATGACCATATAACAAGAGACGCGAAAATCAGCAAAAATACGGGGGGAATCGTTGCAAACTGACAGGACAAGGTCGGACTTTGTCTAGGAATCGCCAACGTGTTTCGCTATATAAATCATGCATTATTCTGTATAATGAAAATTAAATCCTAAGGTGAAAAATAACCTTTGGAAAAGAATGGTTTTGCGAAATGGGTGTTTTTAGGGGAAAGAAAGCGATTTCTTTACGAATAAGGGGGGATTTTTATTCTTTATCCTGATTCATCACTGTTCTCTCCGGCTAGTGATCTTTTTGAAAATCAATTGTCGCTTGAAATCCGTTTTTGTCTATTGACAAATGGAAAAATTGTTGATTGGAATCAAAATGGACAAGCACTGATTCAAGAAAAAGGTGAACAGTTTTTCGATCATTTTTTTAAAAGTGATCGTTCATTAGCAAAGCTTTTCATACGGGATATTATTCACAGTGGCGGAATTGTGAAGAGAAGGCTAAGACAAGTCACTAAAAATGGATATAAAAATATTTTTTACCGAGGCATATTTGAACGGGGGAAAATATTACTTACCGGCTACATAGAAGAATCAATTGACAGCCGGCATGAATCACTGATGAAAGCAATAAATTTTACGCTGAACAAAATGAAAGCAACGCTGCTCGTTCTTGATAAGAGAGACCGGCTCATTTTTTGCAATCATTCATTTGTGCTGAATTGGTCGCATGATATGCTCTCTCGCCATCCTTTGTTCAAAGTCATATCCCAGATGGTGCTTTTTATCAGAGAGAAAAAGCGGTCCGACGAGCGTTATTATGCTTGCCAGAGCAGGTTGTATCAAATATGCGGGATTTATCATGGCCGGGCCCAGACGATCACTTTTATTATAAAAAAAAACAAAAAGTTCCGAAATCGATTGGGTGTTTGTTCGAAAATAAACACCGGATGGAATCGGTCTCCCAATTAGCTGCTGGAATGGCTCATGAATTACGCAACCCGCTTTCCGTTATTAAGGGGTTTATCCAGCTGTCATCCTTTACCGGGCAGCTGGATAAATACTACGATACGATTTTATCTGAGATTGATCGGATGAATGATATTCTTGAGATTTTTTTTTTATCATTGTCCAAAAAACAGACAAACAAAAAAGATGTCGTACCGGAAAAGATGTGCGATTCGCTCATCCCGCTTATCCAGTCCGAATGTTTATTAAAAAAAATATTGTATCGACTATATGAATTTGAGAGAAGCGGAGCATTATGTTTTGCCGATATATCCATGGTCAAGCAAGTGATTCTTAATTTGCTGAGAAATGCCGTCGAAGCTTTTGATGGTCGGCAGAAAAAAAAAAGATATTTACCATGAATGGAAGGGCTGAAGAAGAGGCTTATCGCATTACTTTAACCGATAATGGTTCAGGCATGGAGAAAGAAGTGCTTGAGCAGCTCGGCAAACCGTTTTTTACGACAAAGCCGGATGGAACCGGGATCGGCATCCCAATGTGCAAAAAAAATTGTGGCTGAACATCAAGGAACGTTCGGCATAGACAGTGAGCCGGGAAAAGGGACGGCGATCACGTTTACACTGCCGTATAAATGCTGAAAACGCATTCTTTCAGTTAAGTTATTTTCCAGTATGTTCCTATATGAAACTTGGTGAAATAAGCCAAACTAAATGTGATCCTAAAAAGAAAGTGAGGGGTCACAATGGCTGACAAGGATCGTTTTGATGAAGATTCATTATACGACAAGCGGAAAGCTTTCGATAATGAAGAATACGCCAAGGAACTTGCGGCAGATGAATATGACACGGGACGGGCGGCGGATATGGCGCCGGACAATCGTTATTTGATGTCGACTAGGAACCGTAGCATTGAAGCAGGAGCAGGTGTAGGCTGGCTGGCGATTGTTTTTTTTCGGTCATTGCCTTGTTCTTTCTCCCGATTATCATGGGCGTTGCCGGGATTATCGTCGGCTATATGGCTTACAGGGAAGGCGCAAAAACGTTGGGTGCCTGGGCGGTCGGGCTCGGGCTGGCAGCGATCATCATCCGATTTATTGCACCACTTTTTTAAAATAAATATTGAGAAAAGGGCGTTTTGCTAGGCAAAAACGCCCTTTTTCAATGCCTATGATCGCGGGGCTGTCATCACAGGCCGATTATAACGAATGCTTTTTTTTACTAGGGGATCATCTGCTGTGGTACAATACTTTTTGATAATTATTTTCAATTGAGAGAAAGGATGAGAATATGGATACCATAGAAGCGATTCATACGAGACGTTCCATTCGCAAAGTAAAGGAAGTGGAGCCAAAAAAAGAAACGATCCTGAAGCTGTTGGAATCCGCGCGCTGGGCGCCGAACCATTTTAATACTGAACCCTGGCGTTTTACGGTTTTGACAGGAGAAGGCCGAAGAAAGCTTGGCGATGCTTACGGCAAGATCAATCAGGAAAAAGTGAAAGACAGTGATGATTCAGTAAAAGAAGCGGCCTATGAGAAAGGGATGAACAAAGCGTTCCGCGCTCCGGTTATTATTGTCGTGTCCGTAGAGCCAAGCGATAAAGGAAAGGTGAAAGAAGTTGAAGAAATCTGTGCAGCAGCCTGTGCGGTACAGAATATTTTGCTGTCGGCGCATGACCTTGGGCTAGGTGCCATGTGGCGGACGGGCGATCCCACGTATACCGAAATCATGAAACAAAGCTTCGGCACGTCTGAAAACGGCACTGTGCTGGGGTTTTCTGTACATTGGATATCCGGATGAAGGAGGAATGCCTCAGCCGCCGGCTAGAAAAGCGGTTGAAGCGTTTACGACTTGGGTCAACAGTTGAGAGGACCGGCTGCCATTATAAAAACAGAAAACAGCCAAGGGGAATGCCCAATATTCCCCCCTGGCTGTTTGTTTTTAAGATTAAATATTGACTTTATCAGAAGTTTTTTGCTTATTGGCATACTCTTCAGCAAGCTTGTCGATTTCTTTTTTCAGTTCTTCGACCATTTTGTCTTCCGGAACTTTACGAATCACTTCGCCGTGCCGGAAAAAGCAGCCCTTCGCCTTTGCCGCCGGCGATGCCGATATCCGCTTCCCGGGCTTCTCCGGGACCGTTGACTGCGCAGCCGAGAACAGAGACCTTGATCGGCGCTTTGACTTTGGAAATGTAATCTTCGACTTCATTGGCAATTTTAATCAAATTAATTTGAATCCGGCCGCAAGTCGGGCACGAAATCAGTGTCGCAGCATTGGAAGTGAGGCCGAATGTTTTTTAATAATTCACGGCAAACCTTGATCTCCTCCACGGGATCTGCGGAGAGTGAAATTCTGATTGTATTGCCGATTCCTTCATGCAGGAGGACACCGAGCCCGGCCGCACTCTTGATTCCGCCGGAAAATTTCGTCCCGGATTCCGTAATCCCTAAATGGAGCGGATAATCAAAAGCTTTTGATGCTTTTTCATAGGCTTCAATGGCTAAATTGACATTCGATGCCTTCAGCGAAACGACAATGTCGTGAAAATCAAGATCTTCCAAAATCTTAATATGATGCAAGGCGCTTTCGACCATTCCATCAGCCGTCGGGTATCCGTATTTTTCGAGAATGTGTTTTTCAAGCGATCCGGCGTTGACACCAATGCGGATAGGGATGCCTTTTGCTTTTGCCGCTTTGACAACGGCTTCAACATTTTCACGCTTGCCGATGTTGCCGGGATTAATCCGAATCTTATCTGCACCGCTTTCAATCGCTTTTAAGGCCAGTTTATAGTTGAAATGGATATCGACGACAAGCGGAATGTTAATTTGTTTTTTGATCGCCGGGATGGCTTCCGCTGCGCGCATATCAGGGCAGGCGACCCGTACCATCTGGCATCCGGCTTCTTCAAGACGATGGATTTGAGCGACAGTTGCCTCAACATCATGCGTTTTTGTTGTTGTCATGCTTTGTATGATTAATTCATTGGACCCGCCAATGGTTAGATTGCCGACTTTCACTTTTCTGGTGCGTGTGCGATGTGTAATTTCTGACACGAGCCATTCGCTCCTTTAAAAAAAAAAATATATTGATCACAGGCATTACTCATAGCTTCGACTATTATACCATGAATAGTGTAGCAGTAGCGGCATTTATTTGGCAAGGGATCACGGTTAACGAAAGCCGGGAGCTTTAGAGATATTCGATATTTAAAGGCCTGCCGATTGATGGCTGAGCGGATGTGCCGATGTGGGGATATTTAGTGAAACGGCGCAATCGCAAATATGCAAGTGAATCACCCTCCAACATGGCACTGTGCGCTATTTTCCGTAGACAGGAAACGCATAGGTTTTTCCAATTTGAATGTTATCGGGAGACACATGCGGATTTAGCGATTCAAAATCTTTTGTCACTTGCTCGACTGACGGAACATGGCTGTTTAAGCGTTCAACAATTGATAATAATGTCTCGCTGGGCGATACGGTTATCATTTTATATTGAACAGCGGTGTTTGAAGAAACTGTTGTTTGACTTTTCGGTTTTGTGCCGGAAGGGAGGACGCCGGTCGTAAGATCCGCATAGCTTGTCCAGAGAACGAGGAACAATATGGTATATAAAACGGCTTTTTTCATTGTCATCATCCCTTGGCATTTTTAATATGTCTATGCAGGCTTTTCAGAAAAAATGCAGATTGTTTTAAAAAAAATATTTATGTGGAACTTCCCGGTGCGTTGAACGTATGCTTTAATGGATATGTGGTTATTGGAAAAAGGAGACGGTTCAGATGAGTCTATTTGCCTTCCCCGCTTTTGGATTTATTGTCATTTTTTTTGCGGCTCTCTTGCTGTTTGCCGAAATGCTTGTGAAGGCCAAAGGTTCGTTTGCTGTTCTAGGCAGCGCGCTTTTCTTCTTATATTTTTCTTATCATCTTTCTGAGCAGGGTTCCACATGGATTGTGTTCTTGCTTGCAGGCGGACTGGCACTGATTATTATTGATGGAAAAATCATAGCCAACGGATCGGTGGCTTTGTTAGGCTTTGTCCTGATGGCTGCTGCCTGCGCATTGCCTGCTCCTTCACTGCTTTACGGAACGCTTGTCGTGATTGCTTTTGTGATCGGTGCCTGCGGGTCTTGTGTTTTTCTGAAAATACTGCCGAAAAGAGATTATTGGGCAAAACTGACGCTGACCGATCAGCTCTCCGGCGACAGAGGCTATAATTCGATGAATGAAGATTATAAAGAGCTGGTGGGAAAAGAGGGGTCACATTGACACCATGCCGGCCGGTCGGCACGGTAAAAATTGAAGGGAGGAACTACAGCGCGCAGACGGACGGTATATTTCTTGAACATGATACTCCCGTAAAAGTCATTGAAGTCGATGGGACGAAAATCACGAAAAAAAAAAAAACATAACCCGGAAGGTGGGTGAATCCGTTTTACGGCCTGCCTGCGGATTGACGAGTCTTCAGCGGCTAAAAGACCCGCTTCTCGCGGAAAATTTAAAAAACGGCGTAGTGACAGGCTAAGAATGTAAGACATTTAAGGGGGGAGCATGTTATAATATTTTTATGCCTTCTTGGTGACTGAAGCCGGGGACCGGCCTTCTCGAGTCAAAAATAAAGGCTGGACAAGCTGCAGGAGTTTTGAAGGAGCCGCAAACAGGCAAAACAAAAAGCAATGAAAAATAAGCCCATTTAGTTAAACTTTTTTCAAAAAAAAGTATTGCTATAATTCTTGTTGCGTGTTATAGTTATATATGTCGTTGAGGCAGGCAAGCCTTTTTTGATGAAAAACACACTCAAAAAAGTGTTGACAGTCTTTCATACATATGTTAAATTAAGTCTTGTCGTAAAAAATCATTAAACAAGTTATTCCACAGTAGCTCAGTGGTAGAGCAATCGGCTGTTAACCGATCGGTCGTAGGTTCGAATCCTACCTGTGGAGCCATGGCGGTGTAGCTCAGCTGGCTAGAGCGTACGGTTCATACCCGTGAGGTCGAGGGTTCGATCCCCCCCCCACCGCTATTTTTTTGTTTTATGGCGGCTGTGGCGAAGTGGTTAACGCACCGGATTGTGGTTCCGGCACGCGTGGGTTCGATTCCCACCAGCCGCCCGTGGACCCTTAGCTCAGTTGGTTAGAGCAGACGGCTCATAACCGTCCGGTCGTAGGTTCGAGTCCTACAGGGTCCACTAATTGAATGTTTTTGTATGCGGAGGAATACCCAAGTCCGGCTGAAGGGATCGGTCTTGAAAACCGACAGGGGCTTCACGGCTCGCGGGGGTTCGAATCCCTCTTCCTCCGCCAGATTATCGCGGGGTGGAGCAGTCCGGTAGCTCGTCGGGCTCATAACCCGAAGGCCGCAGGTTCAAATCCTGCCCCCGCAACCAATAATGAAAATTAAATTTTTACTATAGCAAGAAAAGGCAGCGGATTCGTTTCCGTTGCCTTTTCCTCGTCCAAGCTTTATTTTTGTTATCAGTTCAGTACGGACACAAGGTGTTCAAATGGACGCATAAGGAGTCCCTTGTATGTTTGGTTGTTTCAAATTAATCATACCAAGGATTGACTCCTTTTTTTCATTCTCTTTTTTTAATCAATGAGTGAAAAAAGAGAATCTGTGAAAACACTAACCGTTCAAGGATAATCAGTAATTAATGCTGTGTTTAAATAACAAAATGATTTACTCATTAGAACTAGCCCATGAAAATATTGCGCTAGAATCAGTTGGCGTTGTTAAATCAGCGCCATAGGTAGCTGTACTATTAACAGATTAATCTGCCGATTATTTGGATTCATTACTGGTCCACCACTCATACCAGACGTAACATACGCATTATGCTCGATAATACCAGAGAATTTGTTAACAATTTTTCCTGAGCTTTTATACATATAATAATAATAGTATCCACTAGGGCTCTTAAAACTTTTATCACCTGGATAACCAACTGAATCGATACTGTCGTTTACGCTAGATGTAAATGCCAGCGGTAGTTGATTTGGAAAACTTGTTGATGTTGCTAAATTAATTACTGCAAAATCATATGGTATTTGCTCACCGGATAAGTAACCTGGTTTTGGAGCTGTAGAATTTATAAACCCTGCAGGAGTATACGCTGTTGTTGTAGATTCACCACCATAGGGTAAATCATATCCATTTTCTGCTGGATAAACAGCCCACATTTGATAATATTTATGATAATACGAATCATAAACACAATGAACTGCTGTAAGGACTGTGTTTCTATCAATAAACGAACCTGTACACGAAACCGTATTGCCCATCTGTGAAGTCAATTTGTGCTACCGCATTATACGGATAAACAGTTGTAGGGTTTATCAAGATTCTATTATCCGTGATAAGTGGTTGAACGTATTTTGTAGTAGAATTAAAACCGACTTTTTTTATTGGTGCTGAAGACTTATATCTTATTATGTCTCCTTGAGAACCTACTGAATCATATGGCGAGGAGTTTTTTAGATATTGTTTAAATTGCTTCACATTAGCATTTTTTACTGGGTTTTTAGTTTTTTTAATGGCATCTAGTAGTTTTTGCAGGCGGTGTGTATCAATTTTAGGAGGTTTAACATTAAATATTTGATCATTAGGATTTAGAGTTTTAGAATCTGCAGCTTGTGTGCTCAGTGACCAAGAGAAAAATAATAAAAAAGACAATATCAAACAGTATCTTAGCTTATGTCCCGCATTTTCTCCCTCCATGATTGACTTATTGTCGGAATTATGAAACTATTATATCACAAGAAAATACTAATTAAAATAATATTCTATAATTTCTATATATTTATATAAATATTAAAATATAGTCTTTTCTATATGTCATGCAGATAATCGCTCGGGACGATAATAATTCAAGGGATTAATGATGGGATATTGGGGACAGATTACTGGTGTCTGAATATTTTGATAAAGGCGTTGGCTGATTCTTTCTGCCCGTTACGTTGCTTTTGTAACAAATTGAATGGGCGGTAATTCTGGTCAAGTACAGACGGATCCTCAATCTGAACTGACTTACTCTCATCACGTGTCAACGACATTTAATTTAATCTTAGTTTGTTAGCCTTTTAGGTATAAACACTCAGTTATTAGGGGGGAAAACTGCTATGAAAAAGATCATATTTCTTTTTGTCTGTTTTTTTTTTTCTGCTGGTTTCTTGCAGCAGTCCGCCGACTCATAAAATGGTAGATCCAAAAAGTGCTATTAAACACATTAATGTAACAATAAAAATTATTGATGAGAAAAATAAATAGATATATATATATGGTATCAATAATGTCAAATGGAAGTACTGTATCCAAAGGTCAAGTCTTTTTTTATGTGTAAATTCACCTTAGCTAAGATAGAGTGATTATCCTGGATAAAGAGTTGTTACGTTACTCGAACGATCAGGTGATTTTGGCTGTTTGGCCCTCCATTCAAAATAGTCTTCCATTTTCAGATAGTGGCGTCCTTCTATCCATTTTTCGTCCTTCTCCATGAGAACAGAGCCCATCAGACGAATCACAGATTGGCGGTTAGGGAAAATACGGATAACCCGTTCCCGACGGCGAAATTCCTCATTGAGCCGTTCCATCCCGTTAGTTGTCCGGAGGCGACGTCGATAGGGTTCTGGTAGAGGAAGCACCGCCGTCACGTCATCAAAGGCATCCTCCACAAGCTCCGTCACTTTTGGTGCTTTGTCCTGATAATCCTTTAGAAAAGCATTAAGCAAGGTTCGAGCGACTTCCAGATTCGGCGTATAGAGAATCGCCTTCACTTGTTCGGTTCCTTCGCTTTTGAGAGCTTTTGGCAACCGATCATGGACATTGCGCAGGAAGTGAGCCTGACACCGCTGCCAAGTAGCCCCTTGAAACGCTTTTTGAACCGCACTCACGAGACCGCCGTGGTCATCGCTGATCACCATGTCAACGCCTTTTAGACCGCGTGATTTCAGCCAGTCAAAATAATTTTTCCAGGCGTCGGTGCTTTCGCTGTCATCGATTTTCAGACCTAGAATCGTTCGGTATCCTTTGTCGTTGATACCGTAGCTGATCAGCACGCCACAGGAGCGGACACGCCCGTTTTCTCGTACCTTCGTATAAACCGCATCAACGAATAGGAACGGATAGTTGCCCCTCAAAGGACGGTTATTCCAGCCTTTAACCACTGGATCCAGCTGCCCGCAAAGATCCGATACAGTCGTTTTCGAAAAGTCTGTGCCACAAAGCTCTTCAGTAATTTGACTTACGCGACGTGTGGAGACGCCGTTAATAACCATCTCCATTAGGGATAGAACCAGCGCCTGCTCACTGCGCTGGTAACGCTTAAAGAGATCAGTAGAAAAATGGCCATTACGCAGGCGGGGAACATTGAGTGAAAGAGTACCCACGCGCGTCTTGAGTTGACGGGGATACGAGCCGTTACGGTAGTCCGTCCGTGCCTCACTGCGTTCGTACTTTTCGGCGCTCACCTGCTCGCCGGCCTGTGCTTTTAAAACTTGATTTAAAATCGTCTCCAAAAGGATATTCATGCCCGATTCTTTAGAATTACCAAGAAATAATTGATGCAAAAGTTGCTCATCTAGAGTAATCTGTAATTGAGTCATCCCGAAATCTCTCCTTTAGAATTGGTTTGGTTAACTCTATTCTAACTAAGATGACGGGCTCTGGCTCATTTTCTATGAAAAAAATGAAAGAGACGAGTAAATAAAATCCTGCTGTTTTTCTGGAGGGGGCTGGCCAGCCCCCTCCAGAAAAACAGAAACCCGGTCTACATTTTTCTCATATTCAGTTAACCCTTTTTACACAATTATACTGGCTCAACTGTATCCAAAGATATTATTGCTATACCATTCGATAAAAAAATTATAGTGAACAAGAAAGAATTTACCTTGGACCTTGATATGGGGCGAACTTATTTAATTGAGGTCTCTCCATCATATACAAACAATATAAAGGAATACTTGTATGGCAAGAGAGATACATTTAACAAACAACTCAATTCTTCTCCAGCAACGCAAAGAAAGCAAATAACACCAAGTGCAAATAATAAACAACTAACATTTGTTATTAAATATTTATAGGTAATATTCAAACGGCGTCGGTGTGAAGTGAAGTAAGAACTCAGTATTTCATCTTCGTATAGGCCATGAAATATTAGAAAGAAATCAATTATTCATGAAATCATGAAAACTAAGAAATCCCCCAAGAATGATAAAAAAGTTTTTATTTCAAGCGGATAAGATAAAGCGAGTGAAGAGCGTTCAGATTTTATGATTGATTGGAGTAGAAACAAGCGTTCTGTTTCCGGTGATCTGTTATTGCCATTCTTAATGTCAGTTAATCTGCCCTACGAACGTGTCATTGAATAATGTGTAAAGTAAACAAAAAACTAGTCAAATAAAAAGAACAAGGCGCTTGAGATTATAATGTCATTAAACTCTTTTTGGCAATGATATGGACTCATATGGAGGAGTAGCTAGAATGTATCACTTCCATTTTTGATCTGATTTTTTAATCGGGGTGTATGAATTTTCTTGAGTTACGGTATAATTATTTATGTCAGAACGCTGATGGCCTAATAAACGCTGATACAATAGGTGAAATGCTTGTTTAGTTGGGGGGCGGACTCTTCCTCCGCCAGATTATCGCGGGGTGGAGCAGTCCGGTAGCTCGTCGGGCTCATAACCCGAAGGCCGCAGGTTCAAATCCTGCCCCCCCCCGCAACCAATAATAAAAATAATTTTTTGCTGCATAACGTGAAAAAGACAGCGGTATGAGATCCGCTGTCTGTTTTTTTTTGAGCTTTATATTTGTAATCGAATACGACATTTGCTATCTTTTCAATACGGACACACATTGTCCGGTAAAATCACTTACATAAGGAGGAACTGATATGTCGAAGTACGAACTCCCGGACTTGCCTTATGCCTATGATGCACTTGAGCCTTATATCGATGCCGAAACAATGAAGATTCACCATGATAAACACCATGCCACTTATGTCAATAATCTGAATGCCGCTTTGGAGGGCCATGACGAGCTTTCCAGAAAATCGGTAGAAGAACTAATTAGCGATTTGGCCGCTGTCCCGGAATCTATCCGGACGGCTGTCAGAAATAACGGCGGCGGCCACGCGAATCACAGCCTTTTCTGGACAATATTGAGCGCAAACGGCGGCGGTTCGCCGACGGGGGCAGCTCTGGACGCCATTTCCGGTAAATTCGGCAGCTATGACGCTTTCAAAGACGAATTTTCGAAAGCGGCGGCCGGACGCTTTGGTTCCGGTTGGGTGGCGTGGCTCGTTGTGGACAGCGGCGAGCTCTCGATCACGAGTACGCCAAACCAGGATTCCCCGCTTTCAGAAGGCAAAACGCCGATTCTCGGCATTGATGTTTGGGAACATGCTTACTATCTAAAATATCAAAACAGGCGCCCTGAATATATCGAAGCCTTCTTTAACATCATCAATTGGGATGAAGTGAACAGGCGATTCGCTGCCGCAAAATAAGAATGACCGGATTGAATGACAGTCGGCAGCGGACTGAAGGAAAATGAGCAAATAAGTACGGAACAAGAAAGCCGCGTGGAATTTATTCTGCATGCGGCTCTTTTTTTATGTTTTTAAACATGCAAAGACGGGAAATAGTTGAATAGTCACGGTTTAATTTGAGAAACTAATAGACCACTCCATTTGAGTTGAAGTCGTTCCATTCTGAGTATAAGTCGTCCCGTTTGAGGTGAAGTCGCTCCATTTTGGATAGAAGTCATCCCGTTTAAGTTTGAGAGGTCATGAAAATCATTTGGGTCAGTAAAAGAAGAAAAATAAAAAGTTGCCTGAATCGATAAAATCAACAGGAACAAGCTAAGGTTTTCCTTTCAAACCCATTTAATATTTTGAGCACAGGAACCGCCAGTTAAACAGAAGCATCCGAGGTTACCGGGCTCGGGGTCCGGCCATAATTAACATTGTTATCACATTTTAACCATAAATATTACCAAAAGCTGCTATACAATAATAGTGTGCGAATTGTCATACACAAACAGAATCACGGACGAAAATTGTTCGTAAACGATTAAGTATGGAATGGGGGGATTTGCATGAGCCTTGTTATATCTACTATTAAAGAAACATTGCCGGGGGAACGGCGAGTGGCGCTCGATCCTGCTGTCGCCGCGCGGTTTGTTACCGGGGGCACCCGAGTGTGTGTCGAATCCGGTGCTGGCAATCAGGCGTTTTTTACAGACGAAGCTTACAAAAAAGCGGGTGCCGAAATCGTCACGCGTGAGGGCCGTTAAAGAGGCTGATATCATTGCCGTTGTTCGCCGGCCGGATAAGGCACTGCTTGACAGTTTGAGGAAGGATCAGGTTCTAATCGGCCTTCTTGAGCCCCTCGTTAAACCGGATATTGCGAGTCAGCTCGCTGAAAAAGGGGTGACAGCCATTGCTTTCGAGCTTTTGCCGCGGACAGTGAGCCGGGCCCAAAGCATGGATGTTCTGAGTTCTCAGGCCAGCGTTGCCGGTTATAAAGCTGCGGTTGTAGCCGCGGATGCTTTCAGCCGGTATTTTCCAATGATGATCACGGCTGCCGGCACGGCCAAACCGGCTCAGGTGCTCGTGCTGGGTACCGGCGTTGCCGGCCTTCAGGCGATCGGTACAGCCAAACGCCTCGGAGCGGTGGTCTCCGGTTACGACGTACGGCCGGCCTCACGCGGCGAAGTGGAGTCGCTCGGGGCGACATTCTTGACCACATCTGTGACCGGCGGGGCCGGCAGCGGCGGTTATGCCCGTGCGCTAACGGCTGAAGAACAGGCCGCCCAGCAAGCTGAACTGGCCGGCTATATTAAGAAGAACGATATCATCATTACGACTGCCCAGGTGCCTGGACGGAAACCACCGCTGCTCGTCAGTGAAGATATTGTGGCAGCGGCTACACCGGGCACCATATTCATTGATCTTGCGGCGAGCGAGCTGGGAGGCAATGTGGCCGGTTCCGAACCGGATAAGCGCGTTGTAACAAAAAACGGCGCGGTCATCATCGGTGCGGGTAATCTGGCTGCGGAATTGCCGGCTTCTTCCTCTTCAATGTATGCAAAAAATGTCCAGGCTGTCATCAATGACATTACAAAAGACGGTTCGCTGGATTTTAATATTGATGATGAGGTTCAAGGCGCCCTGGTTGTCAGCTATCATGGAGAGATTATCAGCAAGCGTGTTCGCGACGTACTCAATCTGCCTGAACGAAAACCGGCGGAAGCCGCCCGGCCTGCCGGCGAGTCAACCGCTGCTTCACAGGCGCCGGGGACGGCCTCCGGAAAGGGGGGACTGACTAATATGGACGCTTCTCTTTTTACCGATATTGCCATTTTCATTCTCAGCTTATTGGTCGGGTTCGAAGTCATCAGCAAAATTCCGTCGACATTGCATACGCCAATGATGTCGGGAGCGAATGCGATTCACGGTGTCGTTGTCGTCGGCGCGATTTTAATTGCCGCCGAAGCTCATACTTATACCGGATATATTTTAACATTCCTGGCCGCTTTTTTTGCCGCTATCAATGTGATTGGCGGCTATACCGTTACCGATCGGATGCTCTCGATGTTCAAAAAACCAAAGCCTCCGGCTGCGCCTGAAAAAAATGATGCGGCGGCTGACAAGGGGGCTTCCAAATGATGACCGGTCTCGAAACATTTGTGGCCTTTATTTACCTTGCTGCTGCTGTTTGTTACGTCATGGGACTGCACTTAATGCGTTCTCCGGCGACGGCGCGCGAGGCAATCAATCTCTCTGCAGCCGGTATGGTCGGCGCGGTTGCCGTGACCTGTTTTGTCATCCTTTATAAGGGAACGGTGCGGCCGCTCGGCTGGGTTGCTTTAATCGCCGGCCTGGTGCTCGGCGTTCTATATGGGGCCGTCAAAGCACGGACTGTTAAGATGACGGCTATGCCGCAGCTGGTCAGCCTGTTCAATGCCGTTGGCGGCGGTGCGGCAGCGACAATTGGAATTTTTGACTTTTTCCGTCAACAAATGGGTGCCCATTTGACACTCGCATTTTCCATTCCGATTGTTCTTGATGTCGTCATCGGGTCTGTGACTTTTGCCGGATCGCTGATAGCTACGGGCAAACTTGAAGGCAAAATAGCCGGAAAACCGATCACTTTTCCAGGCGCTAAAATATTGAATCTGATCATCGTCTTAGTGATTTTAGCAGCGGCAGTCTTGATCATCGGGACGCCGGCAAGTTACGGATATGTTCTACTTGCTCTTATCGCCAGCCTCATTTTCGGCATTTTGATGGTGCTGCCGATCGGCGGCGCCGATATGCCTGTTGTGGTTTCCCTTTTGAACGCCTTTACAGGTCTCGCCGTTGCAATGGCCGGTTTCGTTATTAACAATCAGGTTTTGATTATTGCCGGCGCTCTAGTAGGGGCCGCAGGGACGATTCTGACTTTGCAAATGGCAGCGGCGATGAACCGTTCTGTCTGGAATATTATTGCCGGCGGTTTCGGTACCGGTGATTCCACGGGAACGGCGGCCGGCGCCGGAGATGTTCCAGTCAATGTGAAAGAAACGACCGCCGATGATGTCGGCCTGCAGCTGGCATACGCCCACAATGTCATGATCGTTCCCGGGTACGGGCTGGCCGCGGCTCAGGCTCAGCACGAATGCGCGGATCTGGCCAAACTGTTGACCGATAACGGTGTCAATGTCAATTATGCCATTCACCCTGTCGCCGGCCGGATGCCGGGGCACATGAATGTTCTGCTCGCTGAAGCCAATGTCTTATACACAAATGAAACAACTGGAAGAGGCAAACAGCCTGTTTTGATACGACGGACGTCGCTTTAGTCATTGGCGCAAACGATGTCACTAATCCGGCTGCCCGCCGTTCCGGAACAGCGATCTCCGGCATGCCGATTTTGGATGTTGATCATGCAAAATCCATTATTGTGATCAAGCGTTCAATGAGTACCGGTTATGCCGGCATTCAAAACGAACTGTTCACCAATCCGAAAACAAGCATGTTCTTCACCGATGCCAAGAAGGGTTTAGCAGCTCTTATCGCCGCAACAAAAGAATATGTGAATCAGTTATAGATAGACGATTGGGTCTTCTATAACGGAATAAAATAAGCGTCCTTGTTTCATTGGGACGCTTATTTTTATTTGCGATGAGTGGCGTCAGGAAGCCCACTTTAGAAGGGGTATCGGTAAATCATTTTTAGATTAAAAAAAGCGGTCGCCCTCTGCCTGATTTTTCGTCTTCTTTAAGATAATGTCCGGATCCCCCGTATATCTGCAATAAAGTAGCGCACACTATTTTAAAAAAAAAAAGTGGGGGGACGCCATTATGAAAGTGTAAAAAAAAAAAAATCAGCGGAACGGATTCGGTGCCCAGCGATCTCTTGCTTTTGCTTCTGATCGGCGGTTTATATTTTTTAAGCATTGCGTTGTCGAATGCCTTCGTCAATGTTTACCTGTGGAAACAGTCAAAAAGTTATATTGATATCGGTTTTATATAATCTAATGATTGTGATTTTTCAGCCTTTGATGTTTATAATCGGAGGCTGGGTGGCCAAACGGATCGACCGAGTGATCGTGCTGCGGTTCGGCGTATGTGCTTTGGCAGTCTTTTTTATCACCGTATTGCTGCTGGGAGGGCATGCCGGCCGTCATTTTCTTCTGCTTGGCACATCCATCGGCATCGGTTTCGGTTTATTTTGGCTGGCTTTCGATGTTTTGACGTTTGAGATTACCGAGCCGGAAACAAGAGATTTTTCAACGGTTTTTTAGGGGTCGTTTCATCCCTTTCCGGCATGGCCGGCCCTCTGTTCGCCGGCTGGATCATCTCAAAAATGGCCGATTCCATCGGCTATCAAATTATCTTTTCTATTTCGCTCGGCCTGTTTCTGCTAGCGGTCATTGTCAGCTTTTTTTCTCAAAAGAAGGGGGGCGGAAGGCCGGTTTATTTTTCCGAGAATCATTCGGGAAAGAAAATTAAACGAAGAGTGGCGGGCGGTGCTGAATGCTCACTTTTTTCAGGGAATTCGCGAAGGTCTGTTTCTTTTTGTCATCGCCATCTGGGTTTTTGTTTCGGCAGGAAGTGAAATGGCACTCGGTGTGTTCAGCTTTCTTCAGTCAGGAGTGATGGTCCTGAGTTATTTTTTGGCCACCCATTTCATTAAGCCTTTTTTGCGTAAACGGGCAATATTGATCGGAAGCATACTGCTGACTTTATCCGTCCTGCTTATTGCTTTCAAGCCGGCTTACCATAAATGATGATTCTGTATGCCATTTTGACCGCCGTTTTTTTATCCCGTCCTGCTCGTCCCGTACCAATCGATGGCTCTCGATGTCATCGGCAGTGGATGGAAAGCCGGAACAATGCGGATAGAATATATTGTTGTCAAAGAGCTGTTCTATAATCTCGGACGATTTGTGTCTATTGCCGTTTTTTTGGCCGCATTAAAACTATTTGAAGACGAAAAAGTTGTGTCGATCTTCCTGATTCTTACATCATTTGGATATATCGGTTTATATTGGAGTGTCCGAATGATTCATACCAAACAATTAGGAAAGAAGAGGGCAACTAAACCTGAGCATTACCCGGACGGCGAGAGCCCTATGTAAATCGGTAAACCGGGAAAAAAAAGCCGCAGCGAACAGGAAATGCTGCTGCTGTCAATCACCTTTTGGACTATAGTCGGTTCGTACATGCTTATTTTTGCAAATGTCCTTTTTTGACAGAGTGAGACAGGCAAAGTACAATAAAAGTGATATAATTAAGGGCACCAAATCTTTTGGTGTCCCTTTTCGCGAGTGCGGGAGGACTAAGCGGCGCAGCAGCCGAATGAGGAAAAATGGTGATTTTTTAAAACGGACAATGACAAATTAAGAAATACATGCGAATAATGTAGAATCGGGAACTGTTAAGGTGGACGAGGATGCAACATGGAGGGGAAAGCATGGCAAAAGAAAAGATCAAACGAAAATTAAATAAAAATAATTTGCCATTCAGATTGAACATTTTATTTTTGACGGTTTTTCTAGCATTTGCACTGTTAATTTTACGTCTTGGTGTTGTGCAAATTGTCAGAGGTGCGGATTATAAAAAAATTGTTGACGGCACTCAGGAAAAAACAGCGCAGCTTGATTCGGCACGCGGGAAAATATATGACACGAACGGCAAGGTGCTTGCGGATAACCAGGCCCAGCTGGCGGTTGTATATATTCGCCATACCGGTTTGGACGGCACCAAAAGTTTAGCACTTTCAGAAAAATTAGCAAAACTGATTCACATGGATACTTCCAGCGTGACCGATCGTGACAAGCAAGAATATTACGTGCTCACACATTATAAAAAATTGCAGACCGCTTATGAAAAATATTTGACAAAGAGTGATCAAGCTTCGCTGAAAAATAAACCGGCGAAAGAATATGACTTGCTCCTGAAGCGTATTCCCCAAAATGTACTGAAGGGTTTTACAAAGCAAGACATGCAGGTGATGGCGATTCAGCATGAATTTAACCAGGCATCCAATTTAACGCCGCACTATGTGAAAAAGGGGCTGACAGAAAAAGAGCTGGCCCTTATCGGCGAACATTTAAGTGAATTTCATGGAACGATCGAAACCGCGGTCGCATCGACGCGCAAATATCCCGACAGCCAGTATTTCTTTTTGGGAAAAGTACGCGACATTCCGCAGGAAAAGATCAATTCGTATTTGGCTCAAGGATACAATCGCAATGATAAAGTCGGCGTCAGCAACTAACAACAGCAGTATGAATCCTATCGGGGGGGTGTTCCGACGACTTTAACATTCAAGACCAAGAATGGCGAGCCGGTCGGCGACCCGACTGAAAAAGAAGGGAGAAGAGGGGACGATATTCAGCTGACAATCGATGGCCGGCTGCAGAAACAAGTGCAAAGTATTCTTGAGAAAAACCTGCGCGCGGCCCGAAGCCTGGGCGGGAACGGCACAACCAACAGCATGTACGCGGTGGTTATAAACCCGAATACCGGTGCCCTTTTATCAATGGCCGGGGTTGCGTATAACCCATCGACAGGAAAATATGAAGATGCCTCCGAAGGGACGGTCGGCTCGTCCTTCCAAATGGGGTCGGCGGTTAAAGGGGCAACGGTATTGACCGGCTTCCAGCACCATGCCGTACCTTCAAGCGTTGTCGACATGCCGATTCATTTTAAAGGCGGCGGAACCTTTAAGTCTTATACATCGGGGATCGGTACCGTGAACCCGGCAACAGCATTGGAACTCTTCCAACGTTTTTATGGGGACGGTTGCGGCCAATATGGCGGGATTCATCCTGTCACCGGGCGGCGGATACTATAACGCCCGTATTTTTACCGGCCCGAAATACCAAAAAGCTTTTGAAGATCTGCGCCAGGGCTACAGCGAGTTTGGACTCGGTGTGCAGACAGGGGTCGATCTGCCGTTTGAAAGCACCGGCTACCAAGGCGGAATACCGACACAAGCAGGGAAAATTATGCAGTTTGCAATCGGGCAGTTCGACACATACACGCCTTTGGAAATGGCGCAATATGTCTCGACTATCGCGAATGGCGGTTACCGGCTTGCGCCTCACCTGCTGCAATCGGTTCATGCACCGTCCAGCAATCCAAACGAACTGGGTCCAACGATTTATACGGATAAACCGAAAGTATTGAATACGATCAAAAATACGAAAAGCCAATTGAAGATTGTGCACCAGGGCTTTTATCTTGTGACCCATGCTGCGGCCGGTACCGGGGCCCAGCTCGGGACAGGCGCCAATGTCAAATATAAAATTGCGGCAAAAACCGGGACGGCGCAGATAGATGCTTTGAAAGATCCGAATTTATATAATAAGACGGCTGTTGCGTATGCACCGTACGACAATCCGCAGATCGCCGTATCGATTGTTGTTCCAAGCATCAAATCGGGCGAGCCTAACCTTGACGCGGCTCTTGATATCTTTAAGGCATACGACAAGTTATATCACTATACGAAGTGACGAAGAGAGCAAAAGACCGGAGTCAAATTCTCCGGCCTTTTATTTTTGAATGAAGAACGTTGTATAACAATGAATAACCTAGGGCAGCCACGGGGCCGCCATAAGTTTCCTAAAAATGGTTTGGCGATAAAAAAATCCGCTGCACTTGCCTGCAGCGGATTTTTTTTATCGATTCTTTGTGATGACTTTGGCGATTTCCGGAATAGACATATCACTATTGAGTTTGAATTTGCCAAGCTGAACGTATTGTTCAAGATGTGCGAACTAAAGTATTTATAAAAGGCATTTTTATCTTTAATAATATGATTGTCGATCAGCTGGTCGGCAATGTCTTTTGTCGACATGCCGCTTGCAATATGAAGGACGATTTGGTTGACCGCTTTTTCTTTTTTATTGTTTTTCTGGCTGGTATTTTTTTGATTAGCATTTGCGCTTTTTGCCTGCAGATCGTTTTGCCATTTTTGGTAATCGTCTTCACTGACGGCCACGCGGCGATGGCTGCTCAGATATTGCGTCACTGAAGCCGCGGTCAAAGGTTTTTCTTTGCTGCTTTTATTCTGACCCGAATAATCAAAAACAAAATAAAAAAAAAAAGCGATGACGGCACAGGAGAATAAAACGCCGGCTGCAAAACCTTGCATTCCATTTTTAGTCATTTGCTTCCCACCTTCTTACTTATCTCGTTCCTCGAGCATAACTTCTTCTTCGAGAATGCGCACTTTTTTCTTCACTTTGTATAATTCTTGCATCATTGTAATGGAGTTGTCTTCAATTTGTTTTTCAAGCTGCTTGATCCGGTCTTTTTTAAAGAAAGATATGGCAAGCGTCAATAACCCGATTATGATAAGAATCAAGATAATAAAGCCCATGTTTTTCCTCCCAATCTCTTTTTTTTTTGCACCAAAACCCATCCTTATTTATATCATAACTTGCCGAAGAGAGAAAGAGAAATGGGGAAAAAGACAGGTTATTGTAAAAATTGATCGAAAAATGGCAAAGCCGATGCAAACGGATCCCCAAAAAATGTTCGACGATCTTCACAGGGGTTGAAGAATGGCGGCTATTTTGTTAAAATACATAAGTATCTTTGTGACGGTAACGAAAGAAACCGAAAGTCAAAAGCAAAATGGAGGGATAATTATGCGCGTACAAGTCATTCTCGAATGCACTGAAACAGGCGATCGTAATTATATTACGACAAAAAATAAACAAAAAAATCCTGAACGTCTTGAACTGATGAAATACTGCCGCGTTTTTAAAGAAACACACGCTGCATCGTGAAACAAAATAATAACCCTGGTATTTGAAAGGCCGCAAAGAGCCCCAAAAAGGTTTTTTGCGGCCTTTTTGTCTGATCAGAAAAGCAGAAAGCAGGATGATAGATGTCGGAAAAAAGAAAATGGCGGGAAAAAGTGCTGAAATGTCTGCGGAATATAGATGGAGAGACATTTGAGGCTGACTGCCGAATGATTAGAGACAAGCTTTTCGAACAAAGGGAATGGAGGGAGGCAAAGGTCATTGCTTTAACCTTATCCAGAGGAAGGGAAATCGATACGCTGCCGATTATTCAGGAGGGCTGGCGGCAACAGAAAATCATTGCTCTGCCGGCATGCGACATATCGGCAAAAAAACTTATTTTTCGCCGAACAGATTCGTTTGATCAGCTTTCAAACAGATCCTACGGCCTGCTTGAACCAAATGACTCTGAAACGGCACCGGTCGATAAACAGACGATTGATTTAGTCATTGTTCCCGGCGTGGTGTTTGATCGGCTGGGCTATCGGATCGGATATGGCGGCGGCTACTATGACCGTTTTTTGGAAAATTTTAAAAGCCGGACGCTTTCCTTGCTGCTCGATGAACAATTGAAGGACAGAATACCTGTCGAGCCTTATGATCGGCCTGTAAATAAGCTCGTCACGCCGACGCAAATTGTCGAAGTAAAAACCGGGCGCTGAATGAGTGAGAAGCGACCGGGGCAAGCTATCCCTAAAGGCCGGGAAACAGGATTTTCTTTTGTAACATGGAAGCCGGCTCCCCCGTAAAAAAGGAGGCAACTTACAGAATGAGATCACAAACAGCTGTTCGCCTTGGATTGGTCGCACTTGTTTTGGCCATTCTTTATCGCAGACGCTTCACCCTATTTAGTCTGCTGATTGGCTTTTTCAGCCTTCGTTATCTAATTCGGCGTTTGGTAACAGGTTTATTTCGTCAATTGGTTGACGAGAGTATGAATAGACTGCGCGAGGGGTAGTTATTACCGGCTGTGGCGGCGCGGCGAGCGAATCGGTTAGTCAAAACGGTACTAAATCGATTGTCTCAGCATAGCGATTTTTCCGCCGGCTGTTTCAATAATAACAAGCAGATCCGTACCCCTCTTGTCAATCAAAAGAAGCGGCATGGCGCTGTTCATTGGATTGATCGTTTGATGGGGCCCTATTTTGATACCGAAAACCATATTTTTATCCAATCCTTCCCATAGCCGGCTAATGACCCTATGGGTTGTTTTTTGATCTAAGCCGGCTATCGTTTCATTGCCGATCAGCAGATCACTGAGAGCCATTTCATGATAGCGCGAGCGATCAATATGATAAAGGGCAGCCGCTCTTTTTAAAATCCTTTGCTGTTCGTCGTGCATTCTTTCAAAATAAATTTTTTGCCGCTCCAATTGTTCCTCTGTGTTTGGCTTTTTAAATGCGATCCATCCTCCGCCTAAATTTTCAATGGTGACGGCATCGCTCGATAGTTTATTTTTCCCCAAAATCTGACCGCTGCGGCGACTCTCCGCATGATGAATGGACAGCGCTTCATATAGACCGGCGGACGGTAAAAATTTTTTTTTTTTTTGCCGAGCAGGCGAGACTGCGTTTGCCAATGGTTCATGATGGCATAAAGCCGATTATTTCTGTACAATAAAGACAAATCTTGCCTTAAGTAAACTTTTTTATTAACAGCCGACTCGACCTGCCAGTTGAATCGGGCCGGGCGGGGGAGCATGCTGAGCCTTGTCTCGGCCGATTGATAATGGAGTTTACTGTCGTCAGGATAATTGGTCATGCTTTCTTGCAAACGTTGGTTCTTCTCGAAATAGAATAAAAAAAAGGCGAGCAAACACGCCAAGACAAGAATGAAAAAAAAGGTTTTTTTTTTTTTCAAAAAAAGGACCTCCCTGACAAGCCTTCATCACCATTCTATTCAGCGGGAAACGGCTGTTATGCATAGAATGGGTCAGGCAGCCTGTTAAAAAACACCTGCACCGTTTATGGTTCGGGACTATACTGTTATTAAGCAGACTTTCATGCTTACTTAGCCCCGGGAGAAGAGGCAAGGGTTTAGCAGGGAGAAGAGGCTCGCAGGAGGTGGTTAAGAAATGAATGAAATGTTGAATATTGGCGTTGATCTTGGAGGCACCACGATCAAAATGGCGTTCATCGATGACAGCGGAAAAGTGATCGAGAAGTGGAATATTAAGACGGATACCGCCGGCAATGGAAAGAATATTACAAGGGATATTGGTCACGCTATTGCGCAAAAAATGGCGGAACATCAATTCCGGCGCACGGAGATCAGAGGCATTGGCATCGGCGCTCCGGGATTTATCGATATGCGGGCAGGGTTCATCTATCGGGCGGTAAATATCGGCTGGGAAAATTACCCTCTCAAAGAGGCGCTGGAAAGACAGACGGGCTTCCCCGTTATTGTTGATAATGATGCCAATATTGCGGCGTTCGGCGAAATGTGGCTCGGTGCCGGAAAAGGCGCAAATGATCTGATTTGCGTGACCCTGGGCACAGGTGTCGGCAGCGGCATTATCATAAATGGGGACATTGTACACGGCGCGAGCGGTATGGCCGGCGAAATCGGCCACATGACCGTTATCCCAAAAGGAGGGGCAGCTTGCAACTGCGGCAAAACCGGCTGTCTTGAAACAGTGTCTTCAGCAACAGGCATTCGCCGCCTTGCGCTTGAAGCCCTTGGCTATAATGACTCCGAAAGTATACTGCGGGCGGTGTTTGAAGAAAAGGGAGACATCAGCGCTGAAGATGTTTTTAACTGCGCTAAAAAAGGCGATTCTCTCTCGGCAGCAGTCGTTGATAAAGCGGCCTGCTATTTGGGATACGCTTTAGCGGCGGCCTCAATGGTGAACAATCCCGATAAGGTTGTTTTAGGAGGCGGTGTGTCTCAAGCGGGAGATATGCTGCTTCGTCCGGTCATTCACTATTTTAAAAGATATTCTTTGCCAAAAGTCTTTGGCCGTTCAGATTGTGACCGCAAAGTTAGGAAACGACGCCGGCGTGATAGGCGGCGCCTGGCTGGCCAAAACAAAGATCACGGGAGTCCGTCAGGCCTGACCCGTCCCCTTGCCCCCCCTCCTCATATTTTTAACGGTATTCATCATAGAATGAAAGATAAGCAGGCTTGAGGAGGTGGCAATATGAAAGTTCAGGCAAGAAAAGGAGATACGTTCTGGTATTACAGCAGGCTGTTTGACGTCCCGTTACCGTTCATTGCCGGCAGCAACCGCGGTCATGATCCGGAACGACTTGAACCCGGGCAAACGATTCATATTCCCGGTTTTCTGAAACGGACTCATTATGCTGATCATGACGACACTTTTTGGTCGATTGCGACCCAAAGAGGGATTGCACTCGATGCCCTTGTTCTGCTTAATCCCGACTTGAATCCTCACCATTTGCATGAAGGCGATGGGATTAAACTGCCGGTCAGGGCTGCAAAAAAGGTGGTTCAGCGGAAGAAAAGTTATGTTATGATCATACCGCACTTGTGAACGATTTAAAACGGTTGAAGGTCATTTATCCCTTTATAGAGCAAAGGAAGATTGGCGAGAGTGCGGAAGGCAAACCTATTTATGAGGTAAGAGTGGGAAAAGGGAGGAAAAAAGTGCACGTCAACGGCGCCATCCATGCCAATGAATGGATCACATCCGCCGTCATCATGACTTTTCTAAACGACTATTTACTTTCGTTAACCAACCGGCAAACAATTCGCGGGCTAAACGCCGCTATATTTTATGACAATGTCAGCCTGTCACTTGTACCTATGCTCAATCCGGACGGCGTCGATCTCGTGGTACACGGTGCGCCAAAAGATGCGGAAAAGCGAAAGGGACTGATCGCTCTGAATAAAGGTCGGACTGATTTTCGCGACTGGAAGGCCAACATTCGCGGCGTTGACTTAAACGATCAATTTCCCGCCAAGTGGAAGGAAGAAAAAGAGATGCGGGAAAGTAAACCGGGGGCCAAGAGATTTCGGCGGTTCGGAGCCATTAACCGAGCCAGAAGCAAAGGCGCTTGCCGTGCTGACAAAAAGTGAGCAGTTTGATCGCGTCCTTGCTTTTCATACTCAGGGCGAGGAGATCTATTGGGGATTTGAAGGCTATGAACCGAAGGAGACAGAGACACTTGTTAAAGAATTTTCGCGAGTGAGCGGGTACAAACCCGAGCGTTATGTTGAAAGCTTTGCCGGATACAAGGATTGGTTTGAGCAGGAGTGGAGAAAGCCGGGGTTTACGGTAGAACTGGGAAAAGGCAAAAATCCGCTGCCGATGTCACAGTTTCCCGAAATCTACCAAAAAAGTTTAGGCATTTTCCTAGCAAGCTTATATATGTGAGGGTTAAGAAAGATAAATATTGGCAAGAGGGCAATCTGCAACTTAAGGGCTCGGCACCGCCAAGTTTTCTTTATACTTTAAAAAGATTAAAAATCAGCGGAATAAAGTATAAGTGCAGCTAGGCTCTCTGTCGGCGCCTGCGGCTTGCCATCGCCAAGTTTTCTTTTTTTAATTTTGGACATGCTGCAGCAGTATTTAATAAAGAGATATCCAGGATGGAGGTGAGAATGATGCGATGGACAAAATGTCCTGTAGGGCCGATTCAAGCAAACTGTTATATTCTTGAAAACGAAGAAAAAGAAGCCTTGATCATTGACCCGGGGGCGGAGAGCGAAAAAAAATTTTTTCGATTGTTGAGGAAAAATCGCTGCGTCCGCTTGCCGTCTTGTTAACACATGCTCACTTTGATCACATCGGCGCACTGGATGCAGTGAGAGAAAAATGGTCGATCCCCGCTTATCTTCATGAAAACGAAGCGGAATGGCCGAGTGATCCGGAAAAGAACGGTTCGGCCCATTTTCCAATGGGGCCGGATGTATTGGTGCGGCCGGCAGAGAAGATCATTTGTGAGGAAGGGGAAATAGCCATCGGTTCGTTTCGATTCAATGTACTGACGACGCCGGGCCCCCCGGGTGGTTTATCCTTTTTCTTTAAAGATGGAGGTGTGGTTTTTTCCGGTGACGCCCTGTTTTACGGCAGCATCGGCCGCACCGATTTGTATGGCGGCGATGCCGGTCAATTGATAGCCAGTATTGAGGAAAAACTTTTCTCTTTGCCGGAAGACACGATCGTATGTTCAGGCCACGGAATGGAGACGACGATCAAGCAGGAAATGGAAACAAATCCTTTTTTGGCATAGAAGAAAGAACCGTGTGCTCTTCTCTGACATAGATTGAAATGGAGGACATTTGTCAAAGGAGAGTCATAGGTGAATGAGCATAAATACATCAATTTTTTGGCTAAATTAGGGATTGGCAGTGCACATCCCGGCGGAAGGCCGCTGACCGCGGCAATACTTAGGGATGCCGCTATCATTCCGGGAGAAAAGGTTTTGGACGTTGGCTGCGGAACGGGAGAGACATCGATTTATCTTGCCGAAAAATATCACGCCGATGTCACCGCAATAGATTTACATCCTAAGATGGTGAGTTATGCCAAAAAGCGGGCACTGGCAGCTAACGGGATGCTCACGGTCATGCAGGCTGACGCTGAACAGCTGCCTTTTCCAGGTGAACAGTTTGATATGATCTTATCGGAATCGGTGACGGCATTTACTCATATTGAGGTCACGCTTCAAGAATATTATCGTGTATTAAAACAGGGGGGGCGGCTCTTTGCGATTGAAATGACAATTGAAGAACCGCTGCCCGCATCCTCACAGGAAGAAATTAAGGCCTTATATGGCGTCAAAAAGTTGTTGACTGAAGATGAATGGCACCTGCGTTTTCAGCAAGCCGGTTTTTCAGAAACGGCGGCTTTTCAAGAACAGGATTTTTATGCCAAAGCGGGCGCCGATCCGCTCCCAACTTATCAGTTGACAAATGATATTGATGAGGAAGCCCTAGACGTCTGGCTTAATCATTTACAAATCATGGATAAATATAAAGACTTGCTTAGCTACCGGATTTATGAAGTAAGAAAATAATGGGGTGCAAAAAAGGCCCAATTTTAGTTCCCCGAATATTGAAAGTAAAGGACGGGGGCGGCTGTGCCCCCGCCTCGGGTTTGCCAAAATAAGTTTTTTAGGCGCCGCTGCCATTCAAGATGTCGGGGGTTTTTTTTTGTGCTTAAGCTGGCTTGACCGCGGGTGAAAGACGGAAAACGGCTGAAGGCTGCACAAAACTCAGATTGCAGACGGATCTTGAATGCCGAAAAATGTTTTTTAAGGAATCGAGAAAACTTGTTACATAGGTCACAAAAAATTTGAAATCGGACAATGTTTTGCATTATGCTATAATCAGGGTAATAAAAACCATCTGCAAATCATGAGCTTTATTGTCTTTATACATTATTATTTTTGGGTGGTTGCTGAGCCAAAAAGCCGACAGCTACATAAAATAAATATTATAGATATTTTATGTCCCCTTGAAAAACGCAGTGAAAGCGCTTTAATCATGGGCGAACTGACGTTATATAAATTGGAAAAAGGTATATAAAATGAGGGGTTTGTCAAGAATGAAAATACGTTAAAGAGCAATGGAGGTGTTTATGAAATGTATGATAAAAAAGCGATTCAAGTTCTGGATCGGATGCGTCTTCCCAATGGTGCTTACACGGCAAGCCTTTCACACGATTATAATTATGTTTGGATTCGAGACGTTGTCTACACTGTCCTGCCTTTTATGTATACACCATCGGAGCGCTTTGAAAAAGCCTTCCATGCCCTGTTTGATCTTTTCTTACGATACGAATGGAAAATAGATATTCATACACATAAAAAGCCGGTCTACCTTTTTGAATATATTCATGCCCGTTATTCGAGGGAATTAACAGAGCTTAATGAAGAATGGGGTCATGCACAGAATGACGCGATTGGCGCTTTTCTTTGGGCGGTGGGCGAAGGTCATCGTTACGGCCAAAAAGTGATCAGAAACAAAAAAGATTTAAGAATTTTGCAAAAGCTAGTATCTTCTTGAGTGTTTAGAATATTGGAAGGCAGCGGACAACGGCATGTGGGAAGAAAATATGGAGGTCCATGCTTCAAGTGTCGGAGCGTGTGTCGCCGGATTGAACGCCGTCAAAATGCTTGTCAATGTTAAAGATGAACTCATTCAAAAAGGGGAGGAAACACTGCGAGCGCTCCTTCCAAGAGAAAGCAAGTCAAAAGATACGGATCTGGCCTTATTGTCGCTGATTTTTCCATATCGAACCATTCCGCGTGATATGGCATTGGACATTTTACAAAATGTGACACTTAGGCTTGAGCGGACTTATGGGTGTATTCGCTATAAAAACGATCGGTATTATAATCAAGGGAGCGAAGCGGAATGGTGCTTTGGCTTCCCGTGGATCGGTTTGTGCTATCTTGAGCTTGGCATGCTTGATAAGGCGGTGGAATATCTGGAAAAGACGAAGCGGATTGTTCCGGAAAACTGGGAAGTGCCGGAATTGTATATCGGCGGAAAAAATGTGCCCAATGTCAATACACCGCTGGCATGGGCGGTTTCGATGTCCTATTTATTTTTTAAAAAGATGGACGATGCGGCCTTTCAAGGAAAGAAGATCAAGCAAGTGGTTAGTGACAAATAATCATAATCATCCCTTCGTTTTTACCCATTTCACAAATTAGAACTTGTGAAATGGGCATTTTTTTGTTTGTCCCGCATTAACGGGCAGTAAGCCTCCCACCTCAAGGCTTCAATGAAATCGAAGAAGCATAGGCGGGAGACAACTGCCCGTAAAAGCCCGATTGATTGAAGTTTCACTTTATTTTTCTTAAAAATGTATGATTAATTTCAAAAAAATGGGGTATTGAATGATTAAATAAGGTTCGTTTAAAAGTAATGGTTCTTTCCGACTTTAGCTTGATTATATAATCATTTAACAAAATTTACGGTATGTTAAAAAAATTATGTCAATAAATAAGTTATTGTTGGAGGATTTGTCACTTTTTTATTGAATATCTTAATATATCTGCTTTTGGAAAGGTGCGAATGGGGGTGTTTGTGTGAAAGAAACGATGGAATATTTGTCGGACATTAATCCAAGTGATTTTGATTTGTATCTTTTCCACGAAGGCACGCTTTATGAGAGTTATAAAATGCTCGGAGCACATTTTGTCAATAATCGGGATGTGGACGGGGTGCGGTTTGCGGTATGGGCGCCGAATGCGCGGAGGGTCTCCGTTGTCGGAGATTTTAATCAATGGGACGGAACTCGGCACAGGATGGAACGAATCGGCCAGCATGGCGTTTGGGTGCTGTTTGTTCCGGGGCTTGCCGAAGGCGAACTGTATAAGTATGAAATTGAGACGCCCTCCAATCAAATCACCCTTAAAGCCGATCCGTTTGCATTCTTTTCGGAAATACGCCCGAAAACGGCTTCCCGCGTTTATAATTTGGACAAGTATGACTGGCAGGACAACAAATGGATGAGGGAGAGGGACAGGAAGGACAGCTATCATACCGATGCTTGTCTATGAATGCCATCTCGGTTCATGGAAGAAGAAAGAAAACGGCGATCTTTATTCTTATCGCGAGTTAGCCGACGAAATGGTCGATTATGTGAAAGACCACGGTTTTACACATATTGAAATCATGCCGATTATGGAGCACCCTTTTGATCGGTCTTGGGGTTATCAAATTACAGGCTACTATTCGGCGACAAGCCGCTACGGCCGTCCCGAAGACCTGATGTACTTTATTGACTCCTGCCACCAAAAAGGGATCGGCGTGATTTTAGACTGGGTGCCCGTCCACTTCTGTAAAGACGCTCATGGCCTGGGCCGTTTTGACGGGACGCCTTTATTTGAACCCGGCGACCCGAAGATGATGGAACGCCCGCTTTGGGGAACCTACAATTTTGATTTTGCCAAACCTGAAGTGGTGAGTTTTCTGATTTCAAATGCTGTTTTTTGGATGGAGAAATACCATGTCGACGGCTTTCGCATCGATGCTGTTTCATCAATGATCTACTTAAATCACGATAATCATCTGCCGTTTCCGCTGAAAAATAAAGATGGCGGCGAAGAGAATCTCGAAGCGATCGCTTTTTTGAAAAAACTCAATGAAGTGGTGTTCAACAAGTTTCCAAGCGCTCTGATGATGGCCGAGGAGGCCACCGATTGGCCGCTGGTCACCGCTCCGACAAACGATGGGGGCCTTGGATTTAATTTTAAGTGGAATATGGGCTGGACGAACGATATTTTGCGTTATATGAAATTTGATGTTAATGAAAGAGGCCATCATCACAATCTGTTGACTTTCTCGTTTTTCTATGCTTTTTCGGAAAATTTTGTACTCTCATTTTCGCACGATGAGGTGGTGTACGGCAAGCGATCGCTGCTTAACAAAATGCCGGGGGACTACTGGCAAAAGTTTGCTAATTTGCGCCTGCTCTATGCTTATTTCATCACTCATCCCGGGAAAAAGCTCATTTTTATGGGCGGCGAATTTGCCCAGTTTGATGAATGGAAGGATCTCACACAATTGGATTGGAATCTTTTAGATTTCGATTCGCATGCCAAGTTTCATCAATACTTTATTGAATTAAATAAATTTTATAATGAGACATCATGTTTGTGGAGATTGGATCACGAAATGGAGGGATTTGAATGGATTGATCCTCATAATACAGAACAAAGCATCATAATTTTTATTAGGAAAGGAAAACGGAAGGGAGATTACTGCATCGTCGTTTGCAATTTTTCGGCCGATGTTTATCATCAATTCCGGATTGGCGTGCCATCGCTTGGAAAATATATTGAAGTTTTCAATAGCGACGGCGAGGCTTTTGGCGGCTCGGGTCAATGCAATGTCGAGGCAATCAGCGTTGAAAAGCAGCCATACCATAACCAACGTTACAGCATGGAAATTACGGTCCCCCCTCTAGGGGCGGCCATCTTCATGAAGCAAACGAAAAAGCGGAGGAGGGAAGTGTCTCATCATGGCATCTAAAAAATGGATTTCAAATGTTACTAGCCGGCGGACAAGGAACAAGATTGGGAGAATTGACCACAGCGTTGGCCAAACCTGCGGTGCCTTTCGGAGGAAAATACCGAATCATCGATTTCGCACTGAGCAACTGCATGCACTCGGGGATCGACACCGTTGGCGTTTTAACCCAGTACCAGCCTCATTTATTAAATAATTATGTCGGAAATGGAAGAGCGTGGGATTTGGATCGCAACTTCGGCGGCGTGTCGGTACTTCCGCCTTATAAAGGAGAAAACGGCGGACAGTGGTATAAAGGCACTGCCAATTCCGTCTATCAAAACATTCAGTTCATCGATCAATATGATCCGGAATATGTCCTGGTTATTTCAGGCGATCACATCTACCAAATGGATTATAATCGATTTCTTGAATTTCATGTCGAAAGCGGGGCAGATGCATCCATTGCAGTCATCCAAGTGCCTTGGCACGAAGCAAACCGGTTTGGCATCATGGATACCGACGAAACGCATAAAATCGTTGAATTTCATGAAAAGCCCAAATTTCCAAAGAGCAACCTTGCTTCTATGGGAGTCTATCTCTTCAATTGGAAAGTATTGCGAAACTATTTGATTCAGGATGAACAGGATGTCAATTCTTCAAATGATTTTGGAAAAGACGTGATTCCAAAAATGCTTGAAGATAAGAAAAATCTGTACGCTTATCGGTTCAGCGGTTACTGGAAGGACGTCGGAACGATTGAAAGCCTTTGGGAAGCCAATATGGACCTTCTGAAAGAAACGCCGCCGCTTAACCTCGATGATCCTGACTGGAGAATATTCTCCGGGGATGCCAATCATCCGCCGCAATATATTTCCCGGGAAGCGGAAGTCAGACAGTCGCTTGTTAACGAGGGCAGCATGGTTTTCGGCAGAGTGGTGCGATCGATTCTGTCTTATAATGTCCATGTTGGCTATGGAACGACAATCAAGGATTCTGTTATCATGCCGAATGTGACAATTGGCAACAATGTCACGATGAAAGAGCGATTATCGCGAGCGATGTTGTCCTGGAGGACGGTTCGGTGATTGGTTCCTCTGGCTCATCGCAAAATATCACGTTGATTGGCGACAAACAAAGATTGTCCGCGAATATGCGGGAAGTGCTTTAAAAATTAAAAGAAAACGCAGGAAAAGTGGGAAGGGCGGAACAGACTGAGTCGAAATTTAAGTGATACCAAATTTTCTTCATTGACTACACAAGGGGACGATGCTTTTGGACCATGTATTGGGAGTTATAAACCTCGTTAATGAACAGCCTTTTTTAAAAGAATTGACCTCTCATCGCTGCTTGGCATCTGTGCCTTTTGGAGGCCGCAATCGCCTGATTGATTTTACCCTATCTAATTTCATTCACGCGCACGTGACACAAGTTGCGATTTTTGCTAAGGAAAATTATCGATCTGTGATGGATCATTTAGGTTCAGGGAAAGAGTGGGATCTGGATCGCCGCAGCGGCGGACTATTTATTTTGCCTCCATCCATGCAGACGAAAAAAAAAGGGGATTTGCAGCAGTTCTATGACCATCTGGATTTTTTTTTCGCCGTGCTCCGGCGGACTATGTGATTATCACACCAGGTTATCATGTTTGCAAATTGGATTTCAATGATGTCATTCGGTTCCATAAAAACAATAAATCGGATATTACGGTCGTCTATAAGGATTACAATGGCGAACCGATACAAAAGCCCATTTATCATAATTGTCTGATTGATGAAGCGGACAATGTCACGGATATCGGGCTCTATACATCCCCGGCGACGGGGGACCCTATTTGCCTCGAAACGTATATTCTTTCAAAACAACTATTAATTGATATCATTCAAAAATGCAAAGAAAATGAGGAAGTAGACTTTTTAAAAGACGGAGTCAAGGCGAATCTTCACCATTTAAATATTAAAGGTTATCATTTTACGGGCGACATGCCGTTCATTCATTCGATCAGCAGCTATTATGCCGGCAGTCTGGCTTTTCTGAACCAGAAGTGCTGCATGCTTTTTTCTATGAAAATTGGGATATCTATACGAAAATCAAACATGAGCCGCCGGCCAAATATTCGGCTTTTTCTAAAGTATCGAACGCTCTGGTGGCCAACGGCTGCGATATAGAGGGCAGTGTGGAAAACAGCATTATTTTCCGCGGTGTCAAAATCAAAAAAAAAGGTGCCGTTGTTAAGAACAGCATCATCATGCAGAAAGGGGAAATAGACGAAGGCGCTCACGTCGAAAACGTGATTGCCGATAAGCAGGTTAAGATTACAAAGGACAAAGTGATCATTGGCGACCGCCGGCCTGCAGTCATCAAAAAAGGGGAGATTATTTAACGGAGGGTCATTTATGAACATACTATTTGCAGCACCAGAATGCGCCCCTTTTGTGAAAACCGGAGGGCTTGGCGATGTCATCGGGGCATTGCCAGGCGCTTTAAAGGATCAAGGCGTGAAAGTGAGTGTAATCCTGCCAAAATATGAAGATCTTCAAGCCAAGCCATTATAAAGATCAATTCGTTTTCATGAAAAGCATCGACGTCCCTGTCGGCTGGCGGCGTCAGTATTGCGGGATTGAATGCTTCAAAAAAGACGGCATCTTGTATTATTTTCTCGATAACGAATACTATTTTAAACGACACGGAAGCTACGGCTATTGGGACGACGGAGAACGCTTCGCTTTTTTCTCCAGGGCGGTGCTGGAAGCTCTGCCTTATCTTGAGGACAAACCGGACATCATCCATTGCCATGACTGGCAGACCGGCCCGATCAGCGTTCTATTAAGAGCACATTACAAAATGCTTCCGTATTATCAAAATATCAAAACAGTGTTTACGATCCACAACTTGCGCTATCAGGGGGTTTTTCCTTATTCGGTTTTATCGGATTTACTGGATTTAAGCGTTACTTATTTCCAAATGGACGGACTGGAGTTTTATGGAAAGGTCAGTTATCTGAAAGCGGGCCTGGCTTACGCGGATTGCTTGACCACCGTCAGCGGGACATATGCATGGGAGATCCAGACACCTTATTATGGTGAGCATTTGGACGGTTTTCTACGTTCGAGAAGCCACAATCTCCACGGTATTGTCAACGGCATTGATGAACGATCCTATGATCCGGCGAATGACCCCAATCTTTTTGCAGCTTATACGGATTATGAAGGAAAAATGGCGAACAAGGAAAAACTTCAGGAGCTTCTCCATTTACAGAAGAATCCCGACGTGCCGATTATTTCAATGGTGACACGATTGGTCGAGCAGAAGGGGATTGATTTGGTTCTTCGTGTTTTCCATGAAATCATGAGTCAAAAAGTGCAGTTTGTCCTGCTTGGGACTGGAGAGACAAAATATGAAGAGGCATTTCGTTATTTAGCTGGGCAATATCCGGGCCGAGTATCCATAAATATTCATTTTGACGAGGGCCTGTCGCGTAAGATTTATGCCGGATCGGATGTTTTTCTGATGCCTTCGCAGTTTGAGCCATGCGGCATCGGCCCAGCTTCTGGCTTTCAGATACGGGACTCTGCCTCTTGTGAGGGAAACAGGCGGCCTTAAGGATACGGTGATTCCTTATAATGAATTCACCGGCGAAGGCAACAGCTTTAGTTTCACGAATTACAATGCTCACGATATGCTCTACACGATTGAGCGCACGGTATGGATGTATCATTACCAGCCGGAAAAGTGGAAAGAGCTGGTTCAAAGAGCAATGCGCCTTGACTTCAGCTGGGCAGCTTCGGCAAAAAAATACAAAGCATTGTATGAATCGCTTCTGCCGAAACTCCCTGATCCGGCACCGACAGAGGATGCTCGAAGCGCCGGTAAACAGAAAGTCGCCGAAACGGCAAGCAAGGGTCTTTAATAATGAACCGGAGAGAAAAGAATCAATTTTCTCTCCGGTTCATGTTTTTTATGAGGCTGAGACATTTTGCTAAAAAAGTTTTTGCCTGTCCGGCATAGTGTTCAATCGCGTCAGGAACAAGACCGAACCAAAGATTGCGTCTCGGCGGACGGGATTGTTTTTTTTTTTTCGATCCGCACCGTTTTCCGTTCCGAACGCGGGGTTTCCATAAAATGGACAAATTGTTCGGTCAGAAATTTGACATAATCATCGGATTTCATCGCGCGTCCCTCGCATCCTTGCTTTCAATTGATTTCTTGTTCACAGGATGCCCCAAAAGCGGGTAATCTATCCAGTATGAAAATAATTTCTTTAACGATCAGCGGCACGCTTTTCATCGTTGTATCGATGACAAAATCGGCATCCAAATAATAAGGCAGACGGCTTTTGTACAATTTGACAAATGCCTGGCCTGGATTCTGCTGCAAGAGCGGCCGGGTTGTGTCATGCAGCAAACGATTATTAATTCGCTCAATGTCGCAGTGCAAATAAATCATGATGCCGCTTTTTTTCATGATCGCACGGTTTGTCCCGGAGACAACGAGACCGCCTCCGGTTGTAATGATCGCTTGTTTATCTCTTTTAGCCAAAGCGCGCAGCGTTTCTTCTTCCTCGCACCGGCGAAAAAAAGGTTCACCTTTTATTTTAAAAATATCACGGACGGATTGTCCGCTGCTTGTTTCAATCAGCTGGTCGGTATCGAGCACATCGAGGGCAAGCACTTTGCCGAGCGCCTTGCCGACCGTTGTTTTGCCGGCTCCCATAAAGCCCGTCAGGAACAGCATCTGTTTCATGTCTTTTCTATCCATTTAATAATGCCACCTTTGTTCATATCATAATCGAATTGATCCGATTCGGTTTCACCATTTAACGTCAGCGTCAGCCAAACGGTGACCACCTGACCGGATGAACTCGTCTCGTATTCGGCTTTTCCTAAATCATATATGAAAGTACCGGATGTCGGCAATGTTTTTTTACCGGCCAAGTCGCTGATATCGGCGACTGCGCACTCCCGGAGCTGCTGAAATTGGAAGGCGGTCATGTAGGTTTGAAAAAAGTGCCTGTCGCTGTTTAACAAAATAACGGCCTGGATCGAAAAGCCAGCAGAAGAAAACTGATCATCATCGCGAGTGGCAGAATGAATCCCCTTTCGTTAGCCATGTTTGTCCTCGTCCTTTCCAGTTTGTAAGTCATTGTTCCCGCCTAAATAAAGCTGATCGCTCCATTGGAACAGATGCCGGTTTTCATCCTCTATTTGGATTGACAAGAACCGGCCGGAGCATTGGAAGTGAATCGAATGGACATGCTGCAGGACGATGTCGTAGCCCTCTCCATTTACTTGCCGATAGACGCGGAGACCCGATTGTTTGAAATCAACGGTCGAATCGGCAAGGCTGAGTGATAATTGATTGTCCGTGCAGGCGAGCGATTGCGCTTGATGGACTTCATCTGCCGTCTGCAAAAAAAAAAGACAAACACTTCTTTGCGGGATACCAGATCATCTTTAAAATGGCGCGACATACTGATGACGATGGCTGTGATCAGAAAGAGGGCGGCCATCAGTGCACTAAGCGCAAGCATCATTGACAATAACGTGAATCCTTTTTGATTATTCATTTTTTACCCTCACTACACAGGCGGTATTCCTCGTGATGAAGGCCAGGCCAATGTACGCACAGTTTGGCCTCATGCTCGGTAGCTTTTTTCCAGTCAAGGACATAGGGGCGGGTGGCGGGTACGGCAGGCAGCATATCGTCGTTTGGAGCGGCTTGCCACTTTAAAAGTGCATTCTGAAGCAGGCTGAGCGCCTCTTTTTTTTGTTCAATGGCCTGCCTTTCTTGATAAGTATGGTACAGAAGCGGAAATGAGACAAGCATGACAAGCGTCAGCAGCAGAACGGCAAAAATGGCTTCGGCTAAAAAGAAGCCTTCATTGTTTTTCAAAATAAAACCTTCCTTGTCCAAGTAAAATGACCAGCTTGTATTTGATATGCCCAAGAATGAAAAACAGCGAACCCGGCTTTTGAAAATGCCCGTTTCTCAGAATAACCAAATTTAAATCGTGTGTGGCTTTTTCGACGACCATTCTTTTATCATCAAAAGAAAAGCTGTCAAAAGTGACCGTATTTTTGTCAACGAGCACAAGATGCCGGCTGTTATCGAAAGTCACGGTTACCGGCGAAGAATCGGCAAGGGCCGTCATCTGGGCATTGTTCAAAGTATCCTGGCATTGCTCAACAAAATCTTCCATCGTTTGTTCATCAGATAATTGGGAAAATGTCAGAAACGAAAGGGGGACAATTAAACAGGCGATAGCGACAACAATCAGCATTTCGATCAGGGTAAACCCGCTTTTGGATAATAGAACCTTATTCCGGTTCATGCACTTTGCCGTCGCTGTCCAAGGTCAGCGTCTTTCCGTTAGGACAAGTGATGTTATCCACATAATCGTTGTCCAATAATTCCTGCAGCGTCGGCAGTTCGCCGTCATGTTCCATTTCATACGTCCCGACCTGGCTCTGCACGAGCTGCACCGTCGCCTTGCAGCTTTTCGTTTCGACAACTTGATGTGACTTGATCATATTCGGTAGCGATAAGATAAGCAGCAGAATGGAGATGATCATCAGTACGATCATCATTTCAATCAGAGTAAAACCGTCTTGCGTCAATTTGATTTTTTCAAGCATAGGAAGGACTCCTTTGGGGTGGATTAAAAAGCGGACAAGTAGAAGCTGAGGTGAAAATCATCATGCAGAACAAAAAGAAATTAAAAAAAGAAGAGATGGATCAACGAGACAGAAAGGCAAGCGATGGGGACAAGAGGGAATAAGGAAATAAATACCGGAGGCTGAGTTATTATCACTCCTTTGAATAACGAGGTATGATTAGTGATTCGACATGACTCGGCAAAATCCTTTTTTGGCGGTAAAAAAAAATTGGTGACAGGAAAAGCCTTTTAACAGGAAGAGAAATAAAAGCTAAATTGCAAGAATAAAAGCGCCCAAATAAATGGGTGCCCTATAAGTCAAGTTTATTTATTTCCGAAATTTATAATTGAAATCATAAGGTGTCATCTTTCCGATATAATCACGAACGGATCTTTAATCTGTTTTTGTAAATCTTTAAGTGAATACGTAATGATAGGTTTTGCCCGACACCAAAGATTGTTTTTCAAAACCGTCTTTTCGCCAATTTAAAATTGGAATTTGAAATTCATCATACCATTTTAAGGGGATGTGTCTAGGCTGACTGGTTGTTGACACGACTCGATAATTGTCAGGATCCGTATCATCAATAATAATCACTGGCGACGCTTTGATTCAGTTGGATCGTCGATAAAGGCGAAATCCAAGTAAATGATATCACCTAATTCAAGATGCGTCATAGCATTTGATTAATCTTCAAATAAGTAACGGTGATCCTTATTTTCTCTATCTAATAGTGTTTTGCCATCTTTCACTGCGGTTTTAACGGACACTTTTTCTAAAGTTTCTTTTGACAATTGTAACCGGTTATAATCGTTCTTTGAAAGTACAGATGCCATTTTTTTATCCCCCTTACTTTTTTTTTTACACACTGTCAACACCTCAAAATAGTTAGTGCTAACAGTCTATGCCAAATTATTTCAAGTATACATTCAAATGACCTTTTTTTTAAGACGTGGTCCAGGCGATTTAAATAGACATATTTTCAAGTCTTTTCTCATCACTAGTAAATTTCTCACAGTTTTCTGCCCGTAGAATTAAAATAAAAAGAAACGGGTTAACCCAATTCGTTTCTCATTCGATGAACAGTAAGGTTTCCTCGGGAAAGAACGGCCGGCTTTCCAACCGACACTGTCGCGGTTCAGCCAAAAGTGGATATCGAGACGATTCAGTCGCTGGAAGCAAGCCATAAATCAGGCTTATCCGGATCATCTTTTCAACTGCCGCTAATTCAGGCTGTCTTTATTTCGATCGATGTAAACGCCCCTTGCGATTCTGCTCTCTAGTATACGTTGATCATAGAAAAAACACTTCTCCTATCAAGCAGGATTAAAATGGGTAATGCTGCAAAAGTCAGGCGTGATGATATCGCTTAACATCCGAGGCTATCGTTTCGACTTATACCGATTAAAAGTTTTCTGTAGAAGATTTGCAACGTCTTCATTAGAAAAATTGGAGCAATCGATAATGGTGCCGATTTTCGAAAGCTCTTTGAGAATCGATTGCTGCGCGAGTCGTCCTTGACAGAATCTCATATTATTTGTTTTCTCGTTCATGGGTTCATCTCCCTTTAATTGTTCACAATTTTTTTCCGACAAAATATCAGCAAAAATAAAAAGGTCTGTTTAAATTTGCGGCATGCTCCATCCCCTCGGCCAGCATCCGTGCCTGGATTTGATCCGGATCGCCATTCCACGAACAGACAAGCTGTCTGAGCCGCGGGGCAATCCGTGCGCAGTCTTCTACGGTCAATTCTCCTTCACAGTCCGAATGTTCAAGCAGGGGGATAATCGCATCCTTGTAATTTGAAAAAAAAAGAGCGATCGCCGCCGAAACCTTCCATTTGATTCAGGTCAATACCGACTTCGTGTGCCAGTTTTACTCTGAATTCATGAAAAAGGTTATAAGTCCAGTGCGCGTTGCAATAACTGAAATTAACTCCCAATACTGCTCATCTCCTTAAAAAAGAATGACGGAGTCTCTTGTAAGATCCTTGATTCTTTTATACTGCGAAAGAGCGGGCCGGCCAAATCAGGAAAATGTGATTTTTACGCTGATTTACCCGCTTTTTTAAAGCTGAATGTCAAAAGTAAAGTCATTTATCACTGAAAACTTTGAAAAACAGTGAAATTGATCTTTTAATAAAAAATCAGTGGTACTGATTGAAGCTATTATACACAAAATTATCAAATTTGATAGACGAATTGAGAATGGGTCTAACGTTATAATATGTTATGTATTAACATATCACATCAAAAAACAACAAACATCTTGCTTATCCAAGGGATGAAAGGGAGGTACGAAATGAACGTATCATTAAAAAAGATATCTGCAACTAAAAGGATGAATCGGTCGTTATCTTTACGTATGAGTCTCATTGTTACGGGAAGGGTCTATTAACATTCTTGCCTTTGTATGTTTGGATTTATCGGCTTCAATCACTTGGGGAAAGTCCGGCAGCGCTGCGAATGCCTTCCACGCATATGGAAAACATGTCTACATTTTGGTCATTTCCAATTTTACAGGCTTCAGGACTTGCCGGCCTCATTTGGTCATATATTGGAGTGTTATTAGGTCTCATGATATCAGCGCGGAGTTTGGCGTGGTTGCCACTTAATAAAGGTCAAATAAATAGATTGCATCGGCAGATTTCCCTTCTGGTCATCGGCTTTATTCTTGTTCACGCTTTAGCAACTTCATTTGATGCAATGGGGGGGGGAGTATTATTACGTCATTTATTCCTTGGCAGGCCTACTGGAAAGCGGCCACATTTGCTTACAATCTTGGTATATTCGCTATGTATTTCGCTATTCTGTTTGGTCCAACCTATTATTTGCGTAACTGGTTAGGTACACGCATATGGTTATATGCACATCGTTTGACTTTGCTCATATACATTTTTTATCTATTTGGCACACCTTGATTTTGGGAGCAGACGTCTCCTTTTACTCTTGGATCCGTCCTTTTATCTGGATCATACAGATTCCATTGCTTCTGCTATTGATCAGAAGGCTTGTGCGGCCGTCACGTACTGGAAAGAAACAATCTCATTACATATGGATTTGGTCGGTAACGATTCGATACGGGCTGGCTGTTCTAAGCGGAATAGCCATAGCGGCTATAGTGATAATTGTTGCAACAGGAAATTCAGATTTTATAAAAGTTATCTAGCGATAGCAGATGAATCATGCGGTTTCCCGAAAAAATTCTATCGATGTTCATGCTGCCGGGGAAGCTTTTTAGCCGGCGCAGGCACATGCTTTGGCTTAAAGTTGATCACATCCGATGAGTACAGAGTAAAACTGAGATGACTGCCGGAGCTATGCGCGCGAATCAGAATCGGCTGATGATAGTTATTTTGAAATTGGAAATCGGGGCCGTACCAGCTGACAGTGGCATCGCGGCCCGGCGGAACATAAGAGACGTGTTTGCTGTGTGAAAAGCGCTGGACAATGTGCAGGCCCGCCCGATCTGCCGCATTGAACAAGGTGGAGGAAACCTGGCAAATTCCGCCGCCTATTCCTTCAGAGTATTCACCGCGTACAATCACTTTGGCCGTCCGGTAGCCTTTTGCTTTTGTTCGACGGCCGACCACATGATTAAAGGAAAAGATTTCACCGGGAAAGACCACGTGATTATTGATGGCTTTTAGGGCAAGTGTTATATTGTTTGCACGGCTTTTATTGCCGGGATTAAAAAAAGTGGCATAACGGCCGATTGCCTGTACCCGGATTTGGCCGAGCAATTCGCTGTCTACTTTCGGCTGAACAGCAATGAGCGGCACATGAACGGGCTGAGTACCGCCGGAATAGAAGGAAGCGTAGAATTGATCTTTAAACATTCTTCGGTAAAGCCGATGGCCGGAACGTCCCGGGGTAATACCGCCGGATGCGTTGATTTTGGCATTCACGGCAGGCGAGACAACAAGCGAATTTAAATGGTCCATATAGGCATTTAAGCGATCGTTATCAACAAGCGGCGGACCGGTGACGGGCAAAACAAACTGGCTGCGTGTCGGACGATCAATAATTTTTTCTTTATGAACCATTTCAAGATGCTTTTCCAAATGCTCCGGTACAATGAACTGATTAAGAAAAATAAGAGCTGCAATCCAAATATGTGTTATCAAAACGGACACCTCCAGACCGTTAGTATGATCAAAAACGGGCTGAAATATTTAAAAAACAGCCATAGGAGGGCCGCGTCAGCCTATAAAATAGGCGGGAATATTTACTTAAATACGGTGATAAATGAGTCGCTGAGTTTATATGTCTAAATCGCAAAATAGAAGCTTTGTCATGAAAAATTGAATAAAATGGGCGAACGATGATGGCCCGGGATAGAAGCATAAAATAAAGGACGGCCCATCAGTGCTTATCGTGATCGGGTCGGAAAAATAGTCAATCACGAACCGGCTGAAATCGCGGGCGGCCATTGACAAGTAGTGATTCTTCATCCATGATAACCACATCGTCCGCCGGCAAACCGGAGCTTCAATATGCAGCTTTGCTATGGAGTCGGTATTCATGCTCTCCCACAAAAAGGCCGGAAGAAAGGCGCTGCCGAGGCCCGACCGAACAAGACCGCAGATGACTTCCGGAGTCGTGCATTCAAACGCAATGTTAGGAGTGAATGCCGCCTGCCGGCAAACATCGTTTGTGATCTCCCGAAGGCCGCACTCAGTTGTATAGTAAATCAGCGGTTCATCAGCTATTTCCTCCAAACGGATACTTTTCCGTCCGGCCAGACGATGCGAGTCCGGCACGGCTAAGAAAATCTCCTCGGTGACAATGGGTTCAGTGTGAACCTCCAAATGGTTAATGGGCAAGGTGGAAATACAGAGATCGATATCGCCGTTCAAAAGCTGATTTTGTAATTCTGCCTGATGGGATCACCTGAAAGAGCCGGAATTTAACCTGCGGATGATTCGTTAAATACTCACTCAAAAGGCTGGGCAATAGCCGCGAAGTGGTGGCGCCCACCGTAATACTGCCTCGCTCAAAACCCGACAATTCTGCCAGCTCGCGTTGCCCTTCTTCTAACTCTTGAAAGCTTCGATTGACTCTTTTGAGAAAGGTCTTTCCAAACTGATTCAGCCGTATCCGTTTTCCCTTTCGTTCAAACAATGGAACACCCAAGCTTTCCTCCAGCCGGGCAATGGTTTTGCTCAGAGAGGGCTGCGCGATGTGCAGTTCTTCGGCAGCGCGTGTGACATTTTCCACCCTAGCCACAACCCGAAAATATTTTAACTGCAATAGATCCATCAAGTATCCACCTTCTAAATAGCCTTTAGTCTATTATTATATGGTTAATTATATATTTTTGTTTATAAGCAATCAATATTATAATCTAAAATAGTTATTCAAAAATACATAAAAGATCAGACAGTTTAGAAGGGGTGTAAAACAATGATCGACTTATCAGTTCAAACGGGTGGGAAAATTTGCTGGCAAGTACGTTATCTCTTACCCCCCCTAAGTGATTTTGAATCATGGAGAAAATGGAAAGCAAATGCGAATGAATGCAGCATAAAGGGTTCGGCCGCATCAGCCATATGATGAAACAGCAAAAAAAAGAGAGACAAAAGGGTTAAAGTAAAAAGGAGAAGAATAGATGAATAAATCGAAGTTATGGACGAAGGATTTTTTTACAGGCACGTTTACGAACTTTTTTCTTATGTTGAACTATTACTTATTAGTCGTCATTATGACCGTATATGCTATGGATACTTTTGGTGCCCGGCCCACAGAAGCAGGGCTGGCTTCCTCTATTTTTGTCATTGGTACACTCATCGCCCGGCCCCTCTGCGGGAGATGGATTGATCGGGTGGGTAAAAGAAAAATGTTTGCTTTTGGCGCAGCTCTGAGCCTGATTCTGACTTTATTATATTTTGGCGTGAATAACATTTGGTTGCTGTTTGCCACGCGTTTTTTTCATGGCGCAGCTTATGGGATTGCCGCGACAGCTGTCGGAACAATTGTCACGCATATCATCCCCGATGATAGACGGGGAGAAGGGATTGGTTACTTTATGCTGAGTCTCACTTTGGCATCAGCTATCGGTCCTTTCCTTGGAATGTTCATTGTCCAACACGGCAGCTTCAGAATGATTTTCGTTGTTTGCAGTATTTCTGCTTTATTAAGTCTAGCGAGTGTATTCTTTTTGCCTGATCCAAAAATTAAATGGACGCATGAGCAGACAGCGAAAATGAGCGGATTCAAATTGAGCCATTTTTTTGAAATTAAGGCCATTCCTATTTCCATCGTTTGTGCGCTGATCTACTTTTGCTATTCAAGCCTTCTTTCCTTTCTCACGCCTTATGCAAAAGAGATTCATTTAGTGGACGCGGCCAGTTTTTCTTCTTCCTTATCTACTCAATCGCTATTTTAATTTCAAGGCCGTTTACCGGCAGATTGTTTGATTCCAAAGGCGAAAATATAACCATGTATCCGGCCTTTTTGGTCTTCATGATTGGGATGGCCCTTCTCAGCCAGGCTCATCATGGCCTGATTTTATTAATAGCCGCAGTTTTCCTGGGCTTTGGTGTAGGTGTCGTACAGTCTTGCGGCCTGGCGATTGCGATTAAAGTGACGCCGCCGCAGCGGCTGGGCCTGGCAAATTCCACTTTTTACATGTTTCTAGACATAGGTGTCGGCATTGGTCCGGTTGTATTAGGGGTATTTATTCCTTTTACCGGTTACAAGGGACTTTATATGGGCCTGGTGATTGTGACATTGGCAAGTACTTTCTTGTATTACCTGTTACACGGGAGAAAAACGGGACAAGAGGAAAGATTTGAGCAGTCCGTGTGATCGGCTTATTTGCCGAGGACAGTTATGTTTTCGTATATAATGGTCACTATTTCCATATTATATAAATCAATGAAAGGAATGGCTGCTGCTGAGCATATTTTTATCATAATCGAACATTTAAATATAAAATATGTACGTGAGCACCTATATTTTTTAGAAAGAGGTTTTGCGTGTGACTTCTAACAGTATTCTTTTTCAACCGTTCGATTTGCCAAATGGCGCGCAGCTTTCCAATCGTCTCGCCATTGCGCCGATGACGACATTTTCCAGTCATTCGAACGGCACTGTTTCCGATCAAGAGATTGCCTATTACAAACGGCGCGCGGGCCTTGCCGGTTTATTTATCTCGGCGTGTATTGCGATCTCGCCGACGGGCCTGGCTTTTGATCACCAGTTTATTGCTTATGACCCGGCGGCCATTCTGCCTAGAGACTGAAAAAAAATGGCCGAGGCGATGAAATCGGAAGGAAGCAAGGCGGTTCTGCAGATTCAGCATGGGGGAAGCGAAGTAGGCAAGAACCTCGTGCTCTTTAATGAAACGGTCAGTGCCAGCCGTGTTCCTTCGTTTTCGAATCCGGACGTTGTCCCGAGAGAGCCTTAACGGATGAAGAAATTAAAACCATTATTAAAGAATTCGGCTTTGCAACCAAGATAGCGATCGAAGCCGGCTTTGACGGGGTCGAAATACACGGGGCCAATCATTATCTGATTCAGCAATTTGTCTCCGCTCACTTTAATCAACGGAACGATGAATGGGGCGGATCGCTGGAAAAACGCTTGCGCTTCCCATTTGCCGTCCTCGAAGAAGTACAGCGTGTGTGGCAAAGCAAAGGAAGGAACGAGCGACTTTATAATCGGTTACCGTTTCTCGCCGGAAGAGATTCACCGCTTCCATGGTTACGATATTGAGGACACTCTTCAACTCGTCGACGGGCTGATCAGCCGCGGCGTTCATTATCTGCACGTTTCGCAAAATGACATTCAATCGGTTCCCCACGGCAGCGAGGAACAAGGCGAGACCATTGTTCATAAACTGGCTGCTCATATTGATGGCCGGGTGCCGCTGATTGCGGTCGGCGGTATATTCTCTGCCCGATCAGGCCACAGCCGCCATCGATGACGGAGCGGATCTTGTCGCGCTCGGCCGCGAAGCGATCATCGATCCGGACTGGACGCAAAAAGTGAAGGAAGATCAGTTGGATCAGATTCAGGTGAAACTAGATCCAAGCCGTCAAGACGCATTGGTTGTTCCCGATCGGCTTTGAAAAAAATCATCACTCAGCCGACCGGTTGGTTTCCGCTTGCGTAACACATCATATAGAAAAAAAGACTTTGCTCATCCGGCAGATTCATTTGCCGGATGAGTTTTTTTTTTATGTGCGCGAAAAAAAAAAAACGGAGGATGTTGATAAAGTTTTTATGGATGAAAAAAATGGCGCTAAAAATATAGTCAAATGGATAGAGTATATAAAAATCAGGCATTAGATTGAAGGGATAAGCCACTTGCTTGGTTCATTACTCAAGTTTTTTTTTTTTTTTTTTTTTTTGAAAAATCTCTAAACGCATGGATGGTACTACACAGACTATGAGGGAAGAAGAGGCTACTTCGGTGAAAACCACAAAAAATTTACAAGAGAGTCTATATTCAAAGTTGACTTTTCAATGGAGAGATATTCTGGATCAAATCCTTTATTTAATGGAACTCGAGAGATAACGATGAAACCTGAACATCGGAGAGGTGGTCATTTTGTTTTTGTACTTGAAAATGGTTAATTGCAGCAAATTGGCTTTTTTTATAGGGGAGATGGAGTTTTTTTTTTAGAGATAATTCATCGATTTGCCAGTTTGTAGACACTCGTTTCAACGTCGTAAAGCCGTTTGTTTAAAAACAGCGGTTCTGTCATTTGTGTCTTGAGCAATGGTCTCTGTAAAATGACCTAGATCTTTAACGAGATTTTTATAAATTTTTTCTTGATTTGTTTGAAGATCTTTCATCCCTGTTTTTAAATCGGAGACGTCTTTTTTAAGGATGCTGGTGTCAGCTTTTAAGCCAGAGACGTCCTTTTTAAGGGTGCTGGTGTCTGCTTTTAAGTCTGAGACATCATCTTGTTTAAGGGTGCTGGTGTCTGCTTTTAAGTCTGAGACATCTTGTTTAAGGGTATTAGTGTCTGCTTTTAAATCAGAGACATCTTTTTTAAGGATGCTGGTATCTGCTTTTAGGCCGGAGACATCCATTTTAAGAGTGTTGGTATCTGCTTTTAAGCCAGAGACGTCTTTTTTCAGGGTGCTGGTATCTGCTTTTAAGCCAGAAACGTCTTTTTTCAGGATGTCGGTATCTGCTTTTAAGCCAGAGACCTCTTTTTTAAGGATATTGGTGTCTGTCTTTAAATCGGAGACCTCTTTTTTAAGGATGCTGGTGTCTGCTTTTAAGTCGGAGACATCTTGTTTCAGGATGCTGGTATCTGTTTTTAAGTCAGAGACATCTTGTTTAAGGGTGTTTACATCCGTTTTTAGTTCTTTGATACCACCATGAATGGGCTTTAGCTCTTCCTTAAAGACTGAACGGATCAAGTCTTCTAAATTATCATTCATGTGAATGACCTCCCTTCTTTTTCATTCATTATATCATGTTGCGATTTCGTTCTTAATCCTCTTTTTGAAAGTTATCTTGACAACAGCAGGAAAGGGGTACTCCTAACCACTATTTACGGCTCGATCACTTCTTTTTCGACTAATTGGAACAAAGAGAAAGAAGGCTCGTCCCACTTATGTGCCCAGTACCGGTTTAAAATGGCTTTAAAATTATCCAGATAATTATGATTATTACGTTGAATATTCTGGTAATTACAGTATAATAGTATTAATATTTTGTGCTTGTTTAATTTTACCAATTTACTATTGGCGGGCTGGTATTTTTAATCCAAAAGGGCGTCCAGATTATGAACTAAAATAGGCCGGGAGGTTCTTAAAGTGAAAATAAACTTTGGTCTAACCGCAAAGGATTATAGTCAATATCGAGCGGGCTATCCGGATGAGTTATATAAGCGTTTGAAAAATTACGATGTGGGGATAAAAGGCCAATCGATTTTGGATATTGGGACAGGTACGGGGTATCTTGCAAGAGGATTTTGCCAAACAAGGCGCTCAGGTGACGGGAACGGATATATCTGATGAACTGATAGAAGAGGCCAAAAAAAAAAACTGGATGAATCTGAACAGGTGACCATTCAATACCAAAATGCAAGAGCGGAGGATCTGCCTTTTTCATCTTCCGAGTTCGATGTGGTTACAGCAGGCCAATGTTGGCACTGGTTTCAAGCGGACAAAGTGTTAAAAGAAGTCAGGCGCGTTTTGCATCCACACGGAAAGTTAGTTATTGTGCATATGGACTGGCTGCCGCTGGACGGCAATATTGTGTCGAAAACGGAAGAACTTATATTAGCCTTTAATCCGGATTGGAAAGGTGCGGGAGGAACAGGTATTTATCCGGATTGGCTGATGCAAGCAGCTTTAGGCGGATTTACGGACATCGAAACATTTACGTTTGATCTGCAAATGAAATATAGTCAGGAAGCATGGAGAGGAAGGATCAGAGCGAGTGCCGGGTAGGTGCCAGTCTGCCATCTGATAAAATAAGCAGGTTTGATCAGCGGTTAAAAGCACTGCTCCAAGAGAATTACCCAAATATCATCGACGTTCCGCACAGAGTTTTTTTTTGTTTAGTATGCAAAGTTAGTTAAAATATAAGCTTTCCGGTACGAATGCTTAACTCAAATTGTCATTTACATCGTGAAATTGTTGAAGCTTACCTCTTCAGAATTTAAATTATATTTTGAAAACTTTTTTAGTCAGTTATCCAAGACGAACCACAAGACGTACAGTGTTTGGGCGGATAGCGACCGGCATGATGACGGATTTCTTTTCATGGCGAATAGCACTTGTCACACTTGGCATCATCAGCCTGCTTTGCAGTATTTATTTTTGGCTCGGTTTGCCCGCTGCGGCTCACTTTCAGGTCCGGGCTTTTTCTTTGAAAAGAACAGCCCGGTCTTTTGGCCGGCATTTAAAATCACCCAGTATGTTCTGCGTTTTCGGCATTGCATTTTTTGCTCATGGGTGGATTTGTCAGTTTGTATAATTACATTGGCTATTTATTGATGAAACCGCCTTACAATCTTAGTCAAACCGCTTTTGGCTGGATTTTTATCGTTTATATCATGGGCACAATCAGTTCCATTTGGATGGGAAAATGGGCTGACAGATTTGGACGCCCGAAAGTACTTGGCATCGGCATGATCATTATGCTTTTAGGTAGTTTGCTGACACTTGTGCCATCACTCATTACCATCGTGATTGGAACAGCCGTTTTCACGTTTGTTTTTTTTGGCAGCCACTCCGTTGCAAGCAGTTTAGTCGGAAAATTAGCCGAGGTTGATAAAGCACAGGCTTCTTCCTTATATTTGCTGTTTTATTATGCAGGGTCAAGTCTGGTTGGATCGTTAAGCGGGATATGTTGGAGCCTATATCATTGGGACGGGCTTATCTTAATGATCGGAATGGCGATCGTGCTCGCCTTGTTGTTGGAACTTTTTATGATAGTTTTATGAAAAGATCCCAGAATAGGTCCCGCCTTAGTAAGCGTACGGGCCTAATGTAACTGATCCGGAAGCGCTCACTTATGCAGCTGTGCTCCAAGTTTTTCGGAAAAAAATTTTACTCACGTAAATCTCCATCTTCTAAGGATACATGAGCAGCTTTAAGCCCGGGCTACCATACATGTTTACTGTGTAAACCGTTGACGGACTAAAGCACGAACCGTCTTACTGCCCCTTAGAGTAGGAAATCCGGTTTTTTTTTTTCGTTTCCAATAAATGTTTTAAGGTATGTCTTCCGCAAAATGATACTTAAAATGAACTATTGAACTCATTTTTAAATACTGCTTAGATATTCAATAGAAAATTCTCGCAAGCGGGCTGCAGCTTGAGAAATAAAGTGCGTTTTGTGCCAGGCCAGTCCGATTGTCCTTCGGCAAATGGGGTCTTCGATTTTTAATTGTACGGACGCGGGTCTGGGCTGCCCTTTTAATGTCAGGACAGGGGTAAAAGTGACGCCTAAACCGAGTTCGACCAGAGTTTTGAACAGCACTGGCTTCTTCAAGTTCGAAAGCAATCTTTGGTTCAAATCCTGCCTGGCGGCAAAAATCATCGGTGATTTTACGAAATTCGTATTGGCCGGCCATCGCAATAAACGGTTCATCGGCGGCTTCGCAAAGTCGGATGGTTTTGCGGTCAGCAAGTCGATGTCCGTAAGGGACGGACAGAAAGATTTCCTCATCTACCAAAGGCAGCCATTCAATCTCCGGACCGGTGACAGGGGCCGTCGCGATACAAAAATCGATTTCTGCATTTTTTTGCAGCTGATGTCTCATTTCCAAGTTGGAAAAAGCCTGGTGCTGCATGACCCGGACTTTCGGGTATTTTGTCAAAAACGCTTTTAAAAGCATAGGGAGAATATTGGGAAACGTAATCGCCAGTGAAATGGTGCCTGTTTCCATTCCAGCCATGTCCTTAAGTTCTCGCTCTCCTTCATCAAGCTCAATGAACGCTCGTTCAACCCGGCGCAGGAAGGCCTTGCCGAAAGCATTTAATCGAATTTGCCGGCCTTCCCGCACAAACAAGGGAAATCCGAGGTTTTTTTCCAACCGGGCGATGGCATTGCTAAGCGACGGCTGTGAGACATTCAATGCCCGCGCGGCTTTTGTCATATGTTCATAGTGGGCGACCGCTTGAAAATATTTAAGCTGCAAAAATTCCATTATTATCGTTTCTCCAATTAATAACTTTAATATGATGATTTTATCATAAAATAAGTATTATAAATTATCAAACGTGCGCATTATAATAGTTGATGGTAGCGAGGATGTGAAAAACAAACCATTTTTTTCCGATAAAAAAATGGAAAATGATTATCATAAAACCCTTTTCGATTTTATTTTTAATAGTAAGCGATTACAACAGGATTGAAATGCGAAAGTGGGTTATCCTATGGTTGTTTTCACAAAAGCTTCTGTAAAAGTATCAAGAACATACATCTTTTGGAGGAAAAAAATGAAATTAAAAGATAAAGTGGCGATTATCACCGGATCGGCGTCCGGGATGGGAAAAGCCGAGGCGTTTCTTTTTGCAAAAGAAGGAGCGAAAGTAGTGGTTGCCGACTTAAATCAAGAGGGCGCGGAGGAAGTAGCGAAGAAAATTAAAGATGACGGCGGACAAGCTCTTGCGGTAAAAGTCAATGTCACCGATAATGCCGATCTAAAAAAAACATGGTCGATAGTGCCATTGAAACATTCGGACAAATTGATATTGTTGTCAACAATGCCGGCATCTTTGATAAATATACGAATAGCCTGGAAACAACGGAAAAACAATGGGACCTTATATTCGATATCAACTTGAAAGCAGTATTTAAAATCTGTAATTTGGTTCTTCCCGGCATGATTGAACGCGGAAACGGAACGATCGTCAATATTGCTTCAATTGCCGGGCTGGTTGCGCAAATGGGCGGGGCGGCTTATACGGCTTCCAAACATGGTGTTGTCGGCTATACGAAACACTTGGCCGCCGTTTATAGTTCAAAAGGAATTAAAATTAATGCGATTTGCCCCGGGACGATCCGTACGCCGCTGACGGCGGAAATGCTGAAAACAAGACCGACGGACAAAATCCCGCTGGATCGCTTTGGTGACGCGGAAGAAGTCGCTCAGCTGGCTGTATTCCTGGCATCCGACGAATCTAAATTTATGAGCGGATCGCTTGTCACGATCGATGGCGGTTATACAATCGTATAAAAATAGCTTTGATTTGAATCCGAAAATCGCCCGTCTAACTAAAACGATTCACTTTATGATTTTTAAATAGGTCGGCAGGCAAATGCCCGCGCGAAATGAATCCTCATAAAAGAGCCGGTGACGGCACCCAATGAAGGCAACGACATTGAGGGCCGGCCGGCTTTTTTGTATACATCCATCACCTCAGATGGTCTTTCGAACGGATGAACGCCAATGATTTTAACAGGGAATTTAAATTTAGAATTTTGAATAATTGGAAGAGTAATGAATAATGTTGACCCATCATCCGAATTACTGAGCTGCTTTGCAAGGGGTAAAATCTTTAATTTAATAGACGGGATCTCCAAATGACGGGGTTAGCGATTGCAGAAGGCTTTGAAAGGTATAATTCTCTTGGCCTAAGCTTTGTTGTGGGTAATCAGAAAATTGAATGGATGAGTGAGGTCTCGGTTCCGTCAGGTTAGGCCATCGATCTGGCAGTTAAGCTTGGAGATTCATAGGTTGGCTCTGGGGATCATAGGTGAAGCCAAGAGTCACCGTTATGGATTCAATAAGCAGTGTAACGGAATGAGCTCATATCAAGGCCGGAAAAAATTTCGTGATTTCTTTTTTTAAAACAGGAACTTTAACGGATAAGCCGAATTAGTAGGTATTTAAAACATTGGAGGAGGACTGATATATGTTTATAAAACCGGTCAAAATGCCCTATTACATTAAGCAGTATGAGGCATATTCACGAAGACTGCGTCCCGGGCCTCTCTCAGGGATGAAATCGAGCAGACAACCAAAAAGTACAAAGCAGGATTTAAAGGCGAAAAATTTATCGGTAATTTTCTTGATTCTCTATCCATCAAGGACTCTTTTCTCTTCCATGATCTCCGATTATTTAATGGTGTCCACTATTTTCAAATTGATTTTCTTCTCCTTACTCTATATTTTTTCCTTATTTTAGAAGTTAAAAACATTTTCGGAACAATGACTTTGGATTTTTCATCGTAGAGTATGATTCGAAAACTCAATCAAAAAAGCGACACTTTTCAAGATCCGACAGTTCAATCAGAAATGCTGAAACAACAGTTTCAAGATTGGCTGGCCGTTCATTGTGCATATGTACCGGATATACCCATAAAGGATCTTGTTGTTTTCTCCGGGCCAAGTACATTTGTAGACTTTTCGAACATAACGTCTAATCAAGAACAAAAAATTGTTCGAGGGCCGCAAATTAAGAAAAGAATAATGGGAACTTTCGATCAATATCCGACATGTGTTACCAACAAGCAAACACTTAAATTACTTTCCCAACAATTAATGAAGAGCCATCATCCCAAAAAAATTGATTTGATCAGTTCCGGAATGGTGAAACCTGGTGATTTATTAAAAGGAGTTCGTTGTCCACACTGTGGATATATTCCAATGCAGCGCATGAATAGAAACTGGAAATGTCCTTCCTGCTCTCAAACTTCTCCAAAGGCTTATCTCGATGCTTTCCGCGACTATTGCCTCATCAAAGGCCCCAAAATAACCAACAAACAATGCAGAGATTTTTTTTTTATTGATTGATTCTGGATCTACTGCTAGATATTTACTTCAATCATTGAATATGAAACATGAAGGAACAACAAACCAGAGAGTTTATTATTTGGAAGAAGATGGTATGTTATGAAAACAGCATTTTTAAGCATAAAACCTCGATCTAAGCTTGCCATAATCAAGACTTGGGTTGCCTAATCCATTTTTTAAATGCTGATCGTTTAAACTGCAGAACGCCAGCCTAAACTGTAGAACGGTTGGCTTAAACTGTAGAACGGGTGGCTTAAACTGCAGAACGGGTGGCTTAAACGCAGAACGGGTGGCTTAAACTGCAGAACGGTTGGCTTAAACTGTAGAACGGGTGGCTTAAACTGTAGAACGTGTGGCTTAAACTGTAGAACGTGTGGCTTAAACTGTAGAACGTGTGGCTTAAACTGTAGAACGTGTGGCTTAAACTGTAGAACGTGTGGCTTAAACTGTAGAACGTGTGGCTTAAACTGTAGAACGTGTGGCTTAAACTGTAGAACGTGTGGCTTAAACTGTAGAACGTGTGGCTTAAACTGTAGAACGTGTGGCTTAAACTGTAGAACGTGTGGCTTAAACTGTAGAACGGTTGGCTTAAACTGTAGAACGGTTGGCTTAAACTGTAGAACGGTTGGCTTAAACTGTAGAACGTGTGGCTTAAACTGTAGAACGTGTGGCTTAAACTGTAGAACGGCTTAAACTGTAGAACGGTTGGCTTAAACTGTAGAACGGTTGGCTTAAACTGTAGAACGAGGGTCTTAAACTGTTGAACTTAAGGGCTAATCTAGCAGCTGAACTTCGGCCCTACCCGTATGAACCACAGGCTCGATCTGTCGGACCCGAGCCAGCCCCCGCCGGATCGGGGGCCGAACCCGAACCCGCCAGCCTTGAAGGCCGATGAACCTAATCAGCCGCCCCCGACCAACTAACTCCCGTCAGCCGCATTACCTCGCTAAATCTAATTCTCCAAATATGCTTCATCAAATCCAGATTTTAAAATTTCTCAAATCTTGCCGGATCCTGATCGGCGATTCGGCCTCCCCGGATGACTTAAGCCGGAAATGAAAAAGGGAATCAAGCAAACGGCTACCCGCATCGATCGCGTTCTCAATGATATGGACACCCGCCGCGCCATTCAGTTTGCAAGCCATTCAGTTTATATGTGCCGAAACCGATCGCCGGCAATGTTAATCCGTTGTTAAGGTAATCTCAGAGATCAGACCCGATGCGAACATATCGCCGATGCCTTTGAAAAATGTGAGCGTCTGCGGAATACCTTTCATGAGACGACCAATCTCTTTGTCTAAACGCTTGATTTGCGCTTCAATGTGTCGAATCAAGCTCAACGTGACGGACGGAGAAGCGACAGATTGACCGGATCCTGCATGGCTTTATTAGAAGCTCCCGCCGCGAATCTCCTTTACTCTTTTTAAGCCAGTCTGGCATTCAGTCATTTTGGTGTCTATTGAACGACTCCAACTTCAAGTACCCGTAAGTTGTTAAGTGCGAGTCGTTCAATTCTGTATTAATATTAGTATTAGGGATATGGGCAGTTAAAAAGGAGCCGGTTTTAAAAAAAAAAAAAATAAGGTGAGGAAGTGGAGAAAGACATGAAATATGCGACATTAGGGAAATCCAAACTTCAGATTTCTAGAATTGGATTAGGAACCAATGCGGGAGGACATAATTTATTTGCAAATGTCGATGAGAAAGCTGGCATAAAATTTGTAACAGAAGCACTGGAAAATGGTATTAATTTCATTGACACCGCAGATTCCTATGGACTGGGGCGATCGGAAGAATTAATCGGACAAATTTTAAAAGGACGGGATCGGGACAGTTTCGTGATTGCTACTAAAGGGGGGAATGAAGTGCTCCCAAACGGCAATAAACGCCATAACAGCAGACCTGAATATATACGGAAAGCACTGGAACGAAGCCTGAAACGGCTGCAACTGGATGAAGTGGATCTATACTACTTACATTTTCCAGATAATGAAACTCCGATATCTGAAACAATGGGTGAGCTCTCTCGATTGAAGCAGGAGGGTAAAATTAAAGCAATTGGGATTTCAAATGTTTCTCTCCAGCAGTTAAAAGAAGCGGATGAAAGCTGCGAACTTTCGGCGCTTCAGGCGGCCTATAACATGTTGGACCGGTCTGCTGAAAAAGACCTTCTTCCTTATTGCAGTGACCATCATATTTCGTTCATTCCCTATGGCCCGCTCGCCTATGGCCTTCTGGGCGGAAATTACACAAAAGATTTAAAACTCGATAAAAAGGATTGGCGTTCTTCCGTTCCTTTATTTCAGCCCGGGGTGTTTGTAAAAATGATCGATAAAGTGGACAGGTTAAAAAAGTTTGCCGTTCAAAAAGGAATATCGATGAATAATCTGGCTTTAGCTTGGCTCTTGACACAAAACGGCGTTGACTCCGTGATTCCAGGCGGGAAAAACGCCGGGCAAGTGCGAGATAACGTGCTGGCGGATGACGTCACCTTAACCCCTGAAGACCTGGCTTCATTAGAGAAAATGCTTCATTAAATAGGTATTGGCGAGCAATCGTTTGAAGAGGCGTTTTCAATTGATTTTTTACAATTAATAAATTTTCAAACCGATGCAAGAGTATAAGCCCTTAACAAAGTCGGCTAATAATTTCCATTACTCAGCCCTCAGCCCTCAGCCCACCTTAGCTTAGCAAAATGATGATGGCCAGCTCGAAAGCAGTCTTGGCTATGAGATCACTTGAAAGCCTCAGCTGTTACAGATGCCGTTCGGTGTCTGTGACAGCTTGGACAAGCATACCAGAAGGCGGCTGATTTATTCTTGAAATTTAGGGAAACGAAATGATTTGGGAAAGGTTGATAATTCTTGTATTCATATAAAGATAATCGGAAAAAAATGGTACGATCAATTTAGAAATGCTACGTTGGAACAACAATATAGCCTGTTCATCAACTTGCTGAATGATCTTTCTGATGACGAATTAATCAAAGAAGATATTGGCTTGATTGCCATTGAATTAAAAGAGAATTTCATCGATGAAAAAAAGTATTTGGAGTTTGCCGATCTTATTGATCAGATCAAAGAATCAAAGCCAAAGTTTTTTCGGAAGGAGTTTCCTTACTTAAATTATACGGCCGTTGAGTATTATCTTTATCAAGATGATTTAGCGAAAGTGCAAGCCTATCTCCAGCCCTATATCGATTATCCCGATACCGGTTATGATGAGTTTATACCGCTTTTCAACGCACTCCGTTATTATAAGAAGAATGATCTTGTATGGACACTGGCTAAGCAGCTGGTTGAGCCAGTCATCAATAGCCCTGAGTGGATCGGCGGGGCAGAATTAGAATTGGTCAACCTTATCTTACATCATCTTTTCTAAAACTATTACACCGACTTGGAAACTGGCAAGAATCCCAGTTACCAGAAATTAGAGACTGAGCTAAAACAACTTAAATTTGACGATGATTTCTTTAACATTGAACTTCCTCAATCACCAGGCAGTACCGACCTGCACAAAAGATGGATGGTCAATGTCTGTTCATACCGACCTCACCCACGCAGTGCATGACCTGTATTGGCTATTTGCGGTGTATATGCTCAAACGGAGACATATACCTTTCACCATAACCAGCGATATATGGTACGACCTTGTCAATATTCAAAAAAAAAAAAAAGGACTTATTCCAGCTTTAAATCTAAACCATATTTGTGTTATAATGAATTTTTAAAATTTATGAAAAATCAGCTTTTAATTTCACTTATTTAGCTTGTTCAAGGACATAATGAGATGAGGAGTGATATGCCTATGGCTCTTTTATTGGTCTTTATAGTTGAGGGTTTAGGAATTTTGGCAGGTATTTTTATGATGGCTTGGGGTGTAAAAAAAAATAATTGAAATGTTTAAAAAAGAGATAGCGACAAAAAAAAATAATTGTCGCTATCTTTTTTTTTAATAATGACTGGTCAGTTAAAGTACGTGTAATGAAAATGTCGAAGAAGTATACAGGAAATGATAGTATTTTGTAGATATAATAGTGTTGATATGCCACTGGAAGTTGAACCTGTCTTTATATAGTAATCTAAAAGTGGGTCTTATGATAATTTGGTGAAACAAGGCGAAACCCATGTTTGAGGCTTTTTATCAGATGAGCCAGACACCGTTTTCTCGTGCCATTCCACGGATAAACTCTATGAATCTCCTTCAATGGATGAGATTCTAGGCCGTTTAACCTACGCAGCCGAACGTCAATTATTCGCTGTTTTACTCAGAAATTGGATTCCTCCCATTATACCCTCCTCGTATTTTAGTAGTAAGAGCTCGATCTAGAAGAATTTCCAGTCGGATCCGGATCCCCTATTAAACAGTTCTTCTCTTATGAGTCATTTACTATATTAATTATACAAAAAAGCTCTTTCTTTTGAGGGAATTTTTTGAAAATAATAAGGGCCAGGACAGTTAATTAATTATTCTTGCAAACAAAGTGTAATCTTATTTGAATGGTAATCCCATTAAAAGATTTTTTTGTGCCCGGTTTTATCGGTTATCAAAATGCCATGAGACCAAGACAAGAGGAAAATTTATCACATTTGAAATAGGAAGGAATGACTAGGAAAGGTTATTACTCTTAAGGAATGAGGATGAATGGATGAATAAATAAAAATTAGTGAAAACTTGACTAAAAATTAAAGAAACTCATGGCTGAAAAATCTCAGACTTGACCTACCAAATTGGAGAGCCGTCCCGTTGGCTTTCAGGCCGGATCAGCCACCCAACCAGCAATCCAGCCGCCAACCGGACCATTGTCTCGATCTACGCCGCTGGATCTAATTTTTAACTACCGAATCTAGATTTTGAATTAAAATTACTCATAGCGTGCCGGATCCTGATCGGCGATTCGGCCTCCTGGCTGGCTTATGCCGGAAATGGCCTGCATTTATTCGTCGGTCAGCGAGAAATCAAAGACGGACAAATTCTCGAGCTGGCGTTTAGAAGAAGATGATTTGCACAGAGGTAGGGCGCCGAGCTGAATATGCCAGTGCAAGATAATTTGAGCGATTGACTTTTGTTGGCTTTCGGCAATCTTTTGGATGGTCGGATCCTGAAGAAGACTGTTGGCCCCTCCCAACGGAATCCAATATTCCGTGACAACGCCATGTTCCCGGTCCCATACCCGCTGCTTTTCTTGTGAAAAATAGGGATGCAGCTCAATTTGGTTGACGTTCGGCGCCACAGGTCTCCTGAATGAGGCGTTCCATGCTCCGGCAAAAAGTTGCAGACGCTGATGAAGCGAATCAGCCCCCATTTTTTGGCTTCAATCAAAGCCTGCCAAGCTTCAACGTATAAACCCTTGCTTGGGTTCAGCCAGTGGATCAGATACAAGTCATAATAATCCATTCTGGAGCGGAACAGCGATTCTTGAATGGTGGTCAAGGATTGATTATACGAATGATGTCTGCCGGGCAGTTTTGAAGTAACGCGCAGCTGTTCGCGCGGCACCGAGCTATGCTGGATCGCTTCGCCTACCGCCCCTTCATTCTCATAATTTAAAAGCAAAATCCAGCAAGCGGTAGCCTGCATCAATTGCACTTTCAATGATATGGACACCCGCTGCGCCATTTAATTTATATGTGCCGAAGCCGATCGCCGGCAATAGTAGCCCGTCGTTTAGTGTAATCTCAGGAATGGTCGTTCCCATTGCGTACTCTCCCTTGCTCTTTTTATCCAGTCTAACATTCAGCCGTTTTGGCGTCTAACAAACAGCTTATCCGGTGCCAGGCCGGACATGTCGGAAAATCCGACTTCCGAGTTCAATTTATTGAAAAGTTATGTGTCTCTCTAAATTTGATTTTCGACAGTTTTCTCGGATTTTTCACTACAAAGCGGATGAACATATTATAATGGGGCTAAGATGGTTTTACATATTTCGTTCAAGGGCAATTATTGTAATCATTCTTACTTGGAGGACCAACAAGCAGAAAGGACAACGACAATGAAGATACTGATCATGACGCTAAAACAAAGGGTCGAGCGCTTTTCCGACTTCTCGGCCATTCCAGGCAACTGGCAGCTCGTCTTTGCCGGTTTTGAAACGGATACACAAAAATTGCTGGAGATGGGCGGCGACGCGGATGTGATTTTTGCTGATGCGATGCAGCCGGTCAAAAGGGATTTGATAGAAGCGATGCCCAACCTGAAAATGATTCATTCGGAAGGCGTTGGTTACGACTGGATCGATATTGAGGCGGCCAGGGAAAAGGGCGTTTTTGTCTGCAATAACGCCGCCGCCAACAGCAAGGCGGTGGCTGAGCAGGCGATTATGCTGATGCTCGCGGTACTCAGGCGGACTGTGGAAGGTGACAGAATGGTGCGGGCAGCGAGGCAAATCGAAGCAAAAAGCAAGTGGAGCCTGGAAGGGATCAGGGAGCTCTGGACATGCCATGTCGGCATCATCGGCATGGGGGCAATCGGCCGGGAAACGGCGAAACGGCTTAATGGATTTGAAGCAAAGGTCAGCTATTATAGCCGGCACCGGCTTTCAAGCGATTTGGAAGAAGAGTTGCAGGCCGCTTATTTGCCGCTTGACGAGCTTTTGCAGACATGCGATATCATCAGCCTCCATCTGCCGTCCAATGCCGAGACGAAAAATTTCATGAATTTAGATCGCTTTCGTTTAATAAGAAAATCCGCCATCTTAATCAATACGGCGCGCGGGGAAGTGGTCAATCAGGCCGACTTGATCGCTGCCTTGAAAGAAGGCATGATTGCCAGAGCGGGTCTGGATACGATTTCACCGGAACCGGTGCAGCCTGATAACCCGCTTTTACAGCTGCCGGAAGAGTTGTATACTAAAATCACGTTCTCGCCTCATATCGGCGGTGTCACGGAACAGGCGTTTAAGCAAATGCATCGTTTTGTATGGACCAATATCAGGCGGATTGATGCCGGAAAAAGGCCGAAAAATATCGTCAACGGGCTATAGCTATAGCACGAGAAGGGAAGAAAGAGCATGATCGCAGAAGAGTACAAACAAATGCTGCAGCAAAAATCAGTCATAAGAGAAATCGCTGAATATGGAGCTAGAAGAGCAAAAGAGATCGGCTATGAAAACGTGTTTGATTTCAGTTTGGGCAATCCATCCGTTCCAGTGCCGCAGGCTTTTACGGACAAGTTAGTGAACTGGCAACAAGCAAGCGACAGTCCGGTGTCCGTTCACGGATACAGTCCGAGCCTCGGCATCGAATCGGTGCGGGAAAAAGTGGCCAGTTCTTTAAAAAGCCGGTTCGGATTGAATTATCAAAAAGAGGATATTTTCATGACATCGGGAGCGGCTGGGGCGCTCGCTCATGCATTGAGGGCGGTCACAACGAAGGGGGACGAGGTGCTCGCTTTTGCTCCGTTTTTTCCGGAATATACGCCATATGTAAATAAAACGGGAGCCGTTTTGAAAGTGGTTCCGCCGAATACCGCCGATTTTCAAATCAACTTTGCTGAATTTGAACGGATGCTGACAGCAAAAGTGATGGCAGTGCTGGTAAATACGCCGAATAATCCTTCCGGTGTCGTTTATTCGCCGGAAACGATTAAAAAGTTGGCCAAAATTTTGCTGGAAAAAGAACAGGAATTCGGCCACGACATTTTTATTATTTCCGATGAGCCGTACCGCGAAATTGTCTTTGAAGTGTAAAGGCCCCATATGTCGCAGAGTATTATCCGAATACGATCACCTGCTATTCTTTCAGCAAATCGCTGTCGCTTCCCGGTGAAAGAATCGGCTATGTCGCGGTCAATCCGGCCTGTAAAGACGCGGCATTGATTGTCAACATGTGCGGACAGATTTCCCGGGGAATCGGCCATAACTGTCCCCCTTCTATCATTCAGCTGGCCGTGTCAGAAGTCCTTGATATGACCGCCGATTTATCTGTTTATGAAACAAATATGAATATTTTGTACGATGAGTTAACCAGTCTCGGCTTTCAATGCGTCAAACCGGGCGGAACCTTTTATATGTTTCCTAAAGCGCTGGAAGAGGATGCCGTCGCTTTCTGCAACAGGGCACTGAAACACGACTTACTATTGGTTCCGGCTGACAGTTTCGGCTGTCCGGGATATTTCAGAATCGCCTATTGTGTCCCGACTGAAAAAGTCAAACGTTCGCTCGCTGCTTTCAGAGAATTAGTCAAGGAATATATCAATAAGGGCGCTGTGCTTTTTTTTTTCTCAAGAAGTTGTGTCAACTACCCCGACTTAAACGCTGACGCGTTTTGAAGTCGGAGCTTGTGAAAGCTCCTAGTTGTCTAGGCTAAGTCTACGCTGACTACGTTTATTAGTTGCATACCCTGAAATGGTTCCCTAGTTTCAGGCTCTATGGGGGCTCTGTAAACGTTCTGAGGGGAAGGAACTGTCAACCCTGAGCCAGGTGGAAACGCCTGCTAGCAACACTAATGAACCTTGCCGAAGGGAAACCACTCCAAAAGGAGGAATACGACATGATCGTGTTTGTTATCAATAAGCATGGGCAGCCTTTAATGCCCTGCCAACCAAGAAAAGCAAGAATCCTGCTTAAGGAAAAGAAAGCAAAGATCGTCAAACGCCAGCCGTTTACGATCTAACTGATCTATGGTTCAAGAGGCTACACCCAGAAGACGGAGCTCGGCGTCGATTTGGGGGCTAAGTACGTCGTATCGCCATAAGCTCAGAGAATCATGTGCTGGCTAAAGGAGAAATCCAGCTTCGGCGGGACGTTCACAGTTTACTGGAAACCCGAAAAATCTATCGCCGGAGCCGGAGAAACCGGAAAACCCGGTATCGCAAGCCACGTTTTCTAAATCGCAAGAAACCGGAGGGTTGGCTGCCGCCTTCTGTAGAAAGCCGGGTGCAAAATACGTTCCATTGGATCGACCGGCTCCGGAGTTGCCTGCCTAAGGTGATGCTCCATTTGGAGGTTGGAAAGTTCGATGTCGCTAAAATGATTAATCCAACCGTTCAGGGCGTCGATTATCAGCATGGACAGACCTATGGTTATTACGACGTGCGTTACTACGTCTTCGCCAGAGACAACTATACCTGTCAGGTGTGCCACCAGAAAGGGAAAGTGCTCCATACACACCACATCCTTTATAAAAATATGGGTGGCACCGACCGGGCAGACAACCTGATTTCTGTTTGTACCGAGTGCCATTCATCGGAAAACCACCAGCCTTGGCATATCCTCTGGAAATGGATGAAAGCTCATAAGAAAGTGCCACAGTATAAGGCTCCGACCTTTATGAATGTTCTGCGCCGCCGGGTATTTGCCACCTATCCAAAGGCGGTGATCACTTATGGATCGGAAACTACACCCCGGCGGAAAGCTTTAGGACTTCCCAAGACACACGCCAATGATGCGGTGGCCATCACTGGCATCAAACACATCAAAAAACTGTGTGTGAGGATGAGTTTTTAATCAAACAATTTCGTAAGAAGAAACGGTCGATGCACGAAGCGACAGCACGCAAAGGGCGGAAGTAAAAAAAAAAAATACCACACAAAAACGGAACAGCAAGAACAAGCTGTTTTCTAGTGGATGAGGTGCTCTATCAAGGGCAAATAGGCTTTGTCTCTGGCTTTAACGGTTCATCGATGGTTTTCCTCAAGACCATAGAGGGTGAATACATTACAGATCCAACAAAATCGTATAAACAAGTACGGATTAAGGACTGTCAGGTGCTCCGACATCATAATAACTGGCAATTCCTCCCCCACCTACGCTCCGCTTAGAGGTGGGAGACTCCCTGCCAGATAACGTTGAAAAAAGTTGTATAAAAAAGCTCAAAAGTTGTTTAAAAACGGCGGGAAGTCGCCAAAACCCGCCGTACACAACTTTTTCTCAAAATGGCTTTAAAATTAATGTGATAAAAGGTTTATTTAAATGAAAGAAAAAGGCGGCAAAAGGGTTGAACGCCAAGGCTGAAACATTTAATATCAGAATATCACAAATAAATTGATTTATTTAGAGAAATCAATTTTGGGAGGTTACAGATTGCAAAAGTCTCTGCCTTTATCGCTTTATCTGTTATTATGTGTTGGCGTGATTTCCGTTTCCTTTTCAGCTATCTTTATTAAATGGTCGTCTGCGCCTGCCTCCATTATCGGGATGTACCGGATGCTGCTGACCGTTCCGGTGCTGCTGTTGCTCGGGATGGGGCGGTCTGTTATAAAGGTCAAAGCTGCACTGAATAGGAAGGATTGGGGCCTTCTCTTTTTCTCAGGCATTTTTTTGGCCTTGCATTTTTTTTATTGTGGATGGAGTCTTTAAAATTAACATCGGTTGCCAGCTCTACCGTCATTTTGACGCTGCAGCCGGCGTTTACAATGCTTGGCACGCTCTTATTTTATCATTCAAAAACGAGCAGGGGGCAATTGGTCAGCCTTCTCATCGCCGTTTTTGGTTCCATCATCATTGCCTGGGGAGATATCGGCATTTCAGCCCGGGCGGTGCTAGGCGATTTTTGTTCACTGCTTGGAGCGGCGGCCTATGCCGTCCATTTGCTGTTCGGGCAAAGTTTTAATGAAGAAGATGTCGGGAGCCCCATACAGTTTTATTTTTTTTTTGTATCGCTGGTGTCGGTTTGCTTATCTACAATGTCTTGACAGGAGTGGAGATCTATCACTATTCTCTAAAAAATTGGGCGGCATTTTTGTTGTTGGCTGTGTTTTTCAACAGTATTGGGCCATATGCTGTTCAACATCAGCCTTAAATATGTTGATGCCACGAAGATTGCCATGTCTGTTGTTGCCGAACCGGTCATCGCCACGTTTTTGGCTTTGATTTTGCTTGGCGAAGCGATCGGCACGATGCAGATGATCGGCGGAGTGATCACACTGGCCGGGATAGCGATTTTCTTTTTGAATCCAAGCAAAAAGCGGCATGTCATTCAAAACGAGAAAACGATAACTTGATTTCGGTGTGTGCTAACAAAATTTTCCTGACCGAAAGCGGATTTTTTATTACTATAGAGAAAAAATTCAATTAACTTTCAAATTTTTTGAATTGATGTTTTTCCAATTTCGGTTTAATCTATAGGGGGCGGGGTATTTTGAGCAGCCGGCTGTGGCATTTTATGTTGCTGTCGTTATTTTTTTTCAAATCCATTGTTTATGTCCGCAATCTAATGGTTGCCGGTAAAAAAATAATGAAGGGATGATGCCGATGAAATCGGAAAAAAAAGAAAATACCTAATTGGTTAAATAATACAATGGTTGTTTGTGTTCTAGTGTTGTCAATGGGTTTAATTGCAAATAGTTTAGAGTGGCGGACGAAAGATAAAATATATAGATTTGATTGATCGCGACCATGCGGGTTGACATAAGAAGTCTTTTGCGCTCCGGGATTCAACTTGCCGGTACACATTTTTTAGACTTAAGCTGATTAAATATAAACTGGGCAGCAGCATTTAGAAATAAGAATGCTGCTGCTTTTTGTGATCTTGCGGCAATAAATAAAATACAAAAATTTGGTGTATAGATATATTGGCAATGTGACAAACTAATTGCTGTTGTGCTTAGGTATCGTTAAACACATTATGGTTGATTTCTATCTATTTTTGAAAACTGCCTGCGCTCTTAAAAATAAAGCTGGCAATTGCAAAGCGAGACAGGACATTCAAGGATGTTTTTTGCGTGTCTTATATTGCAGGTGCATTGATATCGCGGATAGGTGCGCGGGCGAAGTCGGTTGTTCCCGATAGGAGTCCATGAGATAGTCTAAAGAATCAAATAAAGGAGATGTTTACCAATGAAAGCAGCTGTTCTCGAAAGTTTCAAGGAGCCACTTACTATAAAAGATGTCAAAGAACCGGAATTGACACCGGATGGCGTGATTGTCAAGTTAAAAGCCTGCGGTGTCTGCCGAAGCGACTGGCATGGATGGATGGGTGAATGGACGGGCTTTCTTGCTCCGCTTCCGCACATTCTCGGTCATGAAATGAGCGGCGAAGTCGAAGAAGTCGGCAAAAACATTCGAAATTTCAAAAAAGGCGACCGGGTCATTATTCCGTTTACACTTGGTGACGGAACATGTCCTTACTGTCGTTCCGGCCATTCTAATGTTTGCGATCATCAAGTGATGCCCGGCTTTACTTACGACGGCGGATTCGCTGAATATACGCATGTTCCGGATGCGGACAGCAACTTGATGCATCTGCCGGCCGGACGCGTGGAATTTGTCGAAGCCAGCGCGATGGGCTGCCGGTTCATGACGGCTTTCCACGGCATGGTTGGCCAGGGCAAAGTAGCTCCAGGTGATTGGGTCGCAGTATTTGGCGCCGGAGGGGTTGGGCTGTCGGCCACTCAAATTTGTACAGCTATCGGTGCCAACGTCATTGCCGTCGATATTTCTGATGAAAAATTAGAGTTTGCAAAGAAAGTCGGTGCGGTGGAAGCCATCAACAGCAAAAATGAGGATCCGTCCGAAGCGATCAAAGAAATGACAAAGGGCGGTGCTCAAGTAGGGGTGGATGCGCTTGGCATTCAAGAAACGATGCTGAACTCTGTGAACAGCTTGAATAAACGCGGCAGACACGTCCAAATTGGGATGACGCCGTTTGGCGAAAAAGGCAGGCTTAAAATTCCGGTCAATGATATTGTCAGCAAAGAAATTCAGTTTAACGGTTCTTTTGGCATGCCGGTTTCGGAATTTCCCGGTATGCTGCAAATGGTGGAAAAAAGAAACGCTTGGAGCCGGGCAAACTCGTCACAAAAACGATTTCGCTGGAGGGCATTGACGAAGCCTTCCACGACATGACAACGTTCTCCGGTCTCGGGGTTACGGTTATTACGGATTTCAACTGATTAGAATCGGACATTTAGGAATAACCAGTGCGAAACACGAATCACGGGATCAAGCAAAAAGTCAAAGAATTGACACTTAGCGGAAGGCCGGCAATTTAATGAAGATGATATAATAAAAACGAATTAAAGGTTCGTCCTTCCAGATTAGGTGTTTTACTTTGCTCCGCTTATTTAGCGGGGCATTTTTATATTTGATTTACGGCTAGAAGTTGTCATTGTCCCGGTCAAACGAGCCGCACCATGCAAAAGTAAAATTTTACTTGACCATTCAGTAGTAGTATAATCAAAGCAAATCTTTGGAACGTGCGATTGTACTACAGGAGGAAAAATCATGGGGCGTAAATTTGATGTGAAGAACGACAGCGCTGACAATGCTGGTTGATTTTTATGAGTTAACGATGGGCAACAGCTACCTGAAAGAAGGCGTAGGCGATCAGATTGTCTATTTCGATATGTATTTCAGAAGAGTTCCCGACGATGGCGGCTACTGCATCATGGCCGGAGTGGAACAGCTGATTGAGTATTTGGATGATCTCAGCTTTACAGAGGAAGACATTCTTTTTCTTAGAGAAACAGGCTCTTTCTCTGAAGAATTTTTGGATTATCTGAAGCATTTCAAGTTCCAATGTGATGTCTGGGCCGTGCCGGAGGGGAATCCGGTTTTTCCGAATGAACCGTTAGTCACGGTAAGAGGGCCGGCCATTCAGGCACAGTTTTTGGAAACAATGATTCTCGTGACGATCAATCACCAAACTTTGATTGCAACGAAAGCCAATCGCATCTGCCGTGTGGCGGGAAATCGACCGGTCATGGAATTCGGCTCCAGACGCGCTCAAGGGTATGACGGGGCGGTTTACGGAGCAAGGGCCGCGCGGTCATCGGCGGCTGTGCTTCGACGGCCAATACGCTGGCCGGCATGATGTTTGATGTTCCGGTTTCCGGAACAATGGCGCATAGCTGGATTCAGCTGTATGACACTGAACTCGAATCATTCCGGGCCTGGGCCGATGTGTATCCGGATCAATGCCTGCTTCTTATCGACACGTATAATGTGCTGAAATCTGGGCTCCCCAATGCGATCACTGTTTTTAAGGAGCTGAGGGAGCACGGGCATCGTCCGCTCGGTGTCCGGATCGACTCCGGCGATATTACCTATCTGACAAGAAAAGTAAGACGGGCTCTGGACGAAGCGGGTTTTCCGGAAGCCATCATTGTGATTTCCAATTCATTGGATGAGTATATCATTAAGGATGTACTTTCCGAAGGCGCCCAGATTAATTCCTTCGGTGTCGGCGAACGGTTGATTACGGCTAAATCCGAGCCGGTTTTCGGCGGCGTGTACAAGCTGGTTGCCGTTGAAAAAAACGGAGAGATTATCCCGAGGATTAAAATCAGCGAGAATGAGAAAAAGATTACAAATCCCGGATTTAAAAAGATCTACCGGCTGTATGAAAAGAGTTTCGACAAAGCCATCGGCGATCTCGTCTGTGCGCATGATGAAGTTTTAGACGAAAGCAAGCCGCTGACTATTTTTGATCCTTTTTTCACTTGGAAACGGAAGACATTAACAAACTATAAAGCGGAACTTTTGAATCAAAAAGATATTTGATCACGGCAAGCTTTGTTATAAAAGCCCGTCGGTGATGGAAATCCGCGACTTTGCGGCGGAACAGGTCGGGCGTCAATGGAGCGAAGTGCTGCGGTTTGAAAGCCCGCACAACTATTATGTGGATCTCTCTGAAAAAGTCTGGAATACGAAACATGACCTTTTGAACAAATATGCCGAAGAATTCAGCAGCAAGTAAAGAGACGGATGTTTTGGACAGGCTTTGCCTGAAGAGGCGGGGGCGATCAAAACATATAGCAGCTGCGGCATTGCACGTCGAATCTCATAATCTTGGGATTTACGAGGCGGACTGAGTCTTGTAAATGGGTGCCGGTACCTATAAACCGTGCAATCGGAATTCCGGCAAGCCGATGTTAATCTAAAGCAGAATGAGCCATTCGTACCGATCAAAAAGGGATTGGGAGCGGATGGCTTTTCTTGTTTTTCAAAGTATGCTTTGTTTAAGTTGGACGGGAAGAAATGCCGAAAGTTAAACGAACCAACATAAATTAAGGAGGAATCCGGAGAAGATGAATCTTGATAAAACCGACGTCAAAATCATTGAACTGCTGAAGAAGGACGGGCGATTGTCAATCCGGGCATTGGGGAGACAGGTGCATCTGTCGCCGCCGTCTGTCGCCGAACGTGTAAAAAAGCTGGAAGATGAGGCGATTTTGACCGGCTACACGGTTCGGGTTAATCGAAAGAAGTTAGGCTTTGTCATTGACTGCTTTGTCGAAGTGAGCCTCAGAAACGGTGATATCATTCGTTTTAAAACGTTTGTCGAGACATGTTCAAATATCCTTTTTTGTATTGTGTTTCAGGACGGTCCTGCTACATCATGATGATCACAGCCTTCTCGATGGAAGCGATTCAAAAGATTATCGACAGCCTGGCGCCCTATGCCGATACGGTGACAAGTGTCGTTTTTTCACAACTGCCGGCTGCGGGCAATCTCGTCCGCCTTTCGCCGAGAATTCGTGATAAAAAAAAAGAGGATGGAGTCAAGGCGGAGTCGCTCCGTCTCTTTACTAATAGTCAAAAATGGGATTGAAGGGATGACGACAGATTGATGAAAAGAGATCTGCACAGAGCGGAAAAAAAAAAAGTATATTATTTAGAATTCTTATAAATACAATTTAATCAACGAAAGTTTCAAAATAACGTCATTATTTAGAGACAAAGCCATTCATTTACATGATGGAAATTTTATTTTGATCGAGCCTGTCCAGTTTGAAAAAATGAAAAATATCTCCTTGTTTTTTCCACAGAGGAATGATGGAAAAGGCCGTTTGCACCCTCCGGAGTGTCTGATTGGGACGGAAGGCTTTTTTTATTGAACCGGCCGCTTCGGCCATTTTAAGAGAGACCCAAGATTGCAGCTTATTTTAAATGATAACCAGTGAACACAGAAAAGGCCGATTCAAAGTTCCGACAGGGCCGGTAATTAACGATTAAAAAAATTGCATGGGAAGTCCATGCAATAGTTTTGAACAGAAAACAACGACCTGCCGAGGGATCATTTTACGGTTCACTTTCTTTGTATTCCAGAAAAGCCGAATAAGTGAAAAGAATGGAGCCGACCAGGAAGAAAATACCAGCAACAAATCGCATAATTTTTGTGTTGCCCAATGCGACACCACCTTCTAAAATATCTTGTTAATCCATGCTATTCACCACTGATTTTTTTTTGTTATCTTTATTCGCCCTTAAAGACACCATTTTTGTATTTGCCCACCGGCGTGTTCATTTTAAAAATACGGCTGGAGTTTCAGAGCTTATCTATAAAGTTAAGTTTCGACTTTGAAACTTGTACTGGAATATTTCAATTGGCTCTTGGATGACAGCTTCTTGGACGATAAAGTTGATTTGAGAGGATTCTTGTCGCGGATAACAAAGGATGATTTTTGATGAACTGCCAAAAAAAGGTGAATGAGATATCTGAAAAATAGAATGGTAAAATGGTGAAGAGGCCTTGCAACATGATGCCACCGATGTCAATATCATAGAATGGCTGCAGAAAGATGCGCGAATGTCAATCGTCAATGAGAATATTGGCCGGTCACGTGCATTTATCACCGCCTGCCGTTGCTGAACGAGTCAAAAAATTGGAAGATGAGGGGTAACCGGGGATGGCCGGCCGGGCTTCATCTCATCCTAAACCCAAGGCATGGGCCGTTCAATAATATACAGTTTCGTGTATAATGGATCGTAAGAGGATCAAACGATTGCGCCCAATCAAACATATTGCTTTCATGATGACGGGCCGGGCCCATCTTTAGAACACCACAGAAAAGGAATTCGCAGCGAGCAGGATGACTCAGGGCGGGTTGCTTTTTTTCTTTTATAGGCAGGGCATATCAGGCTAAGAATCTCCAAGAAGGCATATAATCTTAAGTGCTTACAATGCCGTCCATGCTGGGTATATATTAGCTAGGGTGATCATTCCAATGATTTTTTTGTAAATTCAGAATGTCAGTTGGAAAGTTTGCTGAAATCGAAAGAAACGGCGAAGCACACGGGGAGGAAAAGCGGTGGAACTCACAAAAGAACAATTCAAGGCCGATTTTGAACGGATGCTGTCGGACTGCTTTACGATGGATGCGGAAAAATCCGATTTACCTGAGCAATATTTTACGCTGGGAAAATTAATCTGCTCTTATGCTGCCAAAGAGTGGCGGAACACCAATCAGCGCTACTTGGAAAAAGGGGAGAAACAAGTTTATTATTTTTCAATGGAATTTTTACTCGGCAGGAGATGCTGAAAAGCAACTTGTTCAACCTGGGAATTCTTGACACGGTGCGTTCCGGATTGGATGAAATGGGGATGAATCTGGAAGAACTGGAACAGGTTGAGCTTGATCCCGGGCTTGGAAACGGCGGACTCGGCCGGCTGGCGGCGTGTTTCATCGATTCGATGGCGACGAATGCCATCCCCGGGCATGGCAACGGCATTCGTTTTAAATACGGGCTGTTCAAACAGAAGTTTATCAACGGCTACCAAGTCGAACTGCCTGAAAACTGGCTGCGAAACGGCAATGTATGGGAGATTCGCCGGCTAAATAAGGCGGTGAATGTGAGATTTTACGGCAATGTGTGGCTGGAGAAAACTGCATCGGGCCATTTTGTGCCACACTATGAAAATGAGGAAATCGTTCTAGCTGTTCCTTACGATACACCGGTGATTGGCTACCAAGACCCAACGGTGAATACGCTGCGATTGTGGTCGGCCGAAATGCCGCAGCAGGATGAGAGCATGGAGAGTACAATGCTTTTGTTCAGCAGCAGAGCCGAATCGAAAATATTTCGGAATTCCTTTATCCGGACGACTCCAATTATGAAGGGCGCCTTTTGCGTCTGAAGCAGGAATATTTTTTCGTCTCGGCGGGCATTCAGAGCATCATTCGCACTTATAAGAAACTCCGGTTGCCGATGGCTAGTCTGGCGGAGAAGGTCGCGATACATATTAATGACACCCATCCGGCATTGTGCGTCCCTGAGCTGATGCGCATCCTATTGGACGAGGAAGGAATGGACTGGGATCCGGCGTGGGACGTGACGGTGAAGGTGCTCAGCTATACCAACCATACGATCATGTCCGAAGCGCTCGAAAGCTGGCCGGTAGATATGATCAGCACACTTTTGCCGCGTATTTTTCAAATTATCTGCGAGATCGACCACCGCTATGCAGAGAAGATGAGCCATTTGTATGATCAAGCGATCACTGAGCGGACGCGGATTATTGAAAACGGCAATGTGAAGATGGCACATCTGGCAATCATTGGAAGCCACAGCATCAACGGTGTAGCGAAACTGCATACCAATATTTTAAAAGAAAAGGTGCTCCACGATTTCTTTCTGATTTTTCCATCGCGGTTTAACAATAAGACGAACGGCATCACGCATCGGCGCTGGCTGCTGCTTTCCAATGAACCGCTGCGAAGCCTCATCGACAGCAAGATTGGCAAGGATTGGGAGACGAAGCCGACCGATCTTAAAATGCTGGAAGCCTTTCGCGATGATGAAAGGACATTAATGAATCTGGCGGAAATAAAATGGACCAACAAGCAGCGGTTTGCGGACCACATCAAAAAAACGATGGGGCTGACCATCCGCACAGACGCTATTTTTGATGTCCAGATCAAGCGGTTTCATGCTTATAAGAGACAGCTGCTTAATCTTTTACACATTTTGAGCCTGTATTTTAAATTGAAGGACGATCCGCACGCGGATGTTTACCCGCGGGTTTTTATCTTTGGGGGCAAAGCGGCACCGAGTTACACGTATGCCAAAGAAATCATTAAGTTGATTAATGCGGCCGCCGATTTAATCAATCATGATCAGGCGATAGAAGATAAGTTAAAGGTCGTGTTTGTCGAAAACTACGGCGTGTCACTAGCCGAACGGATCATTCCGGCGGCCGATGTGAGCGAGCAGATTTCACTCGCTTCAAAGGAAGCATCCGGCACGAGCAATATGAAGTTTATGCTCAATGGAGCGGTCACGCTGGCAACATTGGACGGAGCGAACGTGGAGATCCGCGACCGTGTCGGCGAAGAAAACATCGTCCTTTTCGGGTTAACGGACAAGGACGTTTACCAATATTACAGCGATCGATCTTATCATTCTTATGATTATTACAAAAATAATCCGCTGCTGCATCGCGTGCTGGATGCGCTGATCGACGGCACCATCCCCGGCGTGCAAGCGGAAGGGCGGGATATATTCGATTCTCTCATTAAATACGGTGATGAATATTTTGTTTTAAGAGATTTTGAAGATTACGCTTTGGCGCAAAGAAGGGTGGATCAGCTCTATCGCGAACCGCTCAAGTGGCATAAGATGGCGCTGATCAACATCGCCAATGCCGGCGTTTTCTCTTCGGATTACACGGTGTTAAGATATGCGAGCGATATTTGGGATGTTTACAGTAAAACAAGGTTCTTTTAAAAATCGGGGTGGAGTTAAGCTGCAACGCCGAGATTGAGTGGTGTTTGCTGAGCCAAGTTCGATTATGTGGACCGTTCTTGCCGCCACTAAACGACCACTTGCTTAAAGCGGGTGGTCGTTTAGTTCTTAATGGCTGAAAACGGGCTGAGTAAAAGTCCGGCGATGTATTTGTGTGTCAGGATGGCATTTTGGCACAAAATTTAAGCTAAAGAGGGCGCCCTAAAGTTTGAAAATTCTGTTATGATAGAGAAAAAGAGGAACAAAGATGACGGCGATTGTCAATTTACTTTTTCTCAGAGTGAGTCAAGTGGGGAAATCGGTTCAATCTCGCGTCCGCCGGGCTGTCTATGGATTGCCTCCTTATTCCCCGGGAAAGCCTATTTGGGAAGTGGAGCAGGAACTTGGTTTGCAGCATGTGATCAAACTGGCCTCAAATGAAAATCCATTCGGTCCCTCGCCAAAAGCACAAAAAGCGATGGCAAATTATCTTGCGCAGCTTCACCGCTATCCGGATGCCAATGCTTATACTTTGCGCCGGGCGATCAGCGCCCACTGCGATGTCGCATGGGATCAAGTGATGGTGGGAAACGGGGCGGATGAGCTGATTACTTTAATATCAGAAACCTTTTTAGCTGAGGGCGATGAGGTAATTATTCCCCATCCAACGTTCAGCGAGTATGCATTCGGCACACATCTAATGGACGCCAAGCCTTGCCTAGTCGGCTTATCCGATCGTTTTGAGTATGACCTTGAAGCCGTGCAAAATGCCGTGACAACTCGGACCAAGTTGATCTTTTTTTGCTCGCCGAACAATCCGACGGGAACCTATATCCGAAAAAAAGAGTTTGAGCAATTTTTGGCGACCCTGTCGTCCCACGCGATTGTCGTTTTTGACGCGGCTTATTCCGATTATGCGACCGCGGAGGATTATACGGACGGGCTCGAATATGTGAAAAAAGGCTGCCCGATCATCGCTTTACATACTTTTTCAAAAATTTACGGGCTTGCCGGCATACGGGTGGGGTTCGGCATTTCCACCCCTGAAATCGTCGGTTTCATCAATCGTGTCAAGGAACCATTCAATGTGAATGTGCTTGCCCAAGTGGGCGCGGCTGCGGCACTGGATGACCGCGAACATGTCAGCCGATCGAAACTCGGAAATGAAAGCGGCAGAAACGAATTGTATCAAGCTTTTGAAAGCCTCGGCATCTGCTATCTTCCAAGCATGAGCAATTTTATTTTTGATCCACATCGGCGAACAAACTGAAAAGCTTTACGACGCCTTGCTGCGGCGCGGGATCATCGTCCGGCCCGGAAAAGTGTTCGGACTGCCGGAACACCTGCGCATCTCCGTGGGAAGCAGCAATGAAAATAGAGCACTTGTCAATGCGCTGCGGGAAATTTGGAACGAAAGCGGATTTTAAAAGGGCTGACTTGTACGAAGCAGCTAACTAAGTACGGTAGTTCTTATTTGTTGCCTAAATGTTATATCTTTAATATTTTTGTCATTTTTCTATTATATGCTGTCATCATTTGTTTCTTTGACAAATGGAAGTGTTATAATATTGGTAAAATATTCATTATTAATAGGTTGGAGGTAAGCGGAAATGGAAACGTTTATTTACCAGTTGCCGCAGAACGTAAAAAAAGCCATTTTCAACATTTTAGAACGTGAACGCAGGCAGCTGTCGAGAGATTTGCACGATACGATTACACAAGATCTGCTGGCATTGGCAAGGGATGTCGATGCAAAAAAGGCTGGTTGCTCTGAGCATTCTGTTATTGATATGCTTTGCTTTCAGAGATTCGAATGAGAATTTTAAATAATATCAAGACATTGCGGGAGATTACTCATCATTTATACCCGGAATTTATTCACAAATTGGGCCTGACCGTTGCTTTAAATGAATTATATAGCCAAGTGCAAAAGCAATCGACGTTTGCTTTACATACTCATATCGATCAACATTTATCAATTTTTGATCGTGAATTGGAAATAAACCTGTATCGGATTATACAGGAACTTTTAAACAATGCGATCAAGCATTCCCAAGCCGATCATGTGAATTTAATTTTGATTGAAGAAGGTAAGCAGTATGTGCTGATCTATGATGATGATGGTGTGGGGATTAATAAAGATGAAATATGCCATCAAAATAACTTTAGTATAATGGGCTTGCCTGGTTTGAGAGGGCGTGTGGCGATCACCAGTGGACGAATAACAATAGATTCGCTTAAAAATAATGCCGATAAAAAAGGACTTCATATTGAAATTGTCTGGCCTCTCCGCACAGCTCCTGAACGTACGGTTCATTTTAAAGAATCTTGATCTTTTACAGGGGGGATTATATGGCATCGATACTTGTGATTGATGATCATAGGATTGTGGCCAGCGGTACGAAAAATTTGCTAGAAGACGCGGGGTTTGAAGCGGAGGCCATTTTTTCTACTAGGGATTTAAAAAAGAAAAAGATAGAGAATATGAATTATGATGTTTTTCTTATTGACTGGAATCTGCCTGAAATGAACGGAATGGAAATCTCAAAAAAAAATATTCAAATTAAAACCACAGGCCAAAGTTATTATCTATACTGGTTTTGAGTCAGAGCTCACCATTGTTTTTGACCAATTAATTGAAGAAGGGGTTTCCGGGATCATCAGCAAATGCGCTTCGGTAGATACTTTAATCAGCGCTGTCCATGCTGTTAGTGGCGGCTACAGCGTTTTTCCAAACAACGTTGTTCGCAGGGTTTTGCAAATGCATCGGTCGATAAAAGAAGCAGAGGATCTTTTTAGCGAAAGGGAATTAGAAATTATCGAAACCTTGATAGGGGGCAATACGAATAAAGCGATTGCCGATCAACTGCACATCAGTCAACGGTCGGTAGAATATCAGCTTCAGAGAATCTATAAAAAGTTAGGAGTCTGTTCCCGTAAGCAGGTAGCGGATAAGGTAAATGAAATGGGCATTTTTTTGCCCGCTTCTTTTGAACAATAAATGATCAAATAAATAAATTTCATGGAAAAAGCGGATTCGTTACTGACGTTCACAAATGTCTGGAAGATGGCTGCGTTTATTGACACCGCAGTTTGATGGGGATAGTGTCCGCTCATTGCACTTATATTCATATTTATCATCCTACCGTGTACCGCGCTTCGCTTGGTAGCTCTGACAGAGAAGGATGGGTAAAGAACCATCCCTCCCTATCAGGGTGTATAAAATGACACCATATTTATCTTAGATTCTTATGCATTTTCCGCGATAATATACCAGTCATGTCCTAATTCCAGTTTGCACTTGATGATACATTGGGTGTTATTGCTCTTTGATTTTGACCAAAAATTGACAGTATGCCTGTCCAATAATTGGCCGGATAATAGTCCTTGCGTGTAATCCGAGATCGCCGCCTTAAAGGATTACCGATCGAGAAGGTGAAAGGGAATTTAGAGAATTATAGGCAAATTAAGCAAGGTGGAATCTTTGGTAAATAAGCCATATATGGATATATCAAAAAAGGAAAAGCTCACATTGGATTTAGTGAACAACTTATTTATTCTTGCAACTCAGGCTTTTTATTTCGATAATTTTTCTGTAATACGATTAACTGTGGTTAAAGATACAGCTGCTGCCCGTATTTTTTTTACGGGAGTGGTGTGTAGTGTAATTTTAATATCTCTTTTCAATATTCTTCTCTTAAACTGAAGGACCTTGACATCTAAACACTCAATATTTTCATTCAATAATACATAGGTGTGAGTCGTGAAAATTCCCGATTTCAATTGAATTTCTTGCTCATCATAGATATTTCGGAAGTGAATTGTCTAAATAATGGAGATATTAATATTAACAGGATAAACAAAACAGCATAGCTGATAAAAGATGCTACTTGAAATAACCTAATGCATAGAATCATTATGCAGCTAAGAACAGCGAAACATTGAAAAATATCAACAAAAAGCAATCGACGTTCCCGTGGCATAGCGGTATACAGAAGCCTGTAATTTGGAAGATAATCATTTAAGTATTGTTCTAGCTGCTGGTCTTTAACAAAAGGCAACAAATAATTTTTACTCTGAGTATCATACACTTCCTCGTTATTTATAGTCATAACAGCTATCGTGCTTAAGTGTAACCATCGCATTCCTAGACTTTGTTCTATAACCAGCCCCTTGATTTTATTTTTTTCAAGAACATTGGTGTCATCATTGAAGAATCCATTTTTAATGTAGAACTTACGTCCATCCTGCTTCATGAAAAATTTCCCAAATTTAAAATATTGCCTGAGAAATGTATATAAAAACAAAAAAAAAAAAAACAGGAGAATGATAATATATGTTTTATTGTAAGAACTTATTATTCTAACGAGTTCAATATGAAAACGTTCCAGCCATTCTTGGACATCCATGGATAATGGTATTAAGAAAAGATAATTCGCAGAAACTAAAGAACTAACAAATATGTATTTGAGGGGAACAGTATAGTTGCTAAAAGATTGACTGTCGTTTTCCTGATGTCCATTTCTGGCATCAGAAGCATTATTAAACCAATCACGAATAGCATTCGCACGCTTCGTTTCAAGCGCAGTGATTTTAATCGTCCCCTCACTTTCACCATTTTGAAGTAAAATTTCCAGTTCGACAATATTCAACGCTTTTTCGAGGAAATTGGATTTAAACCGGATATTAGAAATATAAGAATGAACATTATGTTTATTAAATGCATACGTTTGGGTGTTGAAAAGTCCTTTTTTTTTATAATTAAACTTTTTTCTGATAGGGAATAATGGATTGCATTACTCTGACAAACTTTTATACAGTATGATTGCGCATACGATAACTGAAATGAAGTTCACAAAAATCGCGATGTTTCCGTGAATTTTGAACATTTTAATTATTCCTGTATACGCTGAAAAAAAATAAAAAATGAGATTTCTCACCGCAATGACTGAATTATACATGTATTTTTTTTTACTTACTTCTCAACTTTCGCAGCTCAAATTAGGTAGATAAGTCTTGATGTAATGAGGCAAACGGTCCATCCATTGTTGGAGTTGACGAGTCACTATTTTTTTTTGATTGCCTTCTTTGTTTTTGTTAAAGCATCCTGTAGAATGACCAGCAGTTGCGTTAAAGCAACTGCCCAATCTAGCTCGTTCATTTCGTCGCAAAGTTCATAAAACATGCCGCCTAACGTTCGAACGTCCGTACTGCAGCGATTCTGCCAGGACAAAAGGATGAAACGAGAAAAGACAATCGTCGTATGACTAATCAGGAGATCATAGGATCGGCCTTGATTCCCTTTTGAAGTTTGAGAAGAGACTTGGTTGCTTTGAAAAAGAGTTCAATATCCCATCTCATGCCGTATGTCCGGATGATTTCCTGTTCCGTCAGGGTGCAGTCAGTGCTTAAAATGGCCAGCCACTCGCTTTGTTTATTACGGTTTTGGATGAATACAACCTTGACCGGGACTTCGTTCGCCATTTGGGTACGAATCGAACGTAAAACGCCTTTGTAGCCGATCACCGGTTTTGCGAATCGATATAGTGTTTTTAATCCTACCCATTGCGAACCGACTCGGTAGCGTTGGTTGGTCGGCTTCACCATGCCAATGACGTGGATGCCTTGATCGGCCAGCGATCGAATCAGCGGCTGCTGGGTAAACCAGCTGTCCATCAAGACGTAGGACGCTTCAATTCCGCTGTCCAGAGCACGTTTGACCATATTTGGAATTTGTTCCGGTGCCGTTTGCAGGGCTTCCACCCGTCTTTTATAGCCTGAACAACGTTTATCAATCGTTGAATCGATGCCGTTAATTCGGGTCTTCTCTTTGCTGGAGCTCAGCAACGAAAAGTCAACGGGCATGAAGGTTGTCCCATCGGACCAGCCCAAGGTTAACATACGGAATCCCTTATAGTGCCTTTTCTTCGCGTGATCAAAGCAATGAGCCAGGAGCTCGACCTTTTTACTGCGATCACGATAAAAAGACGAATCATCGACGATCAGCACTTTGGTATGATTAGCACGCGTTAAGCGGCTGACTTTTGTGATTGTGAAAACACTGAGTGCCAGCAGAAATCGACGCCAGGCAAACTTCGGGTAATTTAAAAAGCGGTAGACCGTATCTTTGCCCGGTAAATCTGCGGCCTTGTGGCTTTCCAGCAAGCGAAACCAGTTTTTCTGGGTAAAGATCAGACGAAAGACGAGTTGGAAGAGATAGCCGCAGGAAAAGCCAAAAGACTTAACGATGCCTGCCTGACGAAGATGTTTCAAGACTTGCAGTTCATCAAATTTGCTTTTTTATTTCTTCAGGGAGTTGATTCTTTTGTGTGTAATTCGCTATCATGTAGAGGACACCTTTTCTATTTGGTAGTGTATTGCGACAGATTCACTATACCAAAAAGTAAGGTGTCTTTCTATTGAGTCAAGCTCCCTAAGTCACAAACAATGGAGCGTGTAACACTCAGCTTTCGACTCGATTTTTAGACTGCGAAAGTTAAGTTACTTTATACCAATGAACATTATTCATCCCGATCACCACATTCATATTGTATTGCTGATTTTTCTGAGAGAATGTTAACACATGTATTGTAGTCTTCTTTGCTTAATCCATTAAAAGTATGATTTTCTGCTAATGTTCGTATTTTGAGTTCGACAATGTTTAATTTATCTAAGAAAATATTATTTTTCACGGTTACCATATAAATGTTTCGAATTGGAATCAGATATTTCCTTTTAAAAAAGTTGCCCCTTTGTATAATTAAAAGATTGTTATCGATGATTAGCCGGCTATATTTCACCACTCTGAAAGACCAATAAATGTCAAAAAAAGTGCCCAACACGATTAGTATTAACAATGCTAAAATAATTTCATTTGAATAAAGAAAGTATAGAAGCAACAATCCACCGGCTAACCCAAAATCAATGGAAATATTTTTAAAGATTTCATAAAAAACCAATGATTTATTGCTATAAAATAAATATTTACTGTCTGTCTATTTTTTGTTGTAGAATTCATCTTTACTATACTGCTCCTGACGTTTTTTTCGCCGTGCATTTGAAGCGGTTTCCCCCCCATCAATAAAATAATTATAGATAGAAGCATAACTGCAGCTGCCATTATTACTTTTGTCAGTAAACTATTCTGCGAAAAAATGGTGAAAATTATTCCCGCTATAAATGAAACGGTAGGAAGTATATATATACAGAAACGAATTTTTAACCTTGGCATTATCACTTCTTGAACAATCATTATTAAAATCGTAACAGCTAACACGATCCAGTTATTAGTCAAACATCTGCCATATCTCCCTTACTTTCTATGTGTTTTTGATAGATCACTTCTGCAATAGAAGGAATGATAATATCTTCCTTAACCAAGAAATCTAAATAATCTTTAAAATCAGAGTCATTTTTCACATTAGTTTTTACTTTGTCGCGAATTTCGGTTAATTCTTTTTTTTAAAAAATGTAACTATGATGGGTCATTTTGGATAAGTTGTTCATCTTATAATCTGACATAATTAACTTTTTTAACAAATCTAGTTCGTGATCAGTAAGAAGACATATCCAATCGAATTTTTCTGCTTTCACTCGACTCCCCCTGACTTTATTCGTTCACGATCAAAAATTGTTTGTAATTTGTTACTATGGAGTCAAATTGATTTTTTGGCTAATTGTAAAATCAAATTATCTACTTAAAGCAGAATAGAAAACAGCACCATAAAGCCCCGTACATTATTAAGGTAACCAAACCAAATGAAAGGTGGGTTCTGTTATAAATATTTGACTGATTAAACGAACACATGTCCAATTACTGTATGATTCAAAACATTCATCAAGTATGGCAAGCCATTTGGTCAAATCTTCAAAATCATCGCAGTAAACAATGGCCGTCAGTTCTCACAACTGATTACAGGCATTCTGAAGTGCAAATTGACTAAGGTTTATTACGCACATCTCTGTTCTTCATGGATATCTGGAACCAATAAAGAACGCATTGATTCGATGATTTTTCCTAAGAAGAAAACTGTTTTCTGATTACTTAAGGAAATTCAACCGGTACAAGCTTAAACAGGGACTAAGAATAGTGAGAATTGAGTTAATTATCAGTACTAATAATTGAAAACAGATGCCACTGGATTTAATAGGTGGCATATTTATTCTTGCAATTTAGGATAATTTCTTAGCATTGTAAAACCTCCGATTCCTTGATTATGATTATGGGATCCTCCAACAATTAATTATAATGAATACATTTATCTATTTCACCGAAATCTTTTTTGTGTGATCACCGAAAAATAATTGGTAATCAGTATGATCAAGGAGGGGAAAATGATTTTTCCTTACTCTCAGACGTTTTTACGGTTCAGAAATGTCATCGTGAGTATTAAACCATTTATTGAGGCGAACATATTTGTGGATCCTTTATTTGCTTTATGCCAAAAACTCATCGATTCACTAAAAGCGTATGATTTGAAAAAAAAACGTACGATTACTGCTTTACACCTGGCTTTAAAAGGGTCAGATGTATAAAACTTCTCTGTTTTTTTTTATACTACAAGCCTCATGAATCCGCTTTGGTGTCATCGCCTGCCTTCATGATACACCGGATTTTATGATGATGTATTTCAACTTTAAAATTAATTTCAAAATAAAAATCATTTAAATTTTATAATAATTTTTATTCCTTTTTAAACTGATATTTTTTTGGCGAGCGTATTATTAAGCTGTACTTATCACTTATATTGTGAATTGTCAATCAACAAGTTTGGATTTTTCTGTAATAAAATTGAATTGTCCAAAAAATAAGTGAGGAGAGTGATAATCATGGGCGCTATTGCTAAAATTGCAGCTAAATTAGGTTGGAAAGTTGTTAAAAAATATTATGGTAGGATTATGAGGTGGATTGGCGAAGGGTGGACGGTTAACCAAATTATCAATTATATCAAAAAGCACATGTAAACAATAAAAAGCATTAAATTTTGTACATTATGGTCATAGTTTTATTGGATATTTCACAAAAAGCTGAAGGCATAGGGTCAAGTCTTTTTTTTATGTGTAAATTCACCTTAGCTAAGATAGAGTGATTATCCTGGATAAAGAGTTGTTACGTTACTCGAACGATCAGGTGATTTTGGCTGTTTGGCCCTCCATTCAAAATAGTCTTCCATTTTCAGATAGTGGCGTCCTTCTATCCATTTTTCGTCCTTCTCCATGAGAACAGAGCCCATCAGACGAATCACAGATTGGCGGTTAGGGAAAATACGGATAACCCGTTCCCGACGGCGAAATTCCTCATTGAGCCGTTCCATCCCGTTAGTTGTCCGGAGGCGACGTCGATAGGGTTCTGGTAGAGGAAGCACCGCCGTCACGTCATCAAAGGCATCCTCCACAAGCTCCGTCACTTTTGGTGCTTTGTCCTGATAATCCTTTAGAAAAGCATTAAGCAAGGTTCGAGCGACTTCCAGATTCGGCGCATAGAGAATCGCCTTCACTTGTTCGGTTCCTTCGCTTTTGAGAGCTTTTGGCAACCGATCATGGACATTGCGCAGGAAGTGAGCCTGACACCGCTGCCAAGTAGCCCCTTGAAACGCTTTTTGAACCGCACTCACGAGACCGCCGTGGTCATCGCTGATCACCATGTCAACGCCTTTTAGACCGCGTGATTTCAGCCAGTCAAAATAATTTTTCCAGGCGTCGGTGCTTTCGCTGTCATCGATTTTCAGACCTAGAATCGTTCGGTATCCTTTGTCGTTGATACCGTAGCTGATCAGCACGCCACAGGAGCGGACACGCCCGTTTTCTCGTACCTTCGTATAAACCGCATCAACGAATAGGAACGGATAGTTGCCCCTCAAAGGACGGTTATTCCAGCCTTTAACCACTGGATCCAGCTGCCCGCAAAGATCCGATACAGTCGTTTTCGAAAAGTCTGTGCCACAAAGCTCTTCAGTAATTTGACTTACGCGACGTGTGGAGACGCCGTTAATAACCATCTCCATTAGGGATAGAACCAGCACCTGCTCACTGCGCTGGTAACGCTTAAAGAGATCAGTAGAAAAATGGCCATTACGCAGGCGGGGAACATTGAGTGAAAGAGTACCCACGCGCGTCTTGAGTTGACGGGGATACGAGCCGTTACGGTAGTCCGTCCGTGCCTCACTGCGTTCGTACTTTTCGGCGCTCACCTGCTCGCCGGCCTGTGCTTTTAAAACTTGATTTAAAATCGTCTCCAAAAGGATATTCATGCCCGATTCTTTAGAATTACCAAGAAATAATTGATGCAAAGTTGCTCATCTAGAGTAATCTGTAATTGAGTCATCCCGAAATCTCTCCTTTAGAATTGGTTTGGTTAACTCTATTCTAACTAAGATGACGGGCTCTGGCTCATTTTCTATGAAAAAAATGAAAGAGACGAGTAAATAAAATCCTGCTGTTTTTCTGGAGGGGGCTGGCCAGCCCCCTCCAGAAAAACAGAAACCCGGTCTAACATTTTCTCATATTCAGATAACCCTTTTTACACAATTATACTGGCTCAACTAGGCATAGCCATGTCCTCAGCTTTTTTGTGGTTCCTTATCAAAATAGTTCGGGTATCTTCCTAATATTCATGAATGTTAGGACACAAGAAGAATATGAAGAACATAAACGATCTGATCCTGACGATATTCCTGATGAAGAGTCTGCCTGAAATGAACGGACTGGAAATCTCGAAAAAAATACTTGAATTAAATCCACAGGCAAAAGTCATTATCTATACGGGTTTTGATTCAGAGCTCACCATGGTGTTCGACCAATTAATTGAAGAAGGTGTTTCCGGGATCGTCAGCAAATGCGCTTCGGTAGATACTTTAATTCGCGCTGTCCATGCTGTGATTGGCGGCTACAGCGTTGTTCCAAATACTATCGTCCGAGAGGCTATTCACAACCATCGGTCAAAAAAGGAAATAGAAAGTCTCTTTAGTAAAAGAGAATTAGAAATCATTAAGGCCTTAATAGACGGCAATACGAACAAGAAAATCGCTGATAAACTTTACATCAGCCAACGGTCGATAGAGTACCATCTGCGTTCCATTTACAAAAAATTAGGCATTCATTCTCGTGAACAAGTAGCGGACAGGGTAAAAGAAATGGGGATTGTTTTGCCCGCTTCTTTTGAGCAAAAATGACAAAATAAAAGACTACACTATATGGATAAAGCGGATTCGTCATGAATACCGCTTTTTTTTTGCGTACCGACTACCTATTATCTGCGTAGTAGCTACCCACTTTTTTTCGGTGATCACGAAAAAAAAGATTTCGGTGACAAAGGTTTAAGAGCCTAATAAGATAGAAGTGTCATAAGATCTTATGGACAAATTTTAAGTCAGGAGGAATGATTTACGATAAGAGAGTTGAGTAGTGTTCGTAAGTTAGCGTTTCTTTCCGTTGGTCTGGCGGTTGTGGCTGCATTCGTGACTGCTGTTTTTGTATCACCTCAATTGGCTTCTACGTTGGGGATCAGTACAGGGTCAGCAGCTGCAGTTGTAAAATTTCTTAATGCTTACAGTTCAATTACTTTTGTATTAACGATTATTGGAATTGTTACGGGCGTGGGATCGGTTGGCTCTGGAATTGCCGCTACTGTTTTGTATCTCCTCAAAAAAAAAAGGAAAGGCAAAAGCTGCTGCTTTCTGACGCTATTTTGTAACACATCTAAAAGGAGGAACTCCTTTAATGGTGAAAAAAACGTTGAATATTTTGCGTCAGCGGCTTAGTTTTTACGATAATAGTTTAGATGGCCGACAATTTAGCTGGGACGGCCATTTTTTATACCATAGCGATAGCCGTTGTTTTGTTTGAAAAAACATCAAATAAGAGGGGATCTGTTTAGGGTTCTTATATTTGGACTGTTTTATAGTATAGGTACGTTAGATGTCAATAATGTTGTATTGCCGTATAGAGTCAGAAGACCATATACTATTTACGCAAGTAAGAGGGTTGCTTTAAAACACCTTTTGTTTGCCATTTTATATGGATTTACTCCGCAGTTATTAATCTTTAGCTTGTTTGATTTATTGTTAATAATTTTTGGAACTTACGACATTGCAATATTCTTATTATTGTGCGTAGTTTTATTTTATCTATCTAAACTAACTTCTGGTATTGGCCTATTGACATCTACTTTTTTTATACTCGGTACAGGTTTTGGTATTTACTATAACTCTTACTATCTGAGCTTCTTATGCTTAATTTTAGGTTATTCGATTGTATGGGTAATAATTAGTGTAGATTTCTTTTATCCTAGCTCTAAAGTAGAAGTGTTTTTTCAAGGTTTTGAAAAGCTGCAGTTCAAACCACAGTCTATTTTTGCTCAAATGCTTCATTTATTACATAGGGAAAAAATTTATAGTGGCTTTATTTGTAGCTTGCTCAAGCTTCGTGGGCTACTAGTTGAGCCAGTATAATTGTGTAAAAAGGGTTATCTGAATATGAGAAAATGTTAGACCGGGTTTCTGTTTTTCTGGAGGAGGCTGGCCAGCCCCAATGTTCCCCGCCTGCGTAATGGCCATTTTTTTTCTACTGATCTCTTTAAGCGTTACCAGCGCAGTGAGCAGGCGCTGGTTCTATCCCTAATGGAGATGGTTATTAACGGCGTCTCCACACGTCGCGTAAGTCAAATTACTGAAGAGCTTTGTGGCACAGACTTTTCGAAAACGACTGTATCGGATCTTTGCGGGCAGCTGGATCCAGTGGTTAAAGGCTGGAATAACCGTCCTTTGAGGGGCAACTATCCGTTCCTATTCGTTGATGCGGTTTATACGAAGGTACGAGAAAACGGGCGTGTCCGCTCCTGTGGCGTGCTGATCAGCTACGGCATCAACGACAAAGGATACCGAACGATTCTAGGTCTGAAAATCGATGACAGCGAAAGCACCGACGCCTGGAAAAAATTATTTTGACTGGCTGAAATCACGCGGTCTAAAAAGCGTTGACATGGTGATCAGCGATGACCACGGCGGTCTCGTGAGTGCGGTTCAAAAAGCGTTTCAAGGGGCTACTTGGCAGCGGTGTCAGGCTCACTTCCTGCGCAATGTCCATGATCGGTTGCCAAAAGCTCTCAAAAGCGAAGGAACCGAACAAGTGAAGGCGATTCTCTATTCACAAAGAAGATATGCTCTCTTTATGCGATAAAGCATTGGAGATGAAAAACGGGATGTTGACTCGTGAGTAGAGAAAAGCAATTCGTGTTTTGGATCATTACTTTGGTTTTTCTGCTGACAGCAGGATACTTTGTGATTTCTTTTCTGAACAGCAAATGGGAAGAGAACCATCCTATGTCGGTTGGCTCGGAAAAAATGATTAAACTTGGCAAAGGCGATTATAAGGTGGGAGATGAAATAAAAGCAGGATTCTATGATATCAAAGCAAAAGGGACAAGCCGGTTTATGGGCAGAAAATTGACGAATGGTGATCAGTTGCTGGGCATTGAACTATAAAAAATAACCATGTGATGATTTCCGGCTCCGGAACTGTGTCTTTATATCCGGCTTCTTTTCATAAACTCATTAAAAATAAGAAGGGGCAATATGTGATTCAGCATTCGGGCTCCTACATTGTCGGTAAACAATTTCCTCCAGGTAGTTATATTTTAAGCTGCCATGATAAGGAAAAAAATGATAAACAGGATGAACCGCTTGTGCAAATATTACCTTCATTCAATAAAAACAGTCTGTCAAGCTTATCCGTGAAACCAGGTCAACCCATCTCTTTGGATGTTGAGAAAGGCCATATTTTACAAATAGATAAAACAATTTTGGATGAGTCTGATAGCCTGACGATGTTTCTACAGAAGGACAGGTAGTTGCATTCGCATCGTTTTCTATTAAATCACTTAAAATGAACGAGGAGAGGAATGCGCTGAAGAGAAATCATATTCATTTTATTGTTTTTTCGGAGTTATAGGTTTAATTGCCGGGTCATTTTCGCTGATTTCGGATCATTTACCTGTTTAAATGATTTGATTGAGTTTACCGCCCGCCAAAAAAAGGTTCATTTATTTTCTCATCGAATAGACTAATCATTTAATCCCTTTCCATCGAGAATTTGCTGCAAACACTTTTCAACCCTTGACTCTCGGGTTTTGGAATGTTTGGGTTTAGAAAAATAAAGAATGTATGCTCGTTGTCTTCCCAGTGTCAACGCTTCAAAAGCAGTTTTCAGGGCAGGGATTTCAGCAAATTTATTCCGCTCGCTTTTGGCTTAATAGGATATATTTTGACGGTGCAAAAAAAGGAAAAGAGGAGAAAAAAAGCAAGCGCGGATCGCTGATCGGCGCCTAAAAAATGTTAAAGTTTAAACAAGACAAAACAACCTTGAAAAGTTGGCCGATTAGCAGCCTTTGTCTTTATCATGGCAGCAGCTGCAGGCATCTTCCTTGCCGCGCGCCTCCTGAACCGCTTCCCAGCCTTCATTAACAACAAAATAAGTCAGGGCTAAAGCGGCGACAGAGTCGGCCCACCACCAGCCGAACCATGCGGTCAGGAGGGCGCCGGCCAGAACGGTCCAGGCCATGTAGGCGCAAACGATGCTGCAGGCGCCGTCGGCTTTCAGCGCGCTGCTGCCAATCTCAGAACCGATTTGTTTCTTGGCCCGGGAAAGGTAAGGCATAAGCAGGGCCGAGGCGGCAGCCAGGCCGATGCCCAGAAAAGTGGTCTCCGCTCCCTGACGGGTCCAAAGTTTGGCGATGGATGTGATGACAATATAGACCGCCAGCAGCAGAAGCGCGATGCCGACGACCCATGAAGAAATTTTTTCTGCCAGCTTGACTCGATCCAGGCCGGCGTTTTTTGCCTCAATCGCCAGCCGCCACAGCAAAACGAGGCCGGCCGCCAATTCAATCAGGCTGTCGGCGCCAAAGGCGATGAGGGCGACGGAATGGGCGGTCACACCGGCGCCGATCGCAACGCCGGCTTCGATGATCATCCAAATGACCGAGATGATTTCAATCTTGATGCCTTTTTTGACTGACAAAGCTTGAGAAGGCATATCTATTCCCCTTTCATTTTCTATCTCTATATCTATTGGCTATAGAAGCCCCGCCAAGTGTGGGGCTAAAGCCCGGCTTATAGTCGATAAATGGCGGATAAATGCTCAGAAACGGCAGCCGTAAAGGCGGTCGTGGATGCCGTCCCGCCCATATCCGGGGTGCGGATGCCGGCCGATAGCGTCTTTAGGACTGCCTGTTCGATTGTTCTTGCAAAGCGGCGAAGATCTTCGTCGCGGTGACGTTCGGACAGCCGTTGAACAGCATGACCGTCGATAGAAGTATCCCGACAGGATTGGCGATGTTTTTCCCGGCGATGTCGGGTGCCGATCCGTGGACGGCCTGCGCCATCGCCTGGCTGTCGTTCGTGTTAATCGAGGAAGCGAGCCCTAGGCTGCCGGTCAGTTCTCCCGCCAGGTCCGACAGAATATCGCCGAACATGTTGGTCGTGACAATGACATCAAAATCAGCAGCGCTACGGACAAGACGGGCGGCCATTGCATCAACGTGATAATCATCGATTTGGACCTCCGGATATTGTTTACCGACTTCATAGCAAGTCTCTTTGAACAGTCCCGTTCCGAGCTGGATCACATTAGCTTTATGCACGATCGTCACTTTTTTCTGCCGCCGCTTCATCGCCAGTCGGAATGCAGAGTGGGCAATACGCTCCGCCGCTTTCCGGCTGAACACTCCTGTGACAAGGGCCAAATCGGGAGTGACCAGCACTTCGCCGCTGCCTTTGAACATGCTGCGATCAGGATAAAAGCCTTCTGTGTTTTCCCTGACAATGATCAGATCGGCCTCTGAAGCCATACATTTAACGTCCGGCAGCGCCTTATTAGGGCGGATGTTGGCGTAGAGATCAAATAAATGGCGGAGTTTTCCGCTTGGATTCAATTTTTCCCGATGCTCGGGAGGATAGGCCGCACAGTCATGCGGCCCCATTATCCAGCCGTCGCAGCTTTTCAATGTCTCTATTGTTACTTGGGGCAGGGGATCATCAAATTTTTTGATGCCGTCCCAGCCCATTGGCAGTTCGGTAAAATCAAGCGTTATGCCGCTAGCGCGGCGAAGGGCCGCTTTGACGACAGCCAGCGCCGATTGAACAATTTCCGGTCCGATACCGTCTCCGTATAAGACACCGATTTTATATGTTGTCATTTGCTTCACGCGCCTCTCTGTTGTCTAACAATGATTGTGAAAAAGCCGAAAAACGGCTGTTGTTTTTCTAGTTAAAAATAATCCAACATTATATATTCGCGGTTGATGGCTAAATTCCTGCATGAATGGGCAACAGGCTCAAAAAAAAAGAGTCATTCGATCTTCTATGTTAGCGGGTGGAAAGGTCGGCGGGTTCTGGCACAGGGCCGGCACCTAGCGATGCTTCGCTATATCGGCACGATGGCGGGGGTAAAGGTGAGCGGGTCGCTATTGAATCTGCTGCTGAAATATTCAGGGACCGGCCTAACCGCGACGCAGGATTTTCTCCATGCCTTTTCACTCGTGATGCTGATTGGGACAATATTCGGGCCCTCGGCACGGCCTGCACCTTTCAATGACAAAAAAAAAAAATATTTGCAAAATGAAAGAGGATTTTGTCTTAAAAAGTTGAATACTTATCATTAAATCCATTTGAAAGAGGGTGTTTTATTGAGTGACTTAAGTGATGTCGAGAAGAAAGGCCGTAAAATTCTCGATGAGGCTTACAGCGTGGAAGCTTCCGATATTCATTTTCTTCCCCGCGCGGACGACACGCTGGTGGAGCTGCGCGTTGGCGGGCATCTGCTTGAGCTTGATCGGTTGTCCCCGGATTTTGCGGAACGGCTCATCGCCCACTTTAAATTTCTTTCGGGGATGGACATTGGCGACAGAAGACGGCCGCAGAGCGGTTCGATGCTTTTAGAGCTTTGCCGTTCGCCGGTCAACCTTCGCCTCTCGACACTTCCCACACCATACAATGAGAGTCTTGTCATTCGTCTCTTGCCTCAGGGAAGCAATCTTCTCGTCGACGATCTGTCTGTTTTTAAAGAAGCAACTGTCCAGCTGTCATCCCTTCTGAATTACGATAATGGTTTGATTTTGGTTTCCGGGCCAACAGGTTCCGGAAAAAAACAACCACGCTTTATACGCTCCTTTCCGCCGCCAAAAGGCGCTACAATGCCCGCATTATCACACTTGAAGATCCCATCGAAAAGAAAAACGATAACTTTGTCCAAATGGAAATCAATGAAAAGGCGAATTTCAGCTATGCCGACGGTTTCAAAGCGATTTTGCGCCATGATCCGGATATCATCATGGTTGGCGAAATCCGCGATCAGGAGACCGCCAAAATTGCAGTCCGAGCCGCGCTCACAGGACATCTGGTCATGAGCACCGTGCATGCCTTTGATGCAATGGGAACGATCGAGCGGCTCGTTGAACTCGGCATTCCGCGGTTTGACTTGAAAGAGACACTGGTCGGGGTCGTAGCCGAGCGGCTTGCCACCATCCACTGTCCGGTTTGCGGGCCCGTTTGCGAGCCGGAATGTGAAAATCGCCATCATCCAAAAAGGACGGCGCTGTTCGAAATTTTAGCAGGCCGGGCGTTGCATGAGGTTTTGACACATGTCCTGCCGCGGGCGCACGCGGACTATAAGACCATCGAAGATTATATGCGCGAAGGGGTGGCGATGGGGATGATTCCCGGAGAAATGATAAAGGGGCGTGATCGCCGCCATGTTCATCCGTAAAAAAATGGACGAAAAAAGAACGGGGTGCGAACTATTGATCAGTATCGGCGGCTGTCTCCGCGACGGTTATCCCCTTCATTTAGCCATTCAATTGCAAGCCTTCCAAAAGCAGCCTTTTATCCGCAAGCACATCAACATGATGCTCAGTGACTTAAAAAAAGGCCGGCGTCTTCATCGCATTTTACAAACTTTGCAATTTCCAAATGATGTCTGCAGTTACGTTTATTTTGCTGAAGAAAGCGGAGAATTGGCCAAAGGTTTGAATGAAAGCGGGCAAATGCTGAAAAAGCGCGAGGAACAGAAAGAAGCCCTGCAAAAGCTGATGCGTTATCCATTGCTGCTCTTCTGGGTGTTTTCATTGATGATCTTCGTCATCGGCCATTATCTGCTGCCGAATTTTTTGAAATTATACCGTTCTTTGGCCATTGATCTACCTCTGATTACCAAAATTTTTTTGTTTATGAGCGGGCATATTTATTATTTGCTGTTTTTTCTTGTTCTGATTTTATTGACCGCGGTTATTTTTTTCCTCTGTGTTTTCGCCGCTTCTCAATTGAAAAAAAGTTCGCCATCCTGCTTTTTCTTCCTTTTGTTGCCGACTATACGCGCCTTTATACGACTCATCAAATTGCTTTTCATTTTGGCAGCTTGCTGCGCTCAGGCATGTCGATCTATCAGGCGGTCGATGCGTTATCGCGTCAGGGAATAACGCCGTTCTTGCGCTTTGAGGGACAGCGGCTGGAAAAGTTGCTGAGAAAAGGGGAGCGGTTTGAACAGATTATCAGCGGTCGATCGTATTATGAGGATGATTTTGCCTACGTCATCCATCATGGCCAACTCAACGGTATGCTGGGTGAATCTCTTTATCAGTATAGCGAGGTTTTGCTGAACAAGATGACTGAAAAGGCTGAGGATTTTCTCGCTGTTTGCCAGCCGGCCATGCTTGTTGTTATCGGCGGACTCGTACTTTGCCTGTTTGCTTCGATCATGCTGCCGATTTTTCATATTGTAAATGGGTTATGAAAGGCACAAAAGGGGCGAGTTAAGATTCATTTGAACGTCCCGTCATCAGGAGATCGGGCACCGCATCGAAGTTCCTAAATCGAGGCCAAAACGCATGCCTTAAAACTAACTAGAGAAGGACTGCTTTGTCAAATCTTTTCATGAAAAGCAGTCCTTTTATCTTTTCATATCCATTTTTTTCAAAACCAAGCTTTGGCTTTCTTGCTGAACAATCGAAACAAGTCTTAAAAATGAACCCAAATTATTTCAAAAACGTTTTCGATTGCAAATAGAACAGCCCGCAGTTGATGCTATTTACATGAATTTTTGGCTCATACTGGGCTTTCAGGGCTTCCTTCTCTTGAAAATAGGCCTCCGGTTTTTCACCATTGTCGTTTTTTCTTCATAGAAAGCATCAAGCAGCTCCATATCGGAATGCCAGCGTTCAACGGCTTTTTCCGCCCAGTCCGAGGGCTCTTTTTTCAATGTCTGTTCAATAAAAGACTCGACGCGGCGGATACCGCTGACAGGTTTGATCAGCGGGTTGAGTGTGTAGCAGAAATCCGGTATTTTCGGTGTTAAAGAAAGTTTTCAAGCACATTCTGAAAGCCGCCGACGAGCGTACCGTTGATCAGCTGCAGCCCGAGAGAAAGGATTCTGTCCTTTTTCAGATCGCATTGGTAGCTGATTTTATAATTAATCCCGAGCCATGGTTCAAGTCCCAGTTTGCCGGATTTAGGATTGACCTGCTGAAACAGACGAATATAAGGAGCGAGCTTTTTCGCAGATTGAAAAATCTGATGCAGCCGGGGCGAGCCGAAGTGAATAAATTCTCCATCCGGCAGCGTTTCGTTGGTTCGCAATGTCAGTGCAGCTGTTTCCGCCTGGCCGCCGATCTTTTCAATATAATGCCAGTAGAAAGGCCGGTTCATCAATAATTTGTCGAGATCGACCGTGAGCTTTACTTTTAGAAAACCATTTCCATTCTCCATAATCGTGCAATCATTAGCTTTAAAATATTGAACGAGGTAGTCATGAATCGCTGCTTGCTGCATCGCTGCTGCCTCCCAAATAGGCTTTTTCCGAATTGATCACGCTTGTCAAATTGTCGAGCTTGATTTGAATCTCGCCATCTGATTCGGACTCTTCAAAAATGTCCTCTACGTATTTATCAAGACGCTTTAGGTCAAGTCGGGCAAGGATATCATCAAGTTCGCCGATCACATTTTCAAAGAGATGGATTTTATCGTAAAGCAGTTTTAATATGTGGCTTTCCACTGTACCTTGAGTGGCGAAATTGTAAATAAAGACATCCTTTTCCTGGCCAAGTCGATGGATCCGGCCGATCCGCTGTTCAATTCGCATCGGGTTCCAAGGCAAATCGTAATTGATGACATGGTTGCAAAATTGCAGGTTGATCCCTTCTCCGCCCGCTTCAGTGGCAATCAGCACTTGAACCCGATTTTGGAAAAGCATCCGCATCCAGTCTTTTTTGCCGCGTTTGAAGCCGCCGCGAAAAGGGACGAGAGAAATGCCGTGCTGCTGAAGGAACCATTGCAGATATAGCTGAGTAGCGCGGTATTCGGTAAAAATGATCACTTTATCATTAATTTTTTTTTTATTAGCTCAAGCGCTTTTTCGGCCTTGGCATTCTGCTTGATTTGGTTCATTTTGGAAAATATTATTTGCATGGTTTGCTCAAAATCAGGATGCAAATGGTCGGCCATCATTTTTTTTAGTGTTAAATAAGCTGCTTCGCGGCTGCTGCAGGCTTCCCGCTGCAAAGTCAGCAAAGAAAAACCTTGAACGTGGCTGCCTTCTTTTAAAAGAGACAAGGACTCGTAAAAGTTCTTCTCTTCTTTGGACAACTTGATGTCGAACGATTGAATCACGCGCTTCGGCCAGTTAAGGCCGGTGTCTTCACGGCGATTGCGCACCATCACCTGATTGACGAGCGCTTTGAGCTTTTCTTCATTCTTTACCTCTGTTTTCCCGGACTTATATAGACGGGTAAAACTAAACTATCGCGTTACCCAAATATCCGGGCTTTAATAACGAGACGAGATAATAAATTTCGCTCAATCGATTTTGAATGGGTGTCGCGGTCAGGAGAAGACAAAATTTCTTCTTTAATAACTGGACGAATTGATAGTTTTTCGTTTTGTGATTTTTTAATTTGTGCGCTTCGTCAATGATCACTAAATCGTAATTTTGTTTAAGTATCAGGCTGCGGTGCGGCTCCCGCTTGGCCGTATCGATCGATGAGATGACGACGTCGCATTGTTCCCACACATAAGATTTTCTTTGCGGGACGGCAGGAATATAGAATTTACTTGTGAGTTCGCTTGCCCATTGCAAGACCAGCGATGCGGGAACGAGAATCAGTATTTTTTTTGCTAAACCGCGAATCATGTATTCCTTCATGATTAAGCCGGCTTCGATCGTTTTTCCAAGCCCGACCTCATCGGCAAGAATCGCTTTGCCATGCATCTGTTCAATCACCGTCTGAGCCGTTTCGATTTGATGGTCATGGAACGTTATGTCCGGCAGATGCCGGGGAGCCACTAAACCGTTGAATGAAGGGATTAGCTGCTCCTTTTCGGCATGATAGGCCAATTTATACAGGTCCCAATTTGCCCATGGACCGTCTGCTGCTATTTGCTGAAAGAATTCGTTTTGCCACGTTCGATCAAACAGGATGTCTGGTCCCATGAAAAAGTCGCTCCTTTTCTTTCACGGATTGGTTGTCATCGCCTGCGGCTCACCAGTCGGCAAGTTTTCTTTACACTGATTTCCAATAAAGCAGGAAGCGAATCATAGCTGTAAAAGCTTATAAGAAACAGTGTAAGGCGGGCTAGGCCTCTGTCATCGCCTGCGGCTCGCCAGTCGGCAAGTTTTCTTTACACTGATTTCCAATAAAGCAGGAAGCGAATCATAGCTGTAAAAGCTTATAAGAAACAGTGTAAGCGGGCTAGGCCTCTGTCATCGCCTGCGGCTCGCCAGTCGGCAAGTTTTCTTTACACTGATTTCCAATAAAGCAAGAAGCGAATCAAGTCTGCAAAAACTTATAGGAAACAGTGTAAGTGCAACTAAGGCTCAGCCTGCGCTTTTAACTCTTTGAAGCTTGCCTTCGCCAAGTTTTCTATAAAATCGTATTAAATTTAATATTGCCATGAATCATGATTAGATGATAGGATAATACTTGTTAGTATGAACAAAATAACTAAGGGATAAACTTAAGGGACAATTGAATGTTTAGGGCGAATGACAGCATGGGGAGAGACTGTGAACAGCAGCGCCGAAGGAGCAAGCCCAAGTGGTGAATCTCTCAGGCAAAAATGACTCATGCCGGACGCACCTCTGGAGAGCGCTCATATTGAGCCACCAACGGGGATATTCCGTTCACGCGCATTGAATGAACGATAAACTTTCAGGTTAAGGGACAGGGGAAACACATCGGTGTGTTTTCCTCTGCCTTTTTTTGTTTATTCCACCAAAAGCCATTTCTCACTGGGAGGGTAAAAGGACAGTGTCTGAATTAAAAACAACACCGCTTTATGAAACGTACAAAGAGCAGGGAGCAAAGTTAATTGATTTCGGCGGTTTTATGCTGCCGGTCCAATTTTCCAGCATCAAAAAAGAACATCAGGCTGTCAGAACGGCTGCCGGACTTTTTGATGTTTCCCATATGGGGGAATTCACTGTCAAAGGGCAGGATGCCGAAGCATTTTTGCAGTACATGGTAACCAATGATGTGACCAAAGCAAAACCAGGCGATACACTGTACACGGCGATGTGTTATGAAGACGGTGGCACAGTCGACGATCTGATGATCTACCGAAAAGGTGAAAATGACTTCTTGCTGGTTGTCAATGCGGCAAATACGGAGAAAGATTTCAATTGGCTGTCGGAACATGTAAAGGGAGACGTCAAGCTTAGCGATTTGACTTTTGATATTGCTCTTCTTGCGCTTCAAGGCCCGAAGGCTGAAACGATTTTGCAAAAGATAACAGACGAAAATTTAGAATATCAAACATTTTAAATTTAAAGAAAATTTGGTTCTTAACGGTGTGCCGGCGATCGTGTCCAGAACCGGTTACACTGGTGAAGAAGGATTTGAAATTTATTGCCCATGGAATAAAGCGGCGGAATTATGGGCGGCGCTCCTTGAAGCTGGAAAAGATGAAGGGCTTGTTCCATGCGGACTGGGCGCAAGAGACACCCTGCGATTTGAAGCGCGGCTGCCGCTTTACGGACAGGAACTCAGCAAAACGATTTCGCCTTTGGAGGCCGGTATCGGGTTTGCGGTGAAAACAAAAAAAACCGCTGATTTCATTGGTAAAGCGGCGTTAACAAAGCAAAGGGAAGAAGGCGTTCCGCGCAAACTGGTCGGGATTGAAATGATTGATCGCGCCATCCCGAGAACGCATTACGCCGTTTATCATGACAGCGAGCAAGTGGGTGAAGTGACGACCGGAACGCAATCGCCCACTTTAGGGAAAAATCTGGGCCTGGCTTTAGTAAAACGTCCAGCGCGGAGATCGGCACGATCGTCGAAGTGGATGTCAGAGGGAAACGCAAACAAGGCAAAATTGTAAAATTGCCTTTTTATAAAAAAGGTTGAGGAGGAATTAACAGTGGCAACATTTCGTTATTTGCCGATGACTGAAGACGACCGGCAGGCGATGCTTCAAACCATCGGTGTGGCATCCGAAGAAGAGCTGTTTTCCGATGTGCCGGAAAACATCCGGTTCAAAGGTGAGTTGAACGTTGAAAAAACGCTGTCCGAACATGAATTATTGGCTTTCTTATCTAAATTAGCAAAAAAGAATGTTAATACGAATGATACGCCTTCGTTTTTTGGGCGCGGGTGTGTATGATCATTACATTCCGTCCGTTGTCGACAGCGTGATTTCGCGCTCCGAGTTTTATACAGCTTATACGCCTTATCAAGCCGAAATCTCGCAAGGAGAGCTGCAGGCGATCTTTGAATTTCAAACGTTAATCAGCGAAATCACCGGCATGGACATCGCGAATTCATCGATGTATGACGGTGCGACCGCTCTCTCTGAAGCGGCTCTGTTAAGTCACAGAAATACGAAAAAATCAAAAATTGTCGTTTCCAAGGCCGTCCATCCGGAGAGCCGGCTGGTGATCAAGACTTATGCAAAAGGACAGCATCTTGACGTCGTTGAAGTGCCGGCGGCGGGCGGCGTGACCGATCTCAAGGCGCTTGCCGAAGCGGTTGATGATGAAACGGCTTCTGTCATTGTGCAGTACCCGAACTTTTACGGGCAAATTGAGCCGCTCAAAGAGATTGAGGCGATTAGCCATTCCGGTAAAAAGACGATGTTTATTGTCAGCAGCAATCCGCTTGCGCTCGGTCTTTTGACTCCACCGGGAGCTTTCGGGGCCGATATCGTCGTCGGCGACTGCCAGCCGCTCGGCATTTCCGCTTCTTTCGGCGGCCCGCATTGCGGCTATTTTGCAACGACAAAAAAATTGATGCGGAAAGTGCCGGAGATTCGTCGGAGAAACCGTGGATGAAAACGGAAAGAGAGGCTATGTGCTGACGCTGCAGGCTCGCGAGCAGCATATTCGCCGTGATAAAGCGACATCCAATATTTGCTCGAACCAAGCGCTGAATGCGCTTGCCTCTTCAGTTGCCATGATTGCTTTTGGCAAAAAGGGCATACACGAGATAGCGGAACAAAATATCCAAAAGGCGCACTATGCGGCTGAAAAACTGCGGGAATCAGGCATAGCTGTTGCAACAGAACAGGCTTTCTTTAATGAATTTGTCATTGATTGCAAAAGACCTGTCAAAGAAATCAACCGTGAGCTGCTTGAAAAAGGATTTATCGGCGGCTATGATCTTGGCCGTGATGATGAAACGCTGGCGAATCATATGCTGATTGCCGTGACCGAAAAACGCTCCAAAGAAGAGATCGATAAATTTGTATCCGCGTTGTTAGGGGGAATCATTCGTGGCTAATCAAAAGCATGACCAACCGCTTATTTGAAGAAGTAAGTAAATCCGGCCGCGTCGGTTACAGCTTGCCAGAACTGGATGTGCCAAGCCAATCTGTGTCCGACATGATTCCGGAGGACTACATCCGAACAGCTGAACCGGAATGGCCGGAAGTATCTGAACTGCAGATCGTCCGTCACTATATGGCTTTATCCAAACGGAACTTCGGTGTCGATTCCGGCTTTTACCCGCTCGGATCTTGCACAATGAAATATAATCCGAAAGTCAATGAGGCTGTAGCGAGATTTGAAGGCTTTACCAGCATTCATCCTTATCAAGATGAAGAAACCGTTCAGGGTGCGCTGGAGTTGCTTTACCGGTTGCAAACGAACCTGGCGGAAATTACCGGAATGGATGAGGTGACGCTGCAGCCTGCAGCCGGTGCTCATGGCGAATGGACAGGACTGATGATTATCCGTGCTTTCCACGAAGCGAACCACGACAGCAAGCGGACAAAAGTCATTGTTCCGGACTCGGCGCACGGCACTAACCCCGCTTCCGCTTCGGTGGCCGGCTTTGAAGCGGTAACGGTTAAATCCGATGAAAATGGTCTAGTTGACTTGGATGATTTAAGGCGTGTTGCCGATGAACATACCGCGGCGCTGATGCTGACCAACCCGAACACGCTTGGCCTGTTTGAACAGCACATTCAGGAAATCGCCGAAATCGTTCACCAAGCTGGCGGCAAGGTTTATTATGACGGCGCCAACATGAACGCGATTATGGGTGCCACCCGGCCGGGGGATATGGGCTATGATGTCGTCCATTTAAACCTTCACAAGACGTTCACCGGCCCGCACGGCGGCGGCGGTCCAGGCTCAGGTCCAGTCGGCGTTAAAAAAGAACTGGCGAAGTTCCTTCCGAAACCAACGATCGTCAAAAAAGGCGACAGATATGGATTTGACTTTGATCGGCCGGAATCGATCGGGCGTGTCAAAGCTTATCATGGCAATTTCGGCATCAATGTGCGCGCCTATGCCTATATTCGGACGATGGGCGCTGAAGGGCTGAAAAAGGTTTCACAGTATGCCGTTCTGAATGCCAACTACTTGATGAAACGTTTTTATCTGATGCTTACGAAGTGCCTTTCAAACAATATTGTAAACATGAATTTGTGCTCTCCGGAAGCCGTCAGAAGAAATTAGGCGTGCGGACTCTTGATATTGCCAAACGCCTGCTTGATTACGGTTATCATCCGCCGACCATTTATTTCCCGCTGATCGTCGATGAAGCGATGATGATTGAGCCGACAGAAACAGAATCGAAAGAAACTCTGGATGAATTTGTCGATGCATTAATTGAGATCGCCCATGAAGCGGAAGACGATCCGGAAAGAGTTCAGGAAGCCCCTCATCAAACAGTCGTTGGCCGGCTGGATGAGACAAAAGCGGCAAGGCATCCTGTTTTGCGTTATGAAAAGAAAGCGATCGATCTGGCGGGCCGACAAGGTTGATTTTAAATAAAGACAAGCAAAAAAGCGCCTCACGTGATGTGAGAGGCTTTTTTTTTTTTGCTGCTTGTCAACCTTTTTTAACTTTTCCGGTCCATTTCCTGAAACCGCCTTTGAGCTGGCTGATATCTGTACATCCCAATCTTTTTAACGTTGCTGCGGCCTGTGCACTGCGAAAACCGCTGGCACAATAGAGATATATGGGTTTGTCTTTGCGTATTTCCATTTGCCTCATCTTCAACTGAGTAAGCGGAATATTTCTGGCGCCCAATATATGACCTCTTTCAAATTCATTGGGCTCGCGGACATCAATGAGCTGAGCTTTTCGGTAACCGGAACGAAATTCCTCTTCTGTCAACGTTTTTAAATAAGAACGCTGACGCAGTCTGCGAACGATAGGAAATAAAATGATGATAATTAATACAACTAGAGGAATGATCCATCCCATACACAACCTTCTCCTTTAACCATTATCTATTTTAAATTATAACTTCTTGTCGTCGTCTTTTTAAAAGGGGGGCTGAATTCGAATAAGTGTAAAAAAGCAAAAATTGTAAAAGGCAGAAGGGGAGGGCTCTTTAGCATTGCTTGATTTGCCTATCTTGTCTATGCGTTTGAACATAGCCTTCACTGCGAATTTTTTAAGCACCCGGGCCAGCTTAAGCAAGAAACTTGACAAATGCTCAAGCGAATAAAGATAGTTGAAATATGGGTGAAAAAAACGCGGAAAATGGGATAATTTGTGATCAAGCTCCTTGTCTTTTAGCCATTGTTGTAGTAGACTTGAGAAAGTAAACACGGCGTGTACTTGTTAGGGGGAGACCAGATGCCGCCTACTCCGAGTATGGAAGACTACATTGAACGTATCTATTGGCTCATTCAAGATAAAGGATATGCAAGAGTGTCCGATATTGCAGAGGCTCTTAATGTCCATCCTTCATCTGTGACCAAGATGGTGCAAAAATTAGACAAAGATCAATACCTTATATATGAAAAATACCGGGGCTTTATATTAACGGCGAAAGGTAAAAAATTGGGTAAACGGCTTGTTTACCGTCATGAACTGCTGGAAGATTTTTTAAAGATCATCGGCGTCAACAAAGAAAATATCTACCGGGATGTTGAAGGGATCGAGCATCATTTGAGCTGGGATTCCATTGATCGCATCGGCGATCTGGTTCAGTTCTTTGAGGAAGATCAGTCGAGGATCAGTCAGCTGAATGACATAAAAGATCGAAACGAAGAATTTGACTAATTAGATATTTGATTCGAAAAAAGCGACTCTTACTTGAGTGGCTTTTTTTTTATGATCGGCAGTATTTTGTTTGAAATGAAATGAAAAAGAAGCGGTCCGCTTTTTTTTTTTCCTTTCATTAAATAATAACTGAGAGGAGGAACGAGAGTGTGGATAGATGTTGTTTTCTCAGGCGGCGGTGTAAAAGCCTTCGCTTTTGTCGGTGCCATTGAGGTTCTGGAAAAAGCGGGTTACCGTTTTAAACGCCTGGCTGGTACTAGTGCGGGAGCGATCGTTGCAGCACTGCTCGCAGCCGGTTACACAAGTAGTGAAATTAGAAAACACATGGAAGCTTTAGAGCCGGCCTTGCTGCTTGATCGAAAAGCCGCCGGTTTTCGCTTTCCTTTTTTTAGATGGCTAAGGCTTTACTTGCGGATGGGACTGTTCAGCGGCAATGCTTTTGAAAAATGGATGAAAGAATTGCTGCAGGCAAAAGGTGTCGAGACGTTCGCCGATTTGCCTCCCGGTACACTCAGGATCATTGTTTCCGATATATCGAGAGGGGAAATGGTCGTTCTGCCCGAAAACTTAGACCACTACGGCATCGATCAGAAAAATTTTTCGGTGGCGAGGGCAGTACGCATGAGCTGCAGCTTGCCTTTTTTCTTCGAACCGATCGCCTTGTACAATCAAAAAGGCGAAAAAAAAAACCTGATGATTGACGGCGGAATCTTAAGCAATTTTCCGCTGTGGCTGTTCGATAATGGTGATGATCTGCCCGAAAGACCTTTTCTCGGGCTGCAGCTCAGCAACAAGGAAAAATCATGATGCCGCGCAAAATAAAAAATGCGATTGAATTTTTCAGAGGGGTGTTAAATACAATGCGTGAGGCCCATGATGCCAAATACATTTCCAAATATAAAACATCAAATATCATCTTCATTCCTGTCAACCATGTTGAGACGGCCGACTTTAAACTCAGCAAGCAGGATCGTGAAAAGCTGGCGAGAATCGGCAAGGAAAGGGCGGAGCGGTTCTTGAAAAAATGGACGTACTGAAAAACAGCGGAAACCTGACCGGTAAATAAATAAACAAGAAAAAACGGTTTGGTAAACCGCCAAGCCGTTTTAAAAAAGAACACGTTTCCTTCTTTTATTTTTTTTGCCTTCAATAACCGTTAGATGCCCGTGATCTCTGGGCCGCAAATGGGACAAGTTTTTTTTTTGGCATTGGAATCTGTCGAGATGACTTTAAGGCGAGAGGGGCGCATGACGTGGGCTTTCCAGCTTGCCGCGAAACCTTTGTGACGCTTTCTGGAAAGCCTTGCTGCTTTTCTGTAACGGCCGGTATTTTTGCTCGAGCCCGTAACCAGGCTTTTGAAAAGAAAAAGGCCGAGGGTAATGACCAGACCCAAAATGATCACTTGAACGAGCAGGGTGGCCGGATCATGCAGAATAAACGAAAGCAGTCCGAGCAGTCCGAGTCCGACAACGGCAAAGAAAATAAGGTAGTACAAAAGCCTTTTCAAGATTATTCACCTCCAAAAAATTATAAAACGTTTGTCACCCTCTTTGCTTCTTCTAAAGTCGATTCGCGAGTTCGCATTTTTTCAAATGCACGGATGGCCACTTCGATCTGATCGCTGTCCGGATCTTTTGTAGTTAATAACTGGAGCCACAATCCGGGATAGCCCAACCAGCGCAAAAATGGAATATCGCGAACCTTATTTGTCAGCCGCAAAACTTCATAGGCGACACCAAGGTCAACAGGGATCAATAGCACACGATAAAGGAGCCGCAGCCAGAGCGATTCGTTGGGACAAAGAAATAAAGAACAATACTGATGATCGCCGTAAAAAGGATAAAACTTGAGCCGCAGCGATAAATGCAGGCGTGAATGCTGTTTAACATTTTCGACAGTGAGCATTTCGCCGCTTTCATACGTATTGATCACTTTATGTTCCGCTCCATGGTATTGAAAAACACGTTTCATCAGCGGCGTCAAAGAGACTGCATAAATGTAACCAAGCAAAAGGACAATTTTGAAAAAACCTTCAAGCAATATTTGTGAGACATCGCCGCTCCAAATCGGCTTAAAAAAACTCGCTATAATAGCAGGTACTAAGGTAAAAATAAACTTGGCGAAGAGAAACGAAAGAATGCCGATAGCTGCTAATCCGATGATCATGGTCAGGCTGCGGCCCTCTTTCTTATTCATATCATGTTCGCCTTGATTCACGGAAGCTGACGGCTGCTTTGGATCTTGATCATACATTTCTGAAGCAAAATTCAGATGCTTTGTTCCGATGGCGCTAGCTAGCCTCAAGAATGCCGACAATGCCGCGAACGAAAGGAACTTTTTTGAACTTGTTCATTAAAGGGGATTGCTTTTTGGGACACTCAAAAAAATAACTAATTGAGTGATCTTTTCGTCTCACAGCGGTAACTGTTGTGTACTTGCCGCCCATCATAACGCCCTCGATGACTGCTTGCCCGCCGTAAGCAGGTTGTTTATTTGACATAAAATCACCAACCTAAAATTTACTAAAAAGCTTAGAAAAATGAAGAATCTCTCCTTATCTCCATTTTACTAGAAAATTTCTAAAAGCTCTAGGCTGGTGTCTCTAACACCACTAATAATCTTTCCCTTCTTTGCAAAAAAATACACGCTAATCTTTAATTTCCTAAGAGCAATTTTTATTCATCATTATGCCTTGAATGGGCATAATAAGAAAATGAAATATAAGGATGGGAGGCGATTCAATGAGACGCTCTTCAAATTTAAAACTCAAATCAAAAAAATCAAAAGCAATCGAATGAAAATGATGGTATCAAGTCCAATGGACGGGTGGCGTTAATCGGTTTTTTCGGCGGGCTGATTTGGGGACTGGTGGGCTATGTCGGTTACTTGTTAAACTTTTCGAAAATCGGACCTTCCATTATTCTTGATCCTTGGGTCCTTGATTCATGGAAAAACAAGGCCGGGGGCCAGTTTATAAGTATTTTTATTCTTTGTATTTTATCCGTGCTCTTTGCCCTTATCTATAAAGTAACCATGGGAAAAGTTGAGTCGATATGGATGGGCATCGGCAGCGGCTGGATCCTTTGGGTGATCATCTTTTATATTCTGGAGCCTTGGATGCCAAAGGTGCCTAGTGTGACAGAGTTAGGAGTGAATACGCTTACAACAACACTCTGTCTTTTTACCCTGTACGGACTATTTATCGGTTATTCCATCGCTTTCGAAATGGAAAGCGATTCGGACGGCTCAGATTCTGGGAACTATTCAAACCCATGATGCTGTGGTAAATACTTTAGAGTGGCTATTAGTTACATATATTCTAAAGGGAGATAAATATGAAGCGATTTCTCGTGATAAATGGTCCCAATTTAAATGCCCTGGGTCAAAGAGAGCCTGGAATATACGGGACAGGCACTTTGAATGATTTGGAAAATGACATCAAACAGTTTGCGGACAGCCGTCATTTTCAGGCCGATTGCGTTCAATCCAATTATGAAGGTCAAATTATTGACTGGATTCATGACGCTCCTCGAAACTATGCGGGAATGGTCATTAACCCAGGTGCTTTTACTCATTACAGTTATGCTATCAGAGATGCTTTGGCCAGCGTCCATATTCCGGCGATTGAAGTTCACCTTTCAAACATTCATACAAGGGAAGCTTTTCGGCACCGATCGGTAACAGCTCCGGCTGCAGCCGGCCAAATTGTCGGTTTAGGGTTCAAAGGGTACATTTATGCTTTGTCTTTCCTTTTAGAACAGCAATGATTCATGCAAGTCTTGAGGACTTTGCACAGCATTAAAGGAGGAAAAAGATGATTTCAGTAAACGATTTTCGAACGGGTTTGACAATTGAAGTAGACGGAGGCATCTGGTCCGTCATTGAATTCCAGCATGTAAAGCCAGGAAAAGGGGCGGCGTTTGTTCGTTCTAAATTAAGAAACTTAAGAACAGGTGCGATTCAGGAAAAGACATTTCGCGGCGGTGAAAAGGTTAACACGGCGCGTATTGAAACACGCAGAATGCAGTATCTGTACAACAGCGGCAGCACCTACACTTTTATGGATACGGAAACTTATGAACAAACGGATTTGGATGAAAGCCAAATTAAAACACAGCTCAATTTCCTTAAAGAAAACATGGAAGTCAGCATTCAATCTTATCAAGGCGAAACGCTCGGTGTAGAATTGCCGAACACCGTTGTGCTGGAAGTGACGGAAACGGAACCGGGCATCAAAGGCGATACCGCTTCGGGCGGCTCAAAACCGGCAACGCTGGAAACGGGTTATGTCGTCAATGTTCCGTTTTTCGTCAATGTCGGCGATAAGCTGGTCGTTGATACCCGCTCCGGACTTTATGTATCAAGAGCTTTAACACTTGTTCAAAAAGAGCCATCATGGGTCATACTCATGGAATGGCTTTTTTTGATCCCAAAAATCACCCAGTGAAACCCCTCTGCAAGTCATCGCCTCAATCGAAACAAGAACCGGCGAGTCAGCCAAGACGGATCATAAAAGGTCCAATCCGGTGTGCAGCGTCTTGAATCCTCTGGGTAGCCGGGAGCCGGAAGACTTCCGAGCGGCTGCGATTCAAATAGCAGGTCCCCTCAGGTCCACAAAAACCCATATTAACAGCAGAAGATTGTCTGATATTGCAAAGGCCGCTGGAGGCCGCTAAGGATTCGCATAGATACGTACAAGCTTGCATATATTGGAGAAAGATGAGCAAGAGTTTGAAACTAAGGTGGTCCTATGAAAAATATTTTGAGGTTATTGCCGGAGCACGTTCAGCGTGTCATTCATTCAATGCCCGAGAAGGAACGGGAAGAAATTGAAGAAATCAGATTGCGGGTTGGACAGCCGATTGAATTAGTGGTTCACGGGAAGCCTTGGAAACAAAAAAAACGGCACCCGGCTGCCTCTTTTTCAGATGAAAGATGCCGGGGATGTACTGCAAAAAATCAGCCATCACTCCTTATACACATTGGAAGAAGAATTAAAGCGCGGCTATGTGACGATAACGGGAGGACATCGGATTGGGCTCGCGGGACGTGTGATCACAGAAAATGGCCAAGTTAAACGAATCAGGGATATCGGTTCATTTAATATACGGATCGCGAAACAGAAGATCGGTGTTGCCAGTCCGCTTGTGCCGATTTTATATGAAGACGGCAGATGGAAGAGCACGTTAATCATCGGCGCACCGCAAACAGGAAAAACGACGATTCTGAGGGATGTGGCGCGGCTTGTCAGCGAAGGAGTGGAGAGAATGCGGATTCCGTCAAAAGTGGGCATCGTGGATGAACGCTCAGAAATTGCCGGGTGCGTAAAAGGCGTTCCGCAAAATCGTTTAGGAAACCGAGTGGATGTGCTTGATGCTTGTCCCAAAGCGGAAGGCATGATGATGATGATTCGATCGATGAGCCCTGACGTTCTCATTGTGGATGAGATTGGCCGAAAGGAAGACAGCGATGCGCTCCAAGAGGCGATGAATGCAGGCGTTTCGGTAATCGCGACGGTTCATGGGCGCGATTTTCGTCAGATTTTAAAGCGTCCATTTTTGCGGCCGCTGATTGAAACACAAATTTTTGAACGTTTTATTGAACTGTCGAACCGCAAAATCGATTGGCCGTCCGGGAGAATGATTCACATTAGAAATGAACATGGCGGGTTATTGAAGCAAGCGGGCGGTCTGGTCCGATGATTCGGATTATCGGCGCTATTCTCATTATAACGGCTTCTACAATGATTGGTTATCTTATTTCGAGAAAGTATCGCGACCGGCCGAAGCAATTGCGGCAATGGCGGTCCGCTTTACAGTCTCTTGAGGCGGAAATTGTTTACGGTCTAGCTCCGATAGAAGATGTCGCCCGCCATTTATCAGAGCAGCTGCCGAGGCCTCTTTCACTTTTTTTTGCATATTTATCGGAAAGGCTGGAAGCGGGGGAAGGTTCTTTAGAGGCAATCTGGGAGGAGAGCGTTCAACAATTTTGGCCGAATACGGCTTTGGGTGCAGGGGAAAAAGAGGTGCTGCTGCAATTCGGGACGACGCTTGGAAAACAAGATGCCGGCAATCAAAAGAAGCATATCCGTTTGGCATTGTCCCACCTTGAAAGAGAGGAATTAGAAGCCAGGGAAGCACAGACGAGATATGAGAAAATGGCCAAAAGTTTGGGATTTCTAGCAGGCGTGCTCATCGTGCTTTTGCTCATTTAGTTCTTTGTATTTTTTAAGGGCATTAGCGATGAACCGGGAGGAGGACGCACATGTCGATAGACGTAAATACAATTTTTCAAATTGCCGGGATTGGCATTATCGTGGCGATGATTCAAACCGTCTTAAAACAGATGGGAAAAGATGACTGGGCCCAGTGGGTCACACTGATTGGTTTCGTTGTTGTCCTATATATGGTGGCAACATTAATCGACGATCTCTTTGAAAAAATAAAAAGCGTGTTTCTTTTTCAGTAACGGAAAAAAGCTAAATGATAACGAGTAAAAACCCGCTGTCAAAAATTTTGCTTTCAAATAGCCGCGATTTTTAAATAGCCAGGGCTGTGGCAGAGAGATATAGAAGCCTTGGCGGCTCCGAAAAATCCGAATCCGGACGAAGCCAATATAGACACCCGGTGCGAGGTGCCTATAAGGGAGTGTACAGTTTATTCAGGCATTGGCACTGCGCCTGTTTATTAATACCAGAAAGCTGCACCAACAATAATCAAAAGAATGAACAATACGACCAAAAGAGCGAATCCGCTGCCGTAACCATAACCCGGGCAGCCGCAGCCGTAAGCGTATCCCATGCCAGACACCTCCTCAACGATTGGTAATACATCATATGAAAACGCTGAATCGGTGAAATGGACAAATGACCTGGGTGATTCGCTGATTTTAAAAAAAGCTGGAATGAAAAAACACGATTGTGAAAAATTATCGGCTGCTAAAGGCTGGACAGGTTCAACTTTTTTCGCCTTAGTTGTCTGAAAATTAAATTCACTTTTGCTTCTTTATTTATCCAGAAATACTAGTCTCTGTTTTCTCTGCTTATCTATCATATCCAAAGGTCAAACTTCATATCATGGTGATTGTAAAAAAAAAAAATAAAAGTGTTTTTCTCTTTCGATGAGGGGGGAGAAACCGATTGACATCATTCAAATTGTAGGTTTAGGACTGATCGCGACATTTATCGTGCTCGTGCTTAAAGAGCAGAAGCCGGCATTCGCTTTTTTGCTGACGGTTTTTGTCGGCGGTGCCATTTTTATCATTCTTATTGACCAAATCGGCTCGTCATGGACATGGACATGCTGGAAAAAAAATGGCGGATACTGCCCATTTAAATAGTGTATATGTGGTTACGATATTGAAAATTATCGGCATCTCATATGTGGCGGAGTTCGGTGCCCAGATTGCCAAAGATGCGGGTCAGGGATCGCTTGCCGGCAAGATTGAATTAGCCGGCAAAATCATGATTCTAGTGATGGCGATCCCAATCATGACGGCGATCATAGAAACGGTCATGGGCTTGATACCTCAGGTAGGGGGGACATGATTTGCAGATGAAATCCAAATGGTTTTTTAAATATGGTGTGATTTTTTTTGCTTTCGTGTTGACATTCCTTCTAATGGACAAGCCGGTGTTTGCTGAGAGCAGCCAATCGAGTGAAAAATGGACGGATGAGCAGCTCACAAAAATGGATACACAAAAGATGCAGGAGTATTGGCAAAAAGTCGTCACAGAATATCACGGTTTTTTACCGGAGAGCCAGCAACTCGACTTTAAAAGTTTCCTCAAATCTGACAAAAGCGCATTGATGAGTGATTATGTTGCCGGTTTATTAAAATATCTTTTTCATGAAATTCTAACAAGCGGAAAACTGCTTGGTACGCTCATTTTACTCTCTGTTTTTTCGATGCTCCTTCAGACGATTCAATCGGCGTTTGAACATCAGGCGGTTTCTAAAGTAGCGTATGCTGCGGTCACCCTTGTTTTAGTCATTCTGCTCTTGAACAGCTTTAAAATAGCGATCGGCTATACGACGGATGCGGTTGATAGCATGAGCCATTTTTTAATCGCTTTAATGCCTCTGCTTTTTGCCTTGACCGCGGCGGTCGGGGGGTGTCACATCCGTCGCTTTTTTTTTCCATCCTCTTATTATTCTGCTTGCCAATACTGTCGGCCTATTTATTTCAAAATTTGTGCTGCCGCTCTTGTTTTTATCGGCTCTGCTGCATATTGTCAGTACACTGACCGATCAATATAAATTAACCAAGCTTGCGGATTTGCTCAGAAATTTGCAATCGGGACACTCACAGCTTTTTTCGCGATTTTTTTGGGCGTGATTTCGGTTCAGGGGGCGTCGACGGCGATTTCCGATGGCGTATTTATTTATGAAGACGGCTAAATTTTTTGCGGGAAATTTTTATTCCGGTGATTGGCAGAATGTTCACCGAAGCAACCGATACGGTGGTCGGCGCATCCGTATTGTTAAAAAATACGATCGGCATTGCCGGGCTTTTCATTCTGGTCTGCTTAATTGCCTTTCCATTATTGAAAATTCTTTCCTTAGCACTCATCTATAACATTGCCGCGGCTATTTTACAGCCGCTCGGAGGAGGGCCGGTCATCGATTGTTTAGGCATTATGGCGAAGAGTATGATTTACATCTTTGCAGCACTAGCGATCGTGTCGCTGATGTTTTTTTTTCTTTGCCATCACTGTGATCATTGCGTCGGGGAAAAATATATCATTGATGGTTCGATAGGAGGAGACTGCGCTGGCTTATTTAACACAATGGTTATCACAGGTGGTTCTGATCATTCTGTTTGCCACTATCCTCGAGCTGCTTTTGCCTTCCGACGCTTTTCAAAAATACGTTAAATTAGTTGTTGGTCTTGTGCTGATCATCGCCCTGTTAAACCCGCTTATGAAAATATTGAATGTGAACAGCGATGATATTATCAAAGGATTGGCGAAACAAGATGACGAAAGTCAAATAAAAAATTCAATGAAAATCCAAAAAAACGAAATAGAACGCGCACAAGCTGCATATATTCATAAACAAATGGCTGTCCAAATGAAAAACAATGTAAAGGAGGCGCTCTCTCTTCGCTACGGATTAAGTATCAAAGGCTTAGAGGTGGCGACGACCGGCCCGGCCAATCAAGACACTCCGTCTATAAAAAAGGTAGCGATCGTCCTTGGACAAGCAAAGAAAAAACAAGGGGAAAAAAACAGGACGGCGGAGAGGATGTTCAGCCTGTAAAAGATGTGGCGATTCATGTCACGGATAAGATGCCCGGAAATACGGAGTTAAGTGAGAAACAGAAAGAAAAGCTGAAGAAAGTCAAGGCATTTCTTGCCGATCAATGGGGTATCGCCGAACGCGTTATCTCGATTCGCATGGAAGGAGGAGATTAGAACTGCCCGCAAAATGGTTTGAATGGCTAAAAAACTTGTTTTTTGAAACGGACAGCCCGGAAAAAAAAAAAAAAAGCCAAAAAGCAAAAAATCATCGATGAAAGCATTGATCCTGCTGGCGATGATCGGCGCCGCACTGATGCTGACCGGGCAATTCATCACTCACAAACAGTCGAAAAGTCCTTCTGCAGACACTCAGGTTTTCGGCCGGCAAACCTCGGAAAAATTATCCGAAGTGAAATCAAAAGTCAACAAAAGCAGCTTCTCCTCCATTGACGAATATGAGGCGTACTACGATCAAAATTTAAAAGACATACTTGAGCAAATAAGCGGTGTCTCACATGTCTCGGTTATGGTGACCCTTTCTTCTTCCGAAAAGAGTATCTATCAAGATAATGTAAAGACGCAAAATAATCAAACAAACGAGACGGACAAAAATGGCGGCAAGAGAGAAGTGAATGAGAAAAGTCAGGACAATGAAGTGGTCATGGTCGGTGAAGGCGACAACAAGAAACCGGTTGTCGTCGGAAAAGAACAGCCCGAAGTTCGCGGTGTATTGGTGGTCGCTGATGGTGCGGATAATCCGACACTTCAATCGTGGATCATGGAAGCGGTCAGCACAGTGCTTGATATACCAACCTATAAGGTGAAAGTTTTGCCCAAAAGTTAAGGAGGGTGTTTGATGGTGTTGAAAAAACAAACGGTCTGGTTACTCACGATGCTCAGTCTTATTGTTGTTCTATCAGTCTATTATTTGACGTCCCCCGAACAATCAGCGGAAAAAGTCGTCATGAGCGATAAACAGGCCGCAAAAAAAGCCGATGCCGGGAGCGAGAAGGTTGTGACGACAACAGCGACGGAGGATAAGTTAGCTGAAACGAGCTTGAGAAAGCGAATGAAATGAGCAAACTGGAAAAGAAATATCAGGGGATTATCACGTCTGAAAAGAGTTCGACCGAGGAGGTCAGCAAAGCGTACGACAGTCTTGAGGCACTCAAAACATTAGCAAATAACGAGAAAATGCTTGAGGATGTGATCAAATCCAAAGGATTTGCCGATGCGGTTGTACAGGCCAGCGGGCATGAAGTACAAGTTTTCATTTCATCCGACAAGCTCTCCAATAAGCAGGCCAACACGATTATGAAGTTAGCCAATGAATATCTCGGGTCGGATAAGATGGTCAGTGTGGACTATGCTTTGACCGAAAAATAGCTGTCGTAAAAAATTTATGACCTTGAGAGAAGATTTTTTTTGAAAAAAATTAGATAAAATAGAGCTGTTGTGGTGAACACAGCAGTTTTTTTTATTCGGTTTGATTAAACCAATCGGCCATTGATATCAAAACATCCGGGGAATGAAAGATGACAAAGAGAATAGACCGATCTTTTATGTATGATATAATGGTTGAAAAAGTGGTAGAGATAAAGGAGTGCTGTATTTGTTAAACGTTGAAGATATTAAAGAATTGATCAAGGTAATTGACACATCTTCAATCAATGAATTTAAGTATGAAACGGAAGATACAAAGATTACGTTAAAGAAACAGGTACCAGCGGCCAGCGTACCCGTCTATGCGGCAGCATCCGCGCCGGTCCTTGGGCAGGCTGCTCCTGTACCGGCGGCACCGGCTCCGGCCGCCGTACAGGCAGCAGGAGCAAAAGAAAGCGGAAGTCCGGAAAATGATCCGTCATTACATAAAAAATTGTGGCGCCGATGGTGGGAACATTCTATGCTGCTTCTTCTCCTGACGCCGATCCGTATGTTTTGAAGGGATCAAAGGTGAACAAAGATACCGTTGTCTGCATTATTGAAGCGATGAAGCTGTTCAATGAAATCGAGGCGGATGTCAAGGGGGAAATTGTCGACGTTCTTGTTGAAAACGGACAACTCGTCGAATACGGCCAACCTTTGTTTTTGGTCAAAGAGGGATAGGAGCATAATCAATGATTAAAAAGTTGCTAATTGCCAATAGAGGAGAAATTGCGGTTAGAATTATCCGCGCCTGTAAAGAATTGAATATAGAAACGGTGGCAGTCTACTCGCAGGCGGATAAAGAAGCCCTTCATGTGCAGCTGGCGGACGAAGCTTATTGTATCGGCCCGAGTGCCGCTAAAGACAGCTATTTGAACTATGCGAATATCATGAGCATCGCCACGCTTACAGGTGCCGATGCGATTCATCCTGGATACGGGTTTCTTGCCGAAAACGCTAATTTTGCCGAGATCTGTAAGGAATGCAATATCATTTTTGTCGGCCCGTCGCCTGAAGCGATCAGCAAAATGGGCGTTAAAGACGTTGCCAAACAGACAATGAAACTGGCGGGCGTACCCGTTGTTCCTGGATCGGACGGTGTCATTCATTCCGTGGAAGACGGGCTGAAGTGGCAGCTGATATCGGCTATCCTGTTATTATCAAAGCGACGGCAGGCGGCGGCGGCAAAGGCATTCGTGTTGCGCGGGATGAAAAAGAGCTGTGCCGCGGCATTGTGATCACCCAGCGGGAGGCGGAAACCTCTTTCGGTAATCCAGGTGTCTACATTGAAAAATATATCGAAGATTTCCGCCACGTTGAAATTCAAATATTAGCCGACAATGAAGGACGTACCATTCATTTAGGAGAGAGGGACTGCACGATTCAGCGCCGTTTGCAAAAGCTGCTTGAAGAAAGTCCGTCACCGGCTTTGAATGAAGAAAAAAGGCAGGAAATGGGGATGGCTGCCGTCAGAGCTGCCAAAGCTGTTCATTATTCAGGTGCGGGGACGATTGAATTCATTTATGAGCCAAATGGTGCTTTTTATTTTATGGAAATGAACACCCGAATTCAGGTTGAACATGGAGTGACCGAATACGTCACCGGCGTCGATCTGGTTAAAGAACAAATCAGAATTGCATCGGGAGAACCCTTAAGCTTGAAACAAGAAGATGTTCACTTGACCGGACACGCGATTGAGTGCCGGATCAATGCGGAAAATCCCGACAAGAATTTCATGCCGTCATCAGGCAGAGTGGAAACCTATCTTCCGCCGGGCGGTCCTGGGGTTCGTATTGACTCCGCCGTCTATCAAGGGTATGTCATTCCTCCTTATTATGATTCAATGGTGGCTAAAGTACTCACGTATGGCAAAACGCGCAACGAGGCGATCAGCAAGATGCGGCGGGCACTGGGAGAATATGTGATCGAGGGCATTTACACGACGGTGCCTTTCCATTTGCGGCTGCTGAATCATCCGGCTTTTGTAAGCGGAAAATTCAATACGAAATTTCTTGAAAATAATCCACTGACTGAACAGGGTAAATAACCATGGGGGGTGAATGGTGTGACTGAGAGCCAAGAAGACCAAATGTATGATATCGACGAGCACCAAACAGACCTTGAAAATTTGAAATTTCACCTGAAGTGATTGAAGTGATCGCCAGCCTTGCTGCGCTAGAGGTTGTAGGCGTCAGCGGCATGCACGGAAATTTTGCTACCGGCGTGGTTGAGAAAATCAGCGGGAAAAACCGCGGCAAAGGTGTTAAAGTAGACTTGACAGACGACGGGATCATCATCGATGTGCAGCTTCATATGAATTTCGGTGTATCTATTCCCGAAGTGGCACAAGAAGTACAAGATAATATTTCACAAACATTAAAACGGATGACCGCTCTGGACATTCGTGAAATTAACATTCACGTCGTCGGTATTCAATTTGAAAAGAGCGCTTTAGAAGAAGAATAATTTTTGGTTAAGGAGGGGGAGAACACCCTCCTTTATTTTTTTCCTTTTTTGGGGATGATGAAAGACAGGAATGTATGCTATCATCATGAGAGGAAGAAGTGAAAGAGAGGAAAGAATAAGATGAATCGAAGAAAAGCGCGGGAAAAAGCGGTACGCTTTGTTCCAAATAGCAGTCGGGGGTACAGAAGAAAACGAGGCGATTGCTGCGATTACGGACCCTGATCAGCCAGTTGATCCGTTTTTGAAGCAACTGGTGGATGAGACGGTAAGCCATGAGGAAGCCATCGATCGTACCATTAAGCAGCATTTGATAAACTGGAGCTTTGACCGCATCGGCAATATAGATAAAGCGATCTTGCGGCTCGCCGTATGTGAAATGCTGTTTATTGATGATGTGCCGAATAGTGTAGCGATGAATGAAGCGATTGAACTCTCGAAACGGTTCGGCGATGAAAACACACGGAAATTTGTGAACGGCATTTTGTCCAACATTTCGAAGGAAACCAAATAAGAGCGATAGCGAGGGGAAAACACCATGACAGCACAATTGATTAGCGGCAAAGCGGTTGCCAAAACAAAGAAAGAAGAAATGAAGGCGGTGGTCGAAAATTTAAAAGAGCAAGGTATTCATCCGGGGCTTGCCGTCATTCTTGTCGGAGAAAACCCGGCTTCGATGTCCTATGTAAAAGGAAAAATTAAAGATTGCGGGGAAGTGGGCATCCATTCTGAATTGATACGCTTTCCGGACACCATTTCAGAGTCGGAACTTCTGCAGGCCATTCGGAAATTGAATGAAGCGAACGCCATTCATGGTATTCTTGTTCAATTGCCGCTGCCAGATCATATTTCCGATCGGAAAGTGATTGAGACGATTGCGCCTGAAAAAGACGTCGACGGTTTTCACCCCATCAGTCTTGGCAAAATGATGACGAATCAGGAGACATTTGTTCCTTGCACGCCGGCGGGGATCGTTGAAATGCTCAAAGCGATTGGTTGTCCGGTTGCCGGGAAACATGTGGTGATTGTCGGCCGCAGCAATATTGTCGGCAAACCGGCGGGGCAGCTTTTCCTGAATCTTGATGCAACGGTGACAACGTGCCATTCTAAAACCAAAAACTTGTCCCAGTACACGAAACAGGCGGACATTCTTGTCGTTGCGGTCGGGCGCGCCGGACTCATCGGCGCTGAAGATGTCAAGGAAGGTGCTGTTGTGATCGACGTCGGCATGAACCGTAATGATCAAGGCAAACTCGTAGGCGACGTCAAATTTGACGAAGTAAAAGAAAAAGCAGGATTTATTACGCCGGTTCCCGGCGGTGTGGGCCCGATGACAAGAACGATGCTGCTTGAGAACACGATTAAAGCCGCAAAATGGCTGAAGCAAAATGAAAGATAATTCGCCGCTTCCGTCCCGTTATCTTAGTGTCACCGCACTGACTCGCTATCTCAAGCGAAAGCTGGAATCGGATGCCGGCTTGCAGGATATATGGCTCAAAGGCGAAATTTCCAATTTTAAGCGCCATTCGCGCGGCCATATGTATATGACGATTAAAGATAGAAGTGCGAGGATTCAGGCGGTCATGTTTGCCGGAAACAACCGCCGCCTGACCTTCGAACCGGAAAATGGCATGAAAGTCCTGATCCGCGGAGATATCGGTCTACGAACCTTATGGGCAATATCAGCTGTATATTAAAGAAATGGAGCAGGACGGGCTTGGCAGGCTGTATCTCGCTTTCGAAGCTTTGAAAAAAAAATTGGAAGAACGCGGCTTATTTGCTGCAGAAGCGAAAAAACCGCTTCCGGCGATTCCGTATGAAATCGGGATTGTGACGTCGCCGACGGGAGCTGCCGTTCGCGATTTGTTTACAACAATTAAGAGACGCTTTCCGGCGGCCAGGCTGACTCTTTTTCCAGTTCTCGTTCAGGGCGAAGGAGCGGCGCCGTCGATTGTCAGCGCCATTGAACAAGCCAATCAATTGGGAGATATCGATTTGCTGATCGTCGGCCGGGGCGGCGGTTCGGTTGAAGAACTTTGGGCTTTTAATGAAGAAACCGTCGCATATGCGATACACCGCTCTGTTTTGCCGATCATTTCGGCAGTCGGCCACGAGACCGATTTTACCATCGCCGACTTTGTTGCCGATCTGCGTGCTGCCACGCCCACTGCGGCCGGCGAGCTCGCCGTTCCCCATATCGATGATCTGACGCAGCGTATTCATGATTTGACCAGGCGGCTGCACTTTTCAGCAGCAAAAAAAAAAAAAAGCGAAAAAAAAAAGAACGGCTGAGCCATTTGCAGAGCGCTTACGCTTTTAAGTATCCCGAGCAGCTTCTTTTACGGAAAGAGCAGGAGCTTGATCATCTCTCGGAAAGGCTGGTGAAGCAGCTAAAGCGGAATGTGGATGATTATCAGGAGAAGACGGTCATGACCACGCGCTTGCTGAAAAAGCATCATCCGGCTGCCAAAATCAATCAATGCCGTGATGGTGCAAAAGGATTAACGGAGAGATTAGAGCGAGCCATTCTTGTTTATCATAAAGGAAAAAAGGCCCGCTTCGAGCGGTCGGCCTTACAGTTGAACGCGCTAAGCCCGTTAAAAATTATGGCCCGCGGCTACAATCTCGCTTATAATCAATCCGGTCGTTTGCTGATCAACAAAAGAGGTTGAACCGGGCGACCCCATCCAGATAAAAATGAACGATGGCACACTCGATTGCCAAGTTTGGGGCATAGAGGAGATGGAGAAAAATGGTAGAAAAAAATGAAGGAGCATCAAAAGAGATTTTAACATTTGAGGATGCCATGGCAAAACTGGAGTTAATTGTAAAGCAATTGGAGGAAAACAACGTACCGTTGGAGAAAGCGATCGATCTGTTCCAAGAAGGTATGGACCTTTCCAAGTACTGTCATGACAAGCTTCAGAAAGTGGAAGAGAAAATGGATCGGCTAATCGATAAAGAGGGTCATAACCGGCCGTTTTCGATTCAGGAGGATGAAACAGAGTGACTCAGGATTTAAAGGATTACATGGATGAAAAGAAAGCGATGGTGGATCAGCTGCTTCCAAAGTACTTGGAAAAACGAGCGGTTCCCGAAAAATTAAAACAGGCGATGCTCTATTCATTAACTGCCGGAGGAAAGCGGATTCGGCCGATTCTTCTTTTTGCAGTGATCGAAGCATTAGAAGAAGATCCGAAAAAAGGTATGTCTCCGGCCATTGCCCTGGAAATGATCCATACATATTCCTTGATCCACGATGATTTGCCGGCTATGGATGACGATGACCTCAGAAGAGGAAAGCCGACTAATCATAAAATGTTTGGTGAAGCGACCGCCATGCTTGCCGGCGACGGCTTACTGACTTATGCGTTTGAAGTGATCGCCGGCGACGCTCTATTATCTGCGGAAACGAGAATCCGCCTGGTCGAAGCGCTGGCGCACGCAGCCGGCCCGGAAGGTATGGTCGGCGGGCAGCAGGATGATCTTGATGCGGAAACAAAAGTTTTAACCATTAAAGAGCTGGAGAGTGTTCATAGTAGAAAAACGGGAAAATTACTTAACTTTCCTGTGACAGCAGGCGCGCTGATCGGCGGTGCCGAAGACTCACAGATGCAGGCTTTATCCCGTTTTGCCGATCATTTAGGGCTGGCTTTTCAAATTGGCGACGATATTTTGGATATCGAAGGGAATCCCGATGAAATCGGCAAGCCCGTCGGCAGCGACATTGCCAATCATAAAAATACGTATCCGAGTTTGCTGACAATGGATGGTGCCAAACGGAAATTGGTTCATCACGTGGATATGGCACTGAGCTATTTACACGAGTCGGCGGTAAATGACATATGGTTGAAGCAAATCGCGCAATTCATTCTTTATCGTACACATTGAAGTGTGAAAGCGAGTTTAGAACACAAAAAAGGAAAATTTATACAGCTATTTGATATGGACAAATAAATGTGATATAATAATATCAGTTTGGAATGCAGGTGGTGCAGCATTCTAGTCACTCTACTATGTTTGAAGACGGGGCTAAAAATCCGTCAAAGGGCACATCGATGAAGTTCTTAGTATCGGCTTAGGGCGCCCAGCCTTGGGTTGACACTGGGAGTAAAGGATGTAGGGCGATCCGCAACGGCATGTGGGCGACCCTGCGTCCGTGGAGACGCATCGCTATTTGCTTTTTGCAGATGGCGAGGTGGAAAACCTGTTTCGACTGTTCGAAAGACAAGTCGAGCAGCGTAGCCTGCCTTGAGTGGAGGCGAGGGGATGGCGGCATGTAACCCTTAATTGCTTGGCCGGCATTTAAGGGCGTATGTCACCTGAAATCAACTCTGCAAAAGAGGCTATGGCATAGCAAAAGAGTGCTTGAGGAAACCTCCTAGACTGCTCGCAGGTATGCGACATTTGGAAGGGATTATAGTGCGGGCTGAGTGGCGATCCAGTTCGGCGATTGGCGACAACGCCGGCGAAGCCTCAAAAGGAAACTGCCAGGTTGGCAACGACCGGGCGGCTTTGCGGGAAAACCTACTGGACCTAAGCCGCAACGTTTACTTTCCAAATGACCACCTTGCTTACATATTGTACGGTGGATGATTTTTTTAAAGCTTATTGCAAGGAGTGAAGACTTGGCTCAATTAAACCGCAGAGCGGTTTTTCTGCGCCAAGAGATGATAGAAAAAAAATGAATTGCGAAAGTCACTGAAGTGGGCTTCTACGATAGCCGTTATCACGCTTGTGTTAGCGGCTATTTTTTCAATTATGTCTAACGGTGTTTTACACGGTGCGGGGGCGGTTGTCGGCATCCTTGTGGTACTCGTCATTATTCTCATTCACCTTCTTTTTGATATTATAGGAGTGGCAGCAACAGCCGCTGACGAAGTCCCTTTTCACGCGATGGCCGCAAAAAAGGTGAGAGGGGCGAAACATGCTGTCTGGATTACAAAAAAACGCCGATCGTGTCTCTGTTTTTTGCAATGATGTCATCGGCGATATTTCCGGAATTATCAGCGGGACGGCGGCGGCTGTTGTGGTGATTGAACTGGTCGCACTGTTCGTCCACCGGAATAACAGTGCATTGGAATATGCCATCTCTGTTTTATTCACCAGTTTGGTGGCGGCACTTACCGTCTTTACCAAGGCCCTCGAAAACGTTTGCGATCAAGTATTCGACGCAGATTATTTATCGGGTGGGATACTTGTTCTATATCGCCGAAAATCGTTTTCACATTCCTATTTTGAATAAGAACGGCAAACATAAAAAGAAAAGAAATGCAGAATAAGGTGAGTGATCAGAAATGGATGTTACATCGATAAAGAGTCCAAAATTTTTAAAGAAAATGTCTGTCCCGGAAATGGACGCTCTTGCCAAAGATATCAGAACCTTTTTGATCGAGCAACTCTCAAAAACCGGAGGACATTTAGCGCCGAACCTGGGCGTCGTTGAGCTTACCATTGCCCTTCACCGGATATTCAACAGCCCAAAAGACAAATTGATTTGGGATGTCGGCCATCAGTCATATGTTCACAAAATACTGACAGGACGCGGCAGCCAGTTTGATCGGCTGCGCCAGTACAAAGGGCTGTGCGGCTTCCCGAAGCGCAGTGAAAGCAAACACGACGTCTGGGAAACGGGCCACAGTTCGACGTGTCGCTTTCAGCTGCAATGGGCATGGCAGCCGCAAGAGATCTGAAAAAGCAGTCTTTTGATATAGTCGCCGTGATCGGGGACGGCGCTCTCACTGGCGGAATGGCGCTGGAGGCGCTCAATCATATCGGCCATGAAAAAAAAGACATGATTATTGTTTTAAACGATAATGAAATGTCGATTGCGCCGAATGTCGGCGCTCTTCACAATATGCTTGGCCGGCTGCGAACGGCAGGAAAATATAACAAGGCAAAAGAAGATATTGAATTTTTGATGAAAAAAATTCCGGCTTTCGGCGGGAAGATTGCTTCGGTTGCCGAACGGGTCAAAGATCGGCTGAAATATATGCTTGTCTCCGGGGTGTTCTTCGAAGAACTGGGCATCACCTATTTAGGTCCGGTAGACGGCCACAACATCGGCGCGCTGATGGATAATTTAACATATGCCAAAAAAAGAAAAGGTCCGGTTCTTGTCCACGTTTTAACCCAAAAAGGGAAGGGATACAAAAACCGGCGGAAATGGATGCGATTGGCACATGGCACGGGCCCGGTCCTTAAAAAATCGAATCGGGTGCTTTCATAAAGCCGCTGGATGCCGCACCGGCTTACGCCAAAGTAGTGAGCGATGCTCTTCAGGCTATCGCCCGTGAAGACGAACGGGTCGTTGTAATTTCGCCGGCGATGGTGATCGGTTCTAAATTGGAAGGATTCGCTAAAGAATTTCCGGATCGGCTGTTTGATGTCGGTATCGCCGAGCAGCACGCGGCGACGATGGCCGCGGGTATGGCTACGCAATCCATGAAACCGGTGCTGTCGATTTATTCCACGTTCATGCAGCGCGCCTATGACCAAATTATTCATGATATTTGCCGGCAAAATTTGAATGTGACGATTGCGGTTGACCGGGCCGGTCTTGTCGGTGCAGATGGCGAGACCCATCAAGGTGTTTTTGATGTCGGCTTTTTAAGGAACTTGCCGAACATAACGATCATGATGGGAAAAGATGAATGAGCTGCACAACATGGTGTACACGGCTTTAAAATATGACAAAGGGCCGATCGCTTTTCGCTATCCGAGAGGAAACGGACTCGGCGTCGCGATCGACAAGGACTTTACTCAAATTCCGATCGGAAAGTGGGAAATATTGAAAGAAGGAACGGATGCCGCCATCCTCTCTTTCGGGCCGATGCTGCAGACCGCTTTGGAAGCTGCAAAGAAACTTCAGGCGGAGGGTATACATGTTTCCGTCGTTAATGCAAGATTCCTGAAACCGCTGGATGATCAAATGCTGGAGAAATTAGCACAGCAGCGAGTGCCGCTTCTAACGGTGGAAGAAAGCGCGCTTGCCGGTGGATTTGGTTCAAGCGTGATGGAATTTTACAACGATCACGGCTTTCATGATCTGACAATCGAGCGGATGGGGATTCCCGATCGCTTTATCGAACATGGAAGTGTCAAAGAACTGCTGAAAGAGATCGGGCTGACAAGTGAACATATATACGCTCGGGATCAAGAGCATGCTGTCAAGCCACAGTCCGCGCCGCCACCAAAGGCAGAGGGCATAAATATGAAGGAACGTGTCGATACGCTTTTAGTAAAAAAAGGCTTGTTTCCATCACGCGAAAAGGCACAGCGCGCTGTTATGGCCGGCATGGTCTATATCGAAAATCAGCGTGTGGATAAACCGGGCAGCAAGATTGACAGCGATTCCGCCCTTCACGTCAAAGGCGATCCCTTGCCGTATGTCGGACGCGGCGGTTTAAAACTGGAGAAAGCGCTGCGTGTTTTCCCATTTGAGCTGAATGGAAAAATCATGCTTGATATAGGTGCCTCAACGGGCGGTTTTACGGACTGTGCTTTGCAAAACGGGGCAAGGAAAGTCTATGCACTCGACGTCGGATACAATCAACTGGCTTGGAAACTGCGCCAGGATGAGCGGGTGGTGGTCATGGAAAGAACGAATTTCCGCTACTGCACGCCCGATGATTTTCGAGAGGGACAGCCGGAAGCAGCCACCATTGATGTTTCATTCATTTCATTAACAAAAATTCTGCCGGCACTAACCCATATTTTGTGCCGGAACGGTGATGTGATTGCTTTAATTAAACCGCAGTTTGAAGCGGGGCGGGATGAAGTCGGCAAGAAAGGCGTTGTTCGCGATCCAAAAGTGCATGAATCGGTACTTCATGGTATTTTGCACTTTGCTATTGAAACAGGCTATGATGTGCTTGGACTGGACTATTCGCCGATAACTGGCGGAGACGGCAACATCGAATTTTTGGCTTATTTGCGGCTGAAGAATGGCAAAGGGGAAAACAGGCTGACTGAGCCGATTGAATCAATTGTTGCAAAGGCCCATCGTGAATTGAAAAAATCTTAGAAAAGGAGCCAAATACGGCTCTTTTCTTTTTTTGCACACGGGGATTGACGAATGCGAAAAAACAAGCGACAATAGAGATAGAACCTACGTTCGCTCGTAAATCTTGAAAGGGGCTTTCTGCATGCTGCTAGAACTTCAAGTGGTGAATTTTGCCATCATCGAAAAATTGACGATTTCTTTCGAAGCGGGGCTGACGGTTTTTACCGGCGAGACAGGCGCCGGAAAATCAATTATTATCGATGCGATCAGCTTGCTTATCGGGGGGCGGGGCTCGTCCGAATATGTGCGCCATGGTGCGAAAAAAGCGGAAATTGAAGCACTGTTTGAAATTGACAATGATCATGCGGTTGTGCCGTTGTTGAATGATTTAGGGATCGATAATAATGAACAAATGCTCATTTTGAGACGGGAAATTTCAAATCAGGGAAAAAGTATTTGCCGTGTGAACGGAAAACTGGTCACATTGGCCAACCTGCGTGAAATTGGCCAGAAGCTGATCGACATCCATGGCCAGCATGAGCATCAGGCGCTGCTTAATCCCGAGCGCCATCTGCCGCTGCTCGATCAGTTCGGCGGTGAACAATTAAAGAAATTGAAAAATGCTTATTGCAAACAATATGAAAAGACGGCCGTGATCGCTCAGAAGTGCCGGAAAATCAATCAAAATGAACAGCAGCTCGCTCAGCGGCTCGATCTAATGCAATACCAAATCCATGAAATCGGCGCGGCCGGCCGATTTAAAAAAAGAAGATGAGGAAGAGCAGCTGCTTGAGGAAAAGCGGAAGCTAATGAATTTTGAAAAGGTCTTTCAGGCGCTGAAAATAAGTTATGAGGCTTTGAATGGGGAGCAAAAAGGGCTGGATTATTTAAGAGAAGCCGCCGGTCAGTTGGAATCGATCCAGGCTTTGGACAAACAGTTGGAGACATTTTCCGAATCCGTTTCAAATTGCACCTACATTCTTGAGGAACAAGCGTCTTCTCTGCGTGAATATCTTGAGCAGATGGAGTACCAGCCTGAGCGGCTGAACGATATTGAATTGCGGCTGAATGACATTCATGTTCTTAAGCGAAAATATGGACAAACCATTCATGATATTCTTCATTATTACCGGAAAATCTGCAAAAATGCGATGATGATCTCATCCATCGCGATCAGCGATTTGACGAGCTCAGCAAAGCGTTTGAAGAAGAGTTGAATGCGCTTAGAGAAACCGGACTCGCGCTTTCAACAATGCGCAAAAAAACAGCGGGAAAATTGACCAAAGCGATCAACCGCGAATTAAAGGATCTTTATATGGAACGGTCCGTTTTTGACATTAAGATGGCTCAGACAGCTCCTCTGGAAACATTCAAAGCTTATCGTCCGGACGGCATTGATCAAGCCGAATTTTTCATTGCAACCAATCCTGGCGAACCGTTAAAACCGCTGGCCAAAATTGCTTCGGGAGGCGAACTTTCGCGGGTAATGCTCGCCATCAAGTCTAATTTCAAAGCGATGATCGGCGTCACATCGATTGTTTTTGACGAAGTGGATACAGGTGTAAGCGGCAGGGTTGCGCAAGCGATGGCCGAAAAAAAATATATAGTCTGTCCAAATCGTCGCAGGTTTTTTGCATCACACACTGCCGCCGCAGGTCGCGGCAATGGCTGATCATCATCTTTACATAGCAAAACGAGTGACGGCCGATAACCGGACAAAAACAAGCGTAAAAAAAAAATTGAATGAGACGGAAAAAGTCCGTGAAATCGGGCGAATGATTTCCGGGGCAGAAATGACGGATTTGACGAAACAACATGCCCGTGAATTGCTGAAATTAGCGGGAGAATCAAAGAGCTGAATGTCAATGGCGATGGGATACAGATTGGAATTGCGATCCAGTGTTGGCATCGATTTTCTCGGGGCTAAGTTATAATTCTTTTCGTCTCAGGTAACCTTAATAAATGCACACGTTAAAGTTAAGGGTGCGGGTTAGGAGCGAGGAGAGTGAATCATGAAAAAGTCGGAATTGATCAGGCGCATAACCGGGTTTGTTCTTCTTGGCTTCTTAATAAGCCTTGGATTGCTTCAGCCTGTTAAAGACTATTTGAGCATACCGAAACATTATTCTCTCTTTCAAGGCGAAACACAAAGGTCGGAACAAGTTTTCCCAGAACCGCACATATTTCTGTTGACAATAAAAAAGCGGCATCTTCAAAAATGGTTCAGGGCCATCTGAATCTAAAAGGCGAAAACATGGGAAAAAACAAATATGCTGCTGCCTGCTTTAGCCTTGCCAGCGAGAAAAGTTGACGTACGCGTTCTGCCTGATCTGCGGTTAATACCGGGAGGAGAGTCCATCGGTGTAAAACTGAACACGCTTGGTGTTCTTGTTGTAGGCTATCACCTGATTCATGCCGAGAACGGTGAAAAATCACCGGGTGAACTTGCCGGCGTGCAAGTTGGTGATGTTATTACAAAAAAATTAATAAAATAAAAATCGGCAATATGTCTGATGTCAAGCGGGTGCTGAATCAAACGGGAAGTGCTAAGCCGCTTTCAATGACCATTCTCCGCCGTAATATCAGTATTCAAAAAACGCTGGTGCCTATTAAAGATGTGAGCGACAATCACTACCGCATGGGCCTTTATATCGCGATTCAGCAGCGGGTATCGGAACATTGACCTTTTACGACCCGAAATCCGAACGATACGGCGCACTCGGCCATGTCATTTCTGACATAGATACGGGGCAGCCTATTGTTGTCAACAGCGGAAAGATTGTCCGGTCAACTGTCAATTCAATTGACAAAGGAAAAGATGGAAACCCGGGCGAAAAAATTGCCTCTTTTCCAAATAATGCCCAAAGTATCGGCACAATAAACAAAAATACTCCATTTGGTATTTTCGGACGGCTGAGTCAAGACTTGAATAACGGGATGATGAAAGAAGGCCTGCCGATTGCCCTTTCTAACGAGGTCAAAGAAGGTCCGGCCAAGATTCTGACGGTTTTAAATGGCAGTAAAGTACAGGCATTCGATATTAAGATTCTCAGTTCTTTACCGCAAAAATTTCCGGCTACCAAGGGTTTGGTCATCAAGATTACTGATCCGGCACTTTTGCGGGAAACAGGGGGAATTGTCCAGGGAATGAGCGGCAGCCCGATTATCCAAAACGGCAGGCTCATCGGTGCCGTCACGCATGTATTTGTAAATGATCCGACTTCGGGATACGGTGTTCATATTGAATGGATGCTTCGGGAAGCAGGAATTAATATTTATCAGAAAAAACATGATCGGAAAGCCGTGAGCTGATGCCCGGCTTTTCATTTATTTGACCTTTCCTCTACTTTTTAGAGCTTTTATCTAAAGTGGAGGATTTTTTTTTTGAGGAACTTTGCGTACAATGGAAATTGGGCACCTATTATGTCGCGGAAAAAGGCAAATGGATTTCGACAAGGGAAGCTAAATGCTGTCGAATATTATCGATTAGAATCGAATTTTTGAGCAAATGAAAGAAATTTAGAGAAAATATTAGCAAATACACGAAAAAATAAAAGAGGGATACATTTTTCACTGTCGAAAACATAAAGAAAGGAATACCAATGATGAGGAGGAGCCAGTTTTGCAAAAAATTAAGGTTTGCTTGACGGATGATAATCAGGAACTTATATAAATAAAATTGATTGAAGAGTACTTAAGAACGCAAGAAGATATCGAAGTGGTGGGAACCGCTCATAATGGTCAGGAATGTCTGGAAATCTTGAGGAAAGTGAATCCGGATGTTCTTGTTTTGGATATTATTATGCCGCATTTAGATGGACTCGGTGTATTGGAGCAAATTCGCACGAACGCGTCATTGCCTGATCCGAACGTCATTATGCTCACTGCATTTGGCCAGGAAGATGTAACAAAGAAGGCCGTCGATTTAGGTGCATCTTATTTTATTCTCAAGCCGTTTGATATGGATAACTTGGCTAATAATATCCGCCAAGTTGCCGGCCAAAAAACGGCCGTGCCGTCGATTCAAAGAGCACTCGTCGTTAATTCTCCGCGCAAAGCACAAAATCTCGATGCGAGTATCACCAACATCATCCATGAAATAGGCGTACCTGCCCACATTAAGGGATATATATATGTATTTGCGCGAGGCTATTTCCATGGTATATAACGATATCGAATTATTAGGGGCGATCACAAAAGTCCTTTACCCTGATATCGCCAAAAAAAAAATATAAAACCACATCCAGCCGTGTTGAAAGGGCGATTCGCCATGCAATCGAAGTGGCATGGAGCCGCGGCAACGTAGAATCCATCTCCTCCTTATTCGGTTACACAGTCTCCATGTCCAAAGCGAAGCCGACAAATTCAGAATTTATCGCCATGGTGGCCGACAAACTCAGGATCGAGAACAAAGCGGGATGAACATTAAAAGATGCTGATGTGACAAGGTTTTAAGGCATTTTGAAGTTTTTGGAAATCAGATGCAACTTACCAATAAACTTCTTTTTACACCCACTAATTCAAATTTGAATAATAATCACTGTTGACACCATCTATTTGTTGGGAAACCACAATAGGAGGTGTTTTTTTATGACTGGATTCGACTATGACTTGGATCAATTCATGCTTTATTGTGAATCCAAAAATTTATCTAAAAAGACTTTGTCCAGTTATGAGCAAACGTTGAAGTTGTTTTTTCTGTATTTGGAAGATGTTAAGCATATTTCCAAGTCAAAACAGATAACAGTTGAACACATTAGAGAGTATATCAAGTATTTGAAAGAACGTGGAAAATATACTGTTCCTTCTTCAAACACAAACATTAATCACCCCGACCGCCGGACAGATTTAGGAAAACCCGTTTCTGATACAACGATTGCAAATTATCTAAGAAACATCAAGGTTTTTTTAAATTTTATGTCGGGCGAGCGGCTGATCCCCAGAAATCCTGCTGAAAATGTTGCTAACATAAAACCTCAGCGAAAACAAAAACCATTACTCTCAGAGTCAGATTTGAAGCGAGTCTTTCAAACCTTTGATTTAACAACCTTTTTTGATATCGAACATGGGTTCAAACAAAATTAATTTTAGATACTGGAATGCGAGCCGGTGAATGTTGCTCGTTAATACCGGAAGATGTTGATTTTAAATTAAAATCAATTTTAGTGAAGAATCCAAAAAAAATAGACAGCAGCGTTACGTCTACTTCCAGTTTTAAGATGTCTACTGATTTAAAAAGATGGATGAAGTATCGGGATCGTTATTGTGACAGTGAATGGCTGTTTCCGACCTAACGGGGAACAAAGTTGGATGTAAGAAATTATGAAAAAGCGCTACATGATGCAAAGGGAAAAGTGGGCGGTCAATAAAACCGCATCAATTAAGAAATAATTTTGCTAAATATTACATTCTTAATGGTGGAGATTGGGCTACGCTCTCAAGAATTTTGGGGCATTCATCAGTGGAAGTAACGCAAAAAGCATATTTAGACTTTAATGACAGATAAATCGGAAGAAAATACCAGCAACATAGCCCATTAGGTCATTTAAATATTTAAACTTTGAAAATATGAGGATGGGATTAAATTGGTAGTTATTCAAAGTTTACAAACTGATAACGGATCAATTCTTACTAAACACAGCAAAGAAAACCTTTCACAAGCGTATAAGCAATTCATAGAGGAACTAGAAGCACTTAATGACACCTATGACGATATCGCTAAACGTTTAGTCCTAGAGCAACGCAAACAGGGTTTTGAGTTCATTTTATTGCTGACTGGAAATCAAATCATGTTTAGGGGTGAAAAGTAATGAATCAATTCGAACAAGCCGTAAAGGATTACGTGAACAAAACCTTTAAGCCACCTTATTTCCATACTGAACCTTATGGGGGGCTACCTCATGGAATACGTGTGATTAACCAATCGAATGATGAATGTCTTGTTTACTGGAATAACTGGAAAAACGACATTGATGTTGTTTTCACTGATAAAAAATGAGTAAAAAATTGAGGGCTGGTTGCTACAACAACAACCAAACCCTCGCGTAACTAAATAACGATTATCATCAGATAATCACAGTGTATCATCCGTGTCTAAAAAATGCAAGGATGAACGCTTATTTAGTTACGTCCAAAATTATGAGAATGAGAGGGCGTACACATGAAAACCGAACGATTATAGAGCATAGCCAGTTTAGACAAATGCTATCCTATAAGCCATACATAACAGCTAAAAAGGACAAGCAAGCCGTCAAAAACGAATTAAAGGATTCTATTATCAATTTTTTTTATACCGATAAATGGTATCGGTTAAAAGAAGCGACAAGGGCTGCCATTGACTTTATTTGCTTTACTTCAGTAGAACGTGGGTTTTGCTACGCTTCACAGGGCTATCTCACTAATTTTGGCGTTTCAGAGCGCACAATCAGACGTATCATGAGTGAACTGCAAAAGGCGGGTATCATTTATATTGCCTATCGTCGGCTTGGGCATTTTAATATGTGCGGCAAACCCGTGTATTTTTTTTACTAACCATGCGTATTTTGACTACTAGCGTTCTTTTGTGGGGATTGATGACAATGATAATGACAAGAGTAATAGCCAAGTAGAAAACACTGGGAATGTTGATGTGACAAGGTTCGACAGCGATAATCATGTTTCTACCTATTCCATAACTGAAAAATCTATCAAATAATTTCTTAAAAGATCGTTACGAAGATATTGAACTTGTTCCCGATTACATCGATCAAAATTTTGCCCATCAATATGCTTGTTATTTTGGTGGGGATGTCAAAAAGATAGACGAACTGTGAAAAATCGTTAAGCCCCAAGCATGGAAAATTAACATTGATGCTGAACACGTTGCAGAAGGGGCAATCCATTCGCTACGGCAAAGTGGTTGGGCAAATGAAGATTAAGCCTATTAAAAATATGGTTGCCTATTTCACGGCAACTGTGAAAGGAACATTTGAACGAATATTCCATGATGAATTAAACGAAATTCTCAATTCTTAAAATGGTTAATATCGTGTTCAACCAAAATAATTTGGATAACGACACGCGCTTAGACACGATTTTGGCCTTTAACAAGCATTGATAGGGAAATTGCTCTATAAGGCCGTCAAAAAGCCTATCTCGTATTATTATTATGGCATTCTGATGATAAAATATAATCAATTATTTCATGAAGAATTAAATGCATTGTTAGTATAGATCAAGGAATACGTCAAATTTGTCATATTATATTTCACTATATTGTAATAAATTAGATATTAAGAATTAAAAACTTTGCAAATACTAGACGTTTTCAAAACTCTAACATACAATGAATTTATTACAATTATACGGAGGAGTTTTTATGGTAGATTTTTATCGGTTGTACTTATCAAGAGATGTGGAATTTTACAAAATTTCTAATGAAGAGGATGACTTATGCTACGTACTTTTAAATGATCTACATAGAGAGAGTCAATATTCTGATTTTGGAAATATTGATAAAAATTTCTTCGAACCAGCTAAAAACCACATATCTGTAACAAAAATTGATGTAGCGGATATTGATGACGCTGTAAACGATCAAATTTATCACTTTATTGATGGATTGTTGCAATATAAGCCGGATTGCGATTATTTTGTGCATGAAAAGAAAGCTAATTGTAAATTGATTTTGATTTTTTCCTGATGATATGGAAAATATTATCAACTTTATTAATGAAAACTTTGATTTGCGATTAACTAAAAAAGCCAGTCACTTTAACAATTTACTTCAAGATTAGGAGGGAATTTGGTCAAGTCTTTTTTTATGTGTAAATTCACCTTAGCTAAGATAGAGTGATTATCCTGGATAAAGAGTTGTTACGTTACTCGAACGATCAGGTGATTTTGGCTGTTTGGCCCTCCATTCAAAATAGTCTTCCATTTTCAGATAGTGGCGTCCTTCTATCCATTTTTTTCGTCCTTCTCCATAAGAACAGAGCCCATCAGACGAATCACAGATTGGCGGTTAGGGAAAATACGGATAACCCGTTCCCGACGGCGAAATTCCTCATTGAGCCGTTCCATCCCGTTAGTTGTCCGGAGGCGACGTCGATAGGGTTCTGGTAGAGGAAGCACCGCCGTCACGTCATCAAAGGCATCCTCCACAAGCTCCGTCACTTTTGGTGCTTTGTCCTGAAAATCCTTTAGAAAAGCATTAAGCAAGGTTCGAGCGACTTCCAGATTCGGCGCATAGAGAATCGCCTTCACTTGTTCGGTTCCTTCGCTTTTGAGAGCTTTTGGCAACCGATCATGGACATTGCGCAGGAAGTGAGCCTGACACCGCTGCCAAGTAGCCCCTTGAAACGCTTTTTGAACCGCACTCACGAGACCGCCGTGGTCATCGCTGATCACCATGTCAACGCCTTTTAGACCGCGTGATTTCAGCCAGTCAAAATAATTTTTCCAGGCGTCGGTGCTTTCGCTGTCATCGATTTTCAGACCTAGAATCGTTCGGTATCCTTTGTCGTTGATACCGTAGCTGATCAGCACGCCACAGGAGCGGACACGCCCGTTTTCTCGTACCTTCGTATAAACCGCATCAACGAATAGGAACGGATAGTTGCCCCTCAAAGGACGGTTATTCCAGCCTTTAACCACTGGATCCAGCTGCCCGCAAAGATCCGATACAGTCGTTTTCGAAAAGTCTGTGCCACAAAGCTCTTCAGTAATTTGACTTACGCGACGTGTGGAGACGCCGTTAATAACCATCTCCATTAGGGATAGAACCAGCGCCTGCTCACTGCGCTGGTAACGCTTAAAGAGATCAGTAGAAAAATGGCCATTACGCAGGCGGGGAACATTGAGTGAAAGAGTACCCACGCGCGTCTTGAGTTGACGGGGATACGAGCCGTTACGGTAGTCCGTCCGTGCCTCACTGCGTTCGTACTTTTCGGCGCTCACCTGCTCGCCGGCCTGTGCTTTTAAAACTTGATTTAAAATCGTCTCCAAAAGGATATTCATGCCCGATTCTTTAGAATTACCAAGAAATAATTGATGCAAAAAGTTGCTCATCTAGAGTAATCTGTAATTGAGTCATCCTGAAATCTCTCCTTTAGAATTGGTTTGGTTAACTCTATTCTAACTAAGATGACGGGCTCTGGCTCATTTTCTATGAAAAAAATGAAAGAGACGAGTAAATAAAATCCTGCTGTTTTTCTGGAGGGGGCTGGCCAGCCCCCTCCAGAAAAACAGAAACCCGGTCTAACATTTTCTCATATTCAGATAACCCTTTTTACACAATTATACTGGCTCAACTGGGAATTTCCTTTATGAAGAAAAGTTATTCTCGTTTTTTTTATTATTATTGGTGGCTTTGTTAGTAATTTTTACCGTCACTGTACCAAGTAATGCAAGTGCATCCAGTAATTGGTTGGATTGAGGAAGTGGTTGGAAAGCCAGATTCGATCCTCCGCACACTAGCAAAGGTCAATACCATGTTCATGTCTACAAAAATGGTAAACAAGTAGGCGCCCAAAATATGGATGGAAGCAAACATGATGGAAAAGACTTGTCTAAGGTTCCTAATAAAGTACAGAAAAAATTAAAGAGCAGTAGTAAATATAAGCAGTATCAAAGGTATAATTTCTTATTAAAATGGCACTTATATATTTATTGAATTATGTGAACATTAGCGAAAACACAAATCCGTAAAATTGTATGATAAGAGGCTCATATTTTATGAGCCACTTTTTAAGTGCGCCGTGCATGGCGACTCACTAGACGGTGAAAGTCCGTTATGGGGGTAGATAGCGACCAACCATTAGCCAAGAGCAAGGGTGTCCACTGCGAAGTGGAATCTGAAGGAAGCTGGAGGCAAAATTCCGACCCGAGGAACACGAACATCATCAGGCGGAACTCATAGGGCGAGGCTGCTTAACAAGTCAAAACCCAAAAGCTATCCGGATATAGGGACGTAAATGGTGCGGGTACATGGAATGAAAGTGAATCGTCTTACTGCGGGAGGTCTTACGGACAAGCGGAAACAGAGTATGAAGCTTGGTTGAAATAAGATTTATCGTAAGAAGTCAGCCGAAGCCATAGTACGGCGATGCTCTAGACATCAAAGGAAGGGCTGAACTAAAGGAGGTGGGAGTCAATGAACGTTACCAAAGGAATACAAACGTGCAGAAAACAAAGACACCTGCTGCCAAAGAGATACTGCGGAACAGGAAGGGTATGGCAGAGGGCACCATTCAAAGAGGGTAACTGAAAAAAACAACACCACCAACAGCGACAGACAGAACGAACGGATGCTTGAGCGCTTTCTATCCAAAGATAATCTGAACCGAGCGTATGTGAAGGTGATGAGAAACAAAGGAGCAGGTGGGATCGATAAGATGACAACAGATGAACTTCTGGGATATCTTAGAGAACACCGGGAGGCACTCCTTGTATCCGTTCGAAACGGGAACTATAAGTCCCAACCTGTCAGACGGGTAGAGATACCTGTATATAGTAATCTAAAAGTACCCCATCAGAGTCACTGAAAAGTCCCCCACTTAATTATAATAGACCCACAGGCAAAAGGATGTCTTACTGTGGGGAGATGGGGATGATGATCCTATTGAAGCAGAAACAAGAGATTTTATTAATGTATTTAAGAGAGGGGCGATCCCAAAGAGAGATTGCGAGAGAACCGGTGTTGATCGGAAGACCATTCGGAAATATATTCGCGCTTATGAGCAGAAATTAAGCGAACTGAAAAAGACGGATGGCAGCCTTGATCGAGGAGAATTGATCCGGGAATTGGTTGAGGTTCCAAAATACCGGGTGAATAACCGGAAAAAGCGTGTGATGACTAAAGAGATTGAACAGAGGATTCTAGACCATCTTCGAGAAAACGCGGAAAAACGGCGACACGGCGTTCGCAAACCCTAGCCACTTGGCAGCGGATAGCGCGCAAGGGTCAAGCGGTTTTGGCTTGACGCTTAAGCGCTATCTGCTAGTCTATCCTGAGGTGAGGAAGGGACGGAGCCCGCATAATCCAACTGGGCACTGATCCTAAAATGTTCAAAATTTCGATACACCGTAAGTCTCATGCGTTTGCGAGTCTTGATTTTGGGTTCACGCCTTATGTACTTGCATGGGTGTAGGGTGCCTGAAGGTTTTAGTTATTTTATGCCCTAAATATTCGCGTTTCATGGCCAAGAATCAAAGTCAAAATAGTTTGAAAAAAGCAGGAAGATTAGATTTACTGACCCATTCCCCCATTGAAAGAGTAGATAGATGAGGTGGGGGAATTTTAAATGACTACATGGGGGATTTTTCAGTTGACAAATACAGAACAAACTTTGCGGTTATTTTGACCCCAGATATAGGGCCTGCACGGACATTGGCGTTTATCGGATGAACGATGGAAAGACACGGCCGTTCTGATAGCTTCAACTTGAAAAACTATCGTTGAGGATATTTTTCTATTATATTGGAAAGAAGAACAGACTTTGTGACAATTATTTCTTATCTGCATGATGGAAGCAATGAAAGAAACGGACGGACGACAATCCAATTGATGATAAGGCATATTTTTGTGGCCGATTTATATTTTACCGATTAGTTTTAAGCGGGCAACACCAAGCGGGTTCAGATGAATATTGTCAAAACAAATAAGAACAACTTTGTTTTCAAAAGGATGATGGATTTTTTTGCGCTGTTCCAGATACGGCCTGCCGTCAAAGCGCAGCCAATTTTTCTGATACATCTCATTAATGCAAGCGGCTGCTTCAGCTGCCTGATTGAATCCGTTCTCGTTCTCATCACCTTTGAGATCAAACTGATTTAATAATATTTTCTTCCCATGTTTGTAGTCCCTTAAGTATAAAGTATATAAAATATCATCCTCTAATTTAACAAGGCTCTCCGTTTTCACTCCCATCATCTCCCATCGATCTTTATTAATTTTTTCGACAGCGGCTTATCATTTCCTGCACTAAATATTTGTATCGTTCTTGTCAATCATTCAGAACCTTCTTCTCTCTTTGAAGAATTTTCAGCATTTATTGACGGATGGCTGCAGGTTGTTTGCTTGACTGTACATTTCGCCGGGATTTTGCTCCATATCCATGTTCAATGCACTTTCTTTCATGACAATGGCGACCGGGAATGTTAAAATAGGAATGACGTTTTCAGAGGTATCGGTGTTGTTCGTGCGTGCGTGAAATAAATTGAGATCCCGTTCATTTTGCAGAGGGCATTTGTTAACATTTCAGTGACATTCAAGATTCTGCAGAGTGGACAAGCGCTCGAAAAGGTACGGCTGATCAGCGGCCAGCAGATCTGAGTCTAGATTTGTAATTTATACAGAGATTGGAGAGAATGAATATGGAAAAAGAATATGTTGTGATTGATGAAACAGGCATTCATGCCCGCCCGGCAACGATGCTGGTTAGTGAGGCAAGTAAATATCAGTCAAATATAGAAATCGAATTTAATGGCAGAAAAGCGAATCTTAAATCCATTATGGGTGTGATGGCACTGGGCGTGACGCAAGGATCTGAATTTAAAGTGATTGCTGACGGTGAAGATGCCGAAAAAGCTGTGACGGCGCTGGACAAAGTGATCAAAGCTCAGGGTATCGGAAAAAAAATAAGTAATATAGAACTGAAAAACGCCGGCGTTTACGATGCCGGTTTTTCAATATCTATATCTATTGCTGTTCACTTGCAAGCTGTTCCTGTTCTTTCCTCTCAATCATCAAGCGGGCGACATAGGTTTGGACGACGAGAAAAAGTCCGCCGACCGACCAATAAAGCGGCAGTGCTGCAGGTGAGCGGAGCGAGAAGAAAACGATCATAATGGGGGAAATCAGCCCCATCCAGCGCATGGATTGCTGCTGATCGTCCGGAAGCATGGCCTGGCTAAATTTGAACTGCAAATAATAAGCAATGCCGGCGATGATCGTCAGAATAACATCGGGATGTCCGAGACTGAACCACAGGAATGTATGGGAAGCGATCGCTTTTGACCCGCGTATGGCATAAAAGAAACCCATCAGAATCGGCATTTGAATAATAATCGGCAAGCAGCCGATCGAGAGTGGATTGATTTGATGTTTTTTGTAAAGCGCCATCATATCTATTTGCAGTTTTCGCTGTTCATCAGGATCTTTTGTTTCTTTCAATTTCTTCTGTATTCTGCATTTCCGGCTTAATGAGCTCCATTTTTTTTCTCATGTGATGCTGATTCATGTATTGTTTCATCATGAGCGGAGCCAAAACAAGCCGAATGACAAGTGTCAGTACAATAATCGCGATACCATAACTGCCGGAAAATAAAAATGCCGTGAAATGAATCAGTGAGGCAAACGGATCAACAAAATATTGTTCAAAGCCGCTCCGGCTTTGGCAGCCGGCTAATAATAACAGTGCTGCAAAACCGAGTAAAGCCAAGTAAAAACGTTTCAATTCTTTTCCTCCTTATGCTGGCGGATACCCTGTTGTAAAAGGCTAACCATGTTTTCGCAGAATAGCGAAAGCCCTGCTGCAAAACATCAGGAAGGAAAAGATGATCTTTGGCGTCGTCTCCCGGCCGTTCTTTACGGTCAGATAATTGGAGTCAATGCTTTTCGCATGCTGGAGCGAGTCGGAACTATAGTAATCATAAAGAAAAGGCTGTGTCATTTGAAGGAAAAGCTGATCATGATCAGTACCGTTAGATAGAAATTCGGGTCATTGATGACGTTGCATAACAGATCAACCACGGCAATCCCTCCCTAAAAAATACTAGTCTATTATAGCATATGATATCTATTCTTTTTTAGGACAAGTTTTGCATATGATGCGAGGTTTTTCACTGCAGCTAAAAAGCCATTATCCAAAATTTTGGATAATGGCTAGCAAAAACAAACGGGCATACGAAAACTTTTATAGCGCTGAATGACAATTTTTTTCTATAACAGCATGATCGGCGTGAGAACCGGTGCGACGGCCAGTGTGAAAAAAATAGCAGCAATGACCATCGCCAGGCTGGCGGCGGCGGCTTCTTCCTGGCCGAACTCCAGCGCTTTCGATGTGCCTGTTCCGTGAGCGCCCATACCCATTAACAGCCCTTTTGCTAGTTTCTCCTGAATCCTTAAATAGCGAATGATCAGCGGGCCGACAATAATGCCGGAAATGCCGGTATAATGACGAAGATGGCGGTCATCGTCGGCATACCGCCGATGTCGGACGAAACGGTCATCGCAATCGGTGTTGTAATCGAGCGCGGCAGCAAAGTCAGCAAGTAATGATTCTGCAGGTGAACAAGATGGCTGTAGACGCCGGTACTGACGAAAGCGACCAGCACCCCGGTCGTCATGCTGATGGCGATGACTTTACGATATTTTTTCAGCACCGCGCGATATTTATAAAGCGGCACGGCGAAGCCGACAACGGCGGGCTGAAGCAGATTGGTCAGCCATCTGCCGCCGCTGTCATAATCGGTGTAGCTGATATGGAAGAGAAGGAGCAAAATCGACAAAATGACCGGTGTGACGATCAAAGGTGAGAGCAGCACAAATTTCACTTTTTTATACAGCCATTTGGCAAAGCAATAGACGACAACAGTCATGATGACGCAGCCAATCGCAGCAAACAATGATTACGCCCCCTTTTTTTTTTGTTTTTAGTATTTTTCTTATATTCATAATCCGTTCGGCCACTAATCCTGTGGCCGCCATCACGGTGATGGTCCCTAAAACAATGACAATCAGGAACTGGGAACCGTGTTGAAAAAATTGATCTTTGTATTGGATGATGGCAACGACGGACGGCACAAAGAAAAGCAGCATTTCAGTCATCAGAAAACTGGCTCCAAGTTCTATTTTTGATAACTGCAGAACATTGAAGTGCAGCAAAGCGAGAACAATGAATAAGCCAACGATGCTTCCGGAAATCGGAAGGTGAAGCAACTTGGCAATAAAGCCGCCAATAATGTTAAATACATACAAAATGGCGACTTGAATAATAGTTAAGATGATTTTTTTCAATACTCTGGACACTCCTTTCGAGTGCACACATCAAATTAATTTGTTATCGTCATCCTCTAGTCGCTGCTGTGCGGCTGAAATATCCATTGTAACTATTATACAGAATAATAAAAATTACGTAAAATCTTATATCGGGGATGTTTACGTCAATGTCTGTCATTATAAGGCATTTTCTGCGATTTGCAAGATGGGTTCGCCGTTTTACCAAATCTTATGATGATTAGAGGCTGTCTTCTGGATTTTGAAGACAGCCTCTAAAAACTTTAGCATTAACTTTTTCATCCACTTTTGGACGAGTCTTGGATTGGCTTTGATCCATTCTTTTGTTCCTTTTTGTTGTGCCGGATTTCTTGATACTTAAAATAAGATCGCCGAGCTGCTTGTCGGACATTTGGAAACGGTTCATCCATTTGATGATTTGCGGGTTTTGTTTGCTGAATCCTTGGCGTGTCAAGTAATAGATTGATTCCTTATGGCCATACACAGCTTTCGGATCTTTAAGATATTTTAATTTATAACTATTGAATGCCCAGTGAGGGTTCCAAAGCGTGACGACAACGGGTTTCTTTTGTTTATAGGCTTTGTCTAGTTCACTTAGCATCGCTGATTCGGAGCTTTGGATGAGATGATAGCCAATCCCGTATGATTGATCGCCTGCTGCGTCAGTTTCATCTCGCTTGCCCCGGCGTCAATGCCGACGATCGATGGGGTCCCGTTCCGTAAAAACATGTCTTTATGTGTTTTAAGATCGTTAATGGTATGATATATTTTTCATATATTGCGGGACAACTAGCCCGAGATACGTGCCGTTGTACCAGGCGGGATGGCGTTCGAGTTTATTTTTAAATTTATCGTAGTAAGGTTTGTCGGTTGTCGGCAGCCAGACATCCATGTGAATATCGATGCTGCCGTTCGCCAGCCCGGCAAAAAGCGGGGCTTTTTCAGAGCGGACAAGCTGGACGTGATAACCTTTTTTGTCCAGCAGTTGTTCCCACAAATTTGCAACTGCAATATTTTCCACATAATTATTGTAGCCGATCTTAATCGTTTTGCCTGAGTATCCAGTTTTGTTGAATCTCGCTCCGGATGAAAAAGAAAAGGCGAGAACGATAATGGCAATGATCGTGTAAATCAGATAATCTTTTTTGCGTTTCATAAGGCATCTCCCTGCTTTAATCAAATTTCTGCAAAACTTGCCTGGCGAGCTGTTTTACTGATGTGATTTGCCGGCTCCGAAACCCTGGGTGATTCGGTCCAGTATGATAGCCAGGATCACGATGCCGAGACCGCCTTCAAATCCGGTGCCGACTTTCAACTGTGTGATCGCCTGAAGCACAATGGAACCGAGACCGCCGGCTCCGATCATCGAAGCGATGACGACCATTGATAATGAGAGCATGATCGTCTGGTTGACGCCGGCCATAATTGTCGCTTTTGCCGTCGGCAGCTGGACTTTGATTAACTTTTGCCAAGCTGTCGAACCAAAAGCGTTAGCGGCTTCGATCATTTCTTCAGGGACTTGGCGGATGCCTAAATTTGTCAGCCTGATTGTTGGCGGCATGGCGAAGATAACCGAGGCAATCACACCCGGTACCGAGCCCAATGCAAAAAAGAAGACCGCGGGAATCAGGTAAACAAATGCAGGCAATCGTTTGCATGAAATCAAGCAGCCAGGTGATCAGCTGATGGGAACGACGATTTTTGGCGGCCAATATACCCAAGGGGATGCCGATGATGATCGATACGATGGCAGAAGTCAGCACAAGCGCCAGCGTTTCTGCGGATTCCGTCCAAAGCCCTAGATTTTGAATCAATAGCAAACCGAAGAGTGTGAACAGTGAAACCGACAATCGTGTGGCGAAAAGCGCGATAAACCCGATAATAACAGCTGTCAGTGCCGGCGGCAGGAAGAGAAATGCTTGCTGAAAAAAGTTCACTGTCGGCTGAATCAAATGTGTAATGAACTGAAACAGCGGTCCCAAATGGTTTTGCATCCAGTCAACGAGATCATTGACCCAAACATCGAGCGGAATCTTAGGCATTGTCATCGTTATCTGCACCTCCGTTTTTTCCGGCTAAAACGGCAAAAATCGCCCCGCGGACAATAACGCCTTTTAACCGGCCTTCACTGTCGACCACTGCTCGGATATTGAAAATCTTTTTCCGCCATTTTCGGGAGAATATCGCTGACCGGTGTATCCATTTCTACTTGAATGGGCGGTTTGATCAGCCGATTTTGAATCTCTTCTGCGACGGACTGGCCCTCCTTGTGCCGGGTGATCAGTTCTTTGGCGATATCGGCGGTAATAAAGCCAAGAAATTTGTTGCGGCGGTCCACCACCATCAGTCCTGATGTTCCTTTATCCCTCATCATTTTCAAAGCAACCCGCGGTCCGTCTTTGCCAAGAATCATTTTCTCCGCACGTTTCATAATCGAACTTGCGGGTAAAATTCGATTGACATTGACGTTCTCGATAAATTTTTCAACGTATTGATTGGCCGGATGAGTCAGAATTTCTTCAGGGGTGCCGACTTGCTGGATCGTTCCATCCCTTATTAGGGCGATCCGATCGCCGATTCGCAGCGCTTCATCCAAGTCGTGCGTAATGAAAACAATCGTTTTTTTCATCGTTGACTGGAGGTCGAGCATTTCGTCCTGCATGTCTTTTCGGATCAGCGGATCAAGCGCACTGAAGGCCTCATCCATTAACAAGATTTCCGGATCATTCGCCAGTGCCCGCGCCAGACCGACACGCTGTTTCATTCCCCCGGACAGATCGCCCGGCATTTGATTCGCATTCTGTTTTAGCCCAACCAGGTCGAGTGTTTCGAGCGCTTTCTTTCTCCGTTTTTCTTTAGAAATGCCCTGCACCTCCAGTCCGTATTCGACATTTTCCAGAACGGTGCGGTGAGGAAACAAGCCGAACCCTTGAAAAACCATACTGATTGTCTTGCGCCGCAACTCACGGAGCTGCCCGGGATTCATTTTGGTGACATTTTCGCCGTCAACCATCACGGAGCCGGCCGTAGGTTCAATCAGGCGGTTTATCAGGCGGATGAGCGTGGATTTTCCGCTTCCGGACAATCCCATGATCACGAACACTTCACCGCTTTGGACGGAAAAAGAGGCCCGGTTGACACCGACTGTCATCATGCCGGTTTTTTTGAAAATCTCTTTTTTGGTCATGCCGCGTTCCAACATACCGAGCGCTCTGCCCGGGTGGGATCCAAATATTTTTGTAAGATTATTGATGCTTATTTTTTCCAATATTATCCTCCTTTGCTGCTGTAATTGTTTTGTGAGAGACGACCGATTCTGTCAGCCTTTGATAAATGGGTGCATCGGCAGCTTATAAATTCTTTTATGGCAAGGGGGACGGAAGCGGTCTCTGCCTATCTGCTAGTCTATCCTGAAGCAAGGAAGGGACGGAGCCCGCATAATCCAATTGGACTCTGATCCTAAAATGTTCAAGATTTCGATAACTGTAGGCCGCGCGTTTCCGAATTTTAATTTTGTGGTTTGTACTTCTGTTCTCGCATTGGTGTAGGGTGCCCGAAAGTATTCCAAAATATGAGCTTGCCAATGTCCGCGTACCAGATTCGAGGTTCTGCCGGACGAATCCATGGCTTGTCTTAAGGCTCCGGCGGCGGGCCGTGCCGCTTCCCGATGGTTAGAACGGTCTACCGTGTCAAACTAAAAAGGCAAGGCTTCCGTCCATGTTCCTTGCCGGTCCCGATTCCCAAAGTTGAGAGACCCGCTCTTCTGTAACTTGCCTCTTTTATGCGGATATAAAAACGCACGGTTTTGAATACCTTCAATAAAAACCGCTGCCGATTCATATTGAAAAAAAGTGGGAAGTACACCGATAAAAAAAGTAGGAGAAAAAACGAAGAATAACACAAAAACCCTTTAATTGCTTATACCCGCTTTAAACGACAAATAAACCTAAAAATCGTTTTTTTTTTAAATTTATTGTGGATGTGACGGCGGACGGGGTCTGACTTTGAGGTAAAGTCTCGATTTCAAAGTCCGCCGCTATTGAGGAAGATAAAACAAGAAAATTTCGCGCCATCCATAGTTATAAAAGTTGTCGAATTTTAATATTTAAGGATAAGCTTTCGAAGCGCTAGAATATAGGTGGGGCAATCCCAACCTGTTATAGTAAAGGACAAGGAAACTTCGTACTACTTAAGTAAAATTCAAAAGGTCTATTTGAAAGGAGCGAGGGGAATGGCGATACTCCAAGATTTGCAAAATTTGTTAGATGACCCGCAGAGGGCAACAATAAACGAAACGGTTTTATTTAATCACAGCCGTGATTTAACTTATCACCAGCCCGTTTCGCCCGATGTCGTTATTTTTCCGGTATCGGCTGGCGAGGTGAGAAAGATCATGGCCTATGCCTCCAACAACGGCATTGCAGTCACCCCTTATGGCGTTGGGAGCAGTCTTGAAGGGCATACGATTCCTGTTCATCATGGCATCAGTCTCGATTTTTCGGAAATGAACCAAATACTTGAGATCCGTCCGGATGATTTTATTGCCCGGGTTGAACCGGGAGTAACGCGCGAGCAGCTGAACCGCGCGTTAAAAAGGCATGGATTGTTTTTTCCGGTTGATCCGGGAGCGGACGCTTCGCTCGGCGCGGGATGGCCGCCACCAATGCGAGCGGAACAAGCACGGTCAAATACGGAGCGATGCGCCAAAACGTGCTCGGCTTGAAAGCCGTGCTTGCCGATGGGCGATTGATCCATACCGGCAGCATGACTTTTAAAACATCGGCAGGCTACGACCTTAAAGATTTATTTGTGGGCTCAGAGGGAACGCTTGGCGCGATAACGGAACTGACTTTGAAGCTGACCGGTATTCCGGAAACAATTAAAGCGGGCAAAGCGGTGTTTCCATCAATCGAAGCAGCGGGAGAGGCGGCACTATACATTTTAAAAGCAGGCATTCATCCTGCCCGGATTGAACTTGTCGATAAACAGACAGTTGTCGCGGTCAATCTTAACAGCAGCACCCACTATACTGAAGCGCCTTCGCTTTTCATGGAATTTTCCGGAAACGAGACGACGGTCGATGAGGACATTCGTTTTACCAGAGAGATGCTGGAAATGGCCGGTTGTCAGTCTTTCGAATTTGCCGCGCCGATGAAAAAGAAAGAAATCAACTGTGGCATGCCCGCCATGAGGCTGGGCTTGCCGTCGTCCAATTAATGCCGGGCAGGCGCAAGGCATCTACAGATGTCTGTGTGCCGATTTCCGAACTGACCGCTTGTTTATCGGAATCACGCCGGCTTGTCGAACAATCTCCATTTAAACTGGCTGCGATATTCGGGCACGTAGGCGATGGAAATTTTCACGTCGCATTCGGTGTCAATCCCAATGACGAGCAGGAGATAAAGGCCTACAAAGACTTGAACCGCAAAATCGTTGCTTTTGCCCTGGAAAGAGGCGGCACATGTACCGGCGAACATGGTGTCGGCCTGGGCAAAAAAGAGTACGCGCGTATGGAACATGGAGAGGCGATCGATGTGATGAAGACGATCAAAAACGCACTTGATCCGTTAAATCTGTTAAATCCGGAAAAAATTTTTTAGCGGACTTGGTCAATTCCGGGCAGGCTGCTGAAGTCATCCCCCTTTATTAACAGTAAAGGTCTAAGCCCGGCGAACAACGGGAACCGGATCTGTACTCATTCGAGACATGCAAAAACAAAGCCTCTGCCCGGAACAATTTGCATGTCAGCAAAAGTTTAATGATTTTGCCGTGTCGCAAGGCTATTGTCAATCTTCAATTGATATTGAAAGGAAGTTGATCATTTTGACGAAATTGATTAAATCCAGAAAAGTCGCATTGATTGGCAGCGGTTCTGTTGGAGCTAGCTACGCCTATGCATTATTGAACAATGGCGTTGTAAATGAACTGGTCATTATTGATGTCAACAAACAAAAAGCGGAAGGCGAAGTGATGGATTTGAATCACGGTCTTCCGTTCGGATCACCCATGAAGATAACATTAGGGGATTATGGTGCTTGTAAAGATGCCGATTTAGTGGTCATTACAGCGGGTCTCCCGCAAAAACCCGGCGAAACGCGTCTTGATTTGATTGAGAAAAACATAAAAATATTTCAGCAGATTGTTTCCCAGCATTATGAAAAGCGGTTTTGGCGGCATTATTCTCGTTGCCACAAATCCCGTTGATGTGCTGAGTTATGTGACTTGGAAACTTTCCGGCCTTCCAAAGGAAAGAGTCATCGGATCGGGCACGACTCTGGATACCGCCCGCCTCCGCTACATGCTTGGCGACTATTTTCAAGTTGATTCCAGAAATATTCACGCGTATGTCATGGGCGAGCACGGCGATTCTGAGTTTGTTGCCTGGAGCCGTGCGGAGATTGCCAGTGTGCCGATTCAAAAATGGCTGGGAACGAATGATGTCGGCGAACACCCTGATATGAAAAAAAATCTATAATAATGTGGCAAACGCCGCTTATGAAATCATTAAACGTAAAGGGGCCACTTATTACGGTATTGGGATGGGACTATTGCGGTTGACAAAAGCTATTTTTGAAGATGAAAATTCGGTTTTGACTGTTTCCGCGCTGCTTGAAGGCCAATACGGCACGAAAGATGTTTATATAGGCGTTCCGGCGATTGTAAATAAAGGCGGTTTGAGAAAAGTTATTGAAATTAACTTAAGCGAGGAAGAGTTGAAAAAGTTTCAGGATTCGGCACGTTTGCTGATTGAGACACGCGAAAAAGCTCTGAATGAATAAAAATACGGCTTACTTACTTTTACCTATTATAAATATTGAATGAGGAATGGGATGACATCTTATTTAGTAACGGCAAGAGGAGATGGAAAAAGTTATATCTACAAAGGTTACACACAGGGTTTCTTGTCATCTTGAAAGTTGTTACATCTTTTCATCCCTTTTAAAACAACAGGATTTAAATCTGAGGCAGGGACTCCGGTTCAAAGGCTGGGATTAACACAAAAGGTATTCACTTTTAAAGATATAATCTATATGCGATATTGGTAACAGTTTTATCTTCTTTTCGGCAGAAGACGCCCCCTTCAAGCTTGCTAAGGGGGCGATGAATGCCAACAAGCGGTTGTCATCGGTTTGAAGTCCGGCATGATTTGCCGACGATACTTTGTTAGAAAGTATCGAAAAAAACTGTTGACAATTTTCGCTGCTGTTGATATACTGGCAAAGTCGCTTCTTTGAGAAACAGTTTTTCTGTTGACATTTCACGATTGTTGTCGTAAAATGGTTATACCGCTTAAAGAAGCAAAAAAAATATTCTTGACAAATGATTTTGGATTTGATATAATAATTAAGTCGCTTCTGAAAAGTGATATTTTGATAGAATGAATGTTCCTTGAAAACTGAACAAAAGCCAAGCGTGATTGAAGGGCAACCTTTGATAATAAAGCTATGGATCATAAATGTACGATGATTGTTTTAAGAAATGAGAGATTATCTCTCAAACCATTTATCGGAGAGTTTGATCCTGGCTCAGGACGAACGCTGGCGGCGTGCCTAATACATGCAAGTCGAGCGCGGGAAGCGAGGCTGATCCCTTCGGGGTGACGCCTCGCGGAACGAGCGGCGGACGGGTGAGTAACACGTGGGCAACCTGCCTGTAAGACGGGGATAACTCCGGGAAACCGGAGCTAATACCGGGTAATCTTTCGCACCGCATGGTGCGACAGTGAAAGATGGTTCTGCCATCGCTTACAGATGGGCCCGCGGTGCATTAGCTAGTTGGTGGGATAGTGGCCTACCAAGGCATCGATGCATAGCCGACCTGAGAGGGTGATCGGCCACATTGGGACTGAGACACGGCCCAAACTCCTACGGGAGGCAGCAGTAGGGAATCTTCCGCAATGGACGAAAGTCTGACGGAGCAACGCCGCGTGAGCGAAGAAGGTTTTCGGATCGTAAAGCTCTGTTGTTGGAGAAGAACAGGTGCCAGAGGAAATGCTGGTGCTGTGACGGTATCCAACCAGAAAGCCATGGCTAACTACGTGCCAGCAGCCGCGGTAATACGTAGGTGGCAAGCGTTGTCCGGAATTATTGGGCGTAAAGCGCGCGCAGGCGGCTTCTTAAGTCTGATGTGAAAGCCCACGCTCAACCGTGGAGGGTCATTGGAAACTGGGGAGCTTGAGTACAGAAGAGGAGAGTGGAATTCCACGTGTAGCGGTGAAATGCGTAGAGATGTGGAGGAATACCAGTGGCGAAGGCGGCTCTCTGGTCTGTTACTGACGCTGAGGCGCGAAAGCGTGGGGAGCAAACAGGATTAGATACCCTGGTAGTCCACGCCGTAAACGATGAGTGCTAGGTGTTAGGGGGGTCCAACCCTTAGTGCTGAAGTTAACACATTAAGCACTCCGCCTGGGGAGTACGACCGCAAGGTTGAAACTCAAAGGAATTGACGGGGGCCCGCACAAGCAGTGGAGCATGTGGTTTAATTCGAAGCAACGCGAAGAACCTTACCAGGTCTTGACATCCTCTGACAACCCTAGAGATAGGGCGTTCCCCTTCGGGGGACAGAGTGACAGGTGGTGCATGGTTGTCGTCAGCTCGTGTCGTGAGATGTTGGGTTAAGTCCCGCAACGAGCGCAACCCTCTTAGTTGCCAGCATTCAGTTGGGCACTCTAAGGTGACTGCCGGTGACAAACCGGAGGAAGGTGGGGGATGACGTCAAATCATCATGCCCCTTATGACCTGGGCTACACACGTGCTACAATGGATGGTACAAAGGGCAGCGAGACCGCGAGGTCAAGCCAATCCCATAAAGCCATTCCCAGTTCGGATTGCAGGCTGCAACCCGCCTGCATGAAGCCGGAATTGCTAGTAATCGCGGATCAGCATGCCGCGGTGAATCCGTTCCCGGGCCTTGTACACACCGCCCGTCACACCACGAGAGTTTGTAACACCCGAAGTCGGTGCGATAACCTTTTTGGAATCAGCCGCCGAAGGTGGGACAAATGATTGGGGTGAAGTCGTAACAAGGTAGCCGTATCGGAAGGTGCGGCTGGATCACCTCCTTTCTAAGGATACGATGCATAGCGAAACGTTTGGACTTTTGTTTGGTTTTGAAGGACACATTCCTTCACTGATCCTTGAAAACTGGATAACGAAAGAAAAGAAATGCCAAGACTAATTTCCTAAATAGGAGTGGCGAGCGGCAAATGCCGATCGACACACCGATGGTTAAGTTTTAAAGAGCGCACGGTGGATGCCTTGGCACTAGGAGCCGATGAAGGACGGAACGAACACCGATATGCTCCGGGGAGCTGTAAGTGAGCTTTGATCCGGAGATTTCCGAATGGGGAAACCCACTGCCCTGAACGGGCAGAATGCCTTTCTGAATCCATAGGGAAGGCAAGGCAGACCCGGGGAACTGAAACATCTTAGTACCCGGAGGAAGAGAAAGCAAATGCGATTTCCTGAGTAGTGGCGAGCGAAAGGGAATCAGCCCAAACCAAAGGGCTTGCCCTTTGGGGTTGTAGGACACTCATTGTGGAGTCAGAAAGACGGCATAGGCGAACGGTCTGGAAAGGCCGGCCAAAGAAGGCAATCGCCCTGTAGCCGACATGTCGTCCTCTCCCGAGTGGATCCTGAGTACGGCGGGACACGAGAAACCCCGTCGGAATCCGGGAGGACCATCTCCCAAGGCTAAATACTCCCTAGTGACCGATAGTGAACCAGTACCGTGAGGGAAAGGTGAAAAGCACCCCGGAAGGGGAGTGAAAGAGATCCTGAAACCGTGTGCTTACAAGTAGTTGAAGCCCCTTCGGGGGTGACAGCGTACCTTTTGTAGAATGGACCGGCGAGTGACGATGTTAAGCAAGGTTAAGCTGAAGAGGCGGAGCCGCAGCGAAAGCGAGTCTGAATAGGGCGTCTGAGTTTAACGTCGTCGACCCGAAACCGTGTGATCTACCCATGTCCAGGGTGAAGTTCAGGTAACACTGAATGGAGGCCCGAACCCACGCACGTTGAAAAGTGCGGGGATGAGGTGTGGGTAGGGGTGAATGCCAATCGAACACGGAGATAGCTGGTTCTCCCCGAAATAGCTTTAGGGCTAGCCTCGAGCGGGAGAGTGTTGGAGGTAGAGCACTGATTGAATAAGGGGTCCCCACAGGATTACCGCGTTCAGTCAAACTCCGAATGCCAATCACTTAAGCTCGGGAGTCAGACGGCGAGTGATAAGATCCGTCGTCGAAAGGGAAACAGCCCAGACCACCGTCTAAGGTCCCTAAGTATGTGTTAAGTGGGAAAGGATGTGGCGTTGCTTAGACAACCAGGATGTTGGCTCAGAAGCAGCCACCATTTAAAGAGTGCGTAATAGCTCACTGGTCGAGTGGCGCTGCGCCGAAAATGTAACGGGGCTAAACACATCACCGAAGCCGTGGATGACCTTTTGGTCATGGTAGGGGAGCGTTCCAAGGGCATTGAAGGCAAACCGTAAGGTTTGCTGGCCCTCCGTCGAAAGCCTAAGGGTTCCTGAGGAAGGTTCGTCCGCTCAGGGTTAGTCGGGACCTAAGCCGAGGCCGAAAGGCGTAGGCGATGGACAACAGGTTGATATTCCTGTACCACCATTGGACGTTTGAGTGATGGGGGGGGACGCAGGAAGGAAAGGCTGGCGCATGGTTGGTTGAGTGCGTTCAAGCCGCAAGGCGGATCGCGAGGCAAATCCCGCGATCAATCACGCTGAGCGGTGATGAGGAGGGAAATTTTAGTACCGAAGAGCCTGTCCCTACACTGCCAAGAAAAGCCTCTAGCGAGTCCAAAGGTGCCCGTACCCTAAACCGACACAGGTAGGCGAGGAGAGAATCCTAAGACGCTCGGGAGAACTCTCGTTAAGGAACTCGGCAAAATGACCCCGTAACTTCGGGAGAAGGGGTGCTTGTTTGGACTTCGGTCCAGATGAGCCGCAGTGAAAAGATCCAAGCGACTGTTTACCAAAAACACAGGTCTCTGCTAAACCGTAAGGTGATGTATAGGGGCTGACACCTGCCCGGTGCTGGAAGGTTAAGAGGAGAGGTTATCCCCTTCGGGGGAGAAGCTTTGAATCGAAGCCCCAGTAAACGGCGGCCGTAACTATAACGGTCCTAAGGTAGCGAAATTCCTTGTCGGGTAAGTTCCGACCCGCACGAAAGGTGTAACGATTTGGATACTGTCTCAACGAGAGACCCGGTGAAATTATAGTACCTGTGAAGATGCAGGTTACCCGCGACAGGACGGAAAGACCCCATGGAGCTTTACTGCAGCTTGATATTGGATGTGGGTACCGTTTGTACAGGATAGGTAGGAGCCGTGGAAGCCGGACCGCTAGGTTCGGTGGAGGCGCCCGTGGGATACTACCCTGACGGTATCGACATTCTAACCTTGAACCGTGATCCGGTTCGGAGACAGTGTCAGGTGGGCAGTTTGACTGGGGCGGTCGCCTCCTAAAAGGTAACGGAGGCGCCCAAAGGTTCCTCAGAATGGTTGGAAATCATTCGCAGAGTGTAAAGGCACAAGGGAGCTTGACTGCGAGACCTACAAGTCGAGCAGGGACGAAAGTCGGGCTTAGTGATCCGGTGGCACCGCATGGAAGGGCCATCGCTCAACGGATAAAAGCTACCCTGGGGATAACAGGCTTATCTCCCCCAAGAGTCCACATCGACGGGGAGGTTTGGCACCTCGATGTCGGCTCATCGCATCCTGGGGCTGAAGTAGGTCCCAAGGGTTGGGCTGTTCGCCCATTAAAGCGGTACGCGAGCTGGGTTCAGAACGTCGTGAGACAGTTCGGTCCCTATCCGTCGCGGGCGTAGGAAATTTGAGAGGCGCTGTCCTTAGTACGAGAGGACCGGGATGGACACACCGCTGGTGTCCCAGTTGTTCCGCCAGGAGCATCGCTGGGTAGCTATGTGTGGACGGGATAAGTGCTGAAAGCATCTAAGCATGAAGCCCCCCTCGAGATGAGATTTCCCATGATTTAAATCAGTAAGACCCCTTAGAGATGATGAGGTTGATAGGTCTGAAGTGGAAGCACGGTGACGTGCGAAGCTGACAGATACTAATCGGTCGAGGGCTTAACCACATTAGGAATAAGACTTTTCTTTCGTTTCCGGTTTTGAAGGTTCACCTTCAATTATAGGAGTGACGACGAGATTTGATACCCGTCGACACGCCGATACATAGTCTGGCGGCAATGGCGAAGAGGTCACACCCGTTCCCATCCCGAACACGGCCGTTAAGCTCTTCCGCGCCAATGGTAATTGGGGGCTGTCCCCCTGTGAGAGTAGGTCGTTGCCAGGCAAAGATAAAAGAGGGAGCCATCAGAAAATGATGGCTCCCTCTTTTTGATGCGAAGGACGAAGAAGACTAAGAAAGAAAGCCCAGTAAAAAGCCAAATGACCAAATGCGAGGGTTTCGATGGACAAGCAGATCGAGGAAACAAGCAAGCGAGAACCGGAGTGTACTCTGTACACGAGGATTGGAGCGAGCGCAGTTGACGAAGAGATGCACCGTACAGCGGAAGCCGCAGCCCGCCAATGGTAATTGGGGGCGTCCCCTGTGAGAGGTGGCCCGCGCCAGGCAAAAGTAAAAGATGAAACAGGTCGCTTTTTTTATAATAGTGACCTGTTTTTTTTTTGTCCTGAAGGACGAAGAAAGAAAGTCCGACTGCGACAGTCCGCGATCATTCTCAGCAAAAAATCGAACCGGATTTATCTAGTATCTAAGTCCTGACTTTCATTGATTTATGGATAAATAGCCATGCCGGTTATGACCATAGTTGGCAATCTCAATTTTACCAATAATAAAATTTCGTCTAAAATAAAATAGGACACAAAATCTTTTTATAAAGGTATTCAAAGTATGGTGCTTTCAGCCCCGTGCGTTTCACCAGCAGAGCTGAAAGGCTTTCGGTTCTTTAATACAAAAGGAGACAGTGTTGTGAATAAACGGGCTTTCGTTCAATTAAGTTTAGCGATGATCATTTTCGGTTCGATCGGATTCTTTTCCCGGCTGACGGGGCTCCCGTCACTGGAGCTTGTTTTTATCCGCTGCGTGAGTGCCTCTGTTTTTCTTGCCAGCTACTGGGTCATAAGCGGACGATATAAACATGAGAATCTAAAAATAAAAGAATGGCCGGCTATCGCTGTCGGCGGCGTATTGCTTGTTCTGAATTGGATTTTCTTTTTTGCCTCATTTGAAAAAACGGCGATAACCGTCGCGGTTTCGATCTATAACTTGGCTCCGATTATCGCTCTTTTCATCGGCTGGATCGCTTTAAAGGAACGAGTGAAATGGCTCGGCGTTTTGGCGGTTGCTTTAGCTTTTATCGGCACCGTTTTTATTTCCGGGATCAGTCCGGCTGATTTCAAGCGTGGATTATCTGTACAGGGGCCCCTCTTTGCCTTCCTAGCTGCCTGCCTGTACGCTCTCGTTGTGATCACAGGCAAACATATAAAACTGGCCAGCCCCTTTTGTGACGCTGATTCAAACATTTATCGGCGTGATCATACTGCTCCCATTCGTCCATTTTTCATTTTACTTGCATTTATCGGCGGCGAACTGGTTTTACAGTATACTGACGGGTGTTGTTCACACCGGACTCGTTTACCTGTTGTTTTATGGAAGCATTCGCGCTCTTCCAGCGTCAATTATTTCTGCGCTGACCTATCTTGATCCGCTCGTCGCGATTATGCTGGATGTCTGTATAACCGGTTTTGTTCCTTCCTTTTTGCAAACAGCGGGCATTTGCATGATTCTTATCTCCCTGATTTATCCAATGACGAAAGGGTCGAAAACAGAAATGGGAGAAACACGAAATCAAGTGCCGTCTTAATTCATACAGTTATGGCAAAATACCGATCAGGTAATCGCGCAAAACACGGTTTCTCGCTTTTAAGTCTGCACACAGGCGAATTTAGTCTATAATAAAGGTACAAAAAAAAGACAAAACCGGAGGCTGGATATGAAAACGATCGGATTAATCGGGGGAATGAGCTGGGAGTCAACCGTGACTTATTACCAGATTATTAATGAACAGGTAAAAAAAAGATTGGGCGGGCTGCACTCGGCGAAATGTCTGCTTTACAGCGTTGATTTTGAAGAGATTGAGCGCTGCCAGTCTGAAGGAGACTGGGTAAAAGCCGGGGCGATTTTGGCTGAAGCAGCGCTGAGCCTCGAAAAAGGCGGCGCCGACTTTATTGTCATTTGCACGAATACGATGCACAAAGTCATCGCCGACATAAAAGAAAAGATAACGATACCGGTTTTACATATTGCCGATGCAACGGCCGATCAAATCAAGAAAAAAGGGATCAGAAAAGTGGGACTGCTCGGCACGAAATATACCATGGAAGAGGATTTTTTATACATCCCGCCTCCTCCAAAGCGGGCTGCAGATTGTCCTTCCGGGCCCATCTGAAAGAATGCTGATCAATAAAGTGATTTTTGAGGAACTTTGCTTAGCTTAGGCAGCTGCGTTCATCATCAAGAGACTATTTTAAACGGGTGATGAAAAAAATATGATTGCAGAAGGGGCGGAGGGGATAATATTGGGCTGTACGGAAATTGGACTTTTGATTAGGGAAGAAGATTCAGAGCTACCTTTATTTGATACAACGATCATCCACGCTGTTGAAGCGGTGAATCAGGCTTTAATTGAAGAATGATTGGAACCCAGATGTTCGAATGTCGGCCGGCTCCGTTTGAGCTTATATCTTCAGATGCATTGAATGTGGTATGCACAGGCCGGTTGCTATTTCCGCGGGCCAAACCCAATATTTATCTGGACAGACCAATATTGGAAACTCTTCTGCATTGCGGCGAACGGGTTTCAAAAGAAAAATAGACTTTAATGATTTGTTTTTCTGGAAAAGTCAATAATGATGGTATTCAAGGATGTTGGAATCGATACTGCTCAAGGCTGAACCCGACCTGGCAGCCAAACAGAAAGGATGAAAGCGGTTGAAAGTCTCACTATTTACAACTTGTCTCGGGGAACTCTTTTATGTTGATGTCTTGAAGGATGTTACCGAAGTGCTGGAACGGTTAGGATGCGATGTTAACCTGCCTAAGGGACAGGTTTGCTGCGGACAGCCGGCCTATAATAGCGGTTATCTTGCTGATGCCAAAAAAGCGGCCAAACAAATGATCCGGGTTTTTGGAAATGTGGATTATATTGTCAGCCCGTCTGGATCGTGTTCGGCGATGTTTCGAGGCTATCCGGAAATGTTTGCTGATGAGCCGGAATGGAAGCTAAAGGCGGAAGCGCTTGCAGACAAGACCTATGAATTTACTCAGTTTATCGTCCATGTCCTTGGTGTAGAAGATGTCGGCGCCGTCTACCATGCACGTGCAGCCTGGCATACGTCTTGTCACATGACAAGGCTGCTCGGGGAGCGGGAGGCTCATTATAAGCTGCTAAGTCATGTGAAAGGCCTGGAACTTGTTCCGCTCGCAAATTCATATGATTGCTGCGGATTCGGGGGAACATTTGCTGTCAAAATGGAACCGATCTCGAAGCAAATGGTTGATGAAAAAGTCCGGCATATTGAAGAAACGAAAGCAGATCTGCTGATCGGGGCCGATTGCGGCTGTCTGATGAATATAGGCGGGCGAATGAGCCGACTGGGCAAGCCAATTAAAGTCCGGCACATCGCTCAAATTTTAAATCATCGAGAAGAAGGAGGCGGGCACAATGCCAATGAAAATCGGCGATCAGCCATTCTTTGAACGCGTGGACAAGGCGATTCATGACACCTTTATGGTCAATGCCGTTTCTTCAGCTCAAGACGGCTTGCGCGGCAAAAAGCAGGCGGCGACGATCAATGATGAGACCCTCATTGACTGGGAAATCTGGCGGAACGCCGGTGAAGAAATCCGCCGGCACACATTGAACCATTTGGATTATTATTTAATGGAATTAAGCGATCATTTTGCCGAACGAGGCGGCCATGTTTTTTTCGCGCAAACCGCGGAAGAAGCGCGCGATTACATTACATAAAAAAAGTTGTTAAAGAAAAAAAAGCCAAAAATATCGTCAAAGCCAAATCGATGGTAACGGAAGAAATCAGTTTGAACCAGGCGCTTGAAGAGGCAGGCTGCAACGTACTGGAAACCGATTTAGCTGAATATATTTTGCAAGTCGACCAAGACCGGCCTTCGCATATCGTTGTGCCGTCGGTGCATAAAAACAGGCAGCAGGTTCGCGATGCCTTTCGTAAAAAAAGGTTATACGGGTTCGGACAAACCTGAAAAACTGGCGGGGTTTGCCAGAAAAACATTACGTAAACAATTTTTAAAAGCCGACGTCGGTATCACCGGCTGCAACTTTGCTGTTGCCGATTCCGGCAGCCTGTGCCTCGTGACCAATGAGGGAAATGCCAACATGGTCACAACGCTTCCGGAAACACAGATTACCGTGATGGGGATGGAGCGAATTGTGCCGACATGGAAAGAACTGGATGTTCTCGTCACATTACTGTCCGCAGTTCGGTCGGACAAAAGTTGACCACTTACGTGACGGCGATCACGCCCGGTGATCAAACAGAATATGCCGACAGCCCAAAAGATTACCATCTGGTGATCGTTGATGGCGGCCGCTCCAAAGCGCTCGGCACCGATTTCCAGTCGGCGCTGCATTGTATCCGCTGCGCCGCCTGCCTCAATGTTTGTCCGGTTTACCGTCATATCGGCGGGCAGGCTTACGGCTCCATCTATCCCGGTCCAATCGGCGCCGTCTTGTCGCCGATTCTCGGCGGATACGATACATATGGCGAGCTTCCTTATGCTTCGAGTCTGTGCGCGGCCTGTACGGAAGCCTGCCCTGTGAAAATCCCGCTTCATGAGCTTTTGATTAAGCATCGGCAGCGCTATGTAGAGGGTGGCGGCGAGCCGCCGATCGGGGAAAAAGCAGCGATGAAAGGGTTCGGCATCGTCGCCCATTCGCCGTCGCTATTTAGAATGACGAAAAAAATGGCTTCCGTTGTACTGAAACCTGCTGAAAAAAACGATCAAGCTGTTTCCAAGGGACCAGGCCCAATGAAAACGTGGACGAACGAACGTGATCTGCCGCTTGCAAGCAAGGAAAACTTCAGAGAATGGTTCAGGGAACACAAAAAGCAGCAGGTAAAAGGAGGGGATCCGGATGAAGGGAACGATTGAAAACCGCGATGCTTTTCTTAAGAAGATTGCCGGCAGGCTGAACCGCTTGCCGGGGAACATAGCGGACACACCGGAATGGAATCATCAGCCGCAATGGGAAGTTTTTACAAGGGGTACTCACAGGAACAGCTGGCCGCCGTTTTTAAAAAAGCTTGCGCGCCGATCCATACCAAAGTGTACGAGACAGATACGGGCGGCCTTGCTGAAAAGTTGGATCAGGTGATCAATGACTACGACGCCGGTTCGATCGTCGCCACCGATGATGCCAGATTTGCTGAACTCGGCCTCGGCGATCTTCTTGAGAAGCACGGCGTCTATACGTGGACGGCGGCTTCGGAAGGACAAAAAAATATCGATAAAGCGGCGGGTGCCGACATCGGCCTTTCGATCGCCGATCTGGCGCTGGCGGAATCTGGAACAGCCGTTATGTTCAACGACAAAGACAAGGCGAAAGCCGTCAGCCTGCTGCCGGTCGCTTCCATTGTGATTGTCCCGAAGAGCGTCATCGTTCCCCGCATCAGCCAGGCGATGGAAGCCATAGAGAATAAAGTAAAGGCCGGTGAAGATATATCGACCTATGTTAATATGATATCCGGGCCAAGCAACAGCGCAGACATTGAAATGAGGCTTGTTATCGGTGTTCACGGGCCGATCAAAGTGGCTTACATCATTGTTAATGACAAATAACATGTCATCATCAGTCAATCTGCGGTTGATGAGGCCTAAGCTGGGGAAATTTTGCCGGTCATGCACACATAACTATGAAAATTTGATATATTTGTTGAAGCACTGACTGAAAAATAAAAATATAACTGCAACGAGGAGTTTAGTGATGAAAATTGCTTATTTGGGGCCTAGAGGAACATTTTCAGAAGAAGCGGCGACTCGATATTTCAAAGACGCCGATGAGCTGCTGCCGAAGGATTCAATCCCTGATGTTCTTGAATCGGTGCATAGCGGTGAAGTGGATAAATGCATTGTACCGATTGAGAATTCGATTGCCGGCACGATTAACTTGAGCGTGGATGGACTATTAGTCTACCGTTTATTTATTGAAGCGGATATTATCTTTCCGGTCTCACTTAATCTTATTGGGACAAAGGACAGCCGGGCCGCCGATATCAAAAATGTTTTATCGATTCCACCGGCTCTGGACCAATGCCGGGACTATATCAGGAAAAAAGGCTTTGCCTATGATCGTGTGGACAGCACGGCAACAGCGGCGCAGGTCGTTAAAGAAAAAAAACAGGCCGGATTTAGCGGCAATCTCATCGGAGTGGGTTGCCGGCATTTATGGGCTGAAGGTGATTGAAAAAGATATTCAGGACAGCGCCTGCAACCATACGCGGTTCATTGTCATCAGCAAAAGCAGCATTATCCAGCCGAATCAAGAAAAGACGATGCTGCTTGTGACGCCGCAGGAAGAATATGTCGGGATGCTGGCTTCTATTTTGAATGTCTTTTCAACATTGTCAATCAACTTGACATGGATTGAGTCGCGTCCGACGCGAAAAAAAAACTTGGAACGTATTTTTTTTTTATTGAAGCGGAAGCAGGTTACGGTGAGCAGCGGATGGATAAAGTGCTCAGCATTTTGCGGACATTCGGGCACCACGTTGACGTGCTCGGCAGCTACAGCACGACGATGTTGTAACACATGATGAATCTATAAGTTTTTATCTAAAAAGAACCCAACTTTCGGGCTCTTTTTTGTTTAACTTATTGGTGCTTTACAATGCACATATGCTTTAACGCTTTTTATTGATAAAGTAAAAGATTCCTGATAAAATAACAGGTACAGGTCTTTTTAATAGATAAAGAGAGTTTTTTTAAAGAAAGATGGAGGGTGTTGAGGTTTGGCAAGAGAAAAGATGACGGTGAAAGTTTTTTTGTGAATCATGTTCTGGTCGGTCATGCTATCGGTATTGTTGCCGCGCTGATGCCTTCCGCGTTGCTCAGTGAAATCTGCAAGGCTTTGATGAAGACGCATCAGCTTTTCGGAGTGATTTATCAGCTGGTGACGACATTCATGCTGGCCGTGCCGCTGCTCATCGGTGCGGCGGTGGCTTTTCAATTCAAAATGAAGCCGATTCCGATGGTCTGCGTCGCAGCGGCGGCGTGGATCGGATCGGGCGCTTTGAAGTTCACGCCTAATGGTGTTATTGTTACTGGCATGGGAGATCTGGTCAACATTCTGGTGACCGTCAGCATGGCCAGCGGTTTGGTCCTCTTGATCGGAGACAGACTGAAATCGTTCGAACCTTTGCTGATGCCGCTGATTGTCTGCGTGATTGGCGGCGCACTGGGCACACTCGCTTTCCGCCGCCTGTGCATGCGATCACAGTGGGCATCGCCCGGATGATTAACAGCTTCTTCATTCTTCAGCCGGCTCTGATGGGCATTCTAGTAGCGGCAAGTTTTTCGGTGATCATCATCTCACCGATTTCCACGGTGGCCATTGCAACGGCCATCGGTATGAGCGGGCTGGCTTCAGGAGCCGGGAATCTGGGCTGCGTGGCGGCGGCGGTCGGTATGTTCATCGGCGGCCTGCGTGTCAATACAATTGGCCTTTCGCTGTCTATTCTGCTCGGCACGCCGAAAATTATGATTGCCACACTGGTCAGAAAGCCGAGCGTTGTTGTTCCGATCATCCTCAACGCTGCCTTGCTGGGTGCGCTCGGCACATTGCTGCAAATCAAGGGGACGCCGATCAGCGCCGGCTTCGGCTTTTCCGGAATGGTCGGACCGATTAATGCGATAAAATTCATGCCCGGGGGATGGACGGCTGCCAATTTATTGATTATTGGACTGGACTTTTTTATTCTGATTCCCTTTGCCGGGGGCTTTTTCTTTGAATGGCTCTGCCGGAGAGTGCTTCATCTCTACAAAATGGAAGATTATCGCGGATAATAGGTTGTAACGTCCTTATAATGACTGCCGAAGTCACAGTTCGGCAGTTCGTCACCCGGAGAAACCATACTGTCAGTTATAGGCATAAGACAGGAGACAGCTGTATCGCGTTCAACTTCATAAAAAAACAGGCCGGATTCATTTGCGAATCTGGCCTGTTCCGTTCACGAGATATTTTATTGTAGTTAAGGCAGGAAGTCCCATCGGCCCCCTGGCATGCAGTTTCTGCGTGCTGATGCCGATTTCCGCTCCGAACCCGAATTCTTCGCCATCTGTAAAACGAGTCGAGGCGTTGTGGTAAAGCGTCGAGGCATCGACAAACTGGAAGAAACGCTCGACATGAGTTGGTGTTTCGGAAATGATTGCTTCGGAATGTTTGGAACCGTAACGATTAATATGGTCAATCGCTCATCTATATATTTTTGACCGCCTTGATCGCCACAATTTTATCCAAGTATTCTGTTTCCCAGTCTTCATTTGTGGCGACAGGCAGGGAAGGAAATTCGCCTGACAGCGTTTTGTCAATCCGGCAGACGACACCCGCCTGTTCAAGCCGGTCGATCAGGGCACGGCCGTATTTTTTAAACCATGCGCCGTGAACGATAATCGTCTCAATCGCATTGCAGACGGACGGCCGCTGGGTTTTCGCGTTGATCGCGATATTGATCGCCATTTCCGGATCGGCGGTTTCATCAATGAACAAGTGGCAGTTGCCGGCGCCTGTTTCGAGGACAGGAACGGTGGCCTGCCTCAGGACGGTTTCAATCAGTCGTTTGCTGCCGCGCGGAATCAGGACATCCAAATAGCCATTGAGCTTGAAAAATTTGTCGGCCGTTTCATGGCTGACGTCCTCGAGCAGCTGCACGCTGCCCGACGGCAGAGCCGTTTGTTCCAGCGCAAACCGTATGCTTTTGACGAGCGCCCGGTTTGAGTGGAGGGCCGAGGCGCTGCCCCGCAGATAGACGGCATTGCCCGTCTTCAGGCAGAGGCCGGTTGCGTCAACGGTCACATTAGGACGGGCTTCGTAAACCATGCCGACAACGCCGAGCGGGACGCGCATTTTCCGAATGTGAATGCCGTTTGGCCGATCCCATTCTTCAAGACAGTCGCCGATCGGGTCGGGAAGGAGGGCGAGACTTTTCAAAGCATTGGCTATGGCTTGAATGCGCTCCTTGGTCAGCAGCAGCCTGTCGATCAGCGCCTCTGTTTGTCCTTTTGCTTTTGCCGCTTCAATGTCCAGCGCATTGGCCTCTAAAATGGCAGCGGTGTCTTGCAGAAGGCCGTCGGCAATGGCAGTCAGCGCCGCATTTTTTTCTTCTGTTGTTTTGATCGCCATAAGGCGTGATGCTGATCGCGCTTTTTCGGCTTTATCGTACAGTTCATTTTTTTCCACGACTTTGTCCATTATTATCGCCTCATTTCTTAGTTATAGGAATATTTACTTAAAAGCACCGGTCGTCCAGGGCACCCAATTGTCGCGATGGATCACCTCAGGGTGGTCGTTGTGAGTGAGCCTCATCGCTTCCCGGCTTGACAACTGTTTAATGGTGTTCAATTTATCCGACGAATAATTGACTTGCCCTTTTCCGAGCACGTGCTGTTTCTTATCGATAATTTGAATCACTTCGCCGGACGCAAAATGTCCGCTGATCCGTTTGATACCTGCCGGCAGCAAACTTTTGCCTTCATTCATCAGGGCATAGGCGGCGCCGTCATCGATCTCGATTTTGCCCGATACGGGTGAATGAAAAGCAATCCACTGTTCGGGAATTTTGAGCGAGTGTTTGAGATGTTTGTCGCCGACATACGTGCCGTCGCCGGCGCCGTTTAAAATGTTGGTTAGCTTATATTTGCCCGTTCCCTTTCCGATAAATGTCCGGACGCCAAGCGATAAAGCGGTTTTGGCGGCCAGCACACTTTCGACTTCATTCCGCCGGTGCCGACTTTGGAGCCGGATGAACTGCTGACGGCCTCCAAAAAATCATCGGAAATATCCGGAAGAAAATGATAGCGCTTGGCATCGGGATTGGTGTGGGGATTATCATCATACAGGCCGTTGACATCCGTTAAAATAACCAGCATATCGGCATGAATGAGCCCGCTGACGAGCGCCGACAGCATGTCGTTGTCGCCAAATGTCAGTTCTTCCAGCGATATCGAGTCGTTTTCGTTAATGATCGGGATGACCGATCGTTTTAACAACTCGGATAACGTGGAATAAGCATGGCTCATCTGCTCCCGCTTTTGAAAGTCCTGGCGGGCGAGAAGCAGCTGGGCGACTGTCATGCCGTGTGTCCGGAACGTATCGGCGTAGGCATTTAACAGCATCACTTGCCCGACGGCGGCGGCGGCCTGCTTGCCCGCGATCGTCACCGGACGGGCAGGATAGCCGAGCCCGCTGTATCCGGCGGCGACGGCGGCACCGGAGGACACCAGGACAACCTCGTAACCGGCGCTTTTCAGATGGGCGAGCGCTTCGGTGTGGTCGAATAATTTTTTGTCATCCAGTTTTCCATGTGAATCGGTCAGTGAACTGCTGCCGATCTTGACAACGATTCGTTTCGTTCGCATCATGATTTCCTTTCCTTGAAAATAAAGAAAAGCCTCTTTCCATCCTTGTGTAAAGGACGGGAAGAGGCTGAGCCCGCGGTACCGGTACCACCTTCATTAGCATGACCCGGACAAATCAGTCATGCTCGCTTGAAACTTCGTAACGCGAAGCAACGGCCGGGTTATGAGCCCGGGCAGCTCAAGGGGCAGGTTCAATGGCGGCCGGCGGCGGCATCTTTCAGCCGGATGAATGCCGCTCTCTAACGCTTTTCGATCCATTTACTAATCCCTGTCAACGCACCATATAATCAATCTCAATATATTAAAAAATGTTAAAAAAGTCAAGAGATCGATTTGCAAAAAAAAAAAGGCCGGCGGTTCAACTCAAGCGATGGATTGACTACTCAACCTGATGAATTTCTTTCATGGCATGATCCCGTTCATCAGTTGAATAGAACACGAAGATTTCTATTAAAGATAAAACACCGATCATCACACAAGTCATTTTGCTGCCGGCCGTATCAACGAGCAGCCATGATACCGATAAAAAAAATAAAGACCCTAAATCATTAAACGCTTCCATGATGCCAGTCATTTTTCCTTTTTCATCACTTATCAATGAGGTGAACGTCTTTGCGGCAAGAAGATTGTTCATTACCGGGTTGCCAAAAGCCAGCAATAAAAACCAGGCAAGATAATAAGGACTATCATTAGAAAAAGCCATTATGAAGATTCCGCCGCTGATAAACATTAAACTCAAAAAAATTAATCGGTATGTTGGCCATCTGGAAATATTCATTCTGAATAAGCAGAAATTTGATAAAGTGGTTCCCACACCGCCAATCAGCCAAAAGAGGGAAAAGGTCATCCGCTGCTCTATAATGATTCTTAAGGATGAACACCGATAAACTGATAATGACCGGAGCAATCATACCACTAAGAAAAAATGTCAACAGATAAGAGCGCAACACCTTGCTCTTTATAATTCTTAAAAAGGCATGATAGGAAACGTTTTTTTTAGAGTTAATTTCCTGAAGAGTATCGTCGGTACGTCGGGTAATTTTTTTATGAGCAACAAACAAAATAGATATGTTGCGGCGTCAAAGATCATGGCATAGGCATGTATGAAGCTGAACACCAAGGGGCCTATTGTAAATCCAACCGTTTTGGCAGTCATGACGAAAATATTCTTTTTACTGTCCCTGAGTTAAATCTAGTTTGTGATGTTCAATCATTTCTTTATACCAGACTTCCTGACTGAGATAAGTTAAAGCCCCTAATGATTGTGATAACGTCATAACAGGAAAAAGCAAAAAAAATGTTCTTGTTTGAATACAGGTAAACAAAGTGAGCATCATCACAAAGTTTGTAAAGAGACACCAACTAATGAGCTGTTTTCTTGAGTATTTATCAACCAGATATCCTCCAAACAGTTGAGTCAGTATGCCTGCAATAGTGCCTGTTAAATAGAGGACACCGGTGTATATATCAGAGCCGGTTAAATGTAAGGCGAAGATGGGCAGACCGGTCCATGTAACGGCTGTACCAAATGTATTTACAGTATCAATAATAATGATCCTATTATAATTTTTTAGGTTAAGTCCAATCATTTATTGACTCCTCAATGTATTTTTAATACCAGGGTTTTTCATTAACCCTGGTATTAAAATGAAAAGAGTGTTATCTAAAATAATCGTCCACTTACTATTGGTTACAAAATATCATAAATCATCTGGCAATTCAAACTATATGTCCTATCAAGATATTATCTGACGTTTTTGGAACAACATTTAACCAACATGATATGCCATTCATCAGCACATATGCCAGTCCTTCATTATAAATTTTTAAAATTATCCTTGTGGTCAATACTGATCGAAGCTTGTTTTTGCCCCAATGAATTTAATAACAGGATGGTTATGATGAAAACTGAACAAATTGATTATTGGAAGAGGGAAAAAAGGGCGCTTGTCGTCGCTTTCGTGCTGATCGCCATTTTTCTTTCGCCGCTCTTTATTTTAGGAGAAAATGCCCATTTTCGGATTCATGATAACATGGATTCGAACATTGCCTGGTATAAAGTCCTTCATCAGAGCGGGCAGCTCTTCGGCCCTATTAACGGGGCACTGCCGCAAATTATTAACGGGCTGCCGCGCAACGCTTTCGGTACGGAATTCAGCGGTATTGAGTGGCTGTATATTGCTTTTCCGACAATGACGGCCTATGCTTTGAGCCAGACGATCACGCGTGTTTTTGCGTTTATCGGCATGTATCTCTTGCTGAAGCGTTTTTTTTTTTTTGCGACAAAGCCGAGTGCCTATCCGATCCGCATCGGGGTATCGCTCGCTTTTGCCCTGACGCCGTTCTGGCCGTCGGGAATGCTGAGCACACTGGGTATGCCGCTGGCTTTATGGGCTTTTTTGACGATAAGAGCGGGTATTGGAACGTGGAAAGAATGGCTTGTCCTTTTTCTGCTCCCGTTTTATTCGAGTTTTGTCTTAGGCTTTTTCTTTTTTCTCGTTGCCATGGCGCTGCTTTGGCTCTTCGATTTGGCCCGTAAGCGGAAGTTCAACGGCATTTTTTTTTGGCGAGCATCAGCCTGATGACACTGATGTATCTGATCATTGAATATCGCCTTGTCTATTCACTCATTTTTCCGACAGCGCCGACGAGCCGCAACGAGTTCTTGAGCTCGACGCTCGGCTTAAGGAGAACCGCTATTTTGGCCTTTAAAAACTATGTCGTCGGGCACGGGCATGTTTTGACCCTTCATACTTTTGTCATTTTGCCGTTCAGTTTTATCGTGCTTTGGAAAGTGATAAAAATGGCCCCGAGCCGGCTCAATAAGGCGTACTTTTTTTATTCGCACTCAACATTGTGCTTTCGTGCTGGTATGCGTTCTGGTTTAATAAGGGCTGGGAGCCGTTGAAGGAGAGGTACAGTCTGCTTAACACCTTCAACTTTGCCCGCTTTCATTTTTTGCGGCCGCTTGTCATTTATCTTATGTTTGCGGTCGGAGCGGCGATTGTCTGGCCGTTAAGCCTGAATTGGCGGCGGTTTGTGAATCTGTGCATCGCCGCCCAAGTGGTTTTCCTTTTTTCGGTTAATCCGGAAATTTATGAACGCACAACGCATCAGCCGACTTTTAAACAGTTTTATGCTGAACGTGAATTTAAGGAGATCCAGCATTATATCGGAAAACCGCCGTCTTCCTACAGAGTGGTCAGCATCGGCATTCATCCGGCAATCGCCCAGTATAACGGCTTTTATACGCTCGACACATACAATAATTTTTACCCGTTAACATATAAGCACAAGTTTCGCAAAATCATCGCCGGTGAACTGAACAAAAACGGAAGTAAAAAAAAAGTATTTTGACCATTGGGGCGGGCGCTGCTACGTGTTTGTTTCCGAACTCGGCAAAAACTACCAGTATCGGAAAACGTCCCAAAAAAAAAATTCACCACCTTCAGTTCAATACCGCTGTTTTTAAAAAAAATGGGAGGGGATTATGTTTTGTCTGCCGTACCTATCTTAAATGCCGAACAAGACCACCTTCACTTATTAAGGACGTTCAATGACTCTGAAGCGTTTTGGAAGATCTATTTATACCAAGCAGAATAAGGCACACAAAAAGAGCTCTTCTTCAGAAGAGCTCTTTTTGTATCATCCTTTTTTCAGCCGTTTGTTTTCAATCACGGCCGGGCGTTTGACCGGCCGCATTTTGGCGGAGTAGTCATCGGTTTCAATAGAAAACCGCGGCCGCCTTTTTGTCTCCTCGTAAATTTTGCCGATATACTCGCCGATCAGTCCGACGCTCATTAAAAGCAGCCCGCCGAGAAACCAAATCGAGATGATTAGCGATGTCCGATGTCCAGCCGGATGCCGCTCCGCCTGTCAGTTTCACGATCAGGGCATAAAGGCCTGCCAGGCTGCTGATAAAAAAGGACAAAAAACCGGTGATCGTAATCATGCGAATCGGAGCGATGCTGAAAGACGTCACGCCGTCAAAAGCAAAGGCCAGCATTTTCTTAAGCGGGTATTTTGACTCTCCGGCGAGTCTATCTTTCCGATCATAGTAGACTTTTGCTGATTTTAATCCTATGAGAGAGATAATGCCGCGCAGGAAAAGGTTGCTTTCTTTATAATGGAATAACTCATTAAGTGCCCGTTTGCTTAACAGCCGAAAATCGGCATGATTATAAACAAGATTGACGCCCATGCGCTTCATCATTTTATAAAAGCCCTGCGCCGTCGTTTTTTTTGAAAAAACTGTCCGTTTTCCGGCTCCGCCTGACCCCGTACACGATGTCGTTGCCTTCAAAAAACTTAATCAAAAACTCGCGGATCGCCGAAACATCATCCCTGGAGGTCGGCATCGATGCTGATCGTGCAATCAGAGGTGTGCCGCGCTTTATCGAGCCCGGCGATCAGCGCTTTCTGGTGGCCGAAGTTACGCGTTAATTTCAAACCGGCCACGTAGCTGTTGCGTTTGCTCAGTTCGCTAATCATCGGCCATGTTTGATCGCGGCTGCCGTCATCGACAAATAATATTTTGCTTCTTGATGAAGCAAGATTTTCTTTGATCAGCGAGACGAGTGTTGAAGTCAGTTTTTTAGCTGTGTGCTGGATCACCTCCTCCTCATTGTAACAAGGGACAACAATTGTAACTAAAGGTTGTTTCATGCTCTTTCCTCCAAAAAAATAATTTACTGATTTAGGCATATACTTGTTAGTTTGCCCAATTTGAGATTTTTTTTTAACGGTGCCCGGAATGTGTTGTGATCAGGAGATGGCAGCAAATGTCCGGGGCCCGGGTGCCGAGCGAGAAGTAAACGGATTATTAAACGAAAAATTCATATAACTTTTTTTTTTTTTGTCAATTTGTGTAGGATAAAAACAAGCAAGAAAGGCAGAGAGTTAAATTATCAAAAATAAATGGGCAAGACATGGGGGAGAGGAAGTAATGGCGGGACTGGACGAAAGAGTTGTTAGGCGGACAATTGCAGCGAATAACGGGGAAACGATCAACTTGTTAAAAAACTATTTGCGCCTGCCAAGCGTTTCGGCGCAGCATCGGGCGATTCCGGAAACGGTCGATTTTCTTGTGAAGGAAATAAAAGCTCTGGGCGGATACGTACGTCCGTGTGCTCGATGATTTTGGCGGAAATCCGGTGATTTATGCCCATTTTTCGGCCGGTGAAAACGGGGACAGGACCAAAACACTGCTTTTTTACAATCATTATGATGTCCAGCCGCCTGAACCGTTGGAGGAATGGGAGAGCGAACCTTTTGAGCCGACGATAAAAAACGGGGTGATGTTTGCAAGAGGAACGGCCGACAATAAAGGCGCGCTTGTTCAGCGCCTTGCTGCTGTCAAAGTGCTGAAGGAACTTGAGGACGGGCTTCCTTGTGATGTGACATTGATGATCGAGGGGGAAGAAGAAATCGGCAGCCCACATCTGGAACACTGTCTGCGCAAATATCACGACTTGTTCCAGGCGGATGCGTGCATATGGGAATTCGGCAGCATGGATGAAAAAGAGCGTGTCGTGATGGATGCCGGTATCAAGGGGATGGCCTATTTCGAGCTCATCTGTTTCGGAGCCGATATCGACGTCCACTCTTCGCTCGGGGCGTATGTCGATAATGCGGCCTGGCGGCTTGTTCAAGCGCTGGCCTCAATGAAAAACGCCAATAATGAAATATTGGTCGACGGTTTTTATGACGGAGTGATCCAGCCAACTGAAAAAGAACGGGCGATCGCTTTTGCTCTCCCATTCGATGAACAGGCGATCAAAAAGTTATACGGACTCAAACGCCCGTTGATCACCTCTGATCCGCGCGATGCGATGATTTTCAGCCGACGACGATGACTATTTGCGGGATTGAAAGCGGCTATACGGGTGAAGGGGCGAAGACGCTTTTGCCGAAAAGCGCCAAAGCAAAACTGGATTGCCGGCTTGTTCCGGGACAAGATCCGGAGCATATTTTCGAATGTATCAAACAACATTTGCGGACTCACGGATTCTCCGATGTCCAGGTTGTGCTCATTAACGGGCAAAAAGCCTACCGGTCGGAGAGCAGCCATCCTTTTATTGCTTTAGCGGCGCGGGCGGCGAAAGCGGCCTATCATAACGAGGTTGTCTTGCGTCCGAATTCAGCCGGCACAGGTCCGATGTATATTTTCGGCAAATGGCTTGGCCACTTGCCGATTGTCAGCACAGGTGTCGGCTGGTCGGAGTCAAACGCGCACGCACCGAATGAATCGATCCGCCTGAAAGACTTTGAAGACGGTATCGTCCATATGGTCTATTTGCTCACCGGATTTTCGCAGGCACTGAATTAAAGAAAAAAGACCTGGCTGCTGATTGGAAAGATGCCCTCACATAAGTGGCTAAGTTGTTACCAGCAATAGAGATCGCAGGCCTTGTTTAAAAAATAGACAGCCGCGGACATACCGGTTCCCGCGGCTTTGTCATGTCTTTGTCTATTCAGGCTTTCACTCATGGATTTATTGAACACAAATCAGGGTTTTGCAAAAAAAAAAAATATTGATTTATCTTATATATTAAATATAATTATCTAAAATACTTTATAAAATAAGGCGATAAAGCATGGATTCTTTTGATAAAAAGATTCTTTCATCACTGATGGACGATGCACGTATCACTTGGGCGGATTTGGCATCCAGAGTAGGATTATCTTCGCCTGCCGTCGCCGATCGTGTGAGTCGTTTGGTGAAAAAAGGGATCATTAAAGGCTATGGAACCGTTCTGGATCCGGAAAAAGTCGGCCTGACCTGCACAGCGTTTATTGCTGTCACACTGGAAAAACCAGAACACCGCGATGCTTTTCTAAGCGGATCATGGAACTGGACGATATTCAGGAATGTCATCATGTTGCTGGAGATTACGATTATTTGTTAAAAGTTCGCTGCCGCTACACAAAAGATTTGGACCGGGTGATAAGTTTTGAGCTGAAAAGCCTGCCCGGCGTGGTCAGAACGCGGACAACAATCGTCATGGATACTTATAAGGAAACGCAGAAACTGCCGCTCGTTCCTGAGCAGTTCTCCAAAGAGGACGGAAAGTGATGCTGGCTGTCCTGTTAGAGGGGGCGCTGGCCGGACTGGCGATTGCCGCACCGGTCGGTCCGATCGGATTGCTTTGTATTCAGCGCACTTTGGATAAAGGCAGGCTTTTCGGTTTCATTTCCGGACTTGGTGCAGCGTCCGCCGATCTTTGCTATGGTTTCATTGTCTGCGGGGGATTTGCTTTTATTTTGCATGCGCTAATCGTGGTGAGAATGGCGATTCAATTGGCTGGCGGCGTCTATCTCTGTTATCTGGGCATAAAAATATATCTTTCTCGGCCGGCGAGGGCAGCGTCGACCGGACCTGACGGAGAAAAACTCTTTTACGCCTATTTGTCGACATTGCTGCCGACATTGTCCAATCCGACCACTTTTTTTTCTTTTATTGGTATTTTGGCAAACATGGGATTAAACCAAGCGCACATCGTTGCATCTTTTTTGCTCGTCTTGGGTATTTTCTTTGGATCGGCATTATGGTGGCTGCTGCTGAGCACCTTCGCCGGATTATTTCAAAAAAGAATATCAGGCAAGATGATGATTTGGACCAATCGTGTATCGGGGAGTCTGATTATTATCTTCGGCCTGGGGACGATCTATTTATTTTTTTGCAATTTTCTGAAATGATAATTTGAACAATTAGACTATTAAATGGATCAAATGATTATTTTAGGGTAGATATATTGTAAAATGGCGCACAAAACGAGGCGGAGCTGGTTTCTTTTATCCGCCGATTAAAAATGTTAAAATGGTTTCACATTAAAATCGAAATGATCTCAAAAGTTAGGGGGAATATCATGACATCATTGGCCCACAATTTCGATCAATTGATCGGCAGACAGGATACCGGCTCGATTAAATGGGATGAGACTGAGAGGCTTTTTGGCAACAAAGACATATTGCCAATGTGGATCGCCGATATGGATTTTCGATCACCTCTTCCTGTTATCGAAGCATTAAAAAAAAGGGCGGAGCAAGGCATCTTCGGCTATACGGCCCGTCCCGAAAGCTATTTGCAAGCTGTGCAGGCCTGGATGAAAAATAGGCACGGCTGGGACATTCAGAAAGAGTGGCTGTGCCACAGTCCGGGCATTATTACAGCATTAAATATTATAATCAGTATTTTTACCCAGCCTGATGAAAAAGTGCTGATCCAACCGCCGGTCTATCCTCCCTTTAGGAAAGCTGTTGAAAATCAGGACAGGGAGGTCGTTTTAAATCCGCTTGTTCTAAAAAACGGGACATACGTGATGGACAAACAGGATCTGGCAAAAAAAAACTGACGGATCCAAAAGTGGCGCTGATGATCTTATGTTCGCCGCACAACCCGGTAGGCCGTGTATGGACGGAAGAGGAATTACGGGCTGTCGTCGATTTGTGCATTAAAAATAATGTCCTGATCGTCTCTGATGAAATTCACAGCGACCTGGTTTTTCGAAATGGCAGCCGCCATATTCCTTTGGCCGGTTTGTCGGCTGAAGCGGCAGATCACACCATTGTCTGCAGCGCACCCAGTAAAACATTCAATCTTGCCGGGCTGCAGATTTCGGGCATTATCATTCCTAATCTAAAGCGAAGACGTATTTTTCTTAAACAGATGCAAAAATTTGCCCTGAGCAGTCCAAATGCTTTTGGTATTGTCGCCGCAGAAGCAGCCTATCGCAAGGGCGGTGAATGGCTGGATCAATGTCTTGGTTATATAAAAGGTAATTTTGAATATGTTGATCACTTCTTATCGGAAAACATTCCTGAGCTTAAATTGATTCATGCGAAGGGACATATCTTGGCTGGATCGACTGCCGAAATCTGGGCTTAACTAAGAAAGAACTGGAAACGTTGATGTTGAAAAAAGCGAATTTGGCCTTTAACCAGGGGTACACATTCGGAAAAGAAGGAGAAGGATTTGAGCGGATCAACCTTGCCTGTCCGCGGCAATTAGTGGAGGAAGCAATGGTCAGACTGGAAAGAGCAGTGGCTGACAGCAAAAAATGAAGGAGCTCCAGCGTATACCAGCGCTGGAGTTTCTAATCGATTTTAATAATACTATGAAATAGAAGATAGCAGGAAAAGACAATGGTCCAAAGAAATGGAAGGGTCGATCCGATGGCAAGGGGAATAATCGGATCATATTTTGGAAAGAAAAGGGTATACAGGGTTGCAATAAGGCCAAGGATGGCGCTAATGACGGCAAAATCGGCCAACCAGGCAGGCGATGCCTTTTCTTTTTTAATTAAAAAGCCTAATAGAAAAATGCCGAACAGATAAGAGAGATTAGCGATATATCCGGTCATTAATGAAAGGCAAAAAAGCGATTTCGTGACCGTTTCGACAGCGATGTTCGGGTGTTTTTCGAGCGAGGACATTAAATAAGGAACAGCGCTGATCTCGGCGATTAAAACGATGCTCCATAAAGAAAGAGCAGTGGTAAATAACCGTCCTGCGGAATGGGCATTCGGGTTAATCTTTGTTTCCAGTTCGGATAATCCGGAGAGCCAGGCTGTTAAGGCAATTAGTGTTAAACTGTGATCCCATATCCAAATCGAGCAATGCCTCATTTCGTGCATGGCCGTTTCACCGTCCCACGAGTTTGGAAGAATGGGATGCCCTATAACGACAATAAAAAGAAGCAAGGCGCCGCTGAAAATGAGTAATGGTATGACTTTGGAACCCATATTTTTTCCTCTTTTCCTAGTTATAAACAATTTATCCAAACTAGGATTTTTTAAACGCCGGCCATATATTATGATGTCTAAAACGTTAATTTTTGGTGGCTAGTTGTAACATCAAATGAGCCGCCTGAGGCAGAATAGAAAACACCATCATAAAATCCGTCGTACCATTAAAGGTTGAAACAAAAATAAAAGGCGGATTTATGATGGCTTGTACTAAGGTAACGCTAAGCACAGATCCTTTACACACCTGGACATTATTCAACGGACAAATTCAAGTGCTGCACAATTAAGGACGCTCGTCACGGGAGATCAGCCGGCAAATCGGCTAACAGGCTGCCAGGAATTTTTAAGATCGTGCTTTTCATCATGCTGCTACACTCGCCCAAAACTTTGATTTTAATTTGTCCTTAATTTCTGTAATTATTAAAGTACCTGAATTATTCACAGCACGATATGTAATAGTTGCTTAACCTTGATTGGCCGTCGTTTTCCTGGATTTCTTTTTTCACCTATTAGGTGAAAAAAGAAATGAAAAAGGGGCCCATTTTTTTTTGTATGATAAAGTTATCCAAACCAAACATACAAAGGGGCTCCTCATATGACTAGTTTAAATAAAAAAGCGTTTCAATTCAATAAAAAAGTAAAAGTTGATTTCTCAGGCGGTGCGCTTTCCTCTGATTCAGGCTTACTTCTGTACCGGGAATTTGATGAAAAGACAGGCTTCAGTCAGTTGGTTCAGGACAGGCTCAAAGTCAAAGACCCTGTTTCTCATACCGTTCACTCCAACGTAGAGGTGGTCATTCAGAAAATCTACCAGCACCTGGCTGGCTACCACACGGACGACCAGGCTGACGAACTGCGTACAGAGCCGGTATTTACGACGGTCACTGGAAAAGGACAGCTGGCTTCCCAGCCGACCCTTTCCCGGTTCAACCAACGAGTGGATGCCGAAACCGTTGAATCGCTTGAAACCATTAATCAGGCTTATCTGGATCATCTTTTTGCGTTGCGCCCAAGTACGCAAATGGTGCTCGACGTGGATTCGGCGAATTTCGAAACAGCTGGCAAACAGGAAGGAGCTGCTTCAATGCCCATTATCAGGACAACGGCTTTCATCCTCTCTTCTTATTTGATTCGCTGACCGGCTACTGTCTGAAAGCGGCATTGCGCCCGGGAAATGTCTATACTTCACGAGGCGTTGCCGACTTTATGCGGCCGGTGCTGGAACACTACCGGTCGCTCATCCCCGGACAGGATCTGGTACTCCGCGGGGACAGCGGATTCACCGTCCCCGGTTTATACAAACTGTGCGAGGAGAAGGACGTTTTTTATGCCATCCGTCTGAAGGCGAACCGCAAGCTGGATGAAAAAGCACAGAAGCAGGTCGAAGAACGTCAGAAAAAGCAGGCCATGCCGGTCGGGGCCCGGGCCGTATTTTACACGGAATTTTCGTACCGGGCCGCTTCCTGGGATCGTGCCCGGCGGGTGGTCGCAAAACTGGAGCGGCCGGAAGACGAACTGTTTTTCCAACCCACCTTTATCGTGACGAACATGACCCTTTCGGCTAAAAGAGTCGTCGTCAATTCTATCAGAACCGAGGCACGATGGAAAACCTGATCAAAGAAGGCAAAAACGGGTTTGCCTTTGACCAGTTGAGCAGTCACCGTTTTGAAGCGAACGCAGCCAAGCTGCAGATTCGGGTTCTAGCCAATAACATTCAGGCTGGTTTCCGTCTGCTTTGTCTGCCAAAGTCTTTGAAGAAAAAAGTGTGGCGAATGGATACCGTGCGTTTCCGGTTGATCAAGATCGCTGGGAGACAGGTTCACTCCGGCCGTTATCTGATTTTTCGACTCTGCAGCCACTGCCTTTATCAGAAAGCATTTTGGCAGACGCTCACTAATATCAAGCGGTTGCCGACACCGGCGTAACGCTCATTCAAAAATCTGTTCAAATAGAACAACTCATTTGAGACAAACAGGATCAGTCTGCCTATAGAACGAAAAAAAAGCGTTCGGATCACACTGAAAGGATCAAAAAATGATCTTGATGACCGAAGAGCCGATCAGTGCCTCCATTTTGTCGGCGAATCAAAAAAAGTGAGATTTTCAGAGAAATCACCACTCAAAAACTTGGAGAATGACGCTTTATGAATAATTCAGGAAGTATTTTTTTTTTCGTCTTTTGATTTTTTTTTTTTATTAAAATGCGATATATTGGTTTTATGGATAAAAAAATATTGAAAAAAAAAATAAGTCGGCGTTCGTTAAGTGAAAAAAAAAATATATGATCAACTCAAAGAAGCGATTGTGAATCTCACTTTTAAACCTGGAGAACGATTGAATGATACGGCATTAGCCGCTCAGTTCGGTGTCAGCCGTACACCGGTAAGGGAGGCGTTCAAACGGCTTGAGGATGAAGGATTGATCGAATTGTTCCCCGGATCGATGACTCGGGTAGCGGATTTTGATGAAGAGTCAGCGCGGCACGCTTTTACTGTGGTTGCTGCGCTCCATGCACTGGCCGCCAGGCTGGCCGTGCCTGTTTTGAAGAAAGAAAGCTTTATGCGAATGAAAAAGGCTAATGAACAATTAGAGAAGGCTTTAGAAAGAAAAGATGACGTTCAGGCGATTGGGGCCGATACCGAATTTCATCAAGTCATGCTCGAAGCGGCGGCAAATCCTGAAATTTCAATTGCCTTAGAAAGAATGACGCCTAAAATCTACCGGCTTGAAAGGGCGAGATTTATCTCTTCGGGCGGGTTCGATTCCATCCGTCAGCACGAAGACATTATTCAGGCGGCTCAGAAAAAGAAAAGCGGAAAAACGGCATCACTTGTTGAAAAAAACTGGCTGACACTTGGTCAATGGGTCATCCGCTGAAAATGCATTTTTCAGCGGTGATCCGATGACTTTTTATTTCTTAGAAACCAATATATCGGTTTTTTAATATATTAATTTAAATATCTGCAGGAGGTGGTTGAATTGCGACCCATCATGATTGGGATCATTGCCGCGCTTTTTTTTCTTTGCGGCGACATTTGTTTTTAACCGGGCAATGGCTTTATCAGGAGGGGACTGGACTTGGAGCGGGTCGCTCCGTTATTTTTTTACGGTCCCTTTTTTATTGGCCATTGTCGTCATGAGAAGAAATTTGCGGCCTTTGCTTGTTGAAATGAAGCGGTCTCCATCTGTATGGCTTTTATGGAGCACAGTCGGATTCGGACTATTTTATGCGCCGCTCTGTTTTTCATCGGAATATGGACCGGGATGGCTGGTCGCCGGAACATGGCAAATCACGATTGTAGCAGGGGCGCTGCTTTCCCCTTTATTTTTTTTTTTGCTGTCATTGAAACGGATGACGGACCGATAAAAGTAAGAGGCAAAGTGCCTGTTAAAGGTTTGGCGATGTCGGTGGTGATTTTGATTGGTATCGCTTTGATGCAGTGGGGGCAGGCAGGCCGCTTATCACCGGAACAAATCATCATCGGTATGGTGCCGATCATCTTGGCAGCATTTGCATACCCGCTTGGCAATCGAAAAATGATGGAATTTATGGGTGAACGGCTGGATACGTTTCAAAGAGTGCTGGGGATGACGATTGCCAGTCTGCCGTTTTGGCTTCTTCTATCTATTTATGGTTTATATACATCCGGGCCTCCGAGTATAGGGCAGACGATTCAGTCCGGGATTGTGGCTGTCAGTGCCGGGGTGATCGCAACCGTCCTCTTTTTTTTTATGCGACTGAGCGGGTCAAAGGTAATATTCAAAAGCTGGCATCTGTTGAAGCCACGCAGTCTATGGAAGTCGTCTTTACACTCATCGGGGAACTGACGCTGCTGAATGCAGCTGCTCCGTCTTTTTTCGGATGGCTTGGTATCCTGCTCGTTGTGACCGGCATGGTTATGCACAGCTACATATCGCAAAAATCATTTACAAAAGCTGAAGATAAGGGAGTATTTGAACCTCTGAAGAGCGGAACCGGCAAGCAGCACAAGGCCCGGTGACGAAACGGCCAGGCGAACGCAAGATTTTTTTTTACACAAAGATGAGGCTTCGGGTCGAAGCGAACAAGCAAAAGCGGAATGATCCGCCCGTCGTAATAAAAAAACTTGAATGGACGACTCGAAAAATTGTGACAGATGCTGGAACTTGCCAGTAAAATTGAAACCTTTGTGAAAAGCAATTCGTATAAGTATATGTGAAGTAATAAAGACCTTTTCGAAAATTTAAGGAGGATACAATATGTTCAAGAAGTTGGCTGCCGCTTTTCTGGCGTTAACATTGGTGTTTACGCCTGTAGGGAACCTTGTTTTTCACCAAGATATCCCTCAGGCGAGTGCGAAAGGCTACCACTCGGGCGTTAAATCCTATCATTCCGGCAATAGCACCGGTACAAGTTCACTTTTCAAAACGAAGCAGCAACAACGTAACAACCAGACTTCAACAGCCAGCCGTACTGCAGGGAACCAAGGCGGGTTTTTAAAAGGGATGCTCTTAGGCGGATTATCCGGCCTGTTATTTGGCAGCTTGCTCTCTCATTTGGGCGGGCTTGGCACTTTTGTCGGAATGCTGCTTAACATTCTCATTATCGTCTTGTTGTTGTTGCCCTAATTGCCTTGATACGCTACATTATTTCGGGCATCTTCCGCTCAAAAAAAAAAAAAAATGAGGAAACGAATCCATGGAAGAGACCATAATTTCAGAGCAGGATATTGTCAATGCCATCTGTCTGTTCATGGCTTATAAAAGAGATGTTCAGCCGCAGGACGTTCAAGTAGAGCTTATGTACGACGATGATTACGGCTTTTCTGCAGAAACCTATGTCAACGGCCGAAAGCAGGTTCTTATTGAATCGAATATGATCGAAGCGCTGCGCTACTGGCTGGACAATGAAATGAATGTCGATCCATTTTCAGCTTCACTGCGTCTCGTATTGGATGATGATCAAGGCATTATTGCTTATTTGAGAAATTGACGGCGAACCCTGGAAGGCGAAACCTTCCGGGGTTTTCGATTTCGGTGAAACTTTTGGCGGAGATAAAAAATCGCGAGGGGCAAACAAACGGATAGAGGCTTTACAAAGAAGAAAACACGGGAGCAAAGGAAAGGGAGCGGGCGGTTTAGAAAGCGGCCGCTATTGCCCGATCATTTAATAGAAGAAAAATGTTCAGCCTTCCCTTTCTTTCGACAGCGGAAGCAGCACAGTAAATGTTGTCCCCTTTTGTTCTTCACTTTGAACATGAATCGTCCCGTTGTGGTTTTTGACAATGTTAAAAGTGACCATCAAGCCAAGACCGGTACCTTTTTCTTTAGTTGTAAAAAAGGATTGGCCCAGCTTTTCCAGCTGCTGTTTCGGGATGCCGCTCCCGGTATCCCGAACAGTGAGCTGAACGTAAGCGTCGCGGTTCGAAAGACAGACATAGACATGACCGCCGGCGGGGGTTGCTTCTATCGCATTTTTAATGAGATTGATGAGCACTTGTTTAAGCTGTGTTTTGTCGCCGTCGACAAATCTGCTCTTCTCATCGGCATGAAGATGGAGCGATATTTTTCTCTTAAAAGCTTCTGTTTCAAACAGGAACAGGGCTTCCTTCGTAATGACGACCAGATCCTGAGTTGAAAAATGTTCGCCCTTGGGTTTGGTAAAATACAATAACTCATTGGCAATTTCCTCAATCCGATCAACTTCGCTTGTAATAATATTTATGTAATCTTTATTGACGACAGGTTCACTTTTGAGAAGCTGCAGGAAACCTTTGATCGAGGTGAGGGGATTTCTAATTTCATGGACAATGCCGGCTGAGAGCTCGCCGATGACCGAAAGCTTTTCGGACTGCATCATCCGCTCTTCTGCTTCCTTGCGATCGCTGACATCGCGGATAATCATCTGCACCAGTGTTTCATCATGAAAATGAAACGGAGCGGCGGTAATCTCCACGGGAATCGTGCTGCCATCCATTTTTCACCATTGTGAGTTCCATCAATTCGACGGATGAGCCGTCATAGACGATTTTACGGATTTTGTCATCCCAAGCGGCAACAAAATGTGGATGCAAAAGGGAAGTGACGGAGCGGCCGATCATTTTTTCCTCCTTTTTTGCAGCGCGTATTGAAAACAATTCTTTTGCAGCTTTGTTTGCATAAATAATTTTTCCTTCTTTGATGACGACGATGCCATCCAGTGAATGTTCGACAAGCTGTTCAAAGTCAAGCTGCGTTTCTTTTATGTCGTTGTTCATGTCCACTCCCCCTAACAAAATCATAGAGTTAAAAAGCCTTTTTGTAAACCTATATTGTAGAGTTATGAAAATATGCAGAGAATTTCATCGAAAAATGCGTTTTGTTTAAGATATCGGGGCGGGATGTAAATCCGGCTGAAATTAACCTGCACAAGAAGGATGGGGGAGGGCGATATGTTGGCTTTTTTCCCATAAAAATGAAATACTTATTGGTGACAGTAACATTCACCACCCCTTTTTTTCGTTTATATTAATGAATCTTTATTATTGAAAGGAGGAAGGAAATGGGACGAAAATCTGAGAAGAGGAATAATGCTTGCAGTGACACTTTTGTATCCGCCGTTTGCGCTCATATCGGCCATAAAAAAAACTTCTGCACCTCTCTGACTGGTTCGGCGTGGGATGGCGAGGATTTGTTTCAGGAATCGATGATGAAAGCGTATAAGGGGTGGCTGAAGCATCCATATCAACCGCTTAAAAAGGCTTATTTGTTTCGAATCGTGTCCAATACATGGATTGACGGTTACCGCAAACGGCATGTGGACGATTATCCGGCTGCACAGGTGGAAACCCCCGCTTCCTTCTATGTCAATGGAGAGCAAAATGATGAAAGATTTGAAGAGGCGATGTCTTTATTAGTTCAACATTTGTCGCCGAAACAGCGGCTCATCTTTTTACTGATTGAAGGATTTGGGTTAAGCCGCCTGGAAGCGGCCAAACTGACAGGGTGCACTGAGGGTTCCGTGAGGGCAGCTTTTCACCGCGCAAGGAGGAAATTGGCGGATGCACAGCTGCCGGTGACATATGATAAAGATCGGACTGCGTTGTATATGGCTGCATTTCGCAGCCAGCTTCCGGAAGCCTGCTGCTGGTTCTGTATAGGCAGGAACTGGAAAAAGAAGGTTCTACTCAGCAGCCGGTGGGACTTCGGGCCCGGAGCGGCCTTTCTTTCGCTGTTCCCCGTGCCGCTGCATAATAAGCGGCCTCAATCTAAGGGATTTGTCCGTTATTTTGTCCTTAAAAGCGGGAATGATCGAAAGAGGCCACACAAGCCATCCTTGTTATTGATAACTTGTTCAACTTTCAGGCACAGGCTTGGGGCCCGAGTTGGCGACTTTGGTCCGGCTGGTTAGATCCGGTTTGTCAAGAGCCGCAGTCAAGGTGATGTCCGAAACTTAGTTGCTTATTGAATTCTATTTATGTTTCATATTTTGGGAGGGAAAATCATGCCATTTTTTATTCCGTATGTGATTGAACAGTCTAATCGCGGTGAGCGTTCCTATGATATTTATTCTCGCCTTCTCAAGGACCGCGTCATCTTTCTTGGTTCTGAGATCAATGATGAACTGGCCAACAGTATCGTGGCACACAGCTTTTATTTCTTGCGGCGGAGGATGCGGAAAAAGATATATCCATTTATATAAACAGCCCCGGCGGTTCGGTCACAGCCGGCTTTGCGATCCTCGATACGATGAACTTTATTAAGCCGGATGTTCAAACAATTTGTGTCGGTATGGCCGCATCGATGGCGTCGATTATTTTGACTTCCGGAGCGAAAGGAAAGCGGATGGCTCTTCCGAACAGCGAAGTGATGATTCACCAGCCGCTGGGCGGTGCGAGGGGGCAAGCGAGTGATATCGCGATCACAGCTGAAAATATATTGAAAACGAAAAAAAAGATTGAATGAAATCATTGCTGAGACGTCAGGCCAGCCGCTTGAAAGAGTTGAAAAAGATACCGACCGCGATAATTTTATGTCCGCCGAGGAAGCTAAAGCGTATGGTATGGTCGACAAAATTATCGCTTCGCTGGACTGAACAGGTTTGTTTCTTTGATTTTTTATCTAGAGATTGGCTTGCGGCAGCATTCATTACAAATAGAGGACAAAGATCGGTGTTCATACGATTTTTGTCCTTTTTTATTGCTTTTTAAGACTGCCGGTGGCTGCAAATCATGATGCTTACTAAAAAAACAATTGTGTTTAGCCGCTATTTGTTTTATTATATATGTATTGATAATAGTTCTCATTATCGTTTACTGTTTTTGGGGAGGGATACACATGCTGCTGACCGAATTAAAACCAGGGACTCATGGCATTATAACAGATTTGTCGAAGATCGATCGTCTTATTCGCCGCCGCCTGCTGGATCTGGGAGTCGTGGAAGGGGAGCGTGTCCAGTATAAATCGGCGATGCCTTTCGGCGGTCCATATATGCTTGAAATATGCGGACAATGCATCGGGATTCGGCGCAAGGAAGCGATGCATATCAGTGTGGAGTGTGAATAAAAAATGGAAATCGCACTCTTCGGCAATCCAAATACCGGAAAGACATCGCTGTTTAATGTGCTCACCGGTTCGTATAATTCGTCGGAAACGGAAACTGGAACGGAGTGACCGTCGAAAAGAAGGTGGGGCGTCTCAAAAATCGTTCGGGATCGCTTGTCGATTTGCCGGGTATTTACGCTTTAACCCCGCTATCTAAAGATGAGGCAGTGGCATCGGAGTTTCTGCTGGAAAATATGTTTACATCGGTGCTGAATATCATCGATGCATCGCAGTTGGCAAGAAACCTTCATTTGACGATTGAACTGCTGGAATTCAGCAAGCCGATGGTGATCGGGTTGAACATGATCGATGTAGCGAAGCATCGCGGCATCATTGTTGATGCTGAAAAATTGTCTGAAATGCTCTCTGTACCGGTGATTCCGATTGTCGCCAGAACCGGTCGCGGCTGCAGCTCGATGTTCAATACTTTTGCCGATGGTGAGCATCCTTCTTCGCAGCATTTCCGGATTGATTACGGCGAATCGATAGAAAGAGCCATTGATGAGATAAGCAGTTTAATAGAAGAGAGGACTTTGAATCGCCGCTGGCTTGCTTGCCATTCAGTATTTGCAAGGCAACCAGACAATCATCAGCCGCATCAATGCGGAAACGGATAGCGAACATATTCAACAGATTGTGCACGGATTGGAGAAACGCTTGGGCCGGATAAACAGCAGACTGACGATTCCGCAGTGGATCTATCAAAAAAGAAAAAATTATATAGAAAAGATTTTGAGTGCCGCTATTCGCCATAATAAACAGCCGGCTAGTGAGACATTGACCGATAAGCTGGATGCGATTGTCACAAATAAATTTATCGGGATTCCGCTTTTTCTGGCGATCATGTATCTTATTTTTCATACCACTTTCAGCTGGATCGGTACGCCGGTTTCCGATCAACTGGATGCTTTTTTTCTCCGGCCCGCTGACGGACTGGACCCGCAGTCTGCTAGCATGGGCTCATGTGACGCCTTTTATCCGCGATGTCATTCTAAACGGGATTATCGCCGGCGTCGGCAGTGTGATTGTTTTTGTTCCACAGATTTTTCCTTTTTTTCTTTATTTCGTGGATTGAGGATTCGGGATATATGGCGCGCGTTGCCCTGGTGATGGATCGGTTGATGCAGGCGGTCGGATTGAACGGCAAAGCCTTCATTCCTTTAGTAATCGGTTTTGGCTGTAATATTCCCGGGGTGATGGCTGCGCGATCGATTGAACAGCCGAAAGAGCGGCTGATCACCGTGCTGATCACACCGCTCATGTCATGTTCGGCGAGATTAACCGTGTACAGTTTATTTGCCGGCGCTTTTTTTGCAAAATATCAGGCGCTTGTTGTTTTATCATTATATGTATTAAGCATTGTAATGGCGATGATCATGGCCAAAATTTTTTTCTTTCTTTATGAAAAATGAACATTCCGTGTTTGTTGTCGAATTGCCGCCGTATCGTGTGCCCAATTTACGGACACTTTTCCGCAGCACTTGGGATAAAGCAAAGGGATTTGTCCGAAAAGCGGCCACTTTTATCCTTGGCGGCACGATCGTGGTCTGGCTGCTGCTGTCTTATGTTGGACCGCAAGGGCTGAATGTGCCGATTGATCACAGCTTTCTTGCTATCGTCTGCTCCGTGCTGGCGCCGATTGTCGCGCCTTTAGGTTTTGGCACATGGCAGGCTGCCTCGGCGCTGATCACCGGTTTTTTGGCTAAAGAATCCGTCGTCTCATCTTTGGCGATTGTCTACCATGTTCCGCACGGACAAACTTTGACAGGGATGATCAGCCAAGCATTTACGCCGCTTCAGGCGTATAGTTTGATGGTGTTTACACTTCTTTACATTCCATGCATGTCGACTGTTCCGGCGATCAGGCGTGAAGTCGGATCAAGAAAATGGACCTTATTTACAGTCGGTTATTGCGTTGTATTGGCCTATCTTGTTTCATTTATAGTATACAATGTCGGACGTTTGCTGGGCTTTCAGTAAGAAAATCGCGAAGTCAGGAGGTATGAACGATGATGGGAATGGTCATTAGCGTGATTCTCGGTATCTTGATTTTTGGTTATATGCAGCCTGGTCGATCGGCCATTTTATAAAAAAAAGCCGCCAAGGCCGATGCGCCGCATGTTCCATAAAAAATGTCTGCAGTCAAAGTGATTGTTGCGATCCGATCAAACAGTCTGCTCCCGGCGAACAGACCATCGTCTTTCAAAACTTTAATCGAAAACATGCTCAGAAACTGTAAAAAGTGAAAGGCGTCCTTTTTTTTGTGGGGTGCTTTTGTTAGTGATATGACGGGGTCATGATAAGCAAGAAGAACCGTCTGGCAGGTGCTGATAGAATAGGATATAATTTTACTCAGGGGCACATACAGAGAATCAAGGCCCCGCCTGAGCAATATAATAAATAAAAAGGGCGACTCATTTAAAATGAAAAAATTATCCGCTTTGGACATTTTATTTTTTGTTTTATTTATCAGTTGGGCCTTTGACTCGAACTTCCGCCATATCACGGTGTTAAAAGCAGCCGGCTTACTAACGGTTGCCGTCTGGCTGATTTCAATCATTGTCAGACTGTTAAAGAAAGAAGAGGACTTTCAAAAACATCCGCATCATCCAAACAAAGATGTCGATCATGAATCGTAAGCAGCCGGCGCCGGTTTGCTCTTCAGTCAGGGCAATCCCTGCCGGCTGAAACTTTTTTAATACATATCTTTTCTGCAAAAAACGGTGAAGGCAACGACAATAGAAGCGGTCATCCATACCAAAAGCACTGATAATGAGAAACCGAGCGTCATGCCTTCAACGGGCGGACTTGTGCCATTTATATAGTCGGTTAACTTAACTGAAGATTGACCATAAATAGATATTTTGCATTTGTCCATGATGAAGCGAGATTGGCCAAAATTGTGCCGGTGATTAACGCAGCGAGCATGATCCCCATGACGGCAGCCGTGCTGCGGATGATGACGGACAGCATCAATGTAATCGTACCGACGACTGTGCAGACGAACCACGCCAAACCGAATTCAATCAGGAGATATTTCCATAAAGGGATGAGAATAGCATGCGTCGTAATGAGCGTTGTGCCGTGGGTTGAAAAACCGGTCAGCATCGGCAGCGTCCATCCCCTGTAACCGAATATGACGCCGGAAATCAGGTAACCGAACAGGCAAACCGAATAATAGTGAAAGGATGGTCAGGGCGCTGATCGTATATTTTCTCATTTTCAGGATCCCCTTTGTGCTTTATATCTTAGCATAACAGAGTCTGCTGAAGTGGTGAACGGTTGTCACCTGTTCGCTCGATTTGTTCAGGATGCCCGGAAATCGCTAGTTTAATAATCTAAAAAATTGACAAAAGCCGGATAATCGACTATAGTCGTATACACAAGTTAAAACAGCCGGAATCTTTTAAAAATACATAACCGTCAAACACGATGAACAGGAGCAGTAAGCGAGGGTCGTTTGCCAAGAGAGCTGCCGGCAGGTGTAAGGCAGCCGAACGAGACGCTGAACTCGCCTGGAAGTGGAAAGACAGAGCATGCTGAGGTTTGACGCCTGACCCGCGTTACAAGGTTCCATACGGAGGTATGGCCTGAGGTGAGCCTGCAAGCTGGCTAACAAGAGTGGTAACGCGGTTGAAGATCGATCGTCTCTTAATTGAGATGGTCGATCTTTTTATTTTAGTCGGGTCCGGCCATTTTTGAGAAGAAGGGAGTGGAAAAAGGGAATAGCTGGTCTTTACGATGTAAATATTTTATAAATCAGTAAAAATTTATATTTAATAGGGCCATATTGAGTCGAAAGCGGAGTCAACAAATCAATGGAAGAGGGAAAAATCTATGGAAAAACAAGACGTTTCTGTTGCCGACAGGATGGATCGGCTGCCGGCATCGGGTTATTTTTTTAGATTGGTAGCTCGTATTTCTTTAGGCGGTTTTTTTTTTCGAATACTATGATTTATTTTTAGCCGGAGCAATCGGGGCCACACTCATTCATGAAAAATTAATGACGGTATCCGGACTCGCTTATTTTCTTGGCGCTGGATTTTTGGGGATGTTTTTCGGCGCGCAGCTGTTCGGCCGGATCTGCGATAAGTTCGGGCGCCGGAACGGTTACGTTTATACGCTGTTATTTTATTCGATCTTCACCATATGCATGGCTTTTTCACCCTCGGCACTGTGGATCGGCATTTTTCGGTTTTTGGCCGGTGTCGGCGTCGGCGCCGAATTGGTCATTGTCGACACTTACACAAGTGAGATGACTCCGGCGGCCAAGCGAGGTTCTTACATTGCGTTCGGCCAATTCATCACGTTTTGGGCGATACCATGTGTTACCTTCCTGACCTATTTTTTTACGCCCACGCACTTTTTAATGGACGGCTGGCGCTGGGTTGTATTGTTTGGGGCCTTAGGTGCCATTGTTGTATGGTGGATCCGCCTTGGCCTTCCGGAATCGCCACGCTGGCTGGAAAAACATGGTGATAAAAAAGCGGCCGATGCGATCATGTCGGCTATTGAGACTCATGTGAAAAATGAGCGGGGGCCGCTGCCGCCTGAAAAAAAGAGCACGGAAGCCGGAGAATCGAGCGGACGGTTTGCGGATATATGGCGCCCGCCATACCGTGCCCGGACAGTGATGATGATGGTGTTTAACTTTTTTCAAACGATCGGTTTCTACGGCTTTGCCTCATGGGTACCGACTTTTCTTGTCAGCGAAGGGATCACGCTCATTCATTCGTTGCTGTATACATCGATTATTGCTTTGATTAATCCAATCGGCGCCGTTATTGGGATGCTGACAAGCGATAAGTTTGAAAGAAAATATATGATTATTGGCGTGTCATTATCAGTCGGGGCGGCTGGGCTCATTTTTTCAATGATGAGAATTCCGGTCTGGATTATTATTGTCGGGATTACACTGACGCTTCTGAACAACTGGTTCAGCACAATTGTGCACGCTTATCAAGCCGAATTATATCCGACTCATTTACGGGCCACCGGCGTCGGGTTCACGGCCAGCTGTGGCCGGATCAGCTCGGTGATCTCCGGCATTGTCATCGCGCAGCTATCTTGCAGCATTTTGGCGTTGTCGGTGTCTTTGTCTTCCTGTTATTTGCGATGATTATCGATGCGCTGGTGATAGGCATCTTTGGCCCGCGGACGAGCGGGAGAAGCTTGGAAGAGATATCGCAGACCATGCCTTCCGGTTACAAAAGGGCCGTGGATATCGAATTGGACGCTCGAGGTTAAAAGCAGTCTGCAAGCCCCGTTTTCCATTTCTGTATGAATGGAAAACGGGTTTTATTTTGGTTACAAAAGCAAAAAGGGCGCAAAATGGGCGACCTCTGCCTTGACACATATACACAACAATGATATTAATATTATTAATATAATTGTTGTGTATATAATGGGGGGTTTTGATGAAAGGCAGAGACGTCATTCTCGGATTGCTGATGGAAAAACCGAGGTCGGGATACGATATTAAACAAGTTTTTGAAGACATTTTCAGCCACTTTTTTGACGGGAGCTACGGTATGATTTATCCGACGTTAAACAGCTTGAAAAGGAGGGGAAAATCGTCAAGCGGGTGATTGTACAGGAAGGAAAGCCGAACAAGAACGAGTATCATATCACTGAAGAAGGCAAGCTCGATTTTCTAAACTACCTGGATCAAAAGGTTGAAGATGATGTGCTGCGCTCGGATTTCCTGATGCGGATGTACTACGGCGAATACGTAACGAAAGGACGGCTGGCGGACTGGATAAAAAATGAGATAAACCAAAAACAATCCAAAATCACGGCGCGAAAAAAAAAAAAAACTACATCGGCTGGGAGCCGCACATGTCTCGGTCCCAAAAACTGTCTATGGATATCGGCATTTCAACCTATGAGGCAGAAGTCCGCACTCTGACCCGCTATTTAAGTGAAATCGAAGGCAATGAAGAGGCCGGTCATGAGCATTAGCCAATCGTCAAAAGGACTAAAAGTCGTTATCGTCATGTGTTTTGGTATTTTTCTCTGTATGATGGACACGACGATCATGAATATCGCCTTGCCGCCGGCTATCCAGACTGACTTAAAGACGTCACTCGAGCAGATGTCGTGGGTGCTGAATATTTATACGATGGTGATTGCGGTTGGTTCAATACCACTTGGCCGTCTGGCGTAACAGTTGGGAAAAGAAAGAGTCTATCTCTTAGCCTTGTTCATTTTTGCCGCAGGATCTGTTCTTTGTGCCTGCGCTCAAAACGGCGGATTTTTAGTGCTTTCCCGTTTTTATACAAAGCATTGGGGCAGCTATATTGTTTCCGACAAGCATGGTGCTAGGGGTTTCGGCCGTTCCGATAGCAAAACGGGATACGGCCCTGGCTATTTTGGGTGTCACACAAGGGTTTTCTGCAGCGATCGGCCCGGCAGTCGGCGGTTTGATTACCAATAGTTTAGGCTGGCGTTATGTTTTCTATGTCAATCTTCCGGTTTGTCTATTGGCTGTTATTCTATGTTTGGTTGTTTTCGACTTGAAAAAAACACGTGGCATAACGAAACAGATCGACTGGCTGGGTTTGGTGACATCCAGCGCGGGGATCGCTGCGCTGACGCTCATGCTGATTAAAGAAAATGACTGGGGTTGGAGCAGCTGGGGTGTGCGGCTATGTTTTGCCTTTGGTGTGGCGGCTGTTGCCGCTTTTACCTGGATTGAAAAATATGTGAATGAGCCGATGGTCAATCTTAAATTATTTAAGGATCGATCTTTTGTCGGGGCGTCCGTCGTGGCTCTGTTAAGCAATCTTTTTCTCATTGGCGTGACCGTGCTTTTGCCGACTTTTTTGACGCGATTGCAGGGAAAGACAGAACTGGAAGCCGCTTTCATGATCACCCCGATTTCGGCGATGATTTTTTTTTTTTTCTCCGTTATCGGTTTTTTATGATGAAAAAAATAGGAAAAATCAGTGTTATTTTTTCCGGGTTCCTGTTAATGGCCGTCGCTTATGGTTTTTTTGCCCAGATTCAGGCTCATGCGGGGACGTGGTTGATCATCTTGCATCTTGCCTTGCTTGATCCTTGGCGTCGGTTACGGGTTGATTGTCGGACCGATTACTGTGCTCTCCGCCTCAACATTTGCAGGGGAACTGCTCACGGCTTCACAGAGTGTGATAGCTATGCTGCGGCAAATCGGTGTCGTGCTGGCGGTCGCTGTTTTTGTTTCTTTCTTAACAACCAATCTAAAAAACGGGGAGGCGGCCGTTAACCATTATGCGAAAAAAACAGTTGGGTGAGGTATCACTATCCGCCGGCCAGAAACGAGTGGTTCTTCGCCAAGTCAAAGAAACGATCAAGCAAAACAGTCTCCACCAAACAAGCCAAGATCATATCGCGGCCTCTTCGGTTTTAATATCCAAAAACCAGAAGGATGCGATGATTCGTGAGCAGGCGGCCGCCGCTTTGAAAACAGTGCCGGCAAAGTACCGTGAGGCCAAGCGGGAGACCGTGAAACAAAAAGTATCTCAAGTCGTCAATCATAAAATGATAGAAACGGAAAAAGAAATGAACGTTTATGCATTCTGTGGAGAAACAATCAAAAGAAGTTTTTACGGCATCTTTTGCGAAAATCTATCGTTTCTTTTTCCCGGTTTTACTCATTTGCAGCCTGACAGGGATGATTTTTTCTATCAACGAAAAGCAGCAAAGGTCAAGCGTTCCCGTGCACTTAAGATCGATAGGTGAGGGGCTGATTTTTGATTTTGGCTGCTCTCCTATATTTTGATAGAAGGCGAATGTCTTTTCATCGGAAATCATATCTTCTATAATATATTTGTTAACCTATTATTATATATGGTTTACAAATAAAAAAAATGTTAGAGGTGATCGCTGTGGATTGGATGATGCTGGCAAATAAAGTGATTGACGGTTATGATTGTACGCGGGAAGAAGCAAGAGAAATACTTAATACAGATGATGCCGATTTGCTAGGATTGATAAACGGTGCTTATGTGCTCCGCCGTCATTATTATGGAAACAAAATGAAACTGAATCGGCTGATCAATGCCAAAAGCGGACGCTGCCCGGAAAACTGTGCCTACTGCTCGCAGTCTATTTATGCAGATACGGATGTCGAAAACTATCAACTTGTTGATCAAGAAACGATTGTCGAAGGGGCAAGACAGGCCAAGGCTGATCATATCGGTACTTACTGCATCGTGATGAGCGGACGGAAGGCCTCCAATCGCGAAGTCAGGGCGGTCGCGGCGGCGGTCAAACAGATTAAGCAGGAAATGTCGATGAAAATTTGTGCCTGTTTAGGTTTAATTGACGATAAACAGGCCGATGTTTTAAAAGAGGCGGGCGTCGACCGCTATAATCATAACTTGAATACGAGTGCGAATTATTATGATCGAGTCGCCACGACTCACCATTATCAGGATCGAGTGGATACACTCGAGGCGATTAAACAGTCCGGGATATCGCCTTGTTCGGGCGGCATTTGCGGGATGGGCGAAACAGACGAAGATATCATTGATATGGCTTTTGCCGTGAAAGCGCTGAACAGCGATTCTATTCCCGTCAATTTTCTTCGCCCCATTCCCGGGACTCCGTTTGCCGATAAAAATGAACTGACACCGAACCGCTGTTTAAAAATTTTATCGCTGTTTCGCTTCGTCAATCCCAAAAAGGAAATCCGCATCGCCGGCGGGAGAGAATACAACCTTCGATCGATGCAGTGCCTAGGCCTTTATATTGCCAATTCTATTTTTATCGACGGCTATTTGACGACGGACGGCCAGGGGGGGAAAGCAAAGATTTAAAGATGATTCAGGATCTGGGCTTTGTCATCGAAGAGGATGCCTTTGAAACACAAAGCCAGGATCTATGAAAGAAATTGCCGAGAAAGGAAAAGAGAAGATGGATATTCATGAGTTGACGGCAGCCGAACTGCTGGAACATTATCAATTGAGGACGCTGTCTCCCGTTGAAGCCGTTGAGTCGCTTTTTCTACGTATTGAGAAGCTGAATCCCGGTTTGAACGCTTTTGTGACGCTGAATAGACAGGAAGCGATGAGAGCAGTCGAGAATAGCCGAGCGCCGCTGCTATAACAAAAAACATGCGTCCTCTGGAAGGCATACCGATCGCGATCAAAGATCTGACCAATACAAAGGGGCTGAGAACGACATATGGCAGCCTGGTTTATAAAGATCATGTCCCTCATCGCGATGCGACGCTCGTGAAACGTTTAAGAGAAGCCGGGGCGATCATTATGGGAAAAACGAACACCCCTGAATTTGGCCACAAAGGCACGACGGACAATCTACTTTTCGGCCCTTCACGCAATCCTTGGCATTCGGGAAGACAGGCAGGCGGATCAAGCGGCGGATCGGCGGCGGCCGTTGCCGCCGGATTCGTTCCTTTGGCGGAAGGCAGCGACGGCGGCGGATCGATCCGGATTCCATCCAGTCTCTGCGGAGTCTTCGGCATGAAGCCGAGCTTCGGCAGAGTGCCGGCCGACAATCATTTGCAACGGGTCTTCAGCAATATTAATCCCTTTATCAGCAACGGCCCGATCGCCCGCACGGTCCGAGACGCGGCATTGATGTTTGACGCCGTTCAGGGCGATGTTCCTACTGATCCGTTTTCATTATCCAAGTTGGAGATGTCCGTCTATGAAAGCTTAAAATATAAACGCAGAAATTTCCGGATCGGCTACACGCTTGATTTCGGGATGTATGAAATTGACGCGGAAGTGAAGGATGTTTTTTTACATACATTGGATCTTTTTTTCGCGAGGAAGGACTGCAGGTTGAACGGATCGATATTCAGATGAAGAAGACACTGAAGCAATTTATTGAGTATTTTGAAACACTGTGGACGGTCGGCCTTGCCGCCAGTTCCAGCGGTCTTTTGGCAAAACATGGCGATGAACTGTCGGACAGTCTGAAAGTGATGATTGAACGTGGAAAAGGCTATTCGGCCGTCAGCTTTGAAAGGCTGACCGATTACCGCGCGTATCTCTGGCATATGATGCAAGGCATTTTTGAAACCGTTGATGTCCTTGTCTCGCCGACACTTGCCACAGCCGCTTTTCGTTTCGATGAAGAGGGGCCGGCAAGTATTAATGGCCGCCCCATCAAACGAGACTCCGATTGGATGCTGACGCAAATCTATAATCTGACCGGCCAGCCGGCCTGTTCAATCCCAATCGCGTTTACTTCTTCCGGGCTCCCTATCGGTATGCAGGCCGCCTGCCGCCGGTTTAATGATACCATGCTTTTCCAATTTGCCAAGTGGGTGGAAGATCTCTTGCAGATCCCAACGCTGGCGGATCATTAATTGAGGGTGCAATCCGATCTTGATATGACAAAGGAAGTTTTTGCGGACAAGTTTTTAGCAGGAAAAATAATTAAAAATTATTCAAAACAGCCGTGTCAGGCTGTTTTGAACGTTTACGGGGCAATAATCGGATACATAAATAAGAATGATAGGATTGTTATTATATTGGCCTTCTTTTCTATGGGCTTTTTGCTTGGCACGGCAGGAATAGCAGTTGAAAGTTCGGTAATGGATACGATGGCCTGGGCAGGGGCGCGCGTTTAAAGATTACTGTCGATAAATCTATAAAATGGATCGACGCTGACTTATGGCTCGTTCTCCGGTCGGCTTCGAAGCTATGTTTCGGCTTTTTCAACAAATACCGTTTGTTTTGAAAGTATCAATGAATAAAAGTTAAAGGGGAAGGGATTGAAACGGACAAGGCCGGAGAGCTAAATGTTTATTGGTAATTAAAGTGACCGGAATATCGTTGCTTTTAAAAAGGCTCCCTTAGCAACTTTTGCTGCTTCTAAAGAACGGGATACGTGCACACGCCAATAAAAGCGGTTGGTCATAGTGTAATGAGTAGTGATGTCTTTGGATGGGAGGAAAAAATATTGGCAAGAAGAAAATACGATGACTTTTTTGATGACTGCTCTGATTGTACGCCATGTTCTCGACGATATAGCCGTTCCTGTAATGATAGCGGGGTAGTTATCATTGAGGCTATCGGTGCGACCGGAGCCACTGGGGCACCGGATCGACCGGAGCAACTGGATCGACCGGATCGACTGGTGCGACTGGAGCCACTGGAGCAACCGGGGCGACTGGATCGACTGGATCGACTGGTGCGACCGGAGCAACTGGACCTGCCGGAAGTGCAATCGGTATCACAGGGCCAACGGGAGCAACCGGCGCGACTGGAGCAACCGGGGCTACCGGAGCTGCTGGAGCCACTGGAGCCACTGGGGCCACTGGAGCAACCGGTCCTACTGGTCCGTCACCGACACCCGGAACTGTTTTATCGGCTGAAACCTTTCTTTATATCACCGAAGCCGTTGACGGACAGTTAACTTATACCAATGCTGATGGAATCCCGGCTTTCGGAAGCCAAGATATCCCTGATCCGAGCAGTGTTTCATATATGCAGCTGTTTTCAAACGGTATCTTACAGTCGCCGATGTTCTATACGGTCACTGCCGGTTCGCTGACTTTTGGAAGTTTGGACGATCTTCCTCCGCAAGGGGCCTCTATTATCCTTCAATCGATTAAAATTTTGAGCGCGTAAACATAACAAGACTGTTAGACGTGCTTTTCCTACTGATTTCTAAAATCGTCCAGCAGGAAAATGGCGGACAATCACTTCGAAAACTGTCTACATTGGATGATTAAAGGAGGACGAAATGAAGTGGCGACGATCAGTTTAGCGATGATTGTCAAAAATGAAGAAGGACATCTTGAAGAGTGCTTAAATTCCGTTAAAGAGATCGTCGATGAAATGATCATTGTCGACACGGGTTCGGGTGATCAAACGAAATCGATTGCCGAAAAATATACCGATCGGGTGTTTGATTTCGAATGGATGGATGATTTTTCAACGGCCAGGAATGAAGCGTTCAGCAAGGCGACTAAAGATTTTATCCTTTGGCTGGATGCGGATGATCGATTATTAGAAGCCGATCAGAAAAAGCTTAAACAATTGAAGCGGCAATTGGATGAATCGGTGGATGCGGTATCGATGATTTATAATACGGGAACAGATGCTGAGGGAAAAGTGACTTTTAGCTTTAGAAGAAACCGTTTAGTCAAGCGGAGCAGGGGATTTCGCTGGACTGGACGCGTTCATGAATGTTTGGAAGTAGGCGGAAACATCATTGAAAGTGATATTAACGTCATGCATGCTGGGAAAAAAAGTCGTTCAAATCCGGATCGTAATTTAAAAATTTATGAAAAGATGCTGGATGACGGGATCCCTTTTACGCCGCGTGATTTCTATTACTATGCTAATGAATGCTATGATCACAAACATTACGAGACAGCAGTCGACTATTATGAGAAGTTTTTACAGACGGAAAAAGGATGGTCTGAGGATTGCATTGCTGCCTGTGCAAAACTGTCCGATATTTATTTGACCCAGGGTGATAGCAAACAGTCGGTTAACTATTGCTTGAAATCCTTCAGCTACGATACACCGCGCGCTGAGCACTGCTGCCGTTTAGGGGCTATATATCTATCAAATAACGAGCTGAATAAGGCTATTTTCTGGTATGAACTTGCGGCAGGATTAGATATTGAAGCGGCTAAGAAAAAGGGAGGCTTTCTGAACCACAGTTACTATACATGGCTTCCTCATGTGCAATTATGCGTGTGCTACGATCGCTTAAAAAAAAATATACACTCGCAAAACTGCATAACGATAAAGCAAAAAAGTATGATCCATCCAATCCATATGTGAAATACAATGATCAATATTTCAAGTCAATGGGCATCTGAAGGCAAGGATTTACAGAATTCATCACCTTTTAGAAAGTTTTTCCATAAATAAATATCCATCATGAATGCGACTCGCTTAACCGGTAAAAATGTACATCAAAAAAAGTTTAAATATGAGAAAATTGTGACCGATCGTAAAAAAGGGTAAAGTCAGTGTTTTATGATAGCCTTTACATTTTTGAATTTTTGTACTATAATGAAATTGTTGCAAAAGATTTATGATGTTCATCATAATGCCTTGCACTATCCGACTTTTATCAATCATGATGCACATGCACAGCCAGGGGGAAGCCGAACTGCCCATATCGGTCGATATGACCCCTTGGCGCTTTGTTCCGGTGGAACAGGGAACTGTGCTGACATGATTGGCCCTTCGCCCTGCATCGTCAGGGCAAAGTTGCGCCTCCTGTTAAGAAGGAGGCGCTTTTTTTATTTTTAAAATTATTTTCAGTTTGCGGATCGGCGAGTTTTACTTTCAGTCGTTACTTAAGGGAGCGGGGAAAAATTTCTCAGGGACCTGTGAAAAAAAAACACTACTTCGTTTCTTCCGGAAGAACAGCCTGGTTAAGCGCGCCTTCTGCACCGAGATAATAACGGCTCGTCGGTTTGAGGTTGTCATCCAGCTCGTAAACAAGCGGGGTGCCTGTCGGGATATTTAAACCAATGATGGTATCGGCTGAGACATGGTCAAGATGCATGACAAGGGATCGAAGTGAATTGCCATGAGCGGTAATGATCACTTTTTTGCCTGATTTGAGATCAGGGACATGTTCATTCCAGTATTTCAGCACGCGATCGGCGGTATCAAGCAAATGTTCAGTTAACGGCGATTCTCCATCTTTAAGATCATGATATTTTGGATCGTTCAGTTGTTCCAAATACCGAGGATCGTCTTTTGTCAGCGCAGGCGGGCGCACATCAGCCGAGCGGCGCCAAATGTGAACCTGTTCTTCGCCGTATTTCTCCGCGGTTTTCGCCTTGTTGAGTCCCTGCAATGCCCCGTAATGGCGTTCATTTAAACGCCAGGAATGATGGACGGGTATCCACATCAGATCCATTTCACTCAGCACATGCCATAATGTGCGAATCGCTCTTTTTAACACTGACGTATAAGCGACATCAAACGTGTAGCCGTTTTTTTGAAGAATTTGTCCGGCTTGATCGGCCTCTCTTAATCCTTTTTCAGATAAATCAACATCCGTCCATCCCGTAAACCGGTTTTCAAGATTCCATTCACTTTGACCATGACGAATCAAGACGAGTTTTATATGATACCATCACTCCTTCCAAAGATGGTCAAACAGACAAGCCTGTATTTTAGATTTTAAATAAAGCCGGGCACATTTATTATAGCACGGCTGCCTCTCAGCAGCGGTATGATGCTTCAGGTTGATATTTTGTGAATTTAGTTATAGGAAACTAGACTGCAAAAAAAAAAAAAACGGTCGATTATTGTTGTTGGAAGGATCGCATTCATGGTATAATCAGGTGCTAAAAACTTGCCATAGGGGAAATAAATGAGAATAACTGTTTTTTTTTTTTATAAAAACAAGTGCGGTGGCTGGCTGTTTTTCGTTGCGGAACGAGGGACGGTTTTTTTAGGCCTGTTCTTATAAAGTGAAACTTCAATCAGTGGAGGTTTTATTCCATCCCCCGCTGATTGTTAGTTGAACCAATCGGGCTTTTACGGGCAGTTATCTCCCGCCTATGCTTCTTCGAATTTATTGAAGCCTTGAGGTGGGCGTCTTACTTCCCGTTAATGCGGGATAAATGGTTAGATAAGGCATGGAAATAGATGGGGAGAATGAAATGGAGAATCATGAAAAAACGGCCCATGAAGTGGCTAAAATTTGCACCCTTGCCGGGAAGATCATGCTGCAAAGCGGAGCGGAAACCTATCGAGTGGAAGATACAATGAACCGGATTGCCCATGCCTTTCAGATTTCGGAAGTGCAAAGTTTTGTGACGCCGACCGGCATTATTTTCTCAATTGAAGAGATGGATTTAGATATGACGAAGCTCGTCCGCGTCTCGGAACGCGGCACCGATTTGAAAAAGGTTGTTCTTGTCAATAGTATTTCCCGCAATATTGCCGAGGGAAAACTGACACTTAAAGAAGCCTTTACCAAGTTAAATGAAATTGAACACTCACAAGATGTGTATCCGATCTGGCTGCAGATTGCCTCGGCCGCGATTGCCAGCGGCTGTTTTCTGATTATGTTTCTCGGAAAATGGCACGACTTTATTCCGGCCTGTCTGGCGGGCGGTATCGGTTTTTGCCGGGATCATTTATTTTCACCGGCTGTCGCAAATTAAATTTTTTGCGGAGTTTACAGCGTCATTTTTAATTGGCCTGATTTCAATAGCCTGTGTGAAGATCGGCGTGGGGATTGAACTGAATAAGATTATCATCGGCTCGGTGATGCCGCTCGTTCCCGGCGTACTGATTACAAACGCTGTCCGTGATTTAATGTCGGGCGATTTAGTTTCGGGATTATCAAAAGGCGCGGAGGCAGGGCTGACCGCTTTTGCGATCGGCATCGGTATCGCTCTTGCTCTGGCGCTTTTCTAAAATGAAGGTGACAAATAATGATGAGTCTGTTAATTGTGCAAGTCGTGCTAAGTTTTATTGCAACCGCCGCGTTCGGCATCCTGTTCAATATTCCGGGCAGGCCGCTTGTTCAAGGCGGCGTCGTCGGCATGATCGGCTGGATGGTTTATTTTGTCTTATATACTTATTTTGTCGGCGCTTTTGCGGCGACATTTGTTGCTGCTTTTGCGATCGCGATCATCAGCCAGTTTTTTGCAAAATTTTATAAAACACCCGTTATTGTATACAGTGTGTCCGGGATTATTCCGCTCGTTCCCGGCGGTCTGTCCTATGACGTGATGCACCATTTTGTTGAAAATAGCTACAACATGGCCATCGAACTGGCATCCAAGGCTTTTATTTTGTCAGGAGCGATTGCGATGGGGCTGATCTTCGCCGAGGTCTTTCACCAAGTCATAAAAAAAAGTTCCTCGGCTGTTAAGGTCTTGAAGAAATAGTCAACCAACCTTAAACCGGATCGTTTAATCTCCTGCAGGGTCTCCCTGAGATTTTGCAGGGGGCAAATTGTTCTGTCTTTTGTTATAATTTTTTGTTACTATAGAGAGAAAGGAAGGTGCGGAAAAGCATGAAAATCGTTTGCTTTGGGGATAGCGTCACGCGCGGGATAACCTATATGAGCGGCAGACTCCGGATTGTAAAAAATAATTATCCTGCGCTTTTGCAGCGTTTTTTTGGGCGATCATGACAAAGTGATCAACAAAGGCGTGTTCAATGATAACTCTGATCTTTTAATCAAAAGGCTGGAAAAGGATGTTCTTTCTTTGCATCCGGATTTGGTGCTGATTCACATTGGCGGCAACGATTGCAATTTTGACTGGTCTGAAGTTGAAAAAGCTCCGGATTCTCCGCATGAGCCGATCGTTCCTTTGAATCGTTATTTGTCAAATATTAAAGAGCTTGTAGAACGGATTCGGCTGGCTGATGCGACGCCGGTTATTTTTGACTTGCTTCCTATCGATCCGAGGAGATATTATAAGACGTTAATGCAGCACTATGATCATTCGATTGGGCACTGGATTGCCTGCTGCGGAGGAATTGAACATTGGCACGGCATGTATAATCGAGCCTTAAACCAGCTTGTGCAAAAAGTTAATGCCATGTGTTTCGATGTCCGGACAGCATTTAAGAACAAAGGCGATTTTGCCGACTTGATCAATGATGACCTGTGCTGCACCCGTCGGAAAAGGGTTATCAAGCTTTAGCTGAAATTGTGAATGATTATATCGTGCATGTAAAACAAAGCGTAAAAGAGGCTCATGCTTGACTTCGATGTTCCATCCTCTCGCAAATTGCAGCGGCTGCCGCTTTGACGGAAGGACAGGAAAGCGAAAAAAGCGGCTGAAAGTTTCGGCAATCTCAGGCCGTGTCAACTTGCGCATTCGTTTCTTTTTACAGTAGCTTTTGGCTCATCCGCATTGGATGAGTCTTTTTGCCGCTTCAAGAATGAATTCGGATGAATGGACTCTAATAGATTTGCCGGGCTCCCCGCCGCGATTTGCCTGACGCTAGTTTTGAATAGCAAATCCAGAGTTTGGTCTAAGGCAGCGAAGGTTACCTTATCGGATAAGCATGAGCCGTGCGATTCCAAAGCAATTGTGGCGGAGGTCTTGATTTTTCAAGCCTATTCGCTGTACCGATTTTTTAGAAAAAAAAAAATAATATCGTATGCCAGCGATATCTCGTCATTTCCTTGTTTTCATTCCTTTGCCCCGGAGAGGCCGGGAACGGTTAAATGGCAGTGACCAATTCTTTTCTTTCAGCAGTGATATCAAGATCAACATCGATGAACGTCATCAATTGTCGGGCAAATTGATCAAAGTCGCTGCAGTCGGCGAATACTTTAAAGAGATGGCGTTCAAAAGGTGTCTTTATAATCAGGTTTTTGCCGTCATGCAAAAAAACCATTTGTTTCTTTAACGGAGTCGATAAAAGAATAATCAAGTAATTCAAAGAAAGGTTTGCCCAAAGAAGAGTAAAAGATGATCCGGTACGAGGTCAAAGCGAGAAGGCCGTAATAGGGTGTGTTATGAGAAGAGAATTTTTTATCGTAAGTACAGGGGATGCCGGACAGCACGGTTTCACCATTTGTAAGAATACGATTGATCGCCCTCATCGGTTCTTCTAAATCCTGCATGAATTTTTCCTCCCTATTTTCTATCACTCTCTTCTATTATAAATGAAAACGGACCGATTGGGCGGCTTTATTTGTCGATTATAGGAGAAAATGATGCCTTTTGACAGAAAAAGCAAATAACGGACGGTTTTTAAACCGTCCGTTAACTACCCAAAAATAGAAGAAAAAACAGATCAATTATTTGTCTTTCAGTGCGGATTTTAAGGCATCGGCAAGGCTGCTGCCGAGGCTTTCGTTTTGATGACTGTATTTTTTCAAAAGTTGGCGTTCCTCGCGTTTTGTCACTTTCTTTTTGCCTTGATCGGCTTTTTCGATGATATTGCACGGCCGGCACTGGAAGTAAACGCCCGCTTTGCCGCGGTGGATCTCCATCCGTTTATGGCACTGAGGGCAGCGGCGATTTGATAGTTTCGGATCTTTTCGTTTGCGAAAACCGCAGGCACGGTTGATGCAGACCAGAATCCGGCCGTCTTTGCCTTTGACTTCTTTCATTAACGAGCCGCATTCGGGGCACTTTGTTCCGGTCAGATTTTATAAGATTTATCGCTGTTCTTAACCTCAAGGACCAGCTGTTTTGTCTGTTTGCGGATGTTTTGCAGGAAGGCCTTGGGATTTCCATTCTTATAGGCAATATCCTCCAACTGTTTTTCCCATTTAGCCGTCAGTTCAGGCGACTTCAAGTCGCTATTCACGAGATCAATCAATTGTTTTCCTTTAGGTGTCGGGTAAAGACGTCCATTCTTCCGCTCGAGCACTTCCGTCTGCAGCAGGCGCTCGATAATGTCCGCCCCGCCCGGGTGGCCGGGGTGCCGAGACCGAATTTCTCCATTTTTTGTCAGCAGATCCGCTTCAGAATAGCGGGCAGGCGGTTCAGTCATTTTTTGATCAAAAGCCACTTGTTTAACCGGAAGCGACTGTCCTTGATCAAAATGGATGAGCTGCTTGCCTGAGTCGGAGTTTTCCGGATGGGTGATCGTTTTGAAACCCTGGTCAACTTCAACCGTGTCGCGGATGATAAAGGTTTCACCACCTATATCCAATGTGACTTTGATCGTTTCGAATCGGTATTCCGGATAGAAGAGGGCAAGAAAACGGCGAACAATCATATCGTAAAATTTCGTTCATCCTGCGTCAGGTCGCTGATGAACACAGGTTCTTCTGTCGGAATCAATGCGTGGTGATCGGTGACCTTGGCGTCATTGAACACATTGCCCGCGAGCACCCGCCCTTTTTGTTTATGAAGAATGAGGCGGGTCACCTCGCCGTAGGCTGATGAGATGGCTTTCAGGCGATCCGGCATGGTGGCGGCAATATCTTTGGTCAAATAACGGGAATCTGTTCTTGGATAAGTGACGATTTTGTAATGCTCATACAGCGTTTGCAGAACATTTAACGTCTTCTTTGCTGAAAAACCAAAACGGCGGTTGGCATCGCGCTGAAGTTCCGTTAAGTCGTAAGGCAACGGCTGGTGTTCCTTTTTTTGCGCTTTCTTCACTGCGCGGACGACAGCCGTTTGATGTTCCTTTTCTTGATGATCGCCTCTGCTTTTTCTCGATCGTACAGCCGGGTTTGATCGCCATTTTGCCACGAAGCCGTGCATCCGCCGATTTTTGCTTGGATCGTCCAATAAGGTTCGGGACGAAAGGCCTTGATCGTTTGTTCGCGCTTCAAGATCATTGCCAGCGTCGGTGTCTGAACACGGCCCGCCGAAAGGGAATCGTTATATTTTGTCGTCAGCGCCCGTGATAGATTGAGCCCGACAAGCCAGTCCGCTTCCGAACGGCAGACGGCGGATTGGTACAGCCTGTCGAATGCTTTGGCCGGTTTCAGCTGTTTGAAACCATCGCGAATCGCTTTATCGGTTTGCGAGGAGATCCACAGCCGTTTAACCGGTTTATGCCAGTTGATCTTTTCAATAATCCAGCGGGCAACCAGTTCGCCTTCACGCCCGGCATCGGTGGCGATGACGAGATCTTGAAGGTCTTTTCGTTTAGCAATCTCGCGAATGGCCCGGAACTGGGACTTGTGTTGTCTGTTTGATCGGCTTCAATTCCATTTTATCCGGAATGATCGGCAAGTCTTCCAGGCGCCACGTTTTATAGCGGTTGTCATAGTCTTCCGGCATTTTTAATTCAATGAGATGGCCTAAAGCCCAGGTGACAACGTATTTGTCGCCTTCAATAAAATGCCTGGTTTTATGTTCGCAGTGGAGCACGCGGGCGATTTCACGCGCTACACTTGGTTTTTCTGCAAGTATCAGTGATTTTGCCATCTTTATTCCCCTTTTTTTTATAAGTGAATGGTCTAGTTTCCAAAAAACGGAGCGCCATTCCGTTTATTTGTTAAACAGCTTTTTGGAGCAGCAGCGAGTCGTGCATTTTGTCATTCAATAGCCGTTTTCTTCATGCTTTGAAACGGCATGGAAAAACGCACTACCGCTATTATAGCGAAAAGACGAGAACCATGGAAACTGAGAGGCAGATGCCGCTGCTCGCGCGGCCTGATAAGGGACTTAAGACTGTTGAAAAGCGGCGATCGTCCGGGTTTGCACCATACTTAACCGGCCGCGAATCTATTTGATTTAAAGAACAGCCTGCTTTTTTAATGTCTGCCGGGTAAGTTTTAAAAAAAAAAAGCAGCCAGTGCCGGAGAGATCCATTTATTCTTATGCCAAACGAGGTGGGAATGAACGTACATGGGTCCGTCCTGCCACGGCAGTTCTTTAATTAAGCCGTTTTCAAGCTCCTTTTGTATTGTCATTCTTGGCAGAACGGCAACACCCAATCCGGCGATCACGCACTGCTTCATCGCTTCAACACTGGAGAACTCGAAGACTTGCGAGGGATGGAGGCCGCTTGCGATAAATGTGTGATCAAACAGCTGGCGGTAGCGGCATCCTTTTTCAGTGAGCAAAAGCGACTCATGATATAGATCGGCGGGCGTGATCGATCGCTTATCAAATAATCCGTAATCCGGTGCGGCAACAACTGTGATCGGCTCTTTGTTTAACCGCTCGATGATGAAAGCCTCCGGAAGGATTTACATCCATTAATATTGCGGCATCTAATTGTCCTTTTTCAAGTTGATGGTAAATATCTTTGTCGGAAATGCCGGGCGAAAAACGAAATTGCACTTTTGGAAAGAGTCGTCTGAACCGGGAGAGAACAGGTGGCAGTCGGTAGGTACACAGGCTTTCACTGGCTCCGATGACTAGCGTTCCGGACGGTTCTTTGCCGGCGCGGACGGCCATCCTGGCTTCTTCGTCGTCAGAGAAAGAATTTTATCGGCATAAGTTTTTAATGTTTGGCCGGCATCCGTCAGTATAATGCGTTTGCCTAAACGATCAAACAAGTGGATGCCCAATTCCTCCTCAAGCGACTTGATATGCGCCGTGACACTCGACTGGGCAAAGTTCAGCGCTTCTGCCGTATGCGTGAAGTTTAATTTTTCGGCCGCCGTTTGGAATGTTAACAGTTGTTTAAACTCCATCAATTTTCCTCCTATCGGATTATCTGATTGTTTTAATCGAAATATTCAGCTTTACCGATTGATAACTATCCTTTATCATACTTGAAAGATGATTGTTTGCCAATCCAAAGGGGGAGAATAAATGAAAACTGATCGTAAAGCGACAATTAGACTGCCGCAGGCCGTGGCTCTTTATATTGGAGCTGTTTTGGGATCCGGCATTTTGATTGTCCCGGGGCTGGCCGCACAAATGGCCGGACCCGCGTCATTATTAGACTGGGGAGCGATGATGCTCCTTGTGTTGCCGCTCTCCGTGTGTATGGCTCACTTGGCACAGAAATATCCAAACTCAGGCGGCGTCTCATATTTTGTGACCAAAGCATTCGGAGCGAGATCCGGATATTTTGTCGGCTGGTTTTTTCTCATGTCGGTCCCGATAGGAGCGCCTGTCGCGGCTTTAACGGGGGCCGGTTATTTAACGGCTTCCTTAGGTTTGTCCGAACGGTTCAGAATCGCGATTGCTTGTTCCGTCCTTCTCGCGGCCCTGTTTCTCAATTTTATCGGGATGAGTCTAGCGGGAAAAGTTCAAGTGGCGGTCGTTGCCGGAATCCTGGCGGTTATATTTTTAGCGATTATCGGCGCCGTTCCAAATATCAAAGCGGTGAATTTTGCACCTTTTATGCCGCACGGACCCGGCAAGGTTGCTGAGGCGTCAACATTATTATTTTGGTGTTTTATCGGCTGGGAGGCGGTTTCCCATCTTACGGAGGAATTTGTCCATCCGGAAAAAGATGTGATGCGGGCGACGGTGATATCGGCCGTCATCATTGGCGTTATTTATTTTTCTAGTTGCTGCTTGCACCGTCGGAACAAACAGTTATGGCCGGATATCGGAGGCGCCTTTGGTTGCCATCGCTTCGGCAAGCTTTGGCCGGCTCGGTGCCGTAATGATTGGCACAGCGAGTCTTGCGATCTGTTTGGCGACTGTGATCGCCTATATCGGGGCGGCAGCACGGCTTGCCCAGTCGCTCGCCGAGAACGGGCATGCCCCTAAATGGCTGGGCGTGTGTTTCAAAAGGTTATCAAACTCCGGTCGGCGGGCTTTCCTTTCTGGCCGGCTGTTTTATCCTGGTGATGGCTCTATACAGTATGAAAGTGGTTTCGTTGACGACTTTGATTCAGCTTCCGAACGCCACTTTTTTGCTCACGTATTTGAGCGGTTCGGCGGCAGGGGTTTGCCTGTTCAAAAGAGACAGGAGAAAATTAGCGGTTAGTCTCGTCTCGCTTGCTTCCACAGCGATCATGTTTTTATTTGTCGGCTGGGCGATTGTCTATCCTGTGGTTGTGATCTTATTTGTATTGTTCGGTATCACATTGCCGAAATCAGCTGCCGTCAGGATGCGAAAAGGATAATACTGATCCATGATATTTGAGAAAAGCAGTGAAGCTTCAAAGCAGCATTCAGCCGGTCGATTCGGAGGTTTTTCAAGGTTTGGGAAAAAATGAGTATGCTTTTTAACAACGTTCATTTATTTGTAACAATTGGGAAAAATCATCCTGATTTTCCTGAAAATAGTTTGACCTTTTTTGACCATTGATCTATAATAAAAATGTAAGGAAAGGGAAATCTAAAAAAGTAAACCAAATTTTAAGGAGGAATGCCTTATGGCAAATTTATTTCCCACAAGAAAAGATCGTGACGGTTTCTTTGATTTCTTGCCTTCCTGGTTTGATGAATGGGGACGTAATGCTTTTCATGGATTGAATGTCGGAGCGTTTGCGGCAGATGTCCAAGAAAAAGGCAATGCCTACATTGTTAAAGTTGACTTGCCTGGAGTGACGAAAGAAAATATTCATCTTGATTACGACCAAGGTTTGCTGACTGTCAGTGCTACCCGGCAACAAGAAACGAATGAAAATGCCGAAGACGGCAGCTTCATTCGCAAAGAACGGGCGACCGGCTCTTATTCCCGCCGTTTCGCGCTGGATGGCGTCGATGAAGAACAAATCACGGCAACCTTTAATGACGGCGTCCTGACGGTTACACTGCCTAAGAGGCGCGATGCATTGAAACAAAATAAACAAATCACCATAGAATAAATTGGATAAATGGGTTGAAAGGCCGGGACTGCAAAAGTTCCGGCTTTTTTGACGGGCAAAATGCTTTACTAATTGATTAAAGAGGGCGATCCCAATTTTTTAAGGGGCTTTCATCTGAATTGGACAGCGCCGTTTTTTGAGACCTATCGGGGTGTTTGGGTGTTTGACACCGGTTAAAAAGAAAAGATGGGCATCTTTTTTGTGTTTCATTTGGCAAAAAAAAACGGGAAGAGATTATCTGTGGCGTATTGATGTTGTAACAGACACGGGTGGACACAAGCAATCATCCTTGAAAGGTGGTTTATGTCACAATGAAGCAAATTGTTTCGATCAAAATTCCTGCGAATTTACTCACTTTTAGACGGGTTTTGCGATTATACGAGAGGATCCAAAAAAGCAGGAGCACTGCTTACCTTTCTGTGAATAAAAAGACACTGCCATTTAATAGCCTGCCGAAAGCGACCCCTTTTTATTAGCTTTAAAAGAAAAAGAAGTGCTGCTGGTCATTGAGGGCGAAGATGCCTGGCATTTGCAGCATCAAATTATCAATGCCATTCGTCTGGCTGAAGAAAATGAGCGGATTAACACCGGCCTTCATCGAGTCAAATCCGTGTAGTAAAGAGCAAAAAACATTGATGAAAAAAAGTCGAAGCCTGGCTTCGGCTTTTTAAACCATAAAGGGCGGATAGATCAATCAATTCCGCGACCGGGCATTTTGTTTCTCATCGCTCGTATTAAGATCGATTTTTTGTTCAGGAAATTTTTTTTTTCTGCAGGTGATTGTTGCGGCGGAGCAGCTTTTTTTTTTTTCTTCATATCCTCCGCATTCGGAACGCTCGGACCTTGCGAGGTTAATTGCGCAAAGTGCACGTCTTCGGCTGCTAAAACGTCGATGATCCCCAAATTGCAGTTTTCCTTTAGTTTATGATAATTTTCCAGATCGGCTGTCCTGGAATAAATTGAACGAGAGCAGATCTAAACTGGAAGATGAAAACTGATCAAAGTAGACTAAGATCGACTCCTGATTGACATCGCTGTTCGTTCTCAGCATTTGGCGGATTTTTTTGATACATGACAGCAGCTTTTCCTTCGATGTATCCATGTCAAGCTTAATGGTAAAAGAGACGAGCCGTTTTTCCATTTTCGATAAATTGGTTACGGGCTGTGTAGCGAGCGTTGAATTCGGCACGGTCACAAGCGCCTGATCAGCTGTCCTTATTTTCGTCGACCGGAAATTGATGTCTTCAACAGTGCCCTCCACGCTCGGTGTCTTAATGCTGTCACCGATCGTAAAAGGAGAATCGGTGATGATCATGAAGCCGCCGAATAAATTGCTTAAAGTGTCTTTGGCCGCCATGGCAATCGCCAGACCGCCGATGCCGAGACCGGTAATAAGGCCGGTAATGTGGTAGTGCCATTGATCCAAAATCATCGACAGCGTGATCGCCACGACAATAAACTTCACAACTTTGGAAAGAAAAGGAATAACAATCTCATTAAATTGAAGGTTGAGCCGATTGCCCATATGATTGAAAAACAAGCCGATTGCGTCGGAAAAAATATAAAAGCCCCATCCTATCGAAAGAATCGTCGCCGACTGGTATACCTGACCGATGAATATCCGCCAGTTATGCGGGATCGGCAAGTAGGAAAGCGCCAGATAAAGGCCGGTCGCAGCGAGAAAAAAGGCGATCGGATTTTAAAAAAAAAGAAACAAATAGCGCATCATCAATCTGATTGTTGCTCAATTTTGAAATCTTGGTGATTATTTTTTTAAAAAATAGGCAGTAAAAAGCTTCCGGGCAAGTAGGAAGACGAGAAAAATAACAAGCGCAATAATGCCTTGATAAGGGCTGATCGTTGTTACCCATTCAAAAGAATTCAGCATAATGTCACTCCGGTAAATATAATATAATGATACTTCGATGTTAACATATTCGGCGTGTTTCTGCATGATTTGGGTGTTCCTTGACAATCGCATCTGTGCCGTTTAAGTGGAAGGAAGTTTCTCTTTTAAGCCGGTCCTGAAGAGAAAGAAGTTTGCCTTTTCAAAGTATACTATCATTTGTTTCTGCGCAAAAAATCGGGTAGCATAAGGATATATAACCGCCGGCCGAAAAGTATTGTCATCACTTTATCACTGTTACTATGTTAAAATAAAAGACGGCGGGCAAGCTTTTCGTTTTACAGTAAATAAGAAAACTCCACGTCGCTTTATGGCACGAGGAAAGGGGTGGGTGTTTTTTATGACCAAAAATTATGACCTGGTCTTCTTATTAGGAGGCGGTACCGGCGGCTATGTCGCAGCGATTCGCGCCAGCCAGCTCGGATTGAAAACCGCTATTGTTGAAAAAAAGGCACTTGGCGGAACCTGTTTACATAAAGGGTGTATTCCTACCAAAGCGCTGCTGCGAAGCGCGGAGGTGTATCAAACGGCAAAAAAAAGCGAGAGTTACGGCGTGGATTTTCTGAAGCGACTCTCCGTTTCACAAAAGTTCAGGCGCGCAAGCAGTCCATTATCAAAAGGCTGCATCAAGGCGTCGGGCAGCTGATAAAAAGAGCAAAAATCGATGTCTACCACGGCTTGGGCCGCCTGCTCGGTCCTTCGATTTTTTCTCCCATGGCGGGATCCGTTTCCGTTGAATATGAAGATGGAAAAGAGAACGATCTGCTCACATCAAAAAATGTGATCATTGCCACCGGTTCGCGCCCGCGGCCGATCGCCGGACTCGCTGTTGACGGCGATCGCATTTTAACATCAGATGAAGCGCTGGAACTGCCCGAATGTCCGGCCTCTATTTTAATTGTCGGCGGCGGTGTGATCGGCGTAGAATGGGCTTCGATGTTTGCTGATTTCGGAGCTGAAGTCACGATTGCCGAATTCGCCGATCGCTTGATCTCGATGGAAGATAAGGATGTTTCAGCGGCGCTGGAGAAAAATTTAAAGCGGCGCGGTGTAAAAATTTGACATCTACCAAAATATTGCCAAATACACTAGTAAGGGGAGAAAATCTTACAATCACGGTGGAAACGGGCGGCAAAATGGAACAATTGATAGCAGAGAAAATGTTGGTATCGGTGGGACGGCTGCCGAATACAGAAGACATTGGCCTGTCCAACACGGCGATTGAGCTGGATAAAGGGTTTATTCAGACGAATCCGTATTATCAAACGAAGGAGTCGCATATTTACGCGATTGGTGATGTGACGGGCGGCATGCAGCTTGCCCATGTGGCCGCTCGCGAAGGGATCAAAGCGGTTGAACACCTTGCCGGGAGAAGCGTAACGCCGCTTGATTATAATTTGGTGCCCCGCTGCATTTACACGCGTCCGGAAGCCGCTTCGATCGGCTTAACTGAGGATGAGGCAAAAGCTGAATATGAGATAAAAGTGGGCAAAATGCCGTTTCAGGCTGTCGGCAAGGCGCTTGTTTACGGCGATACGGAAGGATTTGCCAAAATTATTGCCGAAAAAAAAACTAATGATATTCTTGGTGTTCAATTGTTTGGGCCGCATGCGACGGATTTGATTTCCGAGGCGGCTTTGGCACGGCTGCTGGATGCTGCGCCATGGGAAGTGGCCGAAGCCATTCACCCGCATCCAACGTTGTCCGAAGTGCTCGGCGAGGCCGCGCTGGCCGTAGACGGGAGAGCGATTCATATATGATAGGTGCAAATAGGGAGGTACAGAAGATGGATAATCGTCATGAACGTTTGGGGTTATCTGATCAAGATGTCTTGGAAATGTATGAAACGATGCTGCTGGCTCGGAGGGTGGACGAGCGACTGTGGCTGCTCAACCGTGCCGGCAAGATACCGTTTGTTGTTTCATGCCAGGGGCAGGAAGCCGCCCAGGTCGGGGCTGCTTTTGCGCTCAATCGCGGGAAAGATTATATTTGCCCTTACTATCGCGATCTTGGTGTTGTTCTTGCTTTCGGCATGACCGTTCGTGATTTAATGCTGTGTCCAACTTTGCCAAAGCGGAAGATCCGAATTCAGGCGGCCGCCAGATGCCCGGACACTTCAGCCAAAAGAAAAACCGGATATTGACACAATCATCACCGGTTATGACGCAGGCCGCGCATGCGGTCGGTGTGGCGCTCGGTGCGCGGTTAAAGGGTGATGATATTGTCAGCTTCGTGACGTTTGGCGAGGGTTCATCCAACCAGGGGGATTTTCACGAAGCGGCCAATTTTGCCGGCGTTCACAAGCTCCCTGTGATATTTATGTGTGAAAACAACCAATATGCCATTTCGGTGCCGACAAAAAAAGAACTGGCATGCGAACGTGTCTCCGATCGGGCTAAAGGCTATGGGATGTTCGGGAAAACGGTGGACGGCAACGATCCGCTCGCCGTCTATGAAGCCGTCAAGGAAGCATCCGAGCGCGCGCACAGCGGCGGAGGCCCGTCGCTGATTGAGGCCTTATGCTACCGGCTGACGCCGCATTCCAGCGATGACAACGATATGGATTACCGGAGAGAGAGAAGAAGTCGATGCGGCGAAGAAAAAGGACGGTCTTTTGACTTTTCCCGTCTACTTAAGAGAACGGAACATTTTGACCAAAGAGAAAGAAACAGAAATAGAAAGAAAAATCAAAAGGATTGTGGACGAGGCAACGGATTACGGAGAAAAGGCCCCATATGCCGCGCCGGAGTCATCCATGCACTATGTCTATGAAGAAAAGAATTGAGGGGGATTTGTCATGGCGGTGATCTCATATATCGAAGCAGTCAATCAAGCGCTTAAGGAAGAAATGTCTCGCGATGAGAACGTCTTTGTTATGGGCGAAGATGTCGGTGTCCGCGGCGGCGTTTTTCAGGCGACAAAAGGCCTGTATGGGGCTTTTGGCGAGAACAGAGTGATCGATACGCCGCTTGCCGAATCGGCGATCGTCGGTGTCGGTATCGGGGCGGCGATGTACGGCATGCGCCCAGTTGCTGAAATCCAGTTCGTGGATTTTATTCTGCCGGCTGTCAATCAAATCATATCGGAAGCGGCGAAAACGCGCTACCGTTCAAACAATGACTGGTCGGTGCCGATGACAATTCGAGCACCGTACGGCGGCGGCGTGCACGGCGCGCTGTACCATTCACAGTCCATGGAAGCGATCTTCGCCAGTGTTCCCGGGCTGAAAATTGTTATGCCGTCGACGCCTTATGACGTGAAAGGGCTTTTGAAAGCAGCGATCCGCGACAACGATCCAGTTCTCTTTTTCGAACATAAACGCGCCTACCGGCTGATTAAAGGCGACGTGCCGGATGATGATTATGTGCTGCCGATCGGTAAGGCGGATGTTAAGCGCGAAGGGGAGGACGTGACGGTGATCACATACGGCCTCGCTGTTCAATTTGCTCTTCAGGCAGCTGAAAAACTTGAGCAAGAGGGCATTTCCACACATATTCTTGATTTAAGGACGGTGTATCCGCTGGATCAAGCGGCGATCATTCAGGCGGCCGCAAAGACGGGAAAAGTACTGCTTGTGACGGAGGATAATAAGGAAGGCAGCGTGATCAGCGAAGTGGCGGCGATCATCGCCGAGAACTGCCTGTTTGATTTGGATGCGCCGATCAAACGGCTTGCCGCTCCCGACGTGCCGGCGATGCCGTATGCCGGACCGATGGAAAAATATTTTATGATCAATCCGGAAAAAGTGGAACAAGCAATCCGCGATCTGGCGGAATTTTAAGCAAGGAGGCAAAATGATGAGCATTGAAAAAATGGCAATGCCTCAGCTCGGCGAAAGCGTGACGGAGGGGACGATCAGCCAGTGGCTGGTGGCGGAAGGCGATCAGGTGAATAAGTACGATCCGATCGCGGAAGTGACAACGGATAAAGTGAATGCCGAAGTGCCTTCCAGTTTTTCGGGAACGATCCGAGAGCTGATCGCGGCCGAAGGGGATACACTGGCCGTCGGTGAAGCGATCTGCACGATTGAAGTGGAGGGCGCTGGTGAAAGCGAGCGTCCGCTTGAAAATAAAGGTGCCGGCGAAGCAGCCGTTCAATCCGAAAGCGCAGCGGAAGCGGACGGCCGGCCGATGAAAAAGCGCTACTCGCCGGCTGTGCTCCGGCTTTCGCAAGAGAATGGCATTGATCTTGGCCAATTGAGCGGAACGGGCATGGGCGGACGGATCACCCGCAAAGATGTGCTGAAGGCTATAAATGAGAGAGAAAAAGCCCCGGCCCAGGAACAACGGGGAAAAAAATGAAGCGGCACCGGCCGGCAATCGCTTTTCAGATGCTGCCGCTGCCGGCGCAAAATCATCTGAGCCCGACGCGCTTACAGATACGGGAGACACGATCGTGCCGCTCACCGGTGTGCGCCGGGCGATTGCTGCGAATATGCTGAGAAGCAAGCATGACATTCCCCATGCTTGGACAATGGTTGAGGTCGATGTCACCAATTTAGTCAATTATCGCAATCAAATCAAACAGGCCTTTAAACAAAAAGAAGGCTACAGCCTGACCTACTTGCCGTTCTTTATCAAGGCGATTGTCGCCTCGCTGAAAGAATTTCCAAGGATCAATGCGACATGGGCCGGAGATAAAATTATCGAGAAAAAAGCGGTAAACATTTCGCTCGCCGTTGCGACGGGCGAGGCTTTGTATGTGCCGGTTATTAAAGCGGCCGACGAAAAAAGCATCAAGGGGCTCGCACAATCGATTCGCGATCTTGCTTTGAAAACCAGAGAAAACCGCCTGTCTCCGGACGACATGCACGGCGGCACCTTTACGGTGAACAATACCGGCTCGTTTGGCTCGATCCAATCGCAGCCGATTATCAACTATCCGCAGGCGGCGATTCTTTCGATTGAATCGATCGTCAAAAGGCCGGTTGTCATCAATAATATGATCGCGATCCGCGACATGGTCAATCTGTGTATGTCGATCGATCACCGTGTGCTTGACGGTCTTGTAACCGGACGCTTTTTAGCAAGAGTCAAAGAGCGGCTGGAAAACATTTCTCCGGAAAATACGCCGGTTTACTAATAGGATAATAAAAAAGTAAGATTAAAAAGAGCAGCAAACGCTGCTCTTTTTGCCATTTCAATGCGGCTGATACATGCAGGCTTCCGTCGGGGAATGCAAAATTGTGTTTATAAGAAAAAGGGTAGCGTATTTGCTGCCCTTTTTATAGGTTCTAAAAGTATAAAGAAAAATTGGCAAAGCCTCAGCCTGTGCCTAGATAGACAGCGTAATCGCTTTGACATCGCTTTAATAATCTGAATTGTAAAAATTTAATATTTAATCTTGCAGGAATTCAAAATTAAATATAGAAATATTACATATAAGATATTGAAAACAAGAAGGAATAAGATGGAAAGAAAAATGGTAAGAAAGGCTGGAATATTAACTTTGGCATTTGGGATACTGGCAGCGATATGTGTACCAGTAACAATTTCTCAGGCAAGTGATGGTAATTATGGGTACCTATTCACAATTCATGCTTATAAAACGAATACAAGAAGTGATGGCAGATACAGACAGACTAAAGACCCTGAAAACCGCTGGAAGGTTAGTATGACATAGTCTAATGAACCCGGAGGAAGGACATGGACAACCTATTGGTTAGAAGGTTATGATGGATCCAATGTGTCGGGGTCTGTGGATGTTTTAGAAAATAACGGACCCTATTACCAAATGCCTATTCTTCTGCTTCTCAAAGAACAGTATATTTGACAGCTCAAAATAATAATTTTAACTCAAATTCTTATACAGCTGAAGGATATTGGGATGAAGAAACACGATGACAAAAAAAAACGGCTGTATAGTCATTAAAAATTAAGTAATCTGATGTCGCAATCCCCTGACTGATGAGAAGTACCAAGTGGATTTTATTAAAAAGTGAGAGTTGATTTATTTTTCTTTCACTTGGAATGAGGGATGAGGGTGAAGAGCAATTTGCTGCGTATCTATAAAAAAAAAAAAAATGGCTATTTTTTGGATAAATATTATTACCATGTATTGATCTACTGCAGCTGAAATTGCAGTGGAATACCCATTTTGATCCATATATTGCCTTTTTATTGGCGGGAGAATCAGAAGGGCATATCACACAAATTTTATTATTTTGGTTTTTACCTATTTATTTATTAATTCTTTGTTCAGATGACTATATTCAGGATGTGAAAACCGGATATAATAATATATTAATTGTGAAAATTGGAAAAGCAGATTACATCCGTGATAAATTTATCACATCGTTTCTATTTCCTTGTCTAACCATGCTGTTCTCCTTAGCTATTAATCTAGTATTGTCCGTCATTATTTTTGCAGGAGGCACTGAGTCCAGTATGATGAAGATTCATGATCCTGCAAACATTTTATTTAACTTTAGCCAGGTCCATCCTTTATTGATAGATATCATCTTTTCGTTAAATGTGAGTCTCTTTGCGGGATTAGCCGGGATGTTGGGAGCAAGTGCTTCCTTCATTTTTCCCGATCGCAATATATGCTTATCCGCTTTTTTTTTTTTTTATTTGGTTCATATTGGTGGCATTGCGTGAAAGTTCGATTACAATGATATTCCAGCCATTTACAGAGTATGACTTTAATTATATGATTCCCACTTTTGTTCAAAATTTTGTTATCCTTTCGATCATTCCTTTAATAACCTATTTTTATAAGGTGAAAACAGATGAGTTGTAACGTGAAAAAAACATCGCTGTTAGTAGGTTTATTGGGGCTGTTTTTCATCTTTTTCTGGTATATGCAAAATGCCGGATATATCTGGGTGCGGCCAATAAACAGGGATATCTTATTGGCAATGAATGGGAGCCTACAAGGTTTTAGTAGTCTTCGTGCTTTTGCAGTCTATTATACTCTGCTTTTTTTACTGTTTTCTAGTATGCGAATGGAGAAAGAAACGCCGACGTCTATTATATTGCAAAAAAGCCGCACCGATTTATATACAAAAGGTTCATTCAATATTTTGGTATCCGCTCTGCTGTTCGCTTTCATCTTCTCTATTGTTAATCTTGGCATGAGCTGTTTATTCATAGGAAATGAGAAAATGATAACGAATCATTTTTATACAATCACGTTATTAAATAGTATTGGTTTAATTTTTTCTATTGGTGGATTGGCTTATTGGAAAAAACGATTGAGTATAAAGTAAATGCTTATAATATTGCCATGTTAACGACGTTTTATGATTGTTGGCTTAAGCTACTTTTTCATCAATAAGATAGCTTGGCTACCAATTGAAGATATGCAAATTTATGAAAGTTTACTAGCCCATCGATCGAATGCTCTAGATTTGATTCTTATCTATGGAAGACAGTTTGGACTTGTTGTGGCATTTTATCTAATCGGGCTGGTCTTTTTTACAGAAAAGGATTTTATTGATCATGAAAAGTAATGGTAAGGCTCTTATTGTTGTCATGGCTCTCATTGTGCAGAGTTTCAATTATATTGAGATTGGAAATCGTTATCAACAATGCCAACGGCATTCATTTTTTTACTGGGAGTAGAACCGGGAAATGAGTATGCTGTACTTATCTTGTGGTATATTGTGTTCGCCTGTTTAAGTTTTTTTTTTTTTATGGGTGATGTGAAGGGGAAATTGCATGGATTTGGTAAATATGTGCTCATTCGCAACTACAATAAGGTGGCATTTCTGTTACGGCAATATCTTATCGTTTCTATGAAATTGCTAGGGTTCGTTGGATTACAGGCGGGCATTTATTGTGCGGTATGTTATGCTTTGCTATATCATCGGCCGTGATTTACCGGCGGGTGATTACCATTTTATTGTAAAAAGGATGAGTGGATCAGGAAATTTTCAAATTTTTGTAAGTTCGTCAATTCATGCGAGCAGCGCCAGCAAAGGCTTCAGCTTGACACCTGTTAGCAAGAAAAAGAACATTCATTTAAATAGGGGACAATTACTGACGATTATAAAGCATGAACATAATAAGAAAAGGAAAAACTTTTTTCTGGTCCTGGTCCTGTCTTCTGCCCACTAATCCGTTATTTATCAAGCATGCCCAAAATACGTATTCAACAGTGGAGTCACCATTGGCTGGAGGGATGTCCGCTATCATTTTTGGATGACTGACTTTACATCGTAAGGATAAACTCCAACCATTTGAATAAAATGGGGGATTAAACCTGTGCTTAAACGAAAAAAAACCGCCCCCGTTGCGGGAGCAGTCAAAAAGGAGTAAGGGATATGGAGGTGTTAGTGATTGTTACAATCTATTTCTACCCGCTCTGCATGAAATCAAACATCTTTTCATCAATTTGTACATAAATTATCGGGGAAAAAGGCTATGTGCAGTAAGCGGTCGGCCGCCTTTTAAGGCAGGGTCTTGCCGACTTCTTTGACCCCTATCATCTGAAATTGGCAGATAGTCGGCAAAGTAAAGACAGAAAATTTGGAACGAGATGGATATTTGGCCACAGTTAATCGATAAATCTGAAATCAGACCGATACGCGTCATTTACCCGGCTCTGTTGAATGCTGTTGAACACAACTTGCAGGCCTTTTATTTGCTTTTTTATCTTAAGTTCGATAAGTTTGTAATTAAGTTAAACTTCCATGATTGACCGGGAGTTTCTTTCATTCCCGATCATCGCGATTTGGGAACAGTCCATAATAAGGAGCGATTGAAATGGCAATGAATTTTGACTTCTTGATGAATGATGCCGTGAATGCCTCGCGAAGGGAAATTGCGGATGCGGGTTATACAGAACTGAGAACACCTGAAGCGGTTGATGAAGCCTTGCAAAAAGAGGGTACCGCTTTTGTGATGATTAATTCCGTCTGCGGCTGTGCAGGAGGGATTGCCAGGCCGGCAGCGGCTTATGCGGCGGGCTTGGAACATAAGCCAGATCAACTTGTAAACGGTTTTTGCCGGCCAGGACAAAGAAGCGACGGCCCGTGCCCGCGAATACTTCACAGACTATCCGCCGTCCTCTCCGTCTTTTGCTTTTTTTAAAAAGACGGCAAAATTGTCAAAATGATCGAACGTCACGAGATCGAAGGCGCCGAAGCGATCGATGTGGCCAACAAGATTGAAGCAATGTTTGACACGTACTGCTCTTGATCGAATGTCCATGAAAAAATGAAAGATGGCTGCCGGAATTCGTTTCCAGCAGCCTTCTTTTTTTGATCGATGCTTTCGAAAAACGGTGGCCATCGGCAAGGAAAGCGCGATGCGATCAAACATAAATGCCCGATGCCATTCATATTCTGTTCACATTGCCGCGCTATGATCAAGATGGCAGAGAAAAAAGGCAGTTGGCCAAGCGCCAGTTTCATATTAAAGAGAGCGGCCGTGTGGCACAATGAGAGGAAAGGGGCTGGAAACCGATGAGTCATATTCTTATCGTGGATGATGATCCGAATATCAGGGAACTTGTGAGCGTTTTCCTGCAAAATGAAGGTTTTTCCTGTATTGAGGCGGAAAGCGGCAGGCAGGCTTTTGACGTACTCGCCGCGCATAAAATTGATTTGGTCATTCTGGACATCATGATGCCGGAGATGGACGGCTGGACGTTTTGTCAGAAGGCGCGGGCTGTCTATCAAATGCCGATTCTCATGCTGACGGCGAAGGGTGAGACGATGCAGAAAGTGAAAGGGTTTGAACTTGGAGCGGATGACTACCTTGTCAAACCGTTTGAGCCGATTGAACTTGTCATGCGGGTAAAGGCGCTGCTCAAGCGCTATCAAATCTTCTCCTCGCAAACAGTCTCTGTCGGCCGGCTGACGCTCGATCAAAAAAGTTATGAGGTGAAAAACGGCTCTCAATCTTTTACCCTGCCTTTAAAGGAATTTGAACTGCTGTTTCAGCTGGCCAGCTATCCCGGCAGAACGTTCACAAGAGATCAATTGATCGAAAATATATGGGGATATGACTATGAAGGCGACGAGCGTACGGTCGACGTGCACATCAAACGGCTGCGCGAGCGGTTTCCAAGCGAAAAATATGCTTAAAAATAAAAAAACGGTTCGCGGCCTAGGCTACCGCTTGGATGAAGAGTGAAGGTGTCAAATGTGAAAACATCGAGGGTTTGGAAAGTATTGAAGGTGTTGCTGGTTATCCTGATTGTCTACAGCATTCTATGTATACTGTGGAGTATGTTCTACTTTTTGACCTTTTTTTTTTTGTATCATCATTACAACATCAATCCGGATCCATGGCTGCGGCAAATAGTGAACGCGGGGCTGGGCGTTTTTATATTCGGTGTGATCATGTCGCTTATCGGCCGTTTCTTTGGACCAAAGCGGATGACTTACTTCCGAGCGATCATCCAGGCGATGCGGCAAATAGCGAAAGGCAACTTTAAAATCGAAATGAATGAACTTGAGCAGTTTCATCGCCGTCACCATCACGATAAACATAATCCATTTGTCCAGCTGATTGACAGTGTCCACTACATGGCGAATGAGCTTGATCAAATAGAGCAATTGCGTCAGGAATTTATTTCGAAGTCTCGCATGAAATCCAGTCACCGCTAACGTCGATCAAGGGGTTTGCGCTGGCGCTGAAAAACGACAGTCTGCCGAAGGACAAGCGTGATCATTATTTGCAGATCATCGAGACCGAAAGCGATCGCTTGTCGAAGCTCAGCGACAATTTGCTGAAATTGACCGCACTGGAGAATGAGCGCCATCCTGTTAACGTCGCTACGTACCGGCTCGATGAGCAAATCCGGCAAATCCTGCTCTTTTTTGAGCCGCAGTGGAAAAATAAAGCGATTCAAATGCGGATTGATTTAGACAAGATCGCAGTCACCGCCGACGGTGATCTGATGAATCAGGTTTGGACCAATCTCATTCAAAACAGCATCAAATTTACACCGGAGCACGGCGTGGTCACCGTGACGCTGAAAAAAGCCGGATCTCAAACTGTTTTTTTTTCAATTACGGATACCGGTATCGGGATCAAAAAGGCTGATCAGCAGCATCTGTTTGAACGCTTTTATAAAGCCGATCGGTCGTCGCGCAATCGGGCGCTCGGCGGCAACGGACTCGGACTGTCGATTGTAAAAAAAATTGTCGATATGCATAATGGGAAAATCAGCGTGAAAAGCGAGTACGGCAAAGGGACGACGATCACGGTTAAGCTGGACGATAGAAAAAGGCGGGCATAAAAAATCATGCCCGCTAATTTTATGAGTATATAAATTTGGGGAGTTATTTGAGACCATCACTTGAGCTTACTTTAAACTTAATACAGATTGTACCGCGTTGATGATGCCGCCGACCGATGTGCTGGCAGAAGCCTCTAGCGATGAATGCAATGAGAACGACAAAATGGTGGGCGCAACCACCGTACCGATGATGGCAGCCGTTATTTTTTTCATCCTTATCCATCCCTCTATTGGTTTGCCGAATTTGGAAGCGATTTGTTACAATGTTTAAGAAGCGGTTAGGGGTCGTTCAAGTATTTAGACCGGTCATTAATAAGGAGCCGCTTCTAAAGGCCGTTTTTTAAAGAGAAGAAGCGGGGTATCTAAGTTGGGAGAAGGATAATATGTTGGTGATGCAAATTGTTTTGACAATGCTTGCGGTCGGGCTTCTATTAGGTTTTGTCGGAGCGGGGGGCTCTGGATTCATTATCTCGATATTAACGACAATATTCGGTTTTTCGATACATACAGCTTTGGGCACGGCGCTTGCAGCGATGGTCTTTTCCTCTTTTTCAGGTGCGGTGAGCCATTACCGTGAAGGCAATCTGCTGCTTCGGGCGGGGATTCCGGTCGGTCTGTTCGGAGCGTTCGGAGCCTGGTTCGGGTCGCTCATGTCGGTTAATATTCCCGCCCATGATTTGCGCTGGATGACCGCCGGCATTCTTTTTTTGTCCGGACTGCTTCTATGGCTGCGGATGGTGATTGTATCAAGAAAGAAGGACGGGGCAGCTCAGGATGTGCTGCCGTCTGGCGCCCGTTTTTGGCTGGCCGCGTTTGTTGTCGGGCTGGCAAGCGGCGTTCTATCCGGTTTGTTCGGGATTGGGTCCACGCCGTTCATTCAAATCGGTTTAATGTTTCTATTAAACATGTCAGTGAGGAGGGCGGCCGGGACGACGATGCTTGTCATCATCCCGATTGCTTTGGCCGGAGGGATCGATAACTACCGGCTTGGCTTTTTGGATGTTCCGCTGCTCATTGAAGTTGTGATCGGCACAATGGTCGGTTCTTATATCGGCGCCAAGTTCACAAAGAGACTGCCGGCTGTTTTTCTGAAAACAGCGATGGTGATCGTCCCTATGCTCGGAGCCGCGCTGCTTATCTTGTAATGGCCGGCTGCATCCGCGTGTTAATCGAGCACGGCGAATACGAGGGCGGAAACCGAAGACAAAACAAGTGCGCCGATCATAATATAAATGACAGTTTTAAATAGTTTCTTTGGCAAGTTTTATTCCCCCTTACTTTTATAATCCTTTTATATATAAGTCATTCGGATGTCCCTTTACATTATAGTAGGGAAATGTCCGTCTTTTCAACGCTGTTTAAATAAGTTGTTACAGGATGAATGTGGTAGAATAGAGCCATATCCTCGATAATTTTGCTGCCCTGCGGCCGGCGAATATCATTTTTTAAGCCTATTCGCTATAAACAAACAGTCTACATAACATTTTTTTTTTTTGTGAGGATGGATATTAGAGAAAGTTTGGTGATTAAACGATGGTCAATCAAGAGCGGCTCATCCGACAATTTTTTGAACTGGTGCAAGTGGACTCTGAAACGGGTCATGAAGAAAAAATAGCTGAGGTACTGAAAGAGAAATTTCTGAGTCTGGGGCTGAAGGTTGAAGAAGATCAGGCCAAAGAGAAAACGGCACATGGTGCGGGTAACCTCATCTGCACCTTCCCGGGCACGGAAGGCGGCGACACGATATTTTTCACCTCACATATGGACACGGTTTTTCCCGGCAAGGGGATCCAGCCGTCGATAAAGGACGGCTGGATTGTATCGGATGGAACGACGATTTTTGGGTCCGATGATAAAGCGGGTCTCGCGGCAATCTTTGAAGCTCTCCATGTGATAAAGGAAGCCGGCATTCCTCATGGCACGATTCAGTTTGTGATCACGGTCGGTGAAGAATCCGGTCTTGCCGGCTCCAAGGCGCTGGATACAAGCCGTGTGAAAGCGGCTTACGGGTTTGCCCTTGACAGCGACGGCCCTGTCGGCGACATCATCACCGACGCTCCCTATCAGGCAAAACTCTGCGTCGGCATTTATGGGAAAACATCGCATGCCGGGATTGAACCCGAGAACGGTATATCGTCGATCACACTTGCCGCGAAAGCGATTGCCAAAATGCCGCTCGGACGGATTGATAAAGAGACAACCGCCAATATTGGCCGTTTTGAAGGCGGCAAGGCAACGAACATCGTCTGCGATTATGTGAAAGTTTTGGCCGAAGCGCGGTCGCTTGATCGTTCGAAGCTGGATGCACAAATCGATAAAATGACGGATGCTTTTAAGCAGACGGCTAAAGAAATGGGCGGCCGTGCCGAAGCCGATGTACAATATATGTATCCCGGCTACAGTTATAATGAAAAAGACAAGATTGTGCAAGTGGCCGTGCAAGCGATCAAAGCGATCGGCAGGACGCCCCGGCTGATAAAAAGCGGCGGCGGCAGCGATGCCAATGTCATTTCCGGCTACAATATTCCGACAATCAATCTAGGCGTCGGCTATGAAAATATTCATACCACCAAGGAAAAAATTCCGGTTGCCGAACTTGTCAAAACGAGCGAACTGGTCATTTCTATCATTAAACTAGCGGCGGACAAATAATAAGTAGAGTGAAAGAGGCCGGTTCAGCATGGGACTGAATCGGCCTTTCTAGTGTGGTAAAAAAGGTGCAGGCGGCCTCAGTTCCGGCAGTGTGCTTAAGACGGGGGGTACCGGGTAAAGACAAGTCTCGGGGGTTTTCCATTTATTTGTGTTATTTCGTTTGCCCTGAAACTATAATGATCGTGAGCGCGCTCAAAAAAAATTTACGCGCGGGATCGGGCTGATTTGCCTTGAATATCAATCTTTTTTTAGCATTTGGGGCGGGGGTTTTATCATTTGTATCTCCATGCACCTTCCCGCTTTATCCGGCGTTTCTCTCGTACATTACCGGCATCTCTATGGAAAAAATAAAATCAGCGTCTCCATTCGAGAAAAAAGCGATGTTCCATACGCTTTTCTTTTTGCTTGGCTTCTCGTCTGTCTTTCTATTATTTGGCTTTTCGGCATCGATGATCGGCCGTTTCTTCTTTCCATTCGGTCCCTATATCCGCCAAGCGGGTGCGCTCTTACTGATTCTTCTCGGACTCCTATCACTCGGCGTCTTTCGCCTTTTTTTTTTTAATGAAGGAAAAGAGAGTGAGTTTTCGTTCACGGCCGGCCGGCGCCGCTGGATCTGTACTTATCGGCATGGCCTTTGCCTGCGGATGGACGCCGTGTACAGGTCCGATTTTGGCAGCGATTATGATGCTTGCTTTATGCCCACCCTCATCAAGGGCTCCTTTACATGTCGGCTTATATATTAGGATTTGCTTTGCCCTTTCTCTTTTTTAGTTTCTTTGTTGGAAAATTGAATTGGGTAAAAAAAAATACAGCGGCGTGCTAATGAAAATCGGCGGGGGGATAATGGTTGGCATGGGTGTTTCGCTTTACTTTAATTTGCTGACCAGGATAACGGCGTTCTTCACTCAATATTTATTTCAAGGTTTCACCGGGTTTTAGCCCTGCGAGCAGAACTCGTTATAATCGCAGACAAAGATGATAATTTTGAAAAAAAGGAAAGGGGAGGGCAATCATGAATGCCGGACGGCGGCGATCAAGAGTTATTTTTCATGTTGACATGAACAGCTTCTATGCGTCGGTTGAAACGGCTCATCACCCCGAGCTAAAAGGCCGGCCGCTTGCTATTGCCGGGCGTGCTGAAGAACGTCGCGGCATCGTTGTGACCAGCAGCTATGAGGCGCGAAGGATGGGTGTAAACGACGACGATGACTGTCCAGGAAGCCCGCCGAAAGTGCCCCGAACTCATTATCAAGCATCCTGATTTCCCTCTTTACCGCCGAGTGTCCGGGCAGCTTTTTCATTTGCTGAAAAGGTATACACCGATCGTTGAAAAGGCTTCCATTGATGAAGGCTATATGGACGTAACGAGTCTTTTGCCTCCCGCACCTCCTTTGGAGCTTGCCAAAAATATTCAATTCAGAGTTGGCAGCGAGCTTGGGCTGCCTTGCAGCATCGGCATTGCTCCGAATAAGTTTCTGGCTAAGACGGCATCAGATATGAAAAAGCCGATGGGAATTACAGTGCTTAGAAAGCGTGAGATTCGGGACAAGCTGTGGCCGCTTCCGATCGGTGCGATGCATGGCGTCGGTCCGAAAACAGAGGAAAAGCTGATGAATATCGGCATTCAAACAATCGGCGATTTGGCAAAGAGCGACAGGGCTTTTATCGCTGAGCGGTTCGGCCTGCCGGGAAAAAGGCTGCATGCATGAACGAGCGAATGGGCAGGATGATCGCGCCGTGGATCCGGAGGCTGAAGATCGGTACAAAACCATCGGTCATTCGACCACGCTGCCTGAGGATACCGCTTCGTTTGCCGTGATCCGCCGAACATTGGATAAACTGGCAGGACAATTGGCCGATAAGATAAAGCGGGAACAGGTGGCAAGCTATCAGCTGACAATTATGATTCGTTATCATGATTGGAAGACGGTGACGCGCAATCTGACTGTAAATCAGCCGATAGATAGCAAAAAACAGATACTGGAAAATGCTTTGGCATTGTTTCATGCGCAATGGAATGGAGCACAAGTTCGCCTGCTTGGCATCACACTCGGCTCATTCAAGCCGCTTGGCGAATCAACAAAACAGCTTGATATTTTTTCTTATGAAGAGGATGCTAAGCATGAACCGATCGCTCAGCTGATCAGTGCGATTGATGAGAAATTCGGTGAAGGAACGATTCGGCCGGCGTCATTATTGAAAAGAGCAAAAAAAAGAAAACGGCCGATCATAACGCGCAGCATGGAAAGAGCGGACCCGCGTGATTTGGATTGATTTGGAATACTGTTTGGGCGAAACGCCATCCGCCGCCGCTCTATTTTAAAAAAAATCTGCCTGGATAATAGACATTGCGCCCGCTGTGGGAGTGGCCGATTGAAGATTTTCTTCGCTTGGCAGCTGCGTCGATTAGCCGCACCCCCGGCGGGTAAAGTCGCGAACTTGGCGGATAAATTCCCGGATCCGCTGGTTGAAGACTCCTGCTTCAAGTGTTGCTAAGCGGGAGATGAATGCCATCTGCTAGTTGCAAATCCCGTTTCTGTCGTGCTATAATATTCACGAACATTAGTTCTACACAGGGAGGGTGAACACTATGCTGGTCAACAAAGCCTATAAGTTTCGCATCTTTCCAAACAAAAAACAGGTGGGACTCATCAACAAAACCATCGGCTGTTCCCGATTTGTGTTTAATTTTTTTCTGGGTAGCAGCAGAAAGAAAAAAAAGATGCCTACTGGCAGATTGTCGAAGAAATGGTTCAAAACGGCCAGATTCCAGCTAACTCTTGGAAAGGAGAACGCCTCAACAAATATGAAACAGTCAAAGCCCTTCCTGAACCCAAGAGCCACTCTGCTTTTCTAAAAGAAGTGGACAGTATCGCCTTGCAAAAATCTGTTGAAAACTTGGCGGATGCCTATCGCCGATACTACAAAAAACAAACCAAATACCCGCGTTTTAAATCAAAGAAACATCCGATTCAGTCGTACACAACGAAGATGGTCAATCAGAATATTGCGGTCATTGGAAAAACCATATCAAACTGCCGAAACTTGGTCTGGTTCGTTTTGCCAAAAGCCGCGATGTCCAAGGCAGGATTATGAATGCCACAATCAGGCGGTATCCCTCCGGCAAATACTTTGTATCAATAGGCACCGAGGCAGAAGTTTCCGCATGGCCGAAAACTCATTCAGCTGTTGGCATTGATGCGGACTCAAACTTTGCTATTCTCTCGGAAGGGACAGTACACACCAACCTCAAGTTTTTCCGCACCTTGGAAGAAAAATTGGTCAAAGCCCAGCGGATAATGAGCAGGCGTTCTATGGGCGGGTCCAATTGGTACAAAGCCAAAATCAAAGTCGCCCGTATCCACGAAAAGATGGCCAATGCACGGAAAGATTACTTAGACAAAATCTCCACCGAAATTGTCAAAAACCACGATGTGATCGGGATGGAGGATTTGTCTGTATCCAACCTGTTACAAAATCATCATCTTGCAAAAGCGATCAGTGAAGTGTCTTGGTCACGATTCAAAACAATGATTGAATATAAAGCCAAGGGGTATGGCAAGTGCGTCGTTACGGTGGCGAAAAACTTTCCTTCCAGCCAGCTTTGTTCTTGTTGCGGCTACCAAAATAAAGACGTCAAGCAGCTCGGATTGCGTGAATGGGACTGCCCAAAATGCCATGCCCATCATGATCGAGATATGAACGCAAGTATCAATCTTAAAAATGAAGCGATAAGGCTTCTAACCGCAGGGACTGCGGGGATCGCCTAATCCATAACCTGTGGCTGCGCCGGTGTTCTTAGGAATCTCCCACTTCAAACAAGCCAAAGGTTGTTAAGTAGGGGTAGTTCAACATGGTATAATGTTGAGAGACATGGACGCATCTCTGTTCAATAAATGAATATTAAGTGATATAAAGGATTGAGCATAATGGAGTTCACTTTTTTAGGAACAGGAGCCGGCATGCCGGCAAAACAAAGAAATGTATCGTCGCTTGCGGTCAGTTTCCCTGAATATAGCGGCGAGACCTGGCTGTTTGACTGCGGTGAGGGGACTCAGCACCAAGTGCTCTATACCTCGGTTAAATTGACAAGGTTGAAAGTGGTTCTTATTACGCACCTGCACGGGGATCATATTTACGGGTTGCCGGGAGTGCTCGGCAGCCGCTCTTTCCAAGGGGCGGAAGACGAACTAGTGGTGATCGGGCCGCGCGCGGGGATAGGCTTTTTTATTAAAACTTCACTAAGCGTTTCGGGAACCTATTTAAAGTATCCGCTTGTTATTCACGAATTTGAAGAAGACGGAACGGTGTATGAGGATGATCATTTTATAGTAGAAGCCAAAGCGCTTGATCATGGTATTTTGAGTTTCGGCTATCGGATTATTGAAAAAGATCAGCCGGGCGAACTGCTGGTTGAAAAACTTAAGCAGCTGGGCATTCGTCCGGGTCCGATATACCAGGAAATAAAAACAAAATCACACGTGACACTTCCGGATGGACAAGTACTGGAATCAGCACCTTTTCTTGGAGAAAAGAAAAAAGGCCGGCGCTTTGCGGTTATCGGCGATACCCGGCCTTGCCAGGCCGCAATAGCGCTGGCCGATCATGCGGACTTGCTTATTCACGAAGCGACATTCAGTAAAGAGATGGAAAAAAGGCGGCGCATGATTATCATCATTCAACGACGGTTCAAGCGGCCGAAATTCAAGGCAGCATCGGCTGCTGCCTTGATCATGACACATATTAGTTCCCGATATCAAAAAGAAGACGAAGCACGGCTTCTGGATGAAGCCAAGTCGATCTATCCGTCAGTGCAGCTGGCTCATGATCGCTGGACGTTTCATTTAAATCGCCAGCCGCGTTGATACGGTTCCGGCACATCGATTGTTTCTCCGAGTTGCACGGCAGCCGCTCTGGGCCAGTAAGGATCGCGCAGCAGTTCTCTGCCGAGAAAAATCAAATCCGCCCGATTGTTTTTTAATATTTCTTCTGCTTGAATGGGGTTCAGGATCAGTCCGACAGCCCCTGTTGCAATCTCCGCTTCATTCCTGATTTTATCGGCATAAGGCACCTGGTAGCCGGGAAAGGTGTCGATCGGCGCTAAGACGTTGCCCCCCGTACTTGTATCGATCAAATCGACTCCCTGTTCTTTCATTTTTCCGGCATAGCCGATCTGTACCTCGGGAGTCAGGCCGCCTTCGGTATAATCGGTGGCCGAGATCCGGACAAAGAGCGGACCTTGCCATTCTTCTTTAACGGCATCGATCACTTCTGAAAGCAAACGGTAGCGGTTGGCAACTGAACCGCCGTATTCATCCGTTCTTTTATTGGAAAGCGGCGAGAGAAATTCATGAATCAGATAGCCGTGAGCAGCATGGATTTCAACGACATCAAATTCCGCTTTTTTTTTGCCCGGCGAGCAGCCTCTTTGAAAGATTGAATCACCGCTTCAATGTTTTCTTTTGTCATTTCTGCCGGTATTTTATAGTGTTCATCAAACCGGATGGCGGATGGTGCGTACGTCGTGCCGTCAACGCGTGCCTTCCTCCCGGCGTGCGCCAGCTGAATACCGATTTTACTTCCATAACGATGGCTTAAAGAGGCAAGCTTTTTCAGACCTTCAATGTGTTCATCGCTCCAAATGCCTAAATCTTCAGCGGAAATTCTTCCTTGAGGCTGGACAGCGGTCGCTTCCAAAATGATCAGCCCGACTCCGCCAACGGCACGGCTCGTATAATGCGTCAAATGCCAGTCGTTGACTATTCCATCCCGGCTGTCCACCGAATACATGCACATTGGCGACATGACGATGCGATTTCTAAAGGTTATGTTTTTGATTGTGTAAGGGGAGAAGTTTTTTTTTTTGTCATCGACTAAATCATTTCCTTTCTATTATTGAGTATTCTCCTGAATACTTCCGGCTGATGCAAGGAAAGCCGGCCAAATACAATGACTGGAGCCGAATGTTAAGATGCTGTCAGAGGAATGATTATATTTTCCCACTGGATTGCCTTGGATTCAAATATACTGCCTTTGATCGGAGGCTGACTAATAAGTTTTTTTGACCTTTATAGTTTGCGTGTGCATAAAAACAGGCCGAAAACTTTGTTTTCAGCCTGTTTTTTGACACCGCCGCGTCTTTGACGGAGGTTTGCCAATAAAACCGATGAAAAAAGAACGCCTCCCGCGAGACGTTCTTTTTTGAAAGTATTATTTGGATGAAGCAATCGGTACGGTTGTTTCTTTATCGCTCAATTCTTCTCCGTAGCCATAAGTGCCGTGTTCGGAGATATCAAGTCCGGCAATTTCCACTTCTTTGCTGACGCGGATACCGATTGTCGCTTTCATAATCGCCAGGATGACATAAGAGATAACCGCGACGAACAGGCCTGCGGCAACAACGCCGAGCGCTTGAATGCCGAGTTGGTGAAGGCCGCCGCCGTAGAATAACCCGGGCTGGCCGACGCCGACTCTTTTGACGAGTTCAGGAGCCGCGAAGAAGCCGGTTGATAAAGTCCCGATAATACCGGCAATCCCGTGAACCGAGAAGGCGCAGACCGGATCGTCAAGCCCTTTAGCTTCGAAGTAGACGGAAGTCCAGAAAGTAATGATGCCGGCTAAAGCACCGATGACAACCGCAGCCCAAGGTTCGACGAATGCACAGGAGGCCGTAATAGCAACGAGAGCGGCGAGCACGCCGTTGACCATCGCATCGCGCCGATGTCCGCTTTTCTGCCCATCGCCATTGCCGTCAAAACGGCACCGATAGCACCGGCTGCAGCAGCCAGGTTCGTTGTCATGGCAACGTAGCCGAAGAAGGCATGATTGCCGGCCGTTCCAGTACTGCCGGCGTTGAAACCGAACCAGCCTAACCAAAGGACAAAGCCGCCCATGACGGTGTAAACAATATTGTGTGCAGGCATGCTATTTGGAGAGCCGTCTTTGTTGAACTTGCCGATTCTTGGCCCTAAGAGCAAAGTCGCAATCAATGCAGCGATCGCGCCTTGCAGGTGAACAACGGTCGATCCGGCGAAATCTTGCATGCCGAGTTTCGCGAGCCAGCCGTCTCCGCTCCATACCCAGTGGCCGACAACAGGATAAATAATAACTGAAAACAGGAAGCCGAACACAAAGTACGCGGACAATTTTGCGCGTTCGGCAAAACCGCCCCAAGCGATCGCGAGAGAGACAGCAGCGAAAGAAGCTGGAATAAGAAATTAATAGATAACGGTACGACAGCCGCCATTGAGAAATCCCCGCTTAAAAACCATCCCGAAGTTCCGATGAAACTGTTTCCCGGTCCAAAAGCGACGCCAAAGCCAAACGCCCAAAAAGCAATGGAACAGATGGCCAAACTCAAGATTTGTTTTTCCAGAGATATGACCGGCATTTTTCATGCGGGTGGAGCCGGTTTCCAATAATGCAAATCCGATTTGCATAGCTAGGACAAGTATCCCGGCAATTAATACCCAGATTGAATCCACACTATATAGCAATTCTTTCATGTACAATAACTCCTCTCGATTTGATGTAAACATTATAACATACAATGTCAGCAAATGTAACACAAAAATATTAAAAATTTTCTTTTATTTATGAAAAGGCTTACAAAATAAAAAGCTTTGATCCTTTAAGGTTAGGATCAAAGCGGTCGGAAAGCACTATTTTTTTCTGTTTTTGTTAAGCATTTCTTTGCGCGGCGCGCATCATCGGTAATGATCGCATCGACGTTCCAGGAGGCAAGCTGCTTGATAATGGGAATATGGTTGACTGTATACGGACGCACTTTAATGCCGTGCCGGTGCATGGTTTCAATAATGCGGCGGTTAACCGAACGATAATGAGGGTGAATACCGGAAGCTTGCAACGAACGGATGTATTTCCAAGAGCAGGCCCTTACTTTTTTACATAAAACAGCCGTAGCGGCCCCGGAATCGATTTTAGATATTTTTAAAATGCTCTTATGATTAAATGAAGAATAGATGGTTCGTGCCGACAAGTGATAATCATGAATCATCCGGATTACCTTTTCTTCCATACCTTCGTAAGGAAACCTCGAATTTTTTTCAATTCAATATTTAATTGAAGGGTTGTCGGCTTCATCCAGTCGAGCACTTCCTGCAGCGAAGGGATCGTGCCTGTTCGAAAACGCAGGCCGAACCATCGTCCCGCATTTAAAGTTTTCAATTGCCGCGCCGTACAATCTAACGAATCCTGCTCCATTGGTCGTGCGTTCAAGACTCTCATCGTGGATAATCACCGGCACACCATCTTTTGAGAGCTGGACGTCCAATTCAATGCCGTCGGCTCCCGCTTGTTCAGCCGCTTTAAAAGCGGACATTGTATTTTCTGGATATTCAATGCTTAAGCCGCGGTGGGCAAAAATGGCTATCGGCACATTCTTCTCCTCCCGAACCTCACTTTTTGTATGTTTGTATCTATATATATGGTATTTCGTTTCAAGGATATCGTTCGTGTGCATGATTTTCATCATGGTCGTCACTTTAAAATTCATAACAGTCTTGAGATAATGGAAACTAAGGCAACGTTGAACGGGGGAGAGCAGGATTATGGTCAAACAAAATTTGAAAAGCAAGATAATTGTTATCACGGGCGCTTCAAGCGGTATCGGCAGGGAAATCGCGCTGAAGTTCGCTGAAAAGGGAGCGGTGCCGCTCCTCATTGCTCGTTCTGAGGATAAACTCGTTTCGCTCAAAAAGGCCATCTATGACAGGTTTCAGATTACTGCACGAAGTTACGTTTTGGATGTCAGCCGCACTGAGGATGTAAAAACGGTTTTTGAACAGATCTTTATTCATTGCGAACGGATTGATGTTTTGGTTAATTGTGCCGGTTTTGGCGTATTTGATTATTTTTCAGAAGCGAAGATAGAAGATATAAAAAAGATGTTTGCGGTTAATGCGGTTGGACTCATGGCCTGCACGAAAATGGTTGTTCCGCACATGATTCGCCGCCGCTCAGGACATATCGTCAATATTGCTTCAATTGCCGGGAAACTGTCGACGCCGAAATCAACCGTTTATGCTGCCACAAAGCACGCCGTCTTGGGGTTTTCGAATGGATTGAGAATGGAGCTTGCGGATAAGGGAATTTCTGTGATGGCAGTTAATCCGGGACCGATTCGTACACCTTTTTTTGCGACTGCCGACCCGGGCGGCAATTATGCAAAAAGGGCCGGGCGCTATGCTCGATCCCTCCTTTGTCGCCCGGAAAGTGATCGAGGCGATTGAGAAAAACAAGCGCGAAGTCAATTTGCCTTGGTACATGGGTACGGGGACAAAATTTTATCAAATCTTTCCTCGTCTCGTTGAACGCGCGGCAGGGCCGTGGTTCAAGCTAAAATAACCGATCTGATTTTTTTCGGACGCTATTTTTTCTTGTTTAAAATTTTGCGCAAATAAAGGGTTTGCCTTATCATTAATCATGAGTGGAAAACGCTTTCATAATCGGTTTCTACTTTGACGACTGAAGGGGGGCGACAGCCATTTCAAGCTTATTAAAAAGAGGTGTTTGGTATCGTTTCATTCAGGAAGGAACCCTTGACAGGTCACGGCTGAACCATCATATTGCTGAATCTTGGCAGTATTGCCGCCAAGCTGGGGTCGACCATTTTAATGGGGCCGGCAGCAATATTTTAGATCGTATGTCATTAGAAAAAAGAAGAAAAGAAAATCACGTCTTTTTACAAGTTGCCCGGCCAATCATCGAAAAACTGGTGTCATTTTTCGATGAGCTGAATGTCATTTTTTTGCTGACGGATGCCGATGGCTATGTTCTGTTTCAAGAGGGAAATAAAGACGGCCTTGCAGACGCGGAAGCGATACGATTTATCGAAGGTGTCAAATGGACGGAAGAACAAGTTGGCACCAATGCGATTGGCACAACGCTGCGGACCGGAGAACCGATGACCATTATCGGATCAGAGCACTATGCCGTCGCTTCACAATCCTGGTCATGTTCGGCGGCACCGATCCGGAGTCCGGACGGCCGGCTGCTGGGCATTTTGGATGCCTCTCTCCCCGGATGCGATCAAAGCTTCCGGCAGTACATCCTGCCAATGATCGTGACCACTTCTTATGTCATAGAAGAGCAATTGGGCAGACGACAGGCGGAAGATGAGCGGGAACTGCTGCGATATGCCGCATCACTCCGAACCTCCCCTTCGGCCGGGCAGCTCTTTTTGTTAATTGACGGCACAATAAAATGGCTGAGCCCGCACTTCCGGTCAAAGATTTCCGACTGGGAAGGACAAAAGATTCAGTCTTGTCTTGACCCAAAAGATAGCATACAAAAAAAATTACCGATTGTCTCCAGCCAAGACGGAAGGCTGGCAGGTTATGTATTGGAATTGAAAACCGATATGTTCGCGGCTGCTAAAAAGTCTTTAAAAGAGCCCGATACCTTTCATTTTAATGGAGTGAAAGGGGTCAGCAAGACTTTTGATCATGCGGTTGCGATGATGAAAAAGGCGGCTTCATCCGATGTTCCCGTTCATATTCACGGGGAAACCGGAACCGGAAAAGAATTGGCTGCGAAGGCGATCTACCGCAATAGTCCGCGCTCGAATCATCCGTTTATAGCGGTGAATTGCGGTGCGATACCTAAGGAACTTATGGAGAGCGAGCTTTTTGGCTATGCTCCCGGGGCCTTTACAGGAGCAAAGCGGGGCGGTCACAAAGGCGTCTGGAGAGCAAGCGAGCAGCGGCACACTTTTTCTTGATGAAATCGGTGATATTCCTTATGATATGCAAGTGGCACTTCTTCGCGCGCTGCAGGAAAATGAAGTGATTCCGCTCGGTGCTGCTCGAGCAGTACCGATTGATGTTCGTCTGATAACGGCAACACATCAGGATCTCCGCGAGTTGGTCAATCAGGGGATCATCAGGGAAGATCTGTTTTACCGATTGTTTGTTTACCCGATTGATTTGCCGCCTCTTCGTGAACGGAAAGAAGATATTCCACTTTTTATCCAATATTATTGCAAGAAAAAGCATTGGCACACGGTTTTTCCAAAAGAACTGATTGAGCAGTTCATGGACTATGATTGGCGCGGGAATATCCGTGAATTATTCAATGTGCTTGATCGGCTGCACATTGATTATCGAAACGGCTGGCCTGAACAGGTTGATTTACGGCCGATATTCATGCGAGAGGTCCATCCGCTGGATCGAACAGAAAGCCTTTCACTTGGATCATCCGCACCTCGGTCACTGCGTGAACAAGCGGATCTGGAGCGGATGAAAAGGGCGCTGGAACAGACGGACGGCCATGTCGCGCGGGCGGCCGAATTATTGAATATGCCGCGCAGCACATTTTATCGAAAACTGAAAAAGTTTGGGCTGTAACAGCAGCCCATTAAAACGGAGGAGGGACAAAGGTTCCTCCTCCGTTTTATAAAAAGATAACTCGATCCGCTTGAAAGTCTCCGCTGAAAGTCCTCAGCGCGTCCAGCGCACATTTAAAAATGATAATAAATGAGACAATTTGGGATCTTTCTCAAAATGTCTCATCATAATCGAACAAAATCAAAAAAAAAAGAGAGGCAGAATGCCGTTTTGAACGGTTTTCTTTTTTGGAATGAAACTTGCATATGTAAGATGGATGAAAAATCCGCTGGTTCAGAGAATGAGATGGGAGGAAAAAGGCATGGAAACTGAAACCAAGAGGACTTTAAAAAGTTTAACAAGGAAAAAGCGAGATGGATGTATAAGAAAATGCAAGAAATTCGCCAATTTGAAAACATGGTGCACGATATTTTTGCTACAGGGCTACTTCCGGGATTTGTTCATCTTTATGCCGGCGAGGAAGCAGTGGCTGTCGGGGTTTGTGCCCATTTAACCGATGATGACAATATTACAAGCACGCACCGCGGGCATGGTCATTGCATTGCTAAGGGCTGCGATATCAATGGCATGATGGCGGAAATTTATGGGAAAGCAGCCGGTTTGTGCAAGGGAAAAGGCGGGTCGATGCACATTGCCGATGTCGGCAAAGGCATGCTGGGAGCGAATGGAATCGTCGGCGCCGGATTGCCGCTGGCTATAGGTGCCGGTTTGACGGCAAAAGTGAAAAAGACAAACAATGTGGCCGTTTGTTTTTTCGGCGACGGCGCCGGCAATCACGGCACGTTTCATGAGGCGATCAACATGGCCGCCATTTGGAATCTTCCGGTGATTTTTGTTGCCGAAAACAATGGCTTCGGTGAAGCTTCGCCATTTGAATATGCTTCAAGCTGCAACAACATTGCCGATCGGGCGGCCGCCTATAATATTCCGGGCGAGATCGTTGACGGTCTGGATATAGCGGCAGTATACGGCGCGCCGCCGAACGTGCGGTCGAACGTGCCCGAAACGGAAAAGGGCCGACACTGCTTGAATGCAAGACATACCGGAACTATGGACATTTCGAGGGTGATACACAAACATACAAAGAACAAGAACGCCAGGAAAAAGCGCTCCATGAAGACGATCCGATCTTAAAATTCCAGCGTGATGCACTCAGCGAGAAACTGCTGACAACAAGCGAAATGACTGCTATTGCGGAAGAAGTTCAAGCGGCAATTGAAGCTGCTGTTAAGTTCAGTGAAAACAGTCCGTATCCTGAGGAAAATGAATTGACGTCGGATATCTATGTTTCCTATTAATACCAAATATCGGAGGTGGAGAGAATGGTCCGAAAGCTTTCGTCGTATTCTCAAGCAATTAATGAAGCGATTGCTCTAGCTATGGAAAAAGATGAAAACGTTATCTTGATCGGTGAAGATGTGGCCGGCGGTGCAGAGGTCGATCATTTACAAGACGAAGGCGCCTGGGGAGGCGTTTTTGGTGTAACAAAGGGTTTGGTTGAAACATTTGGTCGTGAACGCGTGATTGATACGCCGATTGCCGAGGCGGGTTACGTAGGGGCCGCCGTTTCGGCAGCGGCGACAGGACTGCGTCCAATTGCCGAACTCATGTTTAATGACTTTATCGGCAGCTGTCTTGATGAAGTCATGAATCAGGCGGCTAAATTCCGCTATATGTTTGGCGGGAAGGCGAAAGTGCCGCTGACGATCCGGACGACAGGCGGCGCCGGGTTCAATGCCGCCGCCCAGCACTCACAAAGTTTGTATGCTCTTTTCACACATATTCCGGGTCTGAAAGTCGCCGTGCCATCGAATCCTTACGATATGAAGGGATTGCTTCTTGAAGCGATTTTTGATGACGATCCGGTTATTATATTTGAAGATAAGACCCTCTATGCCATGCAAGGCGAAGTCGATGAAGGTTTTTACACGATCCCGTTTGGCAAAGCGGAGATTAAACGCAGCGGCGATGCCTTGACAATCGTCGCAATCGGAAAACAGGTACAAACGGCACTTAAAGCGGCTGAGCAGCTGGCGAAAAAAGGGTTCGAGGCTGAAATCATTGATCCGCGGACGCTGTCTCCGCTTGACGAAGACACGATTTTGGCATCAGTGGCCAAAACCGGACGTTTGATCATTGTTGATGAAGCCAATCCGCGATGCAGTGCGGCAACAGATATCGCCGCCATCGTCTCTGACAAGGGCTTCGACTATCTCGATGCGCCGATTAAGAGGGTGACCGCTCCGCACTGTCCGGTTCCTTTTTCACCGGCTCTTGAAAAACAATACATGCCATCGCCGGAAAAAATTATTGCGGCTTTCGTCAGCATGATCGGGCGAAAAGTCATTCGTACTGTGAAAACACAGCGGGCAAGGTTCAGATTTTGGAAGTTTGAGGGATGCCGGCGATAGGTAGATCGTTTACCGGCTTCCTTTATTGAAAGAAGGGAGAGAAGACACGTGGCAACTGCGATTATTATGCCAAAAATGGGAATGGGCATGACCGAGGGAACGGTGATCGAATGGCTGAAAAACAAGGGAGACAAAGTAAAAAAAGGAGAGTCGGTCGTCGTGATCAGTTCGGACAAGATCGAAAAAGATCTTGAAGCGCCCGATGACGGTGTCCTGATCGACATCGAAGCGGAGGCGGATGCTGTGATCCCGGTGGGAGAAGCGGTCGGTTATGTCGGTGCGGCCGGTGAGGCTGTCGCAGGAAAGCCGGAACGGACGGCTGAAAGCGGCAGGAATGGTGCTGAAAATAATCAGCCTCCTTCGGAAAAGGCGGAAAACACGCGATCAATAGCCGCGGCAAAAACAATCGGCATGAGCGGCCGTGTCAAAATACGCATTTCTCCAGCCGCCAGAAAATTGGCGAAAGGATCCGCGATTGATCTCAATTATGTAACCGGAAGCGGTCCGCAAGGCAGGATCACAAAAGCCGATGTCTTAAAGGCGATTGCCGCCCGAGACGAAGAATTGAAGGCGCCGCTTAAGTCTCAGCCGGTTATAAAAGCTGCCGATACCAATATGACTCCTGCTTCTGATTCCGATAGAGAGGGTATCAAGAAAAAAACGGTATCCGGGATGCGAAAAGTCATAGCGGAAAGAATGTATGCCAGCCTTCAGAGTACGGCGCAATTGACGATTCAAATGACCGCCGATGTCACCGACTTATTGGCCTTTCAAAAAAAACAAGCGAGAGACATAGGCCCCATCGATGATGAGGTACGGCTGACGATCACGGATTTTATCGCCAAGGCGACCGCTCTGGCGCTTTTAAAGCACAAGCCATTAAACAGCACTTATAGCGAACAGACGATCACAACTTTCGATGCCGTCCACCTCGGCATTGCGGTGGCGTTAGAGGAAGGGCTTGTCGTGCCGGTCATTCGCCATGCTGAAAACGACTCACTGAGTGCGATTTCAAAAAAAAAAAATAAGCGCGCTCAGCCGCAAAGCGAGAGACAGGAAACTGGAAATGAACGAGATGAAAGGGTCAACATTCTCAATAACCTCGCTTGGTACTTATGGTGTGGAATTTTTTACACCGATACTGAATCCGCCTGAGGTCGGCATACTCGGCGTCGGAATGGTAAGCGAGCGGCCGGTGTTTGTCGGGGACGAAATCAAACGCCGCAGTTTGCTCCCGCTAAGTTTGACATTCGATCATCGGGCCGTTGATGGGGCCCCGGCTGCAGCGTTTTTGTCCGAAGTCAAAGCCAATCTTGAATCTCCTTTCAAACTGGTTCTTTAATTTCAACACTGAACAAAGAAACTCCCGTTCGCCTTTGCGGGAGTTTCTTTGAATGTTAATGCACCTGCTTAGGGGAGAGCAGCCTTTTTTTCGCTTGGAAAAATAAGGTTACGAAGGCAGCGATGGTCGGCAGGATGACAAATAAATGAAAAACAAGGTCGACGCCGAACTGATCGGACATCCAACCCATTAAAGTTGCACCGATTCCGCCTGCTCCAACGCCAAACCCGATCATGAGCCCGGAGACAAGACCGACATTTTGCGGCAGCATCATTTGACCGTATACAACGGTAACCGCAAATGATGAAAGGACAAAAAATCCAAATAGCAGAAGCACAATAACTGATAGGATGCCATGAACGTGGGGCAAAAGCCAGGCGAAAGGGATTGTCGCGAACATCGATACAAACAGCAGCCATTTGTGGCTGATGGTGTCGGAAAATCTTCCGCCTAAAAAGGTGCCGAGCGCCCCGGCAGCCAGGAACAGAAACGTATAAATATCGCCGATTTTAAGTGGAATATGCTGTTCCAAATATAAGAAAGGCAGAAATCCGGCGATACCGATCTGCGTCCATGAACGCAAAATGACGACGATTGTCAGCAAAACAAGTCCGGATATGTGTTTCCCGCCGCTGACAGCTTTTTTTTTCTTTTTTTTATTTTCTTCCAGGCTATGTTTGTACCAAGGCATAATATGAATGATAAGAAAAGCACCTAAAAAGGCGGCAATAATAAACCAGCCCAATCCTCGCAGTCCGGTAGCCAGTAAAAACAACGGTAAAATCAAAGGGCCGACCGCCTGGCCGAAGTTGCCGCCAACTTGAAAAATGGCTTGAGCGGTTCCCCGCGCGTCCCCGGCCGCCAAATAGGCGCCCCGCGAGGCTTCAGGATGAAAAATGCCGGAGCCTAAACCTGAAACAGCGATCATCAAAAGCAATAGCCCGTATGACGGAACGAAACCAGAGGCAGCGAGACCCATTCCGGTCAGAAAGATGCCAAGCGGCAGAAACCATGTTTTCGGCCGCTTGTCCGTAAATGTCCCAAAAAGCGGCTGCATAACGGATGATGTGATTGAAGAAACAAAAAAAAATAATGCCGGATTGCAGATAGCTTAAATGAAAGGCCTGTTTATAAAGCGGCAAAAGAGCGGGCACAATACCGGTTGTCATCAGATCGTTAAGAAAATGAGTGGTGCCGAGACTGATGAGTTCTTTTTTCGCTGCTAAATGTTTTTTCCTTTTTATAGCGACTTCCATTTGGTTGAAACGCCCCTTTTAATAAGATAAGATCGAAAAGTTAATGACAAGGCTCCCAATTATTTAAAAAAGAAGCGGTGCAAATCAATTAAAGGACGGAATTGTCCACAGATTTCGACAGCTATTCACAATTATACACGGACCATGTTTGCAATCCAACCTATTTGCCTTTAAAATAGTCCGTCGGTTCATAAGGTTCAGGCCGCTTGCCGGTGGATGATTTGCCGATCGCTTCTTAGATTGTTATTGAAAGTGAAGATATGCCGGACACGGAACATATTCAAAGTATTCGGGGGATAAAAAGTGGCAATGATGATTGAGAGCTCGCATTTGACGTTGTTGACCAAAAATATTGAAGTAATGATTCCACCCTTATATTTACGAAAATGATCATTCGTTATTTTTACAGCTTTAATTCTAAAATAGCGCCGCGGTTTATGGTGTGGGAACGCTGCATTAAAATGTTTTCATATAGCGGATTCCCGCTTGTCTCCGTTGTTATTAGATGTATAATGACAGTGCATCTATCAAACAATCGCTTTCATTGTTTGATAATGGCAGCTTGTCTACCGCGAAGGTATCAGGCTGTTTTTTTTGTGGTTTTTGGCAACATTGATTTAGATGAAGACGTCAATTTATGATAAAATCAATGAAACAATCATCATCGTCACAACCATTTTAAGTGACGCCTGAGAATCGGTATACCTTTTTTAATCTCTGGTAACCGGGTGGAGGCAGATTGATATGAGCAGCATCATTCATTTATTAAATGAATATGGATACATTGTTATTTTAATATCATTAATGTTAGAACTCATTATGGTGCCTATTCCCTAATGAAGCGCTTATGAGCTACGTGGGGATTCTCTCTTTTCAAGGAAAGATGAATCTCGTCCTGGCGATTCTTTCCGCGGGAACCGGCGGGATTATCGGTGCAACGATCTCCTACTGGATTGGCTATAAATTGGGCGTTCCGTTTTTTCATAAGTATGGCCACTATATACATATGGGACCTGAAAAGATGGAAAAAGTATCAAAGTGGTATGAAAAATATGGAAAAGTATTGTTGATCTTTTCTTTTTTTGTCCCCGGGATAAGGCATATCGCAAGTATTATTTCCGGAGTCATTAGTCTCCCGTTTCGTTCATTTTGTATCTTTGCTTATATCGGCGTATTTCTTTGGGTAGGAGCATTTACTTCTTTAGGATATATATTGGGGCCTGAATGGGACAAGTACCAGGGTGAAATAAAAAAATGGCTCGTACTGGCCAGCCTGTTAATCGCCCTTGGCGTGATTTGTTATTTTGTTATCAAAACAAATAAAAATTACATTAAACAATCCCTCTTGCTGCTATTCCAGTCCGTCTTTAAAAAATATAAAAGCTTTTTGCGAATCAAATTTTTTATTTTGTTGATTTTTATTGTTTTTGTATCACTCTTCACGCTGATGGTTGGAATGGTGCAAGATTTTATCGGAAATGATTTCGAGCAATTCAACGCCATTTCTCGGATCATCGTATTTACGCTGTTCAGCGGCCAATGGCAGCCGTTCATGCATAACTTTTATTTATTTTCGTCTTGGCCCGTTTTAGAGGGGATTTTTCTATATACGATTGTGATTATTTTTTATAACAATACAAATAAATGGCTGGAACTTCTTTTTTATCTGTTAACTTTAACAGGAAATGTCCTTTTTGCAAAAGGAATACGCTGGTTATTTCATTTTATGCTAAGCGGAAAAAATATCAGCATGGATTTTCCGAACGAGACAGCGATGATCTTGATTGCCTTCTACGGTTTTTTTTATTCATCATGCTGGTTCGCCTCATCGAAACTTTTTTTTTTTTGATCTGATCATGTTTATCTTTTTCATGATTGTTTTAGCGGTTTTTTTCCATCAGCGGTATCTATCTTCACCACATTCAGCCTAGTGATTTAGCGGCCGGGTATGTTTTTGGCGCCGTCTGGGCGAGCGGGATGATCTTTTCGCTGGAAATGTTCAGGTTCTTGTCGATCATAAAAAGAAAAAGTGTTTAGAAAGGGGTGGCGGAGCGCTCTGCAATATACCGCTGTCTTCTTGAACATTTTTTATTGATCAAATTGTTCATTACCGATTACAATAGTCATATAAACATAAACTATTTTTGAAAATGAACTTTATATTTTCAATGCTTCGTATATAATCGATAATAATAGCCGCTAGAATATAAGGAAAACGATAGATAGGGGAGCTGACATGCCGAAATCAAAATATTTTCGTCTTGGAATTTGGATTCTATTAATTTTACTTATTCTTTCGGTGGGTTCTAAGCTGACATTTATTTTTCACGATTGGCGTCCTTATTACGTCGCTGGCCACGCCGATCATCATTGCCGGTGTCCTGTATTACATTTTGCGGCCGGTTGTCCGGGCGCTGTGCTTGTTGAAAATGCCAAGAGTCGTCGCCATTCTGATCATCTATCTTATTGTGATCGGTTTGCTGACATTGCTGATATTAGGGATTGGACCGATGATTTATGATCAGCTGGTGTCACTGATTAACGGCATGCCCGACCTTGTGAAAGAGCTTGGTCACCAATTGGATAAATTTCAAAACAGCCGTCTTTTCACCAGACTGCATCTTGATGAAATTTCATACACCGACATTACCAATCGTTTCTCCAAGACACTGGCGTCGGTGTCAAAATCAATCGGCAATAATGTGCTGTCCATTATCCAGTCGATAACAGGAGCCGTTATCGTCATGGTTACGGTGCCTTTTATCCTGTTCTATATGTTGAAAGACGGCGAGAGGCTGCCTCATGCGCTGTTGAACTTTATCCCAAAGGAACATCGCGAGGAAGGCAAAAGGATCTTAAATGATATGGATCAGGCGCTCAGCGGCTATATTCAAGGGCAAATGATTGTCAATCTGTTTGACGGGATTTTTATCTATATTTGGTATCAAATTATCGGACTCGACTACGCATTAGTACTCGCCCTGGTCATCTTATTTACGAATGTGATTCCGTTCATCGGCCCGTTCATCGGGACTGCACCCGGCGTGATTGTCGGATTCATTCAGTCGCCGATCATGGCTTTATATGTGATTATCGGCGTGATCATTGTTCAGCAAATTGAAAGCAATATCGTCTCTCCCCAAGTGATGGGAAAGAAACTGGATATCCATCCATTGACGATTATTTGCATTTTGCTGGTTGCCGGAAATTTAGCGGGAATCATCGGCATGCTGCTGGCGATACCGACCTATGCCGTCTGCAAAGTAATTGTCTCCCGCACTTATCAACTGATTCAGCTGCGCAATCATCGAAAAACCGCTTAATGATTGGCTGACAAAACTTGTAAAATGGAGCTGTTCAAAAAAGAAAGTTTAGTTGGCAGCTTTTTTTGAAAAATTGATATTGAAATAGAGAAGGGTTGTTTCATGGTCGAAAAAGACTGATGGGGCAGCCTTTTTTATTTTGGCATTCTTTTGGGAGCCGGTTGTCCAAGGCCAGCTGAGTTCTCACTCACTTTTTTCAGTAGAATTTCAGTTACGGTTGATAAGATGGGCACAGTTGGAGGAATGATTCACAGGCCGACTTTTCAGGACCTGAGGGACGATGCGTGATTTTTTTTTTTAAAAGGTCGGAGAGGGAGAGATTTAAAATGAATAAAATCAGTCCCAAGTGGATTGCTTTATGCACGGCAACAATTGGTTTAGCTTATACGGCAGGCTATGTTGTAACGGAGCCAAAAGCCGAGGCAACGATTCAATCGCCAAAACCGGAAAAGCAGCCGCAGAATTCGGTTCAAGTACAGGCTTCAAAAAAAGCCCGGATTTCTGCGCAACAAAACATACACAAAAGACCGATAAACAGACAGGTTATCAAGACGGCACTTATTCCGGCCAGGGAACCAACCATTTTGGCACGGTTGCAGTAAGCGTCACCATCAAGCAAGGAAAAATTGCATCGGTTGAAATTACGAATTGTACCACGTCCTATTCGCAAAGCTATATTGATCATTTACCGAGTGAGGTTGTAGCGCGGCAAAGTGCGAATGTTGATAATGTGTCGGGCGCAACCAACAGCACGGAAGATTTTAAGACGGCGATTATGGATGCGATCAGTAAAGCCAAAATATCTTGAGCGATTTTGAATAAGTAATGATTAATGGGAAATAAAGTGATGGGAGGAAGGGACGACATGATAAAGATGATGAGCCGCATGGAACCACATGTGCATCGCAAGCTGTATGAAAAAGTATTCGTGTGCATGGATACAACAGTAATCGTCAAAGCGGTTTCTGCGCTGGGCGAAGAAGAAGTGGGTGACAGCCTGAGTCAAGCCGCAGCGCAGCTGCTTTCTACCGCACAGAACGGGCCTGCAGCCGGTTTGATAAGGATAGTGAACTGACGCAACTCCTTCGTCATCCGAAAAAAAGAATAAAAGCTTCTCCGCTCCTGTTTCAAGCGATTAAGTTCGGTTTGGAAGTGGCGAGAGAGACAAACGGTTTGTTTGATCCGACAATCGGCCGGCAGATGGAGAAACGCGGATTTAACGAAAACTATTTATCCGGAGAAAAGATGGATTCGACTTTTGCCGACGGCACACATCCAAGCTACAAAGATGTGATTTTAAATGAAAGCGATCGAACGGTTTACTTGAAAAAACCGCTGGTCATCGATCTGGGAGCGATTGCTAAAGGAATGGCGATTGATTTAGCTGCAAAAGTACTCAAACCGTTTCCCGGGTTTATTGTCGATGCCGGGGGCGACATCTATGCAGGCGGAAAAAACGAACGAAACAGGCCATGGCGAATCGGCATCAAGCACCCGATCAAACCGGCTGAAGTGATCGTGATCGGATCAATCGGTCTATCGGATGCGGCAATCTGTACTTCAGGCAGCTACGAGCGCATAAGCCCGCTCATTTCGAATGAGCATCATCTGTTCAACCCGCTGATCGGCGGGTCACCGTCGAAAATGGTGAGCTGTACGGTGATTGCTCCTTTTGCTATTCTAGCGGATGCTTTTTCTACAGCATCGTTTGTAATGGGCGTCCCGCGGGGATTGGAGCAGATGAAAAAGATGCATCTAGGGGGATTGATGATCACGTCATCTCTGAATTTATATATGACGGATCAATTTAAGGAGACATGGTTATGGAAAAAGGTATGAGGAATGCGCGTTTAGTGGAGGATGGCCGGCCTTCTGCCCGAACGGGGAAGACAATCCGTTCCAAAAAGGGAAAGCATCCAAAAATGACATTTAGGAAATTTATAAAAACGCCTAAGGGCATTGTTTTTTTTTCAATCATTGCCGGATTAACATGTGTCGGTCTGTTCTATCCGAAAGTATCGGCGGCGTGATTAATATTTTTATTGCCGTGTTCTTCGCTTTATTCTTCGACTTTGTTGTCGCCTGGTTTTATCACCGGTCAAAATGGTTTTCTGATGGAGCGCTTATTACCGGCCTGATCATCGGCGGCATCTTGAGCCCGCAGACGCCGTGGTATGTTGTCATCTTTACAACGGCGTCCGCTCTATTATTCAAACATGTATTTAAAGACAAAAGAAAGCCGATTTTTAATCCCGCGGCCGCTGGTTTGCTGGTTAACACCTTGTTTTTTGCAAATGGACAAAGCTGGTGGAACAGCTTGTCGATGCTTCGATGCTTCCCGTCTGGTCGGCTGTTCTATTGATTATCGGCGGTGCTGTCATCGCACAGCGAATCAATAAATTTCCGCTTGTTTTTTCATTTCTCGGAACATATATATGCTCCTGTTCTTGATTGCGGGTTTACTGGGCATAAGCGGGGGGCGGGTGATGCGCTGCGTGTGCCTTATATCAGTGCTGCTTTGTTTCTTGCCTTTTTTATGCTGACCGATCCGCCGACTTCTCCTGGAAAATATAAGGAACAGATGATTTTCGTTTTTTTTTTAGCGGGCGCGGCCAGCGTCTCGGCTTTCTTTTTCCTCAGCAAACTGTCCTATTTGCTCGTTGGGCTGCTGTTCGCCAACGTTTGGAAAGCCTGGGCAGCGCGAAGCCATAATGTGACTGCCTCAAGACCAAAGAAGAAAATGGCGGAGAGTTGAAAACAAATGTTGAAGCCCGCCCAAAAGAAGCTGTTCTCCAAAAAAAGATAAATTGATAGAGGCTGTTTCCAGTCAAAAATGATTTGAGACAGCCCTCTTCTTCGTCTAAATGGTTTGAGTCGGGCAAAAGCCCGGCTCAACTTGTATAAAAGTATAAAATGGGAAAAGCCGCTGCCACTTACTGAAAATTAATCAAAGACAAGCCGTTGAAGACTAAGAGCAAAGTGCCCAAGATGATCATGCTGTTCTGAAAGAAAATCTTTTTTATTTTTTTTAGATTTGCTCGTTGTTAATCGTCGCGAGGGCAATTTGGATCATGTCATCAAACGTGCTTTGGCGTTCCGCGGCGCTTGTTTCTTCACCGGTAAACACGTGATCGCTGACAGTAAGAATACTAAGGGCATTAGCACCGTATTTGGCCGCCAATGTGTAGAGAGCGGTTGTTTCCATTTCGACGGCCAAAACACCGTATTCTGCCAGTTTCTTCATGATATCCATGCTGTCGCGGTAAAAAATGTCGGCAGAAAGCACACTGCCGGCGCGGATATTGAGTCCTTTTTCGGAGCCGATATCATACGCTTTCTTCAGCAAATCGAAATTGGCTGCCGGCGCAAAGTCGAATCCGGGAAAGGCGGCACGATTGATATTGGAATCGGTCGCTGCCGTCATGGCCAGGATGACGTCACGTACTTTGATATCGTTTTGCAAGCCGCCGCAAGTCCCGACGCGAATCAAATTTTTGACATGATAGCTGCGGATGAGTCGTTTACATAAATGGAAATAGAAGGAATTCCCATTCCCGTGCCTTGAACAGAGACGCGTTTGCCCCGATAGCTGCCGGTAAATCCGAGCATTCCGCGAACTCTATTATAGCAAATGACATCCTCTAAATAAGTTTCAGCGATATATTTGGCACGGAGCGGGTCGCCCGGCAATAAGATACTATCAGCAATCTCGCCTTGTTTTGCTTCAATATGAATGCTCATTGGTTCGTCCTCCTTATCTGCGTTTCGAAAATGGATTCTCGCAATATTTTTATTTTACCATGGTTATCATGACCGGGCACAGCTAAAGACAGATATTTTACCTGCCGCTGGGAAAAGAGGTGGAACGGCCGCCGCCGAGTCATCCGACCGAGGATAGGGGCGGATCAAGGATGGAAAAGTCCAGGCCGGAGTGCTGGCGGCGGGCTGGAAGAAACGGGGAGCTAGGCCGCCTGAACACAGTTGTTCAGGCGTTATTTTAAAGGATCACTTTTCATAGAGCTCAAGAGGCAGATCATCAGGATCTTTGAAGAAGGTAAACAGTTTTTCCGTGATAGGATCGATTCGGATCGGTTCGACATCGATGCCTTTGCTTTTTAATTCTTCGGCCGTTACTTTTACACTCTGAACGGCGAAAGCGAGATGGCGCAGGCCGCATGCTTCCGGTCTTGACAATCGCTTCGGCGAATCGGGAAATGAGAACAATTCAATTTGCCCGCCGGTACCGGCGCCGATCTGTAAATCGAGTTTGTAGGACTGCCGCTCTTCACGATATGTTTCTTGGATCATCTCCATGCCGAGCAAGTCAACGTAAAAATGCTTGGAGACTTTATAGTTCGAGCAAATAATGGCGCCATGGTGAATATGTAATAAATGCATATCTGCACAACCTGCTGCAAAAAAACATATACAAATGACTATCTATTGTTGTTTGCCTGCCCAAAGGCCGGCTGCAAGATTCATTTCTTTTGTATACGTGTCTTATTTTTTTTCAGCGGTTTCCTCCTCCTTTCTTTTGAGTTGAGCCAGTATAATTGTGTAAAAAGGGTTATCTGAATATGAGAAAATGTTAGACCGGGTTTCTGTTTTTCTGGAGGGGGCTGGCCAGCCCCCTCCAGAAAAACAGCAGGATTTTATTTACTCGTCTCTTTCATTTTTTTCATAGAAAATGAGCCAGAGCCCGTCATCTTAGTTAGAATAGAGTTAACCAAACCAATTCTAAAGGAGAGATTTCGGGATGACTCAATTACAGATTACTCTAGATGAGCAACTTTTGCATCAATTATTTCTTGGTAATTCTAAAGAATCGGGCATGAATATCCTTTTGGAGACGATTTTAAATCAAGTTTTAAAAGCACAGGCCGGCGAGCAGGTGAGCGCCGAAAAGTACGAACGCAGTGAGGCACGGACGGACTACCGTAACGGCTCGTATCCCCGTCAACTCAAGACGCGCGTGGGTACTCTTTCACTCAATGTTCCCCGCCTGCGTAATGGCCATTTTTCTACTGATCTCTTTAAGCGTTACCAGCGCAGTGAGCAGGCGCTGGTTCTATCCCTAATGGAGATGGTTATTAACGGCGTCTCCACACGTCGCGTAAGTCAAATTACTGAAGAGCTTTGTGGCACAGACTTTTCGAAAACGACTGTATCGGATCTTTGCGGGCAGCTGGATCCAGTGGTTAAAGGCTGGAATAACCGTCCTTTGAGGGGCAACTATCCGTTCCTATTCGTTGATGCGGTTTATACGAAGGTACGAGAAAACGGGCGTGTCCGCTCCTGTGGCGTGCTGATCAGCTACGGTATCAACGACAAAGGATACCGAACGATTCTAGGTCTGAAAATCGATGACAGCGAAAGCACCGACGCCTGGAAAAATTATTTTGACTGGCTGAAATCACGCGGTCTAAAAGGCGTTGACATGGTGATCAGCGATGACCACGGCGGTCTCGTGAGTGCGGTTCAAAAAGCGTTTCAAGGGGCTACTTGGCAGCGGTGTCAGGCTCACTTCCTGCGCAATGTCCATGATCGGTTGCCAAAAGCTCTCAAAAGCGAAGGAACCGAACAAGTGAAGGCGATTCTCTATGCGCCGAATCTGGAAGTCGCTCGAACCTTGCTTAATGCTTTTCTAAAGGATTATCAGGACAAAGCACCAAAAGTGACGGAGCTTGTGGAGGATGCCTTTGATGACGTGACGGCGGTGCTTCCTCTACCAGAACCCTATCGACGTCGCCTCCGGACAACTAACGGGATGGAACGGCTCAATGAGGAATTTCGCCGTCGGGAACGGGTTATCCGTATTTTCCCTAACCGCCAATCTGTGATTCGTCTGATGGGCTCTGTTCTCATGGAGAAGGACGAAAAATGGATAGAAGGACGCCACTATCTGAAAATGGAAGACTATTTTGAATGGAGGGCCAAACAGCCAAAATCACCTGATCGTTCGAGTAACGTAACAACTCTTTATCCAGGATAATCACTCTATCTTAGCTAAGGTGAATTTAACAAAAAAAAAGACTTGACCTTTCTTTTGCACCAAGACGATGTCTATTCATTTTGGATTCATAATATATATTACTATATTGCGGATCATCGTTCACGGCCGCCAACTTTATTATTTTTTCCAGACTCTATTGGCAGAGAATCTAGCAGCCGTGGGGGCGGACGGCGAGAGAAAAAGTATCTCTTTAACTAGGGAAGGGGACAGGAAAGCTAAGGTTGCCAGCTGTTTTTAACTTCGAGCAGTGAACAGAAAGCATGAAAACACGGAGATACTCGTTTCATTTTTAGCGGCAAGAATTCGTTCGGTCGAATGCATTTGGCCTATTGACTTTTGTCATCATCTGATTCATATTAAACATATGAACATATATTCATACGAAATAGCGATAATATAAAGAAATGAATGGGGAGGCGGACCGGTCATGAGTCAATTTCATGAGCCCGAAATAGAACATGGGCATTCACACGTCCACGTTCATCACAATCATTCAGCCAATAATCAGGCGCTTTTTATCAGCTTCCTTTTTATAGCAGGTTTTATGATCGTTGAGGCGGTCGGGGGTTTTTTGAGTCACAGTTTGACGCTTTTGTCCGACGCCGGTCACATGCTCAGCGATGCTGTTTCTTTAGGCCTTAGTTTTATTGCTTTGGTTGTTGGCGCCAGAGCAGCGGCGGACAGCAACAAAACATTTGGTTATAAACGTTTTGAAATTCTGGCTGCGTTATTTAACGGCGTCCTGCTCCTCGTCATCTCCATTGTCATTATCATCGAGGCGATCGGCCGCTTCATTCGGCCGACAGCCGTTGCGAGCATTGAAATGCTGATCGTCGCAAGTATCGGTATGATCGTCAATGTGCTTGTGGCCTGGATTTTGGCGAAAGGCGATACGAGCGGCAATCTTAATATGAAAAGCGCCTTTCTGCATGTTATCGGCGATCTGCTCGGTTCGGTCGGAGCCGTTGCTGCATCTCTGATCATTTACTTTTTTAATTTATTATGCGGATCCGATAGCCAGTATGATTGTGTCCGCGTTAATTTTGAAGAGCGGCTGGCGGGTGACAAAAGAAGCCGTCAATATTTTAATGGAAGGCAAGCCGGAAGACATTAACGTGGCGAAAATCAGGAACCGGCTTCTGGGCATTCCAGGGGTGTACGGCCTGCATGACCTGCACATTTGGACGATTACTTCCGATTTTCCTTCACTAAGCTGTCATTTGGTCGTGAATGACGGCGTTGACCGCGATCGGGTTTTAAAAGACGTCAAGCTCTGCCTGGCGGAGTTTCACTTGGAACATACAACGGTTCAAGTGGAAGGCAGAGCTTTTTCAGACTGTCACTCGGACTGCGAACAGCACGGGTAGTTTTACGGAATAAAAGCGCCCTTTCCCAAAATGGAAAAGGGCGCTTTTATTTTCAGGCTTCCAGGGTTTGCAGATAATCGTGAATCTCTTCCGGAGTCTTATCATCTGCTCTCAAATGGGCGATTTTTTCACCGTTTTTAAAAGCAAGCAGACTTGGAATGCCGAGTACTTGATATTTTTCACCAAGTTCGGAAAATTTATCGCGATCCACTGCATACCAGTCAAATTTAAAATCTTTAACGATGTCATCGATAAACGTGTTCAGCCGTTTGCAATCGGGACACCAAGTGGTTTCGAATTTAACGATAACCGTTTCCGGTTGATTAATGGCCTGTTCAAAAGCGTCTTTAGTTTCAATGGTTTTCATCTTAAAAGAGCATCCTTTCTTTTTAACTGTTTCATTTATCATAGCAGATTTTTTTGCCGGTGAAAAATAAATTGTTTTGTATTAAACAATAAAATAATTATGTAAACTAAAAATAGAACAAACAAAATGATAGCCCCCTTAAATATGCCGGGCCAAAAAATATCGTCCGGCAAAAAAAAACAAATGAATGATCATAATCTGAAAAGTTTAGCAATGGGGGCTATCCGTATAATGAGGTCCATTGCTTTGCTGTTTTTCGCTTAATAAAAAAAAACGATCGGTTTTTCTCTGCTTATGACCGACCCTGCGCCTTTAGCAAAATCCATCAAGAATTGATTGTCGTGCTCACAGTCAGATTGGGCGTTGCAGTTGAAACGGATGACGCGGTGCTGGCGACATACTGGATCATGACGGTATTGCCAACAATTAGCGTTTCATTAATCACGATTTGACTTGTTGAAAGTGTATAGTCGTTGGCTAATCGCGGGGCACCATTGACAAAAACATTGGCGTATTCATTGGCAGCAAGAGAGGGCAGACTTGTGACTGAGCCGCCGGCATCATTGACGAAAGCGGATGCCGGAACGGAACGGTCGTGACACCCACACCGATCATGCCTAGGGTAATGGCGGCAAGAAATCTTCGGATAGTTGGCGCGACGGTTGTCGATGTCGAAACGGCAACATTACCCGATACGGTGCTTGTAGCCGTGAAGTGAGGTTTTACAATCGGCATAAAACCCCTCCTAAAATTCGAATTTTAACCAATAGCCTTTCATACTAATCTCTTAAAGCAGCGGTACAAAAGGTTGTCCAATCAAGCAAGGGGGACTTTGGGGAAGCGGCGGCTTCTAAGATTAATATATTCAAAATTAGTAGAATTGGTTCGCAAGGCGGGTAACAGTTTAGGCCCCATGTTCTACAGATTAAGCCCGAGGTTCAACAGATTAAGCCCGAGGTTCAACAGATTAAGCCCGAGGTTCAACGGTTTAGGCCCGAGGTTCAATAGTTTAAGCTCGAGGTTCAACAGTTTAAGTCCGAGATTCGGCAGTTTAGACTTGAGTTTCGGCAGGTTAGCACTGAGGTCGGCGGCAGTTTAGGCCCGAGGTCCGGCAGGTTAGCACTGAGGTCCGGCAGATTAAGCCCGAGGTCCGGCAGATTAAGCCCGAGGTTCAACAGTTTAGGCCCGAGGTTCAACAGTTTAAGCCCGAGGTTCAACAGCTTAAGCCCGAGCTTCAACAGTTTAAGTCCCACGTTCAACAGTTTAGGCCCGATGTTCAACAGTTTAAGCCTGAGGTTCAACAGTTTAAGCTCGATGTTCAACAGTTTAAGCCTGATGTTCAACAGTTTAAGCTCGATGTTCAACAGTTTAAGCTCGATGTTCAACAGTTTAAGCCCGATGTTCAACAGTTTAAGCTCGATGTTCAACAGTTTAAGCCCGAGGTTCAACAGTTTAAGCCCGAGGTTCAACAGTTTAAGCCTGAGGTTCAACAGTTTAAGCTCGATGTTCAACAGTTTAAGCCCGAGGTTCAACAGTTTAAGCTCGATGTTCAACAGTTTAAGCCCGAGGTTCAACAGTTTAAGCCTGAGGTTCAACAGTTTAAGCCCTGACCCTGTCAGGTAAGAGCTAGTTATAAGTGTAACTTATTTACTAAAATCATTTATTTACACAAAATAATTTATATTCCTGGGAGAGTAAGCTGCGGGCTTCTTGTTAACCGGGAAAGGAAAAAGAGGGCCGTAGGGGACCTGCGTGGAATAGCCCCTAAGCTGCAGAAATCAGGAAATGAATGACTTGCCCAAAAAGATTGGACCTTATCAAACCGGGCGATCAATTTGCTCGCTTTTTGTCAACGGTGGTTTTGGTAGACATTGGCTTTTGAAAGCTGTCTAATGATTTCCAGTTCTTTATCATTGAGCTCAGGCGAAGAAGCCGCTGCCACATTGGATAGAAGCTGGGGCAGCCGGCTTGCTCCAGGTACGACGGCAGCAACGGCCGGCGCCGCCAAAACATAACGGATAGCGGTTGCCGATAACGGCCGTTTATTTGACAGCTTCTCGTTTAGATTTGAGAGTATATTTTTGAGTGCCTGTTCACTGTGATCAAGATAGCCGTCTTTAGGAATTTTATGGTATCCTTGGTCGGATAAGATCCCCTGTGCGATCGGGCCGCGGGCGATGACACTGATGTCATGTTGTTCCAGCAATCCGAGAATGCTTTCTTCCGGGCGTCTGTCAAGAATGCTGTACTGCATCATCATCACACTGACAATCGATGACTTTCCGATGTATTCACGGATCACGTTCGGCCTGATCGAACTGATCCCGTATGCGCGGATCACGCCTTCCCGCTTAAGTTCTTCGAAAGCTTCGATGGTTTCATCGATCGGGTCCTCAATGGTGCCGCCGTGGAGCTGAAACAAATCAATATAATCGGTTTTCAGCCGCTTTAAACTGCCTTTTACGGCTTCTTTAATGTAACATTTCGATGGATCCCAATACCATCCTTCTTTGCCGTGCTCCCAATGATTGCCCGCTTTCGTTGCCAGGACAACCTGACTCCGCCTCCCTTTTAATGCTTCTCCGAGAATGGTTTCGATTTTTCCGTAGCCATAGAGGTCGGCCGTGTCGATCAGATTGACGCCTCGCTCGATGGCCTCATGAATCAAATATATCGCTTCCTTCTTATCTTGAGGAAGGGACATCGTACCAAGCCCGATTCCACTGACATATAAGTCTGATTTTCCAAGCCGGTTCTGTTTCATCATAACATCTCCTGTCCGTTTGCTGCCGGCGGAAGGTTGCGAGCAACTTTCAGAGCGGCAACTTATGATATATGATCATTATACACTGTTTAAAATTTGACACATTTCTCCTTAAAAATTCAATTGACGACAATAACGGGTATCCATTATAATTTTATCAAAAGATTCTAATAATTAAAAAGGTCGTCAATGGGCAGGTTTCAGGATTATTTTTTGTGATAAGTGGGTCATACTGAAATCTGCTTTTTTTGAAGCCTTTCAGGGGGAGAAAAAATGTATAAGCGAGCGATCAGTATTCTGCTTTGCCTAACACTACTGATCAGCATCCTCCTGCCGATGGACGCTTTGGCTAATGATTCGCAGGCATCCGAAGAATCCGGAGGGAATACAGGCCGAACGGATGATAACAGCGGCGGCGGTGGTGATGGAAAGAGAGAACTTGTCGATGAGCGAGATGCTTATTCCAAAACGTTTGTCGATGATCAGGGGCGACTGACAAAAGAGATCTATGCTGAACCGATTCACTATAAGAAGTCGGGAAAATGGCAGACGATTTCCGATGATTTAGTGAATGACTCCGGCTCCGAAGCGCTTGAAACCGATACAACGCAATTGCAAGCGAAATTCCCGAAAAGAATGAAAGACAAATTCCAAAAAAACCAGGGCATTACCTATGGTTCCGGTGACAATGCGCTCAGCATCACGAGCCTTAAAGCCGTGAATGATACCGGCACGTTATGGCCCAATACGTCCTCCAAGGTAGAAAATAAAAAGAATCAGATTCTGTACCAAAATATTTTTCCAAGCATGGATCTGCGCCATATCTCTTTCAATAAAGAGGTAAAGGAAGATTGGATTCTTCATAAATATGAGGGGATTCACCAATTTGAATATGAAATCAACACAAAGTTGATCCCTCATCTGAATGATAATGGATCGATCGGATTTTATAAAGACAGTCAGCTTCAACACAAGGTGTTTGAAATGCCCAAGCCGGTGATGGAGGACTCCAATTACAATACCGGATTAGGCAGCGGCGTCAAATCGACGCAGCTGCACTATACCCTCACCAAAGTCGGCGATCAGAGTTATCAGGTGCGCCTGGATGCGGACAAAGACTGGCTGACGTCACCGGATCGCGTGTACCCGATCTACATTGATCCTTCCGTGACGATTGATATATTAGGTGATACGTTTATATCAAGCGCCTACCCAACAACGAATTATAATAAAGAGTGGGATTCTTCACAGGGTGAGTATGTGCTAAAAGTGGGGAAATATGACAGTACAACAGGGACCAACTATGCTTTCATGAAATTTGAAATTGTCGGCGACCTAAAGGGGTCGGTGATCGATTCGGCCGATCTGAAGGCTTATGTCACTCATTCTTATTATGCCAGTCAGAAAACCGGCATCTGGATCGACCGCGTGACGAGCGCTCCGTGGTATGTGAATGAGCTGACATGGAACAATAGACCCAGTTCAACCAATATCACCAGTACATCTGTCGCCCGCGATCAATGGGCCGATTTCAATGTGAAAAGCGCCGTGCAGGGGATGGTGGACGGTGATTATCCAAACTACGGGTTCAAAATCCATGAGAACGGCAATGGGCAAACGTATTGGAAGAAGATAACAGCCGCCGAAAGCACGAATAAAGCGAAACTGGTCATCTCCTATCATTACCCAACGATGAAAAATCCGACGGTTTCGGCGACTCAATACGGAAAGGGCGACACGACGGGATATGTCAATGTGAGCTGGCCGTCCGTGACGGGGGCCTCGTCATATGACCTGCAAATGTTTGACGGCAAAGGATTCGAAACGGTCTATTCAGGGACGGCGACCAGCTGGACGTCCAAATCAAAAAAAAAAAAATATTTCCCAAATCTCCTTATTCCAGCAGTTCGACATATAAAGTAGACGGGACAGGCGTGGAGCTTGCCGTTGATCCGAGCCCTTTCTACAGCGCAAAAAACGGAGCGGCCACCACGCGCAAAGAAAGAATACGGGTTCCGGGTGATCGCAAAGTATGCCAGCGGAAACAGTCCCCCCTCGTCGGAAGTAAAAAAAGCGATTCCGGCCGATCTTGTCGAAACGCCGGACAGACCGGATGTGAAGAGCTACGCTTATTCTGAAACCGATGCGGTCAATAAGGGCCGGGGCTGGCTGGACATCTCTTGGGATGCCGTTCCCAATGCCACAGGTTACAAAGTACTGATCTACAATGGGAAAAAATCTGAGGAATACAGTGTCGGCAATGTCACAAAATGGTCGACGAAAGGTCAGAATATTTGGCCGACGGACAGTGAAATTGCCGCCGGAAAGTACGATTTGCATAGTGATAAGAACGGGGCGGAACTGCCGATTGATCCGAACCCGGTCTATAAAAATTCGGCGGCTGACGGCGGCGACTATGCGTCTTTCCATCGTTATTCAATCCGCATAAAAGCTGTGTCGGCACTCGGAACGACGCCGTACTCAGATTCGCAGTACGGATATTCCACTGGAAACACCTAAAAATGTGAGCGGAAGCGGAGAACTTTTGGATCCTGTCACCAATAAGGGCGCCCTGACGATTAAATGGGATGCCGTTTCAGGTGCCGGCGGCTATAAAGTCGAACTCTTTGACGGGAAGGCTTATAAGTCATTTGATGTCGGCAAAGTAACCTCCTGGAATACTTCGGGACAAACCTTGTTTAACGATGTCAAGGATCTGCCGGCCGACCCGACTCTGGCTTATCAGGAAAATGGAGCGGCGCAATCGTTCATTGATAAAAAAGCGTATCAATTCCGAGTCAAAGCGTATCGATATAATGACGAAACCGCCCCGTCAAGCGAACAAGAAAAAATGAGCGGCGAACGGGGACTAAGCGGGCCGTCATCTACCGCGTACAGCTCAATCCCCATGCGTGAGGATTTGCTGGGACTTGAAGACTCCTTCACATACGGCACGCATGAAATGGGAAACGCGGATATCTCCGTCAACGTGACGACCAATATGGTGATGATGAAGGTCACCGACCAGTCGCTATTCACGCGAGGACCGCTGGATTTTGATTTGACCAGAACCTATAATTCCCGTTCCAATCGGCCGTCAGCATTCGGCAATGGCTGGACGTTTGCCGGGAATGAATCGCTGACCAAGAAAGACACGAGTGATAACGCGACACTGTACTATGAAGATGAAGATGGCACGCGTCATGAATTTGATTATGACACAAGCAAAAATGCCTATGTGTCCCCGAAAGGCAAATACTTGACGTTAACAAAAGAAACCGTGAACGGGGCGGCGGGCTACCGGCTCAAAGACACTGATGGGTTTTCCAAACTGTTTGAGCAGGATCCAAGCGATGCGGCGAGATATCGCCTATCCGCCTATCAAGATGCCAATAAAAATCGGATCCTTTTTAAGCATACAGGCGATCAGTTAACAGAAATCGCCGAGGTGGACGATTCAGGGAATACCGTTCGAAACAGCATCAAGCTGAGCTATACCGATGGTCTGATGATCACAGCCGTCACTTTCAAAGATCGTTCCATTAACTATCAATATGATCATCATCAACTCGTCAAGACAACGATCAAGGCCAGCGGGACTTCGAAAACTTTAACAAACAGTTTTGACTATGATGAAGACGGCCAGATGAGCGAATACACAGATAGCAAGGGAAATGTCGATACCATCAGTTATGACGATCACCAATTGACGCTTCTGGAACCGCAGAAATCCGGCGCCGAATCGGTATCGACAACATACAGTTATGATGATAAAAACAATACCTTCGAAGCCAGCGATACAGGCGGCCGGACGACGATCTATAAGCGGGATAAAGATCATAATACCTATACCGTCATTGAAACGGAGAACGCGGACGGCACCACGTCGAAAGTGACTGAAGACGCCAACTATAATGTGCTCAGCGAAACGGATGAGAATGGGAAAACAGCCACCCATACTTATGATGACCGCGGCAATGTCCTCAGTGATACGGACAAAGAAGGAAGACCACCACTTACCGTTATGATGATCAAAATCATGTGATCGAAAAAGTGGATCCGGATGGGACGAAGACGACGAATCAGTACAGCGGCGATAATCTGACGCGCTCGCAGATCGGCGAAGAAGTGACGCAGTACGAATACGATGCCTACGGCCGCCAGACCAAGGTCATCTATCCGAACGGGACGTACAGCACAACGGCCTACCAGGACAGTGACCTGAAGGAAATCGAGAAAGACGCCAAAGGGAACACCACTTCCACCACTTACAATGATTATGGACAGACCATCAGCGAAATCGATGCCGACGGCCGGACGACGAGCGAAACATATGATCCGCTGAATCCGGAAATCAAAACTTCGGTGACTGACGGCAATGGCCACAAGACAAGCTATGTATATGACGATAACGGGAATATGACCTCGCTGACCAATGCTTCAGGCAAGACAAAGACCTTTACGTATAACGGCAATGATCAGCTGCTGACGACCGAGTTTCCCAGCGGCCAGACCACGATGAAAACGACCAATACGTATGACGATAATGGAAATCTGTCCAGAGTGACCGAAAATTCGGGGATCGTAGAACAATATAGTTACGATGATGTCGATCAGCTGACTAAAGCGGTTATTCAGAAAAACGGGCAAAACGTTTTGGGATGGACCAATACGTATGACGATGCCGGGCAGGTCACCGGGCGAACGTTGACCGATTTAACGACCAATACACCGCTCGTTCAGAAAAAATGGACCTATACGGCCGATAACCAGCCGGCGACATTCACTCAGGGAAACTATCAGTCGGCCAGTACGTACGATGAAAATGACCAACTGTCTGAACAGAAATTTTCGTTTGCCGACAGCAGCCAGCCCTTTGATCTGAAGCAGTCCTTCAGCTATACGCCGGAGGGCAAGATCAAGAGTGCCAGCGCGGCCGAGACCGGCGGCTCATCGCTATTAAGCCTAGCGTACACTTATGACTTGAAACAAAATAAATCCCCATTGACTACGGCAGTGGGCTGTTTAAAAAACAGCTGGCCTACGATGACGCCAACAACCTGACTTCGTTATCTTATACCGAGGGTTCAGATTCGACGCCGGCTTTGAGCTTCACCTATGCTTATGACCATTCAGGCAACATCACAAAGGAGACGAGCGCGGCAGGCGATACGTCATATACTTATGACGGAAATAATCAGCTGATCAAAGAGGTGCTGCCGGGCGGCACGACGAATAGCTATGAGTATGACGCGGCGGGCAATCGGACATCGGCGAAGCTGAACAGCAAAACAAATACCTACACGTATAATGACGCCAATCAAGTGGTGACGAAAAACGGCACGGCCTTTAAATATGACGCCGACGGCAACTTGATTCAAGATGACCAGTACAAGTATGAATACAATGCCTTAGGTGCGCAGACCAGAGTCAGCAAGCTTGACGGGACGGAGGCCGCCCGCTATGAATACGATGAAAACGGCCTGCGGACGAAAAAAATCATCGGCGACCAAACCATCGAATATGCGTACGACGGCGACGCGAACAACCTCGTGCTGGAGGTAACGAAAAAGAACAACCGGATTCAAACCTACCGCTATTTTCAATGGGATGACAGCGGAAATCCCGTGGGAATGGCGGTCAAAGAGAAGAACGGATCAGGCGCGTGGCAGACAAAGCCGTATTATTTCTGGACCAACCAGCGCGGCGACGTGACGGCGATCGTCGATAGTTCCGGTGCCAAGGTCGGCGCCTATACGTACGACGCCTTTGGCAATGAACAGAGCGAAACCGGCGACATCGCAAAGAGCAACCCAATCCGCTATGCCGGCTATTACTACGATACGGAAACGAAACACGACTATCTGAAGGCCCGTTACTATGATCCGCAAAACGGCAACTTCCTGGCGCTCGATCCCCATCCGGGCGATGACGACGACCCTGTCTCGCAGAACGGCTATACGTATGCCGGGAATAATCCGGTGATGAATGTGGATCCGAGCGGACAGTATTGGAGGAATCACTGGTGGAATTCAAGATGGTTTGTCTCCAATCTTATTAATGCGGCAATAACAGTTGTCACTGGGAAGCCAGTAAGTTTACTGTCTAAATTTTTTAAAAAACAATCAAAAAAAAAATATCTGAGTCATGCTGCGAGACTCCATTTCTCAAATAAAGTGAAAAGACGCTTAATAGCTACTGGTATATCTTATAAACTTGCTAATAGGATAGTAAATGTTATCAATGCATCTTTCCAAATATGGATGTGGTATTCTGATCCAGGTAAAAAAATATTTTCTATTTTAGACTCCAGAGATCATAAGCGTAATAATGGATATTTGAACTATTAACATTTACTTGAATTCAGGAGGAACGTCAGAGCGTGGACTCAGTGAGACATGGGAGGATCAGCCACCATGAGTATGTGGAGATCCAAAGTGCGATCAAACCGTCTGGTTTACTAATTAAAGGAGACTAATAGAGTTTCCTCTATTCCCGCCTGAACAGTGGCACCTTTATTTTGATTTAAATACCTGTATTGTCCAGATGTAAAATGTCGTTTCAATCTAATAGGGAAGATATTTGGAGAAAACACGAGATATTTTAAGAAAACACTTATTTCACTGAGGGAGGAAAATATGGACGATTATTCGAGAGGTATTGAATATTTACCCATCATTATCTCAGCTTTCCTTTTATTATGGAAATGGACAGTTACAGTTAAAACTTATTTTTTCTCAAAAAAACTTTATTACAATATTGTCGTTGTTTTAATGATTGTTCTGTCGACGTTGTATTTTTATTACATTGGCAAATATGGGAAAGGATTTTGTAGTTTTTGGGCAGCATTCACTTTTGCGGGTCTAGTCAACGGAAACATGTTCTATGATAAAAGTGACAGTGAAAATATTCTTGGACAATTGACTCTGCTAGATAAAGCAGGTTATATATTAAGCTTAATTGTTGGGGTTTTCATGCTGATTTTTTCCTACATGAAAATAAATAATTTCAGTTTGTATGCTTGGATTGGAGGAGAAAGAGTTTTTAAATTTGACATAATTTCCAAAACCCTTTTTGCTTTGCTGGGGTTATCTCTCGTTTTCATTAATAAAATGACTGTCAAGAAGGTGCACAATTATTTAAAGAACAGATGATTCCTTTCTACATTAATTGAAGGAAACGTTTATTTCAAGAGAAAAAATTATTTATCAGCAAAGTTAATGACATCACTTATTACAGAGATTGTATTGTCGCACATGATAAACTGTTTTTCATCAAAAAAGATTGCTCTGTAACGGAAATATTCAAAAATAGATCATTATCGAAGAGAAATTTTATAAGCGATCTTCTAAAATTGTGCCCATTCAAGCAGAAATCGCGGATTCTGAATCAATAAAAATCATAACTCAATCAAAAGATATCATCCGATTAATTATCGAAAACTAGAAAATCACTTTGATGCAAAATTAATAATTGTATTAGCTAGCTTCACCATATATTTCCATTATTGGGGATCGTTTTCTATGTAATGCCCATAGACCAATTTATAGCAGGTTTATGGGCAGTATTTTTAATTGGCGGATTACAACACTTCCATTTTTCTCGAGGCAACCTGATTCAGGATGACCTGTACAAATATGAATACAACCTCGTGCTGGAGGTAACGAAAAAGAACAACCAGGTTCAAACCTACCGCTATTTTCAATGGGATGACAGCGGAAAACCCGTGGGAATGGCGGTTAAAGAGAAGAACGGATCAGGCACGTGGCAGACGAAGCCGTATTATTACTGGACCAACCAGCGCGGCGACGTCACGGCGATCGTCGATAGTTCCGGTGCCAAGGTCGGCGCCTATACGTACGACGCCTTTGGCAATGAACGGAGCGAAACCGGCGACATCGCGAAGAGCAATCCGATCCGCTATGCCGGGTACTATTACGATACGGAAACGAAGCACGACTATCTGAAGGCCCGTTACTATGATCCGAAAACGGGCAATTTCCTGGCGCTCGATCCCCATCCGGGCGATGATGACGACCCTGTCTCGCAAAACGGGTATACGTATGTCGGAAATAATCCGGTGATGGAAATTGATCCTGATGGGAATTTCGCTTTTTTTGCCGCTTATTTTGTTCCGGTAATTGGTGTATATGTTTTAGGAATTACATTGATTGCTGCAGGGGTTTATGTAACTGGTTATGGGGTGTGGCATCTTACCAAAAAGGCCAAATCGATATTATTAAGAGCACAAAATAATAAACAAATCAAAAAGAAGATTGCAGGATTAGAAAATCAGGTGAGAAGACATAAAGAAAAGATAAGAAAACATTCTCATTCCAGAGATGTAAAACAATGGAAACACGAAGTTGAAGTATGGGAAAGAGATATAGCTAGACTGAAGTCTAAGTTGAGGAGATAGTAAATAGAGTTGATAGATTAAATATTTGCCGGAGGAGTAGGGACATGAAACAATTGGCCAAAGTCTTTTATGAGAGGCTGTAAGGTACTGTAATTTTATTAAGTCATTGGATAAGTGTGTTGAGGGTGAAAAGTATAAGCTATTGTTGGAGAACCTTTTAAATATATATACAAATGGAATTAAACTGACGAAAATAAAAATTGATGATACCGTATCAATAGATACTGAGATACCTTGCCCAAATGTAAAAATAAACAAGTATAACTTTTATTGGGAAGTATTCGATGCTTATCACCTTGAAAAACCAGTTCAAGGAAGTCTTACTGATGATATTTCTGATATATATCATGATCTTAAAGAGGGAATATTGTTATATGAACAAAATCGGTTTCAAGAGGCTATCAGTAATTGGAAGTTTAACTTTGAGATACATTGGGGCTCACACGCTGTTGATGCTATACGAGCTCTGCATTCGCTTATTTATAAAGAACTTTACTTCCAATAAAAATGGCGACTAGGTGGGGAACCAACAAGCAAGTTTGGTTATCCATCGTCAGAAGTGTCCGAGTACTATAGAAAATAACGAAGAGCATTATAAATTGCCCATAAAACAATTCACATCGGTTATGGGCCTCTTTTTTTTAAATTGGCTGATTACGCTTTCAAAAGTTCCTGAAGATGACCAGTACAAGTATGAATACAACGCCTTAGGCGCGCAGACCAGAGTCAGCAAGCTCGACGGGACGGAGGTCGCCCGCTATGAATACGATGAAAACGGCCTGCGGACGAAAAAAAATCATCGGCGACCAAACTATCGAATATGCGTACGACGGCGACGCGAACAACCTCTTGCTGGAGGTAACGAAAAAGAACAACCAGATTTAAACCTACCGCTATTTTCAATGGGATGACAGCAGCGGGAAACCCGTGGGAATGGTAGTCAAGGAGAAGAACGGATCAGGCACGTGGCAGACAAAGCCGTATTATTTCTGGACCAACCAGCAGCGCGGCGACGTGACGGCGATCGTCGATAGTTCCGGTGCCAAGGTCGGCGCCTATACGTACGACGCCTTGGCAATGAACAGAGCGAAACCGGCGACATCGCAAAGAGCAACCCGATCCGCTATGCCGGCTATTACTACGATACGGAAACGAAGCACGATTATCTGAAAGCCCGTTACTATGATCCGCAAAACGGCAATTTCCTGGCGCTCGATTCCTATCCGGGCGATGACGACGACCCTGTCTCGCAAAACGGGTATACGTATGCCGGGAATAATTCGGTGATGATGGTGGATGCCGATGGTGATAATCCTTTTTATGTTGCAGCTGCAATTACGATATTTATTGTTTATTTAGGTTATAGAGTTTATAAGATCCTTAGGCCTGTAATTATGCGCCTAAAAAAAAAGATCAACAGGTCGTAGATCTGCACATAACTTGTTAGAACAATTAGCAATGAAAGAAGTACGATCAAATCCATTAAAAGGAGCCAAGCAAATTGTCAGCAGAAGCAAAATGAATGATAAAAGGTGGCCAGGGAAAAAGGGATGGGTTAAAATGCAAAGGGTATTAGGACAAGTAAAGGTAAAATAGTTATTCATTTTAATTACAATACTCGAACACATAAATTTGCTGATTTCAAATTTAAATAAATTTAATTTTAAGAAAACATTTTTTTATGGAAGGAGGGGAATAAATTGATAAACAAAGAATTAGCAGAGGTATACGATAATTGGGGAAAAAAAGTTGGAGAGCAATGAATGGTATTTTAGTGATGCTTTTGAAAAGATCACTTGTGAAATGACACCGGCCGATGCTTTTTCGTATATCCCTAGTGTTGTATCTGCGTTATTGGAATTAAAAGATGACACATTAATCTGGGAAACACTTTATTTGCTAATTGAATTATATTCGATTGCAGACACAACAGAAATTCATCCTGTGTTAAAAGAAAAATGGTCCTTGTTGAATAAACATATTTTGAAATTTAAGGATGCATATGATACCCCGTTTCATGAGCTTAAGCAACAGCTAAGATTGAAAAATCCTAAATGAGATTCTGTGGATAAAAATAGTTGCTATTTAGAAAGAAAGGGGGATATGTACAGAGAATAATTTCTTTTTTTTTTTTGAAAATAGAAAAAGTCGTAACGAATGTCGCTCGTAAACTCAGCTACACAGGTTTATGAGCGTTTTTCTTAGGGTGAATTTAAAATCAACTGACCAAAAGAGGTGCTGCCGGGCGGCACGACGAATAGCTATGAGTATGACGCGGCGGGCAATCGGACATCGGCGAAGCTGAACGACAAAACAAATACCTATACGTATAATGACGCCAATCAAGTGGTGACGAAAAACGGCACGGCTTTTAAATATGACGCCGACGGCAACTTGATTCAGGATGACCAGTACAAGTATGAATACAATGCTTTAGGCGCGCAGACCAGAGTCAGCAAGCTCGACGGGACGGAGGTCGCCCGCTATGAATACGATGAAAACGGCCTGCGGACGAAAAAAAAATCATCGTCGACCAAACCATCGAATAACGACGGCGATGCGAACAACCTCGTGCTGGGGGTAACGAAAAAGAACAACCAGATTCAAACCTACCGCTATTTTCAATGGGATGACAGCGGAAAGCCCGTGGGAATGGTAGTCAAAGAGAAGAACGGATCAGGCACGTGGCAGACAAAGCCGTATTATTTCTGGACCAACCAGCGCGGCGACGTCACGGCGATCGTCGATAGTTCCGGTGCCAAGGTCGGCGCCTATACGTACGACGCCTTTGGCAATGAACAGAGCGAAACCGGCGACATCGCAAAGAGCAACCCGATCCGCTATGCCGGCTATTACTACGATACGGAAACGAAACACGACTATTTGAAGGCCCGTTACTATGATCCGCAAAACGGCAATTTCCTGGCGCTCGATCCCCATCCGGGCGATGACGACGACCCTGCAGAACGGGTATACGTATGCGGGGAATAATCCGGTGATGAATGTGGACCCGATCGGATGGTATTGGAAGAATCATTGGAGTTCAAAATGGTTCTTGAGTCCTCGCTATAGGTTTAACAGTCGGTGGTGGGTCAAGTGCATACTGATGATAATTAGGAGCGACAGATACGTGATTGTTCTGATAGTTTTTCACCAGCTAAACTTTAGTCATTCGATTCATGATGTCGAAGATTAAAAGACTCCTGTGTTACACTTAAAGCAAAAAGGAGAAATGATGATGAAAGAAGCGCTGCTTATCATTGATATGAGCAATGATTTCGTGGATGACAAAGGCGGGCTGACGGCCGGAAAACCGGCTCAAAAGATTGTGCCAAACATGATTGAACTCGCCGACCAATTTTTAGCGAAGGAACAATGGGTTGTATTCTGCATGGATGCTCATGAGGAGAACGACCCGCACTTTAAGCTGTGGCCGCCGCACAATGTCAAAGGTACATGGGGAGCAAGGATTTACGGGAAACTCGGTCAATGGTATGACGAAAACAAAGACAACCCGTTGGTTCTGTTTGTCCCTAAACCTGAATATGATGCTTTTTTTGGCACCGAATTGGATCAATATTAAAAAGAACGCGGCGTGAGTGCGGTTCATTTAACGGGTGTCTGTACGGACATCTGCGACTTTTTGACGGCCTACGGTGCTTACGCGCGGGGCTACAAAACGATCGCCCACCGGAACAGTATGGCAACCTTTACGGAACAACACGACCTTTTTTTGAAACATATGGAAGCGCTCTTTAAAACAAAGATCGTTGATTAGAAAGGAAGGCTTCATTCTCTTTGCCTCGGTAAGTATTGTGAGCATATGATTGCCCTTTAGTCTTGTCCTTTGATACGCTAGTAGGACGAATAGGAATTCGTTTAAAAGGAAGTGCTGATATGCTCAAATTAAGTGTTTTGGAACAAGCACCGATTTCAAAAGGTCTTTCTCCCCGTGAAACGCTGAAAAATACAGTCGTTCTCGCTAAACTTGTGGAAAAGCTGAGCTACAGGCGAATTTGGTTTGCCGAACACCACAACACTAGAGGACTTGCCAGTTCGTCTCCAGAGCTGATGATCCCATGTTGCCGCTCAAACCGAACGTATTCATGTCGGATCGGGCGGTGTTCTGCTGACTCATTACAGTCCGTACAAAGTGGCTGAAAACTTTCGACTGCTGGAAAATATGTATCCGGGACGGATTGACCTCGGCATCGGCAGGGCGCCCGGCGGCGTGCCGCTGACCAGTCTGGCACTCGCGGATGGCGATCGCCGGGGCAGCCGTGATTTCCCTAGAAAAGTGCGGGATTTAATCAGTTATTTGACGGATAGCCTTTCTCCGGAGCATCCTTATGCCGGTGTTCAAGCAACGCCCGTCAGTGAAAATGTGCCGGGAATATATTTGCTCGGCTCTTCGGATGGCAGTGCGACGCTCGCTGCCGACATGGGGACGCCGTTCATGTTTGCCCATTTTATCAACCCCCATGGCGGTGAGGCGGTGACAAGGCAGTATCGACTTCGCTACCAGCCGTCTGCCCTTTATCCGGAACCAAGTGCAGCGGTGTGCATCTTTGTCGTTGTGCGGAGACGGATGAGGAAGCCGAGCGCCAGGCCTCCACACTTCGGTACTGGATGCTGAAAATCGCCGAAGGACAATCGGGCGAAATCCCGACGATAGAAGAAGCGGCGGCATTTGTGCCGACTGAATGGGAGCATCGAAAAATGATGGAGGATCGCGGCAGGCTGATTGTCGGCAATCCCCAAAAAGTAAAACGGGCATTGGAGCAGCTTGCCGCGGCCTATCAAACTGATGAAGTGATGATCATTACCAATATTCATGATTTCAGTGCCAAATGCCGGTCATTCGAACTGATCGCCAAGGCTTTTCAAGAATCCGAATAAATAACACCGTGATGTTAAGGAGATTTATATGATGAAACGATGTGACTGGACGACGAGCGATCCTCTCTACATAGCTTACCATGACAAGGAGTGGGGCCGGCCGCAATATGACAGCCTCAAATTGTTTGAGATGCTCTGTCTGGAGGGGATGCAGGCCGGGCTCAGCTGGATCACTATTTTTTGAAAAGAAGGGAGAATTATCGGGAAGCGTTTGCCGGGTTCAAGCCGGAAGTGATTGCGGGCTATTCACCGGAAAAAGTCGATCAGCTCTTGCAAAATAAGGGGATCATCCGCAACCGGCGCAAGATCGAAGCGATCATTGCCAATGCCGAGGCCTATCTTTCGATTCAGGAGACAACATCTTTTAGCGATTATTTATGGACTTTTGTGGGCGGCCAGCCGATCGTTCACCGGTTTGCGAGCCAGAACAGCATTCCAACGTCCGATGAAATTTCAAGAAAAATGAGCCGCGATCTGAAAAAGTGCGGATTTAAATTTGTCGGCGAAACGATTTGCTATGCGTTTATGCAGGCAACGGGCATGGTCAATGATCATCTTGTCGATTGTTATTGCTATCGGCAAATAGCGGCGTTAGACTAGCCCTAATCAATAAAAGAAACAGCCTGCTGTGCAAGACGGACGCGAAGTGAACCTAAAGGCTGGGATTATCATTAAGCGGCTTAATCAAACCGGCGGATGGCGGGGACGGCAAGTACAATGGCCGTCATGACGATAACCGCCGCACTCATGATCAGCATCGCTGCCACGCCGCCGACCTGCTCCGCAAACCAGCCGGTAAATAAGTAACCGGCCGGAAGCAGTGCGAATGACCCCAGCATGTCGATGCTGGCGACGCGCCCAAATGATTCGGCAGCGACCAGTTCTTGCAAACTTGTTTCCCATATGAGCCCGAAAGCCATCATACCAATCCCTTCCACAATCTTCAACATCACTCAGATCTTTTAAATGGATACAATATGGTAGAATAAAGAAAAAAAGAAGGGGATGAAACCGGAATGTCACATTTAGAAGAAGAAACAATTGGTTCAAAAACGATCTTCCAGGGAAAAGTCGTTCATCTTGTTGTTGACGATGTACGGCTGCCGAATGGAAAGACGGCAAAAAGAGAAATTGTCAAACATCCCGGCGCGGTGGCCATTATCGCCGTTACTGAAAATAACAAGGTATTGCTCGTTCGGCAATATCGCAAACCGCTCGATAAAATCATTTTCGAAATACCTGCTGGAAAGCTGGAAAAAAACGAAAACCCGGATGATTCCGCGCTGCGCGAATTGGAAGAAGAGACGGGGTATCGATGCGAGAAACTTGAACATCTCGTTTCTTTCTATACATCGCCCGGTTTTTCCGATGAATTGCTCCATGTCTACTATACGGATACGCTGATTAAGGGCAGTCAGCATTTGGATCCCGACGAGTTCTTAGAGGTCGCCGAAGCCGGTCTCGATGAAGCGCTCCAGATGATTCAGGATCGCCGTATTTATGATTCGAAGACCGTTTACGCCGTTCAATATCTGCAGATGCTCGCCTTGAGAAAGCAGTTGGAAAATGAATGACGGGCGGCCGTCAGGGGCTGCCTGTCAAAATTAAAGCTTTTCGGTTTTTCGGTCAATCCTTCATCAGTATGGCTCCAGGCTATAAGTAAGATGATACTAGGGTTGGCCTCTTTTTGTGTCATAGATATCAGCGGGATTCATAGACTTTATTAAAAGTTTTGAATGGAGGCCCGTCTGTCATGAAGCAAAAAGTGAAAGCTTTTGTTCTGCAGCATATTCAGGAACATCTGCCGATTTATACATTTATTACCGGCCTTTTTCTAATGGGCGTTGTGTTTGGTGCCATTGTCGTGAACAGCTTGTCTTATGAATCAAAGCATGATCTTTATAATTATTTAACCCGTTTTTTTCATGAGCTCTCTAATGGGACGATCGCCGAACCGCAAACCATGATGCGCGAGAGCTTGATGAATTATATGCAGTATTTGGGCTTTATATGGATTCTCGGTCTGTCAATCATTGGGCTGCCGCTTATTTTTATCCTGATTTTCTTAAAGGGGATTGTGCTTGGATTTACGGTTGGATTTCTCGTCAATCAAATGGGCTTTCATGGTTTTATCGTATCGCTTGCCGGTGTTTTTCCGCAAATTTCTGATCATCCCGATCTATGTTGTGACCGGCACTGTCGCCGTTGCTTTCTCACTTAAAATGTTTCGCCAGCTGTTAATGAAAACGAAGAAACAGCCGCTATTTCCGCAATTTATAAAATATGGATTATACATGCTGTCGATCACTTGCCTGCTGGTCGTTGTTTCATGCTATGAAGCCTATCTTTCACCGTTAATCATCCGTCTTTTTGCTCATTGAGGGCATTCCTCAAAGCAAGCGGGTTTTGAAAGTACATTCTCAAAATATACTCATTATAAATTAAAAATTATTTTATTTTTATTTGACACTGTTTTTTAGAGGGATTATAATTTGAATGTTAATATGCGAGGGAGGGGTAGAATGTGGAAGGCCGGATAAACCGTATAAAAAAGCAGTTGCATTCGCAAAAATATAAACTCACACCCCAGCGCGAAGCAACGGTAAGGGTCTTGTTAGAAAATGAAGAAGATCACCTCAGCGCGGAAGATGTGTACCTCCTCGTAAAAGAAAAAGGCACCGGAAATTGGACTCGCCACTGTTTACCGGACACTGGAATTGCTGACGGAACTGAAAGTTGTCGACAAAATTAACTTTGGTGACGGGGTTTCCCGGTATGATTTGAGGCAGGAGGGGGCCAACCATTTTCATCATCATCTCGTTTGCATTGAATGCGGGGCTGTTGATGAAATACAGGAAGATCTCTTAGGAGAAGTGGAAAAAATTGTGGAGCGCAGGTGGCATTTTAAAGTCAAAGACCATCGGCTGACTTTTCATGGAATTTGCCATCGCTGCCTTGAAAAACACGCAAATCAAGGTAAAGAAGATAAGGAAAGCGAAGCAGAAAGCAGTTTACAGTAATACGTGCCTTTATTTTAGGGATCTTGGCGCGGCAAGGTTAAAGAATATTATAGAAAACAACGTTTGGAATCTAGCCTTTTCCGTTTGGCAAAGGTTAGATTTTTTGCGTCTCAAGCGATTATTCTTTTCTGTCCGCCGGGAAAACTGTAAAATAAAAGTGAAGATTATAGCCGGCAGGTATAAACCCGTAAAGAAATGGCATATCTTGTACTAATGTTCTCCTGCAAGCAGTCTATACAGCGGGTGGTGATACTTGTGTCGGCTTTTATCAAAGGATGCCTCGAAGCGCTGAAGGTTTTGGCCATTTTTCTGATGTTTACGATCCTGTTCTATCTTGGTTTGAAATGGCTGGATCAAAACTATGAAAGCTATCATAAATATGACGAGCCGAACGGAAGGGCTATTAAAGTGTTTCAATCGATCAATATGAACAGGAACGATGATGGCAACATGCAAGGAGTCAGGCAAAGGCTTGTGGACTTTTTTAGAAACGGGGAGTAATCAGGATGCAGGAACAAACGGATGCTTTCCTTCATTATTTGGATCAAGAACGCGGTCTGTCGCAAAATACCGTTGCCGCTTATCGGAGAGATTTAAAACAATATGTCGATTTTCTTCAAGAAGAAGCGGCGTGCTCATCCTGGGAAAACGTAACTGAAATGACGATCACAAAATATCTCTACTGGCTGAAAGACAGGGGCAATGTATCGGCTACGCTGGCCCGGAAGATTGCGGCGGTCCGCGGTTTCCATCAATTTTTACTCAGATCGCATCTGCTGGATGACGATCCGTCATATAGCGTTCAAGTGCCGAAAGCGGTACGAAAATTACCGCAAGTGCTGACCATTAAAGAAGTCGAGGCGCTGCTGAATACCCCCGACAATAAAACAGCGATAGGCAAGCGTGATAAAGCCATGCTTGAGATGCTCTATGCGACCGGTATTCGAGTATCAGAACTCGTTCAGTTGAACTTGGAAGATATCCATTTGTCGATGGGATTTTTTGCGCTGCCAAGGAAAAAAAGGGAACGAACGGATTATTCCGCTTGGCAAATGGGCCAGGGAAGCGACATCTCGATATGTAAACGATGCACGGGCTGAATTTTCACCGGGGACGAACGAGGCCGCGCTTTTTCTCAACTATCACGGCCATCGTCTGACGCGCCAGGGTTTTTGGAAAATCTTAAAGCAATTGGCGCGTGATGCCGGTATTCAAATGTCGATCACCCCGCAAATGCTCCGCCATTCGTTTGCCGCGCATTTACTGGAAAATGGGGCGGATTTACAGTCTGTGCAGGAATTGTTAGGCCATGCGGATATCTCCACAACGCAGATTTATGCGCATGTGATTAAGCATCGGTTGAAAGATGTCTATACGATGTATCACCCGCGGGCATAACGGTTGATGCTGAAATGGAGTGCGATGAATGGAAAAGAAATCATTTAACAGGATATTTTTAATTGTGCTGGATTCCGTGGGTATCGGGGAAGCGCCCGATGCCGAAAAATTCGGCGACAAAGGGGCGGATACGTTCGGACACATTGCCGAGAAAATGAACGGCCTGAAACTGCCGAATATGGAAAAACTGGGATTGGGATGCATTCGCAGCGACATTCAGGGTGTGAAAGCAGTTCGTCATCCTGCTGCTTATTATGGACGGATGCAGGAGGCGTCAAAGGGCAAAGATACAATGACCGGCCACTGGGAAATCATGGGTCTTCGCATTGATACGCCTTTTATCACTTTCCCAAACGGTTTTCCGCCTGAATTGATTCATGAGCTGGAGGAAAAGTCAGGCCGTAAGATTATCGGCAATAAACCGGCTTCAGGAACGGAAATTATTAAAGAACTCGGTGAGACGCACATGAAGACAGGGGCGCTGATCGTCTATACATCGGCCGATTCCGTCCTGCAAATCGCCGCACATGAAAGGGTTGTGCCGCTTGATGAACTCTATCATATTTGCGAACTGGCGCGTGAGATCACGAAGAAGAATACATATAAAGTAGGCAGAGTCATCGCCCGGCCGTTCATCGGTGAACCTGGGTCATTTGAACGAACGGCGAATCGCCATGATTATGCGCTGAAACCGTTCGGAAAAAAACAGTGATGAACGAGTTGAAGGATCACGGCCTGGCTGTCATGCACTCGGCAAGATCAACGATATATACGATGGAGAAGGTGTGACGGAAGCGATTCGGACGAAAAGCAATATGGACGGCGTCGATAAGCTTTTGCAGGTGGAAGACAAACCTTTTCACGGCCTTGCCTTCTTGAACTTAGTCGACTTTGACTCCAAATACGGCCACCGGCGCGATCCGATTGGCTACGGTGAGGCGCTGGAAGCCTTCGACAGCCGGCTGCCGGAGATTCTGGCTAAGCTGACAAAAGAGGATTGCCTGATCATCACGGCCGATCACGGCAATGATCCGACATTTAAAGGGACGGATCACACACGCGAATTTGTCCCGCTGTTTGTCTATTATAAAGGGATCAAAGAGGGGCGGAAGCTGCCTCTCAGGCGCACTTTTTCCGATATCGGCGCCACGGTAGCCGATAATTTTTCGGTCCGACAGCCGAAATATGGGATGAGTTTTTTGAGTGAAATTGAATGAATGGGGGAGTGCAAGTGAATCAGTCAGATGAAGTTTGCTCAGATCATTCGCAGCAAAACGCCGGTGGTTCCGGCCGTCGGCTTGATACTAGGGTCGGGGCTCGGTGAGATCGCTGATGAACTGGAACATGCTGTCCATATTCCTTACCAATCATTGCCGTATTTTCCGAGATCGACGGTAGAAGGGCACAAAGGCCGGTTTGTCTTCGGCGATTTGGAGGGAATTCCGGTAGTGGCGATGCAGGGCAGATATCATTATTACGAGGGGTATACTTTGCAGCAAGTCACCTTTCCTGTCCGCGTGATGAAGAAGCTGGGCATCGGCCGGCTGATTGTGACCAATGCGGCCGGCGGCGTGAATAAGGCCTTTCATCCGGGCGATCTGATGCTGATTACCGATCACCTGAATCTTATCGGCGCGAGTCCGCTGATCGGACCGAATGACGATAGCATCGGTCCGCGGTTTCCAGATATGTCCGCCGCTTATGATCCGGGACTTCGGCAATTGGCCAAAGAGGCCGCTCTATCGTTGTTTGTCTATTCGCGAGGGGGTCTATGCGGCGACATCCGGCCCGCAGTATGAGACGCCGGCTGAGGTACGAATGATCCGTACACTCGGCGCGGACGCGGTCGGCATGTCCACCGTTCCTGAAGTGATTGCCGCTTCCCATGCTGGTCTGCCGGTAGTCGGCGTTTCATGCATCACCAATCTCGCCTGCGGCATTTTGGAAAAGCCGCTTTCCCATGAGGAAGTCATTGAAACGGCGGAGAAAGTCAAAGACGGATTCACTCAATTAATCAGGAAAATAGTAAGGATGATAGGCTGATAGAATTTTAAAAAAGCCGCTGGAAAATGCGTATTTAGGCGGAGGGGGGGAGCAAACAGATGCGGATGGTCGATATCATTCATAAGAAAAGAGACGGACAAGCGCTTTCTTCTGAAGAGATGGCTTTTTTTTTATAAAAGGGTACACCGGCGGGCGGATTCCGGACTATCAAGTGTCTGCTCTGATGATGGCCGTCTATTTTTCAAGGGATGAGCGAAGCCGAATTGTCCTATCTTGTTGACGAAATGGTGCAATCGGGGAGAGACGATTGATTTGTCGGCGATTGCCGGCACAAAAGTCGACAAACATTCGACGGGCGGCGTTGGCGATAAAACAAGCCTTGTGGTGGCTCCGCTTGTCGCTTCGCTCGGCATACCTGTAGCCAAAATGAGCGGACGGGGATTAGGACATACAGGGGGGGGGACGATCGACAAGCTTGAATCATTCAAAGGATTTCAGGCCGAACTGTCCAAAGAAGCGTTCATCGATCAAGTGAATCGGCACAAGCTGGCGATTGCCGGACAATCCGGCGATCTCGTTCCGGCGGATAAAATGCTGTACGCGCTCAGAGATGTCACGGCGACGGTCGAATCGATACCGCTCATCGCCAGTTCGATCATGAGCAAGAAAATCGCTTCAGGAGCCGATGCCATCGTCCTTGATGTCAAAACCGGTTCAGGGGCGTTCATGAAAACGATAAAAGAAGCCAGAAATCTTGCAAAAACGATGGTCAAAATCGGCGATCGCTTAGGCAGAAAAACAGTGGCGGTGATCAGCGACATGAATCAGCCGCTGGGTCACGAGATCGGTAACAGTAACGAAGTGCGCGAGGCGATGCAAACGCTGAAAGGGGACGGCCCGGCCGATTTGAAAAGGCTGGCGCTCACACTCGCTGCGCATATGGCGGTGCTTGGCGGCGCCGGCCAAAAGGCGGAAGATGTTTACGAAAAACTAGAAATGAACTTGAATAATGGTTCGGCTTATCAAATGTTTGAAACATTCATCGCTGCGCAGGGCGGCAGTATCCATTCGCTCGCTGATATAAAGGCACGATATGACATTGCCATCGAGGCAAAAGCCCCAGGTTATATTTGTCGAATCGACTCCGAAAAGATCGGGACCGCGGCGATGCTGCTTGGAGCAGGCCGCCGGAAAAAAGGGGAAGCGATTGATCACGCTGCAGGGATCACGATGCACAAAAAGCTCGGCTCGCGATAAACTTGGCGGCGGCACGGCGGTTTTTACACTGCATACGAATCACAAACCGGCTGACAGCGTGATTGATCTTCTGCAAGGCGCATATGAGGTGGCAGAAAAACAGCCGGCAAAGCATCCTTTAATATATGAAGTGATTCGCTAAGGATCAAATCACAGCCTCAGGCTGATTGCTGAATAAATTTTGACTCACTATCGTTCATCGGTGAGTCTTTTTTATGCCATCAGGTCAATAACGAGCGGCGGTCCGGGCCGGTTCGCTTATAATGAAAAATCATCCGTAAGATTTGATTAAAAGGAATCTTGAGATGTTTTTCACAAATATGTTAACGTTATAAAGTATTTCCTCTTTATTATAAGCATAGCAAAAAGACCATTTTTGTTCACTGCTTGGGAAAGGCAGCGAGATTTAATAATTGAGGTGGTAACGATCTTATCATATGAGGATTTGCCGGATGAAATATTGACACAGTTTTACTTCGAATCAAAAAAAAAAAATTATTGAAAAGGGGATATTATCACAGGCAATGGAACATGAATTGGAGCTGATAAAAGAAGCGGCCGCTAAAAAGGGAGTCGTCATCTCCGATTTTCATCACTTCTGACAGCAAACTTCGATCATCATTTTTTAAATCGCTCACCTGCCTTTCCTATGCATAAAGAGGAAAACAACACCGGCTTTTAGTGTTTAAGAGGATCCTATTCGCCCGTAAACCTGTGCCGGTAAATCCCGTGATTACCGTAATAAATGAGAGCAAATAGAGGCCGCGGCAAAGATAATGGAAAAAAAGCACTTGTTTTCGCCGCGGCTATCTTCCGGAACGGAAATGATTTAAATGTTAGAAGTTAAATCTTTTCTCTGTTAAGTTTACATAATTATTTTATTGAACCATTATAATATAAGTTTTGTTAAAAACGGTTTTTTTTTTTTTCTCTTTACAAGTGCATAAACGCAGAGTAAGATAATTTTGATTAAAAGAATATTAGTTTCCAAAATCTTAAATTGCTTAATTCATGATGAAGCGGGGGAACCAGCGCGGCTTATGCCGTATGGGGTGAATCCTGGTCACAGGTAGGGCGACTCTCGACGCCCGAATCCGACAGCTAACCTCGTCAGCATTTGGAGAGAAGGTGGCGGGCAATACTCGGTGCATCGAACCGTGGAGTATTAACCAGTCCTCTGCGGTTTTTGTTGTGCCTTTTTTTGTTTGGTTTAAAAAAAAATAGAGCTGAACATATTGAAATAGGGGAGGTAACGTGAATGGAAGATCCGATAAGATGGCTGGAATTTGGACTTGGTATTTTGATCTTTTTAATCGTCTGGTTTTCCGCCATGCACTTTAACACTGTAAAGAAAATTTTGATCGGCCGTCCCATGCGGACGGAAGAACTTCATAATAAAGCGAACAAATTATTCTGGTGGATGGCGCTGCCGATTCTATCCGCTGATATGTACTCATCGGTAGCTTATGCGCCGGAATCGGGTATACGGAGCTTGAGAGTTTGGGGCCGGATGCAAAGTGGCTGATTCTGCCGATCACCCTTTCGACCATTATTTTATTGGCCATTCTGATCAGCTCTTATATCATGGGTATTTTGGCTTATCCGAACGGCGGAGGGGCCTATGCCATCTCTAAAAACAACTTTAAACATCCCTGGATTTGGGTCGTTGCCTCCAGTTCGCTGCTTCTAGATTATGTTTTAACGGTAGCTGTTTCGGTATCGGCGGCGATTGAAGCGGTTGCCTCGGCCTATCCCGCCGTTGAGGGGTTTAAGACAACCCTCGCCCTTTTTTGTGCGTGCTGTTCTTGGTGATCGTTAATCTAAGAGGGGTAGCCGAAGCAGCGAAAATGCTGGCCTGGCCGACATTCGCTTTCATGGGCGGCATGATTGTTTTAATTGCCGCCGGTTTTATCAATGAAATCCATCACGGGTTCGTTCAGCCAACGACGCCGGCTTTTGGAACAATACCTCATGGACTAACAATGCTGCTTATTTTAAAAGCGTTCAGTTCGGCCTGTTCCGCTTTAACGGGGATTGAAACCATTTCAAACTCGGTGCCTATTTTTCGCGAGCCGCAGCAAAAAAATGCCATAAAAACGTATATCGCTTTAGGCATTATTGCCGGAGTCACACTTTTGGGATTTGTGTATCATCTTTATGTGAAAGGCATTTCCGTTAATCCCCATAATACGATGCTGTCGCAGCTCGCAGCAAGTTACTTCGGGCATAGCTGGTTCTATCAAATACTGATCTGGCTGACCTTTATTGTCTTAATACTGGCGGCAAACGCGACATTCAATGGTTTTTCACAATTAGCAGCGATTGTGGCTGCGGATGGTTTTTTTTGCCGCGCAGTCTGGCCAATCGCGGCGATCGGCTGGCCTATTCAAACGGCATTGTGCTGCTGGCGGCGTTAGCCAGTTTTTTGATTGCGATTTTTCGTGCCCATACAGGCGCCTTGATTCCGCTCTATGCGATCGGTGTTGTATCGTTTACAGTTGCTCAAATTGGTTTAGTCAGGCGCTGGCATAAGGTAAAAGGGACCTTTTGGAAAGGAAAAATGACGATTAACCTTATTGGGGCGGTGCTCTCAGCCGTTGTTGCTTTCGTTTTTGCTGTCACAAAGTTTACGGGCGGGGCATGGATTGTGCTGGTTGTCTTGCCGCTGCTCATTCTTTTTTCACTGGCGATCCATCGCCATTATGATGCGGTGGCTGAACAACTGCGGATTAATTATAAAACCGACAGACCGGAAGCACATCGCGTGACATCGATTGTGCTCGTCTCCGGCATTCACCGTGTTGTCAAAAAATACACTCTCATTTGCCAAGAGCCTGGGAACCGATTGTATCGCCGTGTACGTCGCTTTTGATGATGCATCCGCCGACAGAATGAGAAAACAGTGGGAAGCCTGGGGACAGCCCTGTGAGTTGATCATTTTAAAGAGCCAATATCGTTCCATTCTCGGCCCGATCTCGCTTTCTTCGTGAAATGGAGAAGAATAAAAAAGAGGGAGATTATATTCACATCATTTTACCGCAATTTATTTTAAAGAAGTGGTGGCATAATTTGCTGCATAATCAGAGTGCACTGCTTCTTCGCGCCTGGCTTTTTCGCCATAAAGACCTCGTGATCACAACAGTGCCTTTTCATTTGAAAAAGTAAGGCTTTGCTTGCATGCTTAGTATGGCGCCTTTTTCCTTGAATTGAATGGACGGCGGATCACACCGGCACGCCGGTAGGATCCGCTGTTTTTTTTTTAGCCCACGCCCTCTTCCCTAGGCTGCCAAATTTCTCCTCCCTCTTTCGTATATAAACACACACTTTTTTGGAAAAACTACTAAAGATCAAATGAAGGAGGGATGTCGATGAAGGCGTTTGCGGCCTTTTTCGCCAGTTTGGCATTGCTATTTTCATCGCTGACTGCGCCAGCGGCTTCTTATGCCAAATCTGCCGAAGAACCCGGCAAGGAAAAAGCCCAGATGAAATCAGCTATTGTGATGGAACAGGAGACAGGGAAAGTCCTTTACAAGAAAGATGAAAATCAGGAGCTTCCGCCGGCAAGTATGACAAAAGTGATGTCGCTTTTGCTTATTTTCAAGGCCCTAAGCCATCATGATATTTCACTGAACGACAAGGTTAACGTCAGCGAACATGCTGCTTCGATGGGCGGGTCGCAGGTTTTTCTTGAACCAGGTGAAAAAATGACTGTGAATGAAATGCTAAAAGCGATCACGATTGCTTCGGCAAATGACGCATCAGTCGCGATGGCAGAATATGTAAGCGGATCTGAAAAAGCTTTTGTTAAGCAAATGAATGCGGAAGCGAAAAAATTGGGCTTAAAACATACTCATTTTAAAAACCCTACCGGACTTCCAGAAGACGGCCATTATACGACGGCACATGATATGGCAGTAATGGCGAGGGCACTGCTTCGTTATCAAAAAGTACTGCACTACACATCACGATACGAAATTATTATCTCCGGGAAAATACGGATAAAAAGTTTTGGCTCGTCAATACCAATAAGCTTGTCAAAACTTATCCGGGAGCGGACGGTTTGAAAACCGGATTTACGAATGAAGCAAAATACTGCCTGACGGCTACCGCCAAAAAAGAGATGGTATGCGCGTCATTGCTGTTGTCATGGGGGCATCGACACCGAAAGAAAGAAATCAAATCATTTCAGGATTGATGGACCAAGCTTTTGCCGGTTATCAAACGAAACCGATATTAAAAAAAATAAGCTTGTCCGCGTTGAAAACGTCAATAAAAGTGACAAAGGCAAGGTCCCGATTGTCACTGGAAAACGGACCGTGCTGCTGCTAAAAAAAGGCACAACCGTTAAAGACATAAAAAAAACAAATTGTCCTAAAAAAACCTTTGAAGGCGCCAATTAAGGCGGGAACAGTCGTCGGCTACTACAAGGTAACCAGCAATAACCAGACATTGTCAAAAACGCCGCTTATTGTTCGCGATAATGTTAAGGAAGCCTCCTGGTGGGAGCTGTTCAAACGCACGGTCGGCAACATTGTGAAGAAATAACGCCCTTTTGGTCCGGGGCGTTCTTTCCCTTTGACATGAAGCGGCACGACGCGGTGAAAGCTGCCGCCCTCTGCAATGTCAGCTTAAAAAAAATCACTAGTCTCGTCGAACGGCCACTAGTTTTGTCATCTTGAAGGAATTAGCATTGTAAACAGAGAAACCTTGAAACACCCAGGATGAAGGAGGAGAAAAACGTGAGTCTTCGCATTGATTTGGAAGTAAAGTACGGCGTGCTTTGCATTCGGTTGGAAGGCGAGCTTGATCACCATACTGCGGATGAGCTGCGGAATAAAGTCAACGATACTATGGAAAAAGAAGCGATTCATCATATTCTATTAAATTTGGGAAAACTTCAGTTTATGGATAGTTCAGGCCTAGGTGTCATTTTAGGACGCTACAAAAAAATAGCCAGTCTCGGCGGAGAAATGGTTGTTTTGTTCGATTTCCCCCGCTGTTCGCCGTCTGTTTGAAATGAGCGGGATGTTCAAGATCATCAGACTGGAAGAGGATGAAGAATATGCACTGCAAACGTTGGGGGTGGCCTGAATGAGAAATGAAATGTCATTGGAGTTTACCGCAATTAGCGAAAATGAATCGTTTGCACGGGTAACAGTTGCGGCATTTGTCGCCCAGCTTGATCCGACATTGGATGAACTCACGGAAATCAAGACTGTCGTGTCTGAAGCCGTGACAAATAGTATTATTCATGGCTATGAAAATAGCGGAAAAGGCACGGTGAAAATTAAAGCAATGATTGAGGATGGAATCGTGACCCTTATCATCAGCGATCAAGGGGTCGGGATTAAAGATGTCGAAGAAGCGAAACAGCCTTTGTTTACGACGAAACCGGAATTAGAGCGTTCGGGAATGGGATTCACGATTATGGAAAATTTCATGGATCATGTGGAGATAGAGACGGAAGAAGGGAAAGGAACAACCATTTATATGACAAAAGAGTTAGCAGCCCAAAATAAAGCTGTATGCAAGTAGGGAGTCATGCCGATGGATCTTGATATCAAGAAGGATGCGAAAGAACCGTTATTGGATGATGATGAAATCAAAGTGCTGATTAAAAAAAGTCAAGCCGGTGATCATGATGCGAGAGATCGCATTATACAAAAGAATATGCGCCTTGTTTGGTCGGTCGTTCAAAGATTTCTGAATCGCGGCTATGAATCTGACGATCTTTTTCAAATCGGATGCATCGGACTGCTTAAATCGGTCGATAAATTTGATCTTTCTTATGAAGTGAAATTTTCCACCTATGCGGTGCCGATGATCATCGGCGAAATTCAGCGCTTTATCCGTGATGACGGGGCGGTTAAAGTAAGCCGCTCGTTGAAGGAAATCGGCGGCAAAGTCAGGAAGAAAAAGGATGAGTTATCAAAAAAGCTGGGTCATAATCCAACGGTCAATGAAATTGCGGAAGCTCTGGATCTTTCACCTGAAGAGGTGGTGCTTTCTCAAGAAGCCATCCGTTCCCCTTCATCCATTCATGAAACAGTTTATGAAAACGACGGCGATCCCATCACTCTTTTAGACCAAATCTCCGATAAAGACGGGGGAAAATGGTTTGACAAGTTAGTGATCCGTGAAGCTGTTGAACATTTACAGGAACGGGAAAAGCTGATCGTTTATCTGCGCTATTTCAAGGATCAGACGCAGACGGAAGTAGCCAAGCGGCTCGGCATCTCACAAGTTCAGGTGTCAAGATTGGAAAAGAAAATACTAGAAGAAATAAAGAACCGGATGGCGGAATAGCCATCCGGTTCTTTATTTCCTTCTTCAGACATATTTCATCATTATCTTAAGCATACTAAACGGTAAATAACGGCCAAGAAAAGGTATGATTGATGTTTGCCGCACCTCGCAGCGGGAGGCTCTGCCATGTATACATATACCGGCCGCGAAGGTCTATCTATGTATCCAAAGGAGGGAAGGCGATGAAGACGGTCACAATCTATATCCGCCTGCGGCAAAAATTCCAAGCAAGACTTGGAGAAGTAATCACAATAAACAAGGCGGCGGATATCATCGCACCAAAGGAAGTCATAAAAAACCTCGGCCAGGAAAGGATTCATACGGTGACAAAAGAAGACAGCAATTACATCGTGATCGATGTGATGGATGTCATTCAAAAGGTTTATCAGCTATATTCCGATGCAGATATTCAGGCTGTCGGCCCTTCGCAAACGATCATTGAGGTGGAAATGAAACGGCAGCGAAAACGATCCGTTTTTTTCTTCCTGCTTGTCTGGGTTTTACTGTTTATCGGTGCGGGTCTGGCGATTATTAATTTTCATGAAGACGTCGCCATGCAAAGCGTCCACCAGAAAATTTATACAATAGTGACCGGACGAACGAACAGCCAACCTTTGTTATTACAAATCCCATATTCACTTGGTTTGGCAGTCGGGATGATCTTGTTCTTTAATCACGTCTTCAAAAAGAAATTTAATGAGGAACCGAGCCCGCTAGAGATAGAGATGTTTAATTATCAACAAGATCTTGACCAATATGTGATCATCAACGAGAAAAAGAAAAAAGAGGCAGACATGCGCCGTGATTAATGCTCTTCTGCTTATCGCCATTGGTTTCTCAGGCGGGCTCACGACCGGCTGCGGGTTTGTCGCTTTTTTGACCGTTCTCGGGATCATTCCCAGGCTCGTGCAAATGTCAAAAACACCGGAATATATCCGTGCTTATGAATGGAGCGTGATCGCCGGCGGTGTGGCCGGAACGTGGATGGGTCTTCATTATGTTCATCTCTCTTTGCCCATGCTGCTCCTCATTCCGATCGGACTGGCAAGCGGCATTTTTGTCGGCATGATGGCTGCCGCTTTAACCGAAGTGCTGAATGTGATGCCCATTCTGTCTAAAAGGGTCGGCTTCCATCATCAGATCCTTATTCTATTGATGGCGCTCGTGCTTGAGGCCTTCGGATCCCTATTTCACTGGTCTTACTTCTCATTAAAATAATCAGCAGCGTCCTTAAACATCACCCTTGGTAAAAATATAGATGGACTTCATAGATGTTAACAGGCTGGCAACGGTTCCGACACTAATCACGGTAAGAAGAGAATAAATCAGCCTGTAATCTTTAAGCATCATCATCCCGTACACAATAATGAAAGTGTCGGTGATTAACATAATAAAGCCGGGATTGATGGGAAAATATTTTGAAATGACAAGCGCCAATAGGTCAATCCCGCCATGGCTGCTGTGATGTCTTAACATGATGCCCACTCCGGTTCCGATAAAAATGCCACCGATGATTGAACTGAGCCAAGGGGAGAGGTGAAAAAGGTTTCTCAATGGAAATAGGCATTCGATCATAACAGATGAAATGATCATGCCATACAGACCGTTTAAAAAAAAATACAGTCTCTCGTATTTTAGAGTAAATAAATAGATGGGGAGGTTGATCATTAAATGGTCAGTCCTAAATTAAAGCCCCATGTGTAATTAAGGAGCAGACTGATTCCGATGACTCCGCCGTTAATCAGATGAAGCGGAAGAATGAATACATTGATGCCAATGGCGATAAACATGCCGCCTAAACTAATGAAAGTCAATTTTTTTAACATATGTGGGCCATCCTGTCTAAGCATGATTGATTTAAATATATGTAAAAAAATTTTTACCATTCTCCATCTTAAAAAGAAATCAAAAGAGTTTGAATATCGTTCGTTTCTTTTTTTATTTTGATAATGCATCCATTCCCGAGCATCGCATGATGAGTCCGGAAAAGGCTTCTAAGTTCGCATCTAAAGAATATCTGATATTTTTCTTAAAAAATAACGGATACTACGTTTAATGATTGATCTGTTATTTGAAAGGAGACAAGTACAATGGCAGTAAAATTAAATGATCCGAAAAACTATAAAAAGAATGTAAAAGCATACCAGCCAAAAATTCCATATTTGTGGGATTGTATGAAGGCGTTTTTTTATTGGCGGGTTCATTTGTCTCGTCGGCCAATGTCTGGAAGAATTTTATATCCACTTTTTCCATTTTACTAAACAAACAGCCGGGAACCCGACTTCGGCAACTCTTATTTTAGTTGCAGCCATATTGACAGGAGTGGGGGTATATGACAATATCGCCCGTTTTGCCGGGGCGGGTTCAATTGTTCCTGTGACCGGATTTGCCAACGCCATTACCAGCGCTGCGCTTGAACATAAGAGCGAAGGCATTGTACTGGGGATTGCAACCAATCTTTTTCAATTAGCCGGTGCCGTCATCGTTTTTGGTGTGGTCTCTGCCGCTGTGCTGGGGGTCATCCGCTTGTTTTTTGAACATGTATTCTGATTAAAGGGGGTAGCGAAAGTGGGCAAGATAAAGAAACAAACGTGGAGATATGAGCATCCGTTATATTTGGCCGCCACGGGAACGACCGCCGGTCCTTATGAAGCATCCGGACCGCTCCGCGGAAGTTTTCGATAAGACATACAAAACACTTGACTGCGGTGAAAATAACTCGGAAGACGCCGAACGGACTTTAATGCGCAAAGCCGTGGCGGTCTGTCTAGCTAAAGCAGGAAAAAAAGAAAGCGACATTGACATTTTTCTGGCCGGCGACTTACTGAATCAGGTGGTGACGTCCAATTTTATTGCGAAAGAAAATCGGATCCCCTATTTAGGATTATTCGGTGCCTGCTCAACGTCAATGGAGACGCTGGCACTTGGGGCGCAGTTGGTGGACAGTGGTTTTGCCGACAGTGCCTTGTGCGCGGTAAGCAGCCATAATTCGACGGCAGAACGCCAATTTCGTTATCCGACGGAATATGGCGGCCCGGCGAACCCGACTGCGACTTTCACAGTGACTGGAGCAGGAGCCGCGATTGTAAGCAAGGAGCCGGGAAAAGTGATGGTTAAAGAGGCGACAATCGGCAAAGTACTGGACTGGGGAATCGACGATCCGAATAATATGGGGGCGGCGATGGCTCCGGCAGCGGCAGATACGATTTTTAATCATCTTCAGGATACCGGCCGCGGGCCGGAAGAGTATGACATGATCGTAACGGGCGACTTGTCGGCCGTCGGTTCGCCGATTCTAAAACAACTGCTTTGGGAAAAAGGAATCGATGTCACGAAAGTGCATCACGATTGCGGATTAATGATTTATCGTCCGGATCAGCCGGTCAATGCCGGAGGAAGCGGCTGTGCATGCTCAGCCGTTGTCACCTACGGCTATTTGTTCAAAAAGCTGGCTGAAGGCGAATTAAAACGCATTTTGATTGTGGCGACAGGAGCGCTGCTGAATGCGACAACGACAAAGAAAAAGGATACGATTCCATGTATTGCTCATGGTGTCGTTCTTGAATCTGCGGGAGGCGAGTGCAAATGATTTTTCTCTATGCCTTTATCATCGGCGGATTGATCTGTGTTGTCGGCCAGCTGCTGCTTGACGTCTGCAAACTAACGCCGGCTCACATCACCGTCTCTTTTGTCGTCCTGGGCGCCTTGCTTGATGCTTTTGGTATCTATGATAAGCTGATCGACTTTGCCGGGGGAGGCGCCACGGTGCCGATCACAAGCTTCGGTCATTCTTTGCTGCACGGCGCGATGTCCGAGGGGCATCAGCACGGCTATCTTGGCATTGCAATGGGTATTTTTAAACTGACATCAGCCGGGATCACATCAGCCATTTTATTTGGTTTTCTTGTCGCTTTAATTTTCAGGCCAAAAGGGTGACACCGGTGACAAAAAAGGTGATTTTGGTTACCGATGGTGACAAGTATGCTCGAGAAGCCCTTGAACTTGCGGCCGAGAAGCTCGGCCTCTTCTGTTTGTCGCAGTCATCGGGCAATCCCTCGCCCCTTAGCGGTGAAGCGATTGTTCGGCTTATTCATGAAACACCGGCCGATCCTGTTCTCGTGATGTTTGATGACTCCGGATTTGCCGGGAGAGGCGCGGGTGAACAAGGAATGGAATATGTGGCCAGGCATCCTGATATTGATGTGCTTGGGGCCATCGCCGTCGCATCAAAAAGCGGCAATCATGAATGGACCCGCGTTGATGTCAGCATTGATCAAACGGGCGAACTAACAGAATTCGGTGTTGATAAAGAAGGACTGCCGGATCTGGAAATGGGCCGGATTGCCGGAGATACGGTCTATGTGCTCGATCAATTGTCCCTGCCGATTTTGGTCGGCATCGGCGACATCGGCAAAATGCGGGGGATTGACGCGGTTGAAAATGATGTGCCGATCACGACAGCAGCTATACGGCTCATCCTTGAAAGGAGTGGTTACAATCAAAACCCAATCATGCAAAAAACCGATTAGCGAGCACTTGCAGGACAATAGCGAATATTTGAAAGCTCTGCTCGACTTTGGACCGCATAACTTTGACATGGGTGTACGAGAGATGCGGGTGCTGGGACGCGATATTCAACTCTATTATACCAACAGCCTTGTGGATTCGAATTATTGTTCTTATAATGAGAGAATTTCTGCGGTTCAGCAACAACAATCGGCACACGGCCGACGTTTATCAAGAAATCAAGGAGCACTTAGTTCATGAACAGGTTCAAGAGGTGACGACGTTAAACGAGGCTGTCGACTATCTCTTGACCGGACGGATTGTCATTCTTATTGACAAAGAGCGTACGGCGCTCGTTATCGATCTTCGCCATTATCCTGGCAGAACACCTGAAGAACCTGATGTGGAAAAAGTGATTCGGGGTTCAAAAGACGGATTCACGGAAAATATTATTGAAAATGCCGGACTCATTCGCCGGCGGATTCGTGATCCCCGCTATCGCAACGAAATGGTGCAGGTCGGCTCCCGTTCAAATACCGATGTCTGCCTTTGCTATTTGAAGGATGTAGCCAATCCCGGCTTGATCAAAACATTAAAAAAAGAACTGTCGAACATTGATATTGACGGGGTTCCAATGGCCGACAAAGCGCTTGAAGAATTTGGATGAAGCAAGGCTGGAATCCTTTTCCACTTGTCCGTTACAGCGGCCGGCCCGATGTCGCGGCTGCTCATATTTTAGAAGGTCACGTGGTGATCATCACAGATACATCGCCGAGCGTGATGATTTTTCCGACAACGTTGTTTCATCACGTTCAGCATGCCGAAGAATATCATCAAGTGACGGCGGCCGGGGCAATGTTGAGGTGGATGCGCTTTATTTGTATTCTGGCTTCGGTTTTTCTTGTTCCATTGTGGCTCTTGCTCGTTCAAGATCATCTTTTGCCGCACGGGTTGAGTTTTATCGGCCCTAGTAAGCACAATTATCATATTCCACTGCTTATCCAGATTCTGATCGCCGAAGTCGGGATAGAGTCGCTCCGAATGGCGGCGGTTCATACACCAACATCTTTGTCGACGGCGCTTGGAATCATCGCCGCGGTATTGATTGGGCAAATTGCGATCGAGGTCGGGGTATTTGTTCCTGAAGTGATTCTTTATTGTACCGTTTTCAGCGATCGGCGGTTTTGCTACACCTAGTTATGAATTAAGTCTGGCCAATAAAATCGTCCGCCTGTTTCTGATATTAGCCGCGGGTCTTCTGCACGTACCGGGGTTTGTGATTGGGACCACGCTCTTTGTGATTTTTCTGGCCCATGTCAGAAACTTAAACACCCCTTATTTGTGGCCGTTTATCCCGTTCAATCCGACCGGCATGTACAATATTTTGATTCGCCGAGCGATGCCGACTGCTATTCTTCGTCCGAGTATCGTTAGACCGATAGACAAATACCGGCAATCGGTACCGAAAAAAGATTAAAAAAGAGTTTTAACCGAGTCATTCGTCTTGTATTTATAAAAAAATCGTGGTAAAATATCAGTTAATTTCATCTAGCCTCATCATTTGAGGAGTCAGAGGAGCAAAACGAATCAGTAAGGAATCGGAACCCGGAAAGTGATGAAGATTCCAGAAAGGTCAATTTGCCGAAGCGCATCGCTTTTCCACAAGCGGTTCGCTGGTTTGATGTCGAACAGGCATCGGACTGTCACTGCCGGACGTGCAGTGGAGCACTATTCCGACTAATGAGGTACGGCGAAAAAAAAAAGCCTATGTACTTCGTTGCATGGGCTTTTTTTCATAAACATAAGGGGAGATTCTTTTGCGCGGCACACAGACGATTAACTCAAAAGGGCATTTGACGATTGGCGGAGTGGATACAGTTGAACTGGCAAAGCAATTCGGCACACCGCTGTATGTTTATGACACGGCTTTGATAAAGGAAAGAGCCCGGCAGTTTAAGTCGGCTTTTTCAAAACACAGCGGCCTTAAATGGCAGGTGGCTTATGCCAGCAAAGCTTTTTCAACGATCGCGATGATCCAGCTGGCCCGCGAACTGGATCTGTCGCTGGATGTTGTGTCGGGAGGAGAACTCTATACGGCGTTAAAAGCTGGGTTTCCGCCGGAACGGATTCATTTTCACGGCAATAATAAAACGCAGGATGAACTGGAACTCGCTTTGCAGGCAGGCATCGGGACGATTATTGTTGATAATTTTTATGAGCTGCAGCTGCTAAATGATCTTTGCCGCGATCGCAACCAAAGAATCAACATTCTTTTGCGGATCACCCCGGGTGTCGAAGCGCACACGCATGAATTTATTATGACGGGGCACGATGATACGAAATTCGGGTTTAATCTGGATAATGGTGCGGCTGAGAAGGCGGTGCGTTTGGCGATGGAAGCCTCGCATCTCGATTTAAAAGGCCTTCATTGCCATATCGGTTCGCAAATCTTCGAAACGGAAGGATTTGTCCGTGCAATTCAATTAATCTATGAGTATATCGAACGCTGGTCGGAAACAGGTTTTCAATTGGAGATATTGAATGTCGGCGGCGGATTCGGTATCAAATATGTTGAGTCCGATCATCCGCTTTTCATTGAGCAGTATGTTGATAAAATTGTGGCGGCAGTAACCGGTGAGAGCGAGCGACTCGGAATGGCTGTACCTGAGATATGGGTGGAACCGGGAAGAATGATGGTTGGCGAGGCCGGCACGACTTTGTACACGGTTGGCGCATTTAAAGATATTCCCGGCATTCGTAAATATGTAGCGGTTGACGGCGGGATGACCGATAACATCCGGCCGGCACTCTATCAGGCGAAGTATGAAGCGATACTGGCGAATAGAGCGGGTGAACAAGCGGATGAAGAGGTTGCTGTAGCCGGAAAATGCTGCGAAACTGGTGATATATTGATCAAAGAAGCTCGACTGCCATCTTGTTCGAGCGGGGATATTCTGGCTGTTTTCTGTACCGGAGCTTATGGATACGCAATGGCAAATCATTACAACCGTCTGCCGAAACCGGCTGTCGTCTGTCGTCTTTGTCGAACAAGGCGAAGCGACGCTTGTTGTCCGCCGTGAAACCTATGACGATCTCATTCGTCAGGATGTTCCCTTACAATCTTTTTCATCATTGCATTGAGCGGCCCTTATATACCTCCAATGCCTGAAGTGGATGAAGGCATGCACATTTTATCAAAAATTGGTTATAATATAGCATGTAGATATTCTTTATACGCTATAATGTTTATGGGAATTTATCGCCATCCCATGATAACGAGGGGTTAAATATGCTGATTCGCTATAAGAAAAGCTATGAAAAAATAGCTATGGGTTTATTGTCTTTTGTTCCGTCGGAGAAAGATTTGAAGAAACTGCGGCAGACAATGAAAAGATATGAGGAAGACGATGACTGGCAACTCTATTTATGGAAACAGGGAGACGACATTATTGGAGAGATTGGCGTTCATCTCGATCAAAATGAGGCTTTCATTGAACATATCAGCGTCAACCCCTCCTATCGTTCCGAAGGCATCGGCCATAAAATTATTCAGTCATTAAATAATATATTGGGTAATGAAATCCATCTTACACCATCCGCGCAAACGAAATCTTTCTTTGACGTTTGTTTTAATTTAGAAAAGAAATCCTAAACAGAAACCGAAAGCAACCGATTCGGTTTCTGTTTTTTTTTTTTCGCGTTCTTATTTGAGCTGGCTGATCAACCATTTTTTAAGCAGCGGGTCACTTATCGGCAGATTGATGTCTTGATAAGGGAGCCGCTCCGTTATGTTTGATTCAACCCGGCTGAGCAAGTTGGAAAGCTGCTCTTTATCAAGACCCAATTGCCCTATTTCTTTACTCAAGAAGTTGAGGCGGTGTCGTGCTTTTTTTTGATCATCTTCTTTGCACCAACGAGATTTTCACGGCGATAATGATACAAAGTGACGGCAATTTGTATTAGAAAAACCCAGCATGGTTGCCGGTGGCGGGCAGGCGCCTTCTTCCAATGGTCTTCAAAAAAACTTTGACAGGCGAAATAATCGTGGTTGCGATGGAACAAAATGAGATAATGAAGATAGGCTTTCGGATACAAAGGACTCTCCTCTTTCATTTAGTGTTACAAATCTCTAAATGGTACTTAGGCTGTGATCACCAGTCTACACTTGCCTGGCCAAACAGCAATCCATTAAAATGATCGCGCGTCTAGTTCTCACTATGCTATAATAGCGTAAGCGAATAGTCGGGATGAGAGAAATGGAATACAAAGTAAAAATAGACGCTTTTGAAGGTCCGCTTGACCTTCTCTTGCATTTAATTAAACATCTTGAGATTGACATCTATGATATTCCGGTTGCCGAAATAACCGAACAGTATTTGGATTTCATTCATCATATGCGGGTGCTGCAGCTTGATGTCGCGAGTGAATACATGGTGATGGCGGCGACGCTGATTGCAATGAAAAGCAGAATGCTGCTGCCGAAACAAAAACCGCTGGAGGATGGAACGGGGGACGATACACTTGAGGTGGAAGAAGATCCCCGCGAGGCATTGATGCGGCAGCTGATCGAATATCGGCAGTACAAGCAGGCGGCGATGGAATTGAAGGCGCGCGAAGAAAAAAGAAGCCAATTATTTTCCAAACCTGCCAGTGATTTAAGCGCCTATAGCCAAAAAAGCCGCAAACCGCTCTGCCGGTTGAAGGAAAAGCAACCGCTCAGGACATGATGGACGCTTTTCGCCGCCTGTTGAAAAAAAATCGGCTTCAAGCACCGTTAAGAACGAAAATCGAAAGGCAGTCTCTGCCGATTGGACAAAGAATGTCGGAAGTGATGGAGGCGCTGAGGAAAGCAGCCGGCCGGCCGCTGATGTTTGAATCACTTTTTCCCTACCCTAGCCGGACGCATATCATTGTGACATTTTTGGCTATATTGGAACTGATGAAAAAAGGGCGAATCATCTGTACCCAGGAGAACAACTTTGCCGACATTACCATTAGTCTGGAGAAAGGAGCGGACGCGCTTGACGAACGAACAGATGAAATCGATTATTGAAGGCCTTCTTTATCTGGCGGGTGAAGAAGGGCTTTTTATTGATCAAATACAAGCAGTTTTGCTAGACTGCTCGAAAGAAGAAATTAAGCAAATCATTGAAGAGATGAAAGAAACCTATAAAAAGGACAGCAGCAGGGGATTGATGATTATTGATCGCCCGAACGGCTATCAGTTAACGACAAAACCTTTTATGTCTCATTATATCGAAAAGTTTGTTGAAACCCCGAAATCGTGGACTTTGAGTCAGGCGTCGCTGGAAACGCTGGCAATCATTGCTTATAAGCAGCCGATCTCGCGAATCGCCATTGAAGAGATTCGCGGTGTTAAGTCGGAGAAGGCGCTGCAAACGCTCGTCTCAAAAGGGCTGATCAAAGAAGTCGGCCGCGCGGAAGGCACCGGAAGGGCCATCTTATACGGTGTGACGGAGGATTTTCTCATCTATTTTGGCTTGTCTTCTTTAAAAGATTTGCCGCCGCTTGAAAATGAGGCACTTGCATCGGAGCCGGCGGAAGAGTCCGATCTTTTTTATGAAAAATTTAAACAAACCATTTCCGACTTATAGAAGCGCCTTACCAGAGAGGAACCAAGCTTCATGACCTCCCCTCGTTCGTATTCAGCCTTTTTTAACTTCTTTCATTTAAAAAGACCGAAAACCCGATTTTCCCGCATTAACGGCAAGTAAAGACTCCCACCTCAAGGCTTCAATGCATTCGAAGAAGCATAGGTGGGAGACAACGGCCCGTAAAAGCCCGATCTTAGGAACACTGACTAAAGGCGCCACATCCTGTGGGCAAAAGCTAACAATCAGTGGGGGGATGAAAGAAGACTCCCCCTGATTGAAGTTTCAGTTTATGAAAATAGGGGTGTGTTCTTTAACTTCATCTTTCAGAAGTGATCATAAACCGCCCGTCCCGGCATAAGCTTGTATTAACTCAAAAAAGGGGACGGGATGGTATGACGATCTTATTAAAACGAACGGCATGTATCATTATTTGCTTCTGCCTTTGTCTGCCGCTCTTTCCGGCCAGTCTGGCCACGGGTGCCGGCATCTCCGTATCAGCGAGGGCAGCGGTGCTGATGGATCAGTCATCCGGGCGGGTCTTATTCGAAAATAACAGCCATCAAAAGATGCCGATCGCCAGCATTACAAAGGTGATGACAACGATACTTGCCATCGAGTCCGGAAAAATGAACCGTACTTTCAAAGTTAGCGGACAGGCATTCGGCAAGGAAGGTTCCTCGATTTATTTAAAAAAAGGGGAAAAAATCAAATTAAAAGACTTGGTTTACGGGCTGATGCTCCGTTCCGGCAATGACGCCGCCGTGGCAATAGCGGAGGCGGTCGGGAAAAGTGAATCCGGATTCGTTTTTTTTATGATGAATGAAAAAGCGCGGGAAATCGGCATGCATGATACCCACTTCGATAATCCGAATGGCCTCGATAGTCAAACACATTATTCGACGGCCTATGATATGGCGCTGCTGACAAAATATGCGATGGAAAATCCGGAGTTCCGGAAGATTTTTAAGACTAAGATCTATCGCGCCTCTGAAACGAACAAAGAAAACGCACGCGTGTGGAAAAATAAAAATAAACTGCTGTATCAGTATCCGCCTTCAACAGGAGGAAAAACGGGTTTTACCAAAATCGCCGGCCGGACACTTATTTCAACGGCGTCAGACAAGCGGCTGCATTTGATTGCAGTCACGTTGAATGATGGCAATGATTGGCGCGATCACAAAAACCTATTTAATTGGGCGTTTGCAAACTACAAGATGGTCAAGATTGTGAACAAAGGGGAAGTCGAGGGGAATGTCGCCCCTTTTTATAAACACCATTTATTTACAGCCCGGGCATTATCTATTCCGCTCACAGCAAAAGAAAGCAGCGAGCTTTCAACCGAACTCACGCTCATTAAGCCGCCGAAGAAGAAAAAGTGGAAGACGGTTCCTTCTCCTGTCGGCCGGTTATCGGTTGAGATCGGCAGCCAAAGGATTGCCCACCTGCCGCTTTTTTACAATCCGCCAAAAGAAAAAAAAAAAAAGCTTCCGGATCTTTTTTGTGAGGATGTTTGCGGCCGTATGCTCGGGACGGGATAACCCATGATCAACGTGTTGGGGTCGCGATGTTTGTCATTGGCATGGTCTATGCGGCGCTTCACGGGACGATGGAAAAAGTGAATCAGGCCATTTTTCGCTCTGCAGAGGAAGCGGTGACGATTTGCTTTGGGCTTATCAGCGTTCTTTTTTTTTGGCTGGGCATCATGAAAATCGCAGAAAAGTCGGGCCTCTTGCGTCATTTATCCGCCTTTTTTAAACCGTTAATGAAACGGCTGTTTCCGGAAGTGCCCGGCGATCATCCGGCAATGGGCTATATTCTGTCCAACACGATTGCCAATCTTTTTGGGCTTGGCAATGCAGCCACCCCAATGGGGATTAAAGCGATGGAAGAGTTAAAAAAATTGAACGGCGGGAAAAACGAACCGAGCCGGTCAATGATCACATTACTTGCCCTCAATACTTCCGGACTGACGCTCGTTCCGACAACGGTCATTGCGATCCGAATGAAGTACGGTTCCGCTTCGCCGACGGACATTGTCGGAACGACCCTGATTGCAACTTTGTGCACAACGTTTTCCGCTCTTCTGATTGATCGTTATTTCTATTATCGCCGCAAGCGAAAAGGGAGGAAATAACATGGCCGTGATCACGACTCTATCCGTATGGCTCATTCCGCTTCTTATCGCCGTGGTTCTTGTATACGGAACGTTCAAAAAAATCGCGACTTATGAAACGTTTGTGGAAGGCGGAAAAGAAGGGTTTTCCATTGCGATCTCGATCATTCCCTTTTTAGTCGGGATGCTGGTTGCTATCGGTGTTTTTCGCGCATCCGGAGCAATGGATGCGTTTACCCATCTACTAGAGCCGCTGCTAAAAGCGGCGGGTGTTCCGCCTGAAGTGGTTCCGCTCGCTATTCTCCGGCCAATCTCCGGTACAGGCGCCCTTGGTTTGATGAGCGATTTGATCAAAACCTACGGACCGGATTCCTATATTGGCCGGCTCGCGTCAACACTGCAGGGAAGCACGGATACGACTTTTTTTATATTGTGACGGTTTATTTCGGAGCGGTGGGCATTCACAAAATCGGTGATTCTTTAAAAGTCGGGCTTTTAGCCGATGCGGTTGGCGTCGCTTGTTCGATTGCCATCGTGACATTTGTTTTCGGATATTGAAATGTTGGAGAAGATGCTATAGAGCTCTTCTTTTTTTTGCATAGGGGTTGTGATATGTGTCACTTGTGAAAAGAGAGCGCACGGGTTATGATGAGGATGAGGTGAAGAGATGGAAAGATTGCAGAAAGTGATTGCTCAGGCAGGCATTACATCCAGAAGGAAAGCGGAGCAATTGATTATTGACGGCAGAGTGCAGGTGAACGGCAGAGCTGTGACCGAGCTCGGCGTTAAAGTGTCCGGCAGGGATAGAATTGCCGTGGACGGCGTACCGATTGACAGGGAAGAGCCGGTCTACTTTTTCTTTTATAAACCGGTGGGTGTGATTTCAAGTGTCAAGGATGACAGAAATAGAAAAGTGGTCACCGATTTTTTCCCGCATGTCAGTCAGCGCGCGCATTTTCCCGGTCGGCCGTCTTGATTATGACACTTCGGGAGCCCTTCTGATGACTAATGATGGTTTGCTGGCCAATCGGCTGATGCATCCGCGCTTTGGTATAGACAAGACATACATAGCAAAAATTTCCGGTATCCCAACAAAAGAAGCGCTTGAACAATTGGCAAGCGGCGTACAGCTTGAAGATGGTCCGACAGCTAAGGCAAAGGTTAAGCTGCTGTCGAGCGATCGGAAGAAGGATCACTCGGCGGTTGAACTGACGATTCATGAAGGGCGCAATCGGCAAGTCCGGCGTATGTTCAAAGCTTTAGGCTTTAATGTGATAAAATTGAAGCGTGAGAGTTACGGTTTTTTAGGTCTGAACGGACTGCATCCGGGTGAGAGCCGAATGTTGAAACCTCATGAGGTCAAAGCGCTCTATCAATTGTCCGGACAGGTGGACAAGGCCGATTTTCATAAATAGATGCACGAAGATCCGGCAGGTCTTTCGCCGCCCGCTTGAGACGGCGGGTGATTCGCAAAAATGATCGCCATTATAAATTTTTTATAAATTTTTGATGAGAATAACATATAGAAGCACTTGGCTGTCTCCAAGCGGTCGATACCGCCGGCGAGCCGGGTGTTTGGCACAGGCAAAGGAGAGATTGGGATGGAACAAAAAAATACGACGATTTTGGTCGTTGATGACGAAGAACGAATCCGTCATTTATTAAGAATGTACCTTGAAAGAGAGGACTATGCGATCGATGAAGCGGCGGACGGTGAAACGGCGCTGAAGATGGCGATTGAACATGACTATGATTTGATTCTGCTGGATTTGATGCTTCCGGGAATGGATGGTGTCGAGGTCTGCCAGAAACTGCGTGAAACGAAAGCAACGCCGGTGATCATGCTGACTGCTAAGGGTGAGGAGGCCAATCGCGTGCAAGGCTTTGAAGTAGGAACGGATGACTACATTACCAAACCATTTAGCCCTAGAGAAGTTGTCCTTAGGGTCAAAGCGCTGTTGCGCCGCTCTTCGACAACTAAATTTCTCGAAACCGATTCGACAGCAAAAAATGTCATCGTTTTCCCGCACTTAACGATCGATCATGATGCCCATCGTGTCACAGCGGATGATCAAGAAGTCAGCCTGACTCCAAAGGAATACGAACTGCTTTATTATCTTGCACAAAATCCGGATAAAGTGTTCTCCCGGGAGCAATTACTAAAAGATGTTTGGAATTATGAATTTTTCGGTGATCTCCGAACGGTCGACACACACGTGAAACGTTTGCGTGAAAAATTGAACCGGGTTTCGGAAGAGGCGGCGGGCATGATTGTCACAGTATGGGGTGTCGGTTATAAGATCGAGGCGCAGGCGGACGAATGATCTGGAAAAGTATCATTGGGAAACTTTGGTTAACGATCATTGCTCTCGTTACGCTTGTTCTGCTTTTCTTAACAATGCTTTTACTGCAATTCTTTGAAAATTATAATGTTGATCAAGTGGAAAAGCAGATGACGGCTATCGGGAATAAAGTGTCCAACATGCTTGAAAAGTCTTCGGCAGACAAAGCTGACTTGGCGACTGTTTCAGAAATTGTTGATGCCTACTCTGCAAGAAGCGTCGTGATGAGTGACCGGACTTACTGGGTATCTCCCGTAAGCCATCATTTGCCGAGCCTGAATAAGCGCTTTTTTTTCGGCGGATCCGGCGTTGAAAGGGGCGCTTACCGGCAATCAGCCGGTCGTCAAACAGGGGAATTTTCTCATTAAAACAAACGGGAAAAAAAAAGCATGAACGAATGATGATTGTCGGCGTACCGATTCACTTTAAGTCGGGCGGAAGCGGAGCGGTTTATGTCTATCAGTCGCTTCAAGTCATTCAGGATACCACCCGTCAATCGCAGAAATTGATTTATATCAGCGCCGGCATCGCGATCATCTTGACCACATTTTTTTTTGCTTTTTTCTTATCTACCCGCATCGGCGCGCCGCTCCGGAATGAAGTCGGCAGCGCAGCAAGTGGCACTCGGCAATTTTGATCTAAAAGTGCCGGTTGTGACCCGTGATGAAGTCGGCGAGCTCGCCGTTACTTTTAATCAAATGGCCAAGAAACTGAAAACCAATATCACGGAGCTGAATCAGGAGAAGGAACAGCTTGCCGGTATCGTCAACAGTATGGCTGACGGCGTCATGATGTTTAATAACCGGGGCGAACTGCTGACGAGCAATCCGCCGGCACAAAGGTTTTTAAACTCGTGGTATTTTGAGAACAATGGAGACAAGGGTGCGGTGCCGGATGTGCTTGAAGAACAGTTCAATAGCGTCGCGGCAAAAGAAAGTCAAGAAACCAGGGAAGTCGGCTGCCAAGGCCGCTTTTGGGTCGTGATCATGACCCCGCTTTACGACCATAATAATGTCCGCGGCGCGGTGGCGGTGCTTAGGGATATGACGGAAGAGCGCCATCTGGATCAACTGAGAAAAGGCTTCGTCGCCATGTCAGTCATGAACTCCGTACACCGATTGCGATGATGCAGGGTTACAGCGAGGCAATCATCGATGACATTGCTCAAAACGAGGCGGAGAAAAAAGAGATGGCGAAAATTATCCTAGATGAGTCTTTGCGGATGGGACGGCTTGTGAATGAATTGCTGGATTTGGCAAAATTGGAAGCCGGACATTTTCAATTAAATAAAACCGATGTTTTATTAGCGGATTTCTTAAATCGTGCGGTTTATAAATTTAACAATCTGGCGAATGAAGCCGGAATAAAGCTGGTGCTTGACGATAAAGTCCCCGCCGGTCAAGTGTTTACCTTAGATCCGGATCGCATTGAGCAAGTGATGACCATTTGATTTGACAATGCCATTCGCCATACAAAAAAAGGCGGAACGGTTGATGTCAAGGCAGAGATGCTGGAAAACGGCCTGGCCGTAAGTGTGACGGATACGGGGGTCGGGATTGCCAAAGAGGACTTGCCGTTTGTCTTTGAACGGTTTATAAGGCAGATAAGGCACGGACAAGAGGCAAATCCGGCACAGGTCTGGGACTAGCCATCGCTAAAAAAATATTGTTGAAGCGCATGGCGGAGAGATTCATGTAAACAGCAAAATAGGAGAAGGAACGACATTTCATTTCTTTTTGCCCCGAGTCGTGAAGAAAACTGGAGAAGCTTGACGTATTCCATTGTTTCGTGTGGAACTCAGAAAAAAGGCGGAGGCAGGTCCCTCCGTCTTTTTTATTCTTCATCTGAAAATTTATCGGCATCGCCGTCAAAAGGTTTGTCGGCGACGCGAACCGACTTTGTCGGACAGCCTTCAAAAGCGTCAACCATGTCATCAATAAGTTCCTCAGGCACTTCCGCCCGGCCGGTATTGTCATCAAGGCTGCAAAAAGCGATCCCTTCTTCATCATAATCGTATATATCAGGAGCAGAGGCTCCGCAAGCGCCGCAAGCGATGCATGTGTCCTTGTCAATAATGGTAAATTTAGCCATTTAAAAATCCTCCTTTATTACCGTATTGCAGGGCAGAAAAATCCCGTTATTTTCTAGGGACGATCGGCTCTAACGTCCGGTCAAGTGAACGGTTGATCAATAGAAAGCTAGAATTGCAAATCTCTATTAAAGGATGTTCCGCTTAAATCCTGCTGCAGATCTATTTTAAGGCGCACTGACTTTCTTTTCAATAGAGCCGTCATAGAAAGCTCACCTATCGATACTTAACAAAAGATGCGATAAAATAAAATCAGCAATGTGTATTAAAAAATGAGGGATGACCATGGCGTTCAAACATTTTTTTTTCTTCTATATTTGATTGACCGTTTTAACGGCGAACGATCACTCTCAGGAATCTATCATTTGCTCCGAGGCAAACGTTCATCGCAGACGGTACAAGACAGTTTTCTTTTTCATGTTGAACCTTTTTTTCACCTGCTTGATGAATTAAAGCGGGCGGGTATTGACAGGCTTCTCTCGGAATGCCGCACACGCCGCTGGCTGACGTCGCCCGATAACATCCATTTTCGGCTCAGCGCTGACGGAAAAGCCGCACTGCTGGAACTTGGAAAGGCCTGTCACTTTCCAAAAGGCATCGCTTTCGTTACCTATGTGAACGGTGAAAAGCTGTTTTGGCTCAGGCTGCAGCTGCTCGTTCAAACACTTTCCGAACTCATCCACCGTCAGTCCGTTTTCTTGCCGATGACCAATCAAATCAACGTTACAGAATTTAAAAAAAACATTGCTTCGCCGTGCAGGAGGCGATCGTTATCAATTATCCAAAGCGATTTTCAGCGATATCTTTCGCTGCTTGTCGTTATCCACGGCTATTGAAGCCGAGATATTCGTTCGGCAGCTATCGGGATACCGCCGCAATGGGCGGACTTTGGAGCAGCTTTCTTATGACATGAATCTCGACCCGATTGAAAGCCGTTGTTTATTTAAATCATGCCTAAGGCGGATGATGCGGACTGCGGCGGACAAACCAGATGTATTCCCGTGGCTGGCCAAACTGATTCCCAAACACTCTGGATCACTGTCGGCCTCTGCAGTCAGCACGTATGATTATCTGAAGCAATGTTTAACTTTAGCTGAAATTGCCAAAAAAAGAACATTGGCACTCGGAACGATTGAAGATCATGTTGTGGAAATAACTTTGAAAGTGCCTGGATTTGATATAGGCTCTTTTATTTCTGACGACATTTACAAGGAAGTGCAGCAGATGATTATCTGCCTGAAAACCAGACGGCTGAAACCAATCAAAGAGGCAATGGGTGACAGAGCCAGTTATTTTCAGATACGGTTAGTCCTCGCAAAGGAAATGATCGAACCATGAATCTTGAAAAAAAATTATATGAGAAGTTCGGTTATACGTCTTTTCGTCCCGGCCAGAAAGAGATCATTCAAATGGTTCTGAACGGGCGCGATGTGTTTGCGATGATGCCGACAGGGAGCGGCAAGTCGATTTGCTACCAGCTTCCGGGCTGCATCGCCCGGACTTGTCCTGATTGTGTCGCCGCTCATTTCTTTAATGGAAGATCAATGTACATCACTTAGGCGCTTGGGAGAAAAAAATGCCTTTGCCTTGAACAGCTTTCTGTCTCCCCGTGAAAAAGCTTTTGTACTTGATCGTTTACATGATGTCCGTTTTTTATTTATTTCACCGGAAATGCTGCAAAAGCCGGCCATTATAAATCGGTTAAAAAAGATCCATGTTTCGCTGTTTGTCGTTGATGAGGCCCATTGCATTTCTGAGTGGGGTCACGAATTTCGGCCTGACTACATGAGACTTGCCGCGATCAGAAAAAAGCTCGGGTCGCCTCCATGCCTGGCGCTGACGGCAACCGCAGATGACTTGGTTCGCAGGGATATTATTCGTTATCTGGATATACCGGAATGCTACCGGCTGGTCCAGAGTGTTGATCGAAAAAATATTGCATTAATGGTCAAAAAAGTGGGCAGCAATGAAGAAAAAATCGACGTTTTGACGATATAATTAGTAGCGTGGAACTGCCCGGCTTGATTTATTGTGCAAGCCGTGAATGGACCGAGAAATTAACGGAACTTATCCGGGAGCGCCTGCCGCTTAAAGCAGCTTTTTATCATGGCGGTGTGTCCAGCGAGGATCGGTTAAAGATTCAGCGCCAGTTTCTTGACGACGAGTTGGATGTGCTGTGCTGTACCAATGCATTTGGCATGGGGATCAATAAACCAAATATTCGGCTTATCGTTCATTTCCATTATCCAAAGCATTTGAACGCATACTTGCAGGAAATCGGACGTGCCGGACGTGACGGAGAGAAGAGCCTGGCGATCATGCTGTACATGGAGAGTGATGATCGCATCCCTCTATCCCTGATTGAAAAAGAATATCCTTCAGAACAGCTGCTCGGCACGATTTTAAAGCGCCTGGATCGCGAAGAGGTGCCGCTCGAACGGGAGCGGGTGATGGCGCTCATGTACGAAGAAGGAGCAGGGGAAACAGCCACGCGTTTTCTTTGGGAACAATTGACCCGGGAAAAGAGCAGGCTAATGACTGTTCCATACATCGCTTTATTTTCAAAATGCAGGAATCTGATTAAGGAAAGACGAAACCGGCAATTGGCTGATTTGAGCCAGATGAGGGAGTGGATTCGGGAAAAGGGATGCCGGCGAGCGGCAATCTTGAAATTTTTTAATGAACCCATTCAGGCCTCCCCTGTTTTATGCTGTGATGCTTGCGGTGTGGAGCCGGCAGATTTCGCACGGAAAAACGGCTCTCTCGAACAGCCTGGATATCATTCCGCGCAATCGTGGGAAGAAGTGCTCAAACAGTTGTTGATTGCTGATAAATAACAATCATTTATTTAAGAAAAATATGAGCAGCCGGCAATTGAGAAGGTGGAAAACGAACGGGAATCAAGGCGCCGACATGACACCGCCAGTCTTTGCAAAAGTCTCTGACACCTTCATTCCCGAAGAAAGGAAAGTCAGTGGTGAATGAAAACAATTGCAGCAATTATCGGATCGGGATGTCATCCGTTCTTTGTACCTTTCTCAAGGGATTATTCTTGTTACGGCTGTTTTTTGCTTTGTCTATTTGCCAAAGAGCGCCGCGGCATTCAGCCGCCTGTGGCAGATCGATTTTGCAAAAATTGTCGGTCTCGGTTTTTTTTCAGCATTGATCATTGTATTATTGGAAAGCATTATTGATCGAATTGTTCCGGAAAAATGGACGGATGACGGCGGAACCAATGCCCGCGTGTTTCAGGCTCTGAGTTATCCGCATATCCTTTTGGCAATGGCCGTGGTGGCGCTGTCGGAAGAATTGTTGTTTCGCGGCGCGATTCAGACGCAGTTCGGATTTGTTATTGCCAGTCTTGTTTTTGCAGTCGTTCATGTTCGCTATTTGAAAAAGCCTCTGTTGTTTATCTCGGCGTGCGCCATCGGCTTTTATCTGGGATGGCTTTTTATGATCGGCAAAAGTTTGCTCGTGGGTAACGGCGCATTACACAATGGATGTTTGTCTTGGCATAATCTTGAAACGCCAACTTGAAAAAAAGAGGAGAGTGGCCGATGAAACAAGAAAAAAAGACGGCTGAGGACAAAACGGTCGGATCTTTTCCGCCAAGACGGGTCGTTCATGATAAGAAAAGGCGCAAGAGAAGGGGCAGGCACAGAATGAAAGCTGAAGTGCTGCCGGAGAGAGAGGAGTGCGGCGAAACGGAAGAGGAGGCCTATGAAAGCAGCGGTCGCTTGGGAAAAAGAAAACGGCAGCGTCCGCTTGTTTTCGCCGGCCTGATTGTCTGGCTGTTTCTCCTGCTGGAAGGTTTGCTCCTGCTTGGCGTGATTGAATTTTATCTTTAAGGCTCTCCTGTAGTCCTAAAATGGTCCCTCTTTTCATAATTTTAAAAAGGGGAGGGGTGGTCCACTTGACGCTGGAGGAATTGCGAGACAATGATCAGATTACGAACATGATGTACGACATTCTCGTTCAATTGATCGAGCGGCGGGAGTTGGAGAAAAGCTGCAAACGAAGGCGGATGCAATGCGGCTTATTGTTCATCGCCAGTGTGGCCGGATTTGTTTTGTATGTTTGTTTTGTCAAGCTGCCGCACATCGCTCAAGTTTATCATTTTAAACAGATAGCAGCGGATCCGGTTATTTGGTTTTTCGGCGGAATGAGCATTGTGATGGCGATTATCTGGATTGACATCAAGGCCAAGTATGATGAAGCAGATGATGATTACGATGATTTGCGAAAAGAAGTGATCGATCGGGCCGATGAATTGTGGTATCAAGAGCTTAACAGGAGCAGGAGGTATGAAACATTGCAATTTCTACTTAAAGAAAAAGGCATCAATCTTTTCTATAAATAAAAGCATCCCCGCAGCACTTTAACCTTTAAAGTGCCCGGGGGTGCTCTTTTTCGAAAATTAAAAGTATTTCTTTTTTCCCTGTTCTTCCTTAAGAATCTCAACGGCTTCAAGAAATCAAGAAAGCTGTGAATGGACAATTTCCCGTTCTCTGAGAAAACTGAGTGACTCATTCAAAAAGGGATCGTCGGACAAATTGATAATCCATTGATAGGTTGCCCGGGCCTTCTCTTCTGCAGCGATGTCTTCATATAAGTCGGCGATCGGGTCGCCTTTTGCCTGAATGTAAGAAGTAGTGAAACCTTCCCCGCTCGCGTTCTCATAATAAAGCGCTTTGTCATGGCTGGCATAGTGACCGCCCAGCCCGGCCGCTTCCATTTGTTCGGGGGTGGCGTCTTTCGTCAGCTTATAAACCATCGCCGCAATCATTTCGAGGTGAGCAAGTTCTTCCGTTCCGATATCATTTAAAAGGCCGATGACGCGATCGGGAATCGTGTAACGCTGATTGAGGTAACGAAGTGCTGCAGCAAGCTCGCCGTCCGCTCCTCCGTATTGTTCGATTAAGAATTTGGCCAGCTTTGGGTTACAGGTGCTGACTTTAACGGGGTATAGCATTTTTTTTTCGTATACCACACACAGTCCTCCTCAGCTCCTTTGCTTGACTTTTTTGCCCGATGGCCTTGATTATTCAGGCTTGCCAAGGCCATGGCGTTTGGCTCCATTTCCATGGGTGGGATGAATAACTGTGCCCAAATTCTCTTAGAGGACCGTATTTGCCTTCAAATTGCGAGCGCAGTGCTTTGCTTTTCTTAGCGAGCGAATTAAACTGTTTCAGCGCCTCAAGATCATCTGGATGTGTATCCAGATAGAGCGTAAGTTCAACAAGCGTAAAATCGACCGCTTGAAGGGCTTCAAGCTCAGAGTAGTAGTCCTGGGGCAAAGCATTCTCTTTTGCCAAAGCTGTCACTCCTCTCATTTTGTTTCTTTATACGATCTGTATGGACTGGTGTAGGGGGTAAAAAGGGCGGGCCAGAGCGTTCCGTGTCTTAGGGCATCCAGCGGTGAAAATTGTTCCAGGCCGGCCGGCTGAAAGCCTAAGTAAAGATGGGCGGGGGTTTCATAAGTTGCCCCAAGCGGCGGGCAGGGGTCAAAGGGGCTGACGTAAGGCTGGTAGGATTTGCGAAAAGTCGGCATTTATCCACCTTCTTTCTCGATAAATAATTTTTTTTCTCATCGTTCTTGTTATATGTTTGCATAACTTGTCAAAGAACAATTTGTCAAAAGGTACCAACTGATAACAGCCCCTAAAAGGAAAAGAATTTTCGAAAAAAGAAAAAGGAATGTGCTTTATTTTATGGAATATTACGATTGAACGGATACGAATAACGGGGTTCAAAGACGTTTTCCAGGGAGGTGATAGTTTTTTCCTAATTAAAGGAGATGATCGGCGTTTAAAGTTGTCGGGGAGGATTCTTTTTGGAACTGTTCATCATTTTAGCGGTTTTGGCTGCAAGTGCTTTAATTTGTCTGTTAATGATTATATACATGTATATTGAGGCTCATTTGAACCGTTTGCTGTCTTATGAATTAAATATTGAAGGATTGCCGGCTGCCTTTGAGAAGGTCGTGATTTTTTTCTTTATTTCAGATATTCATCGCCGAAAAATATCGGACAGGCTGCTGTCGGAATTAAAAATGAAGCCGGATCTTGTGATCATTGGCGGTGATTTAACTGAAGAAGGCGTGCCTTTTCAAAGAGTGGAAAATAACGTCAAAAAATTAGCGGAACTAGGCCCAACCTGTTTTGTTTGGGGGAATCATGATCTTCAAGTCGATCGGGATGAATTGACGAAAGTCCTGCTCAAATACGGCGTCAGGATTTTGGATAATGACACCTATATTCTTTCCAGGGGCGATGCGCTTTTTAATATTGTCGGTGTCAGCGATGTGGCGAATGAACAGGATGATTTGAAAAGGGCGCTGGCCAAAAGTGCCCCGGGTATATACCCTCGATTTTGATCAGCCATAATCCTGATATTAAATACAAATTAAATAAGACCCACAATATAGCTTATACGGTCAGCGGGCATACACACGGCGGACAAATCCGTATGTTTGGTTTCGGTATTCGCGAAGCCGGAGGGGTAAAAAAGCATCCATTTGGAACACTAATCATAAGCAACGGTTACGGGACCACCCAATTTCCTTTTCGTCTTGCCGCGAGACCGGATGCGCTTGTCCTCGTATTAAAAAGATCTAAGGATAGTCCTTAGGCATAAAAAGTTGTATATTGGGGGGGCTTCGTTGTATACTACATTAAAGCAGGGCTTGGACCAGCCGCAGGCAGAATCGGGCATGAGGCAAAGGACGGCTTTGCCTGAAAATAAGCCCTTTTGCAACGCAGCAAGACACAGAATATCAGGGCGGAGCATATAGTATAGAAAGATTTTGCTGGATGGTAAGGAGGACGATACGATGCGGTTGGAGCGTTTGAATGGCGATAAGATAAAAATCTTTTTGACATTCGATGATCTTAAAGAACGTGGGATCTCCAAGGAAGATATGTGGCATGATTTGCCGAGGGTGGAGCAGCTATTTCGCGATATGATCATGGAAGCGGACGACGAACTCGGTTTTCAAGCGGATGGCCCAATCGATGTTGAAGTGTTTTCCTTACCTGCACAAGGAATGGTTGTCATCGTGTCGAAATCGATGGATCACGATGACTTTGAAGAAAATGACAACTACATTGAAATGCAAGTGACACTTGATGAAAGCAATGATATCCTTTATCAATTTAATGATATTGATGATGTGATTGCGCTTTCTCAAAGTTTGCATGACATGGGAGTGACATGCGGAGCGTTATATTTATTTGAAGGCAAATATTATTTGAGCGTCGATGATGAAGACGTTTCACTTGATATTGATATATTGGTTGCCATTTTAGCTGAGTTTGGAAATACATCGACGATTACCGTTCACAGGCTCAAAGAATACGGCAAGTGTTTGATCGACAAAGAAGCAGTCGGAGAAGTATACCGCCATTTTATTGAAAAACCTCACATGATTAAGGTGAGTTTTTTTTTTTTATAAAAATGTTTTTTAGGGAAGAAAGCATGGGTGATCCCTCGCCGATCACCTTTTTTTTTTTTTTTTTTTCGATACTATACTTATGAAGCGAGCCATCGATTTATAACCGATGGTATCAAAGTGATCATTCTGGAGATCGGGATTAGTACCAGGAGTGTTATTCATCACGATTCCGGGCGAATATTTTTTTTTTTATCTGGGTCTATGGCAAATGAATAAAAAGACGTATACTAGTAAAGCATTAGGCAATCAAAAAAGACTGTATGATACAGAGAAGTCAATAATAGGAGGGCTACAATGGGCGCGAATAGCAGTTCGGATAAGCAACAAACCGCAAAAGAAAATTTAGACGTACTTAAGTCTACACAAACTATTATAAAAGAAGCTTTGGGCAAGCTGGGCTATCCAACGGAAGTATATGAATTGTTGAAAGAACCCCTGCGTCTTTTAACCGTGAGAATCCCGATTCACATGGATGACGGATCAGTTAAAATTTTTAAAGGGTTCCGTGCACAACATAACGATGCAGTGGGACCGACAAAAGGCGGCGTGCGCTTTCACCCGGATGTGACCGAATCAGAAGTGAAAGCGTTGTCAATATGGATGAGCCTTAAAGCCGGTATTGTCAATTTACCTTATGGCGGGGGAAAAGGCGGCATCATTTGTGATCCTAGAGAAATGTCATTCAGGGAACTGGAAAACTTGAGCCGCGGGTATGTCAGAGCGATCAGTCAAATTGTGGGGCCGACAAAAGACATTCCGGCACCCGATGTGTTTACCAACTCACAAATTATGGCATGGATGATGGATGAATATAGCAGAATAAGAGAATTTGATTCGCCTGGATTTATCACCGGGAAACCCGTTGTGCTTGGCGGTTCATACGGACGTGAATCGGCAACGGCTAAAGGGGTAACCATCTGTATCCGTGAGGCGGCCAAAAAACGCGGCATCGATTTGAAAAATGCGCGTGTCATTGTACAAGGCTTTGGCAATGCCGGAAGTTTTTTAGCAAAATTCCTGCATGAATCCGGGCGAAAAGTTATCGGTATTTCGGATGCATATGGCGCTCTCTACAATCCTGATGGACTGGATATCGATTATTTGCTTGATCGCCGAGACAGCTTTGGCACCGTGACGAAACTTTTCAAAAATACGATTACCAATAAAGAACTTTTGGAACGGGACTGCGACATTTTGGTTCCTGCCGCAATTGAAAATCAAATAACTGAAGAAAATGCTGCCAATATTAAAGCGGGCATTGTCGTTGAAGCGGCCAATGGGCCAACGACTTTGGAAGCAACAAAGATTTTGACAAAACGCGGCATTCTGCTTGTTCCCGATGTTCTGGCAAGCGCCGGCGGCGTCACCGTCTCTTATTTTGAATGGGTGCAAAACAATCAAGGGTTGTACTGGACGGAAGAAGAAGTCGAAGCACGGCTCGAAAGAGTGCTCGTTGATGCCTTCAATAATGTCTATCAAACGGCTCAAAGCCGCAAGGTGAATATGCGTCTTGCAGCTTATATGGTCGGCGTCCGCGCAAAATGGCTGAAGCATCAAGATTCAGAGGCTGGATCTAAGAAACTATTTGAAGACGAAAAAAATTTGAACGGGTTAGTTGCAAAAAAGCAAAACTTTTTCTATGATCAGGAAGTGACCGGCTAAGCCGATCCTTGCTACTGGAAAGAGTTTTTTTTTTTTTTACATAAACGATGACACAGGGAGTGAACGGGTACGTGAATCAAGAAGACGTGATTATTGTGGGCGCAGGCCCCTGCGGATTATCTGCAGCCATTTATTTGCAAAAAGAAGGATACAATCCCCTGGTGTTAGAAAAAGGCAATATCGTTCAATCTATTTTTCGTTATCCTACACATCAACAGTTTTTCAGTTCCAGCGATAAGCTGGAAATTGGTGAGATGCCGTTTGTCATTGAAGACAGAAAACCGAAACGGAATCAGGCTCTCGCTTATTACCGCGAGGTTGTTAAGCGAAACGGCATTCGCGTTCACGGTTTTGAACAGGTAACCGGAATCGTGAAGAAGAGGATGAAAGCGGATTTTTAATTACAACCGGGCGGACAATCAAACAGGGCGTGGGGCGTTACGAGGCACGTTATGTGATCATTGCGACCGGTTATTACGATCATCCCAACATGATGAACATTCCGGGTGAGCGCCTGCCGAAAGTATACCATTATTTTAAAGAGGCGCATCCCTTTTTTGATTGCGATGTTGTGGTGATTGGCGGCAAAAATTCAGCGATCGACACGGCGATGGAGTGCCAAAAGGCCGGTGCCAGAGTAACCGTGCTTTATCGCGGCAGCGGTTATTCAAAGAGCATCAAGCCATGGATTTTACCCGAATTTGAATCGCTTGTCAGGCATGGAAAAGTCGCGATGCTTTTTAATGCAGAAGTAAAAGAAATTGGGGAAGATACCGTTGTTTATTCAAAAAGCGGGCAAGTTTTTGCTATCAAAAATGATATTGTGTTTGCTATGACCGGCTATCACCCCGATCATTCGTTCTTGCAGCATGGGCGTGAACATTGTGAAAGAGACGGGCTGTCCGGTCTATGATCCAAAGACAATGGAAACAAACGTCCGCGGCATTTTTATTGCCGGCGTGATTGCGGCCGGTAACGATGCCAATACCATTTTTATTGAAAACGGCCGTTTTCACGGTGAAAATATTGCCCGCGCGATCGCGCAGAAGGATCGCGCATAGTCAGTCGGTTGGATAGAGGGGGACAATCATGAAAAAAGTGGTTTTACTGACTACCGGTGGAACAATTGCCAGCAAGCGGAACAGTTCCGGAAAACTGGCTTCCGGGGTCATGACCGGCGAAGAACTGGCAGCGTTTTGCGGGCTGCCAAATAACATCAATGTCATCATTGACTCGATTTTTCAAATTCCAAGCAAGCATATGACATTTGAACGTCTGCTCGCGTTAGAAAGCCGAATCAACACCTATTTTGAGCAGGGCGATGTTGACGGCATTGTGGTCACACACGGTACGGATTCTCTGGAGGAGACCGCTTATTTTCTGGATCTGACCGTTCCTTCAGACAAAACTATTGTTGTGACCGGTTCGCAGCACGCAGTGGAAGAGGCGGGCAGTGATGCGTTCGTAAACTTAAGGGATGCCGTCTTTGCCGCTTGCGACGAAAGTTTGCGGGGAGCCGGGACCGTTGTTGTATTTAATGAACGGATTTATCCGGCAAAATATGTTAAAAAGGAACATGCTTCAAATGTTCAAGGGTTTCACGCGTTCGGTTATGGACATTTGGGAATCATCGATAATGATGAGATTTATGTCTACCAGAAACCGTGCAGAAGAGAACATTATCCGCTCGTATCCATTCCGCCTAGGGTCGATATTATCAAATCTTATCTGGGTGCCGATGGCGTATTTGTTCGCGCGGCCTGCGAGGCTGGTGCAAAGGGAATTATTTTAGAAGGAGCCGGCCGGGGGCAAGTCGCTCCCAAGATGGTAGAAGCGATTGCGGATGCCGCCCGTCAAGGCGTTGCTGTTGTGACACAACGAGCGCGGAGGAAGGGGCGGTCTACCCGACTTATGATTATCGCGGCAGTACGAATGATCTCATGCAGCGCGGCGTGATTCTGGGAAAAGATTATGACAGCAAAAAAGCGCGGATTAAGCTGGCGGTTTTACTCGCTTCCGGCTGCAGGGATTTGGCCGCGGCATTTCGGTATTAAAAAAGTACGGGAATGAATGAAAAAATAGTTACAATGACTCTTTTTTATTTGAAGCGTCTTATTTTTTTTTTGATATTATATATATTAATGGTTATATATCAAAATTGAGAATGGTGAAATGAGGATGCCTATGCTGGCTGTCATTTCTGCAGGGATTGCACCGGGCATTGCCCTGCTGTCTTATTTTTTATTTGCGCGATAAGTACGAAGCGGAACCTGTGGGCATGGTGCTTAAGTGTTTTATTATTGGCGCGCTTCTTGTTTTTCCGGTGATGGTTGTTCAGTATGCTTTTTCTTCGGAACACTTGTTTCAGGGCGTTTTGGCAAAAAGCTTTTTAGTTAATGGTTTACTTGAGGAATTTTTCAAATGGTTTATTTTGATATACACACGGTTTTTATCATCACGCGGAGTTTAATGAACGATATGACGGGATTGTCTATGCGGTTTCTGTATCGCTCGGTTTTGCATCGATGGAGAACATCTTTTATTTGACGGCTTACGGTATTCATTATGCGATCATGCGGGCCATCCTGCCTGTCACAAGCCACGCTCTCTTTTCGGTGTGATCATGGGTTATTACATTGGCAAAGCAAAATTTTCCGACCATAAGAGGATCACGCTTCTCTTCGCATTTGGCCTGGCGGCGCTGCTTCACGGTATTTATTTTTTTTTCTTCACTTTCAAACATCCTGGATTTACTTGATTGTACCATTTATGGGGTATTTATGGTGGAGCGCACTGAGAAAAGTCAAGCTTGCTCATAGCCAGCATCAAAGCTGGCTTAGACAGCGATTTCAAAAGACACATCGAACAGAGCATTGCCTAAATAGGCGGCTGATGATCAGCTGCCTGTTTTTTTTTCAATGGGTGCTCTCTTTTACTCCCTGCTGCGGCGATCAGAAAAAAGTGGAATGGCTTATGCGATTGACGGCAAAGAGAAGGGCCGAAGGGCTTTTTCTTTGCCGTTTTTCGTGGCATAATAAATAGAGATAAAGACCTGAGTAATAGGTTTCGCCCGAGAATAAATAAGGGGATAAAGGAGTCGGGACATATGCCTAAAGTCGGTGATCGGCTTGTTTTGGAATACCGGAAGTCGCCGAAAACGTTTCAACGCTTTCATTGCCGAATTGTTGAAATCAGAGATCGAGCGTTACTGGTTGATTCGCCTATAAACGAGAAGAAAAAAAAACAGCATTTTTCGTGGATGGGACGTCTTTTATTGCGGTGTTTATTGAAAACAAGCAGGTGTATCGTTTTGAGACAACGTTTATTAAACGTGTTAAAAGAAAAATCATGATGCTGATGCTGAGTTTCGGGCAAAGAGAATATGACACGCATTCAAAGGCGGAACTATGTCAGGGTAACCGCTTCTCTTGATATAGCGATCCACGCCGACAGGCCGGTTCCCGTCCGCTTCACAACGTTGACAAGCGATATTGGCGGCGGAGGAACGCTGATTCATCTGCCGGATAAAAACATACTCAGCGAAGGCGCGGGCGTTATCGCTTGGGTTGTGCTGCCTATGTCTTCGGGCTTAAATCGCTATATTAAGTTAGACGGAACGGTTGTCCGCGTTTTTACAGACCCAACCACCCAAAAAGAGATGGCCTCCATTCAGTTCCATTATGCAAAAGAAAAAGACCGTGAGCCTGTCATCAGATATTGTTTTGAAAGAGAACTGCAAACGCGAAGAATGTCATTAAAATGGAAATGATAGGATAAGGTGAAACTTCAATCAGTGGGGGCTTTCTTCTATCCCCACTGATTGTTAGCTCTTGCCCACAGGATGTGGGTCACACAGACGTTGCCAGGATGTGTGGCGCCTTTAGTCTGTGTTCCTAAAATCGGGCGTTTACGGGCAGCCACCTATGCTTCTTCGAATTCATTAAAGCCTTGAGGTGGGGGTCTTTACTTGCCGTTAATGCGGGATAAAGAACAGAGCCTTTTAGCCTATTTGCCGCTTCCATCGCAGCCGAAACCGTCTCTTTTTTGCAGCTCTTTGGTTTCCTGAATTATAATAAAGGTAAGACCTCAGCGAGAGATGCCTAAGCAAAGAAAACGGCTTTGCAAGATATTTTCAGACATCCGCTATCAGTGGCCGTTTTTTTAAATCGTTTTTTTTTTTTCAAGAAAAAAGGAAAGAAAGGCGGATGCGGGATCTTTTTTTATTCTGCCGGTTAAGATGGAAGGGCCATGCATGATATGATATAGTAGGAATCAGAATTTTGAATGAGATATATAGATTGGGGTTAGTGTAAGAATGGAGACGTTATTTCAAATAGCTATTGACGGCCCGGCTGCTGCGGGGAAAAACGGTAGCCAAAATCATCGCCGGCAAACTCGGTTACGTTTATATCGATACAGGGGCCATGTATCGGGCTATTACTTACAAGGCGTTAAAGATGGGCGCCGATCTGCATGACGGCGTGAAGCTGAAGGACCTGTTGGATAAGACTTCTATCGACCTCAGGCAAACGGGAAATGGGCAAAAAGTGGTTGTCGACGGCCAAAATGTAAGTGATGCCATCCGGTATTCGGATGTGACCGATCATGTTTCTCTTGTTTCATCCCATCGCGAGGTTCGTGAAGAAATGGTTCGGCGGCAGCGGAAACTGGCGGAAACCGATAACGTCGTCATGGATGGACGTGATATTGGCACACACGTTCTCCCACACGCACAAGTTAAGATTTTCTTGAAAGCATCGGTTGAAGAGCGGGCTGAACGCAGATACAAAGAAGAGCGTGAAAAAGGGATGCGCACATCACTTGAACAATTAAGACAAACGATTGCGCTCCGGGACAAAAAAGACAAAAAAGAGAGCGAACGCGCGCGGTGTCTCCGCTAATGAAAGCGGAAGATGCACTTGAACTGGACACCACTTCTCTATCGATCGATGAAGTCGTGAAAAAGATCATTGACATTGTGAAAGCGAGGCAGAAAATTTGAGCCTTTATAGCACCGGCAAAGGGTTAGTGGCTGTTTTTTATAAACTGCTTTTCCGCTATGAAGTGACAGGGGCGGAACACATTCCACACGAGGGCGGCGTTATTCTGTGCTGCAACCATCTGTCGAATTTTGATCCGCCGCTCGTCGGCGTGGCATTGCCGAGAGATTTGAGCTTTTTAGCCAAGGATGAATTGTTCAAGGTACCCTTGTTCGGACGGCTGATCAGGCACCTTCATGCCTTCCCTATCCGTCGCGGCACCGGAGACCGGCAGGCACTCAAGAAAGGATTGAGCCTGCTGAGAGAAGGGCACGCGCTGCTCATTTTTCCTGAGGCACACCGCAATAAAACCCATCACTTGAAAAAAGGAAAACCGGCCGGCTTTTTTGCGTTAAAAAGTGAAGCGGCTGTCATTCCGTGCGCCATCATCGGTTCTTATAAACCTTTCAGGCCGATGAAAGTGGTTTTTGACGAACCGCTGAATATGGCGGCTTTGAAAGCTCGGAAACTAAGGTCGGCCGACGTCACCGATGTGATTATGTCCCGTATTCAAATACTGATCGATCAAAACACGGAAAGTTAGAAAATCGTTATAGGTTGATCTACTTGACAAAACAACCTATTTGTAAGAAGTTTAGAGTAAGGTATTTTTTGTTTGGTTAATTAAAGGAGGTCACTGAGGATGGTTGAAGAAGTAAATAATGATTTAACGTCTTTTGACGCATTAAAAGTTGGCGATGTTGTGAGCGGAAAGGTTACCAAAGTTGAAGAAAAACACGCTTTGGTTGATGTTGGATATAAAGTCGACGGCATTTTGCCTATCAGCGAACTGTCCAGTTTGCATGTCGAAAAAGTGACGGACCTATTAAATGAAGGCGATGAGGTGACGGTCAAAGTCACCAAATTGGTTGATGATGAACTCGTGCTCTCCAAGCGCGAAGTTGATGCGGACAAAGCCTGGGGAGATCTTGAACAGAAATTTGCGGACAAAACGACTTTTTCCGTTGAGATTGCCGATGTTGTCAAAGGCGGACTGGTTGTTGATTTAGGCGTTCGCGGCTTTATTCCGGCTTCCTTGGTCGAACGCCATTTTGTTGAAGACTTCAGTGATTACAAAGGAAAACCTCTCGATGTCAAAATTGTTGAACTTGATCGTGAAAAAAGGAAAGTGATCCTCTCCCACCGGGCCGTGTTGGATGAACAGGCCGATTTGAAAAAAAAAGAGGAGACACTGAACAAGATTAAAGCCGGAGATGTCATCGAAGGTACCGTGCAAAGGCTGACGGATTTCGGGGCGTTCGTGGATATCGGCGGCGTTGACGGCTTGGTTCATATTTCTCAGCTTGCCCATCACCGCGTGGAAACACCGTCCGAAGTCGTTTCAGAAGAAGGCGATGTTGTCAAAGTGAAAGTGCTTTCCGTTGACAGAGACAATGAGAGAATTTCTTTGTCAATTAAAGCGACTCAGCCGGGGCCGTGGGAAAGTGCCAGGGATAAGATTCATCCTGGGGATGTACTGGAAGGCACGGTCAAGCGTCTGGTACCTTTCGGCGCTTTCGTCGAACTCTTGCCTGGAGTCGAAGGCCTCGTTCACATTTCCGAGATCTCGCACAGCCATATCGGCACGCCGAACGAAGTGCTGTCTGAAGGAGAAGAGATCAAAGTCAAAGTGCTTGATGTGAACTTCGACGACAAGCGTGTGTCCCTTAGCATCAAAGCGATTGAGGAACCTAAGCAAAAGCCGGCCGCCCAAGAACCTGAACCGCTCCAAGAGGATACGACGTCCGGATTTTCACTTGGCGATATGATCGGCGATCAATTGAAAAAAATATAAATAATAAGTAAGGACGAAAGAAGGAAAGCAGTCTACCTGCTCCTTTTTTTTCGGCAGCTTCCGCCGTTTAGAAAGTGTCCGGTTCACCCATAATGAAAATAGGGCGATGAAGAGACGGAGGGTACTTTTTTTTGGGGGGTGCCTGGTTTCCGTTTTGAAGGTTTTGTTAAGAAAAATAACGGGAATGAACGCGGCTTTCTAAAAAAACATCCCTCTTAAAGAGATTGAGAGCGGTCTTTTTTTTTTTTTGATAAGATAAAGTAAGCTTGGCATAAGTAAAGCGTTTACGGCGGAGCCTTATGCGGCGCCGTACTTATGAAATGATTTAAGTATGACAAGGGCTCATGTGACCTTTCTTGCATAGGCAGGATGGGTTTTTTTTTTTCGGGGAGGTCGTGAGCCGGATAAGGAATGAAAAGTGAAGGGACGAAAAAGTATGTCAAAACCCACTTTAGCCATCGTTGGCCGTCCGAACGTCGGCAAGTCAACGATATTTAACCGCATTGTCGGAGAGAGGCTGGCGATCGTAGAAGATAAGCCGGGCGTTACTCGCGATCGCCTGTATGGCAGCGGCGAATGGCTGAATAGCGTTTTCAATGTGATCGATACAGGCGGTATCGAGATCGGGGATGAGCCGCTTTTAGAGCAAATGCGCGCGCAAGCCGAAATCGCCATTGACGAGGCGGACGTTATTCTGTTTATTGTCGACGGCAAGGACGGCGTGACGCACGCGGATGAAGAGGTTGCCCGTTTTCTGCAGCGATCAAAGAAACCGGTTGTTCTGGGCGTTAAAAAAATAGATAATTATAAGCAGCGCGATGAGCTGTATGAATTTTATTCTTTGGGAATCGGCGATCCGATCGGCATTTCCGGGGCCCACGGCTTGGGAATCGGCGATTTGCTGGATGCGGTCATCGCTCATTTTTCCCCATGATGAAGAAGAAGGGGAGGATGATGATGCCATTAAATTTTCGCTGATCGGCCGGCCGAATGTCGGGAAATCTTCGCTTGTGAATGCCATATTGGGAAGGCAGCGAGTGATTGTCAGCGATATATTGCCGGCACCACTCGGGACGCTATCGACACCCCTTTTTTCAAAGACGGCCAGGACTATGTGATCATTGATACGGCAGGCATCCGCCGGCGCGGGAAAGTTTATGAAAAAACAGAGAAATACAGCGTGCTCCGCGCCCAGCGCGCCATTGAAGGTTCAGATGTCGTGCTTGTCGTGCTGAACGGCGAGGAAGGGATCATTGAACAGGACAAGAAAATTGCCGGATACGCTCATGAAGCCGGCCGGGCGATCATCATCGTCGTTAATAAATGGGACGCTGTAAAAAAAAAGACAGCAAAACGATGGACAAATTCAAAAAGAAAATCCGCGACGAGTTCCAGTTCTTGAGCTATGCCCCGATTATTTTTCTGTCTGCGGCGACAAAACAAAAACTTTCGCAGCTTTTGCCGATGATTAAGACCGTTGCGGAAAACCATGCCATGCGCGTGCAAACGAGCCTGCTTAATGAGTTGATTATGGATGCGGCAGCCATGACGACGCCGCCGCCGTCCGATAAAGGCAAACGGCTGAAAATCTATTATACTGCACAAGTGGGCGTCAAACCGCCTGTTTTTTTGTTTTAAAAGTCAATGAGCCCGAGCTGCTGCATTTTTCTTATCAGCGTTATCTTGAAAATAAAATTAGAGAAACATTCGGCTTTGTCGGCACACCGATTCGCCTGATTTCTCGCAGAAAAAATGAAAAATAAAGGGGGAACGTCCCGTGTTGATAGCTGTCTCATTTGTTCTATCATACCTTATTGGGGCGATCAGTTTCAGCTATATCATTACGAAAAAAATAAAGAAAATTGATATTCGCAAACATGGGAGCGGCAATGCCGGCGCTACTAATACGCTGCGCGTTCTTGGAGTCGGCCCGGCGATCGGCGTGCTGCTGCTTGATGTGCTGAAAGGCGTAGCCGCCGTTTTGATTGCAGAATGGCTGGGTCTTGCACCATGGGCCGTCGCATTTTCAGGCCTTTTTGCGATTCTGGCCACAATTTTCCGATTTACTACGGGTTTAAAGGCGGCAAAGGGGTCGCGACGACTATCGGCGTCTTTTTCATGCTGATGTTTCCATACGTCCTGATTTCCGGGGTTTTAGCGATTCTTGTGATTGCACTCACCCGCTTTGTTTCTTTAGGATCGCTTGTTTTTATCATTTTAACACCAATTATCGGACTCATTATCGGACACTATCCAAACGGTGTCGTCTTCGCTGCATTTTTAATTGCTCTTCTTGCTATTTTTCAGCACAGGGGGAACATCAGCCGATTGCTGCACGGGGAAGAGAACAAGCTCGGACACAAAAAAGAGGCCTAATGGTGTTTTAGGCCGGAAACGGTCATATTTATTCGGGAGGAGTCATCGATCATGAAAAAAATTGCGGTAATAGGCGCAGGAAGCTGGGGAACTGCGCTTTCCATTGTGCTGGCGGATAATGGCTATCAGGTCAACTTGTGGGCCCATCGCCAGGCGCAAGTGGATGAAATGAATCAAAAAAACATACAAATGAAAAATATCTTCCGGGCATCGTCCTTTCGGAACGGATCATCGGTTATTCAGAGATGGCGGCGGCTCTAAAAGATGTTGAAGCCGTGCTGCTTGTAACACCAACGAAGGCGATGCGGGAAGTGCTGGGCAAGATCCGGCTTCATTTGGACAAGCCGCTTTTGTTCATTCATGGTGCCAAAGGCATTGAGCCCGGCACTTATAAGCGAATTTCCGAGATCATTGAAGAAGAGATTCCGGAAGAAAAACGCAAGGCGGTGGTTGTACTATCCGGCCCGAGCCATGCTGAGGAAGTTTGCCGCCGCCATCCGACAACGGTTGCTGTTGCTTCTTTGAATGAACAAGCCGCGCTTCAAGCTCAAGATATCTTTTTCAATCAAAATTTCCGTGTTTATACAAATGAGGATATCATTGGAGTCGAAATCGGCGGCGCTCTAAAAAATATCATTGCGCTTGGAGCAGGGATATCTGACGGACTTGGATACGGCGATAATGCCAAAGCCGCGCTTATCACTCGAGGCCTTGCGGAAATTGCCAGGCTGGGGGTCAAAATGGGGGCGAATCCGCTCACCTTTATCGGGCTTGCCGGCATGGGCGATCTGATTGTGACTTGTACGAGTGTTCACAGCCGCAACTGGAGAGCCGGTCATTTGCTTGGAAAAGGGCATAATTTGGACGAAACGCTCAGCCATATGGGGATGGTCGTCGAAGGTGTAAGGACGGCGAAAGCGGCCTATCAACTGGCAAGGCGGCAGCAGGTGGAGATGCCGATCACGACCGCAATCTATCAAGTGCTGTTTGAAAATAAAAGACCGAAACAGGCGGTTGACGAACTGATGGGACGCGACAAAAAAGATGAGTTCGGCCCATTATCCGATATTTTGGCCGAAAAAATGGAACACGGAAAATAGGGCTCTTGGTCATTTTCTGTGGTATTTCACAGAAAGTGACCAAGAATCAAAATAGTTTGCGCTCACACAATGCTCCTTATCCGCATATAATGTTTTGAAAGCAGGGAAAAGGAGGGCTATTATTGGATCCTAAAAATCCTTTTTTTGATAACATTGAAAAGAAAACCAATGTTAAAAAAGAAGATATTTTTGCCATCGCTAATTCCGTGGCTAACGCTGACTTTAAAGATCCTGAAGTCGTCAGAAAATTGATTGCACGCGTTGCACAAGTGGCGGGGGTTTCTGTCCCTAAAGAAAAGGAAGAAGCGATCGTAAAAGCGATCACGAACAACAATGTTCCGTTAAATTTTTCATCTTTGTCAAAAATGTTTGGTCAAAAGTAAAAAATCTGGGCAATCGCCAGCAACAAATCGCCGCTCAAAGGCATAAGGTATATAATGTATACACAATCAATAATTCTGGAAGAACTGCCAACTGTGGAAGGATTTAGTCATGCTGAAGGAAAACGATGCGTTTTCTTTCAGCTTTTTTAGATCATGCCGCAAATCACGGCAAGGATAGCCCCATTCCGACCTTTGTTTCCGGCAGTGGCGCCTGCCGTTTGTTCATTTTTTGCAAACCCTGTCCTCAAAAAAATCGTTTCAAAAAAAAGGCATGAAAAATGACAATCAGCAATATTTTAGTGAAGAGAGAGGTTTTCCATTTTGTTTAGCAAGTATCAGCCAATCAATTTGCAAGACGGACATTTGCAGCAGGAAACGAGAAAAAAGATTTGTTGGTATATTCGATGGACAAAGTCATAGAAATAGAATATTAAAACACGTCTTCGATTTAATTGGAGATCGGGAGGGTGCATACTTTGGAGAAATTGGAAAGAGTCGATATTTTTAAAGATATTGCCGAAAGAACTGGCGGAGATATTTACCTTGGGGTGGTAGGGGCTGTTCGCACAGGCAAATCGACGTTTATTAAAAAATTTATGGAGCTCGTTGTGCTTCCGAACATTGAGAATGATGCGGAACGGGTAAGGGCGCAGGATGAATTGCCGCAAAGTGCGGCCGGCAAGCAAATCATGACGACCGAACCGAAATTTGTGCCGAATCATGCGGTGGCGGTCAAGGTCGAGGAAGGGCTTGAAGTCAATATTCGCGTCGTCGACTGCGTCGGCTATGCGGTGAGCGGAGCCAAGGGTTTTGAAGATGAAAACGGTCCGCGAATGGTGAATACACCGTGGTATGACGAGCCGATTCCGTTTCAGGAAGCCGCTGAAATCGGCACGAGAAAAGTCATCCAGGAACATTCCACACTCGGCGTTGTCATCACGACGGACGGTTCGATTGGTGAAATTGCCAGGGAAGATTATGTGGAAGCGGAAGAAAGAGTGGTCGATGAACTGAAGGAAGTTGGCAAACCGTTCATCATCATCGTCAACTCGACACACCCCTACCATCCGGAAACCGAAGCGCTGCGCAAAGACTTGGCTGAAAAGTACGATATTCCGGTGCTGGCTCAAAGTGTTGAAAATATAACTGAACATGATATTAACAATATTTTGAGAGAGACGCTTTTCGAAACCCGGTGCTTGAAGTCAATGTGAACCTGCCGAGCTGGGTGATGGTTCTTCGTGACAACCACTGGCTGCGCAAAAGCTATGAAGATGCAGTTAAAAACACAGTCAAGGACATTAAAAGATTGCGCGATGTCGATCGCGTCGTCGGCCACTTCGGCGAATTTGATTTTATTGAAGACGCTCAGCTGGCCGGGATCAACATGGGGCAGGGCGTTGCCGAAATCGACTTGTACGCCCCTGATAATCTGTATGATCAAGTGCTGAAGGAAGTCGTCGGCGTTGAAATCAGAGGAAAAGACCATCTGCTTCAACTCATGCAGGAGTTTGCCCATGCCAAACGGGAGTACGATCAGGTCGCTGATGCCTTGACGATGGTCAAACAGACCGGATATGGCATTGCCGCGCCGGCGCTGTCCGACATGAGCCTGGATGAGCCGGAAATTATCCGCCAAGGATCGCGTTTTGGCGTCCGATTAAGGGCTGTTGCGCCTTCCATTCATATATGTTAAGGTGGATGTTGAATCGGAATTTGCGCCGATCATCGGAACAGAAAAACAGAGTGAAGAACTTGTCAGATATCTGATGCAAGATTTTGAGGACGATCCTTTATCCATTTGGAAATCGGATATTTTCGGCCGCTCGCTGAATTCGATTGTCCGCGAGGGGATTTCGGCGAAATTGTCACTGATGCCGGAAAATGCCCGCTATAAACTGAAGGAAACGCTGGAACGGATCATTAACGAAGGATCGGGCGGATTAATTGCCATCATATTATGATGCAATCTGTCTTCATTCTGGGATATAATATTTGGAAGACTCCAAAAAAGGGGTCTTTTTTGTTTGTTTTTTCTATTTTTTTTCATTTACGAGGTTTAAAACGATGAAATTTGGCTATATTTTTTTATAAAAGCTGTTGAATTATTGCAGGACTTCGTATAAGATAAGCGTTGTTGATGTTTCTCCTAATACGGAAAAGCAAGTATTCCTTTTCGAGGAGGTGAATGTGTTGACAAGACTGACTGAATCATTAATGCAGTAGCAGAATCTGCACAACTAAAAAAAAAAAGATGCAACGAAAGCTGTTGATTCCGTTCTTTCAACAATTGCTGACGCTCTCAAAGAAGGGGGCAAAGTTCAATTGATTGGTTTTGGCAACTTCGAAGTTCGTGAACGTTCGGCTCGTAAGGGACGCAATCCTCAAACTGGCGAAGAAATTGAAATTGCCGCGAGCAAGGTGCCGGCATTTAAACCTGGCAAAGCCCTTAAAGAAGCTGTTCAATAATGTTGCAAATACATAGGGCGTGAAAGACAAAGGGCCATCATTATGGTGGCTCTTTTTTAGTATTTGAAAACGAAAAAAGTTGAAAATGAAAGCTAGGCTGGCTTTGTTTCCTTTACTTTACCATTCTCCGTATGCTAGAATTTTTTGTATTAGAGATTATGAGGGCAATGTTTGAAATGGAGGCACACCAGTGAGCGTTGATCACGACAAAATAGAGAAAGCAGTCAAATGATTTTGGAAGCAATTGGAGAAGATCCGAATCGCGAAGGACTTTTGGAGACGCCTCAGCGTGTGGCGCGGATGTATGAAGAAATTTTTCAGGGGCTGCATCAGGATCCGAGAGAATATCTTTCCAAAGTCTTTGGGGAAGATCATGAAGAACTGGTTTTAGTCAAGGATATCCCTTTTTTTATTCGATGTGTGAGCATCATCTCGTTCCTTTTTACGGAAAAGCGCATGTTGGCTATATTCCGAGAGGAGGAAGGGTCACTGGCCTGAGCAAACTTGCGAGAGCGGTTGAAGCGGTGGCGAGGCGTCCGCAGCTTCAGGAACGGATTACAACAAAAGTGGCGGACGCAATTGTTGAAACTTTGAAACCTTATGGCGTCATCGTTGTTGTTGAGGCGGAACATATGTGTATGACAATGCGCGGTGTAAAGAAGCCTGGAGCCAAGACAGTGACGTCGGCCGTGAGAGGCATCTTCCAGACAGATTCCACGGCTCGGGCCGAAGCGCTTTCGTTAATTAGAAACTGAGAGAATAAGAGAAGCGGAGGAACAAGCATGGAGATGGAACAAGAATCGGTATTAAGCGATTTTTTTTTTTTTGTTGTAAAGGCCGAAGAAGACGGCGTGAATGTCATTGGGCTGACACGCGGGGCCGAAACGCGTTTTTTTTCATGCCGAGAAGCTGGATAAAGGCGAGGTGCTGATTGCCCAGTTTACCGAGCATACGTCGGCTGTTAAAGTGCGGGGAAAGGCGACGATTCAGACGAAACACGGCACCATTACATCGGAGTGACGGGCGTAATCTTTTGAGTTTTTTTTCAGGCGAGGGGATCCGGTCACATTGCAGAAAACGAGAATCCGGCCCGCGCACCTTTCTCGCACAGTTTTGCGCTCGGCAGCTTTTGGATATAACAAGTTGTATGGGGGAAAAGTCATGGCTATCAATGAAGATCTCAACTGTATTTATGAGGATTTAACGCATCGTTTGAACCACCCATACGTTCATCAGTATCTCTCTGAGCCGGTGATTGACGGGGACAAACTGCTCGTTTATTACTTGCTTTTTAGGGAAAACGGAAAGTACAAGGATATCGGTGAATACGTCAGCAGTGTGATGTTTGCCGAAGTTTGGGCTGGATACTCATGAAAAGATGACGATTGAAAACCTCGATGAAAAAAAAGAAATCAGAAGCCGGCAATTGGTTGTTCTTGCAGGTGATTTTTATAGTTCGCTTTATTATTTTTCCTTGTCCAGGCAAGGAGATATACAAATGGTGAAATGGATTGCAGAAGCCATTCAGGAATTTAATGTACATAAATGCCATCTTTTTTACCCTTCTGATTCTTTAAACTGGGAGCAGAAATACGCTGCTCTCGAGCGTATTGAAAGTGCTCTTGTTACCAAAATCGCGGCAAAACTCGGCTTTTTGGAATGGGTGCCTGCGCTCTCCGATTATTTTCTTTTTAAAAGGCTGACGATTGAGAGAAATTGCTTCCTTCACAAAAGCGGGACTTTTCCTTACTTTTTCACATTTTCAAAAATCAAACCATGAACCGCACTCTGCTGCTCAAAGCGCTTGACGAAAAAATCAAGGCGATTAGAAAGCGGTTTTTGGGCTATTCGGCAAAAAAACAAACGTTGTCCGCTTCTTTTTACAAGCTGCTGCAGCACTTCACAAACAAAATGAACGATTTTTGTCAATGTATGGTAGAGGAAGGATAAAATGAACGAAGAAAAGCACGAGAAGGTCCATGAAGTTTTTCAAGCGATATATAAGAAATACGATTTCATGAATTCTCTTATCAGTTTTAACACGCATAAATCATGGCGGCGCAAGGTAATGGAGAGAATGCATGTAAAACAAGACGCAGCCGCCCTAGATGTATGCTGCGGAACAGGGGACTGGACGCTCGCACTCGCGAATGCCGTCGGTAAGAAGGGGCGTGTAACAGGGCTGGATTTTAGTGAAAATATGCTGAAAGTCGCGGAAATGAAACTCCATGAAACGCCGCTGGAAAACGTCAAACTTATCAACGGAGACGCCATGGCGCTGCCTTTTGCCGACAATACATTCGATTATGTGACCATTGGTTTCGGCCTTCGCAATGTTCCGGATTATCTCACGGTTTTGAAAGAAATGCAGAGAGTTTTGAAACCCGGAGGCATGGCGGTCTGTCTCGAAACATCGCAGCCGACATTGCCGGTTTACACGCAAGTTTACTTCTTTTATTTTCGCTATATAATGCCGCTTCTGGGCAAGATGTTTGCGGGGAGTTACAAAGAATACGCGTGGCTGAATGAATCGACGAGAAATTTTCCGGACAAAGAGACGCTTGTAAAGCTTTTCAAGCAGGCGGGTTTTCAAAATGTTGAATTCCGCTCATTTATGGGCGGCATCGCGGCTGTTCATGAAGGCTACAAACCGAGAGCATGAAATCATGAGATAAAGGTGAATCGAATGACACTAGCGTTAATTTATAAAGAACAAAAACGCAATTTAAATGAGATTGAAAAAAGAACTGGAAAGTACGCTTCAATCCGCGCATCCCGTTCTAAATGAAGCCTCCCTCGATTTGCTGCGAGCCGGCGGGAAGCGTATTCGGCCGATACTTGTTTTATTGTCCGCACGATTCGGAGACAGAGGCCGGCCGGAAGTCAAGAAAGCGGCGGTCACGCTCGAACTGATCCACATGGCTTCGCTTGTCCACGATGATGTGACCGACGATGCCGAGCTTCGGCGCGGCAAGGCCACGGTAAAAGCAAAATGGGATAATCGAGTGGCGATGTTTACCGGTGATTATATTTTTGCAAAAGCGATCGAGCTGATTTCCGAATTCGATAATCCAAATGCCCATCTCTTGATTTCCAGGACAATTCGCGATCTGAGCCTTGGCGAAATCGAACAGATCAAGGATCTTTACAATTGGAAGCAAAACTTAAGACGGTATTTATTAAGAATTAAAAGAAAGACGGCCATTCTCATGGCTTTGAGCTGCCAGCTTGGCGCTTTGGCGGCGGGTTGTGACGATCAGCTGGCAAGAAAACTGTACTATTACGGCTATTTTCTCGGCATGAGCTATCAAATAACCGATGATATTCTTGATTTTGTCGGGACGGAAAAGCAGCTTGGCAAGCCCGCCGGCAGCGACTTAAGGCAAGGAAATATTACGCTGCCGACCCTTTTTGCCTTGAAAAATCCGGAATTGCGCGGGGCATTGATCGGTGTCCTGGAAGCCGAACAGCCGGATGAAAAGGCTTGGCGCGCCGCTGTTTCTGCGGTGAGAACGTCGGGAGGGATCGAGCAATCGGAGGCGCTCAGCGATCGGTATCTCCAAAAAGCGAAACGGATTTTGGACGACCTGCCGGAGCCGAAAACAACGCGCCCATTAGCCATGATTGCCGACTACATCGGCCGGAGAAAATACTGACGAGCCATACCTGCCGGCATGAATCAGTGAACAATCTAAATCCGGGCCGGTCATTGCGGGCCGGCAAAAATTTTGCTAAACTAAAAATTGCCTGAAGTGGCAAAGAAACGTATTTAATGTCGCATCATCTTTTTTGCCTTTAAGTCGTTTTTTACAATACATAGCAGTGATTTGACAGGAGCTGAAAAGAATGGAAAAAACATTTTTAATGGTTAAGCCGGATGGCGTTGCCCGCCAGCTGGTCGGAGAGATTGTACAGCGCTTTGAAAAGAAGGGCTTTAAACTTGTCGCAGCCAAGCTGATGGTGATTTCGGACGAACTGGCAGAAAGGCATTACGGCGAACACAAGGGAAAACCTTTCTTCGGAGAGTTGGTTCAATTTATTACGTCCGGCCCCGTTTTTGCAATGGTTTGGGAGGGCGATGATGTCATTCGCCAGGCACGTAAAATGATGGGAGCAACAAATCCGGGCGAATCGGATTTAGGAACGATTCGCGGCGACTTCGGCATCCATGTGAGCCACAATATTATTCACGGCTCGGATTCACCGGAAAGCGCCGAAAGGGAAATCGGATTATTTTTTGATAAGAGCGAGCTGATTGATTATAGCAGGGAAATAGATAAATGGGTTTGACCTGAAACCAGCCGGTTGGCTGGTTTTTTGGCAAGAACGGCCGGTTAAAGGATTTTTTTTTTTGGGGGGTGTGGGCATTGCCAGTTGAAGATTACGAACAATTTAAAAAATTGTTCGTGCGCCTGACGTGGATTGATCTGTCGCTTTATAAAGAAGAGCAGATGAAACGGCGGCTGAAGACATTGCTTGTGAAGAGACAGATGCCGTCTTTCCAGGCATATTATAAGCATTTGTGCCATTCCGAGGAAATGCTCGAAGAATGTCTGAATCGGATCACGATCAATGTCACAGAATTTTTTCGCAACCGGCCGCGGTGGGATGTTCTTGAAAAAAAACTGGCGGATGCTTTTGCATCGAAGCGCCGTTTAACTGTATGGAGCGCGGCCTGCTCAACAGGCGAGGAACCCTATTCAATAGCGATGATGCTGGCCAAACATTTGCCGCTTGAAAAGTTCTCTGTTATTGCGACTGATGTGGATCGCGAGGTGCTGAAAAAGGCAAAAGAAGGTCGCTTCACAGAACGCGCCCTCTCCTCGCTTACCCTTGATGAAAAACAGCGCTTTTTCCATAAGGACGGCCTTATCTATGCCATCGACGAGAGATTAAAAAAAACGATTGCGTTTCAATATAATAATTTACTTTCTGATCCGGCTCCGGGACAGTTTGATGTCATTGTCTGCCGCAATGTACTGATTTATTTTACTGAAGAAGGAAAGCAGACGATCTATCAAAAAATGGCCCGTGCGCTGAAAGAGGACGGCATTCTTTTTGTCGGCAGCACGGAGCAGATTTTTCATCCTGAAAACTATGCTTTAAAACCGGCGGAAACTTTTTTCTACGAAAAAACAAAAGCAGAGGGGTTAGCAAAACTATGAGATTTTTAACGGCTGGAGAGTCGCACGGACCGCAACTGACAGCGATTATCGAAGGGCTGCCTTCACAAGTGCCGATCGATATGGGTCAAATTAATCAAGAACTGAAGAGACGGCAAGGCGGCTACGGCCGCGGCCGGCGGATGAAAATTGAAACCGATCAAGTCAAAATTTTATCGGGTGTCCGTCATGGAAAGACAACCGGAGCACCGGTCACTTTGGTCGTGGAAAACCGCGACTGGAAAAACTGGCAGGACATTATGAGCGCGGAAGTGCCGGATGATCCGGATCACATCAAAAAACAAGTGACAAAGCCGCGCCCGGGGCATGCTGATTTAAACGGCGGGATAAAATACAACCATCGCGACATGCGCAATGTACTGGAACGCTCATCCGCCCGTGAAACGGCGATTCGTGTGGCAATCGGAGCGGTGGCGAAGCAGTTTCTTACGGCGTTCGGCATCGATATCGCCGGGCGTGTAACGGAGATTGGCGGCATTCAGGACAACAGTCCTTTGCCGGCATCGCTCGCTGAGCTGAAAGATGTGACGGAGGCGTCTCCCGTAAGGTGTCTGGATGAGGCTGCAGCGGAAAAAATGATGGCAAAAATCGATGAAGCGAAGCAAAATGGGGATTCGCTGGGCGGTATTGTTGAAGTGGTGGTCAGCGGCGTTCCTGTCGGCCTCGGCAGCCACGTTCACTATGACCGCAAACTGGACGGCAGGATCGCAGGCGCTGTCCTCAGCATCAATGCCTTCAAAGGCGTGGAATTCGGCATTGGTTTTGAAGCCGCGCACCGGCCCGGAAGCGAAGTCCATGATGAGATACTATGGTCTGAAGAGGACGGGTACACGCGCCGTACAAATCGTCTGGGCGGGTTTGAGGGCGGCATGACCAACGGGATGCCAATCATTGTCCGCGGTGTCATGAAGCCGATACCGACGCTTTACAAACCGCTCCGAAGCGTTGATATCAATACCAAAGAAACGTATACAGCGAGCATTGAGCGTTCGGACAACTGCGCTGTTCCGGCCGCAAGCGTTGTTTGCGAACATGTTGTCGCTGGGAAAAATCGCGAATGCGGTGGATGACAAGTTTGCCGGCGACTGCCTGGAAGATAAATTGGAAAGCTTCCGGGCGTACACGAATCGGGTGAAAGCATTCTGATGGATACACTGATGGTTCGGACACAGACCGGCAGCTATCCGGTTTTTGTCGGCAAAAATCTGCGGAATAAGGCGGCGGATTTATTGAATGGCGGTTATTCCGCCTATTATATTATTACTGACAGTCGGGTGGCGCCGCTCTACCTCGCGGATCTAGAACAAAATTTGAAGGAAAAGCCGATCTATCATTTCATTGTGCCGGCCGGCGAACAGTCGAAAAATTTGGCGCTATATGAACAGATTATTACGGATATGCTGGAAAAAAAACAATATGATCGCGGCTGCTGCGTGATCGCTCTTGGCGGCGGCGTCGTCGGTGATTTGGCCGGATTCGTGGCGGCGACCTTTTTGCGCGGCGTTGCTTTTATCCAAATGCCGACGACCCTTCTGGCTCACGACAGCACGTCGGCGGGAAAGTGGGGATTGATCACCCCCTTGGAAAAAAAAAATTTAATCGGTGCTTTCTACCCGCCAAAAGCGGTCATTTATGATACAGCTGCGCTCGAGACCCTTCCTCTTCGCGAACTGCAATCAGGTTTCGTGGAACTCGTCAAACACAGTTTCATTGACTCGGCGGCTTTTTATGAACAGCTGAAAGCGGCCATTCCGGATCAGAAAGCGCTCACTGCCGAAGCGGTCAGCCCTTTTTTACTGCGCGGCATCGGCGTAAAGGCGGCGATCGTTGAACGGGATGAGCACGAAAGCGGCCTTCGCACGCATTTGAATCTCGGGCATACACTCGGCCACGCGATTGAAAAAGAGGCGGGATTCGGCGCCTTGACCCACGGTGAAGGGGTGGCGATCGGGATCTTGTTCGCTATGCAGCTTAGCGAAGCTTATTATGGCGTCAAGCTGCCCGTTCAAGAGGTAAGAGAATGGTTTGCCAAGCTTGGTCTGCCAACGGGAAGTTCCTCAAGGGCTAGGGCCGGAAGTACTTGCCAAGCAAATGAAGTACGATAAAAAGAACAAGGCCGGGCACTATCACTTTGTCTTAATGAAAGCATTCGGCGAACTGGAAACCGTTCAAATATCTTCCGAGTTGGTGGAAGATACACTCGAGCGTTTTTGTCAAAAAAGATATTGACAGATTTGAGCGAATTATATATCATAATAAATACAAATTGCAGTGTTCTAAGCGCTGCAATTCACGTCGGATTGAATCGGAGGATTTGATCGGCAAGAGAGCAAGAGCTGAGACAAGAGAATGAGCTGAGTTGAGAAGAGCTGAGGGCTGCTTTACTATTTATTAACTGCTAACAATCCCATGGGCTGCTTCGCCCATGGTTTTTATTTTCGATGAAATGAATACCGCAATATTATCCGCCTGCCTGCCTCTATAACCTCATCTTTGCTCATTCCTCAAAAAAAGAGGAGTGAGACAGTATGTTTCAGGAACAACTTAAAGAATTGATGACAGGAAAAATTTTATCCAGGGATGAAGCGATCGCCATGATGGATGACATTATGGACGGCAAAGCGACGCCAAGCCAGATTGCCGCTTTTTTATCCATCATCGGTATGCGGGGAGAGACGGTCGACGAGCTGATCGGTTTTGTCCAAAGCATGCGTGCCCACGCCAGAACCTTTTTTTCTTATGAAGAGGAAGTGATCGATACGGTCGGCACGGGCGGCGACGGTGCCTCGACATTTAACATTTCAACAGCATCCGCCATCCTTTTGTCTTCGCTGGGTGTCAATGTTGCCAAACATGGCAATCGTTCCGTTTCTTCTAAGAGCGGCAGTGCGGACGCTCTGGAGGCGCTCGGCATCTCCATTCAGTCAACGCCGGAGGAAGCCTCGGCATCTTTAAAAAGAACGCACATGTGCTTCCTTTTCGCGCCACTTTATCATGCTTCGATGAAACACGCCGCCGTGCCAAGGAAGGAACTCGGTTTCCGGACGGTATTTGCTCCTGCTCGGTCCGCTGACCAATCCGGCACAAGCCGAACGGCAGCTGCTGGGCGTATTTAATCTGGACGTTGCCAAAAAATATGCGGATGTCCTGCTCAAGCTTGGAACACGCCGTTCGCTTGTGGTCACCGGAAGCGGCGGGCTGGATGAACTGTCGATCTCCGGAGCAACGGACGCCTTTCTCGTTGAAGGCGGCAAGGTTGAGCAGTTTTCGGTTACGCCTGAGGATGTTGGACTGGAACGCGGGCGCTTGGAAGATATTCAAGTGGAAAACCCGCAGGAGAGCGCCGAGCTGATCGAAGCGATCTTTGCCGGGAAGACGAATAATCGGAGCGCGATCGACACTGTGCTGCTGAATACGGGCGCCGGCCTGTATGTCTACGGACGAACAGATTCAATCGCGGAAGGTGTTCACGCTGCCGGGAAAGCGCTTGAAGACGGGCTGGCGCTTAAACAGCTGAACCTGCTCCGTTCGGAAGCGGGGGCCGTTCACCATGCTTTAACAACGTGCTGGACCACATCTTGCAAACGAAAAAGGAAGAACTGCAGAATTTTCAATTGCCTGAAAGCGTTCAGGCCGGCAATAAGCACTCGCTAAAAGACGCGCTCACCCATCCGCGTCATTCGCTCGGACTTATCGCGGAAGTTAAAAAAGCATCGCCGTCCAAAGGCGTGTTCAGAGAAACACTCGATCCGGCGGCTGTCGGCAAAGCTTACGCTGAAGCCGGAGCCGATGCCGTCAGTGTACTGACTGATCGCAGCTATTTTCAAGGATCAAATGATAATCTGATAAAAGTAAAACAAGTCGTCGATATTCCTGTTTTGAGGAAAGACTTTATGATTGATCACAGGCAGATTGAAGAAAGCGATCGGATCGGTGCCGATGCGATTTTACTGATTGCCGCGGCCCTCGATCCTGCAGGCCTTCACGAACTCTATCTGGATGCGTATGAACGCGGCCTTGAAGTGCTGGTTGAGGTGCACAACCGGAAAGAAAGCCGCCGGTGTGCTCGATGTTTTTAAACCGGCAATCATGGGCGTCAACAATCGCAATCTCAAGACTTTTGTAACGGATCTTGAGACGACGGCCGAACTGTCAGCGATGATTCCGAAAGATGTTGTTTTTGTCAGCGAATCGGGCGTTCAGGCCGCAAGCGATGTGAAATTTCTTGAACATCACGGCGCCGATGCCGCTTTGGTCGGCGAAGCGCTGGTGAAAGCCGAATCGCCGCAAACAGCTGTTTCACAGCTGTTTGGCAGGGAAGTGTCCCCTCGTGCGTCCAAAGCTTAAATACTGCGGCAACCACTCGCTCAATGATTTACAGCTGACAATCGCAAGCAAGGCCGATTATCTCGGCTTGATTTTTTAAAAAAAAAAGCAGGCGAGCGGTGACTCCTGAACAGGTTGCCGGCTGGCTGACGCGTGTTCAGTTGGGTAAGAAAGCGCTTGTCGGCGTTTTTGCAGATGATGCGATCGAGGTCATTGAAAGAACCTTCGCATGCTGCCTATTGAAGTGATTCAGTGCCACGGTTCGGAAACGCCTGAAGAGGTCCGCCGGATTAAGCTGCGGACGAGAAAAAAAGTGTGGAAAGTGATCCATCACAGCGAGAACGGATTGAAAGAGATGGGCGCTTTTGCCAGCACTGCCGATGGGTATGTCATCGACACGAAAGTGAAGGGTTTGCTTGGCGGAACCGGCCGGACTTTTGACTGGCGCCATGTGCCGCTTTACCTGGCGGAAGCGGAGCGCCAGCATGTGCCTTGTTTCATTGCCGGCGGAGTGAAACCTGCTAATATAGAGAAACTGCTAACCTATCACCCGGCAGGCATCGATATGTCGTCCGGAATTGAACGTGATTTTAAAAAAGATCCCGATTTGATTTGCCAAATTGAGAGAAGGGTGCTGGTTTATGATGATCAAACAACCGCAAATTAAAGAGCGGCCGCAAGCGGATGGGGAAAAACCGGGACGTTATGGAGAATTTGGCGGCAGTATGTGCCGGAAACATTAATGCATGCTTTACTGGAGCTGGAAGCGGGTTTCCACGAGGCTGTTGCCGATCCCGAATTTCTTGCCCAATACCATCAATTATTAAAAGAGTATTCCGGCCGGCCGACACCGGTGACCTACGCCAAACGGCTCAGTGAAGCTGCTGGCGGAGCACAGATTTACTTAAAACGTGAAGATTTGAATCATACCGGTGCGCAAAAAATAAACAACGCGATCGGCCAAGCGCTTTTAGCTTTAAGAATGGGAAAGAAAAAGCTGATTGCAGAAACGGGAGCCGGTCAGCACGGTGTTGCAACGGCGACGATTGCCGCCTATTTCGGGCTTCCCTGCAAAGTTTTCATGGGGGCTGTCGATGTCAAAAGGCAGTCTTTGAATGTGTTCCGGATGAAACTGATGGGGGCGGAAGTCATTCCCGTCGAAAGCGGAAATGCGACGCTGAAAGATGCAACCAACGAAGCGCTCCGCTATTGGGCAGCAAATGTGGTGGAGACTTTTTTTTATATCGTCGGTTCGGTCGTCGGTCCGCATCCGTATCCGGAAATGGTCCGCAATTTCCAAAGGATCATCGGCGATGAAGCGCGCGAACAATTCCAAAGCATGACCGGAAAACTCCCGGACGCTGCCTGTGCCTGCGTCGGCGGCGGCAGCAATGCGATTGGTTTATTCACGGCGTTTCTCGATGATCCGGTGGACTTGTTTGGAGCGGAAGCTGCCGGCAAGGGCGTCGATACCGGTGCGCATGCCGCGACGCTGACCAAAGGGCGGATTGGCGTCATTCACGGTGCCATGACCTACCTGCTTCAAGATGACGACGGCCAGATTATCGAGCCTTATTCGATTTCCGCCGGCCTGGATTATCCCGGGATCGGTCCGGAACATGCCCATTTGGCTAAGTCCGGACGTGCTAGTTACGAAGCGATCACCGATGACGAAGCGATGGATGCGCTCGTTACTTTGTGCGAAAAAGAAGGGATTCTGCCCACTGGAAAGCGCCCACGGCCTTGCACTGGCAATGAAAAAAGCAAAGGCGATGCGCCGCGATCAAACGATCCTTGTCTGTCTGTCGGGCAGGGGAGATAAAGATATCAATACCATTTTTCAGACGCTGGAAAAAAAAAAACAGGCAAGATGAAGGGGGAAACAAAGCATGAGCCGATTAAGCGAATATGTGAACAAAAAACAAGGCATGATGTTTATTCCGTTTATCACAGCCGGCGATCCGAATGAAGCGACGACGATTGAACTGGCGTATTTGCTGCAGTCGCTCGGCGCTAGCGCACTTGAACTCGGCATCCCTTTTTCCGACCCGCTTGCCGACGGCCCCGTCATTCAGAAAGCATCAAAAAGAGCATTGAAAAACGGCATGAATCTGCAAAAGGCCCTTCAATTGGCAAAAAAAATTCGTCAAAGAGGGGTCAACATTCCCATAATTATATTTACTTACTACAACCTTCTGTTACAATTAGGAGAAGAAACGTTTATCGCGAAGCCAAAGCCGGTGATGTCGACGGTCTGCTCGTGCCCGATCTGCCGTTTGAAGAAAGCCGTGAACTGAGTGAAAAGTGCCGGGAAAACGGACTCGCCCTGATTTCTCTTGTCGCGCCGACAACATCGGACAAGCGGCTCCAGGCTATAGGCGGGGCCGCCCAAGGATTCCTGTACTGTGTCTCGTCGCTCGGTGTGACAGGAGTCAGGAGCCATTTTCACCCGGATGTCTTTTCCTTCTTGGCGCGTGTACGCAAAGCGTGCGATTCTCCGATTGCGGTCGGTTTCGGTATCTCTTCAAGCGCCCAGGTCGAAGAGCTCAAGGGCCGCGCCGACGGTTTTATCGTCGGCAGCGCGATCGTCGGCCAAGTAGAAAAGCATGCGAAAAGACTTGAACGGCCAGATGAACGAGCGCAGGCGCTGGATGACATTCGAGAGCATTTGGAGCGGACATTACTTCGTAACAGTAAGGTGGTAGAAAAGATTGAAGGAGCAATCAAAGAGAGCTTAAGCCTTATCAGCCCGGAAAACAAGTCGATGAAGTGCGAAAAGAGTACGGTTTAGAGAAAATTGAAAAACTGGCTTCCAATGAAAATCCGTTTGGTTCGTCACCAAAAGTGAAGGAAGCGATCGAAAAGGAATTGGGGCAATTGACGATTTATCCCGACGGCCATGCACCCCTTCTGCGTGAAAAAGTCGCCAGGCATCTGGGTGTACCGGGCGATCGTTTGATTTTCGGCAACGGCAGCGATGAAGTTTTGCATATGGTCAGCCGGACTTTTCTAGAACCAGGAACCAACACGATCATGCCTTCGCCTTCATTTTCTCAATATAAGCGCAATAGCGTCATTGATGGAGCGGAAGTGCGGGAAGTGCCGCTTGATAGTAGAGGACGTCACGATCTGGAGAAAATGCTGTCGCTCATCGATGGCAACACACGGGTGATTTGGCTCTGCAACCCGAATAATCCAACCGGTGTTTATATTAATAAGGATGATTGACGGCGTTTCTAAAGCGCGTGCCTGAAAATGTTGTGGTTGTGTCGGATGAAGCTTATTCTGAATATGTCACTGCGGCGGACTATCCCGACACGCTCTCGCTTTTGGATACGTTTAAAAACTTGCTGGTGACTCGGACTTTTTCAAAAATCTACGGCCTTGCCGCGCTTCGAATCGGCTACGGTGTTGCCCATCCGTCATTGATCCGGGATCTGGAAAGAGTGCGTGATCCTTTCAATGCTTCGCGTATCGCTCAAGCGGCAGCGGCAGCGGCTGTGGATGATCAGGCGTTTGTCCAAGAGTGCGCGAAAAAAAATGCCGAAGGAAAAGAACAGTATTATAATTTTTGTGAAGCAGAGGGCCTGCACTACTTTAAGACGGAAACGAACTTTATTTTGATCGATGTCGGCCGATCCGGGGACGATGTTTTTCATTATTTATTGAAGAATGGCTATATTGTCCGTTCCGGAGCGGCGCTTGGCTATCCAACGGGGGTTCGCATTACCATTGGTACAAAAGCGCAAAATGACGCCGTGATCAAATTGCTCAAGGAATATGTCTCATGCAAACAAACGTTTTAATCGCCGGTCTCGGGCTTATTGGCGGATCGATTGCGGGGGCTGTTCGCATCGCCCATCCGGATGTGCACATTATTGGATTTGATACCAATCAGCTGGCATGTGAAGAGGCTTTGCAAAGGGGCATTATTGATGAAGCCGTCCGGCGATTGGAAGATGGAACAGGCAAGGCCGATTTGATCGTCCTTGCCGCACCGGTCGATGCGATCAAGAAAATGATTGAACAACTTGCCGGCGCCCCTTTAAAACCGGGCGCGATCGTTACCGACGTCGGCAGCACAAAACGGGGCATTATGAAGGCTGCCGCACGGTATTTGGACGGCCGCTGCTGCTTCATCGGCGGCCATCCGATGGCCGGTTCGCACAAAAGCGGTGTGTCGGCAGCTAGGCCTTATCTTTTTGAAAATGCTTATTATTTCATTGTTACCGAAGAAAGCAGTGAGAAAGAGGCTGCTGCCCGCCGGCTTCAGGATTGGCTGAAGGGAACAAACGCAAAATTTTTGCGGGTGACGCCTGAGGCTCACGATGCTATCGTCGGTGTGATCAGCCATTTTCCTCATCTGGTTGCGGCAGCGCTCGTGCATCATTTGAAAGATCAACCGGATAATCAGGTCAATTTGCGGGCGCTGGCAGCCGGCGGTTTTCGCGATATCACGCGAATTGCCTCATCGGATCCGGTGATGTGGCAGGACATCGTTTCGAATAACCGCGATGTGCTGCTGACATTGTTTGACGAGTGGTCGGATGAAATGGCCAAAATGAAAGCGATGATTGAGGCCGATGACAAGGCGAAAATCAAACGCTTTTTTGCCGAGGCCAAACACTATCGAGACGGATTTCCGCAAAAACAAAAGGGAGCGATTCCGTCGTACTACGATCTGTATGTAGATGTACCGGATGAACCGGACTCCATTTCAACGGAACCGGCTATATTGGCCATGCCGGAATTAACTTAACAAACGTCGAAATCATTGAAGCCCGGGAAAATATTTTTGGGATCATGAGGCTGACTTTTCAAATGGAGGAAGGCCGCGATCGGGCGACCAAAATCTTGGAGGAACACGGTTACAATACATATCTTAACGATTAGGTGATGCATGTGGCAGAAGAAAGATTTTATGGCTATCGAAAACCCTTGAAAGGTCGTCTGCAGGTGCCGGGGGACAAGTCGATCTCGCACCGTGCGGCGATTTTTGGGGCTGTCGCTCATGGGACAACAACGATCAGAGGTTTTTTGCGCGGAGACGATTGCTTGAGCACGCTTAGCTGCATGCGGGCTCTGGGTGCCGATGTGACCGATGACGGCGATCTCATCACGATCAGAGGGACAGGTTTTGAAGGATTGAAAGAGCCGGAAAGCGTGCTCAATGTCGGGAATTCCGGAACGACGATTCGGTTGCTCTGCGGACTATTGGCAGCAAGACCATTTTTCAGTGTTCTTATTGGCGATGCCTCAATTCATCGACGCCCGATGGATCGGGTTCTTTTGCCGCTGAAGAAAATGGGCGCCGACATTTGGGGAAGAGCCGATGATCGTTATGCGCCGATCGCCATCAAAGGGCGAACACTTGAGCCGGCGGTTTATCAATTGCCGGTCGCCAGCGCGCAAGTAAAAAGCGCGCTGCTGTTAGCCGGGCTGCAGGCGAAAGGAAAGACAGTGCTGACGGAACCCGGAGCCTCGCGTGATCACACCGAGCGGATGATCCGGGCGTTCGGCGGGCGGATCGAATCGGAAGGCCAGGCCCACACCCTTATCGGCCCGCAGTCGCTCAAGGGCACAGATATCCGCGTGCCGGGCGATTTTTCTTCAGCCGCCTTTTTTATTGTTGCCGCCTTAATTACGCCTGGGAGTAAGCTTTGCCTGACATCTGTCGGTATTAATCCGACACGAATCGGCATGGTCGACCTGCTCAGACAAATGGGTGCCGATATTTCTTTTACGAATGAGCAGGACTGGAACGGCGAACCGGCAGCGGACATCGTCGTCCGTTATGCTCCTTTAAAAGCGGCGACCGTGGGCGGTGCTTTGATTCCAAAATTGATCGACGAAATACCGATCATTGCACTTTTAGCGACACAAGCGGAAGGAAAGACAATCATTAAGGATGCCGCCGAATTAAAGGTAAAAGAAACGAATCGGATTAAAACAACGGTTAACGAACTGAAGCGGATCGGGGCAGATATTGAAGAAACGGATGACGGCATGATCATTTATGGACATCCGGATCAGCCGTTTTCGGGAGGCAGCGCTGACAGCTGCGGTGATCACCGGATCGGCATGATGCTGGGCCATCGCCAGCCAAAAGGCTAGAGAGGCGATCACGGTCAGCCATTCGGAAGCGATCTCTGTTTCATTTCCTTCATTTAGTGAGCTGCTTCAAACAGCGCAAAACGAATTGAATTAAGTTAGCAAAGTGAAAAACTTTTTTTTGCGGCCTGCTCTAATAAGAGCGGGCTGTTTAAGTCTCTTCGGGTAATCAAGCTCATTTTGGCGGCCGGAACAAACGGAATCCTTCTGGGGTCTCTAGGTCAAAAAAGTTGTGTTTTTCCCCGGGACGTGTTTTGCTTGATGTAAAGACAGGAATTCATTATGATCATTTTTGGATGACGGCAAACTCCAAATGAATCCATTCGCTTGTGGCGGATGCGATGTTTTTTTTGGGGAGACCGCTATGGCGGCCTTCGGGTGGTTAACAAGAGCGGGCCTGCCTAAACCGCTTTTTCCGGAAAACCTGATCCGGCCGGGAAAAATCTTCGGTAAAAAAGGATAACCTATCGGAGGGCTTTGCTTGCCCCCGAAGAGATCAACTTCGACATTTTTCTTACCAGCAAAGAGGAGAGAAGTCACAATGAACGATTTGGAAACCGCAAACGCTTTGATGAACAGCGGGCAAACAGAGGAAGGATTGGATTTATTAAAGGAAGTTTTAAAAAAAGCCGATGACGGGACGAGATACAAGGCCGGAATGATCTATCAGGAGTACGGTTTTATTGATGAAGCACAAGCCGTCTATGGCGCGCTTTTGAGACGCCATCCTAATAACAGCAATCTGCTCGTGCAAATGTCTGAAATCTTAATTGACAAGGGCGAGGAAAATCAGGCTATTGATTATTTGCAAATGATCCATTCGCTTGATGAAAATTACCTCAGTGCGCAACTCTTGCTTGCCGATCTCTATCAATTGCAGGGGCTCGACGAAGTGGCTGAGAATAAGCTGCTTGGCGCACTGAAAATGGCTCCCCATGAACCCGTTCTTCTCTTTGCACTCGGTGAATTTTACTTGTCTATTGGTGAACCGCATGAAGCCGTTCGATATTATAAACAAGTGCTGAACGCGAGCGTCCTTGCCCATGAAAATGTCGCATTAAAACTGGCGGAAGCACTCAGCTTGTGCGGTGAATTTGAACAAGCTTCTTTATATTACCAAAAGGGGCTAAAGCAAGGAAAGACGCTGGACGGTTTGTTTGGTTATGCAGTAACAGCCGCCAGACTCCATAAATTTAAAACGACGATTCAAACACTTGAAGAATTAAAAGCGCTCGATCCGGGATACAGCACGCTTTATCCGGTTTTGGCCCATGCTTACGAGCATGAAGGGGATTTGAACGCTGCATTAAAGACAGTCGAAGAAGGGCTGATTGAAGATCAATATAATGAAAGGCTGTATTCGGAAGCAGGAAAACTGGCGGCTAAACTGCATGACTGGAAGAAAGCGGCACATTATTATCAAGCATGGTTTGAAGAGGATCCGGAAAATTTAGAAGCATTGACACGATTAGTGGAAATTCAGTCTCAACAGGAGAACTACGAAGACATCATTCAATTGCTCGACAATCAATTATTCGCTGATCCGATGCTGACTTGGTTTTTGGCCACAGCTTATAATAAAACGGAAAATGTGGAGCTGGCGGAGCGAACTATGAATTGTGCTCTTCAGCCTTTCAGGAAAATCCTGAGTTTTTGCAGGAATACGGAGAATTTCTTTGGGAGTTAGGAAAGAGAGATCAGGCCTTAACCGTCTTGCAAAGAGCGCTTGATTTAAGTCCTGAAAATCAATATTTGTTAGAATTTGTTGAACGAATCAAGCAGGATTATTAACTATAAAAAGGGAATCCTTATATAAAGCATTTAGAACGATAAGAGAGGGGATGATAAGATGGAGCAAATGGTTTCGATAAGTGAAAAACGGACGTTCTTGAAGTGGCTGCTGCATCGCCACTTGTTAAAAAGCAGGGAATCGGTCTGGCTGTTAAATTACATTTTAGGTGATGAGCGATTATTGGGGTTAATGCGCTTTGTAGACAATATCGACAAATGCGAACGATCGATGGTTATATCGGAAAGATGGACGGCTGAAACTGCTTTTGAATATGTGAAACGAAACGTGAAAACAAACGATCCGGAAAAAGCTTTTCATGATTTACGACTGAACCAGGCAGAACCCATTTTTGTTCAATTGAACTTATCATCCACCCGTTACTGCCCGGAATATCTAAGTGTTTTGGAGGACAATCCTCATATTAAGGGAAATATTCACGAACGGTTCGGTAAGGCGGCTGAGACGGTTGCCAGCACAGCCGAGACGGCCTATATTAAAGAAAAGCTTTATGAGCAGATTAATGAAGCTCTGGATCTTGGGGACAAAGCGCGTTTTTACGAACTAACCGATCAGCTCATTGCTTTGAAAAACAGGACATCCTAATCAAGTGGCGGGTTCAAGATAAATGAAGGCGAAAGAGGCGGCTCTCAGGTGATGAGCACATTTAAACCTGAATGGGCCGTTCGTTCATTAAGGCTAGAAATCGATGCCGGATATCAGGAGTTAAAGAGCATGACAGGTATTTATTATTTAATTAAACAGAGAGAGATTCAGTGGTTTCTGCTGGCTGTCAATATACTGGGAACGGTCTATGGATTTTACTGGTATAATTTTCAACTCACCAGGACTCCGCCGGTACTGCGCCTTTTTGTACCGGACAGCCCGATGGCCAGCCTTTTTTTTTGCATTGCGCTCGCCGGAATAATCGCTCACAGGCGTCTACGCGCTTTTTGAAGCGCTTGCAGCGGTAACGCTTGTCAAATATGGAATCTGGGCGGTCGGGATGAATGCCGTTAGCGGGTATTTTGGTTATCCTTTACGTTTTCCGGAATATATGCTGATCGCCTCTCATGGATGCATGGCTTTGGAGGCTGTTTTCTTTGCGAAATATTTTCGCTTTAGGCGCCGTTCCCTTATTTTTGCTGCGATATGGACGCTGAATAACGATTTCATTGATTACCTCTATAAAACCGCGCCTTGGTATCCTTATCTTGCTGAAAATCTTCAGATTATCGGTTATCTGACTTTTTGGCTGACTCTCCTCTCAATCGGCCTCATTTATATGATTGTTTTCAAGCGCGAACGGCTTTCTTTTGACTACTAGCGGCAGGTCTACTCTTGTCCTTGTCTTCATATACTCCTCAATATACGGAGGGGGGACAAGGCATGAAAGGAATTCTTGCCGCTTTAATATGCATGGTATGGTTGTCTGTTCCTTTACACGCTTTTGCGAAAGCGGATGATAAAGCCGCACACACATGGAAACAGCTTTCCGATCTGTCTGATCAGATTTTTGAATATGCTGACACGAAGCATGACGATGCCGCGAATACTATATTAGATACGTTTAATAAAAAATGGGAACAGGCTGCCGGCAAGTATCATGTTCCTGAGGTTAACGAGAGAGTGATCGATACAATTAGTCAGGAATTGAAACATTTTTTGCAATCACACGTAAATGATAGTGAAGCACGAAAAGCGGCGATTCAACTGCGCCTTTCAGTCGATGCGATCGAATCCGGCGACAGCCCGTTATGGAAAGGCTTGCAGTCGCAAACCATGACGCCGATTACCGCGATGAAACAAGCGGCCGGAAAGAATGATTGGACCGACGACTTTCAGCAGCAGCTGAATCAGTTTCTGGGCAGTTACGAAACCATTTATCCGGCGCTGGTGATCGATGCGAATCCGGATGCTTTGCAGAAGGTAAACCAGGATGTGACGACGTTCTCGAATGAAAGAATGCTCGTTCGGCAAGACAAGTCCGCCAGTCTCAAACGGTTAAATGACATCGAAACAGAACTCACGGCCATTTTTTCTGAACAAACGGCCGATCCGGTGGAAGACGGACTGATTTTGCCCATTACCGTTATCGGCGGCGCTATCCTGATAGCTTTAGCGTACGTGTCTTGGAAAAAAAATATAAAGGACAACGGGAAAGGAGAAAGGCAGCAGTTAACCGGTTTGATGACATTGACAAAATGAACGGCTTTGACTAAAATTGACCTTAATAAGAAGTTGGAGGGTAACACAAGTGGGAATATTCCAATATCTCATTTATTTGGCGATCTTGATGGCCATACCGCTGTGGGCGCAAGCCAGAGTAAAAAGAACCTATTCAAAATATGCTGAAGTACCTAACTCTACAGGGATGACGGGAGCCGAAGTGGCTAGGAAAATCCTTGATGAGAACGGACTTTATGATGTCTCGATCAGGGAAGTAGCCGGTACGCTCTCCGATCACTATGATCCAAGGGATAAAACAGTGAATTTGTCAACGGATATCTATCATAGCGATTCCATTTCCGGAACGGCGGTTGCCGCGCACGAAGTGGGACACGCCATTCAGGATGCTAATAATTATACGTTCATGCGCGTGAGAAGTGCGCTCGTTCCGGTTGCCAATTTGGGATCGAATTTTGCTTATATTTTGATTCTGGCCGGACTGCTTTTGAACATCATGCAGCTGGGGCTCTTGGGCGTGATCTTTTTCGCGGCGGCCGTGCTTTTCCAAATTGTCACGCTGCCAGTCGAATTTGATGCTTCCGGCCGCGCCTTAAAACAAATTGTAAATCTTGATATTGTCGAAAAAAGTGAACAAAAGCAGGCGAGAAAGGTGTTGTCGGCTGCTGCGCTGACGTATGTTGCCGCCGCGCTTGTCTCGGTGATGGAGCTCGTCCGCTTTATTTTGATGTTTGTTGCTCAAAACAACAGCGATGAACGCTGATAGAATCTGCAAAAAGCCCGCTCCCATTTAATCCGGGGAGCGGGCTTTTTTATATACTTTTTTCAACAAGCTTGGCGGCAAAACATTCAATCCCCTGGCGCTCTTCCCGCCGATATCCTAGGCATTAAAGAGGGAATTTTATTCCCACACACGTTTTAATTTAAAGAACTCTTGTACGTATCCCCATACCGAAACCGGAGACATCACGAGTTGATAACAGAGAATGAACAAAATAAATCCCAGCTTTTTTTTTCTTACCCTGAGATGAAGCTGCTTAAATACATTTTTTTTTGGTAGAGATAAAGCAGACCGTAACTCATAAATGTTAACGGCAAGACAAATAATGTCGTCGGGCCTACGATCCAGTAAATACCGAAAAAAGCTAAAATTAAACCGGGTATCCAACAGAAAGTATAAACAAAATCTAAATAAGGCATCATCAAATTAATACCTGTTAAATACTTTGTAAACAATTGCGGCTGATTCCACGGCTTAATTTCCTTCAAACCTTCTATCATCCCTCGGGCCCATCGCGACCGCTGTTTGGCCAGATGTTTCAGCGTAACAGGAGCATCCGTAAACGCAACGGCCAGCGGTTCAAAATACACTTTCCATTTATTTTGCAAAAGTCTCCAAGTTAATACAATGTCTTCTCCTATGGCATCCGGCCATCCTTTGACTTGTCGGACACATTCCGTTTTATATAGACTAAAGGCACCCTGCGCAACAAGGGTTCCTTGATATAATCCCTGCAGCCTTTTTATAGAAGCGATGCCTAAAAAATAGTCCCATTCCTGCAGCCTCGTCCAAATCGTCTCACGGCTGTTTCTAACAAGCATCGATCCGGCTACAGCACAGACATTGGAAGGGCTGCTGCTTTTTATTCTGGATACCAAATAGTGAACAGCAGAAGGGTGCAGAATCGTATCCGCATCCAATGTAATGACATACGGAGTCGTCACATATTTTAGGCCTTTATTCAGAGCATGAAATTTACCAGGCTCAGGCTCGTGAAAAAGGGTAATGTTTAAATTCAACGCCTCTTTCGCTCTATTCACTTCACTATCCGTCTGATCTGTCGAATGATTGTTAATAACAAAGATGTGGATTTTTCCCCTGTAATCTTGCTCTGCCACATATTTTAATGTATTAAATATCGAAGCCTCTTCATTATAAGCCGCAATAAGCAATGTGACCTCATCTGTCGGAAAATTTTTTTTTTAGCAGCGGCTGTCTGTCGAGCAATAAACTGATGATCATAAACGCATTCATATAGCCGGGAATATAGGCAATTCCTCCGATGATGAAGAGAGAGAGCGGAAGAGAAACAGTTGAAGCCAGATCTTCCACCCAAGGGAATGATAGATAAATAGAGAAAATCATCCAGCATATTGAGCCAGCATGGCTGATCCAGAACTTCATATTTACACTAATATAGAATCGATTAAATTTGTAGTGGGTGCCGGTATTAGGTTTGAGCGGCGTTAAATTTGACTGCATCTTTTTGACCTCATTAAAACTGCAATGTCGCTATTTATGTAAATAGTACATGGCAATATTTTATGGCTTTGGCAGGAACAAATGATGACTTAATATTATAAAATATAACATATTATCTGGGCATTTGGTACTAATAGACTGTGTGATTTAAGTGCTTTTTCCGGCGGGCTCGTGTCCACCTTTTTTTAGTTTTTAGGTATATTTAACTTTTTTAAGATGAAAATAACGAAGGATCATTTATTATCGTTAAATACTTGGGACCGGGTGGTTAAACATGGAGCGAAAAGAAAAAGGGGGATTATGGGCACTTTCTTCTGTTCCCTTAGTCATGACATTAGGGAATTCGATGTTAATTCCTGTTCTGCCAGAAATTGAAAGTGAATTACATATTACAGGTTTTAAAGTGTCAATGATTATTACCATCTATTCCATATTTGCGATTTTATTAATTCCGGTTGCAGGTTACTTATCCGATAAATGGGGACGAAAAATCATCATCGTGCCAAGTCTGATCATCGCCGGGGCCGGCGGGCTGATCACAGGATGGGCAGCCTGGAAGCTGTCAAGCCCTTTTGTTTGGATCATCATTGGCCGAGCGATTCAAGGCATTGGTTCGGCCGGTGCGATGCCGGTTGTTATTCCATGTGTCGGCGATATGTTTAAAGATGAAAAACAAGTGAGCAGCGGCCTGGGATTAATTGAAACATCCAATACATTTGGAAAAGTATTGAGCCCGATTTTAGGATCAGCTCTCGCTGCTGTGACCTGGTTTCTTCCTTTTTGGTTTATTCCTGTTCTATGTGCTGCCAGTATTCTTCTGATTTTATTTTTTGTCAAACCACCCAAACAGAAGCAAAAGGCTTTGCGCTTGGACCTTTTGTTCAATCGATAGTACATATTTTAAAGCAAAACGGCCGCTGGTTAGTAAGCGTTTTTATTTTGGGTGCCATTATTATTATGTTTGTGCTATTTGGTATTCTTTTTTATTTATCCACGATTTTGGAGAATCGTCATCATATTCATGGTATCTGGAAAGGCTGTATTTTGGCTATTCCATTGGGGGCTTTATCTTTGACATCCTACATAGCCGGGAAAAAAGATTGGAAACAAGAAAAGAACGATGAAACGCTGCATCTGCCTCGGTTTTTTTCTTTTGGGGGGATCGTTTATTCTGCCTCTTTTTTTTACCTGCATCTATCTTTTATTAATAGCGATCACTATTGGCGGAATCGGAATCGGTTTATCGCTGCCCAGCTTAGATGCATTGGTAACGGAAGGGATTGAAAAAGAGCAGCGGGGAACGATTACTTCTTTGTACAGTTCCATGCGTTTTGTTGGCGTAGCAGCCGGGCCGCCATTATACGCATTGTGTTAATGAAGGCTCCGGCCCGCTATCTTTTTTCAGTCTCCATTGCCCTTGGAATCTTCGGTGTCTTGATATCACTTTTTTTTTTTATTCATCCTGAAAAAGATGCAAAGACATCGTGATCGTGACGGTGCGAGATCGGATGATTTTGAAGACCGGACATGGCTTATATACTTGGTGTTCTGGGAAGATGTTTTTTACAAAACCGGCGGCGACGAAGAATCGGTAAAATAGAACCTTGCAAAATTGTAAAAGGCTCAAACCATTGTTATTGAGCGACTGGAGTTTTAAAAAGTTGATTTAATTCTAAAAAAAACGCTGCCTGTTTTTTGCGGGCAGCGTTTTTGCAAGCTAAAATAAAAGCGAGGCGTACTGCAGGCGCGCGAGTCTTATAAACAGCTGGTAAAAAGGACTTCAAACATCCGTCTTTTTGCCATTCCCGGCTGCCTGTGTGTTCAGCTGAGCGCGATCGTTAAAAAATGTACGATAGCCCATTTGGACAAAAAGGAGAACAGTGAGCGATGCGCCGCCGACAATCCCCAGCATGACGGCAATCTGATATTTTATGGCTAAAAGCGGCGAAGAGCCGCCGATAATCTGGCCGGTCATCATTCCGGGCAAAAAAAAAACAATGCCCATGCCGACCATAGAGTTAATCGTCGGCAGCATGGCGGCATCGAATGCCCGATTGACGATCGGCCTGGCCGCCTCTTTAGGCGTGGCGCCAAGCATCAGAGCGGATTCGATCAATTGTTTTTTCGTTGTCATGCCATCCAAAAGCGTATTGACGCCGAGCGAGACACCTGTCATTGTATTGCCGATAATCATTCCCGAAATCGGAATGACGTATCTAGGATTGTACCAGGGTGAAACGCTGAGTGTCACGAAGATGAAATAAATCAGCGTTGTTAAAACGCCGCAGATCATTGACAAAGCGATCATTTTTTTTAATTTCGGAAACATAGGCCATTTGGTCCGTTGATAAATATTGAAAATGAAACCCAAGCATCACGCCGATAATCAATACCGTGTATACAGGATGGCTGTGATCGAAGATATACGCCAGAATATAGCCGACAAGCATGAGCTGAACGGTCATGCGAACAGAAGAAATCAAAATCTCCTTTTCTCTCTTTATTCCTTTGAGCCTAACTGTCGCCAGCAAGATCAGAATGAATACATATGCTGAAGCCAGCTGCCAAAATTGCAGATCACCGCTAAAATGATTGGACATGCGAATCCCTCACTTTGACGACTTTTCCGTCATTTATTTCAATAATGTGATTTGCGAAATCCTGAACAACCGACATGGAATGGGTCACCATGATCAATGTTTTTTGCTCGGAGATCACATATTGAACAATCTCCCGCATAACGAATTGTGTTGTGTTTTCATCTAAAGCAGAGGAAGGCTCATCCAGCAAAAGGACTTCCGGCTTCAATAGCAGAACGCGGGCAAGCGCGACCCGCTGCTGTTCGCCGCCGGACAGCGTACTGCTGCTATCGGCATCCAGATCGATATCAAGATGCACGCGTTTTAACGCGTCCGCCAGTTGAATGTCGGAGAGCGGCGGCTTCTCTGAGAATTTGCGCCCGATCAGCAGGTTATCTTTTACTGTGCCGGTGAACATCGCCGGGGTTTGCGAAAGCATGACGACTTTTCGTCTAAGGACAATCGGATCCCATTCGGAAATGGGCTTGTGAAAAGCCTCTATTTCACCGGCATCGCAGCTAATGAGGTGATTTAAGAGTTTCAGCAGTGTTTTTTTCCACTCCCGCTCTTGCCAATGATACAGGTCACGCCCCCTGAACAAATATCCAATTGATCGATCGCCAAGATGTCTTTATATCTTACGTGACGAAGCTTGAACATCTCTCACTTCCCCTTCATTCTTCAATATTAAAAGTTCATTCTTTTATTCCCCACAAGTACTGTGCAATCAGCTTGTCAACTTCAGGATTTTCGTGAAGCCGGCTGTGCCGGGCATTTTTTCCCCGCACGATCTTCTCTTGATAAGGATGTCCGGCAAAAATATAACGGCCAAAAAAGGCGCTGCTGAGCGGTACTTGCCCGTCTCCTTCATCATCGTTGTTTATCACCCCGGCGACAGCGAGCACTTTTAACCCGTGTGGAAGACGGCTCCTCATTTGATAAAGAACACTTTGCTTCTCGAGCTGAGCGAGTGTAAAGGCGTCTTCATTTTGCGGCCCGTCAACCCAGTCAAACGGTGCGGCGATGGCAATGTATTTATTTGTGACAGGATATTCGGACGGATTGCCTGTCGTTTCTAAACAATATGTGAATGATTTTCCGCCCATCGAGTGCGAAACAACGTCCATTTTATTGACGCCTTCCCGTGACCTCAGATCGCGAAATACAGTTTTAAGCCAGTTCGCCTGTGTTTCCATCGTTGCTTGATTATTGTCGAAAATAACTTGAATGAGCGGTATTCGTTTATTGGAAAGGCTCCCGGTGACGGCGAGCGTTCCATTATTTCGGACATGGATGATCATCGCTTTTTTTTCGGGCCGTCATAGCGGCGGGAAAGGCGGTCCAGCATCGTTTTGAAAGAACGCTCGCTGCCGTTCCACCCATGGATAAAAACAGTCGGATAGGAGCTTTTTTTATCCAATACGATCTTGGCTGATGCCGGCTGCCCATCTTTTTTTTTTTGTAAGCGGCGACAGCCTTTTGTGTATGCAAAGCCTCTTTTTGTGAATACATCAATTTGGTGAAATAAAACGCTCCACCGGCAATAATGATTAGGATGGAAGCAACAAAAAGAATTCTGATTGACTTCAATAAAAGCACCTCGATGCTGTTGTATTAGTTGATGTTCGCAGGTTGTCGCACAACAAATAGAGCGGAGGCGGCCGGGTAGGTTCCATGCCGTTTTGTTGATCAAAATACATGTGATCTACAGGTTTTGCAAAAAAAGAGACTATTACTAGCATACCGTTTTTATCGGAGTTTTTGAAGATAAAAAGGGGTGTATTTTCGCCTTTACCTAACTTTAATAAAGCAAAAAATGTCAGGCGGAAAAGGGAACGGCCAAACAGAAGGAACCTTTTTAAAGTGGTTATGGGCAGGAGGGCTTATTCATGGGCGGAATGGCCGCCATGCCGCTTAAGATCTGTTCCGCCCGCAGGCAAACGTGTAACGAATGGCCGTCTTCAAAACAAGCGAAAATTCCCATGATTAAGGGGAACTCACGCGTATGTATGGGATCATTGTATCGAAATAGATGGCGGAGTACAATCAAAGTGGGGCTTTTGATGGAGGCATCAATCAAATTTTTCAAGCGATAGAAAGCAGCCTGCGGATGGATAACTTGAAAGAGGAGGTGACAGGATGCTGCCGAAGCAATTATTGAAGCAGGCAAGGGAGCGAATCGCTCCTTATCCGGTCGAGGGGTTTGTTTACGGACAAGGCCCGATCAAGACGGCGCTCATGCTTGTCGGCGAAGCACCGGGTGAGACCGAGATCGCAACCGGTATCCCGTTCAGCGGCCGGTCCGGCAAACAGCTGATGCGTTTTATCGAGCGACTGGACATGTCGCGGGGGGACGTTTATATTACGAGCGCCGTGCGCAGCCGGCCGTTTAAATGGATTGAGAAAAAAATGAAAGACGGTTCTGTAGTGAAGAAAAAAGCGAACCGGCCGCCGACACAAAAAGAGGTCATTGCCCACGCGCCGCTGCTTGATTATGAACTGGGTCATGTGGACGCCCGGGTGGTGGTCACGCTCGGCAACATCGGGCTCAACCGGCTGATCGGACCGGGGAAGACGATCTCGGCCGTCCATGGCCAAATGTTTGTGCAGCCGGTTCGGCGGCTTATAGACGACAAACGGAGAATATTCGGGTGGACAGAGAAGAAGTATCGGGTGTTTCCGCTGTTTCATCCGGCCTCTATTTTTTATAACCGCAGCCTGCTGCCTTTGATTGAGACGGATTTGGAAAAGCTGAAGAAATGGCTTGAAAAATAGCCCTTTGTTGCAAGCAAAATCATGATGGCATGGCATTACCGTTTGATCAAGAGACAAAAAAGCGCGATTTTAATGATGATCCTTCCGTTTAAAGAAAAAGTTGTTGAAGTGAGGGGACAGAACGAACTGGAAGAAACAGGAATTTTAGGCCCCAACCTCCAAAACGTAAAATAGCGGAACCCCAAAAAACAGGTTAACCTTTCAGATAGACTAAGGTTTTAACACAACCTTGATACAGTTTTCCTTTTTATTAAGAAAAACATCGTAAGCATGAGCCGCTTGTTCAAGCGGCAGCTTATGAGTAATAATTGCCGCCGGGTCAAAGGCTTCGCTCTCGATTTTTTCATAAAGCTGGGGCATGTAGCCGCGCGCCGGCGCCTGCCCCATTTTCAGCGTAATGTTTCTAGCAAAAAACGGGCCGAGCGGGAACATATTATAGTGACCGCCGTAGACGCCGGTGATTTGCACGGTGCCGCATTTTCGAACGGCTTTGGTAGCGATTTGCAGCAGCGGTCCCAGTGTGCCGCCCTGCAGTTTCAGCTTTTGCTCGATGAACTCAAGCGGCGATTTCTTCCCGTCCATGCCGACACAGTCGATCACGACATCGGCCCCGCCTTTTGTCACCTCTTTAAGCGTTTCTCCCATATCCGGATCCTTTGTAAAATCGTATATTTCCGTTTGATTGATTCTCTTGGCATGATTCAGCCTGTAGTCCAGATAGTCGACGGCGATCACCCGCTTTGCCCCCTTCATCCAGGCAAATTTCTGGGCCATAAGCCCGATCGGGCCGCAGCCGAGCACAATCACCGTATCACCTTCTTTGACGCCGCCGTTTTCAACGCTCCAATAGGCGGTCGGCAGCACATCCGACAGAAAAAGCAGCTGCTCATCCTCTAATTCACAGTTCTCCGGAATGAGAAACGGCGTATAATTGCCGAACGGGACACGCAAATACTCAGCCTGGCCGCCTGGATAATTGCCGAGTTTTTCGGAGTAGCCGAAATAGCCGCCGGAGTCATAATGCGGATTGGCGTTGTCGCATTGGCTTTCTAGATGCTGATCGCAGTAACGGCAGTGTCCGCAGGCAACGGTAAAGGGGATGACGACGCGGTCGCCTTTTTTTTTCACCCGCGTGACGTCTTTTCCGACTTCCTCGACAATTCCCATCGGCTCATGACCAATCACATAGCCTTTAGGAAGCGGGAAAATACCTAAATAAAGATGCAGATCCGATCCGCAGATGGCGGTCGATGTGATTTTCACAATAACGTCTTCAGGATGACGGATGCAGGGATCGTCGACTTCCTTGAAACTGACAGATTGTATTCCTTGATAAGTGACTGCTTTCATATTCACTGACCTCCTCAGGTAACGATGAATATTTTGGATCATCATCGGTCTGGCGGATGGAAAATATACTTGGGGTTGCTTGTTTGAAAAGGGGATGTGTCTCTCGGGTCCGCTCCTTCTTCGGAAGGTGTCCGTGAGACTGGCAGCAGCTGCTCGCATATATCCTTTTCTCTTTTGCAGAAAAGGTGAGGGATGGTCGATAAGAAAGATGATCAGTCATGATTCGCTTTTTTTTCAAAAAAGCGACACAAAAATCATTCGCCGGAATTGTGATCAATGTTATGATAAATAATGGATATTTTTGAAAAGATAAAATGTGTGAAAGAGATTATAAAAAAGCGAGTTGACAACGTTGGAAACATTCATCATTATCGGCGGCGGTATTGTCGGGATGAGCGCGGCTTATACCCTGGCCAAGGCGGGGCGCGCCGTCACGGTCATTGATCGACCGGAAGGCGGGCAAGCGACGGACGCGGCCGCCGGCATTATTTGTCCGTGGCTGTCGAAAAGGCGGAATAAGGTTTGGTACGAACTGGCGAAACAAGGTGCCCGCTATTACCGGCGGCTAACGCACGAACTGGCTGCTATCGGGCCGGCGGACACCGGGTTTAAACAAGTCGGCGCGCTTTGCCTGCGCGAAAGGCGCGATGTACTCGTTAATTGGCCGATAAAGCAGCCGAGCGGCGCGGCGATGCTCCGGAGATAGGAGAGATCAGGCTGCTTTCGCCAAAACAAACCAAAGCCGCCTTTCCGCTTGTTCAGAACGGTTTCGGCGCCGTCTATGTTTCCGGCGGGGCGCGGGTGGACGGCCGCTCATTGCGAAAGGCATTGGAAGCGGGTGCACGCAAAAACGGCGCCAGCGTCCATAAAGGAACGGCAGTGCTTCATGCGGCGGGCGGAAAGATCGACGGCGTCATCTGCAAAGGGGAAAGCAAGATGATGAGAGCTGATCGTATTTTGCTTGCCGCCGGCGCCTGGGCGAAAGACTTACTGCTGCCCATTGGCCTTACAACCGACATCGAACCGCAGAAAGGGCAGTTGATCCATGTGTTTTTGCCGGAAGAACCAACGGGTCAGTGGCCGGTTATTTTACCTCCTGGTGCCCATGACATTGTGCCGTTTGAAAATGGAAGGCTGGTGGTTGGGGCGACCCATGAAAAGAGGCGGGAAGGATTTGATTTACGGCCGACGGTCAGCGGTATGGCTGAAGTTTTGACACAAGCGCTGCAATTTGCTCCTGGATTAAAAGATGCGGCGATTGGAGAAATCCGCGTCGGTACACGGCCGTATACGTCGAACTTTTCACCGTTCATCGGGCAGGTGCCCGGTCATCCTGAATTGTGGACGGCGAACGGCCTAGGATCGTCCGGTTTGACGACGGGTCCGCTCGTCGGCTGCCTGCTTGCTCAAGCAGCGATGGGCGAAAAGCTGCTGATGCTGATTGACAGATATAATCCTGAGCCTTATTTTAGTCAGGCAAATCGTTCTTAGAACCGGGACAAGCAGAATCTTTAAATAAGAAACGGGAAACGGGTTCTTTGTTAAAAATGATGGTCTTTGCGGCAGGCAAGAATTTTAAAACCCGAAATTGACAGCTTATGAAACTAAATCTTTCCGCAGACGTATACCATGGTAGATCTGTTGGTACAATAGGCTGCCGGCCAAAAGGAAAAGAAATGCGGACTTTGGCACCCAGGATATTTAGACAGCTTTTTTTATCACAATCATTTATCGACTATCGACATTTGGGGGAATGAATCATGTCACTTTTTAAGCGTCTGCGCGATGTCGCTTTGTCCAACATCTATGCCTTAATTGAAAAAAAAGCGGAAGATCCGGTTAAAATGACCGATCAATATCTGCGGGATATGCAGGAAGACGTAAGAGAGGCGGAGAAAAGTGTAGCGGCCCAGATTGCACTGGAGAAAAAATTCAAGGCCTTATATGCAGAACAATCGGCGCTGGTCAAGAAACGTGAGGAGCAGGCGCATTTAGCCGTTGAAGCTGAAAATCTCGATTTAGCGCGGCGAGCGATTGAGGACAAACAAAACGCCGAGCAAAAAATGAATGAATACAAAGAGCGCTATGAACAAAATAAAGCGGCTTCGGAAAATTTGCGCAAAAAACTGGATGACATGCGCAAACAGGTCTCCGCTAAAAGATAAACGAGAAACGCTCGTGGCACGGGTCAACGCCGCTAAAGCGCAAAAAAATATTAATGAAAAGATGTCGGGTTTTGACGCCAATACGGCGATGGCCGGACTGAAACGGATGGAAGACAAAACGCTCCAGCTGGAAGCAGAGGCGGAAGCAAGCGGCGAAGTCTACAAAAAAGAAAAGTCTCTTGATGAAGAGTTTGCGAACCTCGGAAAAGACAAAAAAGTCGAGAACGAGCTCGCCCGAATGATGAAAGAGCACGGAAAATAATGGTCTGTTCTTTGAAATGAGCGGCTGTGCTTTTCCATTTTTGCATGATTATTGCCGGCCCGCCGAACCTTCCGCTTAGGAAAATTGGCGGCTGCCGGCTTGTTTTTTAGTATACATAGTTTTAAGGTTATTAAGCGATCGGAGATGAGAATCGAGATGTCGGTGTTTAAAAGAATCATCAATCTGATGAAAAAACCGGCCCCCCCATTAGAAGAAAAAACACCGTATACCCTTACAGTCGGCGATATTGTTGAAATTTCCTTTGTGAGCTATACGGTTGCGGGAAAAACGGTATTTCCACGTCAGCATGCCGTCCTTTTTACATTAAAAGACGGCAGCCTGATTAAATACTTAAAAGTGACAAAAAGAGAGCGGCTGGCGTTTGAACTGTATGAACCAATAGACGGCCGATTGGATGACATAAATGAAATTCCAACGACCCTCGAAATGGACGGGGTGGTGTATCATATGGAAGACCAGTCGGCAGGCCCGGTTCGAACGACCGGTGATACCCCTTTTTCGTCGTCAGATGAACAGTACGTCTGGAACTTTCAATCCGACGATCGCAAATTGCTGCGTATCGAGTGGCAGGATGGGCGAATGATGCTGTACGAAGGCGAAAGCGTCTTGCCGGCAGACGTGAGGACGATACAGGGAAGCTAAGGGGGAACTATCGTGGCAAAAAGAATGAAGCCGTTCATATTCACCATCCTGCTCTTCTGCCTGTCGGTCGCGCTACTGTCCGGATGCGGGAACGATCAATCGGTTCAGGATCTTTATCCGCTGGAGTCTGTTTCAAAACATGGTTCGGAAGAGTCGATGATCTATCGGGCCAAAAATGAGACGGTACAGAGCGTCGCGAGGAAAATCAGCGAAGAAAAGAAACCTGAACAAGAGTCAAAAGAAGATAACGACAAGATGTTTCTCGTCTATTCAGATTGCCTGTATCAGCTTGAAAAAGATCAAAAAAATCCGTCGGATACACTGATTGAAGCGAGCAACAAAGCGTTTGTAGAAAAAAATTACGGCGAGGAATTCCTCAAAGGTTATCTGCTGGCAAGCCTGCTGGATCAGTTTTTCTCTTTATCGAACGGGCAGGGCCATTACCGCGGATACAATGAGCGGGAGGCTTATCCGGCGGATCAGACGTACCGCACGCCGACCAAAAAAGAAAGAAAAGTCACGCCGCCTTTTGTTAAAGAGGGCCTCGGAAAAGTCATCAAGCGGGGAGAACAGGCCGCGGCTAGCGGCCAGCATAGCCGGCAAAAAAAAAACATCACAGAGCCGGGCGACAGGAAAGATCTATAAAAGTCATTCTTCTTATAATGGCTATCACCGAATCAAGCCGAAAACCTCTCCTTCGTTTTCACCAACGAGTCATTCGCCGCCAAGAGTAAAGTCGGGAGGATATGGAAGAATATATAAAAGGCATTGAGCCGCCATTTTAACTTTTATTGAAAAGTTGAGGAAAAGAATGAATGAACCGAAACCAAAGTGAATGACTTTTTATGAAAAGCCATCTTTCAATTACTTTCCGATTGTTAAGTTGTTTCATCTAGATAATAGAACGTGCGATGTAAAAACATTGAACGAATGGGGTGAAAGGGATGGGAAAACACAGGCTCTTTGCGTCGATCACGGTCGGATCGCAAAATGTCACGCTTAAGATTGCCGACATGGCAACCCTGACCACTGTTGAAAGTGTGAAGGCCGATGTTTCAATCGGAACGGATATTTACAATCAGCAAATGATTGGTTTCAAAACCGTTGAACATACTTGCGAGGCGCTGGCGGGATTTGTGCAAATTATGAAAGAAGACGGTGTTCAGAATTACCGCGCCGTGGCAGCCAGTTCGGTTTTGGAGGCGAATAATGCGGACTATGTAAAGGAACAGATCAAGATAAAAACCGGCCTGCGCCTGGAATGGCTGTCCAATGCCGAAGAACGCTATCTGCATAATCAGGCGGTTGCTTATAAAACGGAAGGATTCAGCCAACTGATCAAAGAGGGAACGATGCTGATTGATATCGGCTCGGGGAGCATCCAGCTGACAGTGTATAATGACGGGCAGTTTATTTTTTCACGCAATATTAAACTGGGTCCGCTGCGCGTTCGCGAGCTGCTGGGCGATTTAGAAGAACATATGGATAATTTCGCCGATATTATGGAGGACTATATCTTAAGCAAAATTGACAGCTACCATAAATTCGCGCCCAAGGATGTCGTCTATAAGCATTTTGTTTTAGTAGGAACGGATTTGCTCGTGTTCAAGCGCGCCTTTATGAAATCAAGCAGTGATTTTTTTATTACTAGAGAGCATTTCGATGACCTTTATCAGCACATTCTGGACATGCCAGAGCAAGTGCTGGCCAAAAAATATCACGCTTCCTCCGATGCAGTTTCGCAGCTTTTGCCGTCGGCGATGATTTAAAAAAAAATTATTGGAGTTGACAGATGCTAAGAGTATTTTGCTCTCGGAAGCAGATTTGGCCGACGGGATACTGATACATGATGAAATGGATAAGCATAGAGTTTTTTTTATCGCTCATTCGTTCATTGATGATATTATCGTGTCGGCGCGCAACATTGCTGCCCGTTACAACAGTGATGAGGAACATATTCGAGTTGTCGAAAAAAATATGCACTGCATCTCTTTGATCGGTTAAAACCGCTCCATGGTTTGAAAAAAAGGGAACGGCTGCTCCTGCATCTGGCGGCGATCTGCAAGATACGGGCAGCTATATTGATATGAATGCGCACTATATTCATTCTTATTATATAATCCAATCATCTGAAATCATCGGTATTTCGGATGAGGAACGCGATATTGTCGCCAATGTCGCCAGGTATCATAGCAGTGAAGTACCATCCAAAGACTGGGGGCATTTCAATCAGCTGCCCGCCGTCAGCCGGCTGGTTGTCGCAAAACTTGCCGCCCTTTTGCGGATTGCGGACGCTTTGGATGACAGTCATCAGCAAAAGGTGGAAAAAAAAAATTAATGTTTCCCTCAAACAGGACCATGTTATGATTACGGCGCATTCCGATGATGACTTATCGCTGGAAAAATGGACGTTTGAAGACAAAGCGGCTTATTTTGAAGAAGTTTACGGACTTAAGCCGGTATTGAAAGGGTAGGGATGGGTAGATGCTGAATAATAACTTTGATAATCCTGACTATTTTATCAATCGCGAATTGAGCTGGCTCTCGTTCAATGAACGTCCTTGAAGAAGCGCGCGACAAGGAAAATCCTTTATTGGAACGGCTTAAATTTTTGTCGATTACGGCGAGCAATCTTGATGATTTTTTTTTATGGTTCGGGTCGCTTCCTTAATGGATATGGTTAATGTCGATTATGTCAAACCGGATGCGGCCGGATTGAAACCGGAGCAGCAATTGGAACTGATCAGCGAGTCCGCCCATCGGATGATTCATCAGCAGTATACGACTTATAATCGGATGCTCAGCAAGCTGATGCGGGAAAAGCATATCTTTTTACTGCAAGTCGGTGATCTGACTCCGAAACAACTCGATTTCATCGATCATTATTTTAACAGCGAAATATATCCTGTCTTGACACCGCTGGCGGTCGATTCGTCACGGCCGTTCCCGCTTATTTTGAATAAAAGCATTAACATCGCAACATTGATTCATAAAGACGATCACGGTGCCAAAAAGCGGGAGTTCGCGACCATTCAAGTGCCGACCGTTTTGCCGCGAGTCGTTAAATTGCCGGATGAGCAGGGACAAAGTTTTATTTTGCTGGAAGACATCATCCGCAGACATCTGAAAAAGTTATTTGTCGGCTACGTCATTGAAGAATCGGCCTGCTACCGTGTGATTCGCGATATGGATCTGGAAGTCGATGAAGAAGAAAGCGTCGATTTGATGAAAGAAATTAAAAAGCAGTTGCGGCTGCGTGAAAGAGGAAACGCGATTCATCTGGACGTTGAAGCAGGCATCAGCGATCGACTGGTCAAGAAGCTGATCAAAAGGCTGGAAGTCAGTCCGGAAAACGTTTATAGCCTGAACGGGCCGATCGATTTGACCTTTTTGTCGGAACTGGTCGGCGAGCTGGATGATATGGCGGATTTGCGTGATGTCCCGCATCGCCCGTACACGCATTTCGAACTGATCGATCACTCCATATTTGACATGATCAGCAGGAAAGATATTTTTCTTCATCATCCGTATGATTCGTTTGATCCGGTGATCGAATTCACCGGCAAGCGTCGTCCGATGCCAATGTGTTGGCGATTAAAATGACGCTTTACCGGGTATCCGGCCACTCGCCGATTATCCGCTATTTGGAACAGGCCGCCGAGAACGGCAAGCAAGTGACGGTATTAGTCGAACTAAAAGCGCGATTTGATGAGGAGAACAACATTAACTGGGCGCAAAAGCTGGAAAAAACGGGCTGTCATGTCATCTACGGCTTGGTCGGACTGAAGACCCATTGCAAAATGACGCTCGTCGTGCGGCGGGAACAAGCGGGTATCAAACGGTACATGCATTTTGGAACGGGCAATTACAATGACATCACCGCCCGATTCTATACGGACATGGGACTTTTGACCAGCAATGCTAAAATGGGTGTCGATGCATCCAATATATTCAATATGTTGTCCGGGTATTCGGAACCGCCATATTTTCATAAACTCGTTATTGCTCCGCTTTGGCTGCGAGGCACGCTGTTGGAGCTGATTGATGAGGAAATCAAATGCGCGTGCTGGAAAACCGGCTTTCATTCATGCGAAAATGAATGCGTTGTCCGATGACGGCATGATTAAAGCGCTGTACCGGGCTTCGGCAGAAGGCGTTAAAATCGACCTGCTTGTCCGCGGTATCTGCTGCCTGCGGCCGGGTATTCCGGGTGTGAGCGACAACATCACCGTCCATTCGATTGTCGGCCGCTATTTGGAACATAGCCGTATCTATCATTTTGCTGCCGGAGGAGAAAATAAAGTCTTCTTGGCCAGCGCCGATATGATGCCGCGAAATTTGAACAGACGGGTGGAATTAATGTTTCCTGTCGAGGATGAAAAAATCAAAGCGACGATTATTGAACTGTTCGAAACCATGATGGCCGACAACGTCAAAACACGAGTCATGGATTCTAATGGAAATTATCGGAAATTGGATCGGCGCGGGAAAGAGCTGCTGAATGTTCAGGAATACTTTGCGCAAATGGCGGAGCAGAAAGCGATCGCCAGCGATAGATTGAGGAAAAACGATCGTTTGTGCCGGCTCGCGGCCGTGAAACCGATCTTGACGAATTGGACGGCGAATAAAGTAAAAGCGGGCTGAACCATTGACGGAGCAGAAACAGGATAAACTTTATAGATTTAAAGGCCGGTGACAAGAGTTGTCACCGGCCTTTTCGATTTAGCACTTTCTAAGACTCGTCAGTCTCGAAAATCGCTGCTTTCCCAAAGAATGAATCGTACTCACCGGCAGCGATCAAATAACTTCGGCATCAATAAGTGAAGCGCGGGGTCAGACGTCCTTTATTTTTCTTCTGAACCGAATAAGCGTTCCTTTAAACAAATAAAAAACAGGATGAGGCCGACAGCAAGGATAATATGTCCCATTCCAGCAATACCGGAAACGGCATCGCCGACGGTCATTTTCATGACGGTCATCGTTCCATGGACAACCATCATGCCGATCGTCCAAGCTACGCCAATGTTGTATACCCAAAAAAATGCCATAAACTTGCTTTTGGATAAAGTGAATGCTTTTTCAAGCAAGATGACAATCAGAAAGAAAAACATGCCGAGAGTCAGCAAGTGCGTGTGCAGAACTGACGGCATCGTATTTCCGGTGAATCCGGTCATTTTCGTGATTTCCAGGTAATAGACGCCGGCAATAAGTCCCAATATCATATATGTCAGTGCGGCATAATATAACTTTTTGATCATAACCACTCCTCGTCTATGAAAAATTACCCCTATCATTATATCTCTTTTTAACTGAAGCAGAATAGAAACAATCCTGAACAAATAAAAATTCCGCGTTTGTTAGACAGATATCGTCACATTTTCGTCACTTTTCCAGAGAAGCGATCAGCTGAAGGCCGATCCCCAGCTTTCATTCAGAGGTTAATAGATTCCACTTTATCATATCTGTTTTTCCTCCAAAAAAAGAGGGCTATCCGCATATATTTTGTTCATTCCGGCAAAGGCACAAGCGGTTCGATCTTTTTTTAATAGACTAGTATTAAGCAGATGCTTTGCAGCCGTCATCTGCTGAATCAGGCTTCAAGTTTATATTTCGATGCCGATCGCGCATTTTGAACAAGCTATAAATTGACGGAGATGGTGACATTGGCTACAAAAATTTACTTAGATCCGGGTCATGGCGGCAGTGATACCGGAGCTGTAGGCAATGGTTTATTAGAAAAAAATCTTACCCTGCAGATCGCTTTGAAAATACGGGACATTTTAAACGATGAGTACACGGGACATTCTATTAAAATGAGCCGGACGACAGACAAATATCCGACATTGACTGAGCGGACAAATGCGGCAAATGCCTGGAACGCCGATTTTTATTTAAGCATTCATATCAATGCCGGCGGCGGCACGGGTTATGAAGACTATATTTATCCGGGTGCGGGCGAGCCGAGTGCGGCCTATCGGAATATCATTCATTCTGAAGTTGTCAAAGCAACAGCCTTCAAAGATCGCGGTAAAAAGACAAATGATCTGCATTATTGCGTGAATCAAAAATGCCGGCGCTCTTAACAGAGAATGGTTTTATCGATACGGCTGAAGATGCCAAAAAATTAAAAGATCCAACGTTTATTGAAAAAATTGCCCGCGGCCATGTGAACGGGCTGGTCAAAGCGTTCAAATTAACACAAAAATCCAAATCAAGTAGTATTTTTCTCATACGAGTAAAGGCACAGTCTCTGTATTATTATAATAAACCGGACTGGAATGCTAAAGCGGGAACCGTTCATAAAGGCGATGTCTTTACCGTTGTTCAGACGCTTACGGTTAATGGATCAAAAATGTACAAGTTGAAAAGCGGCTTGTATATGACCGCCAACACGTCATATGTCGAAGTGATCAAAAAATAAGCTCACTTGTCTTTTCACTTCACTTTTTATGGCCTGTCCTTAGATAGGATGACCCCCGCACTATTTTGGTACGGGGGTTTTGACAGTGTTTTAGTCCTGGTGCAAAAGAGCCCAAAAGTGGCGAAACCACCAAAAATTTTAATTGAAAGTCTTTTAAAAAAATTTGTGTAATTATATAATTATTGTAAAGCATTCTTTTATTGTGAATGCCGGTGAGGAATGGACTGCGCCAAGGTTCTCTGTAACTAGTATTGGGGGGGAAAATCATGATTAAATTAACGGTCATGCATGCGCTAAACAGAAAATTAAAAGCGCAATCTGAGCAAGTGTTTGAAGGCATATCAAAAGGGAGAAAGAAGGCGTTAGATAATTGGTTCAGGGATAAATGGATACAGCTGGAAAATACATGCGGCATGATTAAAAGCATTGACGAGAATCATCGTCTGCTGCCGAAAGAACTGGATAGCCGGTTAAAAGAGTATGATGATTTTTGCGAATTTTTGATATTAAGTGATAAAGGAAACGTGCTGAAATCGACTTGCAGTCAGCATACCGGGCTGGATATGAGCCATTTGCCTAATTACCAAAAAAGCCTGAACAACGAAAAGTTCATGTATGGCCCGTATGAGATCCGCAGACACTTGATATTGATTTATCCCGCAAAAAATTTGCCGATGAAGTCACGCTGATGTTTTCGATTCCATACATAAATGACAACGGGGATAGAAGAGTTTTTTTAGGGCGGGTGCTCAATGATGATATGAGCAATGTCATTCAGGATGAAGATACGCATGTCTATAAAGACTCCGGAGACAACTATCTTTTCATGGTGAAAACCGATCGAAATATCCTTCCCGGTACGGCGATTTCCCGAAGCCGGTTTGAAGACAATACATTTACGATGGGAGAGAATCTGAAAGACGGTGTCAGAACGAAAAAATGGGGCATCGTGAAGATAAAGAAACATACCGAATTTGAGATAAGATTTACCGATCCTAAGACGGGTGAACTGCATCAAGGCGTGAGCCAGACGATGGAGAACGGCAGCAACCTGGATTGCTGGCCGGGTTATCCCGATTACAGACATATCATGGTCGGCGGAAAAGGCGACCTGATCCACCCTCCGCACAGCAATGAAACATGGGGGATGATGTGCGAAGGCGATATTGCGGAGATCTATAATTTTAAGAGCATCAATTTGCGAATTCCGCTGATCATGTCGATGACGGCCGCGGCGGCGATTCTTATAAATGCTTTCGTCTATTCTTATAAACCCGATATCGGCTGGGGCAGTTCGGCAGCCACTTGGCTGATTCTCACCATTATCAGTTATTTTGTCTCCAAAAGATTAATTGTCAAGCCGCTCAATCGAACCGTGGATATTCTTCATTTGCTGGCAGAAGGAGAAGGCGATTTGACGCGGCGGGTGGATAAGCTCTCCTATGACGAAATCGGCGAACTCTCAAGATGGTTTAATAAATTTATTAATAATCAAATGACGATGATTAAAAGAGTAGACACCTCCACGAAGACTTCAAAAGGATCGGTGAGGGCGGTTTCCGGTCTGACAAACAGCATCGAAGCGAGTATGAAGACGGTGGCGAAGACCGTGAGCGGGTTGGTGGATCTCTCACAAAAGCAGAATGATGTCTTTCAGAATGCCAAGGCCCGCTTCAATAATATTTCCGCTTCCATTCAGGAAATGGGTGCCCTTATCCATCAGGTAACGGACAAAGTTCTGGATACAAGCGAACATGCCGCACAAGCGAACACTTTTTCGGCGAATGTCCTGACATCTATAAATGATTTGGAAAAAAAAAAAACGATGAAGAACACATTGGACAGAATGCAGCTATTGCAAAAACATTCCCGTTCGATTACAAAAGCGGTCACAACGATCGGCGCTATCAGCGAGCAGACGCAGCTTTTGGCGCTGAACGCTACAATAGAAGCGGCGCGGGCCGGGGAAGCGGGAAAAGGATTTGGCGTTGTCGCGGCAGAAATATCGAAGCTGGCGATCGAAACGAAAGAGGCGACGAAATCCGTGGGCGATCTTGTCGCCAACATTCAAAGGGAAACGAACCATACATTTCAAGATATTACGGTTATTGATTCCAAAGTTCAGGATTCCACGGCGGGGTTAAAAACACGATCGGTTCTTTTAAGTATATCATCGACAATATTAAGGACATCACAGAAAAGATGGAAACGCTGCTTGAAATTACAAATAAGGAGAGCAAGGATGTCGATCAAATGGTGATCAGCATCAATCAATCTGCCGATGAAATCAACCAAAGAACAGCAAAGGGGGCGACCAGCAGCGAAGAATCGATCAGTTTGCTTGAAAATGTATCGAATGAAACGATACGCTTAAAACAAATCACGGACAACCTCAAATATTCGTCCGATAACCTTCAAGAAATGGTCGGTGCTTTTAAGGTCGTCTGACTGGGGCAGAGAAAAACAGCAACAAACCGTTGGGCAAAAATTGGTTATTTTGGCCAACGGTTTGTTGTATTGCTTTCTTTTTGAAAAAAATGCATGGCACGATTATTAAAAACATAGGATTAGTAGGAAAAAAAAACGCCGATCTATCCGTTTTTTTTTTTTTTTTTTTTTCAATTTCCGCTTTTTTCTCCGGATTCAATCCCACTGATAAGGCGTCTCTTGATAAACGTAATAATTCAACCAGTTGGGAGTATAATAAATGAGCGTGTGCCCGCCAGCAGTTCAACGGTTTTTGCTGAGGATCATCATTCGGGAAATAATGGACCGGCATATCCGGATTCATCCCCTTTTTACTATCCCTTGCATATTCGATTGCCAGTGTCTCCGTATCGTATTCGAAATGCCCGGTGACCATAATCTGCCTGCCGTGATTGGCGCATAGAATAAAAGGTCCGGCCTCTTCGGACGAAGCCAGCAATTTGACTTCGGGATGGCGTGCGAGTTCTTCAAGATCGATGTCCGTATGGCGGGAATGGGGGGCCAAAAAGCGATCGTCAAAACCGCGCAGCAACTTTTCAGACCGATCAACCACATGATGAGTGAAAATGCCCGAACATTTTCGCGGCAGCTGATATTTACCAATACCGAAGTGATAGTAGAGGGCAGCTTGTGCGCCCCAGCAAATATCAACGTTGATGTGACGGAATGCTTTGTCCATTCCATAATTTCCGTCAATTCATGCCAATAATCAACGTCTTCAAATGGCAGGCGCTCAACCGGCGCTCCGGTAATGATCATACCGTCATATTTTTTTTGTGTTTTGTTTCATTAAAGCTTGTATAGAATTGATCAAGGTGAAGATGACTCGTATGTTTGGACTCATGTGTCATGGTTCTCAAGAAAGAAACATTGACTTGAATCGGTGTGTTCCCCAGTAACCTCAGCAGCTGTGCTTCAACTTTCTGCTTTTCAGGCATCAGGTTGAGGATCAGGATATTCAGCGGGCGGATATCCTGACTTGTCGCACGGTCTTCATCCATCACAAATATATTCTCGTTTTCTAGCACTTCTCTAGCGGGAAGAAGTTTTGGAATTTTTATTGGCAAAGTAGCAGCTCCTTGTCGACATTTTAGTAAACCCATTATAAACCAATTCTTGCTGTTCAACCACCCCATTTGCTCATAAAATCCTATTAAAATGCTATAATAATACTAGATATAAAAAAAAAAAATATAAAGGAAGTGATGACTTGAATTGTCCGGTTTGTGAGAATGAACGTTTGAAGGAGATTGACAGGGACGGTGTGCTCATTGATATCTGTCCGAATTGCAAGGGCATTTGGCTGGACAGAGGAGAATTGGATAAAATTATCGGGGAAGTTCGGAAAGTGAGGAAACCGTTCAATCAGTGGTACGGCGAGCATGATGACGATGACGGAAGTGATGGGGATAACCGCTATGACAAAGGACGCCGGCATGATGACGGCGGACGGACGCCTTATGGTCAGACAAGAAAAAAGAAAAAGAAGTCGATACTCGATATGTTCGAGGACATGTTCGATTAGGCCAGGTTGATCGAAACGATCCGGTTAGCCTAAAAAAAAAAAAAAACCAATGCTTCTCTTTTTGGAGAAGCATTGGGTCTGTCACCAGCCTTTTTTCTGACATTTTCCGGGACAGCCCGGGTCGACGACGACATCTCTCTTGTTTGAGATTGATAGATGTGTTGAGGAACATTGACGATGTTTTTTCTGTTGACATGGATAATAGGATGAATGTATGGAACGTATCGAGGAATATAGGTATCATGAACGATATATTCGGGATCGCAATAAATGGGTTTGCATGGTTTAATCATTAAATCACCTCATCCATTATTTATTATAGTAAATGCAAACATCCTGGAAAATGAAATAGACAAAAATCCTTAGAAAGAAGATTTGAAGGCAAATTGGTTATCTGTTTAAGTGCGGATGAATGGGCCTTTGGGCCGGCACCTGAACGATTTTTAATTAGGAGGCCTGAGGCAACGTCTGTGTGACCCGCATCCTGTGGGCTAGAGCTAACAATCAGTGGGAAATGGAAGAGACCCCCCACTGATTGAAGTTTCACTTTATTCACAAGTTTTCTTTTGTGTAAGGGTTTACAAAAGTGTCGATTTATTGTATTGTAATAGTGTTCTGAAAAGTATACACGATACGATGTTTTGTTTTGTAAATGGAGTGGGAAGAGAGCGCCTGAACGGGCGCTCTCGCTTTATAAGAAATGATCACATTAAAAAAGACAAAAAGTCAAAAATTTGACACTTAAACAATAAAAAACAAGTCGAACAAGATGATAAAATAAACAAGAACCTAAAAGTTGCCTTTAGGTTCTTTCATCCTTTTCATACAATCTCCCTCACTGACGTGGGGGTTTTTTTTTTAATCTTTCGTTTTTCAAGAGAAAACGGACTTTTTGTGTTAGCGGCCAGCCATTTGCGGCCGGCCGCTTAACATCAAAAAACCCATTAACGGATCTGTGGGTAAAAGTGATGACTGTGCCTCAGGGAGAACAGCAGCAAATGGCTGTTTCCGTACAGTCTTAGACGATCTTTCCCCGTTTGTCCAATGTTTCCTTTACATACGAAATATCTGTGACATTGTGCTTGGCCATTATGACATAACATAACGCGGAAGGAATTAACGACAGCTGCAAAATGATCAGGGTGAAGACGTAATCATTTGGATGGTGTGCCATTAATGACACCATCGTCAACAGCGCCCCAATTCCTAAATTCCCCACCGTTCTTCCTAAACTATTGGAAAAATTGGCGATACTAAACACCGCTCCTCTGTGTTCAGGAAGATTGACATCCGTAATCAAGGCCAGCCAATTTGGCGTATTTGCCGATTGGGCAGCCGATGCCAAAAAAGAAATGATAAACAATGCCATAATCCAAGGATTGGTGAATATTTGTCCTACTAAATGGAAAAAAATAGCGATCGAATTCGTTGTATGCGGAAACGATAAGTGGTTCATTGGAAAAATAAACAGCAAAATATACAGCGGCATAGTAGCCAAAACGAAAAAAATGCTGTCATCAGCGAACGTCCTTTATATGTTTTCCGCTGCAAAACATCTCCTAAATAACCGAAAAAGGAGGAGGTGATCCCGCCTAGTTGAAAAATGCCAAAAAGGAAAGCGGCCGCGATGATGGCGATCTTTGAAGAATAGCCGAGCGCCTGGATTTTTGATATATACAGAGTCGGCAGCCAGATTAAACTGCCGGTAGCAATATTCATGAAAAATCCTTGAAAAAACAAGAGCAGATTGCTTTTTTTTGAGATGATATCGAAAAGCTGATTGATTTTTATACGATAGTTGTAATTTTTCCCGTTGTTCATCAGCGCCTGAAGCTCCGGTTCCATCCTTCCTTTACGAGGTTCCTCAACAAAAAAGTAAAAAATAATCAGAACCAGTCCGACAATACTTAATGTTTCGAAAGGCATCCGCCAGTTTGTTTCCGTCGAAATAAGGGAAGCCAGTAGTGCGCCGATGATCCCGCCCAGTCCTTGGGACATTCCCCAAAAGCTTAAGACCATTCCCCTGTAGTTGTAAGGTACAAAATCGGTTAAGGCGCTGAAACCAATCGAAGCGATACAGCCAAGCCCGACACCGGTTAAAATTTGAAAGAATAATTCCCAGGTAACTTGTACTCGTTGAAGTTAAATAAACGGCGGCAACCCAAATGATTGTGCCGAAAATGATCAATTTTTTTCGATTAAAACGTCCCGACAGATAGCCCCATAAGATAGCGGAAACAGATGTCGCCAATATATTGATGGCTGAGACGACCCCCATTGCTGAAATATCGACATGTAAATCTTTGGCTATTTCCGAAAACAGCGGAGGAAATAACCCGATAATAATATTATCAAAAGCGGCTAAACTGACATAAACCAATACGGCATATATCGTTTTTATGTCGCGAAATGTCATAGAAGGCAAAACCCCTTCAGGTATTTGATACGATCATTATTATATTATAACATCATAGAGAAGCAAATGATGCATAAAAAAATACATTTTTGATTTCATTAATAAGGTGAAACTTCAATCAGTGGTGTTTTTTTTTTCACGTTAATGCGGGATAAAAGATGCCGGCCGTTATGCGTTTAACGTTCATCCATTTCTCGAAAACTCACCACCTTAATAAAGTGTTAATATTAAACAAGTCATGCACCCGCTCACTTGTGAGTAAAATGAATGTGGGGACAGAGGCAGACGTCCGCTGCCATAAACGGGTTTGCTGGATCCGCATTCAGAGCCGGAAGAAGATATCGAAGCCATCCGGACTTTCATAGGGAAGTCCGGATGGCAGGCGGTTTCTAACCGGCAGTCCGATCGACCTTTTGGGGGCAGCGCTGCCAGCGGTAAAACCGGCTGCCAGGGGGGCCTGTTAGCTGAAAATCATTTGCAAAGATTAACGAACTCTAATCTAATAAAAAAATTGTTATTTACTGTATTCTATTTTACAATAGAGCTGTATGTCTACTCTGTCTAGTATTAGGGAAAGAGAAAGGATAACTGCTGTGATAAAAAATATACTCATCATATCTTCTGATTTTACTGGCCACGGCCACAAAAGTATTACGGAATCTTTGCTTGAAAAGTTTGAGCTGTCCTCCGATGTTAACGTTCATGTTGTGGATGGATTCTTTTTAGGCGGATTGTCTCTGTCAAAAATAGGGAAAATGTATGGCCCAATAACCAGACACTCTGAATATTTGTGGAAGATGATTTGGGATATTACAGCGCTTAAAGCCTCATTTGTTAATCGTTTAATTGAAATGAAAATAAAAAATCATTTTTTGGCTTTGATAAATGATTTGAAACCAGATTTAATTGTGACTGTCCATCCCAATTTTAACGGGTCCGTCCTCAACATCCTTGAAAAGAATCATATTAACATTCCGTTTGTTACGCTTATAGCCGATTTAATCAGCATCACGCCTTTTTGGGCCGATAACAGGGCCGATTACATCATTAGTCCGACTGTTGAGGCCAAAGAAAAATGTATTGAATTCGGCGTATCAAGCCAAAAAATTAAAGTATTGGGTTTTCCCGTCCGCTCAAGATTTATCGTCGATCGGACTGAAAATAATGATGATTTTGAAAGGCCGTTGAACTGTTTAATCATGAGCGCGGGGAAGGCGTGGGAAATATGAGCCAAATCGCCGACACGCTCATCAGTACTTTTAAGTTTAATATTAAAGTTGTGGCCGGGCGCAATGAAAAACTAAAAAATTATCTAAAAAAAACAATCGGGCAAAAGTACGGCGCGATAAAGTTGAAATTTACGGATTTGTAAAAAACATTCAAGATTTAATTATTGCATCAGATATCGTGTTTACAAGAAGCAGTCCGAACGTGATGATGGAAGCGGTGTCCTGCCATACACCGATTGTGATCACGGGCGCGCTGCCGGGGCAGGAAGAGGGCAATCCGGGTTTTGCCGAAAAATACCATTTGGCGATCACGTGTAAAAAGATGGAGGATCTGATACCAACAATGCATAAATTGTTGGCAAATAACGAGGCTGCGCTGAAACAAATCAAACAATCGCAAGAAGAATATGCGGATCCGTTCAGCTCCGAAAACATTGTGAACTTCATTTTAAATCTCGCAAGTGGACGTTCAAATAGCAGCATCCAATTTTACAGCAGATGCTGCTTCTCTTAATGAAATGGTTCATGATCATCTGTAAAGTAGACGAATCGGATGGATAGACAGGGAAGCGGGCGAACCGTTCCCGAATGTCATCGGCAGACGGGGCTGCAGAGCTATTAACAGGGTGGAAGAAAAGGAAAATAAAGACGATTGGACTAAATGAAATGACGGCGTACTTAGTACAGAAAGACAAAAAACATTGTGGATAAAGTCCTGAAAACGCCGGGAGAAAAACTGGCTTGAGAAGGGCTAAATACCGGTTTTACGCCTGATTTCTTTAATCTCGAGGCTGTTCGGCTAGCTTTTCCCGAAGAACGTCAATGGCATCTGTAACATGATCAACTTTGTCACTCAACTCTTGGAACTTGGTGTTCATGTTCTTCTCCAAATTTTCTAGGCGCCATTCGATCTTGTCCATCCGGGACTCAATCTTGTCCATCCGTGACTCAAAACGATCCATTCTGCTGCCGTTTAACGCGGCAAACATTTGCGCCATATGGACGTCGATTTCTTTGACCGCCTGCATGACCCGCTTGATGTCTTCACTCACTGTTTCACTCCTTTACATAAGGTTGTGTTTATAAGACAATTTTACCATAACTGCTGCGGCAAACATTCACAAGGAAACAAAAACATGGACAGATGATCTAACCACCATTACAGGATTTGAATTAATGGATCGGCTGTTTTTTTTTCATCGAGCGTGAACCCTTCGCCGAAGACTTCGTGAACATCGTTGACTGTTACAAATGCGTGCGGGTCGATGTCGTGGATTAAGTTTTTGAGCCGGAAAATTTCATTTTTGCTGACGACGCAGTACAGGACATCGAGCCTGCTGCCGGAATAACCGCCTTTTCCGTTTATCAGCGTGGCGCTTCTATCAAGCACTTTGATGATTTGGGAGGCGATTTCGTCATTTTTGGTGGAAAAGATCATCGCCGCCTTGGCTGCGTAGGTTCCTTTTTGAATAAAGTCGATCATTCGCGCGCGCCAACAAAAACAGCGACGAGCGTGTACATCATTTGCCGATAGTCCAGGTAAATGAGCGAGAGAACAATCACAGCGGCATCGATGACAAACATCGTTTTTTTGCTCATTGCCCAGCCCTGCGTCTTATGAGTGATCCGGGCGACAATGTCGGAGCCGCCCGTCGTGCCGCCGTAGCGGAAGATGATCCCGAGTCCGCCACCGACAAAGACGCCGGCAAATAAAGCGGCAAGGAGCAGATCACTTTTAAGTGTAAAACTAAAAGTGATGAGATGCTGGAAAATAAACAGAAAAAAAGATAGTGCACACGTGCCGATCAATGTATAAATAAATTCATTTTTTCGAAACAGTTTCCAGCCGGCAAAAAACAGCGGAATGTTCAGCACAATGTTGCTGATCGACGGATCAATATGGAACAAATTATATAAAATCAGGGTGATCCCGGTGACGCCGCCTTCTGCCAGTTTGTTTTTTATGTTAATTAACCAGCCCAAAGGCATAAATTGCCGCGCCAAGTAAAATAAAAAGCACATTTTTCGTTTTGATAGATAATGGCAATCTTGATCCGACCTTTCCCGAAAACTTTGTATCTACAATAATAAGGGATGTATGAATAAGGTTCAATGACAAGCAGTCAAATATTTTTGAAAAAGCGCCCGAAATAATGAGGCCCCCGTCTCTTAAATATCATATAAGATGCCGTGCCTGGTTTTAGCGATCGGCGAGAAAGCTGAAATGAAGATAAAGAGACTTTGGGACTTACCTGTTCGTCCGCTGGAAAAAGATTTGTCAAACGATGGTTTTTTTCGTTAAGATAGAGGCAGGATTGATGGGGTGATGAAATGAGTAAAACAGTTGTTGAGCTGCAAAAAGAAGTCGATCATTATATCGGGCAGTTCAAGGAAGGCTATTTTTCGCCGCTGGCCCTGACGGCGCGTTTGACGGAAGAACTCGGAGAACTGGCCAGGAAAATCAATCACTATTACGGCGAAAAGAAGAAAAAACCGACGGAAAAAGTGAAAACCGTTGAGGAAGAATTAGGTGATTTACTGTTTGTTGTGATCTGTATGGCAAACAGTTTGGACATTGATTTGGAAACAGCGTTTGATACGGTGATGCATAAATTTGCAACGCGGGATAAAGATCGCTGGACAAGAATAACTGATGAAGGGGAAAAATGACATGGAAAAAGCACCGATAAAAGTAGTTGTTGCCGGACCAAGAGGACGAATGGGGTCTGAAACGATACATATGATTTCTGAAACACCGCACCTTTTGCTTGTCGGGTGCGTGGACAACAAACATAACGGGGAACGAATCAGCGATGTTCTGGGGCTTGCGGCGGGCGATGCGCAGATTTATACAGATATTGAAGCCTGTTTTTTCCGCTCTCCGCCCGGATGTATTGATTGACTTTACTCATCCGGAAGCAGGAAAAGCTCATTTACAGGCGGCGATCGATTATCGCGTGCGCCCGCCCGGTCATCGGCACATCCGGTTTCACGAATGAGGATGTCGCACGCTTCCAAAAAGAAATGGATGAGAAAAAGCTCGGCGGCATCATCGCGCCGAATTTTGCGATCGGCGCGGTCCTGGTGATGAAATTTAGTCAAATGGCGGCGAAATATTTTCCGGACATTGAGATCATTGAATTGCATCATGATCAAAAAAAGGACGCGCCGTCCGGAACGGCAATCAAGACGGCGGAGCTGATTCAGACAACGCGCCAGTCGAAGAAGCAGGGGCGTCCGGATGAAAAAGAGCTGATCAAAGGAGCGAGAGGGGCGGAAATCGACGGCATGCGGATTCACAGCGTCCGGCTTCCCGGCCTCATTGCCCATCAGGAAGTCCTGCTGGGCGGCAAAGGCGAACTGCTGACGCTGCGCCATGACTCAATGGATCGCGCTTCGTTTATGACCGGTGTCCGCTATGCGGTGGAAACCGCCATGTCGCTCGAGACGCTCGTTTACGGATTGGAAAATATTCTGGATTAGAGGGGTTTCGATGAAAATTGCTTTGATTGCCCACGATAAGAAAAAAGCGGCGATGATTCAGTTCGCTACAGCGTACAAACCGATTTTATCGCAGCATGAGCTATATGCGACAGGGGGACGACAGGCAAGCGCGTCATGGAGCAGACGGGTCTTCACGTTCACCGGTTTCAGTCGGGCCCTTTAGGCGGCGATCAGCAGATCGGGGCGATGATCGCCGCGAATGAGATGGACATGGTGATCTTTTTTCGCGATCCGCTGACGGCGCAGCCCCACGAACCGGACGTTAATGCGCTGCTTCGGCTAAGCGATGTCTACGAAATTCCGCTGGCGACAAATATGGCTTCGGCTGAACTGCTCATGCATGCTCTCCGGCGCGGCGAACTTCACTGGCGGGAGATCATTCATGAAAATGAACAGGGAAAAAAGTGATCGATATGAGTGAATATAAACTGGACTTGCTTGCTTTCGGCGCCCACCCGGATGACGTCGAAATCGGTATGGGGGCGACGCTCGCCTGGCATGCAAAAAAGGGATACTTGACCGGGATCTGCGATTTAACGCATGCCGAACTGTCGTCCAACGGCAGCGTCGAATTGAGAAAAAAAGAGGCGCAGGCAGCTGCGGAAGTCCTCGGCGTGGATTTCCGCGACAATCTCGGTCTGCCGGATCGCGGCCTGCTTTTGGCGGAAGAGAAGATCGCCCCGATTGTCGATGCGATCCGCCTTTACCGGCCGAGAATTATCTTCGCTCCTTATTTTGAGGATCGCCATCCTGATCACGGGGACTCGGCGCGCCTTGTTGAGCAGGCTTATTTTTCTGCGGGTATTAAGAAATATAAAGGAAACGCCGATCTGCCGGCTTTTCGCCCGCAAGACCTTTATTTCTATTTCATTAACGGCTTTCAAAAAGCGGACGTTGTGTTGGATGTCAGCGCGGTTTATGAGCAGAAAATCAAGGCGCTCAAAGCTTACCGAAGCCCAGTTTGATGATCCGGCGGATGAAAAGGTCGATACACCGCTGACGAGCGGTTATATTGAAACGGTTCAAGCTCGCGACCGGCTGTTCGGCAAAGAAGCGGATACGGTTTATGCTGAAGGATTCAAAACAAAAAGGCCGTTCAAATGCCTGGATTTTATCGGTGAAAAGCGATGAGCCTGCGGATCGGCATCACCTGTTATCCAACGATTGGCGGTTCCGGCGTCATCGCGACTGAACTTGGCAAAATGCTTGCGCAAAAAGGCCATGATGTCCATTTTATTACATCGGGCCTGCCTTTTCGTTTGGACGCGTCTGCCCGCGATTTGCGTAATATATATTATCATGAGGTTGAAGTCAATCAATACGCCGTGTTTCGCTACCCGCCGTATGATCTGACACTGGCCAGCAAGATGGCTGAAGTGGCTGAACGTGAAAAACTCGACATTCTTCATGTTCATTATGCGATGCCGCATGCCGTCTGCGCCTATTTGGCCAAACAGATGACGGGCGGCAGAGATTCAAAATCGTCACGACGCTGCATGGCACGGATATTACAGTGCTCGGCGAAGATCCGTCGCTCTCTGAGATGATTCGCTTCGGTATTGAACAATCCGATCTTGTCACGGCGGTGTCGCACGATCTAGCCAGGCAGACACGCGATATGCTGCATACGGAAAAACCGATCAGAACCATTTACAATTTTGTTGATGAAAGAATATACCGCCGGCAGGACGTACCCGAGCTCAAAGCACAGCTCGGCATCGGGACCGATGAGAAAGTGATCATTCATATCTCCAATTTTCGCCGTGTCAAGCGTGTTGGCGATGTCGTCCGGACATTCGCCGGCATACTTAAGGAACTTCCGGCAAAATTACTCTTGATTGGAGAGGGGCCGGAGTTTCCGATTGTCAGGCAGCTCGTCGAAGAACTGGGATTAAAGCCATCGGTTTTGTTTTTTGGCAAACAGGAAAACGTTGCCGATTTACTGTCGATCAGCGATCTCGTGCTTTTTTTGATGTCGGAAAAGGAAAGTTTCGGATTGATTTTACTTGAAGCGGCATCCTGCGGCGTACCGGCGATCGGTACGCGCATCGGCGGCATTCCGGAAGTGATCAAAAACGGCGAGACCGGTTTTTTTCTTGTCAATGTCGGCGATTATCGCGATGCTGCCGAAAAAGCGCTTTGGCTTTTAAAGAACGACAACCTGCGCCAAAAAATGAGCCGCCAGGCGGTTGAAACGGCACGATCGGCGTTTCATTCCCGCCATATTTTAGCAGAATATGAAAGATGTTATGAGGATGTATTAAATGACAACGAATGAGGTGGATGCGGTGGCTTTTCCCTTTTCACAGGCGGCCGGCATTTTGAAAATTTTAAATGAAAACGGTTTTGAAGCTTATGTCGTCGGCGGAGCGGTACGCGATCATTTGCTCGGACGGCCCGTTCATGATATTGATATTGCCACGTCGGCCCGGCCGGCTGAAGTTCAAAAACTGTTTGCCCGCACGTTCCGGTCGGCATTGAGCACGGCACGGTCGTCGTTCTTTATAAAGGCGCGCAATATGAAGTCACGACATTTCGCTCGGAATCGGAGTATGATGATTTCCGCCATCCGAATCAGGTTCATTTTGAGACGTCGCTTTTGAAAGATTTAATGCGCCGTGATTTTACGATCAATGCGATGGCGATCGCCGGGAGCGGGGAACTGATCGATCCATATCAAGGACAAAGGGATCTGCACTTGAAACAAATCCGAACGGTAGGCAAGGCGGAAAAGCGGATTGAAGAGGATCCGCTCAGGATGATGCGCGGGATCCGCTTCGTGAGTGAACTCGGTTTTGCCCTGGGTGATGTTGAAAATCGCGCTTTTCAAGAACGTTCTTTTTTGCTCGAAAAAATATCGGTGGAGCGGATCGATCAGGAAATGACGAAGCTTTTGGCAGGCAAAGCAGCGGGCGCGCGCGCTGCTGCTCATGAATGAGACACACTGTACGGCTTATTTGCCATGCCTGAAACGGAAGCAGGATGATGTGGCGCTATTTGCGAAGGCGAAACTGCATATGCTCAAAAAAGATCATGAACGCTGGGGAGCTTTCCTGATCGGCCTTAATACCGCGGACGTTCATCACTTTGCCAAGTTGTGGAAATGGTCGGCGAAAAGAGAAAAGGCCGTACATACCCTTTTTTTTCTTGCCTATCAGGCCATGCGCGGGAGAAGCTTCGATCTTCTGGAGATCTATCGATGGGGCTTGGAAAACGCATTGTCGGTTGAACGGTTGAAAACCGCTTTCGGGGAGACAGATGAGAAGCAATTGGGCGTAACGGAAAAAAAGCTTCTCGGGCTTTGGCAGGCATGCCCCATTCATTCACGAAAAGCACTCGCAGCGAATGGCGACGACTTACTGATGTGGACGGGGAAAAAACCGGGACCTTGGATCGCCCGTCTCCTTGAAACACTGGAACAGCTTGTCCTCTCCGGATTATTACACAACGATAAGGAGGCAATGCGGAATGGGTTCAAGCGTGGCTAATACAAAGAAACAAATACTGAAAATGTTGTACGACAATCAGGATCACTTTCTTTCGGGACAAAAAATATGCGAAACGCTCGGCTGTTCTCGAACAGCGGTGTGGAAGCATATCAAGGACCTTGAAAACGAAGGATTCATTATTGAAGCCGCGCAGAAAAAGGGCTACCGGCTTGTATCGTCCCCTAAAGGACTGAATGAGGCGCGGCTTTCGATCGGCCTTGAAACAGAGCGGCTCGGCCGCCGTCTCTATTTCTTCGAATCAATCGGGTCAACACAAAAAGAAGCGCTGCGTCTGGCTGATGACGGGGCGGAAGACGGCACGATCGTGATTACGAATGAACAGGTTTCGGGACGCGGCCGGCTCGGGCATACATGGCATTCGGCAAAAGGGACAAACATTGCGATGAGCCTGATTTTGCGCCCGGATTTGCCGATTCAGAAAACTCCTCAGCTGACGCTTTTGACCGCTGTCGCCGTCACCAGGACAATCGAGGAAATGACGGGATTATCATGCAGTATTAAATGGCCGAATGACATTTTATATCAAGGGAAAAAATGCGTCGGTATTTTGACGGAACTGCAGGCGGAAGCGTCATATGTCAAATCGGTCATCATCGGGATCGGGATCAATGTCAATACGGATAAATCGGCCTTTCCGCAGGATATTGATTCGCGGGCAACATCTTTAAGGGCGATTACAGGAAAAGAGGTCGACCTCGTGCCGTTTGTTCAGCTGCTGCTCAAAAGGTTTGAAGAGATTTACCATTTGTACTTAAAAGAAGGTTTTTCTGTCATCAAGCTGATGTGGGAAAGCCGGGCGGTGAGTCTCGGAAAGCGGATTAAAGTCAGGAGGGCAGGGGGCGAGACGCTCGAAGGCTATGCGCGCGGCATCGATGATGAAGGGGTGCTGCTGCTGGAAGATAACAGCCATAAAGTGCACCGTATTTATTCTGCCGATATTGAATTGTCATAATAGAAGCATTCGCGGCGAAAATCTGGTATACTGGATGAGCAAGCGCTTGAAGCTTTGCCTGGAACTTGCATACACGCGAGTCGTTTTTGGGCTGCATTCCCCGGAAGCAGTACTCTGGCAAAGCTGGCGATTGTCATGTGAATAGGTGTCTGCCTTGATCCACAAAACAGGACTTGGACAGAGGAATGGTGAAAGATGATCACGCAATCCTTCTGCACTTTTGTGGGAAGGATTTTTTAATTGGAAAAAAATGTGAATCTTGTATCGCCGGACCTCTTCTAATGAGGAGGAGAAAAAATGAAAAACGTCAGCAGTTTCAAAAAAATGAAAGAAAAAAAACGAACCGATCGCGATGATTACCGCTTATGACTGGCCGTCGGCGATGCTTGCCGAAGAGGCCGGTGTTGATTTAATTCTTGTCGGCGACTCGCTGGGCATGACGGTTCTCGGTTATGATTCCACCGTGCCGGTTACGCTTCTCGACATGCTTGTGCATACAAAGGCCCAAAAGGGGAGCGAGGAATACGTTCATCGTCACCGATATGCCGTTTATGACTTATCATGGCTCGGTGGATGAGACGATCGCGGGTGCCCGCAAGCTGATGCAGGACGGCGGTGCAAGTGCTTTAAAGCTTGAAGGCGGAGGAAAGACGTTCACAATGATCGAAAACCTTGTGGCAGCGGGCGTGCCGGTGATGGCTCACTTAGGGCTGACGCCGCAATCGGCCGGTGTTCTCGGCGGTTATAAAGTGCAGGGAAAAGATAAGGAGACCGCGCTCCGGCTGCTGGAGGACGCCAGGCAGGCCGAAGCGTCCGGTGCGTTTGGGCTCGTTTTGGAATGTGTGCCGGCCGCCATCAGCCGTGAAATAACGGAACAACTGACGATTCCGGTTATCGGCATCGGCGCGGGGAGTGATACCGACGGACAAGTGCTCGTCTACCATGATGTGCTCGGCTACGGGTCAGGCCGCGTCGCCAAGTTTGTCAAAACATATGCCGATCTCCGGCACGATTCGGACAAGCCTCACACAATATATTCATGATGTTAAGGAAAAAGCTTTTCCGGAAAAAAACACAGCTATGCCGCGAGCGGCAATGTGCTGGAAGCATTAAAAGAGGGGGTTCGCTTATGATCCGCGTCACATCTCCTCAAGAGGTCAAAAATCTTGTAAAGGCAAGGAAGCAGGCGGGCGGAACAATCGGTTTCGTCCCAACCATGGGTTTTTTGCATGAAGGCCATTTGTCGCTGATCAAAAAAGCACGGGAAACTTCTGATTTTGTCTGTATCAGCATTTTTGTGAACCCGACGCAGTTCGGCGACCCGAAGGATTACAGCACCTACCCCAAAGATATTGAAAGAGACGCGCGGATTGCCGAACAAGCCGGGGCCGACATTCTGTTTTGCCCGGATGCGGAGGCGATCTATCCGAATGGTGAAGAAGTGACGGTCACAGTCAATGCTCGAACAGATGTGCTGTGCGGTGCAAGCCGTCCGGCATTTTTTTGACGGCGTGGCGACGGTCTTGACGAAATTGTTCAATATCCTTTCACCTGATAAAGTTTACTTCGGGCTGAAAGATGCCCAGCAAGTGGCGGTCGTGCAAAGCCTGATTCAATCGTTCCATTACGATATTGAGCTCGTTAGTTGTCCGCTTGTCAGAGAACATGACGGGCTCGCTAAAAGTTCAAGAAACGTCCATTTGTCGGATGAAGAACGGGCCGAAGCGATTCAGCTCTCAAGAGGATTGAAAGCGGGGCTTGAATTAGTAAAAGCGGGAGAGCGCGACTTTGATGCCGTGATTCGCGCCGTTCAGCACTATTTTTCTGATCATTTAAAATTAGGGACAGTGGATTATGTGGATGTGCTGAATTATCCGGAATGTTCGCGAAAACAAAAAACAATTTCCGGCCGATTCATCATTGCCTGTGCGGTCCAATATGCCCACGCGCGGCTGATCGACAATATGATCGCCGACACCGCTCACTTGAAGGAGGCTGTTCTTCATGCTGCGAACAATGATGAAAAGTAAGATTCACCGGGCAACGGTTACGGATGCCGATTTGAATTATGTCGGCAGCATTACCATTGATCAGGACATTCTTAATGCCGTTGATATACTGCCCAATGAAAAAGTGCAAATCGTCAATAACAACAATGGAGCGCGTCTTTCAACCTACGTCATTCCGGGCGAGCCGGGAAGCGGCGTTATTTGTCTTAATGGCGCGGCCGCCCGGCTTGTTCAGCCCGGCGACATTGTCATCATCATTGCTTATGCGATGATGAATGAACAAGAACGGCGCGGTTTTTCAGCCCATTATCGCGATTTTAGAGAAAAAAAATAACATCAAAGAGATCATTGGCAAAGAAGATCCCCATTGTGTCCTCTAATGCGGTTTTCGCGCCTCTTTCTGCCTGTAAAAAGTAAATCACTCCGTTATAAAATATTTCTTCAATAATCCGTTCGATCATCCTTGCATTTCACGGCTAAATGTTTTTACGATTATGTTTGTTTGGTAAGGCATGAAAACGAAACCTGGAAACAGGCTTCGTTTTCAAAAAGGTGTTGGGTTAGGATGATGTTTTCCCTGGTTGATGAGGGTACTGATAGTTTGACCGGATAACCGGGAAGTATGAGTAGCAGATTTTGTTTGAAGGAGGATATGGATGACAGAAAAGATCGAAGTCTTGCCGGGAGGCAGTGTCAAGATACCGGTTGAACCGGACCGGATAAGATCGCGATCTGATGTTTGGACTCGTTCTTGATAAGCAAATGAAGAATATGATTTTTACGATTTATCGTACATAAAGGTGATTTCTTGAAAAAAGTGGATAATATTTATACTTGTCGCTGTTGTTGTCATTGTTGGATCACAGCTGTGGCTGACTTATCACAAGAATATTTCTTATGAAAAGAAAGCCTCCCAAACCGCAATCGTGCAGGCTCGCCATCATTTTCACGCCACGAACGTGCGGGCGGTCAATTATTATTATGGAAAAGAAGCTTATCATGTTTTAAGAGGCCGGGCAGGCGGGCATGCCGTTTATCTTTGGATTCCCGACAATAAGAAAAAAGGAACCTATATTGAAAGGCGCGTCAACGCGGGCATTACTAAACAAAAAGCCCTTCAGGTTTTTGAAGGCCTGCACCTTGATGTTTCCAAAGTTGTTTCTGTGAAACTTGGGGTAAATGACAATGCACCGACTTGGGAAATAACTTTTTTGGATGCAAAACAACGCTATAATTACGTTTCCATTTATTTTGACAACGGCAAGGAAGCGGAACGCATTCTGCATATTTGACCAAATGCCATTTTTATCAATTTAAGAGCGGAAAAAGGAGAAAAAGCCATGCAGTTAGCAAAAAGAGTTGAAACGATCACCCCTTCGAGCACCCTGGCCATTACTGCTAAGGCCGGAGAACTTGCCGCACAGGGCTACGATGTTATTGGACTTGGAGCCGGACAGCCGGATTTTAACACGCCGGATTTTATTATCGATGCAGCAATGGAAGCCGTGAAAAACGGCCATACTAAATATACGCCGACAGCCGGTCTGCCGGAATTAAAAAAAGCCATTGTCGACAAATTGAAAAGAGATCAGCAGCTTGATTTTGAACCGTCACAAGTGATCGTCGGCAACGGTGCAAAACATGTCCTTTATTTATTATTTCAAGCGCTTTTAAACCCCGGTGATGAAGTGATCATCCCGGCACCGTATTGGGTCAGCTATCCCGAACAAGTGAAACTGGCCGGTGGAATTCCGGTGCACATTACGACCGGCGAACAAAGCCAATTTAAAATCACGGCGGATGATTTGGACAAAGCCGTCTCGCCGAAGACAAAAGCGCTGATCCTCACATCGCCGAGCAATCCGACCGGCATGATCTATTCAAAGGAAGAACTGCAGCCGATTGCCGATTACTGCCTAAATCATAACATCCTGATTGTTTCGGATGAAATTTATGAAAAATTAGTGTATAACGGCAATATTTTACTCGGTTGCACAAATTTCAGAGAGAGTGAAACAAAATACCGTGATCATTAATGGTGTATCCAAATCGCATGCCATGACCGGCTGGCGAATCGGTTACGCTGTCGGCGACAAAGCGTTGATTAAAGCGATGACCAATGTGGCCAGCCACAGCACATCAAACCCGGCATCGGTTTCCCAGTATGCGGCGATTGCGGCGTACACAGGCCCGCAGGATACGGTCGAAACGATGCGCCAGGCTTTTGAAAAACGGCTGAATCAAGTCTATGATCGGCTTGTCAGCTTGCCGGGTGTATCATGCGTAAAACCGCAGGGCGCCTTTTATTTATTCCCTAATTTCAAGAAAGTTGCCGATGCATGCGGATTTGACAACGTTTCTGACTGGGCCCGCGCGCTGTTAAAGGAAGAAAAAGTGGCGGTTATTCCGGGAGCAGGGTTCGGTGCACCTGATCACATTCGGCTGTCCTACGCGACATCGCTCGAAAAATTTGAGAGTGCACTCGATCGAATCGAACATTTTATAAAAAAACATTCTAAATGAATGACAAGGACAGTTTTCCCTGGAGGTAAAAGTCATGAAAACAACGATCAATGAAGTGGAAAAATTCGTTGGCCAAGAGGTAACCATTGGCGCGTGGCTGGCAAACAAACGCTCGAGCGGCAAAATTCAATTTTTACAGCTGCGGGACGGGACGGGGTTTATCCAAGGCGTTGTGTTGAAAAAAACAGCGTGTCCGAAACAACATGGAACCATGGTAAAGAGCTGACACAGGAGAGCTCTTTATATGTTAAAGGCGTTGTGCGTGAGGATAAGCGAGCTCCTTCCGGGTATGAGCTCACCGTGTCCGGCATCGAGCCGATTCAAATCGCCCATGACTATCCGATTACACCGAAAGAACATGGTACCGAATTTCTAATGGATCATCGCCATCTATGGCTGCGCTCGAGCCGGCAGCATGCGATCATGCGTGTCCGCAATGAGATCATTCGCGCCACTTACGAATTTTTTAATGACAATGGCTTCATTAAAATTGATCCGCCGATATTGACAGGCAGTTCGGCAGAGGGCACGACGGATTTGTTTCATACGGAGTATTTCGATCGCGACGCTTATTTGTCTCAGAGCGGCCAGCTTTACATGGAAGCAGCAGCGATGGCGTTTGGCAAGGTTTTTTTTTCTTTCGGACCGACATTCCGTGCCGAAAAGTCGAAAACACGGCGCCATTTAATTGAATTCTGGATGATTGAGCCGGAGATGGCATTTACCGATCATGAAGAGAGTCTGGCGGTTCAGGAGAAATATGTATCGTTCATTGTTCAATCGGTGCTCAAAACTTGTCAGCGGGAATTGAAGACTTTGGAACGTGATACATCAAAACTGGCCAAAATAAAAGCGCCTTTTCCAAGAATAACTTATGATGATGCCATCAAATTTTTGCAGGATCAAGGTTTTGACGATATTGATTGGGGCGATGATTTCGGATCGCCGCATGAAACCAATTGCCGAACATTTCGATGTGCCGGTTTTTGTGACTGAATATCCGGCAAAGGTGAAGGCATTTTACATGAAACCGGCTCCCGGCCGCGCGGATGTGGTGCTATGTGCGGATTTGCTGGCACCGGAAGGCTACGGCGAGATCATCGGCGGCAGTCAGCGGATAGATGACTACGACCTAATGAAAAAGCGTTATGAGACGTTTCATTTAACCGATCCTGCCTATAAATGGTATCTTGAATTAAGGCAATATGGCTCCGTACCTCATTCCGGTTTCGGACTCGGGCTGGAACGGACGGTCGCTTGGATTTGCGGGCTTGAACATATCCGTGAAACGATACCTTTCCCAAGATTGTTAAATCGCATCTATCCATGAATGGCGCTCCAAATAAGCTGCACAGCAGAAAAGAATCGGAGAGAAAATCGCGTATTTTCCGCTCCGATTCTTTTTATTCACGGTCCTTAGCCCTGAAGGCCTTCTTTTACTTGCTGTTCCGTTTTGCTTTGCTTTCTAATTTGCCCGCGAACCGGCCTCGCAAAGAGGTAACAGCAAGTAGTCAAGAATGAACAGGTGTTCTATAATGAAGGAAACATCCTTTTAATATAAAGTCGCACCCGTTCGGAGTGCAATAGGCAAGGGTATCCATGGTATAATAGATATGAGGTGTCGAATAATGAGAAAAAAAAACTCATGATTGATTTGTTAATGAATGGCAATCTCTTGATTCCTTCATTGCTAATCGAACATTATCATGATATCGGACTGAATGAACAGGAATGCATGTTGCTTATCCAAGTTCATTCTTTTATTATTAAGGGCGATCATTTTCCGACGTTTGATGACTTGGCGGCGAGAATGACACTGGACACAACCGAATGTGCCGATTGCCTGCGCGGGTTGGTTCAACATGGTTTTCTGTCGATTGTCCAAAAAAAAACACGATCATCAGCTATATACGGAAGCTTATTCGCTCGATCCTTTATGGGACAAGCTGGTGACTTTTTTTTATCAGCAAAAAACTGAAAGTAATGAAAAGAAATCGGAAAAGGCTTTATATACGATTTTTGAAAATGAATTTGGCCGGCCGCTTTCACCGATTGAATGTGAAACACTCGCGATGTGGCTGGATGAAGATCACCATTCGGCCGAATTAATCAAGGCGGCTCTGCGTGAAGCCGTTATTTCCGGAAAGCTGAATTTTCGTTATATTGATCGTATTTTGTTTGACTGGAAAAAGAAGGGTATTAAGACGCTGGCACAGGCAAAAACGCAAGGCGAACGGATTAGACAGCATATGCAGCGAAAAAAAAAAGAATCACAGACAGACAATAATAAAAACAAATCATCGCTGACTTTCCCGATGTATAATTGGCTGGAAAAATAGCAGAAGGGCGGTGAATGAGATACTTAATCAGAAACAAATCAGCGAAGTTTTAGAAACGATCAAGGAGATGTTCCCAAATGCGCATTGCGAGCTGAATCATCACAATTCATTTGAACTGGCAATAGCCGTGATTTTTTTATCTGCACAGTGCACGGATGCGCTCGTCAATAAAGTGACGCCGGTTTTGTTTGAGAAGTATCACGGGCCGGAAGACTATTTAGCCGTATCGCTTGAAGAACTGCAGCAGGATATTCGCTCGATCGGCCTGTTTCGCAATAAGGCAAAGCATATACGCCGGCTGTGCGAACAATTGCTGACCGAATACGGGGGGATACTTCCGAAGAGCAGAGATGAATTGATGAAACTTCCGGGCATCGGCCGCAAAACGGCCAATGTGATTGTCTCTGTCGCATTCGGGGTTCCGGCGCTTGCCGTCGATACTCATGTGGAGCGTGTGACAAAGCGTCTCGGCATTTGCCGATGGAAAGACAGCGTCCTGGAAGTGGAAAAGACATTAATGAGAAAGGTGCCGAGAGATCAGTGGTCGAGGGCCCACCACGAGCTGATCTTTTTTGGCAGATACCATTGCAAGGCGCAAAAGCCGCAATGCCCGGTCTGTCCGCTGCTTGATTTATGCCGCGAGGGGCAGAAAAGAATGAATGAAAAAAAAGCGAGGGAGGGACGTAGGGCAGGTTGAGGAATATGAAATCTTTGAGCGCCTTTCTTTGTTTTTAGTAAATTGAAAAACCCCGTTCAGGAACGTCCTGAACGGGGTTTTTTTCTTTTTCAGGTTTATTGACCGCTGGTTTTTGTATTATTGCTTGTTTTCGAATTGTCGCCAGTAGATGTTGAGCCTGAGCCGCTTCCGGACGAAGTCGATCCGCTCGTTGTACTGCTGCCGTCCGACTTGCCGCCGCTGCCCGATGACGGCTTGTTCGTGTTATCGCTTCCGGTCGTGCCTGTATTCTGATTGTTTTTATTGCCTTCATTTGTACCGGAGCCCGCATTTGTTGATGATCCATTATTATTTTGATTGTTTGTGCCGTTTTGGTTTGACTGATTTCCACTATTGTTTTTGTTTTGGTTGTTGCTTTGGTTATTATTTTGGTTTTTGTTTTGGTCGTTGCTTTGTTTTTGGTTCGATGTGTCGGCACCTGATTTCGATGATTGATCATTAGTGGCGCCGCTAGGAGCCTTCGCTTTGTTTGTGTTCGTATCCTGATTCTTTTTGGTCTGGTCGCTCACCTGCGCGGATGGAGTGTTTCTGACCGCCAGTTCGCCGCCTCCAATGTTAACAACCGAGCTAGGCTGCTTAAAGTCCGCTGAACCCGTCATAAAATAGCTCATCACATCTTTAAAAATGATTTGAGAGTAGTGCTGTTCATTTTTGGCCGAGAAACGTGCCGTCGCTGCTGGTTTCTTTCTTCGTGTAACCCGTCCATACCGATGCCGTTAATTTCGTCGTATATCCAACGAACCAGGCATCGAGTGCCCCATGGCTTTGATCATAGGACGAAATGCCGTACTGTTTGGCATAATCATCAGGAATATTTTGTGTGCCTGTTTTTCCGGCAAGCGGTACACCAGGAATATTGGCTAAGCGTCCTGTCCCTGCTGAACTGCTGACAACATCATCTTTCAGCATATCGGATACCATATAAGCCGTGTAATCGTGCATGGCCGTATATTGTTTGTGATCAAGTTCGGTTACGCTGCCGTCCGGAAAATCAATTTTTTTAACGGCGTAAGGCTGATTATAGACACCGTCGTTGCCAAAGGCCGCATAAGCACCGGCCATTTTCAGCGGTGAGGACGCGAACGCGCCGATGCCGTAAGATTCTTTGATATCGTCAAAATTAAAGCCGAGTTTTTTCGTAAATTTCTTTTCGGTCGACTGGCCGGCGGTGGACAGCACCGTTTGCAACGTCTTGACGGCCGGCACATTTCGTGATTGGGCCAGCGCCTGGCGCATCGTCATCGTGCCCTTGTATTTTCCGTCCCAATCGCCGAACGATTGGCCGTTCGAATAATGCCACGGTTCATCGACTACTTTTTCATTGGTCGGCCATTTCATGTATTCAATCGCCGGGCCGTAATCCATAATCGGTTTTGCTGAAGAACCGACATTGCCGTCGGCGTTCGTCCCATAGTTCCAGTTTGTACTGTCTTTATAATGACGGCCGCCGCCGATGGCGCGAATCGCACCCGTTTGCGTGTCAATAACTGAAACGCCGGCTTGAAAGTTGTTTTGCACGTTTGGAAAATTGCTGTCGTTGTTCAGGACATTTTCTACACGTTGTTGGATCGCCGTGTTAAGTGTTGTATAGATCTTCAGCCCGCCGTTATAAAATTCAGCATCCGTCAGCAATTTCTTTTGATTGACAAGTTCATGGTGGACGTAGTTGATAAAGGCGCTGTATTTTGTTTTTGCTGCTTTCAATTTATGATGGCCTTTTGTCATCTCTTTTATTGACACACTTTTTGCCTGAGACGCCTGTTCTTTCGTAATGGCGTGATTTTGCACCATGAGATCAAGGACGAGATCGCGTCTTTCCTTGGCATGAGCAGGGTGGACGAGCGGATCGTAATACCCGGGATTCCTTGTCATTGCCGCAAGCATTGCCGACTGGGCAAGCGACACATGGCTGATGCTTTTACCAAAAAACACTTCAGAAGCGGTGGCGACACCATATGTGCTGCCTTCACCAAGATAAATTTTGTTCAGATACATCTCTAGTATTTGTTTCTTGGTATACTTTTGTTCCAATTTAATAGCAAGATAAGCTTCTTGAATCTTCCGTGTGAACGTCTTTTGCTGAGTCAGGAATGAGTTTCTAACCACTTGCTGGGTGATCGTGCTGGCACCTTCCGATTTATAGCCGTGCGTAAACTGGGCAACAGCCGCGCCGGCAATCCGGATCGGGTCAATGCCGAAGTGCTTGTAAAACCGTGCATCTTCCGTCGATATGAAAGCGTTCTGCACGTTTAAAGGAATGGTATCAATATTTGCATAAATCCGTTTTTCATTGCTGAAGACGGTGGTCGCGGCTTTCCCGTTATTGTCCATAATCTTCGTGGAAACCGGATCACGCAGCATATTTGGATTAAGTGCAGGCGCATTTTTTACGATTGCAAAACGGTGATCGCGCCCGCCAAAACAAAGAATAGAAAAAGGAGCAGCAAAATCACAACCAGACGTTTAAAAAAGCCGCGTTTCCCTTTCGGAGACTGCTTTCTATCCGGCTTTTCTTCGCGCTGCTGCTTGGCCTTCCGTCTTTCTAATCTTGATTTATATTCGACCATGATCAAATCCTACCTTTCCAGACAACAAATCTCAATCAATTATACTATTCGCTTGGCAAACATGAATATGACCAAGTCACAAGTATACATCATTTACGACACGAAGGTAATCAATTCTGGGTAAAATTTTTTGGGGAATCAGAAAACCCTCCTTTAGTATGACTTTTTTAGGAATCGATTTTCTTCCTCCGGCCGCTTGTTTTTCCCAGTAGTGAATCAAAACATCTGCATCGAGCAGAAAGACTTCATTTGTATGGGTGAACTTGATAATCACAAAACCAATACCGCCGTGTTTTTTTATTCTCTTCATATGTATCACTTGGTGCGCGTGGTTTTTCAAGGGCAGCAGCGTTTCATGATGAGTCTCCTTTGCTTCGAAATCCACGTATTTTCCGCGATAGATGCCGTTGTAATCGGTCGTCGATGCTTTTCTAAAATAGGCCTCGGTGATTTTTGCCGCGCTCCGTTTAGGATAATCGACATTCACAATCTGAACGGGCGTCGGCTTTTTATAAATGACGGCAATATCTTCTTCAAGATAGTAGCGATTGGTAATATTTAAATCTTCTTCAAGCGTCATCCCACGGTTTCCATAGTTAGCGGATTGATTTTGGCACTGTTTTGCAGCCTTATCGGTCTCTTTATAGGGTTTACCATTCGGATAAAAAATGGTCAAGTAAAAAAACTCCCTTCAATGGGCGGATGCCCAAATTGCTTCTGTTACAGAAAGTACGGCGGGCGCCGCGAGATCCTCCGTTCATCCAAAGATCATTACAGCCGGCAATCCTTTATAGTATAACAAAAAACAGGCAGACTGCCGTAGTTTTAACACGGCTAAATACAATTTGCTGTCGAAATGACAAATAAAATTAAGAACGAGCACTTTCTTTGCGGAACGGGCACTTCTTTTGTCAAGCGGGAAGGGAATGCGCAGCCGGCAAAGAATGATTTAAGGACAATAAAAAGAAAGAAGGGGAAAAAATGCGAGCACAAGTTCAGCAAACGGAGAATCGGCACAGTACGGCGGATACTGCCGGCATTTCGAAAGAAGATTTGGACTTTAAAATTGATTTTCTTACTTTGAAAATTGAGCAAATTGAGCGGAAAATGGCTAATAAGGCGGATGATGTGATCTCCATTCAGGTCCTGCAGCATCGCCGCGAACTGGATGACATTTATCAGACGATCGAGCACATTGATGAACAAATCAGAAACATCGATCACGAACTGTCCGACTTTTCGAAGATGCATCATTTAAATGTCTCCGCTCCGGGTCCAGAAAAGGGCGTAAATAATCGGACCGCCATTCGGTTCGGAAAACAGGTGCCGAAATTTAATGCCCTGCAGCGGCAAACAGGGAGGGTCGCTGCCCGAACAAGCATCTGTCACATTCACCTCATCTGAAACATGCAGCCGCCAAAAAAAGGCGGGGCATGTTAAAATAGAGACAGGCACGTTAGTTTTTTGAGGTGACAAAAATGGATGCACATCATTATCGTCGTTTGCATAATTTAACCGAGTTATTACGGGAAAAAAATCGAATGGCGCACGATCAGTTTGTTGATCGAACAAGAAAAGAAGGTTATGAAACAAATTTTTATGAAGAGGTCAAACCGTTTGCCGATGACGTTCAACAGCTTGTCGATGATTGGAAGCCGCTTGCGCTTGCCTGGATTAAAGAGCGGCGGCCTCAATATCTTTTCCCGCAGCAAATTAATGATACGTCCGACAATTTGACAATCATTGCGGTTACAGCCTTTCAAAAAGACACACGCCGGCGCAGATTTTTAGAAACGATCAAATCGATTGATTATGTTTTAAACAGTATCTAGAACAGCTGACGGACTGACCGGCGCTTTAAAAGTTTTTGAAAAAAGCAATCAGGATGAAAATAAAGTAAGGGATTCCCAGAAACAGAATCATTTTAAACATGATCGATGTGATTTTTTCAAGCAGCACTTCCGCCGACAAACGCTGGATACTTAGCATTCGTTTTTTTCTATCCGGCGGCCGAGGCCGGCTGCCTTTTCAATTGTTCTTGCTTTTAGAATTTGTTCGCTCACTTTTTCCATTTATCGGACCTCCCGGTATGGTTTGTTGATTCTATCTTATGGCTTGTCCACGCGATATAGACCAATAAAAATTGTCCGGAGCTGCCGGAGAAAAAAGAGCGCTTATTAAATTCAAAAACAATCGGAATGAAAGAGACTTAGGACGGCTGTCCCGCTTGCCAATCGGCAAGTTTTTTTATTGCCTTAGACGTCACCTTTCGATCATGTCTTTTTTTATTTGGTCGAGCGTTTTTCCGCCCCAATCGGCCATTCCTTGTCCTTCAAGAGATGGATGGTTCGTCCGCCGTAAATCGGATAGACCGCTTGAAATCCGCCATTCAACGCGTAAAAAGCTGTATGAGAAATCTTTTTGAGACACAGGACATAATTACCGTCTGCCAGCGGTCCGGTATATATTAAATTGAGGGGATCGCGCGGCCTTGGCAGCGGCTCGATACCGGTCGTCAGCAATTGGACGGGGGGAAGCGGCGTCCCTTTAAAAGTTTGTTTCACCGTCAGCCGCTGAACATAATTATATAAATGCTGATTGGCGCTAAGAGCCGTGTGAGTGTCAACTTTTCTCCAGCTTGGCGGAACAACTGCTTCAACGATCACATCCGATGTACGGATAAGCTCGGCCGTATTTTCAATTTTGTGCGTTTTAATAATCAGTTTGGAGAGATCTGTTTGTGCATGAACGGGGTAAGTGCCGGCGACAAAGAAAAAGATCATCGTTAACAGCAGACTGGCTGTCCTTTTTCGTGCGGTAGTATGGTTCATCATTGTGCCTCCATCATGGAATACGTTTATTATGGCAAAATCAACCTTTTTTTATTAAAATAAAGACTCCTTCTTAAGCAGAAGGAGCCGGCAGCCGCACGTAAAGCGGCGGACCATCGGGTTCTGTCAGAAGCGGCGGGCAGGCATCGGTAAATCCACCGCTATTGAACAAGTTGGAAATCGGCTTAATGATCCCGGCGCTGCCGATTTGGAAGACCGAGGAATTGGTTAAGCCGGTGATTTTAATTTGATGAATGCGGATGGTTTGATTAATATACATATTCACGGTCTTCACCCCCACGTCAGTTGCCTGCAAGGTTTGATCCATCGAAGCCGTCGGCATCCAAAGTATTGGTACTGCTGACTCCGTTGTTTATTTGCAGAAAGTCTCCTGTATTAAAGGAACCGGACCCCGCATAGCTCTTGTTGGCGCTTTTTGGTGAAATATTTAAAGTATCTCCAACGTTTAAAAACGCCGCCGCTGTTGATCGCATCTATTTTGATAGGTCCTGCTATCGAAGGCATGATAAATCATCCTCTTTAAGCTTTTTCTGTTTTTGCAACAACAAGGTTGCGGACGCTTTTTTGCGGTATTTTCTAGACGATTTTGCCAAAAATGAGACTCGTTATATTAACATCGACTTTTGGCCGGCGCTATCCGGAAAGAATTCCCGTCTCAGATAGCAGCGTTAAAGGGGCGCTTCAGGGAAAAAAGAAGGTGCTTCAATCTCCTCAATCTCTTCGCCTTGAATACTGACAATGGATTCCGAGGGTCCATCGCAAGGATGATTCCATTCCCGCACATTTTTAACTTTTGCCGTTGTATGCACATGATTGGTAGAACCAATGTGGACGATGGCGGAAGTGGATGCCCCCGTAATTTTCAATAAACCGACTTTGATATCGGATTCCCTGTTGTCGGCGGTCATGAACAGGGGCTCATAAATGTTCGTTTCAAGCAAAGGTTTGGAAAATAAACCCTCATTGTCAAGCGGAAGAAGATCGGTTTCACCATAACAAGGATATTTTCGCTGAACAGCTAAAACCTGGCAGCCGGGATACAGTTCAAAACTGTCGCCAATTTCTAAAATAGAGCCAATAACCATCGATGTGATTCTGATCTCATTTACCCAGGATGTTCGTTCGTATGTCATGCCGTCACCTCGCAGGAGCCAGTGGGACAAGCGGTCTGATAATGACCGACTCAGGCGGTGTGTCAAAAACGGAGGATGCGCCGATGGTATTGGCATCGCCAATCAAAAGGACTGATGACGTCGAAATCCCGATAATATAAATTTGATTAACGGTTAGTTCTTTATTGATGACTGAAAAATGCACGGCTCAGCCTCCTTTTTGTCTGGGCAGGTGATCGAAGAATAAATGGAAGGCTTTTCTGATATCTTCAATCACTTTTTGATTGACATCTTGCATCATTTGCTCTTCATTTTGATTTTCAGGATTCTCCGATTGATACTTTTTTAAATAATAAGCTGCGCGCGGAGGGAGCTGCTTATGAATATCATTGAGAATAAGCTGACGGTACTGGTCATCCAGCGGATAATGCCGCTCGTTTTCTATCTGCATTAAATCTTGTATCGCGTTATTCTGTAAATAGTCTTTCCATAACGTCTCAAGCCTTTCTAATTGTCTCGTTGGCTCGTTTTCGCGTCTCACGTCGGCATGAACAGTTTGGTCAGTCACCATAAAATCGCTCAGTTCGCCATCTTCTGTTTTTGGACTCAGTCCAATGTTCAATGTTCCCTCAAGGGTATCGATTTTAAGCTGGTCAAAAGAATAATTGACGGTTGTGGGCCGATTGTCATGGGCCTCTTTCAACGATTGCTTGAGGCTGTTCACGGTCTCTTCTAAATGCCGAATACGTTCATCCTGGCTAACCAGCAAACGGTTGATTTGAGCCAAAGCCTGAAGCGGGTAAGCAGGCTGCTGATAAGGGTTCACGGCGGCCACCTCGAATCATTAAAATGTCTTATCTATAAATTATGCAATAATAGGCCAAAACGCCACCCTGTACGATTAAAGAACGGATGAAATTAATTGATCGTAGGTGTCCATATCATTTGTGTTAGTGGTATTATAGTGATTGAAAGTTGTCACTTCCGGTCCGGTGTTAAAAGAGCCGGAGCCGGAAAACGTCTTTGCCTCAGCATAAGGCGCTGCTCGGTAGACGTCACCGATGTTGAATACTGAACTGCTGGATAGAATGTTGACTTTAACCATTCCAACGATTGCCGGCATATTCGATTCACCTTCATTCATTTTGAAAAAGCTATGATCTCATGGTTAAAAAGTTTCCTTTTTATTCTATGCGAAAGCGGCGGGGTTTGACCCAGGCCATTTACTTTTTTGTGGATACATCTCTATTAGATGAGGAGAATGTTTCATTAGGCAATTGAATGAAAGACAGATTCATGGCAGCGAGCGGCGAATCTAGCGAAGACTTTTCTTATTCGCCGATTTATCCTGCGGGAAGGATGGATGGAGGTTGTATATATGATGAATCTTTTTACCGGCTTTTTTCAGCTCGTCAGCCTTGCTTCGATTGTTTTGCTTGTGTTTGTGGTGGTCTATTTTTTTAAACTCGTACAAAATGTCCAGAAAATTAGCAACCAGAATGAAAAATTATTACGGATTGTAGAGGAACTGAACGAAAAGGTGAAAGAAAAAGAGATGGACTGAACTCGGGGCATATGTCAAATCGGGGCGTATCGTCAATAAGTGATTGACAGCCCCGATTTACTAATTCTGCTTATTTTCGTATTCCGCCCGTTTTTGGAAAGCCAGTTCATCCTCGATCAGACCGCAGGTTGCGCATTGCACTTTGCGCTCCGGTCCTTGGTAAGCCAGATGAAAAGGATCGAGCTGTCCGGTTGTAAATTCTTCCACGACTTCGCCGCTTAATGGATCCAGTTTGACCGGACGCGCGACTTGCTCAATGATGTTGAAACGTGTTTTATTGGTTTTGCAGTTGGGACATAAATAAGGAGACATCTTTATACACCTCCATAATGAGTTTGCGGCATCCTCGGGGCATTTATGCATCGACGAGACTCTGGAGACAAAAGCCAAAATTGACAAGAGCAGGCGCGAATAGCGCCTGCTCTTGCGGCAGAAGGAAACCCCCACGATTGAAGTTTCACTTTATTGTTTCACTTTGACCTTGTCGGCGATGAAACCGCTGACGAGTGCATCATAATCATGCAGGTCGACGAGGAGACGATCAATCACTTCTCGAACGGCACCGCTGCCGCCGGGCCGTTCGGTGACGAAATCGACTCTGCTCTTAACAAAAGGGACGGCATTGCTTGGAGCGGCAGAGAAGCCGATCCGTTCCAATATCGGCAAATCATTCAGATCATCGCCGATGTAGCAAACCTCCTTGTAGTTATAGCCCAATTCCGCCAGCAATTCATCCAGTTTTTCCAGTTTGGCATTGACGCCCTGGTAGATAAAATCGATGCCGAGCTCTTCCGCACGAATGCTGACCGCGCGCGACTTTCGGCCGGTGATGATCGCGAACTTGATGCCGGCATATTTGGCAAGGGTAATCCCGAGGCCGTCCTGGCAGTGAAAAGATTTATATTCTGTCCCGTCCGTACCGATAAACAGCTGTCCGTTTGTAAGGACACCGTCAACATCCAGCACAATTAATTTTATCTTCTTTTTCAACATCAGAGTCCGAGCCTTGTTAAATCCTGGATGCGAATCATCGCGATCGGTTTTTTGCTTCCCGGTTCAACAACCGGCAGGGCATTGACGTTTTTTTTCTTCCATCAGGTGAAGGGCTTCCGTGGCCAGCTGATCGGTCTCTACGACAAACGGGTTTTCTGTATAAATATCTTTAATTGGCTGATCCCAGACGACATGTTTGCTGGCCAGCGCCTTGCGAATATCTCCATCGGTGAGAATGCCGATGATGATGATCTGGCCTTGATCGTCGACAATGGAAATGGCACCGATACCGCTGTCGGTCATTTGAAACAGCACTTCTTTCACACGAGCATGCTGCTCGGCGACGGGGTTGACGGCATGAATGACGCGCAGCACTCGTTTTATTGTCAAAAGCAGCTTTCTGCCGAGCGAGCCGCCGGGATGGAAGAGGGCGAAATTTTCCGGCTGGAAATCGCGGACTTTAAGCAAAGCAATCGCAATGGCATCGCCTAGAACCAGTGTCGCTGTTGTCGTGGAAGTCGGCGCGAGTCCAAGCGGGCAGGCTTCCTTAATGTCGCCGATGTCAATCGATAAATTCGAACGCTTTGCCAGCGTTGAGTCGAGTGAGCCGACAATTGAGATGACACGTGCGCCAATGCGGCGGATGGATGGCAAAATCCTGAGCACTTCCACCGTTTCGCCGCTGTTTGAGATCGCCAGCACGACATCTTTGCGTGTCACCCGCCCCAAATCACCGTGAAGTGCTTCGGCAGGATGCAAAAAGAAGGAAGGGGTGCCTGTGCTCGCCAGTGTTGACGAGATTTCTTCCCGATAATCCCGGATTTTCCCATTCCGGTCAAAATAATCCGTCCTTCACAATTTAAAATCATGTCAATGACGTCATTCAATTTTTCGGGATCGAGGCGATCTCTCAATTTTAGAATTTCATCGACTTCCGCTTCCATCGTTTCTTTAATACTTTCCATATAGTCATAGTCGGCATGTTTCACATGGGCTTTGAATTTATAATTGGCCGTCGGCATTTTCTTGTCTTCCGTCTCTTGCAACATGAGCATCTCTCCTTAATAATTATTGATTGTATTCAAATTACGGACGATGGCATCAATGTCTTTCAACGGTTTTAACACTTCTTCAAGCTGATCCAATTTGACCATGTTCGGGCCGTCCGACCAGGCATTGTCGGGATCCGGATGCACTTCCATAAAAACCGCATCGACCCCGGCCGCTGCGGCCGCTCTTGACAGATAAGGAACAAATTCTCTTTTTCCTCCTGTCGATGTCCCGTTTCCGCCGGGAATCTGCACGCTGTGCGTGGCGTCAAAGACGACCGGATAGCCGTACGATCGCATCGTCGGCAAAGCGCGCATATCGACAACAAGATTGTTATAGCCGAATGTTGAACCGCGCTCCGTCAGCAAAACACGCTCGTTTCCTGATTCCTCAAGTTTTTTGATCACATTTTTCATGTCCCATGGCGCAAGAAACTGGCCTTTTTTGACGTTGATGATTTTCCCCGTTTTTGCTGCAGCGACAAGCAAGTCTGTTTGCCGGCACAGAAAAGCGGGAATTTGCAGAATGTCCAGCACCTCACCTGCGGGGGCTGCCTGGCCGGATTCATGAATGTCGGAAGTGACCGGGACGCCGATTTTTTCCTTAACTTTTGCCAGGATCTGAAGCCCGCGCTCCAATCCAGGCCCTCGTTTGGAATAGATAGATGAGCGGTTTGCTTTGTCGTACGAGGCTTTGAAGACGAAGGGAATGCCGAGTTTTTTTCAGCAACGGTTTTGATCCTGTCCGCCGTTTTAAAACGAGGTCTTCGCTTTCAATCACGCATGGGCCGGCAATCAAAACAAAAGGGCGATGCTCTCCAAAAATAATCTCGTCGTTTAATTTAATGTCTTTCATGCTTTCACCTCGTAATGTTAAAAGATTTTAAATTTTTAGTTATCTAAGAAGCTGTCTATATCAGGTCGTTATTGTCAGGTTTTTTTTCGATAGATGATCGTCCGATCATCATCGTATTCTCTTTTCAGTCATCATGACACTAGGCTCGCGCCGAGCCATGATCCATTTATCGAAACAACTCCTTTCTTTGCGGTATGCAAGGTAAAGAAACCATCAGCTGATTATCCATTCCCGCAATTTCTAGTTAGTAAACATCTTTTTTATGAAAAAATACTTTAGTGAAAATAATTTCACCTATTTTTTAACAAATCGGCACTTGCGCCTTCAGTTTTGCTCTTTCCCTTTAACACATAATGAATCAAAGGCAGGCGGGGTGAATGGACGGGGGCAGCTCAGGACACGGCGCTTTCGAATGTTGCCGGTTGAAAAAGCACACCAATTATAGTATGGTTGGATGGAAAAGAAAATACGTTTTGTCCACTAGGGGGGCGTTTCGCTGAGAAGGGCAGTTGCCTTGACCCTTAGACCTGATCTGGATAATACCAGCGTAGGGAAGTGGCTTTGCTTTAAAACTTGCGAATGAGTGATCCGAAAAAAGCCGCTTCCAATTGTAATGGGAGCGGTTTTTTTATTTTTATTTTCGCAGTATCGGGTGAGGAGTAAATGGATAGAGAGACCTTATGGGCAAAACAAACAAGGGGAGATTTATATGAGCAAAAAGTTGAAATTGACCGATATTTTGGTCACGATTGTGGTTGCGCTTGTTTTTGGACTTATTTACAAACTGTGGGGGCCGCTTTCTACACTTATTCAACCGCTTGGTTTTCAAATTGACCAGCTGGTTTACGGCATGTGGTTCATCGCCGCTCCGTTTGCGGCGCTTTTGATTCGCAAGCCGGGTGTTGTTTTTTTTTTGGCGGAAGTGGCCGCAGCTCTGGCGGAAATGCTGTTTGCCGGGCAAGGAGGGCTTATTGACTTATATTACGGCATTTTGCAAGGATTGTTTTCCGAACTTGTTTTTGCAGCGTTCCGCTATCGAAAATTCACGCTTTCCGTTGCCGTTTTATCGGGAATTGCCGCCTCGCTTGCTTCGCTGATTCTCGATGTGGCCTACGGCTATTTGAATGAACTTGCCGGGTGGAACCTTACGCTTAATATCATTTTCCGGTTTGTCAGCGGTGCACTGGTTGCCGGCGCATTTGCCTATGTCCTTGTCAAGGCTTTGGAAAAGACGGGCGTGACAAACCTCGTCCGGCCGGTATCGAAGGATGACTATAATGTCCTCAAATAATCGGGACGAGTGGGGCGTGACGAATCTCCGCCTGGCGTTTCCGAAGAAAAAAAAAACGATGTTTTTCAAAGATTTAACTTTTCATTATCGAAAAGGCGAAAAAATTTGCTGCTGGGTCCCTCAGGGTGCGGAAAATCGACACTCTTGGAGGTTCTGTCAGGGCTGGTGCCAAACAGTATTGAACTGCCGATGAAGGCTGAAAAAATCAGCATTCCCGAACACTGGGGCTACATTTTCCAAAATCCCGATACACAGTTCTGTATGCCTTATGTCGATGAAGAGATCGCTTTTGTTTTGGAAAATCGCCAAGTGGAGCGAAGTGAGATGCCGGCGCTCATCGCCCGCTATTTGCACGCGGCCGGACTTGATTTCGAAAGTCCCCACCGGCTGATTAATGAATTATCCGGTGGAATGAAGCAGAGGCTGGCAACGGCCGGTGTCCTGGCTCTTGAGCCGGATGTTCTGTTTCTCGATGAACCGACGGCGATGCTTGATCCGGAGGGAACAAAACAGCTATGGAACACGATGCGGCGTGTGGCGGAGGGGCGGACCGTGCTCGTCGTCGAGCATAAAATCGATGAGGTGATAGATTTTGTCGATCGCGTGGTCGTCTTTGACGACTGCGGCAGGATTGTCCGCGATGGGGCAAAGGATGAGGTGCTCCGAGCCAGCCAAAAAGAACTGAATGACGCCGGCATTTGGTATCCCGGGGTATGGGAAGCGCGTGACAGCGCTCGTTCCATCCCCAAGGTGAACCATAATACGGTGCCGCTTTTAGAATTGAACCATTTTCACGTGTTCAGAAAAAGGCAATTGAAAGTGGCCGTTCCCCATTTGACTGTGGGAGAAGGGGAGTGGGTGTGCATCATCGGTGAAAATGGCGCCGGAAAAAAAGCACGCTGCTCGAAGGTATTATGGGGCTGATTCCATTCAAAGGGACATGCAGATGGCATATTGAAAACATGGAAAAAAACGTCGCCTTTGTGTTCCAAAATCCAGAATATCAATTTGTCACCGATCAGGTGGACGATGAAATGGGGTTTGACCTGACACTGAAAAATGTGCCGGAAAAAAAGAACTGAATGAGCGTGTGAATGAATGCTTGACCGCTTTTCGCTGACGAAGCAGCGGGACAATCATCCATTTCAGCTTTCTGTCGGCCAGAAGCGGCGGCTTAGCGTTGCTTCCAGTCTGATCGATCGGCCAAAGGCAGTCTTGCTGGATGAGCCGACATTTGGTCAGGATGCCCGCAATACTTTTGCCTTATTAAATATCTTTGAGCAAATACGAAGCGAGGGGTCGACAGTGATCATGGTCACCCATGAAATGGAAGTTGTTAAACGATTTGCCACTCGGGTGATTGCGATCAAAGACGGCGCGATTTTATCCGATACGCCGACGGGGCGAAGCGGCGGACGGAGCGGGGAGGCAAGCGATGGACGGCCTGTGGAAAAACACCGACAAATGGTTTTTTAGCGTCAATCCGTCACTCAAGTTTATTGTGATTGCCGCGCTCTTTATGGTCTATTTGTTTGTCCATAATCTAAATACAATGATTTGGGCGACGGTGATTTTTTCCGCCGTTTATCTGGCGGTACGGATTTTCAAAAAAATTATCGCTGGGGCTTATTTTTACCGCTTTGGTTTTGTCGCTTTTCAGTTCGACAACGATGATCTTTTTCGGCAAAGGAACGCATGTTTTATTTCAGTGGCATCTGCTAGTGATCTCGCGGGAGAGTTTGGCGAGGGGGGCGCAGATCGGCCTCAGAACATTTGTATACAGCCTGATGGGCTTGATTTTAATGTCGACGACCGAGCCGGTTTTTTTTTTTTATTCGCTGATGCAGCAATTGAAAGTGCCGGCCAAATATGCTTATGGCTGCCTAGCGGCCTTTCGCATGCTGCCGATTATGGCTGAGGAATTTATCCATATTCGGCAAGCGATGAAAGTGCGGGGAATGACAAGAAAAAAAGGTATGAAAGCACGCTATGAACGAGTGAAACGTTATGCGATCACTTTGCTTGCGCAATCGATTCGCCGGGCTCAGCGGACCGCCGTCGCGATGGAGGCCAAACAGTTTTCGATGACACAAAGCGCACTTATTATTATCAGGTGGTTTACAGCCGTTACGATTTGCTTTTTGCCTGCTTGATAATGGCAGCCGTCATCGGCTCGTTTGCTTTATCGCATTATTTTCCGCTGACTCCCTACCAAAACGTTCTTGAAGACTAACATTGCAAAAAAAAAAAGAGCGCCCTCCTGAAAAGGGGCGCTCTTTTTTCGGCATTATCAGTCTTCAGCGGATTGCAATTCGCGGTTTCTTAAGTCGACGCGGCGGATTTTTCCGGAATCCGTTTTCGGAAGAGCATCGATAAATTCGATCGCCCGCGGATATTTGTACGGTGCAGTGAGCGATTTAACGAATTTCTGCAATTCCTTAACGAGTGCTTGATCGCCGGAAAGGCCGTCCCGCAGCACGACAAAAGCCTTCACGATGTTGCCGCGAATTGGATCGGGGCTGGCGACAACGGCACATTCTTTGACCGCTTGATGTTTCATCAGCGCGTCTTCCACTTCAAAAGGTCCGATCGTGTATCCGGAACTGATGATGATATCATCTCTGCGGCCGTGGAACCAGAAATAATTGTCTTCGTCTTTTGATGCCCGGTCCCCGGTCAAGAAGTACTCACCGCGAACCGCTTTGTCATAGCGCTTCGGTTCCTTGTAATATGTTTTAAATAGAGCGGGAAAGTCGCGGCGAACGGCAATGTTGCCGATAACACCTGCCGGTACCGGATGGCCTTCTTCATCGATGACAGTGATGAACTCATCCAAAATCGGTTTGCCCATCGAGCCTGGGCGAATATCCACGCCGTTGATCGTGCCGATAAGCAGCGTGCTTTCCGTTTGGCCGTAGCCGTCGCGAACCTGAATGTTAAAAGTCTTTTTGAACGTGTCGATGACTTCGCGGTTGAGTGCTTCACCGGCGGAAACAGCCGTATGCAGCTGCGAAAGGTCATATTTTTCCAAGTGATCAACATTTATCATCAGGCGGTACTCAGTTGGGGTACAGCACAGGACGTTAACATGGTAGTCCCTGGAGCAGCTGCAATTGTTTTTCAGGATGAAAACGGCCGAAAAAGCAGAGCCCTGTTGCCCCTTTTCCGAGGACGGAAAGAAATGGGCTCCATACCCATTTTTGCCAGCCTGGGCCGGCCGTCGCCCAAACCATGTCTTCCTCATGGATATTCAGCCAGCGGGTCGGCGCGATTCTGAGATGGGCATAAGCCCAGCCATGGGTGTGGACAACGCCTTTAGGGTTTCCAGTTGTCCCTGATGTGTAGGTCAAGAAGGCGGTATCGTCCGAGGTTGTCGCGACGGTCTCGAACGCCGTGTCCGATTCCTCCATCAATTTTTCCATTGACAGCCAGCCTTGGACGTCTCCTGCTACCGACAGTTTGAATTGAAGTGTCGGCATGTCTTCTTCAATATTGTCGATTTGCGGACAGTAGTCAAAATAGGAAATGGCTGCTCTGGCACCGCCGTGATTGATCCGGTAGCTGATATCTTTTGAACGCAGCATTTCCGAACAATCAGGACGAGTCCGGCTTTCAAAGCACCGAGATAAATCACGTAAGCTTCGATTAAGCGCGGGACAAGCACGATCACTTTGTCGCCCTTTGTAAGACCCAATTTGGTCAGCCCATTTGCGAACCGGTTCGCCTTTTGAATGAGCCCATGATAAGTGATTGTTTTTTTGTTGCCTAAATGATCTTCCCAGCGGATCGCAATTTTATCCGAATCGAAGCGTTCGATTTCATTTGTTAGATTATAATTTTTCGGAGCAATCAAGTCCTTGAGTTCCATTGATGTAAATCTCTCCCTTGCCTTTATTTTTGTTGTCGGCAGATTTTTAATCATCCGCAACCTTTTAGGCTTATTATATAACTAATTATTAATACCTGCTACTAATATTTTTTTGATTATTTTATAGAGGAAGATTAAATTCGGTTAAAAAAGACGATTTCCGCATGGACGAGTGCCGGCTTTTTAGGGATTATTTTTTAAAACCGACTTGTTAGGATCAATATTTATTTCATTATCGAGAAAATTTTCTATGAACGGAAAGCCGGATGTCCTGTTATCCAGAGACATCCAGCCTTTCATGCCTAATATCTCCGGACGAATGATCCGGAGGTTAACGATTCAGGCTATTGTTTTTGAATGACAGCGCCGAGCGCATCAGCCAGCGCTTTTGCCGACCGATCGACCTCGGCCATTGTGTTATCGACCCCGCCAATCTCCACTAAAATAGCATTTTTGGACAGATCTTGATTGTAAATGCCGTTTCCTTCAAGTTTACTTTTTCCGATCACGCCGCGGCTGATTCCCGGATAATGGTTTTCCAGCCATTGATTCACTTGCTTGGCGAGGTATAGATTGGCCGTATAATCGGGATTGGCCTCCCCGATGATAAACCCGATTCTTGCATAGTCAGTGTTTTTAAGTGTCATTGTCGTCAGCTTGCGGCGAGAGGAATCGCGGTGGATATCGATGAAATACTGCAAGTGCCGATTTTTCTTCATTGCAGTTTGAACAATGTTTCTAGATAGCCGGTAGGCTTCGGTATAGTCCCAGCTGCGTTTTTTTAGCAGGGCGTCTTTATTGGATGTATCGTGCAAAAAGCCAATCCCTTTTTTCTCAAGCTCTTGTCCAAGAACACTGCCGGCATGAATGATGTTCACACTGGGATCATCACTGACGGCACTCGACGCATTTGACTTATTTGACAGGGCGGGTTTATACGATTCCCAGCTATGTGTGTGATAAATAAAAACCGTCCTGTTTTTAACTTTTGTCGAGGATTGCTGGCCGCCGTCATTTTTCTTGTCATTGTCGCCCGCGGGCGGCAGGCTGTAAGGCGGCGGAGGGGGGGATTCTTCCGGAAGATTCGTATAGTTCACCCCTTTTCCGGCGACAAAAATTTTGGCGTTATAAAGTGAAAAACCAGGAAGTTCGGATCCGAACAAACTGCGTACATCTTCAAATTTGATGTTTGTCGCCGATTCCAAAAGTAAATGATAGACGTTCATCGGCTGCTCTTCTTTGGAGACAGATTGTTTGAAAACGACATTTTCATTACCGAATGTTTCATAGAGTATCGTCTTGGCCGGCCACGATACATCATGAAAATAATCATCTAGAAATTCAACATGGCTGTGATTGACGACAAGGAACAGGATAAAAATGTAAGTCGCTGCGATAAGGCAAAGATAGCGATAGAAGAGCTGGAAAGAGAGTGATTGTTTATTAAACATTCGGCGTTTCAAAGCGGTTCCTCCTCGGGGTCAATCCGTTATCCCGCAGGGAGCAGGAAAAAACTTCTGCTTAACGAGGCAGCTGCGCATGCCGTCACCTGGATGTCGCCTTTTTGTGAAAGTTGCCGATCGCCAGTCGAAAAGCAGGTTGATAAAAACTATGACAACGAGCAAAAGAATATGCTAGAGTGCCGGTCTTTCTGTCTGAAAATCCCTTTCATATTGACTGAAAAAATCTCATAAGATGGCTAAAGGACAAGCAGCAACGCCGTATCATTTAGGTCATCGACAGTTTTTTAATTTTTTTGATAGGAGGGGATGACCGATTCGCCGTTCATACTCGACGTCACGCTATCTGTTTTTGAGTTTAAGAAAAACAATCATTCTGCCGATTTTATTTTTGCTTCTGACCGCTAGTCTTTTTGCGGCGGTTGTGCCGATTTTAAGTGCCGGCCATGCGGCAAAATCGTCTATTAAAGTGCAGCGCAGCCAGGCAGCTGTGCTGTGGGCTGAGACATTCGGCCGTGAAAACAGCTATTTTCAAGCCGCAGTGAAAGAAGCAAAATCGAAAGTCAGCGGCGGGCGGTTACTGGGACTGCTGCTGTCACAAGCGGACCACAGCAGCCCTTTCCTGCAGTCCGAAGAAACGCCCATTCCTTTTAAAAAATATAGTGCGATATTTCTGCAAGAGAATGATCCCATTTTTTCCTTTGATACACCGGAGCAGGCTGCGGATAGAGCAGGACAATCGAAGCAGGCATCAAAGCGATCCTTTTCGCAGCGTGAGGAAATATCAGCCTTATTTGCAGGAGCAATTGGGAAAAGTGCACCTGGCAGAGTATACGCCTGTAATGATGGCTTTAATGGAACAGGAAAGTCACGGAAAAGGGGGGGATCCGATGCAGTCTTCCGAGTCGGCAGGACTTGCGCCTAATACGATCAAAGACCCTAAATTAAGCATTCGCCAGGGGGTGAAACATTTCCGGGTGGTTCTTCTTTACGGCGAAAAAAAGAAAGTGGACTTTTCAACGATTATCCAAGCCTATAACATGGGGAAAGGCTACATTGATTTTGTCGCCGCGCACGGCCGTAAAAATACCGTGAATTTGGCCAAGCGTTTTTCACTGGCACAAGTCAAAAAAGATCCGCAGCGTTACAATTGCGGTGACGATAGCGAGAACTTCCGCTACCCATACTGCTACGGTGATTTCACCTATTCAACGAAAGTCAACAACGATGTGGTATCGCTTGTGAGCAGATACTAAAAAAGCCAAGGAACGAAAGAACCCCCGGAATGAAGAGGAGACGTCAATCCGGGGATAAGATGGCTGAAAACTTTTTAAGCATATAACCGGGCGATCTGTTCTTGTAAAGCGTCGTCTTCCAAATAATCATCGTAAGTCATCGATTTATCGATCATGCCTTTTGGCGCAAGCTCGATGATCCGGTTGGCAATCGTCTGCACAAACTGATGGTCGTGCGAGCTGAAGAGAAGGACGCCGCCGAATTTCATCAGTCCTTCGTTAAGGGCGGTGATCGATTCCAGGTCGAGATGGTTCGTCGGCTCATCAAATAACAAGACATTGGCGCCGGACAGCATCATTTTCGAGAACAGGCAGCGGACTCTTTCGCCTCCGGACAAGACGTCCGCCTGCTTCAGTGCTTCTTCGCCGGAAAAAAGCATCCGTCCGAGAAACCCGCGCAGGAAGCTTTCACTTTGGTCTTCAGGGGAGAACGGCCTGAGCCAGTCGACGAGTGACTCTTTTTTGCCTTCAAAATAATGCGTGTTGTCTTTTGGAAAATAGGACTGCCTTGTTGTGACGCCCCATTTGTAAGCACCGCTGTCCGGTTCCATTTCGCCGGCAAGGATTTTGAAGAGCGTCGTGATCGCCATTTCATTTGGTCCGACAAACGCCGCCTTATCTGTTTTTCTAAGGGTAAAACTAATATTGTCCAGCACGGGTTTGCCGTCGATTTTTTTTTTGAAAGCCGATCAACCGTCAAGACATCGTTGCCGATCTCTCTTTCTGGTTTAAACTGGATAAACGGATAGCGGCGGGAAGACGGCTTGATGTCGTCCAATGTGATTTTTTCCAGCAGCTTTTTTCTTGAAGTCGCTTGCTTGGACTTGGCGGCATTGGCGCTGAATCTAGCAATAAAAGCTTGCAGTTCCCTGATTTTCTCCTCTTTCTTTTTGTTGGCTTCCTGTGTCATTTTGAGGGCCAAACGGCTTGACTCATACCAAAAATCATAGTTTCCGACATAAAGTTCGTTCGATTTTGCCGAAATCAAGATCGGCAATGTGCGTGCACACCTTGTTCAAAAAGTGCCGATCGTGCGACACGACAATAATAGTGTTTTCAAAATTAATGAGAAAATCCTCCAGCCAGCGAATGGCCAGATTATCTAAGTGGTTGGTCGGTTCGTCCAGTAGGAGGATATCGGGTTTGCCGAAAAGCGCTTGAGCAAGCAGCACCTTGACCTTTTCAGAGCCGTTCAATTCGTTCATCTTCCGGTTGTGCAAGGATTCGGGTATCCCTAATCCCTTAAGGAGAACCGCTGCTTCCGATTCGGCTTCCCAGCCGTTCATTTCGGCGAACTCGCTTTCCAGTTCGGCTGCTTTAATACCGTCCTCATCTGAAAAATCAGGTTTGGCATAAAGGGCGTCCTTCTCCTGCATGACCTCATAAAGGCGGGTATGTCCCATCATCACGACACTCTTCACGATATCTTCGTCATATTGAAAGTGATCTTGCTTCAGGACAGCGAGCCGCTCGCCGGGAGTGAGCGTGACCGTTCCGCTTTGCGGTTCAATCGCACCGGAGAGAATTTTTAAAAAGGTTGACTTGCCGGCTCCGTTCGCACCGATCAAGCCGTAACAGTTGCCGGGCGTGAACTTGAGGGTGATATCTTCAAATAATTTGCGGCTGCCGTAACGCAAACCGACATTGTTCACTGTTATCAATCGATCATCCTCCAAAAAATAGAATCTACCGTATTATATCATGGCCGGACGGGAAAAGGGAACGCCGGCGATCCGCCGGGCGGAATGCCTGGTTTTATTAATAGGAAACAAACGGCTAAGCCGAGGCTCCGGATTGACCATTTGCCGGCTTGCTGGTATCGAAGCAGGTTACAACCGGATGTGTCTTTACAATAATCTTACAAATCCTTTACAATAATCATCTATTTTCTTCGCCCCGCCTGTCGATATTTACCTGTGGAACACTATCATGTCTTTATTTCGCAGAGGTGACTATCATGAGGGTTTCTTTGGAAAAATTTAAGAATAGGAGATAAGTATGTTCTGAATCTCGGCATCGTCATTTTTTTGACGCTGTTATCGATTTTGCTGAGTGTACTGTTTCTTGTCCAATCTGAGCAGAAAGTGGACGAAGCGGGGCAGAAAGGAAACAGAGCGATCGAAATAACAGAAATCAGTTCGTTATTTCGGGCAAAGGATATTCGCGTTGTTGACTACATCATGAATCCGGGCGATGCCGTGATCAAGGCCTATACGCAGGATCAGCAGCAGCTGACTCAGCTGGAAAAGAAAATCAAGCCTTATATGGACACGGCGCAAGAACAGGCAGACTATAACAAAATCTTGCAGAACGACTCAAAGATTTATAATCTGTTCCAAAATGAATTTGTTCCGGCGGTGTTGATGAACAACATGAAAGCAGCGCGGGACATCCGTGCGGAGCAAGAAAAATTACAGAACGAAACGCTGGGGCTGGTCTCAGACTTAAGGCAAGCGGTGAAAGCTGAGCAGGAGCATGCGGTGGACCAGTCCAAACAGAAAATCAGCCAAACGATCATCTTGCTCATCTGCAGTCTGCTGCTATCTATTTTGATCAGCACTTTCGTGACCTGGCTCATCCAGAAGACGATGAAGCGGTCATTCAATGAAGTCATTACGATGACGGAAAGTGTCGCTGCAGGTGATCTGCGGAACACAGCGCTTTCTGCGGCGGGCGGTGATGAACTGGGGACGATCGCGACGGCGCTGGGAAAGATGAAAGTAAAATTGGTAGAAATGGTTGAGGATATTGCTCAGTCGGCCGCGACCATTCGCCAGAACAGTGAACGTCTCATTCAATCAACCGCTGTTGTGGCGGCGAACAGCCGCGAAGTGAAAGTCACGATGGCCGAGTTTGCAAGCGGACAGGACAGCCAGGCAAAAGATACCGTTCAGATCTCAGACTGGACGCACGAGTTTATGCATGGCTTGCAAACGGAGGCGGCCAGCGCAGAAACGATGCGGCGCTCTTCACTGTCGGTTATGGACCGGGCGAAGGAGAGCGGAGCCCTCATTATCCGTTCCATTGCCAACATGAATGATATTTACCATTCAGTGACCGATGCTTTCGAAAAAATGAACGGTCTGCAAAAACGGACAAAAGATATCTCCGCTCTTATTCGCTTCATTGAGAAAATTTCCAAGCAAACCAATATGTTATCGTTAAATGCCACGATCGAAGCGGCGCGGGCGGGTGAAAAAGGCGAAGGATTCTCTGTCGTCGCCGAAGAAATCAGACAGCTTTCCCAGCAGACGGCTTCATCGGTCGATGAAATGACGGCGATTCTATCCGGGATCGGCCATGATGCGGAGCAGGTGGGGGCGGCGCTGCAAAAAAGTTATCTGCAGGCCGAGAAAAGTTCGGAACAAATTTCAGCTACAGGACGCCATTTTACCAAAATGAAAGAGCATATGTCGGCAGTGACCCGCAACATGAAAACCATGGCGGCGCGGCTGACGGAAGTGAGCCGAAGCGGGGTGCAAATGAAGCAGTCGCTTGAAACGATTGCTTCCGTGTCGGAAGAGACGACGGCAGGCGTCGCTGAAGTCTCCGCTTCGATGGATAACGTCCACGAAACGATGCGTGCGGTCTCCAGCGAAGCCGAGCATCTAGGGGAGATAGCCAAACGGCTGGATAATATGACCCGGCGGTTTAAATTATAATGATCCATAAGTAAATCCGATTGATCAAAGAGCGCTGCCGTTCCCCGGCGGAGTTTTTTCAAATGCTTGAAAACGCGGGCGGAACAAAAAGCCATTGACAGCAGCAGGCGACAATACTATGATATTACGTACAATTATTCTTTATATTGAACGGATACAAGGGGAGAAAGATTGTGAGCAGCATCAGAAAAATGGCTATCATGGACGAAAGACCGTCATCTTCTTTTATTAAAGGGGTGGCGGACGGCGTGCCGACACTGCTCGGCTATGTCAGCATTGCTTTTGCCGCCGGCATGGTCGGAAGCGCCACCCATCTTTCCATTTTAGAAAATGCGCTGTTGGCCGCTCTCGTTTACGCCGGCGCGTCGCAGTTTATTATTTGTGCGATGCTGGCGGCGGCCAGTCCGGTGTCGGCGATTATTTTCACGACTTTTATTGTCAATGTACGCCATTTTCTCATGTGTTCCACGCTCGCTCCGCATCTGAAAGCCTATTCGCTGCAAAAAAATATCGGAATTGGCGCACTGGTGACTGATGAGACGTTTGCCGTCGCCATGAACAAAATCGGCAGAGGCGGAAAGATTGACGATCGCTGGATGAATGGCCTGAATCTGTCGGCGTATATCGTTTGGGTATTGTCTTGTGCGGCCGGAGCGATGCTCGGAAAATGGATTTCCGATCCGCAGAGCCTGGGGCTGGATTTTGCTCTGACAGCGATGTTTGTGGCGTTGTTGATTCTGCAGCTGCAAAGCATCAAACGTTCCGCCCTGAAACATCATCTCGTGCTGGTTGTTTCACGATCGTGATCATGGTCGGCCTGTCTTTCTTTATGTCTTCTTATTTGGCCGTCGTCCTGTCGACGATCATTGCCGCAACGATCGGGGTGCTGACAGAGCCATGAGTTTAAATATCCATCTTCTATTGCTTATCTTGGGCTGCGCGCTCGTAACGGTGGTGCCGCGCGTTCTTCCATTCGTCATTGTCCGCAATGTCAATCTGCCCGTTCCGGTAATCAAATGGCTTTCCTATATTCCCATTTGTATTTTGACGGCGCTTGTTGTCGAGAGCGTTGTGGTGAATGACGGTCACCAGCTGACGATTAATTGGCCGGCGCTTGCCGCCATCGTTCCCGCGTTTTTTACCGCACTGTGGACAAAGAGCCTTTTGATCACCGTTATTGTGGGTGTTGCTGCAATGGCTGTTCTGAGATTCTTTTTATGAACATTTGAAAAAAACCGCCTGAAACGCCTGAGAGCGTCAAGGGCGGTTTTTTAAATTAACGGCGGTTCTGAACGAATCTTCCAGTTCATCAACGAGCGATCCGACGAAGGCGACAACGCTTTTTATTGTTTCGGAATTTAAAAGATCGACATGTGCTTTTTTGATTAAATCGAGCGGCGGCAGGCTGCCCCCGGCTTTGAGAACGGAGAGCCAGCGGTCGACAGCCGGCTGCCCTTCCCCTTCAATTTGTCTGGCGACCGCCGTTGATATCGTCAGTCCGGCGGAGTAGGTATAGGAATAGAGACCCATATAGTAATGCGGCTGGCGCATCCATGTCAGACCGTCTCTTTCTTCTAAAGCGACCGCATCGCCCCAAAAATCGGCAAGTGTTTCATATTTCTGCCTGGTGAGGAGGGCGGCGGTGATCGATGTCCCTTTTTCAGCTAATGCAAAAAACACGCCGCTGATAGACGCCCTCTAATAAATGGGTAACAAAATTATGATAATAGGTGCTGAGCAGACGTTCGGTGACGGAATGCAACATTACTTCCGACGTCGCGTGTTTTTTCAAATATTGAGAGCGAGCAAGAGTTCGTTCAGGGTCGTCGACGGCGCTTCAACAAAAAACATCGACGGTTCGTAGTTGGCTAATTTTTGCTCGCGTTCGGCTAAAGTGAAATGACCGGCGTGGCCGAGCTCATGGGCGAGTGTAAGGATATTGCGAATGTCGCCGGTCCACGTCAAGAGAATGTATGAATGAGCACCGTAAGGCGATGTGCAGAAGCCGCCGGTTGATTTGCCGATATTGTCGGCATAATCGACCCATCGTTCTGAAAGTCCCTTTTCAATGATCGCGTGATAGTCCGGGCCCATGATTTTGAGGGCATCGAGGATCGCCGCCTTGCTTTCCTCATAAGTTGTTTGCGGGCTGTATGTACTGAGCGGCGCTTTCAAGTCGGCGAACGTCATGCTGTCCAGGCCGAGAACCTTTTGCTTAAGCTTGGCATAGCGGCGCATATGCGGGGCGAGTTCGGCAGCGATCCGATCAAGTTGATTATTATATATGGTTTCTCACTTGCTGTTCGTGAAGGAGCATCGCGGTTGCCGATGGATAGCCGCGCAGTTTGGCCAGCGTGACCGCTTTTTTCACTTCCGTTCCGTACACGGCAGCGAACGTATGCTTATAGGCGCCCACCGTTTTTGTGAAAGAGTCGTAAGCGTTCCGCCGCAGCGCCGTGTCGGCTGATGATTCGTATTTTCCTTCATACAGAGCGAACGATACGGGCTGCAGGTTTCCGCTGTGATCTTCGGCAGGCTCGAATGCCATGTCAGCCAGTTTGCTGCGATTATAAATCGTATAGGGGCTATTCATCACTTCTGACAAGGCTTTCAGCAGTTTTTTTCCGTCTCCGGACTCAGGCGGTACGGCTTGAATGTCAGCAGCCTTTCAAGGTAGGGACGATAGTCATTTAGAGCAGGCGTCTGCTCGATAAACGTGCCCAGTAAGTCTTGATCCAAATCAAGCAGCTCTTGCTCAAAAAAAGAAAGCATTGATTCTACGCGGGCTTAAGGGCAAGCGCCTCGGAAGCATCGATTTGATTTTGCGTGTCGATGCTGTCGGCCGATTCTTCGAGCTCTGCATAAGTTGTCAATCGAATCAAGCGGGCTTTTAGAGCGAAAAAGGCTTCCAGCGCTGAAAAAAGCTGATCGCCGCTTTCGGTGAGTTTTCCTTTCCATCCTGTCAGTGAGTCCGCTTCCTGCAAAATGTCTTTTTGTTCCTTTTTAAACGCATCGTGCGACTGAAACAGATCGGTCAGATCCCAAGTGGATTCGACTGGTACTTGATCGCGCGTCGGCCGTTTGTTCATTCAACATCCCTCGCTTTTTTTTTCTTTATTTTACCACAAGCAAAGGTTCGATTCTAAACCAAACTTGCGCTGCCAAACGTCCTGCCGACTGCTGAGGATTTTCAGACAGTCGGCAGACCAAATTTAAATTATAAACAAGAACAATATTCTAAATATTCAATAATATATTTCTGGAAACAAGTTGTTGAAGTTTGCCGGATGGACGGGGCCATTCGATTATCCCTTTTATGTTGGAAACAGACAAGAGTCTAAAACAATCATGTGCCAAGTAAACAATAAGAGGATGGGGATTAAAACCATTTTGAGGGGTAAATCACGACGGAATAGACGGCTTATAAGTTTCAATTAAACTATGTTCCAAATAGTCAACAATAACAAACTCAAAAAACAATCACTTAAGGATTTCTCCACAAAGCGGTTTATTTATTGAACGGTCATGTTTTGGTTTGCGGCGAATATATTCCTTTTACAAAGGATGATCAAAATGAGAAAAGGACGATTGAAAGAAAGAATCGTAGAGACATCGCTTGTCATGTTTGAAAAGCGCGGCTATCATGGCGTAACGGTCGATCAAATCGTGGCGGAATGCGGCACATCAAAAGGCGGATTTTATCACAATTTCAAGTCAAAAGATGAACTGCTGTACCACATTCATGATGTCTTTATCACCTACGTTCTAACGAAGGCCAGGAAGCATATGATGATCAAATGCCCACGCCGGTTTCCCGGCTATGCGAAATCATTCTTTCCTTTACAAAAGTATTCGAGCTCTATAAGCCGCACATCACGGTTTTTTATCAGGAGAGCACTTACCTAAAAAAGGATTATCATCTCCAGATTAATCAAAAACGCGATGATTATCGCAAAATCATTTTCAAGGTTATCCGCGAAGGGCAGAAAAGGGGGGATTTCAGAACCGAAGTGCCGGCTGAAATCATCACAATGGCGATCATCGGCATGGTCAATTGGACTTATAAATGGTTTAAAAAAGACGGGGAGCTTTCCATCGAGACAATTGCAGACATTTTTAATGATTTTATTTTGCATGGACTGCTGACGGAAAAAGGCTTGAAAGAGCACGCAGGTGAAAAGTATTTTGTTATCAAGCGGCCGCCCGAAAATAAGCGGCTATTATAGCAAATAAAAAAGACCGACTAGTCTGTACAGACGAACCGGTCGGTACAGCGGAAGGGCAGGGGAAAAAAAAAACAATGGATTTTGAATTGACCAAGGAACAGCAAATGTTAAAAGAAATGGTTGAAGATTTTGCCGAAAAAGAAATCAAGCCATATGCACGGGAGCTGGACAAGGCGTCTGAGTTTCATATCGAAGCGTTCAAAAAAATGGGGCAGCTCGGATTACTAGGAATTCCATTTCCGGAAAAGTATGGCGGTGCGGGAGGCGATACGGTTTCCTATGCGATTGCGGTTGAAGGAATCGGCAAAGCATGCGGCGGTACCGGGCTGAGCTATGCCGCAGCGATTAGTTTGGGGGCCAGCCCTATTTATTATTTTGGGACCGAGGAGCAAAAACAGGAATGGCTCGTACCCATGGCTAAAGGGGAAGCGCTGGGATCCTTTGGGTTAACAGAGCCGGGAGCCGGGTCGGATGCCGGCGGTACGCGGACGACGGCGGTCCTGGATGGGGATGAGTATGTGATAAACGGCGAGAAATGCTGGATTACAAACGCCGGCATGCGCGGCAAATTATTGTGACAGCGGTTACAGGAAAACGGGAAGACGGCAAAAAAATCATTTCGGCGATCATTGTCCCTGCCGAAGCGCCTGGTGTCGCGATCTCTTGTCATTACGACAAAATGGGCGTGCGGGCGTCCAATACTTGCCAAATTGTTTTAGACAACGTCAGGGTGCCAAAGGAAAATCTGCTCGGTGACAGTAAAAAAGGATTCAGTCAGTTTTTGTTCACTCTTGACGGAGGACGAATCTCCATTGCGGCGCTGGCTGTCGGCATCGCTCAAGCGGCTTTCGAAAAAGCCCTGGCCTATGCAAAAGAAAGAAAACAGTTTGGCCAGTCTATCTCCAACTTTCAAGCCATACAATTTAAATTGGCGGATATCGCGACAGAAATTGAACTGGCCAGGACGCTTGTCTATAAAGCGGCATGGCTGAAGGATCAAGGCCGCCCGTTTGGAAAAGAAGCGGCAATGGCCAAGTTATTTGCTTCGGAAACCGGCTTTCGGGCAAGCAGCCAGGCGATTCAAATTCATGGCGGCTCGGGCTATATGGGTGAATATGAGGTCGAACGCCACTTGCGCGATGCCAAGCTGCTTGAAATCGGGGAAGGAACATCGGAGATACAACGGCTGGTCATTGCGCGCCACATCGGCTGCTAAGCCTTTTTTAGGAGGGGAAAGAAAGTCATGATTCAGCAAACAGTTGGCGGATTACTCGCTCTGCGGGCGAAACAATATCCGGATCATGAGGCGGTTGTCTATAGCGACCGGCATTTAAGGTACACGTACAGCGCGTTCGATCGGCTGTGCCGTCATGTCGCCAAGGGGCTGATGGCGCTCGGGATTGAAAAAGGTGACAATCTGGCACTTTGGGCGACAAATGTGCCGGAGTGGTTGACGCTGCAGTTTGCCACCGGGAAAATGGGGGCCGTGCTCGTGACGGTCAATACCAATTATCGGCAAGCCGAGCTGGAATACTTGCTCAAACAATCGGAAGCGACACTTATTCTGATTGAAGACTATCGCGGCAACTCATACATCGATACGATTTTTGCCATCTGCCCGGAATTGCATACTTCTGAGCCCGGAAAGCTCGAATCGGCGCGGCTGCCGCTTTTGAAAAATGTCGTTGTGATCGGTGACAAGGCCTATGACGGTACGTTCACATGGGGAGATCTTCTGCAGCTTGCCGATCAGGTATCCGAGGAGCAGCTCAATCAAAGAACGGTATCCCTGCAGCCGGACGATGTGATTAATATGCAGTATACGTCCGGAACAACCGGCATGCCGAAGGGGGTCATGCTCACCCACAGCAACTTAGTCAATAACGCTTATAATATCGCGCAATGCTTAGATTTTACGAAAGCTGATCGGCTGTGTATCCCGGTGCCTTTCTTTCATTGTTTCGGAAGCGTGATCGGGACACTCGCCTGCGTGTCTGTAGGGGCGACGATGGTTCCGGTTCAGGAATTTGATCCAGAACGGGTGCTGAAGAGTCGAAGAAGAAAAATGTACGGCGCTTCACGGGGTGCCGACGATGTTCATTGCCGAACTCAACCATCCGAATTTTAAACGTTACGATTTGTCTCGACTGCGCACCGGCGTGATGGCCGGCTCCAGCTGTCCGGAAGAAGTCATGAGGCGGGTGATCACTAGTATGCACCTGCCGGAGTTAACGATTTGTTACGGGCAGACCGAATCGTCGCCGGTGATCACCCAGTCGCGCACCTCCGATTCTTTTAAACAGCGTGTTGAAACAGTCGGCCGCCCGCTGCCGGACGTTGAAGTTAAAATCGTCGATCCGCCTACAGGCCGAACGCTGCCGGTGAACGAACAAGGAGAGTTGTGCACGCGCGGGTACCATGTCATGAAAGGGTACTACAATCATCCCGATGCGACAAAAGAAGCCATCGACGGGGACGGGTGGCTCCATACCGGCGATTTAGCGGTCATGGATAAAGACGGTTACGTGAGAATCACCGGCAGGTTGAAGGACATGATTATTCGCGGCGGCGAAAATATTTATCCGCGTGAAATTGAAGAGTTCATGTACACTCACCCCAAGATACTTGACGCGCAGGTCGTCGGCATACCCGATGAGGTGTACGGAGAGGTGCCGATTGCCTGGATTATTTTAAAGAGAGACGAGGCCGCGGATGCCGATGAGATTAAAGCCTTTTTTAAAAATAAAAAATCTCGCACCATAAGATTCCGAAACATATTTTGTTCACCGACGAGTACCCAATGACAGCATCCGGGAAAATCCAAAAATATAAATTGCGCGAACGAACGCTTGATATGCTGAAGTAAATGTTGAAGGAGGGATTCTCTTTGTTTTCAAAAATTCTCATTGCCAACCGGGGCGAGATTGCCCGCCGGATCATCCGCACATGTAAAAAAATCGGTGTGAAAACCGTTGCCGTCTACTCAGATGCCGACAAGGAAGCGCTGTTTGTCCGCGAGGCTGATGAAGCTTACTATATCGGCAAACCGCTGTGGGTGAAAGTTATTTGAATGCCGGCCGGCTGATTCAAGTCGCAAAATCAAGCGGAGCGGAAGCGGTTCATCCCGGCTATGGACTATTATCGGAAAATGCTGATTTTGCCCGCGGGTGCGAAGCGGAAAAGTTGGTCTTTATCGGACCGTCTCCGGATATTATTGCAGCCATGGGCAGCAAGATTGAAGCCCGAAAAACAATGAAAGAGGCGAATGTTCCCATTATCGAGGGCATTGACGTCCCGCTTGCCGGCGCCGAAGAAGCGGTGGAAGCGGCAAAAACCATCGGTTATCCATTGATGCTCAAAGCGTCTTCCGGCGGCGGCGGAATCGGCATGCAGCTCATTCATACAGAATCGGAATTAATGAGGGCCTTTGCCGGCAATCAGAAACGTGCGGAAACTTTTTTTGGCGACGGGGCGATGTTCCTTGAGAAATTCATCGAATCTCCTCATCATATCGAAGTGCAAGTGATTGCCGATAAGTATGGCCATGTCGTACCTTTATGGGAAAGGGAATGCTCCATTCAGCGCCGCCATCAAAAAGTTGTGGAAGAAGCACCTTCGCCGTTTCTGAGCGAGAGAACCCGGCAAAAGATGCTTGATGCAGCAGTGACGGCCGCCCGCCATATTGGATACACAAACGCGGGGACGATTGAATTTCTTGTTGACCGCGACCAGAATTTTTACTTCTTGGAAATGAATACACGGCTTCAGGTCGAACATCCGGTAACGGAAGAAATAACCGGACTGGATATCGTTGAACTTCAATTAAAAATTGCCTGCGGAGAAAAACTGCCCGTGACCCGGGAGGCGGTTGAGAGAAAAGGATGGGCGATTGAAGCGAGGGTTTATGCGGAAGATCCGCAGACATTTTTTCCTTCACCGGGCAAAATTAAGGGGTTTATTCTTCCGGAAGGAGAAGGCATTCGCCATGAATATGCATTCGAGGCCGGAGCGCAAGTCACCCCGTTTTATGACCCGATGATCGGCAAATTAATTGTCTGGGGCAAAAAACGAGGCAGGAAGCCTGCCGACGCCTTCAATTAGCGCTGGATAACTATGAAATTGAAGGAATCAAAACGAATCTCCCCGCGCTTTTGGCGATTGCCGGTCACGAGCAGTTTTTGAGGGGCCGTACAACAACAGAATTTATCAATGACTATTATTTATCCCGCATTAATGGGCAGTAAGACTCCCACCTTAAGGGCTCAATGAATTCGAAGAAGATAGGTGGGAGACAACTGCCCGTAAAAGCCCGATTGGTTCAACTAACAATCAGTGGGGAATAGAAGAGAAGAAAGCCCCACTGATTGAAGTTTCACCTTATCCGCACAAACGAAAAAATAGGAGGGATGGAAAATGGCAGAAGTACAAGCGATCATGGCGGGAAATGTCTGGAAAGTGCTCGTTCAGGAAGGAGAAGAAGTGAAGGCCGGCCAGGATGTCGTCATTTTGGAGTCGATGAAAATGGAAATTCCAATTACAGCGGAAGAAGACGGATCGTCATAAAAATCCATATTAATGAAGGAGAGTTTGTCAACGAGTCGGATGTTCTCATCGATGTCGAATAGGGGGCGAAATCTTGAAACTGCCGAAACAAGTCAGAATAAAAGAAGTCGGCCCGCGCGACGGCCTGCAAAATGAACCGCAGCAAGTCGATACCGGAGACAAGATCGCCTGGATCAACCAACTGTCCGCCAGCGGTCTTTCCTATATCGAAGTGACATCATTTGTCCATCCCAAATGGATACCGCAGCTGGCCGATAGCGAGGCTGTTCTCTCCTCTATTCATCGCCGTGCCGGTGTAACCTATGCGGCTCTCGTCCCGAATATGAGGGGGCTTGAAAGAGCATTGAACGGCCACATAGATGAAGTCAGTGTCTTCATGTCCGCGAGTAGCGCCCATAATCAAAATAATATTAATAAAACGATCAAAGAGACCTATCCGGTGCTGAAAGAGGTCGTCCGCGAAGCAAAGTCCGCCGGGAAATCCGTCCGCGGCGGCTATTTGTCGACGGTGATTGCCTGCCCTTATGAAGGGGCAATCTCGCCGGAACAGGTGAGACAAGTTGCCGATCATTTGTTTAATATGGGCATTGATGAGCTGTCTCTCGGCGATACGATCGGTGTCGCGGTTCCGACAGAGGTGGAGAAGCTGCTCGACGTCCTGCTTCCTGAATTTCCGGCAGAACGGCTGGCGATGCATTTTCACGACACCCGCGGAACGGCGCTGGCCAATGTCTTAAAGTCTCTCGAAATGGGGATCACCACGTTTGATAGTTCACTAGGCGGTTTAGGCGGGTGTCCTTATGCCAAAGGGGCATCGGGCAATGTGGCAACGGAAGACCTTATATATATGTTTCATAGAATGGGGATTAGAACTGGCGTCGAAATCGATGCTTTAATTGCAGCGGGTGAGCGGATAGAAGATTTATTAGGAAAACCGCTCAATAGCAGACAAATGGAAATCAAGCGAAGAAGCGGAGGTAAGTGAAGGGGGATACAGTGATTGTGCAAAGGCATGATGACGGAATTGCCGTGCTTATATTAAATCGTCCTGAACGAGCCAATGCCCTGTCAAAGCAGCTGCTGCTCGATCTTCGGGATACACTTGAAGATCTGAAAACCGATCGCTCGGTCCGGACGGTTATCATCACCGGTTCCGGAGAAAAAGCTTTTTGTGCCGGTGCGGATTTAAAAGAACGCAGCGGGATGGCGGCGGAAGAAGTGAAACACGCGATCAAGCGGATCGGGAGGGTGATTGGCGAAGTCGAGCGGCTGCCGCAACCGGTGATCGCCGCGATTAACGGCGGTGCCTTTGGCGGCGGCCTTGAGCTAGCGTTAGCTTGTGATTTACGGATCGCGGCTATTGATGCCCGATTGGGCCTGACTGAAACAGCGCTGGCGATCATTCCCGGCGCAGGCGGCACACAGCGGCTGCCGCGACTAGTCGGCCCGGGCAAAGCGAAGGAACTCATTTATACGGCCGATCGTCTGACCGGAGAGGAGGCGGAACGGATTGGCCTAGTGGAGGTTGCCGTTGAAAAAAAGCATGTCATGGAACGTGCACTGCAATTAGCCAGGAAAATAGCAAAAAAAACGGGCCACTAGCATTGACACAGGCCAAAATCGCGATCAACAGCGGTTTGCAAACGGATCTGACAACCGGACTCAGAATTGAAGAATTAGCCTATCAAGCTCTTATTCCGACAGAAGATCGGCTGGAGGGCCTGCAGGCTTTTAAAGAAAAACGCCCACCCCAATACGAAGGAAAGTGAGGAGAATACAAATGAACAAACAAGCGGAATGGAAAACAGGTTATCAGGAGAAGAAAGCGGCGATCCTTAAAGGCGGAGCGGAAAAATATCATGAGAAAAATATGAAAAAAGGGAAGTTATTTGTTCGTGAACGTTTGCAGCTCTTGTTTGATGATCACCTGCTGGCGGAAGACGGGATGTTTGCCAATGTGATGGCGGGGGATCTGCCGGCCGACGGGTCGTCACCGGTCTTGGCAAGGTCCACGGGCAGACGGTGTGCGTGATGGCCAATGATTCGACGATTAAGGCGGGTTCATGGGGAAAAAGAACCGTGGAAAAGATCATCCGCATTCAAGAAACGGCGGAAAAACTGCGCTGTCCGATGATCTATCTGGTCGATTCCGCGGGCGCGCGGATTACCGATCAGATCGACATGTTCCCCCCGGCGGCGCGGCGCCGGACGCATTTTTTATAATCAGGTGAAATTATCCGGGAAAGTCCCGCAAATTTGCTTGTTATTCGGCCCGTCTGCTGCGGGTGGCGCCTACATCCCGGCGTTTTGCGACATTGTCGTCATGGTGGAGGGGAATGCTTCCATGTACCTCGGATCACCGCGGATGGCGGAAATGGTCATCGGCGAAAAAGTGACGCTCGAACAGATGGGCGGCGCGAAAATGCATTGCTCGGTTTCCGGGTGCGGCGATGTGCTGGCAAAAAGCGAAGAAGAAGCGATTGCTACGCCAGAAACTATCTGACGTATTTTCCCGCCAATTATACGGAAAAGCCGCAGCGGGTGAAAGCGAAACCGCCAGCGAAGTTTGAGAAAACAATCAAAGCATTAATTCCTGAAAATCAAAACGTTCCTTTCGACATGTACCAGCTCATTGATCGGCTAATCGATGAAGGAACATTTTGCGAAATCAAGAAAAAGTTTGCCTCTGAACTGATCACCGGGCTGTGCCGTGTGAATGGGCAAGCCGTCGGCATTATTGCCAACCAGCCGCGCGTAAAGGGCGGTGTACTGTTTCATGATTCGGCCGACAAAGCAGCCAAGTTCATTTCATTATGCGACGCCTTTCATATCCCGCTTTTGTTCCTGGCTGATGTACCGGGATTCATGATTGGCACAAATGTAGAAAAAGCCGGGATTATTCGTCATGGAGCGAGAATGATTTTTGCCATGAGTGAAGCAACTGTGCCGAAAATCACGGTCATTGTCAGAAAAGCCTACGGCGGGGCCTTTACGCGATGGCCGGGCCGGCTTTTGAGCCGGATTGCTGCCTGGCCTTGCCGACGGCGCAAATCGCCGTGATGGGGCCGGAAGCGGCGGTGAATGCCGTCTATGCCAATAAAATCGCCGAATTGCCGGAGGAAGAACGAGCGGTGTTTATTAATGAAAAGCGCGAAGAATACCGGAAAGATATTGACATTTACCGGCTTGCTTCCGATTTGATTATCGATGATGTTGTCGATCCCGATCATTTACGTGAGGAACTTTCTTCGCGGTTTGATCTGTATATGTCCAAATATCTATTATTTACGGATCGCAAACATGGTGTCAATCCGGTGTAATTAAGGGATAAGGGGATCGAATTCTACCCTATGAGTAAAGATTGGATGTCTGGTGCGTGCAGGAAACTGTCACAGCAGCGACTGAAGCCGTCTATTTCGACAGCGCGGAATCATTAGCGCTGATTTCCGGGAAGACATTTGTTCGTTCATACATTTACACCGAATAGCGGCGGCAATCGAAGCCATATTCGGTTTTTTGTGTTATGGCAAAATTGTCGAACCTATAACTTCTTCTGGATCTATTAAACTATGTTCCAAATAAACAATAAAACCAACAAAAAAATAACTAAAAACAATCATTTAAGAAGATAACGGATGAAAAGCTTGAAAAAGTAAGCGCAAAAGCACTGCTTTTTTGCAATTAGCAGCATTTGCGGCAAGTCAATCTGCCCAGTATAATTAAAAGACAAAGGAAGGAGGGATTCGATGGCCGACGATATTGAAATGATCATGCAGGCGATTAAAGAATTGAGCGGCGGCATGAAGAGCATGCACAATGAACTGACAGGTGAGATAAATGGGATCCGCACGGAGCTGAAAGATGAGATAAACGGACTCCGTACAGAACTGAAAGATGAAATGAACACACTCCGCACAGAACTGACAGATGAGATGAACACGCTTCGCACGGAACTGACAGATGAGATGAATACGCTTCGCACGGAACTGAGTGCAAGAATGGACAAGCTGGACGTCCAAATGGAGATGTTAAAGGAAGATAATTGGAAGACTCGGTTTGAAGTGGAAAAACATAAAAAAGAAAACCGGCTTGAAATAGAACAGACAGGCATAAAAACCAGGAAAACCGCGAATAAAATGGCTCTAACATCCTGCCGTCCGAATGACACTTTTTTTTTTACAAGAATACTCCAGTCACATCCCGCAAAAAACACGATTAAAATGACACTAAATTCAAAATTCTTATTTTTATCCGTTTGTTGTGTAAATCAATATTATAGAATTCCGCTGCGGTAACGGCAAAAAATGACCTGTTGCCCCAAGCAAAATTCCTTGGGGCAACAGGCAGATGCTACTGCGCCGTATATCCGCCATCCAGAACAACGGCCTGGCCGGTGACGCCTTTCGCCTTGTCGCTGGCGAGGAAAACAGCATAGTCGGCGATTTCCTTGACGTCAAGCAGACGATGCTGCGGCACAAATGGATAGATCACTTCTTCTAGTACTTTTTCAAGCGGTACCCGGCGAGTTCTCGCTAAATCTTGCATTTGGCCGCGGACAAGCTTGGTATCGACATAGCCGGGGCAGAGGGCATTAACCGTCACGCCGGCCGTTGCGCTTTCCAGCGCGGCGACCTTCGTCAAACCGATGACACCATGCTTGGCACTGTTATATGCCGCTTTGCCGGCAAAACCAATCAGGCCGTTAATTGAAGCAATATTGATAATTCTTCCGGACCCTTGTTTTTTCATAATCGGCAGAACATTTTTGATCGCTATAAACGGTGCCGTCAGCATAATCTTGATCATCAATTCAAACTTTTCAGTAGGAAATTCTTCGATAGGGGAAACGTGCTGCAGCCCCGCATTATTGATAAAGACATCAATTCGGCCAAATTTTTCTTTTGTTTGTTCGATCAGGCGGATAATCTCTTCTTCTTTGGTTACATCTGCTTTTATACCGGTGGCGTCCAATCCGTTCGCTTTCAGAGCTTGAGCAGCCTGAGTGACCGCTTCCTCATCAATGTCGGACAGCACCACTTTGGCGCCGTTTTCGGCAAAAACTTTGCCAATCTCAAAGCCGATCCCTCTAGCCGAGCCGGTAATAATTGCTACTTTATCTTTAACCATCCTGCATGCCCCCAAATAAAAAAAAAAGTATCATGGTTTACCGAATGATCCAATCATTATTTTGGTTCCGCTTTCATAAAACGGTGCATGCGTTGACATAACAGGGAATGAAGTTCGAATTTGTAAAAAGGGGAAGGATTTTTTAATAAAAATAAAGCATAATAATTATAGCATAGTTTTTTATAAGGAAAATATGTTTTCTTTTTTGGCATTGTTTTTGCATGTAATTTCAGTGACCGAACAGAGCACCTATTAAAAGGAGAGACAAACAAAATGAAACAAAAAATTGCGATTATCGGTTCGGGAGTGATGGGCAGCGGCATCGCCCAATCCTTCGCCATCCATGGGTATTCCGTCATGGGTTAACGATATAAAAGAAGAATACCTTTCAAGAGCAAAAACGATTATTTCCGATAACTTGTCGCTGCAGGTCGAAGAAGGCATGCTGACGGAACAAGGAAAGCAGCAGGCCGAATCGCTTATGACGTTCACCACCGATCTTCATGAGGCAGTCCAAGACGCCGACTTCATCATCGAAGCGATTCCGGAAGTGATTGAATTAAAATGGCAGCTTTATCAAAATCTGGCGGAAACCGCCAAACCGGAAGCGATCATCGCTTCTAATACATCCACTTTTCCGATTTCCAGGTTAGCCGAAAAGACTTCGCTTGCTGAAAGGATGATGATCACTCATTTCTTCAATCCGGCTCATCTTGTTCCTTTAGTTGAAATCGTCAAACATGAACAAACCAAGCCGGAAGTCGTTGAAACCACGCTCGAACTTATCCGCACTATTGGCAAGTCCCCTGTCTTATTGAAAAAAGAAATCAACGGATTTATTGCCAATCGTCTGCAGACCGCGCTGGTGAGAGAAGCGTTTTATCTATTAAATGAAGGCATTGCCAGTGCCGAAGATATTGACACCGCTGTAACCGCAGGACCGGGCTTTCGCTGGGCATTTACCGGACCGATCGAAGTTGCTGATTTTGGCGGTTTGGATACGTGGGAAAGGGTAATTGATAATGTAGCGCCAGATTTAGATAAAAGCGTGGAAGCCCCGGCGATCATCCGCGATCGGGTTAAAGAACATAAGCTTGGAACCAAGTCTGGAGAAGGGATCTTCCACTATGACAAAACATCGGTTGTACAAAAATTGAATGAAAGAGATCGTCACTTCATTCAGCTCGGAAAAATTAAAAACAGGGAGGAAGTCTGATGAGAGAAGTAGCCATCGTCAGTGCGGCAAGGACTCCAGTCGGTTCATTCGGAGGCAGCCTTGCCGGTGTGTCAGCAGTTGATCTAGGTGTTGCCGCGGCAAAGGAAGCGGTTAAACGAGCCAAAATTTCACCCGATATCTTCGATGAGGTACTGATTGGCAATGTCCTGTCGGCCGGACTCGGACAAAATGTCGGCCGGCAAGTCGCGCTCGGCGCTGGATTGCCTGAGACGACTCCGGCACTCACCGTTAACAAGGTCTGCGGCTCCGGCCTGCGGACTGTTATCATGGCCGCACAATTTATTTTACTGGGAGATGCCGACGTCATTCTTGCCGGCGGCATCGAAAGTATGAGCAATGCGCCTTTCATTCTACCAAACTATCGCTGGGGGCGGAAAATGGGCAACGCTCAAGTGGTAGATTCGATGATTTATGATGCCTTAACGGATGCATTTAATCAGTATCATATGGGGATTACGGCTGAAAATATTGCCGAACAGTGGCAGATCAGCCGGGAAAAACAAGATGAATTTGCATTATCCAGCCAATTGAAAGCAGAAAAAGCTCAGCTTGAAGGGCTTTTTAATGAAGAAATTGTGCCTGTTGAATTCAAGAAAAAGGGCAAAACGATCATCGTTGATCAAGATGAATGAACATCCCCGCCACGGCATGACGATCGACAAGCTGGCTAAACTGCGTCCAGCCTTTAAAGAAAATGGAACCGTGACCGCCGGAAATTCATCCGGAATCAATGACGGCGCCGCGATGCTGGTCCTAATGGCGAAAGAAAAAGCGGAAGAGCTTGGCCTTGACATTCTGGCCACCGTGACGTCTTATGCAAGTGCTGCGCTTGATCCGAAAATCATGGGCTACGGTCCTGTTCCGGCAACCAAAAAAGCCCTGGCTAAGGCCGGCTTGACCGTGAAGGATATTGATTTATTTGAAGTGAATGAAGCCTTCGCCGCGCAATCGCTCGCTGTACTGAAAGATTTAGAATTGGACAGCAGCAAGGTAAATATCAGCGGCGGTGCGATTGCCCTCGGCCACCCGGTTGGGGCTTCAGGAGCCCGGATTTTAGTGACGCTCTTATATGGGATGAAACGAACAAATGCCAAAAGAGGGCTGGCGACTTTATGCATCGGGGGCGGACAAGGAACAGCCCTTGTCGTCGAGCGCAGTTAAGACTGTCTGCATCTCAAAACGATGGAATGGACGGCCGCGCGCGTCCCGCCGGTCGATGATTTGTCACCCGCCTGATCATCGAAGCCTAAGCTAACTTAGGACCAGTATCCTAACGGCTATGCTATAATGAAAAGGATGACAGGCGATAAGGAGAATGGCACAATGGCCGTTGATGATAAATCGATACATGAAGGGCTTTTAAACGTATTACTGGAAAAAATGCCTTTAGGGATTTTGGTTACCAAAAATGAAAGCGATGTCATCTTATGCAATCCTATGTTATCAGACTTTCTCAATCAGCATCTGCCCGACTTTAAGCTTTCGATGATTTTGGAAAGAGATTTGCTTCCAGGTGTCAATACCCGGCTTCAATTAAAGAAAGAAACCGTGATCGTCAGAAAAGAACAAATCAAATGCTTGAAGGTTGATTACCAGCTTTATCTTTTATCTTTCTCTACCGGGACGGACTTTGCTTATATAGAAGAGAACAGGGAAGTGCTGCTTAGAGACATTTTAGAGGTCGCCTACGACGGTCTCGTAATGGTTGACAGGGACGGATATGTTCAGCTGCTGACTCATGCTTATGCTGATTTTCTCGGGGTAGATCAGGAGCGCTCAATCGGCAAGCACGTGACGGAAGTTATTGAAAATACACGTATGCATATCGTCGCCAAAACGGGCAAACCGGAGACCGCGGAACTGCAAAAAATCAAAAATAATTATATTATTGCGACACGATCGCCGATGGTGAAACAGGGAAAAATCGTCGGGGCAGTGGGGAAAATCTTATTTAAGAATGTTGGCCAATTCACAGCATTATCGAAGCGTGTCAAACTGCTGAAGACAGAATTAAAAAAATACAAAGGCGATTTTCGCGAGCGCAACAAAGCCTCTTATACGTTTGAAAGTTTAATTGGCGAAAGTCCGCTGTTTTTATCGGTCAAAGAAAAAGCCAGGAAAGTGGCTAAAATGATGATTCCAACGTCTTATTATTAGGTGAAAGCGGCACGGGCAAAGAGTTGTTTGCTCACTCGATCCACAATGAGAGCAACCGGGCCATGAGTGTTTTTGTCAAGGTAAACTGTGCGGCTATTCCAGGTGAATTGCTGGAATCGGAGCTTTTCGGTTACGAAGAAGGCTCGTTCACTGGGGCAAAAAAAGGCGGCAAAGCCGGCAAATTCGAAATAGCGGACGGAGGAACGATTTTTCTTGATGAAATCGGCGAGCTCCCGCTGCATATGCAGGTCAAGCTGCTTCGGGTTCTGCAGGAAAAAGAAATTGAACGGATAGGGGCACCGGGCACCTTCTCGATCGATGTCAGGGTGATCGCGGCGACCAATCGGAATTTGGAAGAAATGGTGAAGAAAGGCGAATTCCGGATGGATCTGTACTACCGTCTGAAAGTCGTGGAAATCAATATTCCGTCGTTAAGAGAGCGAATAAAAGATATCGGCATTCTCGCAAACTACTTTTTGGAAAAATATGAACATATTATGAAAAAACGTGTGCCTGGCATCGACGACGCTGCCTTGCGCCTGTTGACTCTATATGATTGGCCAGGCAATATCCGCGAACTGGAAAACATTATTGAACGCGCTTTAAACATTGTGGATGAAGGAAAGCCGATCTCGGCTGAACACCTGCCGGAAGAAATAACCGGCCACAAAGAAATGACCGGGATGCGCTCACTGGCGGAAATTATGGAGGAGACCGAACGGACCACGATTTTAGATTATTTGGCGATGACCGGCGGCAATAAATCAAGAACAGCCAAACAGTTGGGAGTAAGCCGGACAACGCTTTATGAGAAAATGAACAAATACGGTCTGCTTTCTTAGAAAAAATAGAGGCGACAAAACAACCGCGGCAAACAATTGACCGCGGTTGTTTTTGTTCATTCAGAGCAAAGTGTCCGCCTATCCGAACAAAAAAGGGTCAAAGATAAGTCATCATGTAAAGAAATACTACTTACACTATTTTGCTTCTATATGACCTAACGTTAATCAGACTGAACAAAACCCGCTGTTTTTGACTTCCTTATTTGCGCTTTTTATAAAAAATGTGAAGAAAATGAGTCGATTTTTTAATATAAGCTACAAAAATAAAGTTGGCACAAATCTTGCTTTACTTATTTTTGTATGGTTTATTGTCCATTTCATAAAATGGAGATTTTATTTGTAAACGTTTGCGTAAAGGCAGGATAGGGAAAAGAAGAAAGCAAAACGGTCATTCCATGCTGACTTGGGGAAGGGAGGATGGAAGGACCAAAGACAGACAAGCCGCGCCCGGGGAAAACCTCGCGGCCGGCCTACAGGTCAATTCTTTTTTTTGCGGTAGGAGGCGCATTGGAAAAAAGAAAAGATAAATAAAAGGGGGAATTCTCTTGGCCGTTCAGATTCTTGCGATCATTATAGCATTGGGCTTGTTGATGTTTTTGGCGTATCGCGGCTATCCGGTGATTATTATCGCACCGCTTGTGACGTTACTCGCTGTCTTGTTATCAGGCGGACATCTGCTGCCGAGTTATACAGAGGTCTTTATGACGAATGCAGCCAATTATGTAAAATCTTTTTTCCCCATCTTCTTGCTGGGGGCGATTTTTGGCAAGGTCATGGAAATGAGCGGTGCGGCGGCAGCGATCGCTCACACCATTGTCCGGTCGCTGGGCTCGAAGCGGGCGATCCTTTCTGTTGTTCTGGCCTGCTCGGTACTGACATATGGGGGCGTATCTTTATTTGTCGTCGCGTTCGCCGTCTATCCATTCGCAGCTGCTATTTTTAAAGAAGCCGACATTCCAAAACGTTTAATTCCGGGAACCATCGCACTCGGGGCTTTTACTTACACGATGGATGCTCTGCCGGGAACGCCGCAAATCCAGAATATCATTCCGACCAATTATTTTGGTACGGATACGTATGCCGCACCGCTTGTCGGCATCATCGGCGCGGTCATCGTTTTCGCCGGGGGATGATTTGGCTGGAGCGGCGGCGCAAACAAGCCCAGTCGCAAGGCGAAGGTTATGGAGAAGGGCATATTAATGAACCGGAAAATATGGAACAGGGAAAATTGCCGAATTTTTGGCTTTCCATTGTTCCGCTTGTCGTCGTAATTGTTTTTAATTTCGTGTTCAGCCGTACAGCGCTGACAGTGAAAGATTGGTATAACTCGACCGAGTTAAAACATACCTTTAATATTATTGATGTCAATACCGTCACATCGTCCTGGTCGCTGATCGTTGCCCTGGCTTTAGGTATTTTGGCGGCGATGTTTTTAAACATCGGCCGGGTCAAAGTCAAATTGACAAGCAGTTTAACTACCGCGTCGATGGGGGCACTGCTGGCGATATTCAATACGGCTTCAGAAGTCGGCTTCGGAAACGTTGTGAAAACGCTTCCTGGATTTAGTGCGATTCAAAACCATGTATTCAATGCCAGCAGCAATCCGCTTGTTTCCGAGGCGGTTGCGTCGTCAATGTCCTGTCCGGAATCACCGGTTCAGCTTCCGGCGGACTGTCCATCGCGCTTGAAGTGAAAAAAAACAACTACTTACAGGCAGCCCACCACGCCGGAATCAGTCCGGAACTCTTGCACCGGATCGCTTCGATGGCGTCAGGGGGAATGGATACGCTGCCGCATAACGGGGCCGTGATCACGCTGCTGGCGATCACGGGGCTCACACACCGGCAATCCTATAAAGATATCTTTGCCATCACAGTGTTGAAAACGGCGACGGTCTTTATTATCGCATTCTCGAGTTCATTATTTATTTAGTCAAACAGCTTATTATTTTGCCATTTTGTCTAGCACTCATACTAAAGAATGGAGATGGAAAAATGGGAAAGATCATCGCGTCCATCGATGAAGCAATCAAGAACGTAAAGGACGGCGCCACAATCCTTGTCGGCGGATTCGGTCTCTGCGGCATTCCGGAAAAGGCGATTCTCGGCCTGCGCGACAGCGGGTCAAAAAATCTCACCGTTGTCAGCAATAACTGCGGTGTCGACGACTGGGGACTCGGGCTGCTGCTGGAAAATAAGCAAATCAAAAAAAAAATGATGTCCTCTTATGTAGGTGAAAACAAGTTGTTCGAGCAGCAGTTTCTAAGCGGAGAACTGGAAGTCGAGCTGATTCCGCAGGGAACGCTGGCTGAACGACTAAGAGCAGGCGGTGCGGGCATTCCGGCCTTTTACACAGCGACGGGTGTCGGGACAGAGATCGCTAAAGGGAAAGAAGAAAAAGAGTTTGACGGCCGTAACTTTATCCTGGAAAGAGGAATTGTCGGCGACTTTGCCTTTGTCAAAGCATGGAAGGCCGATCCGTTCGGCAATCTTGTTTACCGAAAAACGGCAAGAAATTTTAATCCGATCATGGCCACCGCCGGAAAAATCACGATCGCCGAAGTTGAGGAACTTGTCAGCATCGGCGAATTGGATCCGGATGAGATTCACACGCCGGGCGTGTTTGTTCAGAAGGTCTTCGTCGGTGATCACTATCAAAAACGGATTGAAAAACTGACAACAGCAAACGCATAAAGGGAGGGAAAGATAATGAGAGGCAGACGCGATCTTATTTTGAAACGCGCAGTGAAAGAAATTCAAGACGGTATGTGTGTCAATCTCGGCATCGGAATGCCGACACTAATTGCCGATATGATTCCGGAAGATTTCAACGTGATGCTGCAGTCTGAAAACGGTCTGCTTGGCATCGGCGCTTATCCGAAAGAAAGCGAAGTTGATCCGGATTTGATCAACGCCGGCAAAGAAACGGTAACGGCAAAAACCGGCGCGTCTTTTTTTGACAGCGCCGAATCGTTCGCGATGATCCGCGGCGGCCACATCGACCTCGCCATTTTGGGCGGCATGGAAGTATCGGAAAAAGGCGACCTAGCCAACTGGATGATACCTGGAAAAATGGTAAAGGGGATGGGCGGCGCCATGGATCTTGTTCAAGGTGCCAAGCGGACCGTTGTTGTCATTATGGATCATGTTAATAAGCACGGCGAATCAAAAGTGAAAAAAAAAAAGCTGCACGCTGCCGTTAACCGGCCAAGGCGTCGTCGACTGCCTGATTACCGACCTCGCCGTTTTCCAATGCTCGGAAGCCGGCTTGACACTGGTTGAGCTGCAGGAAGGGGTCACGCTCGATGAGGTAAGAGACAAAACGGAAGCGGACTTTGCCGTCAGCGATGAGTTAAAGATTAATTATTAAGCAAGAAAAAGGCTCGCAGCAAAACAACTGATTTGATTCGCCCCCTCCTTGTCAAACAGATGGGGAGGGGGCAAATGCGATCCAATGGGGCGGCTTTTGACGGACGCCCCCAATTTTTACAGCCGAAAAAAGTTCTTTACCAGGGTTCCTTATTATTTATCCCGCATTAGGGGGCAGTAAGACTCCCGCCTCAGTAGCTTCAATGAATTCGAAGAAGCATAGGTGGGAGATAACTACCTTAAAAGCCCGTTTCGACAGATATGGTCCACTTTTGGACAAAATCAAAAAGCAATCACATCAAAGCTGTCACTCCGGCTGGTGTCAGGCCAACACGATTTTCATTGTTTTTAATTTCTATTGGCACCCCCATGATCATCTTTCCATCTCTCCTCTACGCGTATTTAAGGTTAATTCTACTAAATAAAACTATTGAAATCATTTCGTTAGACATAATTTAAAAAGAAATAGGTTGTTTTTTTTTGTTAATGCGTATAACCAATATTCTATACCATTTTTTTTTTATGTGAGAAAATATTACATAAAAATGGAAATTTAAAATTCAACCCCTATAATTAGTCTTGTTAATAGGTGAATGGAATCATTGAGGAAACAGAATCTAATAGAGAAGGGATGATGTATATGTTTAATCAAGTGGTTCTTCCTAATGTTCCGCTGCTGGAGCGATTTCCTTTTCCTCTTAAGGGAAATTCCTATCGGTATTCGAACAATTCAACTCCATTAGATCCGGCTGTTTTGTTGACATTACTCCAGAATATTTTGAGGAAATAAAATTAAAGCGAACATTGTTGGAGGAAAAAGTAAAACATACATATCAGTCTTTGCCGGAAACACTGCCCGCTCAATGGGAAATTGCTGAAATGATTTTAGATGAAATGACGACAGTCTACCCCCATTATTTTTCCGTAAGTAAAAAGGGCGATAGATGGTTTTTTTCCAATTATCTTTTGGATGAAGAAGAAACATTTCGGTTTGGGGATGATAACAGCCTTCCAGTGGAACCCTTGCATTTTATCGGAAGACATATTCAAGAGGATCTTTTTTATCTTATCTCAGCGTGGCGGCGACCTTTACTTGGATGCCGGCCAGATGTGTTTCCCGGGAAACTGGTCACTTCCATTTAATGTCGGCAGAACCTTTGTAGAACTCCACGAGGCAGTCCCTACTTTTACAGAAAGCGGGTTAGATCGGAAGATACGTGATTTTTTAATGAGAGTTGAAGCGGGCAAACCCTGGCAAGGCGGAATTGGACCATAACAGCGGGCCATGTTTTGCCTACCCTGCCTGCCACATTTGATGATTGGGGCCGGAAGAGACTGGAAGTGACCGCTGAGAATGTAGGTGAAATGATTCATATGAGGATTGAGCATCAGAAGATCTTTCGGCTTCCACAAAGTAATAGTCTGCTATTTAGTATTCATACCCATTTGCTGCCAATGAACGAGCTTGTTAAAAAGAAAGAATGGGCGGAACGTTTCTACCGGGTACTTATGGACTTACCGGACCATATTGCCAGCTATAAAGGGTACCTGGCGAATAAGGAGAAGATTACGAAGTTTTTAAAGGATTCTCTTGAGATCTAATAAAATATCCTCTCTTAGACTTCCCGGAATAAAGGAGGGTTTAACGTGAAAAGGGTAAAGGCACGCCCAGCTAATACAAAGCGTATAAATGAACAGTTTTTTCAAATCGAGGTCGAGGTTGAAAAAGAATTTATCCCCTTTGAAACGGATGTTTCAAAAAAGGATTGTTTTTAATCGTGATGCGGTGTATGATAAACCGGTTTTTTTTTTTAGTAAATAAATCAAAAGAGGATCGTAAGTGTCAGTTATTTTTGGATACTGGACGAATTAATGAGAATGAACGCGGCCTGTTGATGGACCATTTTAATAGTGACGACATTCAACTGGATCTTTCGTTGCAGCCTTTTTTCAATCAGAAAGGAAATATGCAAAGAATTCTCATGATGATGATCGATGATGCAGCAATGGCCGAAGGTTTAGCGCTCTCCACTTTCCTTTTTAAAATTGGAATGGAACAGCAAGTCTGCGTTAAAGCGGATAATATGGATATGAAATTGCGGGGATATTTGATGGCACCAATCATGCTGCTGAATGATGAGGACGCCCAATTAGAACAGCAAATCATTGCGAATCAATGGATGGGCACGAACCTTTTTATTGCCGGGCATTGGGAGTTTGTAAAACGTTTGAAGCGGCTGGCCCTTAAGGCAGGTTATGTGGAAGATGAAATTCATTGTTCCGGTTATGGAATAAAACAAGAGCTGGTGTTCTGTGTAAAATGCTGTTCCCTGACCATCAAAACGGATGAATATCCTTTAACCTGTCCGCATTGCGGAACATTATTGGATATTTCGGACCGTTATTCAAAAAGGTTGGATGCCTGGCTTGGGTTTATTCATGGAGGAATCAGGAGAGGAGGTGCTTAAATTGCAGGCTCAAGAAAAAATTAAAGTCGTTGTAGAACAAGTAAAGAAGGAGTCTCCGGTTGTGAAAAGGTTCAAACTGGTTCCGGAAGCCGGATGCAAGCTCCCTAAATTTAGCGGCGGCTCCCATATTACTACATTTTTAACTGAGAACAAAAGGCCATTGGAACGGAATTATTCATTAATTAGTCCGCCGGATCAATCGGATGCATATGAAATTGCGATTCGCCGGAATGATCAATCAAGTGGTGTATCAGTTTATTGGCATACGAAAATAAAAGAGGGGGAAAAGCTTGAGATCAGCTATCCAAAGAATCGTTTTGCCATAGGCCATGAAGCGAAACATCATGTGTTTTTTTGCTGCCGGAATAGGAATCACCCCGTTTCTCTCGATGGCTATAGCACTGAAACAAAGGGGCCGATCGTTTGAATTGCATTATGCGGCCCCAACAAAGGAAATGTGTGCTTTTTATTCTTACTTGACCTCTCACTATCCGGAGGAAACGCATTTTTATTTTTCAAAAGCAGGTCAAAAAATGTCAACGGACATCATGAAAAAAAACAAAGAGTCGGTACCCACGTTTATTTTTGCGGCCCATCTGCAATGATTAAACAATTTACAGGTGACGCCCTATCATATGGATATCCGAAACAAAATATCCACTATGAATTATTTATTCCTCCAGAACAGTGGCCAGGCAACGAATTTAAAGTGAGGTTGGAAAAGTCCGGCATTGAATTATCGGTTCCAAAAGACAAAAGTTTGCTAAATGTTCTGCTGGAACATAACATTAACGCACCTTACTCATGTAAAGTCGGCGGCTGTGGAAGCTGCCAAGTCAACGTGCTAAAAGGTGAAATCAGCCACCGCGACCAATTTCTCTCAGATGAAAAAAAAAAAAAACAAAACAACATCATACTCACCTGCGTCTCCCGCGCAAAAGGAGATTCGCTTGTTTTAGATTTGTAAAGCATGGGGACGGTCCTTACGGGAGGATGTTGCTGCCTGCCGCGCGATAGATGCTGTATCATTTTTCACTGTAAGGGGTACCGCCAACAAAATGCGGATTTACAACGTTAAGGAAATAACAATATTAAAAAGTCCAATTTCCCAGTATTAAAATTGAGAAATTGGACTTTTTTCGTTACTCCAGAAAAGCACCCTGTAGGTTATAGTGTAAACCTTATTTTTTTCCCTTCCGACAGCTTTAAAGTGACGTCATGCTGGTTTTTTAAAATATATCTTTATTATATAGTGGTCAGTGTAACGATTATATTAAGAAAAAACAGAGCATCGGTTTCGAGCTTTAAAAGTGCACGTCAATTATGTTTCAAATCGAACTTCAGCGTCAACTTGTGGCCATAAAAAAGAAAATAAAGTGGTTGAAAGAGAACCAGTGAGTATAAAAGTCCAAAAATTTGAGAGGTGGTGAGAAATCATCACCATCAGTTAAGGATTAAAAAAAGGGGAACAAGCACCTTGTTGAACCCTCTTGTTACTCTAATATTAAAAATTAACTAATTATTTATTTAAAAATGGGAAAGGTGAATTTTGAAAGGTGAATTTTTATGAGTTATATTCTTGAAACTGAACGGCTTCGACTACGTCATTGGAGAATGGATGATATCAATCATCTGAAACGTTTCTTACAAGATAAGGATGTCATATATGCTTATGAACACGCCTTTTCAGATGAAGAAGTCCAAAACTGGTTGAATTGGAACATAAACTCATACAAAGAAAACAGCTACGGATTGTGGGCTATTGAACTTCGTAATACGGGTGAAGTTATCGGTGAATGCGGTCTTACTAATCAAACCGTTAAAGGCAGGCCATATTTAGAAATTGGTTACCATCTTATTAAGAGCCATTGGCATAAGGGTTATGGAATCGAAGCGGCAAAAGCTTGCAAGCGCTATGCCTTTGAAAAACTAAACAAGAAAGAAGTTGTTTCTATAATCAGAGATACAAATATCGCTTCAATGAATTTAGCGATTAGAAACGGCATGGTAATTGTTAATAGATTCATCGAGCATTATTATGGACTGGATATGCCGCATTATTTATTTTCAGTAAAAAGAAATGATGTCTGAAATAACGTATACCAATCCGGAGTAGAGGACGTTTTCTCGTATTAACATTACTGCATAAAATATCATTTTGACGAAGTAATCGCAAAACGTTATAATGAAGAAGGGCTTCCCTTCATTTTTTAATCTTTTTTGTTGGAGGTTTAAAATTAATGGCTGATGAACGCAACCAGCATCTTTATGATCGCATCGATGAAAAAACGTCTGAAACTGCCTTGTATGTCGGTGAATACATCGATAAAAAGAAACGGACGATGTCTCCAAAAACGCTGCTGAATTACTGCCATGATTATTTGATCTTTTTCAACTGGCTCGTTTCTGAGGGTCTCTTCAGCGGCAAACGCACCGATGTTCCGCTCGATTGCCTCGAAACGCTTACACCGCAGCATATCGAGAATTTTCTCTCGTTTTTGCAATTTAAGCTGCGCAATGCCAAGCTGACCGTCAATCGCAAGTTATCGGCGCTTAAATCGTTATTCCATTATTTGCAGAACGTCGCCGAAACGCCGGATTTAAAGCCTTACCTTATCCGCAACGTGATGGCTAAGATCGAACTGAACCCGGTTAAAGAAGATCAAGAAACGATCGCCCAAAAAATGTCCGGCAAAATTCTCTGGCATGATGAATACGAGCAGTTTCGCCAATTTGTTGCCCATGATTACCGCGATGTCGTCAAAAGATGATAAAAAATTGCTGAATTTCCATTCGCAAAATATGGAACGCGATACCGCGATTGTCTCACTCATTCTCGGTTCCGGGCTGCGGCTTTCTGAAGTCGTCGGCCTCGATCTTGGTGATATCGATTTTAAAAAACATTCGGTCCGCGTCATTCGTAAAGGCAACAAAGAACAATATGTGTTTTTTTCAGCGAACAGGCGCTGTTCGACCTGCAGGACTATTTGGCGGTCCGTGAGAAGAAGTATCGCCTTCCCCCTTCCAACAAAGCATTATTTGTGTCGGCGCCGATGGGACCAAAAGGCACAACCCGGCGGCTCAGCCCGCGGGCGATTGAAAATCTCGTCAAAAAATATGCCGTTGCTTTTGGCAAACCGGCGCTGTCCGTCCATAAATTGCGTCACTCGTTTGCCACCCGCTATCAAGCTGAAAACAACGATATTCCGAAACTGCGCCGCCAGCTTGGCCATTCATCGGTGCAAACGACAATGATTTACACGCACTTGTCGAATGATGAACTAAAAAAAAAGCAGTTGATCATATGGATGGCTATGATGATGACGAAGACGAACAGCAAATAAAAAGTTAAAGGGTTTACGGGAGTCTTTGTTTCAGGGGACTCCCCCGCTCCCCAATCATTTTTGTTTACATAATGTTTTTATCGAATTTTTCTTTAAAGTAGAAATTTTTAACGGTGCGGCTTATTCTAGTCCCTTTATTTCGCAGATCCTGTCCATCTATTCATTAACTAACCTCACCGTTAGTGGAACAAGAAAAATACCTATCCCTTATTGAAGCAAAGCCCCCTATAGTTTAAGTCGTTTCTTCACAAACCTAATTGCAGGAATTTACCTATTCCCCTCGAAACATGGGCTTTCTCTTCTCAGCAAAGGCTTGAACCCCTTCCTGAACATCTTTGGTTCCAAAACATTGTTTTATAAAAGCGTACTCTTGTTTTAGAATCGTTGTAAGATCCGTGTCATGGCTTGCAGCAAGCAATCTCTTAGAAAGGGTCATTGCTACCGGCGGCGGTCCTGCCGCTAATTCCCTGGCAAAATTCATCACCTGTTTCTGAAATTCTTCATCAGGGAAAGTCCCGTTCACCAATCCAATTCGTTCTGCTTCCTCAGGGTAAATGTCCCGACCGGTTAAGATCAATTCAGCAGCCTTTGCCTGCCCGACCAACCGCGGTAAAAAATAACTCATTCCCGCATCAGGGCTGAGACCGCGTCGAATGTATCCAGTTGTTACCCTTGCATCAGCAGACATGAAGCGGATGTCACAAGCTAGAGCTAGCGCGAGTCCTGCACCAGCCGCAATCCCATTGATTGCAGCAATAACTGGCTTATCACAATGAACAATCCCCAATGCTTGATGACCAACCCAACCCAATTCATCTAATTTTTGATGACGAGATTGAGCGTCTGGATTTCTCTTCGCATAATCGGTCAAATCAAGACCTGCACAGAATCCTCGTCCACTGCCGGTAATGACAATGACACGGACTTCATCTTCAGCAGAAGCCTCTGAAATTGCCTGGATAATCTCATTACTAAGTGGATCATTTACGGCATTCAGGCGCTCCGGTCTGTTTAGTGTAAGTGTACGGACCCCATCTTTCGTTTCGATAATAATATGTTCCATCTTTTATTCCTCCTCAATAATTTGATTTTTTCCCCCCCTGACTTCATATTATTTACTAACTATTCTGATTTTCTGAATGCGTCCGATATCGGCTCAGCACACTGAGAGGTGAAGCAGAAAAGGCGACAGGGAAACATTATGTAAACGACATCTGTAAATTCCATCATTTTTTTACATCGTTTAAAATTAACCTTTCATCTTATAACCTTCCTTATCAAATATTTATTTCTGATTTCGCAGTCTTTTTCATTATAAAATAAAAAATAAAATAAAAACCTGTCTCCTTTACATGCAGGTCAGTTCCTTAGTTGGAAAGATTTTTAGAAGTGACCCCTTATCCTCGATTCGTTCGGCCAATCGGGTTCTGCAACTAACAACCATCAAAAAAAGTTAAAAATCGTCCATCCCAGATATTCTCATGGTGCGCAATAATTGTTTTGGCTCCTAATAGATCATTATTAAGTGTGGTTGTTAATCCTTTTTTCATAAACAATTTATATCCTAATCCATGAGCCATACGAATGGTCGTATCGACACAATATTCAGTCTGTGCACCACAAATCTCAAACTGATGAACATTTAATTTTACCAGCTTGTCATTCAAATCAGTCTTGTAAAAAGCATTGGCATGCGTTTTGTTTATATAGATGTCCGCGGCTTGACAGTCTAATTCGGGGAATAATGCCCATTTTGAGAATTCAGAATCAGCTCACTATCGTTATGTTGAACAAAAATGACCGGATTGTTTTCTTCTCTGAATAAACCAATTCTTTGATTGACCCCGTCTATCACATGTTTAAATTATAAAGCGGGTTCGTTTCGGACTGAACACCTATTTGCAAGTCAATAATCAATAATGCTGTCTTTTCCATGATTATGATTCTCCTCATCATCATTCTCTAATTAGCTGTTTTCTTGTTTGGTCTAGTGTGATTGGCTGCAGCCGGGTCGCTTCACAAACTTTTTGCTATTACCAATGGTCGTGTTTTCTATTATTAATATTAATATTAATACTTTAAGATGAATAATCTGTATAATAATAAGACCGCCAGTGTTAGTAGCACCGGCGGAAATGGCAATCCGCATGAAGAGCGGTAGCCGTGCATAAGGTTTCTCAAAGAGACCGCCTCTGCTAAGCGACTAGCATATGAGGCGGATTATTTCTTGTATCGCCTGCAGCTAATTTTTCGCTCTCATTCTTATCGCTGCAAGGTGGATATAATCAAGAAAACAAGGCCGCCTGTCCATCCAACCGTGGCGGCAAAAAGAGAATTCCAATATCGTAACAGGAAGAATAACACCGCTATTAAAATAGAAGCCATTAAGTATTTTGGATCTCCGGCATTTTCTGTGGCACTCGCATCATTGCACCTATGCTGAGAGAAGAGTCAAACACCTCAAAAAAGCCTCTTACGTAAAGGGACAAAATAGCGATGAATGCATTTTCACTCATTTATGTTGGTCAAAATATTGTTGTGAAACACCTAACTGTTCTTTCAATATCGTTTTCCATAACTTTTTTCCATACTCGTGGTTTCCTCTTGAAATTTTGGTATATCTATAGGTTCCATCAGGATCACGTTTTCTGTAAAACCAATGATCTCCGCCTTTTTTAAATTGCTCCCAGCCATTTTTATCGCAAAATCGTTTATGATCTTTTGTGTTCGACATCTGTAAATGCCATGAGTTTCTTTACATCGTTTAAAATTAATGCTTTCATGACAAGGGGCAACTGTGGCTTGAGATTCGGCGCATTATAATTTATATTAAAATCTTCAAAGTAATCCTTCGACCATTCTATAAAACTTTTTAAGTAGTTTTCAACTGCTTCTTGTTCAGTTTTTCCGGATTCGACAATCCAGATTCCGGGAATGTTTGCATACTCTAGAGATTCTTTGTCATAATCAATGACAATCTTAAATCGATACTGTTCAAGCAGTTGTTCCGCCACATCCAGATTCATTGTAAGGAATGTATCACTTTGCTTATGATTCCTTTGAACAAACTTAGGACTTTTATGAATCACATCGTCAATAAAGCTGGACCATTTATCACGTACATCGCTTGAATTAACGACTGAAGCAGCAGCATTTTTTTTTCTTCACTCCCTTCTACCTCCCTATCATAGCATATTTGTACAAGTCGTACGATATGTACGATATATATTATGAATGTTTTTGTTTTATGCTAAACATTTTTCAGTAATATAAAAGATCACAGGTTTGATTCGATAAATTAAAACATTCTGCAAAATCAAAGCAAAAACAAACCACATACGGAAAACCGGAGCAGGCTCCACCTTTACGATAAAAAAGCCCATCTCTTATCTCCTTTTTGTTGGAAACTTGGGATGGGCGCAAATTTTTAATTTTTAATAGAGTGTGTTTATTGATTAGCGGCTCCGGCCTTCGGAAGGTCCTTCGTGTCCTGTGCCGGTGTCGCTTTGTCATGGCGTTTAAGATTGAAAACAAGGTTCAGAACGATAGCGCAGACGCTGCCGACGACGATGCCGTTGCTCGTCAAGATTTGAATGCTCGCCGGCAGTTTGGCAAATAATGCCGGTTGAACCGTGACGCCAAGCCCAAGCCCAACGGAACAAGCAATAATCAGCAGATTTTCCTGGCGATTGAAATCGACCTTGCTCAGCATCCGGATACCTGAAGCGATCACCATGCCGAACATCGCCACCATCGCCCCCCGCCGATGACAGCATTCGGAATCAGCGTCGTAATCACACCCACCTTTGGGATAAAGCCAAGGGCAATCAGCAGAAACCCGCACACGTAAATGACACTTTTTGATTTCACATTAGACAGTTGGACAAGTCCGACATTTTGCGAAAAAGTCGTATAAGGAAAGGCATTGAACAGCCCACCTAGGATCACGGCCAGCCCTTCCGAACGATAACCGCGCTCCAAGTCTTTGTCATTAAGCGGAATGCCGCAAATTTCACTCAAGGCGAAAAAGACACCGGTCGATTCGATCAAGCTGACGATCGCGACAATCGTCATGGTGACAATCGCATCAACATGAAAGGTCGGCGTGCCGAAACTGAAAGGTTTGATCATTTGCAGCCAGCTTGTTTGCCCGACCGATGCAAAGTTGACCATCCCCATAAAGTAAGCGGCAATCGTGCCGGCAACAATGCCGAGCAAGACGGAGATCGCCCGTAAAAATCCTTTAAACACACGGTTCATAATCAGAATGAATAATAGCACACCAAAGGAAAGAATCAGGTTTTGCGGATTGCCGAAGCCTTTGACGCCTTGGCCGCCGCCCATGTTGTTGATCGCGACCGGAATCAGTGTCACGCCAATGACTGTGACGACCGTTCCCATGACAACGGGTGGAAAAAAGTGAACAATCTTGCTGAAGAAAGTTGAGATAATGAGCACAATCACACCGGACGCAATGATCGCTCCGCAAATGCCGGAGATGCCGTAATGCTTGCCGATGGCGATCATCGGCGCCACCCCTGTGAATGAGCAGCCGAGCACAACCGGCAGACCGATGCCGAAAAATTTATTTTTCCACACTTGCAGCAAAGTCGCCAGTCCGCTTGCCGCCAAATCGATCGATACAAGATAAGCAAGCGCCTTGCCGCTAAGCCCCAGCGATGCCCCGACGATTAACGGGACGATGACGGCTCCTGCATACATCGCCAGCATATGCTGCAAGCCGAGCGAGAATACTTTTCCCGGTTGATTCTTGATGTCCATTTTAACATGCACCCTCTTTAGTAGTGTTTAGAAAAGTTACCTGCTGATTGTCGAGTGAAGCAATTCTGGCCAGCGAGCAGACACGGTAGCCCAAATCATCGAGTTTCTTGCGTCCTTCCTGGAAGGATTTTTCGATGACGATGCCGATACCGGCAACCCGTTGCTTGGGCCTGTTCAACAAGCCGAATCAACCCAAGTGCCGCCTCGCCTTTTGCTAAAAAGTCATCGATGATCAACACATGATCGTTTTTAGCCAGCATATTGTTGGCCAGATAAATATGATTTTTTTTTTTTTCTTTTTTCGTATAGGAATAAACGTCCGTCACCAATCCCCCTTCGCTAAGCGTCAGGGAACGTTTTTTTTTTTTCTGGCGAAGATGACGGGAACGTGGAGATAAAGTCCGGTCATCACCGCCGGCGCGATCCCGGATGATTCAATCGTCACGATTTTGTCAATGCCGGCTCCTTCGAATGCTTCTGCAAAAGTTTTGCCGATTTTTTGCATCAAATCCGGATCAATTTGGTGATTCAAAAAACGGTCAACTTTCAAAACGTCGGAACCTAATACTTGTCCCTCTTTTTGAATTCGCATCTTCAATTCTTCCATATTTCTCCTCCCCAAAATTAAAGAAAACTCGGTGAAACCAAGCTTAGCCCGCTCGCGTTTTCCTCTTGATGCTTTTTAAAGATAAAGAAAACTTGGCTCAGCCAAGCCTTTAGCGCCGGCTGAACCTAGTTGCACTTACTATTTTCCTCTATATCTTTATCCTTTCTTATAGTGCAAAAAAAGACCGGAAAGGGATCTCGTATAAATACAGTGAGACACCTCTTCCAGCCTACTAACCATAATGTATTGAATCAATGATAGTGAACAGCCAAAAAGGGATGAACCACTCGTAGTCAAATCATTTATGGTGATTTGGTAGAAACTTGCAGACCATATCTCTGCCATTATACGAGTTGTCTTTCCATTTTTTGTTCTTTTCTTACATTATTCTGCTTTCATTACTACAACATCATACAAAATAGACGGACAGAAAACAACCATTTTTCATAAATACGTATCTTTTAATGACTAGATATTCATTTGTGAAAACATTAAACTAGTTGAGCCAGTATAATTGTGTAAAAAGGGTTATCTGAATATGAGAAAATGTAGACCGGGTTTCTGTTTTTCTGGAGGGGGCTGGCCAGCCCCCTCCAGAAAAACAGCAGGATTTTATTTACTCGTCTCTTTCATTTTTTTCATAGAAAATGAGCCAGAGCCCGTCATCTTAGTTAGAATAGAGTTAACCAAACCAATTCTAAAGGAGAGATTTCGGGATGACTCAATTACAGATTACTCTAGATGAGCAACTTTTGCATCAATTATTTCTTGGTAATTCTAAAGAATCGGGCATGAATATCCTTTTGGAGACGATTTTAAATCAAGTTTTTAAAAGCACAGGCCGGCGAGCAGGTGAGCGCCGAAAAGTACGAACGCAGTGAGGCACGGACGGACTACCGTAACGGCTCGTATCCCCGTCAACTCAAGACGCGCGTGGGTACTCTTTCACTCAATGTTCCCCGCCTGCGTAATGGCCATTTTTCTACTGATCTCTTTAAGCGTTACCAGCGCAGTGAGCAGGCGCTGGTTCTATCCCTAATGGAGATGGTTATTAACGGCGTCTCCACACGTCGCGTAAGTCAAATTACTGAAGAGCTTTGTGGCACAGACTTTTCGAAAACGACTGTATCGGATCTTTGCGGGCAGCTGGATCCAGTGGTTAAAGGCTGGAATAACCGTCCTTTGAGGGGCAACTATCCGTTCCTATTCGTTGATGCGGTTTATACGAAGGTACGAGAAAACGGGCGTGTCCGCTCCTGTGGCGTGCTGATCAGCTACGGTATCAACGACAAAGGATACCGAACGATTCTAGGTCTGAAAATCGATGACAGCGAAAGCACCGACGCCTGGAAAAATTATTTTGACTGGCTGAAATCACGCGGTCTAAAAGGCGTTGACATGGTGATCAGCGATGACCACGGCGGTCTCGTGAGTGCGGTTCAAAAAGCGTTTCAAGGGGCTACTTGGCAGCGGTGTCAGGCTCACTTCCTGCGCAATGTCCATGATCGGTTGCCAAAAGCTCTCAAAAGCGAAGGAACCGAACAAGTGAAGGCGATTCTCTATGCGCCGAATCTGGAAGTCGCTCGAACCTTGCTTAATGCTTTTCTAAAGGATTATCAGGACAAAGCACCAAAAGTGACGGAGCTTGTGGAGGATGCCTTTGATGACGTGACGGCGGTGCTTCCTCTACCAGAACCCTATCGACGTCGCCTCCGGACAACTAACGGGATGGAACGGCTCAATGAGGAATTTCGCCGTCGGGAACGGGTTATCCGTATTTTCCCTAACCGCCAATCTGTGATTCGTCTGATGGGCTCTGTTCTCATGGAGAAGGACGAAAAATGGATAGAAGGACGCCACTATCTGAAAATGGAAGACTATTTTGAATGGAGGGCCAAACAGCCAAAATCACCTGATCGTTCGAGTAACGTAACAACTCTTTATCCAGGATAATCACTCTATCTTAGCTAAGGTGAATTTACACATAAAAAAAGACTTGACCCATTAAACTTTCCAATTTTGATTATTTAATATATTGTAATATAATATATCTTTTTTAAAATATTTTTTTCTAGAGGTGATATTAAATCTGACAGCATTATGCTTGAACATATTATTGTTATCACCTGTATAAAAAACGCCATCGACTGGCCCATCTTATTTGGTTACCCATTTATTAAACTTACATAAAGTTATTTGGGTTACTTTAGAGATTGTGAATAAACAGGTCAAGTCTTTTAGATGTGATCATTCAAATTTCCTGCATTTCCTATGTCCACCTAAGGCATAAAAATAGCCCTGATTTTTGGCTTGGCATAGAAAAATCAGGGCTTTTACTTTCTCGTGTATGCTTTTTGTTTTGTAAGTATGGACGTCGTAATTTCAAAATTATCACTCCTCATTTCGTTTTTTTCCCGTGAAATGAGTATAATATTGAATAGGATACCTAGAACGCCAATTATTCCGGCAGAAATAGGAACAGAAGAATTGTTAGACGTTCTTCATAAAATGATTGAGCCAACCAATACAATAACAATCACAATCCAAGAAAATCACAAATAGATGTTAAAAGCTGCATTATTAATTTGATTAGCCTTATTCTTGTTTTCCATGATAATAAATCACCTTCTTTCAAGAAAAATCCAAATCCAAAAGTCAATGAGATTGTTTTTTGAAAAAATAAAATGCCGCGTGAAAAGTTCATTCCTGTTTACATTTCCATTTGTTTTCTCGCCCCTTGCTCATCATTGACTATCCCTTAGTTCACTCGTTTCTCTCCATCCCAATACATTTTTCTTAGGCGGAACTTCTGCAATTTTCCAGTTGCTGTTCTAGGAAGCTTTTCGACAAACTCCACTCTTTTTGGGGCTTTAAAGTGGGCCATGTTATCCCGACAGTACGTAATAATATCCGCTTCACTGACTGTGGCATCAGGCTTTAGCACAATAATAGCCATGGGTACCTCTCCCCATTTATCATCTGGAACGGCGATTACAGCTGTTTCCAGAATATCCGGATGTTTGTATAACACGCCTTCCACTTCCGTTGAGGGATATATTTTCACCTCCGGATATAATCATATCCTTGGCTCGATCGCGAATCTCAATATAGCCATCCGGATAAGTCACAGCCAAATCTCCTGTATGGAACCAGCCATCCCTCATCGCTTCAGCTGTACGTTTTTCGTCTTTATAATAACCTTTCATAACGACGTTGCCGCGGGTCACGATTTCCCCTAACTCTTCTCCATTCCACGCGACCTCTTGCCCATTTGGACGAACGACTTTTGTTTCTCCATTAAAAGCCAGTTCAATGCCCTGCCTCGCTTTAATGGTAGCTTGCTCATCAGCAGATTTTTGATCGAATTCGCTTTTCCATTCATTATATAAAATAAATGGAGATGTCTCCGTGAGTCCATACACATGCATCATATTTAAGCCAAGAATATCTTGAGCCCGTTTAATCAGCGCTGCTGCAGGTGGAGAACCTGCCGTAGCCATTCGCGGCTTGGTTGTGATGTGTGTCTCCAGTGCCTTAGGCTCATTGACCAGCATATTAACAGTTGGTGCTCCGCATAAGAGCGAAATATGGTGCTGCTCGAATAAATTTAAGATAACCGGCGGATCCACCTTCCGAAGACAAACATGGATCCCTCCAATGGCGGTGATTGCCCAAACACCGCCCCATCCATTTGCATGAAACATCGGAAGGGTATGGAGATAGACATCATCATGGTTCACACCTAAATGAAACATGAAATTAGCTGCATTTATATAATTTGCCCGATGCGTTAGCATAACGCCCTTTGGATTAGAAGTGGTTCCGCTCGTATAATTGAGTGTCAATAGCTGGTTCTCATTAATTTCCACTGGTGAAAAATCAGATGAAGAGGCATGCTCTAGAAAACGCTCATAATCAATCCCCCTCAACTCCGGCTTTTGTCCCGGTACAGAGACGATAATGATTTCTTCCAGGGAAAGATTCGCTTCAATTTCCTGAATCGGCGCCGTAAATTCCGCATCAACGATTAACATTTTTGCATCGCTATGATTAATAATATATTCCATATCTGATGCCTGAATCCGATAATTTAATGGAACCATGACTGCCCCTGTCTGGCAAATGCCATAGAAACATTCCAGCATATAATGGGTATTTGGCAGCATGACTGCAATATGATCACCAGGTTTAACACCAGCTTCCGTAAGTGCTACAGACAGCCGATCCGCCCTTTCTCCAAACTGCTGATAAGTAAATTTCTTTTCTCCATCAATGACGGCCGTTTTGTTTGGATAATATTTTACCGCTCTTCGTTTCCAGTCAATGGGTGTCAGTGGATAATTCATACAATCCGCCCCTTCGTAAAGTTAATTGTTGCAAAGGCCCATCGTGAGTTGAAAAATCTTAGAAAAGAAGCCATATATGGTTTTTTTACCTATTTGACAATGTTTTTGCTGCTTTTGTATAGGCATGCTCCAATTCGGTCACGATTTCCTCGATAGATTGAACCTTATCAATGGCTCCAATCCCCTGTCCAGAACTCCAAATATCTTTTCATGCTTTTTTTACCTCTGGATTATCTAATTTATTAAAGTTGTTGATTTCTCTTTTTTTCTCCAAGTTATTCGGATCAAGCCCAGCATTCACAATACTTGGGATAAGGAAATTGGCATTTACCCCGCTAAACGCATCAGTATAAATAATATCCTCAATGCTTGATTCCACAATCATCTGCTTATAGACACCACTCGCTGCGCTTTCTTCAGCAGGAATAAAACGAGTCCCCATATAAACAAAATCGGCACCAAGAACTTCGGATGCCAGAATATCTTCTCCTTTAGACATCCCACCAGCTAAGATAATAGGCCCATCAAAGAAGGATCGCACCTCATGGATAAACGAAATGGGATTCAATACCCCAGCATGTCCGCCAGCACCATTTGCGACTAGCACTAGGCCATCAGTGCCTTTTTCAATCGCCTTTTTAGCAAACTTCACATTAATCACATCTGAAAAAACAATGCCGCCGTATTGATGCGCAATCCGGGCAACAGGACTTGGGTCTCCTAAAGATGTAATCACAATTGGGGGTTGGCCCTTTTCAATTAACTTCAGATCTTCTGTGTACCGTTTATTCGAATGATGGGTAATAAAATTAATTCCCCAAGGCGCAATCTTTTTCGCTGGCTGTTCTTCTTTGATCTCATCCAGTTCTGTATGAATTTGATCCATCCAATCTTCTAGAATATCACCTGTGCGTGCATTCAATGCTGGAAGCGTTCCCACAATACCGGACGCGCATGCGGAAACGACCATTTTGGGACTGGAAACGAGAAACATCGGTGCCATTATTACGGGTAGTCTCATCGATTCTTTCATTCTTTTAATTGTTTCGTTAGACATTTTTAAAAGTCTCTCTTCTGATCATCTCTATCTGTACGTTCTGCATTTTTCTTCGTTGTGTCTTCCCATAGACCTCAGCATGCTCCCCCGGTTTTGGTGCCTGGGATCGGATTCGTCCAGGAGTTTCTGCGGCCCCCACATGGGTCGTACGGTGTGAATGAATCATTTTTCTAGCCATTATTGGGGATCCTGCAGCATTGGAAGATTCACAAGCCTCTGCCTCGGCGAACAGTGCTATCCATTCCTCTTTCCGTTACGCCTAGTCGAAAAAAGCTGATAAACCAGCTTTAGAAAATTTTCTTTTCCTGCATCCTGAGAGATGGTTTATTCAATTCCCGATTTTAAATCTATGCAAACATTTTTTTATTATGATTTTGTAAATACGGAAAAAAGTATAAGTGCAACTAGGGCTCGCCTGCGCCTAAAGGCTTGGCCTCGCCAAATTTTCTTTATTGAAATCATCGGACAACTGAATAGAGGAAGCTTTCTTCTATAGAAGATCTCTGTTTGAAGGGCTTATGACAAGTAAGCGGTTCGCAGGGTTCGTCTCGCTCATTATAACGACATATCGAACCCTTTCGCTGATGAGCTCGTTAACAATGGTGATTGTCAAAACAAACGGTTTAAAAAGAATCTCTCAAAAGGACAACACCGCTAAAGGCCGATTTTTTCTTAGAGGTAAGAAATATCGGCCTTTTGGTGAAAAAATGTCTTAGGTTATATTTTTGTTAAAATGTTGGTGGTTCCCCTTTGTGTTTCTAAGCTGACCGTACACAACTCACTCAGCCGCCGTCAAACCAGCCTTTTTTCTTGAACCAGATAAACATGGCCAGACCAATGCCGAACATCGTTCCAAGTACAAAATAATAGCCGGCGCGCCAACTTAATTCCGGCATATATTTGAAATTCATCCCGTAAATGCCGGCGATAAATGTCAAGGGCATGAAAATGGTGGTAATGACGGTCAATGTTTTCATAATGTTGTTCATCCGGTATGATGTGAGCGAGATATAACTGTCGCGGATATCCGCTGTAATTTCCATATTGGATTCGACCATATGAGTCAGTCTGGCCAGATTATCGTAGATATTGCGAAATTGGGCCCGCTGCGCATCGGTCAGCTGAAAATGCTTCGATTCCAAAATACGGTTAATAATATCGCGGAAAGGAAGGGCAACATGGCGAAAAGACAATAAATCGCTGCGGATGCGAAAGACTCGATTGATCAAGTGTTGAATCGGTTCTTTTTTTGAGCTTTTGTCAATCGCATCTATCCGGTCTTCAAGATCACCCGCGATTAAAAAATATTTATCGACGATTTTATCCAATATTTTATGAAGCACATTCATGGAGACATCCTCATCCAACATGCTGCTGTTTGCGTATGCGTGCCAAACGTCATTGATTTCTTTTAAGTTTTTACCATGCAGGGAGATGATAAAGGCATGATTAACAAACAGATCGATTTCATACAATCTTAATGACTTTGGACTCATTGCATGAACGGCCAAAAAATTATAACCTGAAAAGTATTTTAACTGCGGCCGTTTAGAATGATGGCGGGAATCACCGGCCGCGATCGAATAAAGATTAAAAAATTGCTGAAACTGTTTGATCTCAGCTTCTTTCGGTTCATTTAAGTCAATCCAGTACCATTCGATATTCTCCCCGTGAACGGCATCTAAAGGAATATTTTTTATAAGTTCGCCAGCTGTTGTTTTTGCAAGTATTCGAATCATGATCAGACTTCCCTTCGCGTTCCGATCGGCGAGGTGGCCGTAGACATCAATCACAAAAAAATTTTTGTGGATATTAAACGGCTTTCAAAAAAAAACTAAATATCGAGAAATTCTCCTTCTGTCAGTGTCTGTAAAACTTCATACAGATCACCCGGGACCCGGCTCTGCAGCGCTTCCTTCGAATGAAAAATCTCCAGTTTGCGCTTGTCCCGTTCCGTTTCACGCCCCGGTTCAGGCGGCAAGTTCCGGTATGCGTCGGCATCAAGCCGTTCCGTTCCAGTACTCTTTGCTTGATTTCCTTTTCAATTAATTGTTCTAATGACTGTTTTTCACTTTCAATCGTATAGAGTGCAAAATGTTCTTTTGCTGTTTCATAAATAATATATGTTTTCGAGTTCATATTTTCAAGTGTCGGGTTCTGATCAGTTCCTTGCCGATGAACCGTTTGCGCTGATAAGTACCGTTCTCTCCGACCGTCACTTCAATCTGAGTGAATCCTTTTCCTTCCTTTGCTTTGATAAAAAGGCGCAGAGCTTGGACAATGGTGGCCGACAAATTATTTCCGGATAGTTTTTGTGCCTTGTCAAAGACGGACAGGTCAGCATCAGGAACATAAATCGTTTTATTAGGCATTTTCCATTTTCCTTTCAGCAATTTTCCACCTTTTCTGTCTATTTGGTTTCTATTTATAAATATACCGCATCTATACGTATATTTAAAGCATATCGCTTTTATATTCTACGTATACCACCGAAATGATTATACGCATATTATACGTATATTACTCAAAATAAAAAAGCCCTTCTTGCTGAAGAGCTGAACAAATGGAGGGTCTACCCGAGAATTATTGGATTTTTTTTTCGATGATGGATTGATAAATCTCATCGAACGGCTGAACAACTCCTTTTTCATCTTTATAAACGATATGTTTTCGCTCAAATTGAACAGGTGATTCCAGGCCGGCCGCCGCAGCCAGCCGAAAAAGCCCTTCACGCAGCGTCACCACATAGTTCACAACCCTGAATTTTTTCTCATCGATAACAAGCGCTTTCTGCAAGGACGGATCAGTGGTCGCCACGCCAACCGGACAGGCATTGGAATGACATTTTAAAGCCTGGATGCAGCCGACGGAAATCATAAACCCGCGGGCAATGTTCACTAAATCGGCGCCCATCGCCAATGCGACAGCAATCCGATCAGGCGTAAAAAGTTTCCCGGATGCAATCAATTTCACGCGATCCCTAACGCCATGATGGCAGAGCGCGGCGTCAACGATCGGCAAAGCGGATTTAATTGGCAGTCCCACACTGTCCGCAAGTTCCTGGTAAGTGGCTCCGCTCCCCCCTTCGCCTCCATCAATCGTGATAAAATCCGGTCCTTTTCCTGATTGTTTCATATACTCCGCTAATTGGACGGCATCGCTGTAGCTGCCAATCACCACTTTTATGCCGACAGGTTTCTGTGTGACTTGGCGAATACGTTCAATAAAGTCAAACATCGTCGGCAGATCGTCAAACTGATGAAAGCGGTTGGGACTATCGATCGTTTTATAGGGTTCGACCATGCGGATTTCAGCGATTTCAGGGGTGACCTTTTCGCCATCAACATGCCCGCCGCGGATCTTGGCTCCCTGTGCCAGTTTCAATTCAAAAGCCTTGATTTGTTCCAGCTCGCTTTTTTTCTTCAGTGCTTCCCAACTGAAATCGCCATTCTTATCTCTGACACCGAAAATGCCGGGACCGATTTGCATAATGACATCGACATCCCCTTTTAAATGGTACTTTGAGAGACCGCCTTCCCCCGTATTCATCCAGGTCCCCTTTGCCATTCCCAGGCCTTCGGATAAAGCGGTAAGGGCATGATCGCCTAAAGCGCCGAAGCTCATCCCAGACATGCCGACTAAGCCTCTGACCCAAATGGGTGAGCCGTATTGGCTCCGATGACAACCGCATCCTCTTCCTTTAATAAATAGGCCGGAGTGACCTCATCGACAAGATGTTCTTTTCTTTGGGCGAATAATGTGTCTTTTGTCAGAATATATTTTCGGGTTGGAACCTTTGTCTTCCGATCGACCCTCAACTCATCCATCTGCCTGGGAAACATCGAATTTTTAACATAAAATCCGGCTTGTTCGAAATCCCGTTTCGACCCGTAGCCGATCACATCTCGTTTATATTTGGCGCTTTTCACGATATGCTCATAATCATCTCTGGAAAAAGGTTCACCCTCAGTATCGTTATTAAAGAGATATTGCCGTAATTCCGGACCGATTCTTTCAAGAAAATAGCGGATCCTTCCCAGCACCGGATAATTGCGCAGAACAGGATGCTGTTTTTGATGGATATCCACTGAATACAAACGAATCGTAACCAAAGCAATGACCACCGGCAAGAAAATAATGATGCAAAACGATAATGATTAAATAGGTTGATAAAATCATGTTCTCTCACCTCGAATGTCCGGATCTTCTTTTTAAAAGCCATATGAAAAGCAAATGTCCGGAGCTATTATCAGAAAAGCAGGGCTATCCTTACATCATCAAAAAAAGATAAGCCTGACAAAGCTTCCAGATTAAAAACTTTAATCCGCCGAGTTTTTCATTTATGGATATTATGTGCCTTTTGGCGATGAAGCATACAAAGGCAAAAGCAGCTCTAAACATTAGAAAGCCCTTTCATTTTCACAAAAAATCATATGGTAAAAGTCAGGCCTTTGACTAATCTATGTACAAACTGTTTTTTATATTCACCTGAAGGTTACTGCATATATTAAAAAAAGCATAACCCCGGTTTTTAAGGGGTTATGCAGACGTTTGCAGATTGTTTCCCGATCAGACTTCCAGCATCTGTTCTTTATTACCGGTTTTTTTGTGGGGCAAGGAACCGGAAAGCTGCAGGCATTCATGAAAGCCAGATGTTTGCAGCCTATACATTGATTCGCATCAACGTGGGCAAGGGCATAATTAAGTGCTTCGCCTGTATGATTAAAAACATGGTCTTCGCCAATTTCATGATATAATCCGGTTTTTTCAAGCGACTCTTTTAATGACGGCATGACGCCGGAAAGGAGGACGATTCCCCCCTGGCGGCTAAAATGATCGATGATATTTCTGAAGTAGGCTTCTCCAGTGGTATCCATAAACGGCACTTTTCCCATCCGCAAAATCAAGGCCTTCGGTTTGAAGTGAATCGTTTCCATGATACTCTGTTCAAACGTTTGGGCAGCACCGAAAAAAAGCGGTCCTTCAATTGTGTACATACTGATTTGCGGACAGTCATGCGCTTCATTCACGACATGGTGACGAACTTTCCGATTTTCATTTTCATCCGGAAGCCCTTTGGCGATCACCAGCATTTTGCTCATCCGTTTGGCAAACAAAATCATCGCTAAAACAAGGCCGATTTCAACGGCGGTTGTCAAACTTGTAAACACGGTGAAAAAGAACGTCACAAGCAAGACAAGAGAATCCCCGGATTTTTTTGTTTTTAGCACATAGGCAAAGTTTTTCCGCGCGCTCATGTTCCAGGCAACCAGCATTAAGATGGGTGCCATACTTGCCAGCGGAATAAGCGATGCATATGGAGCAAAAAGCAGCAGCGTTAACAAAACGAAGATACCGTGAATGACTCCAGACATCGGCGTTGCCGCACCGCTTTTAATGTTGGTTGCTGTCCGGGCGATCGCTCCCGTAGCCGGGATGCCGCCAAACAGGGGTGTGATGATATTGGCAATCCCCTGGCCTACAAGCTCCCGGTTGCTGTTATGTTTCGTGTTCGTCATGCCGTCGGCGACAACTGCAGATAGCAGGGACTCAATGCCGCCAAGCATCGCGATAACAAACGCCGGACCGATCAGCAATTGAATATGGCTCCATGTAATCTCAGGCAGATGAAAATGCGGCAGTGCAGTGTGCTCGGAATCCCTCCGAAAGCGGTGCCGATTGTCGCCACATGTCCCGGATAAAACAGGGCGGCGATCACAGTGGAAATGATCAAGCCGATTAATGAGCCGGGTACTTTAGGCAAAAGCTTGGGAGTGGCTAATATCACACAAAAACAGAGAGCAGCGGTCGCGATACTAAGCAGATTGATCGTATTGATATGAATGACAATTTCCTTAATATTAGCAATAAACTCCTGATGCTTTTTAATGCCCGTAAGTCCCAAAAAGTTGGCGATCTGTCCTGTAAAAATGGTAACGGCAATCCCCGAAGTAAATCCAATAGTGACCGGTCTTGGAATAAACTTGATTAAGGTGCCCATTCTAAAAATCCCCATAAGGCACAACATGACACCGGCCATCAAACCGGCGAGCAATAAATTTTCATAACCATAGGCCATCACGATCCCAAACAGAATGGGGATAAAAGCGCCCGTTGGCCCGCCGATCTGATACTTTGAACCGCCAAATAAAGAATCAATACACCGGCAATACAGGTTGTATAAATGCCATATTCCGGCTTCACCCCTGAAGCAATCGCAAATGCCATCGCCAGCGGAATCGCGATGACACCGACAATCACACCGGACAGGAGATCTTTTTGGAAATATTCCAACGAATATCCTTTAAATCTTCCGGTAAATAAACCCTTCATTCTTAACCCTTCTTTTTCTTTTTATCAGCACATAAATGGAACAGATCGAATGTTGGCAAAACGATCACTGCTTTTCATCCATTTATGGTTCACCCTTCTGTTGCAAATGCAAGTTATCTTTTTTTCATATCTATCTGTTATTGATGATGAGGATGAGATAAGGAGCTTCTACTAGTATTCGGTAACTGCTGCCCCTGATCACCTTGCGAAAACCATTCTCTTGTTAAAGTAGAGAAAATTCTTTTTTTTTTTTAATAAGATGACATCTGCTCTACGGCCAAGATTTTCACTTATTTTGAATGAATCTCTTCTTCATCCAATTCTTCCAGCATGGAGATAGCGTCTATTAAACGGTTATTGAAAATTTCTCGTGCGACAGCAAGCAGTTTCGTAATCAGCGGGTCGCGCAGCGAATACATGACTCGTTTTCCATCTTTAATGCCAACCACAATGTTTTTTTTGAGCGCAAAACACTCAATTGCTGAGACACGGCTGAGCCCTCTTTATTAAGAATATTTTGAATTTCATTGACGCTTTTTTCACCCTCTGATAAAATTTCGAGAATACGGATCCGGAGCGGGTGCGACAAGGCCTTAAAAAAATCCGCTTTAAATTGTTGCATATCGTTTCCCATATAATCTCTCTCCTTGTTTTTTTGCAGCGAAAAAACGAGAAGCGTATCCAATTGATGGCCGCGTGTCCTGAAAACGCAGCCTTTCCAGTAATTGACATTTCTGCCGAGCGAAGACATTTAACCTTTAACTCAAAGCAAGTCATGACAACGATCGGGAAAAAATTAGTACTGGTTCATGATGTATTTTAAATCGTCATTTACACAATCCATTGATAGAACACATATTCAAATATTTGAATATGTGTTCTATCATACAGGCGTTTCACAAAATTTTCAATAATTTTTTATGATTTCACATAAAAAAACTCTCCCCATTTGCCGCTATTCGTTAATAATTGTCTTTCATCACTTTGCTTAAAATATCGCGGCTGCGCTCCAGATCGGCTTTCACTTGTTTCTTGTACAATTGGGCTTTCTTATACCCTTCTTCAGTAAATTGGTAAATAATAATTTCCTGAAAACCGTCTTTATCTTCGCTGCGCAATTTTTTTGTACGATAAACAATCCCGTCCCGGGTTAATTCATGCAGCGCTTTGTAAATTTCCGAATGCTTCGGTATGTAACCATATTCTTTAAAGGCCTCTCTGATTAGCTGCAAGTACTGCATCCCGTACATCTTTTTTTTATCAATTAAATTTATTAGGTAAACTTTTAAAATTGCCCGCTGTTTTGTCAAGAAATGATTCATGACATATCCTCCTGTATCTCTGTCTCTGCTAAAAAGTCTCTATTTAGACATTCTCACTTTTTAGTCAAAATCCTGCTAAATATTGGTTTTTTAATTGAATTTTTTATTGTTTATTTGGAACATAGTTTTTCTTCAAATCTTATGGTTAAAAATAAAATCAAATCTTCTAGTTTACATAATTAAAATACTGACCAAGCCAGTCCGGACATGGCTTCAGATATTTTTTTTAATATGAAAAAAAATAATATATTTATATAATTGAAATGTTATCAATCTGTAAAATAATTCGTCGAAAAAAGTGGTATTATGTAGACAATGGTTTTAGAAGAAACCATTACATAAAATAAGCACTTGTGTCCATCTTGCTGTTTGCAAGTGATGGATAGATACATTGTCCTATTCTATAGGACTATACTACCAAACCATTTGAAACGACTAACATTGGAGGAGTTTTTTTATGAAGAAAAGTGCTTTACCCATTGCTATAGTTGGCGGTGTTGTCCTTTCCGGTACGATCGGTGCGCAATATGCTTCTGCTGCTACCGGCGAAGACGCTGTCAAAATAGCTGAAACTCATCATGAACCTTATGTTTATGGATCGACCGACTGCTCTGCACTGACGCAAAAGGTGTATGCCCAACTGGGTATCAGTTTGCCGCGTACCTCGGCAGCACAAGCCGGAGTGGGAACTCCTGTCAGCAAAAGCAATCTTCAACCAGGCGATTTAGTCTTCTTTAATACATCCGGAAGCGGCATTTCCCATGTCGGCATCTACACCGGAAACGGACAAATGATTAGTGCCGAAAGCAGCGGCATTAAAGAAACAGGCATTTTCGTCGGTCCTGCTTCCAGTTATTGGGCACCGAAATATGTCACGGCACGCCGAGTCATTAACAGCAGTTCAGCGTCAGCTTCAATTCAGGCATCTCAACAAACGACTGCATCACAGACAACAACGAGCCAACAAACTCAGTCGTCATCGTCCAGTCAAAGCCAACTCAATCATCATCGTCCGCTCAAAGCGCGCAATCGGATTCTCAGTCTTCGTCAACTGAGCAAAGTAATTCGCAGCAAACGGCGACCAGCGCTGCTTCAACGACTAACCAAGCTGCTGATTCTCAATCGACTGCCGCAACGCCTGATGTGTATACTGTTCAAAGCGGCGACACATTATCGGCAATTGAACAAAAATACAATGTGTCCGTTGCAACGTTGAAATCGATCAACGGTTTATCTTCTGATTTCATCAAGGCCGGACAAAACCTGAAATTAAAAGGACAAGCGGTTAAACAAGCTGCCCCTGCTAACACTGCAGCAGCAAAAACTTCGGCCGATACTTCAACGGCATCCGCTGCAAATAATGTTCAAAAACAGGCTGTATCTTCGAACGGCTCTTATGTCGTCAACGCCGGAGATTCGTTATGGGTGATCTCTAAAAATAACGGCATTACCATTTCAAAACTCAAAAAAATCAATCATTTAGACTCCGATATCATTATCCGGGACAAAAATTATCTTTAACTGATCAATCGGCTAAAAAAAAAAAATATGCTGTAAAAAGCGGCGACACGCTTTGGGATATTGCAACGTATTATGGCGTGACAGTTAAACAATTGATGAGTACTAATCACCTCTCTTCGTCGCTCATTCAACCTGACCAAAATCTTGTTATTCCTCAATAAACCTGCTTTTTAAACAAAAAAGGCAAGAGGCACAATGTCTCTTGCTTTTTTTTTTTTTATAAAATACCGACAAGCAGCATATTCTGTCTTTCACTTTTCCCTATGGCGTTTTTTTTGTGATTTTATTATTGATTATTTGGAACATGGTTATCCTTGACACTATGCTTAAAAAAACATTAGACGACGGGAGGCGATTCATACGGTCGGCAATCGTCGCTTCACAACATCAACGTGATAAAAGTGATTTTACCTGGGCCTGTTGTAGTCAATCGAATCTGAGTATGAAATATTCATACTATTCTGTGAGCGGCTTCATTGTGTTTACACAAAACCACCAGTCATAACAGGTCAATTCTCCAGCTTGTGATTTGGCTAATTGAGCATTAGCTTCTTGTATGGTTTTTTTTGCCGGAGGTATAATTAATTTGTTTTGGAGCCATTCATTATTTGGCCAATTCGCTGGTGTAGCTGCTTTATATAAGTCAGTCGTCTGTAGAGCGATGAGGGATCTTAAAATTTCATGAACATTTCGACCGATAGTTTCTGGATATGTCAGTACAAGACGAACTGTACCCTCTGGATCCACTATAAAAACACTACGGACTGTACGTGAGCCTCTCGTTGGGTGAATCATCCCAAGTCTTTTTGCCACATTTCCCAAACCGTCCGCAATAATTGGAAAGGTAATTTGAACGCCTAAGTTTTGCTGAATCCACTCGATCCACTTAATATGGGATTGAACTTGATCAATAGAGATTCCGATCAATTCTGTATTTCTTTTGGTGAATTCATTATGTAATTTTTCAAATGCAATAAATTCTGTTGCAAACAGGGGTAAAATCACCGGGATGGCTAAATAATATAAACCATCTGCCTTCATAATCATTGGGAAGAATCTTCATACCACGTGTTGTTTGAACTTCAAGTTTCGGCAGTGGGTCCCCTATATAAGGAATTCCGCAATTTTCTTCAAGAAATGACATTGTTATAACCTCCACTTGAATTTGCTCTATATTTATTCTACATAGACATATTTATATATTGTCCTGCGATTGCAATTGGTCTGCTGAGCAGCCCAATTTACCATCAAAAATATATGAAGCAGAACCTGAAGTTATGAATCAACTGTGATAAAATAACGGCATGTTCATCCTCGTACGTCTGAAAAAGAACGCGGTCTCACGGGTGCCGCATGATCATGAGCAATTTGGGGACTTTTAAATCGTATCGGTTCAAGTGATTCTGCCTGGTGAAATATTGACCTGTTTATTTGGAACAAGGTTTATTAGAAACTAATAATGTCGCGCTCTAACTGAAAATCCTTTAGCATACAAAAAGCGGCGAATAAACATGGAAGGTTCGATTCGCCACTTTGGTTAAATTATTTGTTGCTATTTGAGTGCAAACAGCGCTCAATAAACGCGTCCACATCAGCCAAAACCAGCTCTTGGCATTCTTTTTTTTTATAGCCAGGTTCCAAAAGCTTCTTTAGACAAAGTTTTTTCTGGCTGCTGTCCAGGTTCTTCACTTTCAATTTTTCCCTAAAGCGGAATAAAAAATCCAGGTATTGTTCAATGTCATCACCAAGAATTTCACCGGCAGCATCGCGTATTTTCCGTGCCATTAAGGGACTCGCCCCCCCTGTTGACACCGCGATCGTCAATCGGCCGCGGTGAAGGGAGGCCGGCACATGAAAATTACCCAGCTCAGGGGCATCGATCACGTTCACTAATTGGTTGGACGATGCTGTTTTCGCAATCTGCCGATTCACTTCACGGCTGTCCGTTGCGGCGATCAGCAAAAAAGCCGAGCGCGCGCGCCCCCTTGTCTCCAATCGCGCTGATGCCAAATGATTTTCCCTTCTTTCGCCAGGCGTTCGACCGGTTTGATCGCCCGGCTGCTGATCACTGTTACATATGCACCGCAATTCATCAGAACCCTCATTTTACGGTAGGCAACCTTTCCGCCGCCGGCGACAACCACGTTCTTTTCATGTAAATCAACCATGAGAGGATAATGATTCATGAAAGGCTTCCTTCATTCTTTTTTTCAGCAATCTAATCAGGGCCGGATGATAGCCAAGCGGGCGGCATAAGACAAATGAGCTTCCCTTTGCATTTTGCAGGCCGATCTTTCTTTTCATCGTTTTCATCAGCACACCTGTAAAAAGCAGATATGGGATAACAAAAACGTCTTCCTGTTCATTTTCCGACGCTTGCTGCAAACCCTCGTCAAATGACGGCGCGGCGGCGGCTAAATAACAGGCTGATACCCGGCGAATGCCTTTTTGCTGCAGCAGCCGGCAAATTTCGGAAAAATCGCGTTTTGTATTCGGGTCGCTTGATCCCCTGCCGACAAGCAGTACAGCAGTTTCTGGCGAAAGAACCCGGCGCTGTTCATGCAGGCGTTCAATCAGAATGTTGACTATCCATTCATCGACGCCAAACGGCCGGCCGTAAAGAAACCGAACACCGGGATATTTCCGCCTGGCCTTCTCGATTTCAGTGGGAATGTCACGCTTTGCGTGCCCGGCCGACAGCAGCAAAACCGGCTGGATAAGAATGACGTTCGCCCCGTCCCGTACACATCGATCGATGCCTTCCTCTATGGTCGGCCTGGCTATTTCAAGATAACACATATGCTGGATCGGGACATCTGTATCCGCCATGCACGCATCCAAAAATTGGTTCACCTGCAAAACTCCTTCCTTCATTCTGCTGCCATGGCCGACATAGAGAACACCAAGCATGCTTAAAACGCCTCCCTTACCTTATCCAGAGTAGCATCGCTTTGTTGGAACCACTTTAACTTGTCCCGGAGCCGTACGACTTCACCGACAACAATCATCGTTGGATTCTGAATGTGATGCCTTTCAGCTTCTGCGGCAACATTGGCAAGGGTTGCTGTCACCGTCCGCTGATCGCTTGTTGTGCCCCATTCAATCAATGCGACAGGTGTCGACGGCTGCCGGCCATATTTGATCAGCTCAGCAGCAATATGCGGAAGCCCGCTCACCCCCATATAAATGGCTAACGTATCCGCCCCGGTCGCCAGCTTCTCCCAATTGATGATCTCTTTGCCACCGGATTTCGGATGGCCGGTTACAAAAGCAACCGAGCTCGCGCATGTACGGTGTGTCGCCGGAATGCCGGCATAAGCCGGGGCCGCGATCCCTGCCGTTATCCCCGGTACGATTTCAAACGCGATCCCTTCTTCTGCCAGAAAAGCCGCTTCTTCACCGCCGCGACCGAAGATAAACGGATCGCCGCCTTTTAATCTGACGACTGTCCGGTTTTTCTTGGCATGACCGGCAAGCAAATGATTGATCGCTTCCTGCTTTAACGGATGAGAATGAGGCAGCTTGCCGCAATAAATCAATTCCGCGGACGGCTTGGTTTCATTAAGCAGTTCCTTATTAACAAGCCGATCATATAAGATCACATCAGCGGATTGAATCAGCCGCAGCCCTTTGACCGTGATGAGATCCGGATCGCCGGGCCCCGCACCGACGAGATAAACTTTTCCCATTTGCCCCTCCTCCTTATTCATACGCTTTCCGCGGCTGAATCACAAACCCCGAACCCGTACCGCGAATTTTTTTCTTTTCTAATAATGCAACGTCGTCGATTTGAAGCGGCTTTAAAAACGACCTGGCAATTTCCTGCTCAACAACCCGAAAAGCGCTCTCGTCGTCTTCGGCAGAGACCACGACTGGAATTTCCCGTCCGCCGGCCGTCACGATAAATCGATACAAATCCATGTCGTTCCTCCTCAGGCCCTTTGCACGCGTGCATCCAAAATCTGATCGAGCTCTTCTCAGCGAGGCAGCGAGGCCCAGCCGGTTTTTAAATGCATAAAAGGTTTCACCGGCTTCTTTATGTTCTTTAAAGAACAGCAAAAAGTCTTTAAGAACAGTCGGTAAAAGGGAAGCCTCAATCTTGCCCTTCAGCCGTTCGTTAAAGTGACCGCCGTCGGACAGCGTCCCGCCGACAAAGATTTCATAGGCTTCGACCATTTTTTTTTGTCCGGCGTGCGCAGTTTCATCCCCTGAAGACCAATGTCGGCAATATGACGCTGACCGCAGGAGTTCGTGCACCCGACCATATTGATTCGGACCGGTACATCAATGTCCACTTCTTTATCTAGAAAAGCGGCGATTTTCCGCATCCTTTCTTTCGTCTCCGTCAGTGCCAGGTTGCAAAATTCATTTCCCGTGCACGACATGGCATAACCTGTAAAATGAGGCGGATTCACCCTAAATTTCTTAAAAATATCATAAGCGAGCAGCTCATCCACTTTTTCATTTGGAACATATGGAATGAAAATTTTGCGAGCTGCAGAGACGCAGTTCCCCATTCCCATAAATTCCGGCCAATCTCGCAATCTCATAAAAATCAGCGGAATGAATCCGTCCGACAGGAATGCTGATTCCGACGTAGCTGTAGCCCGCTTGTTTTTGCGGATGAACACCGTATATATAGCCGCCGTTCCATTCTTTCGTCTCATCGTGTCCGGCGGGCGGCAGCGGACCGGTCAGTTCAAAAAGCCGTTCCCGGAATTTTTCGGCGCCCCAGTCGGCGACAAGATATTTAAGCCGGGCCCGCGCTCGGCTTTTGCGGTAGCCGTCATCACGGAAAATCGTCGCCACAGCGGCGGCAACATCTTTCGTCTGTTCCGGGCGGATAAAGACATCGAGCTGCTCGGCCAAATAAGGCTTCGCCGCCAGCCCGCCGCCGACTTTGACATGGAACCCCTTCACCTGTTCACCGTCGATCACTTTTGTTGCCGGTGTAAAAGCCACACAATTAATTTCGGCATGACCGGGATTATGGACGCCGGCATTGATCGATATTTTAAATTTGCGCGGCAGATTGGAGAAATCCGGATTGTCTTGGAAAAAGCGATAGACTTCATCGATAATCGGCCGCGTATCAAACAGCTCTTCAGGATCGATGCCGGCAAGCGGATTTCCCATAATATTGCGGGGCGCATCGCCTTCCGCTTCGCTCGATGTCAGCCCCACTTTTTTCAGCCTGTCGAAAACATCGGGCAGCTGTTCAATCCGGAGCCAGTGATACTGGATCGCCTGGCGCGTCGTCAAATCCAGCACATCGCGGCCATACTCTTTCGCAATATCGGCAAATGTCACCGCCTGTTCATTCGTCATCATGCCGGACGGCGCTTTTACGCGCAGCATGAAGTTGCCTTCTTCCTGCGGCTTTTGCACGGTCAAACCCGCCCATTTAAAAAACATGTAATCTTCTTTTGGAATCGCTTCAAAACCTTCCACAGCATACCTTTTAATATCTTCAAAAATAGTCAGACCAGACCGTCTTTTTTGAGCTTTTTCAGCTCATTTTTATTCAGCTTTTCGTTATTCGCCCATATTTTTTCGTAAGCCATCTCAATCGGTCCCTCCTGTTGAATATGCCGAAGTCCGCTCCGTTTGCTTCGGGATGATTCCCTGCGCGCGTAATAAATCCACCACTTTTTCCGTGCAGGTATCCAGCGTTTCAACCGATGTATCCAGCACGAGTTCCGGTGATTCAGGCGGCTCATACGGCGAATCAATGCCGGTAAAATCCTTCATTTTACCGGCGCGTGCTTTTTTGTACAGTCCTTTCGGATCGCGCGACTCGCAGACCTCAAGCGGACACTTGACGTAAACCTCAAAAAACTCGCCCGGCAAAACACGCGAGCGCGCCAGATCGCGATCGCTTTGAAAGGGGGAAATAAAAGCGGTCAGAACAATGGCGTTGCTGTCGACAAACAATTTGGCTACTTCGCCGATCCGGCGGATATTTTCCGTCCGATCACTTCTTTCAAAAAAACCAAGATCGCTGTTCAAACCGCTGCGGATATTATCGCCATCCAGCAAATACGTGCGAATGCCTAATTGAAACAAAGCCTGTTCCACCCGATTGGCGAGCGTCGATTTGCCCGCCCCCGAAAGGCCGGTAAACCAGACAACCGCGCTTTTATGAGCGCTTTTCGCCTGTCTGTCCGCTTTTGTTATCGTTGTTTGGTGCCATACAATGTTGCTTGAACCTGCCATGCTTCTCCCTCCTTTATTCCGGTACCCGGGCCGTTTGCTGCACCGTGTTTTCCGTATTTTTCAGTCCTTCAATCAGCACGCGGACAACTTCCGGGCGGCTGAACGTTTCCGGCGGCCGGATGCCGTCTCTCAGCATCGCGCGGACTTTGGTTCCCGATAAAGCCACCCTCGATGACGCGTCATGCGGACACGTCTTGTTTGAGGCCATGCTGCCGCACGCCGTACAGTAGAAGCTATTCTCAAAAAACATCGTTTCGATATCAGTTCATCGCGGGTAAAATTGGTGAAGATTTTCTGCGCGTCATACGGACCGTAATAATCCTTGACACCGGCATGATCACGGCCGACGATAAAGTGCGTGCAGCCGAAGTTCTTGCGGCAAATCGCGTGAAAGATCGCCTCTCTTGGTCCAGCATAGCGCATCGCCGCCGGAAAAACGGCCAATGCGGTACGTTCTTTTACATAATAGTTGTCAATCAAGACATGATAACTGCGCATCCGGATATCAGCCGGAATGTCATCTTTTTTTGTTTCGCCGACGAGCGGATTAATGAACAAGCCGTCTACGCTCTCAAGAGCTGTCTTTTGGATATGTTCGTGGGCACGATGAATCGGATTTCGTGTCTGAAAGCCGACGATTGTCTGCCAGCCCCGTTCATCGAATAATTTGCGTGTTTCTTTCGGGTCAAGATAATCTTCGGCAAATTCGGCCGGCCGCGGGGACCGCTTGAACAGCTCTATCGGCCCGGCCAGGTACACATCGCCGCGTTCAAACAGCCGTTTGACGCCGGGATGCTCGCGATCGGCCGTCTGATAAACATAACGGGCTTCTTTTTCTTTGTCCGGCCGAAATTTCCCGGTCACTGTCAGCGCCCCGTATACATCGCCCTGGTACACGAGTTTGACGCGATCGCCGACGTTTACGCCGATAGCGGTTTCTTCTGAAACAGGCAGCGTAATCGGAATGCTCCACGCCAAACCATTTTTAAGGCGCATCGTTTCCACGACAGTCCGATAATTTTCTTCATCCAAAAAACCTTCAAGCGGACTATAAGTGCCGTTCGCAATCAATTCCAGGTCGCTGAGCGCAACCCGATCAATGATGATTGCCTGCTTCAAATCATTGCCGTTCCTGTTAAAAAATTGGCGGTTAATCAGCTTGCCGCCATGTGGTTGACTCGTCATACTGCTCTCTCCCTTTTGTGAAAATCTGATAATAAAACATGGCTTGCGCCTAAGTAAAAAATTTAAAGAGAAAATCCGGCCGGCCCTTACCCGGAAAAGGACGGGACCCGCATGATCCGTTTTTATCATTAATAGCTTTGAAATAGTTGTTTAGTAGGTTTAATCAAACACTTAAACCGGAACCTCCGCTTGCACTTTCAGTTCGAGCTTTTTTCTCCATTTGCCCTTTTGTTGCCGATTCCCGAGATTTTACCCGTTCATCGCCCCCGGCGATTTTCGGGCTCGTTCTCTGCTCGCAAGATTCGACCCGGGCCCGGCTTTAATTATTCAAATGAAGGCCGCACTCTGTTTTGTCAAAGGCACTCCAGCGGCCGGCACGCATATCATCGCCTTCTTTGACAGGCAATGTGCAATAGGCGCAGCCGATGCTTGGGTAATGCTGATCATGAAGCGGATTGTACGGCAAATTATTTTTTTTCACGTAATCCCATACGTCTTTCCATGTCCAGTGGATCAATGGGCAAATCTTTATCGACTGAAACTTCTCATCTTTATTGACAAACTCGACATGGACATGGCGGGACGGTGTGATTGTTCGTGCCTTAATCCGGAAATCCAGGCCTGATAACCCGTCAGCCGCTCGGTCAGCGGCTCAATTTTGCGGAGCCGGCAGCACAGATCGGGACGCCGCTTCCAAAGCACTTCCCCGTATTTTTCCGCTTGTTCTTCCGGTGTCAGTGCCGGTTTCTGTTTGATAATATTTAGTTTTGGGTAGCGTTTTTCGACACGGCTGATGAGATCATACGTTTCTTGAAAATGAAAATCCGTATCCAAAAAGATCACCGCTGCGTCTTCTTTTATACGAGAGATCAAGTCAATCAGCACAATGCCTTCAACGCCAAAGCTGCAGGAGTAAACAATGTCCGCACCATATGTATCGTACGCCCATTGAAGCACGCCGGCAGCGCCTTTCAATTCATCATCTATTGGAAATACAGGAAGTTCCGCCGATTCCCAACGATCGTAAGTCAATCTTTCAGCCATTATCGGCACCCTCTTTTCTCATATCAAAACCTGCAATATGCAGATATCGTTCTCCATGCGTTTTTCAGTTATCTTATTTAAGAATCCAGGTTTATTTTTCGGCGAAGAAATCCCGATTCAACTGAATATATCCCTGTTCGTCCTCAGGGACTTCATCTTCCGGATAAATCGCTTCGACCGGGCAGACCGCCTCGCAAGCACCGCAGTCAATGCAGACATCCGGATCAATAAAATACATCTCTTCTCCTTCCGAAATGCAGTCAACCGGGCACGTTTCCGCGCATTCCGCTGCTTTCTCGTTTTTACAAGCTGACGTAATGACAAAAGCCACTTTCATTTCCTCCTTTTTACTCTAAACCCGCTATCTGGCGGCGGGATCACCCATCATAAAACCTTCCCGCCTTGCTTCTAAGCGATTGACATCTTTCAACCCGCGCTTTTTTTTTTCTATCAGAAAGACAACAAAAAAACCCAATCCATTATGGAAAAGGTTTCGTCTTGAAAAGATGTTCCCTATCTTCCAAAATGGCTGACCATTTTGCTGCTGGAATTAGCACCTTGCAGGTATGATAATCCGCAGGTTGCCGGGCTTCATTGGGCCAGTCCCTCCGCCGCTCTTGATAGATTTTTTGCTTTTTTTATTTTAATCTGAAAATGCCTTAATGTCAACTATTTTTATATGATTTATATTGCTTAGGGGTTCTTATATCTTTTGCTGCTTTTCTACTGCCTTTTATTTCCGAGCATTGTGCTGCAAATAAAGATGCGCCTCGCGTCCGCCGCGTCTTCTGTTTGTTAGATGAAACCCCGACAATGAAAAAGTCGGCAGCGCCGATAATCCGATAATCAGCAGCCAATCGCGAAAACTGAGCGAAACCGTATGGAAAACCGGCTGCAACACCGGCAGATAAATAACGAGCAAAACGAGCAGGACCGACGACAGGACGGCGAATACCAGCCATTTATTTTCAAACGGATTGCGGTGCAGAATGGAGTGGCTGCTTCGGCAATCGAAGACGTGGATCAGCTGGGCCAGACCAGGGTGGCAAAAGCAATCAATCATCTGCGCGTGTTCAAGATGGTCAGGATCGGCATGCCGGCCGACAATAAAAGAAATAATGGTCACAAGTCCGATCAAAAAGCCGCGTGAAATCACTTTCCAGCCTAATCCCCTGGAAAATACCCCTTCGTCCGGTTTTCTCGGCGGACGCGTCATCACGTCGTCCTCAGCAGAATCCACACCAAGTGCCATCGCCGGCAAGCCATCCGTAACAAGATTTACCCAAAGAATCTGGATCGGGAGGAGCGGCAGCGGCAATGCCAAGATCATGGCGAACAGCATCACTAAAATTTCGCCCACGTTTGAAGCGAGCAAATAACGGATAAATTTACGGATGTTTTCGTAAATATTGCGTCCTTCTTCAATAGCGGCGCGGATGGTGGCGAAATTGTCATCGCTCAAAATCAGCGACGACGCTTCTTTAGCGACGTCCGTTCCCGTCTGGCCCATCGCAATGCCGATGTTGGCGGTCTTGATCGCCGGCGCATCGTTCACGCCGTCACCCGTCATCGCGACGACATGCCCTTTCGCCTGAAGCGCTTTGACAATTTTCAGTTTATCTTCCGGAGAGACGCGTGCGTAAAAACATAAATATTCTCGACGTCGCCAATCAATTCCGTCTCGCTCATGGCGTTCAGTGCCGAACCTTCCAGCACTTTTCCGCCGTTTGGAAGAATATTCAATTGCCTGGCAATGGCACTCGCCGTCAAAGCATGATCACCGGTAATCATCACCGTCTTGATCCCGGCTTTTTGACATTCTTTGATGCTGCTTCTCACTTCCGGACGCGGCGGGTCAATCATGCCTTGAATCCCGATAAATGTCAGCCGGTTTTCCGCCTGCTCGGCTGTGCGGATCACATCCGATGACTTAATCGGTTTATAGGCAACGGCGATCGTCCTGAGAGCCTGCCCTCCAAGTTCAGCGATTGCTTCGTTTACTTGTTGAATATGTTCGTAATGCTTAATTTGCCTTCTTCCCCACTCGATCGTCTGGCACCTTTCCAAAAGGACATCCGGCGCGCCTTTTGTCACGACATATTTTCTTCCTCTTGCATCCTGCACAATCACACTCATCATTTTCCGTGTCGAATCAAAAGGAAATTCTTCAATCATCCGATATTCTTTCAGCAGCTTGTCCTTCGTCAGGCCCGCTTTTTTTTCCGCTGATGAGCAGCGCCCCTTCAGTTGGATCGCCTTCAAAAAGCTCTTCGCCCGCCTTGCTTTTGACCAATGAGGCATGATTACATAAAACGGCGAAGGCCAGCAGTTTGTAGAGATTGCTGTTTTCGGCAGCGGAGACAGGCTGCCCGTCTCTGAAAAAGTGCTCCTCCGCCTTTTTTTTTCTTCACCGGCAGCGTGTACATCAGCCCGTCCGTCCACAAGTGCGTGACTGTCATCTTATTTTGAGTCAACGTTCCTGTCTTATCCGAGCAAATGACCGTGGCACATCCGAGTGTTTCGACTGAGGGCAGCTTTCTGACAATCGCTTTTCGCCGGATCATTTTTTGGACGCCGAGTGCGAGTGCAATGGTAACAATGGCCGGCAAGCCTTCCGGAATGGCCGCCACCGCCAGCGAGACACCGGATAAAATCATATGATACAGTTCATTTCCTTGAATCACGCCCAGGACAACGACAAATGCTGTCAACGCCAGTGCAAGCACGATCAAGATTTTTCCAAGCTGTTCAAGCTTCATCTGAAGCGGCGTCGCCAGCGTCTCGGCGCTTTGTATCAAACCGGCAATTTTCCCCATTTCCGTTGACATCCCGGTATTGACGACAAGCCCTCTCCCGCTCCCTTTAGTGACCATCGTACCCATAAAAGCCATGTTTTCCTGGTCCCCAAGCGGCAGGTCCGTCCCTTCCACACGTTTTCCTGTTTTTTGAACAGGCAGCGATTCACCGGTTAACGCCGATTCTTCAATATAGAGCCCTTTCGCCTCAAGCAATCGAACATCCGCACCGACGCGACCGCTTGCTTGAGATACTGACAATGTCGCCGACGACGAGCCGTTTGGCCGGCATTGCGACCCATTCGCCCTCCCGCAGCACGGTAACGGTTGGAGCGGATAATTCTTTCAGTGCGGCCAGCGACTTTTCCGCTTTTCTTTCCTGAATGAACCCTAATATCCCGTTCATCATAATGATCAGGATAATGGCGATCGCATCCAGATACTCGCCCAGCAGGCCGGAAAGCACGGTGGCACCGATCAAGACGAGGACCATAAAATCTTTAAATTGCAGCAAAAAAACAAGCAAGGCGGACGGCTGCTTCGCTTCTTTCAACTGGTTGAAGCCATGTGTTTCCAGCCGCCGTTCGCGCTCATCGTCGCCAATTCCCAAACTTTCATGGCTATTCGTTAATTTGACAACATCTTTAGTGGATTGCTCGTACCAATTCACTCGCGGTGCCACCTCTCATACGTAATAGAATGGAAGCGAATGCCTCTTCACTTTTCTATTTATATATGATTGAACCCAAAAAATGCTAGATGATAGAAAAAAAATCCCTCCCAAAACGGGAAGGGGGCAGCCAGAGACAACCGTCTCTGATAGAACATACCGTATTCAAAACCGACCATTCATGGTGTGTTCGGAAGGGTGCGGCTCAAAGCCGGCGGATTAAGCCATGAACAAAATCATGACCGGTATGGATCGCGGCCAATCCATAATTGGGACAATGTTCACTCTGTAAATCAACGCCGTTTTACCCGGCCGGACAAAGTCCCGGCGCCGCTGCAGGCGATCGCCACTGTTACTTTTCACAAACCAGTGTGAAAAGTTTTGGGATACCGATTTCGCTGATTTTCATATTGGGCGACTCGTCCAGACGGAGCACGCAAAGTCCCGCTTCCGCAAAAGCGGTCACCACTTCGCCGAGCGTCCATTTGCGTAAATACACCTTTTCCAATTCATCGCCGCCTGCGCCCGGCAAATGCTTGCTGTAAGCCACGCGGCGGGTTTCCATTGTTTTCGAAATAGTTGCCCGTCACTTTCTGTTTTTTGCCTGTCAGCGTAATCAGTTTCGTTGAGACAGGATGAAAATCTTGCAGCACCAGTCTCCCCCCCGCTTTTAACAGATCGCGGACGAGCTCCGCCAGCGGTTCCAAATCAACAAAATAATGTAAAATGCCAAGTTCCATCAATACCAAATCATAATCGGCAGTCCGCCTGTCTGCCGGCAGCTGCAGCACATCGCTGACAACATAATCAAGGTCGATCCCTAGCGCCGCGGCCGTTTCTTTGGCGTAGGCAGCGTTTTCCTCTGATATATCCACCACTGTCGCCGATGCGCCGAGCAGCGCCAGCGCCAAAGCCTTCCCGCCGTGCGAGCCAAGCAGATTGATCACTTTTTTACCTTTGATATCGCCGAGATAAGGCGCGAGCTGGGCGATGCGGCCATTCGGGTCGCGCCGCAATTTTTCGGCCGCTTCCGCCGGCGTTCCAAACCGCTCGATCCAAGCCTGATAGGCCTCCTGATTCCAGGCCGCACCGTTTTGCCGCGTGTTGGCCTGCTGCAATTCTGAAAGCCGTTTCTTAATCGCCTGCCGGACGCTGTCGTCTTTGTCCAGTGTCCGCAAATAGCTGTCGAATGCCTTCACCCAAAGCGTATATCCGCCGGCGTCGATCGCCAGCCGATCGGGATCGGTCCGGACGACGGCCCGATAGTAGCCTATGATCGTTACTGCCGCTCCTTCAATGGCAAAATCGAACGATGCATGTTCTTTTCCATGCTGAATGATATCACTCGGCTCGTAGCCGCTGAATATCATTTTCGCCTTCTCCAGCAAATCCCATTGAACAGAAAAACGAATGGTTGGCTTATCCGCAAGCCGAACCCCCTGAGCAAAGAGCGCCGCCGTTCCCTCCAATGTATAAGGAATGCCGGCCTGATCGAGCAAACTGGCCGCTGATAAAATCGCTTGCCATACTGTTTCATCTTGATGCCGATAATCTGTCACTGTTCCGTCCCTTGCTGTCTATTAAACATGATGTTTTTATATCAAAAAAACTTGCCAAGCTTTTTATGTATATAGACGATTATAAGCGAAAGGCGTACTAAATGCCATTTGCCGGGGGAAATGCCGCAGATTTTTCCTCAATATGAAAATGTTGAATTTAAGACTTTGAAATCAAGGGATATCACGGAGAATTTCGTTCAGCCTTTCTTCTGATACGACTTTTATCCCGTTTTTTTTCTAACATCGCCGCTGTCACGCCTGTTCCTTCAATTTTTTTACCTTTAAATTCACCATCGTAAATTTGCCGGCTTCCACATGAAGGACTGTATTCCTTGAGTACGACGGCGGAGGCATGAAGTGCTTTCACTTTTTCTAAAGTTAAACGGGCACCTTTGATGTACTGGTCCGTAACGTCCCTGCCCGATTTTGTCACCACCCTTGCCGTTCCCTTAAGCACGTTTTTCCCGTCACCGCCGATAATTTCGGCAGGCTCCCTGGGGGTTAAAAACCGCCCAATAGTTCCGGACATACAGAGACCGCTTTTCCCTCATCAATCAGCTGTTTGATTCGATTATCCAAACAATGCGATTCATTATACCTTACCGCCAATCCGGCAAGGCAAGCACTCACGACAATCATGATCTTCCCTCCATTATCCGGCCTCTTTGTATATTTGACCCCTATGACGACAGAATGTTCCGCTTCTCATCATTTTATTCACTTTTAAGTGCGGGCAAAATCGTCACTCCGTTTGGATCGACGTTGTTTTCAAGATTGACGTTTCGAAAGCTTTCCCGTCGTGTGACTTGAACAGATTGATTACTAAAAAACAAGCACCAATACTGTTCTATCGCACAGTATCGGTGCTTGTTTCAATCAAACCTACTTACAGGTTCGCGACGAATCGTTTCATTCGTGTCATCGCTTCCTGGAGCTGGGTCATCGACGTCGCATACGAGCAGCGTACATGTCCCTCTCCTCCGTCACCAAACGCTTCACCCGGCACGACAACCACCACCTTCTCGGTCTGAAGCAGGCGTTTGGCAAACTCTTCCGAACTGAGACCGGTCGATTCAACGGACGGGAATGTATAGAAAGCGCCTTCCGGTTTGTGGCAGTCCAATCCCATCTCATTCAAAGACTGAACGATAAAATTGCGCCGCTGCCGATAACTTTTTCGCATATTAGCAATGTCTTCCCGGCCGTTTTTCAGTCCTTCAAGCCCCGCATGCTGGGCCATCGTCGAAGCGCACATAATCGCGTATTGATGAATTTTAAGAATGCCCTCAATAATATCTTCCGGCGGCGCACACACAAACCCGAGCCGCCAGCCGGTCATCGCCAAATCCTTGGAAAAACCGCTGAACAGTATCGTCCGCTCACGCATCCCATCGATCGCGGCGAAACTGGTATATAAATCGTCGTAAACGAGTTCGGCATAGATTTCATCGGATCAAATAAAATCAGCAGATCATGTTTTTTGGCCACCTCGGCAATGCGGATCATTTCCTCCTTGCTCAGCATCGATCCGGTCGGGTTGTTCGGCGAACAGATCATGATCGCTTTCGTCCTGTTCGTGATCGCCTGCTCCAATTGTTCCGGCAGGACCTTGAACTGATTTTCTTTAAGAGCCTGAACGCTGACAGGAACCCCTCCGGCAAGCGTGACAAGTGGACCGTATGAAACAAAACAAGGTTCGACAACCAGCACTTCGTCACCCGGATTGAGAATCGCCCGCAGCGCAATATCGATCGCCTCACTCGCGCCGACGGTCACAACGATCTCTGAGTCCGGATTGTAATTGACACAAAAATAATTGTCCATGTATTTAGCGATTTCTTCCCGTAATTCAGGGAGTCCTGCATTCGCCGTGTAGGACGTGTATCCGTTTTCCAGGGAACGAATGGCCGCCTCCCGGACGTTCCACGGCGTCACAAAATCCGGCTCACCGACGCCAAGGGAAATTACACCGGTCATTCCGGCCGTCGCATCGAAAAACTTTCGGATACCAAGGCTTCAAATCCCGGACATGTTTGGCTAAATAACTGGTTTTCAGCTCCATCACGGCGACACCACGATTCGTTTATCTTTGTCATCCGGGTCATAAAGCGTGCCGTCATGCTTATATTTTTTAAGCACAAAATGGGTTGTTGTCGAAATGACGCCGTCAATCGTCGACAATTTCTGTGACACAAAATGGGCCACTTCATTGACGGTTTTCCCTTCGATCACAACGGACAGATCATACGTCCCGGACATCAAATAGACTGAATTGACCTCACTGTAGCGGTAAATCCTTTCAGCCACATCATTAAACCCGACGTCCCTTTTCGGCGTGACCTTCACATCGATCATCGCGGTAACCCCGTGGTGGCCTTCCACTTTCGTCCAGTCAACAAGCGAGACATAGCGGACAATCACTTTTTCTTCCTCAAAGTTTTTTGATGATTTCATGTGTTTGTTCAACACTCAGATTTGTCATTTTTGCGATATCTTCATCAGATAACGGGCATCTTTTTCAAGAATTTCCGCTATTTCAATTTCAGTAGCTGTCAGTTTCATCGTCTTTCCCCCTCCATGCTCCTTAAACCTTCTGTGGTGCATCTTCTTTATTATATTACTACAGCCCACGCCTGAAAACGGCAAATCGGCAAGAATTTCAAGAAATCAGCCGTTTTCAATCCGTGCGAAGGCCTGTTGAGATTCATTAAATTCAGGTTTTGCTTGTCTCTATTAATCTTATCTTAATTCCAATTTTCCAGACGTCAAGTGAGGGTTCGGAGTGCTGGCTTCCAGGTAAGAGCTTTTTTCTCGAATTAAACATATCTTAACTTGATGATTTCGCGTTTCATGGGTTTAACCTGTCGATGCACTCGGGCCGGCCGATCATCCAATTCATCACTTTCCGCTCGTACAGGAAAAAACAGACGCCGATCGTTTATTATCGGCGTCCGTCATTAAAAAATAATTTTTTATGCTTTAAGCACAAAAATATTGGCGCTCGAGTGTGCATCGGCTGCGTACGCGAGTTTGGATCAATATAGTGTTTGGCGTTGTTGACGGCTGTCGGCGCTTCGCCGAATCCGGTGGCAATCAGTTTCACTTTGCCTTCGTAGGAAGCAATGTCGCCCGCCGCGTACACACCCGGGATATTCGTTTCCATTTTCGTATTGACCACGATCGAATTTTTGTCGATATCGAATCCCCAGTCCTTGATCGGGCCGAGCGAAGAAACGAAACCGTAGTTCACAATCAAGTCATCGATCGCAATCGTCTTTTCTTCGTCGCCTTTGACTTCTTCGACGATGAGTTCATGAATGCGTTCGGAGTCGCCGGTGATCGCCTTTGCTTGAAACGGTGTCACCACTTCAACGGACGATTGCATCAACTGTTCAACGCTCGATTCATGGGCGCGGAATTTATCACGGCGATGAATGAGGGTCACTTGCTCGGCAATCGGCTCCAATGTGTTTGCCCAGTCGACCGCCGAGTCGCCGCCGCCCAAAATAGCCACGCGCTTATTCTCAAAGCGGCTGACATCATCCACATAATAATGCAGATTTTTTTTCCATCATAAATTTCGGCGTTTTCCACATTGATCCGCCGCGGTTCAAAAGCGCCGACGCCGGCCGTAATCACCACGGTTTTCGTTCTATGTTCGTTTCCAGACAGCGTTTTCAGCAAAAAAGTCTGATCGTCTTGACGCACAAGTTCCTGAACCCGTTCATCAAGGACAACGGTCGGGTTGAACTGAAACGCCTGTTTTTTTAAATTGGCCACGAGATCCTTCGCTTTGATTTTCGGAAATCCGGCAACATCAAAAATATCCTTTTCAGGATACAATGTACCAAGCTGCCCGCCCAGCTGCGGCAAGCTTTCGATAATTTTCACATTCATTTGCCGCATGCCGGCGTAAAAAGCGGTAAACAGGCCGACCGGCCCGCCGCCGATAATCGTAATATCATATAATTCACTGCCTTCTGACACCTTACAACCCCTCCATCTTTTAATGCCAAAGGGTCCTGTCTCTGCTGAGATAAAATCCCTTTTTCTTTAGTATTCTCACTTTTTTCTCAATTACAGATTATTGTAATACATTTTTAAGCTAAATGCTAATCCTGTGTTTATTTAATTTCACCTTTATCTTATAATAAGATACTGAAAAAAATCTGAAAGCAATGCCTCTAAGCCATTCGCCGCTATTTAAGAACATTTGATTTTTTCATTGCTTTCATTCCGGTCATATAAGCCTCAAGCATCCATCTCAAAGATTTTTGCTTGCTGGCATTCATATTAAAACCGTGATTCAATTCAAGCGAGCTGAAACCGTGGGCGATGCTGCGCAGTCCGCGGACGGCATGGATCGCTTCTTCATGATCCAAGTGATAACCTTCCATAACTTTCCCCAGCAGCTTGAGAATTTTGTCGCTTTCCTGCTCAAATTCACTATCCGTCGGATCGGGCACACGCGTGATCGCCTCATATAAACCCTGGTGGCAGCGGACAAATCGACATAGGCAGTGCCGATGGCATACAGCGCATCATCCCCGGATTTGCCGATCGCCGGTTCGGCAAGCGCTGCCGCGAACTTCTGAATTCCGTAGCAAGCCAGTGCTTTTTTTAAATCCATCAAGTTGTCAATATGGTTATATAATGACGGTGTTTTAATGTGCAGTTTTTTGGCTACTGAAGCCAGGGTTATTTTTTCAAATCCTTCTTCTTCAGCAATCTCCGCCGCTGCTTCAATGACTGTTTGTCTATTTAATCCTTGCCTCATGTTTGTCTCCTTCCAAAGCCCTTTCTGCTTCCTTGATGGCCCGTTCCATCGCTGTTTTCGGACATTTAAGCATCGTACCATGTCCGACAGCTAAAAGCGATGGGGATAAATTTTTCAGTTTTTCCGCACTTTCGCAGGCCTTCACTTTGTTCCATGTCGCCCACGCCGGAAACGGAAACCAAGGTTTGAGATGGCCGCTGACCGCGATCCCGCCGCGGGTTTGCAGCGCGTCCCCGGCAATCAATGCGCCTTCTTTTTCATCAAATAAAGCGATATGTCCAGGCGTGTGGCCCGGAGATGCAATCACCCGCAAGCGGCCGATGCGATCACCGTCGATCACAAGCCGATCCGGCACCGTCCGGATATTTTTCGGAATGCCGCCGCGAATCGGCGTCTGCGGTTCGTCCGGATCGAGCGATGTATTTCCGGCCAGCAGCCGGGCATCGCGCTGTGAAATCACGACTTCTGCTTCCGGCAGCGCTTCTTTCAGCCGATCGAGCGACCCAACGTGATCGCTATGGGCGTGGGTCAAAACAATGGTCTCAATCGGCTTGCCAATTTTTTCGGCCGCCTTTAATATCTGCTGCCAGCTGGACGGCAAAGCAGCATCAATCAGTGTCAGTCCGTGCTCTTCTTCAAACAAATAACAATTGACAGGAAAAACGGTCGGCAAAAAAGCGAGTTGATACAGCGATCCCTTTTTTTTTGAGTGCGCATCATACGGCCTCCTATAACTAATTATATTAGCATTTTAACTTATATCATTAGTTTTGTGAAGCCTAAAATAAATTTTTTTTGGATCTAACAATCATCCAGCGCGTATTGCCCGTCAACTGCACAGTAAACATGAACGGCATTAATAATCTATCAAGCGAAAGGGTGTCATGCAGCCAAACGGCTTGTTTCCTGTGACTGTAAACTCAATGTTTCAAAAAGTCTGAGTCACTTTTCATGATCAACCTATTTTCGGAAAAAAAAAAATGTATTATTATTGAAGTAATCCAGTAAAAAAAAACAGCAGGGCTTTGTAACTAGCTTTTTTTGAAAACCACTTTCCGACTAGAAACAGTGATTAATAGATTTCTGAGAAATATATCCCCTTCATATCAATGCAGCATCGCCTTCATTATTTAAAAACTTCTTTTTCCAGCAATGAACTTTTTCCAGAGAACGACTCTTTTCGCTGATATAAGCAACTCGTTGGATTCCCACCTCATACCCTGAGCCCAGTGAAAAATTTGCCACTTTTGCCACTCCGATCGATTCATATAAAAACACCATATATGAATATATGTTCTTTTATTCAAACCAGTGTTCGTGTAAAATTATGACATTTGAACCGCATCGTCTTACATATTCCATAATTTTCAAACAAATCTATAATATATTATGTAGAAAAAAATCACATTAAGGGGAGAGGAATACATGAAAAGGAGAGGCTTTTTAGGAGCGGTGACGCTAAATTCAAAAAAAGTTGAAGCTAGCCATTGGACGGTCATACATAAAAAAGGAAGCTGTGAACGACCCTGAGTTAACTAAGCTTTGCGGCTCTTAACGTTTGAAGAGTCAGCTACTTCCGATATTCATAATGAACGAAAGATGTCAGGAAAGGCCATTTTATAAAATGGATATCCTCCCTAACACTTTCGAAAACTAACTTTTTCAAATGGGGGTAACAAAAGAATATGTTTTCAACTCAACACCACACATAGCACTCAATAAATTCAAAAGGACTAGTCTAATTGTCTTGATTGTTATTTCGCTTGCCATTCTGATGGCCGGTTGTCAGAAAAAAGGTTCGAGCTCATCAAGTGACGCAGAGCTAAAGGTTATATCCGGAACGTACGTTGTACCAAAAGACAGCAGTGATGAAGCTAAAAAGTATCTGGCCCTGAAAATTAAAATTACAAATAAAACATCTGATTCTCAGTATGTCTCAGCTAACTCTTTAAAGTTGTTAGATTCTAAAAAAAATTCGATTGAAGCGACAGATGCTCCTGACTTTGGAGAAGCCGACAACGGGCTTGACGACATAACGATGAAAAAGGTTCTGCCAAACACCAGCACGAGCGGATATGTCGTTTTTCCTGTAAAAAATTCTAAGCAGTACAATTTAGTCTATAATCTGAGGGCCGATGATGACCAAAAGGATACCTCCGTGCAAGTACCCGTCAATTTAAAAAAGTATAAGGATCATACCGAAGACTCGACAAATGCACTAAGAGCGTATGTAAATACAGTGTTTTTGAATGAGAAAAGTATATTTTATGACAAGTACGTCGCTAACAAAGCTACTGCAGAAAAGGCGTCATTTAAGTCAATTGCCAGCGAAAACCTTCAACATGCAATTGCCGACAACAAGCCTATTAAAGATTCATATTTAGATAAACTAGTTTCACAGTTACAAGCTGCTAATAGTTCCCGCAGCAAAATCAGTTATAAGATTTCATCTTTTACACCGGAGGACGCCTATATCGATGTTACGGCTACAATGATTGATACTTCCGACTTAAACTCGCAGATATCGGAATCAGTAGATCAAGTCAGCGAAGAGACAAACTACGAACAAGATTATGATGTGGTTGAAACCGCGGTAATAGGTAAGGTTATCGATAAATTTCCAAATATCCTGTCAAAACTGCCGACAAAAAAATCCGATGCTTATACGACCGTTCATTTACATAAAATCAATGGTAAATGGAAAATTGATACCGATGAAAGCAATGACTATTCTGTATAAATTTAGAAGAAGATTTCGCCGGGAAGGAATATTAAACAATAATCGAGTAGAAGGGGCTGACCTTTTGGGACAGCCTCTTTTTTTTACTTAAAGCCGCTGTTTCAACTAAACGGTTGGTTTAAAAAAAAAAAAATATAACACCAAATATCTTCACATGCTATTCACTCTAATACAAAGATGATGATCCAGTAAATCCGCCAACATTCGGCCGGTTGCCACCTGGCGATTACATAGACGAGTTGGAAGCAGATTGGGTCTTCACGGCGATCCTCAGAAAGGAATTCAGAACTCGCTTCCACCTAGCGGCTCAATCATCAAGCGGAAAATAATCCGTCCGATTTAGAAACGGCCGGCCATCAAGAAGGGTCGGCTTACACTAATTCCCCCCTTCTCCCCTATTCCCGCTTTGGGCAACTCACCATCTTCTGCCTTAAAAGCGGAACCGCGCTCGGGAAACGTCTAGGCCGGTTTTATCTGCCCGGCAATGAAGCGGTAATGAGGCTTTGTTTTAAAGCTTTCTTTTAGGCACATGCTCAAATATCTCGCCGCTTTCGAAAAAATCGGCCAGTCTGGATAACCATTCATAATAATTTGCCCGGACTTTTATCTCTTGAAGCAACTCCTGAATTTTGTTTTCCATATCATGCGGAATGTCTTCACTTTCTTTTATCAACATCAATTCACGTACCCATTTTTTTCCGAACATTTTATTTCGATTAATGGTCTTTCGCCAATTAGATGTAAAAATGGAAATAAACATATCATAATAATCCGTTGCTACATCGTAAAGATCTTTACGCACGCCTTTTTCAAATACTTTTTCAGCAATATTGATATCCACCATTTCTCTTACCACTTGGCTCATTCTTGTTTTGCTCATGCCTGTGGCTTCGGACAGTTCATCCAACGTCATCGGCTTGTGGTTCATATAAATAATGCCGAGAACACGTCCGACTGTCGGAGAAATTCCATAAGCACGCATACTATCGGCCATTTTCTCAATACTGTTCTTTAACTTGACTAACCCAATCCCCCATCTTGTCATCCATCAGCAGAAAGCTCCTTTTATACCCAATGTACGAAAACAATGTACCACATTTTTGCTCATAAATAAAATAAGTAATGAATAGATTTCAGCTAAAATCCGTCAAAAAAAAATTCATATTGTATATACTTGATGTACAGTTTATAAACTTTTTATTTTACAAATGTACGTTATAATTAAATTATGCCCTAAAATGGCGTTTTGACTTGAACGTGTTTTCTGCAAAACACTGCAATAAATGGAGGTGTCGGAACTTGTTAAAGTTTGATCATGTAACCAAAATCTATAAAGGCGGCAAACGGGCGGTAGACGATTTGAACTTGGAGTTTCAATCAGGTGAATTCATTGTCTTTATCGGTCCGAGCGGATGCGGTAAAACAACGACTTTGAAAATGATCAATCGTCTCATTGAACCGACCAAAGGCACCATCTACATCAATGGAAAGGATATTAAAGAAAATAGATCCTGTAAAATTAAGGCGGGGCATCGGGTATGTGATTCAACAGATTGGGTTATTTCCGCATATGACCATTCAGCAAAACATCTCGCTGATACCAAAGCTTCTTAAATGGCCGGAAGAAAAACGCCGGAAGCGGGCAAAAGAACTGCTCCAACTCGTCAATATGTCAGAAGAGTACTTAAATCGTTATCCGCATGAATTAAGCGGCGGACAGCAGCAACGTTTTGGCGTCTTGCGCGCACTGGCAGCCGATCAGCCGCTTATTTTAATGGATGAACCCTTCGGCGCGCTCGATCCGATCACACGGGATGCCTTGCAAGATGAAATCAAAAAATTACAGCAAACATTGGGAAAAACAATTATATTTGTGACCCATGATATTGATGAGGCCATTAAATTGGCCGACAAGATTGTCATCATGCGTGAGGGGCAGCTCGTGCAAGTGGGAACGCCGGACGAAATCCTGCGCAATCCGGCCAATGATTTTGTCGAAGATTTATTGGAAAAAAAGACCGATTGATTCACGCCATGCCGCATATTCAAACGGTCGAACAAATCATGAGCACGAACGCCGTCACGATTACTAATGACAAGTCTTTACCTGAAGCCATTCAAATTATGAAAGAGCATCGCGTCGATTCTCTGTTAGTGGTGGATGAAAACAAAGTATTAAAAGGATACATTGATGTTGAAATCATTGACCGAAATCAGAAAAAACCGGTTCAGGTTGCGGATGTTTTAGAAACGAATGTGTTTGCCGTTGAAAAAATGACATTGGTCCGGGATACGATCCGGAAAATTCTAAAGCAAGGAATGGAATATGTGCCGGTTGTGGATGAACAGCATCATCTGGTCGGGATCGTAACAAGAGCGACCTTAGTGGATATTGTCTATGATTCTATCTGGGGGGAATCTGAAGAAGCGCTATTCTCGGAAAATATGGGTTAGGGGGAAGCTGAATGAATAGTTTATTGCAATTTTTAAACAGCTATTTGGAGAATTATTGTTGAAAACTTGGCAGCATTTCTATATTTCAATGATTTCCGTGCTGCTGGGGATTGCCGTTGCTGTTCCGCTTGGGATTATATTAACCAGAATTCCAAAAGCAGCCAATGTGATCATCGGCATTGCCGGAATCATTCAAACCTTCCCCAGTCTGGCCATCTTAGCCTTTTTTATCCCGATTCTGGGTGTTGGCAAAGTGCCGGCCATTGTTGCCTTATTTTTCTATTCCGTCCTGCCCATCCTCAGAAACACTTATATTGGCGTCAAAGGAGTCGATCGCAATCTGCTTGAATCGGCCCGCGGACTGGGGATGACTGGATGGGAAAGAATTATCAATGTGGAGATGCCACTCGCCATGCCGGTCATCATGGCAGGCATTCGCTTATCGACCGTCTATCTCATATCTCATCGGATGGGCAACCCTCGCCTCCTTTATAGGTGGCGGCGGTCTGGGCGATTATATTTTCAGCGGTCTGACTTTATATCAGCCGGTATTGATTGTTGCAGGAGCCGTTCCTGTGACCCTCTTAGCCCTTTTGGTAGATTATTTGTTAGGAAAAGTTGAAAAGCTTGCCACACCAAAAGGGATCCGAAAAATGAAAGAAGCTGCATAAGAAAGGAGCATCATAGATTGATGAAAAAATGCAAATGGATGAGCATCGTCGCTTTCTTTCTCTCAACCACAATTTTAGTCAGCGGATGCTCCTTGCCTGGTTTAAGCGCATCTTCCAAACAATCTGTCACGATTGGAATGACAGACTCAACCGAAACACAAATATTAGGCTATATTGAAAAAGATATGATCGAGCATTACACCGATTTAAAAGTTGACATGGTCAATAATTTAGGCTCCTCGATTGTCATGCATAAAGCGATGCTCAGTGGGAATATTGATATTTCCGCCGTTCGTTATACGGGTACGGATCTATCCGGGGCGTTAGGCATGGAGCCCATCACTGATCCGAAAAAAAAAGCGATGAATATCGTACAAAAGCAATTTGAAAAACGGTTCCATCAAACCTGGTTTGATTCATTCGGATTCGCCAACACCTATGCTTTTACCGTCACCAAGCCGTTTGCGAACAAGGAAAAAATAACTAAAGTATCCCAGTTAAAACCTTTTTCCAAAGAATTAAGACTAGGTGTCGATAACTCCTGGCTGAAACGAAAAGGTGACGGTTATGAGGGCTTTACAAAAAAATATGGATTTAAATTTGGAAATTTATACCCAATGCAAATTGGCTTAGTGTATAAAGCTGTCCAAAGCGGAAAGGCAGATGTTGTTCTTGCCTATTCAACGGACGGGCGAATCAACGCCTATAATCTTGTTATGCTTAAGGATGATAAACATTTCTTTCCGCCGTATGATGCCTCTCCTGTAGTCCGTGATAACGTCTTAAAACAACATCCGGAATTAAAGAAAGTTTTTCAAAAACTCGTTGGAAAAATTGATACCAAGAAAATGCAACAGTTAAATTATGAAAGTGATGGAAAAATGAAGAAACCATCAATGGTCGCAAAGGAATTTCTAAAAGAAAACAACTATTTTGAAAAAGGAGATGAGTAAAATGGAAACGTTAAAGGGAATGATTGAGTACTATATACAGAATGACAGCTATGTGTGGGAACAGTTTTGCAGGCATTTTTTAATGTCCGCCTATGGCGTCTTGTTTGCGGCAATTGTGGCCATTCCATTAGGGATATTCATCGCCCGTCACCGGCGGTTAAGTGCCTGGGTGATATCGCTGGCAAATATTATTCAAACCATCCCATCCTTAGCGATGTTATCCATCCTCATGCTGGTCATGGGCTTAGGGACAAACACCGTCGTCCTTTCACTCTTCCTTTATTCACTCCTGCCTATTCTTAAAAATACTTATACAGGGATTGTCGGAGTGGACCAATTTTTATTAGAATCCGGAAAAGCGATGGGGATGACGAAATTTCAAATATTGCGGATGGTTGAACTGCCGCTCGCATTATCTGTCATCATGGCCGATTAAGAAATGCCCTCGTCATTGCCATCGGAATTGCCACCATCGGCACTTTTGTCGGCGCCGGAGGATTGGGAGATATCATCGTGCGGGGAACCAATGTGACGAACGGGTCTTCCATTATTCTAGCCGGAGCCATTCCAACAGCATTGATGGCCGTCGCAGCAGATTTTGTGATGGGATGGATTGAACGCAGCCTGGCTCCAGTGAAGAAGAAGAAAAAAGGAAACTGGTTTGAAACCCATCAGGCTGTTTAAAAAGGCGCATACGCAAGCCTTCAACGTTGAAACGGTACAACTGCAATTATTGGAGTGCCCTATTCTCCAATAATTGCAAGTTTGCCGATTCATTTCATAAATCCAATCGAAAGTTCAACACGCAAAATTATATCTATAATGGAAGAAACCCCCGATAAGTTTTTTACAGAAACATCTTATCGAACAGTTATCCATAGATCCAGAATTTTATCCGTTCTCGCTAGAGGCACCTTTAAGATTCATTCACATCAGCGCGAACTGCTGTTCTTAGAAAGACGGCTCAATTTGGGCTGTCCCGTCCCTTATACTTTTTCAATCTATCCGGGTATAATAAAGACATAAGAAGTGTAAAATAAACACCGCCGATGCTACCCACAAAGCGAATAGTTTTGAACCGATCCGCCTCTGCTAGGCCTTTAGCATATGAGGCGGATTATTTCTTTTTATTTGACAGCATCACTATAATGCTGACAATTCCTAAACCTGAAATCTTTCCTTTATCTTAAAATATCTTCAATCTTTTCCAGTGTTTCAGGGGTTAGGGTAATATCTGATGCTTTGGCATTTTCCTCAATTTGTTCCGGGCGGCTGGCGCCGACAAGCGCACTGGCGACGTTCGGCTGTCTCAGAATCCAGGCGATCGCCAGCTGCGCCGTAGAAATGCCCAATTCATTCGCCACTTTTGTCAGCTGTTCGACTTTTTCCAGGTTTTCCTCCGTGTAAAGGGTGTCCATCGCTTTATTGCCGATCGCTCTCCGGCTGCCTTCCGGCGGTTTCGCCCCTTTTTTGTATTTTCCGGTCAGGATGCCTTGAGCGAGCGGCGACCAGACAACCTGGCCAACTCCATGCTTTTGGCTGACCGGGATCACCTCATCCTCGATTTTGCGGTGCAGCATGCTGTATTGAGGCTGATTGACCACAATTCTGTCAAGCAGTTTTTCATCCGCCAGATGGACGGCTTCCGTGATTTGCTCGGCCGTCCACTCGCTGACACCGACATACAGCACCTTGCCTTGGCCCACGAGATCATCCAAAGCTCGGAGCGTTTCGTCAAGCGGGGTTTCGGGATCATACCGGTGGCAGTAATAGATATCCACATAATCGACATCGAGCCGTTTCAAGCTGGCATGCGCCTGCTCCATAATATGCTTGCGCGACAAGCCGTGGTTGTTAGGGCCCTCGCCCATTTTCCAGAAAACTTTGGTTGCCAGTACATAGGAACTCCTTGGAAAAGCCTTGATCGCCCGGCCACGACTTTTTCGGCCTCGCCGCGCATATAAACGTTAGCGGTGTCAAAAAAGTTAATGCCAAGATCATAAGCTTTATGAATCGTGTTGATCGCCTTTTCAGAATTAACATAGCCGCCGTAAGTGAGCCAGCTGCCAAGACTGATTTCACTGACTTTTAAACCCGATCCGCCCAATCTTCGATATTTCATGATCTTGCGCCTCCCCTGAAAAAAATTCAAAACTGGTTAATAGCCTTCATCCACGCTCTTATCTTACACCATTGTTTTTCCAACATTCAAAAGTTATGAACTTTGCAAATAAGGTGGTTTAATTCGCGCGGCAGGCAAGGTAAAACGCAGGAAACCCCTAAAGAAGCCGTTTGCCAGCCAGCCGCCGTTCTATGATTCACTTATTTCGGCCAAGGCCTTTTTCAGGTATCCAATCATGTCCTCCGCCGAGATCTTGGCCTCTCCGGCACCTTGGGCAGCATTCGGGCTGCCGCCGCCCTTCCCGTTTATCCGCGGCAGGCTTTGTTTGACAAGTGCGTTCATGTCAATAGCGACATCCTCTCCGCGCGCGCAAGTCACCTGCAAGTGACTGCCGCTTTTGATGACAAACAGAACGACGCATCTGGGATGGTGTTCAATGATAAGTGCCGCGAGCTTTCGGCATTCCTTCATCGGCCGCTCGTCAAAAACACGCGCAATCACAGCCAAGCCCCCATCCGTTTCACCCTGTGCCGCCAGACTGTCAGCCTCGAAGGCCAGCACCTGTTCTTTCAATCGGCGCAAGTCTTGTTCGAGCGTATGACAGTCTTCCAATCGTTTTTCGACCCTGCTGCAGAGATCATCCGCATGCGTTTGCAACAAACTCGTCAATTGGCGGATATCGCGATGTTCCTTGCTCATCAATGCCAGCGCCCGCCAGCCGCAAACGAATTCCAGCCTAATGTGGCCGCGGTCGCGCGTCCAGCCGATGATTTTAATCGGCCCAACCTCACCGGTACGCGCCGGATGGGTGCCGCGCGCGCACGGATTATAGTCGAAGCCTTCGATGATGACCAAGCGAATATTTTCGCTTACCGTCGGCGGCTTGCGGAGCGGATAACGGTCAAGCTCAGCTTTCTCCACCCGTTTTGCGATGATCGGCTGATCCTTAAAAACCATTCGATTGGCCGTTTGTTCGGCTTTAGCTGCCGTTTCGTCCTCTAGACTGGAGGTGCCGAGATCAATGGTCGAGATATTTTTTCCCATATGAAAAGCAGCCGTCTGTATTCCGAATGTTTCGGCAAATGCCGCAGATAGAATATGCTGGCCGGCATGCTGCTGCATATGGTCAAATCGGCGCGGCCAATCAAGCACCCCCTTAATCGGCGCGCCGGCGTCAGGCAGCGGTCGGCGAAGATAATGGCGAATGCTGCCATCCGCTTCTTTTTCCACGCCCGTGACTTCGATGGCGGCCAGCGTGCCGAGATCGCTTGGCTGGCCGCCGCCTGTGTCGGATAAAAGGCCGTTTGATCGAGAATCGCATAGTCCCTGCCGTTTTGATCCGTCCCTTGTTCAACCAGCCCGGCGGTAAAATTTTTTAGATAAGCATCTTCATAATAAAGCGGTTTTGTCTTCAAAGTGGCCACCTTCTTTTCATTCGACTTTCCAACACCTGCCGCCCCGTCTTCGGCAATCGTGCCGGATGATTCTCTTCATAGTATAGCAGGAAAAAAATTGTGCTATTTTTTTTTAAGTCTCACAAAACATGATCTAGATGAATAGTTTGTAAACGTATGGAAGGACATGGGCAATATGTATAAAACTGTAACACTATCAAAAAAGATCCGCCTTTTGCTTTCCCTGCTCGGACCGATACTGATCACGCAAGTCACCATGTCTGCGATGACCTTTACCAATACCGTGATGTCCGGCCGGGCGAGCACCGATGATTTGGCCGGTGTGGCCATTGGTTCAAGCATTTGGGTGCCTGTCTACACGGGACTCAGCGGCATTTTACTCGGGCTGACGCCGATCATTCACAGATGATTGGAGCGAACAAACGAAAGGATATCCCTTTTGCACTGATACAAGCCGTCTATCTCGCTTTTTCTATTGCGATCACGGTTTTCCTGATCGGCTGGGGGACAATGGATCTGCTGCTCAATCATATGGGACTGACCGGACACGTCAGGACAATTGCCAGCCATTATTTGCTGGCCTTATCCGCCGGGATCATTCCGCTGTTTATTTATAATGCGATTCGCTGTTTCATCGACGCGCACGGGCAGACAAAAATCACCATGATCATTACCTTCACCGCGCTGCCGATCAACATCCTTTTCAATGATTTGTTTATTTTCGGCCATTTGGGATTCCCGCGTCTCGGCGGCGTCGGTGCGGGCGTGGCTTCCGCTATTTCTTACTGGGTCGTGATGGGCATGGCAATTCTTTTTGTCGTCAAGCTGCAGCCATTTGCGGGGTACCGGCTTTTTCGCCGTTTCTATCCATTATCACTGAAAGCGTGGAAAAAGCTTAAAAACTCGGCGTACCGATTGGCTTTTTCTCTCTTTTTTGAAACAAGCATCTTTTCCGCGGTTACCTTACTGATGAGCCAGTTCAGCACCATTGTCATCGCCGCGCATCAGGCGGCGATCAATTTCGCTTCGCTGCTTTACATGATGCCGTTCAGCATGTCTTTGGCGCTGACGATCGCCGTCAGCTACGAGGCGGGGGCGAAACGTTTCAATGATGCGATGCAGTACAGCTTTCTCGGCATCGGAATCGCTTTCACCATCGGCCTGTTATTTGCCGTCGGATTGTTTTTCTTTAATCAGGACATTGCCTTTTTATATACGCGCAGCGAACCGGTGGCGAGAATGATTCAGCATTTTCTTCTTTACGCTATTTTCTTTCAACTATCCGATGCGATCGCCGCGCCGATCCAAGGCGCGCTCAGAGGCTACAAAGACGTCAACGTCACCTTCATCATGGCGCTTGTCTCCTACTGGGTGATTGGACTGCCGCTGGGATTTTTCCTCTCGCCCGTTTTACCGCTTTCGGTCCTTTTGGCTACTGGATCGGTTTTATCAGCGGACTTGGGACCGGCGCCGTCTGTCTGTTCTCAAGGCTGATTGTCATTCAGCGAAAAAGAAAAACGGCCGGGGGGCCCACCTGACACGGCCCTGCCGAGCAAATAGTTTTCACCTGCCTTAAATTTGCAGGCCCCATTCTATTCCGGCGAAAGCGCAGGCCAGTCCCAAAATATAGCTGGCCAGTAAATAATACATGGACACCGAGCCCCGCCGATTGATCCATAAGCGGACAGCTTCAAGATGGAAGGTTGAAAAGGTGGTAAATGCTCCCATGAAGCCGGTGCCGAGCAGCAGCTGCCAGCCGCCTGTGATGTCCGCTCCAATCAATAGGCCGAGCAGGAAGGAACCGCTCACATTGATCAGGAATGTGCCCCATGGAAAAAAACGTTTGTTCAGCAATCCGCTTATTTTAAACCGGGCCATCGCCCCGAAAAAACCGCCAATGCTACCCCATAAATAAGTCATTTCGTGTCCTTCCCTTCCTTCTCAAAATATAACAGATCCGCTTTTTTCTTTCCGCCCGCTTCGCCTAGACGATAGCCGATATAAGCGAAAAACAGACCGCCGGCGCTGCTCATGATCACATAAACGGCCGCCAGCCAATCATGCCCGGCGCGGGCAAGCTCGATCGTTTCCACGCTGAAAGTCGAAAAAGTTGTGAAGGCACCGATCACGCCCGTACCCAGCCCCGTCTGCCATCGTTCAGGAATCATTTTAAAAAGGGACTTTGTCAGCCAGCCCAATAAAAAGGATCCCGTCAAATTGATGCACAAAGTGGCTAACGGAAAGACACCGTGCCAAAGACCGGCCGCAAATAGTCCGACTATGTATCTCAGAAGAGCCCCGATCATGCCCCCCGCTCCTACAATAAAAAAACATCCATCTTATTTCACATCCTCTTCATAAAAATAGACTCCTGCCGCTGCGGCAGGAGTCATCAGCGAAGGCAGTTAAAGGCGGACACCATCGCCTGTTTTTCTTATTTATAGCCGCTATCTTCAGCGAACGCGGCCAATCAAAACGAAATCACTTGTACTTGTCTATTTTACAGTAAACGATTTGTTTCAGCAATGAGCGTAGCCACTGGTTAAAAGCAGCGGCATTTGCCGTGAGTCAAGTCAGCCGCTCAATCCGCCGCTCCGTCTTCTTCCGCATCCGCCGCTTTCCAGATCTCGACAACGTTGCCGGCTTCATCTTGATCAACGACATAAGAACCGTTGTTATAGCGATCAGCGGCACGCAGCGTTGAGACATCGACGGATACGAGATTTCTTTTTTTCCGTCGACAGCCAAACCGTATCGCCCTGATTCACCAGTTCGATACCGGCTATCCGGTGAGGAGAAGTCTTTAACTCGCGAAGCATGACCACGCCGCGCCGGGCACGCGATGATTTTTCGATTTGGCGGGCCAGCACCATCTTTTTCACGGCGCCGCGTGGGGGTGGCAATGAACAGATCGATACTTTTGTGCGGATCAAACACCTTCGCGCCGACAACCGTGTCGCCGGCTTTCAAATTGATCGCTTTGACACCGGCCGCGCGCTGGCCGACTGTGCCCGATTCTTCTTCGGAGAACCACAGCCCGTAACCGAGCCGCGTCGCTAAAATCACATCCATTTGTCCATTTGTCAGGTGAACATCAATGCATTCATCATCTTTTTTCAGTTTCAGCGCCATAAGCGGTTTCGAATAACGCTGAGCCTTGTACTCGCTGAGCTCGGTCCGCTTGATCATCCCGTTTCTCGTCATGAATGTCAGAAAAAGCGGCCGGTCGAATTCTTTTACAGGAATAGCTTTGATGATCTTTTCCTCCGCGGCAATCGGAACAATGCTGGCGACATGCTGGCCAAGATCCTTCCAGCGTTTTTCCGGAATCTCATGTACCGGGAGATACAGGTAATGCCCCTCATTCGTAAAGATTAACAGCGTGTCGGTCGTGTTCAGCTCCTGCTGAAAAATAACCCGGTCCGCCTCTTTCATCGCCGCATCGGCGCCTCCGCTCGCCGAATATGAACGCAGGCTGGCGCGTTTGATGTAACCGTATTTTGTCAGCGAGACCATCACATCCTCGGCGGCGACCATCACTTCCAAATCAATTTTGATTTCCTCAATTTTCGCTTCAATCGTCGTCCGCCGGCTGTCGGCATATTTTTTCTTAATGTCCGTCAGTTCTTTTTGGATGACACGGATCAGCTTTTTGTCAGAAGCCAATATGCTTTCCAGCCGGGCGATGGTCCGGGCCAGCTCGGCTGCCTCTTCCCGAAGAGTCACGATATCGGTATTTGTGAGCCGATACAATTGGAGGTTGACGATCGCTTCGGCCTGCGCTTCGCTGAAAGCAAAGGCTGCCGAGAGATTATTTTTTGCGTCTTTTTTGTCTTTCGATGCCCGGATCACCCGAATCACTTCATCGAGTATCGACACGGCCTTGATCAAGCTTCAACAATGTGCTGGCGCGCCTTGCTTTTATCCAGTTCATATCGCGTTCGCCGGGTAACCACTTCTTTTTGGTGGCGAACATACGCTTCCAGAATCGCTTTCAGCCCCAGCTGCCGGGGTGTCTTATGATCAATAGCCACCATATTAAAATTATAAGTAATCTGCAGATCGGTATTTTTATAAAAGTAATTTAAAATGCCGGATGCAACCGCTTCTTTTTTCAGCTCGATAATGACGCGCGTCCCGGTGCGATCCGTTTCATCGCGCACTTCGGCGACGCCTTCTACTTTTTTATCAAGCCGCAGTTCCTCCATCTTCTTTACCAAATGCGCCTTATTGACCTCGTACGGCAGTTCGGTGATGACAATCTGCTGGCGCCCGCCGCGCAGGTCTTCAATCGCCGAGCGCCCTCTGATGATGATCTTCCCTTTGCCTGTCCGGTACGCTTTTTTGATGCCGTCAAGTCCTTGAACAATGCCCCCTGTGTCGGGAAATCCGGCCTTTGACACAAGTCATCAGATCATCCACCGTGCAATCGGGATGTTCCATGACCATGATCGCGGCATCGATGATTTCGCCTAAATGATGCGGCGGAATTTCCGTCGCATAACCGGCGGAAATGCCCGTTGAACCGTTGACGAGCAAATTGGGATACCTGGACGGCAGCACGACGGGCTCTTCCAGCGTATCGTCAAAATTCGGAATGAAATCGACCGTTTGTTTATCGATGTCGCGGATCAGCTCCGCAGCGATCTTCGACAATCGTGCTTCGGTGTAGCGCATCGCTGCCGGCGGGTCGCCGTCAAGGCTTCCGTTGTTGCCGTGCATTTCAATCAACGGGCTCCGCACTTTCCAATCCTGGCTCATCCGCACCATCGCTTCATAGACCGATGAATCACCGTGAGGGTGATAGTTGCCGATGACGTTGCCGACCGTTTTGGCCGATTTCCTGAACGGTTTGTCGCTCGTGTTCCCGTCCTGGAACATAGCGTACAGAACCGTCTTTTGCACAGGCTTGAGACCGTCGCGAACATCCGGCAGCGCCCGTTCCTGAATGATGTATTTACTGTAGATGCCGAAGCGATCGCCAATCACTTCTTCGAGCGGCAGATCCAGTAATTTCTCTTGATTAGCCATCAGCCCTCACTCCTCTCAGAGACGGAAATATTTTCATTTTCAAGAATGTTCGTTTCTTCGTCCAGTCCGAATGCCACGTGGGTTTCGATCCATTTGCGCCTTGGCTCAACTTTGTCGCCCATGAGCGTTGTGACCCGCCGTTCGGCATACGCCAGATCATCGATTTTTACCCTGATGAGTGTCCGGGAATCGGGATTCATCGTCGTTTCCCATAATTGATCGGCATTCATTTCGCCAAGCCCTTTGTAACGCTGAATGGTGTAGCCTTTGCCAATTTTCTTAATCGCCGCTTTCAACCCGCGATCATCCCACGCGTATTCCACGACTTCTTTTTTACCGGTGCCCCTGCTGACCTTGTAAAGCGGCGGCGGCAGAGCGATATAGACTTTGCCCGCCTCGATCAAAGGCCGCATATAGCGGTAAAAGAAAGTGAGCAGCAGCACTTGAATGTGCGCGCCGTCGTTATCAGCATCGGTCATGATCACGACTTTGTCATAATTGATATCCTTAAGATTGAAATCGGATCCCACACCGGCGCCGATCGCATAGATAATCGTGTTGATTTCCTCGTTTTTGAAAATATCGGCGAGCTTCGCCTTTTCGGTATTGATGACCTTGCCGCGCAAAGGCAGAACGGCCTGAAATTTTCGATCACGGCCCTGCTTCGCCGATCCGCCGGCAGAGTCACCTTCCACCAGATAAAGCTCGTTGCGCGCCGGATTTTTCGACGATGCCGGCGTTAATTTGCCGCTCAGCACCGTTTCCTTGCGCCGGCTCTTCTTGCCGCTGCGCGCGTCTTCCCTCGCTTTGCGCGCCGCTTCTCTCGCTTGCTGCGCTTTGATAGCTTTTCGAATCAGCATTTCACTCGTCGTTTTCGGATTTTCCTCAAGAAAATAAGTCAGCTGCTCGGATACAACGGTATCAACTGCTGAACGCGCTTCGCTGGTGCCGAGCTTTCCTTTTGTCTGCCCCTCAAACTGAAGCAGTTCTTCAGGGATGCGGACGGACACAATACCCGTAAAACCTTCGCGAATATCGCTGCCGTCGAGATTTTTATCTTTCTCCTTTAAGATGCCGCTCTTTTTTGCATAATCGTTGAACGCCCGCGTGACGGCCGTTCTGAATCCGGATTCATGCGTGCCGCCGTCCTTGGTTCGCACGTTATTGACAAACGACAAAATGTTTTCAGAATAACCGTCGTTAAATTGGAAAGCAACATCGACTTCCATCCCGTTTGCCTTCCCTTCGAACGACGCCACCGGATGAAGGACTTCCTTCTCCTCATTCAAATATTCAATAAAAGCCTTGATCCCCGTCTCATATTGATAGGTCTCTTCTCTGCCTGTGCGTTCATCTTTAAGCACAATCATCATGCCTTTTTGCAGGAAAGCCGCCTCGCGAAGACGTTCGCTCAGCACATCGAAATTAAAGGTTGTGACGCTGAAAATGCCCGGATCCGGCTTAAAGTGGATCATTGTTCCCGTCTCTTTTGTCTTGCCCGTCCTGACAAGCGTCGTTGCTGGATGGCCGCCATCTTCAAAGCGCTGTTTGAAAACAGAACCATCCCGCCAAATCGTGACCTCCAGCCACTCTGACAGAGCATTGACAACAGAAGCGCCGACACCGTGCAGCCCGCCGCTTGTTTTATATCCGCCGCTCTGACCGAACTTCCCGCCGGCATGAAGAATGGTGAAAATGACTTCAGGTGTCGGTTTGCCGGAGCGGTGCATCCCCGTCGGCATCCCGCGGCCATAATCGCGGACCGCGACGCTGTTATCTTTGAAAATGGTGATCAAGATTTTATTTCCGAATCCTGCCAGCGCCTCGTCAACAGAATTATCGACGATCTCGTAGACCAAGTGGTGAAGGCCTTCGCATCCGTCGATCCTATGTACATCCCCGGGCGCTTTCTGACCGCCTCCAGCCCCTCAAGAATTTGAATCGTATCATCATTGTAAACTGGTACTCGTCTTGCCAATAAAAAAACCCCTTTCACGTCCGGCCATCTCTTTGTCTCATTATAGCAGAACATGCGTTTCTGTCAAAAAGAAAAAAAAAAGCAGCCTCTTACCCATTGTTCGGCCGAAAAATACGATTTATCAACCGTCATAAGCCGATTTTTTTCACTCGTTTGCACTCAAAAAAATCTTTTTGCCGTTCCTTTACTTAACTGTCCTGAAAAAGCACTTGCATGATGAAGATCGATCTTTTCCCTGGCATACGCGCGTTTCCAAAAGGTTGAAGGGAAAAGCCCCACCTTAGAAACAAAGATGGAGCCTCCGAACAAGCTTCCGGCTAATCGCCGATGACTTTCATATGCTCGACCATGATGCAGCGGTCCATCACAGATGTGATCCCTTTTGCCTGCCTGATAGATAATTATTATAAGCTTCCTCGTTCATCAGGCCGAGCTGGGCCCAAAAAACATCCGCGCCGATTTTTGCCGTCTCTTTTGCCACTTCCAGCAAAAATTCACTGCGTCTGAAAACGTTGACAATATCAACATGCCCTTCAATATCCAGCAGCGACTTGACCGCTTTTTTGCCGAACACTTCGTCTATCGTTGGATTAACCGGAATGATTTCGTAGCCATGGTCGGCCATATATTTGGCGATTTGATAGCTTGTGCGCGCCGGATTATCCGACAGCCCGACGACAGCGATCCGATGCTTCGATTCAAGAATGGCCTTGATTTGCTCTGGACCTGGATTCACAACTGGCATACCTTTTTGCTCCTTTCCCTCGTGAGCAGGCAATCAAAAAGTGGTTCCCCCTATTTATTGCTCATTTATTCAAATGATAAACCCCGCGGTATTTGGTTTCGAGATAATAAATAAAATAATCGGCATTCAGATCTTCTCCTGTTGCCTCCCGCAAAATCGTCAGCGGTTTTTTCAAACTGCCGTATTGATGGATATGTTCGGTCAGCCATTCGCGGATACTTTGAATATCGCCCGCACGCAATAAATCATCAAAATTCTGCAAATCGTTCAACATGGCGTTTTTGAATTGTGCCGCATATAGATAGCCAAGAGCGTATGATGGAAAATAACCAAAATCACCGCTGGGCCAATGTATATCCTGGAGAACGCCTTCCCGATCATTTTTTGGCCTGATACCCAAATAGTGAGCCATCTTTTCATTCCAAATCCCCGGAAGATCCTTCACCTCGATATCACCGTTAAACAGACCTTTTTCGATATCATATCGTACCATGATATGGAGCGGATAAGTCAATTCATCGGCATCAATGCGGATAAAAGAAGGCTTTGAAATATTGATCGCCCGGTAAAAATCATTGACCGAGACATTGTCGAACTGCCCGCTTCCATACGTTTTCAGTTCATCAAAATGCCGTTCCCAAAACGCCCGGCTGCGCCCGACGAAAAATTTTCAAAAAATAAGGACTGGGATTCGTGAATGCCCATTGACGTTCCGGCACAAAGCGGCGTTCCAACCAAATCCCGGGAAATATGCTGTTCATAAAGGGCATGGCCGCCTTCATGCATCGTGCCAAGCAAGGCCGATATAAAGTCATTTTCCACATAATGCGTGGTTACCCGCACATCATCCGGGTTTAGTGCCGTTTCGAACGGATGTAACGTTTCATCTAAACGGCCAGCCGCAAAATCATAGCCCATTTCTCTCAAAATATGCAGGCTGAACGCTTTTTGCTTCTGAACGGGAACCGGAACCGACAAAAAATCGGCGTTAGGCTGGTCACCGGATGCCGCAATCTCTTTAGCCAAAGGCACAATGCCTTCGCGAAGCCGGCCGAACACCCGATCAAGTGTCTCCGTTGTCATTCCGGGTTCATATAAATCCAGCAAAGCATCATAAACATTGGCACCCGCTCCCCAATAGCCCGCAAACCGGCGCTTGACATCACGATTTTTTTCAAATAAGGCTGGAGAGCGGCAAAATCGGCGTTCGCTTTCGCCTCTTCCCAGACACTTTGTGCTTTGGATTGCAATATCACATATTCTTTATGTTCTGCAGCCGGTACATTCACCAGCCGTTCAAATTCTTTTTTGGATTTTTCTACTGTCCGTTTGGTTCGTTCGCTAAGTTCATTTTGAACGGAACGATCGGTAAGCGCGTCAATATAGGCCTTCATCTCAGAGGAAGTTTGCCTTTTAAACACTTCGTCCGCCAGTGTGCCGACAACTTCTGAACGTTGCGGGATCCCTTTTTTCGGCGCTCCCGTCCGCATGTCCCATTCTGCCAGGGCAATGGCTTCGTTAAAATCCATTATTTTTTTCAGATACTGAAAATAAGCTTTTTCCGTCTCCTGAATCGTCATTGTCCGCTGCCCCCTTCTGTGATTGTTCAAACCGCTATTTAGTTAAATTTCGCTTCAGTTATGAAATCTCCTGCCGAGTTGAAAAGAATTTCTTCAATCGGCCTAAAAAAACAGCCTAATTAAAAATAAGTCATTTGAGAATTTTCTTTATTGTTTATTTGGAACATAATTTAATAAAAACAAAAAGGCCGCTGATTGCTTTTTCTTTTGCAGTAAGCAAAAAGGGCCTGAAGGTTTAATATTCCCGCTTCGTCAACCGTTTGCCAAAATATTGATAATAATCGGTACGAATACGGCCATTGTACAATTTACGTTTCTTCGACGCTTTTTTCCCGAAAAATGTCTCGAATTCATTAAAAGAAGAAATAAAATAAAAAGACCATGTCTGATTTTCTTTGTAAAGCCGGCCCAAATCGCGGCAGATTTGCTCGTTCAGCACCCGATCGCCCATTCGTTCGCCATAAGGCGGGTTGCCGACCATACAGCCGTTTTCTGTTTTTGTCGTAAAGTCGGCCACTTGCATCTGTTTAAATGTAATTAAATCACCGAAACCGGCTTCTAATGCATTGTGGATGACAGTTCAACCATTTTGTGATCGATATCCGAGCCCAAGATATCGAGCGGCTGATCATACCGAGCGGCGGCATCTGCTTCCTCTCTTGCCTTCTCCCACAAGTCACCCGCAAACATCGGCCAAGCTTCCGAAACAAAATCGCGGTTGAATCCAGGGGCGATATTTTGGCCGATCAGCGCCGCTTCGATCGGGATCGTTCCTGAGCCGCAAAAAGGATCGACAAACGGCCGGTCAGGCGTCCACTTTGTTAAATAAATCAGAGCACTGGCAAGTGTTTCTTTTAGAGGCGCTTCGCCATGAAGCGATCGATAGCCGCGTTTATGGAGCCCGGCGCCGCTTGTATCAATCGTCAGCGTTGCGACATCTTTAACAAGCGCCACTTCGATTTTATAAAGCGGACCATCTTCAGGAAACCATTCCTGTCCATAGCGCCGTTTCATGCTTTCCACCACCGCTTTTTTCACGATCGCCTGGCAATCCGGCACGCTGTGAAGCTGTGATTTCACCGCTTTGCCGGTAACGGGAAATGAAGCATTTAAAGGCAGTATATCTGGCCATGGCAGGGCTTTTGTCTGTTCAAAAAGGCTGTCGAATGTCATCGCCTTGAAAGCGCCGATCTTTAATTTGATTCGATCGGCTGTCCGAAGCCATAGATTGGCGCGGCAAATATCAATCGGTTCCCCGGAAAATGTAATTTTTCCGTTTTCCACCGTCAGATCATGGTATCCAAGCTTTCTTAACTCATCTGCTGCGATCGCCTCAACCCCCATAGCTGTTGTTGCAATCAAAGATAACGATTTTGCCAACGTCTTTCCTCCTACTACTTCCTAAGTCCATCGGATATCATTATGTATGCCATTTTTCGCTCACATTAAACCTCTTCTTTTGCCAAAGGCTCGGAGCGCTTTGGATAACGGCTAATCCAATATGTAAACATAAAAAAAGCCCAAATATGGGCTTCCTTCTTGTTAAAACGCATTATCCATGTTTGTAAGCCATGTTCTGTACCTTCGTACTCAAATGGAATCTCTCCTCGTACAAAGGCGGTAATCATCTATCTACAGGATAACCTGTCCCTTTTTCCGTTTGGTTCCTTCCAAAGGGTTCCTCTACCAAATTTGAGTTTCTCGCTCGAGGGGTTTACCGCGTTCCACTTCTTCCGTTTCCAGAAGACATCGTCACTATGGCACTTTTGAAGATACTAAGCCGTATCCAATAGACGTAGGCTGTTCTCTTGCCGTTAGCCCAGAGTGCAAAGCCTCCGAACTACCCTAGCTTATGAATTGGCTAGGCACGAACACTACGATCATCACAGATCGTGCGAGCATGGACTTTCCTCTGTATCCTCTAAGGAACACAGCGATTACCTAAACATAAATAACGTCACCAATAGCTATTATACACGAATATCATAAAAAATCAACCCATTTTCGACCGCATTCGTCATTTAATCATCCAAGCGGTTGCCAAACACATGTTTTTCCAGATTCGAAAGCCGTTTTAAAATATCATAATTAGTCTGCCCTTGATTGGCCACAGATGGCGATCGCCGCAATTCATTCTGCCTGTTTCCCGCCTCGGCACGAAGCCGCTCGTTTTCTTCACGCAGTTTCTTGATTTCTTTGTTAAACGCTTCGTAATCCTTGATAATTTCATCCAGAAATTTGTCCACATCTTCCGCTTGGTAGCCGCGCAGACCCGTTTTAAATTCTTTATCTAATATATCTTGGCTCGTTAGTTGGCTAACTTGGCGTTCCATAATCATCACCTCAAAAAAAGTCGCTCTTCATTTTATTTTTTCAAATTAAACAAGCATTGTCAATCTATTTATGACCAATAATTCGGATCCTGTTCTTTTAAATCCTGAGAGGCGAGTTCCAAGTCATATCGGTCGATTGTAAAAACAGGATAAGACTGATGCCGCGCTTTCCGCCGTGCCGGAACCAGATAATATTCTGGCGAGCCCGGTTTGCTGTCATCATACAGAACAAGCAGCATTTCGTCTGTTTTGGCTACGAGAAAATCATTTTTTTGCCGCAGCTGCGTAGGGCTGTCATAGGTCCGTTTGCTGATCGCATCCACAAAATCCGCCTGCTCAAGGATGGCATAATATTTCTCTTTTTGCTCGTCTTTCCATTTAGCTTCCTGCTCAAGAAAAGGGACAATGACGGCCAGGTGAACATCATACGCTTCTTGTTTTAAACTGAGGACAACTTCCGCGGCCCACAGTTCAACTCCGATCTGTCCACTGATAACAAACCAGCTTGCCCCATCGTCGATCAATTGCAGAATACTCGATCGCAAGCAGTACTTGATGACAGGAACGCCCGGATGTTCATCTGAATAAATGCCCAGTTCATACGGTTTATAGCCGGTAACAAGCACCGCCTTGCCCTCGCCCATTTGAACACCTTCTTTTCATTAACAATAACCACTAATCGCCCTAAGTTGCCTCCGCCTTCATTCACTTTTTGTTAAAATATTTGTCGATATCACACCTTATTTCTAAAAAAATAGGCGATTGATGACGATTTACGGCGCTTTTTGCGCTTCCCCGGGTAATATCGGCTATATTTCCGGAAGCCCCTGAACTTATTTCACCTGGCCAGCTTTTCATCCAGGCGGCGATAGCGTTTGAGATAGTCGCGCTTTCTTTCAGGCAGCGGCTGTCCCGAACTTTGCTCTCTCTCTTTAAGCTGATCAATCGCCCGCTGTGTGTAATCCTTCGCCCCCCGGTAATCTTTAAATTGATGTTCCAGGAGTTTCGCCGCTTCAATATATATCCTTTCATTCAGTCCTGTGCCCCGGCGGATCAGCGACTGAAAGACCGTAAGCGCACGTTTGAAATTCCCCTGTTTTTTATAAAGGTATCCTAAAAAAGGCTGGGCCTTCCGAGCAGCAGGTGAATCCGTCTCTGCTAATGATTCAAACAAAACCTGTGCCTGCGCCGCTTCTCCAAGCTGATAGTACCAGCGGGCAATTTCAAACGTTTCTTCTTCATCCCTGTCTGTGCTTCCAAGCACCTTTTTAGATAAGTGGATATACAAAGCAATCAACGCCTTAATATCTTCGAGATTGTGTTCCATTATTCCTTTGACGAGCGCCGCTTTTGGCTGCTTTAAAAATTGAAAATACAAAAAGGGCGCCATGCTTCCGGGAACATCATCTCCCCTGTCAAGGCCGAGAATCTCTTTTTCCACCGTTTGCAGCCGCGTTCCGTCCAGCCGGTTTTTCCAGAGCCGCCTGGATGCATGCAGCAAATCAAAGTGGCCGAACGCCGGCAGACGCGGAACCCGATTCCTGACAAATTGATGGCGTGTCTTCACCCGCGGCCAATCGAAAGCCTTGCCATTGTAGGTCACAAGATTCTTAAGATGCCGGCAATCGGAAAAAAAATAATAATAAAAAGCCGCTTCATGGCCCGGACCCGGCAAAAAGTACTGTTTAAGTGTCACACAAGAACGCGTCACCCGCGCAAAACCAATCAAGAAAATCATGTGGCCGCTGCCGGCACCCAGTCCCGTCGTTTCCGTGTCAAAAAAAAGTAAATCCTCGGCGCCGAGTCCAAATGAAGACAGCGGATGCACGCTCGATTCCCGCTGCCAGTCACTGACGATATCAAAAAGCTCGGCGCTTGGATACGGCCCAATCCGCTCGTGTACATCAAGTTGTTCCGTTCTGACGAAGACAAACTGATCCTCAAAACCTTTGATTTCGGCATTCATCTGTTCGGCGGCAAGAGTCAGCTCTTGCCGATAGATCGATTCATTTGTGTTTTCAGAATCATTTTGACGGTGCTGTTCCGGCGGCATAGGGGCCGGCTGCCCGTTTTCCACTCTCTCCGCCCGTTTTTGTTCCTTGTAACGCTTAAGTTTTTCTTTTAATGACACATTCATCATCCTTTAAAAAATCCGCAGATCCTCAGGCGCGTTAAACGTTTAAATGCTCGGCGTGCAATAAACGAAGCAGCGCCTGCTTGGCATGCCGTCCTTCATTAACAAAGCCGATACAAGACGGGCATCCGTCGGTGCAATGGCACGTTTCAATCATTTCCGCAGCCCTTTTCAGCAGTGCCGGCATCGCTTCATATAACTTTTTGCTAAGACCGATGCCGCCCGGATATTTATCATAAATAAAAATAGTCGGTTTTTTTCATTATGCGGCGCTTTGATTTTCGGGACAACCGACAAATCGGCCTGATCGCACATGACAAACAGCGGCGCCGCATGACGCAGCACATGGCTTAAGCCGATGAGCGCCCCTTGAAATGTCTCTTTGCCGATCGTCCGCACCCATTCTTCCGGAAAACCGATCCACGCTGAACTTGTATGCATTTCCATTTCTGGTAAATGAATATGTCCCCAGCCGATGTTTTCAAGCGTCTCAAAACGAATTTTTTTAAAGACGGTCGGCAGCGCCCGCACCGATACATCTCCGTACGCTTTTTCAACGGGCCCGTCCGCAACTTGTCCGCCATCGTCCACTTCCAGTACATCGAGCTGAACAGCCAAGTCAGCATCGGTATAATAATTGACATTCACCTTTCGAACATAGGCCTTCTGTTCTTCCCAATCCAGCTTATCCACGTGGTACTGCCTGCCCTGATGCAAATAAATCGCATCATCGTGAAGCATCGTCATCGCTCCAAAACGATCAATCTCCCCGATCACTGTTGCGTGCCCCGGATCGGTTTGATCGATAATGATCACCGTATCCTGCAAAGCAGAACGAAGGCTGATGCCGCTGGCTGGAAAGGCGTCATTCATCCAATACCATCTGCCGCCATGAAAATGCAGCACATCTTCATCGGTCAGAAATTCGCAAAAATCGTCCACGGGATGATCGCCGAAACGATCACCTTTATGAAAAGGCAGCTCGTACGCCGCACATTTAATATGATCAATCAAAATCAGCAGATTATCCGGATTGATCCGCGCTTCTTCAGGCCGTCCGGCAAAAAAGTAATCCGGATGAAGCACCATATACTGATCGAGCGGACTGGACGAAGCAACAAGGATGATAACGGCATCGTCTTTTCGCCGGCCGGCCCGTCCCGCCTGCTGCCAGACACTTGCCATATTGCCTGGATAGCCGGTCATAATACATACCTGCAGCTGGCCGATATCGACACCCAGTTCCAGGGCATTGGTGCTGACGACACCCATGATGTCGCCGGTTCTCAGCCCTTTTTCGATCGCCCGCCGTTCGGAAGGCAAATAGCCGCCGCGGTAGGCACAAATATTGGCTCTTCTATTTCGGCCCTTGTTTATTTCTTTAAGATGGCTGAATAAGATCTCCACCTTCAGCCGGCTGCGGGCAAAGATAATGGTCTGAATCCCGTTCATTAAAAATTCTTCCGCCAAATCTTTCACCGCCAGCGTCTCGTCTTCCCGGACGTTCAGCTGTTTATTGACAACGGGAGGGTTATAAAACAGGAAATGTTTGCGGACGCTCGGTGCACCGTTGCGGTCGATCAGCGTCATCTTTCGCCGTCAACGCTTCGGCGTGTTCGCGCGGATTGGCAATTGTCGCCGATGTACAAATAAAGAGCGGATCGCTGCCGTAATAACGGCAAATCCTTCTTAAACGCCTGATAACATTCGCCACGTGGCTGCCGAACACGCCCCGGTAAGTATGAAGCTCATCGATCACGATGTAACGAAGATTCTCAAACAGCGACACCCATTTTGTATGGTGCGGCAAAATCGATGCATGCAGCATATCGGGGTTGGTCATCACGATATGTCCTGCCTGGCGGATTTTCTGGCGAATCTGTCCGGATGTATCGCCGTCATATGTATAGCTGCGAATCGGCACCCCCATCTCATCGATCAGCTCTTTCATTTCATTTTTCTGATCCTGAGCAAGGGCTTTGGTCGGAAAAAGATAGAGCGCACGCCTGGATTCATCCTTAAGTATTCCCTGCAGAATCGGCAAATTGTAGCAAAGCGTCTTGCCGGAAGCCGTCGGCGTAACCAAAACCACATCTTTTCCGCCTCTACCGCGCGAAAAGCCTCGGCCTGATGGGAATAAAGCGAGGAAATACCGCGATTTCTGAGCGCCGCGGCAAGCCGCTCGTCAAGTGTTTCAGGAAAAGGAACAGAGACGGCTTGTTTTTCCGGAACGGTATGCCAATAAATAATATTTTTATTTTTCTTTAACATGGCCAGTAAATCGGCCATAGACTGTCTCGTTTTCATGCAGATCCCTCATTTTTTCTAAAAAATATTCACGTCAAAAATAAGGCAGGAAGTTGATTGCTTTTGATCCCATTGTATCATAACGAATACGTGTTCGCTATTAGTTTGACCTATTAAAAGGTCAGATATCCGGACCGAATCCGTAACACAAAAAGACCGTTAAAGTATGCCCGAACGCATCATTTTGGGTTCCGGAAGCTGTGGGCCGCTGTTTTGATAGCCGTTCCAGAATCCATTAAAGCTGCTGCTGAATTTTGCATCGTAAAGTACTGAAATCCGCTCTTACCCAGTTTTTTCTCGCGGAAAAAATCCGTGTCATTTTTTAGCCTGTGCCGCCGCGAACCATTCATTCCAGAAAGGTTCGACCGCTATGTATCCGTTTTCATGGCAAGTTTTTGATCACTCATTTATACTATAGGTAACAAGGAGATGGAGAGATGGGAGCATTAGACACAATCATTGCTAAAGATCATAAAATAGCCGTGTTGACAGGAGCGGGCGTCAGCGTGCCTTCAGGAATCCCGCCTTTCCGCGGGCCGAACGGCCTTTACCGAAAAGCCAATGTTGAACGTTTTTTATCGATTGACTATTTTCACTATGATCCGGAAGCCTTTTGGGCTTTTTATCGGTCGCTGTTTGATGCCGACCGGCTGCTTCATGCCGAACCAAGCGGCGTCCACCGCTGGCTCGGGCAGTTGGAAAAGGAAAAGAAGGTGACCGTGATCACGCAGAACATCGACGGTTTGCACACCAAGGGAGGAAGCAGCCGCGTCATCGAACTGCAGGAGCGTTTGAGCGGACGGTTTGTCCGTACTGCGGTTCCGTTTACGCTACCCAGTCGGTGTGGAAAGACAAGCTGCCAAGATGCAGCAACTCCGACTCCGGCGGGGTTTGCCACAATGTCCTAAAGCCGGACATCGTGTTGTTCGGCGAAGCAGTGAGAGGACTGTCGGAAGCCGAGTCCGTTGTTCAAGACGCCGATCGGCTGATTGTGCTTGGTACATCGCTATCCGTCACTCCCGCCAACATGCTCCCCGCTCTGGCGAAGGCGGGCGGTGTCCCGACGATTCTAGTCAATGACAAACCGGCTGTGCACATGGAAAGTATCGATTTATTTATACCCGCCGACTTTGAATCTTTCAGCGGCTGAGGGGTAGGAAATTTTGAGCGGTTGCGGGAAAGAAGATGCGGAGTTTGAAGGAACATTTCTTTTGGGCATTCAGCATTTGGTTCTTCAAGGCCCCTTTATTTTCACTATCCATTGCTCAGGTAGCCAAAGCCTGCCCTCACACAGTTTTTTTTCTTCATGACAGCCACTTTTATATCTGTACCGTCCGGCTTGTGGACAATGCTTTCTTCGCCAATCGTGTATCCTAAGGAACGATACAAACGGATGTTTTTTTTTGCGGCGGCCAGGCGCACCTTGCAGGCCGCCGTCTTTTTCTGCCGGGATTTCGCATCGTTTTCCAAACGGGCAGTCAGCTTCTTTGCAATACCCTGATTTTGTTCTCCAGGAACGACCGCGAGCCGGAAAAAGTACACGTCTTCATCCCTTACGATGAAACGAATGATCCCGCACGGCCGGGCGTCTTTATAATAAATCAGCGCCTGTTCGCCGCCGCCGAGCACTGACTCTACCGACTTTACGGTTTCATCCAAAGCGCTTGAAGGTGGATCAAGGTATTCTGAAAACGCTTCGAACATGACAGCGTGGACGATCGGCGCGTCCTCAACTTGCGCCGGTCTGATCATTTCTTTCATTTTTTTGCCTTCTTTGCTTTATTTTGATGCCGCCGCCGCCGCCGTCGCTGATCGCGGACAGCGGCGGCGCTGCACCTTTTTAAAGTACCGTTATCTCATTGATTGCCGCAAGTTCATCCTCTGTCAAAGCAATATCCGCCGCTTGAATCATGCCTTCGACTTGTTCCGGGCGCCTTCCGCCGGGGATGACGGCATCAACGCCAGGCTGGGCCAGAAGCCAGGACAAAGACAAGTTGACCGTCGAGATGTTTTTCTTTTCCGCCACTTCTTTCAGCTTATCCACGATCATGACTTTTTGTCGGAACTCCTCCGCCTTCCACCTTTTCGGCGCCGGATCGCTTTGCGAATATTTGCCGCTCAAAAGCCCCGCAGCCAGCGGAAAATAAGGAATAAATGAGATCTGGCGGTCGGCGCAATAAGGCAGCAGCTCGTTTTCAGCCGAACGATCGAGAAGATTATAAGCGGACTGAAGGGCGGTAATTGGGGCAGTTTGATCCGCTTCTTTCAGCTGCTTTAGATTCAGGTGGATATACACCGATGGCGCGAATCTTCCCTTCTTCTTTCAACCGGCTGAGCTCGCCGACCGATTCGGAAATCGGCGTTTCTTGATCAGGAAAGTGTAAATAGTATAGATCGACATAATCCTGTTTGAGCCGCTTCAAGCTGGCTTCCAAAGCGGCGCGCAAATATTCCGGCCGGTTGTTTACCCTGACATGGCCGCTCTTGTCCCATTCATTCGCCCCTTTTGTCGCGATGAACAACTCTTCCCTTGGTGTCTCGATTTCCTGCAGCACCTCGCCGATCAGTTCCTCTGAGCGCCCAAGTCCGTAAACGTCGGCCGTGTCAATGAAATTCACGCCGCGGCGGATCGCTTCTTTGACAAAGTCTTTGCCCTCTTTTTCGCTCAAATCATGAAAATAATTATGCCCGCCGACTTTGTTCGTGCCAATGCCAATCACAGACAAATCAAAATCAGTTTTTGCCAGTTTTGTATATTTCATTTTTACAGCTCCTTTTAATTAAACATTTTGCTCCCGCTGTTCGAACCGCTTTCCGCTCATTTTGCCGGTGTTTGCAGCAGCTTGATAAAATCATCCACTTTTGTCCAAATAAAATCGGGCTGTGCGTCAAAACGGGCCGACTGGGATGTCCCGAGCCAATGAACACCGGCCGTATGAATGCCGGCCGCTTTACCCGCCAAAATATCATTGTTGCTGTCGCCGATATAAATCGTTTCCTCTTTCACGGCACCGAGCTTGCGCATCGTTGACACAATGCCCGTTGGATCCGGTTTTGGAATCTCAACGTCGTCCCCGGTGACAACCGTGCTGAAGACTCCGGGCATCGCCATGCTTTCCATCGAGAGATCGAAAGCGCGCCGGCTTTTGCCGGTAATGATCCCCATTTTCATCCCCTGTTCATTAAGAAGGGTCAGTAAAGTTTTAATCGCTTTGTTCTGAGGCACAAACCGGGCATGATCTTTTTTATAGACAGCATAGTAATGCTCAATCGCCGCCGCTTTTTGTCGCGATTTTGCAGATGCCGTTCAATGATCCCGTCCTCCGTCGGTCCAAACATAGAAAGGATGTCGTCATTGTCCATTGCTCTATCGTCAAACGTCCTGAAAACAGACTTCAGGCCGTGAAACGTCAGCGGCAATGTATCGGCGAGTGTGCCATCGAAATCAAATAAAACTGTTGTTAATTTCATCCTCCAATTCCCCCTTTTCCATTAATCAATGGTATGTATATAAAGATAATGTTATCATGAATAACAAACTCTGTTTCCGCTTTTGCCGATCTTTTACATCCTTTTTACAAGGCTGTTATGATGTTGATTCTATATATGTTCTATCATAACCGTCTTGATCGATATTTGACAGCCCTCTGCTCAGGTCCTTCTTTTCCGTATTTAGCTGAAAATTTTATTAAAAAAGAGCACCCCGCTGTGTGCTCAAAAATGGTTAAGCGTATAAAAATAAAGAAACCAGACCGCATGGTTCTGTTCATCTTTTGCTGCCCTTAAATGATGATTTGACGACCGGCGCATCGGCCTGATCAGCGACCTCAAGGTAAAAGTCAACGGCCTCTTGCTCATCCTCAATGGCATGCGCCAGCCCTTCCTGATAAGAGTTCAGGCATGACCCGCTCACTTGCGGTGTATAGGCTTTTCCTGTCAGCGTCTGATAAAGGGAAGAAAACGTCCGATAATGCTTGATTTCGTCGTTGCGTATTTCCGCAATTCGCCGCTTCTCCTTTTCCGTACCGGCCAAATGGTATAATTGCTCGTAGCAAAGAATAGCGCTGTATTCGCCATTGATCGCCTTGGCAATTTGGCCGGCCAGGTGACTATCCGCGGCAGCGTAAGAACTATAGGTTGGCAATCGAATCCCTCCATAACCTCTTTTCCTTATCCTATTCAGGAAAATAGGCGGTGTGCCTGGACAGCAAGCATTTGCAGGGCTCTTCATCTTCTGTTATTCATCGATGATCTCATCAGCCTAAGTCCGAAGACAGCTAAATCTACTTGGACTTTAACATTTTACCGAATCTCAGCAAGCTCATCAAAACTTAACCACAAGGACGGCGGGGATCACCTACATAATCAGCGGCTGCGCCGATTTTCTAAGAAACCTCCCGCTTCAAACAAGCCAAAGGTTGTTAAGCTGGGCTCGTTCAACCTTTTACCTCAACTGGCTGATGATCTCATCAAGATCGGTTGTCGGCCGCCGGCAGTGAAAGTTCTCACACAAGAAGAAGGTTGTCTCGCCGCCAAGCGGTGCGTAGTCTTTCAGATCAGCGGAAATTTGTGCCAAAGTCTGCTGATCGCTGGCAAACAGGGCAACATTCGGGATGTACAGCCGGTGCAGCTTGTCCATCGCCGATTGAAAAGACTGTTCATCTTTTCCTTTAACCACAATCAGCTGCTTCGGTGCGGCATAAGAGAACAGAAAAGCGGATAAGAAAAACGTATAGCCGGCGGGATAAGCGGCAACCTCAGAGGCAAAGGCAGAAAACAGGGTTTCGGCACGCCGGGCATAATCCGTGTTGCCCGTCCGCTCTGTCAGCAGCAGCAAAGCATAGGCAGCGGCGCTATTGCCAGACGGAATCGCGCCGTCGTACACCTCTTTCGGTTTTAAAAAAATCAGATCCGGCGCGTCCTTGCTGTATAAATAAAAACCGCCCGATTCCTCGTCCCAAAAATCAGTGATCATTTGATCCGCATAATGCTTCATTTTCTGCAAAAAATTCGGAAAGCCCGTCGCCTCATACAGCGCGTGGCAGGCCAGGGCCAAAAACGCATAGTCATCCAGATACGCGCGGTGCTTCACTTCGCCGTCCCGAAAGCGGGCCATCAGCTGCCCTTGTTCGGTGAGCCGTGTTTCAATAAACTGCAGAGCATCCCCAGCGAGCTTTATGTAATTTGGCCGGCTGAACACTGTTCCCGCTTTGGCCAGCGCGGCGATCATCAGCGCGTTCCAGGATGTCAAAGTTTTATCGTCTTTATGCGGATGGACGCGTTTATTTCGCGCTACCAGCAATTTTTGCTTCGCGTCATCCAGTGACTTGATCCAGTCGTCCTCGGTAAGGCCGTCCGCCGCCGCGAGCTGTGCCATCGGCGTACCGATCAGATTGGGAATGCTTTTTCCCTCAAAATTGCCGGCCGCCGTAATATGGTAGGCCTGGCAGAAACGCAGGCCCTGCTCTTCGCCAAGAACGGCGAATACTTCTTCAGGCGACCAAACGTAATATTTGCCTTCGACGCCTTCCGAATCAGCATCCTCGGCGCAATAGAAGCCGCCGGTGTCATCGCGCAGCTCGCGCACCACGTACGAAAAAAGATGACCGGCAACGGTTTGATAGTTTTTCTCTCCCGAAACTTGGTAAGCTTCCGTATAGGCCAGCGCAATCAGGGCTTGATCGTACAGCATTTTTTCAAAGTGCGGCACCAGCCATTTTTCATCGACCGAATATCTGGAAAAGCCGCCGCCGATCTGATCGTGAATGCCGCCGGCCGCCATCCCGTCAAGCGTTCGCAGCACGATATCCAGCGCTCGTTCATCTTTTTTCCAGCGCGAATAGCGCAGTAAAAATAAAAGCTGGTGCGGTGACGGAAACTTCGGTGCGGTCCCGAACCCGCCGTAACGGCTGTCAAATGTTTGCCTGAAATGGCCGGCAGCTTTATGAAGCACCTCTTCAGACAAGGACGTTTTGTTTTCCGCTTTTTTTGATAATGCCGCTACAATCTGAACGCCGATCTTTGTGATTTTTTCCGGATTGTCGTCGTATTGCTGTTTTAGAGACAAAAGGACGTCCTGGAAGCTCGGCCTGCCGTAACCGGTTTCTTTTGGAAAATAGGTGCCGGCAAAAAATGGTGTCTGATCCGGTGTAAGAAAGACGTTAAGCGGCCAGCCGCCCTGGCCGGTCAGCGCCTGGCACACCTTCATGTAGACCGCATCGATGTCCGGCCGCTCCTCGCGATCGACTTTAATCGCCACATAATTTTCGTTCAGAATACGGGCCGTTTCTTCATCTTTCAAATGATTCACGGGCCATCACATGGCACCAGTGGCATGTCGAATAACCGATGCTCACCAGAACGGGTTTATTTTCCCGCTTCGCTTTGGCAAACGCTTCCTCCCCCCATGGATACCAGTCCACAGGATTATGGGCATGCTGCAGCAAATAAGGCGACTTCTCAGTGATTAAGCGATTGGATGGTTGATTAGTCTGCAATCGACCCACCTTCTTTCATAACTTAGAAAAATTTATAGTGTTACCTTACCACAAAGTGTTGAGAATAATCCTTTTTATAACTGCTTTCATTCATTTTGTTGTTTAATGGACAGGTAAAGATGAAAAATCCTCTGTCGGACAGGACGGGGGTTTTACGTAACAACGGGAGGGGGCAATTCAGAAGAAACAGCACTGTCTTTCCAGCGGGTAAAATCTGCGTGTTTGTTAGTCATTTGGCAATATCCTACCCATACCTGGAATCCGGATCGCGATTAAAGAGATAAAGGGTCATTACCTTTGTTGATAAAAAAGAGCGATGTGTGAAAGGATGGCCTCGACGACAGCTTCAGGATCTTCTAATGGAACAAAGTGGCCAATCCCTGGCAGTTTTCTTAAAGTATAAATGCAGCGTAAATTTTTCTCGCTTATGAATTTCACATCCCCCGACCAGTGTTCATAGAAATGACAAATATAAATACGCGCCTGTTCAGGCCGGCCAGTAAATAATTTTTCAAAAAGATGCAAATTATGAAAATGCTGATACCAGAATTGAGTCTGACCTTCCGGAGCAAATCTTCTGTCTCCAATTCCCGCATACGGAGGATTGAGGAGTATCAATGAATGTACCCGATCGGCGTATATTGATTCATTAACCAATGGGATAGCAAAACAATGCCGATGAACATGGATTTCAAAAACATGGCGGTATCTTGATTATCTATGCTGCTGAAAAGCAGTTGTCAAGCCTTCAACCGCTGGGTGTGTTAAACTACCAGGGAAGTACATAGCAACTAGATCAAGGGGCACAGAATCAATAAAGGAGCATAGTTGAAAATGATAGAAGAAGAATTAACTTCAATGAGTAAGATAGAGGCTTTCATTACGGACCATGAATTAAGTTTTTTATTCGTGTCAAGACCAGAATGCGGGGTCTGCCATGCCGTCTTGCCCAAACTAAAAGAAGTATTAGATAAGTTCCCGCTTATCCATTTAGGACAGATTAACGCCTACGATGTTGAAGAAGTTGCCGCCGGATTCTCCATTTTCACTGTACCTACCCTGCTTTTTTTTTTATTAATGGAAAAGAATTACTAAGAGAGGCCCGGTTTATCCACTTTGACCAATTGGAAGAAAGATTGGAAAAGATCTGCAGGATGTATGAAAGTTAACCTGCCAGCGGGACTTCTTTGTATGAAAATGGCACCAGCAAGCACTCCCGGTTTCAAATAATGAACATTCTCATCGTGCGTGATAAATCCCTCTGCCCATTGCTTCAGAGGGTGATCCTCTCTCTCTAATTTTCCATTCCCCTGTACTTTGTAATAAATTTATACTCAATACATTTTTAAATTGGAAAGAATCTACCCTAATTTCATTAAACAGACATTTTTCAAGCAAGGAAACATAGAATGATGGTGGTAAACATCGTGTTTAAATACATGGCGTTTTTTCCTGAGCGTTATATTCTATATATCTCTAATATGAGGAATAGCGGGGTGGGACGATGCCGTGCATCGATGGAAAAACGTATATTGATCGGATTAACCAATTGAAAGCCAATGTGTGGATAAACGGCCAAAAGGTCACAGGCAAAATATCCGAGCACCCGTCCTTCAAAGGCATTATACAAAGTCAGGCCAGGCTCTATGACGCCCAGTATGAAGCGGATACAAAAGAAGCGACCACTTTTATTTCGCCGAAAACGGGCCAGCGTACCGGAATGTCATACTTGGAGCCAAAAACAAAAGAGGATTTGGCAAAAAGAAGACGTGCCGTGCAAACATGGGCGCGGCAAAGCGTCGGCATGATGGGCCGCTCCCCTGACTACATGAATACGATCGTCATGACATTCGGAGCGGCCGCCGAGATATTTAGCGACCCGCAGTGCATCGCGAACATGCGCAACTACTATGCGTACTGCTCGGAAAATGACATCTCCCTCACCCATACATTCATTAATCCTCAAGTAAACCGATCTTCTATTTATTTTGAAGATCCTTCCGAAATTATCGCCGCGCAAATGATTGATAAAAATGATAAAGGGATTGTCATTCACGGAGCGCGGTTGCTGGCAACGCAGGGGGGAGTCACCGATGAGATCGTCGTTTTCCCGACCGGCGCCGTTCATCTTGATGACTCCTATGCTTACGCTTTTTCCATTCCATCGAATACCCCCGGCCTGAAATTTGCCTGCCGCGAATCCTTTGATTACGGAAAATCAACCTATGATCATCCACTCGGTTCAAGGTACGATGAAGTCGACAGCATCATCATTTTTTTTGACCATGTCACCGTCCCTTGGAACAGGGTATTTTTGCACGGAGATGCCAGAGTGGCGAGCACGATGTATACCGAAAGCAGTTTCCTTTCTCATCAGATTCATCAAGTGATATCGAAAAACGTCGTCAAGACAGAATTTATTCTTGGGGTGCTCCAATCGATGGTTGACGCCATTAATGTCGGTGAATATCAGCATATTCAGGAAAAAATATCTGAGGTGATCATTGCCCTTGAAACACTGAAGGCCTTGCTTGTCGCATCCGAAGTTAATGCCAAAGTCGATCGTTTCGGTACAATGACACCGGATAAGAAACCGCTGACGGCCGCAACGAATATTTTTCCAAAAGTCTATCCGCGATTTGTCGAAATCATGCAATTGATTGGGGCGAGCGGCCTTGTCTCCATCCCGGGAGAAAAAGACTTTCAATCGGAACTGGGTGCCGATTTGAAAAAATATTTACAGTCGGCCACTAAAGACGGTTATGAAAAAGTGAAACTGCCTTGCCTGGGACATTTCGTTAAGCGCGTTCGGCGGGCGGCAAACGCTTTATGAACGGTTCTTCTTCGGCGATCCCGTCCGCCTCGCCGGCACACTCTACCGCGACTATGATCGAAAAGAATATGTCAAGTGGGTTGAAACCTTTCTTAACGATAAAACATGAGATGAACGCCGATTTTTTCCCGATGATTTTCCGAAGCTTTTATCGCTGCAACCCCTCCGAATGGCGGGCGCAATCAACATTGAACAGGATTTTCCATAGGTTTTCCTTAAATGAAAGCGCGTCTCTCGTCTGTCCTCCTTTGTGCGAACTTTAACTTTGTTCAATCAAAACCACCCTTCAAAAGGGTGGTTTGCTCTAAGGCTATAAGCCTTGGATTACCGGCCAGCGTCTCAAGGCGCTGGCCCTTAACTTTGTTTCAGACCATATTGTCCTTGCCTCTTTTGCTTACCCATAAATGGGTGTTCGTATTGCTCAACGACCTCTAAAGCTGGTGGGTTAGACCTCGCTTTTGGAAACTAAACAGCCGTATACCGCTTCATTGATCGGCAGAATGGCTGCTTTCAGGCCTTGCTTCTCCACAATTTGCTTAAGGTGATCGGCCGGCAGCCGTTCGCCGGCCGGTGGTCCCACTTCCAGCATTTCAGTCCCCCATTCCAAGATCAGTATCCGGCCTGCGGGCTGAAGAATGCGCTTCATCTCTTGTATGGCTTTTTGCTGATTGGCAACCTCGTGCAGGACAAAAGCAGCCAGAATCTTCATCACGCCTTGGTCTGGAAGATTGATCGCTTCCAAATCGCTCTCAACATAGTCAATGTTATGAATACCGCTCTCCAGTGCTCTTTGATTCAGCAGTGCCAGCATCTTTGGCTCAATATCAACCGCAGACACCCGACCGTTCGTCAATTTTGCCATTGAGAGAGTAAAGTAGCCGTTTCCCGCCCCCAAGTCAGCGATCGCATCGTCTTTTTGGATATTCAGGTAGCTGAGAAGCGATCAACACAGGCAGCCATTTTTTTCGCTGCGGATGAAGTAACTTTTCCGCTTTCATTGGATTAAACCGGTGTGGCATCCATTCATCCCCCTTGGTTGATTTCCCGTATTTTCTTGAATGTTATCGGTCATGTTGGATATCCCATTATTTATAATAATTTTTATTTAGATGTATCATCAATATATACACAACAGTGTATATTTTCACGATATTTGCTTATCCCTTTCAATCTTTTGGTGATCAGATTTATTTTTAACTTTAAGAATATTCATCTATAGATTCTATTTATGTTAAAAAAGGAAGCCTGTCTGCAGCTCCCCTTCAATTTCTATTCACTTTTTAATGCTTTATTTTTCCATCCATTCTGTATGGAAGACGCCCTCTTTATCGATACGTTGATACGTATGTGCGCCAAAATAGTCGCGCTGCGCTTGGATCAGATTGGCCGGCAGTTTTTCAGAACGATAACTGTCATAGTAGGCAATCGCCGAAGAAAAGGCCGGAACCGGAATACCCGCCAAAATGGCGCCGGAGACCACTTCACGCAGCGCGCTTTGATAACGGTCGGCAATGCCCTTGAAATAAGGATCAAGCAATAAGTTGTCGAGTTCGCTGTTCTTGCTGAAGGCATCCGTGATTTTTTGCAGGAACTGTGCGCGAATAATGCAGCCGCCGCGGAAAATCCTGGCAATATTCCCGTATTGCAGATCCCATCCGTATTCTTTGGAAGCGGCCTTCATTTGTGCAAAACCTTGGGCGTAAGAAATGATCTTGCTGAAATAAAGCGCCCGTCTCACATTTTCGATAAACACCTTTTTATCCCCGTTAAACGAACCGGATGCCGGACCGCTGAGCACTTGGCTTGCCTTGACGCGTTCCGATTTCATCGCAGAAATAAAACGAGCGAACACCGATTCCGTGATCAGCGGCAAAGGCACGCCGACATCGAGCGCATTCTCGCTCGTCCATTTTCCCGTTCCTTTTTGCCCGGCTGTGTCCAAAATGAGAGATCAACCAGCGATCTCCCCGTCTTCTCATCTGTTTTCGTAAAAATATCCGCTGTGATTTCGATCAGATAACTATCCAGTTCGCCTTTATTCCATTCGGCAAACACATCGTGAAGTTCGGCGGCACTCAGGCCGAGGAGATGTTTCATGATGAAGTACGATTCGGAAATCAATTGCATATCGCCGTATTCGATTCCGTTATGCACCATTTTCACATAATGGCCGGCACCGTCGGAACCGATATATGTACAACATGGCTCACCATTCACTTTAGCTGAAATCGCTGTTAAAATCGGCTCGACCAAATCATAAGCTTCTTTTTGCCCGCCCGGCATGATCGCTGGTCCCTTGAGTGCCCCTTCTTCGCCGCCGGAGACGCCGGTGCCGATAAAATGAATCCCGGCTTCGCTTAATTCCTTGTTGCGGCGAATCGTATCTTTGAAAAAGGTATTGCCGCCGTCAATTAGAATGTCGCCTGTATGCAAATAAGGTTTTAGCTGGGCAATCAATCGTCGCATCCGTCGGCTGTCCGGCCTTCACCATCAGCAAAATTTTTTTCGGCGATTCAAGCGACTGAACAAACGCTTCAATGCTGTATGTACCCGTGATATTTTTGCCTTTTGCTTCATTTTCTAAAAAATCATCTGTTCTATTTGCGGAACGGTTATAGACGGAAATAGAATAACCCCGGCTTTCAATATTTAAAGCGAGATTTTTTCCCATAACCGCCATCCCGATAACACCAATTTGTTGTTTGCTCACTTTCCCACTTCCCCTTCAATTTCATTGCTGACCGAAATCCGAAATGATTCCTTGCCTTTAAAAGTTTTACTCAACATCCCACATTTTAAGCGATTTTCTGCTATGATTGCAAGGAAGAATATGTGTCGCTTTTTGGTGAGCACTTTCTTTTTAATATGTCGAGGCGCAGTTTTGGTTTGCAGATTATTGAGATAAATCTCGGCATGGGTCAGGTATTTACTTTGAAGCGGCGTGTAAATACAAACGCAAACCCTAAACTGCAGTCCAAACCTAATGTCCTAAAGTTGAATGAATAAGAGCGGCTACCCTCATATTTCAGCACTAAAAGAGCACTGATCTCCCTTTTATAAAGCCTTTTGGCGCGGATCTTGCTGATCCGCCGCCCGTTATACGTCATGCATTTTTTTAAAGCCGTAGCCGGCAGATTCTTGATTGAAAGCGGCCGGTAAATCTCGCAAACGATCAGGAATTTTGGCACAAAGGATGTCAATCTCCCCCGTCATGCCCCGCCGCGAGCGATCAGGTAATCCGCTATTTTTTTGCCGATTTGCTGAATGACGGCGACCGCTTTTGTTCGCGGTTCAATCCCACGCGTCAATACGGCTACGAACATCCCGCGCGTCCGGTAAGAAAAATAGCCGGCATCGTGCTCGATTCCCTCCATTTCACCCGTTTTATTGAATACCGCCACTTTCTCTTCATCGACGAGACCGGGCAGCTTGTCCCGGAACTGCTGACGTTCCAGCCATGACTGCGCGTTTGCGGCATCTTCCGCACGAATCCCGCCGCCGAAAATACGCTGCATACACCGGCAGGCATCCCCGGCGCTGATCACATTCTCCCGGCCCCCGGCTTTGGCCTGTTCGTCCATCATTTTCCGGCTGAGCACCGTTTCGGATAAGCCTTGCCCGCGCACCCAGTTCTGGATCGCTTCCACACCGAATACCTCAATCAACAAGTTCGTCGCCGTATTATCGGAAACCGCAATCATAAGAGCCAGGAGATCACGAATCGTCCAGGCCGCTTTTTCGAGCACCTGAAGGACTCCCGAGCCGCTGACAACATCTTTTTTCTATCCATCCATATCCTCTTCTCCAAAAGCCCGGGCTCTTTCGCCGCTTTGGAAAAAGTATACAACAAGATCGGCAGCTTAATCAGGCTCGCCGACAGCATCGGCACCGTCTCCCCATGGCAAAATCTGAAGCCGTCCCCATCCACTGCGACACGATCTTCTTTTTTTCAAAAAGGAGCGACGAGCGCCGCGATGTCATCATTCAGCCGTTTTTGTAAAGGTGTCATGTTAACCCCGCCCCTGCCGCAAACGGAAAGTGATCGTGTTTGACTGCCGGATCATGGAGGTGGCAGGCGGCGTAATGATCGCTTTCGACTTCACGAAAAACAGGCCGCTTCTCCCGGCAAACGGCAGCCGCGTACGGACAGCGGGTGTGAAAGATGCATCCGCTCGGCGGGTTAATCGGGCTCGGCAGCTCGCCTTTAAGAAGAATGCGTTCCCGCTTTTCTTCCACATCCGGATCGGGAATCGGGATCGCTGACAACAGGGCTTTTGTATAAGGATGAAGCGGACGGCTGTAGAGAGAGGCGCTCGATGTCAGCTCGACCAAATGCCCGAGATACATGACGCCGACGCGGTCGCTGATATATTTGACCATAGACAGATCATGAGCGATAAAAAGCAGGGTCAATCCTTTTTCTTTTTGCAGCTTTTTTCAACAAAAAACAATTGCGCCTGGACAGACACATCGAGTGCCGATATCGGTTCATCGGCGATGATAAATTCGGGATTCAGCGCCAGCGCCCGGGCAATGCCGATTCGCTGACGCTGGCCGCCGCTGAATTCATGCGGATAGCGATTGAGATCATTTGGATTCAGTCCAACCTCCTCTAGTAAGTTTTCCACTTTTTTCCGCCGCTTCTTGCGATTGGCATAAAGGCCGTGAATATCCATCGGCTCAGCAACCAGATCCAGCACCGTCGAACGGGGATTGAGCGAGGCGTAAGGATCTTGAAAAATCATTTGCATCCGTCGATGCAGCAAAAAGCGCTGTTTGCGGTTCATTTGGGCAATATCTTGGTTATCGAAGCGAACCCGGCCGTCCGTTTTCTCATACAATCCCATAATTGTGCGCCCGAGCGTTGATTTTCCGCATCCTGATTCACCGACAATGCCGAATGTTTCACCTTTATTAATCGCAAAAGAGACATCATCCACCGTTTTTTTGAGCACACGGCGATTGTCAATCTCAAAGTATTTCTTTATATGTCCAACTTCAAGAAGCGGATGGGCCGCCTTGTCCATCATCATTCTCCTCCTTCCAGTATCGTCTCACTGTACAAAGCTCTTTTTCGTATGTCGTCCCCTCGAGTACCGTGATTTCAATCTTCTTTCCAGGAGTCGGTGAATGGATCATTTTCCCGTTGTCATAGTAAATCCCGACATGATGGACTGCCCCTTTTCCCTCGTCATAAGCAAAATACAGCAGGTCGCCAGGTTTTAAAGACTGGAGATCTATCTCCCTGCCGCCACGTGCCTGATCGTCTGCATCGCGGGGAATGAGGTACCCCCCGGCCCGCATCATCGAATAGCTATATCCTGAACAATCGTATCCATAAGCGCTCATCCCGGCCCAAAGATACGGAAGGTGCAGAAAACGTTCCGCCTGTTTCACAATAGCCGCACCATCGGCCGGCTTCTCTCGTTTTGGGAAAGCCACATCCTTTAAAAAAAAGATAGCCGCCGCCGATCGGGCTCTTGACTTTCACCTCTTTTTTGCCGCAGTCCGTCAAAGTCAAAAACGTCCCGAAGCTCAAATCAAACAGCCGTTCCTTTTTCTCATTATAAAAGCCCGCTGTTTTGCTTTGAACCATGATTTTTTCTTCTGCAGGCGATGAAGCAATAGGCTCAGCCAATTGTTTTTTTGGCATCCAGCCGGGGTAGCCGCGCTGATCTTTCGAAGATGCTTGCGACGGGATCAGGACTTTCACCCAATCCCCTTGTGCCGCCTCAATCCAAACATCATCGCCAAACAAAACTTGTGACTGCAGGCGGCCTTCCCGGCAAAGGGCGATATTTTCTTCACTTGTCATCTCCGCCAGCCAGCCCCCGATATCAACGGGATTGGAGGCGGCTTTCTTGTCGCACGGCCGGACCGCATTCGGATCGGTCCACACCATTGCGACAGGCACTGCGATTTGCCACTTTTCCATCTCTCTTTTCCCCTTCTTTCACCTTTGGCCGTCTCTCGAACTACCCGGTCAGCCGACCTCTTTTTCATCATCAATAAATGGAAACTTCACCCCTTGAATGCCCAGGCCCGGAACATCGGGTAAAAATAGCTGGTTTTGTTCATAACGAACACCGCCGATCACCGGATCACTGGCGAACATCAGCGGGGCGTCGAAATCGCAGCGGGTGATGTTGCGCTTACTTGCCGCAAAATGGCTTGCCGCGGTGATGCCGATCTTTGACTCGATCATACAGCCGACCATGCATTCAATACCATGTGTTTCTGCGAGTGTATTAATTTTATCCGCATAGTAGATGCCGCCTGCTTTCATCAATTTGATATTGATCAGATCACAGGCGTGCATCTCAAGCAGGCGGGCGGCATCCCTCGGACCGAAGACGCTTTCGTCCGCCATGATTGGTGTTTCCACGGCATCGGTCACTTGCTTCAGTCCCTCTATGTTCCATGCGGCGACCGGCTGTTCCACAGCTCAATGGAAAGGCCCATTTGCTCCATTTTCCGAATGGCGGCAATCGCTTCTTTGGGACTCCAGCCTTGATTGGCGTCCAGCCTTAACTTCACGTTGTCGCCCGCTGCCCGGCGGATGCCGGCAACCCGCTCGATGTCTTCTTCAATCGTTGAATTACCCACTTTTATCTTAAGTGTATCAAATCCCTTTTTGATCAAAGACTGGGCGTCGCCGACCATTTCTTCCATTCTATTGACACTGACCGTAAAATCGGTTTCCAGACGGTTCTTATAGCCGCCAAGCAGCTGATAAAGCGGCAGTCCAGTCCGTTTTCCGAGGCAGTCATGAATCGCCATATCGACGGCAGCCTTGGCACTTGTGTTATGCAAAATGGCCTTATTAATGGTAGAAAACACCCGCTCGCTATTTTCAATTGACAGACCGATAATAGCGGGCTTGATGATTTTTAAAATGGTCGATTCGATGCTGTCGAGACTGTCGCCGGTGATCACATGCGTGGCGGCGCTTCGCCGATGCCGACCGTGCCATCTTCGCATTCGACGAAAACGACAACCGTTTCCGCATCGATCACCGTCCGCAAAGCCGTTTTAAAAGGCTTAATAAGCGGAACGGACAGCCTTTTTGTTCGTATATCCGCAATCTTCATGGTTCTCTCTCCCTACTGAACACCTGGGCGGATGATCAGTTGTTTATTATTTGTGTCAAGTATCGCTTCAGCGCCCAGTGGAACGGCAAAATGCGGGGAGCAGTGGCCGATCATAAAACCGCTCATCGCCGGCTTGCCAGCGGACCCTAGATAGGTCTCAAACACTTCATCGAAAGTCAAAGAAGGATCGCTTTTCGGCGGGTTATCAAGGTGAAAATTACCGATAACAAATCCGGACGCATCCTGCAATTTGCCGGCAAGCCGTAATTGATTCAGCATGCTGTCCACGCGATAGGGTTCTTCATCGACATCCTCTATGAGCAGAAAGCTTCCCTTTTGTATCGATTTCATTGGCCGTGCCGAGCGTACTTACCAGAAGCGACAAGTTTCCGCCGGTCAGGATCCCGCCTGCGCTGCCTTTGGTCAGAACTCTTAAAGGGGAAATATGCTCGTCATAATTGAGAAGCGTCGGTTCAAAAAGCTGCGAGAATAATTGTTTTGATAATAAATGAACATCCGGTTTGCCCAAATCCGAGGCAAGCATCGGACCGTGAAACGTCACAAGTCCGGCCTTTTGCTGAATAATGGTATGTAAATACGTGATATCACTGTAACCCCAGAAGATTTTCGGATGGCTTTTAATTAAATCGATCGAAATCTTCTCGGCAAATCGCGCCGTTCCATATCCCCCGCGGGCGCAGACAATCGCCTTAACGTTCGGGTCCTGAAACATCCGGTGAAAATCGGCCAGCCGTTCATCATCATCTCCCGCTAAATAGCCATAAACCTGTTTCAGATGGTCGGCCAGTTTAATCCGAAAACCCAGCTGCTCCAGCCAGACAATCGCCCATCCAGATTTTCCTGATTGGGCGGACTCGCCGGGGCAATGATGCCAATAGTGTCGCCTTCTTGCAATCGTTGAGGATGAATCATCTCACACTCCCCTTTTTAAAAACTTGACGCAGGACGGGGCTTTAGTTGCTTCAATAAATACGATATTGGACATCACCGTTTTCCGGCAGCCGCCGGAAAACGGTTTCGTCCATCTTGCAGGTAAATGCCCTTTATAAGGATCCGTTATTTTTTGCTGGCCCACTTCAGTTCAAGATATCCGACAGGATGGCGGACAATGCCTTTGACTTTGCTGTTTTGCAGTTCGGTTTGGTTATAGAAAAGTACCGGGAACAGCGGCATTTCTTTCATTAAAAGCTTTTCCGCCTTGTACATCAGTTCGTAGCGTTTTGTATCGTTCTTTTCCTTTTTCGCTTCCTCGATCAATTGATCATATGTTTTGTTGCTCCAATCCATGCTGTTCATTGAATAGCCTGTTTCAAAGTTTAAAAGAAAATCGATCGGATCGGCGAAATCGGCCAGGAACGACCCGCGGGAGAATTGGAATTTATGCGCCTTTTGTTCCGATTGATAAACATTCCATTCCATGTTTTTCAGTTTGATATTGATTCCGAGATTTTTCTTGTACATCTCTTGAATCGCTTCGGCGACCGCTTTATGTTCGTCATCGGTATTATAGGTCAGTGTCACAGTCGGCAGCGTCTTGTAACCTTCTTCCTTCATGCCTTCTTTTAATAATTTTTTCGCTTCTTTCGGATTGTAAGAATAAAGATCGCCGTTATGTTTGCGGAAATCCTCGCCGCTCGGATCCTTGAATCCCGGCGAGACAAACCCATATGCCGGCTCATTTTTTTGTTTGACGACATAGTCGGTGATCTGCTTATTATCCACGGCCAGCGCAAATGCCCGGCGGATTTTGGCATTTTGGAACGGCGCCATTTTGACGTTCATGCTGAAGAAATAGGTTCCGGCCTGCGGATCTACCTTCACTTTTCCTTCTTTTAAACAGCTTGTCGCTTAAGTCAGGCGGCACGCTGGCAACATCAAGTTCACCCGTTTTATACATTTGGTATTCTGTATCGGCGGAGCTGACCATTGCCCAGTCCACTTCGTTCAGTTGGACCGATTTTTTATCCCAATACGTTGTGTTTTTTTTTTCATCACCATTTTGCTGTCATGTTTCCATTCCGTCAGTTTAAACGGGCCGTTGCCGACAAATGTACCGCTATTCGCGTACCATTTCGGATTTTTTTTCCGCCACTTTTTCATTAACCGGGAAAAAGGCCGGGTTTGAAATCATATTTAAGAAATACGACTGTGCGCCGACAAGCGTTACCTGCAGTGTCTTATCACCCAGCGCTTTGACTTTTACATCATCGACCGATCCTTTTCCTTCATTATATTTTTCCCCGCCTTGAATGAGGTAGCCAAGAAAAGCGGCCGGTGATGCCGTTTTCGGATTCAGCAGCTCTTTCCAGGCGTAAACAAAGTCATCGGCTTTAACGGTATCGCCATTGGTCCATTTGGCGTTTTTGCGAATATGGAACGTATAGGTTTTTCCGTCTTTTGACACCGTCCAGCTTTCGGCCATCGCCGGATGCGGTTCATTGTCCTTGCCGAGCCGCGTCAGCCCTTCCATGAGATTATTCAGCGCGTTGTTAGAAACAGCATCAAAGGCACTTGGCGGATTGAATGTCGTCGGTTCGGACCCATTGTTAAGTTTCAGCACTTTGCTGCTGCTGCTATCTCCGCCGCCTGATTTAGCCGAACAACCGGCAAACGCAAAAACAAGCACCAGTGCCAGTCCCATCATCCAAAATTTCTTCACAGCACTTTTCAAATCAATTCCCCCTCATTTTCTTTTTTTTCAACCTTCTGCACAAATCTTGAAGCTCTTTTATCTTGCAGCCAGCAATCGACAATGTGATGGTCATCCACTGTCGCGCTTGGCGGTTGAACTCTGTCGCACACCTCCATGGCAAACGGACAGCGATCGGCAAATGCGCAGCCAACCGGAGGCGAGAAGAGGTCCGGCGGCGTGCCGCTGATCGGTTTCAGCGCTGCCGAAGGGAGATCCAGCCGGACAACCGAATTGAGAAGTGCACGCGTGTAAGGATGCTCAGAGCGGTAAAAAATATCGCGTTTGCTGCCCATTTCCACAATCTTGCCCGCATACATGACCGCGATCCGATCGGCGACTTTGGCCACAACCCCCAAATCATGAGTGATCATGATCATCGCCACACCCGTCTCTTTTTGGATGCGGTCGAATAATTCCAGAATTTGCGCCTGAATCGTGACATCGAGAGCGGTCGTCGGCTCATCGGCAATCACCAGATCAGGTTCGCAAATCAGCGCCATCGCAATGACGATTCTTTGCCTCATGCCGCCGCTGAGTTGATGGGGATACTGCTTCAATCGTTCTTTAGGATTCGGAATACCGACGAGATCAAGCATATTGAGCGCTTTTTGCCGGGCCTCGATCCTGGCCGTTTTATTCTGGATGATCCCCTCTGTCAGCTGAGTCCCGATTGTCAGCGTTGGATTCAGTGCCGTCATCGGATCTTGAAAAATCATCGAGATATCCACGCCTTGGATTTTGCGCATCTCTTTGCTTTTGAACCTCGTCAGTTCCCGGTCTTTAAAGCGAATCGAACCGGCGGTGATTTTTCCCGGCGGCTGCGGAATAAGCCCCATCACAGCAAGTGATGTCACGCTTTTCCCGCAGCCCGATTCGCCGACAATCGCTAATGTTTCTCCATGATGTAAAGTAAAACTGACCCCGCGAACCGCTTTCACCGATCCGCCGTGCGTTTTAAATGCCACATGAAGATCGTTTACTTCAAGCAAAGGCTTGTCCATCTCCCTACCTCCTTAGTTTCGGATCGAGTGCGTCTTGCAGCCCGTCGCCGAGCACATTAAAGGCAAACATTGTTAGCGAAATGAATAAAGCGGGGAAAAACAAGCGCCACCATTCACCGGTTATAATTGTCGACAGCGCATCGTTCGTTCGCCATCACGCCCCAGCTGGCATGCGGCGACTGAACGCCGAGTCCTAAGAAACTCAAAAACGCTTCGGAAAAAATCGCATTCGGCACCGTCAATGTCATCTGGACAATGATCGGGCCCATTGTATTGGGCAAGAGATTTTTGCGAACGATCCGCCACGTACCGCTGCCAAATGATTGGGAGGCGGTAACAAATTCATAGTTTTTCAGCTGCAGCACTTGCCCGCGGACGATGCGCGCCATTCCCGTCCAGCCGGTCGCCGTCAGCGCTACAATAATTGTGAACAGGCCCGGCCCCATAACGACCATTAACAAAATCACAACAAGCAGGTATGGCAGACCATACAAGATCTCAATGATCCGCATCATGATTCCGTCCGTCTTCCCGCCTTTGTAACCGGCAATGCCGCCATAGGCAACGCCGATCAATAGATCAACGAGCGCCGCGACCACGCCGACAAACAGCGAAATGCGCGCCCCGTACCACGTTCTTGCAAAGACGTCGCGGCCTAAGTCGTCTGTTCCAAACCAATACTCATGGGAAGGCGGCAAATTCTGCCGCAGCAAATGTTGCGCCGTTGCGGAATGTAGGGAAAGAAAAGGTCCGAAAACGGCCATGAGAATGAGCAGCAGCAAGAATACGAGGCCGCCCATCGCCAATTTATTTTGCAGCAGCCTGAGCCAGGCGTCCTTCCAATAAGAAAGTGCCGGGCGGCTGATCGTTTCCTGATTTTTTTTTTTTTTTTTTTTTTGGGTGTAAACCATACATCCGGAATATCTTGCGGTTCCAATCGGTCCCTCTTTACCATTGCCATTATTTCGCCCCCTTGTGAAGCTTGATTCTCGGATCAAGCCAGCCATAAGCGATGTCGACAAGAAAAAGCATGACGATGAGAATGGCACTGTAAAAGACCGTCGTGCCCATGATCACCGGATAATCGCGTGAATTGATACTATCGACAAAATATTTGCCCATACCGGGAATCGCAAAAATCTTTTATAACAAATGTTCCGGTCAAAATGCTCGCCGCCAGCGTCCCGAGCACCGTTACGACCGGCAGCAGGGCGTTTTTCAGGGCGTGCTTCATCACGATTAGAAAAGGGGACAGCCCCTTGGCCCGCGCCGTGCGGATGTAATCTTGGGTCAGCACTTCGAGCATGCTCGAGCGAATCAGCCGGGCGATGATCGCCATCGGCCCGGTTGCCAGTGCAATCGTCGGCAGCACTTCATAACGCCACCCCTGCCAAGTCGCCGCCGGCAGGAGATCTAAATTGACCGCAAATTCCTGTATAAGAAATGTGGCCAGTACAAAATTAGGAATAGATATGCCGAGGACAGCGATCGACATCGCCAGATAATCGATCAGGCCATTGTGTTTCAGCGCCGCCAAAATGCCTAAGATCATCCCGGAAATGATCGCAACGACAAGGGTCGTCACCCCGAGCTCAAATGAAACCGGGAACCCTCTGGCAATCAGATCGTTGACTGTCTGAGTCGGCTGCTTAATGGACGGGCCGTAATCAAACGTCGCAATGGATTTTAAATAAAGGCCGTATTGAACGATGAGCGGTTGATCAATATGGTAATGTTCTTCCATGTTATGCTCGGCAGCGGCGCTGATCTGTTTACCGTTGTGATAGTTGAAAGGCGATCCGGGTATCGCGTGCATGAGAAAAAAAGTCAGCGTGGCGATCACCCAAATCGTCACAATCATGGCAATAAATCTTCTGATGATGAATGTTCTCAAACCTTCTCCCCCACTTCCCGCATTTTTCTTTTAATTGCTATGAACATGCGGATCAAGATTAGCCTGCTCTTTCATTTATTCCGGTTATAGAACCCCTCCCTGTCGCACTTTAATATAAAAAAAGGCCTGCAAACAGCAAAAATCCAGCCCTTGAAACAATGGGCTGGATTTTGTCTAGGTTTATGTAGACAAAGCGGCGACAACTTGATTATATTTTTTCTGAGCATCATTATAGGCCACAATAAGCGCTTTTTGCGCGATGAACCAAAATATCGCCGGCGAATGTCTCCGATAATAGCAGGATCGTTTATATGTCGGCCGATAAAAAGCGAGCGGATAAAGCGGACGGTGAGCGGTATCGTGGCCGAACATTCAGCATCAATGATCCGGCCGTTCGTTTGATCCACAACAATTCCCAGAAAAAATTGATTGAATCTAAGCGTAATCGGATTATTTTGAGAAGATTTCGAATCTCCTATGATGAAAATCGTATTATTATTATACATATCCAAAATTCCTTTCTATCATTTCAGATGATCCAAGGGACTGACAACGGGCAGTTGCAGGTACTTGAATCGTGAAAACATTACAAAAGGAACACTATAATATATATAATTTTATTCAATATATGTCAATATTTAAAATATTACAGCTTTTCATGTCGAAATTCTTTTTTCTATTTAAAAAAAGCCCCCATCCTATAAAACGAGGATGAGAGCTAACAGAATCACCATGATCGCCGGCCGTTTCCGTCGTCCATTTATTTGGCGGCCTTTTTACTCGTTCTTGACCTGTGAATACTCCGCCTCGGGCCGTTTATTTATTTTCAGGCGATCACCCGTCATCAAAAAGATTAACAATACGGCTGCAGCAGCAGGAATGAGCGCCCACAGAAACGTATGTGCAATAGACGAAGCAAGCGCCTCGGTCAGCTTATCGAGGATCGGTTTTGGTATTTATTTTTTCTCAATTCCGGCGCGAGCATCGCTCTTGGATTGGTTAAATGATCCATCAGGCCGTTCGTCTGCAATCCGGCAAAAATGTCGTTTAACTGGTTTTTAAAGAGATGGCTTTGGATCGCCCCGTAAATCGTAATGCCGACCGTCATCCCCAGTTCCCTTAGAAAGGCCATTGTTGAGCTGGCGGCACCATATTGACTTTGCTTAAAGCCGTGAATCGCCGCCATGCCTAAAACGGAGAACGATGCGCCGACCCCGTAGCCGATAATCACCATATATAGAAGAACAAGATTGAAGGAAGTATGAACAGAAATCGTCGTGCTGAGCAGTAAGCCAAGAATTAAGATCATGCTATGTATCAGCATGATGCTTCGATAACTGATCTTTTGCGCCAAAAAACCGCCCGTCATGCTGGCAACGGTCACACCGAGCATCATCGGCAGCAGCATCAGTCCGGCGTTCACCGCCGTCCCCCCGAAGACACCCTGAATGTATATGGGAATGAAAACAACGGCAATCATGAAAGGCACGCCGTAAACCATGCCGACTAAATTACTTGATGCAAACAAACGATTCTTGAACATACTGAAAGAGATAATCGGTTCGGCCGCCTTTACTTCCGCTACGAAAAACAAAATGAAGAAAATCGCGAAGGAAACAAATAAACCGATGATCACGGCAGAAGACCAGGCGTATTTGTTGCCCCCGAGTTCAATGGCAAACATGAGGCTGACGGTTGACAAAACGAGCGTTGCCGCACCAAACCAGTCGATCGACTGCTTCTTATGCTGTTTCGATTCATGATAAAAGGCAGAAATGAGAAAAAGGGCGATAATACCCAAAGGTACATTGATATAAAAGACCCAATGCCAGCTCAAATGATCGGTAATATATGCACCAAGAAGCGGACCAAAAACGCTTGAAAGGCCGAATACGCCGCCAAACATCCCGCTCATTTTTCCGCGTTTCTCCATTGGATAAACATCGAAGACGATCGCAAAGGCGATGGGCATCAGCGACCCGCCGCCGATCCCTTGAATCGCCCTGTATATGCTCAGCTGAGTAATGGATGTTGCTGTGCCGCACAAAATGGAACCGAGCAAAAAGGCGCTTAATCCAAAAATAAAGAAGCGTTTACGGCCGTACATATCCGACAATTTGCCGAATATCGGCATGCCGGCCATCTCGGCCACTAAATAGGCAGAGGTGACCCAAACGAATTGATCCAGTCCGCCGAGGTCGGCAACGATCGTGCCCATCGCGGTGGAGACGATCGTCTGATCCATTGCCGAGATGAAAATGCCTAATAATAAGCCGGCCACCACCCATCCCAAACTTTGCTTTTTCTTCAAATTTCCCTTATTCTCCATCTGTCCATCTCCTCTTCACTGTCATACTTGCTTAACAGCATTGACCTCCGCATCATCCGCTTTGCTGTAATCCGACTGATATTCCACCGATTCGATTTTGCAGCCGGGTCCAATCACCACCCGATTGCCTCTGACCACTTTGGCCGTGGTGTCTTCAAGAAAAAATATCGTCGCCTTCAATCGTTTCGGCAGACAGTTCCCGTTTAAAAAAGGCTTTCAGCAGCCGGCCAACCACATTTGTTAAAGTCGTCCGTTTTACCTGAATTGTCCCGCCGCCGATTTCTTTAATATACGATACAGTACCCGTGTTGTACAGCGTTATATCAATTTTATCGGCGCTGAGCAGCTCGTCAATCGAAAGTCCCCCTTGAACCGTCACCGTTTCCGCCTCGCAGCTTCCTTCAATTTTCATGGTTCCGTGCAGCGCGACCGTATCGCCCTTCACGTTGCCGCCTATTTTGGCCATTCCATCGATCTTTAAAAAGCCGGCAGCCACCTCGCCGGTTATCGTCGAATGGCCATTGATCGTCACCGATTCCGCCTGAATGGATCCTTCGACTTTGCCGGAACCATTGATCGAAACGGCATCGGCATGCAGCTGCCCAATCACTTTTCCCGATCCATTAATGTCAAGGATTTGGCACTCGATATCGCCAACAATTTTTCCACTCCCATTGACATGCACTTGATCGTATTGTCCACCCGGTGCGCTCCCGGAGCCGGAAATCGTTAAATCCATTTTCTCTGTTTCCATTTTGATTGATCCCTCACTTTTGCATATTTTCATTCACGGTTGAATGTCGTCACCTGTCCGACTTTCGAGCGTCTATTAGCCTTGTAACTTTCTTTATATTCAACAGCGCCAATCGCGCATCCCGGACCGATCGCCACGCGGCTTCCCCTAACCACGAAAGCGGTCGTATATCAAGGTAAATGTCGTCGCCCTCGATCACTCCGGCTGTAAAATGACCGCCGGCTGCTGTGCCCATCAGTGAGCGTTTCCGCTTGATTTGAACCCGGCCGGCGCCGATTTCTCCCGCGTGGTTTTCCGCTCCATGCCTTAGAACAATATCAACGTTGTCGCTGTTCAGCATTCCTTCAACACTGATCCAGCCCCGTACCCTCATGCTTTCGGTTTCGGCATTGCCTTTGACAACTAGCGAGCCGCGGACATTCGCCTCTTCACCATAAAAATCCTTACATGATAATTCACCGCTGATCTTTGCTTTTTTGACCCGGCAGTCCATTTTGACTTCGGTCGTCCCTAAAATCCGCATTTCATCCGTTTGTAATGGTCCTTTCACTGTCACTTCGCCAAGATTGCGGAAAAAACCGGTTTTCAAGCCGCCAAGCACTCGGCACGTTCCCATCACCTTAAAGGTTTCGCAGTCAATATCTCCGGCCGCCTGGCACTCTCCCCATGACACTGACTTTATGAAATGAGCCGCCGTTCGTTGCACTGCTGCCCATAATTTTCAAATTTCCTAGTTTTTTTTTTCATCCATGCCGGTTCCTCCTCTCATTGCTCCAACGTGCTTCCTTGCTTTCGAATGAGCGCCGACAGCTCTTCAATACAGGCCGGCAATTTGATTTCCGCCACCACTTTTGCCAAATGATCAAAATAAACATCACTTTCTTGCGTCAATATGAGAAACACCGGAACCCCCATTTTCCGTACAAAAATCAGCAAGCTGTTCTTGTCATAGACATCCTCGCCGTGCTCTTTTAAAATCGAGAGCAGTTCGGCCCCTTCTTCAAGAGTTATATCCCCGGTCCGCAACAATTTTTTCTAACAAAAAAAGCGCGAGCAGCTGATCAAATTGGAAATGTTCAATATCTCCTTCCTGTTTGAAAAAAAAAAAAAATCGACTGTCATTTTTGAAACAATGTTACAATCAAGTAATTCCTGCCGATTCATGACCATTTTTTTTTCGCCGACTGCGGCGAGAACAGATCGGCCAGCTCATCAAGCGACAATGTATCCTTCAATTGTTTGATTTTATCGATCCGTTTTAAAATCTTCTCCTTTGGGAAAAAAGTCTCTTGGCCGGTGAATGTCGCTTTCCTGATGAACCATTCTTCAGGAATCAGATTTTTTCTTTTCCAGCGGTACAATTGACCATAAGAGATAGCGGTTTTTTCAAGCAAATCTTTTTTTGCAATAAGCTCCTCGTCCAAAACGGGACACCCCCTCACTTTAGACATCAAATCCTTTTAGCACTAATAATGTAACATAACATTGTTTCATTGTAAATATAAATAAAAAGCCGCTGACAAAATAGCGGCTTGCCGATTTTAATATTCAATCTCTTCATAATCCTTGGGCTCAGGCATCGGCTTCGGTATCGGGACAGGGCGGTATTTATGCCCCTTGTCCTCAGCGTTTTGCTCCAAATCCATCCTTTTTTTCGACTGCGGCTGCTGATCCATGTTCTTCACCTCAAGAATAGTTTTCCTCATTTTCTATCCACTATTCGGCATGGCACAAAAAAATGTCATTTTAGAGTTTTACGGCGAAACTTGCAGCCGATTTTTCTTTCAATCAATCGAACATATTTTTGATCCTTAGGAGCAGCAAGAGTCACCGCAAGTCCTTTTGCCCCAGCCCTCCCCGTCCGTCCGACACGATGAATGTACTCACGCTCATCATGAGGAATGTCATAATTGATGACGTGGGTCAAATCTTCTATATCTAAGCCGCGTGCGGCAATATCCGTTGCAACGAGCAGCGCCCCGCATTCGCCGCGAAAAGCGCTCATGACATCTTCGCGTTTCGATTGCGGCAGATCGCCGTGCAGAAGTTCACATGGCACCCGGCGTTCGAGCAGCTGTTCATGCAGCTTTTTTGCTCTTCGTTTGGTTCGGCAAAAAATGATCGCTTTGTATGGATGAAACTGGCGAAATGATTGTGCAAAGCACATTAAACTTTTCACGATCGCTCGTCTCAAATAATAACTGTTTGATCCCGGCAGTATCGCTCGTTTGCCTGTCAATAATAATTGAGACGGGATTATTCAAAGCATCGGCCGCCCATTGCGCCATTTTCCGAGGCAGCGTCGCTGAAAAAAACGCTCGCTGCCCGATTTTTGGAAATTGAGTGAGCAATGCAGCTATCTCATCCTTGAATCCCATCTGCAGCATCTCGTCAGCTTCATCAAGCACCAAACATCTCATCGTGCTGCACGACAGCGTTCCCCTGTTCAGATGATCGCACAATCTGCCCGGTGTTCCGACAATCAGGGAAGGTCGCTGCTTCAGAGAATCAACTTCTGCATCCATGCTGTGTCCGCCATATAGAACAGCGACTGCCTGTTCAGGGATGAGCAAGACGGCAACTGCTGCAATTTGACCGGCCAGTTCTCTTGTCGGTGCAGCGATAAGCGCTTGCAGCGGCAAAAAGCCATTTTTTTCCGCTATTTTTGCAATGATCGGCAATAGGAAAGCCAGCGTTTTTTCCCGGATCCCGTTTTTGCCTGTCCCAAAATATCTCTTCCTGAAAGCATAGCCGGGATCACGCTTAATTGAATCGGTGTTGGCTGAAAAATGCCTTCGTCGGCCAACTTTTTTTCAAGCGCGCCGCTGAGACCTAGACTCTTAAATGTTGCCACAATCGAACTCCTTACTTTTTATGTGTCGGTTCTTTGCTATAGACAGATAGCTGCCGGTTAATCGTCCGTTTGATCGGCAGATTGAAAAAGTATTCTTACAAAAGTCAGCATCAGTTGTCACAAAAAGATTTATGTAAACAAACGATGACAACCGAATCCGGCGCTGTTCAAGCAGCGGCTATCTGACCTTATTGTTGTTTCGGCAATCTTTGCAATATCCGTAAACTTCAAACTTATGCCCGGTCACTTGAAAATCCGGATCCAGTTTTGAAAGATCTTCCATCGGACAAATATCAATCGTTTTTGTTTTGCCGCATTTTAAGCAAATGAGGTGGTGATGGTGATGTTCTGTACAATGAAACTGGTACATTTTTTCTCCGTCAAGCTCGGTTGTTTCTAATATATCCAGTTTTTCAAATAATGATAAATTACGGTAAATGGTATCAAAGCTTAAGCCGGGATAAGTATCTTTTAATGCCAGCTGAATATCTTTTGCTGATAAATAACCCGTGCTGTTTTCAAATAAGGAAAGGATATCTTCGCGTTTGTCGGTATGTTTAAAACCTTTCGATTTCAGTTCAATAAGCGCCTGGCCTTTGTTCATCGTGCTTCACTTCCTAATAAAAATCACGTTTGATCCTGATTTCATCATAACATATCAAACGGGGAATGATAGGGAAATGCCACCTTTTTATGTTAAAAGTCGCGATACTGAAAAAAAGGCGGTAAGCCCGTCGATGGCTGCGGTTATTGCGTTTAACCTGTTTTGAGCCGATTTCTGCGCCATTTCTAAACTTGGAAAAGTTTCTCCGCCTGAAAATCACACAAAAAAGAGCCCTCTTTCGAGAGACTCCCTGACCACTCCCGATGACTAAAGTCACGGGGCTCTAGGGGATAGAGCAAAACTCTAGTCCAGTACACTTCTCTTAGGTATCTTATCTTTCTTTTCGGAAAGAGGTTACACGCCAAGCACTGATGTACCCTTCCTAGAACTTAACGGACGTACCCGCGTATAGCAAGGCACTTCATCAAGCAAGCCCGAAGACTTCTTGTATGCTTACCGTTTCGATATTTATGTCGGTGCAGTCATTCCGACAGATTTAATTTTATGCGACAAACCAACGCAATGCTTCATTCTATATTACCACAAAACGATATATCGTTTAAGAATAAACCGTTGGATTGAATAAAAAAGAAAGGATAGTCTTAGGACTCACAAGGGAAAGCCGAGCTATCAATGCACCCTAACCTATCTCAAATGGCAATTCCTCCCACTCGCTAAAGCGATGGGTTCCTCGCCTAATTTTCGTGATGCTCACATTCAACAGCTCAAATTACCACCAAAACAGCCCGATTGCCGCGATTGCCGCGATCGAAGCCAAAGCAATCGGAATGCCAAAACCGAAACCAAATACAAATACACCCGGTCCATCCGCAAATCCATCTTTCATACCATCAAGAGGTTGGAGATAGACATGCCGTTCATCCACTTTCGTCACAACACCGCGATGGATCGTGCCGTCATGACATCTGATTTCAACGGCTTTATTGATATGACGCTGACATAGATCGTACATCAATTTTTCCCCTTCCATGCTGTTCTACGCGATATCTTATGCCGGGAACACCGGACCTGCATAAGGCATTCAACATGGAATAAAAAAAGAAAGGCGTCTAACCGGGCCCAGAAGCAGGCTTTTCATTCATGGCGCGCATGATCGATCGTTTGCTCGAGCATATTCATGACATGGTCATCTTCCTTGGAATAATAAATCGTTTTCCCGCTGCGCCGCTTTTACCAATCGGAGATTTTTCAAGAAACGCAATTGGTGGGAAACCGTCGACTGCTGAAGAGCCAATGATTCGGCAATTTTGGTTACCGAGCATTCTTCAAGAGACAGGAGGTGCAAAATGCGGATCCGCGTCGGTTCCGAAATCGCTTTAAAGATTTGCGACACAATAAACAGCGTCTCTTCATCTAAATCAGTAAACTTTTTTTCATCCGTCATCGATGACAACCTTCCTTGACTGTTGATCAAAAGCAGAATAACATCAAGTGCCGTCTGAGTAACTTGCTGCTTATTCTCTTTATAATTTACATTAAAATTTCTTTTATCTCCATTCAAAGTTTTTACCGTGTCATTTTTCATCTTTTAGCAAGTTATTTCGGATCACAGCGGATTTGATCCATTCCGGCAATTTTAGCGAGCGCGAAAACATTGTGGAATCTTTCTCCAAACATTGCATGATTTCTGCAAATATTCAGGCAGAAACCCGTCGGCCGGTCCGGGGGGGTTAGAAACGATAATCCAGTTCGATTTCATGCTCTATCGGAATGCCGTTATCGCGCCTTTCAGGGGAATGCCCGGTTTTATTTTTCGCGCTCTTCGTACGGCAAAGGGATGGAAACGCGAGATTGAAAATCCCCTTTTTTGATAAAAATCAAGGGCTTTTATGTTATCGTTTGTCGTTGTCAAAAACAAGCGCCCTGCTCCTTTTTCTGTTGCGAATTGAATAATGGCCGACAGGAGTTTGGTTCCAATGCCGCGATTTTCTGAAAAGCTGTTCAAAGAAATGATCTCAATGGATGAACCGGCCGTTTCTATGTATGTCGCTAAGCCGACGATTCGGCCGCTTTCCACTGCCATGAATCCGGGCAGTTTACTCATGTCATAAGCTTCGCCGTGAACCGCCATGATCGCTGACTGCCAATGTTTCGTTAACAGCGCCGCGATCGTTTTATTATCTTTTTCCGACACTTTTCGAATGACGATAGACATTTTCCCATCCCTTCCTCACTATTGTAACGCACATTCCCATGCAAGTTATCAAACGAATGCTCCGGAGGCCGTTCAAATCAGTGTCAAGTCCATATTTATGTGTAAAAAGCTTGTTACAATGGTTTTCACTTTTTCTATGGGATGAGGCCGGGCAAATGCCTCTAGGTTTCAACAGATGAGGCTTCGAGTTCAACAGGTTAATCCTGAGGTTTAACAGATTAGCGCCTCAATCCTACAGGTTAAGCACGAGGTCCGGCTGGTTAGCGCTTCGATCCTACACAGTTTAGTGCTTTGATCCTACAGTTTAGCGCTTTGATCCTACAGTTTAGCGCTTTGATCCTACAGTTTAGCGCTTCGATCCTACAGTTTAGCGCTTCGATCCTACAGTTTAGCGCTTCGATCCTACAGTTTAGCGCTTCGATCCTACAGTTTAGCGCTTCGATCCTACAGTTTAGCGCTTCGATCCTACAGTTTAGCGCTTCGATCCTACAGTTTAGCGATCCTACAGTTTAGCGCTTCGATCCTACAGTTTAGCCCTTCGATCCTACAGTTTAGCCCTTCAATCCTACAGGTCAGCGACAAAAAAAACATCCGGCGTGATCCATTAACGAAACCGCCCTCTTCATTTATAATAATTATGGTTGAGGTCGCACAATTTGAGGTGAAGTCGCCTCATTCTTGTTTGAAGTCGCCCTATTCATATAAAAGACGAGCAGCGCGGTTGAATGGCATTTGATAAAGCTTTCATCAACCAAGTCGGAGATTTCAACCGATTTTTTTTACATCAACCTGCTTGGGTCAAGACGGCAGCCTGGCCTGCCCGCCATCTTTATCCAGGTTTCGCATAGAATATTACATGAGCAAAAATAGACGTTCAAGATTTATTATATCAACCAATCTGTCCGGCCAATTTTTTAAAATGAGAGGGTTTCACTCATGTTTATGAAGAAAAAGCCGAAGTGGATCGGCATGCGCTTTGTAAAAACATGCCTTTCCGCTTTCATTACTGCTTCATCTGTTCTTTATTTCACTGGCCGCCGCTGTTTGCGGTCATGACTGCGATTGTTTCAATTGATCCGACGTCCACCGCTTCTTTCAAAAGAGGATGGGTCCGTTTCCCGGCTTCGGCAATCGGGGCGGCGCTTGCCATGCTTTTCGAATCGCTTTTTGGTAACACGGCGTTTACATATGGTGTCACCGCATCAGTCACGTTGTACTTGTGCTATCAATTAAAATTATACGACGGCCTCGTGGTTGCCGTCCTGACGGCCGTCGCCATGGTTCCGCAAACGCACGGGCACTATTTGGATGCTTTTCTGATCCGGCTGTGTACGACATTTACCGGGATTACCGTCTCCATCCTGATCAATCACTTTGTCGTCCCTCCGGATTACGCCAAACTGATTCAACGAAAGAAGCAGACTCTTTTTTGGCAGGCAGGGGATCTCATCAGAACGAGTCTCTCTTTTTCGAAAAAGCCTTCTTCTTTACAAAAGAGCTGGAAAAGCATGGATAAAGAGTGGCGGGCAGCGATGACATACATTCAGTTTCAGGATTCGGAATGGCATTATCATCGTCATCGGCTGGAAAAGCTCGATTTAATAAAGAGCAATCGCCAGCAATTGAAAGATTTTCAGCCGCTGATTTATCATCTTTTTACTCTGCTTCAATCCGAGAGGCCGTACTTGACCGGTTCGGAAGAAAAATGGCTGACTGAATGTGGGGAACTGGCAGCTGATTTTTTTCAAAATGAGTCCGCAAGCTGGTGCGATGCAGCCAGTACCACCCGAAAGCAGCTCGTGATGTGGTTCCGGCAGTTAAGTCAGCAAAACACGGATACCCTTTCACCGAAAATGAAGCTTATCTATGAATTGATCGCCGTTTATGACATTATGAAAACGATGAGCCGGAGCCGATGTCAGGCCCGCTAAGCTATGGAAACCTTTCAATTGTTCAGCGCTCCTGCCCCGTGCTTGCAGTTTTAGCGGCTCACCTCGTTTCTTTGGAAGCCGGACAGCATCCTCCTTTTAAAAACCAGCGTTTGCCCTCGTACAACCGCCCTCCACATTTGACTATGGCCCTCATATATTAAGGTAAGGTATGAATCAAATGATGTTAACATCAGTAGTAGAAGCACACTTGATTCAACTGAAGCGCAGCAGCAAAAACCCGCCTGTGCTTGGATGTCTGAGCGATCTTGAAAGGAGTGTGTACACAAATGTCCTTTGAAAAATACTACGAACAGTGCTCGCAAAATATCAACAAGGCCGTTGAGATTGAATGCCAGGGAGGCATTGTGCATCGCGGCATCATTGAATCCGTTGATCATGAAAAAGTGTATTTGAGAACGTTCGAACAATGGGATCGCCCTGCCGATCCGCCAGGCCCCGGTGTTTTTGCCTACGGTTTTGTACCCGGCGCCTTTTTTGGCGGATTTACGGGCGGCCTGCTCGGCGTCGGTCTAGGCAGCATCATCGCTACCCGGCCGTACGGTCCGTATGGTGGTTACCTTATGGCCCGGGTCCTTATGGCGCCGGCCCTTATGGTCCCGGCGCGCGTTTGGCGGCCCCTTCTATTAATTTTATTCTTATTATCCGCAAAAGAGTTCGAACTCCTTTCCGAGGAAAGTCTTTCCTCGTTTTTTTTTTTTATTCTATTTTTTGATTCCCGGCCTAGTGTTGTTTGGCGCTTTAAATATTTGGAAAAGGGGCCTCTTGAATCGATTCCTTTTAATCTATTCTGCTCATTTCATGATCACGAAAAAAGGCGGCTGCTCTTAGCGCTGCGGGGGACAAGCGGGTCCGGCCTGCAAGCATCGTTTACGGCTTCAGCCTGAATAAATCGGAACGAAACGGCCTTGAATTACTAAAGACCGATTCCTGCACAAAAAGAAACCGCAGGTCTTTTCCAAAAAGGTCAGGCGTTGACTTTTCCCCTATTCTAAATGTACTCTAATGGTAGAAAAAAGCGGGGAAAAACAGCTTTGGCGAAGCTCCCGTAAATGGCGTGTTCCGCGCTATCAATTGATCGGCCGCGTTTTTCACTGTTCCTAAGAAGCAGGGCTGCCTGCTTCCGGGATCTTTTATAAAAGAACAACTTAATGCCTTCTCCGCCAAATTAAAACTTTTGTATACCTATACAGCAGAAGCCCGTTTTTGTCTTTGGACCGTTTATTTGGAAAGGACAGGGACGTACATTTTTCAATCATCGGGAGGTCATGAGATGGATCGTCAATCAGAACAATTTTTAATCGACCTATTAGAGACTGCTTCACCGTCAAGCCGTGAAGTGGACATTCAAAAAAAGTGGCTGGCTTATGTTAAACCTTTCAGCGATGACATTCGAACGGATAGCGCAGGCAACGCGATGGGTATTTTAAATCCAGGTGCCGATTTCAAGATCATGCTCGCCGGCCACTGCGATGAAATCGGTTTCATCGTCAGCGGCATTGATGAAGACGGATTTGTCAGGATAGACAAAATGGGCGGCATCAGTCCAAAACCGGCAATCGGCATGAAAGTCCGTATTCTCGGATACGCGCAAAATGTCGTCGGCGTCATCGGAACAAATGCCGAACACTTTGGCGGTGTCAAAGAAGAGCTGGACATCTCTGATCTTTACATTGACTGCGGTGCCAAAACGAAAGAAGAAATGGCCAGGTATGTACGAATCGGCGATCTCGCCGTCTACAAACGGGAGCCGGAAAAATTGCTGAACAATCGCCTTGCCGGACGCGGGCTCGACAATCGAACCGGCGCTTTTATCATTGCGGAAGTGCTGCGCCGTACAGCGGAAAAAGGGACAAACGTCGGCGTCTATGCGGCAAGCACGGTCAATGAAGAGACAAATTTAGGCGGTGCCTATTTCGCCGCAGCCGGGATCAAACCGACATGCGCGATCGCCTGCGATGTCACATTCGCCACCGATCATCCTGATGTCGATCGCAGAAAACACGGAGAAGTGAGCCTGGGCGGCGGACCTGTATTAGCCAAAGGAGCTCCAATCAATAACAAAATCAATGATGATCTTCTCGAAGCGGCAGCCAAACGGACAGGCGTTCCGCTGCAATATGAACTCACTCCGAGGGCGACGGGAACGGATGCGGATCGGATCCGTTATACGTCCAGCGGCGTCCCGGTCGCCCTTGTGTCGCTGCCGCTGCGCTATATGCACGCCCCTGCGGAAACGGTCAGCCTGGATGATATCGACCAGGAAATTGAGCTCTTAACCGACATGATCAGTCACTTGACCGGCGCAGAAAACCTGAATCCCGTTGAGCTTTGATAAGCAGGACACGGCACCGCCTAACGGCCAGCCGGCGGGCCGGGCCCCCATCTGTATGCAATTTACTTGAAATGAACGCAGACCGAATCGGCGTTATTCGCGACTGTTGGCCATGTTTTCACCACTTTTTTCATTGAATCTTTTTTAGCGAGATTTATAGCCGCCGATCCGGCGGGCCGGGGCGCCAGCGGGCTTTTTCTTAAAACGGTCCGCTGCCTTGACTTGTCAGGTACTTTCACTCGCTATAATCAATGAGGGTTCACAAACCTAAAGCAGAGTTCGCAACCCTCCTCTGCTTCATAAAAAAAACTACGGGAGCTGTTAACATTGAAATCGGACAATCAGATTATCATGCCCTTCAAACTCATCACCCTCGCGATGATCTATATGACATGCCTCATTGCCGCCAATCTCGGCGCCGTGAAACTGTTTTCGCTCGGCAGCCTTTCAATGACTTCCGGCATTATTATGTATCCTTTAACCTTTCTTATTCTAGACAGCACAGCTGAAGTATGGGGAAAACACGTTGCCCGGCGGATCGTTTGGATCGGGCTTGCCGCCAACCTGCTGTTTATTCTCTTGATGCAGGCGGTCATCCATTTGCCGCCGGCACCCGGCTGGAGGGAGCAATCGGCCTATGCCGCTATTCTCGGCGCCATGCCTAGAATCGTCTTTGCTTCGCTTTCAGGTTATCTCGTGTCGCAAACACTGGACGTCACCCTTTTTGTCACTCAAACAAAAAAAGACAAAAGGAAAAAAAAAAACTATGGCTGCGCAGCATTTTGAGCACAGCGATCAGCCAGCTCATCGACTCTAGTGTGTTCATGTTTGTCGCTTTTTTCGGCGTGCTGAGCGTGCCGACGATTCTCACCACCATTGGGTCGGAATACATGCTTAAATTCTTGTATGCACTGATCGGCGCTCCGCTCGTCTATCTCGTCGTCTACTGGGTCCGCGGAAAAAGCACGGCGATCCCTGCAGCCGGCCGAAAGCAAAACGCTGCGCAAGATATTTAATAGAAAATAGGAGGAACCCGCGATGGAAACGGATCGAAAGCAAGACCATCTCAAACAACTTGGCAGTAAAGGTACAAAATATATCTTTGATTACGACCCGAGTTTGCTTGAATCTTTTAAAAATGTCAACACCCACCGTGATTACTTTGTGAAATTCAATTTTCCTGAATTTACAAGTCTTTGCCCGATTACCCATCAGCCCGATTTTGCCACGCTTCATATCAGCTATGTACCGGGGGAGCGGATGGTCGAAAGCAAATCGCTTAAGTTGTATTTATTCAGCTTTCGCAATCATGGCGACTTTCACGAAGACTGCATGAACAAAATCGCCGATGATTTGATCAAACTGATGGATCCAAAATATCTCGAAGTCTGGGGAAAATTTACGCCAAGAGGCGGCATCAGCATTGATCCTTATGTCAATTATGGGAAGAAAGGCACCCGCTGGGAAGACGTCGCCTTTGAAAGACTGGCCAAACATGATCTGTATCCGGAAAAAAAAATCGACAATCGCTGAATCGACAAAGAGGCTGCAGCCGAAATGGCAGCCCCTTTTTTCATGATTCTTTTATCGATAAGACACCGCCTGGCTGCCCAGTTGCTGCCAGCCCTCGATAAATTTTCTTTTAAAAGCTTTTCGATCTTTCTCCGGCCGCAGCGGATCGTTGAAGTAAACAAATTCATCATCATAGCCTGTCAGCAAGACCGAGTGTGTTCTTTATATGTAATATCAAGCGGCCCGTTTTCGGTGATCCATGTCCGAAAATATTTACTCGGCAAGCGCTTAAACCATTCATTATTGATCACCCATACCGGCCTGCCGCTGCAGATGCTCTCCTCAATGACGGTGAAGGTCTGCCCGGTTAAGTCGACAACTCGCTCACCCAAATAATGACGCGCCAGTTCGGCAATCGGCCGGTGATAAACACCGAGCCCGGGATCCTGAAACCCGGTCATTGAACCGACAAAACCGCCGTTCGGATCGCCAAAATGTGTTTTCCCTTTTATCTTATAATAAGGCACATGGCTTTTCTTGATTTTCTCGGCCAGCCGCATTTTGTCGACCGCCGCGCCTGCATAGTTTAAGAGCATAGCAAGGCTGGTGACTTCGCAGCCCCTCGGCAGTTCCGGCATTTGCGCAATCAAAGGCACATCAAGCCTCGTTTTTTTTTTTGCAGTATCACACTATCACCCCTTTTTCTTATTTGCTTTGATTATACACGATATAAGGAGTTCAAGGGAATGGATGAACGAATATTCAAAAAAATAAGGCCTCAAAAATGAGCCCTGAATGAGTCCATCGTCATCAGCGGTGCAATCGCCAAAGTGAGACACGCCAGCGGCAGCCAAAAAACAAGGAGCGCTGCTAATGCGGCAACGCGATGCTTTTTATTTTTTCTTGGAAACGGTACCATTGTCAGCATCCATCCCATAACCAATCCGACCGCGCTATAAATGAAAAGCAGGTTTACACTATACGCAATCAATCATCTCCATCATCTCCGTCAGCGCCTCGCGCGCTTTTTAATAATCTATGCAGAATGGAATTTAGGCGTGCAAGTTCGCCGCTTGGAGAAGCTTAAAAAGACCCGGATTTGAGATCATCACCATTACAAACGTCGCGTACGCAGCTCTTCTTCCAAGGATAATGCGTAAATATTGGCGACTCTTGTTTGATCTGCCGGCATGGTGCAGATGAACATAAAAAGGGCTTGTTCCGAGAATGATTTCTCAAAAACAAGCACTCAATTATTTTTCTCAGTTGGTCGATTATCAGGAGCCACCTTGAATTGTATAGCTGTTGTTAAACAAAATCACTCACAGCTCAGGTAAATAGAATACTGAACAAAGTTTCTTCTAAATGTTCAGTACTATATTGCACTTCCTTTGGCTGCATTAGAATCCAGTCCGTCCGGATCAAACACATAACTGATAGGGAGGTAAATTCCCACAAGATCTCCGTTTTCTTCGCCAAATCCTTGATTTCTTTTATTTGCCTGAAAAATATCCAATTGTTGAATCGGCCCAAAGCTCAAAGTGGCTGAACGATCCATTGTATTCACTTTAAACCCTAGCAAATTAACCTGCATCGGTGCAAAATTCAAGTTTCTCCCTCCTCAGACTAAGGTAACTTTTTAAAATTGTACGAATTTGTGTCCATCAGATCCCGATCATCCACCATGCTTTGCGTAGCAAAACAACTGTCATCGCCGAAATTTTGCCCGATCCTTGGCTTTTCTTTGAAGAGTTATGCCAATCCGAAAGGAAATTTTCACCAATATTGACGACCGAAGCATTTTCAAAGGAATTAATCTTGAAAATAAAAATATTTATGGAAACAGAAGGTGTATCCATTCTTCTCCCCCCTCTTGTAACTGTATGTCACTGTTTCCAGGTTATGTCTCGGTTGAAAGGAGGCAAGTGATCCGATGGATTTTGAGAAGTTAAAACAATGGCTCGATACTGTCCAGCAATTTCAAGGACAAGATTTTTGGTCAGATATCTTCGATCAGAGAGACCCAAATAGGAGCGGTCCCCAAAATAGGGGCGGGCCATCTACTGACAATCAACCGGAAACCGAGCTGGGTAACCCTACCCAATTACCGTTCATTGATATCCTTGAACGAAAAAATGATTGGGTAGTGCTTATTGATTTGCCGGGTGTTGAAAAAAATGACGTACAACTTACTATTGCCGGCAACCAGCTAAACATCAAAGGAGTCGTACGAAAAATTTTTATCGGAACGCTACCCCCATTCAAGCCGAAAGACTCTCCGGTTCTTTTGAGCGAACCATTCGGTTACCAGAAGCCGTTCTTGAAAACAATGCCAAAGCTGCTTTTCGAAACGGTATTCTTGAAATTCTTATTCCCCGAACCAGCGCCCCCGAGCAACAAATCCCCATCGATTAATTTTCCGTCTTTTCTGCAGTAAACATGTCGCAAAAATCTTCATCATCAATCATATGAGCCGAATGATGATGAAGATTTGCATCACCGTTTTCTTCTCCGAAACCTTCAGTTCTTTTAAGTTTACAATATATCAACCGTTGTTCACTTTGTGCAAAAGTAACCGAGCAATGTTCGCCGATACTGTTGATTCGCATGCCGGCAATGTTTACCTCAGTGCTGGAAAATTTCATTTTTATCGCCATTCCTTTCGCTTCGCTCAAGGCACAAAACGGAATGAAATCGGCTGTCCTGAGCTATTTTTGTATTATTCTGTCATGGAGAGAAGAATCATCTTCAACACTGTTTAACCATCTCCAACATTCAACTTTGGTCGTTTCAGATACCTTTGGCAAAAGTTCCATGAACATCAGTGCCTTTTTGTTGTTACTAACCGCCTCTATTGTTCATTCGACTTCACCCCCCGGACACATGATCTCCACTCTTTAATCATATCCTAAAAATAACACGATCTATTGAACTGTGAGGAATTCCATGCTTTTAAAAAAAAAACTACTCAATCACTACATAAAAAATGACTGTGACGTGAAAAAATTACAGGAAAACCTTTTGCGGCTAGAAAGCGAGCTCCAACAGCTTTCCGAACAAAACCAACAAAGCCCTCCCCCCTCGCCCATCATTATTGAAAAGGTAAATGTCGAGAAAATATTTGTCGATAAAATCGAACATAACAATAACTTTGGTGCTCTGGGAATCAAACATCTTGAAGGACGATTGAACATTGGCGCGAATTACGGGGTTGATGCTGTAACTTTGGAAAAATTCAAAAAAAAACAAAAGGACAAAATGCAGAAAGCCTCTTCCGCTTCTTCCAAAAATGAGTCTTCACAAAAAAACGGTGGTCCCATGTACCACATACGACCAAAGTCTTGATCTGATTTCTAAGCCGGCCCTTCCTTGTATATGCAAAAAACCGCCGAGTTTTCTCGGGCGGCTTTAAAAAGCAAACTCATGTTAGCTTTTTTTCTTTCATATACCAAGAAGGTATGAGGATAAATTTTTTTTTTTCGTCTACCGTTCCCCGCTTTATAGTGACATTAAATCCCTCAAATTAAAATCGTTATATTACTATTACCACTCCTGATCGGTATGTAGCGTTACCTGACACCTAGTTTTGGGCAGCTACAATAAATCCAGAAAATAGGATATAACTGTTGGAATGGCGCTAAGTTAACAGATAAATACTTGTTTACGATACTTTGCCGAGAAATTGTTAAACTTGCTACAGTTATACGTAAGATAATACTACTTTTCCAAAACGATAACTGCTGCTATTGTATGTCCTATCTAGAAACTGGGATCCCTCTAGCGATGAAAAAATACTGTCAATTGGAACCAGCTTTTTTTCTGAATTATAGGTGGCGACTTCATCACGCAAATCTTTAGACGTGCCTATGCAATTGCCCATAATTGATAGATTGTTAATCATTACTGTCAACATGACCCGATCAATTTTCTTTGTGTTGATATCGTCAGTGTCTTCAATAAATTGCTTGTGCTGATTTTTGTAACCACATGTGATATACCGGCCGCCGATGTTGAGTTGTTTAACAGCATTCAAAAGATGTAGATCGTAAAATGGGTCGAAAATCACATCAAACTTTCCGAGGTTCGAGTACCTTGACCAACTGCTAGCTCCACGCTCAATTCTTATGAGGCGTGCAGGAGATATAAAGGCCTTCTGAACATCTGACCAATCCGAAGTTGAAATAGCCACGTATCAATACCTAAAGAAACTAGACCTTTGATTAAGAAGAGCGATGTGTTTGAACGTGCACTAATAACAAGTGCTCGCTGCCCTGGATGAACTTGGGTTCGTCTTATCATACTGTGAGAAGTTTGTGCTCCAATTGTAAAACCGGCGGCATCAGTGTTACTCATGGAACTAGGGATACGAATTAATTTAGACTTATGCAGTCGCAACCACCCCTTTGATGCTTCGTTGGTTACTACGCCGGGAGCCACTTCGGGAGCAGGAGGGTTCGGGTACGCGCAGTCAGGAATCACACGATCCCCAATTGTAAATTCTTTCACTCCGTCCCCTTTTTCTACCACCGTTCCGACAAAGTCGGACCCAAAGAAAGAAACTGGAGCGGCATTCATTTTGACTTGTCCAGACATCCTTAAGGCTGCTTTTAAAATTATCGCTTTATCTCTGTAATTGCAGGAAAAAGCATCTACTTTTACTAAGACGAAGTCTCGATTGGCCGCATGATCAGCATTGAAATGCGGTTTCTGTATATCAATCAACCCACACTGTACTTGCTTCCAGCAATACTCACAGGGGATAGAAGATGTGCGACATTATTTGAAATTAATGAAGTGTTAACAATAGCTAGAGATTTCAATTTAATCCCTCCCAATCTGGATAATAACCACGCTGCTAGTTTAGATATTCAAGATATACTCTTCCCGATTAAATCGCTTAGCAATGAATAGAAAGAGTACAACATCTATAACCGCTAAAACGGTAGCCAAGAGCACAGCAAATTGTATGCCAAAAAGTAAAACTCCACTGGCTTGTGAGATCAGAGATCCGATAATTGGTAGAATTAGAATCATTGCAACAGATTGTGCCGATTTACTAGTCTTTACATGCTGTGATACCGCTATTACTAAAGATATTGATAAGAATACAATTAACGGATCAAGTAAAACTCCCACAAGTAACCAACTTACGTTTGGAAACACTTATAGTAGACAAATCTACCGACTTTACGTGTTCTGGCCATTTCCATTTTTTTTCAATAGACACAAATGATTATACGACCGCCTTTGAACAGCCGATGATCGCACTAATGTCGCATATACATAGTTCTTCCTCCAATGATAATGTCTAAAGAATGGCCGCTCTTTTTTTCTCCTCCAGCCATCTATAGCTGCGCACCTTTTCTTCTTCACTGTTGGATTTTAACGTATATCGGACACGCATGACCTTGCTTTTATGCACACAGGTCCCATTGCATAGGTCGAGTCGTTCATCCGTTTTAACCATCCTTTATCCATTTTTGATTTATTTACAGTTTAACCGGCAGCAAAACCACTTATAATTAACTAAATCTTCAGATATTTGTACGCAGCAAAGGACCGTCTTCTGTTGAACTTTCAACAGAGAACGGCCCGCCCTCATTCCGGATGAAGCGATCCTGAGCGCCGCCTTTATGATTTTCTCTCATAGACGGTAAAAACATGCGGATAACGATTTTTTTTTCGTCCACCGTCCCTCTTTTTTCCGAAATCAACCGCCATTTTTTTTCGCAAAACCTTCGAAGTAAATATTTCCTTCAAAATCGGCTTCAATCCGCGTGATATACAGGCGATCGGCATAAGGAAAAAGCGCTTTGAAGATCTGCGCGCCACCGATCACGAAGCACTCTCCATTCTGAGCGTCAACGCTTACAAGCAGCGCTTCAACGGAATGGCAGACATCGACATGTTCCGGATGAAAAGCGCTGTCACGCGATAGCACAATGTTTTTTCTGCCGGGAAGCGGTTTTCCGATCGATTCAAATGTCCTTCGCCCCATCACGATCGGGTGTCCCATTGTCGTTTTTTTGAAATATTTCAGATCGGCGGGAAGATGCCAGGGCAAATCATTATCTTTGCCGATCAGCCGATTTTTGTCCATCGCCAAAAAAAAAAAGAAATCATACCGACACCTGACCTTTAATATGAGGATGAGGATGATAACCCTCAATAACAAAATCCTCGTATTGAAAATCAAAAATAGACGGCACATCGCGAACAATTTTCAACGTCGGCAGCGCGGCCGCGGCTCCCGCTGCAGCTGCTCTCTGACTTGATCCAAATGATTCAGGTAAATATGTGCATCACCGAACGTATGGACAAAATCGCCGACTTCCAGGCCGGTCACATGGGCGATCATGTGTGTGAGCAGCGCGTATGAAGCAATGTTGAACGGCACGCCCAGAAAAATATCGGCGCTCCGCTGGTAGAGCTGGCAGGACAGCTTGCCGTCATTGACATAGAATTGAAATAAGCAGTGGCACGGCGGCAAAGCCATGCTGTCAATATCAGCCGGATTCCAGGCCGTCACAATCAGCCGTCTTGAATCCGGGTTATGTTTGATTTGCTCGACAACGCCGGCAATCTGATCGATCGTTTGGCCGTTTTTTCCCGGCCATGATCGCCACTGATGCCCGTACACCGGGCCGAGATCACCGTTTTCGTCGGCCCATTCATTCCAGATCCGGACGCCGTGATCTTGCAAATATTTGACGTTCGTATCCCCTTTAAGAAACCACAGCAATTCGTAAATAATGGATTTATAGTGCAGCTTTTTCGTTGTCAAAAGGGGAAAACCCTCTTTTAAAGAAAAACGCATTTGATGGCCGAATACACTGAGCGTTCCCGTTCCTGTCCGATCCGATTTTCGATGTCCCTCATCGAGCACCCGCCGGCACAAATCCAAATATTGCTTCAAAAAAATCACCTCTCGTAAATCTTCCATTGTATCAGTTTATCACAGCGCGGACCATTTTTTTTTCCTCTATTCCTTCCCTCCCCTTTTTTAAGTCAAAGGTGCCCCGTTTTCGAAGATAAAGTGAAACTTCAATCAGTGGGGGTTTTTTTCATCCTCCACTGATTGTTAGTTGCGGCCCACAGGAAGTGGGTCACACAGACGTTGCCACAGGATGTGGCGCCTTTAGTCTGTGTTCCTAAGATCGGGCTTTTACGGGCAGTTATCCCCCACCTAGAAATCTAGATTTTTTTATTTCTTTGAGGTGGGGTCTTACTCCGTTTAATGCGGGATAAAACGCGGCGGATTAAACTTTCCTCTTCAAACACTTACAGAACGCAAAGGCAGCGGCGGCGGTCCTGCTCCTTCCCCTGAAAAAAATCGCCAGCCTCTAAACAATTAGCCTGCATGATCGAGTATTCCAAACATATGATTATAGGAGACTTTAATGTTTGGAGGATGGATCATGACACAACACGATCGCTCGCACCATCTGCTCAACCAACTTCGACATGACGGTCTTCAAACACTTCAATCTCACTGGAAAAAGTTGTATCAAACTGATCAAAAGAAAGCGCTGTCGCTGATCAACGACGATGCTCTTGAATTTCCTACCCTTTTTGCCTTGCGCGAGCACTTTGCCTCCCGCGGATATGATGACATGATCGAACGCAATCGCATTGCCCTTTCGCATGTCGACAATGTCCTTCAAGGAGCCGATTTAGGCATTGATAAAGCGACCCATTTTTTGTCAATCAGCACGACTTAGTCGTCACGGCATTTTATGGGTGCTCGATACGGGGGCAAAAGCTTTTCTGTCCATTGACTATATCCAAGTGATCGACCATACCGCCATGCAAATGATACTGACTTATAAGCAGGACTGGCTGAAAGAATTTGTCGACCTGATCTTCTATCGCTACAAAAGCAAATCGCAGCGTCATTATCTTCTATCCGCTCTTTTCGACACGGCCGAGCCCAAAACCCTCGTTTACATTTCCAATTATTTACTCTCAGATAACGCCGTGGAAAGGGATTACGCCCGAAAGCTTCTATCGTTTATTCCTGAAGTCAAGCACGCTTTAAGTGATCAATCGGCCTTTTTTGCCTTCGAAAGCTGGTTTGAAAAAAACGGGCACTATCTTGTTTATACCGGAGAGACAAACGATGCTCTCCCGTACAGCCGGCCATACCGCATTCACTACATCGCCAAGTATCTTGGCAAATCCGTCTCACCCCGGGACGGCCGCCCTATGCAATCCTTTCTTGCCGACGAAAAATCATTCATTATCTTGCATTCAGCAAATTGCCCTTGCAAAAGCAGGTCTATCTATCTACTTACTCACTCAGCGGCATTGCGCCGCGTTGATCCGGACACTTGGCAAACATGGATCAGCAGGTCGTTTCATAGCCAGCTGTCATCCATACCTCTTGAGCAAAGGAGCGGCAGCTAAATGATCATCGTAGAGCAACAGCCACTAACAGCAGAAGCGTCGCAACAACTAGCCGGTCTTGGTCCTTATGCCCCATCCATCGTTCAAAGTTTGACGGACGGTTACAACCAATTCTTTTATCCCGGCTTTCAGCAACTTTCTTTTGAAGTGAAATTAAGGCAGGAAACGATCCAGGCGGCTTATGATCTCGCTCGCAGCCAAGTCAGCTTTGCTACTTTTTACCACTCCGAATGCAATGGTATGTACTGGTCACTGACAAATGACGGCGGCTTCGAACTTAGGCCGGACGTCCGCCCAAGTGAAGCTATTCGTGATATTTTTGTACATGGCGAGTACTAGTACTATGCGTTTGAATGTGCGACGGCCATGATGATTGTGCTTTATAAAGCGATGATGGCAACGATTTCAACAAATACTTTCGATTATATTTATCACCATCTGTATTTATGGGACTGGCATCATCATCCCTTCTTTCCGCTGACGGTGGATGATCAGGTGGAAAGAGGTATCCCCGGCGACATCCGCTATTTTAAGAATCCTGAGGTCAGCCCGCAAACACCGCAGTGGCAGGGGGAAAACGCCATCCAGCTTCCCGGACAGCTTTACTATGGGCATGGACTCGGCATTCTGCAGGCAGCGGAGATGATTGAGGAATTGAACAAAAACCGGCGAATCGGCGCAACCATTCCGGCTTATCTAATGCCAAATGCCACGCGCCCGGACTACGTGGCGCTGACGAGTCATGCCGCGGCAGAGCGTATGCCGGAGACGATTCGGATAGTTGCCGGTACATCACAATTTGAGATTTAAATGCCAATCGGCGGCAGCTGCGCTTTGACCCCGGCCCTAGGTCCGGGGCATCTTGCTCTTTAATTCCCCTATACCGCGGCCCGGCAGAAAAAAAGCCGTGACAACGCCGGTTAGTGAGAGTAAAAACAGCAGGAAAAAAACGTGATGAATGCCGGATGCCAGCACTTGTTTCAACAGATTGACGGCCGTCTGCGGCAAATCTGAAGCGCCTTGAGGGTGGATTAAGGCGTTCAGCTGCTGGGTGGACACTTTTTTCTCCCGCTGCCCTGTAGCCGATTATCTCGCCGCTCACTTTAGCATTAAAATAGGTGCCGAACACCGCCGCGCCGAGCGTCTGCCCTAAATTACGGAAAAACTGATTGGACGCCGTTGCCGCACCGCGCATCTGAAAGCCGACAGCCGCTTGTACGCAGACTGTTGTCGAAGTGATGATCAATCCAAAACTGAGTCCAAGCACCGCTGTTAGCAGATAGAAACTAAGATGGGAACTTGATAGGCTGAGAGACGATAACCACAGTCCGCAGAGATCGCCAGCAAGCCGCTGCCGACTAATCCGGTGCCCCTCACCTTGATTTTTTGCAGCAGATGGCCGCAAAGAAAGGAGCCGGCCATCCAGGTAATGGACATCGGCGTCAGCACAAATCCTGAACCCGTTGCGCTGAAGCCAAGCAATGCCTGCAGCCACATCGGCATGTACACATTCAGCCCAATCAAAACGCTGCTTGCAATCAGCGCCAAACCGTTGGCCAGCATCAGGGCAGGATTGTTGAATAAATTGAGCGGGATCATCGGCTCTGCGGCTCTCCGTTCAATGATAAAAAAGATAACAATAAAAATAACGAAAACAGTAAAAGCGAGCAGCACGATCGGAGAGAGCCAATCATTCTCCTCCCCCGCTTTTTGAAGGCCGTAGAGGAGGGCCACCATGCTGACGGCAAAACTCAATGCCCCCCAATAATCGATCGTCTGTCTTGTACGGTCTGACCGCTCCCTAAGCGCCAAGCTGACCATGAAAACGGCCAATTCCCAAACGGAACGTTGATGAAGAAGATCCAATGCCAAGACAGCTGATCGACAAAAAAGCCGCCGACAAGCGGTCCGAAAATGCCGGCAATCCCCCAAATCATCCCGATGAGGCCAAACATTTTTGCCCTTTTTTCCATTGGAAAGACATCGCCGATAATCGTTGTGCTGACCGTCATCACGGCGCCGGCGCCAATACCTTGAATGCCGCGGAACACAATCAGTTCTTCCATTGACTGCGCTAACCCGCACAGCACGGATCCAACTAAAAAGAACGAAGCTCCGACATTAAAAATCCGTTTGCGCCCAAACAGATCGGATAGCTTTCCAAAAAGCGGAACAGTCACAGCCGAAGCCAGCAAAAAGATGGCAAACACCCAGTCCATCATTTGTATCCCATGCAATGCGCTGACAATTTTCGGCATCGCCGTACTCACAATCGTTCCCTCAATCGCGGTCAGAAAAGTGCCGATCATCAGACCGGACATCACCATCACTTTATTTGCTCCATCCATGCACTCCCCCCTCCCCGTTACATCTTGATCCGTCCCTTATTTAGGCAGCCCAACCATTTTACAGGATGAGCAGTGCCGGGTCAATGAAAACGAACACAGCGGGGGAAAGCAATCGTTGGAACATCCAGCCGGCACATTAGCGGATCTTCATTCTTTTGAAAATACCCGTTTCCCAATCGTTTCCAGCGCGGCGTCATCGCTCGGCGGATTGTGGATGCCGGCGCGAACATCGCGATAATACCGTTCAAAAGGATTTGAACGAAAGATGCTTGTCCCGCCGACGATGCGCATGGCAATATCGACGACTTTCATCGCTGCATGAGTAGCCGCATATTTTACGGCTTGGAGATCGGCGCCCAAATCTTTACGTCTGTCGGCATTCTCGTCCCATTGTTCGGCCACCCCGTACATCAAATAGCGGGCTTTCATCAACTCAAAATCGATCTCGCCCATTTTTTGCTGGACGTGAGGCAGTTCAGCAATCGGCCGATCGATCGAGACTGTTCGGCATATATTTTTCCGCAAAATCGATCGCGTCCCTTCGGCAGGCCAGCGCGATGCCAAGATAGCAGGCGGGAATGTGAATGAGCCAGCCCGGCGGTGTATGGTCTTTGTCCTGCCAGCCGATCCGCTCAACATAAGCCTCTTCAGGCAATTCGACGCTATCCAAAATCAAATCATCACTGCGCGTCGCTCTCATTCCAAGCGTGTCCCATGTTTTCTTAAAGCGGACGCCCGGGGTTTTGCGGTGGACCAGGAACCCGCCAATATCATCGCTCCCTTTGATCGAGGCCGAAACAATAAAGTAGTCGGCAATCGGCGCCAGCGTTGTAAACGTCTTGCGGCCGTTCAGCAGCCAGCCGTTGTCCGTACGAACCGCTTCGGTCTGCGGCTTGCCGCCCCTGATCGGACTGCCGGTCTGCGGTTCGGTTGCCGCGCGATTGATCAAGACTTTATCTTTGACCACTTGATCGCATAGTTTGGCGAAGGTTGCTTCCTTCCACTCGCGGCGGGCAGCCAAATCCATCATAATACCAAGATGCCAGCCAATCCCCAGCGTTGTCGCTCCGTCCCCCTGTGCCAGCGTCTCTTGAACAAGCGCAAATTCATATAATGATATATCTTTTCCGCCCTTCTCAGCGGGCAGTGTCAGTGCGGTGTAACCGGAAGCTTTCAGCGCCTCAAAATTGTCAAACGGAAAATCGCCGGTTCGATCATAGTGAGCGGCCTTGGGTGCAAAGGCTTTGGCATGACCAGCTGGCAATTCATACAGTTCCCGCTGCCTTGCCGTTTTAATAAACGTTTCATTCATATTAAACACAATACTCATCCCCTTTCTTTTCCAACCAGCTCGTAATAGTTTCATTGTAGCATAATTTGGAAAGAAAAATGGTGGGACAACGTTTGCCAGGTGGCACCGGCTGACCAAACTTCAAGACTGTCGTCAAGGAGATTAATTCGTTTAACGTGTTTTATTGGGGAACAATTTTGCTTTTTGAAATTTTTGAACAGGATTTCCACTTCATAATTCCTGGGTTCGCCAATTCCCTTCCGCAGCCAGCATTAGGACTAGAGGATAAACAAGATTAACAGAATTTTTGTTTTTCGATTCACATTAAATTTCTAAGTAAATCCATACTTTTTCTATTTTGGCTCAGATTTTTTAACCTTAGGTTTGAGATAAATTTAGCAAAGTTCTTTCTTTTTGAAAACATAAGAATTAATAGCACATCGGGTAATAAATATACCTGATAGTTAACAAAGAACGGATTTCAGTGACCAAGAAGGTTTATAAAGCCTACTACCACTCCAGGAACTGAGAAAAATATTTAGAAAAGTTGGCAAATAAGAACAACATTTCGCTTGAAAACTGCATGGAGAAAGGCATTCCAGTGGAGTATATGATTACCTCAGTAGAGGATGCCATTGAGGGAGTACTCGCCACGAAGGAATTGATTGCAAAAATGCTGGATTGCCTAGCACTGCTCGATGACCATGACAGGTACCTTATTATTGAATGATTTTATCATAGAATGAGTGAACGGACTTTGTCTCTGGAAATAGGGACGTTCTGCAGTTTAAGCCCCCTGTTCTACAGTTTAAGCCCCTCGTTCTACAGTTTAAGACCCTCATTCTACAGTTTAAGACCCTCGTTCTACAGTTTAAGCCTCACGTTCTACAGTTTAAGCCTCCCGTTCTACAGTTTAAGCCACCCGTTCTACAGTTTAAGACCCTCGTTCTACAGTTTAAGACCCTCGTTCTACAGTTTAAGACCCTCGTTCTACAGTTTAAGCCACCCGTTCTACAGTTTAAGCCCCTCGTTCTACAGTTTAAGCCACCCGTTCTACAGTTTAAGACCCTCGTTCTACAGTTTAAGCCCCTCGTTCTACAGTTTAAGACCCACGTTCTACAGTTTAAGACCCACGTTTCTACAGTTTAAGACCCACGTTCTACAGTTTAAGACCCACGTTCTACACATAAGACCCACGTTCTACAGTTTAAGACCCACGTTCTACAGTTTAAGCCACCCGTTCTACAGTTTAAGCCACCCGTTCTACAGTTTAAGCCACCCGTTCTACAGTTTAAGCCACCCGTTCTACAGTTTAAGCCCCCGTTCTACAGTTTAAGCCCCTCGTTCTACAGTTTAAGCCCCTCGTTCTACAGTTTAAGCCCCTCGTTCTACAGTTTAAGCCCCTCGTTCTACAGTTTAAGCCCCCGTTCTACAGTTTAAGCCCCACGTTCTACAGTTTAAGCCACCCGTTCTACAGTTTAAGACCCACGTTCTACAGTTTAAGCCACCCGTTCTACAGTTTAAGCCACCCGTTCTACAGTTTAAGCCACCCGTTCTACAGTTTAAGACCCACGTTCTACAGTTTAAGCCACCCGTTCTACAGTTTAAGCATTCCACCGATGACGATCCATGACCGCAATTGACTTAACGCTTTATCATTTAGCTACCGGTACACTTGTTCCAATGGGCGACTTTGATTTGATGGATTCAGTCTCACATCATGGAGTAAAAGGAATCACGCAAGTCGAAGCGAGAAACCGTCAATACCTTTGTTTATATCATGGAGGCCTGCGGTTTTATTTCATACGATTGCGAGTGGTGGCATTACACACTGAAACACGAACCTTATCCAAACACTTATTTTGATTTTCCGATCATATAATAAGAATATGTGTTCCTTTAAAGGTGTCAAGTTGGTTATGGAATTAAAATACAAGCCTGTATGCTCCTGCCATTCCTAAGAATGGCTCTTGAGCTGACTTGAATATTGTCAATATCTAACTTGAAGTTCAAAACTCAATATATAGACGTTTTACATGATGCCATACACAAGGTAACTAACGATCTTAGAAAATTTAAGGATGAGGTCTTCTTCATAACCTTTATAAGAAAGGGAACTGTATACAAAAAAAAATTACCAGAGAGAAAAAATAGTTTATATTTTCTCTCTGTGTTTAATTTTTGGTTTTTAAGTACAAACTTTTTCAATATATTCAACCTGAATTATTCATAAAGCGTCATTCTCCAAGTTTTTGAGTGGTGATTTCTCTGAAAATCTCACTTTTTTTGATTCGCCGACATTCAAAATGGAGGCACTGATCGGCTCTTCGGTCATCAAGATCATTTTTTGATCCTTTCAGTGTGATCCGAACGCTTTTTTTTCGTTCTATAGGCAGACTGATCCTGTTTGTCTCAAATGAGTTGTTCTATTTGAACAGATTTTTGAATGAGCGTTACGCCGGTGTCGGCAACCGCTTGATATTAGTGAGCGTCTGCCAAAATGCTTTCTGATAAAGGCAGTGGCTGCAGAGTCGAAAAATCAGATAACGGCCGGAGTGAACCTGTCTCCCAGCGATCTTGATCAACCGGAAACGCACGGTATCCATTCGCCACACTTTTTTCTTCAAAGACTTTGGCAGACAAAGCAGACGGAAACCAGCCTGAATGTTATTGGCTAAACCCGAATCTGCAGCTTGGCTGCGTTCGCTTCAAAACGGTGACTGCTCAACTGGTCAAAGGCAAACCCGTTTTTGCCTTCTTTGATCAGGTTTTCCATCGTGCCTCGGTTCTGATAGAATTTGACGACTCTTTTAGCCGAAAGGGTCATGTTCGTCACGATAAAGGTGGGTTGGAAAAACAGTTCGTCTTCCGGCCGCTCCAGTTTTGCGACCACCCGCCGGGCACGATCCCAGGAAGCGGCCCGGTACGAAAATTCCGTGTAAAATACGGCCCGGGCCCCGACCGGCATGGCCTGCTTTTTCTGACGTTCTTCGACCTGCTTCTGTGCTTTTTCATCCAGCTTGCGGTTCGCCTTCAGACGGATGGCATAAAAAACGTCCTTCTCCTCGCACAGTTTGTATAAACCGGGGACGGTGAATCCGCTGTCCCCGCGGAGTACCAGATCCTGTCCGGGGATGAGCGACCGGTAGTGTTCCAGCACCGGCCGCATAAAGTCGGCAACGCCTCTCGTGAAGTATAGACATTTCCCGGGCGCAATGCCGCTTTCAGACAGTAGCCGGTCAGCGAATCAAATAAGAAGAGAGGATGAAAGCCGTTGTCCTGATAATGGGCATTGAAGGCAGCTCCTTCCTGTTTGCCAGCTGTTTCGAAATTCGCCGAATCCACGTCGAGCACCATTTGCGTACTTGGGCGCAACGCAAAAAGATGATCCAGATAAGCCTGATTAATGGTTTCAAGCGATTCAACGGTTTCGGCATCCACTCGTTGGTTGAACCGGGAAAGGGTCGGCTGGGAAGCCAGCTGTCCTTTTCCAGTGACCGTCGTAAATACCGGCTCTGTACGCAGTTCGTCAGCCTGGTCGTCCGTGTGGTAGCCAGCCAGGTGCTGGTAGATTTTCTGAATGACCACCTCTACGTTGGAGTGAACGGTATGAGAAACAGGGTCTTTGACTTTGAGCCTGTCCTGAACCAACTGACTGAAGCCTGTCTTTTCATCAAATTCCCCCGGTACAGAAGTAAGCCTGAATCAGAGGAAAGCGCACCGCCTGAGAAATCAACTTTTACTTTTTTATTGAATTGAAACGCTTTTTTTTATTTAAACTAGTCATATGAGGAGCCCCCTTTGTATGTTTGGTTTGGATAACTTTATCATACAAAAAATGGGCCCCTTTTTCATTTCTTTTTTCACCTAATAGGTGAAAAAAGAAATCCAGGAAAACGACGGCCAATCAAGGTTAAGCAACTATTACATATCGTGCTGTGAATAATTCAGGATTCAAGTAACTTTATTTTTTTTTTTTTTTTTTAATATCAAGAAAAGAGCTCCCGTTAATTGTATAATGGCAATAAAAAAGATATAGACACCAACTGACATAAGGGCGAGAAATGAAATCACAAATGTGATCACAGAACAAAATATAATAAAAACTGGACGACTTTTCCAAAACAAGAATACAGATAATAATACTTCAATCACGCCTACAGTCACAATAATAGGACTTGCTATATTCCAAAAATAATCCCAAGACGTCATATTTATCTCCTCCTTGTACCTATTTTTCCTCCATAAAAGATTTTCAAGGTCAGTGAACCCAATCCTGCTTAGAATACAATTATTTCAAACAAGTATCCCAAATGGCCATGTTTTTAAGACTAAGATGACGGTTAAGAAGAAAGAGGACTTATCAGATATTTGAACATATCCTCATACGAATGAAAAAATCCATGCCTTTTTAAATAAAAAAGCAAAGGGAATTTTCCCTTTGCTCACGAAATTTTCTTGTTTTTACCGGCGATACAGTTAACGGCCTGCCACCTGTCCGGCTTCCTCCGCTTCCAGCTTTAATTCCAATTCATAGCGGTTGCGTGGATGCTCGCGGCATTCCGCTGAACAGGAACGGTGATACTTCTTCTCGCATTCCTCGCAGCAAATATATTGCTTGTTGCATTCGGGATTGGCGCAGTTGACAAGCCGGTCCGTCTCTTTTCCGCAATGATGGCAATGACCGATGACCACGTCCTCTTCCGTCCGGTTGACAGGAACCGAAATCCTCTGATCAAACACGTAACATTTGCCGTCATACAGCCGGCCCTGCACGTCCGGGTCTTTTCCATAACGGGCGATGCCGCCTTCGAGCTGGCTGACGTCTTTAAAACCGGCCCGCACGAGATAGCCGCTGAATTTTTCGCAGCGAATGCCGCCTGTGCAATACGTCAGGACTTTCTTGTCCTTGCTGCCGGCAAGATTTTGTTCGATCCATTTAGGCAGATCGCGGAACGCTTCCACATCCGGCAAAATAGCGTTTCTGAAATGGCCGATCTGCGTCTCGTAGTCGTTGCGGGCATCAATGACGATGACATCCTCTTCCTGCAAAGCCTGATAAAATTCTTTTGGTTTCAAATGCTTTCCGGTCAATTGATTCGGATCGATATCGTCCGCCAATTTCAAAGAGACAATCTCTTTACGAGGCCGCACGAACATTTTTTTGAATGCGTGCCCGTCGCTTCATCGATTTTGAAGACCATGTCGCTGAAACGCGGGTCGCTGTGCAGCGTATCCATATAAATTTGTGTCTGTTCAACCGTGCCGGAAACCGTGCCGTTCAGTCCTTCCTTTGCCACGAGAATCCGCCCTTTTAGCCCCAGCCCTTTGCAGAACGCCAAATGATCTTTGGCAAACGCTTCCGGGTCATCAATATTGGTATATTTATAATAAAGCAGCACACGATAAGGTTTTTTTTGTTCAGTCATATTCTACCACCTTCTAGATTATCGCTGATCGGTTAGAAACCGGTCCGTAAATAAAAAAAATCGCTATTTCCTATCATAGCAGATTTCCATTCACTGTGACAAATATCACAGTTTGATATTTGTCAACAATCGAAAGAAAGATGGACGGAATCCGATTGAATAGACAGATAGTTAACCCCATGGCGGCAGATTGTCCGGGTCAGCGGCATACCATGTTTCAATATCATTACTTTTGTCGTCATTTAAAGTGACCCAAGCTGCCGCAAAGACAAATTTGATCGTCTCCCCTTTCGCCAAACCGGGCCACTCAACAGTGATCCCGGTTTTATCCCATTCCACACTGTGATGGGTTTCGAAATAGGCCGTCAATCGTTCGGGGATATTTATCTTATCAGAGAAAAACGGCAAAGCATGGTCATCCCAGCAGCCGATCACTAATTTAACATTTTGCTGGCTGTACCAGCATTTTTGTACGAAAAATTCATCACTCTCCATGTCATCATCCGCGATTCCGCATTGAGGACTTAGTTCACAGTTAATAAAAAACTTGTAAAACTTTTTTGGGCTGTTATCTTGACCGTAATCATCCATCTTTTCTCGACATGCATCTCAGGAGTGCGGGCAGCGCATTCTTCTTCTGTGAACACAGAAGAAAGACTTTCTTGAATCAACCTTTTATCACGACTAAATAATGTGCATTTTATCTCGCCTAACGGAGTTGTGATCATCGCCGGCCATTTCTCCGCTGCTCCAGCAGCACATCAAGCTCTTCCTGAATCGAGGCAAATTGCTGCTCAACAACAAACTTGGCATCTTTCAAAGCGCGATTATAGATCACCGGCGCGCATTCTTCAGTGAAAAAGGACAGCCAATTTTCCGCACCGATCAGGCCAAGCTCTTTGTTATACAGATTAAAATAGTAACTTTGCAGTTTGGTAATCAAGATATCCTTTTCTTCTTTTGTCAGTTTCAAAGTACTCTCCCCCAAACTTGTTTTTTTTTTTCCGATCATCATGAAACCCTATATATGACGATCCGGTCCGCCACTATCGATTAGAATCAGCCGTTCACCCAATATCGGCCGTCCCTAAGTCAAAACTCCCTGTCCTGACCGATAGGGAGTTTTTTTCACGACATGATGTTCCTAAGGTTGATTATATCATGTCTCGGCCTGGCGGCTAAACGGTAAACGATTAAGCATCCTATAGGAAACTGACTAAAAAGGATGGATAAAAATCATCCATCCTTTTTAGTCAGTGTACAAAGCGATAGCTTGCTAGATTTTGAAAATCATAAGAAGAATCTGGCAGATAATAAATATCAATCTGAATATCTGATATTTATCCAGATGCTGGCTGAGATTAAGAACACTCCTAACCAAAAACCTAAGCCTATTGATTCGCCCAAAATTAACCAGCCTAATAACGTCCCAACTAAAGGTTGTAACACGAAAAATAACCCGGAACTGGCGGCATTCATTAACTGTAAACCACGGTTCCACATAACAAAAGCTACTGCCGTTGAAATCACACCTAAATATAAAAGACAAAAGATTACTGTTGGCTGCGTCAGATAATGCCAATGCACTGTGGAACGTTGAATATAAACAATTGGCGATAGACAAACCAAAGCAGTTGCTGTTGCTATGGTTGTCACCTGTATGGCTGAGTAATCACTAGGAACTAATTTGATCAAGACCGACATTAAGGCCCATGTTAGCGCCGCAATCATTAAAAAAACTGCACCAAGCAATTTCCCCATACGATCGCGATCGCATGAACACCAACAATCATGAATACGCCAATAGTGGCCAGTGCAACTGAACTTATTTTAATCCAAGTTAAACGCTCTTTTAATAGCCACCAAGCAAATAAAATCATAAATGTTGGGGTTGCAGCTGTAATGACGGATCCTAATTGGGCGGAAGCCAGCCATGTGCCTGTTTCTTGCGTTACAATAGATATAGCATTACCGATCAAGCCAATTAAAATGATTAATGGCAAATCTTTTCGTTTCACACGCCAATTTACATGTTGCCAACATCCAATAGCAAATAAAACGACAACAGCTGTTAAGTAACGCAGCCAGACCAATTCAATCGGCGGAATAAATTCTACCACTACTTTTACCACGACAAACATACCGCCCCATATACTAGCGGCAATGCTTAAAAATAAAGCGCCAAAAAACTTTTTTTTTTCATTTGTTATCTCCGTTTTCGTAATTTATAAATGCTTAGTTACGAATTTAACGGAGAATATTCTCGTTAAATTATCGGAGAACGGGAACATCACATTCAGTTGCTGGTGCATAAATCATGCCCTATACCTCCCTCGTATTTTTTGTCATTAAAAATAACTATACCATGTATCCCATTATTTTTCGATACTTTACAATCGTTTTTTTTATCTTCCACAAAATTTTTCAATTGTGCCATCGAGTTTTAACGTTATTTGGCAAGGAGTCTCCCACCAATAAAAGGAAATTTATTTAGTTACCTTGATGGTTTTTATAGGCAAATTAATCAATTATTAGATGACTGTACCCAAATATGAAAAAGCCGAATAAACTGGGTGTATGATGAAGGGAGGTAAACGGATGTCTTACAATCCATATCAAACCGGTTTGAACGCTTACCATCAAAACCAAAGTTATAGAGGAAATGGCCAACAGGGCGCCTCCCAGAGCCATGGCAATCCCAGCGCTCAAGGGTCAAGACAAGTGGTACAATCGCCAGGCCGCCTACCCGAATCTGGTTCGTTTCCGGGGTATTCAATTTCTAGTCAAGGTGCAGGTAGTCAGAGGTATCCCTTTGAGTCATACGGATCCAATCAGTATCAGGGCGGATCTTCGGAAATGCAATATATGATTCAACTGATGAGCAATCTTAGGAATCAGTTGGATAAGCTTAATCAATTAATCAACCAAAAAATAATCAATTGCTGCAATCGATGCAAAGTCAAGAAGATACGAAGTGCATTCAGGGTAGCGGCGGTGGAACGGTTGTTGTACGGATGTAAGTTTGTAATAAAATCGATAGTGTCAAAAACCTTGTGAATAGCGTTCAGGATTCTCCTTTATTAAGTCCACATGGTACTTGACGGCATAGTGTCATTATCATTTGATTATGACCAAAAGTTGACGGTATTGCCGGTCCAATCATTGCCAGATAAAATGTCCGTAGAACATCATATCTGGCAATGATTTTTAAGAAAGGAAAATGGACATCTCTCGTGTAATCCTGCTTACACGAGAGATGTCCCCCAAAAACGTATGATGATGGTTATATCAGATTATCAACTGACTGATAACCCTTCGACCGCCTGGATTAATCCTGCCAGAGAGTGCTCTCGCTATCTCCAATCTTCAGTCCCACAGCAAGTTTCGGCGGCCTTCTTCAGTGGGAAATGGAAGAACCCCCCCACTGATTGAAGTTTCACTTTATCTATAGCGACTAAAATTAACAGGACGTTTTTCAACAAAGGCATTTTTTCCCTCCAATGCTTCATCTGTGCCGTAGAACATCGCTAGACTGCCCAAGGCCATTTGATTGATACCAGAGATGTTGGCGCTATCCGCGTTGAAAGAATATTTCAACATTTTAAGAGCTGTTGGGCTTTTCTTTAGAATCTCCCGGCACCATTCTTCTGTCGCTTCCATTAATTGATTATCCGGCACAACTTTATTGACCAGGCCCATTTGCTGTGCCTCTTGTGCCGTATATTGAAGACATAAATACCAGATTTCCCTAGCTTTCTTTTCCCCGACAATTCTCTCGCAAGATAAGCTGATCCATAGCCCGCATCATAGCTGCCGACTTTCGGACCGGATTGCCCGAATTTAGCCGTCTCTGAGGCAATTGTTAAGTCACATAGCACATGAAGGACATGTCCTCCGCCGATTGCATACCCATTAACGGCTGCGATGACTGGTTTGGGGATACTACGTATTGTTGTATGAAGGGTTTCCATTTCCAGTCCCATTCCACCGGTTAATCCTCCCGGCTTTCCATCATAGCCGCCTGCTGCACGTTCTTTTTGATCGCCTCCTGTACAGAAGGCTTTGTCTCCTGCCCCAGTCAAAACAACAACACCAATTTTATTGTCATCCCAAGCATCTCGAAAGGCCCCAATCAATTCTTGAACTGTTTGTGGACGAAACGCATTATATACCCTAGGTCTATTGATTGTTATCTTTGCCATGCCTTCTTTTTTTTTTCATATAAAATATCTGTCAAATTCATAATCGTTCTCCTCCTCTGTTTTATGAACGAACGTCCGTCCGTTCATTATTACCGTTTTCTCATAAAGTGTTCACGCAGCCTGAACTTTTGAATCTTACCTGAAGGCGTTGTGGGTAATTCATCTAGCAATTCCAGTTTTTCCGGATATTTATATTTTGCGATATTTCGTCTCGCTAAATAGTCAATCATCTCCTCAAAGGTAAAAACCTCCCCTTTATTAGGAACGACGACTGCCAATGCTCTTTCACCCATTCGTTCATCCGGAATCCCAATGATCGCTATGTGCCGAACTTTCGGATGTTGATACAGAATATCTTCCACTTCAGATGGGCTAATATTTTGCCCGCCGCGAATGATAATGTCTTTTTTACGACCCACAACTTTTATATACTGATTCGGATACAACACGCAAAGATCGCCACTATAATACCAGCCATCTCTATCCAAATATTGTTCTGTCAACTCAGGATGTTTATAGTATCCTATAAATACATTCGGCCCCCGGGAAACCTCTTCCCCAATCTCTCCTGCGCCAATGTACCATTATTTTGATCCACTATTTTCACTTCAACATTTGGCAGCGGTTTACCATCATAACCGACAATCCATTCTTCGGAATCTTTCGAGCCTGCTGACTGTATGCGGAGGACTTTCACTTGAACCAAATACAGCCAACACTTTAAAATCTAGTTTTTTTTTCGCTTTCGTCACAAGATGCCGAGGAATAGGTGCCCCTCCGCAAAGGAAAAATAAAAAAATGAGATAAATCATATTTCCCTTCATTTTTTTAAAATTTCTTCAATAATATCGTGTAAAAACGGCGTAGCGCCCATCGAAAAGCTGCATTTTTCTGTACCGATCAACTCTAAAGTTTCTTGTGCTGTAAAATGTTCAACTAAAACACTTTTTGCTCCAACTGTCAAAGGTAAGTTTACCCCTTGAAGATATCCACTTGCATGAGAAATAGGGGAAGGCATAATCACTGCATCTTCATGTGTGACACCTAAAGTTCTCCCCATGGTATGTGCCGTAAAGTACCGTATTATGGGTATGCACCACCCCTTTTGGATTGGATTCAGTACCGGATGTAAATAATACAACCAGCGGATCATCTGCATTAACAGATTCGGGAAGTTCTTCACTTTCACTATGTTTTTCTGACAAAAGCGCTTCATATGGTATAAATGATTGATACGCCTTATGACCTTTTACGATCACAACATTCGGCAATTCTATTTCATTTTCCATTGCTTCTGTCATGGCTATATAGTTAAAGTTTCTAAACGATTCAGGAACAAAAAAGACTTTTGACTCGCATAACGTTAAAATATATTTGACTTCTTGATAGCGAGCGGTCGCTGGAATGGGATTATAGATCGCTCCAATTCTTGTACACGCTAAATAAATAATGACCGTTTCCGTCCAATTCGGTAACTGCACGGAGACAAAGTCGCCTTTTTTTTTATATCCAGCTGATGCTGCAGGTTAATAGAAACCTTTAACACTTGCCTGTGTAACTTCTCATAGCATAGATATTTGTTGTCACGATCGACAAAGGCAATCGAATCCGGATACTTCTTCACTGATTCCAGAAAGCAATCATAAACGGTACGAGTAGACCAGTATCCTTTCTCATAATAGAGTCGTTTACGTTCTTCATTTATTACGGTTCCAGGTAACATGCTTCCCCTCCCCTTCTTCATTTTCCCCAAATAGCACTAGAGCCCAAGTTTACTTATACTTTTTTTCGTTGAAATTTATACCTTAAAGGAAAAAAAAAACTACTCAGCTAGAAAACCGCCATCCACATAAAACGTTTGACCCGTGACGTAGCTGGCAGCATCCGAGGCTAAATATAAAGCCATTGATGATATATCAGCCGGTGTCCCATAACGTCGGAGAGGAATCCGTTTTAATGTTTTGGCAGCTAATTCTTTGTTTCCAAGTTCATCCGAATTGATATCTGTATGAATGATTCCCGGCGCAATACTATTCACTTGAATATTGTATCTCGCCCATTCAGATGCCATGCCAATGAACGTGTGTGTGAGATGAATGACTGCCGCCTTACTCGTCGTGTAGGGAGACATTCGCTTAAGAGGTTTCACCCCGGTAGCCGAAGCCATATTGATGATTCTTCCGCCGTTATGTTCATGCATCAATTTTGCTGCATTCTGCGCACAAAAGAACAGCCCTTTGAGATTGATGTCAAATATAGCATCCCAGTCGTTTTCCGTCACTTTAATATCAGGCTTTGTTTGATAGACACCCGCATTGTTCACTAGAATATCAAGCTTATTAAATTCTTTTTTTACAATTGAAAACATCGTATTAATGTCTTCCAGGTTCCCTACATTGCATTTAACAGGTAAAGCTTTTACTCCTATTGCTGAGATTTCATGGGCCATTTCTTCACATTTATTCATATTCCTGCTTGCAATAACTACATTGGCTCCAGCTTCCGCGTATTCTTTGACAATTTGATAACCTATTCCTTTACTTCCGCCAGTCACAACAGCTACTTTTCCGCTTAAATCATTTATCTGTCATGACATCACCTGCTTCTGTTTTTAAACCGATTTATTTTACAAGGTTTCAATGATTGTGGCTGTCGCCATACCGCCTGCACAACACATCACCTGTAAACCGTAACGTTTCTTATTGTCTTCCAATTCATGGAGGAGAGTCGTCATGATACGAGCTCCGCTTGCACCCGTTGGATGGCCCAGAGCAATAGCTCCGCCTCGCGGGTTCACTTTGTGAAAATCGGGATTTACCTCTTTTAACCACGCGAGCACAACAGAGGAAAACGCTTCATTACATTCAAAAGTATCGATATCATCTACTTTTAAATGCACCTTTTGTAAAATTCGTTTCGTTAACGGAATAATCCCTGTTAGCATTAGGGTAGGATCTGACCCGATCGCATCTCTTCCGATAATTCTTGCCCGCGGTTTCATCCCTAATTCTTGTGCTTTGCTGTTCGACATCACCAGTATAGCTGCTGCCCCATCACTGATTTGGCTTGCGTTTCCGGCGTTACAACCCCACTTTCAGCAAAAACCGTTTTTAACGCGCTTAATTTTTCAATGGAAGTTTCCGGTCGTATGCCTTCATCTTCTGTTACAATGATTCGTTCTCCATTTCTAGTTATCTCAAAAGGTACGACTTCTCGTTTGAACTCTCCGTTCTTTCGTGCTCGTTCAGCCAGTCTGTGGCTGTGTAAAGCAAATTCATCACACTCTTTGCGTGAAAGATGCCATTTCTCGGCAATTTTTTCCGCAGCGTTTCCTTGAGGGATTATGTCATATCGATCATGTAATTCAGCCGGACTTTCGACGCGATCGATGCCCATCGGGTGCCGGCTCATATTTTCGACGCCAGCCGCTATGATAATATCTGCATCACCAGCAAGAATAGCTTGTGCCGCCAAGTGAACCGCTTGCTGAGAAGAACCGCATTTACGATTGATCATAAATGCGGGCACTTCTTTCGGAATACCTGCCATCAATGCCGCCGTGCGCGCAATATTATTCCTTGTTCCCGGGTTTGTGTGACACAGCCTACAATAATATCTTCAATTAAATTTCCGTCGACTCCTGCACGTTTGACCACTTCTTTTAAGACAGCGCTTAACATATATTCCGATCTTGTGTCACTATACACGCCATTCCGTCGGCCTACCGGTAACCGCACAGCTTCTACAATAACAGCTTCTCGATGACTCATTTCCACCCTCCCTCCTTTATGTGTAAGAATAAAAACCTCGCCCTGTTTTCCTTCCTAATTCCCCTTTTTGTATTTTGTCTAATACCGTTTTAGAAGGCCCTTCTCGGGGGTCTCCTGTTTCTTGCTGGCGCTGCATTCGAACATTTGCATGGACATCAAGACCTGTCAAATCTATTAAACTAAAGGGACCTAAAGGATGGTTCAAACCTTTTGTACAAGCTAAGTCAATGTCTTCAAATGAAGCAATCCCTTTTTCATAAAGCTCAATGGCTTCATCCATCATGCTCGCAAGAATTCGATTCATCACAAACCCAGAGATTTCTTTGTTAAGTTTGATCGGAACTTTATGAAGACGTTTTGCCAATTCACTTGTCACTTCCGCCGTTTCATTCGAAGTGTATTCACTTTTCACCACTTCCACCAATTCCATGACAAGTGCAGGATTGCTAAAGTGCATATTGCAGATTCGGTCGCCGCGTGCTGTGACACTTGCCAGTTTTGAACTGACAATTGTTGAACTGTTTGTTGTAAAAATAACGTGCTCCGCTGCCAGTTGATCCATTTCAGCGAATAGTTTTCTTTTCGCTTCCAGCTTTTCTACTATCGCTTCAATGACAAAGTCTGTCTCACACAATGCCAGTTCCAAAGAGGATGTCACGGTTAGTTTTTTAAACGCCATATCTACCTCTTTAGTCGTTAATCTTCTTTTTTTTTTTTACACGGTTATTCATTTGTTTTTTTTAAGGCATCCATTGCTTTCTCCAAACTTTTCTGATTGATATCTTGAAGAATCGTTGAATAGCGGCTAAAGCACAGACCATTGCAATTTGTGAACCCATGACACCAGCGCCGACAACGGTTATATTTTTGATTTCTTCTATCTTCGTTTGTCACCACCCCTTTATTCAGGAAAAAAACTCGCGATGCGGATCGAATGCGCGTAACCATTCAAGTTCTTGTTCTGTTGGTTCATCCATTACTTTTGCTTCCTTGCAAACATCAATTTTCCATGGCAGAAGGTCAGAAATAGCGGTTTTATAATGTAAATCAGATTGAAAATCATTTGGAATCCATTGACTGACAACAAATGATTCATCTGCATTTTCCCGTGTCAATACCGCTGTATTTGTAAAAATAGTGCTCACTTTCTCACCAGGCGATGTAATATAAGGCACTTCGTTGACAAATTTCCGACTGTCTCCATTCATCATTCCCACGACATCACCGGCAACGGAAGCAATATCATTTGCACCTCCAGAACCGGTCAGAAATAGATTTTTCTCAGGAATTTTTGTAGATTAAAATTGCCGAATTGATCAATTTGAGCAGCCGATAAAATTGCCAAACAGCGATGCCTTGCATCGCCAACGTATTGACCCAAAATCTCTACGAAACTGCTTTGCTTGCTTGCTGTTTGTATAAAGATTGCCGAAATTAAAAATATAAGGGTCACCTTCCACTGGTTCATAACCGTAGTATCCGGTCTCTGTCATCAGTTGAATGCTTATGTCTTCTTCTTTTAAACGTTTGTAGACAAGCCATGCTGTTAAATGAGAGACTCCAATACCAGCTAAAACAGTTTCGATGTTTTGTGCTTTGATTTTCCCGGCAATATAGCGGCTTGCAGCGACAATCAGTTTTTCCGTTTGTGTGGCCTTTTTTTTCAATATCCTTTTTTTACCAGGCTGCTGTGTTAGGCTGCTTTTTAATTGATCCAGTCTTTTTTGGCCTAATTGCTGCAGAAACGCTTCATGGCTTTGATCTAATTGCCACTTTTTCATGAACGTATCGATATCCCTTCATCTCTTACCGCTTGACTGAATTCTTTTCTAAACTCGTAATCCTCCCCGTACGCTTGCTTGCTGTATCCGATAGGGGACGTTCCATACGGATGAGCGCCAAAAGGCACTTCAACGACATAGTCCACCTTATGACTTGGAATTTTCACTAAATGGGAAAGAGTCCGGATTGTTGCTTGATCGACCACCTTTTCTACAATTACGACCACTTTTTTGGCTGCAAGAACGCCCCAAAGATCTTCTCCGTATGGTGGTGTAATCACCGTGTTTCCCGCCGCATCCGCTACACTTCCATGTATAATCGCCACATCCGGCTGCAAGCTTCGAATGAAAATCATTTCTTTATTACTGACAGGATCTCTGAACAATAATGCTTTCCCGGATTTCAAATGATCTTCCAAAAGCGTACTGCCTCTCAAAGAACATGTCGGAGCAAAATCCCAGCCATTGGCTGCAGCCATAAATCGTTCAGGGATGGTTAAATTCGTCCAATACTCTTCAAAGTTTCTCTTCACGAGCCAATGTTGTCAGTAATTTAGTCGGTCGCGGAGCAGGATAAGTCTCGCCGAAAAAAGCACCCTCCATCTTTTTCACGTGCCCGGCCCATGTAAGTGCAATGGCATATTCAAGCATTCCTGTGCCGACGACATCTAAGTTCAGTTTCGTCCCTTTAAATTGCCGAATCATTTCCCAAACGAATGCCATCGGACGATTATGTGTGAAACTGAAATGGAGGGAGATATTGGGTTTAATCACTTCTTTAACACAAAAGCCTAAGTTCATGACTTTTGACAAATTAACTTCCCTCCTTTTTACGCTTTTAACAAATTACTGCCGATGATCATTCTTTGAACTTGGTTACTACCGTCTAAGATTTGGAACACTTTCGCGTCTCTCATCAATCGTTCAACCGGGCACTCTTTCATGTAGCCGTAGCCGCCAAAAATCTGTACCGCATCTGTTGTCACTTTCATTGCCATATCCGTTGCAAAACATTTAGACATAGATACCATCGACATCGTCGGATAAGAGACATTTGGCGACTCGATATCAACTCTGCGGTTTGTTTCGCGCACCAAGCAGCGAGCGGCTTCCAATTGCATCGCCATATCCGCCATCATAAACCGCAAAGCCTGGAAATCACCTAGTCGTTTTCCGAATTGATGACGATCTTTCGAATAGGCGACTGCATGATTTAATGCGCTTTGAGCAATACCAAGTGCGATAGACGCTGCACCCCAGGCACGCATGCTGTTACCTAATTGAGCAAGAATTCGCCAGCCTTCTCCAATTTGCCCAATCAAGGCTTCTTCCCCTACTTGGCAATCTTCTAAAATGATGTCGCCGGTCATACTGCCATGGAGACCCATCTTTTCTTCAATTTTCCCATAGCGGAGCCCTGGGCTGTCTTTGTGAACTAAAAAACGCCGAAATTTCATCTTGCCCCGTCTTAGCAAATGCTAAGTAATATTCAGCGACTTGAGCCAAAGTAACAAAAATCTTCGTTCCGTTTAATGTATAGCCGCCACCCGGATTTTTCTTAGCAGCTGTACTTAGTGCACGCGCATCCGAGCCGGCATGCGGTTCTGTCAAACAAATAGCACACAGTTTATGCCCACTTGTCAGGTTTTTATAAAATGTCTCTTTTTGCGCATCATTTCCCATCATGGACACCATTCTAATCACAGTATGAGTCGATAACATCGTTGTCCCCATCATGGTTAATCCACTGCTCACTTCTTCGATCACTCGCGAAAGCAACGCCGAGTTTGCCTGAATCCCGCCATATTCCTCTGGCAGAGACATTGTAAGGAGTCCATTTTCACCTAATACGCGAACTAAATCATGCGGAAATTCGTCCGTGCGATCGACTTCAGCTGCCCGCGGAGCAATTTGTTCTTTTGTAATCCTTTTCACTACTTGCAACATCTCTTTTTCAAAAGTTGCGTTTGCACACATTTTAATATCCCCCTATCATTGGAATTGTAAGCCCTTACATTCTATTAATCTGCCATTGTTAATCCGCCGCTGACACTCAGCGCTTGCCCGGTTATATAATCAGCCCTTTTATCTGCAAAAAAAGCCGGCGGCGGCATAGGCGATATCTTCTGGCTCTGCCAAGCGTCTTAAAGGAATAGCACGGATCAAGGCATCTTTATTATTAGAAGGCTGTGAGCGGAATAATGGCGTATCCGTTGGTCCCGGACACACAGCATTAACAGAAATTTTGTACCTTGCCATTTCTCTGGCCAATGATTTTGAAAAAGCAATCACTCCGCCTTTTGTACCCGCATAGACGGTTTCACCTAAACTCCCGACACGTCCTGCATCGCTGCCGATATTTATGATTCGTCCATCCTTTCTTTCCATCATTTTAGGAAGAACGGCTTTGCACCCATAAACGGCTGATTTGAAGTTCAAATTAATGACTTTTTCCCAATAATCAACCGTGTTATTCATAAATGGCTCAATAATATCCCAGCCTACTGTATTCACCAACACTTTGATTTCACCTAAACTCCCTTCTATTTCTTCAACCACATTTTGAAGAGACTCAAGTCTTGTTACATCCACTTCAAAAAATTTATTGCCTTCTCTTTCTGCGTTTAATTCTTTGGCCGTTTTTTCACCTGTGTCAAGATTGATATCGCAAGCGGCAATTGTATATCCTTTTGAAAATAATTCTTTAGCAATTGCTTTCCCTATTCCTTGACCTGCACCAGTAACCATGGCTACCTGACTCATTTCTTCTCCTCCTTCTGTTTTACGAATGAACAATCGTTCGTAAAATGTGTAAAAATTAAACACCTTTGAATACGGGTGAACGTTTTTCTAAAAAAGCTTGAAAGCCAATTTTTGCATCTTCACTTGTAAAAACCTTTGCCGTTTCCACCATATCCATTTCGAGTCCTGCTGCTAACGCACTTTGTCCTGTTGCTTGAATACAGCGTTTTATTCCAGACAAAGCAATGGGTGCTTGTTCAGCCAATTGATGGGCCATTTCAAAAACAACAGCCAAACCTTGATCAGGATGGACCACTTTAGAAATGATGCCAATTTGATAAGCTTCTTCGGCTGTTAAAGATCGGCCAAAATAGATAAGTTCTTTGGTCTTCGTTTCACCTATGATGCGGGTTAATCGATGCGTTCCTCCTGCACCGGGGGTCATCCCTAATTTAATTTCAGGCAATCCAATTCTCGCTTTCTCCGATACCATCATTCTAAAATCGCAAGCCAGAGCTAATTCCAACCCTCCTCCCATTGCATGCCCATTAATATAGGCTATTGTTGGTTTAGAGAGATTCTCCAGGATGTTCAATGTCTCTTGTAATTTTTTTAAATAACCGAGCATTCGTCCTGTCTCTTGATTTCTTTGCAGATCTTCCATCATCTTAATGTCTGCACCAGCAACAAAGCATGATAGCCCGCTGCGAATGATAACGGCTCGAATATCTTTTTCTGCTTCAATGTGCCGCAGAACTTCATAAAGTTCTGCAACCATCTCTTCGTTAAGGGCATTAACAGGCGCTCTTTGAAGAATAACCTCTGCCATTCCTTCGTTGTCTTTAACTGTTAAATGCTTCATTTCGATCCTCCTTAAAAAAAACCTTGTAAAGCCGAGCCTTTAGGCGCAGACTGAGCCCTAGTCGCACTTATCATGTAGAAAAATCAAAACTTATTTTGTTAAACGAACAATCGTTCATTCGTTTAGTTGATAATAACATGAATTATCAGAATGTGCAATGTTTTTATTTTATTCAATCGAATTTTGGTCTTGGTTGTGGGAAGCATCTATTCCAATTTTTTTAAAACTAGTTTTTCAATATGGTTGGTTTGTTGTTCAATATATTCATCAATTGACATCAACGGACGGAAATACCAACTTTTAAGTGCCCACATGTGTCCAAACATAATAATGTCATAAGCTATAATCGGAATGTTAACAGAATGAAACTGTCCATTTTCTATTCCTTCAATAAGGATTTCTTCAAATATGATTTGTCTTTAATTCCAATTCTTTTATATATGCTCGGTATGGGTCTGAAAGTGCATTGGTTGATGAATAGGCTAAAATAATTTTTTCATGCTCTTTATCGATAATTCGGTAATACGTGTCAATTCCGGTCTGCATTTTTTTTAGTGCGGAATCATTGTCTTTAATGGCTTGATTTAATTTATATTCATATTGTTTTAAAATATACTCTAAAATAAGGACCAGGATTTCTTCTTTATTTTTCACATATTGATAGATCGAACCGATTCCTATCCCAGAATGCTTGACAATTTGTCTTATCGTTGTGTTATTATACCCTTCTTTTCCAAAAAGGGCTGTTGCTGTATCGATCAGCCGCTGATGATTTTTACGCACCAATTCTTCGTCTTCGACTTGTGCATGAATTAATTGCGATTTAAAGCTGAAATCTGATTGATTTTCTATTTGATGAATACGATTTTTTTCATACCTACCCTCCATTCCGAGTTTTTTTAGGAACAATCGTTCATTCGTATGTTCATCATATCATCGAGACCTTTGCTTTTCAAGCTTTATCGCATCAAAGCTGGTCACCGGCGGATAATCTCTCTCAAAAAATAACGGCGCTCCGCGGCGATTTAGCCCGTAGAGCGCCTTTTTTTTAAACTTAGAACAGTCCTTTAGCCTTGCCGTCCGGTCCGACATCCATATTGAGCGCCGCCGGATGCTTAGGCAGGCCCGGCATCGTCATGATATTGCCGGTCAGCGCCACGATAAAACCGGCGCCAACCGATGCCTTCAGCTCGCGGACATGGATGGTAAAGTCTTTCGGGCGCCCTAGTTTTTTCGGATCATCCGAAAGCGAATATTGTGTTTTCGCGATGCACACCGGAAGTTTATTCCATCCATACTTCTTGAACTCGGCAAGCTGCTTCAGCGCTTTATTTGAAAATTCGACGTCTTTGCCGCCGTAGACTTTTCTAACCACCGCGTTCAACTTATCTTCAATGGTCATCATCTAAGTCGTATAGCGGCTTGAAATGATTGGCGGATGTGTTGATCGCATCGATCACTTTGTGAGCCAGTTCCTCGCCGCCGGCACCGCCATTTTCCCAGACAGTGGTCAAAGCGGCCGGATGACCGTTTGCCGTGCACCAATCTTTTACAAGCTGCACCTCTTTATCCGTATCGGCAATAAAATGGTTGATCGCCACAACGTACGGCAGGCCAAACTCCTGAATCGTCTCAATATGGCGGGCCAAATTTTCCATTCCACGCGCCAATGCATCGAGATTTTCCGTTTTCAAATCGTCTTTGGATAAGCCGCCGTGCATTTTCAGCGCTCTTATGGTGGCAACAATGACGACCGCACTCGGCCTGATGTGGCCGGCCCTGGTTTTAATGTCAAGAAATTTTTCAGCACCGAGATCGGCACCGAAACCGGCTTCCGTCACCACATAATCGCCGAGTTTAGCCGCCATTTTTGTCGCCAGCACACTGTTGCAACCGTGGGCAATATTGGCGAACGGACCGCCGTGGACGAACGCCGGCGTGTTTTCAAGCGTCTGAACGAGATTGGGATGGATCGCGTCTTTAAGCAATAAAGTGAGCGCTCCTTCGACTTCCAAATCTTTGACCGTCACCGGCTCGCCATCATAATTATAAGCCACGACAATCCGGCTGAGCCGGGCTTTCAAATCGTCCAAACCCTCAGCCAGACAAAGGATCGCCATGATTTCGGAAGCAACGGTAATATCAAACCCGTCTTCTCTCGGCACACCGCCGAATTTTCCGCCCAGCCCAATGACAACATGGCGCAGCGCGCGATCGTTCAAATCGAGCGCCCGTTTCCAAACAATTTGCCGCGGATCAATGTTCAACGCATTTCCCTGAAAGATATGGTTGTCAATCAGCGATGCCAGCGCGTTATTCGCCGCGGTAATGGCATGAAAATCGCCCGTAAAATGCAAGTTAATGTCTTCCATCGGCACAACCTGAGAATAACCGCCGCCCGCCGCGCCTCCTTTAATGCCCATGCTCGGCCCAAGTGACGGCTCTCTCAAGGCAATCACCGCTTTTTTCTCCAATGCGATTCAAGGCCTGTCCAAGGCCGACCGTCACCGTCGACTTTCCTTCCTTCTCCCGCCGGCGTTGGATTGATCGCCGTCACAAGAATGACCTTTCCATCCGTCTTTTTATTCAGCTTTTTTAAAACATCAACCTTTACTTTCGCCTTGTAATGTCCGTATGGCTCCCAATCTTCCTCTTTGAGGCCAAGCCGTTCGGCGATCGTTTGAATCGGAACCAGGGTTGCTTCCTGTGCAATTTCAATATCCGATTTTACTGTTTTTGTTTGACTCGTCATGTTATCACCTATTTAATATGAAATTGACAATTCCAGACTTTTATTATTCTTATTCATTTTTTCTTGGAACGTTTGTTCTTATTATACGATGACATTAACAGGATGGCAACCGTCAGCTGGCATTCATCTGCAACTTAGCGATGCTGAAGTTGGAGTCTTCTGCCGAGTTACAAATAAAGGCTGGCAAAATAATCTTCTGGAAATATCGGCCTGGTGCTTTTTTTTAACCATGCTTTTGTTGTATTCTATAGAGAGGAATGAGCAGATAAGGGGGGAGGTTTTTTCTGATTGATGTTTTCTTTGACGGTGCCGCAAGCGGCAACCCGGGGCTCTCCGGCGGAGGATTGTACATTAACCACGGGGGTGGAAAAGAAGAAAGAGAATCCTTTCCGCTCGGCATCTTGACCAATCATGAAGCTGAGTTTGCCGCTTTTCTTCACGCTTTGACATATTGCCTTGAAAAACGGTATCTGCAGGTCTCTTTCCGCACCGATTCCCAGCTTGTTGAGCAGGCGGTTGAAAAACGTTATGTGAAGAATCAAACCTACGATCATTATCTCCAGAAAGCCTTGGTTTTAATCGATCATTTTGATCTCTTTTTTCTGAAATGGATTTCTGATAAACAAAATCACAATGCAGATGAATTAGCTAAAAAGCGATTTTCCTGCAAAAAAATCATCCTTCTTAAAGCAGGTGATTCACTTGTCAATAAAAAAATCGCTTTTTGCAGACGGGGCTTTGCTCGGCATCACTTTCGTCTGGGGAGCAACATTCATCATCGTTCAAGACGTGCTGGATAAGCTGCCTCCTTTGACGTTCAACGCATGGCGGTTTTTGCTCGCTGCTCTCGCCCTATTTTTTTGGCAATTATGGACGAAAAACAGGAGCCGCCAAATTAAGCAAGGCAAGTCCTTATCAGCCGCTGGACCGGGCCGAACGGGCCGCCGTTTTCTCAGCCTCATTCTCGCCGGCTCGCTGCTCGGGTTCTTTTTGTTTGTCGGCTATGCCTGCCAAACCATTGGCCTTTTATATACATCAGCATCAAACGCCGCTTTTATTACCGGCTTAAGTGTTGTTCTCGTACCGATTTTGTCCGCTCTTTTGTTAAAAAGGCGGCCGCCGGCTACGGCCGTTATCGGTGTCATGGCGGCTACCGGCGGTTTATTCTTTTTGACGACGAAAGGCGCCTTTTCGATCAATCGAGGTGACACAATTGTTATCGCCTGTGCTTTGGCTTTTGCTCTGCACATCATCTTCACTGCCAAAGTGACGGAACATTTTGCCAGCCTTTCGCTAACGATTGTTCAGCTGTCCGTGTGCGCCATACTTAGCTTTTTTTGCGGACTTGTTTTCGACGGATACCGGCGCTTATTTGATTTTCAGACGCTGACCGAGCCGTCCGTTCTTCTTGTCTGTCTATTTATGGCATTGGCGGCGACGGCCTGTGCTTTTCTCCTGCAGACCGCGCTGCAGAAATATACGCCACCGACTCATGTCGGCATTATTTATATCATGGAACCGGTTTTTGCTGCCTTGACATCAGTCGTTGTTCAACACGTTGCACTCGGAGCGGCCGAGATGGCCGGCTGCGCGCTGATCCTCGCCGGCATGGCACTGGCCGAGTGGCCGGCCGGCTCGCGGCGCAGACGAACCCGAACCCGATCAAGGCGGAAAAGTCTTTCCAGATCTGCCGTTTCCGAAAAACTGCCGAGTGAAAAATAAAAAAACTTCGGCCGTTCTGAGTGCGGACTTCCCTGTTGCGGGAGGACTAAGGTAAAAGGGTTCTCTCGCTGGACACGGAAAGTTCAGCCTTGTGTTAATTAATTGCACTTTTTAGAGATGAAAATGAAAAGGATGGTAAATCAACCATGACACAGTTGAAAAGTAAAAAGGCAACCGATTGGACGGCAAAGATGGCTTTGCTGTACCAGTCGTTCAAGCAGCACGGCGATGACCAAAATGCAGACAAACTGCGGGCTTGGTACAAAAAACTAACGATCGACAAAAATGTCATGCTCGCCTTCTGCGGCCATTTTTCGGCCGGAAAATCCAGTCTGCTGAACAAAATCATGCGCAGCCAACTGCTGCCTTCCAGCCCGATCCCGACAAGCGGCAACCTTGTCCGGATCAAAGGCGGCGCACCTTCTATGCAGTTGGAAACACGCGCCGGCGAAACCGTCGTGCTTCCGGAACACTATCCAATGGAAAAGCTTCATGATTTATTGAAGGATTCGGATTATATCAGAAGGATCGATCTCCAGGTCGGCGGCTCATTTCCGCAAGGTGTCGAGCTGTTTGACACGCCTGGCGTCGATTCGACCGATGAACGCCACCACCAGTCGACGAATGAAGCGCTGCACTTAGCCGATGCGCGTTTTTTTTTTATGTGACCGACTACAATCACGTTTTATCGGACGTTAATTTCAACTTTTTAAAAACATTGGCCAAGCTGGGCAAACCATTTTATCTCATTGTGAATCAAATCGATAAGCATAATGAAAAAGAAGGCTCGTTTGCTTCTTTTAAAGCTCATGTTGAAAGCGCTTTGAGCGATTGGCAGCTGTATCCGCAAAAAATCTTTTATCTTTCACTCGTCAGCGAGAATGTGCCTAACAATGATTTTCAAACCTTTCTTGCTTTTCTTGACGAGATGATGGAAGGCAAAGCGGCAGATCACGAGGATCTGCTGCAGGGTCTGCAGGCGCTTGCCGAACAGCATCGAACTTTTTTAAAAAAAATCAATTCGAACAGTCCCTTAAGGAAAAAAGAATTGACAGCGCTCCGGATGACGAGACATTGCGGCATTTGGATGAAGAACGTAAGGCTTTGCAGGCCGACATCGCCAGTCTCGATGGGCTAAAACAATCATGGCTTCGGCAAACATCCGAAGACATCGTAAAAGCGATCCAATCAGCCATTTTGATGCCGTTCGATGTTCGTGAGGCGGCCAAATCTTACGTTGCCTCCCTCGATCCCCATTTTAAAATCGGTTTCTTTGCCAGCAAAAGAAAAACAGAAGAGGAACGCAAAAGGCGCCTGGATGTCTATTTAGAGAAGTTTCAGAAACAGGTACAGACGATGGAATGGGCGGTCAAAGACACGATTGTCCGCGCCTCGCGGCAGGCAAAAGTGATCAGCGAATCCGATCTCGGCCCCCTGTATGAACTGTCGGTTGACGGGCTGCAGAAAATCACCACTGAACCGCTTTCTGCCAACATTGATACAAACGGCGCCTATATGCTGCATTACACCGATGATGTTGCCGATAAGACAAAACGAAAAATGAGAACACAAGCGATGGATATCATCGGCGGGCTGGAAAATCTGTTATGTGAGCGCAGTGACGAGAGAGCCGCTCCCCTGAGAAAACAGTTTGCGGAAGAAAATGAACGTTATCAGACTCTGCAAGCGATCATGGTCGAAAAATTGGCTCTGGAATCGGCTTATAAGCAGCTTGATGATATTTTTGCCGGCAAGCAGCCGGTCTCTGGTGCAGCTGAAGCAGTTCAGTCTCTGGCAAAAGAAATTGAGGAAAAAGAAAGCAGCAAGCAGGTACTGACAATTGATGAGTATCGGCAAAAGTATTTGTTGCCAAAGGCTCGTGAACAAGAGGAATCACTTGAAAAAGAGCGTGTTCAGGACAGCCGTCCAAAAAAAGAAAAAACGCCGAAGTCTGACAAACCTGCGGAAGCCGATTGGGATCAGCAACTGTCGCAAGCGGCAGAAATTTTGCGCCCAATAGACGGTTTCCAAGATGCCGCGGATTACTTAGTTCAGACTGCTGAACGCGTCAAGCACAAGACATTCACCATCGCCCTGTTCGGAGCTTTCAGCGCCGGAAAATCATCGTTTGCCAATGCGCTGTTAGGCGAAGCCATTCTGCCTGTCTCGCCTAATCCAACGACTGCCGTGATCAACCACATTCGCCAGTCTACAGCTGAACACCCGAACCGCTCGACGGTTGTCCACATGAAAAGCGAACAGACATTGCTTGATGAAATCAACCAGTCGCTCGCTCTTTTTGACAAACAGATCGCTGTTTTGAGTGAACTGAAGCCGCTTCTGCCTCAACTAGAGTCCAAACGTTCGGATACGAAGGGGCATCAGCATGTCTCACTGCTCCATACCTTGGCTCATGCGATCGAGCATTTCAAAATGAATGGGGCGCTACATTAGAAATGTCGCTGGCCGAATCCCATAAAATGGTTGCCAATGAGAAAATCGCCTGCTTGATCGAGAGTGTGACGATGTACTATGATTGTCCGTTCACGAAACAAGGGAATGTTCTTGTCGATACTCCCGGAGCAAGTTCGATTCACGCCCGCCATACGGAGGTCGCCTTTCATTACATTAAAAATGCGGATGCGGATCCCATCCTTTTTCTGACCTATTTTAATCATGCTTTTTCACGTTCGGATCGCGAGTTTCTGATTCAACTGGGGCGAGTGAAAGATACTTTCTCGCTGGATAAAATGTTCTTTGTGATCAATGCGATCGACTTAGCACAAACCGAACAGGAAAGAAAGGATGTCACCGCCTACGTGAAAGCGCAGCTGCTGACGTTCGGTATCCGCCATCCGAAGCTGTTCGGCGTATCGAGCAAACATGCTTTGCTGGAACGGCAAAACGGCGGCACCCTTTCGGATGCCAGCGGCATGGACCGTTCATTCATGAGTGGAATGAATACGCCGAACAAGAACTGCTGATGCAAGTTGCCCAGTCCGGATTGAAAACGATTCGGCAGTCGGAGCAGCAGATGCAGCGCTGGCTGGACGATCTGCAGCTGGAGGGCGATGCAAAAGAAAACCGGATTCAGGCTCTTACACGACTAAAAAAAGAAATTGGCCAAGATTTAAAGGAACTGCCGATCGAGAAAAGAGCGCCGGAAATTGATCAACATATTGACGAATGGTTCTTCTACATTAAAAAGCGCCTGGTTCAAAGATATATCGACGAATTTTCGCAGTTTTTCAATCCTGCACTCTTTTTCGAACAAACCCGTTCAAATAAAGAAATCCTCTATCAGGGATTGAAAGATTGCATGGAGTTTCTGTCATTTGATCTGGATCAAGAATGCCGTGCCGCTTTTCTGCGAGTCGAAGCGCTGCTGAAGAAAGAATTATCAAGGCTTTTTGAGAAATGTGAGAGCATCACAGCTGAACTTAGCGGAAGCGCAGGCATCGCTGCCGGCGAACCGGCATTCGGCCACCCTGCTCTTCCTGAGCATCTGAAGGACATCGATCTCAAGCCGCTCACGGCTGCGTTCAAGTTTTATAAAAATCCAAAACAGTTTTTTGAAAAAGACGGCAAGAAGCTGATGCGGGATGACCTGCAGGAACGATTGGAACCGTATCTGACGGACTTGATCGAAAAAAACAGCGAGTGTACCAAGTCGCACTATCTGCCGCTGTTTTACAGCGAATCAGGCCGGTTGACAGAAGCATTCAAAAAACAGGCCGATCAGGCTGCCGATTACACGATCAAGATGCTTCAGGCCGACCATCAGCCGATGATTGCCCAGCTTGAAAATGCTCGGCAAGATTTGACCGATCTGTTGGCTGATTAAAGACATTTTGGGCCAAAAACAAAATAAAGCTTGAAAAAGAGTCATCTAAAAAAAGGGGGGCATGGCCCTCTCCTTTTTGCAAACATCCCAAAAGCAGATCCCACTTTAAAATAGGATCTGCTTTTTTTTATATCTATTCAGTTTGTATTCGAAATAAGAATGATAAGACAAGTGACGATTAACGCAAGAGCTTCCGATATTCTTCAGTCAGTTTCATGAATGAATCGTGCTTCATCCCGGGAATCAAGGCTTTCATCAATTGCGGCTTGCAATTGTTTCACCTTTTGGTTAAATTCTAATTCATCAAGGATCATTTGGGCATACATTTCGACAACTGAGACCTTCGCTTGTTGTTCCTTATACAGAACCAGCGCCTTCGTATTTTGTTGGAAAGATTGATCATTGTTCATCTTTACTGCCCCCTTTGCACTTTTCATCATTCTACACTATTTATCTGAAACTTACAACCATTTGTGTTCATTTTCTTTTAATTTTTCCAATAAATCTGATAAATGCCCAGATACCGATCTCTTTTGAAAAGCTTGATGAATCAAGTCATCGGGTTCAAAATCAACCTGATTCCGTTTTCGTTTATTCCATTATTTACTTTCAGCCCAGTGCCTTAAAAAGGAAAAAGGCTGCCCTCGATCGTATTTGACCGTGAAACAGCCTTTCTATATTTTAATATTAATTTTTTCAAATACAAAGCTGCGAGCCAATCTTCCTTTTGGAACAGCTTCTTTCATTTGTTAAAGGATAAGTTCTGCTCCGTTATCAAGAATCTTTTTTTACGTGCCGGGTTCCTTAATAATGTTGGGCATGCTTGCGATTGTAACTGTGAGTGTGATTGCCTTGCCGGCGGTCATACGAGCGGTTGTGACCTCTTCCGCCCTTGCCCTTCGGCGGTCTTCTGCGGTCGCCGCGTTTGACCATAAGCGGCGATTCATGCGTCAGACGGACCGGTATCGTGCTTGGCTCTTTGGTGATGACTTTCAGCGCGGCAGCGAGCAGCTGGATCGCATCATTTTCTTCCAATAGATTTTCCGCCATCCCTTTGTAATGATCGAAGTTGCCTTTAGACAGCGTTCGTTGATCGTTTTAATGGCCACTTTTTGCTGACCCAGCAGTGCCTCTTTATACGTTGGCGCCTTCACGCGCTGCATCGGCTGCTTGGTCATGGCTTCAATGGATTTAAGATGAGGCATTTCGCTCGGGGTGATAAAAGTCAATGCCATCCCTTTTTTCCCTGCACGCCCCGTCCGGCCAATACGGTGAACATAGCTTTCCGGATCCTGCGGCAGATCGAAATTGTAGACATGAGTCACATTGCTAATATCAAGTCCTCTTGCCGCAACATCTGTTGCTATCAGCAATTCAACCTCGTCATGTTTGAACCGCCGCAGCACTTGATCCCGTTTCGCCTGAGTCAGATCGCCGTGGATGCCTTCTGCGTGAAATCCTCTTTTTTGCAAAGCACGAGTCAGTTCATCCACCCGGCGCTTGGTTCGGCCGAAAACGATTGCCCGTTCAGGTGAATGGATGTCAAGAAACCGGGCCAGCACTTCAAATTTTTCCGCTTCCCTTACTGAACAAAGCTTTGCTCAATGCGGGAGACCGTCAATGTTTTCGCCGCAATTTGCACCCGTTTCGGATCTCTCATAAATTGTTCCGCAAGAAGACGGATCGGTTTCGGCATCGTTGCGGAAAACAGCAGTGTCTGTCTTTCCGATGGCGTCTGCTCAAGCACGGCGCGAATATCATCGATGAATCCCATGTTCAGCATTTCATCCGCTTCATCGAGCACAACGGTCTGAATATGATCCAAGCGGATCGTTCTGCGTTTAATGTGATCTAACAGCCGCCCCGGTGTCGCCGAAATAATGCTCGGGCGTTTCTTTAACTCCCTGATTTGTTTTTGAATATCTTGTCCGCCATAAACGGGCAGCGTCGTCACCCTCTTGAAGCGGCCGAGCGCATTCAGTTCCTCGGCAATTTGAATCGCCAGTTCCCGTGTTGGTGTAATGATAATGCTTTGGATATTGCGATTGGCCGGATCAGCCGCTTCAATCAGCGGAATACCGAAGCAGCTGTCTTCCCTGTTCCCGTCTGGGCTTGGCCAATTAAATCGACACCGCTCATGGCAAGCGGAATCGCTTTTTCTTGGATGGGCGTCATTTCCTCAAACCCCATCCTGTCTGTTGCTTTTTTTATTGCATCACTAATAGCCAGTTCAGAAAATTTCATTAATTAGTATAATCTCCTTTATTCTTTCTGAGATTTTTATCTCAAATGATTAGGCATCCCCCGTGATGGACGGAAAATGCCTACAAACATCAAGCCTGCAATTTGATCTTTGTTCCGAAGCAAACGTTATCCATCCATAGACACATAAAGGACACAAAACAACCTTATCATGTAAAGCGATGAAATGCAATCGAACAATACCCTCTAATCGCTCGCAGCGATTGATTTGGCCTGATGAAAAAGGATAAATATGGATCAAAAAAAACTTAAAAACGGAAACTTTGCATCTGGAACTCGTCATACAAAGTGATAATAAGAAAAAGATCATTAATTTACATGAAAAGTAAGAAACAGTTTCAAAATAGCCGCCATTCATGGTATATTTGAAAATGCCGCAAAGTTTATGACCATCGTCCTGTTGGTCAAGTTTTTTTTTTTATGTGTAAATTCACCTTAGCTAAGATAGAGTGATTATCCTGGATAAAGAGTTGTTACGTTACTCGAACGATCAGGTGATTTTGGCTGTTTGGCCCTCCATTCAAAATAGTCTTCCATTTTCAGATAGTGGCGTCCTTCTATCCATTTTTTTTCGTCCTTCTCCATAAGAACAGAGCCCATCAGACGAATCACAGATTGGCGGTTAGGGAAAATACGGATAACCCGTTCCCGACGGCGAAATTCCTCATTGAGCCGTTCCATCCCGTTAGTTGTCCGGAGGCGACGTCGATAGGGTTCTGGTAGAGGAAGCACCGCCGTCACGTCATCAAAGGCATCCTCCACAAGCTCCGTCACTTTTGGTGCTTTGTCCTGATAATCCTTTAGAAAAGCATTAAGCAAGGTTAGCGACTTCCAGATTCGGCGCATAGAGAATCGCCTTCACTTGTTCGGTTCCTTCGCTTTTGAGAGCTTTTGGCAACCGATCATGGACATTGCGCAGGAAGTGAGCCTGACACCGCTGCCAAGTAGCCCCTTGAAACGCTTTTTGAACCGCACTCACGAGACCGCCGTGGTCATCGCTGATCACCATGTCAACGCCTTTTAGACCGCGTGATTTCAGCCAGTCAAAATAATTTTTCCAGGCGTCGGTGCTTTCGCTGTCATCGATTTTCAGACCTAGAATCGTTCGGTATCCTTTGTCGTTGATACCGTAGCTGATCAGCACGCCACAGGAGCGGACACGCCCGTTTTTTCTCGTACCTTCGTATAAACCGCATCAACGAATAGGAACGGATAGTTGCCCCTCAAAGGACGGTTATTCCAGCCTTTAACCACTGGATCCAGCTGCCCGCAAAGATCCGATACAGTCGTTTTCGAAAAGTCTGTGCCACAAAGCTCTTCAATTTTTGACTTACGCGACGTGTGGAGACGCCGTTAATAACCATCTCCATTAGGGATAGAACCAGCGCCTGCTCACTGCGCTGGTAACGCTTAAAGAGATCAGTAGAAAAATGGCCATTACGCAGGCGGGGAACATTGAGTGAAAGAGTACCCACGCGCGTCTTGAGTTGACGGGGATACGAGCCGTTACGGTAGTCCGTCCGTGCCTCACTGCGTTCGTACTTTTCGGCGCTCACCTGCTCGCCGGCCTGTGCTTTTAAAACTTGATTTAAAATCGTCTCCAAAAGGATATTCATGCCCGATTCTTTAGAATTACCAAGAAATAATTGATGCAAAAGTTGCTCATCTAGAGTAATCTGTAATTGAGTCATCCTGAAATCTCTCCTTTAGAATTGGTTTGGTTAACTCTATTCTAACTAAGATGACGGGCTCTGGCTCATTTTCTAAAAAAAAAAAATGAAAGAGACGAGTAAATAAAATCCTGCTGTTTTTCTGGAGGGGCTGGCCAGCCCCCTCCAGAAAAACAGAAACCCGGTCTAACATTTTCTCATATTCAGATAACCCTTTTTACACAATTATACTGGCTCAACTGTCCTGTTGAACAGGCTTCCTTATAATATAGTTGCCTTTTTTTCTGCTAAAATAATATGTATAAATACATTTAGCAGTCCGTCATGATCAAAACTCATAAAAATATCAGATAATCGATCACTTTTGGGGATGAACGCAGACATCCTGATGAATAGATGATTCACTAAATCAGAAATGAGGCTAAATAAACATGTTTGAAAAGAATTATCAACCTACACTCTTCTTTTTTATTTGGCGCCACCGGGGATCTGGCCCGGCGAAAACTCTATCCCGCCCTCTATCATTTATACAAAAAAAAGCTGCGATTTGCGGTCATCGGCATGGCAAGACGCGAACATAGCCGCGAATCCTATCGTGAATTAGTACAAGAATCATTACAAAATCACGTTTCAACCGACACCGATAAGTGTTTTTTTTAAGCCGGTTTTATTACAACCCGCTGGATGTCGGTAAACCGGAGGATTTTGTCTCACTGAAAACGCTAAGCGACAAAATCAATGCCGATTTTCAGCTGGACGGAAACCGGATTTTTTTTATCTCTCTCTCGCTCCGCGCGTTTTTTTTTTTTTTGCTATGGCCACGCAAAATTTACAAAAAATAGGATTAACAGCCGGCAATGGGTGGAAGCGCCTGATTATCGAAAAACCTTTTGGCCATGATCTGTTATCAGCAACCAAATTAAATGAGGATATCCTGAAAGTCTTTCAAGAAAAAGAAATTTTTCGAATCGATCATTATCTCGGCAAAGAAATGGTGCAAAATATTCAAGTGATTCGTTTTGCCAACCCGATCTTTGAATCAATCTGGAACAACCGCTACATATCGAATATCCAAGTGACATTGAGCGAAACGCTCGGAGTCGGTGAGCGGGCAAATTATTACGACCACACGGGTGCCCTTTTGGATATGGTACAACCATATCCTGCAAATGGTTGCGCTAACGGCAATGGAACCGCCGAGCCGGTTTGAAACGGAAGACATCCGTGATGAGAAAGTCAAAGTCTTTAAATCCATCCGGCAAATGACGGCGGACGAGATTGCCGATCATCTTGTCAGAGCTCAGTATACACAGGGTGTGATGGCTGATGGAACGATCGCCAAGGGCTACCGCGAGGAAGAAAATATTCGGGAGGATTCCAAAACAGAAACGTTCATCGCCGCCAGGCTCTTTATCGACAATTACCGCTGGGCCGGAGTGCCTTTTTACGTCCGCACCGGCAAACGAATGACGGCAAAGTCGACTGAAATTGTTATTCAATTTAAGGATGTACCGAAAAATCCTTACGTCTACTTCAGTGACATCAGCCCTAATCTTCTTGTTATTCATGTTCAGCCGGATGAAGGCGTTTCGCTTAAAATCAATGCCAAAAAATTTAGTGATTCCGGAGACACCATGCCGATCACCATGGATTTTTTTGCAATAATTGCAACACCCAAGCCGATAACAGTGCAACCGCTTATGAACGCTTGCTCCAGGATTGCATTAAAGGAGACTCCACCAATTTTACCCGCTGGGACGAGGTCGCTTTCTCCTGGTCGTTCGTCGACTCGATCATTAAGGCCTGGAACGAAAGAAAGATTCCGCTCGATCAATATGAAGCCGGAACAATGGGACCGGCCTCTTCGCATGAACTGTTGTCTAAAGACCACTTTCAATGGTGGCCGCTGACCAAAATGGAAAGATAAACCCGCCTATTAAGAATGAAAAAACTGCCGGTATTTTCGGTTTTTTTTTTTTTTTACTTTAAATGAAAAATGATGCGTTCGGAGCTCGAAATAATTGCCGGCTTGACTGTGATCATTGACGGCTTTTTTGTCTATCGCGTTCTTGTTCAGGGGAATAGATCGTTTTCAGATATTTTTGGCCCGGACGGACGCTTGACAATTTTTTCATCACATTCGTCCGCCAGCTGGTGATTACCGCCAAGGTCCGAAAAAAAAATCAACCGCATTTGCTCGCGTTGAACGTTGCTCAATTCTTCCTCCAGCTTCTGCCCTTTTTCAGTTAAAAACAACTGTTTGTAGCGCTTATCAAAATCCGCCGGCCGACTAAAGATAAAGCCCTTTTCAGTCAGCTGTCTGAGCGGCGCATGAAGCGCCTGTTTGGATACCTCCAGAATTTCCAGTAATTGATGGACATTAATGCCGGGGACGTGAGCAATAAAGAATAAAATCCGGTGGTGCGTCCGCTGTATGTTATATTTTTCAATCATTTGGTCCGGTTTTTCGGTAAACGTCCGGTAGGCAAAATAAAAAAAGAGCCAGGATCTCATCCATCTGCCGATCATTATTTTCGTTCATCCAAGCTCGTCTCCTTTCCGAGTTTTTTTTATTATAGCATAAGCCAGAATGCCGGATCATCCCGCAAACGCGCCCGCTGCCTGTCTAAAACATACATAAATGGGAGAATTGTTAAAATAGTCCCTCATTTCCGCTGCTGCAAACCTGCCAGGCGTCCACTCAAAACGAATCCCTTCTTTTGAGGTAGCAAAAGACATAAAATGCTGATGAAAAGCCCATCTTAATAAAGAATCTCAAATCCGAAAGGAAGGATCAAAGATGGCGGCGAAAACCGGCAAATCGCTTACAAAGAATCAACAACAAAAACCGCTGAAAGAAGCGGAACAATTTTTTTAAAAAATGCTGTGCAGTCGGTTAAACAGGCACAGGGTTCCAATGTTAGGGAAGCTACGATTAAAACAGAGCAAAACATCCAGAAAGCCGATCAAGCGATCAGTGACAGCGTTGGTCTTGTTCAAGGTGCCGATAGAGAGCAATTGGAAATTGCCCAGCAAAAGATTCTGCAGGCCAAGCAACTGCTGCAGCAAATAAGCACCACAAAAGACATACAGTGAAAAAGCCTAAAAAACTAAAAAAAGCCAGCGCCAAAGTCCCGGATGGGGAGCCGTTATCTTTTTTTTTTAGGACGGAACCTCGCGGCTGAGAGAATTGCCCAGCCGGCCGTTTGAGCGGCACCACTGCTTAAAAGTTTTTCCAGCCGCGGAGCCCGCGCCCGGATAAGGGATAAAAAACGCAGGTTGCATCACTGCAGCCCGCGTTTTTTTTTTTTATGCCCTATGAACCATCAGGAAGGATAGGCTTCGCTCAATTGTTTGACATCTTCATCAAACGCCGCAAACAACCGTTTGGTCACAGGACCCGGTTTGCCCGAACCAATGAACTTGTCGTCGACTTGAACAACAGGTGTCACTTCCACACCCGTACTTGTAATAAAGGCTTCATCGGCAGCAAGAAGTTCACTTGTCGTAAACGTGCGTTCCTGAACCGGTATGCCGAGACGTTTGGCAATATCCAGAACATGAATGCGAGTGATGCCGTTTAGGATAAAATGATCGGCAGGGTGGGTGATCAGGATGCCGTCTTTTACGATAAAGGCGTTGCAGGATCCCCCTTCAGTGACGATGTTGCCGCGATGAAAAATCGCCTCTTCCGCTCCGTTTTCATACGCTTTTTGCTTAGCTAAAACATTGCCGAGGAGATTCAGTGTTTTGATATCGCATCTCAGCCAACGAATGTCATCTTGAAGGCTTGCCTTGATGCCTTCCGGACGAACAATGTCTTCACGTTTCAGGTTTCCGGCTGAACCCGTCAGTACACTTTTGCTTGACTGCGGAAAAATATGATTGCGGGGAGCGTCTCCACGTGTGATTTGAAAATAGACTTCGCCTTCGATAATATTATTTTTTCTCGATCAGAACTTCCAGATTGCGCGTCAGCTGATCAATACCGTAGGGAAGCGCCAGCCTCAGTTCTTTTGAACTTCTCTCCAGCCTTTTCATGTGTAAATCAAGCAGAAAAAAACGACCATTATACACCCTGATTGCTTCATAAATGCCGTCGCCGAATTGATACCCTCGATCTTCGATGTCCACTTTTCCCTCTTCACGCGGCAAAAATTGATCATTATAAAGGATAATGCTCAAAGTCAGTCTCCCCTTTTAAGGTAGTCATGAAACCAATACATTTTATAGTATATTCTCTGTATTCTAAATAAACAAGAAGCAAATTGAAAATAATTCGGCTTTGCACTGAAGAAAAAAATCAGTCAACCGGTTGACCATAACCTCGCCGCTGAATGCTTTTCAACAATGGAACAGCTCTGCAAGAGCAGCTCGCCTCCAAAAATATCCAATTATTCCCTATCTTGGCGTTATTCTTCAGCCAGCAATCCGATCTGAAAAACCAACCTTTTTCGAATTGACAAGGTTGGTTTCAATCCATTAACTTCCTTCTCCGTGTTTTTGCCGGCTCATTTGTCTTTGCTTTACTTTTTTTACTGCCGCTTTGCGCTTTTGGCTGGCGTTCCTTCGTTTGTTTGCCTTTTTCGGCCACGTCAAACCCCTCCTTCCGGTACATGTTTAACATGCGCCATTCAACAGGGGATATACTTATTTTTGCCTGTCATAGATTTCACGAGCCGCTTCGATAACAGCGCGTATCCCTTTTCATTGGGATGAAAATGATCTTTATATAAAAGGGTATCGTTTTTTACCATAAAAGATGTCATAAGTCGGAATAAAAGTCGTCTGCGGATACTTCTTCAATGTGACCTCACTTTGGCGATTCCACTCTTTTAATGTATCGACCAGTTTGTTATTTGAGCTGCCCATATAGTCCTCAAATGGATTATAGAGGCCAAAATAATAAATGGTTGTTTTAGGATTCAGCTTCCTGATCTCTTCCAGTATTTCATTAAAATTAGCATTGAAAACATGCTCCTGCTCCGTAAAATAAACAGCTTTGAGATCCAAAAAATGCGTTCTCAGCACGTGAACCAAATCATTGGCGCCGATCGTCAGAAAAACGACATTGGATTTCTTGATTTGCTGCTTAACCGACGCACGTTTCAGCACTTGAAGCAAGTCTGATGAGGTGTCGCCGCGATGGCCGAAATCGACAAAAGCGACTTTCTTCACATTGTTTTTTTTTTGCTTCAGACGGTCCACCGTCGTGCCGACATACCCCTTATTTTTTTTCGTCGCCGACACCTTCCGTTAGCGAATCGCCAAGCGCAACGATTTTATAGCTTTTTTTTTTTCTGCTGCTTATGCACCTGGTTGTGTTCAAAAGCGGTTTGAAAATAATGAACACCATAAATACCCGAAAAAAGCAGGATAATGATTAATAGAAGAAAAACAAAAATCTTTTTAGACATCTTGCACCTCACCTAACATTTACGACGCGTACCACCATTCCAAAGCCAGCGCTTCAATTCGTTTGACAGCAGCATCTTTGCCGGCTGCATAACTGTCAATATCAGAAGGAAAACTTTGTGCAAGTTCTTCTTTCAACCGGCTGTAAAAAGCGGCGTCTTCCTTGTGCGAGATGAGATAATCCCGGAAAGCAAGATGCCTGACAACCTCCTGTGTCCCCTGCTCAAACAGATGAACATAAACGAATGTTCACCTGTTTGATTCTTTTTGACATAATAACGCCTGCCGGGAATGCCGTATTCCCCCATTGGCACATAACCAAGGCGCTCCATCTCGCCGTCTTTGCCGTTCACGCCGTCAAAACTGTTCACCTCAACTAAAATATCAATCGTTGGTTTGGCGGACATACCGGAAATCGCCGTGCTGCCGATATGGTGGATAGCCACAATCAGTCCCACAAACACTTTAGCAATCTTGCTTGATTCTCTTTCATATAATCCTTTCCATTCATCCTGATAAGGAACAACGTTGACACGTCTCTCAGCCATTCGCTCACCTCAATCATCAAACTTTAAACCTTTTATTCTACCAATCTGAATGACCGGTTTTATCCAAACTAAATTGCTCGATTCCCTCCTCATATCCTTCGGAGCGCAGAATAGAAACTTGCCGCTCGCCAAGAAGATCAAAAAATGGGAATCCATTTTGGATCAAGATGATATTTCTGCCCCCAGACTGTTCGTTTTTCGATCGGCAAACAGCGGACTTTGGTCGCGGCATGATCGACCTGGAAAACGCGAATCAAACCAATAATGAGTTAAAAAGCCGCTTGCCCGCTTTCATCACGATTTTTCCAATTTTCCCGTTCACTTTTTTTGATTTTAAAAGCCGTGACAGCCCCTATCTCTCGGCAAGATCCTGCCTCTCTTGAGCTTACGTTTTTTATTGTACCATATGTTGCAAGCCGCACCGCTGCCGAATAGGCCGTCACTCACTGAATCTTTTTTTGCAAAAAAATTCGCAGCCCACTCCTAAGAGCAGGCTGCGGCTTATCCGAATTTATAATCTGAAATCAGGCCTTTTCAAGCGCTTGATCCAAGTCATAGATCAAGTCGTCGACACTTTCAACACCGATCGACAGTCTGATTAAATCAGGCGTCACGCCGGCTGTTTTTTGTTCTTCCGGCGTTAATTCAGCATGAGTCGTGCTTGCCGGGTGAATAACAAGCGATTTGCGTCGGCAACATTGGCCAGCAAGGAGAATAATTGAACGTTATTGATGAACCGCTTGCCGGCTTCCAGGCCGCCCTTAATGCCGAATGTAAAGATCGAGCCGGCACCTTTTGGCAAATATTTCTTCGCCAATTGTTTATACGGGCTGCTTTCTAGTTCCGGATAGTTAACCCAGGATACTTTCGGGTGTTTGCTTAAAAATTCGACGATTTTCCGTGTATTGGAAACGTGGCGTTCCACACGCAGAGACAGGGATTCAAGACCTTGCAAGAAGTAGAAAGCGCTTTGCGGGCTGAGCGTAGCTCCTGTATTGCGAAGGAGCTGTACCCGCGCTTTCGTTGCGTAAGGCGCGCCTTCAACATCCGCGTAAACTAAGCCGTTATAGCTTTTGTCCGGAGTCGTAAAATCAGGAAACTTGCCGCTTGCCCGCCAGTCAAATTTGCCGGCATCAACTAGCACGCCGCCGATTGTCGTACCGTGACCGCCGATGAATTTGGTTGCGGAATGAACGACGACGACATCGGCTCCGTATTCAATTGGCCTGACAAGATAAGGCGTACCGAAAGTGTTGTCGATGATAAATGGAATTTTATTATCGTGAGCGACTTTTGCAACGGCTTCGATATCAAGCACGTTAATTTTTGGATTGCCAATTGTTTCAGCATAAACGGCTTTCGTTCTCTCGTTAATTGCTTCGCGGAAGTTTTCCGGATCATCCGGATCAACGAATGTGACGTCAATGCCCAGTTTCTTTAATGTTACCGAAAACAATTCATATGTACCGCCATACAATGTGCCCGCCGCAACAATATTATCGCCGGAATTCGCGACGTTTAAAATTGAATATAAGATGGCTGCCAGGCCAGAAGAAGTGGCAAGACCGGCGACGCCGCCTTCTAATTCAGCAACACGTTGTTCAAAAACATCTTCGGTCGGATTCATAATCCGGGCGTACACATTGCCTGGTTCCTTTAATTGAAATAAGTTAGCCGCGTGATCCGCTTTAAAAAAAACAAATGAGGTCGTTTGGTAAATCGGAACCGCTCTGGCACCGGTTGTTGGATCCGGTACTTGTCCTGCATGCACTTGCAATGTTTCAAAGCCATATTTTCTTTTTTCTTCACCCATGTCGATCTCTCCCTGTTCAACCGTTTTATTTAATTAAATAAAATCTTAGTTGGAAAGACGTCCGGACTAAAAAAAGTTGTTTTTTTTCTATAAATAAGAAAAACAACTTTTTGCCGATCCCTGTTTTCTTATCTATCAGAAATAATCTGCTGGAATTAACACCATACACGTTATACACGTGCTGGTTGTCGGGCTTCACTGGGCCAGTCCCTCCGCCACTCTTGATAAGATTTATTTAATTGACTTTATTCTAATTCTTTCGACACGATTTGTCAACGGTTAATTGAAAGTTTTTTTATAAGGATTTTGCTGATTGGGTCTATTCATGTGTAGACAAAAATACATCTTCAGTTTCGTTATATATTCTCTTCTTATTTTAGTTCCGTCCCGCTTTTAAGAAAAAAGAAAACGCCTCTTCTGCTCGGTATCGGCAGAGCGACACTATTCCGCAAAATCAATGAATACCGTCTTTAAAATTTCAGCGGTCGAACACAAGGTATAATAAAAGGCTGCGCCAATGAGTCCGTATGAACCCACAGCACAGCCTTTAGTATTACTCCTCAGCCATTTGTAGAGAAAGAGGATTAATACAAGCCTTCTTTTTCTTCTTTCAAGTTGATGTAAATGTTTTTCGTTTGAGTGTAAGCGTCAAGAATGCTCTTGTACGTTTCACGGCCGATACCGGATTTTTTGTAACCGCCGAATGGAGCACCGGCAGGCAGTTGGTTGTATGTGTTCACCCACATACGGCCGGTTTCGACGCTCTTGGCAACGCGAAGCGCCGTGTTGATATCGCGGGACCAAACAGCGCCGCCCAAGCCGTATTCGGAATCGTTAGCCATCTTAATGACTTCTTCTTCTGTTTTGAATTTGATGATAACAGTTAAAACAGGTCCGAAGATTTCTTCTTGAGCAATCCGCATGTCGTTCGATGCATTTACCATAAGAGTCGGTTTGAGGAACACACCGTTTTCCAAACCGTTTTCTTTTACTTGGCAGCCGCCGGTAAGGCATTTAGCGCCTTCATCTTCGCCAATTTTTACATATTCAAGGATCTTTTCCATTTGGCGTTTGTTGACTTGAGCACCCATTTGCGTATCTTCTTCCCAAGGAAGACCGACTTTGACATTTTCAAAAGCTTTCTTCAATTCGGCAATAAATTTATCATAGATGCCTTCTTGAACGAACAAACGGGATCCGGCACAGCAAACTTGGCCTTGGTTGAACAGGATGCCCAGTTGAGCCCCTTCAATTGCTCTTTCAAACGGAGCATCGTCAAAGACGATGTTTGCGGATTTGCCGCCTAATTCCAAAGTAGCCGGAATCAATTTCTTGGCTGCTTCTTCAGCCACTTCATAGCCGATGGCAGTCGAGAACCGGTAAATGCCAGTTTGTTGAAGCCAGGGTGTTTCAGCATGTAATCGCCGGAATCAGAGCCGCGGCCGGTAATGACGTTAACAACGCCGGCAGGAAGAACTTGATCCAAGATTTTTGCAAGTTCAAGCAAGCTTAAAGAAGTTGACGAAGACGGGTGGATAACAACCGTGTTGCCGGCTGCGATCGCAGGCGCGATCTTCCAAGCCGCCATTAGAATCGGGAAGTTCCAAGGAATAATTTGGCCGACGACACCGATTGGTTCTTTCAAAGTAAGCGACAACGTATTGTCGTCAAGGTCTTTTGCCGTTCCTTCTTCAGCGCGAATGACGCCGGCAAAATAGCGGAAGTGATCCGAGCTTGCCGGAACATCGACATTTTTTGTTTCACGCAATGGTTTACCATTGTCCAGCGTTTCAACCAATGCCAGATGATCAGCATTTTCGTCAATCAAATCGGCAATTTTGAGAAGCATTGTGCTTCTTTCTTGCACGCCGACTTTTTTTCCAAGATTTATAAGCTTGTTTAGCAGCTTCAACAGCGGCATCGACGTCTGCGTGAGAGGCATCGACGAATTCAGCCAATTTTTCTCCATTACTAGGATTATAGCTCGTAATCTTTTTGCCTTCGGATCCTTCGACCCATTTGCCATTGATGTAAAGTTTATATTCAGCATCAACAGCGTTGTCCAAAACATTCACAATGTTGCTCATTATAAGGCTTCCTTTCTATAACTTATCTTTAGTTAGTTTTCCTAGCTACGTTACTATTATAATCTGTCCTATGAAAATTTCAATGAAAACGCTCCATTTTATTTCACATTTTTTTCACATTTTCGTTTTATAATTTGAATTATTTTTTCATTTTTCTGCAGCATCTTTTATTGATAAAAATCGAATTTTCCCTTTTTTATCAAGGTTTCAACGCCGCCTATTTTTATCAGTGACCGATCGTCGATCACTTTTTTAAGAACCGATGCCGGATAACCTTTCAAATTTTTACCCCATAACCATGCCCATAGCATCGTTGTTTCCTAATGAACAAACCGTGCCTTTTGGCTTATATACAAATTTTTTTAATGGTTGTCCATCAACAAGCGCTTTTAAATTAACAGCGGCACAATCTGCCTGCTGCAGGGCAATTTGTGCAGTTGTTGGATAAGGGCGGTTCGTCGCCGGATCGTTCACCGCCGAGCAATCGCCAATGATTAAAATGTTTTCATGGCCCGGTACAGTGAGATCTGCATTGATCGGGACACGTCCCCGCTTTTGCTCAAATCCCGACGCTTCTATAACGGAGCTGCCGCGAACGCCTGCTCCCCATATAAGCGTCGTTGTTTTGATCTCGCTCAAAGTATCCCCGTTCTTGTAGAAAACCCGATCCGGCGTGACCTTTGTTACTCTGCCCACAATAAATTCAACGCCGCGCTTTTCTAGTTTTTTTTGTTCCATAGTTTGCTAGTTTTCGATCAAACATCGGCAATACATCCGGAGAGGATTCGATACATATGATCCGCACTTTTTCTTGCGGTACATGATAACGGTTCACAAATGACGGCAATTGATTGGTCAGTTCACCCAAAAATTCAAAACTAGTGAATCCTGCGCCCCCTACGACAATGGTTAACAACTCGTCCTTTTGTTCGTCCTGCCATTTAGCAAACTGCGTCTCAATATGCCGTCTTATTTTTTCAACTGCCGGAATATCGGCGATTGGAAATGCATATTCATAAACACCTTCAACCCCAAATGATTCCGGTTCAAAGCCAAGGGCAATCAAGAGATAATCATAGCTGATCTCCCCATGTTTTTGTAAAGTCACGGTTTGGTTATCCGTGTTCACCTTCATCACCGCATCTTGAATGAATGTTGTCAACCTCGGATTGACAACATAGGAAACCGGATAGCATATCTTTTTTGCTTCTATTCTGCCTGCCGCCACTTCGTGCAAAGAGGTGGTTTCACAGTGGTAATCATTTTTATTAACAATCACAATTTCTGCATTTCGGCCTTAAAGCCTGCAGTTTCTTTAAAGTTCTTAACCCACCATAACCTGCACCAAGAATGACAATCCTCTCTTTTTTCAAAGTCATTCCTCCTTCCGACTGTGTTCATGATTGTTCTGAATTTCAAAAAAAAATTGAGATAAATTTCACATAATGTTGCGATAAATTTCACAAACTTTTCACAACACCTTTTTTATATTAACGCTTTTTAAAATTGATTTCAATTCATTTTTCAATTATTGACCATGAAAAAAGCAGCGGATTTTCCGCTGCTTTTTCAAAGATTAGCGAAGACTGTGTTTTTTATCAATCTTCGCTTCGATTTTTTCTAATGTCTCTTGATCCCTCAAAATTTCTGACTTATTTTGCAGGACGAGGTCTTTAAAGGACACTTTTTTCTCTTCATATATATCCCACCTTCCATTTTCTATTTTACACGATTATTATGAACATTTGCAGCGTTTTCTATTACAAAAGTTAGAAAATTTTTTTTTTATCTATATTCCCGCCACTCTTCCCTCAGTAAACTATAAATTTCGAGATCGACATATTGGTTACCCCACCTTTGAAACTGCCTGAGATAGCCTTCTTTTTTAAAGGGTGAGCGTTTAATTGTTCGAATAGCGCCTTTATTTTGCGGGGACACAAGCGCGCTTCAATACGGTTGAAGGCCATATTGTCAAATCCAAAATCCAGCAGGGCCGGAAAAGCCTCCGACGCAATGCCAAGGTTCCAATATTTTTTTAACAGTTCGCCGCCGAGTTCAGCTTTGTTTGAAAAATAATCAATGTGATGAAAACCGGCCGTTCCATAAAAAACATTCGATTCTCTTCCTGTAATCGCCCAGCGCACCGCCGGCCCGTAAAAAGACGAGTAGGCATAAATCAGCTGCGCCGCCTCATCCATATTGACCATCATCTGCCCGCCGTCTAATCGCATAGTTTCCGGATCAGAAAAAAGTTGAAAGATATCATGGACATCTTCAATCAAGCTGTCGAAATTTTAAATGGCGTGTTTCAAATTCCGGATACGTCTCCCTTTTTTGCATGGCGACTCCTCCCTCTCCATTTACATCATATTGCACGAAATGAAAATAGGAATAGGCAGGTTTTTTTTAGAAACATCATATTAAAAATAGCTCATACATATTTATATGGTGAAAAAGGTTCGTTATAATGAAGGGAATCATACAGTAAAGTAGGTTGAAAAATGTCCCAGCTTATCATGGAATTATTAAACGGCATTATGCATTTAGGTTATTGGGGAGTGGCTCTTGCTCTTGCCATCGAAGTGATCCCAAGTGAACTTGTTCTTGCTTACGGCGGATTCATGGTCTCCCTTGGCCGCCTTCAATTTTCCCTTGTTGTGATCGCCGCGACGTGCGGCATGCTGATCGCCCAGCTAATTCTTTACTGGATTGGATCTTTTGGAGGCAGACCGTTTCTTGACAAATACGGTAAGTATTTTCTCATCCATAAGCGCCATCTCGACTTATTATCGGAACGATGGTTTCAAAAGTATGGGGCGGGTGTCGTTTTTTTTGCCAGGTTTGTCCCTGTACTGAGACAAGCGATTTCTATTCCTGCCGGCATTGCCAAAATGCCCTTAAAAACCTTCCTTCTTTTTACCATTCTCGCCACCACCGTGTCTTGGGCCATTTTATTTGTCTTTTTAGGTGAAAAGCTCGGGCAAAATTGGGGAACAATCCACCAGGTTGCCGCACCTTATGTCGATACGATCGCCGCGGTCATCGTCGGCCTGTTTGTCATTTATCTTGCTGTAAAATATATAAGAAGCCGTCGTTTAAAGCCCTGATTCTTTTGTTACAATAGAGAAGAAAGATATTTCTAGGAGGCTTTGATATGAACGAACAAATAAAGGATTATTTAAAAAATAACCGGGATCAGTATCTTAAGCAGCTAAGTGAATTTCTTTCCATTCCAAGCATCAGTTCCGATTCAACCCGCCGGGCGGATGTTAAAAAAGCGGCCGATTGCTGGCTGCTGCCGATTTAAAAAACGGCGGCATTGAAAATGTCCGCCTGTTTGAAACCAAAGGCCATCCCGTCGTTTATGGAGATTGGCTGAAAGCCGAAAATAAGCCAACCGTGCTTGTTTATGGTCATTATGACGTTCAGCCCGTCGATCCGATCGATAAGTGGGAAAACGACCCGTTTAACCCGGTTGTTAAGGACAATATTATTTATGCCCGCGGCGCGAGCGATGACAAAGGACAAGTTTTTATGCTCGCCAAAATGGCCGAATCCATCCTGAAAGTTAAGGGCGATCTGCCGGTCAATATTAAATTTTGCTTTGAAGGTGAGGAAGAAATCGGCAGCGCCCATCTCGATTCGTTTGTCGATGAACATCTGGACCTTCTTTCCGCCGATGTTCTGCTCGTTTCCGACACGACGATGGTCGGAGAAGACCAGCCGGCTGTCTGCTACGGGCTGCGCGGCCTTTGCGGCTTACAGGTCGAGCTTCGCGGCCCAAAAAGCGATCTTCTTCATTCCGGCATTTACGGCGGCGCCGTGCAAAATACGCTCCACGCTCTCGTTGAACTGTTGGCAACATTACATAACGACAAAGGACAAGTCACCGTTGACGAGTTCTATGATTGCGTTCAGCCGCTTGCCGATGAAGAGAAAGCAACATGTAAAAAGCTGTCTGATGATGAAGCAATGAAAAAACTGCTGGATGTCGAATCGCTTTACGGCGAAGAAGGTTACTCGACAACAGCCCGTGTCTGGACGCGGCCGACCCTCGAATTAAACGGCGTATACGGAGGATTCCAGGGCGAAGGGTTAAAAACGGTTATTCCGTCACATGCGACAGCTAAGATCACTTGCCGGCTCGTGCCGGAACAAAATCCGAAAGAAATCGGACAGCTGATCAAGAAGCATTTAGAAACCCATCTTCCGGTCGGCGTGAAATTAAAGGTCACATTGATGGATCAAGCCAAACCATTTGTCATGCCGCTTGATCATCCAACATTAAAGGCAGCCCGGTGAAGCTTTGAAAAACGCCTATCATGTTGAGCCTATTTTCTCGCGCCAAGGCGGATCCGTGCCGATCGTGAATACTTTCCATGAGAAACTTCATCTTGCTCCCGTTTTAATGGGCTTCGGTCTTGATGATGAAAAATTTTCATGCGCCGAACGAACATTTTCATCTTGCCAACTTCGATCGCGGCTTAGAAGCACTTGTTGACTTTCTGTTTATTCTGCCACAAAAGCTGCAATAACTTGCTTTATTAGAAAGCTGCTTGCCTCCATGGCAGCGGCTTTTTTTTTCGCACTCTAAAAGAGGGCCCTGCCGCTAAGGCAGGACCCTCAATGAAGAAGAAGTTTGTCTAGGTCTTTCGGTTATTTATCCTTCGGAGACACCTCTTTCAAAGGTATTGTGGATTCATTGTTAAAGTTGTCCTTTTCCAACGCAACCATCCCCTTAATAAAAATCCGAATGTCTAAAACAACCTTATATCTTCTTCACTAATTATGATAACCACTTTCAAGAAAAGCATACCTAAAAATATAAAAAGTGCAGCTTTAATTTCAGCTGCACTTTTTATTAAATGCATTATTTATTTTCGTTGGCTTTGCGGCGCAGTACCATTTGCAGGATACCGCCGTTCCGGTAATAATCAATTTCGACTTCGCTGTCAAAGCGAACGATCACTTGGAAAACCGTTTCTTTGCCGTCTTCAGCGACAGCTTTAACATTGACCAGTTGTCCCGGTTTTACATTTTCGTCAACATCGACCGTAAATGTTTCTTTGCCGGTTAAGCCTAGGGCTTCAGCACCTTCGCCCGGTTTGAACTGAAGCGGAAGAACGCCCATCATCACTAAGTTGCTGCGGTGAATCCGTTCGTAGCTTTGAGCAATGACCGTTTTGATGCCAAGCAGATTTGTCCCTTTTGCCGCCCAGTCGCGCGAGCTGCCCATGCCGTAATCATTGCCGGCAAGGATGGCAAGACCTGTTCCGTCTTCCTTATACTTCATGGCATGGCAGCGTCATAGATAGACATGACTTCCCCGGTCGGCCAGTAAGTCGTATAACCGCCTTCCGTTCCCGGTGCGATTTGGTTGCGGATGCGGACATTGGCAAATGTTCCGCGCATCATCACTTCATGATTTCCTCGGCGCGAACCGTAAGAGTTGAAATCTTTCGGCTCTACACCTTTGGAAATCAGGAATTTTCCGGCCGGGCTCTTTTGCGCAATCGCGCCGGCAGGCGAAATGTGGTCGGTCGTGACCGTATCGCCTAATTTGCCGATCACACGCAAACCTTCAAGCGGTTTGATCGGCCGTAATTCAGATGACAAGTTTTCAAAGAAAGGCGGATTTTGAATATATGTCGAATTTTCATCCCATTCGTAAAGTTCGCCTTCGCTTGTTGCAATTTCATTCCAGCGATCGTTTTCTTCAAAAACACGGGAATATTCTTTTTTGAACATTTCCGGGGTTACCGCCTTGGCCATCACTTCGTTAATTTCTTGTCTGACGGCCAAATATCCTTGAAATAAACATCATTGCCGTCTTTATCTTTGCCAAAGGAGTCATTCACAAGATCGAAGTTAACCGACCCGGCGAGCGCATAAGCGACAACAAGCGGCGGCGATGCCAGGAAGTTGGCGCGAATCAGCGCATGAATCCGCCCTTCAAAGTTCCGGTTACCTGAAAGCACGGCTGCGACCGTTAAATCTTTGTCAAGAATCGCTTTTTCGACTTCTTGCGGAAGCGGACCGGAGTTGCCGATGCATGTCGTACAGCCGTAACCAACCGTATTGAAACCAAGTTGGTCAAGATACGGTGTGAGACCGGCTTCGTTCAGGTAGTCAGTCACGACTTTAGAACCAGGCCCGAGGCTGGTTTTGACATAACTAGGTACTTTCAGGCCTTTTTCCACCGCTTTTTTGGCAACAAGTCCGGCACCGATCATAACGCTAGGGTTTGAAGTGTTCGTACAGCTCGTAATCGCTGCAATAACGACGGCTCCCCTTTTCAGCGGCACTTCACGGCCGTCTGCGTATTTGACCGTCGCTTCTTTTTTAATTTCGTCCGCACCGAATCCAAAGCCGTGGTTGCCAGCTTCACGCGTCAGTTCAGCATTAAATTCTTCTTTCATCTTCGTCAGCGGAATCCGGTCTTGCGGGCGTTTCGGTCCGGAAAGCGACGGTTCAACTTCGGAGAGATCCAGTTCCAGCACTTTTGTGAAACGAGGGTCTTTGGCATCCGGAGTATAGAATAATCCGTTTGCTTTGCAGTAATCTTCAACAAGCTGTACTTGTTCTTCCGAGCGTCCGGAGAGACGCAGGTAGTCGAGCGTTACTTGATCGACCGGGAAATAAGTTGCCGTTGCGCCGTTTTCCGGTGACATGTTCGAAATGGTGGCTCTGTCGGCAAGCGCCATCTTAGATAAGCCAGGTCCGAAGAACTCAACAAATTTCCCGACAACGCTTTCAGTTCTGAGCAGCTGAGTGACTTTTAGTGCCAGATCGTTGCGGTCGTTCCTTCCGGAAGTTCGCCGGAAAGTTTCAAACCGATAACTTCGGGAACAGGGAAATAGGAAGGTTGTCCAAGCATTCCTGCTTCAGCTTCAATACCGCCAACGCCCCAGCCGAGAACGCCGAGACCGTTGATCATCGTCGTGTGCGAGTCGGTGCCGACCAGTGTATCAGGGAAAGCCAGTTTCGTTCCGTCTTCTTCATCAACACCGTGAACAACCGAAGCCAGATACTCAAGATTGACTTGGTGGACAATCCCTGTTGCCGGCGGGACTGCACGGAAATTTTCAAATGCATTTTGTGCCCATTTCAAAAATTTGTAACGTTCGATATTGCGCTTAAATTCGATTCCCATATTGAATTTCAAAGCATCGTTCGTTCCAAACTTGTCCACTTGAACCGAGTGGTCAACGACCAGATCAACCGGTTTTTCAGGATTGATTTTTTCAGGATCTCCGCCTAAATCCGCCATTGCCTTCCTAAGCGATGCTAAATCCACAACGGCCGGAACACCTGTAAAGTCTTGCAGAATGATGCGCGACGGGTTGAAAGGAACATCAACACTTTTATCTAATTCCTTTGTTCCCCACTTAGCTAAGTTTTCAACATGTTCTTTTTTGATGACTTTACCATCATATTGACGCAAAACCGATTCCACCAGAACCTTGATCGAGTACGGCAGTCTTTCTACATCCCCGTATGATTTCAATGCATCAAGTTTGTAATAATGATAGGTTTTTCCGCTGCTTTTAAAAGTATCGAGAGCGTGGAATACATCTTGTTCCGCTCTTTTGTCAGCAACTGTTGCCATGTCTTCACCCCTTCTTTACAATAGAACCCAATAGAACCAAAAAAAAAAAACAAACTATATTTTTATAATAAATCAATTAATAACATAAGTAAAATTCAAACCATTTATCTTTAAATATAAGTTTTTCTTATCAATATTCGAAAAAAATCTTTTCAAAATTGCAAAAGTGGGAATTCGTCGCATTCTGAGCTGAGAGCTTTCCTCCTCATCCATTGTTTTTTTTTCCTTAATTATTATGATACCGACTATTAAAATAGATCAGCGTCAGGCCGGCATTCACCGCAATTTGCTCAATTTCACCGATATAAAGAAAATGATCACCGGCCGGATGCCGATCATAAACACGACAAGTGAATTGTGCCAGAGCATTTTGAATGACCGGAAGCCCATCCAGCCGTTCAAAAGGGACATGATTTAATTTTTTTTGGCGGGCAAAGTGGCGTGACAAATCTTCTTGATCATCTTTCAGAATGCTGACAGCAAACCTTTGCTCAGATTGCAGTTTTTGATCCATATGAGCTTTTTCACTTACGGGCAAGAACGAGCATCGGATCGAGCGAGACCGACATGAAAGCATTCGCCGTCATGCTGTAAACGTTTTCTTTATGGCTAATGGTCACTAATAGCCACGCCGGCAGCAAACTGGCTCATGGCTTTTCGAAAAGTTTGTTTATCCCTTCAAACCCTCTTTCTGTATGTTGCCGTTATAAGCCCTATTATATTCAATTCTTAAGTAAATGTCGGTTAAGCGTTTTAAAAAAAATCCGTCAAATTTTCGGCGGGATTTGTAACGTGCTGACTCATCGTTTAACATTAATCAAAAACTTATAGCGGTCCCCGCGGTAAACAGCTTTGACAAATTCCAATGGTTTTCCGCTCTTTAAATAAGTGCAGCGCTCCATCAACAAGACTGGGACATTCTCAGCCACATGCAAAAGTCTTGCTTCTTCCGGGCTTGCAAGGGCCGCTTCCAGCGACTGGCTGGCACTGTCGATTTCCAGGCGGCACTCCTTTTCAATATACGAGTAAAGTGACCGGCTGATAATGTTTACTGTTAAGTTTTTGACGAGTCCACAAGGAATAAATGTTGTCTCAATCGCCATGGGCATCTCATCAGCCAGGCGAATCCTTTTGATTTCATAAACCTGCTCTTTCTCGCCAAGCTGCAAAAGATCGGCGGCGACATGTTCCGGGGCCTCTCTCACCTGAAAATCGAGCAATTTACTAGAAGGCTTGAACCCGAGTTTTTCCATCTCCTCGGTAAAACCTTTTAGCCCTTGTAGTGGTTGTTCAATTTTCTTTTCCGACACAAAAGTGCCCTTGCCTTTAAGGCGGATCAGAATGCCTTCATTCACGAGCTCCATCACCGCTTGACGGACGGTCATGCGCGAGACTTTAAATAAATCGGTAAATTCCCGCTCAGACGGGATTATGTCTCCCGGCTTGAGATCTTTGTTTTCTATCAGATTTTTTTTGATGTATTCTTCAATTTGATAATAAATAGGAATCGGCGAACGGCGGTTAATCATTCAGCTAGCCCCTCTCTGCAAGGCATAAGTGACAAAGCCGCTTCATCGGCAATCACCGTGACATTGGGATGCTGCAATAAAGATGAGGCTGGGAAAATATTCATCAGCCATTGTTTCCGTCAGCAAATGCTCCACCGCCTCCGCTTTATTTCCCCCGAGACAATCAGTAATATCGCTTTGCTTTGTAAAATCGATCCGATACCCATCGTGACGGCATGTGTCGGAACATGAGCTAAGTCGCTGAAAAAGCGGGCATTCGCCTCTCTCGTTGACGGCGTCAGTTCGACGACATGGGTCCCTAGACTAAACGGCGATCCGGGCTCTCATTAAACCCAATGTGGCCATTTCTACCAATCCCAAGAAGCTGTAAATCAACACCGCCCAAGTCATGAATCAGCCGATCGTAGTTCTTACACTCTTCCTCCATGTCTTCCGCTGCGCCACTCGGGATAAATTGCCGGCTTTTCGGCAGATCAATATATTTAAAAAGGTACTTATCCATATAATAATGATAGCTGTTCGGATCGCTTACTTTTAAGCCGACATATTCATCAAGGTTAACCGAACAAATGGTTTTGTAAGATGTGCCGTTTTTACGGAAATCGTCTATAAGGGCTTCATAAGTGCCTATCGGTGTACCACCCGTGGCCCAGTCCAAGAACGGCCTTCGGATGGCTGCGTACTTCATCAATCATTATATGCGCCGCTTTTTGGCTTAAATCTTGATAATCTTTTGCAGAAATGACTCGCATCACTCATCCTCCTCCCTTCGATAGGCGGTCCTGCCGCGGCAAATCGTCATGACAAGGTCGTTGTTTTCATCCAAGATCAGGATGTCGGCATCTTTTCCTTCTTCAAGAGAGCCTTTCCGCTCATACACACCGCACTGGCGGGCCGGATTGACCGCCCCCATCTGTACAACATCTTTCAAGGTCGCATCGGTAAAGGACAGCATATTTTTCAAGGCGTCCTTCATTTTCAGCACGCTGCCGGCAATCGTACCGGATTCAAGCCGGGCTGCACCATCCTGAACATGAACCGCCTGTCCCCCTAAATCATAGATGCCGCTTTTCAAGCATTTCGCGCGCATCGAATCCGTGATCAGCACGACACGGCCTGCGCCCTTCAATTTGTATGCCAGATTGACCATTTCCGGGCTGAATATGATAGCCGTCAACAATCATTTCCGTGTATAACTCGCGATGCAAAAGCGCCCCGCCCAGGATACCCGGTTCCCGGTGGTGCAATCCTCTCATCCCATTATATAAATGTGTGACATGCGTGGCGCCCGCTTTGATTGCGTTCACAACATCATTATATGTGCCATTTGAGTGGCCAATCGAGGCGACGACACCATGACGGCTGAAAAACTCAATTAATGCCAGGCCATTCTTGATCTCAGGCGCGATGGTCACTAATTTTATGCGCCCGCCTGCTATTTGCTGCCATTTTTCGAAAACAGCGATATCGGCATCGATGATGTATTCGAGCGGCTGCGCCCCGGCTTTTTCTTTATTAATAAAAGGCCCTTCAAGGTGGATGCCAATGATTTCAGCCTCGCCCGGTTTTTGATGACCGAAGTATTGAGAAACATTTTTCAGCGCTTTTTCGATCGACTCTTTGGATTGGGTAATGGTCGTGGCCAGAAAACTGGTCGTCGCTTCTTTCGGCAGCGAATACGCAATATTGTGAAGGGCTTCCGGCGTGGCATCCATTGTATCAGAGCCATTCACACCATGAATATGGACGTCGATCATGCCGGGAATGCACTTATAATCCTCTGGAAATTCATAAACACGATCTATGCTCTTCTCCCGTTCGTTCGCCGGCCCGACATATGAAATTTTACCCTGATTGTATTCTAGATAACCCCGCCTCAGCCATGTGCCGCCGGACAGAATCGAACAACCTTTGATTGCCGCCCGCATACCGTTTGCCTTCTTTCATTTTTCTTTATCATATCATGTTTAGTGCTATATGTATAGACATCTATATGTTTGTACTTTTACTGCTTCAAAGGTGACAGATTCATTTCGCTGAGGCTCGATTGATCCCTAAGCCTGTGAAGTCGGAGCCGAATGCCTGAGCATGGAGAAGCTATGACCACATTTTTCCTTTTATAAACGAGTTTAGGTCCGACCCCGGGTAAAAAAAGCGAAGCTGCTTTGGAGCCAGGCCCTGGTATTCAATGCCAAGCATCTCCTGCAATTGTTTGCCGTTGTCAGCCGCGTCGCCGCCTGAGTTATTATTAAATAGAACATAAACATCCTTTACTTTTGCCGTTAAATCGTCCAGCCGCTTTTTCCACTGCATGAGTTCTCCGTAATTATAACGATACAGGCACCTGACTTTCTTTCTATCCGGTCCGTGATTAAGCCAGCCTTCGACATTTCTGCCATGCAGCCGTATGAGTGCGGCATCCCCTCCGGCTTCAAGGACAAGTGGCACCGAACCCGCTCCCGCTTGCGGCTCGTCACAAATGGTGTGTATCCACCCTTCGTTTTTGATAAACTGCAGTGTTTTTTCCCGGATATCGCCTTGGAACCAGCTTTGGTGGCGAAATTCCAGCGCAACGGGGATATCTTCCATTTTTGCTTTGGTGTAGCGAAGGATTTCAATGCTTTTCTTCTCGCATTTAAACCATGGCGGTATTGAAACAGAACCATCGCGCATTTTCCTGCTTCAAGAAGGGGTTTAATGGATGCCTTAAATTCGGCAAACATATCGCCGATAGCGCCGTATACCGAGTTTCCCCTTTCATGTCCTGTCAGACCTCGATAAGCTTTGACAATAAATTTAAAAGTAGGCGGGGTTTCAGTTATCCAGTTTACATAATTATCTTTTGGTAAAATAGCATAAAATGAACTGTCGCATTCGACGATTGGAAAATGGCTGCTATACATCTGCAGCTTCGTTGAATGCGGATCCTGATCATAGAGAGTCGGGTGATCACCCCAGCTTGTTAAGCCAATCCATATCATGCTTTCATCTTCTTTCACGAGAGACGCTCCCCTGCAATCGCAAGGGAGCGTCTCTAAGCTCCTATTTTAAACGTTAAAGTTCTCAACTCAAGATGGCGTGCCGGCTTCTTCGACAGCAACCCCGCTTACAAGCCGCCGGTACATGACATACATAGCGATCCGCCACGGCAGGATCATGCCGAAAGCAAGAATGAAAAAGATCGCCCCGGTTTCCGGAAGGTTGACACTTTGTTCGAGTGCAACTTTCATCACCGTACGAATAATCAAGAGTCCAATCAGAATGAAGGCAAAGGCCTTGGAACGCTTTAAATAGATCTGATCATTATGTCTTTCAAATTTTGACGTTTTAATCAACAGAATAGAAAACAAAGTACCGACAAAAAAGGCACCGATGGCTTCAGGAAAACTGATCCATGTCTCAGGGGCAATAAACATAAAAAAGCCCGTAGACATGAAAAGCGGCGGCAGTAAAATCTTCTTCGCATTGGTTGGCTTATTCGACGCCTTGATGCGGACAAAAATGATCGATGCCGCAAACATAACCCCTATTAACAAACTGATGATTTGAACAATCACCCGCTAACACCTTCTTCTAAGTTGTTTGAAACCGACTATTCTACTTTATTGATAGTATAATGATCACTTATGACCTAACGGCTGCCAAGTAATGGATTTTGCAAAAAAAACACTTTCATATGTTTATTATAACGCCTTACCGGCCATTTTCAAATTTTCTCGCTTTAGGCGATCCAATCCATTTAGAAGTAAAAATATGCGAAAAAAACCTGCGATCTGTTTTGGAGCTGTCTGTGGCTTTAATGTCGCAACAGGCCTGAACCCATTTTTTCTTATCCGGCTTCTTGCTCCAGATTTTCCTTCATTCGTCCCTTTGTTTCAATATGGCGGCCAAAATAAGCAGACGCCACAATTAGTAGACCGCCGATCCATTCCTGTGAGGTCAGATGTTCGCCGCCCACGAACACGGCGAAAAGAGCGGCAAACAGCGGCTCAGTCCCCAGCAATAAACCCACTCTTGTCGGAGAGGTGCGCCTGATCATTGCCAATTGAATATAGAAAGCAAGCAGTGTACAAAAAAAGGCCAGATAAATGGTTAATAACCAAAAAGTCGGCGAAGCAGAAAAAAGGGATTGATGATGATTCCAGTAAACAACGATAAGATTCCCATGATGACGGCGACCGTACTTAACTGAATGGTCGTTAGTAGACCCGAATCCATTACTTTTCCTTCTGTCATTTTTTGTGTCACTGTCATTTGCACGGCTCGCAATACAGCCGCCAGCAGCATCAATACATCGCCTAAATTGAAATGATAGCCGCCACTCAGTGTTAATAGAGCGGTGCCGATAACCGAGAGAACAACAACACCTAGAATACCAAAATTCAGGCGTTTTTTTTGAACATCAGCGACTCAACAAGCGGTGTAAAAACAACGAATAAGCTGATTAAAAAGCCGGCATTAGCCGCTGTAGTTCCATGAATCCCCCACGTTTCCGAGGTAAAGATGCCGGCAAGAAACAAGCCGAACGTAACGCCGGACAGCCATGTCTCTTTGGAAGCCTTCACCAGTTTTTTTTCCACGTCAACGTCGCCATCATAACAGCCGTCATCAAAAAGCGGAGAAAAAGAAACGGAAAAACGCATGTCTGTCAAAACAACTTTGGTCGCCAAATAACTTGAACCCCATACGACGGCAATAAACAACAGAGACAAATCGGCCAGCCATTGTTTGCTCATTTTTGTCGTCCCTCTTCCCCTGTAAGCGCTTTGTAAACTTCATTCATTGGCCTCAGCCAGTTCTGCTTCATAACGGCGGACGCAGTTTCAGAATCATGATCGGCAAAAGCTTGAATCAGAGCTTTATGTTCTTTCAGCGACTCTCTGACAACCATTCCGTCGCTTTTTAAAAAGACGTATTTAAACCGCCGGATATGTAATTGCAGGATGGATGAAAAGTCGGAAATATACGGATTATCGGCGGTTTCGATAATATAGTTGTGAAACTCCTCATCGCACGCCATCGTTCGAAATTGTTCTCCTTTTTCGATCAATTGTTCATAGCGGCTTGTCATCGTCTTCAGTTCCTCTATTTGCTCCGGCATGATGATTCGGGCGGCCTCTTCGGCAGCCAGAGCCTGCAGCGCGGCAAGCGGCGGATAGATCTTCAGGACATCTTCCTTTTTTATCATCGTCACCCTTGTCTCTTTACCAGGATGCATTTCAATAAAACCCTGAACCTCAAGCAGCTGCAAAGCCTCGCGGATCGGGGTGCGGCTGATGCCCAAAGCTTTCGAAATCTCCGTATCAAGTATCTTTTCTCCCGGTTTCAACGTGCCGTCAATAATCCAGTGCTGTAATTGATTAAAAGCTTTGTCTTTCGCCAGCATCCGAACAGGTGTTGAATAATTTTGCGGTATCGGCATCAGTTTTCACCCTCCTTCATTTTGTAATATATCGTATACATATATTAGATGCAATCCTTTTTATTTTCAATTATTTTGTTTGAACTAAACATAAAGCGAGCCGCAGAAAAATGAATCGCCGAATAGGATGGGGTTATCTCCGCAGCTTAAAACTATTAATTAAGCTTCCTTTTTTGCAGGTAAATGATCGTATTTGCCGAATAATTAAAACAACCGTAAAATGGTGATGAAAACAATTACGATCGACCAGTTCATGGACGTTGACATCAGGGTGGGACGAGTCATCCGGGCCGAGGAATTTCCTCGCGCCCGTAAACCCGCCTACAAACTTTGGATCGATTTCGGAGAATTTGGGGTGAAGAAATCCAGTGCACAGATTACGGATATTTATAACCTTGACGAGCTAAAGGACCGCCTGGTCATGGCCGTTGTCAATCTTCCTCCCCGGCAAGTGGCAGACTTCATGTCCGAAGTTCTGGTGCTTGGGATACCGCTTGAAGACGGCAGGGATGTCGTGCTGGTTGGTCCGGAGCGGGAAGTCCGTCCCGGTCTCCGGTTACTCTGAGGAAACAGTCTGCGAGCATTGCTAATTTTAAGCTCTTTTGCGTGAATGCTTTGACTGAGAACTTTCTTAAAAACATCGAACAGGATATGATAACATGCAGCTTGTTGCACATAAATGGTTCATTTATAGCATTTTTGTTGTGTTGTGGAGCGCGGAGCAATTTTTGTTGAACTGGGCCTAAAATATGCTGAGCCGCTGCCTTTTTTAGCCTTACGATTTTTAATTGCGGCCGTATTGATGTGGGCATTTTGTCTTTTTGTCAAACCAAGTTTTCCAAAGCAATTATCCGAGTGGACCATTGTTATTTTAACAGCAGTCTTCCAACAAATAGGGTATCAATTTTTTTATTTTTTGGCATTAGACAACAACATTTCTCCTGGGATTCTCACAATTATTCTTGGGGCGCAACCCATCTTAACCGCCATTTTGATGAATGAAGGAACCAACAAGTTCCAATGGGTAGGACTCGCTTTGGGAATGATTGGACTAATCCTTGTCGTAGGGCGACAAGTTTATGGTGGTTCACTGTCTACGATGGGAATTCTATACAGCCTTTTATCCCTTATATCAATAACTATCGGTACTATCATGCAAAAATATGTTCACCTTAATTTACCCATGAATGTTTCCATCCAGTATACATGCAGCTTATTGTCTTTTCAGTTTTTTTTTTTCATTATTGTTCGGCTCTCTCGCCGTAAATTGGACAGGAATGTTCATGATCGCCCTTCTGTTCATGGCACTCGGCGTGACCGTCAGTGCCACATTGCTGTTATACTACATGATTGGTAAGGGAAAACTGACAAATACAACGAGCATTTTTTATTGTGTCCCCCCTTTTACAGCTGTGCTTGATTTTTTCATTTTTAAACATACACTGAGTTTAATCGCTTTCATTGGCATGGTTCTGATTATTCTGGGGATGATCATGATTAATCAAAAAGCCGTTCATCAGCCAATCCATCATCAATCCGATCATATGTCTTAATTTTTTAATGCCTGGTTATGTTAAAAAAACTCCCTGCCAACAGGGAGTTTTTTTTTTTTTTTTATTAAGTTGAAAAGCCTAATCCTCGTCATTCCATCCTTTGCAAACGTCGACCCACTCTTTGCCGTTTCCGTATTTATATAATTCCTCGCACGAAAGTTCAAATGGCCGAGTTACTGCTGCCGCATGCCGGAAATACCGTATCAAACCGTTGAAGCGAAATATCCATATAAACCGGCAGATCGTTTTTCAATCCGAACGGGCAGACACCGCCCACCGCGTGGCCGGTTTGTTCCAGCGTCTCTTCACGCGAAAGCATCCGGGCCTTCATGGCGAATTTATGGCGAAACTTTTTATTATCGACTTTTGCGTCGCCGGCAGCCACAATCAGCATCGCTTCGCCATTTTCCGGGCCTCTGAAGGCAAGCGTCTTGGCAATTCTTTCCGGTTCAACATGAAGAGCCGCCGCCGCCAGTTCAACAGTGGCGCTTGAAAGTTCCAGTTCAATAATATCTTGCTCGCGATCCCATAATCTGAAATGGGCTTTGACATCTTCTACAGACACTGCTTCATCCACTCTTTTCTTTTATCTTAACATTCAGTATAGCAAAAAATTAGAGATTGTGGATGCATCTACCCATTTCAGCAGCCGGCAACATCCCAAGAATCAGCCAGCCTGCTTATCTCATCACTGCAAGCGAGCCCATCGGATCCCAAGGTTTCAATTCAACCGGCTCTTGCTCAAGTGCCTTTTTCAGATGTTCAGGGAGATATTTCTTATTGACGACCACTTGATAAGTGTATTCATCCATCCATTCGTCGCTCATCACAAAATAGCCTTTATTTCCGGGTTCTTCTCCCCAGCTGTTTTCCACTTTCCACCTGTTAGGCTTCCCGTCGACCAGATTGACGCCGGTCAGCACCATGGCATGTGTCAAACAGCTTTCCTTGTAATCCAGCCGTTCGGCTTTGGTCAATCTGAAGCTCGTGCCAAAAGCCGTTTCATAGTCATAAATATTGGTATCCAAAATGCCTTTTTTTCGGTCGGAAGATTGAACCACGTCGCATCCGAACCAGACGGTCTCTTTATCTTTGATTTGGCTGACAGCCAGCTGTTTCAAAGTGTCGATGTCCACGTTCAAATATTTAATCGGTTTCCCGCCGCAACGTTGCCAAGAAATTGGACCGTATATGTTTTTCCAAATGGTTTATCTTTTGTCGGGGCGTTGATCAGGCTGACATAATCATCCAAGTTCAATCCAATATACTTTTTATAAAAGTCCTGCGGCGTGATGCCCAAGTCTCTATGAAACTCGTTATTTTCGTCTCTGTATTCAAAGTCAAATGTTTTCGGCGGTTCGCCAAGAGAAAAGGCAAGAATGGTGTAGATGTCCTCAAGCATGCTGTCTTTCACACTTTCCAGCTCTTCCGCTGATTTTCCTTCCGCGTGCAGGTTTCTCAGTATTCCCGCGTCTTCCCTCAGCTTGGCATCGAGCAGACTGTTTAGTTCCGTAGATTGACTGCTTTGGAATGTTTCCGGCATGACTTGTTTCGGCACGACCCCGTATTTCTCTATGATGGACACGAGCATATCCCACTGTCCGCCATCTTGCTGCGGGGTGGCCAGAATCCAGGAGACGAGCCTGCCGTCCAAAGGTTCATCCGCCGTTTTTTCAGCACACTTTCTAAAAAATAATTGGACTTTTCCAATTTATCCCAAAAGTTCGTGTAATTTTGGGATAATTCGAAATCTTTCAAGTTGAAAAGTGTGTTCATTTTGTGGCGAAATGTGTTCAAAGCGGCAAACATCCAGCACCGGCCGCTCTTTTTTTGATTGGCGACTTTACCGGTTTTAATTTCTTCAGAGAACACCGGGTTCATCGCCACAACGGCATGATTATTTTCCGTTGCCGCATTGATGCCGTTTTTCATCACAGCGTTTTGGATCACTTGATTCACTGTTTTTTCTTGAATGCTCTCCGAATATTTTCCGATCATTTTTGCTGATATCTCTTTTGTCATATTTTACCCCTCCATCTATTAACATTGTAATCTTAATTTTGAGCCTGCGCAAAGGACAGCTCTTTAGCCAACTATTAAGTTTGAAATCGGCCGGCTGCCTGCTTTCCAGCAAAATCCGGTGACACTTTGCAATCAGCCATTTGATTATATGCTGGAACTTTTGTTAATTTGATCGTTTTATCAGCTAAAGTAATCGATCCCTCTAAAAATGGATTGTTTTTTTGGCCCAATGTTCATCCTTACTTGAAGTGATCAGGATTTTGACGAAAACCCTTATATTTGCTTAACATATCGGCTGAAAAGTGTATGGAAGCACTCCGCAGTCGGCCAAATTTTTTAATTACCAGTATAACAAGAACATATATTCGTATATAATGATATTGGGTGATGAAAGGTGCTGAAAATCAGCGAGAATGAAAAAAGGCTTATTCAATCCTACATATTATTGCCTCTGATGCGCATGGCGCTGGAACGCGACAAGAAAATCATCAAGTTGACCAATACTAAATTCAAGGATCAGTATATCAATGTCCTCAACAATACCATCCATCAAATTTCCTGTGACCTGAAACAAGTCAAAGATGAGATCTTCAATCAACAGATCAGAATGCACAGAAAAAACTGGCTCGAATATGAAGCCTATATCAGAGGTTACAAAGTCAATATTCACTATCATAAAAGCATTGCCGGAGACTGGATCTATGATCGTATTCGCAAGTACCTTCATTAACGATCCAAATGCTTAAATAGCTGAAAATCAAAAAAGCTGGACAGCGGCTATAAAAAATGACTGCAGATGCAGCCGCTTATCCATATATTAAAGAAAAAAGGACATAAGAATCATCCCGGTTTCTAATCTTGATCCAAACGGTACCCGGGCGCCAATATCTATCTTATTTGTACACCTGATTTAAGCCGTATACTTTATTAAAAGGCTCACCGTTTTTACCATATAGACTAGGAAACTGCCCCTTTCATGGCTTTCAAGCTTTGGCTCCTGATAAATTCGACAGCATGGGCTTTATATTGCGAAAATTTTGCTGTCATTTTTACCGTATAGTTGCGGGGCCTTGGCAAAAATCAACGTCAATCGTTTCTTGGATGCGGCCGGGCTTAGAGGCCATCATGACGACGCGGTCGGCATAAAAAAATGGCTTCATCGATATCGTGAGTCACCATGACAACCGTTTTTTTTTTGCGATTGCTGCCAGACATTCAGAAGCAGCTCCTGCATTAAGCTCCGGGTTTGCATGTCCAGTGCGCCGAAAGGTTCATCAAGCAGAATCACTTCGGGATCATTGGCGAGAGCCCGGGCAATGGCCACCCGCTGACGCATCCCTCCTGATAAGGCTTTTGGATAAACGTGGTTAAATCCTTCCAGTCCAACCATTTTAATATATTTTTCCGCCATTTCACTTCTTTCTTGTTTGTGCACCCTTTTTTGTTTTAGTCCAAATTCAACATTTTTCTGGACATCGAGCCACGGAAACAGTGTGTAGGATTGAAAAACCATTCCCCGATCCGGACCCGCTCCTCTAATCCGTTGGTCACCCAAAGTGACATAGCCTTGAGTCGGTTTTTCCAGTCCGCCGATCATTCGCAGTAATGTTGATTTTCCGCAGCCGGAAGCTCCTAATATCGAAACAACTCCTTATCTTTCACAGTGAGATTTATATTTTCTAAAGCTGTCATCTGTTTCGCGCCTTTGCCAAACATTTTTGATACCTGATGAATCACCAAGTCATGGTTTTTATTCGCCATTTTCCTTTTCCCCCATTCACCCGCATTCTTTTAGTTCCATGGGAACAACACCTTGCTCAAGCCTTTGAAGATATAATCAAAAATGAGTCCGATAACGCCAATCGTTAATATTCCCACAAAAATATTAGCCGTGTTTAACATCCTTTGCGACTGGATAATCATATAGCCAATGCCGGATGACGCCCCGACTAATTCGGCGACAATAATGTAAGTCCACGCCCAGCCCAAAACCATTCTTAATGACGAGACAATGGACGGCAAACTTGCCGGCAAGATCACCCGCCACAAAACCGCTGCTTTTGAAGTGCCTAAAGTATACGAGACATCAATCAAATCATCCTGAACACTTTTTTTGTCGCCGCCGCCACCATTAAAATCAGCTGAGAAAAGCTTCCCCCAAAAGATAATCGCTATTTTCTGTGTCTCATTAACCCCAATCCACAAAATGAATAATGGAATGAACGCGGATGCCGGCAAATAGCGGATGAAAGACATCAGCGGTTCAAGCAGCCCTTCCACTGGCTTAAATGCCCCTAAAAGAATTCCCAGTGGCACAGCGATAACAGCCGCAAATAGGAATCCAACCATGACGCGATACACGGTCACCGCGATATCGCTTATAAATCCCATTTGAGTAAATAAATTGTCAGCCGCCTGGGTAGTGGCCGATGGCGTCAAAAAAAAAAAAAACATGATCAACAAAACCGCCATAGGTTAAGAGGCACCAAACGCCGAAGACGATCACAAAACCGATCAGGCCGAGAAGTAAATAGATTCTATGGGTAATATTGGCTTTGGGTACAAACGATTCTTTCATCCTTTGGATAAAACTTTCATTATTTTCAATGCCGCTATTCATGGGCATCAAGGATTCCTCCGGCTGTGTTTTCTCTTTTCAGGTTCATTTCATTCACTCTCCTTTCCTTAGAATCTTTAGGAATGCGGGGACCGTTCATTTGCACCGGTCCCTCCTGAAGAATCAAACATTCTTTTTGCTATTTATTGACAAAGGAGCCATCAATTAAATCATTGGTTTTTGGCGTCTTTTTGATAAGCTTCACTTTTTGCCAGAATTGTGCCGCTTTATTCGTAACCTCATAGATTTGTCCGGGTTGATCTTTTGTCCCAAAATATTTTTTATTTCCTGCTTTGTCATAGAATGTGACATCCGTTGCTTCTGCCTTAAATTCTTCAACGGTTTGCCCCATGCTTTTGGCCATGATTTTATCCGCCTTGTCAGGATGATCTTTCGCATATTTCAAAGCATCGAACCAAGCATTCACAATGCCTTGGACCAATTTTGGATTATTCTTGACAAAATCTTGACGCAAACCAAGCGAGTCGACAATCAACCCGGGCGTTTTATCACTCGAAAGCAAGACATGTAAAAGAAGTCTTCTTGGCTTTCGTCAGCCACGGCTGCCAGGTCACAGCGGCGTCCACTTTTTTACTTACAAAGGCTGCTCCCGCGTCCCCGGCACTCATGTTCACCATTGTAACATCGTTCATGTTCATGCCGTTTTTGTCCAGTTCATAGAGGAACCAAAAGTAGCTTGCGCCGCCGCTTGTATCGATGGCCACTCTTTTCCCCTTTAAATCTTTAAAACTTTTAATCTCTTTTTTGGCGACAATCCCGTCGCCGCCGCTCGATGTATCAAGCGCCAGCACTTGATACACCGGAATGTCGGAAGCGGCAGTCACCACATGTGTATCCACTGTCGTCATAAATCCCTGAATGCGATTTGCCGCCATGGCTGTCCGGCGATCGGTTGCGCTTTGAATCGTCTGCAATTTGACGTTAACCCCGTTCTTTTTGAACAATCCTTCCTTTGCTGCCAAATACATCGGCGCAAAGCCAATCCAGGAGGAAATGCCAATTTTTACTTCCTTTAAAAGTGTTTTTTTCTGTGTTTGACTGCTGCTTGCAGATGAAGAACATCCTGCAAGAATCAACGTCAATGATAAAATAAAAGCGATCAAAACAGACAATCCCTTTTTTTTTTTTTCACTCCCTTTTTTATATAGCTATATCATTTGTAACTTCCCCATTTAAAACTTTAATGACATGATTAACGGCCCGTTCTTTTAATAAGCGTAATGATTGAGTGGAGATATAGGACACATGCGGGGTGACATAAATATTTTTGCAGTTGAATATTGCTTCGTTGCCAACAGGCGGTTCAACAGAGACAACATCCAGCATCGCACCGGCAATCTCTTTTTGCTCCACAGCCTTGATTAATTTTTCTTCGTCAATCACTTTTCCTCTGGCCGTATTGATCAGATAAGCGCTTTTCTTCATTTGTTTAAGCTCGCTTTCGCCGATGAGATGATGCACGCTTTCGTCATATTTCACGTGCAGTGTAATGAAATCCGCTTGCCAGCCCTTCTTCAAGGCCGACAGCTTGGACATGAAAGGTTTCTTCTATTTCCTTTGTCATGATTGGATCGACAGCAATCACTCTCATTCCGATCTTTTGGGCTTTGAAAGCGACGGCGCGGCCGATGCGCCCGAAACCAACGATCAGTAACGTGGATTGATTCACCCTCGGCTTCATTTCGTTGACAGCCTGCGCCCCCCAACAGACATGCTCCTTTAGACCAAAATAATAGTCCAGTTGCTTGTTAAAAAAGTAGACGGCGGCGATCACATAATCGGAAACATCATCCACACAGTAGCCGGGGACAAACGTTACCGTTATATTTCTGGCTTTTGCCGCTTCGATATCTACCCTGTCATAACCCCCTCCGTAAACGGATATAATTTTGCACTTTTCCAATTTTTCTATCGTTTGCTTCGGCAAATCGACATAGACTTGGCAAATCACCGCGTCAGCCTTTTTGCCAAACGATTCCAAATCATCTAAATAATCATTTGATGAATGCCTGATCTCGCATTCCGTAAACGCTTCTATAAGCTGCTTTCGTTCAATGTTATAGTCCGGCCACTCTTCATCAATGATCCAAATTAAAGGTTTCAAAAAAGGTCACCTTCCTTAAAAAAATAGAAGCCCGTATCAAAGTCAGCAAAACTAATGATTTCTGCATATTAACTGACCACGTTTTATGACCATACTTACCCCATTCATTGCTGTGTGATAAGGAATATATTTATAACTTGGATACTCAAGAATTAACAAATCGGCCCTCTTGCCAATCTCGATAGATCCGATTTCTTCCGCCATGTTCAGTGCGGCCGCTCCGTTTAATGTGTAGGCAGTCAATGCTTCTTCCGCCGTCATGTTCATATAAATGCACGCTAAACCATATATCAGTGCCGTCGATAATGTAAAACAGCTTCCCGGATTATAATCACTGGCCAAAGCAACCGCGCAGCCGCTGTCGATCATCGCGCGCGCCCGGGCATAATCTTTATGTAAACAAAAAGCGGTGCCGGGCAGCAAGGTTGTGATCACGCCGGCCTCGGCCAAGGCTCTGATCCCTTTATCTGAAGCTTCCAACAGGTGATCGGCCGAAACCGTCTTTAATTCGGCAGCCAGTTCGGCGCCTCCCATCGATTCCATCTCATCGGCATGTATTTTTAATTCAAATCCGCTCTTTTTCGCCGCTCGCAGTAATTTTTCGGATAATGGAATGGAAAACACCCCTTCTTCGCAAAACACGTCACAAAAAAGGGCCAGTTTTTTTTCTCGCGAATAACAGGCAATACTTGATCAATCATAAAGTCGACATACCCTGCTTGATCACCCGAAAATTCTTGTGGCAGGGCATGCGCACCCAAATAAGTTGTGACGACATCGATCGGCCCTTTTTCATTTAATTTCTTCATCACTTCCAGCATTTTGATTTCCGCAATCCTGTCCAAACCGTAGCCGCTTTTTCCTTCAACGGTCGTGATGCCGTACTCCGCCATTGTTTTCAGCGTTTCCATCCCTGAATCATAAAGCTCTTCAAAGCGGCTCTGCCTGGTTGCTTGAACCGTGTTTTCAATCCCTCCGCCCGCTTTCATAATGTCCATGTAACTTTTACCGCTCAAACGCATCAGAAATTCATCCGGCCGATAGCCGGCAAACAAAAAGTGAGTATGCGAATCAACAAAGCCCGGTATCACCGCTTTTCCGGCTGCATCGATGACTTCAAACTTTGTGAGATCATAGTTTTTTTCAACCGTTTTTTTTTTTTTATCAGCAATATCAATAATCTGCCCATTTTCTATGACAATCGATTTTCCATGCATGATCGAAATCTGATTCATCTTTTGTCCGGATACGGCTGATTTTCCAAGTGGAGTGGCAATTTCTGCAGCATTCGCTATGATTAATCGGCTCATATTATTCAGCCCCATCCCCCAAGTCCATTTTTCCAAACAATCTATCATCAACAAGCTGCGGTATTGTCAAATAGTGGTCGCCTGCGTACTTTTGATTAAAAGCAACCGCCGTTTCGATTGAATGCTCATTGCGGGCCCAGCTTCTGCGGGCAACGCCGCCCATGACATCCCAAAGAATCGCTTTTTTAATAATGTCATCCACACGCCGGCTGCCGTCGAGTACTAAACCGAAGCCGCCGTTAATGGCTTTGCCAATGCCCACACCGCCGCCGTTATGCAGGGTCACCAAACTCATTCCTCGCGCCGCGTTTCCGGCAAAGCATTGAACCGCCATATCGGCCATCACGTTGCTGCCGTCTTTAATATTGGCCGTTTCCCGAAACGGCGAATCCGTGCCGCTGACATCATGATGATCGCGGCCGATCATCACCGGTCCGATTTCTTTATTCCGCACCATGTCGTTGAATTTCAGCGCAATGTTGATCCTCCCTTCGGCATCCTGATACAAAATCCGTGCTTTTGTGCCGACAACGAGCTGATTTTTTTTTTTGTGCATCGCGAATCCAATTATAGTTATCGCGATCCTGATAACGCCTTGCGGGATCAATGGCCTCCATCGCCGCTTTATCGGTCTTGACGAGATCCGATTCTTTGCCGCTCAGGCATACCCATCTGAAAGGGCCATAGCCGTAATCAAATAATTGCGGTCCCATGATATCTTCAACATAAGAAGGCTGTTTGAAGCCGTCCTTATCATCGATGCCGTTTTTAGAGACCCCTTTTACTCCCGCATCAAATACGGCTTTCAAAAAGGCATTGCCGTAATCGAAAAAGTATGTTCCATGCTTCGTTAAAGTCTCGATTAACTCGTAATGATGGCGCAAACTTTTATCGACCAATTGTTTGTATTTCTGGCGATCGTCGCTCAATAATTTTGTCCGTTCGGCAAATGTCAGGCCTTGCGGACAGTAGCCGCCGTCATACGCCGCATGGCAGGACGTCTGATCCGATAATAGGTCGACATGAATGCGATGCTCCGCGATATATTCAAGCAAATCCACGACATTGCCGTGATAGGCAATCGAGAGGCTTTCTTTTGTTTAACGTGATCTAGGGCAGCCTTAAAAATATCGTCAAGGTTATCCGACGACATGCCAACCCATCCTTGATCCAACCGCGTCTTGATCCGCGATCCGTCTACTTCGGCAATGATGCCGACGCCATTCGCAATTTCTATCGCTTTCGGCTGAGCCCCGCTCATCCCGCCAAGTCCTGAACTTACAAATAATTTTCCCGCCAAATCACCGTCATTAGGAATGCCTAGTTTCAGCCGCCCGGCATTCAGAAGTGTATTATAAGTGCCGTGGACAATACCTTGCGGACCGATATACATCCAGCCGCCCGCCGTCATTTGCCCATAGTTGGCAACGCCCATTTGTTCGGCAATTTCCCAGTCTTTTAAATTATCAAATTCACCGATCATCAATGCATTGGTGATGATCACACGCGGAGCAGCGGCAGATGTTCTGAACAATCCCAATGGATGTCCCGATTCAATCACTAATGTTTGATCTTTTTCCAAATTTTCCAGTACTTTTTGATCAATCGGTATTGCATCCAGTTCTGGAAAACCTGTCCGGTTTCCCCATAAGTCACAAGTTCATAGGGATAAAGCGCCACTTCAAAATCCAAATTGTTATCGATCATCACTTGAAAAGCTTTGCCTTCTACACATTTGCCCTTATACTCATCTATCGGTTTCCCGCAGATCCTTCCTTCAGGTCTGAAGCGATAGCCATAAATACGGCCTCTGGTTTGCAATTCATTTAAAAACTCCGGCAACAGCTGCTCATGATATTTTTTCGGAATATACCTCAAAGCATTTTTCAGCGCGATGACCGTTTGCTTTTGGTTTAATGAATAGCCCCGATCGGGCGCTCTTCTGATCCCTTCGGCAAAACCGGGCATATCCGGCAACTCATCATCAAGACTTAACATCGAAACGGCTTGACGCGTCATCATGATCAACCAACCCTTCTAATTTTTGTTTGATAAAGGTAACGATTCCGTGATCGGCATTTACTCTGCCTGATCACAGAATTTGATCGTTTTTTTATATAGAAATCATCATCCATTCGATCCACGACCGGCCACTCCATAATAATGGAACCCGCCGCCAAAACGGGATCCGGATATTTAATGATTCGTTTTATTTAATGCCTCCTTTTCCAAACGGTTCATCAGCTGAACAACTTTTTGAATGGTCTCACCTTCTGGTAATGATAAAACCGCCCCGTCCCTTACTCTTTCCTCCCCATTTACAACAACTTTGCTGATGGCGGACGGCTGCAAGGAATATACAATGTTGGGCAGAATCTGCTCGGCACTCCCGGAAATCGGCTGCATCGAAAAATCATTCATTTTTAACAAGACAAAATCGGCCAGATAACCTATCTTTATTTCTCCGGCAGGAATGTCTAATATTTCCGCCCCCTGCGATGTGCCCATTTTGAAGACATCCTGAATGGTCACGGCCAGTGAATCAAGGGTATGCACTTTCTGCAGCAGCGCGCACATCCGCATTTCTTCAAAAACGCTGATCCGGTTATTGCTGCAGGCGCCGTCCGAACCCAGTCCAATGTTCACCCCCTTTTTCATCAACGCCGGAATATCGGTGATGCCATCGGATAAAAACATGTTGCTGGACGGGCAGTAAATCAGCTTCGCTTGATTTTCGGCCATGATATTTTTTTCATTTTCGTTCAGCCAAACGCAATGAATCGCCGCCATGCGTCCGTCTTCCATCACGCCGATGTGTTTCAACCATTCGACCGGCCGCATCCCGGTTTCTCTTTGAACTTGTTCCACTTCAAACGGTTCCTCGGCGACATGAATATGAAACTTGGTGTCTAATTCCCTGGCAAGCCGATGACCGGCCCGGACCATTTCCGCCGAAGCGGCATGCAAACTATGCGGTGCCGGGACAATGCTGACCATCTCGTCCGCTTGATATTTGGCCGCCAAATACTTCACATTTTTGACCGCTTCATCCACCGTTTCGACATATCCGGACGGGGCGCCGTCCCAGTCATACATCGTTCGCGCAAGCACTAAACGGATGCCGACATCTTTTGCCGCCTGAATGATCGCTTCGTCGCTCTCAAGTCCCTCATTATGCACGTAAAAAAAAATAATCGCAAACGGTCGTCGCGCCGTACTTCATCATTTCGCTGAAAGCAAAAACGGCACCCGTATAAACATCTTTTGCTTTTAGATACGGCGAATATTTATACAAAGCCTGATCGCGCCATTCAAGAAAAGGTTTATCCGCGGCGATCCCTCTCAATAGACTTTGAAAGGAATGATTATGAGCGTTGATCGTTCCGGGAATCATGACCTCCCCAGTCCCGTCGATGATTTCATGATCGCCGTATTTTTGCTCAAAATCTTCATCATCTAAAATATCAACAATTCTATTTTTCTCAGTGACAATAACCTTGTTCTTTAGAAACTTGTGATCAATATAAGCAAAGGACGGGTGATAGATTTTAAACAAATCAATCCAGCTCCTTATCTAACTTCAGAATCGTATTAAGCATGAGTTGGCCCGCTTTGGCGATATCATCGATCGCTGTTTTTTCATCAGGGCAATGGCTCCTGCCTTTAATGCTCGGCACAAAAATCATCCCGGCCCGACCGATTGGGACCATATGGACGGAATCGTGTCCGGCCATGCTTGGCAGCTTAAGATAAGGTTCATTCATTTGTGCGAGTGTCTCTTCTAACGCCTTGATCACTTGTCCGTTCATTGGCGCCGCTTTTTGATTTAACAGGTTTTGCTTGTCAATGGAGACGCCCCTTTCTTTTTCGATACGCTGAATATCGCGATCAATTTCCCTTAAAATCCGCTTTAATTGTTCATCATCGGAGGTGCGAATTTCGATAATGAGTTCCGCTTCTCCGGGGATAATGTTTGCCGAGTTCGGTGATATTTTCATGTAGCCAATCGTGCCGACCGTATCATCGCGGTTCACCGCTTTCAATAGGTTTTCAAATTCCAATGTTAATTCAGCCGCGGCCGCAAGCGCATCATGCCGGTTTTTTTGCATCAGAGTTGTTCCCGCATGATTCGCTTCACCTTTTATCGTCACTTTATCACGGTAAATGCCGGTGATTGCCGTGACCACAGCCAGTGAATGATGGGAATCATATAAATGTCTTCCTTGCTCAATATGACATTCAAAAAAAAAAAAACGGTCAAACTATCGGGTTTTAATCGATCGGCCTCCAGTTTTGAGACATCGCCTCCCATTCTTTTAATAGCATCCACTATCCTTTCGCCTGTTTCGCTATGGACGATCGGCTTTAAATCGTTTTGATCAATCACTCCGGTGACAGAGCGGCTTCCCAAAGTCGACACATTAAAAGGATTGGGCTCCTCGGCAGAAAAGGAGACGATTTTCAACGGATGTCTCATAGGTATTTGATGGTCATAAATAGTCTGAAGGACTTCCGTTGCGAGTATCACCCCGACCGCCCCGTCGTATTTTCCGCCATTGGCAACGGCATCGTGATGCGATCCTAAAACGATCGGCTTTAAGGTTTTCTCATCATGAATGCCCGCCCATAGATTAGCCGCCGCATCAATTTTTACCTTTTGTGAAAAAAGCCCGCCCCATAAGCTAAGAAACCACTTTCTTGCCTCGGCGTCCGCTTTGCCGGCAAATGAGCGATCAATCCCGCCGTTTTGATTTAATCCAAATTGGCTGAGCGCCTTCAATCGCTGCTTGATTCTCGACTTATTGATCTTTAAATGCGTTATTCCCGTCTCGTCTAAGGCCATTCATCACATCTCCCATTCATGTCTAGCTGATTAACTTTCACCGTAATACATATGATTTTGTTTATCACTTTCTTCCAGTTTTTCCATTCTACCCTCAATATTCGGTATCGCCTTTGCTACATCGCGAAGAAGTAAATTTAAAAAAATAAAACAGGTGTGCTGTAGATATCAAAAATTGAATATTTTGTAATTGGAATGTTAAGCGCGATATCACTGACTGGATGAACGGGTGATGTCACACTGTCAGTGATCGCAACGATTGAAAAACCCCAGTTCAAATAAATGGTTCAACTTTTTGATCAATATGACCGGATAGCGCGGAAAAACCAGCGAAAATATCAGCGTTTTCTTTGGATCCTTGATTTCAAGCGTCGACCAGTTCGGATCGAAAGGTTCAGCTTGAACCACATTGTCCTTTAATTTATTTAAGATGTACCGGGTATACGATAAAAGCGTCGCCGACATCCGTGCCGAAATTAAAATCACTTCATCCGCTTGAAGAATTTTTTTGACGAACACTCCATATTCCTTGCTATGAATAATTTCCTTAAGTTCATCAATGTTTTGATGCTCCCTCTGAATAATGTTTGACAAGGAACGGCTGTTCGAATAGGCAAGCCGCTCTGGGGCCGTGATTTCTTTTCGGACGATACTTTGCAAGTGATTCAAAAAATCATTATATCCTTTGTAACCGAGCGATTTGCAGAAACGCGAGACACTCCCCTGGCTGACGCGGCATTCTTCCGCTACGTCGGAAGCCGTCATGAAAATGATATTTTTATAATTATCCGCAATATAATGCCCCATTTTTTGATAAGTGGGCGATTCTTGCGCGACCGTTAAAATGATATCAATTAAATCTTTAAACGTTGCCGCTTTATCTTGTGTATCCAAGATTTTCCCTCTTTCCGAAGAATGAGTTAATCAATTTTTTTTTATTTGTTAATGATTATATTATTATTATTTCAATAATCAATTAATTTGTTAGATTATCTCACATTGTTTCTCGAAGCTGCTCAAAAAGTGATCTAACATAGGGCTGATCTATTTTTTTAACCGTCGCCGATGATGATTGCCCAATATTTGCCGTTCGAAAATAGCGGCATCCTCTAGAAGCCGCCTGCTATCAATTGAATAAATCCTTTCGCTTTCAATATTTACGGAAATCCAACATGACATGAACCCATTGTCACAAAATTTACACACCTTTTAAATTGGAACATCTATCCATCTATCCATTTATGATTTATCCTAATAAGGAAATGTATATTGCCGTTATTTTTAAATAAAGCAGGCAATACAACCATTTCTTTTAAGAAAAACCTTTCAAGAGCTTCATTGCATAATTATCTTGCGTATTGTAAAGATTAAATCACTGGACGACTGCCGTGGAAATCAATTTTTATAAAAATGGAGGGAAAAAAATGGGACGTCTAGATGGAAAAAACAGCTCTTATTTCCGGTGCCGCATCAGGAATTGGCTTTGCAACTGCCAAGCTCTTTGCTAAAGAAGGTGCAGACATTGTCATCGCCGATTTGAATGATACGAAAAAAGATGATGTCGTTGCCAGCGTAAAATCTCAAAGAAATGGAACAGAAGCCATCTTTTTTAAATTGGATGCAACGAAAGAAGATAGTTGGATAAAAGCTTTTGAAGAAACAATCAATGTGTTTGGCAAAGTTGACATTGTCTGCAATATTGCGGGCATTGGCGTTTTTAAAAACGTGGAAGAAACGTCATTCGATGATTGGCAAAAAGTCATTGGTATTATTAATCTCACCGGTGTCTTTTTAGGCACCAAACACGGGATCATTAACATGAAAAAAAATAAAAGCGGTTCGATTATCAATATGAGTTCCATTGAAGGATTTATCGGCGACCCTAATTTAGCTGCCTATTGTGCAAGTAGGGGGGGGGCGTACGCATCCTTACTAAATCATCCGCCCTGCATGCTGTAAAATACGGCATCCGTGTCAACAGTATTCACCCGGGCTATATTAAAACGCCTTTGATCGGAAACGATCCTGAATTCTTAAACTACTTAACATCGCTGCATCCAATCGGTCATCTTGGCGAACCGGAAGACATTGCCAACATAGCTTTATTCCTTGCCTCCGATGAGTCAAAATTTGCAACAGGGTCTGAATTCGTTGTCGACGGCGGATACACGGCACAATAAACAAAAATCCTACCTTCCAAAAAATTTGGAAGGGCCTATGTCAAAGGATACAAATTCGATGTTTCTTATTGCAAGAGTATCACCGCGACTCGATTTATGATCGCTTCAGGGTTAACTGTCCGGATTGATCAATCTCCAGTTATACCTTACAATCAAGGTATAATAGCAAACTGTTTTGAGTACAATATAATAATGCCCCCAGTACTACCGATATTAGGGGCAATGGGCAACATCCGCATGAAGAGCGAAACGGTGCTTAATTAAAACAGGTTTTTACCAAAAATGGTCTGCTTCAACATCGCCACCGCTAATGGCACATGAAGCGGATCATTTCTTTTTGTTTGACAGCATTACCATAATGCTGACAATCCCTAAAATTACGGAGCAAAAAACACCCGCAATCTGGAAAGCAAGCATTAAAGACTGGTACACTGTCATCGGCCACACCCCCTTTCACAAGGGGGTCACCGTATCCGCCCATATGCTTTCATTATTGCCTTGTTCGTATTTACCATATATTACCGCACCAACTGTTTAGGAGTGATTTAGATTCAATATGAAGCATGTGAAGAATCAAGTTTGATTTCAAAGTTATTGCAAATATCTAACTGTGACCCTCAAAAAAAAAGATCATAGCCGGGAACTGGATTTAGACCGGATTATCAGATATCTGTCTCAATTGATCGATTCCAGCTTATGCTCTATAATTAACGTATAACGGTAAACCGTTTTGAATACAATAATAAAGCCTCTAGTGTCCACCACTAGAGGCAGTAGGCTAATGAATCGCTTCAAAGGCGACCTAGGCTGCAAATTACAGAGAGGTAACCTGCAACGCTTGGAACCGTCGGCAGGTTACTTTTTTCTTTGTTCCGACACAATCACTAGTATCAACATCGCAAAATTGATCATTAATGTTAACACTTGATATGTCGTCATCGGCCTCACCCCCTCTCGTTAGGGGTGCAGCCTTACATAACCGCCTTTTGGTTCCTCATTGCCTTGGCCCGATTATACCATAGTCTTCCACTCCTCCATTGAATTTTATCGCCGTTCACTTTTTAATTTTCTCTTCTCCATTATCACCAGTTTGTCTGAATACTTGAGCAATCTTATCAGACATTTTCATGGCCAATCTCCATAATTTCCGTTCCAATTAAAAAAAAAAAAATCATCGCTTGACTCATCTTCTTAGACGAATCGCTGGCAACTGTATTTTAAATCTTTGGCTCTTTGTCTGTGGTGCTTCACAGAAAGTGACCATGAATCAAATTTTTTAAGTTCAAACATCTTGTTCATTATTATTTTTTCTGCGAAACCTTAATAATACTCATCGACAGCATCCGCTAAATTTAATTGCATAAAAAAAAAAAAATCGCCACCTAACTGTTTTTTTTCAACAGCTAATGTGACGATAGAAAAATAAACATGAAGGATCTACCATTCTATATCAATAAATCCTATGAAGGATTAAGTAAAACAGGGCAATTGCCGCCCCCTGCTTAACCGTTTCCCTCAAAAAAGCCTGTTATATCAACATTTTTATTTCATCTGATTATTGATGGCTTTCATCATTTGGTTGATTTTCTTGTGACGGATGATGCTGACCCATTTGCGTCATCATCACGCGAAGCATTTTTTCATTGATAGGCGGATTCTTTTTAAGATAATCCATCATATATTTACGGGCAATAAAGAAACCGAGGACGAGGCCGACGATAACTCCTATGATGCCCACCAACACATACAGCCACACCATTCGCTTGTGATCCTCCTTGTGCTAATATCCATTCCTAAGTTTACTATAAAGCCTCTAAAAAGTACAACCTAACTTTGCATGACGTCGGCATTTTTTACCGGGTTCAGCCACCCGAACCGATCGCGCCGGTAATCGACAGCAAGAAAGTGATCATCAATTTGCCGCAGAGCCTCAAAGAAGCTGGCTTCAGCGCCGTATTTTCCCAATGAGACTAGACTCAGCTTTTTTTTGCCGCAATTCAAGCCTGGCGAAACTGTCATCACCAGGATCATTCACAGTATGCCGATGGCGATCCGCTTTGTACCCGGGCAGGCGGCGGCATTTAGACATTAAATGACCCTCCACTTTTTGCAGCGGAATCGGGCGAATCACATATCTGATTTGTTTTTGAATCACATGTTTCAGCTTTCCCTCTTCGACTTGCTTTGATTCCAAAAACAGATCATACAGTTTCCATTCGGTTCCAAAGTAGTGCCGGGCAATTTCATCCTCTATCAGATAGATTTCGTATTGTCTCATCCGCCATCCCTCCAATTGAGATATTAGTCACTAAAAAGAACTGTTAATGGACCAAGTATTTGATGCAGGCTGAACCTTGATATAGTTTGTTGGAAAGGCCTGTACGATAAATAACTCATGGATTCTTCTTTTAAATATAACTTTGATTATAGTACAAACTTCTCAAAATGAATGTCGGAATGAGTCGCAAAACCGCTCTCTTTTTGTCAAAAAATCGGAGGTAAGCCGGCCGAATACACCTAAAAGGACGGATGAGCTAACGGGCTGAATTTTCTGAACCCTAATAAAGAAGAAACGGCCTGTCCTTTCAGCAAGGCAGGCCGCGGATAAAAAGCCGTTTATTTGTTTAAGAGTTCCTTCATTGTTTCTGCAATATGTTCCGGTGTGAAGCCGTTTTCTGCAACCACTTTATTTCCCTTGGCCGAGGCGCCGAAGTGATCGATCGTCACCAGTTTACCTTCCGGACCGACAAATTGATGCCAGCCAAACGAAGCGGCCATTTCGACACCGACACGTTTCGTTAAGTCCGGCGGCAGGACTTTATCTTTGTAATCCTGAGACTGCTTAGCAAAGCGATCCCATGACGGCAAGCTCACGACACGAACAAAAATATTTTCTTTTTCCAGCAGCGTCTGTGCTTTGACAGACAGAGCGACTTCAGATCCCGTGGCAATAATAATGCCCTGTTCGGAACCCTTTGCTTCGGATACTACATAGGCCCCTTTTCTTACGCCTTCCGCCGCCCCTGTCACTTCGCCTTTCACCGTTTCGACGCCTTGACGGGTTAAAACGAGCGCGGTCGGCTGACAGTACTTTCCACCGCCAATTTCCAGGCCTCTCTCGTTTCGTTTCCATCGGCCGGGCGAATAAGAGAAAGGTTTGGAATCGCCCGCAAGCCTGCGAGCTGTTCGATCGGTTCATGGGTTGGACCGTCTTCGCCAACGGCAATGCTGTCATGGGTAAAAACAAAGATGGCCGGAATGTTCATTAAGGCCGACAAACGCAGGGCAGGCTTCAAATAATCGGAAAAGGTAAAGAATGTGGAGCCGAATGGGATGACACCGCCGTGCAAAGCCATGCCGTTAACGGCCGCCGCCATGCCGAATTCACGGACGCCAAACCAAACATTTCGTCCGCCGTAATTGTCCGCCTCAAAATCTTTCTCATTTTTCATCATCGTCTTTGTCGAAGACGCAAGGTCGGCAGCGCCGCCGAATAATTGGGGAACGGTTTCGCTCAAGCGATTGATCACTTCAGAAGAAGTTTGCCGCGTCGCCTTGTTCTCTCCTTCCGCGTAGTACGGCAGATCATCTGCATAATGGTCGTCCAACTTGCCGGCGATCGCATTTTCTAATTGAGCCGCCAAATCAGGATAAGCATCTCTATATTTAGTGAATAAGCTGTTCCATTCGTCTTCTTCCTTTTGCCCTTGTTCAGTCAATGTTTTAAAGTGTTCTTTCACTTCGTCCGGAACGAAAAAAGGCTCGTAATTCCATTCATATGTTTTCTTGGCGGCAAGTGTTTCTTTCTCACCGAGCGGATTGCCGTGGACTTTATTTGTTCCGCCTACTGTTGGAGCACCATATCCGATCACCGTTTTCACTTCAATAAGCGTCGGCCGCCGTGTTTCGGAAACCGCTTCATCCAAAGCGGTCTTGATCTCCTCAACGTTATTACCGTCTTTAACTAGAAGGGACTGCCATCCATACGCTTCGAAGCGCTGGCGTACGTTCTCAGAAAAAGCCATATTTAAATCGCCGTCCAGCGAAATGTTATTGGAATCATAAAGAACGACAAGCCGTCCCATTTTAAATGACCGGCAAGCGACGCGGCTTCCGCTGAAACACCTTCCATTAAATCACCGTCACCGCACAGCGCATATGTATGGTGGTGAATGATTTCATAGTCATCGCGATTGTATCTCTCGGACAGATGCCGCTCGGCGATTGCCATCCCAACCGCCATCGCAATCCCCTGGCCGAGCGGACCCGTCGTTGCCTCGACGCCCGGCGTTACACCATATTCGGGATGGCCGGGCGTTTTGCTGCCCCATTGCCTGAAATTTTTTAAATCATCTATGGTCAGCCCGTAGTTAAATAAGTGGAGCAGGCTGTACAGCAGCATGGAGCCATGGCCGGCTGACAGTACAAATCGATCACGGTTAAACCATTTAGGGTTATTTGGATTATGCTTCATGACTTTTGACCAAAGTGTATAGCCCATCGGCGCTGCGCCCATAGGCAATCCAGGATGACCGGAATTTGCTTTTTCAATGGCATCGATAGATAACGTTCGAATCGTATCGATCGATAGTTGTTCAATGGATTTCGTCAAAATTTTCATCCCCTCTTGATTGGTAGCAAGATAAATATAGTTTAACATAAACCGGCCTTTTTCATCACTTAAATCTGGCATACAAAAAACGGCAGAGACCCTTTTTTAAAAACAAAAGAGAGTCTCTGCCTAATTGAAGGAGAATAAAATATGTCTATATTAATCGAGAATGGCCGGCGCCCTTTAGTAAAGAAAGCACAAGAGCCAACCTGTCGATTAAGCGGTGCGCAAAAGAACGAGTTCGGATTCTTCCTCATCAAAATCAAGCAAAATATGATCCGTAAACCACAAATCATCCGGAGAAGTAAAGAACATGATGCCATTGACCGTCTTAATAATGTCATCTTCCGTTGGCAGCCCTTTTTCAACACCCAATGAATAACTGTAATCGAACATCCCGCCATAACGGACAAATAGCTTTAATCCGTCGCCATCATTCAGTTCCATTTCACGTTTATAAAAACGAGCGGCCGGTGCGGAAATCTGTAACAATACAATCACCCCGTTTAATCATTTGTTATATAACAGTATATCACAAAAAAAGAATGTTGCAATATATAAATGCACAAAAAAAAGCCCATTTTTATAAAGGGCCCTTGTCCAGGAAAATAGCCTCCGCCGCTCTCAGCGGCCGGCATCGTTTCTCTTTCTGTCCCGCCGTTTTACCGGCAGCACTAATGTACATGCACGGGAATAAACAACTTCTGATGCGGCTCAATATGACCGTCTGCGATCCCGTTTTCCCGCTCCATCCATTGAACAAACGCACCCGTGCTTAGTTTTGCATTTCTATTCCGATGCGCTTTTGCAATCGACCAGAGCGTATCACCCTGTTTAACAGTCACCGTTTCATAATTTTTTCCGTCTGCCACCACGTTTTTCGCCATCACACCAAAAATAAGCACAATCAGAATAATAAGAACAATAAGATAAGAGGTTCCCTTTATACTGTGACCCATTTGCTTATTCATTCACCTTACTTCACCCTCAAATAGAATATTTGTTCGTATTTATAGTATAGAGGGAACGTGGGTTTGCGTCAAGGCTTTTTTCGAACGAATGTTTGCGTTCAAATACCACCCATGTTATAATGAATTCAAGGAAAATTCGTAAAGGAGCATATACATGAAACTATCGAAGCGGCAACAAGATATTATGGATTTTATCAAACTTGAAGTGGCAACCAAGGGTTACCCGCCGTCCGTTCGGGAAATCGGCAATGCCGTCGGGCTTGCTTCCAGTTCAACAGTGCACGGGCATCTGGAAAGATTGGAGAAAAAAGGGCTTATTCGCCGCGATCCAACCAAGCCCAGAGCCATTGAAATTTTGGATCATGACAATGATGTTGTGCGGGAAAGTGCGGTCTCCATCCCGGTTATCGGAAAGGTGACGGCCGGACTTCCGATCAGCGCTGTTGAAAATATTGAGGAATATTTGCCGGTACCGAAATCCATGGCTGGGGACGGAGTGTTTTTTTTATCCTTAATGTTGTCGGCGAAAGTATGATTAATGCCGGCATTTTGAACGGCGACAAAGTGATCGTCCGCCAGCAGAGAACCGCTGAAAACGGCGAAATTGTCGTTGCCATGACTGAGAATGATGAAGCGACGGTCAAGCGCTTTTTTAAAGAAGACGGCCATGTGCGATTGCAGCCTGAAAATCCGTCCATGGAGCCGATTATTCTTAATAACTGCATCATTCTCGGTAAAGTGATCGGTTTATTTCGTTCTATTCAGTGACAATTCGAACAGCAAAACCCTTGCCCCCTTTCTCGTCCCGGTGCCGCAAGGGTTTTGCCTGTTATAAAACTGAACAGCTTTATTTTTTTCCTAAACCAAAGAAGGAAGAACCCGCTTTTATGAAATGCCTTGGAAACGGCTGTTCCATCTTATTTCATATTATAAATAACGGGCTTTTTGGCAAATGTTGTTCAACCATCGTTCTCTTCTTTTCTGAGTGCTTGTTTTTACTCCCGCAAACATCATCATCCTTTTCACCGGACGAATCCCGCAAAAGTGAAAGATTGCCTTTTTAGCCACTCGCCACTCCATATCTCTGCGAATGAGTCTGACATAAAAAGAAGGAGAATCAATCGTGTAGATGAGCCACGCCGATTTACCCGCCAGCAGTCCTTTAGGAATGACACCGTCATAGGTGTAAGCGAACCCCGAGACAAAAACCTGTCAAAAAAGCCCTTTAGAATGGCGGGCATTCCATACCACCAAACCGGATAAATAAAAATATAATGATCAGCCTGTTTAACCAGCTCACGATAGTGTTCCGTTTCCGGGTCTTTCTTTAAATCTCTTCTTTTAAATATGTCGTTAAACACGAGAACAGGATCAAAACGTTCTTGATATAAATCAATGACCTTATATGTATGCTCGCCTTGCCGAAGTCCCTGCTTAACCTTTTCCAACACGGCATGATTAAAACTGCCGGAATTAGGATGGGCATAAATAATCAGAACATTCATTTTTTTTTTCTCCTCCGAAAACCATATTCTTTTTTAACGGATCAGCCTGTCTTTTATTCAGCAAAGATTTTTCTCAGAATAATTTTAATATGGTGAGCAAAAAAAAAGCGAGAAAGAAGGAGCCGAATGGCAACCCTTTTCTCAGCTAATCAGCCTTTACTGCTATTTTGTTTTCCCGGCGCGGTTATTAAAAGCCAGTTCATAAAAAACCGGTCGATGACAAGCCTGCGAGCCCCCCTCCCCATAATCGCAGCGGGAGTTCGAGATCGGTAAGCGGCGCAGCGAGAAGTCCGATTAAAATACCAATCGCCAAGGAAATAAACGGCACAAGATTCTTAGGAATGGAGACGGCCAATTTTACCATTTGGGTCAGTGCCGTCACGATCGGCAAAATGATTGTGGCAAAGGCCAGCACTTCAGTCATCAGCATCCTCTCCCTGTTAGGTGACTTGTCTCTAACATTCTATTCGGCTTACACCCGTGCACAACCTCATTCGGAAATTCTTTTTTGTTTGCAAGTGCTTGAGAGATTGTATTCGGCCGATCAGGATGCCGGCATGAACCGCTAACTTAACAGGGAAAACAACGGATTATAAAGCGCTGTCTTGTCGTTTAGAGATTCATTTTCGATTAAGAAAACAAGCTGCCTTTACCTTTTTCGGATGCTTATATAAAATCTCTTGCTTTTTTCACCATTCGGCCAATCTTTCCCAGGTCTTCTTCAGTGAATAGCCGATTCTGCTGCTTGATCTCATTTTGAAAAAAGAGGTACAAAGTCTTTTGGTCGGAGAAAACAAGCGGCTTTTCCCGGGTCGTAAAGTTTGCGCTCCGATCTTCCGCGCTCTTTTGACCGCCCAAACAAATAATGGGCTTAACTTTGCTCACCCGCGAATCGTATGCCGCTATTTTCTTCATTAATTGTTTAGCCGCCTCTGAAACCTGTGCTCCGATCTCCGTGTACAGGGCGACATTTACTGCACCATCCGGATTTTCAAGCCCGTTGTTTTTTTGACGTGTAAAAACGAGCGTGTGCTCCTCTTCGTTTGCAGCATTTGGACACAGCATAGCCAAAAGAAAGCCGAATCCATGCGCATTCGTTTTTGTGAGGCCGTGAAAGACTTGTCCCGGCCAATTTTTGGTCTCAATCGCATATAAACCGGAAGGGAGCAGGACAAGATGATCAATATGTCCCAGCTTCATCTCACCCGTTTCTGAAGAATAAGGGATAAAAATGTTCCCGATGATGAGCATTTCATTGTCGGACAGTAAGTGCTCCCGGATAAAGATCTTCTTGATATTAGACAATATCTTGAACGTTTCCGCTTCTCCGGCATTGTGCCAAGTTCTTTTTAAATAATCGATATACTCTTGTTTTTGGTGCAATTGACGTTCGTATGCATCTTCAATATTGGCAACGAGGACACTATGTTCGGCCATCATTTCCTGGATAGCTTCTTCTGATTCGGTTTTCAGCCGCTCTTCAATTATCGCCATTGAAGCTGCCGTCTCTTTCTTGTTTTGCTCAATCCATTCTCGTGTCTCATGGCGTATTTTTTTCTGCCTTCGCAAAAGATAAAAGATGACGCCAGCCATCAGCACAACTATTATTATGTAGAAGACTTCCAACCAAATCACCTGTTGCTAAAAACATATATAAATGTACAGTTTAAATCATTTGGGAGAGACGCTTCCGCGGCCCGGGCATCAGCCTGAAGCCTTCATCTCTCGGATCCGGATTCATCCAGCCCCATTTAAAATGAATTCATTTATACAGGTTATCTTAATTTAGCAACAGTTTCCTCCCTGTTTTTACACTAAGACTGTGTATTGTTTAGCCTAATCTAAATTCCAGCAATCTGCCTTGATGAAACCATTCGACAGTCCGTACACTTTTTCCTTTTACCCGTCAAAAATTAAAAGAAGATGTCGTGGGTATTATATTTTGGGAATGACTCTATGCTTCAAAACAATGGCTTCATTGTTTTTGACCGCGGTATTATATTGCCGGATGTTTTAGGGAAGGAAAGTTTTCTCCTGCAAAAAGAGGACAGCCGGAATAGAATCTTCTATTCGGCTGTCCTCTTTTATTATGATCGGCCACCTTTTATATACATGCGGGGAAAGTATCTCGCACAGCAGCTTTCTATTTATCCGCATTTAGCGGGCAGTAAGACTCCCACCTCAAAGCTTCAATGAACTCGAGGAAGCATAGGTTGGGTGATATACTTGCCCGTAAAAGCCCGAAAAACCCCCACTGATTGAAGTTTCACTTTATCTGCTTTTCACCAGCAGGTTGACGGCTTCATTAATTAATGCTTCCGCCGAGCCTTTTCCCTCCTCAAGTTGGACCCTTAGACATTCTTCAAGATTGGTACCGACGACAAGGCCGATGGTCCGGTCAATGCCGCTGCGCGCTGCCGACAGCTGTGAAACAACATTCCGGCATTCCTCGCCTTGCTCCATCATTCTTAAAATCCCGCGAATCTGCCCTTCGACTCGTTTTTTAATCGATTTTTTTCATCTTTTGATCGTATTGCAATCCAGCACCTTCTTTCCAGCCATCATTCTTATACAAATAAATGGGTCAAAAACCAAATTGCCTTCTGAAAGAAGCAGCGGCTTCGTTTTTACCTATGCTGCACTCTTTCAGGGAGAGCAGCGGCATACAGCCGGAATCCTCCATCTAAGTTTTTTACACGAAATCCCCTTTTGTGAAAGAATCCGCGCTGCAACATAACCGCGCAGCCCCACTTGGCAGCTCACAATGATGTCCTGCTCTTTCGGCAGCTCTGCCAAACGATCGCGCAGCTGATCAAGCGGGATATTCACGGCGCCGCGGATAAACCCTCGTGCCAGTTCGCCCGGATTGCGGACATCAACAAGCAAATGGCCCTGTTCCACAAGTTCGTCCACTTCATTCCATTGAACGCTTTTCACGTCACCTTCAAGCAGGTTCAGCGCCGCATAGCCCAGCATATTGACCGGATCTTTGGCCGAACCGAAGGCGGTGCATAAGCCAGTTCCAATTCCGTTAAATCATAGACACTGAGTCCGGCTTTAATCGCCGTCGACAGCACATCAATCCGTTTATCGGCGCCGTTCGGACCAACCGCCTGAGCGCCGAACAGTTTTCCATCTTTCGGGTCAAACAGCAATTTTAATACCAGCGGTTTGCTGTTTGGATAATATCCGGCGTGATCGACGGGCTGAACATGAACCGTTTGATAAGGTGTTCCGGCCGCTTTCAATTGTTTTGCATTCAATCCCGTCACTGCCGCCGCCGTCTTAAAGACGCGAACAATGGATGTCCCGAGTGTGCCCGCATAATGACGTTCAATCCCGCTGATTATATCGGCAACCATCCGGCCTTGCCGATTGGCAGGCGAAGCCAGCGGAATAACTGCCGGCGCCCCGCTAACAACTTGTTTGACAACAATCGTATCACCGATAGCATAAATATTGGAATCACTTGTCTGAAACTTATCATTTACTAGAATGGCTCCGCGCAGCCCGGTTTCAAGACCGCAAGCGCCGGCAAGCGCGGATTCAGGCTGAACGCCGACCGACAAAATGACTAGATCGGCAGCCAATGCCGATCCGTCATTCAGAACAAGGCGCGTCCCTTCCTTTTCGAAAGAAACGACCGTTTTATTCTTCAAAACGGTAAGATGATTTGCTCCCAGCTGCTCCTCCACCAAAGCGGCCATTTCAAAGTCAAGCGGCGGAAGCAGCTGATTGCCGCGCTCAATGACGCTTACTTGAAGCCCCCGCCCGGAAAGATTTTCCGCCATTTCCAGTCCGATAAAACCGGCACCGATGATCGCCGCAGTTTTCGGATGGTTTTCTTCAATAAATTTAACGATCCGATCGGTGTCCGGTATATTGCGCAGAGTAAACGCATTGCCGGCTTTACCAAGTCCCTCTATCGATGGGCGAAAAGGCTTTGCCCCGGTTGAAAGGATAAGAACATCAAAATTTTCTTCATATTCTTTTCCATTATGGACAGCAGCAGCCACTTTTCGATTTTTTTTCTGTCAATCCGGACGACTTCGCTTTCCGTACGGACATCAATACGAAATCTATCATACAACCCCTTAGCCGTCTGAACAAGCAATTTGGAGCGCTCTTTGATTTCCCCACCAATATAATACGGCAAACCGCAATTGGCAAACGATACGTATGGTCCTTTTTCAAAAACGATAATCTCCGCCTGTTCATTTAATCGGCGCAAACGGGCAGCGGCGGACATTCCGCCGGCAACGCCGCCAACAATCACTACTTTCATTTTTTCCCCGCCTTTCATCTTTTTTTCAGAGAACCGGGCCTTTATCTTTCGATATCGCCCCTCCAGCTCAGCATGCCTCCGGTCATGTTTTTCACTTTAAAACCGTTTGCTGCCAAAATTGCAGAAGCAACAGAGCTCCGTCCGCCTGAACGGCAGACGATAATATGTTCTTTATTTTTATCGATTTCTCCCATTCTGAACTGAATGTCATTGACCGAAATATTTTTTTTGCCCCCGGAATTCTTCCGCCGGCAAATTCGTCCCTCTCGCGGACATCAATGATACTCAATCCTTTATTTTCTTGCAGCATTTTTCTCTACTTCTTGCGGCGAGATATTCTCGTACATTTCGATTCCTCCGTTGTTTATTTTGATTTGCCCTAAAATATACCCCGTATAGTATATTGCCGGGTAAAAATTAAGACCAGCGATTCATGCCGCCGAATAGATTGATTACTCGATCGTATCCACTTTTTTTCAGCATTCGACAAGCTGGCGAACTTCTCATTCCGCTTTGGCAAATGACGACCACTTCTTTATCTTTCGGAATTTTGCCAAGTATTGGAGATAAATTTTGTAATGGAATATTTGTAAATGCCGGAATGCAGGTCCCCTGAATTCAGAAGGTGTGCGGACATTCAAAAAAAATTTTCCATCTCGATTTCTCAGGTCATCTTGTTTCAATTTCAAGGTGCTGATTTTTTTAATTTTCGGACCAACAGCCAGTCTAGCATGAAATTCCTCCTTATACCTACAGGGGTATATTACATGGAAATATCGGACATGTCAAGCTCCGTTTTATAGCTGAACAGCCTGCAAAAGGCCCACCCTAAAGCCTGCTTTTATCAATGTAAAAAGCACCGGAAAACCCGGTGCTTTTCACCACATAACAAGTTAGATTATACTTCGGCCCATTCTATTTTCGGACCAAAAAATTCAAAATGGATCGATTGTTTTTCGACACCGAGCATTTCCAAATCGCGAGTGATATCATGCATAAATGGAACCGGACCGCAGATATAATAGTCGCCCGCCGGATTCGTTTTTTCTTTAAGCAGAGCCTTATTGACTCTGCCGATCACTGCGTCAGGCCCCGCCTCGCCTGTATCGTAAACAAAGCAGGCATGTGCGTTCGGCATTTTCTCCATATATGATAAGACATCAGGACGGAAAGCCTGTACCTGCGGATTTCGCGCTGCGTGAACAAAATGGACTTCTCTTTGCGGATTTTCTTCCGCAATCGTTTGCAGCATGCTCATCGTCGGCGTAATGCCGACCCCTCCGCTAATAAGATTGATCGGTCGACGGGCGGCCGGATCACAAAGATAGAAATCTCCTGCCGGTGCACTGATCTCAACTTCATCGCCAACGTCAATCGAATCGTGCAAGTAATTGGATACTTTACCGGCCGGCTGATGGTCGCTTTCTTTTTTCACTGAGATGCGAAAAGAGCGCAAATCCGCTGCTTTTGACAAGCTATATTGACGGTTGACCATGTATGTGTCGCCTGGAATCAAAAGGCGAAGCGTAATGTATTGTCCGGGCCGGTAATCAGGGACTTGGCCGCCGTCCTTGGGCTGAAAATAAAATGAAGTAATTAAATCGCTTTCTTTTTCTTTTTTTACAACCTTAAATACTTTAAAGTCCCTCCAGCCGCCTTCCATCGCCGCAGCCTCGTCATACATATCACTCTCGACTTTCATAAATACTTTTGCAATCTCGCCATACGCTTCTTTCCAAGCGGATAAAATGTCCTCAGTTGCTGCGTCGCCTAACACTTCTTTAATTGAAGCGAGCAGGTTTTCGCCAATAATAGGATATTGCTCGGGTTTGACCCCAAGACTGCGGTGTTTAAAGCCAATTTGTCTGACCGCCGGCAGCAGCACTTCCAGTTCATCAATGTGCTTTGCCGCCGCAAGTACGGTATTCGCCAGCGCCGTTTGCTGACGGCCTTTTTCTTGATTGGCATGATTAAAAATGTTTAAGAGTTCCGGGTGTTCGGCAAACATCCTTTTATAGAAGTGTTTCGTAATCGTTACACCGTATTTTTCCAAAACGGGAACGGTCGATTTTACAATATCAATCAATTTTTTTTGAGAAAGCATATTGAACCTCCTAAAAGATGCATTTTAAATACATCTTTATGTTATCATCGCATTCCCAAAAAGCAATATTTTAAATATGTCTTTTTTGTTTCAATTATAGTTGTTTTTGAATGGCCTCCATCTATGATAAAAAAATCAAATCGGAAGGGTGTGATTTTGATGAGATTAACCCTATACACCGACTACTCTTTGCGTGTTCTCCTTTTTCTTGCCGCAAAAGGGCCGTATGAAAAAGCCAATATACAGGAAATTGCCGAGGCTTATCAGATTTCCAAAAATCATTTAATGAAAGTCATTCATGAACTCGGCAAACTTGGCTATATCGAGACGATTCGTGGCAGAAACGGCGGCATCCGGCTGGCAAAAGCCCCGGAAGATATCGTTATCGGAGCGGTTATTCGAAAGATGGAAGACGACTTCTATTTGGTGGAATGCTTTCATGATGCAAAAAGATGTGCCATTGCTCCTGTTTGCGGTTTAAAACGAGCGTTTTCCGAAGCACTTAAGGCTTACCTTGATGTGCTCGATCATTACCACCTCAGTGATTTTTTGAATAAAAAGAAAGAACTGGGCAATTTACTTGGCGTAGAAAAATAGCAGACGGGATAAATGTCAAAGCATTTTTCGCGAAGCCTTTGCTGCAAAATGTATGTCTGCTTTTTTTTAACAACAATGGATACACTTTTTTCAAAAGGCGGGTAAAATAGAATAAAAAGGAGTGATAGAAAATGAACGAATTGATTAAAAAAGGCTTATATATCGGTCTCGGGGCAACGTTAGCAAGCAAAGAAAAATTAGAAAAATACTTGGGTGAACTGACAAAAAACGGGGATATTGCCTCTCAAGAAGCCAAATCCATTCTTGAAGCCATCGGCGAGAAAGGAAAAGAAAAGAAGACGGAATGGAGTGATAATTTCAAACAGGAGCTCAAAGAGGCCGTTCAATCGCTTGGTTTTGTGACAAAAGAAGAATTTGAACAGCTTCAGCAAAGAGTGGCTAAATTGGAAGAAAGTACGAAAAAGAACAACGCTCAAGAAAAATAAGCAGACTCAGGGGACTTGACATGCTTAGAAAACGCATTCGCCACATTAACCGCTATAGAGAAATTGTGACTGTTCTTTAAATATGGCTTTGGTTATATCGTCAAGGATGTCGGACTGTTCCACCTGCTGTCGCTGCCGAAACGGATGACCACTGATCTAAAAGAAACGGATGCGAAACCGCTTGGAAAAAGAATCAGGCTTTTATTAGAAGAACTCGGTCCGACTTTTGTGAAACTTGGTCAGCTTTTGAGCCTGCGCCCGGATCTGATTCCCGAGCAGATTACAAAAGAACTGGAACTTCTTCAAGATAAAGTCCCGCCGGCCGATGAAGTGGATATCAAAACCGTCATTTTATCCGAACTTGGGGCACCTGCCCAGGAGCTTTTTGCCGATTTTGATGAGCATTGTTTGGCGGCGGCGTCGATCGGCCAGGTGTACAGAGCTGTTCTGAAAACAGGCGAGGCCGTGGTTGTCAAAATTCGCCGCCCGCATATCGAAAAACTCGTTAACAACGATATCGAGATATTATGGGATCTCGCGACACTTGTCGAACACCGCTATAGCTGGGCCAAACAATATATCAAATGTGCGATATCATCGAAGAACTGTCCAAAGCCATTCAAAACGAGATGGATTACTTTCAGGAAGCGCGAAATACGAAAAAAAATATATAAGCAATTCGAACATGACGAAAACATTATCATACCGAAAATATATTGGGATTATTGCTCAAAACAAGTCTTAACGATTGAATATATTGAAGGAAAGAAGTACGCCGATCTGCTTAAAGAGACGGAAGCCGGATTTGACAAGAAGATCATCGCGGAAAGGCTCGTTCGTTCCTTTCTCGATCAAGTGCTCATTGCCGGTGTTTATCATGGCGATCCGCATCCCGGAAATCTTTTCTTTCTTCCAGGGAACAAGATCGCCTATATTGATTTTGGACAGGTCGGTGTTTTAAGCCAGGATATGAAGCAAAATTTTTCTAAGCTAATTATTGGCCTCATGAAAGGCGATATTGATTTACTTAATCAAACGATTCATCAGATGGCAATCATGCCCGAAAGCATCGATGAGATAACCTGTTAAAAATAGATCTTGGCAAGCTGCGGGAAAGATATTACGAGCTGCCGCTTAAGCAAATCCGCATCGGTGAAGTGATTAACGACTTGTTTCATACGACGCAAAAACACCATATCAGCATTCCGAAGAACTATACGCTTCTAGGCAAGGCCCTGATCACACTTGAAGGGATTGTCACAAATCTTGATCCGGATATCAGTGTGCTTCATCTTGCCGAACCTTATGGACATAAGCTGCTCTTGGAACGATTCAATCCTCAACAGCTCACTTCCAAGATTTGGGACGATTTAAAAAAATATGCTGATGACGCTTTTCAGCTGCCTTCGCTGCTCAAAAAGACGCTGTCCCATTTCAATAAAGGACAAGTTCACATGGAGATGGATTTACCGCAAATTGAGCAGCTGCTGCTTAAGCTCGATCGGGTCGGCAACAGAATCTCATTCAGTATCATTCTGCTCGCCTTCAGTATCGTACTGGTCGGATTAATCATCGGTGACACATTCGGCAATCATACTGTTCTGACCCATATCCCGATACTAGGCATCGGGCTGGCTATCGCGATCTTTATGTTCCTGTCGATTATCTTTGCCATTTTTCGTTCGGGAAGATTTTAGTTATTTTTCGGCCAAAGTAAAGGATACCGGGTGCGGCTGTCGGCCGGCGCCCGGTATCCTGCATTGACTTACACTCATTTAAATAACTACTCATGATCGTAAGTTTTTTATATATATCATCTGCTGCTTTATTTCCTTTATATCGAATTTAAACAACATGAACATGAAAAAGGTCGATCCATATTTTAATGGCGGTTGCCATAATTAAAATGGCCAATATCCATCGAAGGACTCTTGTGTCTAACTTCTTGCTCGTTTTAACACCAAGCGGAGAAGCCACTAAGCTGGCAATAATCACAACTAATGACGGCAGCCATAAAACTTGATGAGTGGCGATTTTTCCCGCGGCGGAACCAATCGAGGATATAAAGGTTATAGCGAGTGATGAGGCAATGGTCACTCTCATCGGAAGTTTAAGTACAACGAGCATCACCGGCACGAGTAAAAAGGCCCCGCCGGCCCCGACAATGCCGGCAGCCATGCCGACAAGGAAGGCCAATATGGCTGCCAGCCAAATGTTAAGTGGTATCTCGCCGGTTTCATTTTGTCCTTTTTTTTGGAATAAACATCATAACGACGGCCAGTATCGCTAAAATACCGTAAATAACATTAATAAAGTGGCTGGAAAAAAGGCTGGAACTTAAGCTTCCTATAGTGCTTCCAATCAGTACGCTGATCCCCATAGATAGAACGACGTCTTTTCGCAAATATCCCCCTTTTCTGTACATAGCAACGCCGGAAAGGGTCGAAAAAAGGACCTGCATCGCGACGATCCCTGTCACCTGATGGGCGGTAAAAGCCGTCATTCCTAGTAAAGGCGGGATATATAATAACATCGGATAATTGACAATAGCCCCGCCGATACCGACTAACCCCGGAAATATATGAACCAATAAATCCAATACACAATAAAATGATGATCGCGTATATGGTCAAATCCTGTCTCTCCTTTTGGGCCCATCGCCCGTTTTTTCAACAGAAGATGAGGCAGAAGCTTCTCTCTTTTGCTTCTGCCCCGTCGACATTATGGCTTTTTTATCCAAAAAAAGAATGTCTGATCTCTTTCTTCCATAGCCAGGAGTTCATGGCCTGTGGATTCAGCCCATGAGCGCAGATCATTTTTCGAGCCCTTGTCAGTTGTCTGTATTTCTAGAATTTCACCTGATTTGACAGTATCCAATGCCTTTTTGGCTTTGACGATCGGCATGGGGCATGACAAGCCCTTGGCATCGACAACTAGATCGGCTTGAATAGCCATTTTTATCCCCCCAATGCAATCTTTTTGCAAGTCTTATGGCTGTTTTAGAATGTCAGCGTCACATCGGCGCCGGCAGCAAACGTCAAAAATGTGACGGCTCCCCCTACATCCCGTCGACAAAATCTTCTTTTTTCAGATTCATCACATCCATTGTCATTTGGCAGGCGATAAACTTGACACCCATGTCAGTGGCCATTGAGACGAGTTCGGGAATGGACGGAACATTGGCCTTCTTAAATCCTTCAGCAAAATGTTCTTTTCCCTCCGGAAGCGGCAGGTTCTTATAGCCCTCTTTATGAATAAGGTTTAACCCTTCAAAAGTAAAAAATATGGTAACGTCTGATTCGGTCGCTGCTGCAGCCGTGGCAATATTAAACACCTTATACGCATCAAATAGTCCGCCGTTTGCAGCAATAATCGCTACTTTTTTTCCCATCTGATTGATCCTCCTAATTGTTCTTTGCTTATTTTTTCCGAAGATCTTTATTTTATTGATTGGTCTCCTTCGGGCTGGTCCATTCGGACATGCCCGGCAGGACGTTTGTCACTTTTGTAAAGCCGTGAGCGGCTAATATTCGGGCGGCCAAATCGCTTCTGGAACCGCTGCGGCAAAAATGACATAGATGTCATCTGACGTATTTAGCTCGGCGTATCTCTCTTCAAGCTCACCCAGCGGTATCGTCTTGGAACCGGGAATATGTTCAAATAAATATTCAGCAGGCTCTCTCACATCCAGCACAACCAACCGCTCGCCAGCTTCCATTTTCTTCTGCAGCTCTTCGTTTTGTATCGTTTTAGAAAACTTCTTTTCTTTCTTAGTGTCAGACAATCCGGATTTACGGATATAATGTTTTAAGACAGCGCCTTCCTCCAAACTGCCGATGTACTGATGGCCGACCGCCTTGCACCAGCTTTTTATGTCAGCAAGCGAGCCTCTGTCAGTCGCCAGTACTTCCACCACTTCCCCAGTCTTCACTTCATTCATTGCCTTTTTAGTTTTTACAATCGGCATGGGGCAAGAAAGCCCTTGAGCATCCACCACTTTATTCGACCTCATGAATTCGCCCATCTCCTTTTCAAGCCTTTAATGAGTATGGTGAAGGGCAACGATTGGGCCCAATTTCAAGTTCCTGTTTTTCTTCTATCGTTGCCTCTCCCACGCCGCGGTTGATCGCGATAATTTTTTCGAAGTTAGGCGGTGTCGCCGTAGAAGCCTGGGTTTCCACTTTATCAACAAAATCATTCTCTGCTATCCCTTGCATCATGTCATTCGCATTGCGAATATGACCGAGGGTATCGCCGATATAACCTTCATCATTCAATTCCTCAATGATACTGGCATAGTGGGCGGGCAGCACTAAAACATCATCGGCGATACGGGCAATTTTTTGATACACCGTATTGTATAAATCTTTCGCCCACTCCCGAACTTTTCCGCCTAGATCAGGCCGGCCGAGCCCGCTGACAAAGACCGTGTCTCCGGACAGTAACAGTTTCCTGTTGACCAAAAGTGAAATACTACCAGGGGTATGTCCGGGCGTTTTTAAAGCAATGACTTCAAGAACAACATTGGCAAAGGCGATCCGATCATGATTTTCCAGCGGTGAAAATCAAAAAAAACAGCCCCCCCTCACTTTTCATCAAGTAATAATTGGCCTGCGTTTCCTTTGAGAGTTCACGGCCACCCGAAATATGGTCGGCATGCAAGTGCGTATCAACAATATTGGTGATCGCTGCTTTCTCTTTTTCAGCTATATCTAGATATACATTTTCAAACCGGGATGGGTCGACAACCAGTGCCTCTTTTCCGGAAATGATCATATAAGACAGGCAGCCTTTGCCGACACGAATCATTTGGTAGACTTTCATGTCGCTGTCTTGGTAAACAACAGTCGGATAAAGATAGTCGCTCCAGCCTTTCATACCGCCCTTTAGATAAGATACATCGATTCCTTTTTCAGCGAGCATATTGGCTACAAATACAGAGGAGCCTTCCTTTGCACATACAACAACAATAGGTTTGTCGGCCGGCAATTTATCCAGAATCGGCTCAACGCCATCAAGCAGTTCAAAATATGGAACATTTAAATAGGTGATGTGTGCCCTTCAATTTTCCAATCATTAAAGTCCTTTTCATTCCGAACGTCCAATAGAAAAAACGGCTGATCATGCAAGATCATTTGATTTAAACGTTCCGGTGTCAACTCGGTTATTCTTTTTTTCCACCACAAATCCCCTTTCTTTTTAGGCAAGAACCCACCTTTATACCCCTGCTCGGATATTTTTGTTTGAATTATATACGGCAGTGCCATAAGTTAGCTGCTCTTTCTTTAGCTAAGCCAAGGTTCATATACCTATAGGGGTATATTATATTGAAAATAAAACGGTGTCAAGTAAAATGTGAACGAAGCATTCCAGAGATCAATAGTCGGAATGCTTCATTAGGCTTCTGAGCCAACTCAATTTAATGTTGGTTGTAAATTATTTTTGCTTGAATGTTTAATATTGGCCTGCACGGTTTTTTTTTTTTAATGATGATTGATCAAGCACGAGCCCGCCGTGATCCTGCAATCGCTGCCATTCCGGATTATTGAGCCGATAAAAGTGTTTCCGAAAAGCGGTAAGGATCAATGTGTTGAGAGATAGCAACCTGATAAGTTCGCCTAATTTCACTCTTTATTTGTTTTTCAAGCATCTTGCGCAGCACTTCTTCTTTCTCTTGTTTTATGATTGTGTTGACTCGCGCTGTGACTTTGACGTTTACTTTAAAGGAAACACCGCCGTCCGCCCCATCTACTGGGATCACCCGCGCTTTGGCATTAAAAACATCGACCGATGCAAAGTATTTGCCGCCATTTTTGAGAATCACTTGAATGCGTTCAATGCCTTTGTTGAACCATCTCAGACCATTGACATCCTTGTACAGCAATTTACCTTGCAAACCACTTCTCGTTAATACGGCTATACCGTCATATTTAATATTTGTTGTGCTTTTTTCGGCCCTCCGGTTTTTTCAGTGGAAATAAACGGAAGCATCACCTGGTGGGCGGGTTCATCGAGATCAACGATCAATTCGCGAGCCGTTTTGGATTCAACAAAGAGTTTTGTGAAAAATTGCTGCCTGGATCGCTTAGCTTGTTTAACGACACCGGAATGTTTTCAATCGGCACCGTCACGAACTCTTTTTCCAGTTCATTGCTTCTTGATATATAATACAGGACATGATACCTGACTTCATAATAGCGGTTGAATAAATCAACGCTCCATTTGAGCCCTTTATGATGAAGCACCCTCTCCGACAGAACGATAAATGCCAAGTGTCCCCAATAGACGCGGCGATCCATGCCGGTATATAAGCGGTAAAACGCTTCGTTAATCGTTCTCCCCGTCGCTTGTTCCACATCGGGAGCAGTGCTGCTTGGGCCTCCTCCGCCGCCTCCTCCTCCGCCGCCGCCTATATTGGCCATTGCTGCTAAGTCGATAAACTGGATATAAGCGATGTAGTGCCCCGTTTTTTTATAATCAAAAGCGACGGCATGCGCATAGACCATTCTTTCCGGTTCGTTAGAATCCCAGCATCCGGAAAGTGATATCAACCCCAAAATGAATAAAAAAAGGAGAAAAATCGATCGTTTTCTCATTTTTTATCTTTTCCCTTTCGATATGTTGTCATCGGAAATCATAATTGTCGGCCTAAAAGAGTGGCCGGTTTAGGATAAGTGAAGACTCTCGATAAAGACGGCGAGGTTATTTCTGCTATCCGTCTCAAGTTTATCGGCTGAAAGAGACCTAAGCGAACGGGGGACTGTGATCAGGCTCGGCATTGACACCGTTTATTTACTATAGGGCGGGCGTCTGACAAGTTTTTTACTTGTTACAACTTTTTTGCCTTTTACAGGCTTTTTATTGGTTTTTTTGGGCCCGTTCTTGTTTCCCTTCTTCGTTCGATTCGTGATAAAAAACAATACAGCCAAGAATAATAGACAAAATAAAGAAGAACCAAAAAGTTAACGGTATAAATATTTTTTTGGATAGCGCGTAGTAATCCATGTCATTAACCGGCCAAAGAACAAAGACCATGATTAGAACACCGTAAAAGGATAATAGAAAGACTTTTTTCTTTTCCTTCTTAATTTGATACACTTCCGCAGAAATATACATCAGCAAAGAAACACGGATGAAAGATCCGCTCAGCCATTGATAAAATGAAAAGAAATCCATGTGTTCGACAAACCGTCCGAGAGAGATAATACTCCATTCCGCATACGCCGGGAAAACTTGTTTTGATGCTTCTTCAGGGCCAAACTCGGCGATGGCGCCAATTACAGGTCCCATTGTCAGGTAAACTAAAAGAAGAGCATTGATCACAATCGTTTTGAATTGGACAACACCATGAATTTTATGTGCGAGGAAAAGGAGTACGATGATTTCTACCCCGCCTGACATGGCATAGAGTGTCCCTGAAAAGACGGGGATCATCCCATGCTCTAAGACGGGCTTAAGCAATGAAAAGTCCTTGAACTGCATATTTGAAATGCCGACAAAATGGCCCAAAACAAGGATAATTGACAACAATAAAACATTGACCATGGCCAGCGTCTGCAAACTTGTCGACGCCATAAAAATACAAAGGACCACGAATATCAGAATGAGGAAAAAGGCCGGTGTTGTGGCAAGATAGCTCACCTTTGTCCAGGCGATCATTTCTTTCGCAGTTGTAGCAGCCAAAAAAACAATGTACAAGCTGATCATCAATTTTAAGAAAATCGCCGGCCATTTTCCTATGCTTTGGTCGAGCCAGTTGAATAAGTTTTTCCTTCGATGCCATTATAAATGTAAACGAGCAAAAATCCCCAAATTGAAACTAGAACATACATAAAAATGACCGACAGCCATACGTCCCGTCCGGCCGACTGAATGAGGGCGGGTATAAGTGTGACGTGAACTTTGAGTCCGATCCCTGTAACGATTAATATTGTCATTTGTACGATGGATATTTCGCCCAGTGTTTGTTTCATAGATGCGGCTCCCGCTTTGTTTGTTCCCCATTATGCCCTTAACCGCTTGAAGTTAGACCGTTATTTTACCAATTTGGCAGTCGACAAAGAGCCTGTCTTTTTAGCATGAGCATGACTTGCGCGAGGCCAATCACTAGAATGCCGCAAGTATTCATAGCCTTGCAGATACATCATTCACCGTTCGTTCACACAAAAGACACATCATGTTCACAATTTAATCAAAACCATAACCCAACAAAAAATCCACAAGAAAAAAATTTTTCATCCTGTTTCCTGTGGTTTTTTTCTCGCATTTTTTTTAAATATCCTGCAAAACCGCTAAAAATTATATTGCCGGATTTTGTTTTTTTGAAATGATCATCTCATTTTTCAAGATCATTTCGTTATATAAATGACAGCGTTTACTATATATTGTCGAATTTTTTTTCGTAAAATTTAAAGTAATATTTTTTCAAAGTACACAATAAAAGGATATATCATTTATCAAAATTCCAATAAATATAACTCATTTTTATTTTTCAAAAAAAAAATAGTATCACACAATTAAGCGTTTTCATTATAAAACATCATATGTTTTAGCTGTCACCATATATATTCCATCTAAATGATCACTGATAAATTCGACAAAAAGTAATAATATTTGACATTTTAATGAACAAAGAAAAAAATATTTTTTGTTGTAATCGATTGCAATATAAAGAAGATTAACTAATTGAGAGGGGTTTTATCATGCTTCTTGCAAACAGTGAATTTTATATGCCTTCAGTCAACTTATTTGGCCCAGGCAAAGTTAATGAAGTTGGGGAACGCTTAAAAGGTCTGGGTGCCAAAAAAAAAAAGCATTGCTCGTTACCGATGAAGGCCTACATAAATTAGGACTCTCTGAAGATATCGCCAAAATCATTCGTGAAGCAGGCGTTGCTGTCAAAATTTTTCCTAAGGCACAACCCAATCCTACAGACAAAAATGTTGAGGAAGGTTTGAAAGCGTTTAAAGAAGCACAATGCGATTCTGTTGTTTCTTTGGGCGGCGGCAGCTCTCATGATGCAGCCAAAGCGATCAGCCTTGTTGCAACGAATGGGAAGAAAGAATTCACGATTATGAAGGCGTTGACAAATCGAAAAATCCAATGGCTCCGCTGATCGCGATCAATACGACAGCCGGTACCGGCAGTGAAATGACAAAATTTACGATCATCACCGATACATCTAGAAAAGTAAAAATGGCGATTGTCGACAAACACGTGACGCCGACATTCTCGATCAATGACTCGAATTTGATGGCAGGCATGCCGCCGGCTTTGACAGCTGCAACAGGTCTTGATTCCCTGACTCATGCGATTGAAGCTTACGTTTCAACCGCTGCGACGCCAATGACCGATGCTCTTGCTCTCGAAGCGATCAAGATCGTTCCTAAATATCTGCCAAAAGCCTATGTGAACGGCAAAGACATGGAAGCCAGAAACTATATGATGTATGCACAATCACTCGCCGGCGTGGCATTCAACAACGCTTCTCTTGGTTATGTTCATGCCATTGCTCACCAATTCGGCGGCTTCTACAACTATCCGCACGGTGTCTGCAACGCGATCTTGCTTCCGTACGTTTGCAAGTATAACCTTATTGCCAGAACAGAACGGTTTGCAACCATTGCCAAAGCCCTCGGTGAAAATGTTGACGGCTTAAGCGACTATGATGCAGCACTCAAGGGTATCGCGGCTATTGAACGCCTTGCTAAAGACCTGAACATTCCTTCCGGCTTCAAAGAAATGGGCGCTAAAGAAGAAGACATCCCGACGCTGGCTGAAAATGCACTGAAAGATGCTTGTGCAGCAACCAACCCGCGTAAGGGCCGCGTTGACGATGTTGCCAACATCATCAAAGCAGCTATGTAATCATCATTCATTCAATTAAATGCGGTTATTAAAGCCATAAGAACTCCTATAGGGATGTTCTTATGGCTTTTTTATTAAATTCACCTGCCGCTGCCTCCTTGATTCTCGATCAAAAAATTAATTTTTCACGGTATTAGGCAAGGAAGCCCATCGCTTTAGCGAGTGGGAGGAATTGCCGTTCGAGATAGGTTAGTTAGGGTATGTCGATAGCTCTTCTTTTCCTTTTGAGTCCTAATACTATCCTTTCTTTTTTTATTTAATCCATTGTATTTGTCAACTGAAAAATCCCCCATGTAGTCATTTAAAATTCCCCCACCTCATCTACTCTTTCAATGGGGGAATGGGTCAGTAAATCTAATCTTCCTGCTTTTTTTCAAACTATTTTGACTTTGATTCTTGGCCATGAAACGCGAATATTTAGGGCATAAAATAACTAAAACCTTCAGGCACCCTACACCCATGCAAGTACATAAGGCGTGAACCCAAAATCAAGACTCGCAAACGCATGAGACTTACGGTGTATCGAAATTTTGAACACTTTAGGATCAGTGCCCAGTTGGATTGTGCGGGCTCCGTCCCTTCCTCACCTCAGGATAGACTAGCAGATAGCGCTTAAGCGTCAAGCCAAAACCGCTTGACCCTTGCGCGCTATCCGCTGCCAAGTGGTTAGGTGAAGAAGGGACTAGAATGGCTATCCATCGGCAGAATTGTGGAGCACCACAGAAAACACCGAAGAGCCTTAACACTTTTAACCGATTTGTTGCTGTTCAAGCCACGTTTTGGTTTCCTTCATGCGATAGGAATTACCGTTCATATTGACTAAATAGGCTTGGTGGGTGAGGCGATCAATCATGGCTGCGGTCATGACAGGATCCTGAAAGATTTCTCCCCACCGCTCAAAGGATAAATTGGTCGTGATGATGGTGGATTTTCTCCCGGCACGAAGGGAGAGATGGGTAAATAACAGTTCGGCTCCCTCCTTGTCAAAAGAGATGTAGCCCCCATCTCATCCACAATCACCAGATCATATTTTTCAAAACGCGTTTGGAAAGCGCGCAGCGTCCGTTCTGAACGGCATTCTTTCATTTGATTAATCAGTAGAGGGACGGTAGTAAACCAAACACTATACCCTTCTTCACAGGCTCTGATGCCCAATCCGATCGCCGTGTGTGTTTTTCCCGTTCCCGGATTGCCAGCTAAGATCAGATTTCTCCCTTCTTTGATGAATTGAAGCGTTTTAAGCTGTTTATATTTCTTTTGGGCATCCTCCGGCAGGTCTTTCACTGACAAATCTTCCAAGTATTTTTTATAGGGAAATTTGGCGCGGCGAATACGATTAAATTGTGCGGTCTGTTTTCTGGCATCCCACTCCTTTTGTAACAGCTCGGCTAAAAAGGTTTCATAGCTCAAGTCTCGTATGTTTGCCGATTCGATCTGCTCTTGAAAACATTCTCGAATCGTCGGTAACTTGATGTCCTTACAGTACTGAAAAATGATATCGCTCATGTTCTTCTGTTTGCTCATACTCATACCCCTTAGTATCCGACTCCTGCGGTGTCGAATAATTCATCGTACATTTTGAGATGGCGCTCTGCCTGATGGGTAATGGCCTTCGTCTCTTCTGAATTCAACGGAACAGGGCTATTCCCCATCTGATTTTTGGCGCATACGGCTTTGATTTTATCAGTGGTCACATGGTTTAGACCTATTTTCTGAAGCTCTTGAATGCTTTGCTCCACCTCATCCAATGTCGCCCCCTTATTTAAATAGTGGATGAGGTCTATAAAAAATCACGCTCATGACTGGTATAATAAGTGTGATAAATATTTTTGAGCTTTGGATCTGCCTGTTGCAGTGCTGTACTACCAGCTAATGCACCAGGCTTTTTCTTTAGGGTCTCAAGGTAGTGCTCAATCTGCAGGCTCCATTCATGGCAGCCTGACAGGTGTGAATGCTCGGCGACTTTTTTCTCTTCATGAAAACACTGAATCCGATTCGTATAGACCTTGACTTTGACCTGCTCGCCGACTAAATAATCAGGAACCGAGTAATGATTCTGATCAATCACAACGGTGGAATACTTGTCCACACGCGCATTCACATACCGAGCGGCGTCAAACGGTTCAGGGAGATGTAGAAGAGAAGGCCGTTCCGCTTCCAAACAGGTTTCGGCGCTTTGATTGTCGCGGTTCAGCTGGGCTTTCTGATTCAAACCTACGCAGACTTGATACAAATAAGCGTTAGCTTCCTCAAGGCTTTCAAAAGCGTCCTTAAAGGCAAAAGCCTTTCTGCGAATGACTTCCACACTTCGTTCGACATGCCCTTTTTCATTGCCACGACGCGTATTACAGAAGCGAAACCCAAATTGATAATACATCGAAAGCTTGAGCAGCCCTTCAGTCGGTTCCTTTTCGCTAGGGCCGACGAATCGTTTGACAGCGACGCGCATATTGTCGTAGACCATGGTCCGGTAGACGCCGCCAACCTCCTGAAAGAATAAGGTATGAGCTTCTTGAAAACATTCGGTTTTTTGCTTTGTAAAAAGATAGGCCATTCGATAATTTCCATAAGCTGAAGTAAAAACAGCCATTTGAAAAATTCTCAAGTTTCCTCCAATCTTAATTTTGACCTCACCCCAATCAAATTCACAAATGTCTCCTGGTGTATACGTTCCCTTAATATAGGCCTCCTTTTTTTTTTTTTTCTCGAGTTGTCGAATCGTTCGAAGAACAGTACTGTAACTCACAGAGAATCCTTCTGACTTGAGGGCTTCGAAAATATCCATCGGTTTCTTTTGTTGTTTGCGAACGCCTTGTCGCCGTTTCTCCGCGTTTTCTCGAAGATAGTCTTGAATCCTCTGTTCAATTTCTTCAGTCATCACACGCTTTTTCCGGTTGTTCACTCGGTATTTTGGAACCTCAACCAACTCTCGGATCAATTCCCCTCGATCAAGGCTGCCATTCGTCTTTTTCAGTTCGCTTAATTTCTGCTCATAAGCGCGAATATATTTCCGAATGGTCTTCCGATCAACACCGGTTTCTCTCGCAATCTCTCTTTGGGATCGCTCCTCTCTTAAATACATTAATAAAATTTCTTGCTTCTGCTTCAATAGGATCATCATCCCCATCTCCCCACAGTAAGACATCCTTTTGCCTGTGGGTCTATTATAATTAAGTGGGGGACTTTTCAGTGACTCTGATGGGGTACTTTTAGATTACTATATACAATCCATCTTATTATATTGTGAAACTATATATCGTTTTGCTGTAAAATAGAATCAAAGAAACGTAATGATACCATGACTGTGCACATGTTTATAGATTTTGACCCTCGCTTGATGTTGCACAAAATGATCAAAGACTTTAAAGGTCGTTCTCCCATATTCTTAGAGAAGAATTTCCGTAGTTAAAATCTCGCTTGTTCCATTGGACATATTAACGAGGAAACAATTCATAAATATATCGAAAACCAGAAGAACCTTACCGAAAGAAGCGGATGTCTATGGCAAGTCCATCCTACGTGATTGAATTTGAACTCTTCACGAATCATCATGACCGCAAAGTTTTGAATACCAAACTTGAAGTCGGTCGTCATATCTATAACACTTGCTTGGGTGAAGCTCGCAAGCGAATTCGGGCCGTTCTTGCTGATAAAAAATACCGTTCGCTTGTTGCTGACAAGAACGTGAGCGGACGTATGAAACGATTGAAAGAAACCGAGCGTTCTTATGGTTATTCTGAATATCAACTACATGAATGGTCTGCCGGGTGCAAACACCATTTCGAAGGCCATCTTGGTATTAATGAGGTACAGAAACTTGCCACTCGTGCATTTAAAGCAATGGAAAAAATCCATTATCGACAAGCTCGAAAAGTGCATTTCAAATCAAAAGAGGATGATTTATCCGTAGAAAATAAATCCAATGCAACAGGGCTGCGATTAAAGGACCATCATATCGTTTGGGGCAAGCTCAAACTCGCTTTAAAAATGAAAGCGGGTGACGAGTATGCACATCTAGCGTTGATGGACCAAAACCAAATACGTCCGCATTCTCAAAAGAAAAATCCGTGGCAAAAAGCGCTATTTCGTCCAGCTTGTTCAAGAAGGCTTTCCTCCAATGAAACGTAATCGCAAGCTGGCTAACAACAACAATCGAGTGGGTTTGGATGTAGGAACATCAACGATTGCTATCGTGTCGAAAGAGCATGTGGAACTTCGAGAACTAGCGCCTGAAATCAATCATGACGAGCAAGAACTTCGCCGCATCGAACAAGCGATGGACAGGTCAAAACGGGCAACCAATCCTCATCACTTCAATCCGAACGGAATGATTAAGCGAGGTTGTCATTGGAAGTATTCCAATCGCTACAAGCGACTTCGCTTCAAGCGAAAAGACATATACCGAAAAATAGCGGCTCTTCGCAAACAATCGCACGAGAAACTGGCCAATGATATTCTTGCTCTTGGTTCTGATATTCGAGTCGAGACCATGCGGTTTCAATCGCTCCAAAAGAAAGCGAAGGAAACAACTCGAAATCGTAAGAACGGCAAAATCAACAAGAAGAAACGTTTCGGTAAATCGATTGCTCATCATGCACCGGCTATGCTCCCAGCCATCATTGACAGGAAACTTGGGTATCAAGGTCGGTCAATTAAGAAAATAGATACCTATGCAGCAAAAACTAGCCAGTACCATATCACTGGCGAATGCAACAAGAAACCATTGTCTGACCGTTGGAATGACATTCAAGGCCTGTGCATTCAGCGTGATCTATATAGTGCTTTTTTAATTGGAAACACGACGGACAGCCTTGATTCTGTTGATGTGTCTTTATGCAACGCACAATGGCCTAGATTTGTAGAACTGCATCATCGTGAAATTGCACGTCTTAAGCAATCAAACAATAAAACATTGCGCTGGTTTGTCGCATAAAAAATCAAACCTGTCGGAATGACTGCACCGACATAAATATCGGAACGGTAAGCATACAAGGAGTCTTCGGGCTTGCTTGATGAAGTGCCTTGCTATACGCGGGTACGTCCGTGAAGTTCTAGGAAAGGTACATCAGTGCTTGGCGTGTAACCTCTTTCCGAAAAGAAAGATAAGATACCTAAGAGAAGTGTACTGGACTAGAGTTTTGCTCTATCCCCTAGAACCCCGTGACTTTAGTCATCGGGAGTGGTCAGTTTTTCTTCCTATATAAATAGCCCCTTTGTTTTTATGTCTTAAATCGGCAAGTTCCTCGACATGCTCAGCTTTGTTGGCGATAAGTTCTAACCCTCTCTCTTTATTCCCTTTATTATGAAAAATCGGATCCTTGTTATCTAGCGTTTTTCTGTATGAGCTTTTATCTGGCTTCTTGGCCAATTTATCACATCATTTTCTGAAAACCGAACAAATGTTTTATTTTCCAGTGATATAAGAACGTGTATTCGTGTATAATAGAGATATCAACTCATTCCGAGGAGCCATAGAGATGAACAAAGTTATTTTTTTCTTGTCGATATGGAAAGTTTTTACGCATCCTGCGAAAAGGCTGATCATCCGGATATCCGGAATAAACCGGTCATCGTCGCCGGTGATCCGAAAAAAAGAAGCGGGATTATTCTCGCTGCCTGCCCGCTCGCCAAGAAATACGGAATAGCAACAGCCGAGCCTCTGTGGCAGGCGCTGCAAAAGTGTCCGCAGGCGGTCATCATGCGGCCGCGCATGCAGCGCTACATCGATGTTTCCATTCAAATCACCAAGATTTTCGAACAATTCACCGATCTCGTTGAACCTTTCTCGATTGATGAGCAGTTTTTGGATGTTACCGGCAGTCAAAAGATATTCGGCAGGCCGCGCGCCATGGCCAAGACCATTCAGGCGGCAATTATGAGAGAGACCGGTGTCTTTGCCCGGGTCGGCATCGGTCCAAATAAAGTTTTGGCCAAAATGGCGTGCGATAATTTTGGAAAAAAGAACGCGGACGGCATTTTTGAATTAACCCATGAGAATATCGGAAAGTATTTGTGGCCTCTGTCGATCGAGAAAATGTTCGGCGTCGGCCATAGAATGGCGCGCAACTTATTGGGAATGGGGATCAGAAAAATCGGACATTTGGCCCATTTTCCGCTCGAACCCCTGCGGCAGCGCTGGGGAATCAATGGAGAGCTCTTATGGCTGACAGCCCGCGGCATTGACCATCGCCCGTCACCCTTAAGACGCATGACCGGCAAAAAGCGATTGGACATCATATGACGCTGCCGCGCGACTACTCGGATACCAAAGCGATTCAGGTTATTTTGCTTGAGTTAAGTGAAGAAGTGGCGCGCCGGGCCAGAGCAAAAGGCTATATGGGGGGCACCCTGTCGCTCAGTATCCGCGGCGCCGACTTCGACTTTCCTACCGGCTTCCACAGGCAGACCAAGCTGGCCTTCTCGACAAATTTCGGCCTGGATATTTATAAAGGCGCCTTGGAACTTTTTAATAGGTATTGGGATAAGCAGCCGATCAGAAGTGCCGGCGTCACTTTATCTGAACTGCATCCGGCCGATCGCTATCAGCTCGATTTATTCGGCCGGCTGTTAAAAAAAGAGCGGCTCGGCGCAGCCATGGACCAGATCCGCAACAAATACGGAACCACCGCCCTTTTCCGGGCCTCTTCTTTGCATCCGGCCAGCCAGCTTTTTGAGCGTGCCAACAAAATCGGCGGCCACTATAAATAATAAGCAAGGGGGGTTTGAGAATGAAAATAAATAAACTGACGCCCGGCAAGAATCTCCGCTGGGAATCGAGCCGGATGATGCTTCCGGAGCATGTCCAGGCATTGCATGATCATGAAGTTGAGGAAGAAAAAGTGGCCAAGCCGGTACTCGACGATCAGGAAATAGAAACGATCGACCGCCTCCTCCGTCAATCCCTGGAACAATCACAACCACTGAATATCGAGTACTATGATCAGGGATTCAAAAAAAAAACTGACTGGATCCGCGGTCCGGTATGACAGCATCAGCCGGATGCTGCACGTCAATGACCAAAGCGGCATCCTGCACAAACTTAAAATAGACAGCATCGTGAACCTGCAATAAAGGTATCCACTCGTGTCCAAGTGATTCCTATAGTAATTGAACTGCCCCTCTGAAATTAGAAAAAATAAATCCAACTTCAGAGGGGCCGTTAACTATTTGATTCATTCTCTTGTCAAATGCAACAATATCTCCCAAGTTAAGTAAAAAATAACTTTATTTTGCCTCCTTGCATTGATCACTTCAGCACCTTTTTCCCATTACCAAGCGTTCATGCCGCCTTTGACATTTGTAACTTTTTCAAAACCGTTTTGCTTCAGGATTTTACTCGCTCTGGCACTTCTCATCCCACTCTGGCAAATCACGATAACTTCCTTATCCTTTGAAAGCTGTTTCAATTTTTGCGGTAATTGGTTTAATGGAATATTTTTGAATTGGCCAATATGATTAGCTCCATATTCTCCTGGTGTTCTCACATCAATAAATTGTTTATTTTTATCTTTCAATTCCCCTCTTAACTCTGATGTAGTGATGTTGCGTACGCCTTTAACAGTTCCCTTGCTTTTAAAAATAAACCATATAATAATTAGAGCAATAATGATATAAATGATCCAGCTAGACATTCTGACACTTCCTTATTTTATTGTATAGAATTATATGCCTACAGGGGTATATATATAGAATCATAAAATAACTCATATCAAAAGCCGACATTTTATTGACTTTTAACTAGAAGATTAACCGCCTCTTGAGTTAGATGATCCGTTTCATCGACTTTTTCAAACTGCTTGCGGACGCATTTTTCTAAATTAGCACTGACAATAACGGCAATGATCCGATCAATGGAACTTCGAATGGCTGCCATTTGTGAAACAACATCTTGACATTCTTTTTTTTTCCTCCTCCATCATCCTGAGAATCCCTCGAACTTGTTCCTCTATGCATGTCATTTGCTTTTTAACTTTTACATCGTATTGCATTAAAACCACTGCCTTTTAACATAACAATCAACACATCCCCATCAAGGAAAGAGCGGACGGCCTATATGCTGCTTTTAAGGCATGCAACCAGACGATTTTCAATATCATCCGCGATATCTTTCAAGTTATCGTCATCAATCATACTTATCAACGCCGTTGGCCTGGCCATCCCTACTTTGACTTGCCTGCTTTTATTTTCGTAAACGACAATCTTGCATGGCAAGAAATAACTGGCAAGCGGGTTTTGATTTAAAACCCGATACGCTTCTTTTGGGTTGCAGACCTCTAAAACTCTATAATGAGAATCAAGATCAAAACCTTTTGCGGAAAGTTTTTCATTGATGTTAAATATCCACTGAACGCCAAACTGTTCATCCTTTAATTTTTTGGTGACTGATTCAATCGTTTCTTCCAAACTTTTTGAAGAATCCAATGTTATATAAAACATACCCAACACTCCATTCGCTTAGATTGACATGATTAAAGGTCTCTACCGGGTTTTACATTAAAAACTGTATTCCCCAAAAAAGGAATTTTATATTTTCTTGGGAGATTCTTCCGTTTAATGGCGGACCTTCCAAAACCCTAACGCCCAACTAGAATTTTCCGACATTTGCAATGAGAATATTTTCCTATCATGGGTAATAGGAGAACCACGGCAATATCCATGGTTCCCCGTTTGTTTTTAAATAGTCTTGAGTTGGTCAACTAAATGGTTTTTTGGCATATACCCAACAAGTTGTTTGACGGGCCGCCCTTCTTTAAAAACAATCATTGTCGGGATACTCATAATGCCATAGCGGGCAGCCGTCTGTGGATTACTGTCCACATCCAACTTTGCCACCGTAAGCGTCCCCTCCATATCGGATGCAAGCTCTTCAAGAACAGGCGCCATCATCCTGCATGGCCCGCACCAAGTGGCCCAAAAGTCCACTAAAACCGGTTTATCACTTTGTAACACCTCATTAAAATTACTATCTGTCACATTGACGATTGCCATTTTATAAACCCCCTATTGGTTTGAAATCGAAGCTTCGCATTTAATACCCTCATGTTTAATGACGACTTCCCAACATGAAGAAAAATTTGTTTTTACTGCCAAGCTTCAAATGCGATGAATAATAAAACTCAATCCTTAAATCGGCCGGATCGATTGGTCAGAAGGACTCAAAGTAAAATGTCCTTCACAGAATTATTATATACCCTGGGGGGGTATATATATATTTTGCAATCAATGCTTCTTGACTTTATTCAAAAAACAAGGCCAATAGTTAAAAAGCAATAACGTATAGAATAACAAATCAGGAAAAACTAATCCACATTCGGTTGATCGTCCATTCCCATTTGCACAGCCTTCTCTTAACACTGATCGGTTTGTTTATTTGGGGAGCTAACACCAAAGCATTCGGCAAAAGCAAATAGCTTCATATCAATCTGAAGTCAAACCGCTCTTCCCATTGACTCCGATTAGCTATTTTTTCAGTGTTAGCCCAAATGTGTGTTTATTTACGGACGGATCCATGTCCGCCACAAACCGGTTCAGTTCTTTTTGGGCATTTAAAATTTTATTGGCCGTATTCCGGCCGTATTGATCACTTAACTCGCTGAATTTCTCCATTATTTTTTTTTTTTTCTTCATTAATATGGCGGCCGGCCATGAAGATCGTCGCAATCTTTCCCTCTTTAGGCTGAAGACCTGTCCGGCCTGGCCGGGCTGATTGGAAACCATCCGGCATTCAATGTGACCCGCCTCATTTATTTCCACCGTTGCCAGCAGCACATCCTCTACTTCATATGGCACTTGTTTCACCCGCGCCTCAAATGTGTTCATTCTATTTCGCAGCGGATAAGTGTTCGACCTCTTAAACGGAAAGGCTTCCCCCATTTGCCGCAAAAGCGCCGGATTTCCCGTACAGGCGACAACTTGCTTTCCGGAAATTTTAATAAAGCCGGGCGTCCACTCCGACTTCTTAATAATCTCTCCGCCTGCCGTGCGTTCAATCGCCAGTCCGTCGCTCATGATTGTCGCAAAATTTTCCGTTGCAATAATCGATACAAAACTCATAACAAAGCTCCTTCACCTAAGATATACTTTCAGGCCAAATAATTCATCAATCAAACAGCTATGGCTTTTATTCTCTATTCTACACGCATTTCTTGTTCATTTTAATTATTTTTCCAATTCATGTGACAAGAGAATCGTTTGTTAAAATGTTTAAAAAAGAGACCGAACAATAATGTCCAGGTCTCGCTTTCTGTTTTTATAATGTTTTTTATATTTAAATGCCCCGGCTGTTACACTGTCAATGTATAAGACTTTGCCTCCTGTTTTTCCGGATTCAGTACTCTTCCCAATATTTTTTCACTGTAAACCGAGAATTGCGGATGATTCCGCCTCCTTGGACGCGGTAAATCGATTTTGATATCCATAGAAATTTGCCCTTTTTCAATAAGGATAACCCGATTGGCCAATGTAACAGCTTCTTCCACATCATGGGTGACCAATATTGACGTCAATCGTTTTGTCATCCAGATCTTCTCTACAAAACTTTGCATTTCAAGTCTCGTCAACGCATCCAATGCACCAAGCGGCTCATCCAATAATAGAATGCGAGGATCGGCTACCAATGCCCTGGCTAGTGCGACACGCTGTTTTTGCCCTCCGGATAACACGGAAGGATATTCATTCGCTCGATCAGCCAATCCAACCTCTTCCAAAGTTTCCAGTGCGATTTCTTTCCAGTCGCCCTTGATTCCCAGCCCGACATTCTTTATCACCTTTTTCCACGGCAGCAGCCTACCATCCTGAAACATCATCCGGCTTTCTTTATTAATTCCGAGCAGTGTATGTCCTTCTATAAAAATCTTTCCGGCCGTCGGCTGTTCCAATCCGGAAATAAGCCTTAAAAAGGTGCTTTTTTCCGCCGCCGCTTCTCCCGACAACGGCTACAAAATCGCCATGGTCGATTTGTAGATTGATATCTTTCAAGACGCTTTTTCCGCCATATGTTTTATCGATGTGCTCAAGTACAATATCCGGCTGGTTCATCGCTCTTCCTCCTCCTTTTAATGTTTTTGATAACTGGGATTCCATTTAAGCAGCCGATGCTCAAAAAACTTGGCAATTAAATCCGACAGTTTTCCAAGCAATGCATAAAGAATGATACTCAGAACGACAACGTCCATTTGCATAAATTCTCTTGCATTCATTGCCATATAACCAATTCCTGAATCCGCTGCAATCGTTTCGGCAACAATTAAAGAAATCCACATAACGCCAAGCGAAAAACGGACGCCGACCAAGATCGAAGGAAGGGCTCCGGGCAAAATCACGTTCCAAAAAAGAGACAGACCATGGAGATCATAGATTTCCGCCATCTCGATATATTTTTTGCTCACCGTTCTGATCCCTTGAAACGTATTGATATAGATTGGAAAAAAAAAAAAACACCTAACGACACAAGAAATAATTTCGCTTCTTCCTGAACGCCAAACCACAAAATCACCAGAGGGATAAGAGCTAAATGGGGGATGTTCCGTACCATTTGAATCGTTGAATCAGTCAGTTTCTCAGACAATGGAAAGACACCGTTAAATAATCCCAATAAAAAACCGATGCTCCCGCCTATGAAAAAACCGGCGACCGCTCTTTCCGTGCTTATTTCAACATTCGCCCATAGTTCTCCCGTTTTCCCCAATTTTATCGCCGCCAAAAGAACTTGATAGGGAGAAGGCAATATTTTCGACGAAAGCAAGTGAAACTGCGACATCAGCTGCCAGATAACGATAATACCGCCCGGAATGGACCAAGACAACCCATTGGATCGAAGTGCTTTTTTCATGGAAAAAAAACTCCTTTTAAGAAAGCAGATAGAGACATTCACTTCCTCTCTATCTGCCGATCTTTATCATTTTGGATACCAGACATGATCGTTGATGTTCAGTTTTTTATTAATAAACTTTAAGTTCAAAAAGTCATCCGCTTGTTTTTGCAAATCATCGACAGCTTGCTTATCCATAAAATTAATCGTGTTCGGTTTATGCTTTAATATTTTTTCCCACGTTACCGTTGGAATTTTTGTCGCTTTGTTCAGCAATTTCGCAGTTTCATTAGGATTTTTCTCAATTTCTTTGCCGGCCGCTTGGAACGTTTTTATAGTTTCCTTAATCACTTTCGGATTTTTCTTTACAAAATCATTATTGCCGATATAGAAAGAGCGATATGAAACGACGCCCGTTGCATCCGAAACAATGGTATTCCCTTGATTAGCTGCCACCGTGTAAAACGGATCCCAGACCACCCATGCGTCTACATTTCCTTTTGCGAAAGCGACGCTGGCTTCAGGCGGATTCAAGTAAACAGGTTTAACATCTTTTAGAGTCAGGCCCTGTTTTTTCAGAGTTTCCAATAAGAGATATTGGGAAATCGATGCTTTATTGAAGGCCACTTTTTTGCCTTTTAAATCACTGACTTTTTTAATCCTAGAAGATTTCGTTGCCAGAATGCCTTCTGTTTTTGGTGCGGAGGGTTCGCCGGCAATATAAGTCAGATTCAATCCTCTTCCTAATGCAAACAGCGAAGGGGCATCGCCAAGTGTTCCGACATCAACCGCTCCGCTGCTGACCGCTTCGGCAACCGCCATTCCGGTATCAAATTGCGACCATGTGACCTTATAGCCCAGTTTTCCTAAATTTTTTTCCAATTTTGCTTATTTTTTACTAACAACGTTGCTCCGTTTTTCTGGTAACCAATGCGAATCACTTTATTTTTAGAACCGCTCGTTTGGCTGCAAGCAGAAAATAGAAGACTGATAGATAACAGCAAAACAAATATAACAGATAATTTAATTTTCTTAGATATATGCAGCATAAAAGATCTCCTTTTTATCACGAGCCTTGATACTGTTTTTGGGCCTGCAGCCGTTCCTTAACGCGCGGGATAATTTGCGCCCCGGCCTGTTCGATCACTTCCAAATGCGGATAGCCGCGCAGCAGTACTTTATCGAACCCGAGATTCACGTATTCGACGATCCGATCAGCGATTTGGTCGGCCGTCCCGACCAAAGCAATGGCGTTTCCGCTCAACACTTGCGCAAGGCCCGCCCATAGATTCGGCCCGAGTTTGAAATCCTTTTGCCTTGAATCTTCCATCAATTGATAGAGGTGCTTGACGCCGGCGGCATCGCCTTTTTGAATATAAAGCTCTTTTTTCTTTTCAATCGACGACGGTTCGAACCCGTCTAGAAACGCATGGGCTTTTTCCCAGGCCTCTTCCTCTGTGTCACCCAAAATCACTTGGAAAGAAATGCTGTAGCTCAGCGTCCGGCCTTGCTCGCTGGCCAACTTTTGGACCTTTTCGATTTGCTGCTTAGAACCTTCGAGCGTTTCGCCCCAGATCATATAAACATCGGCCAGTTCCGCCGCCACCTGCAGCGCAATATCGGAAGCGCCGCCGAAAAAGACTTGGACATTTTCCGGATTGTACGGCCGTTCCTTCAGAGACGCATGTTTTAATTTATAAAATTCTCCCTCAAAGTCAAAAGACGGCTCAGAAAAGAACTTTTTGACAATAGTGATGAATTCTTTTGTCCGCCGATACCTTGTATCATGATCGAGAAAATCGCCGTCGGCCGCCAGTTCCGACGGCGAACCACCGGTGACGATGTTGAAATTGGCCCGCCCCTCCGACCAGTAATTCAGCGATGAAAACTGGTTGGCGAACTGCGCCGGTGACGTATAACCCGGCCGGGCCGCAAATAAAAATCTGATTTTCTCGGTATGTTCCGCTAATTTTGCCGCGATCACAAGCGAATCGACACATGTCTTGCCCGTCGGCAAAAGCAGCGTGGAAAACCCGCCCTTTTCCGCCGCCTTGGCGACTTGAAGAATATACGCTTTGCTCGGTTCTCTTTCATCCGTTTCCGTCCAGGCATCGCTTTCGCCGTCTTTGCGTCTTTTGCCAATATGCGCGCCGTCTCCGGACGTTGGGGCCATTGTAATAAATTCAACATTTTTTTATCCCTCCGATATTTGATTTAGTCTTTGACTTTTTGATAATCATAACGCGACTGCGGTTCCAGAAGGCCGAGATTTTCCCGGAGCGTCCGCCCTTCGTATTCCTTTCTGAATAACCCGCGCGCCTGTAAAATCGGTACGACCTGTTCGACAAATTCATCAAGGGCGCCCGGAAGATACGGCGGCATGATATTGAAGCCGCCGTCGGCCGCTTCATTCTCCACCCATTCCTGAAGCTGATCAGCAATGTCCTCAGGCGTGCCGAAAATGATCTTATGGCCGCGCGATCCGGCCAGGCGCAGACTCAATTCTCTCAGCGTTAAATGCTCACGCTTTGCCAGGTCCAAAATGAGCTGTCTCCGGCTGAGATTGCCGTTCGATGCCGGCAGGTCTTCAGGCAGCGGCTCATCCAGCGGATACGGCGACAAATCAAAACCCCCCAGGTATTCGGAAAGCAGGTGAATGCCCAGCTCCGGCAAAATCAGCTGTTGAAGCTGTTCGTATTTTTCACGGGCCTCCGCTTCCGTTCTGCCGATATAAGGGCTGATGCCAGGCATGATTTTCACATGATCCGGATTTCTGCCGAATGATTTGGCGACATCCTTTACCTTCTTATAAAACTGCTGCGCCTCTTCCAGCGTTTGCTGGGCTGTGAACACGACTTCCGCCACTTCACCGGCAAAACGGATCGGATCCCCCTCTCGGAAGCGCCGGCTTGAACCCGCACGGGCTGGCCTTGCGGCGAGCGCGACGCATTTAACGGGCCGGTCACCGAGAAATAGCGGCCTTTGTGATTCAGCGTGTGCAGCTTATCAGGATCAAAGTAACGGCCTGATTGTTTGTCTTCGATGATCGCCCCTTCTTCCCAGCTGTCCCACAATCCTCTGACCACATCGACAAATTCCCTCGCCCGGTCATAGCGCAGGTCGTGACTCAAATGCTCGGTCTTGCTGAAATTGCCCGCCTCATCATCCACATAAGACGTGACGATGTTCCAGGCCGAACGCCCGCCGTTTAAATGATCCAGCGAGGCAAATCGTCTGGCTATGTGAAAGGGTTCATTATAAGTCGTCGTCGCGGTAGCGACCAAACCGATACGCGTCGTCACCGCCGACAGATACGACAACAATGTCAAGGGTTCAAAGCGGACCAGTTCGGCCGGGTGGGAAAGCGGCGTAAAAGACAGGCCGTCGCTAAAACAACATGTCAAATTTTCCTTTTTCCGCAATCCGGGCAATGTTTTGGTAAAAATGAATGTTTTCCGCCGCGCCTTTTGGTGCATCAGGATGGCGCCATGAGGCAAGATGATGTCCCGCTCCCATGAGAAAAAAACACCTAAACGCAATTGTTTGACCATCTTTTCCTCTCCTTTCTTCACTTTTATTTGTTCAAAGAATGGCTCGGTGCCATCTCCTCAGCCGGCAGCCCGTCCGAAATCGTTTGGGCCAGGTCGGACCACGATCGCTGAAATTCAGCAAAAGTCGTTTCGGGCTTCAGTGGTAAAAAAGCAATGCTTTCCCGCCGCGCTTTTTCATAAGAAAGTTCACAAAAAGTGAGCGGCGGCGTGCAAAATGCCGTTGCCCCCTGATTAATTGCAAATTGCAGTGCCGCGCTTCTCCGGCCTTCTGTTAAGCCGACCGCCGGATTCGGATAATCCTTATAAGCACCCGTTTCTGTGTTATAAATGCGGAGCACCCCGTCCACAATCGGCAAAATACAGTCTTCTCCGTCTACAACCATCGCTATCAACATCTTGCTCATCCTTTCTTTTCTTTTAAGCCGGTAAGCAGCCGGCAATATAATTATAAGTTAACAGGTGTGTTTAATTGGTTAAATAGATTATAACCCGCCTGGTTTTATTTGTACAATTGAAAAAAAGTAAAAAAAAAATTCACGAAATGTGAATATCAAATAAAACACAGACAACCCTGCGAAACCCGTACCGCTGTTTATGCATCTTCTAAAGAATCGCGGGCATTTTCCCGGACGACCGTTCTCTGCTCAAAGTCTCGCTTAAAAAACCAATCAGTTTTTTTGCGGCACTACCCAAGTAAGTCGCTGCATCCGTTTTTCTTAAAATGCCGACCGTGCCGCCTTTGGAAAAATCACGGATCGGCTTGCTGACCGTCCCTTCCGGCAGCGGGGATGCCACGATTTCCGGTACAACGGCGAGACCGAATTTTGCCTGTACATAATATTTCACCGCCAGCATATTGCTGACTTCAATCCCGTAAACCGGGCTAATACCCTTCTCAACCAAATTGCGTTCAAGATTGCGGCGAAACGGGCAGCTGGATGTCGTCAATATGATTTTTTCATCATGCAAATCTTTTAAGAGAACGGACTCACGGCCGGCAAGGTGATGACTAGCGGGGCACAGAAGTACCATTCTTTCAAAAAACAACGGATCAAAAAACGTTCCGGACTCTCGTTCCGGGGCCGTGCAGATCGCAAAATCCACCTCTTCAGTTTTAACCATTTTGCTTAATATCTCGCTGCTTTGAATTTGCACACTCACCTGCACTTTTGGATATTTTCCCATGAACATTTCAAGCACTTCCGGCAGCCGATAGCTGGCCGTCGGTTCCATGGCGCCAAGCCGAATCGTTCCTGCCTCGCCGTGAAATAAATCCTGCATCGCCATTTGCAGGCTAGAAAAATCACGTAAAAGTAAATCGCTCTTATCATTTAAAACCCCGCTTCAGTCAACTGAAGATGTTTGCCTCTTTCCAAAAGCTGTACGCCCAAATCGGACTCCAGTTTTTTTTTAATATGCATCGTCACCGTTGATTGGGCATATTTTAATTCCTCCGCCGCGTGATTAAAGCTGCCCATTTTGACAACGGTTTTAAAAGTTTTGATTGTCCTAAGATCCATGTTCATCACCTCCTTAAAAAAGAGGCTGATTATCCCGATTATCTCGGAATAATCAGCCAGGAATTGTTATAGTCTGACTTTGCTTGCCACGGCAAGTGCCTGGTCGATGTCCTCGATTATATCGCCGGCATCTTCCAGTCCTATGGACAAACGGATCATCTCCGGTGTGACCCCGGCTTCTCTCTGCTCCTCTAAAGACAATCGCGAGTGAGTCGTGCTCGTCGGGTGAATCACCAGTGTTTTTGCATCGCCGACATTAGCCAAGTGGGAAAGCAGTTTGACAGAATCAATAAATGTCCGGGCCGATTCGAAACCGCCTTTTATTCCAAAGGTAAAAATAGCGCCCGCTCCTTTTGGCAAATACTTTTCTGCCAAAAGATGCTGCGGATCGCTTTCAAGAGTCGGGTAATTGACCCAGTCCACTTGATTGTGTTCAGCTAAAAAAGCAGCTACTTTTTTGGCATTTTGTACATGGCGTTCCATCCGCACCGGCAGTGTTTCCAGACCCTGAATAAACAGCCAGCTGTTAAACGGCGCGAGTGCAAACCCTAAATCATGGCCGACCTGAAATCTTGCTTTGGTGATAAAGGCCTTCTCGCCGGCAACATCAACGAATGACCGATTGCCAATATTGGCATTCACTTCAGTAAATCCGGGAAACTTTCCATTGCTCCAATCAAACGTGCCGGCATCGATGAGTAGTCCGCCAATTGACGTGCCGTGTCCGCCGATAAATTTTGTCGCCGAATGGATTATAATATCCGCTCCAAATTCAATCGGCCTTTCCAAATAAGGGGTTGAGAATGTGCTGTCCCAATCAGCGGAATGCCGTTATCATGCGCGATCTGACTTAACTTTTCGATATCAGCAATCTCCAGTCCCGGATTGCCGAGCGTTTCCGTATAGATCGCTTTCGTTTTTTCAGTGATCGCGTTGCGGACGGCTGCGAAATCCGCTCCATCGACAAAGTGAACGGTCAGGCCGAAATGTTCAGGAAACGTTTCCGAAAATAGATGATACGTCCCGCCATATAAGGCACTGGTCGCCACAATGTCGTCACCTGAGCGAGTCAGCGTGAAGATCGCGGTCGAAATGGCCGCTTGGCCGCTTGACACGGCAAACGCGCCGACACCGCCTTCGAGCTCAGCAATCCGTTCTTCCAGGACCGAGTGGGTCGGATTGCCGTTGCGCGAATAAATATAGCCTTCTTCCTGTAATTTAAACAGATTGGCAGCATGGGCCGAATCCTTAAAAAGATAGGACGTGGTCTGGTAGATCGGCACCGCCCTTGATCCCGTCGCCGGATCGGCCGTTTGCCCGCCCGCCGTGCTGCGCAATGGTATCGAACTGGAAGAAATTTTGTTTTGTCATTTTTGTCCCCCGCATTTTGATTTAATTTTATTATCGCTATGCCTTTTGGTCTAAGGAATCATCCAATAAATGAAGACATAAGTGTCTTTATACCAACGGTCAAGTCTTTTTTTATGTGTAAATTCACCTTAGCTAAGATAGAGTGATTATCCTGGATAAAGAGTTGTTACGTTACTCGAACGATCAGGTGATTTTGGCTGTTTGGCCCTCCATTCAAAATAGTCTTCCATTTTCAGATAGTGGCGTCCTTCTATCCATTTTTCGTCCTTCTCCATGAGAACAGAGCCCATCAGACGAATCACAGATTGGCGGTTAGGGAAAATACGGATAACCCGTTCCCGACGGCGAAATTCCTCATTGAGCCGTTCCATCCCGTTAGTTGTCCGGAGGCGACGTCGATAGGGTTCTGGTAGAGGAAGCACCGCCGTCACGTCATCAAAGGCATCCTCCACAAGCTCCGTCACTTTTGGTGCTTGTCCTGATAATCCTTTAGAAAAGCATTAAGCAAGGTTCGAGCGACTTCCAGATTCGGCGCATAGAGAATCGCCTTCACTTGTTCGGTTCCTTCGCTTTTGAGAGCTTTTGGCAACCGATCATGGACATTGCGCAGGAAGTGAGCCTGACACCGCTGCCAAGTAGCCCCTTGAAACGCTTTTTGAACCGCACTCACGAGACCGCCGTGGTCATCGCTGATCACCATGTCAACGCCTTTTAGACCGCGTGATTTCAGCCAGTCAAAAAATAATTTTTCCAGGCGTCGGTGCTTTCGCTGTCATCGATTTTCAGACCTAGAATCGTTCGGTATCCTTTGTCGTTGATACCGTAGCTGATCAGCACGCCACAGGAGCGGACACGCCCGTTTTCTCGTACCTTCGTATAAACCGCATCAACGAATAGGAACGGATAGTTGCCCCTCAAAGGACGGTTATTCCAGCCTTTAACCACTGGTCCAGCTGCCCGCAAAGATCCGATACAGTCGTTTTCGAAAAGTCTGTGCCACAAAGCTCTTCAGTAATTTGACTTACGCGACGTGTGGAGACGCCGTTAATAACCATCTCCATTAGGGATAGAACCAGCGCCTGCTCACTGCGCTGGTAACGCTTAAAGAGATCAGTAGAAAAATGGCCATTACGCAGGCGGGGAACATTGAGTGAAAGAGTACCCACGCGCGTCTTGAGTTGACGGGGATACGAGCCGTTACGGTAGTCCGTCCGTGCCTCACTGCGTTCGTACTTTTCGGCGCTCACCTGCTCGCCGGCCTGTGCTTTTAAAACTTGATTTAAAATCGTCTCCAAAAGGATATTCATGCCCGATTCTTTAGAATTACCAAGAAATAATTGATGCAAAAGTTGCTCATCTAGAGTAATCTGTAATTGAGTCATCCCGAAATCTCTCCTTTAGAATTGGTTTGGTTAACTCTATTCTAACTAAGATGACGGGCTCTGGCTATTTTCTATGAAAAAAATGAAAGAGACGAGTAAATAAAATCCTGCTGTTTTTCTGGAGGGGGCTGGCCAGCCCCCTCCAGAAAAACAGAAACCCGGTCTAACATTTTCTCATATTCAGATAACCCTTTTTACACAATTATACTGGCTCAACTTATACCAACTAAACACACTTATAAACTGTTAATTAGTAGTTTAATATGCTTGATAATATCGGTCAAGCCTTTTCCTTCATTGCTGACCCCGACTTGGCGGTTTTCCATGACCGGCTGCGGCTAGCCGCGACGGCGTCCCCCGCAATTGGCAGAGGCGTGATTTTGATCATTTTTATAAAATATTTTTCACAGGAGCGATGCGCGCTCATCAGTCCTATTAAGCATGAAAGCCCCCCGACCGGCTTTCGGACGGAGGGCTTTGCTTTTTGACTCTTTCAAACTTTAATGAACTTCGGCGAATAGTTATTTCCGATCAGTTCTCCGTAATTATAGATGCCTTCTCCGGGCTTATGTTTCAATCGGCAGGAGCGGAAATAATAATTCAGCCACCCGGTAAGCCTCTTCAAGATGAGGATAGCCCGACAAAACAAAGCGGTCGAAACCTGCTTGCTGATATTCCAGCAATCTTTTCGCAACCGTTTCCGGATCACCGACCAGCGCCGTGCCGGCTCCGCCTCTGACTAAACCGACACCGGCCCACAGATTGGGGCTGATCTCCAGCGTTTCTCTGCTTTTAGTGCCCCCATGATGCAGGCGGCTCATCCTTTGCTGGCCGACCGAATCGTATCGCGACAGCACTTGATCCGCTTTTTTAACTGTTTCGTCATCGACATATTGAATTAATTTTTCCGCCGCATTCCAGGCTTCGTCATTCGTCTCACGGACAATCACGTGCAGTCTGACACCGAATTTCACTGTTCTGCCCTCTTTTGCGGCCAATTCCTTCACTTTTTTGATTTTTTTTCTGCCGCTTGTTCAGGCGGCTCTCCCCATGTCAAATAGACATCGGCATGTTTCGCGCGGCCACATTCTTGCCGGCGTCGGATGACCCGCCAAAGAAGATCGGCGGATAAGGCTTTTGAACGGGCGGATACAGCACCTGTGCATCCTCCACCCTTAGGTGTTTGCCATGGAAAGTCACGTTCTCGCCTTTCAATAATCTCTCCCAGATAGTTAAAAATTCATCGGTGGCTTCATATCTTTCATCGTGATCCAAAAACAGCCCGTCGCCGGCCAGTTCCACCGGATCGCCGCCGGCCACCACATTAATTAGCGCCCGGCCGCCGGAAATCCGATCTAATGTGGCCGCCATTCTTGCCGCCAGCGTCGGCGACATCAGCCCCGGGCGGACGGCAACCAAAAAACGCAGGTTTTTTTGTGTGACTGCTGCAAGAGATGAAGCCAAGAGCCAGGGATCTTCGCATGACTTTCCTGTCGGGATCAGTACCCCTTTAAACCCTAAATGATCCGCTGCTTGAGCAATTTGCCGGAAATACGGATACTTTCCTGCCCGTCCCTTTTGTGGTTCCTAAATACCTGCCATCGCCGTGTGAAGGAATAAACCAAAAAATCTCCATTTTTACACTCTCCCTATCAAATTTTATTTAAACAGTCTCCTTGAAACAGAGATTGTTTGTCCACTAAGCTTTGCCTTGATAGGTGTCCTGCCATTTCAGCAAATGTCTTTCCATCCATCTGACAAACGAGTCGGTCAATTTGCCGACAATCGCGAAAATGATAATGCCGACAAACACAATGTCGGTATTGCTGAATTGGCGAGCATCCATCATCATATATCCTAGACCCGCCGTCGATCCCATCAATTCGGCGACAACGAGTGACAGCCAGGCCGCTCCCAAAGACAGGCGAACGCCGAGCAGAATGTTTGGAAGCGCAGCGGAAAAAAAATCAGCAGTTTGATTTGCTTCCATTTACTGAACTCAAGAATTCGGGCGACATCAAACAGTTTGGCGTCGACACGGCGAATGCCTAAGAACGTATTGACATAAAGCGGAAAAAAGCGCCCAGTGCGATCAACAAAATCTTTGAACTTTCCCCGAGTCCAAACCAAAGAATGAACAGCGGAGCAATCGCCAAATGGGGGATGGTCCGCACCATCTGCAAACTCGGATCCAAGACACTTTCCGAACGTGCGGACAGGCCGACAAGCGTACCTAAAGCAAGCCCCAGCCCGCCGCCGATTAAGAATCCGCATGCCGCGCGGACGATGCTGACTTTAAAATTTGTCAGCAGCACACCTGAGACAGCGAGATTTTCAGCAGCCGAAACAATTTCCAAAGGTGTCGGCAAGACGGTTTTCGTCACCCATCCTAACGACCCGATCAGCTGCCAAATCGCGATCACGGCAATCGGCAGAACCAGCCCGGCGAAAATTTTACGGCCTTTGCTATTTTTTATTGGCCTCGAAGCCGGCTGTTCGGAGGCCTGGACGCGCGGAGAAACAGTGATTTCCGCAGCTGCGGCTGTTTTATCCATTCCTGTCACCTTCCTTTTATTTTTTTTAATGCTTTTTTGATATACTGATTATCCACGACTTTGCTTGTGTCAATTTTGGTGTTGATAATTTTCTTTGCATATTGAAAATCGGCCGATTCTTGCTGCGCCTTGATGATATTGGCGCTGATCGGCTGATTGAGCGACGGATTGACTTTCAAGGCTCTCGCCACAACCTCTTTATCCAGGTTCTTCGCTTTGGCATAAATCGCTACAGATTGATTGAAATGGTGTTTTTCCCACTCACGGGCCTGTTCATAGACTTTCAAAACCTTGGCTGTCGCCTCCGGATGCTCGGTTGTAAACGCTGAACGGGCAATGAAGAAACTCGGGCTGAACGTCCCTAGCTGCTTTTCAGTCGTTAACTGCCTGGCCTGATCTTTCAACACCTCATAGGAAATGAACGGCTCCCAGATTGCCCAGGCATCCACCTTATTTGAATTAAAGGCCGCCTGTGCTTCATCGGGCTGAAGCTGAATAATCTGGACATCGGTATCTTTCAGCCCGGCTTTCTGCAGCGCTCTGTACAGTAGATTAAACCCGCTGCTTCCTTTGGCGACCGCAATCTTTTTCCCTTTCAAATCTTTCAGCGAGTGAAGCGGGCTGTTCTTCGGCACCAAGATCGCATCCGCGTTCAGACCTGTTCGTAAGTTGGAAATTTCCTTAAACTCGATCCCGGCAGCCTGCGCCGATATCACCGGCGAGTTTCCTACCGTTGCAAAGTCGAGATGATTGGAGGAAATGGCTTCGATCTGCGGCGGTCCGCTTTGAAATTCCGTCCATTTCACTTTGACCCCATCTTTTTTAAAGGCCTTTTCAAATAATCCCTTTTCTTTAGCTAACAAAAGCGGGCCGACATCCTGCTGAATGCCAAGATTGATCGTGAGATTTTTATCGTCATTTTTTCCGTCCGCCTGGCCGCTCGCGCAACCGGTTAAAGCAAATATAAGTCCAAAAATCAGTAAAAAAACGGCACTTTTTCTCATCTGTCATTTTCCTCCTACATGGCTTGTCAGTTGTTCTACGTTTTCAAGCTCTTTCATCACGGTTTGTCTCGTTTTCTGAAACAGCGAATCGGTTCTTTGCCGTGGAAAAGGCAAATCGATCGGAATAATATGGCGAACTGCTCCAGGTTTTGACTGCATCACGACCACTTTATTTCCCAGATAAACGGATTCGTCCAAATCATGCGTCACCAAAATCATCGTCGTTTTTGTTTTCATCCAGATTTGCAAAAGGACATCCTGCAAGTGCTGACGAGTGAAGGCGTCCAGCGCGCCAAAAGGCTCGTCCAAGAGCAGAACGGCGGGCTCTCTTAATAAAGCTCTGGCAATCGCCACCCGCTGCGACATGCCGCCGGACAATTCTTTCGGATAAGCTTTTTCAAAACCGTTCAGCCGGACAATACTGATCAGGTCGTTGACTTTTTGGCGGATAGCAGGTTTCCTCAGAGATAAATCAGCGGCGATGTTCTCTTCCACCGTCAACCAGGGGAAAAGGCGATGATGTTCCTGAAAAACAAAGCCCTGCTCTACACTCGGCTTGTCGACAACGGAATCCCCGATATGAACGCTGCCCTCATAATCCGTATCCAATCCGGCGATGATTTTCAGCAGCGTACTTTTGCCGCAGCCGCTCGGCCCGATGATCGTCACGAACTCACCGTCTTTGATATCAAAACGGACATTGTCCAGCACTTCGACGATCCGCTCCCCTTTTTGAAAAGATTTGTTTTTGATGTCAATTTTAATATCCACTTGGGTAACCTCCTTTGCGCGTTTTAGGCCTTTGGCATTAGCCCTCGTTTTATGCCTGCACGCAATTAACAAAAGATTTTAAAAACAGGCAATTATTTTTCAAAATTGAGATTGACACAATTCTAATACCGCAAATTCATATCTGTCAACTATGATTTTGTGTTTTCTTTGTTTCTTTCCTCTTAATGCCAATTCCAAAAAATTTTTTTATTGATTTTTTCCGGTTGCCATGTTAGGATTTCTGTAATTTAATCAATATCTTATCAAGAGCGGCGGAGGGAATTGGCCCGATGAAGCCCGGCAACCACTTTTAAAGTACAGGTGCCACTTCCAACAGAGCAATCTGAAAGATAAGAGCTGCACGACTAAAATGGAGTCTCTATTCTTTCCGGAATAGGGACTTTTTTTAAGGAGGTGAAGTCGGTTCAAATCCAAGTAATAACATGATTTTAGTTATTTTTACTGTCCAAAATTGCTGTTGTCTTCAAAATGATCATGTAAAGGAGAGATGAACGATGCCGGCAAATCATCCTGTTCAAACAAGCAGCCTGCCTGCAAAGCACGGCTGGCGAACCGAATTGATTCAGAAAGAGGATTGGTGGTCTGTATGGATCGGCCTTTTTTTAGTCCTTCTTGCTGTCTTGCTGTGGGCAACCGGACATTCCATTAAGGCCATTACGGCTCAAATTCCAAAATGGGAAGACGGGCCTGCTTTAACAGCCGCATTAACACAGCACTCGGAGCCATTTTTTGCTATTATTCGTCACATTCACCGTCTTATTCTCGATTGCCGCTTACTTCCAGCATATCAAGATCGGCCCATTCATTTCCGGATTTCTTGTATTATTTATTTTGAGCGTCTTAATCAATATTTTCAGCGGCTGGGGGTGGGCCCAGCAATATAATTTAGAAGCGCCTTTAGCCGCTTTAGTGATTGGACTTATCCTCGGCAACACCATTCCCATTCCTCAATGGCTCAGCACGGCACTTAGAACCGAGCTGTATGTAAAAGTCGGCATTGTGCTGCTAGGCGCCACGCTGCCGTTTACTCTGATTGTGCAGGCCGGCCCCGTCGCTTTTCTTCAGGCGACTGTTATTGCCGTGTCCACTTTTCTCGTCATTTATTTTGTCGGCACCAAGTGGCTGCACTTGGATAAGAAATTTGCCGCCACACTTGGCGCGGGCGGCTCGATTTGCGGTGTATCCGCCTCCATCGCCGTCGGGGGATCCATTAAAGCAAAGAAAGAACACGTTTCGGTCTCCATTTCACTCGTTGTGATCTGGGCCGTGATCATGATTTTTATTCTATCTTTGCTGATTAAATGGCTGGGGCTTCCGGCCGGCCAGGCAGGTGCCTGGATTGGAACATCCGAATTTGCCGATGCCGCCGGGATCACGGCTGCCAGCTCTTTCGGCGATAAAGCACTTGCGGCTTTTACACTGATGAAGGTCATCGGCCGCGACATCTTCATCGGTGTCTGGTGCTTCATCCTTGCTTTTATTTCGATTACTTGGTGGGAAAAACGCAAAGGGGAAACAAAAGCCAACGCAACGGAAATATGGTCTCGTTTTCCCAAATTTGTCCTTGGCTTTTTTGCGGCTTCGGCCATTCTGACTATTCTTATTGCCAGCGTTTCATCCACCGCCGCGGGTGTGATCAGCACAGACATTATTGCGCCGATAAAAGAAATTCGGACATGGGCCTTTACCTTTACCTTTCTGTCTATTGGTTTGACGACCCGTTTTAAAGAGTTGACGTCCGTCGGCTGGCGGCCGCTCGCCGCTTTCAGCGCGGGTGTCGTCGTCAACGTTGTGCTTGGCTACATTTTATCCATTCTTGTTCTGGGATCTTATTGGTCAAATTTATAATATATACCGGGAAACCTTTTCCACCCAAAGGTTTCCCGTTTTAAAAAATACTTTTTGGAGGGCTTTGAACATGGATAAAGATCGCTTCACATGTACTCAGAAAACTTGCTTTATCTTTGAATTTTTTCCAAAGCAGGTACAATTTCACAGGAAAAAAGCTCCATTAAACAGTTCCCGCTCTCCTCAGCGGACCGATTCGCAATCGATTAGACAACTTAAACGGTTGTTGGCCGAACGTTTGGAACGGATTGCCTGCATGATCGACCTCCTGCAACAAACCCATGAAAACTGGATGGTTACCCGTAAAAAAGACAGGGTTTTCATGGAAACCAAAACCTATGATTTCAACGATGCCGTAGATAGATTAGCAAACGAAGGGTTTCGCAGTGATGAATATCTTTTAGAAGTTGATTATGAACGAAAATGGGGGATGTTGTAATCCCAATCCATGGCCGTGCAGTACGTATTTGGAGCAGCCGGGCCGTGCTGCCCTATCTTTCTCCTTGGCCATTTTTAATCCTTTAGCGAAAGTAGCTTCTCCATTGGCAACAAAAACTGACTCTTCTTTAAATTTAATATTGATTTTTTCCGATATTATTGCTATGATTACTTTAATTTAATACCATCTTATCTAGAGCGGCGGAGGGAATTGGCCCGATGAAGCCCGGCAACCACTTTTTTAAAAAGTACAGGTGCCACTTCCAACAGAGCAATCTGAAAGATAAGAAGAATGTTTGCAAAGACCTTCTCTTATCGCGAGGTTTTTTTTTTATTTGTGCATGTTCATTTTGGCGGAATTAATCGCATCTAGTGCGATTAATGACATATTTCTTTCTGCGTTCGCAGAGGAAAAACAAAAAGATACAGGGGAGACAAAGATGAAGAAAACAGCCATTTTTATTGCATTCATTTTGCTGGTCAGCCTTTTAAGCGGATGCGGATCAAACCAGTCATCCAGTTCTGACAGCAATGCAAAATCTGTAAAACTATTAAATGTTTCTTACGACCCGACAAGAGAACTCTACAAGTCATTCAACCAATCCTTTGCTTCATATTGGAAAAAGAAAACCGGCCAAGAGGTGACAGTCGAACAGTCGCACGGCGGTTCAGGCAGCCAGTCGCGCGCGGTGATCTCCGGACTCAAAGCCGACGTGGTCACTTTGGCTTTATCCGGAGATATCGACGCGATTGCCGACAAAGCTCACTTGTTATCCAATAATTGGCAGAAAAGACTTCCGGACAATTCGACGCCATACACATCAACCATTGTTTTTCTCGTCCGGAAAGGCAATCCCAAACACATTAAAGACTGGGACGACCTGACAAAGAAAAACGTGGCCATTGTGACGCCTAATCCTAAAACATCGGGCGGTGTGTGGAACTACTATCTTGCTGCCTGGGCTTATGCCGAAAAAAAAATACAATCATCATCAAAGTCAAATCAAAGCTTTTATCAAAAAACTTTATTCAAATGTTAAAGTTCTGGATTCAGGCGCCCGGGACGCAACGAACACATTTACCCAAAAAGGCGTGGGCGATGTGCTGATTGCCTGGGAAAATGAAGCCTACCTGAGCCAAAAAGAATCCGGCAATAAGTATGACATTGTCTATCCTTCTTTAAGCATTCTGACCGAGCCTCCGGTAGCGGTGGTAGATAAGAATGTTGAACAAAAAGGGACAAAAAAAGTCGCCGAAGCCTATTTGAAATATTTATACACACCGAAAGCTCAAGAGATGATTGCCAAAAAAATTATTATCGGCCAAGAAACCAGGTTATTCTGAAAAAATACGGCAAACAATTTCCTAACATTAAGTTAGTCACAGTAGAAAAGAACTTCGGCGGATGGGCAAAAGCACAAAAAGAACATTTTGATGACGGCGAACATTCGACCAAATCTACCAAAAATAATGATCAGCCGGCAGTCATGAAAACTCTATACGGACACAAAATGAGAGATATTTTTCTTATATATCTCTCTGTCCTTTGTATCTATCATTGGAGATGATAAAAGATGCATGCAGCTAGTCAATTGCAAAAGATAAAAAAAGGAAAACCAAGACGTATCCTCCCTGGCTTTGGTCTCACAATGGGGCTGTCAACCCTTTTTATTTTTCCCTGCTGGTGCTGATCCCTTTATCCATGGTCTTCATCTACAGCTCTGCGATGGGATGGGCAAAATTCTGGACAGCGATTACGAATCCCAGAGTTATCGCCGCTTATACATTAAGTTTTGAAACGGCTTTTTTTTCGCCGCGCTCGTCAACTTATTCTTCGGCATTTTAATTGCCTGGGTTTTGGTCCGCTATCCTTTCCCCGGGAAAAAAATTGTCGATGGTTTGGTGGACTTGCCTTTTGCCCTGCCGACAGCGGTCGCCGGCATCACCCTTACCACCCTCTATGCGCAAAACGGATGGTTTGGCAAATGGCTGCCGTTTAAAGTCGCCTTCACACCGCTTGGTATTATTGTTGCCTTGATCTTTGTCGGCCTTCCTTTTGTTGTCCGCATGGTTCAGCCGGTTTTGCAAAACTTCGAATCTGAGACGGAAGAGGCGTCCGCTTCTCTTGGGGCTAATCGCTGGCAAACTTTTACCAGAGTGATCTTCCCCCAGCTCATCCCCGCCGCGTTGTCCGGATTTGCCTTGGCCTTCGCCCGTTCGCTTGGCGAATACGGCTCGGTTGTCTTTATCTCCGGCAACCTGCCGTTTAAGACAGAAATCGCGCCGCTCATTATCATGACAAAACTTGAAGAATTTGATTATTCCGGAGCGACCGCGATCGCCGCCGTTCTGCTTGTTGTATCCTTCATCATTTTGCTGATCATCAACATCCTGCAATGGTGGTCAGGAAAACGCTATATAAACATTAATCAAGGTTAGGAGCGAGAATCATGGAAAGTGTTGTTGAAGCAAACCGGCCGAACCCGCCCGTTTCTGTTCATACAACGACTGAACCTCGGTTTGTCCGCGGTTTGCTGATCACGATTGTTTTGCTTTTTATTTTCTGCTTTTTGGTTGTCCCGTTAATTTCCATTTTCGCGGAAGCCTTCAAACATGGGGTAAAAGCCTACTTTGCTGCTATTAGCGACCCCAATGCCTTATCGGCTATTAAGCTGTCGCTTATCGTTGTGCTCGTCGTCGTCCCGATCAATACCGTCTTCGGCGTTTTAACCGCCTGGGCTTTTACCAAGTTCCAGTTTAAAGGAAAAAATGTGCTGATGACGCTGTCGGATCTTCCTTTTTCCGTATCGCCGGTCATCGCCGGCCTTGTCTTTGTCTTATTGCTCGGCCGAAGTAGTTTCCTTGGGTCCTGGCTGATCTCGCACAATATCAACATTATTTTTAATACGCCCGGTATTATATTGGTCACGCTTTTTGTCACCACCTCGTTTTGTTTCCCGCGAACTCATCCCGCTGATGAACAGCCAGGGAACAAGCGAAGAAGAGGCATCGCTGATTCTCGGAGCGAACGGCTGGCAGACATTTTTTCCGAATCACGCTGCCAAATATTAAATGGGGACTGCTGTACGGCATTATTCTTTGCAGTGCGCGGGCCATTGGAGAATTCGGCGCCGTTGCGGTTGTATCAGGAAATATCAGCGGTTCCACCAATACGATGCCGCTGCAGATTAACGCCTTCTACAATCAATATCAGTCTACCGCCGCTTTTGCTCTTGCTTCCGTCATGTCACTGATTGCGATTGTCACGCTGGTTATCAAAAGTTTACTAGAGTGGAAAACAACGATTAAAAAAAATAAACAGGAGATGTCAAGATGAGCATTGAGATCAAGCATGTATCAAAGGCTTTTGACCGTTTTCAAATTCTTAAAGACATTAATTTAACGATCGAAACGGGCGAACTGGTGGCACTCTTAGGTCCATCCGGATCACGGGAAAGAAAGACGTCACTCCTCCGGATCATTGCCGGACTGGAACAGGCGGATGAAGGAAGGATCATATTTCAAGGGCAAGATCTGACGAACGCTCACATCAAAGAGCGGCAGGTCGGTTTTGTTTTTCAACATTACGCCTTGTTTCGCAACATGACCGTTTTTGACAACATTGCTTACGGCCTTACCGTCCGTCCGCGAAAATTCAGGCCGAAAAAAAAGCGAAATAAGGGAAAAAGTCGGGCGGCTTTTAAAACTAATCAGGATGGAACCGTATGCGAAGCGCTATCCGTCTCAGTTATCCGGCGGGCAAAGACAGCGCGTCGCCCTCGCGCGCGCGCTGGCAATTGAACCGAAAATCCTGCTGCTTGACGAGCCCTTCGGCGCACTGGATGCAAAGGTCAGAAAAGAGCTTCGCCATTGGCTGAGGCAGCTCCATCATTCCTTTCAAGTGACCAGCGTTTTTGTCACGCACGACCAAGAGGAAGCGTTTGAAGTTGCATCGCGTCGTCGTGATTATCCATGACGGCAAAATCGAACAAATAGGCACCCCCGAAGCGGTCTATGAACATCCGGCCAATCCGTTTGTTTACGATTTTATCGGCAGCGCCAATCGCTTTAATGGGAAAATTTTCAAAGGCAAGTTTGTTGATGGTTCATTTGAAACAGAAGCACCCCAATATAAAAAAGAAGAAACAAACGGATTAGGGTTTGTTCGGCCCCACCACTTTATCATCGAAAAAAAGGATTGTGGAAATCATTCGATACCGGCTAAGATCAAGCATATTCATGCTGTCGGTCCGGTCGTCCACCTCGACTTGGAAAGAACCGATGCACCGGCAAATTTAGAAATCGAAATCAACAAAGAAGAATTTCAATTCTTGAATTTGCATCAAGAAGAACTGGTTCACGTCAGGCCGAAAAAAGTTGAAATTTTCCCCATTAATCATTAAACAACCGGTATCCCTAAAAAGTCAGGCTGTCCATGATCAGATGACCATGGAGCAGCCTGACTATATTTTATGATTTGTGACTATCCCCATAAATTCTCGTCCAGCCCGACCAATCCTTTGCCGATCATGTCAACCCTATTAAAATCAGCATTTGCTTCACAGTGTTTGTCCGTTTCGATCTTTATCTATTTTCATAATATGCATTATCCAGTCAAAAAGGAGGTTCGTTTAATTGGGTAAACCTGTTTTTATACCGACGGCGGCTTCAGTAATAATTTTGCCCTGTTAGTCGTACTGTTTATTCTGTTAATCATTGTTGGGACTGCTTTTGTGTATTAATGACTTCTTCCTGTGACTCTCATTAAACTATCATTCCTGCCCCTCTCATAATCACCTCTCTAGGACACTCGCGCCGGGTGTCCTTTTTAATAAACATTCAAAAAAGACACCAACCTTGCAACTTCAATGCAAGATCAAGTGTCTTATAATATTACATATTTTTCTGAGACGATGACGCATTGCAATCAGGCCAGATAAGCTTCTCTAATCGTTCATTGGTCATAAGAATATCGCCTTTTCCTTCAAGAACAATCTCGCCGGTCTGGATGACATAACCGCGGCTCGCAATTTGTAGTGCCTGATAGGCATTTTGTTCGACAAGAAGAATGGTCATCCCTTCTTTGTTCAATTCTTTAATAATATCAAAAATCTGCTCAACAATAATGGGGGCGAGACCCATCGACGGTTCATCTAGCATAAGCATGCTCGGTTTCATCATTAAAGCGCGGCCGATCGCCAGCATTTGCTGTTCGCCGCCGCTCATTGTTCCGCCTTTCTGTTCCAGACGCTCTTTCAGTTTCGGAAAATATTGAAAAACGCGTTCCATTCGCTTGGCAATCACTTTCTTATCCTTTACTGAGAAAGCGCCAATCAATAGATTCTCTTTAACTGAAAGCCTGGGGAAAATGCGGCGTCCTTCCGGAACATGGGCGATGCCAAGAGAAGATACTTGGTGGGCCGGCTTGTTGGTAATATCCGTGCCCTCAAACATAATAATCTTCCCTTTTTTGGTCTTTACTTGCCCGCTGATCGATTTGAGCGTCGTCGACTTTCCGGCTCCATTGCTCCCTATTAAGGTCACAATCTCGCCTTTATCGATATAAAGATCAATCCCGCCGAGCGCTTGAATCTTGCCGTAGAATGTCTCGATTTGACTCAGTTCCAAGTAATGCCTGCTGCTCATTTCATTAGCCATGTGCCTCCGCCCCCTTGCCTAGATACGCTTCAATGACACGGCTGTCGTTTCTAATCTCCTCCGGTCTGCCGGAAGCGATTCTCTCACCGTGATCTAAAACATAGATATAATCGGAGATCTCCATCACCAGTTTCATATCATGCTCAATCAAAATGATTGTAATGTCGAGTGAGGTTCGGATATCGTGGATGAGATCGGTCAGTTTCTTTGTTTCTTTAGGGTTCATGCCGGCGGCCGGCTCATCGAGGAGCAGCACTTTCGGCTTAGCGGCCATGGCCCGGGCAATCTCCAGCGGCGCTGAGCACCATAGGCTAAATTGCCGGCACTTTCATTCAGATAATCTTCCAGCCCGACATATTCAAGCAGCCTGTATGCCTCCACCATCGCCCCCTCTTCGGCATGCCTTGACCTCGGCATTTGCAGAAGTGTCCCGATCCAGCTGCTCTTTAAGTGATGATGCATCCCAACCAGCACATTATCAAGCACTGTTAAATCGTGAAACAGGCGGATATTCTGAAAAGTTCGCGCGATCCCGAATTTCGTCACTTCATGAGGCCTGAGGCCGACAAGTGATCGACCGTTCAGAAGGATTTCTCCGGATGTCGGTTTATAGACGGCCGTGATCATATTAAAGAAGGTTGTTTTTCCGGCGCCATTTGGGCCGATGACCGCCGTAATCGATTTTTTTTTCCACGCTCATATTAATATTGTTCGTCGCGTACAGCCCGCCGAATTTTTTCGTTAAATTTTTGACTTCCAGTATATGATTCATTGATCGGCACCCCCTGCCGCTGTTGTCTCTTTTACTAATGAATGAGATTTTGAAGCAGGTACTTCGGCAACTTTCTTCTTGAGCTTCTCGGGATCATATCTTTTATTCCTGGCCGGTATCAGTCCCTTCGATCGGTACAAGGCGAAAATAATCAGCAGTGCCCCGAAGATGAACCGCTGCATCTTTGCCGGGGAAAGAGCATCAGGTATTGAAACCACACCGTTTGTGTTTAATTGGTTTAACCAATTGGACAATTCCGTCAGAACCTGCAAATTCAAAATGGTAACGACCGCGGCGCCGAGAATGACCCCCGGCACGCTGCCCATCCCGCCCAAAAGCACCATGACCAGCACGGTCGTTGATTCCAGAAGCGTAAAACTCGTCGCGTCAACAAATGTCTGCTTGGCGGCAAACACAACGCCCATCATGCCGGAAAACGAGGCGCCTATTGCAAAAGCGGCCAGTTTCGTTTTCACCAATGGAATCCCCATCGCCTGCCCGGCAATTTCGTTATCCCCCGGATCGCTTTTTCCAGGCCCGGCCGATTTTTGAGTGTTCGAGCCTGGCGACAACATAGATCACGATTAAAAGAATGGCCAGTACAACAAAATAGAATTGGCTGGAATTAGAAATGCTGAATCCAAAAATTTCCGGAGGCTTGATGCTATCGATTCCTAGAGAGCCATTGGTAATGTTAATGGGTTTATCCAGATTATTGAATACAATGCGGATGATTTCGCCAAAACCAAGGGTGACAATCGCGAGGTAATCGCCTTTGACGCGAAGAACCGGTATCCCAAGCAAAATGCCGAATACGGCAGCAATCGCTCCTCCCAAAAAGATAAACACCCAGAACGTTTCTCCCGACAATGGATAGTGGCCGAAAGGCATGAAATGAGAGGCTTGATCGCTGGCGAAAATGCCGTATGTATAAGCGCCAACTGCAAAGAAAGCAATGAACCCCAGATCCAAAAGTCCGGCAAAGCCGACAACAATGTTAAGGCCCAGCGCCATCGCGACGTAAATCCCGACGAGCGTGGCAACATCCATATACGATTGATAGGCAGGCCCCTGGCTCGCCGCTAAAGGCAGCAGAATGGCTATAATAACGAGACCAATCGCCCATTTTGTCTTGTTTCCAAGCTTAAGGTAATACAAGATTAACAGTGACGACAGCATAAGCAAAAAAGCAATCACCGACTGCTGAGCAAGAACCAGGCTCAAACTGGTGACAAGAACATAAGCAATGATTAAAATGATCTGCGCTGTTTTGTTTTGTTCGAATTTTTTCATCCATTTTTTTTATCATTTTTACCTACACCTTCTCGACGACGGCTTTGCCGAACAAACCCTCTGGCTTAAAAATAAGAACCCCGATGAGAATGATAAAGGCAAATACATCTTTATATTCGGCACCGAATGCCCCGTGAGTAAAAATGGAAAGGTTGGCCGAAGCGAACATTTCCAGGAGACCGATCAGCATGCCGCCGACCATCGCCCCGCGGATATTCCCGATCCCTCCGAGACCGCCGCCGTAAAAGCTTTAAGTCCTAAAATAAAGCCAATGTAAGGGTCAATCGTTGTGTATTGAATCATAAACAAGACGCCCGTTGCCCCGCCAAGCGCCGATCCGACAAAAAAGGTGATGGAGATAACCCGATTGACATTGATCGACATCAGCGATGCTGTTTCCCGATCTTGGGCAACCGCCCGCATGGCCATGCCCCATTTTGAGTGATTTACAAAAACGTCCAGAATAACCATCATGAGGATGGCGACACCAAGCACAATAATAAAAAGAAATTTTATAGCGGGCATCATGGAAGAAAGGAATAACGGAGGAAATATCCAAGTGAATCTGCTTGTCAAAAAGCGTCGGTGCGGTAACGATATAGTTTCCCGTTTTCAATTCAGCAATGAACCGGACGATATCCTGCAGCAGAAAAGAAACACCAATCGCCGTGATTAAAGTGATTAATTTTGGCGCCTTGCGCAGCGGACGATAAGCAACACGTTCAAACCATTCCATTCCCAAGAATCCTGTCGCGATGCTTGCCACGACGATAATAATAATAAAAACCAGAATGGCCGGCATCGAAGACAAAAAGCCTAAACTTGAAAAGAAAAAAGAGAATGGCCGTTCCGATAAATGCCCCCGACATGAAGATTTCACCATGGGCAAAGTTAATGAGTTCCAGGATGCCATAGACGAGCGTATAGCCGATAGCAATAACCGCATAGACCGCGCCAAGAGTCAAGCCGTCTATAATGACCTGCGGCAGTGTCTGAATGACTTGTGCCAGCATTGTCTCACCACTTTCATTATTATTTAACAAAAAATGATCTAAAGGGGATTGAAAGTATCCAGCCTTATTTTCGCGGCATAAAGGTCTAGTTTTCGCAAATCTTGGCTTAAATACTTGTTGGGCGTTCTTTCTCGCGGCATATCTTTTTAGTTCTAAAAGGGTACGGCCTCTCGCTCATACCCTTTTAGATTCTTTCAGAAGACCTCGATGATTAATGATGATTGATTTCGAAAGTCCGTCTTTGTCTATTTTTCAGTCCGCATCCGCCGGTCGTTCAGGAGTCGAGCCTTTCGGTGAGTCTCGTAGCCTGTTTCATAAAAAAATTACTGTTTGCTGATTTCCGATTCTTGCGTTGCAGGATAAGCCACTTTGTTAAATTTATAGATATAAATTTTTGCGTATTTGTTATCCCCCTTGTTATCAAAGCTGACTTTTGTCACAATGCCTTGATAATCTTGCACGCCGCGGACGGCTTTGGTGACTTGTTCACGCGAAGGAAGTTTCCCATCGTTTGCATCGATGGCTTTCATGATGCCGTCTAAAAGGACACCGGCACTGTCATAACCATAAGCCGAATAAGATTCGATGTTCTTGTTGAACTCTTTCTTATATTTGTCGGCAAACTGCTTGCCGGAAGCTGTTTTGGTCGCATCGGCAGCGACTGAAGTCAGGTAGACATTCTTGACGGCATTGCCGGCGATCGTCACAGTTGAAGAGGAGTCGAGACCGTCGCCGCCCATGATTGGGATATTCAGGCCTTTGTCACGGGCTTGTTTAATAATGAGCCCTCCTTCGGCATAAACACCGCCGAAATAGAGAAGATCAGGTTTCTGTGCAGCGGCCTGGCTGAGAACGCCGTTGAAATCTTTTTCCCCAACGGTGATCCCTTCATAGCCGACGATTTTCGCTCCAAGCTTCTTCGCCGCATCCCGGAAAGCTTCGGCAAGACCCGACCCATAAGCTGTTTTATCCTGGATAATAAAGATTTTTTTCGCTTTCAAAGTTTTCACCGCATAGTTCGCACCGGCGGGTCCTTGGAAATCATCGCGGGCGCAAATGCGGTTGACCGTCGACAGGCCCCTGTCCGTCACTTCCGTGGCTGTATTGGCCGGCGATACCATAGGAACTTTATTTTTTTCATAAATTTCAGAAGACGGAATGGCTACCCCTGAATTCAAGTGGCCGACGACACCGAGAATTTGTTCATCCGCACCAATTGATTGTGAGCGTTGGAGACACCTTTTTTCGGATCGGCCTGATCATCGTAAGGCACCAGCTGTAAATCGAACCCTTTCTTGGCAAATTTCGCTTCTTGATCTTTAATCGCCAGCTGGGCACCCAGTTTGATTGCCTCCCCAAGAGTCGCACTCGATCCTGAAAGAGGCGACTGAGTGGCAATTTTGATCACCGTCTTTCCTTTAGAACTGCCGGACGATGAACCTTTCGAAGAGCAGCCGCTGATCACCCCGAATACCAGAGCGATAATCGCAAACAATGGCAAAATTCGTTTCAAATTCAATAGAAATCCCCCTTTTTTAAAATTGTATCTATAATCTAAATTATCTGATATTTATGTATATAATAACCCCACCTCCTTTTTCCGAATTATCATAAAATCAAAAAGAGCGCTCTTTTTTAGTTATCATAATGGCATATTCGCCTCATGTCATTTGAAATGTCAGAAACACTAACACTCTTTTTTTGGATAAGCTGTTAAACGAATAAATATTCTTCAAAAAAAACCGCACCATTCCTGCTTGGTGCGGTATATTTTGAATAATATCGGATTTCCTATTTAAAATTTTGACTACACTAGCCGCCATTTGCTGTTCTGGGGGTTATTCAGCGAAACCTATTAAAAGAGAAGAGAGCGGCAGAAAATGTTCCTGCCCAGCCTCGTTAAGACTATTTTATTTAAGAACTTGGCCTGAATAGAATTCAGGCCGGTCCTTAATTTAACCAATTAATTTTGTTTGTAATCTTTGAGATAGCTGATCGGTTTGACGACCGGCACACCGGCGCCTTTATATTGTTTCTTGATAAAATTCGTGACTTCTTTTGTGTGATAGATTTTTACGATTTCTTTCAAAGCCTTGTCATTCTTATGCTTCGTTTGAGCGGCAATAATATTGACATAGGCTTTGCTGCTCGCATCTTCTCTAAAAATAGGATCGGATGTCGGATTCAGGCCGGCGTTGATCGCCATGTCACAGTTGATGATTGCCGCGGTCGGTCGCATCATCCAAGCCGCGCGGCGTTTGCCCTGCCGCTACAGGCGTAATTTTAAGATGTTTCGGATTCTTCGCGATGTTCTCTACACCGCCTGTACCCGTAAAGCCTTTTTTCAGCGTAATCAAGTTTGCTTTTTGCAGAAGCAGAAGCGCCCTCCCCAAGTTGGTGGCGTCATTAGGGATAATGATTTGATCGCCGTTTTTAATGTCGCTGATCTTTTTCACTTTTTTCGAATAGACGCCCATTGGCCAAATGGCTGTTGTCCCGATAGCCGACAGATTTAAATGATGCTCTTGTCTAAAGGAGTCAAAGTAGACAACCGTTTGGAACGCATTAATGTCAATGTCTCCTTTGTTTAACGCAAGGTTCGGTTGAACATAATCATCAAATTTAACAATTTGAATGTCAATACCTTTTTTCTTGGCCAACTTTTTCACTAAATTCCAAGTCGGAACTTCCGCTGTAGTCGTCCCTACTTTGACTACTTTCTCGCCGCTATTATTCCCATTTGCTCCGCAAGCGGAGAGGGAGAAAACGAGAATCAAGCCAAGCACTGCGATGATCCATTTTTTTTTCATTAATAATACCCCCAATTAATAAACTATCTTTATATTGAAAATAAGGCCTGCTGAATAAACCCCGGAACAGTAAATGACGTTCTATTTTATTGTTGATGCATTCATAGATTTAAAATCTATGAATGACCAAATTCCTTGATCAAACAAGTCTATTTTCTTCTTATTTTCCCAGATAAATAGTTTCCTAATGTTTGAATGAGCTGTACCAAAATGATTAACGCGATAACCGTAACCACAATCACCCCGGTTTTAAACTGATTGTAGCCGTAAGTAATCGCCAAATCGCCAATACCGCCGCCGCCGACAGCTCCGACCATCGCCGACGCTCCAATTAAACCAATTGTCGCAATCGTCATCGCAAGAACAAGCGAACCAAGGGCTTCCGGAAGAAGGAAACGCCAAATAATTTGCCAAGGCGTCGCTCCCATTGCTTTAGCGACCTCAATCGTGCCTTCATCAACTTCCAAAAGGGAATTTTCCACCAAACGGCCGATATAAAAGGCCGTGTAGAGAACAAGCGGAACGATTGCCGCTGTTGTCCCGATCGTGGTGCCCACGACTAACCGCGTAAAAGGAATGATCGCGACGACCAGGATAATGAATGGAATAGAGCGGAAAATATTAATGATCGCATTCAAAATAGTAAAGATGATTTTATTCTCTAAAATTCCATTTTCTCTTGTAACCACCAATATAACACCTACCGGCAGTCCAATGATCACGGCGACCACCAAAGAGACAATCACCATGTACAGCGTTTGGCTCGCAGCCGTCAGGAACTCAGGCCAAAACCAAGACCAGTCAAATGGCATCCCGAGTCACCTCCTTTATAAGGACATCATGCCCTTTAATAAATTGAACGGCCCGTTTGATGTCTTCCTTGCCGCCTTGGAAGTGAACAACCAGGTTGCCGAAAGGAACCCCTTGCAGTTCCGTCACCAGGCCGTGGATCACGCTGAAATCAACCGGAAACTTTTTCGCCGTATTCGATAATAACGGTGTCACCGTCGAGTCGCCTCTGAACAAAATTCTATAGATATTCGGATTTTCAGACCGGCTCTCTTCACGGATTAATTTTTGAATCGATGCCGGAATCGCGTCATTCAGAACAGTGCGGACAAAACTTTTTGTGATTTTTTGTTTTGGATCGGTAAAAACATCCAGCACAGAGCCTTGTTCAACGATCACGCCGCCGTCGATGACCGCGACTTTATCACAGACATCCCGGATCGCATTCATCTCGTGCGTAATCATCAGTATCGTCACGCCCAGCTCATTCCGAACTTTACGAAGCAGTTGCAGAACCGCCGTCGTGGTTTCAGGGTCGAGCGCCGATGTCGCTTCATCAGATAAGAGAATGTCTGGATCGGTGACCAGCGCTCTGGCGATACCCACTCTTTGTTTTTGCCCCCCGACAGCAGCTCGGGGATATTGGTTCACTTTGTCTTCCAAACCGACAAAAGAGAGCAATTCCAGTACTTTTTTCCTAATTTCCTCTTTTGGCCTTCTTTGCAAGATCAGCGGCATCGCCACATTCTTAAAAATGGTCTTCGAATGCAGTAAATTATAGTGCTGAAAGATCATCCCGATTTTTCTTCTTTGCTGACGAAGTTCCTTGGGTGAAAGGGTTTGTAAATCAACGCCGTTGATCAGCACTTTGCCCGATGTCGGCCGTTCCAGCAGATTTACGCATCTGATTAACGTACTTTTTCCGGCCCCGCTGAAACCGACAACCCCGAATATTTCTCCTTTTTCCACTTGGAGATTGATTCCTTTTAAAGCCTCAACTTGTTTTTCTTTTCCTTTACCATAAATTTTATGAATATCTTCTAGTACTAGCATACCTTAATCCCCTTTAACCACACTTGTAACCCGGTGAAGGTCCCCTGAACATTCCGTGCAAAGCAGGAAGGGGGTTCGAAGAGCCCTCACTTCTTTCCAGAGTATAAAAAAAGCCTCTCCATCATGAAGAGAGGCTTTTTATTAAAACAGCTTATCTTTCAGAATGGAATCATCCTGCAGGAATTAGCACCTTTCATCAGAAGGTTGCTGGACGTCATCGGGCCTGTCCCTCAGTCACTCTTGATAAGTTATGAAGTTATTTATAATTTGTTTTCAACTATCTGTTAACAACTTTAATATACAAACTGATGATTGTCAACTACTAATCTCATTAATCATCTATGTTTTAATTGAAATACTATTCTGTCATATTGGTTAGATGTCATAAAGTTGGATAAAAACACTAAAACAATAGAGGCCTCGTCCCTTTAAAAAAAAGCCCATTAATATGGGCTTAAAAGGATTGGGAGTCCTTACAATTATGAAACATTTGCTTAAGTTCATCATAATGGTCATTTATTAAAAATGGCTTAAAATCATCGGAACAGGCATCGCAACTGGATTCCCATAGCAATGTTGAATTTTTTTGCAAAAAAACCTGCGGGGCTATTAAAAAAAAAATATTTTATTAGAGCTGCTGTTTATCAAGCAAAAAAATAAGCCCTTTAAAGGGCTCAGCAGATTAAGGAGTTATTACTTTATGAACAAGACTAGACTAGCAGTCTTTTATTAAATTTTGCTTAATTTGAATGCCGTAAAAATGTAAAACTGAAGCCGGACACGCTGGGTGATGCCGTCACTGCTCCGGGATAGCCCTGTTGTCGGCCCTTTTCCGTTCATTTTCGTCCGAAATATTTCCTCTTATGAGGCTGTAAACATAGACCAAGATCATCATGATGGCCACCATGAATAAGGCAGCATACATATTTTCAGAAAGATATGGTCTGAGCTCCGTTTGATAAACAGTGAAGGCCAAGTCAACATCCTTAATTGGTCTTCCATTTTGCAGAAAATGTCCATTCAGATACATATCCTGCTGTTCATAAGCCCCTTTGCCATTGATCGTAAGCAAGAGTTTTGAATCGCGGCTCCCCGCTAACTGTCTGATCAAGAGCCGGTAATCTCTTCCGTTTCCCTCAATCGGTTTTTTGAATGAAAAGATCATAAAACCATTGACTTTTTTCTTTTTTGAATTGAAATGCTTTTCACTGGCCGCTGCTTTCCCTTTTCTAATTACAGATAATTGGTACTCAGCATTCCCGCGGCTTGCAGCTGTCCCGACGGAGATACGAGTGAACGGTTTATCCGCTTGAAAGGTTTGTTCAACATAATGATGGGCATCAACAACAGCATATTTCTTTCCCCTTGTCTGAATTTGGTTCACATCATATGATATTTGCACACTATTTTTTTGCGTCAGCGGTTCGAAATTGGTAAAGGCGCAAATAAAAACAGCGGTTAATAACCCGGCGGCAAGAACCAGCCGGCCGATAGCCGCGACGGGCAAGCCGGCAAAAACGGGTTTTGCTTGTGTCTCAAAGACGTGGTTCAACTCGTCCAGCCCATAGACTGCCCCGAGAGATCATAAATGGGGTAAACAGCAATGCATACCGCGGCTCTGCCTCCCAGAGAAAAACAAAAAAGAGGAAACTGCCGAATAAACAAATTTGCATCAGCAGGTTGATGTCATATTTTTTTGTTCGAAAAAAGCGCAGCGATGACAATAGCAGCAAGAAAAGGTTGGCGACGTTGAAAACTTGAATAATAAACAACATGAGCGCTTTCCGCTGTCCAAAAGTATATTCATAAGCAGCGGAATAATCTGATGCATTTTTTGTATACCAAAAATAGCCCCGCGAACCATCAGAAAATGTTCGAACCGCCTTCACTGCCCATAAACGGGCGAGTCCGTTTATCTTCTTCTCCTTTATTCTCTCCTTAATTTGATCAAAATCTGCCTGCTTTTTCGCCTGCTGAGTGGGCTGCCCCAACGTTAGTTTAAAATCATGCTGATTGTATCTCCCATTTGGCGCCAGTCCCAGCATCATCCAATGCGATACGGGCATCTGGAGCGTATCATTTGTTTAAATCCGAGATGGTGATAGTAGGCTTGAGCCGAGAAATTAACGGTAAGGAGCATGACGGCAAGAATCCCGGTATTGATCAGCACCTTTTTTTCCACTTCAACACAAAGAACATATAAATAATCATCGCCGGCAAAAATAAAATCAGATCTTCCCTGACCTCACAGCCGGCAGCAAGTAGAAGTCCCATCAATATCATATATAAAGGTTTCTTTGTCTTATCATATAAATACCAGAGATAAACAAGCAGCGCCGAAAGAAAGAGAATGGCAACGGTATCAGTATAGAAATAGGCAATATATAAAAACAGCGGCAGGCAAGCGAGTGTCATGACTAAGAAAACATTCGCCATTTTCATGCTGAATAAACGAACAATCAGCTTCCATGAAAAATAGATGCCTACATTCAGAAATATCGCCGCGGTAATTTTATCAACCAACATAAATGCCGAGGGGTTTCCAAAAGCGACATAGCGATAAAGCCAATATCTAATCACCGTAATCGCGACATTGTTTGGATAGACCTGAAGGTAATAAGCGTTCTGCAGAAGATTGCCATGTTTTAGCAAATAAAGGGCGTCGGAATAGATGTGCCCGCCATCGACTGCTGGAGGAAAAATCCCCTTAAAGAGAGTAATGATGGCTATTTCAGCGATCAATATGACCGCCATGAGCCCAGCGGCCATTCCTTTCAGCCAGGCATCCTTCATCGTTGAAAAGATCCGGTAAAGGGCAAGGAAAAAAAGAACGGTGATGGTCGCAAAAAGCATGATCGCCAGCGGCACCCATATGACCGATCCATTTTGTTCCGCCAGCCAGTCTTTTTTTTTCTTATGAAAACAGGGAGCAGAATGCTAAAAATTAAAGAAAAACCTATGCTTAAGCCAAAGACGATACTGAAGATATAAACCAGTTTTCTTTTTAAAAAAAAGCCAACGTCCGTCACGTCCAATCACACAAGGTCACTCCCGCCCGTCCAAACACATCAGGCGTCATGGTTTTACCCCCCTGTTCCATCCTGCCGGTATACAGATCCTGTTCGATCGAATATCTTGGCCGATGCTTTGTTTCGTTAAAGATCTTGCCGATATATTCACCAATAACCCCCATGGCCATCAGTTGAACACCGCCAATCAGCCAAATGGACAGGATAATGGACGACCAGCCTGTTACGGCGTGTCCTGTAAAGTGCCGAACCAATATATATACAATCATCATTAACCCAATGACGAAAAAAATACCTCCTAAATAGGCAACGAGCCGCATGGGAACAACAGAAAAAGAAGTGAGCCCGTCGATGGCAAAATTCAGCATTTTTTTCAAAGGATACTTTGATTCGCCGGCAAACCTTTCCGACCGATTGTAATAAACCTTTGTACTTTTAAATCCAAGCAGCGGCACAATACAGCGGATAAAAACATTCTCTTCCTGATATTTGACAAACTCGTCCAATGCCCGTTTGCTCAGCAAGCGAAAGTCCGCATGATTCGGTACCATTTCAACGCCGAGCTTTCCCATCATTTTATAGAAACCAAGCGCTGTATTGCGTTTGAAAAAGGTATCGGTCTCTCTTTTATCACGAACCCCGTAAACGACATCATACCCCTCATGGTACTTGATCAGAAAGTCGCGGATCACTTTGACATCATCCTGAAGATCGGCATCGATTGAAATAATACAGTCAGCCTGCCGTCTAGCCGTTTCCATACCGGCGATGAGTGCCCTTTGGTGCCCAAAATTACGGGTTAGTTTCAAGCCTGTGATGCTGTCACTTTTTTTTGCATATCCGGAAATGATTGCCCAAGTCCGGTCTTTGCTGCCGTCATCGACATACATAATATTACTTTTATCTGAAATCAGATTCTCTTCGATTGCATCGTTCAAAACTTCTTGCAAACGCTTGGTTGTTTCCGGCAAGACTTCTTCTTCATTGAAACATGGAACAATAATTGTCAACAACGTATCGGACACTTTAATGCCTCCACTTAATCTTCATCTTCATGTAAAAAAAAATCAGTCATAGGCCATTCTTATTTCATCACTTAGGCATCATTGAACGGTCAAGTATGGATGGACTCCCCTATTTTACCAAATTTAGAAACCTAACCGCGGAGAATTTACAAAGAATTAACAATAGAGGGGTACTAAATGCCGATGTTATCCTCACAAAACGGACACCGAACACCTTTTCCGTCCTAATGAAAACCCTTTTTGAAGAATGATGGCCTCTTTTTATTAGCCGCGGCAGGATGTCTCTATGACGATATTATTTTAACCCTCCTTTTTTTCTAAGTAACAAAAACCTGGTGAGAAAAGAATGAGAATTTTTTAATCTTCCAAATGCTTTTTTTCACAGTCAATTAGTTACAAAAACAAACGAACCTTTTATACTTAAAGTATCGATCCCGCACCGGGATCAAACTTTTATCTTAACAGAAGGTGTCGCACATGGAAAATATCCACATTTTGCTTGTGGAAGATGAGGAGAGTCTCGCTTCGTTTGTTTCGACCGAGTTATCATTTGAAGGTTATGAAGTCGAGCGGGCCGCAGACGGCGAACAAGCTTTGAAAATTTTTATAACAGTGAGCGCGATAAGTGGGATTTAATTTTGCTCGATTGGATGCTGCCGAAACTTGACGGGCTGGAAGTCTGCCGCCGGGTAAGAAAAGAAAGCCTGGTTCCGATCATCATCATGACGGCAAGGGATTATATTGGCGACAAGATAGCCGGTCTTGACGGAGGAGCCGATGATTACATCACCAAACCTTTTGAAATCGAGGAACTCTTGGCGCGAGTCCGCGTCGCCCTGCGGCACAAGAAAAATATTGAAAGCCAGACGAGCAGTCATGTTTACCGGGTAAACGGCCTGTCACTCGATATTGAGAAAAGGGTTGTTGAGCGGGATGGCCAGACTTTTCCTCTTACTCAACGGGAATTCGACCTTCTTGCCGAGCTGATGAAAAATGAAGGAAAAGTGCTGACGCGCGATAAACTGCTTTCCGATGTTTGGGATACAGTTTCATGGGGCAGACAAACATTGTCGATGTCTATATCAGATACTTGCGCAACAAAATTGATGACGATAAGGAACAAAGTTTGATCCAAACGATACGCGGCGTCGGGTATTCCCTGAGGACTGAGAAGTAATGAAATGGATAGAACATTTAAAAGGAAAAGTCAATACAACGTCTTTTCAACTGAACTGCTGGTATATCCTCATTTTGCTGGCAACGGTTGCCTTTATCGGTGCCGTCGCCATTACAAGCGTCAGCTATCAGCTTTATAAAAGCACGGAAACCGAGGTTCGGCACATTGAGAGCGGCCTCGTAACGGCCGCGAAGGAAAATCATCCCGACTGGAAACGAACGATCCAGAATGAGATTGATGAGAAACACCGCGACTATTACGTGCATGTCGAAACGCCTGACGGCAAGACCATATATTCTGAAGGCAGCGAAAGCATTACGGATAACATCCGGGAACTGCCGAATTTCAAGTGGTTTTCTTCCCCTCAAAAACATTTTTTTTTCGACGCCGATCTATCATCACACCACTTCTTTCCATAATTATACGTTCAAAGTTTATGTGAAAATGGCGACGATCCACGAATTTTGGGAAACAACCGTCAGGGTTTTGATATTAAGCGCCATTGCCGGCATTCTGATCGGTTCGCTGGCCATTTACCGCTTTTCCCGGCGCCTCAGCAAGCCGCTGGCCGAAGTGACGAATACGATCAAGCTGGCAACAAGCACGGAAGATTTGGAAGTCACCGTCCCCATTCCGGAGCGGCCTCAAGAAATGAAAGACCTGGCCATTGCCTTTAACCATCTGATGAATCGCCTCAGTCAGCAAATACAGCGTGAGAAAAATTTTGTCTCGGACGCTTCGCACGAATTACGCACACCGCTCGCCGCGATCCGCGGCCATGTAAAATTAATCATGAGGCATGGCAATGAACATCCCGAAGTGATCGAAGAGTCCGCTCAATTCATCAATCAGGAATCACACGCATGCAGCGGCTGATGGATCAATTGCTGATGATCGCCAGGCTGGACCGTTCATCGATGTCCGTCATGCCTGTCAATCTCTCAATGATTGCCCGAAGTATTTCGGAAGATAACATTCCGGCCATCCGGCAAAAAAATTTTCAGTAGATGTTGGAGATAATATCACGGCGGTGGCGAATGAGGATAACATCCATCAAGTCATCGTCTCCCTGCTTGAGAACGCAGGAAAATACACCCCTGACGAGGGATGGATCCATTTAATCTTAAAACAGGATGATCATTATGCCTATGTGATGGTGGAGGACTCAGGTCCGAGCATCCCTGATGACGAAAAAAAGAAGGTATTCGAACGTTTTTATCGGATCGATAAATCCCGTTCAAGCGAAAAAGGCGGATCCGGATTAGGGCTGTCGATTGTCAAACAACTGGTAGAAATCGATGGGGGAAAAATTTGGGTAGAGGACATCATCCCAAGTGGCTGTAAGTTTATTGTCCGCTACGGCGCGCCGCCTGCCGTCTGCCAATGGCCAATACCCGTTATCCGGATCATAATCATTATCATTTGATCGTTCCGGCGTGCAGCCAAGATTCGACTTTCATCGAGACAAAAAGGATTGCACCAGACAGTGCGGGCCGGCCCGGGTTTTCGAAAAGCAAGGATCCGTATAATAATAAACCGCTGCCATGTTCACCATTTACTGATTAGAGCCGGATTGCTTCTCCTGCAGGATTTTTTTAATCGCTGCGATTTCACGTTCCAGGCGATGGAGATGGCTTTGCATATCGTCTATTTCCTGTCCGTCCTTATAATTGATCGCAAAATCGATGATCGATTCATGCTTGTCGCGGGCCGCCTGGCGATTTTGGCTCATCATAATAATGGGCGCCTGGAAAGCGGCAAGAAAGGACAAACACAGATTCAGCAAAATAAAGGGCGGCCGGTCAAAATGCATGCCGCTTGTTAAAGCCACCATGTTCCAAACCATCCAAATGAAAAGAAAAACGGCAAAGATGATAATAAACCGCCAGCTGCCGCCAAATTGAGCGATCCTGTCGGCGATTCGATCGCCGCGCTTTGTTTGTTTTTTGTATTCGGATTCCAACTGGCGGACGATTTCCGATTCGTAACGACGGACTATCCGGTCAATGCGTTTTAAATGCTTATCATTTAAGTCGATATTAAATCCCTGAATTTTTTTTTTTTTTGATTGCTCGCTTTCGCTGATTTTTTTCTTCGGATTCCACATATTTTCTACCCCCAAAAAATTTAAGAACATTTGTGCGACCATTCCAAATGTTTTTCTGCTGAGATCATTCCGCTCCGGCAATCAGGATGCCCGCTCTCATCATTTTATCTGCTGATTGGTTAATGGGCGCGGCACGAAGAAAACATCTTGAGATCATTATAAGTCCTTTGTAGTGACGGACTCAAGAGCTCTACTTTTTGCAGCCGGGCTTTGATGCTCCGTTTATAGCCTCAAACATCGGCATTCTGATGGTTTCTCATTTTGAAGAAAGATTTTTGGAAACCGGCGTACATCGCGAAGTTACAGAAAAAAACAGCAGCTATTTGAATGGGTATTCAAACGGCTGCTGTTTTGTTAATTTATAAAATGAACGGGGAATTTACTTCGCTTTCGACATCATGTCCATCATGGCAGTCATCATTTCGTCACATTCGCGCATACAGCTCATCATGTGATCCTTGTCCATCATCATGTCCATGTTTGACATTCGATCCATCATCATTTTCATGCATTTCATTTGGCTCATCATTTTTTCCATTTCCATCATCATCATCATGTCCATAGGCATCATTTTCATGCTGTCCATCTTTTCCATTTTTTCCATCATAAATCCCTCCGTGGTTTAATATTATTTTTGGGGAAGATTTAATAGTGGCTATATCTTAGAAGACTGTTCTCTTCCTATCCTTAATTTACCACGTAAAAAAGGGCGAGTCAAAGCGAGCCGCGGCTTCGAAAAAAAAAGCGCACACAAAAAGGGACGTGATTGGCTGTATCCACGCCATTTTTGGAAAAGGACCCATAAAAAAGTTCTATCGATCGCTCAGCTTGTTTTTTGTATCTTTTTATCAGATTAACGATATACTTGTTGATTATTGTTTTTTAATGTCTCAATTTCCCGGCTGATTTCCAGCCTTTTTTGCTTTAGTGAAAAAAGCCGCTCTGTCAGTTCACCGGGAACATCGTCAAGCGTATGGCGGCGTATATGGCGATACATGGCTAGAATTTGCCGGTTCACCTCAATAAATTGCTGCTGAAGGCTTTTTTCTTTTTGTAGATCCGTCTCGCCTGATTGAAGGCTCGATAATTTTGCTATAATCGCTTCTTGCCATGCTTTGTCTTGAATTTTCCCCGCATAGAGATATAGGTCCAAATAATTGTCGATCTGTGCCTGCTTTGCGCTGTCCATCATGTTAAAAACTCCTTCTTATCTTTAATTTGGAATTAGCACGGTACTTTAAAGCCCGTTGCTGAAGCTTTTGGGCCAGTCCCTCCGCTTCTCTGGATAAGAATGAATGTTCTACGCATCTCTTATAAAAGGTCAAGCAAATACAGCCATCCCTTCTATAATAAAAAAGCGATTATTTTCTCTTAAAAAACAAAAAAAATAATCGTTAGACTTCTTAACATTACTTTTCTTATCTTTCAGATTTTGTCTGCTGGAATTAACACCATACACGAAATTGTGCTGGTTGTCGGGTTTCATAGGGCCAGTCCCTCCGCCACTCTGGATAAGAATTATTCAATTGTTTACATTTTAGCTTATGCGATGCAGCCTGTCAATCACAATGTTTTTAATTGGGAAAGAGATTTTCAGGCCATTACCCACTTTCAAGCTTAGCGGCCGCCTGTTTGTAGATACTGATCATCCGCTTGGCATAGGGGACAAAAATGAACCCATGTCTTGATAGCTCAACACCCCTTCCATTTTTCTGAAACAGTTTAACATTGAATTCTCTTTCAAGCGATTGAATTCGGAAGTGACAGTGGGCTGAGTTAAATAGAGCTTTTCTGCAGCTAAGTGAAAACTGCTAAACTTGACAACAGCTAAAAAAGCTTCTAATTGATCAATCGTCATTCGATCACTTTCCTCATGAATGCCGCGGTTTTCTGGAAAATGGAATTGAATAGCCCCATGATCCGGTTTTGGTTCATCTGCAATCAGAAGAGGCTCGCGGTGTTAAATTCATCTTAATCCTCCAAAATAAAGATGTCAATCATTATTCCAACTATTTTTATGTGTTTATATAAATTAGTCCTTTTGCACGACCTTTTCCGGCAGGCAGCAGCAGCCACCGGCAGTGCTTAACCTTTTAGGTAAGACCGTTAGCGAAATGACTAGAAAAAAGAGCCCGTTTGAATGGGCTGAAATAAAGATTAAGGAGTCATTGCAATTGAGAACTGCGACATGTTCATCATAACGATGCTTTCTTAAATTTTGCTGAACAGTCCCTTGAAGGGATACGGCGCGAAGGGATATTGTGTCAAACTCGCCTGCTCAGGTGTGGCGATCCGTACACACGGCGGCATCGCCTTTGCGACGATAGAAGATGAACTAAAGGGATATAAAGAACGGCTCGACCAATATGCGATGCAAAAAATCTCGATTGCAACGCAGCAGCAGCAAAATATATAAAAGAAAACAGTCTATGTTTTTTTTAGATGCTTCAACAACCATTCAGTTTTTATGTAACCGGCTGACAAAAAGAGCAACCGTGTACACGAATTCACTGGATAATGTTGAATTGTTGGCAGATAAATCTTTTCTGGACGTTCACCTGCTTGGAGGAAAACTGCATCACAAGAATCGCTTTTTCTATAGCCACAGTATGCTTGACCAACTTCAGGACATTCGCTTTTATACGGCCATTTTAGGCGTAGGCGGTTTCTCAACGGATGGGATTTATTCCGAAAATCTAGAAGACAGTCTTATCAAAAAAGCGGTATCCGGTTGTTCAAAACGAACGATTGTGCTGGCTGAAACAGTAAATTTTTAAAAGAGGGGCATTTCAAAGCCCTGACATACGATCAGATTGATTTAATTATTACTGATCAGCGCCCGCCAAAGAAATTGCTGAATATCTTTGAAGAACATCATGTCGCTATCGAAACCGTGGATGATGAAAAATGAAAAACCGGCAGCCCTTTTGAAGGCGCCGGTTTTCAAAATGAACCCGACCTGACGATCAGCCCAGCACTTTGACGCGGGATTCAATCGGTGCAAAATCCTTTTCACCTGCGGGAGCAGCGATGTTGCCAAATGGCAGTTGTGCTCTCAGTTTCCAGCTTTTTGGAATATCAAATGATTCACGAACCGCTTCGTCAATCAGCGGATTATAGTGCTGCAGGGATGCGCCGACACCAATGTTGGCAAGAGCGCTCCACACTGCAAATTGAGCGATACCTGTGCTGTGTTCCGACCAGATCGGAAAATTGTCTGCATAAAGGGCAAATTGTTCTTGCAGCCCTTTGACGATATCCGTGTCTTCAAAGAAAAGCACGGTGCCGAAGCCGGCTTTGAACGACGCCAGTTTTTCTGCTGTCGGTGCAAACTTATCTTCAGGCACGATTTTGCGCAATTCTTGTTCGACAATATCCCACACTTTATCATGTTCTTCACCGAAGAGAACAACGGCGCGGGCCGATTGCGAGTTGAAAGCAGACGGTGAGTATTTTACCGCTTCTTGAATGGTTTCAACAATTTCTTCCTTGCTTACTTTTACATTTTTATCCAGAGCATAGATCGAACGACGTTCTTTAATTGCATCTAAAAATGAATTTGACATAACGATAACGAACTCCTTCTTATTATTTTTTTTCATAATCTACTTACATAAGTATAGTTTATAATAAAAAAAAGCAAGTTATTTTGCTCAAACGGTCCGGGATAACCTTCCATTACAGCCACAGCAAAAAGCTTGCCCGCTGATCATTTAAATTATTCGTTGTTATTGTTAATAAACCAGTTGTTTGCCCATTGTGCACTTCTTTCAGAATAGGCCCTATCTCTCTGCCTTTTTTTGTAAGCCGATAAGTGACTTGCACGGGATGCCCCGTATCGACATGGCGTTCAATAATATCTAAGCTTTCAAGTTCTTTTAATCGGACAGCCAGCATGCGGTCGCTTAATTCAGGGATGGCGTTGGCAATCGTTCTAAAATGGCCATCACCTTCCAAAAGTACCTCAATGATCAATCCATTCCATTTTTTCCCTATCACTTGAAAGGCTCTCTCGAATTTAGGACAGACCACCCTTTTATCTTCCATGATCATCACTCCTAACTATACTTTACAATACTCACAAAAAATATATCTACTAAATAAAGGATTCTGATGCAGCCCGAATCAGGGGGTTCAAAAATACGGACTGAAAATTTTAAATACAGATTTTCACCATTTTATAATTAGGTAGGCTCTGGTGCGGACCGTTTCAACAATTTTCAGGAGCTTATCATTAAATGTTCGACTTTTATCATCAAATGCCCGCAGTTTTTAAACGGTCATCCGGTTTTATAACGACCTTTCCCTAAGCAGAGGTTCGGCGCCAGCATTTTTAACTGCCTGTCCCTTAACGAAGATCACTTGTTAACCGTGCCCCTGCACGAATTTTCGCCCCTTTTTAGAATATCTTTATAGAAGCATATTTTTTACGGGGGGGCTAATTGATGATTCATCGTGTGGATGCCGAAATAAACCGAATCATCCAGGAGCTGATGAAAGATCAAACAACAGATGGATCGTGGAATTATCCGTTTGAGACCGGGATCGTCACCGATTGTTATACAATCATTCTGCTTAGAACTTTGGAGATCGATGATGAAGGGCTGATCATGTCGCTCGTTGAACGGATTAGCGGCAAACAGGAGGCGGACGGATCGTGGAAATTGTTTTACGATGAACAAGCCGGGAACTTAACATTAACGGTCGAAGCCTATTATGCCCTTCTCTATTCCGGCTATCGAAACCTTCGAAACCTTCGTGCGGATGGAAAAGGGAAAAGGCAAGGCTATTTATTGCGGCGGGCGGCGGGCTTTCAAAGACCAATATCATCACAAAAACAATGCTGGCGCTCACCGGACAATACAAATGGTCCGAGCTTCCTTCCCTGCCGATCGAAGTGATCCTGCTGCCGAATGCCCTCCCGATTAACTTTTTTGACCTATCCGTTTTTGCACGAGCTAATCTGGCTCCTCTTTTAATCCTTTCCGATTCCGGGTTCAGTATGCAATCAAAATGGACACCGGATCTATCGCATCTAAAAAACGGGAGAAGTCCTGAAGCTCCTTTTTTAACAGAACATCCGATTTTTGCTCTCATCGCTCAAGGGATTCAGTCGCTTGCCGGCCTGCCTGAAGAGCTTCATGCACTGGCCGTAAATAAAACAGAGCAATATATGATTAGACGGATCGAATCGGACGGCACATTTGAATGTTATTTCAGCTCGACTTTTTTGATGATATTCGCTTTACTCGCGCGCGGTTATGAAAAAAAACATCCGTTTATTGTCAATGCGATAAGCGGGATTAAATCGATGATCTCTCCGATTGACGGCCATCTTCACGTCCAATACACAACGGCAAATGTGTGGAATACGGCGCTGATCAGCGATGCTTTACAGGAAGCCGGTATGCCTTATGATTCAGAAGTTGTGCAAAGAGCCGCCCGGTATTTATTGTCTCGCCAGCAAACCAAATATGGGGACTGGGCGATCCATAACCCTCATTCTGCTCCCGGCGGATGGGGTTTTTCAGATGGCAACACGATCAACCCGGACGTTGACGACTCCACTGCCGCGCTGCGTTCTTTCGTCTCTCCGGCCAGCTCACAGAGCCGCTTCAGGCAGGCGTGGGACAGCGGCATTCAATGGGTAGTTTCAATGCAAAATCATGACGGCGGATGGCCGGCATTCGAGAAAAATGTTGATAAGCAGCTGCTGACCGTTCTGCCCATTGATAAAGGAGAGGATTTGCTGATCGATCCGTCCTCACGGATTTAACCGGCAGGACGCTGGAGTTCTTTGGCCATTTCACGGATTTAAACACGGACCACGTCATCATAAAAGATGGCATTCAATGGCTTTTGAACAATCAAAAAAAAGAGGACGGATCCTGGGACGCGCGCTGGGGCATTGATTATATATACGGAACATGGGCGGCCTTATCCGGTATGCTCGCCGTCGGTGTGCTAGCGGAACATCCCTCTATTCAAAAAGCGGTGGAATGGTTGTCTGCCGCTCAGCAGCCGGATGGCGGCTGGGGTGAATCGTGCCGAAGCGACATCATCAAACACTACGTCCCTTTGGGGTCGAGTACGCGCACACACACCGCGTGGGCCCTCGACGCGCTGATCGCGGCCTCAAAAACAGTGACACCGCAAATTGAACGCGGCGTCAAATTTCTGATTGATTCCAAGGAAGAGGGGTGGACAAAAACCTATCCAAAAGGGAGGGGCATGGCCGGCGCCTTTTATATTCACTATCATAGCTACGATTATATTTGGCCGTTACTCGCGTTCGTTCACTTTAAAAAGAAATTCGGATCCATTTTGCGGGGAGAATAATCAGCCTCGATCAGCCCCCGCCCTCCGTTTTTAATCCGTTTCCGTATAGACAGAAATCAGCACGATCGCCGTTTCATCTGTCATATTTTTTACCAAATGCGGTGTACAAGCGTTCCAGCTAAAAGAGTCGCCTTCATTTAAGATGAATACATCTTCTCCCTGCTTGGCATAAATCGTCCCTTTAATAACTAAATGAACTTCCTGACCTTCGTGGGCACGGGGTTCAGGACCGGTTGCCGTACCCGGGGGAAGAGTGACAATCCGCATTTTCACATTTTTCGATGCGGAAAGATGCTCGACTTTCAATAAGTCCTTCCCGCTTGTCGTGACTCGGCGCTCCGCTTTCCTGACAACCTTCATCCGTTCTTCTTTTTTCAGCAAAAAGTAGGCCAGCGGCACATTTAGTGCATCGGCGATATTTTCCAAGTCGAAATCGACGGCGATGTTTTATTCGTTTCCACTTGACTCATGAACCCTTGAGACAAACCTGTTTCCTTACATAACTTCGCGATGGTCATGTTCTTGCGCTTTCTTATTGCACGAATGGTTGAACCGATATCCATAAGTGTGATCCCCTTACAATATTACTTATACTTATTATAATTTTATATTAGCAAATTTTTTATTGACTTTCTATCCCCGTCCATTTATATTATCTATATAAACATTTTTTTTTATATCACAAATATTAATGACGTGATCAGCGCACGGAGCCTATCGATCAGGTGCTATTTGGTTTTAGCTCTCTTGAGTGAATCACTAAATTATAATAAAGAAGGGTTGCTGCATGACAAACGCCCCAATGGTATATGAGGTTCGCAAACCGGTCTCATTCTCACCGGATAAGACCTATCCGGCTTTGTTTTTAATGCATGGTATCGGGAGCAATGAACGAAACATGCTTTCTTTAGTGAACGGACTGGAAGATTCTTTTTTATTATTTTCAGTATCCGCGGCCATCTCACGCAGCCTCCGGGTTTTGCTTATTTTACGATTCAAGGTTTTGGCAAACCGCATCGCGAGGTTTTTGATGAAGGCGTCGGCCGGCTCACCTCATTCATTGACTATGCGTGTGAATCCTATCCGATTGATCCGAAGCGCCTCTATCTTGCCGGGTTCAGCCAGGGTGCGATTCTCGCCATGACATTGGGCCTCTCGCTCGGAAAACGGATCAGAGGCATCGCGGCATTAAGCGGCTACATCCCGGATTTTGTCAGAGACACCTATGACATCAAACCCGTCGCCCATTTGTCGGCCTTTATTTCACACGGCGACATGGACAACATTTTGCCTTATGAATGGGGAAGGGCCAATGTTAAGTTCTTTAAAGAGTTAGGCGCTTCGGTCACTTTCCATACGTATCATGCCGGACATACGGTTTCTTCAAAAAACCTTCAAGACTTTCAGCAATGGCTGTGGGACGATTTAAACGAATCATCAGCCGCAAGCAAATAAAAAAAATAAGGAGACGATCACATGCTTCCCTCTTTCTTCATCGCTCATGGAGCACCGCTTATTGCAATTGAGAATAATGAATATACGCAATTTCTTAGTGAGCTGGGACAAACATTACCGCGGCCAAAAGCGATTGTCCTATTTTCCGCCCACTGGGTATCATCTATGCAAAAAGTGAGTGAAGGTAGCGAATATTCGACCATTCATGACTTCGGCGGTTTTCCAAATGCTTTATACCAAATACAATACCCGGCCAAAGGCGCTCCCGCCGTTGCAAAAGAAATTGAAGAAAGGTTCGAGCAAAGCGGCATCCGCTATGAAATCGATACGAATCGCGGCCTCGACCACGGTGCCTGGGTCGTTCTTCGCCTGCTCTATCCGGATGCCGATATCCCGGTTGTGTCGATGTCGGTCAATCCGGCCGTCTCGCTCGAACAGCAATATCGCATCGGCAAAGCTTTAGCCTCTTTGCGCAAAAATGATATTCTAATTATCGGCAGCGGCGGAACTTCCCATAACTTGCATGCGGTTAACATGATAAATGATAATGGCTCCATCGATGACTGGGCCCTTCAATTTGAAAAATGGCTGGAATCGCATCTAAGCAATTGGGATTTAACGTCTCTATTCAACTACGCGAGCCTGGCTCCCGGCGCGAACCTGTCCGTTCCTCCGTATGGAACCGAACATTTTATTCCGCTGTTTTATGCCATGGGAGCGGCCGATGATGAAAAAAAAAAAGCGACGCTATTGCATCGCAGTTTTCGCTATGGTAACTTAAGTCACAGCGTCTGGCAGTTCGGCTCGGCAGACTATTAAAAAGCAATGACAAAAACTAGTATATGTGGCAAAAGCCTGTTTTTGAATATTTTTCAAAAACAGGCTTTTCATCTATTCAGGATCCCGCTTCGCCGGGTCCGCTCCTCTTCTCCCGAACATTTTAACCGCAAAAAACAGCGGAAATTTCAGTTCCTTCCTTTTCAGTTTGTTTTTGTACACTTTTCTTAACACAACAGAAGGAGTAAAAACATGATACGACTGAAAAAAACGATGATTCTGCTTTTATATTTTTTGAGCCCGCTCCCGCTGATAGGGATCGTCTATGCCTTTAATCCGGCGGCCTATGAAACATCCAAGGGCCTCCTGCCAATGGTGCTCGGCTCGATCGCTTATACATGGCTGCTGGCTGAGCTCGTCATTAGTGCCCGGCCAAAATTTATTGAAAAATATTTTGGGCTGAACCGTTTCTACCAGTTCCACGGCACAGCCGCAATCATCGCGATTGTGCTCTCTTTTCTTCACAAGCAGCTTGAAGATGCGATCTGGGGCGGTTTTCTCCAAACAGTACGGCAGATTGGCAATATCGCATTCATTTTGTTTATCGCTCTCGCCGCGATATCGCTGATTTTCATGACCGGCGCCGTTATCCGCCGGATCCCGCCGCTGGCCTCTATCCGCCGTTTGCTTGAGAAAGGACATATTGTCAATTTCAGGCGGACTGTGTGGATTCATAATGCCAATGTGATTGCGGTCATTCTCGTCTTCATTCATGTCTTCATTTTAAGTGCTTTCTATCAGCAAAATTTATGGAACTGCGCTATTTATACGGTCTACTTTATGATCGCTTTCGGCAGTTACGTGTACCATAAAGTACTGAAAAACAGCCTGGCCGAGCGGCGCCCGTATACATTGACTGCTGTCAAGGAAGAATCGGCCGACATCCATACGCTCGTCTTCAAACCCGAACGGGGCTCCGTGCCGCCTTTTAAAGCCGGCCAATTTGTTTTCCTTCGCCTTCTTGGCGGCGGCGTGCCGAAAGAAGAACACCCCTTTTCCATCACATCGAATCCGGCCGACCGCTCGCAGCTTTCCGTCACGATTAAATCGGTCGGTGATTACACGAAGGCCGTTCCTCATCTCTCGCCAGGAACGCACGCTGTTTTCGAAGGGCCGTACGGCGTGCTCGGCACAGCACCTTTCGCTCAAATGCCGATCTTGTGCTCATTGCCGGCGGCATCGGCATTACACCGATGCTCAGCATTCTGAAAAACTTGTGCAATAAGGATCGAAACAGACGGGTCATTCTGCTTTGGAACGTTTCTACGAAAAAGGATCTGGTTTTCCGACAGACATTCACCGCAATCGCTGAAAAAATGCCCCATTTTACCTTTGTCCCGATTCTATCAAAAGAGGCAGACTATCAAGGCGAAACCGGCCGCCTGACTCAAGAAAAAATCGCCCGCCTGTTGTCCGACTATCATTTTCGCCTTGACCGCTCTCACTATATCGTCTGCGGTCCGCCTAAAATGATGACATCGGTGATCCATAGTTTGCAAACTTTGCATGTGTCGAAAAAGAATATTCATTTTGAAAATTTTTCATTATAAGGAGATTAATCACCATGAAGAAAGTTATCAAAACCTGCATCGCATATCCTTGTCTCGCGCTCGTTCTATTGACTGGGCTGCGGCGCAAGCGGCGCGAGCAGCGGACAAAAGCCGCAGCCCGCAGCATCCAAGACGCAACATGTCCTAAACAATCAAAAGACCTTTACAATGGCTGAATTAAAAAAATATGACGGAACAAACGGAAAGCCGGCCTATATTGCCGTTAAAGGCACCGTCTATAATGTCAGCCACTCACCCGACTGGCATAATGGAAGACACAAAGGTGCCCGCGCCGGAGAAGATCTGACGGCCGCCGTCGAGCATGCTCCGCACGGGACGGCCGTCCTTTCATCCGTACCGATCGTCGGCCATTTGAAAAAATAAGCCGCTTAAGGAAAAGCCAAATGCCGGCTAACGAAGATTTCCAGCATTTATTCCTGAGATTTAACGAGATTTTAAGCAGCAAAAAGCTGTTTCAATAAAATTATTATGTTAATAAGATGACCCAATAAGCCGGCGGGAACATACCGCCGGCTTATTGGTTATAACTTCGTCTGCGGGAGCGGCTGATTCAGCCACTCCTTATAAAAGGCATCGATATCGGGTTCAAAATCTTGCAGTATCGGATACCAAGGCGTAACAGCTTCCACTTCGAGCTGCGTGGCGCATGATGGACAGTAATATTCGCGAATCACCTGCCATTCCGGATCAGGCGCCAGCATTTTGGGATATAGTTCCGCCAATTTTTCCGGGGTATCCCGAACATGGATCAGCGCATGGAGCTTCCAGTTGTCCCCCGCCTCACAAAACTCATGGCCGCAGTCACACTTGACCGCTCTCTTTCCATCTGCTTTCTGTACATAATATAAATGCAGCCCGGCCGGCAGCAGAATCGGATCGTCCCATTTGACTCTTTCCTGGAGAATATCGATGTACTTTTCAAACCGGTCGGCATCCTTAAAGCTGGAAAGCATCTCTTTTAACTTATAAAAATCAATCGTCCCGTCGATTAATTCCTCAATCGTTTTACGGTCATATTGCGTCATGTTCTCACCCCATTTGTGATGATTTGTTGTTCTTTTTTATTTTCGCCCCAAATACCGGAATCTCCAGCTCCTCTTCTGTCAGATTCCACGCTTCCGGCAAATGCCAAAACGCTTTAAATTCTTTGGCAAAGTTTTCGCTGAGTGCAAAACTGCCTGCGTACATATGGCGGACTTGAACGGCCGCTTTTTTTTTTTTTAAAATATTTTCTTTCTCCGCTTTCATCCACTCACCGGCCGGAACTCCGCGCCTGAGTCTGTCTTTTTTTATTTGCCCCCGCGTTTTTCCGTCGCCTGCTCATCGACGGTATATTTTCCTTTCTCGTCCCTGCTGACAATTGCGCCGTAAACCTTTTCAGCATAACGCTGCAAAATGAGACCTTCATTCAAATCATTTTCAATATTTTTCGGCAGACGTTCGAGCGGATCGCCAAATCCCGGACCTCCGCGAAGGTAGTTCAAATAAAGGTCATAATTATCAAAAATCGTTTCGGTCGTGATCGATTGCTTATCGCGGATCGTTTCTTTTGCCTCCATGAGCTTTTCATATTCAGGATTGTCGGGATCAAGGTCTCCCCCGGTTGGAATCGGAAGTCCTTTTTCAATCCGCTCCTTTAAATCTGTCCCATGCGCTTCAAAACGGTAGCCAGAAGCAGCAGGATAGCCGCCCATCAAACCGCAGTCACTGGACATATAGCCGTTGCCCATAAAGAACATCGTCCAGTCCTTTGCCCCGTATACCATCCGCAGTGTCTCATAGCCCGAGCCGCCGCGGTATTTTCCGTAACCGGCCGTATTCGGCTTGACGCTGCGTCCTAAATAAAGAAGCGGTTCGGCCAGTTCCCAAATTTCCATGTCACCCATATCCCCTTCAGGATTCCAGATCGCTGCCGCATGGCTGATGCCGTCTTTGACCGCACCTGCTCCGACCCCTTCAGCCGCCGATTCAAAGCTATTCACCGCATGGTTTTCGTTAAACTGATTATAACCGCCGCCTTGAAGCCAATTGGACGTATTGGCATTCCCGGCGTTCACTCACTTCTTCTAAATAACCGCGGGCAAAATAGTTGCGGCTGAGCGCGCGCCACAATGGACTCCAGGCAGACACAAGGAAATGCCAGGCGTAACTGTGCGCTGTGCGGATGTCGTCCGGATTGAGCCATGAACCATACGGAAGATCGAAGCTGCTTGCATACAGCGCCCCGTCATTGACTCGATCATTTGGAATTAATGTTTGGGACATCATCACCCAGATCCCGCTCGTAATCGAAACCGGCGTTGCATTGTAACTGTGCCACCCCCAGCGATTGACGCCTTCAAAGTTGATTTGAAATTTTCCATCCTTGTGAACCGTCAGTTCAGTGGGCGCGTGCATAATCGTATTGATTCGGGCATACGGAGGCACATCGAGATTTTCATAAGGGACGTCAACGAATGAAACTTGGCGGTATTTCCCGGGAATCAGCAGCGTTTTCACCTGATTGACAAAACCTCGCCGGCCGTCTTCAATCACTTCGCGAATAAAATGTTTGTAGGTAGGTATCAACGCCCTCTTCCTTGATGATATCGAGAACGAGATCCCGGATCATATGGCAGCCGGCAATACGTGTCCGCTCGTCAAGCAGCCAGTACTTTGTTGTCCGCACCGAACGCTGGCTTTCAATCACCCAGTCTTTTAGCAGCGTATCGTTTTTGCCGATTTTGCGGCAGGCGACTTGATAACCATCGTCATAGCGAGTCACCGGGCCGACGGTCATACTTCCCGGAGCCGTTGCGCCGACATCGATGACGTGGGTCACGCCTCCGACCCAGCCGATCAGCTCTTCTTGGTAAAAAACCGGGACAATCGTATGGACATCGCAGGGGTGAACATTGCCGATTTGACAGTCATTGTTGCAAAAAATATCGCCATCTTCAATGCCCGGATTCACTTCGTAATCATTTTTAATCATATATTTTATCGCGGCTCCCATTGTGCCAACATGAATGATGATCCCGGTTGAAGTCACAATCGAATCCGCATCCGGCGTGTGTAAAAAACATAATTCTCCCTCTTGCTCAACAATCGGTGAAGCGGCGACTTTTTTGGCCGTTTCTCTGGCATGGACAATGCCCCCGCGCAGTTTTGAGAAGATTTTTTCATAGCGGATCGGATCCGATTCTTTCAATGGCAGTGTTTTTAACCCCGCATAATGTCCGCTTTCACGGCTGATGTCATCGATTTCCTTGCGCATTTGCTGAAGCGATTTCCCGTCCCAGCCGATATTTTTACGGTTATTCAACCGATTATCAATTTTCGCCATGCTGCATAGCCTCCTTTTGCATTAAAGTTCTTTCAAGTGGAAAATGCGATGGGAATCCAGATAGGTTTCAAATCCATCCGGGATGACAAAAGTCGTGGCCGGTGATTCAAGGATGGCAAAAGATTGAATACGATTCCCCGGTTTCAGTTTTTCCATTTCCCAAATATCCGCTTTTAACCATTTTCCTTTCCAGTACACATCCCGTTTGCCAAGAAAAGCGTCTGCCGGCGGCACTTCACCTTCAGAAGATTCCTCCGAAATCCGCGGCTTGGCAACTTCGACAACGCCGCGAATGATCGCTCCCGTGATGCTGTAGCCAAGTTCAGGCGATGTGGCCGCCTTGGCATAAACTCTTGTATATGTCGCTTCGAAGGCTTCCACGAGTGGGTCCCAGTCATCGACATGGCGGAACGCCTGTATCGGCGCTTCGATTTCCAAGTCATTTAATTGTCCCTGGTACTGCATCCGGAAATAGAGTCGGAAATCCACATCCTCTTTGTTGAACTGATTTTTCTCAAATTCCCCGGCCACTTTCTCCATTAATTCGTCCCAGGCATACTGCAGTTCTTTGCCGGCGAGCAGCTTGCTGTCATCCTCGCTGTCAGCATCAACGTTGATATCGAGCGTTTTGTCATAGCGGTACTCGAAGTCTGCCGCACCGCAGCCGAATGCGGAAAAACCGGCCGCCCATGCAGGTACCAGAACATCTTCAAACCCAAGATTTTCGTATAGCCTGCCGTATGAAGCGCCCCCCCCCCGCCGCCGTATGAAAAACAGACGTACTGCGTAGGCGAATAGCCTTTTCCCAGGATCATCGATTCCAGATAATTACGCAGCTGTGATTCGAGCAAATCGATCACGCCATAGGCCGCGTCTTCAACGGTTAATCCCAGTGGATCGGCAATCTGTTCTTTCACCGCTGCATAAGCGCGATCGGGATCGAGTTTAACCTCGCCGCCAAGAAAGTTATCGGGATTGATTAACCCGAGAACAACGTGGCAGTCGGAGACCGTTACTGTGTCCAAACCGCCTTCCGGATAACAGACGCCCACTTTCGATCCGGCGCTGTCCGGCCCGAGTGTCAATGACTTGAAGTTCGGATCAATTCTGACAAAACTTCCGGCTCCCGCTCCGACTGTATCCATTGCAACAAGCGGCAGTGACAGAACCATTCTCGCCATATCCGGACTTGTGTTGATACTCAGGTCGCCTTGAGTGATCAGCGCCATGTCAAAGCTCGTGCCGCCGATATCGGAGCAGGCAATATTGCGAATACCGAGTTGTTCGCCAAGATATTTCGCGCCGATAACCCCGCCGATTGGACCGGAAACCAGCGTTCTTGCCAGTTCATTGGCCTGTGTGCTGATCGTTCCGCCGTGGCTGGCCATCACGCGAAGATCAAAATCCGCTCCATGTTCTCTCAGCATGTGATCAATTTTTGCTAATGTCTCGCGGGACGGATCGGCCGCATAAGCTTCAATAATCGTTGTATTTGTACGATGCGTTTCTTTTCTAACTGGATAATAGTCAACGGAAGCAAAGATCGGGATCTCTTTTCCTGCTTTTTTTATCGTTTCCTTTGCAATATCTCTGATCCTGCGCTCATGGGCTGGATATTTATAGGAGTGGAGCAGGCTGATGACAATCGCTTCCACGTCTTGTTCGAGCAATTCCAAAACAGCCGGTACGACTTCTTGTTCATACAGTGGAATGATAACGTTTCAAAAAGGTCCACTCTTTCGGTAATCCCCTTCGTCCGTTCTCTAGGTACAAGCGGCGGATCATAGCGGTGAGTATTTAAATGAAGCCGGTCGGAATAGGAATAGCCCAAATAAGCCTGAATCGCCCGGCCCATGCGGTGGAAATCCTCCATTCCTTTGTTGACGACGAGACCAACACGCCGCCCGTTTCTCGACACGAGACGGTTGAGCATCGCCGTTCCGGAATACACACCGGCCAGCAGTTTCGGAAACTCTTCCTCGACACTTGACCCCCAGTACGTGAGCGCATCTCTTGCGGAGTTCAATAGACCAATCGATTCATCTTCCGGGGTTGATTGGGCCTTCCCGACAACAAAATCGCCGTGGTCATCAATGATGAACGTATCGGTCATCGTGCCGCCGGCGTCGATCGCCAGGATCTGCGCCTTTTTGGTCTTATCTGTCCTCATTTTTTTCTCCCCTTTCAGGTTTATTTCGTACTCCGCTATATTCAATGCAGTCCGGTGCCAATTTTAAAAGGTTAAAGACCCGCCTTTTTTGCTTTATACGCCGGAAGAATTGTCGCGAATCGCTACAACTGTATCGCTACAATGTTTCTATCCGCAAAACACCCATCTGTTTTTTCTCGATCTCTTTGCCGTTTAAGCTGCGCACAGATTTGAAAGCACTTTCATTTCTTTTTTCGGGATGAAATGTTAAAATGATTTTGAACTTTTCAGACAGGGAGGACAGAGATGCGGAACCCTTATATGTCCATTTTCTCAACGCATGACTTGCCCAGTAAAACAAAGGAATTGGAAAACTTGTGGGATACGTACATTGTAAAATGCCGAGAAGAGGCTATAACGGATAAAATAAGAGAAAATGTTTTGCACTCTTGGAAACGCTGCCAGAATGCAGGTGTCGATCCCGCACAGGAGCGAACAAAACTGATATTAACGGATCATGAGCTGAACGATTTACTCAAAACATCGGAGATTTATCGGGTTGCAAAGCGATTATCGATCAATTATTTCATAAAATGGCAGGCACCGGCCACCTGATCACGTTATCCGATCAAAATGGCCGAATTATTTACTTAAAAGGCGACTCTCCGACCATTCGCCGGGCCGAAAAAATGAATTTTGCCGCGGGCATGGATTGGAGCGAAAGGGCTGCCGGCACCAACGCAATTGGCACCAGTATTATCACAAAGAGCCCGATTCAGATTTTTTCCGCCGAGCATTTTTGCCACGGCTGCCATCCATGGTCCTGCTCTTCCGCCCCCATCTCTCACCCTGTTACACAGGAAATCATCGGTACCATTGATTTCACAGGAATCTGGGCCTACGCTCAGCCGCATACATTAGGGCTGGCCATATCGATTGCCCAGGTGATCGAAACAAAGCTGGCGGAAAGCGACATGGAAAACACTTGCCATCTCGTTGAAACCTATTTCCGATCAGCCGATAAATGGAAAACCGATCATGTTTTGGTCCTGAACCGCGATTTTTTTTTTGTCAAAAGCAGTGAAAAACTGGCTCGCTTTTTTAAATTATCACCCGCCGTAAAATTATCTAACCACCCTGATTTTCAATCCTTGATCAACGACTATATACGAACGCCGCACGATTCCGGCTCAAATCTGGCTGCGAATGCCCTCATGATTCAGGATTTTCCGGTCATCGAGATTGAACCCATTTATTTTGAAAAGGCCCTTGCCGGTTACCTAATTGTATTAAAGGACACCGGCGCCGAGAGAGTAACGGACGCTTCAAAAGAATTCGCTGCGGAGACCGGACCGTGGGCTGAGGTTATCGGACATTCAAGTTCTTTTACGGCAGCAATCAATAAATGCCGCAAGGCCGCTTCATCGAATGTGCCGATTATTGTATTGGGGGAAAGCGGCACCGGGAAGGAAAAAATCGCGCAAACCATTCATCAATCAAGCGACAGAAGCCGAAAACCCTTTTTGCCGGTTAACTGCGGCGCGATTCCTAAAGAGTTAATCAGCAGTGAATTGTTCGGATATGAGCGGGGTACATTCACCGGCGGCATGGCAGGAGGAAAAAAAGGGATCTTTGAAGAGGCAAACGGGGGCACGCTTTTTTTGGACGAAATCGGCGAAATGCCGCTTGACTCGCAGATCCACCTGCTCAGAGTTCTGCAAGAGAAGGAAGTGACCCGGCTTGGCTCCTCTCAGCCTATTCCGGTAAATGTAAGGATCATTGCTGCAACTCATAAAAACTTGCTCGCTCTTTGCAAAAGCGGAGGATTTCGTGAAGATTTATTTTATCGTCTTAACGTCGTGTCGGTAACCATTCCCCCTCTCCGTGAACGAAAAGATGATATTTTGCTGATTGCCAATAACTTTTTGAAACAGCTCGCTGAAAAAATATGAGAAAAACAGCCTGTCCATTTCAGAGAAGACGTCATCATTCTTTTTCGACTACTCATGGCCGGGCAACGTTAGAGAACTGCAAAATGTTCTGGAACACGCCGTTATTTTCAGCGAATCTCCAATCATCGAAATGGAGCACTTGCCCGGTTATTTAATGGAAGGCAGAAATCATTTATCTGCGAGCGATACAGCGGCGAATAGGCCTCCGCTGGAAGCGGAAGAACAAAAAGTGCTGCTTCGACTTTTAGAAGAAACCGAGTGGAACATCTCTGCGGCCGCTAAAAAATTGAACATCGCCCGCTCGACGCTGTATCGAAAGCTGAAAAAATACAGGCTTAAGCAGCGTTGACAGGGTTAAAAAATTAGGGAAAAAACCGCTGCCGAACACATAATCATTCTCCCGCTTCTACCAGTTGCTATACTGTCAATTTTCATAGTTTTACAATTGTTTCCAAATATCAGCAGAACCCTTCGCGAACATGGTGATTTCTTGAACTTTGAAACAATATTTAAATCGAAAATGATCGGCAGGTTTGTTTCGTATTGTTCCGTAATCAAAAAAAGCCTTAAACAATACTTGTTCAAGGCTAAAATCTGTTAGTTATCGAAGAACCTCTGTATCAGTTTTGCTTTACGCAATCGTTATCCCCGCACTGGCGTAACCGGCTGCTGTATTAACTAAGCTTAGACCGGAAGCAGTCGCCGAAAAAACAAGCAATAATCTTGTTTCAGATGTAACCGGTATAGTCAGGCCTGTTGTTATACCGCTGCTTATAGCACCGATACTAATGATACCTGTCAGAGGCGGAGCCAGCGTAACAAACGCGCCGGGAATCGGGGTAAAAAGGTTATTAGGTGTCGGCGAACTATACAACTGTGCCGTTATCGTCATTGTCGAACCAACCAGGCTTAAGGCTGCCGTCGTACTGAAATATGCCGCTATTGAAGTTATCGTTCCGTCACGCGGAACTGAAAATGCGAAGTTTAATAGGGTTCCGGCCGCTCCGGTTAGATCGATTGTCGAGCCTGCTAAACTTACACCGACTGCCGAACTTCCAAATCCCACCAGCGATCCTGTCCCGACTAATCCCCCGGCAATTGTCGTCAATACGGCGGAGCCCCGGAGGCAAACGGTATAATTGCACCGGCGCCGGTGGCTCCGGTGGCTCCTGCCGCCCCTGGATCACCTGTTGCTCCGGTCGGTCCCGTCGCCCCTGTGGCTCCTGCCGCCCCTGGATCACCTGTTGCTCCGGTCGGTCCCGCTGCTCCGGTGGCTCCCGCTGCTCCGGTTGCCCCCGTCTCTCCTGTGGCCCCGGTTGCTCCCGTGGCTCCTGTTGCTCCTGTCGCTCCTGTTGCTCCTGCCGCCCCCGTCTCTCCTGTTGCTCCGGTCGGTCCCGCTGCTCCGGTGGCTCCCGCTGCTCCGGTGGCTCCCGCTGCTCCGGTTGCCCCCGTCGCCCCTGTGGCTCCTGCCGCCCCCGCTGCTCCGGTTGCCCCCGTCGCCCCTGTGGCTCCTGCCGCCCCTGGATCACCTGTTGCTCCGGTCGGTCCCGTTGCTCCGGTGGCTCCCGCTGCTCCGGTTGCCCCCGTCTCTCCTGTGGCCCCGGTTGCTCCTGTTGCTGCTCCGGTTGGTCCCGTCGCCCCTGTGGCTCCTGCCGCCCCTGGATCACCTGTTGCTCCGGTCGGTCCCGCTGCTCCGGTGGCTCCCGCTGCTCCGGTTGCCCCCGTCTCTCCTGTGGCCCCGGTTGCTCCCGTGGCTCCTGTCGCTCCTGTTGCTCCCGTTGTTCCTGTGGCCCCCGTTACTCCTGTACAATTGAAAAAGCTGCCGTCACATGGACATCTAAATCTTCTAGAACATAGATGACAATCAGAACAATTATCGGAAAAGTCATTGCATCTTCTTTTTGTCAATGTTTCTTTCCTCTCCCAAAAATCTTATTCCCTCGTACATTATGCACAGGTCCATTCTTTAGCCTGTGTCATCATTCCCATATTGTGGTTAGTTTCCGGAGAAAATTAAAGTTATCGGAACGCTCGTTCCCGCATTTTTTGGTTAAGATTTTCAAATTTTATACCTCGCCAAATGCCTTTCCGCCTGTATGCAATTGCCCTTTCTTTACAATGGGTTATCCATCCCAACCGTAGGCTTTTATTTAAATTTATCCGCATGATGTCTAAATGAATTTTTGGAAATGGCGATAATTTTGGGAGATAAATCATGATTTTTGTTTTTTTATTCTCTGCGTTCCACTTGGATGAACGGTTAGTAATAATGTCAACAAGCACAGTTTTTTCCATTTTGATGTCCACTTATCAGGCAAGCCAATGACATCAAATCCAAACTGTTTCGCTCCTTTATGTAAAATGGATATGCCATAAAGGGCTTTAATGTTTACCATTTTTTGGGATTCGATTTTTTCTATATAAGTGTCTATTCGATTTAATGTCTCTTTCATTGATTGGATAAGGATTGATGCCATCTGAATGTTGTTTTTTGAATATAAAGCAGTTTCTAACAGCAAGGCGTTATTAAAATGAAGTTCAAGGATTAAGTCACCTTTGTTAATCCATTCGCCATCTTGAAGCTGTAATGGCTGTCCTTTATAATTTTTAATTCTGTAATATAGAAGATCATCGATGTGACCTAATTGTACTTGAAAGATGTCATGATAAAACTGCTCCCAGATTGTCCAGATATAAAGGATACATTTTTTTTTTCATTGTAAGCGTATAGCCTTTTTCTGTATTCATTGATTTTTTCCTTCCGCTAACCACATTTATTAATATTAAATTAACGATATCGCGTTAAATTTATTCAGTTTAAGTATAAATATAAATGCCATTTTCACCCTGATTTGACATCTTTAAAATCGTATATATTTTTAGGTCTGAAGCAAATTAATGAAGACCTTTTGAGGAAAGGAGGGGAACAGAATGGCACAACAACAACAGAACAATATGGGAAATGCAATCCTTCCGATGGTAGCAGCTATCGGCACGGGGGCAGCCACTTATATTTTTCTGAGGAATAACCAAAGTAACCTTCAACAATTTATGCAAAATCCTATGCAGCAGCTTGGAAGTGCAGCTCAGCAAGTTGGGAATACAGCTCAACAGGCTGTCGGGGCTCTTAACCCGCTAAAAAATCAATAAATTTTGTTCAATTTGTTAAATATACGTCGAAAAGACCACTCCGTTTAGATTTTCATCTAAACGTTATATTGCCATTTTTCCCGGCTAAAAGTGCCTGCTAGCGGCCAGCTAAAAAAGTGCCGGAACACTGCCTTTTTTCGTCCCTCTTTTAGAGGGACTTTTTTTTTTTCATTTCAGATATTTTATCCCGTATTAGCGGGCAGTAAGATTTCAACCTCAAGGCTTCAATGAACTCGAAGGCATAGGGAGATAACTGCCCGTAAAAGCCCGATTGGTTCAACTAACAATCAGTGGGGGATGGAAGAAAATCCCACTGATTGAAGTTTCACTTTATGGCAATACCCATTTGAATATTCAGAACAAACGGTCCTCATTCTAATCAATTGTTACCGGTTTCATTTTTCTCTGATCACAAGTTTTAAACTCCCTGGTTTATCTGCCCCCTTTGGATGAGAGCAGCAAGCACTCATTTCCGCCTGCTTAAGATGCATTTCCATGGAGACTAAAGGATGATGATTTTTAAATTCACAGCGTCCGTTGTCACTCATCATTATTTGAAAATCAATTCAATCCAGGCAAACAGAAGAAACAGAGTTAAAATGATAGTAGGCGGAATGACAATCAGTGAAACCTTCAAATAATCTTTCCATTTGATGTCAATATGATTTTTTCGTAAAATTTGCATCCAAATTAAAGAAGCAAGCGTGCCGATTGGCAAGAGCAAGGAACCAATGTCACTTCCAACGATGCTTGCCAGGTAGACACTTTTTAAAGTAATGGCATTTAAGCCCAGTTCAGTTAAAACCATTGTTTCGATCATTAAAGCCGGATGATTATTAAAAAGATTAGACAATAGGGTCATCATCGTCCCTATTATAAAGTTGGAATAAAATAATGGTTGGTATTTAATAGGGGCGCAAATGGTGACCAGCATATCTCCTAACCCGGCGTTGTTCAGCCCAAAAACAATGATATACATTGAAAAGACAAAGATAAAGATTTGCCATGGTGTCTTTTTCAAAATATCAATGGGATTTATTTTTAAGTGATACCATCGCCAAAATAACAAGACGAGCGATCCAAATAAAGCAACAATCTCAATCGGTACAGACAGAAAAGAAGCGACAAAGAGCATGAGGCGGAAAAAAAAAAAAAAAAACAAAAAACAGAATCTTTAACATTAGTTTTGTACGCTGATGTTTGGTTCTAACATGTATTTTTCCTCTTAAATGATGAAAGTGCTTATGAAAAAAGGATTCTTCGACGTCATGAATCGCTTTAGGCAACCTTCTTGGGAGTCTGCTCCTAACAACGCAAAACATGATAACTGACATGAAAAATACTCCTGCAGTGGCGGGAAGGAACATCATGGCTGTCTGCTCATAAAGTGTCATATGAACAATATTTAAGCCTATTAGATTCACAATATTGCTGACACCTATAGGTGCACTCGATGCGGTTGCAGTTAATGCTCCAGTCAGCAAATAAGCGATGAGTTCATGCTTTTTTAATCGCAAATTTTTTAATAACAATATCAATAAGGGTGTTGTTATCAAAAAATGCTGCCGTCATTATTAAATAACAATGTCATTAAAAAACATAATAGTTGGATCAACCAGTACAAACGAACTCCGGATCCTCTTGCCAAACGCTCAATCTTGGCTGCTGCCCAATGAAAGAAACCAAAGCTCTCTAGAATCACAGCCATGACAATGGTCGATATCGTGGTCATGGACGATCCACTAACTTTATAAATGATCGACCAAATGTCGCTCAATGGCACAATCCCTGTCAAAAGCATTAAGATCGCGCCGATTGACGCAGGCCAAGCCTCGTTTATTCCCTTTGGTCGAATAAAAATAACAAACATGGTGCTAACAAATATAAGCATAGAAACGACAATGGTAATCGTCATATCTAATGGTCCTTTCCAGGTGAAATAGCCAGGCACGTCCACATTCCCCTTATATCATTAATATATTCTATCTAAAAAAATAAAGAGCATGGACGCTAGAGCTAAATTTCGTTTGTTGTTTTTATTCATTTTTTAGCTTTTTATCAACCTAAAAAACCGACCAAAACAGGAGGGAGGATTTTTGAACGCAAGAAAATCAAGAGGGAAATTGAAATATTGAAGAAGTATTTCACCTTATCCCGCTTTAACGGGCAGTAAAACTCCCACCTCATGGCTTCAATAAATTCGAAGAAGCATAGGTGGGAGATAACTGCCCGTAAAAGCCCGGTCTTAGGAACACAGACTAAAGGCGCCACATCCTGTGGCAACGTCTGTGTGACCCACATCCTTTGAGCAAGAGCTAACAATCAGTGGGATGGAAGAAAAACCCCACTGATTGAAGTTTCACTTTATCCCAACGGAGTATCTAATTTTTTACCTTTCATTGTTATATGGCGTTTTTCCATGAACCATTCGTTTTTTTGAGTGGATTGTTCACGCCCAAATATTTCCAACCTAATCATCGTTTAAAATTTACAATAGCGCTTAATAGACATCTATCCAATCTATAATCAACTAATTTCTATTTTTTAATAAAACTGTCTATGACGATATTTTCTTCTACACATAAGATGTACCATAATCAATTTAATAAAACCATTGGGGGCGGAAATAAATTGTTTAACACAGTTTCTGTTGACGTGCTAGAAGATTATATCGGGTCTCACGTAAAGATCAACATCGGAGGTCCCGAATCTCGTGAAGGGATCCTCTTGGCAATAAAATCTGATTACCTCGTTCTTTTGACAAAAAGTGATGGTGTTGTCTACTATCAAACATCTCATATTAAAGGAGCTTCAGTGGATACAGAAGAAGAACCCCATTCTCTTGCACCTGACGTCTCTTTTCTAAAATTCAGTACTTTTGAAAGAGTTCTAGAAGCTTTGCGCTACAAAAAAGTAAAGGTTAATCGGGGCGGACCGGAAAGCATTGAAGGTGTTTTAAATGAAATTAAAGATGACACCCTCATTTTAACGGTAAAAGACACCCTCGTTTTCATCACTATTTTCCACATTAAGAGTATCAGTCGTGTATTTAAGAAACCAAAACCAGCGAAAGATGATTCTTCTGACGATAAATCATCTGACGACAAATCATCAGATCAAGAGTCATCGAAAGAAGACAAATCTTCAGAAGATTCTTCATCTGACAAAAATTCATCTGAAAATAGCGATAATGAAAAAGATTCACAGAATAATAGTGATAATTCGCAAAATAATAATGACAATTCGCAGAATAATAGTGATAATTCACAGAATAATAGTGAAAATAATAATTCAGAAAGCAGTCAATCCAGTGAACAATCTTCTAACAATTCTTCTAATAGAATGAGAGGCTACTCACTAGGAAGATATTTCAGATTATAATCGGTTTAGAAGCGAAAAGAGATGCTGATACACATCCCTATTTGACAAAAAATAGGCCTGATTCTAAGGAAAAAGCTGTTCAAATATAGGTTCTAGTTATAAAAAAAATCTTTCAAAATAACAGTTTGCTTAAGGTTAAGTCAAAACACTATAAATTGTTATTTCAAAGAGGAAGGCTATAATAATTAGAAACAATTTATTAAATAAAAGATTATGGTATGTGGGTAAATCCATATATCTTTTTTATTGGCAGCCTTCAGGTTCTTTTTCCAGCTCCGTATTGAAGCAGGCTTCTGTCATTTCTTCCGAAAACTGCTAGTTTCTCCAATTGCAGATAGGAATTTTATAAGGATCATATTTTTGGGGTGGATCATGTATTTCAATACTAGTAGTTGAACCAAGATATAGTATTCATCAGTTTTTTGAATTATAATAACAGGTCTATTTTTAAAACTGTCCTCTTCATCATCAAAACCAACATCAAAATAATAAATATCTCCAAGTTCAAAATGACTTGTTGCTTTCAATCGTTATAAAAGTCCTTATGCTTTGGATTATTTTTATCAAGAATCATTTTACCTTTATTTATTCTCGGCTTATTTGTTTTTTAGTTCATCAAATGATAAAGGGCAATTTTCATAAATATAGCCTTCTTTTTTAATCACTTTTGCTGCTGGCATTTTTTTCTCCCTCTTGTTTCTCTCATCATTACTAGAATTTTTCATGTTATCACCTCCAATGATCACAGTATTGACAGGTGTTAACATGTTTATTCGAGCACATCATTACTTATGCCAGAGTCAACCATACTAGCAACTTTATCCAATTCATGTAACTTTATTTTATATGCTTATTCCACATTATGAAGAAAAATCCTGCTTATTCGAATACTTTTCTATTTAGAAGCAGGAGATGGATGATGTACATCAAAAGTTATTGAGTTAAGCAGCTGTTCCCGGTTTTGTGCTAATGACGACTATCGAAAAGAAAAACAAAATCCCTCAACGCCTAGAGCGCCAAGGGATTTTCGAGCTTGCTTGAATTAATAAAGTTGCAGGTATTGTTCGCGTTCCCAAGGGTGCACTTTGAGTCTGAACATATCCCATTCGATTTCTTTTGCTTCATTGAAACGAGACAGCACATGATCGCCAAGCGCAGCCGTGATAATCGGATCGGCGTTCATCACTTCAATGGCTTCTTTCAATGTTGCAGGCAGATCATGAATACCAAGTTTTTCACGTTCTTCTTGATCCATCACATAAATGTTGCGATCGATCGGAGTTGGAGGAGTCAGCTTATTCTTGATACCGTCAAGACCGGCAGCAAGCATAACCGTCATCGCCAGGTAAGGGTTGGTCGACGGGTCAACGCTTCTGACTTCAATCCGTGTGCTCAGACCGCGAGATGCCGGAATCCGGATAAGCGGGCTGCGGTTGCGGAGTGACCAAGCAACATAACTTGGCGCTTCGTAGCCAGGAACCAAACGTTTGAAGGAGTTAACCGTCGGGTTCGTAATCGCAGTAAACGAACGGGCATGTTTAATCACACCGGCGATAAATTGCGTTGCCGTTTCGCTTAAGCCGGTTTCAGTTGATTCATCAAAGAAAGCATTATTTTTGCCTTTGAAAAGGGACATATTGGCGTGCATACCGGAACCGTTCACACCGAAAAGAGGCTTTGGCATGAACGTTGCGTGAAGCCCGTGCTGACGCGCAATGGTTTTAACAACGAGTTTAAATGTTTGAATGTTGTCACAAGTCGTGACCGCATGCGCATATTTAAAATCAATTTCATGTTGGCCCGGAGCCACTTCATGGTGAGAAGCTTCAATTTCAAAGCCCATGTCTTCAAGTTCAAGAACGATATCGCGGCGGCAGTTTTCACCCAAGTCAGTAGGCGCCAAATCAAAATAACCGCCGTTATCATTTAATTCAAGTGTTGGTTCACCATTTTCATCCATTTTGAAAAGGAAAAATTCAGGTTCAGGTCCGATGTTGAAATGTGTGAACCCAAGAGCTTCCATTTCTTTAAGCTGACGTTTCAGTACAGAACGAGGATCTCCGGCGAATGGCGTTCTATCCGGGTTGTAAATGTCGCAAATTAACCTTGCCACTTTTCCTTTTTCAGCCGTCCAAGGGAAAACAACCCAAGTGTCATAATCCGGATACAGAAGCATGTCCGACTCTTCAATTCTTACAAAGCCTTCGATCGAAGAACCGTCAAACATGATTTTATTGTCGAGCGCTTTTTCAAGTTGATCAACCGGAATTTCCACGTTTTTGATAATTCCAAGCAGATCAGTAAACTGCAAACGAATAAACTTAACATTCTCTTCTTTTGCCATTGAAAAAATGTCTTCTTTTGTATACTTTGCCATTCAAGATCCTCCCCAGTAAAGTCTCATTTACTCCCTAATTTATATACAATAGGTTCTTTCTCATTGAAAAAAGCGAGAAAGTTCCCCCTGTATCAATGAAGATTTACCAAATTTACCGGCGCTGATAAGCTCGGTTTTCAAATATTTCATCAATTCAGCATCCGACAAATCTGTTTTTTCGCTCAGGGGCTGATTGGCTTCAACCGTTTTTGTTTAAAACATGGCTAATGCCAGCCAAATTGACGCCTTCATCAAGCAACGATTTAATATCGAGCAAACGATCAACGTCATTGAATGAAAAGACACGCCTATTGCCTTCCGTCCGCTCGGGATGAATCAAATCGTTTTCTTCGTAATAACGAATTTGTCGAGCCGTCAATCCAGTCAACTTTTGGACAACATTCATGGAGAATAATGGCATCGACCGACGACGAACACGATCATCCATTCACAAAGCACCCCTTTCCTACACACATTGTACCTTACTGAATATATGTTGTCAATTGGTGTAAGCTTTTCTTACAGATTTTTTCATTGCACATGTTCCGTTATTTCAATCAAATTTTTTTCAATCAGATGGTTCACAGCAATAACAATCGCTGCTTTTACATGCTCCAAAGTAAGGCCGCCTTGGACGAAGAGCGTATACGGCGGGCGAAGCGGGCCATCTGCGGACAACTCGAGGCTTGCGCCTTGAACAAAAGTCCCGGCCGCCATAATCACATCGCTCGTATAGCCGGGCATCGGGCTTGGATAGGGGATCACATGAGAATTGATCGGCGATGCAAGCTGGATGGCCTGGCAAAAAGCCGTCATCTTATCGGGATCGTTAAAAGTGACGGACTGAATCAAATCGGTTCTTTCCGCTTGCCAAGAAGGCTTCGTTTTCATTCCCAGTTTTTCCATAAATGCGGCCGTAAAAACAGCCCCTTTAAGCGCCTGGCCGACAATGTGCGGCGCAAGGAAAAAGCCTTGGTACAAACTGGCAAGTTCCGTCAGTGTCGGACCGACTTCTTTACCGAGTCCGGGTGCCGTCAGCCGTTCGGCACAAAGATGAATCAGTTTCTCACGGCCGACAATATAGCCGCCTACTTTGGCCAGACCGCCGCCCGGGTTTTTAATCAGCGATCCGGCCATCATATCCGCGCCGACATGGCACGGTTCTTTTTCCTCGACAAATTCACCGTAGCTGTTATCAACAAAAACGATCACATGCGGATGAGCTTTCTTAATGGCCGAAATGGCCGCGCCGATCTGGCCGACTGTCAAAGACGGCCTCGAACTATAACCGCATGAGCGCTGGATGGCCACCATCTTGGTTTCCGGGCGAATTTCTTTAATCGCGGCATTCACATCGATCCGGCCTTCTGAGAGCGGGATCATCCGAAATCCGATGTGAAAGTCTTTGAGCGAGCCGTGTCCGTTATCCGTTAAGCCAATGACGCCTTCTAACGTATCATATGGCTTCCCCGTGATGTAAAGCAATTCATCTCCCGGCCGCAAAATGCCGAAAAAAGCCGTTGTGATCGCGTGGGTACCGGAAATGAGCTGCGGGCGGACCAATCCGGATTCCGCCCCAAACACATCAGCATAGACAGCTTCGATACCCTCCCTGCCAAAGTCATCATAGCCGTAACCTGTCGTTCCGCTGAAATGGGCATCGCTGATTTTATATTTTTGAAAACTTTTTAAAACACGACTGATTCGTTTGAACGGCGCTATCTATCGCTTCGTATTTTTCTCGTACTTGCCGGCCAACCGATACGGCCAGCCGGTGAAGGGATTCACCATGCGCTAAATCTTTGTACATTTTCTGCCGCTGCTAAAAACATATCCAAAATGCCTGTATCTAACGATCTCCTATTAAACCTTATCTGATCGCAGTCCACCTGATTTGTCTATGTTATCTTTATTTAGTAACAGCTTTCCTCCAATTTTTACACTAAGACTGTGTATTTCTTTACTTCCGTAATGTGTAACGGCTTAACGTCTAAAAGTGAGATTTTCCCGCAGGTTGGAATAGATATCCAAGAAGAGGGATGAACCGATCAGCCTGACGCAGCGGGACGGCCGAGTTTTAATGGCGGCAGCCTATCAGGCAGTTTCCGGGTCGCCCGTTCTTTTTTATATTCTTTATTTCGAAACCTTCCTGGAAACGTCGTCCCATGCTTTAGAACTGCTCTTTCCCGAGCGCCGCTAAAGGAGAGTCCGGCAAAACATAGCCGGTAAAATCATAGGCCTGTTCATCGGCAAGAAAACGCTGCTCGGTTACGATCGATCGCGTCTTGATCGCCGCAATCAATTGGCCTTCTTTTGCATCAATTCTTTTGTGATAAGCCACCATTTGGCGAGTCATCCGACTCTGGATGGAAAGACGGACGGAATCCATATCGCTCATGTCAAAAGCGGAAATAAGCAGCGCATCCTTCGGCGTGATAAAAGCCGTTTTCAGCCGATCTTTCTTGTTATAAACCGTTAAAACAGGAATCTTGTCCGCCCCTAATTCAGACAAAAGGCGCAGAACCGTTGCTTCATGGGCTAAAGCATCAGGGTCGGAGGCATCAATCACATGAACAATCAGACGGGCAGAAACGACTTCTTCCAGTGTGGATCGAAACGCCGCAATCAATTGAGTCGGCAAATCTTGAATAAACCCAACCGTATCCGACAACAAACAGCCGAAACCGTTCGGGACACTTCATTTTTCTTGTCAGCGGATCCAGGGTGGCAAAAAGCCGGTTTTCTTCAAAACTGTTTGCCGATGTCAGCCGGTTGAACAGCGTCGATTTGCCGGCGTTCGTATAGCCGACGAGTGCGATCTGAAACTGATCATTTTCCAGCCGCCTTTCTCGATAGCGCGCACGGTGGCGGACGACCGCCGACAACTGGTTTTTCACATCTGAAATTCTCTTTCGTATGTAACGGCGATCGGACTCCAATTTCGTTTCACCGGGGCCCCTGGTGCCGATGCCGCCGCCGAGTCGGGAAAGCGCCTCTCCCATCCCGCTGAGCCTCGGCAAAAGATATTGCAGCTGAGCACATTCAACCTGCAGCTTGCCCTCGCGCGAGATGGCCCGCATCGCAAAAATATCAAGAATAAGCTGAGTCCGGTCCAAGACTTTCACATCAAGCTGCGCGCTTAACCTCGATTGCTGGCTCGGTGATAATTCGCTGTTAAAAATAATGGCACCGCTCGGGCGGTCTTCGCCAGCGTCTTCAGCTCCTGTAATTTGCCTTTTCCTATATAAGTGGCTGCATCGATGCGCTGCCTGCTTTGTGTCAAGACAGCTGCTACTTCACCGTTTGCAGTCTCTGTCAAGGCCATGAGTTCTTCTAGCGACGAACGGAAAGACTCATCGGACTGAACGGGAAGCCGCACGCCAACGAGAATGACTTTTTCCATACTATTCCTGCCTTCTGCAGCATACTCGCCTGATCATTTTTATAACGGCCTGCTTTTTTTTTTTTCTTTGCCTTCTTCAATATTAAGATCACATGCTCTCAGCGTCAACAATGATTCGCGATCATATCTTCCTTCACGGAGCAGGCGCACGGCCTGCTGCCGGATCATTTTTTCAACCATGTTGCGGACATACCGGCCATTGCTGAACGTCTTTGCATTTTCCTGTGCCTTTTGATGGAGATGGCGGGAAAGTTTTTTTTGCGCCTCCGATGTTAATTTATATTCTGCTCAATAATCATTTGTTCTGAAATGGCCAGAAGCTCGCTTCCCGTGTAATTCGGGAAAGTGATGATCATCGGAAACCGCGACGGCAGCCCGGGATTAAGGCGGAGAAAGTTCTCCATTTCATCAGAGTACCCGGCCAGAATAAGGACAAATTGATCTTTTTTGTCTTCCATCTGTTTGACTAATGTGTCGATCGCTTCTTTGCCAAAATCTTTTTCACCGCCTCGGGCAAGCGAATAGGCTTCATCGACAAAAAGGATGCCGCCGAGAGCCTTTTTTACTAAATCTCTTGTTTTCTGTGCCGTCTGGCCGATATATTCGCCGACAAGGTCGGCCCGCTCGACTTCCACGAGATGTCCCTTGGCGAGAATATTCATATCGCGGAACAATTCGCCGAGAAGCCGGGCGACTGTCGTTTTCCCGGTTCCGGGGCTCCCTTTAAAAAGCATATGGAGCGACTGCTTCCGGACTTTCAAATGCCATTCTTTTCTTTTTTGGTGAATATACAGCCAGCCAGGCATACAGCTCCTTGACCATTCGTTTGACCTCATCCAGCCCTATTAAACGATCGAGTTTTGATTCAATCATTTCGAGCGGTGTATGATTCGCTTTATCATCCAGCGAATAGGGGGCGGCAAGGCCGCTGTCTTTCTTTTGATTAAAAATGACGTTGATTTGGCTTTTTTGTGTAAACGTATAGGATTCCGACATGCATTTCACCTCACTGTTCCTAAGGTTCAAGAACATGCTGCAGCGGTGAACAAAAAGCCTCTGTCCCCAATGCACGAGCCGAGCTTCAAAAACCTGCCCTCTGTCACCTTGTCCGAGCGTTCTAAAAACCGGAAACGAATGATTTTATTATTTAAATGTATGCCGCCTGCTCCCATGTCAGAAGGAGGTCTGAAAAAAGCCGCAGAGGATCATGTCAAACATGCCGGGGACTCTGCCGCGGTTTTCGACAAGAATCGTGCAAAAAGGCTTTTCTTGTCGATTCTTGCGCTTTCCGGGGAAATATTTAATAGAAAACCGGCAGCCGCTCAATCTTCGCGTACCGGTACGGGGCTGATTTCTGCGCTGCCTGAAGAAGAGACGATTCCTTTAAATCATTTAGTTTCAGCAATATTAAAAGAGGCGGTACTAACCGCCCCTCCCTACACTTATTCTTCCTGGCTGGCCCAATTAACTGGTTTAGCCGGAGCAAAAGTGGAAATCGCATGTTTAAAAATCAGTTGCTGCTTCCCTTCGCTGTCAAGCAAAACCGTAAAATTGTCGAATCCTTTCACTTTCCCTTTGAGTTGGAAGCCATTAAGCAGAAAGACGGTTACAAAAATTCCTTCCTTACGCAATTGATTCAAAAAGGTATCTTGAATATTGATTGACTGTTTCATTTTATTCCTCCTCTATTCTCTCTATTACAGTTAGTTCGACTTCTTTGTCAACTTTCCTGCAACAAATCAAAATTAACCTTATAGATTTTATAAATTTATTAAATGCTTATGTATCAGCCCTTCAAAGAATGACCACAATTTACCTTTAATATTTCACATTATAACATCTTGTCTGTTCCGGGGCAAAATCAAGAAAAAGGTTTCATGCGTTTGGATACCTGTCCGGTTCAATTTAACGGATTAAGCATTTATTATTACAGAAGGTCAGCGGAGGTGATTACCACGAAGGGTAAAAACCAGTCAAAACCCTTTTTGATAGACGAGGTTTTCCGACCGCATCATCACAAGCCGGCGGAAACCTGTGAACAAATCAGAACCGAGAGTCCGGCTAAACCTGTTCATTCAGAAAAAGCCATCAACAAAAGTACCCCGTCTCGTGCCGATCATCATGCTTCATTTTCGCCTCAAAATGCCTTTTATCCTCCCAAAATTGTTCATGTCTACAGGCAAAAATATATCGACATCCCGCAGCACATCTATCAACATGTGTATCAAGACGTGGTTGCCGATCGCGAAAATTCTGATAAACACAAGGGGTCCGGGTATCAGCCGGCACTAAACCATTGGTGGTAAACCATCGCCTCTCTGTTGGAGAGGCTTGTTTCGTCAGCCGGTTATTTAGCCGCCTCAATGCTATTAGTCAGCCCTAAGATTGTAGATATAACGACATAAAAAAACGTGAGGGGCTATATTTACCATTTAACATCCTAAACAAAGAATATCAGTCATTTTCGCCGCCTGTCAATCTGCTCGTAACAAAAGCGGTGATTTCCTCCACTTTTTTTGAAAAATGGACGAGCGAATCTGTCATATCGAACCACTGAACATCCATTTGCCGGCGAAACCAAGTGAATTGCCGCTTGGCATAATGCCGCGAATTTTTTTTTTTCAGCGTTTCAATCGCCTGCGGAAGTGTAATGAGGCCGTCAAAATAAGGATAAAACTCTTTATACCCTATCGCTTGAACGGCCTGAGCGGTGCGAATGCCGCGATCATAAAGCCGGCGTACCTCATCAACCAGCCCCTTTTCAATCATCTTCTCCACGCGGTCATTAACTGATGAAAAGCAGCGGCCGATCCATGGTCAGGCCAATGACAATCGCGTCATACAGCGCCCGAACCTCCGTCCTATTTTGCATTTGGCTGAAAGGTTTCCCTGTTTGGCGGTAAACTTCCAGCGCTCTTATCACACGTTTGACATTATGTGGATGAATGCGTGCGGCGGATACCGGATCCACTTTTTTTAACCGGGCGTGCAGGGCATCGGCTCCGGCGCGCTCGGCAAGTTGCAATAACGCCGTCCGCAGTGAGGCATCCGCACGGGCCATCGAAAATTTATAATCATAGAGGGCAGCCTTAATATAAAGCCCGGTGCCGCCCGCAATGACGGGCATCTTTCCTCTATGCGTCAGTTCGCTGATTTTCCGGCGCGCATCTTTCTGAAATTCGGCAACAGTATAGGGTTCTTCAGGCTGCCGAATATCAATTAAATGATGGGGCACACCTTGCGCTTCTTCCGCACGGATTTTTGCCGTACCGATATCCAGTCCAGAGTAGACCTGCATCGCATCACCATTAATAATTTCGCCGAAAAAACGCTTGGCGAGTTCGATACTTAATTTTGTTTTACCGACCGCCGTCGGCCCGACAATAACGATAACTTTTTCTTTCATAGCGTTCCCTTCAAACTGTGTTTTCAAAAAGCCTGCAAATATCATATCATTTTTTTCATCGGCGGCAAAATTTTCATCTTGCGGGCTGTCCCAGAGAAACCGATCAGACCCGTCGAAGCGCAGCTAAGGCGCAAGGGCCGAGTCTCTACATTTCTAAGACATTGGGCTGAGGTTAAAAACATGCCTTTTTTCACGATATCAAAAAAGGCCGAGAGACCCCGCGCACACCGCCCAAGCACTGTGAATACCCTGTTAACATAAGGAGTGATGTTGATGTACGACGATCATAGTCAAATCATGCCGCAGGAAAATTATCCGGATGCTTTGCGGCCGGGCTATCATGCGCCGAACGATGTAAAATCAGTCTGTCATCAATACTTGAAACTATTACGTGATCGGTCACTTGACAGACGGTTCCAAAATTGAAGGCATCCTTGAAGGGACGGACGACCAACATGTCATCATGATGACACCCGAGGAAGTTGAAAGTCAAGAAACGTACGATGAAAGACAGCCTTATGGCTACCGGCCAAGATACCGCCGATTTTTCCGGCGCCGTTTTCCATTTCCATTCTATCTATTTGCCTTTCCTTTCATCGTTCCTTATCCATTTTTACTATTAAATGATGTTGAAGGTATCTTCTATCCAATTGGAATAGCTTATCAATATTCAAATCTCGTATTCTCCCTGTCTTACCGATGGCGCGATCAAAAAGGCGGTTCAAATTTGAGCCGTCTTTTTAAGTGCTAAAATCCTTTATCCCTCGACCTTCGTTTTTAATAGGCTTTTTAAAGTGTGTTTCCTTGACTTATTCATAAGTGATTCGTAATATAATTATTAGCTTATATAAATGGAGGTGAATATATGGAGAATGGTTTGTATTGATGAGATGTCAGCATTGTTGAAAATAATCGGTGATAAAACAAGACTAAAAATGCTTGCTTATTTAAAAAGCGGCGAAATGTGCGTTTGTGAATTTGTTGACTTATTTGAACTCACACAACCGGCAATTAGTCAACACCTAAAAAAACTGCGATCGGCCGGAATTATCAGTGAACGAAAGCAAGGCACATGGGTGTATTACCGCCTGAATGAAAACTTACCGAATTATCTTTCCGGCATTGTTCAAGAATTACCAAATCTTAAATCGAAAACGTGCAACTGTACCAATACCGAATTGGAGATTTTCGAATGAAAAAGCTGTCATTTTTGGATCGATATTTAACCGTATGGATTTTTTTAGCGATGATCATTGGCATCCTTATTGGACGCTTGATTCCATCATTTGTAGATGTCTTAAATAAGTTTCAAGCAGGAACCACATCGATTCCGATAGCCATTGGTTTGATCGTCATGCTCTACCCGCCTTTGGCAAAAGTTCGCGCTATGAAGAACTCGGAAAAGTTTTTAAGGATGGAAAAATTCTTCTTCTTTCCCTAGTCCAAAACTGGCTTATCGGACCTTTGCTCATGTTCCTGCTGGCGATTATTTTCTTGCATGGGCATCCGGCATACATGACCGGATTGATTTTAATTGGACTCGCCAGGTGCATTGCCATGGTGATTATATGGAATGACTTAGCTGATGGAAACCGTGAATATACGGCCGGATTGGTCGCCTTTAACTCCATCTTTCAAATTCTTTTTTACTCGGTTTTTGCCTATTTCTTTGTGACCCTGCTGCCTGGATGGCTCGGACTGGAAAGCCTTCAGATCCATGTGACGATGTTTGAAATTGCCAAAAGCGTCTTGATTTATTTAGGCATTCCTTTTTTATGCGGCATTCTGACACGTCTGATTCTTGTCAAAGCAAAGGGAAAGGCATGGTATGAATCGGTTTTCTGTCCGCTCATTAGCCCGCTTGCTTTAATTGCTTTGCTTTGCTTTACGATCATCATTATGTTCTCTATTAAAGGAAACATGATTATTCAGCTGCCGCTGGATGTGATTCGCGTTGCCATTCCATTATTGATTTACTTTGTGATAATGTTTTTCGTTTCTTTCTTTTTATCCAAAAAAGCGGGCGCAGATTACGGCAAGACTACTTCCCTGAGTTTTACAGCGGCAAGCAATAACTTTGAACTGGCGATTGCGACCAGCGTTGGAATATTCGGCATCCAGTCCGGCGAAGCCTTTGCCGCAGTGATTGGGCCTCTTGTTGAAGTTCCGGTCATGATTGGTCTTGTCAACATCGCTTTGCGTCTGAGGAAAACATTTAAAAATACTGAAAAGATTTAAGGAGCAGATTCCAATATGGGGAAAAAACTGATTTATTTTCTTTGCACGGGGAACTCCTGCCGCAGTCAGATGGCTGAGGGATTTGAAAAAAAAAAAATATTTGGGTGATACTTACGATGTGCGTTCGGCAGGAATTGAAGCTCACGGGCTTAATCCCAAAAGCCGTTACGGTCATGAAGGAAATCGGCATTGATATTTCTCAGCAAAAATCTACACTTATCAATCCGGACTTATTAAATTCTGCGTATCTTGTTGTGACATTGTGCGGTGATGCAAAAGATCGCTGCCCAATGACGCCGCCGCATGTCAGAAGAGAACATTGGGGATTCCCGGATCCTGCCCAAGCTAAAGGAACACCCGAAGAGATCCTAGTGGTCTTTCGAAAGGTTCGTGACGAAATCAAAGAAAGAATAAAAGAATTTGCTGAGCAGGAAAAAATATCACAATAAAAAAGGAGCCTGAATCTCATGACTTTATCCAAGGATCAAATTAGACAAAATGTACGAAATCGCTATAAACAAATCGCTTTACAGGACATATCCGCTTCGTCCTGCGGCTGTTCTCCATCTGACATTGGCTGCTGTCATACAGACGCGGATCATAATGCTGTTTCAGGGAAACTTGGTTACTCTAAAGACGAATTAAGCGCCGTGCCTGAAGGCGCCAACCTTGGCCTCGGCTGCGGCAATCCTCAAGCTATTGCTGCTTTAAAGCCTGGTGAAAATATTCTTGATCTAGGGAGCGGCGCAGGATTTGACTGCTTTCTTGCTGCCCGGCAGGTTGGTGAAAACGGCCGGGTTATCGGCGTGGATATGACACCGGAAATGATCAGCAGGGCTCGCCAGAACGCTGATAAAGGGCCGTTCAGCAATGTCGATTTTCGCTTGGGAGAAATCGAGCATTTACCGGTTGCCGATGAATCCATTGACGTCATTCTTTCCAATTGCGTCATCAATCTGTCACCCGATAAACCGCAAGTATTCAAAGAAGCCTATCGTGTACTTAAAAAAGGCGGTCGATTGGCGATATCCGATGTGGTATTGACCGCTGAGTTGCCGCCTGAAATTAAAAATGATTTAGATGTTTCTTATTCAGGGTGCGTTTCAGGTGCTTCTTCAATCAATGAACTGCAAGCTATGCTAGAGCAAAACTTTTCACAAATTAAAATCAATCCAAAAGATGAATCTAAAAAGTTTATCAAGGAATGGCTTCCAGGTGTTCAAGTTGAAAAATACATTGTTTCTTCAACGATTCAAGCTGTTAAAGAAGGTCAAGTCTTTTTTTATGTGTAAATTCACCTTAGCTAAGATAGAGTGATTATCCTGGATAAAGAGTTGTTACGTTACTCGAACGATCAGGTGATTTTGGCTGTTTGGCCCTCCATTCAAAATAGTCTTCCATTTTCAGATAGTGGCGTCCTTCTATCCATTTTTCGTCCTTCTCCATGAGAACAGAGCCCATCAGACGAATCACAGATTGGCGGTTAGGGAAAATACGGATAACCCGTTCCCGACGGCGAAATTCCTCATTGAGCCGTTCCATCCCGTTAGTTGTCCGGAGGCGACGTCGATAGGGTTCTGGTAGAGGAAGCACCGCCGTCACGTCATCAAAGGCATCCTCCACAAGCTCCGTCACTTTTGGTGCTTTGCCCTGATAATCCTTTAGAAAAGCATTAAGCAAGGTTCGAGCGACTTCCAGATTCGGCGCATAGAGAATCGCCTTCACTTGTTCGGTTCCTTCGCTTTTGAGAGCTTTTGGCAACCGATCATGGACATTGCGCAGGAAGTGAGCCTGACACCGCTGCCAAGTAGCCCCTTGAAACGCTTTTTGAACCGCACTCACGAGACCGCCGTGGTCATCGCTGATCACCATGTCAACGCCTTTTAGACCGCGTGATTTCAGCCAGTCAAAATAATTTTTCCAGGCGTCGGTGCTTTCGCTGTCATCGATTTTCAGACCTAGAATCGTTCGGTATCCTTTGTCGTTGATACCGTAGCTGATCAGCACGCCACAGGAGCGGACACGCCCGTTTTCTCGTACCTTCGTATAAACCGCATCAACGAATAGGAACGGATAGTTGCCCCTCAAAGGACGGTTATTCCAGCCTTTAACCACTGGATCCAGCTGCCCGCAAAGATCCGATACAGTCGTTTTCGAAAAGTCTGTGCCACAAAGCTCTTCAGTAATTTGACTTACGCGACGTGTGGAGACGCCGTTAATAACCATCTCCATTAGGGATAGAACCAGCGCCTGCTCACTGCGCTGGTAACGCTTAAAGAGATCAGTAGAAAAATGGCCATTACGCAGGCGGGGAACATTGAGTGAAAGAGTACCCACGCGCGTCTTGAGTTGACGGGGATACGAGCCGTTACGGTAGTCCGTCCGTGCCTCACTGCGTTCGTACTTTTCGGCGCTCACCTGCTCGCCGGCCTGTGCTTTTAAAACTTGATTTAAAATCGTCTCCAAAAGGATATTCATGCCCGATTCTTTAGAATTACCAAGAAATAATTGATGCAAAAGTTGCTCATCTAGAGTAATCTGTAATTGAGTCATCCCGAAATCTCTCCTTTAGAATTGGTTTGGTTAACTCTATTCTAACTAAGATGACGGGCTCTGGCTCATTTTCTATGAAAAAAATGAAAAGACGAGTAAATAAAATCCTGCTGTTTTTCTGGAGGGGGCTGGCCAGCCCCCTCCAGAAAAACAGAAACCCGGTCTAACATTTTCTCATATTCAGATAACCCTTTTTACACAATTATACTGGCTCAACTTTAAAGAATGAAAACCTAAAGAATAAAAATAAAAGCCCTCTGCAATTAAGTAGAGGGCTATATTATTTAGAGAAAGTGGAATTCGAACCGAACGAAACCAGCTTAGCTGTGCTCTACCACTGAGCTATCTCTCCTATATTTTAATTTTATTTCATTCCTTTTGACAAGCCCCAATCATCAGTTAATCATTCGGTGAACCCTTTTATTACTTCATCATTTTTTTTTTCAACAAAACTAAAATTCAACAACAAAAAATTGATTACGTTATTTTGTCAACTTCAACAGTATATTTTTGTCATATCTTTTTAAATCGACAATATCGAAACCGACAAAGTTATTATATTCTTGGTCTGAAAAACAAAAATCGATTCTTTAAATCTAAACTTTTTAACCACCTTATCAGCAGATAGTCTAAACTGAAAAACCTCTGAGTGTTCCGCTCTTTTGTATATTTTTCGCTCTCCATTTTTTTTTTTTTTTAATTTCATTGCTATTTCATCACAAAATTCGAGACCAACAATTCTATCAAATTTATCAATATCCAAAGCTATGTAATCATTAACTTCAAGATCTTCAGTATCCTTTATAGTTCTAGGCATTGAAGGTGGCACAACATATACATAGGCTAATTCCGCCTCTTTATCAAAAGTTATCATACACAATAGTATCTCCCCTTATCTCCAACGTTTTTTTGGCTTTTTAGATTTATATGTTGTAGTAAGTGTTTTCCCTTTTTTTGCTACAGCCACACCTTTATAGTAATAAACTGTTGACTTATATTTAGGATCAGAATATCTTTTTCCCTTTTTAACTGCCATAAATACTCTTACTGGAGAAATTCCTCTTTCAGCCATTCTAACTCCTAAGTGAAACGATACTCTAGCAGCAGAAACCCCATATTTTTTTTTAACATAACTGAAGTCATAGACACTAGTACTCTTACGACAGGAGCAATAAACTCACCTTGAACGTCATCCTCATTTTCCTGTTCCTTGTCTATTTCTTCATCGGACTTACTTAACTCATCAAGATCAATGTCAGGATTGATTTCATCAATATAAGCAAATGTTTCATCATCAAGAGAAATATCTGATTCTGTTACTTTTTTTTTTTTCTAATGCCTTTTCAGTTTGTTCTGCTTCACTTGAAGTAACTCTATGGTCAACGTCATCAGCAATCTTAACAACATTTTTTTTTATCATCGACTATATCTGAAACATCTAAGTTCAACAATTCCTTTTTAGAGTATTGAGAATTATTTTCCGGCTTAACTGAGTCATAATTTGTTTCATCATTCTCCTCATTATACGAATCTTCTGCATAAACTGAACATGTAAAACTTGAAAACAGAGCAAAAACAATGCGGTTAAGTGTGATCCAAGATACAATAATTGGAAATCAAATAAAAATGAATATAATGTAAAGAATTTGTAAAGTTCGATGTGCATGTATGAAATTGTTTTGGATTTGTACGATAAAATAAATGATGCAAGGAGGTGAAAACATGAGTATTAGTGGTATTCATTCTAGCACTTACAGCCAATCTCTCTATTCTATGCAGCAATCTTCACAAGCTCAGCAAACCTCGGAGCAGCCTCAACCCTCTGTTGATGTGGATCATGATGGCGATATTGACACAGGAAAAGGGCGTGATATCGATGTGCGAGTGTGACATCTGAGACGAAAACGCCTGTCCCAAAAAGTATCTCAAATAAAAACGCGAGAGGAATCATCAATCTCCTCTCGCGTTATTTTTTTAACATAACTGAAGTCATAGACACTAATACTCTCACGACAGGTTAAATCCATTCACCTTGAAGGTCATCTTCATTTTCCTGTTCCACGTCTTTCTTCATCGGACTTACTTAACTCATCAAGATCAATGTCAGGATTAAATCAGTCAGTGTCCGTCTAGGTCATACAAACGTCACCATGACAGCCAATGTATTCGTTCATTTCACTTAAAACTTAGAAAACGAACTCGTTGCAAATCTCGAATCATATCTCGATGATGGAAAAGGTGGGGGCAAAATGGGGGCAAATAGCTAATTCACCCATCAGAAATCCCCTTACATCACGCGTTTAAACATTTTTTCCATTTCGTAAGTTGAAAAATGAATGATCACCGGGCGACCGTGAGGACAGGTAAACGGGTCTTGGGCCCGACCCAGTTGATCAAGAAGCGCTTCGATTTCGTCATCGCGCAAATGATGATTGGCTTTGATCGACCGTTTGCACGACATCATGATCGCCAGTTTTTCGCGCAGCTTTTTGATCGACACATGGCGATTTTCAATCAGCTGGCCGACGATATCCTCAATCGTTTCTTTTTCACGGCCCTTCGGCATCCATTGCGGGTGCGAGCGGACAATCATGGAGCGGCCGCCGAACGGCTCAAAATCAAGACCGATTCTCTTGAGATAATCATGGTACTCCTGAATAGTTTCGTAATCCGCGGCCGTGAATTCAAAGGTAATCGGAACAAGCAATTCCTGCACTTCACGAGCCGTCTGTCCGACTTTTTCCCGATAAAATTCATATTTAATCCGCTCTTGGGCGGCATGCTGATCGATAATATACAAGCCATCCTCACTCTCGGCGAAAATGTACGTGCCGTGCATCTGTCCGATCGGATACAATTTCGGCATACGGCGGACGGGCTCGCTTTCATTATCCGCTTCGGCCGGTTCAAAATTTCCAGTGTCCAGCTCGGCCGGCTCCGATGCCGATGCGTCCCCTTCTTCGAGCCCAGTGCCGATTGGCCTGGAAACGGCGGCTTCCTGGCCAGACATGGCTTGTTCGGGCGCCTCGCGGATCTCATCGGCACTCGCAAACTCAGGCAGAGCTTCCGGTTCATCTGCCGCTTCTGAAAAAAACCTTTCGCCGCGGATGATGACATGTCGGGCGTTGTTTCAACCGCCGGCGAAAAATCCAGCTGCTGCTGTTCGGACTTTTTCACGCCGGACTGGTGCGTTTTTTGCTCCACGGCCGGAATCAGCCGCTCTTTATGAAAGGCCGCCCGGATCGTCTCCTCAATCAGCCGGCACAGATCTTTCTCCTTGCTGATCCGTGCTTCCAATTTGGCGGGATGAACATTGACATCCACCAGCGTCGGATCCATGCGGACATGAATGACGCAAATCGGGTAGCGTCCAATAGGAAGAAGGGTATGGTAACCGGCCAGTATGCTGTTAAAAATCGGATAATTTTTAATAAAGCGGCCGTTGATAAAAAATATAAACATACCGCCTGCCCGCCCTTGTCAGCTGAGGGTGAACGGCGAGTCCTTCTACATGAAAGTCAAGTGAGCTGCCCGCAAAAGGAAACGCCGCTTTCGCCGTCTGCAGGCCGTAAATGGCGCTCAGCACTTGGCGCAGCTCTCCGCGCCCATTTGTTTGAAACATATTTTTGCCGTCGTGGTTTAATTTGAAAGCGATGTGCGGATAAGAAAGCGCCATCCGATTGATCACGTCGGTCACTTTGCCCAGTTCCGTATGAATCGTTTTTAAATATTTCAAACGGGCCGGCGTATTATAAAAAAAGGGAGCGGACGGTGATATCGGTCCCTTTTCGGCTTTCGCAATGCCCCGACTGGATGAGATGGCCGCCTTGCAGAACAAGGTGCGTGCCCGGTCCTTCGCCGTTTGATGTTTTTAATTCCACATACGCCACGGCGGCGATGCTCGGCAGTGCCTCGCCGCGAAAACCCAATGTCTGAATGTGAAAGAGATCGGCATCTTCGCGGATTTTGCTCGTCGCATGACGTTCAAATGCCAGCGCGCAATCTTCAGGGGCAAAACCGCTGCCGTTATCGACCACCTGTATTTTATTCAGGCCGCCTTCCTCAATGTCGATGTCGATCGCCGTCGCTCCGGCATCGATCGCGTTCTCCACCAGTTCCTTGACGACGGACGACGGACGCTCCACCACTTCACCGGCAGCAATTTTATTAGACAATGATTCATTTAACCGTTTGATGACACCCACTGTTCACACCTTCACTTCTATTTTTTATTTTTCAACGCTTTTTGCAGCGAAAACAGCTGATTCATCGCGTCCATTGGTGTCATCGTCAGCAGCTCAAGTTCGCTGAGCGTCTGAATCACTTTTCGCTCATGGCGGCTGAGCGGTTTTGCCGAATGAGGAACCGGTTCGGCAAAGAATGCCAGCTGCTCGCTTTCATCCGGCCCCTCATCCGCAGTGTGGTCCGATTCCGAAGCCGGTTCATTCGTATCCGCTCCGCTCGCTGTTTCAATAACAGCCGCTTCGCTTTCGGACCGAGCGGAAGGCGGCGCGGCATGATGATCTTTACCGGAACTTGTTTCCAAATCCGAGAGTATCGCCGCGGCTCTGTTAATCAAATCTTTCGGCAGCCCCGCTAAATCGGCAACATGAATACCATAACTTTTATCGGCCTGTCCATCCAGCACCTTGTGCAGGAAAACGACTTTACCGCCCTCTTCCATGGCGCCGACGTGGACATTTTTCAAGCGCGGCAATTCTTTTTCAAGAAAAGTCAATTCATGATAATGTGTCGAAAAAAGTGTCTTGGCGGAAATACGCTCGTGGATATATTCGACGATCGCCTGAGCAATGGCGATGCCGTCATAAGTCGACGTCCCGCGGCCGATTTCGTCCAGCAGTATCAGACTGTTTTGTGTCGCATGGGATAAAGCATACTCTGCCTCGAGCATTTCGACCATGAACGTGCTCTGCCCTGAAACGAGATCATCGGCAGCGCCGATCCGGGTGAAAATCTGATCAAAGATCGGCAGTTCCGCGCTCGACGCCGGAACAAAGCAGCCGATTTGGGCCATGATCGCGGTCAGTGCCGCCTGCCGCATATATGTACTCTTTCCGCCCATGTTCCCTGTGATCAGCAGCATATCACATGACTCGTCCATTTGAATGTCGTTGGCGACAAACGCGTGCTTCTTCAAAACGCGTTCAATCACCGGATGGCGGCTGTCCTTGATCGATAGTTTTCTTGCTTTTGAAAACAACGGCTTCACATAACGGTTTTCGTCACTAACCGCAGCGAAGCTTTGCAGCACATCCAAACCGCTGACGAGCCGCGCCAAAGCCTGGAGCCGGGCTGCGTGCGACTTGATCCGCGTGCGTACGTCGGAAAACAACTGATATTCCAGTCCGACTCTTTTTTCCTCTGCTTCCAGAATCATCTGTTCTTTTTCTTTCAGTTCGGGCGTGATATAACGCTCAGCATTGGCCAGCGTCTGCCGCCGTTCATAGCGCCCTTCCGGAAGTAGTTTCAGATTGGCTTTGGTCACTTCAATATAATAACCGAACACTTTGTTAAAGCCGACTTTGAGCGATTTGATCCCGGTCGCCTGCCGTTCCTCGCGCTCAAGTGGCGGCAATCCAGCGTTTGCCGTTTCTTCGCGGCATCGCGATACCGATCAAGCGTCTCGTTATACCCTTCTTTGATGATCCCGCCGTCGGCCGTTGAAAACGGCGGGTCATCGGTAATCGCCTGTTCAATCAGTGCCTTGACATCATCGCAAGGATCCATCGCATCGCCATAACGCTTTAGTTCTTGATTAGGAATCTCGGCCAGGACGTTTTTGAGTGTCGGCACTTGTTCGAGTGATCGTTTTAACTGCAGCACCTCGCGCGGATTAACATTGCCGAAAGACACCCGGCCGACAAGCCGCTCAAGATCGTACACTTCGTCCAGCGCCGAGCGCAGCGTTTCCCGTTCAAAATAATGACTGATCAGCGCTTCGACCGCAGACAGCCGCCGCTCAATCTTAGACTGATTAAGCAGCGGTTTCTCAATCCATTGTTTGAGCTTACGTCCGCCCATCGCCGTCTTCGTCTCGTCAAGCAGCCAAAGAAGAGAGCCATAGGTTTTTTATCGCGAATCGTTTGTGTCAATTCCAAATTTCTTCTTGAATGCGGGTCGATATTCATAAATGCCTGAACATGATAGACTTCGGCCGGCTGCAAATGGTCGAGCGATCGCTTCTGGGTCGCTAACAAATAGTTTAAGAGCCTGCCGAGCGGGCGAGCCAGTTTATCTTGTTCAATGCCGCAAGCGATCTTGCTAAGCGAGTCGGGCATCCTATCATCATCGTTTTTGGAAAGCGTGATGCCAAACCGGCCGGTTAGTTCCTCGGTTTTTTTATCCTGATCAAATGCGGAGTCGATCACGACCTCTCGTACACCATACGCATCCATTTCCTGCAGCACGCCGTCCCATGCCGGGATCAGCGCCACTTTCGTTTCCCCCCCGTCGTCAGATCGCTGACGGCAAGACCAAACGTGCCGTCGGCAAACCGGCTTAGAGCCGCCAAATAGTTATTTTTCTTCGGCTCAAGCGAGTCGTCTTCCATGATCGTTCCCGGCGTAATCATCTGAATGACTTCGCGCTTAACCATGCCTTTCGCCATCTTCGGATCTTCCATTTGCTCACAAATGGCGATCTTATATCCCTTTTCTATTAGAACCTTGATATATTGTTTAACCGCGTGATAGGGCACGCCGCACATCGGAATTTTTTCATCCGTTCCGCCGTTTCTTGAAGTCAGCGCAATTTCAAGCTCCTTGGAAGCCTTGATTGCATCATCAAAAAACATTTCATAAAAATCGCCTAATCGAAAAAAATAAAAAAGCGTCCCGGTACTGCGCTTTGATGGCGAGATATTGCTTAATCATTGGTGTATAGGTCATGTCTTTCTTTCCACTCCCGTTTCAAATCGATGCGCGCGTTACCTGAATAGTACGCGCATGCCGCTCTTTCAAGGTGCCTCAATTATAACATAACTCGTCTTTGGCGGACTTCCTGGAAATCGATCCGGCAAAAAAAGACCTTTAGACCCTAAAGTCCGGATCGCCCGTCCCACAAATTCCACTAAAGGGGCGAACCCCGTCAATATTAAAAAAGAAGATCGCCCGCCGGAACGAATACGGGTTTTTAAGATCCAAATGACCCGCCGAACCTGGGTTAAACCTCAGGCCGGCGGGTGAACCTCTCTGACCTGCCGAAGCCGCCTGCACAAGAAAAAAGGAGAAGCCCCGCTTCTCCTCTCCTATTTATCTTCCTCATCACTTATTAAAAATTCTGATTCCAGTTCATCGAGCGATTCATCCAGTTCGCCGTCATCTTCCCAGTCATCCACTTCTTCATAAAAACCGTCGTCTTCCACTTGCACTTTCACCTTCGTTTCGCCAATGACTTCAACAAGAAATTCTCTTTCCACTTGAGCCACGATTCTGTTTCCGTTTGGTGAGACATTAGCTTCCAAGCAATTCGGTTCCTGCAACGTGCGGCAGGAAACATCGAGCCGATCAGAAATCACTTTTTTATCACGCAGTGAAAGCGGCACTTGATCCCTGTATGTGACGGTCTCGCACACAACTTCTTCTGTTCTTGTATTTCCGCTGTAAGAATACCAAGTGTTGATATCGTAGCTTCCCTCCACAATGACAACATCCTTTTGATAACTGGTTTTATATTTATGGTTAATCACCCAGCATCCAAGGATATTAGAAGGTTTATGTGTTGGTGAAATAGTGTGTGCAGATTGGCTGAACTTCTTACCTCTTCCGCAAATGGCCTTTGTAATAATTTCTCTATAAGCATAGTCTGCCAAGAGTCCAAACCTCCTTTACCTTCTTCTCTGTCATGTTATGCTGGACGAATAACTAGTGTGCATAACCTTTCCATGAAAACATTCCCGTGGTTTAGCCGGAGAAAAGGTCTCCGAACCTGGCCGTATTTTCCCTTTCGGCAAAATTTTTTCGTCGATTATCGAGAAAAAACAGCAAGAAAATGGTCGGTGCATCGGTGCGGGATCTCAGCGGCTGCGGAAAATCATAGAAGGCCAAATTGAATCACACACAGAAAAACTCCCTGCTTATATCACAGGGAGTTTTCTAGTATTAAGCTGGCGGTCTCTATTGTAAATATTTCCCTTTATCCGACGGCTGGATCGCCGTCGTGACTTTTTCTGAAATGGCAGAAGAAATCAGCTGCAGCAAATCATTCACTTCGGTCTGCGACTCACGGAATTCCTGAACAATCGGAATAGCGTCCAGTTCTGCCAGCAGGCGATCGATCTTTTCCTCATTTTTTTTTATAAGCCTCGTGTTTTTGGAAATGCTGCAGGTTGACCGATTCCTTCTGGTACAGCTTAATTTGTTTAATCAATTTTTGCACTTTCTGGTTGCTGTTAATCTTCTCTTCAGCCCGCTTAAAGAAGTCGACCTGTTCCGTTGTTTCCAAATGGGCCACCACTTCTCTTGCTTTTTTCAAAATATCGTCTTTTGAATAAGTCATTTTCTGGCCGCCTCAGCTTGCTTCAGCCATTCGCCGTCCAGCGACCACATCTTGGCGTCGGTAATTTTCACATTGACCAGTTCGCCGATCAATGATTTCGGTCCGCGAAAGTTAACCACCTTGTTTGTCCGCGTATGTCCGGACAAGACGTCGGGATTTTTCCTGCTCTCGCCTTCCACGAGCACTTCGACCACTTGATCCTGATATTTGGCATTGCTTTCGGCCGCCAATTGATCGATCAGCTGGTTGAGCCGCTGCAGCCGTTCTTTCTTCACTTCGATCGGAATGTTATCCTTCATCCGCGCCGCCGGCGTACCGGCGCGCGGTGAATAGATGAACGTGTAGGCGCCGTCAAACCGGCATTCGCGAACAAGCGACAGGGTATCCTCGAATTGTTCATCCGTTTCATTCGGAAAGCCGACAATAATATCGGTCGTAAATGCCGCATTTGGAATCGCCTTTTTAATTTTGTGGAATAATTCCAAATAGCTCTCACGGGTATATTTTCTCCCCATGATTTTCAGTATGTCGGAATTGCCCGATTGGACCGGTAAATGAATATGCTCAACAAGGTTGCAGCCAGCACTTCAATCAGATGATCGTCAAAATCTCTCGGGTGGCTTGTCGTAAAGCGCACACGTGGAATGTCAATTTTACGAATTTCATCCATTAAGTCACCGAGCCCGTAATGTTCGATGGATTGCAAGTCTTTGCCGTATGCATTGACATTTTGGCCGAGCAGCGTCACTTCTTTGTAGCCTTGACGGGCCAGTTCCCTTACCTCTTCGATAATCTCTTTAGGATGCCGGCTGCGTTCTTTCCCGCGCGTATAGGGAACGATACAATAGGTACAGAATTTATCACAACCGTACATAATATTGACCCAGCCGCGGATTCGGCCGAGCCGCGCTTTCGGCAGGTTTTCAACGATGTCGCCTTCTTTTGACCAGACCTCGACGACCATTTCCTTGCCGAAAAGTGCCTCTTTCAAAAGCTGGGGCAGACGATGGATATTGTGCGTGCCGAAAATCAAATCGACCTGCGGATGTTTTTGCAAAATTTTATTCACAACTTCTTCTTCCTGGGCCATGCAGCCGCATACACCCAATATTAATTCCGGTTTTTCCCGTTTCAGCGGTTTCAAGTGGCCGATTTCGCCGAACACCTTATTTTCCGCATTTTCTCTAATTGCGCATGTATTTAAAAGAATGACATCGGCGTCTGCCGCTTCTTCCGCTCGCGTGTAGCCCATTGCCGACAGAATCCCCGCCATCACTTCCGTATCATGTTCATTCATTTGGCAGCCGTACGTTTGAATCAGGAACTTCTTACCACTGCCGATCGTTTTCATATCATCCGGTATACTGAAATCATTAATGAGTTGAACCGTGTTTTTCCGGCGCCTTCTCGCTTCCTTTAGAGAAGGGGGTTGAAACGTCTTGTGAAAGTATTTTGAAAAGTCGATTTCTGTTGTCTTTGAATCAACCACACAAAAAGCCTCCTTTCAAATTGTCATCATTACATTATAGCAAATTTTTCATTATGTTGAAAGGAAATGATAGCCGCAGGCCGCAGCGAAAAAAACGGAGTTGAGGCAAAAAATTGGATTGGAAATAGACCTGGCTCATTCTTTTGCCTATACTAATAATGCATATTAGTCACGACGAAAGGAATAAGGGATGAGAGCATGAAAATATTGCTTGCTGAAGATGACCGCCGGCTGGGAAAGCTGATCATGAAAATGTTAAAAAAAGAACAATTTGCAGCCGACTGGGTCGAAGACGGTCAAAGCGCTTATGATCAAGCTTTAACCGAGGATTATGATGTGATGATATTGGATTGGATGCTCCCGAAGATGGACGGCATTCAGGTCAGCCAGGCGCTGCGCAAGGAAGGTTACAATGGCGCCATTTTAATGTTGACCGCTAGAGGCGCATTGGAAGATCGGGTAAACGGGCTCGACGCCGGCGCGGACGACTACATGATGAAGCCTTTTGCTTTTGAGGAGTTGTTTGCCAGAATCCGTTCTTTATTAAGGCGCAATTATTTCCCGGTTGAAACGAACACATGAGAAACCCATGACCTGATGATTGATATCGCCAATCACATCATCAAAAAGAATGATCAGCCTATTTATTTGACGCCCCGGGAGTTCCAGCTGCTTGTCTATCTCGTTAAAAATTCAGGACAAGTCTTAACAAAAGAAAGCATTATTGAAAGAGTGTGGGAAACAGACAGCGATGTGACTTTCAATACGCTGGAAGCCTATATTAAATTATTGAGGAAAAAATTAGGCCAGTCGAAGCAGGACAGCTATGTCAAAACCGTCCGCGGTGTAGGCTACACATGGGTGACCGATCATGTTTAACAAACTGCAGAGGAAATTGGCACTGACATACAGTTTGGCTTTTTTCGCCACTTTGGCTGTGATCTTTTTTATCCTTTTTCTGATATTCCGGAGCATGATTTATCATTCCGTCGGCTGGGAAATCAATGACATCGCCAAAGACCAGCAAAACGAGTTTCAGCAAATGCACACTATCTCCGGTACGCCTTTTCAGAGTTCCATTTATCTGAGCGCCTTTCTCAGTAATGACGGAAAGGACATCGTGTATAAAGGGGCGCTGACTAAGTCTCTCCGCCAGACCTTTCAGAAAAAAATCGACAGGGGCACTGCAACCGGTACGCTGGATTTTTTTAGCCGCAATGGGGAGCAAATGCATCTTATCTACGCCATGAAGCCGATTGTCAAAGGCAACAAGAAAATAGGCCACATTTTGGTCGTGAAGGATATTGCCCGCACGCATGAACAAATCGAACATTGGTTTTTTTTAATCTTATTCATGATCGGGCTTCTGACCGCCGGACTGTCGATCATTATTTCTCACTTTCTGGCCAAGCGGGCCGTCCGTCCCGTCAAAAAGAATTTTGACAAACAGCGGGCCTTCGTCGCCGATGCCAGCCATGAACTCAGAACACCGCTCAGCGTTTTTTCGGCATCGCTGGAATTTTTTGAAGCCGAGGAAAAGGAGCGGATGTCCGAATCCTCAAAAGAAACGCTGGCGGATTTTAAAAGAAGAGGTCCGCGACATGAACACGCTGATCAGCCATCTGCTTTCTTTGGCCAGAGCCGATCGCGGCGGTTTGGCACAAGAGAAAAGCCGCTTTTCGCTGGCGGAATGTATCAAGCCGACCCTCTTTTACTATCGTCAAAAAGCCCTTGACAGCAAAAAAAAAGTTTTCATTCGACATCCCTGACGTAAATGTCTGTCTTGAGGCCGATCCAGTGGAAATCAAGCAGCAGCTGCTGACCATTTTTCTGGACAATGCGCTGAAATATACGAAAACCGGCGACCGCATCTCTCTGGGCGTCTCAACTAACGAAGCCAGGCATCAAGTTCTTTTTACGATTCGCGATACAGGCAGCGGTATTCCCGAGCAGGAGATTGCGCATATTTTCGCTCGATTCTATCGGGTGGAAAAAGGGAGAACGCGGCAAAGCGGCGGCAGCGGCCTCGGCCTATCCATCGCCCGCTCCATTGTTCAGGCATACAAAGGGCAAATCAAGTGACAAGCCAAGTGGGCGAAGGAGCGGCATTTCTCGTCACACTGCCTATTTTGCAAAATGCGGAGTGATTTCAGTTCTTTTTCAGTTTCTTTTTGTACGCTAGTTGCAGACAAAAGGAGATGATAGATATGCTGAGTTCACCGCTGCACCCGCTTCTTGTCCACTTTCCGATCGCCCTCTTGCTGCTCGGAACAGTCGTTCAATTTCTAGCGATTTGGAAACCAAATTTTTTTAGCAATATGGCCTTTTTTATATTATCCGTCGGCTTCTTATCGGGTATTGTCACTTATCTGACCGGTGACGGGGCTGAAGATTTTGCTAGAACGCATTGGGGAAATGCTTATCGCTCAGTCATCGAGACCCACCAAGCTTACGCAACGGCAACCCTCGTCTTGTTCGGCGCAGCCGTCGGTCTCAGAATTTTCATGCACTATTTCAAAAAATCTTATTTGCTTCCGCTTGTTTTAGTTTTGTGCCTCGCCGGCTCAGCAGCTTTGGCGCTCACCGGCTATTACGGCGGAAAAATGGTTTATGAGCAGTCACACACGGTGCACACCGTCCTGGCTACGCATTCAAAAGCCAAATAACACATATTCCCGGCAGGGCTGGTTCGGGCCCGTCGCTCTCTGCGACAGGGCCCTCTCCGCCTATTTTAATTTTTTCATCACCTGCCGGTTGATAAAACGAATCACGTCCCCGCGGCTGATGACGCCGACGACATGCCTTTCATCATCGATGACCGGTATTTTTTTAAAATGATGGTGCGAGAGTATTTTCAAAGACTCATTAAAGTCATTGTCGGAATAGACAACCTGAAGATTGCGTTTTGTCATGATTTTTTTGACGGTATCCTTTAGAACAGCCATAATTTTTTCTTCCGTCTTTTCTTCTTCAAAAGAGACAACCATTGCGTAAAAGTCGAAATGAGTTTGTTGTTTTGGTGCAAGCGCCCGAAGGACATCGCCGTCGCTGACAATCCCGACCAGCTTGCCGGCATCATCAATAACCGGCACACCGCCAATCTTATGGTCAACCAGTGTTTTAAGCAGAGTGCCAATCGTTTCATCCTGGTGAATGACGACAACATCAGAAATCATGAAATCTTCTACATTCATGTTGAGCACCCTTTCTTTTGTTTTTTAAAACGTTTTCATCACTATTATATACCAGAAGAAGCTCCCGGACACTTCAGGCTCGTCGCTTTGTTTGTGTCAATTGTATTGATACCGTGCCAGGACCTGCCGGCACGGCTGCCGGCTGCGCATCGGATACGCCGCTATACATCCGTTATCCTTCTTTGTCCTTTTTCTTCAGCCGGCCGGAGCGCCTGAGTGCATCGCGAAGCAGAAATTCAATATGGCCGTTGACACTGCGAAACTCATCGGTTGCCCACTTTTGCAGGGCCTCATAAAGTGCGGGATCAACCCGGAGCAGAAAACTTTTTTTATTTGCCATGCAAATCCCTCGTTAATTAATACAAACTTCCGGTGTTAATACCGGCTGTGTGCCTTTTTCGGAAACAATAGCCACCATCAGGTTGTTAACCATATTGACTTTTCTCTCTTCATCAAGTTCAACAACATGATCGGCCTCAAGACGTTGAATGGCCATCTGTGCCATGCCGACAGCGCCCTCGACAATCTTTTTCCGGGCAGAGATAATCGCCGCCGCTTGCTGCCTCTGGAGCATGGCCTGTGCGACTTCCGTCGAATAAGCGAGATGGGTGAGCCTGGCTTCAACAACCTGCACACCTGCCAGGTTCAGCCGATCCTGCAGTTCGGTTTGCAGGACACTGGAAATTTGCGGGGCGTTGCCGCGCAGTGAAAACCCTTCTTCTTCAAAATTATCATAAGGATACTGTGACGCAATGTTGCGGACTGCCGTTTCACTCTGAATCTCGACAAATTGGATATAGTCATCGACATCAAACACTGCCTTAGCGGAATTCACGACTTTAAACACGATGACGGCGGCAATTTCAATTGGATTGCCCTCCACATCGTTCACTTTTAATTTTTGGCTGTTAAAATTTCGAACACGCAGCGACATCGTTTTTTTGGCCGTGAGTGGAACGGTGAGAAAAAGCCCATTGTCGCTTACACTGCCGATATAACGGCCAAAAAACGTCACCACTGTTGTTTTATTGGGCGGAACGATAATCATGCCGCTGGCGAGTACGATCGCCACAACGATCAGGAGAATACCCAAAATAAAAATTTCGCTGATAAATGTGAATAATGCCGCCGCTAAACAGGCGAAAATGGCTGCCACACCAACAAAACCATTAATCCTCCATACTTGCTGTTCTTTCATGATACATCCCCCTCGCTAACAATTTAATATTAATATGATATCACATTTTCCTTTAAATGTATATTGATCAATCCAGCAAAAAAACCACCCACAATGAGAATATGCTCTCATCAATGAATGGCCCTTCGAGATGCCGCATCCATTTCCATCTATTTTCCTTTTCAGCTCCTTGCCAATGCCTATTAATAATCCGGGAGAAGACAAAAATTGCCAAACACAAACCTTTTTAAGCACCCGGGATAATGGATAACGATCTTCAGCCAATTTGAAACAGGCCGGGTAGTCTTAAAAACCGGGCCGGCGGCTTACCCATGCCCGGCAGCACCTGAGCCGGAGCCATTGTGCATGCCCATCGCACAGTACTGATCGTCATATGATAAATATATACAAAAATTCCGGAACAGACCTGTGTCCATTCACCCGCCTTTTAAAAAAAGAGCTATGCTTCCCGGCGGCTCAGCGGTTGTTCGCAAATCGCTCATAAATCGAAATAAGAAGCAGCCGGCTATCGCCAGCCTCGGGTGACATCTCAAAAAGTCGTTCACTTAAACGTGGCGTGATTATTTTCTCTCATCGGGAATGCCCGCAAACCGCCGCCTCTTGTCTCCCGCCCGCTGTCCGCAGCCGTTCCACAAATCAAGATAGGCCGGTTAGCTCGGACACTCAAACAATAAAGGTTCAACCGGGTGGCATCCATTTCTTCAGTACCGTCGGTTTTGCCGATAGTTCGGCGATCTGTGTTTTGGATTGGATCATCCATATCCTCAATCGTGCGGTGATCCACCGCATCATCCACCGGACAATTGAAAACTTTGATTCTTCTGAAATATGCGGCCGGACTAAGAAAGCAAATATTAAGAAGGCTGAGTTTGCAAATTTCGCTTCGCCATTACGGCCTTTGGGATAAAACAATCGCAGGTCCGCAGCTAAACACTTTTTCCCGATCAAACGCCATAGCCTGCAAAACCTTCTAACGCGGCTCGACAATTAACTTTATCGCGGTTCTTTCCTCTCCATCAATCATAATATCCGTGAAAGCCGGAATACAGATGAGGTCTACTCCACTTGGTGCTACAAAGCCTCTTGCAATGGCAACCGCCTTAACCGCTTGGTTTAAAGCACCCGCTCCAATCGCCTGAATTTCTGCCGATTTCTGTTCTCTCATAGCATGAGCAAGTGCACCGGCAACAGAGTTAGGTATAGATTTTGCTGAAACTTTTAATACATCCATTCCTGTACCTCCTTTAGATTATCACCCATACCTAATTATATTCTCTTTGAGATTGACTATTCCTGCTTATCTGACTCATTCTTATTGAAAAAGTGCGGCTGCCGCTCTCAAAAAACTTTCAACTCAAAAAAGGATGATCGGGATTAATGAGGCGCCGTTCCAATTTCAATGTTTTTCCCGTCTTCTCATCAATATCAATGACCACACAGCTTAGTTGTGCCGCTCCGGTTTCGCTCTCGAAACGGACGGGCATATTCGTCAGAAAGCGCTTAATGACCGCTTCTCGCTGCACGCCGATAATCCCGTCGTACGGCCCCGTCATACCGACATCGGTCAAATAACCGGTTCCTTTAGGTAGAATGCGTTCGTCGGCCGTCTGAACATGTGTATGTGTGCCGACAACCGCCGATACGCGGCCGTCAAGGTACCAGGCCATCGCCAGTTTTTCGTTGTTGTTTCGCCGTGAAAATCGACAAAAATGATCGGTGTGACTTTTTTCTCGCTTCTTCAACAAGCCGATCTGCCGTTCGGAAAGGATCATTAATTGCCGGCAAAAAAACCCGCCCTTGCAAATTCATCACCGCAACCCGGCAGCGATTGATTGTAAGCATGCGCATGCCGGCGCCGGGCGTTCCATCGGGGAAATTAGCCGGTCTAACCAATCGGCCGGCTTCATCAATAAATTCAAAAAAATATCGCGATTATCCCACGTATGATTGCCCATCGTGATCATGTCCGCGCCTAGTTCCATCAGCCGGCTGTATATTTTTTTGGTCAATCCTTTGCCATGGGCCGCATTTTCACCATTGACGATCGTGACGGTTGGATGGTAGTGGCTTTTCAATTTGGAAAGATAAGTTTCAACCATTTCCCGTCCCAGTTTTCCGTAAATATCGCCAATAAACAGTATTCTCAACATCTTGCCGTCCCGCTCCTTCATTCATTGACTTTTCCACGCTCGTTCTTAAAGACATTCTCATAAAAAAAAAAGCGGCAAGTGCCGCTTTTTTATTTTGCATATTCAACCGCCCGTGTTTCGCGAATCACCGTTACTTTGATATGTCCCGGATAATCTAATTCGCTCTCAATTTTTTTCGTGATATCATGAGCCAGTTGATATGATTTAGCATCATCAATGATATCCGGTTGAACCATGATGCGGATTTCTCGTCCCGCCTGAATAGCGTATGATTTTTCTACACCTTCAAAAGACTCGGAGATTTCCTCAAGTTTTTCCAACCGGCGAATATACGTCTCCAGCGTTTCCCGGCGTGCGCCCGGTCTTGCTGCCGACAATGCATCGGCCGCCGCCACCAGAACAGAAATCACGGAAGTGGGTTCCGTATCCCCGTGGTGAGAAGCAATACTGTTGATCACCACCGGGTGCTCTTTGTACTTGGTTGCCAGCTCAACGCCGATTTCAACGTGGCTGCCTTCGACTTCATGGTCGATGGCCTTGCCGATATCGTGCATCAGCCCTGCCCGTCTGGCAAGCATTTCGTCTTCGCCCAGTTCAGCCGCCATCAAGCCGGCCAAGAAGGCTACTTCGACAGAGTGCTTAAGCACATTCTGACCGTAGCTTGTTCTAAAATGCAACCTGCCGAGAATTTTAATCAAATCAGGATGCAGGCCGTGAATGCCGACTTCAAACGTCGTCTGCTCGCCGTAATCACGAATCATCATTTCATCCACTTCACGGCGCGATTTCTCGACCATCTCTTCAATCCGCGCCGGGTGAATCCGGCCGTCCTGAACGAGTTTTTCAAGGGCAAGACGAGCCACTTCTCTGCGAATCGGATCAAATCCGGACAAAATAACAGCTTCAGGCGTATCATCAATGATAAGATCAATACCTGTCAAAGTTTCAAGAGTGCGAATATTTCTGCCTTCACGCCCGATAATTCGCCCTTTCATCTCGTCATTCGGAAGATTGACAACAGAAACGGTTGTCTCGGCAACATGATCCGCTGCACAGCGCTGGATCGCAAGCGAAAGAATGCTCTTAGCTTTCTTTTCTGCCTCTTCTTTGGCGCGCATCTCAATATCCTTAGCGAGTTGTGCCGCATCGTGAGCCGCTTCCTGTCTGACTTGACTGATAATCAATTCTTTTGCTTCTTCGTTTGTTAAACCGGAAATGCGTTCAAGTTCCGCATGTTGCTCGCGCAGCGATTCCTCCACTTTGCTTTCCATCTCTTCAATTTGTCGATGTTTCTTACTAAGAGTTTCCTCCTTTTTCTCCAATGAATTCTCTTTTTTGTCAAGAGCTTCACTTTTGCGATCGAGCAAATCCTCTTTTTGAACAAGGCGATTTTCCTGCCTTTGCAGTTCATTCCGACGTTCTCGAACTTCGCTTTCGGCTTCTGAGCGCAAGGTATGAATCTCATCCTTCGCTTCCAGAAGAGCTTCCTTTTTCAATGCCTCCGCTTCTCGCTTTGCATCCTCAGTGATTGGGGCGGGCGGGCGGCATTTTCAGCGGTCGCTATTTTGGCCTCAGCGATTGATTTTCTAATAAAGTAACCAACAAAAAGACAAAAACTATAGAGATCAGCGCAATGGAGATGACTGTGAGTAAAATGAACATCATTTCACCTCCTTGCTTTTCCATATCGTCAAGAAGTAAAACAAATAGGTTTACTTTTTTAAAACTTTTTTGACATATCATTTAATATTGTTATGAACTTGCAATTTAATTGTATAGTTGGATATTGGGCTTGTCAACCTGGGAGCAAAGCGGACTATTAAAACCGTTCATCATCAGTCCCTTTTTTGATGGAAAAGCGAGGCACTTAGCCGCCGCCAATCGTGGTAACTTGCGTATTACGGGAGCGCTTCATGGCGAAGAATGCCGGCAACTAAAAAACTCAAGGACCGGCTTTCTGATCCTCCGGCCCGCCGTTCTGTATATAAAAAAAGGCGCTGCCCGCGCCTTAAAGAAGTTCACCTTGTTCGGTTTTGGACGGGGAACTGTCCGCCTTTCCCGCTTTTTTTGCCTTTCCGTTCTTGTTTTCTTCGCCGGCATTAGGGTCATCGTTTTCCAAATGATAGTGAGTGCGAATTTGTTCAACGATTTGCTGCTTTATCTCTTCATTTTCTTTTAAAAACAGTTTGGCATTCTCGCGTCCTTGGCCCAGCCGTTCTTTATTATAGGAATACCAGGAGCCGCTTTTTTCGACAATGTCCAATTCGGAGCCGATATCAAGAATTTCGCCCTCTTTGGAAATGCCCTCTCCGTACATAATGTCCACTTCAGCCTGCTTAAACGGCGGAGCCACTTTGTTCTTGACAACCTTAATTCTCGCTCTGTTGCCGACAATTTCACTGCCTTGTTTCAAAGTTTCGGCCCGGCGTACTTCAAGACGCACAGACGCGTAAAATTTCAAGGCGCGCCCGCCCGGCGTTGTTTCCGGGTTGCCGAACATCACGCCGACTTTTTCCCTGATTTGATTAATAAAAATCGCTGTCGTCTTTGATTTGCTGATCGCCCCCGAAAGCTTTCTAAGCGCCTGCGACATGAGCCTGGCTTGCAAACCGACATGCGCATCGCCCATTTCGCCTTCGATTTCCGCTTTCGGCACAAGCGCCGCCACCGAGTCAATCACAATAATATCTACCGCACCGCTGCGAACAAGCGCCTCCGCAATTTCCAGCGCCTGTTCACCGGTATCCGGCTGGGATAAAAGCAATTCGTCGATATTGACTCCGAGGTGTTCCGCATAGACCGGATCGAGCGCGTGCTCAGCATCGATAAATGCGGCCTGGCCGCCGCATTTTTGCGCTTCGGCAATCGCGTGCAAGGCAACGGTTGTCTTCCCTGAAGACTCCGGACCGTATACTTCAATGATTCTGCCGCGCGGGTAGCCGCCGACACCCATGGCAATGTCGAGTGCAAGCGAGCCGCTGGATACCGTCGATACCCGTTGTTCCGGCTGCTCGCCAAGTCTCATAATCGAGCCTTTTTGCCAAATTGTTTTTTCAATCTGCCGCAGCGCATTCTCTAAAGCTAATTTTCTATCGTTCATCAATCACTCATCATCTCCTTAATAACCTATGTCCATCATAACCCGTTTTCATCAATAAAACAATCAATTTGCGAACATTTATTCGTTTTCATTAAGCGGCAAGTGGAGCAGGCGCCGTCTGACCCAATCGTATCCGGTATTCGCCGTCTGGATCCGGATGAGCCCTCTGGATCCTTTAAACGGGAAGAGGCGGCTTTCCGTGCCGTTCCCATCGGCGATTCCGATATAGACAGTGCCGACTTCTTTTCCTTCACTTTTTTGTCCGGACCGGCCACGCCTGTAAAGCTGACACCGATATCCGCACCGCATTGTTTGCGAACCGACGCCGCCAAAATTTCAGCACATTTGCTGCTGACAGCTCCCTCTTTTTCCAGCACATCAAGCGGTACACCAAGAATATGATGTTTCACTTCGTTCGTATAGCAGACGACACCGTTCAGTACCTCCGACGATCCCGGATAATCCGTCAGCCACTTGCTGGCCATTCCTCCCGTCAGGCTTTCGGCAAACGCAATCGTTTTTCCTGCGCTTTTGAGCAGGCGAAAAACGACTTCAGGCAGCGTCTCTTCCCCATATCCATACAGGAAATGCCCCCACTCTCTCATTGATTCGCTTTTCAATCTCATCCAGCATTTTTTTGGCCTCTTCACGGCTTTTATGTTTCGCCGTCAGCCGCAGCGTCACTTCGCTCTCTTTGGCAAGAGGCGCGATTGTCGGGTTCGTCTGCGCATCGATGAGATCGATTATCTTTGACTCAAGCCGGGATTCGCCAATGCCGAAAAAGCGCAGCACGCGCGAACGGATATGTTCGGAATGGCGGTGCGAAAGGTACGGTTTGACCGCATCCAAATACATCGCTTTCATTTCAAACGGCGGTCCCGGCATTAAAATATACGTATGTCCGCCTTTTTGGATAATCATCCCCGGAGCATCCCCCCTGGCGGTTTGGCAGAACGTACGATCCCTCGATGACCAGCGTCTGTTTGCGGGTGTTTTCCGACATCTTTTTGCCCGTCGCCTTGAAATAATCCATCATGCTGTCCAGGGCCTCTTGATCATAAACGAGGTTTCGGCCCAAAAATTTTGCGACCGTTTCCTTTGTCAAATCATCTTTTGTCGGCCCGAGACCGCCCGTGAAAATAAGCAAGTCGGCGCGCGATTCCGCCACGCGGATCGCGTGAACAAGTCTTTCTTCGTTGTCTCCGCAGGCCGTGTGGTAATACACATCAATCCCGAGCAGCGCGAGCTGTTCCGATATAAACTGGGCATTTGTATTGGCAATCTGTCCCAGCAATAATTCTGATCCGACGGCTATTATCTCCGCATTCATCTTGCAGGCCCCCTTCTCGCAAATAGCGCGCTTACGTGAATCTTGATTAGCAGTCCCAATAATAAAACGTGTCAATGAAACCTATCATTTGGATTTTAACAAAATGGCTCTATTCTTGTAGAAATAATCCCATCCGGAAATGATCGTCATGACAACGGCGATCCACAGCAAGATATCTTCGAGCGGAAATCCGCCGCTACCGAACGGCACATTGTTAAACAAGTAAAAAATAATCGCCAGCATCTGAAATAAGGTTTTCCATTTTGCCACTTTGCTGGCGGCAATCACCTCGCCTTCCCCCGCCGCAACAAGCCGCAAACCGGTCACCGCAAATTCGCGGGCTAAGATGATAATCACCATCCATGAAGCCATTCTCCCCATTCCAACGAACGAAACAAATGCGCTCATCACCAGCAGTTTATCTGCCAGGGGATCCAAAAATTTTCCGAAGTTCGTGACCAAGTGAAGTTTTCTGGCGTAGTAACCGTCAAGCCAGTCCGTGCATGAAGCAATGATAAAAATGAGGCCGGCAATCAGCTGGGAAACCAGAACCGAAGCGTTTCCCAAACCGATTTGTCCAAGATTCATTGGAACTAAAAGGAGATAATAAGAAAAGCGGGGATCATGATCATTCTGGATACAGTTAACTTATTAGCGATGTTCATCAAAAAATCCTCCATGATTTCAAAATTATTTTATCAATTTAATGAAAAACACCACAGGCAGCAAAAGAAGAGAGTCACCGAAGCGGCTGACTCTCTCTTGGTGTTTCCCCTTATTTCTTAAACGCGATGTTGATCTTTTGGGTGACCGTCTGGCTTGGAAATTTAAATGTCTTTCCGTTGATTTTAAGAATCGTGTTTGGAACACTGCCGATATTCAGACTAAGTGTCGATACACCTGAAGCATCAAAATGGAACGTTTTCTTCTGTGCGGCCGAGGCCAATCCGTATGCCAGTTTTTTGCCGGTTGCGCTGTCCGTCGCGCTCACCCATGTTTGCTGTCCTTTTTTCGCTGAAATATCCACAACAAATTTTTTCGTTTTGGACAACGTATAAGAGGAGATATTTCCCTGCGTTTGAACAAGTTTCAGCGACTGTTTAACAGGTTGTTTTTTCTCAGTCTTTTTCTGGGTTTGGGCTTTCTTCTTTGAAGAAGACGTATCGGATTTCACTTGTTTTGGCTTGTCGCTGCTCTTTTTGTATGCCACATTCGTACTTTCCGTACTTCCTTGGGAAGACGTATCGGATTTCTTGGCAAAGAAATGTGCGGCACTTACCCAGATAATAAACAGCACGGCCAAAATAAGCACAACGACAGCTATTTTGGTTAAAAGTGAAGACCAATTTGTCGATGAGCGTTTCCCGGCTTTTGGCCTAATCCGCTCGGCACGGGGCGGCAGCGGATGAAAATCGACTGTTTCTTGGCGGGCTTTTGGAATTTCAGAGGCGAATTCTTCAAAAATGGCCGCGGAATCGAGGTCAACCGCTTCCGCATAATTTTTGATAAACGCTCTCGTGTAAAACTCGCCGGGAAGTTGCGCATAGTCCCCTTCTTCAATCGCAGAAAGATAGCGCTTCTGAATTTTCGTTATCTCTTGAGATCATCCAGAGACAAGCCCTTGGCCTCGCGCGCTTCTCGTAACGTTTGACCTAGTTCACTCAATTATAAACACCTGCCAATATTAGTTAAAATCGAAATTGGAAAAACCGGAATTAAGGTCACTTTCTTCATACGTTATTTTTTCATCCCGGTGATTGCGAAGCTCGAGCAGATAGTCAAAGTCCTCTAGACAGTATTCGGTCCCTTGAACAAATACGTCAGGGTGTTCAACGACTTTTGTGACCGGCATTTGCATCATTTGCCGAACCAGCTCCCAATGGCTGTCGCCGGCGCGCTTCGTGGATACAACCCCGTCAATGACAAAAATATGATCGCCGGAGAACTCATCGTCTGAAAGCTGGCTCCGAACCGTCTGCTTTAAAAGCGTCGAAGAAACGAAAACCCATCGCTTATTGGCGGAAACGCTTGCGGCAATAATCGATTCTGATTTACCGACACGCGGCATACCGCGAATACCAATTAAACGATGTCCCTCTTGCTTAAAAAGTTCGGCCATAAAATCAACAAGCAAACCGATCTCATCGCGGACAAAGCGAAACGTCTTCTTATCGTCGGCGTCTCTCTCAATGTAACGGCCGTGGCGTACGGCCAGTCGATCACTCAATTTCGGCTCACGTAATTTCGTGACATTAATATTGTCCATCGTCTTCACTATCGCAAGAAACCGCTTGATCTGAGAATCATCATGAGTGGACACGAGCAGCCCTCTCCGTTCATTATCAACACCGTTGATCGTCATGATGTTGATGCCAAGCATGCCTAAAAGCGAAGAGACATCCCCCAGCAATCCCGGTCTGTTTCTATGTATTTCATATTCCAAATACCATTCTTTTTCGCTGCCCAACCGAGTTCCCCCTTAAAAGACACACCGTATTAAATGTATAATAAATGATAGCAGCTTTCAAGAATAAAATTTTACAATCAAAGTCCCGAATACCTTTCTCACGTACCCCATTTTAACATAATTCGACAAAACGATATCCTTTTGCAAAAAGGGAATACCTAGCGGCATCCCCTTTTGCATATTTCGTTTGTTATTGTATCCCGCTTTTGTTATCAACCAATTTAACCATTAAATTGGCGATCGTGTGCTGCTCATTCTCATCGGCAACGTTCCACAAATCAGATAAAACGCGTTCTTGTTCATTTTTTGGATCAACGTTATCAGCTAAATAATCGCCAACCTTGGCAGCAAAACTGGTAATCATGTTCTGACTGATTCCCGCTCCTTTTGCTTGATCCATCCGATCAGCCAAAAAGCCTTTCCATTGATCCCAGTTATCCAAAACAGACATTGGATACCCTCCTTTGAATTATCGTTCACTCTTAGCTTGTCGCATTATGAAAAAAATATGCACAAAAATCAGTCTTCCTTCAAGCCTTAAAGTGACAGGAAGGATCGGGATCTGAAAAAGCGGCAGAATAAAGCTTTTCCTCGGGTCTCAGCATCTCCAGGCCCCATTGATGGAGATGACCTGTCCATTGATATAATCCGCTTCCGGCGTCAGCAAATAATTAACAAGAGCAGCAATTTCATCCGGACGAGCCAGCCTGCCCATCGGAATGGCCTCTTTTATAAAATCCAGATCTTCCTTGCCGAACTCGGCCATCATTTGTGTGTCCACGGCTCCGGGGGCGACCGCATTAACAGAAATGCCGCTCGGCGCCACCTCTTGTGCCAAGGCTTTGACAAACGTATTTTGTCCGCCCTTGACCATTGAATACAGCACTTCCATCGAAGCGCCGCTCGTCCCCCATATAGATGAAATAACCACGATTTTCCCTTTTTTTTCGTGGATCATATAAGTCATCAATTGTTGAACAATCGTAAATAAACTTGTCAGATGCAGTTGGATAAAGGCATCCAAGGTTTGTTTTTTTACCTCTTGGAAAAGACCTACCTGGCTTTTCCCGCAATTATAGACAATGCTGTCGATCGGAATCTTGATTTGATCAAGCAGCGTTTCCGGGCCGGACGAAGCCGACAGATCGGCCTGAATACTAATAAATGTCTGCTCAGGATAAAGCGAAGCCAGTTCTTCCGTTAAATGGTGAATGCCTTCTTTATCCGAATTGAAGTGAAGGTAGAGCGACCAGCCGGCACTGGCCAGTTTTCTGGCCGTCGCCTGACCGATACCGCCGCTCGCACCCGTAATTAAAGCTGTTTTCACGAACTATCACCTAGTTACTTTACTTTTTTTGGATCGCACAAGATGTCAATCCCTTTTCGTCAAAGTGTTCTCGCAGTGTTTCAGTAAAATCTTGCGTCGTCAGGCTCTCAAGAACCGGTATCAAGCGAAACAGATCCATCTGATTGAATCGATAGCGGGTAAACTGATTGGCGATAAATTCCAAAGAATTAAATGCCCGCAAGATGGTGCCGATCCGCTTCTTTCTCGCCCTTTCAAATGCGGCTTCATTGATCGGCTCATTTTTAAAAGCGTTGATCATTTGCTGAAGCCGGTCAATTAACGTGATCATCAGGTTCTTTTGTATTGCCGCCGATGATCGAAAAGCCGAATGCCGCTTCTTCGGTATAATCAAATGAAAAACTTTCATCGATCAATCCTTCGGCAATTAGCATCTGGTAGTTCTCCGTTCCGCGGCCAAACATCAGTTCAAGCAAAAGCCTGACGGTGAGCTCATGGGCCATGAGCGCCTTCCCTGACCGGCCGGTATGACCTTCTTTAAAACCAATCAAACATTTCGGTGTTTGCACCGCCATTTGAATCCGCGACGATTTTTTCGCCGCAGCAGGACTCTCCTCAGGGTAGCGGCGTTCGATCGGCTGCTCGCTCTTATAACCTTTTGGTTCTTGATTTTTTTCGACAAGTGCTAAAATTTTCTCCGGATCAACGGGCCCGGTAATGAACAGCAGCATATTGCTCGGATGGTAGAACGTATGATAACAATCGAACAGCAGCTCTTTCGTAATGCGGGCGATCGATTCCACAGTCCCGGCAATATCAATTTTATCGGATGCTTCTCATACATATTGGCAATCAATCCATAGTAGACGCGCCAGTCCGGATCATCATCATACATCCGGATTTCCTGGCCGATAATCCCTTTTTCCTTTTCAACACTCTTGTCCGTCCAAGCCGGTGTCTGTACAAAATCAAGCAAAGTTTCCAGATTTTGTTCAACTTGCGATGTCGTTGAAAATAAGTAGGCCGTTCGATTGAAAGACGTAAAGGCGTTGGCCTGCGCCCCCTGTTCGCCAAACTGCTGGAAAACATCCGAGCCGTCCGGCATTTCAAACATTTTATGTTCAAGAAAATGGGCGATACCATCCGGCACTTTCAGCCAATCCTTCCCGGGAGGCTTGAAATGGTTGTCGATCGATCCATATTTCGTCGTAAATGTGGCGAAGGTCTTATTGAAGGCCTTGGGAAGAATATAGACGTCCAATCCGTTCGCCAAACGCTGATAAAAAAGTGTTTCATCAAGCTGCTTAAAGGTTTGTTTGTTTCTCCATCATGCCACCGCCTCGCCCTGCAGGAAAAAGATCGTATCCAAGCACGTTTTTTTGGCAACATCGATAATCTCTTCTTTCGTAACGCTGTCAATATGTTTCAGCCAATCCTCAATCGACCGCGATTCGCCTGACAGCACCTTCTGATATAAAATATTGATGATCGCGAGCGGGTTATCCAGCGCTTCAAGAATCGCATTCTTCAGCAGAGATTTGGTCAAATCCACCTCATGGGCGGTAAAGTCCCCGTCCTGTATAGCCTGAAGCTGATCTTTAATGATTTTAACCGCCTGATCATAGTTTGAAAATTCGATGCCGCTCATCACGATGACGAATCCCTTATAACTCTCATAACTAGATGACGCATAATAAGCAAGGCTTGCTTTCTCGCGCACATTCATAAACAGCTTGGAATGAGGAAAACCGCCGAATAAACCGTTAAAAACTTGAGAGGCGTCATACAGTCTATCCCCCATGACAACGTTTGTGCGAAAACCAAGGTTCAGTTTGCCTTGTTTGATCGATTGCCGTTCTTCCACAACGCGTACTTCATCCGGTACGCGTCCGGCCACCGTCCGAGACCGGACGGCTTCTTCTCTTCCTTCAAACACAAAACCGGTTTTCACTTGGCGAAAGACGGACTCGGCGTTGACCTCGCCGACGACATAAAGATCGACTTTATCCTTTTTCAAAAAATCAAGATAATATTGATAAAGTGATTCGGCCGTTACCTCTTCCACTTCTTTTTCATAGCCGTAAGTATGTAAATGATAGGTCTCATCCTTGCACATTTCATCAATCAGCCTTTGGCTGGCATAACGCATTTTATCATCAAATACCGATTCTATTCGCTGCTTCAGTGCGCGCTTTTCTCGCTCAACCGTCGCCTCGTCAAAAGCACGGCCGTCTGCAAGCGGGTGAAAAATAAGATCCGACAGTAACTGCAGCGCTTCATGAAGCAATGGGGACGTATCTGAAAGAAAACGTTCACCCGCAACGGTTAACGAAAAACTGACAACATGCTGGTCGCCGCGCTTCGACAATCCGGACGACAAGGAGGCTCCGTACAAATTATCCAGCCGGGCCTGCAGAAGCTGCTGAGTCGGGTATTTTTTGGCTGCACTTCTTAATACATAAGACAGAATAGCCCGCTTTGTGACCGTTTGTTTGTCCAAATCCGATTTAAACAGTAATAAAATCGTGTTTGTCTTGAATTTATCAGTGGGAACGACGTGGCAGTCAAGACCGCCTATCCTCTGCACCTGCTCATTCAATTCATTCATGTTTTTTTTCATCCCCTTCGCAAATAAAACTGGCCGCTTCATTGTCATTGTACCCCAATCGCCTTCACACTAGCCAGCCAAAGCCGGCTAAAATTTCATGGCAAAACGGGGAGCGGCAAGGCAGCCAGCCAGCTATTCCGGTCACCGGTTTTTCTGAAAAATAACAACCTAACTTGGGCGGGACGACGCCTCGTCATCCTGCTTAGATATGAGCACCGTTCTTGGCTTGCTCCCTTCATAGGGGCCGACAATCTGCCGCTCCTCCATCGCATCAATCAATCTGGCTGCCCGCGCATAGCCGATGCGAAGCCGGCGCTGCAGCATGGATACGGATGCCGTCTGCATATCGATTACCAATTGCACTGCATCATCAAAAAGCTCATCATCCACTTTTTCACTGGTTTTATCGGGCTCATCGGTCGGCATCATATCCTCGCGATACTGTGCCTTTTGCTGAGCGATCACAAAATTAACGACGGCTTCGACTTCATCATCGGAGAGAAACGCCCCTTGAATTCTGGTCGGTTTCGAAGCGCCAATCGGCAGAAACAGCATATCTCCTTTGCCGAGCAGTTTCTCCGCTCCTCCCGAATCCAGAATCGTCCGCGAGTCCATCATTGACGAGACACTGAAGGCAATTCTTGAAGGAATATTGGCTTTGATGACGCCTGTAATGACATCGACGGAAGGCCGTTGTGTAGCAATGATAAGAGATGGATGCCGGCTGCCCTCGCCATTTGCGCCAGGCGCGTGATCGTCTCTTCGACATCTTTTGACGCCACCATCATCAGATCGGCAAGTTCATCAATGATGACGACAATGTACGGCATCAGCGGCTGATCACCGTTATTTTCTTCATTATATTTTTTAACATGAGAATTATAACTTTCCAAATTGCGCGTTCCGCTGTCAGAAAATAACTCATAGCGCCGTTCCATTTCTCCGACAACTTTTTTCAGCGCCTGAGCCGCTTTGCCCGGATTCGTGACAACAGGGGTTAAAAGGTGTGGTATTCCGTTGTAAACATTTAACTCAACCATTTTCGGGTCAATCATCAACAGCTTCACTTCGTGCGGTTTCGTCCGCATTAAAAGGCTGGTAATAATGCTGTTGATACAGACGCTCTTCCCGCTTCCTGTCGCGCCGGCCACAAGCAGGTGCGGCATTCTATTCAGATCAGCAAGAATCGGCTCTCCGGAGATGTCCCGGCCAAGTCCGATGGAAAGTTTTGATTTCTGTTTTTTGGCATTTTCCGATTCCAGTACTTCACGCAGTCCGACCATCGCGATTTCCTGATTAGGAACTTCAATGCCGACGGCCGACTTCCCGGGGATAGGCGCTTCAATCCGGATATCTTTGGCCGCGAGCGCAAGCGCCAAATCATCACTCAGGCTGATGATCTTACTCACTTTCACGCCGATGTCCGGATGCACTTCATAACGCGTGACGGCCGGGCCTAAATGCACTTTTTTGACTCTTGCCCTCACACCGAAGCTCTCAAACGTTCTTTCCAGCGTATGGACATTTTCGGCAATATGTTTCTTTTCATTGCTTTGCGCATTTTTTTTTTTTTCGGATGGTTGAGTAATTCAATCGAAGGCAGCTGGTAATCTATATTTTCAACCGATGCCATCGTGAACGCCGGTGCCTCATTTTCACTCGCAGGCGGCGCTCCTTCAAGATGCGGCTCATCGCCGCTGTTTTCTTGTTGAACGTTTCAGAGGCGGTTTCATTGAAATCATGGATGATCGGCGCTTCTTCGTTTTTTTCTCTGCTTCAACCGCTTCATTCGCCAATTTCGCCCGCCTTTGCTGTTCCCGTTCCTCGCGCTGCTTATCGCGGGCGGCTTTTTTTACCTTTCGTCTGGCAGCCAGCCTTTTTTTTTGGCCGGCGCCTATTTTTGCAAAAACTTTGAACAGTCCTCCTAAGAGTTTCTTTGCCGTGTCTCTAAGCGACCGCCCGGTGATAAGGATAAAAGAAATGATAATCAAAAAAGCGGCCATGAACAACGTGCCTTGAGTTGAGAACAAAAAATAGAAAAAGGCAAAGCCGACGGCACCGATCATGCCGCCGCCAAGCCCTTGATTCACAATCGCACCTGTTAGCTGCCCCTTGTAAAGGGCGAATGTATTCATCATCACCGATGTATTTTCCCATTTATTATTATAGGCCGAAAGCTCTTCAAACAATCTGACATGGCTGAGCAGGAGAAGCAAACACAAATAAATAAATGCCGGTCAATCGCCTTGAAAAAAAGACGGGCTGTTTTCTTTTGACGATATAATAGATTGATAGAATGAGAGAAAAAAGAAACAAAATCATATACCAATCGCCGGCTAAAAAGCGGCATGCCTGAACAAGCACCTGGCCCACCGCCCCGAGGCCGGCAATGCCGATGCATGTCAGCGAGAACATCACCAGCCCGCCGACTTCATAAAAGAATGTTTCTTTCCATCCCTTCTTTAATTGGCTTTTTTTTCTTCTCTTTTTTTTAGCCATTCTTTCCACACCTCAGGTTTTCTAAATAGATAAAGCAGCTTTAATAAGCTGCTTCCGTCGTCCTTCCGCCATCTCAGGTCTGATTAACAGGATGTCTTTCTTCTAATTTACCTTAATTTTATTCATTTAGCAAAGGTTTCATCGTGATATTTGTCCCCGGCTGAAATCGCTGATCGAGGAAATCATGCGGATTAGAGCTGATCAGCTGACGATTTTTTTATAATGATTCGTTCCGGCCGCCTCAACGATCAATTTGACTCCTTCCACTTCCATTGTCATTTGCGCCTCCGCTTTTTCGTCATCTTCAGCAAAAACCAATTCCAGTGGATAAATCGTGTACAGCATCATTGTACCACCTGCTCATTTCCATCTTTGCCTGCTTCAATCAGTTCGTTCAACTTTTTCAGCGATTCGCCTAGTCCGCCGACTTCATCGATCAGCCCAAAATTGACGGCTTCTTCACCGATCACGTTCGTCCCGATATCCCTTGCCAAATTGCCGCGGCTAACCATTAATTCTTTATACATATCCGCCGAAATTTTAGAGTGTTTCACAACAAATTGCGTGATTCGGTCCTGCATTTTTTCAAGATATTCAAATGTCTGCGGCACACCGATCACAAGGCCGGTTAAACGAACGGGATGAATCGTCATCGTCGCACTTTCGGCAATAAAGGAATAATTCGAAGCAACCGCAATCGGAACGCCGATGGAATGCCCCCCCCGCCAAGGACAAGTGTGACGGTCGGCTTGGAAAGCGTGGCAATCATTTCCGCAATCGCCAGCCCCGCTTCAACATCGCCGCCAACCGTATTTAAGATTACCATCAGGCCTTCGATTTGCTCGCTTTGTTCAATTGCGACAAGCTGCGGAATTAAGTGTTCATATTTAGTCGTTTTATTTTTAGGCGGCAGGGCCAAGTGCCCTTCGATTTGTCCGACAATGGTTAAGCAATGAATATTGGAAGGGGTCGGTTCGGGCGCTGCTGTTTGCCCCAATTTTTGAATCTGATTTAAAATGGCAGTTTGTTCCGAAGCCTCTTGACTTTCAGTTTCCAATTCTTTCTCCTGCTTTCCATCTTGCTTATTAAGCATAGCAGTGTCTCTCCTTTTTTTACCGAGTTCATCTTCCGTATCTTTAGTATTTGAAAGAGAGCCGCTTTTGATTCTCTTTTTTACAATGTATCGAGTAGGAGGCTAATCATTAATTGATTAGCCGACCTCTCACACCACCGTACTTACGGTTCCGTATACGGCGGTTCCATAATTTGCGTGCATGCGCACGATTCTGCATCCATCGTTCCGTGTTTTCGTTACTCAGCACTCCTGCATTCCTTTCGACTTCCAGCCTATCCTCTTGCAGGCAGTCATCTTTTGATGTATTCTGCTTTCTCCGCAACGACTCCACCTCCCGATTTCTTCAGATTTAGTTAGGGTTCGGTCCTTCACTTCAACTGTGGTTGAAACTACTATGACCTCTGCTGACTGCTAGCCATTCATCCAGGCCTTGTCTTTTAGGACTTGTGCTCGGATTGCGTCTGTAGGAAATTTATCCTTCTTGTCGGACGCCCTGACGAGACCTCTCCGGGTAAGAATGACAACTTTTCTTCCATCTGACCGCCGCATAAACTGATTGGGGTTCGGGCAGTATCGGACTTCACCTTGTTTGGCAGGTTTATCCGCCCCTGACCAGCCTTACTATGCGATTCTTGTTCATCGGTCCAGAAGTTTGCCTCCGACTTCCTTCAGATTCCGCCTCACGGCGGACAGCTCGTCATTGGCTAACAGTTCCTACTGCCAAGGCCTGCAGCGGACTTTCACCGCCTAGCTGTCACCCATACCGGGCGCACCAAAAAAAAAAACGAGCCGGAATTTTGTTCCGGCTCGTTTTTTCTAAAATTCCATGATAATTGGCAGTATCATTGGACGGCGTTTGGTTTTTTTTTTTCGAAAAGATAACGGCTTAAAGCATCTCTGATACCATTTTTAAGCGATGACCACTCGGATACGTGCTGCATCAAAGCCTGAGACAGCACTTCTGACACAATATGATTAGCTTCTTCAAGCAATTTTTCCGATTCACGGACATAGACAAATCCGCGTGTAATAATTTCCGGACCGGAAAGGATTTGTTTTGTCTGCCGGCCAAGCGTCACAACAACGATGACGGTGCCGTCTTGCGCGAGCAGCCGGCGATCTCTTAAAACAATGTTGCCGACATCCCCGACGACGCCAAGGCCGTCAACCAGTAATTGGCCGGCCGGAACTTTTTCCGTCTGCCTGGCTTCGCCGTTTGTAAATTCAACAACATCACCTTTGTCGAGCAGAAAGACATGATGGCTCGGCATTCCCATAGAAACGGCGATATCTTGATGGGCTTTCAGCATTTTGAATTCACCGTCAATCGGTATCAAATAGTCCGGCCTGACAAGCTGGAGCATCAGCTTCAGTTCGTCGGCCGCAGCATGTCCGGAAACATGGACCGCGCTCCCGTAAATGACTTCGACACCTCGCCTCATCAAGTCGTCAATGGCTTTTGTCACGGTTTTCTCATTGCTTGGTGTCAATGAAGCCGCATAAATAAACAAATCATTTTCTTTCAATTTCAAGCGTTTGTGCGAATGATTAGCGATACGGGTTAGGGGTGTAATGGGATCGCCATCTGGACCACTGGTTAAAACAGCTAATTCTTTATCTTCAAGTTTTGCTGTCTTGTCCCAGGCAACAAAAGTGTGCTTTGGAACTTTCAGATAGCCTTCTTTCAGTGCAATCGATACGATCCGTTCCAAATAACGGCCGTCAATCGTAACTTTGCGGTGATTTGCCACAGCGACATCGATAAACTGCTGAATGCGATGAATATTAGTAGCATGGAGCGATGTCACAATTCTGCCTTTCGCATAATAAAAAATGTGGCTGAAGCGATCGCCGACAACGGCGTCCGATGGCGTTTTTCCAGGTATTTCAGCATGTTTGCTATCGGAAAGCAAGCAGAGAACACCTTGGTCGCCGATCCGGGATATCTTGCTTATATCCGTTCTCTTGCCGTCAACGGGTGTATAATCAAACTTAAAATCACCAGTATGAACGATGGCACCTTGAGATGTATGGATAGCAAGTCCAATCGAATCCGGAACGCTATGGTTTGTCCGAAAGAAGGAGATCGTCTGATGACCTAATCGCAGGTCTTTATCAGGATCGATCGTCACAAATCTGTCCTTATAAATCCCTTTCCCGATTCCTTCAAACTTTCTTTCAAAAGGGCGAGAGTCAGCTTCGTGCCGTATACAGGAGCCCTTAGTTTTTTCAACAAATATGGAAGGCCGCCGATATTCACATAGTGGCCATGTGTCAAAAAAACAGCCTTGATTTGATCACGGTGCTCGATCAAATACGTGGCATCCGGAATCACTGTATCGACTCCTAGCATATCCTCGTGCGGATGCATAAGCCCCGCATCAATAACATAAATGTCATGATTCACTTCAATGACTGTCATATTATTGCCAATTTCACCAACGCCGCCCATTGCATAAATCTTCACGTCATCATTTCTAACATGTGACAATGGGCATTCCTCCTATTAAGTTGAGCAGTCATCGTTTCACCCGAACTAATCATTGTCTTTATTATACCTAAAGATAAAATCAAAGTACAATTTAAAGTGAAAAAAAAAAAATCACTTTTCAAAATGCCCGCAGCGAAATCCGCCGACAGCAAAGCAACGCCGCCCTCTACCCTAGTATTTACCTCATTTCGTTCATTACAGCAAAAAACGGGAAAACCCGATAGCGGCTTTCCCGTTTTTTTCTGCTGTGATCATTTATTTTGAATGTATTGATGATAAACCTCTAAAAGCGAAGTCTTTTCTTCAGACGTAAGCGGCACAATCGGCAAACGGAAACCGCCGACTTCGACGCCGGCCTCATTCAGAAGCGTTTTGACAGGCGCCGGACTCGGCGCGGCAAACAACTCGCGCATCAGCGGCAGCATCGCTAAGTGCATCCGGGCGGCTTTTGCATGTTCGCCATTCAAAAACGCATCAATCATCGCCTTCATGTCCGGTCCGATCACATGGGAGGCAACGGAGATGACCCCTTGGCCGCCGATGGCCAAAACAGGCAGCGTGAGCCCGTCGTCGCCGCTGTATAAATGAAAGTCACCGGAAGTCTCGCGAATGATCTCAGCCATTTGGTCAAGATTGCCGCTCGCTTCTTTGACTCCCGCAACATTGTCAATTTTGGAGAGTTCAATGATTGTCTTCGCTGCAATATTGACCGATGATCGTCCCGGAATATTATAAACAATAATCGGCAGGTTGACACTCTCGGCGATCGTTTTAAAATGTTCGTACAGCCCGGCTTGATTCGGTTTATTGTAATAAGGGGCAACCGCCATGATCCCGTCGACACCAAGCGCTTCCGCCCGTTTCGAAAATTCAGCTGTTTTCAGGGTATCATTGCTGCCGGTGCCGACAATCACTTTCGCCCGGCCGCGAGCGGCTTTCACAACATGTTCAAAAAGCACGAGTTTTTCGTCAGGCGACAATGTCGGCGATTCACCGGTCGTCCCCGCGACAACAATCCCTTCCGTATTATTTTCGATCAAATAGTTTACAAGTTCCGTCGTCCGTTCAAGGCTTACCTGCCCGTTTTCGTCAAACGGCGTGACCATCGCTGTCAATAGTCTGCCAAAGTCCATGCGCCTTCACTCCTATTAAAATGATTCGTTTCAATTTCGTTATCTGCTTGCTCCAAATAGAACGCTCTATGCAATGCATTGACCGCATCATTCATTCTTTCTTGTTTGACCAGAACCCAGATTGTGCTGTGTGAATCGGCCGATTGCAAAATCTGGATGCCTTCCTGAGTCAGGGCATTGACGATTCTGGACGCAACCCCAGGAGTGCCTGCCATGCCGGCGCCAACGGCGGAAACCTTGGCACATCCGGTCAGGACATCAGGCGAATAGCCCAGTTCATTAAGGGTGCGGACTGCAAGTTCGGTTGCGTCTTCCGGTACGGTGTAGACGGCACCGTTGGGGCTGATATTAATTAAATCCACACTGATTTGCTGTTCAGCCATCGCTTTGAATACTTTGGCCTGCAAATCGTATTCACCCTTTCGCGCTCTGACTCGAATTTGCGTGACACCCTTGACATAGGTGATGCCGGTGATCGGACGTTCCTGGATATCCTGGCCATGGCCCGCCTTTTTTATCGTGGTGACAAGCGTGCCAAGATCTTCGGAAAGTGTCGAACGGATATGGATCGGAATCTTGGCATTCATGGCAATTTCGACCGCCCTTGGGTGAATCACTTTAGCACCTTGATAGGCTAAGTTGCAAATCTCATTGTAAGTCAAGACGGAAAGCGGCCTCGCATCGCTGACGATCCGCGGATCAGCCGTCATCACGCCGTTCACGTCGGTAAAAAATATCAATCCACTCTGCCTGCAGCGCCGCCCCTAGAGCGGCGGCCGATGTATCGCTTCCGCCCCGTCCAAGCGTCGTAATGTCGCCATCTTTGGTTATGCCTTGAAAACCGGCGACAACAACAACATCCAGTTTTTTCAGGTATTCGAGCACGCGCTCCACTTTCATCTCGGTGATCCTGGCATTCGTAAATCCGTCGTTTGTGCGGAACCCGGCCTGGCCCCCGGTCAGCGCTTCCGCCTTGATACCCGATGCCTTTAATAAATTCGAAAAAAAAAACAACCATCGAGATGGTTTTCGCCGCAAGACATCAAAATATCTCTTTCTCTAGGTGAGCTTTTTGGCAAATCGATCAGGCTGAGAAGCGTATCTGTCGCGTACGGGGCGCCGGCACGGCCCATTGCCGAGACAACGACAACCACCTTATAGCCGCCCGCCACCGCCTTCGAAATATGTTCGACAGCTCTCTGACGCGTTTCTTCTGTCTGTACCGATGTTCCGCCAAACTTTTGCACAATGATTTTCACAGCGCTCTTCCCTTTCCTCCTACGCCTTGATGATGAGGCCGAGTTTCAGCAAGCTTTCGGCAATTTGAACAGAGTTCCACGCCGCACCTTTAAGCAAGTTGTCTGAAACAACCCATAGATGGAAACCATTCTCAACATCCGGATCGCGCCTTACACGGCCGACGAACACTTCTTTTTTGCCGATTGCGTTAATCGGCATCGGATAGATCTGATGAGCGGGATCATCCTCTAAGACAACGCCGGGAGCTTCAGCAAGCAGCGCTTTCTCCGATCTCCGAAGCATCAACGCCGTCTTTGTCAATTTCAATGTATACCGTTTCGGCGTGGCTGATTTCAACCGGCAGGCGGACACAGGTCGCTGAAACTTTCAAATCTTGATCATCCATGATTTTCTTTGTTTCATTAATCATTTTCATTTCTTCAAAAGTGTAGTCATTCGGCTGGAATAAATCGATCTGCGGAATCGCATTGAAAGCCAGCTGATAATGTTTGGCATCTCCCTTTACCGGAAGAATGTTCGCTTCCGCTTTCTCGCCGTTCAATACGGCAGCCGTCTGATTTTTTAATTCAAGCATCGCGGAAATACCGGCGCCGGAAACCGCTTGATAGGTGGATACAAGGACACGATTCAAGCCGAATGCCTTTCTGATCGGCTCGAGAGCCACAACCATTTGAATGGTTGAGCAATTCGGATTGGCAATGATACCGTGGTGATTAAACAATTCTTTTTCATTCACTTCCGGAACAACTAAAGGCACATCTTTGTCCATACGAAAAGCGCTTGTATTATCTATAACAACAGCGCCCCGCTTCACTGCTTCGGGTGCCAGCTGTTTTGAAACCGAACCACCTGCACTGAAAAGAGCGACATCGACACCTTCAAAAGATTCGGGAACGGCTTCCTCAATTGTCCACTCTTTATCTCCAAACTGAACCGTCTTTCCGGCTGATCTTTTCGATGAAAGCGGGCTCAATTTTTTAACCGGAAACGGTGAATCTTCGAGCATTTCCAACATTCTTTTGCCGACAGCGCCGGTCGCCCCGACAACGGCAACGTGAAATCCTTTTGTCTCCAACACCATGATCTCTCCCTGCTATTCCTGTTATTCTCACTATTATAAGATGATTGTCTATTGAAAGAAAGGGAGAACTTAAAAAAAAAATGAAGTCTTCCCTTATAAATACCAGTTCTATTTTATCATATTACGTCAAAGATGAAAGATGATTGGGATTAATTGTGAAATTTTTCGACGATCACCGGCTGAAGCTGTTTTCCTTGAATGGCTGCTTCCACTGCTTCTTTCAGCAATTCCATCCTGCCGACAAGGGAATTGGGCTTATTGACCGGATCATCCTGACCAAACGGGACAAAGTAAATATTTTTAGTGACAATCAGTTTAGCAATATTCTGTAGATTGAGACCGAGTCCATCATTGGTCGACACACCAAGAACGACGGGCCGCTCATTTCGAAGCGTCGCTTTCGCGGCCATCAGCACAGGACTATCCGTTTGGGCATTGGCAAATTTGCTTAAAGAATTACCGGTAAGGGGGGCAATGATCATGCAATCAAGAGGCTTTTTCGGCCCGTAGGGTTCCGCGCGCACGATGGAATCGACCACTTCATGGCCGGTCAAATCTTCCACTTTATTAATCCAATCTTTCCCGTCGCCAAATCGTGTCACTGTGTTTTTCACCGTATAAGTCACGAATCCTGTCACATCGCAGCCGCAGTCAAGCAAAGTCTCGATTTGCGGGACAACCTGGCTGTCGCGTACAATGTGAACCGGTGATGCCAAAACCAATATGTTTGTCTTCAAGACTCATTATTTTCATCTCCCGAAGCTAATTTTTCCAGCAAAATTTCAGCGATGACATTGGCGATAATTCGGCCGGCCGTTTTCGGAGCGACCAGACCCGGAAGACCCGGTGTAATAATCGCCTTAATCCCGCGTTTCTCCGCATAGCGAAAGTCGGTTCCTCCAGGAAGCGAGGCGACATCAATAATAAAAGCATTGACCGGCATATGGGACAGAACCTGGCTCGTCAGCACCCTGGCAGGAATCGTATTGATGCATATATCCGTATCACGGACATTCTCCGCCAAGTCTTTAATGTAAAAAGGTACAAGCCCCATCTCTTTCACGCGGGCAAGATGTTCAGGCCGGCGGGCTCCTACTTTTACGTGAGCTCCCAATGCCGAAAAAGCCCGGGCAAGGCTCATACCTGTGCGGCCCAGACCGAGAATGACAACATCTGCCGAATGAATGGTGATGTCCGTATGCTGAATCACCATCATAATCGTGCCTTCAACAGTCGGGATGGAATTATAGATGGACACATCATCGCGCTCAAATAACTTGACAACCTCTCGTCCTGCTTCTTTTGAAACTTTATCCAGATAAGCCGTACTGATGCCTGAATAGATCACACAATGTTCAGGTGTCTCCTGCAGCCATTCTTTTGTCAATTTGATATTTTGGTTGGAGAAAATGGCATCGACTATGCCTTCCTTGTTGGTACCGTTAACGGGCAAAATAATGCTGTCCACTTCAGCCGGGGCGACCTCTTCCAGATTCACTTTTGACGCACCGTTGAAATGGCGATCCAACTGATCAAAGCCGACGAGCGATAAGCGGGCATCCAAATCGTTTAATTTATTAATAACCTCGATTTGTCTCGCGTCTCCTCCAAGAATTACAATGTGTTTATTTGTCAACATCTGCCTGTTTTCTCCCCTCTCAGACATCGTTTTATAACCTGCCGGACGTGTCTTCGTGCACCCCGCTCCAAAAACGGAAGGCATCGATTTTTTGAGCCAAACCATTACACGTGATTTTTTAAAAACTCGGTGCCGGGCGCTCGGGACTCAATGTTTGCAGGTGATGATCTCTCTTGTGAATGAATGCTATGGCCGTAAAAGCAGCAATTTATCTTCGGTTTATACTATGAAAAATAGGCATATGTGTGAAACGGGCGCGGGGAAAATGACGAAGAAAAGGCCGTCCGGAAAATCATTGCGGATTTTTCGGACGGCCTTTCATTCAGCCTTGAAATTAAATGAAACAAGTTTTAGCAGATCTTCGTATACTTTATTAAAAGCAAACCGGTTTTCTGGCGGCGAAACTCAAAGCGCTTCCGGCATATCACCGGTCGGGCTGACAATTGAGCAGGAAAAAGGTTTATCGAAAATCATCGCGCAGACGTCATGCACATCGTCAAGTGTCACAGCATCGATCTTTTCCGTCATCTCATCAATAGTCCGCTCACGCCGATAATCAGCTCATTTTTGGCATTGCGGCTCATGCGGCTGTTCGTGCTCTCAAGCCCAAGGATCATGCTGCCTTTAATCTGCTCTTTGCTGGCGTGGAGTTCTTTTTTCGTCAGGCCGTCCCTTACCAGGGTTTGGATCGTTGCCAAAATGGTTTCGCTGAGCTCCTCGATCTGTCCCGCTCCGGTTCCGCCGTAAATCGTCAGCAGGCCGCTGTCTTTGTAAGATGTATGGTAGGAGAAAATGGAATAAGCCAGGCCCCGCTCTTCCCGCACCTCTTGAAACAACCTACTGCTCATGCTGCCGCCAAAGGCGTTGTTCATGACGATAAGCGGAAACATCGCTTCGTCATCGCTCGTTACGCCTTCAAATCCAAGGCAGACATGGGCCTGTTCCGTTTCTTTTTTCCGGGCGATCTTCCCAGGGTAAAACAGCGGTGCCGGCTGCCTTTCTTCTTTCTTCGGCACATTGTAGGCGGAAAATATCGTTTCAACTTCCGACATGAAATGCTCTTCTACGTTGCCGGCAATAGATACAACGATGTTATCCGATGTATAGTGGGTCGCCATATACTCTTTCAAGTCTGCGGCGCTGAAATCGTCAAGCGTCCGCTCGGTGCCAAGAATCGGATATCCTAAAGGATGATGGGCGTAACTCGCGCAGCGCTCAGAAGATCGTGGACAAGATCGTCAGGTGTGTCTTCGTACATCTTAATTTCTTCACCGACCACCTGCTTTTCCTTTTCCAAATCCGCTTTGTCAAAACGGGAATGAAAAAGCATATCGGCGAGGACAGTGACGGCATACAAAGCGTAATGGTCGAGCACTTTGGCATAATAACAGGTGTACTCTTTTGATGTAAAAGCGTTCACTTGACCGCCGATCCGATCAAATGCTTCGGCAATATCCCGCGCACTCCTAGAGTCCGTGCCTTTGAACAGCATGTGCTCAATGAAATGAGAAATGCCGTTGTTTTTTTCATTTTCATAGCGCGATCCGTTCCGACCCAAATGCCGACAGTGACGGAACGGACAGCCGGCATTTTTTCAAATAAAATGCGAACGCCATTCGAACAGATGTGTTTCGTTACCACAGAAGTTCCCCCTGTTTCTTTTTTTCGGCCCTTCATATTTCTTAAATTTAATATAGCACGACCCCATTCCACAAACAATTTTTTTTGCGTAAAATCTCGCATTTTCATCAAATTGCAACCATTTTCGCAAAAACTTGGCTTTTTATTCAACTTATTTCTGCAATCGCGGAGCGGAAAGGCCGCTGTTTTTTTATAGATGCTGCGAATTGTCATTTAAAGAAACCAGAGAATCGGCAGCCTGAAAGAGCATTCACGGACGGGAGCGAGGTCGGAGAAAAGAACGGCAGCGCGAAAAAACAGAGCTCCCCTCTTAGGCGATGACTTCTATCCACTTGTACACTGTATGCGGATCACTTCGGGGAGTATGACTTGAACAAAATAAAAAGAAGCGGGTCCGAGACCTGCTCTTAGTTTTGCGGTTTAAATTCTTTCTTGTGTTCGGCTTCCGGCAGCGCCTGCTTTCTCGAAAGCTTAATCCGCCCCTGTTTGTCGATATCAATGACTTTAACCAAAACCTCATCGCCGATATTTAACACGTCCTCAACTTTGGCCACCCGTTTGTTATCGAGTTCAGAGATATGAACGAGTCCGTCCTTTTGTCCGAACAAACCGACAAACGCGCCGAATTTTTCAATCCGTTTCACTTTTCCAAGATAAACATCGCCGACTTTCACTTCACGGACAATGTCCTCAATAATGTGTTTCGCCTTGTTGTTCATCTCTTCATTGGTCGATGATATAAAGACGGTTCCATCTTGTTCAATGTCAATTTTTACATTTGTCTGTTCAATGATTTTATTAATCACTTTCCCGCTCGGCCCGATGACATCGCGGATTTTGTCCGGATCAATCGTCATCGTCAGAATCTTCGGCGCGTAAGGAGACAAGTGTTTTCTCGGTTCCGGCAAAGTGTGGCCAGCATCGTTTTCAGGATGGTCATCCGTCCCTCTTTTGCTTGACGAAGCGCTTTGGATAGAATTTCCCTGGTGACACCGGAAATCTTAATATCCATTTGCAGCGCCGTCACTCCTTTTTCCGTTCCCGCTACTTTAAAGTCCATGTCGCCGAGTGCATCTTCCATACCCTGAATATCTGTCAGCACGACGACGTCCTCTTCGTGTTTCACAAGCCCCATGGCAATTCCGGCTACAGGTGCTTTAATCGGCACGCCGGCATCCATTAAAGCGAGCGTACTGCCGCAGATGCTGGCTTGGGATGTCGAGCCGTTTGATTCCAGCACTTCGGAGACACAGCGGATCGTGTACGGAAATTCTTTTTCTGATGGAATAATCGGTTCAAGTGCTCTTTCTCCAAGCGCTCCGTGACCGATCTCACGACGTCCCGGCGAACGCATCGGACGCGCCTCACCGACGCTGAACGGAGGAAAATTATAATGATGCATAAATCGTTTTGATTCTTCCATATCCAAACCATCAAGAATTTGGACATCGCCCAAAGCGCCGAGCGTGCAAATACTGAGTGCCTGTGTTTGTCCGCGGGTAAAAAGGCCCGATCCATGAGCTCTCGGCAATAGTCCGACCGCAGAAGAGAGTGGCCTGATCTCGTTGATTTGCCGGCCGTCCGGGCGAATGTGTTCAACAACGATCATCCGTCGAACTTCTTCTTTTACAATTTTATGTAAAACATCTTCGACTTTGGCCATATTGATCGGATCTTCCGAGCCTTTGTTCTGTTCTTCAAAAACATCAATGACGGATTGATTAACCGCCCCAATGGCCGCATCGCGAGCCAGTTTTTCTTTCGTTCTGATCGCTTCATTCATCCGGCCGCCGACCATGTCGCGAATTTGTTTTTCGAGGTCGTCATCAGCCTTGAATAATTCGACTTCCATTTTCTCTTTGCCGATCTCAGCCGCAATCTTCTCTTGGAAGGCAACCAATTCTTTGATAGCCTCATGGCCGAATAGAATCGCATCAAGCATCACTTCTTCGGGCACTTCATTCGCTCCCGCTTCCACCATGTTAATGGCATCCTTTGTTCCGGCAACCGTTAAGTGCAAATCACTTTTTTTTTTTTCCGACTGCTCGACGGTTGGGTTGATCACAAATTCGCCATCTACCCGGCCGACGATCACACCGGCAATCGGCCCTTCAAAAGGGATGTCGGAAACACACAGGGCAAGCGATGAACCGAGCATTGCAGCCATTTCAGAACTGCAGTCCTGGTCAACACTCATCACCATGCTGACAATCTGCACTTCATTGCGGAAACCGTCTGCAAAAAGCGGACGAATCGGCCGGTCAATCAAACGGCTGGCCAAAATGGCTTTTTCACTTGGCCGGCCTTCTCTTTTAATAAATCCGCCGGGAATTTTGCCGACTGCATAAAGCCGTTCTTCATAGTTAACGGTCAGCGGGAAAAAAGGCAAGTCTTTTGGTTCTTTTGAAGCGGTTGTTGTTGTCGATAAAACAACCGTGTCGCCATAGTGGACGAAGACCGCGCCGTTCGCTTGTTTAGCGAGTTCGCCAATTTCAACCGAGAGCGTCCGGCCGGCCCAATCCATGGTATAGACATGCTTTGTTTGTTCCATAGGTTTGGGAACCCCTCTTTCTTTCAAACATTAAGGATTGTCCTAATAAAAACAGGCAATGTTCGCTAATAGAAAAAATTCGGCAAAGCGGGGCCTCTTGGCACAGGCTAAGCCTAAATTGCGCATATCCTTCATTTTTATACCTTCTTAAAGTATAAAAAAGCGGGAACCCTCCCGCTTTTTGCTGCTATTATCGACGTAGCCCTAGCTTATTAATTAATCCGCGGTAGCGCGTCACATCTTTGCCTCGCAAATACGTCAACAAGTTGCGGCGCTTCCCGACCATTTTCAAAAGACCACGACGTGAGTGATGATCCTTCTTATGAGTCCGCAAGTGCTCATTCAATAAGTTGATTTGCTCGTAAGGACAGCAATTTGAACTTCCGGTGAACCCGTGTCGTTATCATGGGTTTTGAATTCGTCAATCAATTGATTTTTGCGTTCTTTCGTTAAAGCCATTCTGTTCCACCTTCCTTTCTACAATCCCCAGACAGCCCAGCAATCGTCGGTGACTCGCATCGCCGAGCGGTGGTTTGTGTATAAACTCGTACTTTATTAATGATACACGTATTAAGACTGCAATTCAAGTCAAATGTAAAAATATAGTCCATCATTTGTCCAAGCCGGCCGGCCTGCGACTTTGGAGCAACCATCTTGAATAAAGAGCGCCGGCTGCGGCCGGATCACGGACATATTATTTAATGACACCGCCGCTTGCTTTGAAGAAATCCGCCGCTTCCTCTTTGTCCTTGCGCATTCTTTTGACAAGATCATCGACACTCGCAAACTTCTCTTCACCGCGTATGCGCTTGCACCAGGCAACGGTAACCTGTTTATCATACAAGTCGCCATCGAAGGAGAAGATGGACTTCGACGGTCACTTTGCCGTCCTTATCGTAAAATGTCGGACGCACACCGATGCTGCATACACCGCTTCGCCACTGTCCGTCGACTTTCATTTTCACAATATATACGCCAAGAGCCGGCAGTACAAAAGGCTCCTCGGATTCGATATTGGCTGTCGGAAAACCGAGCGTCCTCCCTCTTTTGTCACCATGAACGACCGTTCCCGTGATTTCATAAGCCCTTCCTAAATAATCGGGAACATTTTCCACTGCCCCTTCCGTAATAAGCGAACGGATATATGTGGAACTCACTTTTTGGCCGTGTATTTCCACCTTGGGCACGATCGAATAGCTGAACATGCTGCGCGAGTAATCATCAATATTCTCCATGTTTCCTCTAGCCATCCGGCCGAACGTAAAATCAAATCCGGCGACAACATGCTTGGCATGCAGCTTGATCAAGTAATCATCAATAAAGTTTTGTGGAGAGAGACGGCTGAACGGCCGATCAAAAACGAACAAGATAAAGCTGATCGACTCCCAGTTTTTCGATTAAATCGGCTTTCATTTCCGGAGGAGTCAAATAATTATCCCGCTTCGCCGAAGGTTTGAGAATGACGGACGGATGCGGATGAAACGTCATGACCGCCGATGTCAAGCCTCTTTCTCTGGCAATGTCAACCGCTGTTTTGATGACTTTTTGATGGCCGATATGCACGCCGTCAAAGTAACCCACAGCGATCACCTTTTCACTGGCATCATTTTCGATAAAAGGTTGCTTTTCCAAAATATATTTTTTCCAATACAGACACCTTCTATTCATCTAAATAGCTTGATAGCTTGGCCGACGGGTGTCAATGCTCACTCGTGACGAGCACTTTCTCCGGTTTAATCAGCCCTTGCTTTGTAGGGTGCGGGCGATAGATCGCCAGACAATCCCCTTTTTTATTATAAATGGAATAAAGGCGGTTTTGAAAGTTTTGCGGCATCGGGAGCACAGCACCATTCATCATTTTCCGCCAGATCATCGCCGACCGTCAGCGATTCAAGATGGGCGATGCCGGTTTCAAGCCGCAGCAGACATGACTCAAAGCGCTCTTCCTGCAGCAATTGTTCGATTCTCTCAAAGGAGACACAATCTTTTATTGTAAAAGGGCCGGCCGCCACTCTTGTCAATTGTTTTAAATGTGCCGGGAATCCAAGCGCTTTGCCGATATCGACGGCCAGTGTGCGGACATATGTGCCCTTGCTGCACGATACACGAAAAGGAATATCATCTTTAAAAAACGCTTTATTGCTATTGATAACTATATCATAAACCTCGATACGGCGCACCGGCCTGTCAACTGTTATTCCCGCCCGGGCATACTCGTACAGCTTCCGGCCGTTCACCTTGACCGCGGAATACATAGGAGGCTTCTGGTCAAGTTCACCGGTAAATGCCTTCAGCACCCGCTCGATCGCTTTGCGGGGAAAAGGGGTGACCACTTGTTTTTGCTCAACAACCCGGGGTGCCGTCTTCGGTATCCGTTGCTGTTCCCAAATGCACGACACCTTCATATGTTTTCGCATAATCCAATAGATATTGAGCAATCTTTGTTGCCCTGCCCAAACAAATGGGGAGAACACCGTCCACCTCCGGATCGAGTGTGCCGGTATGGCCGATTTTTTTAAAATTCAGCAGTTTTCTGAGCTTAAAAATACAGTCATGAGAAGTCAGCCCTTTTGGTTTATACAATGGCAAAATTCCCTCATAATTTGGCATGGGCAATGATCCTTTTTTACACAGCAAAGAGCGGGCAAAAGCCGCCCGCCTTTTTTTTTTTAGTCATATTTGTGATTTAATTCATTAAGCAACTCGTCGATATGGTTGCCATATTCAATTGATTTGTCGAATTTAAACTCTATCTCCGGCGTTTTCCGCAAACGAATGCGCCGGCCGATTTCGGTGCGGATAAATCCTTTGGCTTTCGATAAACCGGCCAGTGTATCCGCTTTTTGTTCATCATTGCCGAGAACGCTGATATAAACGACCGCCTGTTGCAGATCGCCGGTGACTTCAACTCCCGTCACCGTGACAAAGCCGACTCTCGGATCTTTAATTCGCCGATCAATAATGTCGCTCAATTCTTTTTTCATCTGCTCGCCCACACGATGGGCCCGCAAATTCGCCATTCGTTACACCTCTCTTCTACAGCCATTCATATGCGGTTTCAGTTCGTTCGATATCCACTCTTTTGTCGATCAGCATCAAGGCGCGATTGAGTTCTTTTTCAACATGTACTTTTGAGGTGCCGATCGATACAAACGCGAGAGCCGTACGCTGCCACATATCTTGAAAATCGACTTCGCTCGCTGCGAGGTTGTGTCCGTTCGTCGCTCTTCTTAAGATACTGAGAATAACGGCACGCTTGTCTTTTAGTGACTGAGCATCGTATAGTATACAATCACACCGTACGACGCCTATAATCATTTCGGCTTGACTTCCTCCATGATAAAGGCTTCCATCGTGTCGCCTTCCTTAATATCGTTGAAGTTTTCCAATGTCACACCGCATTCATAACCGGCAGCCACTTCTTTGGCATCATCTTTAAAACGTTTGAGTGTCTCCACATGCCCTTCGTAAATGACAACGCCGTCGCGTATCAGACGAATGCCGGCATCGCGCGAAATTTTCCCCTCATTGACATAACAGCCGGCAATTGTCCCAATCTTGGAAACCTTAAATGTTGTCCTTACTTCAATTTGTCCAATGACCTTTTCTTTGAATTCAGGATCGAGCATCCCTTTCATCGCCGCTTCCATTTCATCAATGGCATCATAGATAACACGGTAAAGACGAATGTCTACCTTCTCGGTTTCCGCTACTTTCTTGGCATGATTATCCGGGCGGACATTGAAGCCGATGATAATCGCATTCGATGCGGATGCCAAAATAATATCGGATTCGGAAATACCGCCGACCCCGGTATGAATAATGTTGATTTTCACACCATCCACATCGATTTTCCGCAGCGAACCGGCCAGTGCTTCCACAGATCCCTGAACGTCCGCCTTGATAATGACATTAATTTCTTTGATGTCGCCTTCTTTGATTTTTTCAAACAAATCTTCGAGACTGACTTTCGATGTCTTCTTCCGTTCAGCTAGTACTTGGCGTTCAGCACGGGTTTCGCCGATTTGCCGCGCTTTTTTTTTCTCATCGGCAAACACCATGAACTGATCGCCGGCATTCGGCACATTATTCAATCCGGTAATTTCAACAGGCATAGACGGACCCGCCTTTTTTCACCCGCCGGCCGACGTCGTTCACCATCGCCCGAATCCGGCCGTAGCTATTGCCGACAACGATCGGATCGCCGACATGGAGCGTACCGTTTTGGACGAGAAGTGTCGCAACCGGGCCGCGCCCTTTGTCCAATTCGGCTTCGACAACCGACCCCCGTGCCAGCTTTTCAGGATTGGCCTTGAATTCTTCAACTTCGGCAACAAGCAGGATCATTTCAGCAGCAATTCATCATCAATGCCTGTTCCTTTTTTAGCCGATATTTTGACAAAAATCGTGTCGCCGCCCCATTCTTCGGGAACAAGTTCCTGTTCGGTCAGCTCCTGCATGACACGGTCAGGGTTTGCGCCCTCTTTATCGATTTTATTAACAGCAACGATGATCGGTACATGTGCCGCTCTCGCATGGTGAATCGCTTCAATCGTTTGCGGCATCACGCCGTCATCGGCAGCGACAACCAGTACGGTAATATCGGTAATTTGAGCACCCCTCGCCCGCATCGTGGTAAAAGCGGCGTGTCCGGGAGTATCAAGAAACGTGATTTTCTTGCCCTGATGGGTGACCTGGTAAGCGCCGATATGCTGCGTAATCCCGCCTGCTTCACCGGCCGTCACCTTAGTATGCCTGATGGAATCAAGCAGTGTTGTTTTTCCATGATCGACATGTCCCATAATGGTCACAACAGGCGGCCTGATCACGGCCGTTTCTTCATCAATCCCGAGGCCCTCATTTCAAATTGCGCTTCATCGACGATCACTTCTTCTTCGACTTTCACTCCGTAATCATCGGCAATCAGTTCAATGGTATCCTTGCTCAAATCTTGATTTTTGGTTGCCATAACGCCTAAAAACATCAATTTTTTTATTATTTCACTTGATTCGCGCCCCAGCTTTTCGGCGAGCTGGCTTACCGTCAGCGTACCGGAAATCACGATCTTCTCCGGCAGCTTCTTTTCCTGCTTCGGGTGGGGACTCGCGGCTACATGGCCTTTTCTTCTCGGGTTCGAGCGGTTGTTCCTGCCGGCCGGCTTTCTCCGTTCATGCCCGGATCGCTTACTGCTGTTTTTTTTTTTGCTTTCTTTCGTCTTCTTTTTCGTTTCGTTCACTCGTACCTCTTCATTCTTTTTTTGGGATTTCGTCTCTGTATTTTTTGAATCAGTTTTTTTCGATTGAAAGGTTTCATTTAATTTAACAATCGCCTGATCCTCAATCACAGCCATATGGCTGGATACAGGAAAACCAAGTGTTTTTAGTTTCAGGACGATTTCTTTGCTGGTCAGTTGATGCTCTTTTGCATATTCATAGACACGCATTTTACTCATATATTCACCCCCGTAGTGATGGATCTAACAATAGAGCGATTTTTTCGGCAAATCCGATATCAGTGACAGCCACCAAAACCCGGGACGGCTCGCCTATCGCTTCACCCAATAAATCCCTGCTTTCTACAGTTAAAAGCGGCACCTGGTAATAACGGCATTTGTTCATCACCGTTTTTTGTGTGCGCCCCGAGGCGTCACGTGCCATAATCACAGCTTTCGCTTGCTTGTTCTGCAATGTTCTAATAACGGTTTCTTCTCCTGAGACAATCTTTCTTGCTCGGCAGGCCAAGCCGAGAATAGATTGCCATTTCTTATTCTCCGTCATACAGATGATGTTCCTCCAGGTAGGCCATCATATCATCAAAAACGGCCGCAGGTACCGGTACGCCTAAATGATGGGCGAGAGAATTTTTTTTGGCTTTTGCTTTTTGAACACATGAAGCGTTCATGCATAAGTAAGCGCCGCGGCCATTTTTTTTGCCGGTAAGATCGAGAGACACGTCCCCCTCCGGTGAACGGACAATGCGAAACAATGCTTTTTTTTCGATCGATTGCTGGCAAACGATGCACCTTCTCATCGGTACTTTTCGCTGTTTCGCCAATTTGCTCGCCCCCTCTACTGTTCTTTGGTTTCTTCGCCGGCCGCCGGCTCATCCGTTTCACTGTCGCCATCTGCCGGCTCGGATGCGCTTCCAAGCGGCGGCGCTTCGACTGTCAGATCGTTTTCTTCTTCCGTTTGATCTTTATTCTCACTTTCTTCTTGCGCAGCGGTCTCTGCACCCTCACTGGCCGCGGTATCCGCCTGTTCCTCATTCAGCAGGCCGCTTTCTTCCGCTTCCGACTCGCTTTTAATGTCGATTTTCCAGCCGGTTAATTTTGCGGCAAGACGGGCGTTTTGGCCTTTTTTCCCAATTGCCAGCGACAATTGATAATCCGGCACAATGACGGTCGTTGCCTTTTCAGCTTCATGGACAATGACTTTAATCACTTTTGACGGACTCAGAGCATTGGCCACATACGTGACCGGATCGTCCGACCAGCGAACAATGTCGATCTTTTCGCCCTTAAGTTCCGTTACAATCGTCTGCACGCGCGCCCCTTTTTGGCCGACACAGGAACCGACTGCATCCACGGCCTCATCTTCGGCATGGACGGCGATTTTCGACCGATCGCCGGCTTCACGGGGGCAATCGACTTAATTTCAACAGTGCCGTCATAGATTTCCGGAACTTCCAGTTCAAATAAGCGTTTCAACAGACCCGGATGCGTCCGCGATACCATCACCGAAGGGCCTTTCGTCGTATTTTCAACTTTCGTAATGTAGACCTTGATCCGATCATGAGGATGATATTCCTCATTCGGCATTTGTTCGGAAAGCGGCAGCAATGCCTCTACACGGCCTAAATCGACATAAATAAAACGATGATCGAGCCGCTGTACGATGCCTGTCATAATGTCGTCTTCCCGATCGATAAATTCGGAATAGATGACGCCTCTTTCTGCTTCCCTGACCCTCTGGGTGACGACCTGCTTGGCCGTTTGCGCAGCAATGCGCCCAAAGTTCCGCGGCGTCACTTCAATTTCCACCGTATCTCCCAGTTCAAAATGATTGTTTATACTCTTGGCCTGCTCAAGTGAAATTTGCAGTCTGGCATCCTCAACTTCTTCCACGACTTCTTTGCGGGCGTACACTTTAATTTGTCCGAGCCCTTCATTAATGTCGACCCGCACATTTTGCGCTTGATTAAAGTTCCTTTTATATGCGGAAATCAATGCCGCTTCAAGGGCTTCAATTAATACTTCCTTGCTGATCCCTTTGTCTTTTTCAAGTGCTGTGATTGCATCTAACAAATCACTGCTCATTTGCTTTTTCTCCCCTTTTTAAAACGGAGTCCATTTTAAGATTAAAAATAATCGCAAGCCGTGCACTTGCAATCTTATCAAATGGAAGTGACACATGCTCCACTTTCGTTTTGTTCTTGACAGCAAGCGTAATGCTTACGGCATTCACTTCTATGAGTCTTCCTTCGAAGGTTTTGGATCCGTTTACGGTTTCATAAGTTGTCACATGAACATCTTTTCCCGCTGCCCTTTCAAAATCGTCGGGTTTCTTCAGCGGTCTTTCCGCTCCGGCTGATGACACTTCAAGGAAGTAGGCCTCTTTAATCGGATCATGCTTGTCAAGCGCCTCACTTAACTTTTCGCTGACAGCCGTGCACATATCTAAGTCAACGCCCTGCGGCGAATCGATAAAGACACGCAGAAAACGGTTTTTTCCTTCTTTCACGTAGGCCACATCGACGAGTTCCAAGCCCAAATCCGATAAAATCGGGGCGATGAGTTCTTCCGTGATCTCTCTGACTTTTGCCGTCATGTCAAGCCTCCTTTCGAAAACGAAAGAGTGGGATCCCACTCTTTTCACACGAGCTATTCATAGTATTTCCACACATACTATAACATACCCGTGTTTTTAAGGCAACATTTAACAAAAAATACTGTTTTAAAAAGAGAAGGCGGGAAAAGAAATGCCCTGTATTAAAATAATGACAGCTGGTTAGCTTCCGGCATACCTTCCAAACAACCTTGGCCATCAAGATATTCCAGCACCGTTTTCGAGATTTTGGCTCGTTTTTGCAAGTCTTCCTTAGACAGAAATTCGCCGTCTTCGCGCGCTTTGGCTATCGCCTTCGCCGCATTTGTCCCGACACCCGGAAGGCTGTTAAACGGCGGAATCAGCGAATCTCCGTCAACCAAAAAGTGCGTAGCATCTGAGTGATAAAGATCAACAGACTGAAAGCGGAAGCCTCTTTCACACATTTCCAAAGCCAGTTCAAGCACCGTCAGCAAGCTTTTTTCCTTTGGCGTGGCATCGAGTCCTTTTTTCTCAATTTCTTCCAGCTTATTTTTATTGCCGAAGATCCTTGTTTCATGACATCGACATCAAAATCGTCGGCTCGAACAGTGAAATAAGTCGCGTAAAAAAGGATCGGGTGATGCACTTTAAAATAAGCGATCCGAATCGCCATCAGTACATAGGCGGTCGCATGAGCTTTTGGAAACATGTATTTAATCTTAAGGCACGAATCAATATACCAGGACGGCACGTTATTTTCCTTCATTTCTTCCATCCATTCATCATTCAGCCCTTTGCCCTTCCGCACGGATTCCATGATTTTAAAGGCATGCGACGGTTCCAGCCCTTTATGCATCAAATCGATCATGATATCGTCGCGGCAGCAGATGACATCTTTTAAAACGCAAGTGCCGTTGTCAATCAATTCCTGGGCATTGCCAAGCCACACATCAGTCCCGTGCGAAAGCCCGGATATCTGCACAAGTTCAGCGAATGTCGTCGGTTTCGTGTCCTCGAGCATCTGGCGGACAAAACGCGTCCCAAATTCCGGGATACCAAGCGTGCCCGTTTTGCAGCGAATTTGTTCCGGCGTCACGCCGAGCGACTCCGTCGAACTGAAAATCTTCATCACTTCCGGATCATCGGGCGGAATCGTTTTCGGATCTATGCCGCTTAAATCTTGCAGCATGCGAATCACCGTCGGATCATCGTGTCCCAGTATATCAAGTTTCAAAATGTTGTCGTGAATCGAGTGGAAATCAAAATGCGTCGTTTTCCACTCTGCCGTTTTGTCATCGGCGGGAAATTGAACCGGTGTAAAATCATAAATGTCCATATAACGGGGCACAACAACGATCCCCCCAGGGTGCTGACCGGTTGTCCGTTTGGCGCCCGTGCACCCCGCCGCCAGACGATCCCGTTCGGCCGCCCTAAAGCGGCTGTTCGTATCTTCTTCATATCCTTTAACATAACCATATGCGGTTTTGTCCGCAATCGTGCCGATTGTGCCGGCGCGGAACACCTTGTCTTCGCCAAAGAGGACTTTCGTATAGTAGTTGTGGGCTACCGGCTGATAGTCTCCGGAGAAGTTGAGGTCGATATCCGGCACTTTATCTCCTTTGAATCCAAGAAATGTTTCAAACGGAATATCGTGTCCGTCTTTCTTATACGCCGTTCCGCATTCCGGGCAGACTTTATCCGGCAAATCGAATCCGCAGGCAATCGATCCATCTGTGAAAAATTCAACATGATGGCATTTTGGGCAAAGATAATGCGGCGGCAAAGGGTTGACTTCCGTAATATCCATCATCGTTGCCACGAGTGACGAACCAACCGATCCCCGCGAACCAACCAAATAGCCGTCGACAAGCGATTTTTTAACCAGCTTATGAGCAATCAAGTAAATCACGGCAAATCCATGCCCAATGATACTGTTTAATTCCTTTTCAAGCCGTTTCTCCACAATCTCCGGAAGGGTTTCGCCGTAGCGGCGATGGGCTTCGTGATAAGACTTCTCCTTGACTTCATCCTCAGCGCCGTCAATCACCGGGTATACAGCTTATCCTTCACCGGTGCCACCTCTTCAATTTGTTCGGCGACCAGGTGCGGATTCGTCACGACCACTTCTTTCGCCTTCTCTTCGCCAAGAAAACGCATGCAGGCGAGCATTTCATCCGTTGTCCGAAAATGAACAGGCGGCTGTGTCTGGCGATTGAGCGGGTTGCCGGCTTGAGAAGCAATTAGGATCTTCCGATAGAGATGATCGTGCTCATCAAGATAATGGACATTGCCCGTCGCCACGACCGGTTTGCCTAGCTTATCACCCAATTTCGCCAGCTTCCTCATCACATCCTTCAATGCCAGTTCATCCTTGACAATGCCTTTTTCGACAAGATGGAAGTAATTTTCCGGCGGCTGGATTTCGATATAGTCATAAAACTTGGCGACTTTTTCAGCGACTTCTTCCGATTTCTGCATCATCGCTTCAAACAGCTCACCTTTATCGCATCCTGAGCCGACAATTAACCCCTCGCGGTATTTTTCCAGCTGAGAACGGGGAATCCGCGGCACGCGGTAAAAATATTTGACGTGGGCTAAAGAGATGAGTTTGTACAAATTTTTCAGCCCGACGGCATTTTTAACGAGCAGGATAATATGCGTCGGCCGGATTCTGTCAATATTGCCCTTTCCCATGTTGTCGTTCAATTGATCATGATAGACAAACCCTTTTTGCTTCGCATCTTTCAGCATCTTCCAGGCTAAATAGCCGGTTGCTTCCGTGTCATAAATGGCCCGGTGATGCTGCGTCAAGTCAATACTAAAAGCCTTGCAAAGCGTGTCCAGCTTATGGTTCTTTAAATCCGGATAAAGATAGCGTCCAAGCTCCAGTGTATCGATCACCGGGTTGTCCGCTTGGGGCATTCCCAATTTTTCATAGCCGTTATTCAAGAATCCCATATCAAAAGTGGCATTATGAGCCACGAGAACGGCATCTCCGGTAAAAGTTTTAAAGGCTTTCAAAACAGTGTCCAGTTCCGGAGCATCGACGAGCATCATCTCATCGGTAATACTCGTCAATTCAATAATTTTTGCCGGCAATAGCTCATGCGGGTTAACAAACTGTTCAAAACGATCGATCACTTCACCGTCTTTTATTTTAACGGCGGCCAGTTCAATGATTGAATTATAAACGGCCGACAGACCGGTCGTTTCCACATCAAACACGACATAAGTGTCATCCTCTAATTTTCTATGGGCCAAATTGTAAGCGATCGGCACCCCGTCATCAACCAAGTTGGCCTCTACGCCGTAGATCACTTTCACGCCGTATTTTTTTTTCCGGCCGCATAAGCTTCAGGATAGGACTGGGGGCAACGGCATGATCGGTGATCGCGATCGCTTCGTGTCCCCATTCCTTGGCCCGCTTAATAAGCTCTGTCGCCGTCACAACGGCATCCATTTGGCTCATGACTGTATGCGCATGAAGTTCGACTCTTTTTTCGCCTTCAGGAGCCGTGTCCTTTTTTCTTTCCGGACGGATTTCCTCGATGTCATTTCCGATCATGACAAGATCGCGGACAAATGTATCGTTCTGCACGCCGCCGCGTACTTTCACCCACATGCCTTTTTTCAAGCCCAGCAAGATTTTGGCATCGTCTTTGTCGCGGGAAAACACCTTCACCTGTATGGAGTCCGTATAATCAGTCATCTTAAATAATAACAGTGTTCTTCCGCTCCGCAGCTCCCTTGTTTCCGCATCAAAAACGTAGCCCTGGATCGTTATTCTGCGTTCCTCGTCCTGAATGGTCTCAATCGAAACCGGCTCATCATGAATATCGTAGCCGATTTTAAACGGCCCTGCAGGTTCCTCCTGCTCTGCCTGTGCTTTTTTTTCTTTTCTTTCTTTTTGCTCCATAACAGCCTGAATGACTTTTTTCTTATCTTCTTCGGCGCGGTGTTTGACGAACGTCTCGTAGGCCTTCTCCTTGATTGCCGCGTCCATTCTTATATCCGCTGAAAGCGGCGGGAAACCGCAGCGTTGTAAAGATGGAGCGAGCACAGCGGCGAGCTTCCGTTTCATCAGCGCCGCCTCTGCCTCGTTTCTCGCCGTCAAGAGCAGCCGCCCTTCCTCAATATCGGGCACCTGCTGATTTAAGCAGCTCTTAAGCGCAGGTGATTCTGCAGCTATATGCCGGACAATCAGCGGCCAATAGTCGGCCAATTTGCTCTTATCCGCCGCCTTTGAACGTGAACGGATGGAAAAAGTCACATGAGGAGCAACATGCTGAAAACTAGCAGACAATTGATTCCCCAGCCATTCAAAAATGTGAAAAGGGAGCGTCTCTTCCAAAACAAAGGAAAAATGCCAATGCCGCTCTTCTTTGTAAACCGTTAGTTTTTCAATTTCACCGTGTGCAAAATATTTTTCTACCAATTCTTCAGGGGCTTCGATTTGTTTCAGCAGAATCTTCCACCGCGATAAATTCGACTTGGCGTCTGTCAAGCGCGCCCTCTCCCCTCATTATAATCTCTTGTTACAACGAAAAGGGAGCTCCAGATATTCATGTGGACTCCCTCTCCTCCTCTTCTTCAGTCATTCAATAATGTCTGCCACAGTCCGAAAAAGTTCATCAACATGACATTCCGCTTTTTCTGTTGAATGCCTGTCAATCACTTCAACGTATCTTTCAGCGGCCCGCTTGCCGACAGTCACTCTTACCGGACAGCCAATCAAATCACTTTCAGCAAATTTAACACCGGGCCTTTCTTTTCGATCATCCCACAGGACATCCCATCCCTTGCTCCGAAGAGATTGATAGAGATGTTCCGATAGTGTCAATTGTTCCTCATTCTTGGGATTGACCGTAATGAGGTGAATGTCAAACGGCGCTACCCCCTGCGGCCACATCAACCCTCGATCATCATGATATTGTTCGCAAATTGCTGACAGCGTCCGCGAAACCCCAATGCCGTAGCACCCCATAATGAGAGGTTTTGATTTGCCTTGCTGATCGAGAAAAACCGCATTCATCGCTTCCGAATATTTGCATCCAAGTTTGAACACTTGTCCGACTTCAATTCCCCTGGCAAATTGAATCGCCCCTTTGCCGTCCGGGGAAGGATCGCCCTCTTTGATGAATCTAAGATCGGCGTAGGTTTCGATTTTCAAATCGCGATCCGGATTGATGTGAATATAGGCGGCCTGTTCCGTTTCATTGTAAAAAACGCCGTTCAAAATATTCTTCAGCCCATTATCTGCCAAGACGCGAACGCCCTCACCCGGTTGAAAAATATTCGTTTGATACTTTTCGACTTCTTTGTCGTCAAGCGTTTCAATTAGATCTGTCGCTAAACAATTTTTCACTTTGACATCATTGACATCATCTTCGGCGCGCAGAAAGACAAGGACGACATCATCGCGTGTTCTAAACCACTCCGCTTTCATTTCGCTGCCGAGAGCCGCATTCGGTTTGCCAGGCTGCTTCTCAAGCTTCAGCATCTCACCTTCAGGTTTTTGGCCGGACGGAATGACTTCAGCCATTCGAGATTAGCCGCATAATCTGAGCTGTCCGAATAGGCAATCGTATCTTCGCCGATCGTTGCCAGCGCTTGAAATTCATGTGTATCGTGACCGCCTATTGCCCCGGAATCGGCAATGACCGCTCGATACTTCAGACCGCACCGGTCAAAAATGCGTTTATAGGCGTCGTAAATAACATGATACTCCCTGTCCAAATCTTCCTCCGTCGCATGAAACGAATAAGCATCTTTCATAATAAATTCCCTGCCGCGCAGCAATCCGAAACGCGGGCGTTTTTCATCGCGGTATTTCGTTTGAATTTGGTAAAGGGTCATCGGCAATTTTTTATAAGAATTCAGTTCATCACGAACGAGGCTAGTTATCAATTCTTCGCCGGTCGCCCCCAGTGCAAAAAAGCGTCCATGACGGTCCTTTAAACGCATGAGTTCAGGCCCGTAAACATCCCAGCGTCCGGTTTTTTGCCACAGTTCAGCCGGCTGCATCGCCGGCATCAGCAGTTCCTGTGCACACCCGTCCGGTCCAATTCTTCGCGGATAATCGCTTCGATCTTTTTGATCACCTTGTATCCCAGCGGAAGATAAGAGTAGACGCCGGCCGCATTTTGGCGAATGAACCCGGCGCGCAATAGAAGCTGATGGCTTGCCGATTCCGCATCGGCCGGCACCTCTTTCAAAGTTGGAATAAACATTTGACTCTGTTTCATTAACAGCACCTCAACCTGTCTCAAATAATATATCATTTTTCTCTATCAATGGAGAAATAGTTTTTGGATGTCGTTCCATGTCACGACGATCATAATCAGCATTAAAAAAGCAAAACCGATAAAGTGAACAAGCGTTTCTCTCTGAGGATCAACCGGCTTGCCACGCACCGCCTCTACAATTATGAACAGCAGCCGCCCGCCGTCAAGTGCCGGAAGCGGCAATAAATTGACGACACCAAGATTGACGCTTAAAAATGCCGCCCAGTTCAGAACCAATAAAAGGCCCTGAGCAACAACCTGTCCGGTTGCGTTGTAAATGCCGACCGGTCCGGCCAGTTGATCCAGCCCAACCTCTCCGGTTACAAGCTTTTTAAAACCGATCACTTCCTGCTCAATCCAGTAGTAAGTCTGGGTGAATCCGCCGGTGAGCGAGGCCGTGAAAGAATGTTTGGTCGGCGCATAAACGCCGATAAACCCTTCGCTTTTTCCTTTTCCGGCTTTTCTGGAACCCGCGACCACATCAATATGGCGAACGGCGGTGCCGCGTTTTATGGTAAAAGCCAGTTTTTCTTTCGGATGCTTGTTCACATAGAGCATAATGTCATTCCAGCGATGAATCGACTGGCCGTTAATTTTGAGCACTTTGTCACCTTGGTGAAGCCCGGCTGTCTCAGCCGGGTTGCCCGAAACCAGCTTTCCAAGCTGCGGCGCATCCGACGGCACGCCCTGTATGCTGAAATAAATGATAAAAATAATAATCGCCAGCACAAAATTCATAAACGGCCCGGCAAAAATGGTAAAAAATCGCGCAAGCAGCGGCTTGCTGGCAAACTGCCGATCAAGCGGCGCAATTTGATAGTTCTGGTCATCAACCACATATTCCGCCTGGCGGTCTAATGGATAACGGACGAGCGGCCCGTCTTCTTCCTCATATCCGCTGATAAACAGATTTCTTTCCAAATCGGCGGCGTCAACGGTCACCACTTTTGCATCGGGATATTTTTCAAGGCGGTTGGTGATGATCCGGACAACAAAGCCGTCTTTATTAAAAAATAATCCGATCCGCTGACCCGGCTTGATATCGAGAATTTCCGGATCTTCTCCGGCCTCCGGCCATCCGGACAAAACCGCCGATTGGCAGCAAACGTAACGTATAGACGGTTTCGCCTTTTTTTATTGAAAATAATTTAGGACCGAACCCGATCGCAAATTCACGGCAAAGGATACCGGAACGCTTGGCAACAACCAAATGTCCCAGCTCGTGAATCGAAACCAAAAGCCCGAAAATGATCACGACACACAATAAATGTTTCCACTCTTTTTAACCACCTTTGTTAGTCGTTTGCCTTTATTCGGGAGCGAACAAAAGCGCGTGTCCTGCGATCCACTTCCTTGATTGCCTCGAGGCCCGGCAATTCGATGACATCATGCCGCTCAAGAGCCGCTTCGACAAGTTCTTCAATCGAAAGAAAAGAAATTTCGCCGGATAGAAAGGCGTGAACAGCTACTTCATTGGCGGCATTGAGGACGGTCGGCATCGATCCGCCCCTTCGCCCTGCCTCATAAGCAAGCGATAAACTTTTAAAACGACGCCTGTCTACTTTTTGGAAGTGCAGAACCCCTATTTCCCATAAGTTTAACCTTTTTGCCTGTCCAAGTTCAAGTCTTTTCGGATAGGAGAGCGCATACTGGATCGGGATGAGCATACTCGGCAGACCAAGCTGGGCAATCACGCTTTTATCATGATATTCAACGAGAGAATGAACAATGCTTTCTTTATGAATCAGTGTGTCGATGCAATCATAGGGCATGTCAAACAGCCAGTGTGCCTCGATCACTTCAAGACCCTTATTCATCAATGTGGCCGAGTCAATCGTGATCTTGGCCCCCATCGACCAGTTGGGATGTTTGAGGGCATCCGCCACCGTCACATTTTTCAAATCCTCGCGCTTCCGATCGCGGAAACTGCCCCCTGAAGCGGTCAAAATCAGGCGCGACACCGCCGCCCTGTCCTGCCCCTGCAGCGACTGAAAAATAGCGGAATGTTCGCTGTCGACAGGGAGCACCTGAACACCAGCCGCTTTTGCTCTTTCCATGACAAGGTGCCCGGCAGTAACCAACGTTTCCTTATTGGCCAGTGCGATTGTTTTTCCCGCTTCAATCGCGGCGAGCGTCGGTTCCAGGCCGATACTTCCCAGCACGGCGTTCAACAGGATATCGCTGTCCGGGTGTGTGGCCACTTCGACCATTCCTTCCAGTCCCACAGCAATCGGAACATTTGCAGATAGAAGCATTTGCAGCCGCCCTTTTGGCTTCTTCATTTTTTACTGAAACGAGTTTGGGGTGAAATTTGTCAATTAGCGGAGCGGCTTTATCCACATTTTCTCCAAAGCTGATCGCTGTCACTTCAAATTCATCAGGATGTTCCGCAACCACTGCAAGTGTTTGCAAGCCAATGGAACCTGTGGCACCTAGTAAACTAATTCTTCTCATCATACCAGAATCCTTCCATTAGTCAATCACATGAATAAGATACAGAATCGGCAGAATAAAGATCAAGCTGTCAAACCGATCAAATAATCCGCCGTGGCCCGGCAAGATTTTACCGGAATCTTTCACCTGATAATACCGTTTGATCGCCGATTCGGCAAGATCCCCCAGTTGGCCAAAAACTGAAATCACAACCGTTATGACGCCAAGAAGCCACCACGATGAAAATAACGGTTCATGAATAACCAGCTGAAAGAGGCAGGCAATAATGAGGGCGACGATGATCGCGCCAATCGCCCCTTCGATGGTCTTATTTGGGCTTATATGCGGTGCCAGTTTTGTTTTTCCCCATTTTCGTCCGACAAAATAGGCGCCGCTGTCGGTCGACCAAATCACTATCTGAATGAAAAAGACAAGCAGCAAGCCTTCAAAGCGCAAATGCACGAGCAAGAAAAAAGCAAAGCCTATGTAAAAAGCAGAAAAGAAAAGGTGGGGCCGCTTGATCAATATGAAAACGATTTTTCGAAAAAAAAAACGACCAAAATCAACAGTAAAAGCAACAGAGCCGCCAGCAGCCGCAGCCATAAAAAAGCTGAAAGCGCATGGGGCAGGCAGGCGCCGAGGACGAACAAAGCAACAAAAAGAGCGCCGATCACAACACCCGGTGAACGGACCGCCATTTTTTTTCATCACGGCAAGCTCTGTGTAAGCGATCACGGCAATGGCGGTAATAAATACAGCAAATGGAACCGAGCCAATCAGCAAAAAAGCAATATAAAGCGCACCTGCCAAAATTCCCGTCATGATTCTTTGTTTCATGTGCGTTTTGCTCCTTCTTCGCTCACACCGCCAAATCGCCTTCCGCGCCGGCTGAATTGAATGATCGCTTCATGTAAATGCTTTTCCGAAAAATCGGGCCAATAAACATCCGTGAACCACAGTTCCGTATAAGCGAGCTGCCACAGCATAAAATTGCTGAGACGGATTTCACCGCTTGTCCGGATCAGAAGGTCCGGATCCGGAAGCGATTTGCTGAACAAATAATTTGAAATCATCGCTTCGTCAATCGATTGGATATCCAGTTTGCCCTGCTGTACATCCTGTGCAATCTGCCTGGCTGCCGCGGCAATTTCAGAGCGGCCGCCATAATTCAGTGCGAAGTTTAAAATCATGCCGTCATTGTGTTTTGTCTTCTCAACGGCTTTTTCTACTGCTTGAAGAGTATGCTTCGGAATTTGTTCCATGTTTCCCATCACACGTACCTGAACATTATTTTCATTCAGTTCGACTAAGTAGGAGGACAAAAATTGTTCGGGAAGAATTCATTATTAAGAATTCTACTTCGGTTCTTGGGCGCTTCCAATTTTCGGTTGAAAAAGCATACAGCGTCAAAACACCGATCCCAAGATTGCTCGCTTCTCTCGTAATCTTCTTGACGGTTTTCATAGCTTCGCGATGGCCCGCAATTCGCGGCAGGCCCCTTTGCTGAGCCCATCTTCCATTGCCGTCCATGATAATGGCAACGTGCTTCGGGAGCGACAGTCCGTCCGTTGAAAAAGCTTCTTTATCATTCTTAGATTTCGAGTTTATAAAGGAAAACTTCTCAAGCATGCTATTTCCCCCATTGTTAGACTTAACAAAAAAGCCCCCTATAGTAAGAGGGCATTATTGGTTTGATCATCAAACTTCCATGATTTCCTTTTCTTTTTCAGACGCAATTGTATCAATATGGGTGATCGAGCGATCAGTCAGTTTTTGCACATCCTCTGAAAAGGCCCGTTCATCATCCTTTGTCAGATCATTGCTTTTCCCCAATTTTTTGATATGGTCATTAGCATCGCGGCGAATGTTTCTGATCGCTACTTTGCCCTCTTCGGTCATTTTCTTTACTAACTTGACCAGTTCTCCGCGCCTTTCTTCCGTCAGCGGCGGAATGGCAATACGAATAACCGCTCCATCATTCGTCGGCGTAATACCTAAATCGGATTTCAAGATCGCTTTTTCAATATCGCCCATCGCCGATCGATCATAGGGCTGCACAACCAGCAGTCTTGCTTCCGGCGTTGTGATGCCGGCGATTTGATTTAGAGGGGTCTCCGCTCCGTAATACTCAACCGTGATTTTGTTCAGGAGGGAAGGATTTGCTCTTCCGGCGCGGATTGTTGCCAATTCACGCTGCAGGGCATGAATCGCTTTTTCCATACGCTCTTTTGCATCCTTTAGTATATTATCCGTCATGATCTATCTCCCCTTTACAATGGTTCCAATGTCTTCGCCTAGAACAGCGCGTTTGATATTGCCATTTTCAGTGATTGAGAAGACGACAAGTGGGAATATCATTGTCCATGCTCAGTGACGACGCTGTGGAATCCATCACTTGAAGGCCTTCATTTAGCACGCGTAAATAGGAAATCTCCTTATATTTTTTCGCATTTTTTATCAACTTTAGGGTCGGCCGAATAAACACCGTCGACATTATTTTTGGCCATGAGAATGACTTCCGCCTCAATTTCAGCAGCCCGCAGAGCAGCTGTTGTATCCGTTGAGAAGTACGGGTTGCCGGTGCCAGCTGCGAAAATCACCACGCGTTTTTTTTCAAGATGGCGAATCGCCCGCCGGCGAATGTAAGGCTCCGCCACTTGCCGCATTTCAATCGACGTTTGCACGCGTGTTTCAACGCCGATGCTTTCCAGACTGTCTTGCAAGGCGAGAGCATTCATCACTGTTGCCAGCATGCCCATGTAATCTGCAGTGGCGCGATCCATGCCCATTTCACTGCCGGTTTTCCCCCGCCAGATGTTCCCGGCGCCAACAACAACCGCTACCTCGACGCGCCAAGTTCAACGACTTCTTTGATCTGCTTGGAAATCGATTGAATAATGCTCGGATCAATGCCGTATCCATTCGCTCCTGCCAAAGCTTCACCGCTTAATTTAAGGATAACCCGCTTATACTTCGCCTCTTCTGACATTCGTGCACCTTCCTTTTTTCTTTCTTCATCTTAAAAGAAGGACACGTGTTCCGTGCCCTCATTTAATGCTTTCATTCATTTCTCTATTTTATTGTTTCATTTGCGCTTTGACTTCATCAGCAAAATTTTCGACTTTCTTTTCGATCCCTTCGCCGACTTCATAGCGGACAAATGCTTTCGCTTCCGCATGATGATTTGCCAAATATTTTTTTACCGTCAGATCCGGATCTTTAATGAACGGTTGATCAACTAGGCAAATTTCTTTGAAGAATTTATTGAGCCGGCCGGTGATCATCTTTTCAACAATATTGGCCGGTTTGCCTTCATTTAGAGCTTGTTGCTTAAGCACTTCTTTTTCATGTTCAACGACATCGGCCGTGACATCTTCACGCGTGAGATAACGCGGATTCGCGGCAGCCACATGCATGGCAATATCTTTCGCCGCCGTTTGATCGGCTCCGGAAAGTTTCACTAGAGCCGCAATCCGGCCGCCCATGTGGAGATAAGCGCCAAACACTTCGTCATCAGCTTTTTCCAGCAGCGAGAACCTTCTGAGTGAAATCTTTTCACCAATTTTGGCAATTGCACTGTTGATATGTTCACCGACCGTTTCATCCGTTCCAGCCAGCTTTTGTCCCAGTGCTTCTTCTTCGACCGTCGCCGGCGCAGATAGCAGTAAGTGTTCCGCAAGCGTGTCGATCAATTGCTTGAATTGATCATTCTTGGCGACAAAGTCAGTTTCCGAATTCACTTCGAGTGCAACGGCTTTGTTGCCGTTTATTTTAATTTGCGACAAGCCTTCGGCAGCGACGCGATCCGCTTTTTTTGCCGCCTTTGCCATGCCTTTTTTCCTTAATACGTCAATGGCCTTTTCAATATCTCCATCCGTTTCCACGAGTGCTTTCTTGCAGTCCATCATGCCCGCACCCGTTTTTTCACGCAGTTCTTTCACCAATTTTGCAGTTACAGCAGCCACTTTACATCCTCCTTATGCATTTTTCAGAAACCCCGGCCGATCCTTAAAAGGCCGGTCCGTGTCTCTAACACAATGATAAAAAACACCGTATTCGTGAAAAAAGTGATAAAGGGTCACACCCCTTATCACCCTAATCCCTGTCTCTTATTCCGCTTTTACAGGTTGTTCTTCGCGGACAGCCGGCTCCCCGGCTTCTTCCGTTTCTTCACCTTGATTGGCTTCGAGAACAGCATCCGCCATTTTGCCGGTCAGCAGTTTGACGGCGCGGATCGCATCGTCATTGCCCGGAATCAAGACATCTACTTCATCAGGGTCGCAGTTCGTATCGACGATCGCGATGATCGGAATATTTAATTTGCGTGCTTCAGCGATCGCATTCTTTTTCCTTGGGGGATCAATGACGAACAATGCTTGAGGCAGGCTTTCCATATCTTTAATACCGCCAAGGAATTTTTCCAGGCGATCCTTTTCTTTTTTGAGCCCGACGACTTCTTTTTTCGGAAGAACATCAAATGTGCCGTCTTCTTGCATTTTTTCAATTTGTTTCAAACGGTTAATCCGTTTTCTGATTGTTTCAAAGTTAGTGAGCGTACCGCCCAGCCAGCGTTGGTTGACATAGTACTGTCCCGAACGTTCAGCTTCTGCCTTCACTGAATCTTGAGCTTTTTTTTTGGTGCCGACAAACAGGATTTTCCCGCCGTCTGCCGCAATGTTTCTGACAAACTGATAAGCTTCTTCCACTTTTTTTACCGTTTTTTGCAAGTCAATAATATAAATGCCGTTTCTTTCGGTAAAAATGTAGGGTTTCATTTTTGGATTCCAGCGACGTGTTTGATGACCAAAGTGCACGCCAGATTCCAGTAATTGTTTCATTGAAATAACTGCCATTTAAATTTCCTCCTATTGGTTTTGTTCCGCCGCCGCGTCATTTTCATGCACAGCTGAAAATTCAGCACCCGCGCACAAATCAGCAAACGTGAGTGATTGACACCATCGGTTAATATACCATAAACCTAATGGGTTGACAAGATTAGTGCGTCACTTTCTCGTTAAATTTTAATAAAAGCTCAATTTCGCCTTTGCCTCGATCAAGTGTTTTCGCGATCTCAGTGACATTATACCCCTTTTTTTGAAGTTTAACCGCTTTGGACAAGAGCGACTCTTCAAAAGTATCCTGCACATCATCATCGACCGGCGGCATCCATGTCTTTTCCATGTTTTGTTTTTCAGTCTCCCTAGGATTGCCGCCGCTCGTTTTAGACTTAACGGGCGCCGCTTTTTTCGAGAGCATTTGATTTTTTTTGTCAATGACGTTTTCGCGCTTCAATTTTTCAAGATGATGATCCGGTGACTGGACGATCGATTTCCCCTCTTCGGCGCCCGCAGGGCGGGTGCTCCGGTCCGAGCCGGAAAGTGCCTTCAATTCGTCTGCCAGTCGGTTATTTTCTTCTTGAATATCAGTTAAATAAGCGGTAAAGACTTCTTCGATATCCTGGATAATTTGATCGCGGTCAACTTTCTGCACGCTGCCCAGCCGCTGAAAAAAAGATGAATAATAATATAAAAAGTCAATAAATGCAAGATTAAACTACCTATTACCCAAAGTGTTATCACCCTTGTCACCTCACATTCTAGTTGGACTAACTTTCCATCTTGCTTTTTAAGTATTTGCGCAGTTTAAAGAGCGCCTTGCTGTGTATCTGGGAAATACGCGATGTCGACAGGCCGAGAACATGCCCGATTTCCGTAAGCGTCAGTCCCTCATAGTAAAAAAGGGTAATCACAAGCCGTTCGTTATGCTTCAATTGTGCAATTTGGCTCGCCAGCAGATGATGGTTTTCTTCCTTTATCACCTGTTCTTCAGGCAAAACGGTCACTTTGTCTTCAATGACGCTAGCGCTGCGTTCGCCGGCATTCACGTTTTTTGATCGTCGTCCAGCGAGACAAGACTCGCAAACAAGCTTTCCGACATGATTTTGCCAACCTCTTCGACCGGCATCCCACTGGCCGCCGCCACTTCCTCAATTGTCGCCGTTCTCATTTTTTCCTGTTCAATTTTTTCTGCAGCCGCTTCGATTTTCTTTATTTTTTCCCGAACCGAACGCGGCATCCAGTCTTCCTTTCGAAGTCCATCCAATATCGCACCGCGAATGCGAAAAGACGCATATGTATCGAATTTCAAATCGCGCTCACAGTCGAATTTTTCCAGCGCATCATATATAGTCCATAGAGGCCATGGCTTTTCAATTCGCTGCGCTCGACGTTCTTGGGCAAACCGGCACTGATTCGCTGAATGTGATAGTTAACAAGGGGCATATAAAGCTGAAGGAGGTAATCAGCCGCATTTTTATCATGCTCGCGTCTCCATCGATCGATCCCAGCATTCCATTTCTTTGTTGTCTGATCTCGCCATGCTTTTTCCCCCTAACTAACCGAATTGACTAAATCATTTTTTCATCTTTATTGATCGCACGGATGAAAAGTTTGCCCGTCTCAATGTAAAATTCAATTGTTCTTCCGTAGTTTTTCCCCGTTTCTTCAGCAACGACCGGTATGCGAAACTGTTTCAACTGGTCTTTAACTGCGAGAACATTTCTTTTGCCGATACTTCCAAGCGGAGACGGCCGGATCGCTTTAAACATCTCCGCACCTCCCGCCATTTTTGCTTTCAATTGTGAAAGCTTAGCGCCGCGAGTTGTCAGGATTCTCACCAATTCGGGTACCGCCGTATCAGCAAATTTGCCGGGCGGATAGTCTTCCGTGCGGGCTAGCGTTGATGTCGGCAGCATCACATGAGCCATGCCGGCTATTTTCTTTTCTTCATTGTAGAGCACAACGCCGACGCATGAACCAAGGCCCATCGTTCTGAGTGATTCCGGACTTGAAGCGACTTTTATTTCGGATAATCCGACATGAATCATAGGCTATGACTCCCCTTCTGCCATATGGAAAATCACATCCATCGATTCCGGAACCGGCAAAAAAATGAATTCTCCTTTAATTTCATGCCGGAGTTCTCTGTCGATGATGACCGTATCAATCATGATCACCGCATCATTATCAATCGATAGTTCAATCAATCCTTCGCCAAGGATTGCGAATTCCATATCAATCGCCAAAACCGGCGGTGACTGATTGATTTGTACGTGCATGAATTCCGCAAGCGCTGTTAAATATGATCCACACAATATATTGCCGATTTCGCAAAAAGCAGATGCCCCCATTCCTTGATCGAAAACCGTTCCGTTCGGCACCAATTCACCGACCAATGCATCCGCAAGCGGCACAGGAAACATCATGAAAAAGTGACCGCTGACGTCTCCATCTACGCGAATATAAGTCGCGGCGACAGGCTGTTCCGCATGACGTCATTCATCTCGGCAAAAGGGATGATCCGAACGGAAGGAATCTTCAATTCAATCCGCTTATTCAGAATAGTTGATAGGGATGTTGCAGCGTGAGAGGCTCCTATATTCCCGATTTCTTTAAGTAAATCAAGATGTTTCCACCCCAGATCCCTTACCTTACGCATCGGGAATCACACCTCAATCGATTTCATTTCTTCAATTTCTTCATTATTAAGCACACGCTTCAAGTTTAATAAAATGAGCAGCTCATCATTATCCATTTTCGCTACACCTTTGATGTATTCCACTTCCGGACCGCCGACAATATCCGGTGTCTGTTCGATGTTTCCCTTCGAAATATCCAGCACTTCTTTTGCCGCGTCAACCATCAGCCCAACCGTCATCTCTTCCATTTCAACAATAATGATCCGGCTGTCTTTCGATTGTTCGACGACTCCCATGTTAAAACGTCTGCGCATGTCGAGAACCGGAACAATCAGACCGCGCAGATTCATAATTCCCGCAACAACAAAATCAGCGACATTAGGCACGCGCGTGAGCGACTGCACGCGCTCAATCGAGATCACTTGATCGATCGGCACGCCGTATGTTTCATTCCCCAATTTGAATAAAATAACTTTTAACGTTTCCCCTTCCAAGTTTTCCATTATGATTATCCCCCAATCTGATTTTTTTGTAATAATATTGCAGGTTGATAATTAACGATTGACTGGCAGTCTAGTATCAAAGCCACTTCACCATCACCCAGAATGGTTGCTCCGGAAAAACCTTCAACTTTATCCAAGTATTGTCCAAGAGGTTTGATGACGATATCTTGATAACCAAGCAGTTCATCGGCAATCATCCCGACCATTTTTTCACCATGTTTGACAATCACGATCGCTCCATGCCCGGCGTGATCTTGTTCCCCGCTCTCCGGCACTTTCAAATAATCATGCAGATCGACGAGCGGCACGACTTTTTCTCTAAATGTCATCACCTGTCTTTGATTAATGAACTTTACTCTGACCTCTCGAACAAGCGTTGTTTCGACAATTGATGAAATAGGCACGGCGTAAAATTCATTACCGATCCGGATCATCATTGCATTGATGATCGACAGCGTGAGCGGCAGCTTAATGGTAAATTTCGTCCTTTTTCCAGGAGCTGAATCGACCGAAACATGGCCATTTAATGCGTGAATTTTACTTTCAACGACATCGAGTCCGACACCGCGTCCCGATATATCCGATATCTTGTCGGCCGTACTGAAACCGGAAGCAAAAAAAGGAGATGATAGACATCTTTATCGGTCAGCTGGTCCGCTTCTTCCTCTTTTACAAGTCCATTTTCAATCGCTTTTGCCAACACCTTTTTGCGATTGATTCCGGCTCCGTCGTCTTCAATTTCGATAAATACGTGATTGCCGCTGTGGTAAGCACCGAGAACTACCGTGCCTTCTTCAGGTTTTCCGTTCCGTCTTCTTTCATCGGCATGCTCAATACCATGGTCGAGTGAATTGCGCATCAGGTGCATGATCGGATCGCCGATTTCATCGATCACCGCCCGGTCGATTTCCGTTTCGGCCCCGCGGATCACAAGGTTCACTTTTTTATTCAGTTCTTTTGATAAACTGCGCACCATTCTCGGAAATCTATTAAACACCTGTTCTATCGGCTCCATCCGCAGATTTAAAATGGTCTCTTGGAGCTGATCCGATACTCTTTTAATTGTATCCGATGTTTCTTTCAATTCGGAGTTATCAAGAGACACAGCAATCTTTTCCAAACGGCTGCGATCAATAATCATTTCTTCAAAAAGATTCATTAAATGATCCAATCTTTCCAGGTTGACCCGAATCGTTTTATTTACAACTTGTTTCCGTTTCTTGCCGGACTGCCCATTATTCCGGCCGGCCGGACTTTTCTCCGATTTGGCCTGATCACTCGATTTCTCGGTGTGTTTGTCATTGCTCGCGGCAGACGGTTCATCATGGGCCATTTCAATTTCTTCTGCCGTTACCGGGCGTACCTCAGCGCCCGAAATTTCAGATACGGACATGACCGCCGCCTCAATATCTTCCGCTTTTTTCTCAGTAGCGACAACAAGAGTAAATTGGTGGTCAAAGGCTTCCTGCTCGATGTCTTCAACGACGGGCACTGCCTTGACTAAATCGCCGAGATTCTCAAGCGCGTTAAAGACCATCAGCGCACGCGCGGCTTTCAGGACGCAGTCTTCCCTTAACGTCACCTCGATAACAAAAACATTCAGCTGTTCACTGCCCGCCTGCTGAATCGCCATTTTATCATAGTCGTTAAACGCCAGGCCGCTCTCTTTTTTTCCGGCCGTGACCGCGGCGGGTGCCTGATCTTCGGATGATTGCGGAAGAGCCGTCCCCCCTTTTTCAATCGCTTTTAACTTCTCTACGGTCGCCTGCACATCACGGCTGTCAGACTCGCCTTGTGCGATTTGATCAATCATGGCCTCCAGATGATCAATGGCTTCAAACAAAATATCAATCATATTGGATGAAACGTGAATATTGCCATGCCGTAAAGCATCGAGGACATTTTCCATCTTGTGGGTCAAATTCATCATGTTCTCAAATCCCATTTGACCGGACATGCCTTTCAAAGTATGCGCCGAGCGAAAAATTTCATTAATCACTTCCGGATCATCGCTATTTTCTTCCAATTCAAGCATTTTATCGTTAAGGTTCTGCAAATGTTCCCGACCTTCATCAATAAAGACACTTAAGTATTGGTTCATGTCCATTACTATCAACTCCCCAAATGATAAAATTGACTGCAAATGGCCGAGGCAACATGATGAAGTGAACAGACTTCATCCACCTCTCCGGTTTCTATCGCCGCTTTTGGCATCCAAAAAAAACAACCGCTGTCTCCGCCGACTCAGCAATCGCATATGTGACCCTTTTTTTCTTTAATTCAACAAGGCCGTCGGCACCGTCTCTCCCCATTCCCGTCAAAATCGCAACAACAAACCGGCACCCGCCGTCCCCGGCTTCAGCTAATGAACGCAGCATCACATCGACCGACGGTTTAACGCCGTGAACGGGCGAGCCATCGATAATTTCGGAAATCAAGCGGCCATTAGAATCCTTCACTTTCATATGGCAGCCGCCTGGTGCAACGTAAACACGCCCTTTTTGCAACACCTCCCCATTTTGCGCCTCGCATACAGTTAACGATGATAGACGATTGAGCCTGTCCGCCAGCGATTTTGTGAACTTTGCCGGCATATGTTGAACAATAACGACCGGCGCGGGCAGATTGCTTGCAAGCATCGGCACGACCACTTGCAAGGCCTTAGGTCCGCCCGTTGATGAGCCGATACAGATGAGACCATTCCGGCACGGCGCAGATGAATGATCGCCTTTTCTCTGCGTGACCCTTGGTACAGGCGGTGAATCCGGCAAAGAAAGCTTTGCATGAACCGATTGTTTGATTTTTGATTGCAGTTCTTGCTGAATCCGCCCAATCCGGTCGTTCCCGCCGGTCGGCTTGGAAATAAGTCGACGACCGCGCCTTTGCTGATCGCTTCAATCACCAGACTCGCAGCGTCATTTGAAGCGCCGCTGACCATAATGGTCGGCGTCGGCCTGGAGGACATAATGTCGTCCAGTACTTCCAATCCGCTTTTATCCGTAAGCACAATGTCGAGTGTCACAACATCCGGCCGGTAACTGATCAGTTTTTGCAAAGCGTCTTGCCCGCTTCTCGCCGTCGCCACGACGTGAAGCAGCGGATCTTCCTCGATCATCGCTTTCAGCGTTTGTCTCATAAAAGCGGAATCATCAACGACTAGAACTTGGATTTGATTCACCGTTTACTTCCTCCCATCGGTTTAACCCATTTTTTTTTCAGCTGTGAAAGAAAGCGAGTAAAGGATGCTTCAGGTGATTTGAACCCTTGCCTCGCGATGAATGTTCTGGCCAAAAGCCGCATTTCTAAGCTGATTTTCGCCTTTGGATGAAGCAGCAGGTAAGGTTTTTGTGCTTTTACCGATTGAATGACCGCTTCTCTATGAAGAGCACAAAGCCAGCGCAGATCGACGCCCTGAAAATGCCGGGCAACGTCGGCCAGCCTTTTCCAAGTCTCTTTGCCTTCTTTCACGCTGTCTGCCTGGTTGATGACGCAGGAAAACGGCAGATCCGGATTTCCGGCGTGAATCATCTTAAGGGCTGAATAAGCGTCCGCCATTGCCGTTGGTTCAGGTGTTGTCAGCAGAATGATTTCGGAAACCGCTAAGACAAACTGGAGCGCTTCATCCGACAAGCCGGCACCAAAGTCAAAAATAATAAAATCATAGCTGTTCTTAAATTGCCCGATCTGCTGCAAAAAGCGCGCGATGTGCCGCTCATCAAGCCGAAAAAGCTCTAAAAAACCATTCCCTCCTGAGATGAATGACACATTTTCAGGCCCGCTCACTACAGCCTCCCAAATAGAAAAATGATCCGTGAGCATATCGACGATATGGCGGGACGACGGGATCCCCATCAATTGTTCAATGTTGCCCATCCCAATATCCAGATCCACTATCAGCTTTTTTTTTTTTTTTTCCCTAATTGACTGAGAGCGAGCGAAAAGTTCACACAAAAAACGGACTTTCCCACCCCGCCTTTCCCGCTGATGACGCCAAGAACGACTGCTTCTTTTGTATGAACGGAGCCGGATGACTGCATCCGCTGTCTGAGTACTTCAGCCTGATCATTCATAGTCCGTATCACCTAGCAGCCGACGGGCGAGTTCTCGCGGATCGGGGGCAAAGAGATCGTCCGGCACATTTTGTCCATTTGTTGCATAAGCCACCCCGACGTCCGGATGATTGAGCAAAATATTTATTATCGCGCCGATCGTTCGAGTCTCATCAACTTTTGTAAGGATGAATCGTTCAATCGGCAGATCGGAAAATTGGCTCATCATCAGTTCCATGTCTTCATATTTAGCTGTTGCCGCTAAAACAAGATAGACGGCTATCTGTTTATCCGGATAAATAGCCTGCTTCAATTCCTCCACATACTACTTCTTGTCTTGAAAATTACGCCCGGCGGTATCGATGAATACGCAGTCGTAAGCCTTGAGGCCGGCCAGCTGGCGGCGAAAATCTTCAGCAGAATAGGCCACTTCTATCGGGACATTTAAAATATCGGCATAAGTGCGCAATTGATCAATAGCGGCAATCCGAAAAGTATCAGCCGTCAAAAATGCCACTTTTTTGGCTTCTTCCAGCACGGCCCGTCCGGCAAGTTTAGCGAGCGTTGTGGTCTTGCCTACTCCGGTTGACCCGACCAGCATCACAAATTTTTTCTGAATGATTTCGCTTTGAAACCGGTTCGGATTCAGCGATTTAACCAGCTGTTCCTTCAAAATTTGCCGGATCTCTGCCGGTGTCAGTTTTTCATCACTCTGATACCATTTTTTGATCAGCATTTTCAAAGAAGCCTCTACATGGTGTTCATCCAGCCCTTGAGCACGTAACCGCCTGATCGCGGATTCAATCATCGGCGGCTGATCGATAACCGGTGGGGTTCCCTATTAAAAAGAAACAGACTGTTCCGATGTACGCTGCAAGAAAGTCGCTCTTTTAAATGGCCTGTCCGGCACTTCGGGCGGCCGGTTTACAGGAAAACTAGGAACGGGTTCCGGATCGACGGCAGCCAGCACTTCAATATTTTCTTTTTTTAGCCAATTAAAGAACCGTCCCTTTTTCACTTTTTTTTGTTTGAAAAATGACAGCGTTCGATCCCAGTTCCTTTTTGACTCTCTCTATTGCCTGTGCCATGGTCGGGGCTACAATTCTTTTCATTTTCATGCCGCATTCACCACTCCGATACTTTGAACTTCCACATTTGTTTCAAGCTCATTATAGGACAAGACGGCCACATTCGGAAAATAACGTTCGGTTAATTGGCGGACATACATCCGAATCGTTGGTGAACAGAGGATCACCGGATCGGCATCCATGTCCGTCCGTCCATCTCTCTACATAGTTTGAGATATTTTCCAGGAAGTGTGTGGTGGTTTCGGTATCCAGCGCCAAAAAACTGCCATGTTCCGTTTTTTGCACAGAGTCCGAGATTTTACGCTCTAAAGCCGGACTGAGCGTTAGCACCTTCAGCGCCTCTCCTGCATGAGTAAATTGTTCGGTAATCTGCCGCGATAAAGCCTGGCGGATATATTCAGTCAATAGACCGCTGTCCTTCGTCAGCTGCCCATAATCGGCAAGTCCTTCAAAAATGACGGGCAAGTTCCGAATGGATAACTTTTCCTTCAATAAATTAACCAGCACTTTCTGAATATCGCCCAAACTTAAAGGATCCGGCGTGACGGCTTCAACGAGAGCCGGATAGCGTTCTTTTAAATGATCGACCAGTTGTTTAACTTCCTGGCGCCCTACTAGTTCATATGCATGCCTGCGCAGCACTTCCGTAAGGTGTGTCGAAACGACAGAAGGCGGATCAACGACCGTGTAACCGGCCATTTCTGCTCTGTCTTTTGTTCCTTCATCGATCCAAAGAGCAGGCAGACCGAAAGCGGGCTCTTTCGTTTCAATACCGGTGATCGACTCATCTTCCACGCCCGGGCTCATCGCCAAATAATGATCAAGCATGAGCTCGCCATTAGCCACTTCGCTGCCTTTTATTTTTATCAGATAGCTGTTCGGCTGAAGCTGAATATTATCTCTCACACGGACAACCGGCAGGACAATACCCATTTCCAAGGCCAGCTGGCGGCGGATCATGACGATCCGATCGAGCAAATCCCCGCCCTGACTGCTGTCGGCAAGCGGCACCAGTGCATAACCGAATTCGAATTCGACCGGATCGACCTGAAGCAGATTGATCACATTTTCTTGCTTTTTGAATTTTTCTTCCGCCGCTTTTTCTTCCGCTTGCCGGCTGCCCTCCGTTTCTTTATGATCGCGCCGGCGCATCATCCATCCGCCAATGAAAAGCAGCGCGGCGATCGGCAGCGTCGCCATCAGACCGATCGGCGACAAACCAAGGGCAAAGACGACCAGACCGGCAATCATCAGCATCGTCGGATAAGCGAGCAGCTGTTTCGATACTTCATTCCCCATGTTGCTTTCCGAAGCGGTCCGGGTCACCACAATGCCGGTGGCCGTCGAAAGGAGCAAAGCGGGAATTTGGCTGACAATGCCGTCGCCGACGCTCAATTGGCTGAATGTCTTTGAAGCATCCGACAGCGACAGGCCTTGTTGGGCCATGCCGATAATCATCCCGACAATCAGATTGATCGCAACAATGATCACACTGGCAATGGCATCGCCTTTGACAAATTTGCTTGCCCCATCCATCGAGCCGTAAAAGTCCGCCTCGCGCGATATTTTCTCGCGCCGCTTTTTCGCTTCACGATCATCGATGATCCCGGCATTCATATCGGCATCAATACTCATTTGCTTGCCGGGCATGGCATCCAATGTAAACCGGGCAGCAACCTCGGCGACACGTTCGGCACCTTTTGTAATAACAATAAACTGAATAATAATTAAAATTAGAAAGACGACGAGACCGACAATGGCGTTTCCGCCGATGACAAAGTCGCCGAACGCTGAAATGACTTGACCGGCATCTCCTTTGCTAAGAATGAGGCGAGTGGTTGACACATTCAATCCGAGCCGGAACAGTGTCATCAAGAGCAGCAGCGATGGAAACACCGAAAATTGCAAAGGCTCATTAATATTCAGTGTCACAAGGAGGGTGATAAGCGCGAGTGAGATATTCGTTATGATAAGAAAGCTTAATAAAGGTGTTGGAAGCGGGATGATCAGCATCATCACAATCAAGATGACACCGAAAATCACAATTAGATCGCGATACTTCATAATTCTCCTCCTAGACACTCATGCTTTGCCTTTGATACGGTAAACATAAGCTAAAATTTCGGCTACCGCCTTGAAGAAAGTCTCCGGGACGATATCGCCGATTTCCAGTTGATGATAGAGCGCGCGCGCCAGCGGCTTTTTTTCGACAATCACGATATCGTTTTCTGGCAATCTCCTTAATCTTTAACGCCAGATAACCCGCGCCTTTGGCCACAACTTTCGGCGCGCTCATTTCGCTCGCCTCATATCTTAAGGCCACCGCAAAATGAGTCGGGTTGGTGATGACGACATCCGCTTTCGGAAGTTCCTGCATCATGCGCTTCATCGCCATTTGCCTTTGCCGTTCCCGTACCTTTGATCGAATCAAAGGATCGCCTTCCGTGTTTTTAAACTCGTCTTTAATATCCTGCTTTGACATCCGCATATTTTTTTTTCGTAATCATATTTTTGGTACAAATAATCCAGCAGCGCGAGAATAGTGAGGCCGATGGCGGCGGATAATCCCATCGTCAGCACCACTTTTGCCATCGTATACAGGCCGTCTCCCAGTGATTTATTGACTGTTGCCAGAATATTTTCGCGGTTTAACCAGAGAACGGCAAAAGTGATCGTACCGATGATCACAATCTTCAGGATCGACTTCAAAAATTCGACAATGGCACGCAATGATGAATAAATTCTTTTAAATCCTTTCACAGGATCGATCCGTTCCAATTTAAACTGAATGGCTTCAGGGTTAAAAAGGAACCCGACTTGCAGCATTTGGCCGGCTATGCCGACAACGAGTGCCACCAGCAAAAAAGGCGCGAGCATCTCAGCCGACTGGACGGCAAGATGGACAAACAAGCTGTGGACATTCTCCTCCGACAGGCTTGTATGTAATCGATTGGTAAAAACATCGGTCATCATGCCGGTCAATTTTTCCCCCATGCTTCCGCCGACGACCATCAGACAGAGAAAAAAAGCGAATAGACTGATGGCCGTGCTCAGATCAATACTTTTGACGACCTGACCTTTTTTTCTGCTGTCTTCCCTTTTTTTTGGTGTTGCCCTTTCCGTTTTTTCGCCTGCAAAATACTGCAGATCAACCGGCCGGAGCAAAGGTTTCATGTTATTAACTCCCTAATAATTGTAAATATCCGCTGAAAATATCGGTCATTGAATCAAAAATGACGCGGAAAAGGCTGATAAACATTGGAAAAACAATTAGCATGATGGCGAAACCAACGATCATTTTAAGCGGCAGTCCGACGACAAAAACGTTAACCTGCGGCACCGTACGCGCCACAAGCCCAAGCGCCACGTCGACGAGAAACAGACAGCTGACAATCGGCATCGCGAGTTGAAAGGAAATGATAACCATTTGCATAAACACGCGGATCACATACTGTTCCGTACTCCCGCTTGATAAATGGACGGCAAGGCTGTCCAGCGGCACTAAGCGGAAACTGTACAGAATGCCATTCAGCAGCATGTGATGGGCATCAACTCCCAAAAAGAATAATAATGTCAGCGCATTTAAAAACTGCCCGGTGATCGGTGACGAAACCCCGTTATCCGGACTAATCGTATTCGCAATCGCAAATCCCATTTGCAGATCGATGTAAGCCCCCGCAAGCTGAACTGCATAGACGATAAGTCCGGCAACAAAACCCATGCTGACCAACAAGTGCTTCTTTGATAACGAGCAGCACGTAAACATCATTCAGCGGCACTGGCTGATTTTTAAATAGCGTGATTTCCACGAGAATCGAAAGCGCGCCGGCAATTCCTATCTTTACCCGCCCTGGAATCGTACGGTAAGAAAAAATCGGCATCGTCACAATAAAACTAGTGATTCGGACAAGAATTAATAAAAAGGCGGGAAGATTATTTAAAATGGCCACTAGATATTTAAATCCCTTCTATCCGATAAAATGGTTCAGATTAGCAAAAATGGTTTCGGTAAATGTCAGCATTTTTGATAGCATCCAGGGTCCAAACAAAATAAGGGCAAACAGCACGGCGACAATTTTCGGAATGAATGCGAGCGTCTGCTCTTGGATTTGCGTCGTCGCCTGAAAAATACTGACGATTAATCCGACAACCAGCGCTATTGCCAGAAGCGGTCCGGCAACCATTATGATCGTCATGACACTTTGATCAGCAATCGATAAAACCTTTCGGCACTCATTATTCTCCCCCTCTAGAAACTCACAAGCAATGATTTAACAATTAAATACCAACCGTCAACCATGATAAAAAGTAAAATTTTAAACGGCAGAGAAATCATCACTGGCGGTAGCATCATCATCCCCATCGCCATAAGGATACTGGCCACCACCATATCGATAACAAGAAAAGGGATGAAAATCATGAACCCCATTTGGAACGCTGTTTTCAGTTCACTGATCGTAAAAGCCGGAACGAGCGCCGTCATCGGAATAGCCGTGATTTTCTTCGGCATTTTATATTTGCCGTACTCCATAAAAAGATCCAAATCCTTCTCTCTCGTTTGCTTGGCCATAAAAACTTTAAAAGGAGCTTCCGCCTTTTTAATAGCCTGATGCTGCGTGATTTTACCTTTTAAATAGGGCTGAAGCGCATCGTGATTAGCCTGCGAGTAAACCGGCGACATAATAAAAAAGGTCAAAAAGAGCGCGAGTCCGATGAGTACTTGGTGGGCGGCATTTGCTGTGTCGACAGCGATGTTCTGACAAATGACAGAACAATGATGATCCGAGTGAAGGAGGTCATCAGTATAAGAATAGCCGGTGCGAGCGACAGAACAGTTAAAACGAGCAGCAGCTGCAGCGTTGTTGAAACATCTTGCGGCTGATTGGTTAACAAGCTCGAATGAATCCCCGGTACAATACTACTCATGATCGCCACCTCCCCGCACCGCTTTCTCTATTTTTTCTGTGCGTTCCTTCTTTAACTGTGCCAGCTTGCCGCTAAGCAGCGATTTGAACGGAGCCGGCGCTTCCTTTCCATTGTTATGCATTGTCTTCTTAACCGTCCAGCGCAGCGCTTTTTTTACGTTCTCCTGCAGCGGATCGGGACGCTCTTCCTGCTTTAGAAGGGCCTCAAGTGCTTCCGGATCCTGAATTTCTTTCAACAGCTGCACCGATTCGCCGACGCCAACCACAAGCACTTCCTTTCCGACCCGAACAACAAGCTGCACCGACCGATTGGCACCGACCGACACACCGCCCAGGTTCTTGATTGACCCGTCTTCTTGAAAGTGTTTTGTCCGCTTGGCCACAAAACGATATAAAAAATAGATGAGTGCCAAAACGAGTGCTAAAGCCCCGATCAGCTTTAAAAAAATCACAAAAAGATTCGAATCTCCTGCGGCCGGTGCGATTTGCTGTTCTTTTTTCGTATTCTTGCTGACTTTCACGTCATGCGTTTTGCTTTTGTACGTATCGGCGACCGTTCCGTTATCCGAACTCGCCGCTTCCGCCTGAACAACCGGCCCTATTATAAAAGTCAAAACGACGAGTCCGGCCAGCAGCCATTTTCTTACCACACTTGCCACCTTCTTCTTATCTAACCCTTATCCCAATGTCTTCTTAATTGCTTCGATCACTCGATCCGCCTGGAATGGCTTGACAATAAAGTCTTTTGCTCCGGCTTGAATCGCGTCAATCACCATCGCCTGCTGCCCCATTGCCGAGCACATAATCACCTTTGCCGAAGGATCAATCGTTTTGATTTTTTTCAAGGCCTCAATACCGTCCATTTCCGGCATCGTGATATCCAGCGTGACCAGATCCGGTCTGAGTTCATCGAATTTGCTGACGGCTTCCGCACCGTCCGCTCCTTCGCCGACAACCTCGTAACCGTTTTTTTTTTTTTCAAAATATCTTTCAACATCATTCTCATAAAAGCAGCGTCATCCACAACGAGTATACGTTCTGCCATCTCTATCCCTCCAAATTTTTTCTGCTTTTCTTTCATTAAAAGACGTTCAACTATAAATGCTGCAGCCGATCACGATGATTGATAATTTCCGTGATTCTGATGCCGAAATTTTCGTCGACGACAACAACTTCCCCTTTTGCAATGTATTTTTGGTTGACTAAAATATCGATCGCTTCCCCGGCCAGTTTATCAAGTTCAATAATTGAACCCGGACTCAAATCAAGCACTTCTTTTACCGTCTTTTTTTTGTCCGTCCAAGCTCAACGCTGACATCGAGCGGAATATCCATTAGCAAATCGATATTTTGCGGAACCGCTGGAGGCTCATTGTCATCTGTAAATGTCGAAAATTCGGCAGGATGGACGTTTTTTTCTCATCCACCACATTTGTCGGCTTAGCCGGCGGCGGCGGCCGCTGTCCGCCGCCGGCGGCATGAGAAGCATGCCGGCGATAAACGGCATCTAAAGGCGCCGGAGGTTCTTTTTCCGCCAAATCGGCGGCTACTGCTTGCTGAACCGCCGATTTGCCGGCCTCATGCAGCACTTTTTCCTGCTCCGTTTGCTCTATTTCCCCGCCGCCGGTTTCACTCAGAAGAAGGTTAACGAGTTCTTTGGCAAAATCAATCGGCATCAGCTGCATAATATTTGAATCGACTAAATCACCGATTCTGAGACGAAAGGAAATTTTAAACATAAAGTCTTCATCGGGAATATAATCGGTGCCGGTATTTGATTTGACATCCATGATCGTCAGTTTAGGAGGCGAAATATCAATTTTGCGATTGAATACGGTCGACATGGCTGTTGAAGAGGAGCCCATCATCTGATTCATCGCTTCTTGCACGGCGCTCATTTCCATTTCGCCGATTTCAGCAGAAGGATTTTTGCCGTCTCCCCCCCATCATCAAACTGGCAATGACGCTGGCATCGGTCATTTTAATGACAAGCATGCATGAGCCGCGAAAACCTTCCGTATAATTGACCAAAATCGAGACGTACGGAGCAGGAAATTCATTTTCCAAATGCTCTCTATTGACAAGTTCAACTTTCGGCGTCGTAATATCCACCTTTTGGTTTAAAATCGTTGACAGCGCTGTGGCGGCACTTCCGAATGAAATATTGCCAATCTCCCCGAGCACGTCTTCTTCCAGCTCGGATAAATAATTCCTGATATCAGGCGCTTCGGCATCCGCTTCAGGAGGGACGTCCAGTCCGGACTGAACCGGTTCCGCCGGCGCCACCTGTTTTCTAGAGCTTTGCCGGCTGCAGCATCCGCGGGTTTCTCTTCTTCCGCCGAATGATGTCCTAATAAAGCATCAATTTCTTCTTGTGTGAGCTTTCCGCTACTCATCGATATCACCCTTCTCCGAAATTGGTTTTATGATTTGAACCGCCATTTGTCGGTGCCTTTTTCCCGGCTGGGCGAGAAATTTCGGATAACCGCCGACATCGATAACAATGGGATCGCCCACATGCTCTCGTAATTTAATCACATCACCAACATCCAGATTCAATAACTCTTGTATTGTAATCCGCGAGTCACCTAATTTCGCTTTAACCTCAACAATTGAGTTCTGAGTTCTCGACATTGCTGCGCAGAACAGCATATTTTTTTTTTTGTTGCGTCATATTTCTTTTCATTCATCCAATAATGCATCGACAATTTCTGAATCACCGGCTCTAAGACAACATGAGGAAGACAGAGATTGATCATGCCGCTGGACTTGCCAATCATCGTCGAGAGCGAAATGACAATGACGGTTTCATTAGGCGATACCAATTGTAAAAACTGGGGATTGGTCTCAAACTCCAGCATTTTCGGCTTAACATCGGCGACGGACGACCAGGCTTCCTTTAGAGCGCCTAATGAGCGTTCAAACAGCCGCCTCATCAGTGTTGTTTCGATTTCTGTTAAATTCTCGATTTTATTCATGCTGGTGCCCGCGCCGCCAAGCAGCCGATCGAGCATCGCATAGGCGACATTGGGATTAATCTCAATGATCAGACGCCCGTCAAGCGGTGGAGCTTCAACGATATTTAAAATGGTAATGCTCGGTATTGAGCGGATGAACTCTTCATAAGGCAATTGATCAACTGATGCCACCGTTATTTGTACATATGTACGCAATTGAGCTGAAAAATAAGAGGTCAATAGACGCGCATAATTCTCGTAAATACGTGTCAGACTCCTGATTTGATCTTTTGAGAATCGGAGTGCTCGTTTAAAATCATAAACACGTACTCTTTTCTCTTTTTCTTCCTTCTTTAATTCTTCCGCATCCATTTCACCGGTGGAAATCGCCGATAGCAAAGCATCAATCTCAGATTGCGATAATATGTCCGACATGCTGCACGATACACCTCTTTTCTTCCATCCATTTCACTGTACAATCTTTTCAGTCGTATACACATGCGTCACCTTGCCGTGCTGCAAGAAACTATTGATCCGATTTTTTACCGACTGTTCGAGATTGCTAATGCCCGTCTGTCCTTGCAAATCGCTTGGCGTTTCCCCGGACAAGATATAGATGATCGCATTCTTCACTTGAAAAGTCCGTTTGGCTAAGTCGTCCTTGGCAGCAGCGCTGGAAACTTGGATATTGAACTTAACCTTTGCAAAGTGGTCGCCTTTCAAATTCGTCGTCATTTCATCGGTCGGAACAGTCAGATTGTTGACAATTTCATCAATATCCGGGTGTTTTTGCTCGCTCTTGCTTTTCGCTATGCCGTTTACAATGAAAAAGCCAGCAATTGCCGCCACGATAAAAACCGCCATGATGGCAAACAGTATATTCATTCCTCTGCTTTTGAACATTTCAAAACTCCTTCTTCAGCAAGTGCCGCCGGAATCAATGAGAGCTGCTTCATAAATTGGACGACTCGCTGATTGATATCATCAATGGAGTCTTTGACCACAATCTTCTTTCCCGTTGTCAATGTAATCGTTGTATCCGGAAGCTCCTCAATCTGCTCGATGAGAAAGACATTGAGCATGAACGAGCGGCCATTTAAACGCGTCAGTTGAATCATGAGATTGATTGGGCCAGGCGAACCCGTCAGGCTGCGCCCGGCCCGGCCCCTTTCACAAAATTAACGTTTCAGGCCAACCAGCGTCTGCAGCACTTGGTCGGCGGTTGTGATCGTCTGTGCATTGGCTTGATAAGCCCGTTGCGCTTCGATCAGGTTGGTCATTTCATCGGTCAAATCGACGTTCGAACCTTCCAGCGCGTTTTGTTCGATCGTGCCGGCACCGGTTGTTCCGGCAGTTCCCGATGCTGTAGTCGGGGTATAAAGCGAATCACCGACTTTTTCCAGCCCTGAGGGGTTTTTAAAAGTGGCGATAGCAACCTTGCCAAGGCTCGTTGTCGTGCCATCCGAATTAATCCCGGTGACCGTGCCGTCACTGCTGACTGTAAAAGATGATAGTCCGGTAAAACTGCCGTTGACTCCCTGCAACGCCATCCCCTGAGAGTTGACAAGTCCGGTTCCATTGGAATTCAGTTTAAAATCACCGGCCCGGGTATAGTACTTATTTGTACCATCACTAACAACAAAGTAGCCGTCACCATTGATCGCCAAGTCATACGGGTTGCCCGTTGAATTGATCGTCCCTGACGTGTCGATGTTGTCGATCGAACCCGATTTCGATCCTAAGCCCACTTGAATCGCATTTTGATTGCTTTGTCCGCCTTGGAGTTGTTGGCTGAACATATCTTCAAAATTGACGCGGCCCTTTTTGAATCCGTATGTATCGACGTTGGCGATGTTATTGCCGACAACATCCAAATCCGTTTGAAAGTTTTTCAGACCGCTGACCCCTGCTCCTAATGAACGTAATAACATGTTTTTTTTCCTCCTTTTTTTCTGGCTGCATCCGTCAATCCGCAGCCGCAGCTTCCCTGCAAAGGTCCAGCTGCTTGCGTGTTAGTCGTTTAAAACAATCGTGCCGTTAATATTGGTGAAAATATGTGTCTTGGCTTCCTTTAAATTCATCGCCGTGATCACCGTGTTCTTATGCGCATTGACCACAAGCGCCGCTTCTTTCGTTAAAACAAGCGAATCGGAGATCCCCATTTTGCTCGCTTCCTGCATTTTTTGATGAATTTGTTCCCATTTCACCGGCGAGATGTTGATGTGCCGATCGACAAGCCGCTGTTTGGCGTGTTTGCTGATCGTCACCGGCGCCTGATCGAGCTCGCTATTTAACAGCTGCTTAAAAGATGCCGATTGAGACGAATCGTTCATTTACCGGCAGCCTGCTGCGGAGGCAGACCCGTAATGAGCGGCGGATAAATGGAGTACTGCTTAATATCAGCCATTTGCCAACGCTCCTTGATTCGTGCCGTCATTCACTTCCGTGACGTCCGCCGGATCGACGGTTTGCCCGTCCGCCGTCACATAGCTTACCGTGCCGTCTTTCACTTTGACAGAGCTGATGACGCCCGTCTCATCGCTCGTTGTCGACTGGCCGCTGTCATCCGTCGCCGTTTGGGTCCAGGTGATCGTCTTGCCGATCATATCGGATTCAGAGGCCAGGCTGTTGTCCGACTGCGTCTGCACCAATTGGTTAATTGCATTGGCCATATTCTGCGTTTGTTCCAGTGATGTAAAATCGGCCATCTGCGATACAAATTGTGACGAATCCATCGGCGACGTCGGATCCTGATTTTGCAATTGAGCCACCAGCAGTTTAAGAAAATCATCCTTTCCCATGATGCTGCTGCTTGTCTGCGATGTACTTTGTGTTGATGTATTTGACGTATTTGTCTGATTGGCATTTGAAACGCTGTAATCACTCATTTTCAATCCCCCCTTCAATCAGCCACTGAACAAAGTTTTTATCTTCGCTATTATCAGCCGGTAATACCGGCCGCTTTTGCCCGCGCTGTTCCTGTTCGCGCGATTCCCCGTTATCCTGGAAAGATTGCTGCGGCTGATTAAAGGATTGGGAACGCCCGCTGTCCGCAGGTGCCGATTGTTTTTGAACCTCAATATGCTGAAGCGGTATGCCATGATCCGCCAGCTGCTGCTTCAACTCATGGAGGCTGCCGTTCAGCAAATCTTTCGCCGTTTGTGTCTCGGCTGTTAATCTGGCGACAATCCCGTTTTCATTCTGCGAAACAACGATTTTTAATTGTCCCAGCTTGTCAGGATGAAGCGTCATCGTCAACTGGCCGTCACCATTTTCATTCATACTAAAACGGCTGTTTGACAACCACTGTTCCATCTTGCCGGCAACTGTTCGTGAACCGGTGTCTCCCGCTCTCCCGAAGCGGATTGGGATTGGTAAATCAGCCATTGCTGCAATTTACCTACGGTTCGGCCGTAATATGGATGAAGCGTCCCGGTTTTATTCGCCGTTTGCTCCTCTTGGTGAGCGGGACCAGCGATCTCTGGTGAAGCCGATTTATCGCTGTTCCCGTCCTTTGGGCGGATCAGCTGAGCCGTATCCGCTTTTTCCATTGCACTTATTTTCACGTGAGCAGCCGTTCTTTGACCTGCTTCAAACTGTCCGCTCGCTGCCTGCAGTTCCACCTGTTGTTGCGCTTGGTGTTGAACCGCGCTTGATTGAATCGGCGCATCCTGCTTCATCTGCCCGCTTTCTTTAACCGCTGTTTGCAGCGAGGCGGCCGCGTCATGCGGTTCGGAACCCGCCCGATACATCTTTCCTGGTAAAAAGCTCTTTTCAGAAACAGAATATGATGATCCGCTCGCAGCCATTTTTTCCTGTTCCGGGAAAATGCGTCGACCCATTCTGAACGTCTTGCAGAGCAGCTTTTATGTCGTTTTCGCTGTCTTTTTCGCCTTTAACCTGGATGCCGCCAGTCACTTTGCCGGCTGCTCTCTCGACACGCTGCAGCCTCATCTCGCCGCTTTGCTCGGCCTGCAGAGCACGTTCTTGCGGCTGGACGTACGGCTGAAGAACTTTGCTGCCGGATGCCGATGCGGCGGCCGCTGTCAATCTCGCCGATGTTTCAGCAAATGCAGTTTTTGCCGGCATCGTTTCACTTCTTAATCCGGCTGTCAGCCTTGCGTTCCGAGATTGGCGGTTCGTCCCATTCGGGCTATTATTTTGACTTTTCAAAGTTTCATTATCTTTAAGTTGAGATTGATCATGAGCAGAAAGATGAACGGCCGGCTTTATCGCTTCCTTTGTGAATACATCATGAATGGTTTGATGTTTGGAAAGTACGGCGCCGGTGTTTGATTCATCCAGTAATGGCGGCTTATTCGCCCGCCATTCACCAGCTGTTTGGTCATCTTCAGCGGTTTGGACGGTCGGCCGCTTCAGTGTCTTGTTTTGTCGTTCAGCCTGCGCAGATGACACATTTGCGCCGTCGCCTAAAGCGGTCTGTTCACGGTTTCTTCGCGCTCCATGCCGGCCCATATCCATTGGCTGCTTGTCATTGTTCCGCTTTACCGCGATGGATGTGTCGGCTTGAATTTGGCTGCCTGACGCGTCTCTTTCTGCTAAACTCCTTGGCGCCAAAGAATCGGGCGAGAATGGTGCAATTCTCTCAAGCCCATCCGTATTCGAAGCCGTTTTCCCGGATGCGGCCAACTGTTGCAGCTGTTCAGCCTGTACAGATGAAGCGTTCGCGCCGTTACTTAAGGCGGTCCGTGCACCAATTCTTCGCCGTAATGTATCCATCGGCTGCCCGCCAATAGACTGCTCCGCCACGCTCAATTCATCGGGCCCGCTGCCCGCCTCACCTGTTTTTGGAAAACGACTTTTTTCAAAGTAAGCCTTCATATCCGTTCCATCCATCAATTGTGATCGCCTGTTGGCTGACGAATATTTGTTACTTGCGGTACCGGCCGGACTGCTGCCGTCAAGCTGCTTGGATTGAGACTTCTCCCCCAAGTTCGAAGCCTCGTGATGATCCGCGGCAGGCTGCTGGATAGACTTGATACTTTTCGATGCCTGCCCTTCCTGAACATCGCTGGATTTTAAAACACTTTCAATTGCAGCGGCCTGATCTTGACCATCAGCCGTCTTCATTAAATGTTCAGAATGTGTTGATTTGACATCCGGAGACGGCTTTCGCTCGGCGGCAGACTTAGAGCCTGTGATTGGGCCCTCTGTAAGCCGAACTGGCTTCTCCGATTGATTAGCAGTTGAACGGTTCGCGATTCTATCAGACCTCGCCTCGTTACCGGCGAGGTCTAAGCTGCCCGCTTCACCTGTATCTCCCTCGTCAATGCTTGATAGCGAATGGTTTCGCGAACTCTTTTTATTTCGTTTTCCGACGGTTTCGGATCCTTGATAGAGCCGTTCCGGTTTTTCGTACCGTTTCGCCTCGCGCGAATCCGTCACGCTGCCAGCCGCTTCTTCAATCATCGCTAAAAATGAAGCCTGTCCTCCGCTCCTTTTTTTCTGCAGTCCCGCCTGCTGTATGGTACCCAAATCGCTAATCATAACTGGCTTCGCTTCCACTTTTTTTCACCTCCTTTCATTGATATTGCCCGGCCGGTTACGGCGTTGTTGTCCCCGTCGCACTGGTCGTCCCTGTTGCACTTGTTCCGCTGTCCTGACTGCTTGAACCTGCCTGCGACGAGGCGTTGGGCTTCAATTGTTCGGTAATGGCCGCCGCTTTGCTTGCAGCCATATTTTCTAAAATCTGCGCCTTTGTTTTGTCATCCAGCATATTCATGTATTCTGCGGCTTTTTTTTTTGTAGTCATTTTGTCGAAAATGGCAGCCGCCTTATCGGGATCCATATTTTTGTATGTCTGGGCATAAACCTCTTCTTTATCTGCCTGCGACTGTTGCTGCTGCGCTTTTTTCTGCTGACTGCTGTCCGATTGCGCTTGCTTTAGCTGCGTTTTTAATTGATCAATTTGATCTGATTTTTGTGTGATTTCGTTTCTTAGCCGATTGATCGTGGCGCTTTGATCGGAAATCTCACTTTTTAGCGTAGCCGAATCATTCGAGACAGTGTTTGCTCCTTGACCCGTCTGCTGTGTTTGATGGCTGCCCGGCAGCAGCGACGTTGCCAGTTGTTTGGTTTCAGCAAAAGGATCGAGACCTGCCAGCTTCATAATTAACATCGTTAAAATGATCAAAAACAGCAGAGGAACCAAGATAACTAGAAACACTTTTAGCAGTTTGAGCCCAAGGCTCGGCTTTTTTTCTTTTTCTTTCATTTGGTCGGGGCCACCTCATCAATGTTTAAGTGATTTTAAAGCGGCGATTTCATCCAATCGCTTGGCATCCCGCTTTTTTTTTCATCATCTTTGCGATAGGCAAGCCAGCCATTCTTTCGTCTTGATTTTTTCGTATTTTTTGACTTCGATCGCCTTTTCTTTTAAGACGGGCTGAAACTTTTCCAAACGCACTTTGACTTTGTTGTATTGAATCGTTAACTCCTCAATTAACCGGTCAATGTTTTCAACATCTGCGAGCTGACGGCGCATTAAATCGAGTGTCATGGACTCTTGCAGTTTCTCCTGCAGAGCGGTTTCAATCGCTTGTTTTTTTTCAATCAAACGGACCAATCGGCCCGCAATCTGCTCGAATGAATCATAGATTCTCTGGTACTCAACTTCCAGCTGTTTTCGTTCACTCTCAGCAACCTGCATTAAACGCTCCAAGCGAAACTCAAATGCCACGTCAACCAGCGTCCTTTCCAAACTCTGCTATCAAACTGTCGACAGCCTTGGAAAATGTCACCATTTCTCGCTCAGACTGACAGAGATACTTCTTTATTAACGGATAATAATGAATGGAGGCATCAATTTCAGCCGAGAGCTTCCTGTTTTATAGGCACCAATATTGATCAGGTCTTCCGATTCAACGTATTTTGCGAGCAGCGCTCGAAAGCGGGCGGCCGCTTCTAGATGATCATGAGAAACGATTTGATTCATCACCCGGCTGACACTCTTTAATAAATTGATCGCCGGATATTGCCCTTTTTGGGCAAGCGAACGATCCAAGACAATATGCCCATCAAGAATGCCTCGAGCCGTGTCGGAAATCGGCTCATCCAAATCGTCACCGTCGACCAGCACAGTATAAAATGCCGTTATTGTGCCATTGACATCGGTTCCCGCTCTTTCCAGCAACTGACTGAGGGAGCAAAGCAAATACCGATGGAGGGTAGCCTTTTGTTGTCGGTGGTTCGCCGACTGCCAGACCAATCTCCCTCTGAGCCATGGCAACGCGCGTCAAAGAATCCATCATTAAAAGGACATCTTTTCCTTTGGAACGAAAATACTCGGCGATCGCCGTCGCTGTCAGCGCCCTTAATCCGCATGAGAGCCGGTTGATCGCTTGTGGCAACAACGACGATGGAGCGCTTCATGCCTTCTTCGCCAAGATCTTTTTCCAGAAACTCGCGCACTTCCCTGCCTCGTTCCCCAATTAGCGCGATCACATTTAAATCGGCCGATGTGTGCCGGGCGATCATCCCCATCAGCGTGCTCTTTCCGACGCCGCTGCCGGCAAAGATCCCGATCCGCTGTCCCTTTCCGACCGTGAGCAGGCCGTCGATTGAACGGATGCCCAGTTCAATCGGATTTTCGATACGCGGACGTGTGAGCGGATTCGGGGGCGGCTGATTCGCCGGTACTTGGTCAACCTCCTTAGAAAAACCGTCCCCCGACATCTTTCTTCCCAGACTGTCGCAAACATTGCCGACAAGCTCTTCATTGACCTTCACTTGCAAAGGTTTTCCGGTCGCTTCGACAAGACTGCCCGGCGATATATGCCGCGCCGTCGTATAAGGCATAAGTAAATGCTCTCATCCCGAAAGCCGACCACTTCAGCCATCACTTTGCGGCCGCTTGATTTTATGTGTATGTAGCACACATCGCCGACGGAAGATGCGGGGCCTCTGGACTCGATGAGCAGGCCGACGACCCTCGTAATTTTTCCATAGCGGCGATAGCTGTCAATATTTTCCACTTCATCAATCAACTGAATGGCTTTCACCGGCTTGTTCCTCCATTAATTCCGATAGTTTGGCTTTTATGACGGCCAGCTGACTATCGACCCCCGCATCGATTTTTCCAAACGGGGTTTCAATGCTGCAATCATTGTCATTCAGATCGCCGTCTGCATATATCAGCAGCTTTGCATCTTGGACAAAAGCAGCCAGTTCTGAATAGTGATCGGTCAGCGCGCCGAACCAGGCAGGCGGGACGGTTATTTTGATTGTCCGCTGATCGCGGACGTCTTTCAAAGCCGTCTTGACAAGAGACAGCCACTTATCCTTGTTCTCCCGAAGAGATGTGCAATGATTTTTTTCAGCGACTTTCATCGACAGCGCGAGGATGGCCGGCTCGGCCTGCGCTAAATAGTCTTTATAGACCCGACTCGCTTTGTCTATGACACTATTCGCCTGTTCGACTTTGCTAGTAAAGGAGCGCCTGCCTTCCTCTTTGCCCTCAGTTAGCCCTTTCTCGAAACCCTCTGCCGCTTTTTGTTTGTAAATTTGCTCTCTTTTTTTTTGAGCGGCCTCTTCCTGTTCACGCATTCTGTTCTGCATCTCTTTATACTCATTTTGAGCTTTGTTCAAAATGGCCTGCGCTTCCTGCTTGGCCGCCTCCACTTTGGCGGTGAGAGATGCTTCAACCGCTTCCTCACTCATGCCGCTGTTCAACTGGTTTAGATAGGGATCAATGACAGCTGTCAATTGAATCAGCTTTTTTTCTCCTTTTGGCTGCATGGACTTGAGAAGATTAGACAATGACATCATCCCCTTTGCCGCGGGCGATGACAATTTCTCCGGCGTCTCAAGAGATTTCTAATGGCATTGACAATCCGCGTCTGTGCTTCTTCAACGTCATGCAGTCGAACGGGACCCATATATTCCATTTCTTCTTTTAAACTTGCCGCCATCCGCTCCGACATATTGGAGAAAAGAAGATTCTTCACTTCATCGCTTGCCGTTTTCATCGCCAGAATAAGGTCTTCATTTTCAACCTCTCTAATCACCCTTTGGATGGCCCGATCATCTAGCACAATGATATCTTCAAAGACAAACATTCTTTTCTTAATCTCATCAGCCAGATCCGGATCTTCTTGTTTCAATTCATCCAAAATATTTCGTTCAGTGGTCCTGTCTACTCCGTTCAGTACATTAACAATCGACGTGATGCCGCCGGTCTGTGTATAATCCTGGCTGATCGAAGATAAAGAGATTTTCTTTTCTAAAATCTGTTCGACTTGAGTGATCACTTCCGGAGACGTCCGATCCATCTGGGCAATTCTTTTGGCCACATCAGCCTGACTCTCCGGAGGAAGTGCCGACAGAACCTGGGAAGCCTGTTCGGGCTGCAGGTAGGATAGAACAAGCGCAATCGTTTGCGGATGCTCATGCTGAATAAAATTAAGAATTTGCAGCGGATCACTCTTTCTCAAAAAATCAAATGGCCTGACTTGCAATGTCGATGTCAATCGCTGGATGACATTCATCGCTTGCTCGGGCCCGAGTGCCTTTTCCAGCACCTGTTTGGCAAAGCCGATTCCGCCTTGGGAAATATATTCATGAGCGAGCGCCGTTTGAAAAAAAAATTCATCGACGACGTGATTTTTGACATCGCTGTCGTTTTTTTTTTCGCGCATTTGATATCTCCAGCGTCAAATCTTCTATCTCCTGCTCAGTCAAATGTTTGAAAATTTCCGCGGACACATCGCTGCCAAGCGCAATCATCAAAATGGCCGCCTTTTGCTTGCCTTTTAACCTCGATAATTGATTAACCATGAAGGCGCCCCCTTTTAATCATCCGAAACCCAGCTCCGCAACAATTTCACAAACTCATCCGGTCTTTGTTTTGCCATTTTTTCTAGATCCTGGTATTTTTTCACTTCCGGCGTCACATTATCCAGCGTTTGATTCAGGTCTTCAATGCGAGGAATATCTTCCACGCTTTCAGCGGCATCCGCAGCCGCTTCAGCCGCCATCCTGCGCCTAAGAAGCCATACAATGAGCAAAATAACCAAGACCAGGACAATGCCGCCGATAATGTAATACCATAAATGCGAGCTTTGCTGAGTCTGTGCACGCATCTTGCCATTAAACTTGCCTACCGTTACCGACGTTTTCTGGTTGATCGCATTCGCCGCTAATTCTTGACCTTGATTGTCAGAAATCGATGTTCTGACAATCGTGTTTAATATTTGTTTGATGTTGTTCACAGTCTGCGTCGAAAGTGAATTGGGATTATTTGCTTTCGGCGGTTCAACCATCACCTGAATGCCCAGATCGGTCACTTTATAAGGACTGCCGACAATATCTTTGTGAATGCGATTAAATTCATAATTGACTTTATTATCAACTTTCTTGTAATTGCCGTTTCCGCTGCTAGTGCCTTGATAAGTCGGCACATCGTTCGTTCCGGTACCTGCCTGACCGCCGGCGCCCTGCCCGGAATAAGTCTCTTCAATATTCTCAGTGCTGACTTGAAGGCCTTCCATTTTTTTTGATCGACCGGCTCAACCAAATCTTCTTTCGTTTTTTGCTTCGTGAAGTCAACATTGGCAGTCACGTTGACCATGACTTTGCCAGTGCCCATCATCATGCTCAACATTTGAATAACCTTTTGCTGAATGTCTTTTTCAACCCCATGAACGACCGATTGCTGCTGGTCATAAGCGGATAAAGTCGATCCGCTTTGTGAACTTTTTTGATCGTAATAGTTAAAATATTGGTCCATGATGACGATATTATCTTCAGGAAGGTTCGGAACACTTTTTGAAACCAAATGGTATAAACCTTTGACCTGACTATCGGTCAGCTGATAACCCGGATCAATATTTAAAACAATCGACGCTGAAGCTTTGCTGGCATTTTTCTCTGTACCGACCCAGACATCTGTCTGAGGAAGTGTTAACATCACTTTTGCCGATTTAACCCCTTTGGTATTTGAGATCAGGCCCGCGAGTTCCGTCTGCATAGCGGCGCGCTGCAAGACGTCAAATTGTTTGTCCGTCATACCAAAGCTGGCGTTTTGCCCGAAAAAGGAATAATCAATTTCGCCGCTTTTCGGGATGCCCTGCGCGGCCAGTTCCACTTTCAGCTGATTCACTTGATCTTCCGGGACGCTGATTGTTGTACCGCCGTTTGACAGTTTGTAAGGAACCTTTTTGCTGTCCAGCGTGTCGGTGATCTGACCGGCTTCGCTGGTCGACAAGTTGCTGTACAGCGGCGAATAATGCTTGATGTTTGATAAAATAATCACAAGTATAATAACAACAATCACGGTTACGAGTCCGGTAAGTATGAGCCCTTTTTCTTTCTTCTTGATAAAGACAGCCATTTCTCCTTCAAAAAATTAAATAAATTAAGAAATCTCTCTTTCATTTTTTCCCCCGCTCAAGGCGTTTGTCTTTGCCCATCAAACTTGCATCCCCATGACTTCTTTGTAGGCATCAATCACTTTATCTCTAACTTGAACGGTAGCTTGGAGGAGAATATTCGCTTTTTGCATGGCTATCATGACATTATGTAAATCCTGGCTGCTGCTATTGCTCGCTAAACCGGTCACCATCTGGTCGGCCGTTTGCTGCGATTCATTGACTTTATCCAACGCTTTACCCAGCGTCTCCGAAAACGAGTTTTGCGCTGCCGATGCACTGTTTGCGGAAGAAACATCGGAAGCTTGAGAGGGTTTGATTGAATCAACGGATAATACATTCATTTAGAGCTGCCTACCTTCCAATATCCAATGCTTTTGTCAGCATATTCTTATTTGCGTTCATGACGGTCACATTCGCTTCATAGGAACGGTTTGCCATCAAATCAAATCGACCATTTCTTTCAGCGGATCAACATTAGGCTCTTTGACATAGCCGTTTTTGTCGGCATCGGGATCGGATGGATCATATTTTTCATTGAAAGGTGTTGTATCGGCCGTGACGCTTGCAACCTGAACGCCTCCCCCGGCTGATGAACCCATTGAATCGTCAAGCACGGATTGAAATGAATTCTGCACCGGTGCCAGGTTCACGACTTTGCGCTGATACGGCTGCCACTGACCGCCCACCTTCTTTTCCCTCGTTGTGTCGCTATTGGCGATATTTGAAGACACGACATCCATCCTAAATCGCTGAGCCGTCAGTCCGGAGGCCGAAATGTTAAGCCCGTCAAACATACCCATGTTACTTTCCTCCTAAGACCGTATTAAACTGCTGAAACTGATTGCTGACGGCTTGTTCCAATGCTTGATAGCGAAGCTGATTTTTGGCAAGATTTGACATTTGCGCATCGATATCAACATTATTCCCATTATTTTGAACTGCTCCGGATGAATCATTTTCAATCCGATATCCCGCCTCGTCATCAGACGAAAAGGAAAGGTGCTTTGGGTTCGTTTTTTCAGCCGTTAACGCGTTGTTAAAAACATCATCAAAAGCCACTTGTTTGGCTTTGTAATTAGGCGTATCGACGTTGGCAATGTTCTGCGCCAGCACGTTTTGTTCCGCCATCGAACCGTTCATCGCCTGCTCTACGATAGGAATGGTAGTAGCAGAAAATATATTCACTTCGCATCCTTCTTTCTCTATCGATCTCTCTTCCTATTTTATCAATTTTTTGCCTTATGTCTATGTTAATCTTTCATTTTCGACAATTTTCTTTGCTGTTTTTTATCCAAAACCAGGAAAAAAGTCCCTTGTTTGGTCTCAAAACTTATTTTAACTTTTATCGATATTTTGCGAAAAACGGATTAAAATTGAGATTTTGCGGAAAAAACAGCGTTCATTGCGTCATCATCTATCTGCCATAAAGCTTTCTTATGGAGCGTATTCATTTTTAAGATAAAAAAGCCTTCAGATCTCCGGGGCTTATCGTCCCGGAAACCTGAAGGCTTTTTTTTGAATGGCAAAATCCTGAACCGGATTATTCGCCTTTGATACGATTTAATTCAAACAGGAATTTATCATTGAGCACTTTAATATACGTTCCCTTCATCCCAAGAGAGCGCGATTCAATGACACCGGCACTTTCGAGTTTGCGCAGCGCATTGACAATGACCGAGCGGGTAATGCCGACGCGATCGGCAATTTTGCTGGCGACAAGCAGCCCTTCTTTACCGTCCAGTTCTTCGAAAAATATGTTCAATCGCTTCCAGTTCACTGTAGGAAAGCGAGCTGATCGCCATTTGTACAACGGCCTTTTCGCGTGCTTCTTCTTCAATTTCTTCAGTCTTTTCACGCAGAATTTCCATGCCGACAACCGTTGCGCCGTATTCAGCGAGAATAAGATCTTCATCCGTAAAAGATTCATTCATACGGGACAAAATCAGCGTGCCAAGCCGTTCGCCACCGCCGACAATCGGAACGATCGTCGTCAAACCGCCGGAAAACAGCTCTTTGTTTTCATCAGGAAAGACGCTGAACGGGCTGTTGACATCAAGGTTCGGTGACGTTTCTGTTACCGCAAACAGATTCTGTGTATAGTCTTCCGGGAACTGCTTGCTTTCGAACATTTTTTGCATCCGTTCGTTTTCAAATTCCAGCTTTAAAGAGAGGCCGAGCAGCTTGCCGCGGCGGCTGACGACAAATGTGTTGCTTTCAATAACATCCCTCAGCGTTTGTGCCATTTCATTAAAATTGACAGGCGTCCTCGCCCCTTGAAGCATATTATTAATTTTCCTTGTTTTTTTTCCAAAAGTGTCATGTCATTTTCCTCCTGCACATTCTTATAATATATATTGGCTTAAATCTCGATTTTTTACGATGCTTGCCAGCTTTTCATCTACATATTCCGGTGTAATGGTTACTTCCTGCAGCGTGTGTTCCGGTGCTTCAAATGACAAATCTTCGAGTAATTTTTCCAAAATGGTATGCAGCCTTCTAGCACCGATATTATCCGTCTCTTGATTAACCTCATAAGCGATTGAAGCTATTTTACGAATAGCATCGTCAGAAAATTTAACCTTTATACCTTCCGTTTGCAATAGTGCCTGATATTGTTTGAGAAGAGCATTGCTCGGCTCAACAAGAATGTTAACAAAGTCGTCGACCGACAGACTGGTTAACTCCACGCGAATCGGAAAGCGTCCTTGAAGCTCCGGAATCAGATCGGATGGTTTTGACATATGAAAAGCGCCGGCAGCAATAAACAAAATATAATCGGTTTTCACCATTCCATATTTTGTATTTACCGTTGACCCTTCAACAATCGGCAGAATATCCCTTTGCACACCTTCACGGGAAACTTCACCGGCGTTCTGGCCTTTGCCGGTAATTTTGTCAATTTCATCAATAAAGATAATGCCGGATTGTTCAGCCCGGGAAACCGCTTCCTGTGTAACTTCATCCATATCAATCAGTTTTTGCGCTTCATCCTGAATAAGCAGTTTTCTGGCATCTTTCACGGCAAGTTTGCGTTTTTTCTTGCGTTTCGGCATCATGCCTCCCAGAATATCCTGCATATTCACACCAAACTGTTCCATCCCCGAACCTTGAAACATATCAAACATGCCATTTGACTGCTGCTCGTTGATTTCAATCGTTACCAGATGATCTTCAAGTTCGCCAAGCTCAAGCAGTTTGCGCGTTTGTTCGCGCTTTGTCCGGATTGACTCGGAGACTTTATCCCCCTGATCATTCTGCCCGCTGTTTTGATTTTGGCCAAACAGCATTTCAAGCGGATTTTTGGACTGGGATGCTTTGGGATCGGACGGAACCAGCCATTCAACCAACCGGTTATTGGCCAGTTCTTCGGCTTTTGACTGAACCGCCCCCATCTTTTCATCCTTAACCAATCGAATCGACGTTTCAACAAGATCTCGAACCATCGATCGATTCAACATCGCGCCCGACATATCCTACTTCAGTAAACTTGGTCGCTTCAAGTTTAACAAATGGCGCACCGACAAGTTTGGCCAGACGTCTGGCAATTTCCGTCTTTCCTACCCCAGTCGGTCCAATCATCAAAATATTTTTGGGAACGATTTCATCGCGAATTTTTTCATCCAAAAGCGTTCGCCGGTAACGGTTGCGAAGAGCAATGGCAACAGACCGTTTGGCTTTTTCCTGACCGACGATATATCGATCGAGCTTCTCAACAATTTGTTTAGGGGTCAGCGGTGTTGACATTTAAAAAGCCTCCTTATTTTCAACTGTCAAAGCTCTTCAACAATGATGTGATCATTGGTAAACACGCAAATTTCGCCCGCTATCCGCAGGGCTTTTTCCGCAATTTCCTTCGCCGTGAGCTCGGCTCCTCCATAGCGCTTGAGTGCCCGTCCCGCTGCCAAGGCATAGTTTCCTCCCGATCCAATCGCCAAAAATCCGTCATCATCGGGCTCAATAACTTCCCCCGTCCCGGAGATGAGCAGCAAATCTTTTTTGTCCATCACAATCAGCATGGCTTCCAATTGCCGCAGCATTTTGTCATTTCGCCACTCTTTAGCCAGTTCCACGGCAGCTCTTTGAAGGTTGCCGTTGTATTCTTCAAGCCGGCCTTCGAATTTTTCATAAAGTGTAAAAGCATCGGCAACGGAGCCCGCGAAACCGGCAATCACATTCCCGTTATATAACTTACGAACTTTCCTCGCCGAATGTTTCATAATGACGGACTGCCCGAGTGTCACTTGACCATCCCCGGCCATCGCGCTCTGCCCATTGTAATGAATCCCTAAAATCGTTGTTGCATGAAATTCGCCCAAAAATATCCCTCCTAAAACCACATAAGTACATCGTAAAAAGACAATGTCTTTTGTTTGACCTTGAGAAAAAAGAAGCCAAAATTGAAATCGCCGTCAATCGCTAAAGAAAACTTGGCAGGGCCAGTCTTTAGGCGCCGGGCGAGCCCCTGGTGCACCTATACTTCGTTACGCCGGAAATCAGTTTCTTAAAGTATAAAAAGGCGTCGCTTTTTTTTTATCAGTCTATTCAATCGCCGAGCGGTCCCATGACAATTATTCACGCCGGGGCAGAGTCCCCTAATCTGCGAAAACTTCGGCGCTGCCTAAGGTCACTCGCCGCGTTTTTTTTTTTTTTATAAAAGTCAAACAAAACATTTCTTTTCAGTATGTACAGCAACGGATTAAACATGAAAAAGCGGCAATACATGCCGCCGGCATGCCGCTTGCAAAGGATTTCTAAATCGGCAAACCAGCCACCTTCATTTTTCCTAGGGACAATAGCCCAAGAAAACCGCAAACAACCTGCTTACCTGCGCGGCTCTTAAATATTATCACAAGTAAGAGCGCTTGACAAGAGAGTTTACAGTTTTGTAACAAAATTCTGAATTGTGCCCAATGCACGTTCAGCGTATTTTTCGTTACGACGATTTTTTTTTTTATCTTTTATTCTTTCTGAGAGTGGCGGCAGAAGCCCGAAATTCGCATTCATCGGCTGAAAATGGGCCGGATCGGCCGTTGTGATATAATGGGCCATACTGCCGATCGCCGTTTCTTCAGGAAAAACGAGCGGTTCCTTTCCGGCAGCCATTCTCGCGGCATTGATACCGGCAATAAGACCGGATGCGGCCGACTCAACATAACCTTCAACGCCCGTCATCTGCCCGGCAAAGAATAAAGTATTCCGCCCTTTATACTGATACGTCGGCGCCAGCAATTTCGGAGAATTAATAAATGTATTGCGGTGCATGACACCATAGCGGACAATCTCGGCGTTCTCAAGGCCGGGTATGAGGTGAATGACCTCTTTTTGCGCTCCCCACTTCAGATGTGTTTGAAAGCCGACCAGGTTGTACAATGTTCCCAATGCATTATCCTGTCTAAGCTGAACGACGGCGTAAGGCCTCCTGCCTGTTTTCGGATCTTCGAGTCCAACCGGCTTAAGCGGACCGAAAAGCAATGTCTTTTTCCCGCGCCTGGCCATCACTTCAACCGGCATGCAGCCCTCAAAATAAATCTCTTTTTCAAAATCTTTTACTGCGGCCGTTTCCGCCGTAACCAGTGCATCATAGAAGCGATCAAATTCATCCTCTGTCATCGGACAATTCAGATAAGCCGCTTCCCCTTTGTCATACCGCGATTTAAGATACACTTTGTCACGATTAATAGAGTCCAATTCGATGATCGGGGCTGCCGCATCGTAAAAATAAAAATAATCTTCACCCGTCATTGTCCCAAGTGCAGCCGCGAGCCGCTCCGAAGTCAGCGGACCCGTTGCAATGACAGTCGGCCCTTCCGGAACATCGGTGACTTCTTCATGGGTGACTTCGACCAAAGGATGCTCTTTGACTTGACTGGTTACTCTCGCGGCAAATTCATGACGATCGACAGCAAGGGCACCTCCCGCCGGTACACTTGATGGTCAGCAGCCGCGATGATTATCGAATCCAGCCGTCTCATCTCTTCCTTAAGTACACCGACCGCATTGGTCAGGCTATTTGAGCGCAGAGAATTTGTGCAAACAAGTTCGGCAAATTTATCCGTATGATGGGCAGGCGTTTGTTTTTTCGGCCGCATTTCATATAACCGAACCGGAATGCCTCTTTTGGCAATCTGCCATGCCGCTTCACTGCCGGCCAGTCCTGCGCCGATCACTGTTATCGGTTGATCTGTCATCTGTCTTCCTCCATCTTTTCCTTCCGAGCCTGAGGGGCCCGTTAGATCTTCTCCGGTTACGGGCAGCCCGCCTGAATTCCTTTGGAGGGTTCGGGCGCGGCGTCAATCAGCAGAAGGCTTTTATTCGCCTTCTTCTTTGTAATCGCAATGCGGGCACTGTACAGATTTGCCTTTTTTTTTCATCTTCTTCTCAACAAGATAGGAACCGCATTTCGGGCATGTTCTTTGGATCGGTTTATCCCAAGAGACAAAAAATCGCAGTCCGGATAACGATCACATCCGTAAAAGATCCGCCGTTTTTTTTTGCTGCGCCGTTCAACGATTTCTCCTTTTTTGCATTTCGGGCAGGCGACACCTGTTTTTTTCAATATCGCCTTCGTATTGCGGCATTCAGGGAAATTCGAACAGGCCAAAAATTTTCCGTATCTCCCCATTTTATACACCATTTCATGGCCGCATTTGTCGCACACAATACCCGCCGGCTCGTCTTTTATTTCTACTTCTTTCATTTCCTTTTCAGCGACTTCAAGCCGTTTTTCGAATCCCTGATAAAAATCGTCAACGACTTTTATCCAGTCAACCTTTCCCTCTTCCACTTCATCCAAATTCGTTTCCATTTGAGCCGTAAAAAATCAATATTGATGATTTCGGGGAAAAATTCCAAAATAAGTTTTAGAACGACTTCGCCGAGTTCAGTCGGAACAAACTTCTTATCATCAAGCGTCACATAATTGCGCCGCTGAATGAATCGTATCAATGGTTGGCGCGTACGTACGTCGACGGCCGGCCGATGCCGATCTCTTCCATTGTTCGCACCAGCCGCGCTTCCGTATATCGCGGCGGCGGCTGGGTAAAATGTTGTTTCGGATCTAATTTTTCTTTAGTGACCGTCATGCCTTCTTCTAACTCCGGAAGAAAGTTTTCTTGATCACTTTCCGATTTGTTATCGTCCCTGCCCTCAATATAGACTTTCATAAAGCCGGGAAATTTGATTTTTGAGCCTGTCGCCCGAAACATCACACCTGCTTGGACTAAATCGCAGCGTACCGTATCCATGACAGCCGGGGCCATCTGACTGGCAATAAATCGTTCCCAGATCAGCTTGTATAGCCGAAACTGGTCACGGCTTAAATAATCTTTGATCTCCTTTGGCTGGCGAAGGGCGGATGTCGGCCGGATCCCTTCGTGCGCATCCTGGGCATTTTCCGGGTTTTTCTGCTTGCCCTGCCCTTTTCCAAGATAACTTTCACCATATTTTCCCACAATGTATGCTTTCGCTTCAGCTTTGGCGACATCGGAAATACGAGTCGAGTCGGTTCTCATATAGGTAATCAAGCCTGTATTGCCCGCTTTTCCAATTTCAATCCCCTCATAGAGCTGCTGAGCGATCATCATCGTTTTTTTGGCCCGGAAATTCAGTTTGCGGGCGGCCTCCTGCTGCAAAGAAGATGTGATAAACGGAGCAACCGGAAAATCTCAGTCGTTCTTTTTTCCTGACATCCTTCACCTCAAACTGATCGCGGGTCAGCCTGGACAGAACACGATCCACATCTTCCTTATTTTTCAGTTCTTGTTTTTTGCCATCCGTTCCATAAAAAGCAGCGGCAAAAGTTTCATCCCCTGTTTTAAACAATCCATTTATCGACCAGTATTCTTCCGGAATGAACGCTTTAATTTCGTTTTCTCTTTCAATAATCAGCCGCAGGGCAACCGACTGCACCCGGCCGGCACTGAGGCCTTTCTTGACCTTTTTCCATAGCAGCGGGCTGATATTATAGCCGACAAGGCGATCCAGGATTCTCCGCGCCTGCTGCGCATCCACGAGATTCATATTGATCTTTCGCGGCTTCTTAAAAGCGTCCTTAATGGCCTGTTTGGTAATTTCATTGAAAACCACCCGGCATGTCGATCGATCATCAATATTTAAACTGTGCGCCAAGTGCCAGGCTATCGCTTCACCCTCGCGATCGGGGTCGGCAGCGAGATAGACTTTTTTTGCTTTTTTGGCGGCACTTTTCAATTCTTTTAAAACGGGACCTTTCCCTCTTATCGTAATATATCTTGGATGATAGTGATCGGCAACATCAACGCCCATTTGGCTCTTCGGCAAATCACGAACGTGGCCCATCGAAGCTTTCACTTGGTATTTAGGTCCAAGGTATCTTTTTATCGTCTTAGCTTTAGCGGGAGATTCCACGATGACGAGAAATTCTTCCATTATGTTTCTCCCCCTTTCCAGGAATATTCAAATCCTCACTAATATTAAATGATTGAATGAAATTTTGTCAAACTTGTTTATTGAAAAATGTCATCTTAACTTTTAAAAGTTTGACACAAACTGTGGGAATAAATCAAGTCAAACTACTCAGCTCTTCCAATATATCTTCGCTGCTGAGCACTAATTTCGCCCCCTGCTGAATCAGCCGGTTTGTCCCCCGGCTATTGGGATTGAGCGGCGATCCGGGCACGGCCATCACTTCTCTTCCTTGCTCCAGCGCCTGATCAGCTGTGATCAGGGAACCGCTTCGCTCCTTCGCCTCTATGACTAAAGTGCCGGCGGAAAGGCCGCTGATGATGCGATTGCGTTCAGGAAATTGCCATTTTTTTGCGGACGAACGGGGGGCGGATACTCGCTGATAACAAGATGACCCGCGCAAAGCTTTTGAAACAAAGGGGCGTGCTGCGATGGATAGGGATGAAAAAGGCCTGAGCCAAGAACGGCAATGGTATGTCCCTTCAAAGCCAATTGGTGAGCCATGCCGTCAACGCCTAACGCCATGCCGCTGACAATCGTCCAGCCGTCTTCAATAAGGGGCAAAAGCAGCATGGCCATTAATTTTCCGGCTTCACCGCTCGGCTGTCTCGTGCCGACGACGCTGAGCATTTTTTTTATTCAAAAGCAAACGCGGGTCTCCCTTAACATATAAGATAAACGGCGGATCATAGATACATTTTAAATAAGGCGGATAAAACGGGTCATAAATAGAGATAGTTGAAATATTCTTTCTTTTGTAAGAAGCAAATGTTTTTTGGGGATCAAAAGAGTGGAAATCATGCAAAAAAGCAAGGGCGCTTTTTCGCGGCATTCGGAAAGTCTCAACCAAATCCTTGAGAGTCAAATGGACAATGCTGCTAAGATCAGGATCATAAGCCAAAAACCGGCTGATCGTCTTCCGGCCGATCCCTCGGCAGTGATCAAGATGGAAGAGCGTCATCGTCTTGTCATCCATAAGATACCTTCTTGCTTATGAAATTAAAGCCAGAGACCCCTATTCAGGAGTCTCCGCCTATTTCCTTCATTATAATACAAACTAACACATAGAATACAATTATTTAAGCAGGCACTTTTCGTACAGTCCGTTTTCCTTAAGCGCCTCAATCATCGTATCTCCGATGACTGCCGGTGTATCGGCTACTTTAATGCCGTAGGAGCGAAGCGTCTTCATTTTTTCAGCTGCAGTTCCTTTGCCGCCCGAAATAATCGCACCGGCATGGCCCATCCGTTTTCCTGGAGGCGCCGTTTGGCCGCCGATAAAGCCGACAACCGGTTTTTTCATATTCGCTTTGACCCATTCAGCAGCGTCTTCTTCGGCGTGGCCGCCGATTTCGCCGATCATGACAACGCCATAAGTTTCCGGATCATCGTTAAACGCTTTCAGCACGTCGATAAAGTTCGTGCCGTTCACCGGGTCACCGCCGATACCGACAGCCGTTGTTTGGCCGATATTGTTTTGTGTCAATTGATGAACCGCTTCATAGGTCAAGGTGCCGGAGCGGGAGACGACACCGATGTGGCCTTTTTTATGAATATACCCTGGCATAATGCCGACTTTGGATTCGTCGGCCGAAAGAATACCCGGGCAGTTCGGTCCGAGCAGGCGTGTTTTCTTGCCTTCCAGAACGCGTTTAACTTTGACCATATCCAGAATCGGAATACCTTCGGTGATCGCGATAACCAGGTCAAGTTCCGCGTCAATCGCTTCGAGAATAGAATCGGCTGCAAAGGCGGCGGCGGAACGTAGATGATGGAAGTATTGGCGCCGGTTGCGTCAACCGCTTCTTTGACCGTGTTGAAAACCGGAACGCCCTCAACCGTCTTTCCGCCTTTTCCAGGCGTGACGCCGCCGACAATCTTTGTCCCGTATTCGATCATTTGTTTCGTATGAAAAAGGCCTTGGGAGCCCGTGATGCCTTGAACGATAACTTTTGTGTCTTTATTTACGAAAATACTCATTTTGCGCCACCTCCAACTGCTTGATTAACGAGTGAAACGTTTTTTTCAGCAGCATCTGCCATCGAGCTGGCCGGTGTGATGTTCAACCCGGATTCGTGCAGAATTTCTTTTCCGCGTTCAACATTGGTCCCTTCAAGCCGGACAACCAGCGGAATTTCAAGTCCCATTTCTTTTGTTGCAGCAACAATGCCTTCTGCGATGACATCGCATTTCATGATGCCGCCGAAAATGTTGACAAGAATGCCTTTGACATGTTCATCGGAAAGGATAATTTTGAATGCGGCCGTTACTTTTTCCTTCGAAGCGCCGCCGCCAACGTCCAGGAAGTTTGCCGGGTCGCCATGAAAATGTTTGATAATATCCATTGTCGCCATCGCAAGTCCTGCGCCGTTGACCATACAGCCGATATTGCCGTCGAGGGCAATGTAGCTTAAGCCGAATTTGGAAGCTTCGATTTCCTTGTCGTCTTCTTCATCCAAATCGCGAAGTTCAAGAATGTCTTTATGGCGGTACAAAGCGTTTGAATCAAAGTTCAGCTTCGCATCAAGCGCCAGCACATTGCCGTCTTTTGTTGTGACAAGCGGGTTGATTTCGGCGATCGAACAGTCTTTTTCGACAAAGACTTGATAGAGGCCGAGCATAAATTTCGCCGCTTTATTGATTAACGGAGTCGGAATGTTGATGTTGAAAGCCAGTCTGCGTGCTTGAAAAGCTTGCAAACCTACAGCCGGATCGATCGTTTCGCGGAAAATCTTTTCAGGCGTCTTTGCCGCAACTTCTTCAATTTCCATGCCGCCTTCCGAAGATCCCATCAAAACGACGCGGGATTGAGCGCGATCAAGAACTAATCCCAAGTAGTATTCCTTATCAATATCGCTGCCTTCTTCAATCAGCAGACGTTTGACTTCTTTGCCTTCAGGACCGGTTTGATGAGTGACAAGAATCTTGCCAAGCAATTCCTCAGCATATGTACGCACCTCATCAAGCGATTTGGCTAACTTGACGCCGCCTGCCTTTCCTCGGCCGCCCGCATGGATCTGCGCGCTTTGACAACCTTTACATTGGTGTTCAAAGCTTTTGCCGCTTCCACCGCTTCATCAGGGGTGAAGGCAACTTTGCCGTTAGGAACGGCAACACCATATTTTCTCAAGATCTCTTTACCTTGGTACTCATGAATATTCAAAACGCTAACCTCCTTTTGGCGTCTTTAAAGACGCTGCAAAAATGAAAACCCTTACTTATTCATTGTATATAAACTGTCTCCCATTTGTCTACTCTAAAACGCTTTTTTCGACACAAATTCGTCACAAAAATGACTTCCATCCCTCCTTGAAAAAAGAAAATTTTTTATCTTTTCAGATAACAGATTAAATTTTTCAAATTAAAAAAGGGCGCGGCGGCAAATTTTTTCCCCGCGTCCGCATTTCTATTATTGCTTCTTTCCCGCCTGTTTATCCATGCGATAGATAAAAGCAAAAATTTCGCCAACGGCGGCATACAAATCCTCCGGAATCATTTCATTTAATTGTAATTCGCTCAGCAGCTCTACGAGTGTTTCATCTTCCTCGATTGGGATTTGGTGTTCTTTTGCCGCTTCGATCATTTTCTTTGCCACGTTTCCCCGCCCTTTGGCGACCACCGCAGGTGCTTCATCTACTCCCCGTCTGTAAGACAAAGCCACCGCTTTTCTTTTTGCATCTTCTTTCGGCCTGTTCATACTCTCACATCCAAATTATAATCCGGAACCGTCAGTGCATTGAGTGCTTTTTCTTTCAAGTGCGGATCAATTTTGGCCACTTGAGCAAGCGAAACAAGCCGGTAATTTAATTCGGACAATCCCTCTCTGAGCAGCGGTTCGCTTTGCGTTAGCAGGCCCCGCAAATCTAAATGTTCATTCTCAATATTTATCGTGACCGCCCGTTCCTGTACACGGACTTGGATCAATGTTTCGTTCAAATGTTCAAGATTCAAATAAAGTAAAATTCGGCAATGGGCGGCGTCAATCTGCCCTTTGCGACTCCGTCTTCCTTCCCAATAAAGATAATAAATTTTCGAGCCGCTGCCGATAGGGCACGGGAATTTGCAAGGCAAACTGCGCCAGCTGCGGATCAGCCGATGCCATCTGAAGCTGTTCGCCCGTGATATGACGGACGGCCTCACCGGCTGCCTGCCGCAGCTGATAAGGGGCTTTTTCATCTTGAATAACGGCCAGCAGCCCCTCCTTTACCGTATGGCTTCTTTCAAGCGATACGCCTTCGGACAGCGCATCCCGAATCGCCTGTTCATGTCCGAAGCCAAGCTGTTTCAATGTATTAAAAATAAGCCGCTGCTCACTTTTCTCCGCCAGCACGTCCTTCCCTTTCGCGGACAGAAAAGCGCTGAAAGCTTCCAGAAACGCTTCCGGTTTTTGATTGATATGCCAATGATTTAATAATCGGCCGATATCTTTAACAGATCTTGGGCTCTGGAGAAATTGACGAATCGCTCCCTCCTCAGATTTTGTCATCTTGGCAGACGTCGTTTGTTTTAAAAAATCGACAAGCGCCGATGCCCCGTTTTTACTTTGAATAAGCCGGAGCGGCAAACGGGCGCGGGCGCTCTCGTCATTTGCGGCCAGCCGATTTAAGGCGTCTTTTAGCGCGGCCACGGGCGCTGTCGGCGTTCCTTTTTCATTTAAAATATTTTGGAGCGTCTGAAATTTTTCCGATAAACCGGCTTTTGTCTGCAACGCTTTGGCGGATTGAAAAACAGCCGGTTCCAGCGGCAGCTGACGGGCGATCATCCAGCGGATGGCTTTCACATCTTCTGAAAAAGAAGCGCGGTTTTTCAGCAGCGACCGGGCGGCCAGAATCGTCTGTTTTGACAAAGGATCCCCGTGCTCCAGAAACGATTGCACCAGCTGTCTTGTAAGCGGATCACTTTTTATTTTGAACGCTGAAAGGACATCATCGGCCATGGTCTGTCCGCTCGAGTCTTTGGCGCCCGTGCCGCCTCTCAGTACCCTCGCGAGCAGCGGATCCGTATTCCGCTTAATCTGAAAAAGATAGTCTTTCCCCACTTTTAAAGGCGGATCCGGCGCGTCGACTTTGGCAACCAGCCGCTTGGCGCCTAATTGCACAATCGCCGTTCTATCGGGTAAAATTTCCAACACTTTTCCCCGAAGAATATGTTCGGGCTGATAGGTTCCTATGACCTGGCTTTGGCTGATCGCATAAGGCTGGAAGTTCACACGCTCACCTTCATTTCAATCATCATTTCTTTTGCTGAGCGGGGCGAACGATAACCGGTGCTCAGGGCACGGTCCGAGCTTTTCAATTGCCTCCAGATGAACCTTGGTGCCGTATCCCATATGACTGGAAAAAGCATAACCCGGATATTGTTCATCCAGCCCGTCCATAATTTTATCTCTTGTCACTTTAGCGATGATCGAGGCGGCCGCAATCGAGATACTGCGGGCATCGCCTTTAATCAGCGATGTTTGCGAAATGTCCACCGGCAGCGTCATCGCATCGATCAGCAAATGATCGGGCCTTAGTCCAGCAGCTCCCGGACAGCCGCCACCATCGCTCGCTTGGATGCCTGATAAATATTGATTTCATCAATCACCTTAGCAGAAACAATCCCTACACCGACAGCGAACGCTTGTTCATAAATATCCTTAAAAAAGGCCTCTCTTTTTTTCCTAGACAGTTGTTTTGAATCATTGATGCCATATAAAACCGCGTCCTGTTTCAGAATGACGCACGCCGCCACAACCGGGCCGGCGAGCGGCCCGCGCCCGGCTTCGTCAATCCCGGCAATATATTTTTTCCCGCTTTGATACAGCTGCTGTTCATAGCGGCTCATTTCCGCATATTTTGCGATCATTTCCCGTCTTTGTTCCCGCTTACGATCCCAGCGCCGAAGCAGCAGATGAATTCCCTTTCGCGGATCATTTTCCAACTGAGCGCGAACATCCGCCGGGATCTGATTCAGATTCGTGAGTTTCGCCTCAATGTCTGAAATTGATAAATGCTCCAATCCGATCACCTTTCATTTTTGTATCGGTTCATCCAGCCGTTTTTTTTTTAGTCTATTGCAGAAGAAAACGAGCAAACAAAGTCTTAAAAACTGCCAATCTATTATTATTATAAATCATAAAAAATCCGGTCCTTATTAATATACAGACCATAAAAGAAGAATCCTTCAATCAAGCGCACCGCTATCTTTTGATACACGGTGTTCTTGCCAAAGGATCCTTTGCCGGAAGCCTGCCTATTCTATTTTGCTTTCCGCGCTTATCAGTCAGCCCTTCACGGCAGTTCCAGCGTCAAGGCTCCCAATTTTTGATGACGGTAATCGCGGATAATCAGCTCTGCCGTCCGATCATAATCGATGTTGCCGCCGCTGATGACGCAGCCGCGCCGTCTGCCGATGGCATCAAAAAGCTGCACAATCGCCTCGCTTACCGGTTCGGTGGGCATTTCCGGAAGCTTTTCCAGGCCGTAACGATCCCTCAGCTGCTCCGGATACCTGACGAGCATTGTTTTTAACAAGAACACAGCCACATCTTGGAAATCAAGCAGTTCATCTTTTATAGCGCCTGTTGCCGCCAGCTTCAACCCGACAGCCGGATCATCGAACTTAGGCCACAAAATCCCCGGTGTATCGAGCAATTCCATTGTCTTGCCGACTTTAATCCATTGCTGGGCGGTCGTCACACCGGGCCGATCGCCGATTTTGGCAATCCGTTTTCCTGCAAGCCGATTGATCAGCGTTGATTTTCCAACGTTGGGAATACCCAAAATCAACGCACGATCGGCGCGGGAATGAAAACCGCGGCTCTCCAGCCGCTCTCTGCGTTCAGCCGTCAAGCTATGGACCACTTCAGGTATTTTGGCCGTTCCCAGCCCCGTTTGCGCATTGACAAGGTGAACGTGCGCGCCTTGTTCAATAAAGTGATTCTGCCACAGTTTCGTTGCCGCCGGATCAGCCATATCGACCTTGTTTAGGATCAGAAGCTGCGGCTTTCCGGAAGCAATTTCCGCGACAAGCGGATTGCGCGAAGCCATCGGAATGCGGCTGTCCACGAGTTCAATCACAACGTCAATCTGTTTGATTTTCTCGATCATCTGCCGTTTCGCTTTCGCCATGTGTCCCGGGTACCATTGAATCGTCATCTTTTCACCTTCTTGTTTCTTTCAAAAGCTCTTATCAGCTTCTCATTAGTTGTTAACGCGGCACCGGCAGCCGCTCGTTCGATCAAAAACATTCTATTTGTAAAAAGGGGGCTTGGTTAACCAAGCCCCCTTTCGGACATTTTCCCGCATCAAAAGCAATCGCACGGGCAGCCTTGCTTTGATGAAAGTTTCCTTTATCTGCTCTTGATCCGCGCTTTTTTGCCGCGCAGACTGCGGAGATAATAAAGTTTCGCACGGCGAACTTTACCGCGGCGAACAACGTCGATTTTGTCAATCTTAGGCGAGTGGAGCGGGAATGTTCTTTCGACACCGACACCATAAGAAATTTTGCGAAACCGTGAATGTTTCGCTGATGCCGCCGCCATGGCGTTTGATCACAACGCCTTCGAACACTTGGATCCGTTCGTGCGTGCCTTCGATGATTTTAACGTGCACCTTCAGTGTATCACCAGGCCTGAAATCAGGAAGATCCGAACGCAATTGTTCTTTTGTAATTTCAGCTAATAGATTTTGCATGAAATGCCCTCCTTCCGTACAAATGCTCATGCCATTCTAAAAGATGACAGCGGAACATCGTATTCACTGGCATTTGCCACGAAATTCATCATACCATAATGCCAAGGTCAGTGCAAGGCTGAGTCAGGCCCGGTATGTGCCAAGTTCTGCTCGGGGTCTCATATAGGACAAGGTTTGAGAGATCCTCAAAATGTACCCTCTTGACGGCTGTTGCGTTTTGCCAAACTGAAAAAAACCATCGAAGTAACATAAGTGTATCGGACGCTTTTGTTTCCGGATTGCAGAGATTACTAATGCATCTTCAGTAGCGCAGGCATTGGGATCAGGGAAAGTACCATGAATCATATCATCAATGAAAAATGCATTATGAATAAATTCATGATATAGTTGTTCTCCTATATCCACTATATTCCAGTTTTTAATAGGATTAAGCCAAATAACCCCAATTAGTCTGGATACCGATCCTCCTCCGAATCCCCTAACTTTAAATGAAAAAATGGTTCCTATTAATGTATTGAATAAATAGTAGAAGTCAGGAAAAAACGTTTTTAGCAATTTGAAACTTTTTTCTAAAGAATCTGTTATTTCGATTTGTGAGTTTGGCTTAAAAATATGCTTATTATTTTCAACATCTTTACTATCAACCATTTTAGATTTTATTAATTGATTGATTAATTCATCATTATCAAACTCTATTATTATATTTTTATTGCTATATGGGATATTTGTTTTTTGTAATGCACTTAATGCCTCAAATAAATATTGCTTTCTATTTGAATTATTGATATTGAGAGAGTAATCTTTGTTGTAAAATTTAATTAAGCTATCAATATTTGAAATTATAGTTTTGAATTTAAGAATGGTAAATCTATATTTACAGTTTGTTCTTCAGCCATGCTCTTTGCCATTTCGCTTCCTCCTTTAAAAATTAGTAGATCGTGCAGTGGTTAAATAACTGCACGATCTGTTCACTAACGTTTTTTATTCGTACTCTTCGCTGGGTGACACCGTGTCCGCCGCTTATGATGGGCGAGCTCAGCCCGTGTAGGTGAGTACTCGCCATTGCATGGATTGCGTCTCAATTCTCGGCTGATGGTAGCTGGAGAGCGCCCTAATTGAGTAGCAATAGTTCGAATCGATTGGCCTAAAACTAAACTTTTGAGTATGATTTCGCGTTCATATGGATTAAGATGGTGGTAGTAGCTCATAGTTAGATTCTCCTGTCTTCAGTAGTTTCTCGCAAATCCTAATGTACAGGAAAAACTCAACTGTGAGCCCTTTTATTTATTAAGTGTTGCACATGTAAATTGAACGGTTCACCGTGCGCTTACCTGTCCGGCTAACCTTTATTTCCTGTCTTTTTCCTGTTCAAATTCAGCGATCCACGCTTTCTCCTCATCGGTAAAATGCCTGCCTGCCAGCAGATCAGGACGGCGGAGAAACGTGCGCCGCAGGGATTCTTTATGGCGCCACTCGGCAATTAACTCATGATTGCCGGAGGTCAGCGTCGCCGGCACACTCATCCCCCTGAAATTCGCCGGGCGGGTATAATGGGGGTGTTCAAGCAGGCCATCGGAGAAAGAATCCGTTACGGCCGATGTTTCATTGCCGAGCACGCCCGGCAGCAGGCGGACGATAGCGTCGACCATGACCATTGAAGCGAGTTCGCCTCCGGTGAGCACAAAGTCGCCGATTGAATATTCATCGGTCGCCACCGCTTCGATAATCCGCTCGTCAAAGCCCTCATAGTGGCCGCAAATAAAAATCAGGTGATCTGCCTTGGCCAATTGTTCGGCATCCTGTTGTTTGAACGGCTTGCCCTGAGGCGACGTCAGAATGATCCGGGCGCCGAGTCCACTTCTGAGCGGATATGGTCGACGGCGTCAAAAAAATCGGCTGCGGCATCAGCACCATGCCGGCACCGCCGCCGAACGGATAATCGTCTACTTTGCGGTGTTTGTTCTCCGTGAAGTCGCGAAAATCGGTGAGGTGATAAGAAACAATATCATTTTCCGCCGCTTTGCCTAGAATCGATTCACCCAGCACACCCGAGAACATTCCGGGAAACAAGGTCAGAATGTCAATCCTCATCATCGATCAGCCCCGGAATCACATGGACAACGATCCGTTTTTCTGCGCTGTCCACTTTTTTCACAACATCGCTAATAACAGGCAGGAGCAGATCTTTGCTGCCGGTTTTAACCACCCAGACATCGTTTGCGCCCGGTGATAAAATCTCCTTAATTTTGCCAAGATGTTTTCCTGTATCTGTATAAACATCGGCACCAATGATTTCATGATAATAATAGGCATCTTCCTCAAGTTCGGACAACTGTTCCTTTGCCACATAGAGAGAAAGGCCCTTAAAACGTTCGACGTCATTAATCGAGGGGTGATCGTTGAAAGACAATAAATCAAATTGCTTATGCCGGCGGTGCGTGTTGACAACGAGCGGCTCAAAGCTGTTTTTCTTCGCGTCGCCAACATACAGCTTCGCGCCTTTTTGGAAGCGCTCATCGGCAAAATCCGTCTCGCTGATCACCCTTACTTCTCCGTTAATCCCGTGTGTATTGACAATCTTGCCGACATGAAACCATTCTGTCACTGTTTTTGCCTCCTGTCCTCATAGTTTTTTTTCCATTTCCGCTCCGGATCTATGTAAATAAACCGATGTAAAGCAATAAAAAAAAAGAGGCGGGAAAAAAACACCCCTCCTCTTTTCTTTGTCATCACTATTCACGTATCAATAACTGAACATTCTCATGACGCGCTTTTCCGGCCGCACGGACGACCGCGCGCACCGCCTTCGCTACGCGCCCTTTTTTGCCGATGACTTTGCCCATGTCTTGTTTGTTAACGGTCAGGACATAGGTCACGCCCTCCGCATCTTCCTGTTTTGATAACTGAATATCATTGGGATAATCGACGAGCGGTACAACAATGGCTTTGATCAATTCGTCCATTTCGATTCCGCTCCTCAACGATTATTTTTGATACTTGAATTGGTGAAATTTTTCCATTAGTCCTTTTTGGGAGAACAAATTGCGCACCGTGTCCGAAGGTTGTGCACCTTTCTTCAGCCAGTCCAGTGCTTTTTCTTCATCAACGCTAAACAAAGCCGGATTCGCTACCGGATTGTAAGTGCCGATTTCTTCAATAAAACGACCGTCGCGCGGCGAACGAGAATCAGCGACAACCACCCGATAAAAAGGACGTTTTTTTTTTTTGCTCCCATGCGTTTCAGACGAATTTTAACTGCCATTATTAAACACCTTCCCATTTCTAATAAATTCGTTTTGCCTTGTAACGGACACCAAAGACCTGCCGCGGCATCACATAAAAGGCAAGTTAAAAAGATTTTTTTTTTTTTTTTCCTTTGCCCATGAACTGTTTCATCATTTTCTTCATATCTTTGAACTGCTTCAGAAGCCGGTTGACATCGGCAATCGTTGTCCCGCTTCCGGCTGCGATCCGTTTCCTGCGGCTGGCATTGATGATTTCCGGATCCGCCTTTTCCTTAGGCGTCATCGATCGGATAATCGCCTCAACCTGATCGATTTTCTTGTCATCAATCTGCAGGTTCTTCATGCCCTTGAGCTTGCTTCCCCCCGGCATCATCGCCAGCAAATCTTCAAGCGGCCCCATTTTACGTACCTGGCCGATCTGTTCAAGAAAATCGTCCAGTGTAAAACTGAGCGTGCGCAGCTTTTTCTCCATCTCTTTGGCTTTTTCTTCATCGACATTCGCCTGCGCTTTTTCAATCAGCGACAGGACATCGCCCATTCCCAGAATACGGGAAGCCATCCGATCAGGATGAAAAGGCTCAAGTGCATCCATTTTTTCCCCCATACCGACAAACTTTAATCGGCGTCCCGGTCACGGCCCGGATGGACAGCGCGCGCGCCGCGCGCGCGTATCGCCGTCCAGCTTCGTCATGATCACACCGGTCAATTCCAGGCGATCGTTGAAGCTCTTGGCCACATTCACCGCATCCTGGCCGGTCATCGCATCGACAACAAGGAAGATCTCATCCGGATGGCTGACCGCTTTGATTTGCTCAAGTTCTTCCATCAAATCGTCATCAATATGCAGGCGGCCGGCCGTATCGATAATGACGACATCATTATGATCCGCTTTGGCCTGATCGATCGCCTTCTCGGCAATCTTCACTGGGCTCTCCTTGTCTCCAAGTGAGAAAACCGGCATCTTCAGCTGGCTGCCGAGCGTCTGCAGCTGCTTGATTGCAGCGGGGCGATAGACATCCGCAGCAACGAGCAGCGATTTTTTGTTGTTTTGCTTGCGAATATAATTAGCAAGCTTCCCGGCTGATGTCGTTTTCCCGGCGCCTTGGAGGCCGACGAACATCATCACAACGGTCGGCGGCTTCGCTGAGAAATTGAGCTTGGTCTGTTCGCCGCCCATCAGCTTTGTCAATTCTTCCTGGACAACTTTGATGACCTGCTGGCCGGGCGTCAGACTTTTCAGCACTTCCTGCCCGACGGCCCGTTCCTTAATGCGGCTGACAAAATCCTTAACCACTTTAAAGTTAACATCCGCTTCAAGCAAAGCAAGCCGCACTTCGCGAGCCATCTGTTTGACATCGGCTTCGGACACTTTGCCTTTGCCGCGATTTTTTTTTTTTTCATCGTCTCCTGCAATCTGTCTGCCAGACTTTCAAATGCCATGCTTCTCACTTCCTAGTCTAAGTTCTCAAGCTTGTCGATAAACGCTTGAATAAACGGACGCTCCGGACAATCCATCGCCTGAACACGCGACTTAAATTCAGAAATCAATTTAAGCCGCGCCTGATATTTACGAAAAAGACCCAGTTTTTTTCTTCAAATGATTCGAGCATCACTTCGGCCCGCTTCAAAATTGTCGTAAACCGCCTGTCTCGTCACATCGCATTCTTCGGCAATTTCGCCCAATGAAAGGTCGTTGAGATAATAAAGATTTAAATATTCCTGTTGTTTAGGGGTGAGGAGCGACTGATAAAAAAAATCATAAAGAGCGTTCACTCTCATTATTTTCTCAAGCATAGCAAAATCCCCTTGCGTAAAGGTCTTTTCCTTTACAAGGCTAATCATATAAAAAAGCACAGGATGTTGTCAAGTTTTTTTCTTAACACCTTTACTTTTTATCATGCTTTTCCGGGACATTTTCCTCATCTTCTCCGTCATGAAACATACCCGAGAAAAGACCATAGACAAAGGCATCGGCGTCAAACACCTGTAAATCATGCAATCCTTCGCCGAGCCCGACCAGTTTAACAGGAATGTTCAGCTCGCTGCGAATGGCCAGCACGATCCCGCCTTTTGCCGTCCCGTCCAGTTTTGTCAGGACGATCCCCGTTACATCCGTCGCCCTGCCGAAGTCCCGAGCCTGATTGAGCGCATTTTGTCCCGTTGTGGCATCCAAAACGAGCAGCACTTCGTGAGGAGCGCCGGGATACTCGCGGCTGATCACCCGTTTGATTTTCTCTAATTCCTTCATCAAGTTGACTTTATTTTGCAAGCGGCCGGCCGTGTCGCAGATCAGGACATCAACTTTTCTTGACCTCGCGGCGACCAGCGCATCGTAGACAACGGCGGCCGGATCGGAACCTTCCTGGTGCTTAATGACATCGACACCGGTGCGTTTGCCCCAAACTTCCAGCTGTTCAATCGCTCCGGCCCGGAATGTATCCGCAGCCGCGAGCAGCACGTCCTTTCCCTCCTCTTTGAACTTGCCGGCCAGCTTGCCGATTGTCGTCGTTTTGCCGGCGCCGTTGACACCGACGACAAGAATGATCGTCGGCCCGTCCGGATTGATATTGAGCGCGGCTTCCTCTTCTTTTTTTATCAGGAAACCTGCCAATACTTCCGCAATCACCTCTTTCAGCTGTTCCGTTTCTTTAATATTCCGCGTCCGCGCTTCGTCCTTCAGTCTTTCAACGAGTTTCATCACCGTTTCCACACCGACATCGGCGCCGATCAAAATATCCTCAAGTTCTTCAAAAAAAAAAAAATCTTCATCGACCTTGCGATAGCGTTTGACAAGATTGTTTAGTTTGCCGGCGAATGATTGTCTTGTCTTCGCCAGGCCGTCGCGAAATTTTTCCGTGACCGCTTCCGTTTGGCCGGTAATTTTATTTTTCAATTTGCTAAAAAAGCTCATTAAAACATCCTGCTACTAAAAACATATACAAATGCATATTTCTTAGAAAGTTTCTTGCTTCTACCTGCCCAATCAACTAAATTCCAGTCAATTGTTTGATATAACAGTCCACAAGCGTTAATTCCGATGTAGCCCACCGTATTTGTTTCTATTTGTATATATTATCTTAATTTAGAAGCAGCGTTTTCCTCCCTATTTTACACTAAGACCGTATATTCTTTAGCATTCATAAGATTCATACTTGCATTTAAGTCTCGATCTATTGTTTCTCCACAATGCTCACAATGGTAGGTTCTTTTATATAAAGGCATTTTTTGTTGATGGCCGCAATGGCTGCAAATTTGAGAAGACGGGTAAAATCGGTTAACTTGCCGTAATTCAATGTTATGCTTCTGACATTGCCACACTAACCATGTTTTAAATAAATATATGCCAACTTCTCCAATAGCTTTGGCCAACTTTCTATTTTTTCATCATCCTTTTTACATTCAAATCCTCAACTGTGACATATTGCGGCTTATCATTAATAATTTTAGAGACCGTTTGACGAACATAATTTTGTCTAAAGCATCTGATTTTACGCCAAATTTTTTGAAGCTTTAGCTTATTCTTTCGCCAATTATGAGAGCCTTTAACTTTTCGAGACAGCCATCTTTGAAGACGCCTCATTTTCTTATATATTTTTTTATATGCTGTTGTTTTAGAAAGTCTTGGAGCAACATAACCATTAGAACAAATCGCCATATCTTTAACGCCTAAATCAATGCCTATGCCGCATTCACTATAGTTTGTTTCTGTTTTTATTTCTTCGTCTATTAAAGCACTGACAAAATATCTACCAGCATCAAAGGTTACTGTTGCTGATTTAACTATCCCTGTAGGAATGTAAGCAAATTCTTTTAACCTGACCCATTTAAGAGTTGGAATGAAAATTCGATGACGTTCCGCTCTTAATGATTTAGGATTGCCGCTAATAAAATAAGCAGAATTTTGTTCCCCTTTTTTCTTAAATCGTGGAAATCCGGACTGATGGTTTAAAAAAAAAACGCTTAAAGGCTTTTTCAGCATTCATGATCGATTGTTTAACGGCCTTACTGGAAACATCTTTTATCCACTTTTTATCGGGGTTCACTGGTAAATAATGATGATTTAACCATTTAGAAAACTTATACCCAGAAATGAAGCGTTTTTCATTTTTTTATATATTTCTTTATTGTGAGTCAAGTAAAAGTTATAGACAAACCGACAGACACCAAATGTTTGGTTCAATTTAATTTTTTTGTTTTTTTTTGTCGGATTTAGTTCTGTTCGGTAGACTTTCATCTTGGCTCACCTTCTTTTTGTATTTTCTAACCCGTATACTCTACAAGAAAAGACGTGGATAATTGTTATAAAATCTTTTGGGTTTCTATATGCAACAAGTCATTTATCGTTATCCCAACGTTGCAATTTCTTTACTGAAATCCCAAGCAATCTTGCCATTTCTTTTGATTTTATCGATATCTATATTTTACCATATAATATACATCTATCCATGATTTAAATAACAGTTATCTGTCTCTTTAACGGCTTGCCGTGAATGCCTCCGTCTCTTCTAATCGAACGGAAACAAGCTTGGACACTCCGGACTCCTGCATCGTCACACCATAGAGGACATCCGCATGTTCCATCGTTCCCTTGCGATGGGTCACGACAATAAATTGAGTCTCCCTGCTGAAGGCTTTCAAAAAGGGCATAGCGGTCGACATTGGCGTCATCGAGTGCCGCTTCGACTTCATCAAGCACACAGAAAGGCACGGGCCGGACTTTCAAAATCGCGAACAGCAAGGCGATCGCCGTCAAGGCCCGTTCTCCCCCGGACAATAGCGAGAGTTGCTGCAGTTTTTTCCCCGGCGGCTCAGCCAAAATGTCAACACCGCTATAAAGCAAGTCATCCGGATCAACCAAACGCAGATCAGCCTTTCCGCCGCCGAATAATTCCTGGAACACCATGCGAAACTGTTCACGAACATTGTAAAAAGTTTCGGAAAAGCGCCGCTTCACTTCCTCATCCATTTCCGCCATCACGTCTTCCAGCGTCGTTTTGGCCTGAAGCAGGTCGTCTCTCTGCTCGAGCAGAAAATGACGGCGGGATGAGACTCTTTCATATTCCTCGATCGCTCCCAAATTGACGGTACCAAGTTCGGCAATCGCTCGTTTTGTCAATTTCACTTTTTTTCTCGCTCGATCATCGATATCGATCGCGAGCGGGTATTTTTCTTTGGCCGCCTCAAAGCTCATTTCATAGTCTTTGGCGAGCGCGGCTAAGAGATGATCAAGCTGCACATCCAATCGTCCAAGGGAGACCTTTTCCGCCTGAAGCGCGCTTAGAGCCGCATCCCGTTCATCGCGGGCCTTCTTCAGTCTTTCTTCATCAAACACAAGCAAAGCTTTATGCTCATTCCGCCGCTTTCTGCGTTCTTCAATCCATCGCGACAGATTTTCTTTGTCGCGGGCAGATGCCGCAATGTTCTCGTCCAAAGTCAGCTTGCCGCGTTTCTGATGCTTGAGATGATCGCTAAGCTTATTGACCTCTGTGCGTGCCGATTCAAGATCTTGCGTTAATTCTTCAAGCTGCTCTCTCATTTGTTTCGTTTTATCGTTTTGATGGGCGACAATTTGTCCCTGTTCCGCAGCCTCAACTTTCAACGCTGTGATCTCGGACTGCAAAGTCTCTTTTGACGCGTCTTGATTTTTCTTTTGATCGGCCAAATTAGCAATGTCCTGGTTCAATGCTTTTTTTTTTTTTTTTCATTGGCCTGAATCTGTTTGTCGATTTGTTTCATCCGATTCTCAATGGATTGCTGCTCTGAGGCAAAATCACTCGTCTCACGCGCCAGCAAATCGTATTTCTCAAGGCTGCTTCTCTCGGCAAGTTCAGCCTCCCGAAGTAGCCCGCCCAGTCTTTGCTTGTCTTCTAATAGCTGCCCGCTCTTTGCCCGCAGATCCTTCATCGTCATCTCATCCGTGACTAAGGTCTGCTTAAGGGCCGAGAAAGTCTGAAGCAGTTGTTCCTTTTTCGCCTGCATCTCTTTCAATTGCGCTTTGATTCTCTCAATGTCTCGGCTGCGGCCAATCAGACTGACGTTTTTCTGCTTTTGGCTGCCGCCGGTCATCGCACCTCCAGGGCTGACCACATCGCCTTCCAGGGTCACAATTCGATAGCGATAGCCGAGCAGCAGCGAGTTGCCCCGCGCCTTTTAAGTCTTTGCTAACCACAGTATTGCCAAGGAGATGGCTGATAATAGCGCCGTATTGGTTATCCCGGCGGACAAGCGATTCCGCGATGCCGACATAAGCGGGATGGTTTCTTATTCGGCCGGCATCAAGCGGCTGCATGCGGCGGGGTTTGACCACCGTGAGCGGCAAGAAGGTCGCCCGTCCTGCTTGTTTTCGCCGCAAATATTGAATCGCTTCCCGTCCGCATGCTTCATCGGAAACGACAACATGCTGCGCTGCGCCGCCGAGCGCCGTTTCAATCGCCGTTTCGAATTCGCGGTCGACATCGATCAGCTCCGCAACCGCACCGTGAACACCCCGGAGAGTACGGCGGGCTTGAAGAACGGTCTTCACCCCGTGAAAAAAGCCGGTATAGTCCTGACTCATCGCTTCAAGCATCTCTTTCCGGGACTTCGCTTGACCGATATAACGGTCGATTTTATTCAAAGCTTCCGATTGCTTGTGATAGCGGTCGCGTCCGCCCGTCACCCGTTTGTCCAAATCATTCAATTGTTGCTTAATTTGGCGGCTTTCCTCTGCTTTTTGTTCCGCCTCTTTTTGCAAACTTCGCCTTTTGCCTGCCGAAACCTCCGCAGCCTCCTGAACCTCGTTCACACTTTGTCCGAGACGTTCCGATTTTTTTTTCAAAAGCGCCAATTGTTCGGAAAGATAGCGTTTTTTTCGTTGCGCATGGATGCCTGCCGATTCAGAATCTCTATGTAATCCGCTTTCATCCTTTCAATCATTTCATCCAGATCTTGCTTATAAAAATCATATTCCTGCAATTTTTCTTTCAGCTTACTTCGAATCGCCTGCTTTTTTTTCTTCTCGGCATGATAGCGGCGCTCTTCGTCTTTCAGCGTCTGCATATTTTCATTTTTTCTTTTCTTCCAGCCGGCTGATTCTTTCATTTAATTCATCGGCGCTTTCTTTAGCGTGTTTTTGTCTCTCGCTCAGCACGTCTTTTTGCCCCGTATATTTTTCATGCTGCTCGCTGGCCAGCAGCAGCGCATCTTGAAGCTCTTCAATTGAGCGATCGAGCGCCGCCAAATCGGCTTGTTTTTTTTTCGGCACGACGACTCGATTTCCCCAATCGACCGCATTCGTGTTTCTTTTCTATCCGTCAGGTCTTCAACTTTCTTTTTAACTTGTTCCCATCTTCGGTGTGTCTGTTCGATATCGTAAGCGAGGAGTGCCACTTCCACTTTTTCCAATTGTTCTTTCTTTGCCAAATAATCTTTGGCGATCGACGCCTGTTCTTCAAGCGGTCCGATTTGGCTTTCTAGTTCATGTAAAATATCTTCAACGCGATTCAAATCTTCTTCCGATTCGGTCAGTTTTTTTTCTGCAGTTTGCTTGCGCAGTTTATACTTTAAAACACCGGCCGCCTCTTCAAAGATTTTTCTCTTGTCCTCCGCTTTGCTATTCAAAATCTCATCAATTTTTCCCTGCCCGATCACGGAATAATACGCTTCGCGCCCGAGCCCGGAATCCATAAAAAGGTCGACGATGTCCTTCAACCGGCACGTCTGGCCGTTGATTAAAAATTCACTGTCGCCCGAACGAAAAACACGCCGGGTGACGCTAATTTCGCTGTAATCATAAGGCAGATACTTGTCGCCGTTATCCAGTGTCAGCGTCACTTCCGCCACGTTCAAAGCCTTTTTGGCGTCACTTCCGGAAAAAATGATATCTTCCATTTTCGACCCTCTTAAGGATTTAGCGGATTGTTCGCCAAGCACCCACCTGATTGCATCGGTAATGTTGCTTTTGCCGCTGCCATTCGGCCCGACGACCGCCGTGACGCCGGGGACAAATTCAACAACGTTTTTTTATGAGCAAAAGATTTAAAGCCAAGTACATCCAATCGTTTGAGGAACATTTGCATCCCTCCGTTTCTTGTATCCTAGTTACTTCTATCGGCCCTTTTTCCCGGACTGCCCTCGCGTCAAAATAGATTGAACCGAAAACACGGGGCCCGGCGCACAGGCCCGCTTTTCAGACTGTGCGTCAGATCCCCGCTCTCCGAAGTTTCATCACTTCATTTTAACATAAGCCGGATAAAGTTGCCTCTCGGCATTAAAAAATATTGTATAGGAAAACAGCCGAAATGGATCATCTCGGCTGTTTTCGTTATTCATTCAGTTGTTCGAGCGCTTTCCGGGCGGCGAATTGCTCCGATTCTTTTTTCGACCGCCCTTTTCCGGTACCAATGGTCGAACCATTTAAAAGCACCTTTGAGAAAAATTCACGGTGATGAGCCGGCCCTTTTTCCGTCACAACATCATACTGCAGCTCGCCTAGATTTTTTCGCTGAACCGTTTCCTGCAATTGGCTTTTGAAATCCATCACATGGGAAAAAGCACCGTCATTTATTTTAGGATAAACCACCGCCTCCAAAAAACGGACGACGTCGCCCAACCCTTGATCAAGAAACAGCGCTCCGATAAAAGCTAAAAACATCGGCCAAGAGCGCCGGGCGTTTTCTTCCCCCGGTTGCCTCCTCGCCCCTGCCGAGAAAGATCTTTTCATCGAAAGAAAGTTCGGAAGCGAATTGTACCAGTGCCGTTTCGCAGACGATAGCGGCACGCATCTTCGTCATGTCCCCTTCCGACATATCCGGAAATTTTTTAAACAAATATTGGGAGATCAGCAATTCCAGCACCGCATCACCAAGAAATTCAAGCCGTTCATAATCTTCGTGGATACGGCGGCGATGCTCATTCACATAGGATGAATGGGTAAAAGCCTGTTTCAGCAAAGCCTCATTCTTAAACTCCAGCGAGAATTCTTTTAAAAACTGGCGAAGCCGTTTAAGCATTTCTTGTTCATATACCCGTGATTTTTTGGGTCTCGGCATATTGTGACTACCTCCGATTCTGCCAATAATGTGAAATATCGTCAACATAAAGACGAAGCTTGCGGCGTCTGAAGCGAACCAAAAGTAAACTTCGACGATGACTCATTCTTTCCCCTGTGAGATTTAAGTTAAACAATCGGCCCCGCCGGCCGTTTTGCAGTTTGCTGCCTCTCTTATGGGGAATGGCAGTTCATAAAGTAAAATGAAAGCCCCGTTATTCATAGTCTATAAAAACGGGACTTTGCTTTCATTGTCAGGATTGATGGCTTTTTATGTAATTGACTACATCGCCAACCGTCAAGATTTTTTCAGCATCTTCATCGGAGATTTCGAGTCCGAATTCATCTTCCAGTTCCATGACAAGTTCAACTATATCAAGCGAATCAGCGTCCAGGTCTTCTTTGAAAGAAGCCTCAAGTTTCACATCGGCTTCATCCACGCCCAGTCTGTCAACAACGATTTTTTTAACGCGTTCCAAAATGTCTTCTGCCACGTCTTTCACCTCCCCTCAAAGCCAATCATAAATTAAAATACCAGGAAACGAAGGGATCGTCAAAGAATTTTGCCGACTTCATCCTCGTTTATTTATCTCTATATGAAGCATAAAGAAAGCCGCTCTTAAAAGCAAGTTTTTCCCGGCCGGCAAAATTTGCGAAACAGCCTGGGACGGGAACAAACCTGCTTTATTTTATTGCATCACCATGCCGCCGTCAACACATAAAACTTGCCCGGTCATATATCGGCTGTCATCGCCGGCCAAAAATCCAGCCACTTTAGCGACATCTTCAGGCGTGCCAAAACGGTTCAAAGGAATTTGTTTCTTCATTTCCTCCCTTGTTTCTTCAGCCAACTTATCCGTCATTTCGGTTGCGATGAAGCCGGGCGCCACGGCATTCACATTGATATTTCGCGAAGCAAATTCGCGGGCGGAGGATTTCGTGAGGCCGATCACGCCCGCTTTTGCGGCCACGTAATTGGCTTGACCGGGGTTGCCGATCATGCCGACGACCGAAGCCACATTGATGATCCGTCCGCTTCTTTGTTTCATCATCGGACGGACGGCCGCCTTTGTCACGTTAAAAACGCCCTTTATTGGTATTAAGAACAGCGTCCCAGTCCGCTTCTTTCATTCTCATCATCAAGCCGTCGCGGGTAATCCCGGCATTATTAACAAGAATATCCAAATGGCCGAACTCCGAAACAATCGTTTTGACCATCGTCTGAACGGCCTCGTAATCGGAAACATCACATTGATAAGTGATCGCATCGGCGCCTAGCTTTTTGATCGCTTCGGCCGTTTCCTCTGCGCGGGATTGATTGCCCGAATAATTCACAACAATGGTCGCACCCTTACTTGCCAATTCCAGAGCGATGGCACGTCCGATCCCCCGCGAAGCACCTGTAACGAGCGCTACTTTTCCATTTAACATCATACCCGCTCCTTCAACGTTTGAATCGCCGATTTAAGAGTTTCAACATTGTTTACTTGAATCACTTGCGCTTTTCGATCAATCTTCTTTACAAGCCCGGACAATACATTTCCCGGCCCGACTTCTACATAAGTGTCAACACCAAGCGTTTTTAATGTTTCGCCGACTCTACCCAGCGGACAGGCGAATACAGCTGTTTGATCAGATTTTCACGAATCTCGTCTGCTCCGGATTCAACCTGTGCCGTCACATTGGCGATAATCGGAATCGATGCCGCTGCAATCGATAAACCGTCTAGTACTTCTTGCATTTTTTCCGCAGCCGGCCGCATCAGTTCAGAGTGGAAAGGCCCGCTGACTTGAAGCGGCACAACCCGCCTGGCACCTGCCTGCTTCGCTTGTTCAGACGCTTTTTCTACGCCTTCCTTTGTGCCGGATATAACGAGCTGGCTCGGCGTATTTAAGTTGGCCAACTGGACGGAAAAACCGTCAGCGGCCACTGTCTGGCAGACTTCCGTTAATTTTTCCGCTTTTAATCCTAGAACGGCGGCCATCGCCCCTTCACCGCTTGGAACAGCTTCCTCCATAAACGTGCCGCGTTTTCTTACGGCGTATACTGCATCTTCAAAGCTTAAAACACCGGAGCCGACAAGTGCGCTGTACTACTCGCCTAGGCTGTGCCCGGCCGTATAATCCGGCCTGATACCGGCCTCTGTAAGCAGCTGCAAAAGCGCCGCGCTCACCGTCAGAATCGCCGGCTGTGTATTGGCCGTAAGCGTCAGCGTTTCTGCCGGTCCTTTCAAAATGATCTCGGATAGAGAAAAATCGAGTTTCCTATCCGCTGTTTCAAAAAACGTCCGCGCTTCAGGGAACGTCTCAATCACATCCGCTCCCATACCAACAAACTGCGATCCTTGTCCGGGAAAAACAAAAGCGAGTTTACCCATTCAATTAAACCTCCTTTTTATTAATCCATGCCGATTGTGTATCTTGCACAGTTTGTTCAATAATGCCGACAACATCTTTTTGCACAAGCAACCGGGCCTGGCGGATGGTTGTAAAAATGGCTTGACTGTTCGATGAACCGTGGGCTTTAATAACGGGAGCGGCGAGCCCGAACAGGCAGGCCCCGCCGTACGCCGCATAATCCATTCTTTTCTTGATGCCTTTCAATTTTTTCCGTACATCAGACCGGCTAAAATCTTCGTATAAAGAGAGCTTTCCAATTCTTCTTTCAGCAGATGGAACAGCGACAGCGCCGTCCCTTCAATGCTTTTCAGCACCATGTTTCCTGAAAAGCCGTCCGAGACGACCACATCTACCGGGCCGTTAAGCAAATCGCGCGACTCCACATTGCCGACAAAATGAATCGGCGCTTTTTTTTAATAATTCAAAGGTTTCTTTGCTTAACTCATTTCCTTTACCCGGTTCCTCGCCAATATTCAATAAGCCGATGCGGGGGTTCGGAATATTCATCACCTTTTCGGCATAGATAGAGCCCATAATGGCATACTGCAGCAAATGCTCCGGTCTTGCGTCCATATTCGAGCCAACATCGAGAAAAAGAAACCCTTTGTCCGTTCTCGTCGTCGGCAGTGTCGGAGCCAGAGCGGGCCGGTCAATACCCTTGATACGGCCGACACCGAATAATCCGGCAGCCATGAGTGCACATTGCCGGCGGAAATCACCGCATCGCAGCGCCCTTCCTTCACCTCGTTGACAGCCAGTACCATCGATGATTGCTTTTTTCTGCGCACCGCTTTGACCGGCGCATCTGTTCCTTCTATTTTTTCCGTTGTATGCAAAATCTCAATACCAGGACGATCACCGACGAGTGGCGCGATTTTCTCTTTGTCTCCGACTAGCAAAAACTGCAAATCCGAAAATGTGTCCGCCGCTTTAAGCGTCCCCCCTCTATAATGGCTTCAGGCGCATTGTCTCCGCCCATTGCGTCAATGGCGAGTTTCATTCTTGCTGTTTCCCCTTTCCAAATGGGAGCGATACATCGTAAATATACCCTTAAAAACAAGTTCCTGCCCAACAAAACTATTGACTTCCACGACCGTTCGCGCCCTTTCAACTTGAGTCACTTTGGCTTTTGCAATGACTCTTTCGCCAACCGTCACTTGACGGGTAAAGTGAATATTGGCTTTTGCTGTCAATGCCAAGTCATCATTGATCACCGCCACCGCCAAAGAATTGGCCTGGGCGAATAGGTGATGGCCGCGAGCAATCCCGGTTCGGGCAAAAAAACATGTTCTTTTTTTATTTCCAGCATTGATATCGCACTCGTATCAAGTTGCAGATCAATAATTTCACCGATCACTTCATCCACGTGAAGGGCCTTCACATCATCGAGTTTCCGTCTTGCGACATGTTTAATGCGTTCTCTCAATTCAGGAATTGATAATTCCAAACGATCCAAACGGATCGTTTGGACGCTGACTTGAAACCGGTTTGCCAGTTCTTCATCCGTCACAAAGGGATTTTCACTGATCGTCTGCTTCAATAATTTTTGTCGATCCCGTTTGTTCTTTCTCATATTCAAAGCCACCGCCGCTATTAAGACTAGGTAATAATAGTAGTATATCATAATCCCTTTAATCATTGTAGACTATTATCGATTCTTAACAATTGTTAATCTGATAAAGCGGCGAAAAACTTCTATTCAGAAAGTTATTCCGGTTTAGTACCAAATACTAAAACCGGGTTCTTAATACCGAAACATCACCTATTAGCTAGTGGATAAGCCCTTGCCGTTCATGTTCATTTTTCACGGATATTTTTTGGAAGAGATAGGCAGAATAGAAAAAAAAAAAATCACTAAACGTATGGAGGTCTTTTCATGAAACTTCGATCAAGTTTGCTTGTTCCTTTTTTAATAGCATCCATTTTGCTGCCAACAGCGGGACAGCTTTCCGTCAGCCAAAAAGCGGCCGCATCCCAATCCTTTGAAAGAAGCGAACACTCGGGCCATCACTACCTGATAAAAGGAAATCACAAAAAACTCGAAAAAAAAATAATGATGATCAGTACGCTTCTCCGTCATTAAAAAAAGAGCTCAAGAAAGATCTGGCCACCCATAAGAAGCTCATGCAGGAATGGCGGAAAAACCCGGCTTTCTTTCAAAAGCAAAAAACACAGTGGATCGCCGACCGAAAAGCTTTCACCAAGCAAACAAGGAGAAAATCGATGCCATTAGGAGTCAGGTAAAAGCGGGCAAGCTGACCAAACAACAAGCGTACGAGCAAATCGCCGCCCTATTTGCAGCACAGCACAAAGGAAATTTTCACGGCAGATACTTTATCTTTAAGGAATTAAAAACGGCGGTTCATAAGAATGATAAAGCCGGTATTCAATCGGCGCTGAAAAAACTGGATGAGCACTTAAAAACATCTAATCAGCAATTAGCGAAAAACCTCTCCACCCAGCGGTAAAATTTAATTTTACTTCACAAGAACAGTCCACCTGCCATACGACGGTGGACTGTTCTATGACTTTTTCTCTTAAATGAGCCTGACTCAAATCCGCAGCTGCAGATCGACGTTTTCTTTTTACCGGTTTTAATCTAAACGATCGCTGTCAAATACCCCGGCGGCCTCCAAATCGCTCCGAACCGAAGCCCAGCCGGGATCATGCCAAAAGTTGTCGCCACCCGCGAGCGTGCCGCATCCGCTTTGGCCACAGCAAGCGTCCGGTAATCATGAATTATATCAGCAACCTTAAACTCCGGCACACCGCTTTGCTTTTTTCCGAAGAAATCACCCGGTCCCCGCAATTTCAGATCATATTCAGAAAGTTTAAACCCATCGGTCGTTTCCGTCATAATCCGCATTTTTTCTTGACTAACCGCTGAGCGGGCATCCGCCACAAGAATGCAGTAAGATTGATCGCTCCCGCGCCCGACCCGGCCGCGGAGCTGATGAAGCTGGGATAATCCGAACCGTTCGGCATCATAAATCACCATGATCGTTGCACTCGGCACATTGACGCCTACCTCAACAACGGTCGTCGAGACAAGCACCTGAATATGATTCGCTTTAAAGCCGCTCATCACGTCTTCCTTTTCCTGAGGCGAGAGCCGGCCGTGCATCAGGCCGACGGCATACCCCGGCAGAGCTTGAACCATTTCAGCATGAACATCCATTGCGTTCTGAACATCGAGCTGCTCGGATTCTTCGATCAGCGGGCAAACAACATAGGCCTGTCTCCTCTTGCCAAGCTCGGATTTTATGAACTGGATGACGCGCGCCATCATTTGCCGCCGCACCCAATACGTTTTGATTGGCTTTCGCCCGTTCGGCATTTCATCGATCGTCGAGACATCCATATCACCGAATACAGAAATGGCCAGCGTTCTTGGTATCGGCGTCGCCGTCATATACAGCACATCCGGATCCGTTCCCTTTGTTCTAAGTTTTCGCCGCTGAACAACACCAAATCGATGCTGCTCATCCGTCACAACCAGCCCGAGGTTCTGAAAATGCACATCGTCCTGGATAAGGGCATGTGTTCCAACAAGAATGTGGATGTTTCCTGCATTTAAATTTTCAAGCAGCAGCTTTCTTCTTTTTCCTTTTACACTGCTCGTCAGCAGCGCAACATTCAGATCATAAGGAGTAAATAATTTTTGCAGGCTTTCGGCATGCTGCTCGGCCAAAATTTCGGGTGGGAACCATCAGCGCGCCTTGAAAGCCTGCTGTCACAACAGAAAAAAAGAGCAATCGCCGCCACGATCGTTTTCCCGGATCCGACGTCTCCCTGAAGCAAACGATTCATCGAAAAATCGGCTGACAGATCATTCAAGATTTCAATCGTCGCCCGCTGCTGAGCCGCCGTCAGCGAAAAAGGAAACCCCTGAATGAAAGCCGCTATCTTCTTCCGGTCGATCGGGATGGCTCTTCCGTGCTTCACTTTACGCTCTATTTTCTTATAAACTTGCAATTTCAACTGATAGAATAAAAATTCTTCATAGACAAGTCTTCTCCGGGCCTGCTTCAGCCGTGACCTCTCCGTTGGAAAATGAATTTCACAAATCGCTTCCCGGCGGCCCATCAATCTATAGCGAGTCAAGACATCGGCCGGCAGATTTTCATCTAAAACCGCTGGAAACTGGACGAAAGCCTGCTTCATAATCTTTCGCAGCCGTTTCACAGACAAACCGCCGCCGACCGGATACACCGGCTCAATCATTCGATCGCGTTCCTCTTCGCCAATATGTATTTCACCGGCAGCGATACTCGCCCGGTGCATGTCCCATTTTCCGGTCACCGTTATTGTGCCGCCAATATGAAGCTGCTTTTTTAGATAAGGACGGTTAAAAGCAACAACGGTGACAAGATAGCGGCCGGTCAGCATCCGAACCGACAGGCGCGATTTTTTCTTCGCATAAAAGGTGAGGGAAGGTTCGCTGTGAACCTTCCCGATCACCGTCACATTCTCCTCATGCCTCACATCGGCCAAATCACGGACTTCATAATTATCATAACGATATGGAAAATAAAGAAACAAATCACCGACGGTAACAATCCCTAAATGTTCTAGATCTTTGGCCGTTTCCGCACCGACGCCTTTAATTTCGGCCGCCGCCGGCTGAATCTTGTCTTTCATCATGGCTGTTTCGCCGCGGGTCCGAAAATTTTTGTCTCCAATGCTCTTGCCGTGTGCCGCCGCCAAGCCTCCCTGAGCCGTCTCTCTAAGGGCCGCCGGCATCACCATGCCGATACGATACATCGCATCGATGACTTCATCACACGGAATCCTGCTTTTGATCCCGGCGAGTGCCATGTCGGCTGCCACGATCGCTGTCGAGGCGCCGATGGCATTTCGTTTCACACACGGCACTTCCACCAAACCGGCAACAGGATCGCAAACCAGCCCGAGCATATTCTTCAGAGCAATCGCCATCGCTTCGGCGGACTCGTCCGGCGACCCGCCGGCCATTTCAACCGCAGCAGCGGCGGCCATTCCCGTCGCCGAACCCACTTCCGCCTGACAGCCTCCGGCGGCTCCTGAAATAGACGCGTTGTTGGCGACGACAAATCCGAATGCCCCGGCAGTGAATAAAAAACGGACCATCTGGTCGCGCGTCGGCTGCAGCCTTTTTTTGAGACCGAAGAGCGTTCCCGGTACGACGCCGGCCGATCCGGCAGTCGGTGTCGCGCAGATCATCCCCATGGCGGCATTGACCTCATTCGTCGCCATCGCTTTGCTCACGGCATCCAGCAGCACATCACCGGACAAGGAGCGGCCGGACTGAGAATAGGTTTGCAGGAGCCGCGCATCGCCGCCCGTCAGCCCGGAGCGGGATCTGATCTTTTCATTGATGCCTCGGAGAGCCGCTTTTTCCATGACTTGAAGATTGTTTTCCATTTTTGAGAAGATCGCCTGCCGGTCTTTTCCTGTCGTTTCTATTTCCGATTCAATCATAACTTCGGAAATTTGCTTATTTTCTCTGTTTGCTGTTTCGACGAGTTCTTTTATTGTTTGAAACATGGCTCCGATCCCCCCCTCTTTTTATCCCGCATTAACGGGCAGTAAGACTCCCACCTCAAAGCTTCAATGAATTCGAAGAAGCATAGGTTGGGGATAACTGCCCGTAAAAGCCCGATTGGTTTAACTAACAATCAGTGGGGATGGGAGAAAAACCCCACTGATTGAATTTCACCTTATTTCGTCCGGTTTACGACAAAGTTGCCACGTTCAGCATGTTCGGCAGGGCGGCAATTTCCGCGGCCAGGGCGGCACTTACCTCTTCATCGGTCTGAATAACCATCAAAGCGAGATGGCCCTTTTCTTTTCGGGACACTTCCATATAAGAAATATTGATTTCGTATTTGGCGATCACGCCGGCAACCGTTGCTACTGCGCCGTATCGATCATTATGGAGAACAAAGAGAGCCGGGTTGCTTCCCGAAAGCGAAATATGAAATCCGTCGACCTCGATAATTTCAATTTTTCCGCCGCCGATTGAAACACCTACTAAATCAAGCTCGCCGCTCTCCGATATCAAATGCAGCCGAACGGTGTTCGGATGGCGGCTCGGTTCATTCTCTGGAATGAACGTGACATCCATTCCGGAGTCCGCAGCAATAGAAAGCGATTGAGTCAGCCGCCCGTCATTGGTTTCAAAGTCGAGCAATCCGGCAACAAGTGCGACATCCGTTCCGTGCCCCTTGTATGTTTGAGCAAATGATCCGTAGAGATGTATCCGCACTTTCTCCGGCTGCCTGCCAAATAGATGTCTGGCGATCCGGCCGATTCGCACTGCGCCGGCCGTATGTGAACTTGAAGGACCAATCATCACGGGGCCGATGATATCAAAAACACTGCGATATTTCATTTTTTTCGCTTATCCTTTCATTTTTTCTCATTCTTCTTCCAGATCGAGTAACGCCTCTTCCGCCGCCATCCGAACTCCCTGGACATATATATTCACGGCCGATGCATGAACCGAAAGCATGTGATCAAGCATCTCTCTGACTCTGTTTTGCACTTGAAATGCAAGTTCCGATATTTTCGTCCCGTAGCTGACGATAATGTACATGTCAATCACAAGGTTTTTTTTTTTCATCAAGGTGAACGATGACGCCGCGGCTGAAATTTTCTTTTTTTAAAAGTTCGCTGATACCATCTTTGAGCTGGCGCTTTGAAGCCATACCGACAATGCCCTGGCAATCCATGGCGGCTCCTCCAGCAATCTTGGCAATGACATCATTCGACACATCAATTTGCCCGTAACGATTATTCAGTTCAATCGGCATGATAACTCCTTCTTTCATCATAGAATCGCTTTCCCTATCATCTGCAGTCAACCTTATGTATATCTAAATGGCTTTCGTTTCAGAATGCCTTATAAGCGCAAGACTATCATTATTTTACTATAGCCGTTCCTTTTTTTAAAGCCAGAGAGGCTATGCGATCCGTCTTTTCCTGATTGAAGTTTCACTTAAAAGGTGAGTAAGCTTTAGGGCCGCGGAACTTTAGCGCGGAGCTGATGAACGTCGTCGGATGCTCTGAATTTGGCCGGTGCGGATATCCCTGAGCCTTCTACTATTGCGCGCAGGCGTGCGGCATGTTAATATAATAATATTGTTTGTATCTTGGCAAAGCAAGGAGGTTATGGAAATGGGACGTCGATGCTATGTAACCGGCAAAACAACAAAGTTCGGACAAAATCGTTCGTTTGCTGAAAACAAATCCAAGCGAAAATTCAAAGCGAACTTGCAAAAAGTCCGCATTCTTGTTGATGGATCGCCGAAACGTGTATATGTTTCAACAAAAGCACTGAAAGCAGGCAAAGTGGAACGCGCATAACAGCGCACCCGGCCTTATAATATGGAAGTTCAGCCGGCCTGACCGGCGGCCGCGCGTTGCCGCGTGCCCCGCGGCAATGCGCGGCCGTTTTACACGGCGGGATATGTACGGACCAAAAAAGCACCTCTCAAGGTGCTTTTTTGTCATCCTTTGTGAAAAGAACCGAGGAGAGCTCTCACAAAACCGCCCAAAAATCTTGGTAATTTAATGGTATAAAATTTCATGTTACTCCTCCTTGCTTATCCCGCCGTTATCCCTTTATGAAGTCTTATAACATTCATTAGTCTTATTACTAGTATATTCAACAGTGCAAAAATAGAACCCCATTTTTTGCAGCGCATGGATCAAGTGAACCCCATTCACCGCGACGCCGCACCCGCGGCCGCACCGATTTCTGTCATCATCTCAATCCCTGCTTTGGAGCATGAGCAATAAGCCTTCAATAAAGGAAATTCCGCCGATTTTTGCCTCGATCTCATTGCTGATACAAAGCGTCGAACCAATTGACAAATCCTCATTAGACAATGGATACTTCAGGCCTTTCAATGTAATGCCGCGGACTTTTTCCGTAAACGCAACGAACGAGAGATACGGGAACTCCTGGGTTCTCGTTACATGGTATGCGCCCGGAGTAAGCAAAGTGACAATTTTTTTTTATCGATGATCCGAAGCCGTATGCCGGTTCCGACACCCTTTAACAAAAGTTGAATATTGATTAGGCCATGATCAAGACGGCCGCCCGTTGCTCCAAATATCAAACACTCATCGGGCTGCTCGGCCAGCGCCCAGTCGATGGCAATTTCGAGATCCGTTTTATCTTTCTCCCTGGGATATGTAGACGGAAGCGGCTGCTCAAAAACCCATTTCTTTTCCGTTTCCGATAATGAGTCAAAATCGCCGAAGGCTCTGGCGGGTACCCGGCCCTTTCTCAATAAATAATAAGTCCCTCTGTCAACTCCGATCCATGTACAGTCATCATATTCGGCCGATTCAATCGGCGGCTGCAGCGCTTCCGGACCGCCGGCAAGGATCGCCATTCGATTCATTAGACATTCCCCCCATACCGGTCATGATTCAGGTTCAGCTGCGCTTTGCCTTAGAGCATCAATCGCCTGCCGGCGATCGGGCACACCAAAAATGGATGAACCGGCAACAAACATTTCGGCGCCCGCTTTCTTACATAGCGGCAGCGTTTCAGCATTAATGCCGCCGTCGACTTCAATCTTGGCCAGAAGCTTGCGGAAGGTAATCAAATCATTCGCTTCAGAGATTTTATCCAGCATGGAGTGAATAAAATGCTGGCCGCCAAAACCGGGATTAACCGTCATGATTAACAAGACATCATCCAAATCGGCAAGAACAGGCTTCAGTAAGCCCACCGGCGTTGCAGGATTCAATGCAACCCCCGCTTTAACGCCGGCCTCCTTAATGGTCTGAATCGTCCGGTGCAAATGCGTGCACGCTTCGGCGTGAACAGTGATAATATTGCTTCCCGCTTCAATAAAGGCCGGCAATAAGTGATCCGGCTCCTCAACCATTAAGTGAACGTCCAGCTCGGCATCGGTTATCGGTCTGAGTGCTTTGACCACGTTCGCTCCCATTGTAATATTAGGTACAAAATGGCCGTCCATGACATCAATATGAATGAGATCAATCGCCGATTGCTCGACTTCATGGACATCTCTTGCTAAGTTGGCAAAATCCGCCGATAAGATTGATGGTGCAATCCGCATATTAATATCGCCTCTTTCGCTTACTCATTTCATTGTAGAATAGTTCGTAGTGTTTATATCGAGTGGTGTCGATCTCACCTTCGGCAATGGCTTCTTTAACACCACAGCCGGTTCGGCAATGTGCGTGCAGCCTCTAAATCGGCATGAACCGCTGTAAATACTGAATTCGGGGAAAAAGTCTCCCAATTGATCCGCGTCAAAATCAGCAAAATCAAGCGAACTGAATCCCGGCGTATCCGCAACATAGCTGTCTTGACCTATCGGCAAAAGTTCTACATGGCGCGTTGTATGTTTGCCGCGGCCAAGGTGCTGGGATATGGACTGGGTATCAATTTTCAGCGTATGGTTCATGCTGTTCAGCAGAGAAGACTTTCCGACACCGGATTGTCCGGCTACAACGCTGATCATCCCTTCCAACCGGCGGCGAAGCGCGTCGATCCCGATACCCAGCTTACTCGATGTCTGCAAAACATCATAACCGATTTTTTCATAGCGCGCCACTGCCTGCTCGATTGCCGCTCTGACCCTATCCGCCAGCAAATCGATTTTTGTCAGGCAGATGATCGGTTTGATTTGATGAAACGCCACATGGACCAGAAAACGAAAGAAGTAGATCATCAAATGCCGGCTCGGCTGTTGAAAAAACCAAAATGGCCTGATCGACATTCGCGATCGGAGGCCGATTCAAAAAATTTTTACGCCGGCGAATATCAAGCAGATAACCATCTGTCGGATTTTCCGCTTCATAAACCACATCATCCCCGACAAGCGGCACGATTTTCCGCTTGCGAAAAAAACGCCTCTGCCCCGGCATTGAATCATTTTGTCTCCATTTTTCACGTAGTAAAAACCGCTTAACGCTTTAATGATCTTTCCTTCAGGCATGCTTTTCTCCTTTTAAAGAAAACTTGGCGAGGCCAAGCCTTTAGGTGCAGGCTGAGCCCTAGTTGCACTTATACTTTTTTCCGCTAAGATCTTTTATAATTTCTTAAAGTATAAAAAATAGTCAATTGCCGCGCCCGGGTCCAGAGCTTTTCCGGATCCCGTTCATCGCCTGTCAAGATGGATAATGGATCGTTTCGTCTTTCTGGACTTTGCCCGTTGATCAGCACTTTATAGCTCGCCGTCTCATTTGGATTAATTATAAATTTTAAATGGTACGTTTTTGTTTTTGCAATCATTTCATCTGCAAAAACGGCATTATCATGTTTGGCATCGGTATAATAAATTTGTACATGGAGCGGTTCAATCGTACTTGTGCCGTCCGCAGATAGCGTCCCGCTATTTCGGACGGTAACCTTAAATGAACGAGTCACCTCTTTTTGCTTTTGCTCGCTGCCTTTTGAAAGATAGGCGGTTACCGTTGATCCATTGGAGACGCTGCTTCCGGCCGCTGGAACTTGTTTCAAAACTTTGCCTTTCCGAGTATTATCCGAATAATCACCGTTACTGAATTTCACCGCAAAACCTTGTGATTTCAAAACATTTTCCGCATCATTTTTGGACAGTCCCCTGATGTCCGGAACATAGACATTCGGAACGCCCGCACTATACGTTAATTCCAAAACCGTTTTGGATGGAACAACCCGGCTGCCGGCTTCGGTTTTTGCGCCATGATTTCGCCTTCAGGAACTGAACTGAAGCTGATGTTTCCTTATGCCAAACGACCTTTTTATATTTGTCCTGATCAATCGAATCCATTAATGAGTCGCGATCATAACCGACATAATTATCTACTTTTACTTTTTTCGGCCCGGTACTGACGTAAAGCGTAACAGAGGTCTGCTCTTTGACTTCCGCATTTTTACCTGGATTTTGGCGAATGACCAGGCCCTTTTTTATTTTTTCATTCGTTTCGCTGCGCCGCTCGGCCTTAAGATGGTGACGATGCAAGATATCGGCTGCCTGCTTGTATGTTTGATCAGTAACATCCGGAACCATGACATTGTTGACATAAAAAAGTTTTGGAAATACAGCAAATGCACTGACGATACCGCTGAATGAAATAAGAGTAATAGAATGATAAAAAATAGGATCCATTTTCTTTTTATCTTCTTCTTTTTTCCATCTTGCTTGCCGTCAGACTGCTCCGGAAAAGTTTTCTCATTCTTCTCTCATCATTCAGAGCGGTTGCCGTATCAGGATGAATGGGCGCCATTTTAATCGTTTTTCCTCACCCTCACCCTCATCGTCCGGCGGATCCGGAATCACCGGACTATTAGCGAGGACAAGCCGCGGCTCATCCCGCCGGTCGCTGTCCAGAGCCGTCCGCAGGTCATTATAAAAAGCGGTCACGTTCTCGTAACGATCATCAGGATTTTTGGCCACAGCCCGAATCACAATATTTTCCAGACTTTGTGGAATCTCCGGGCGAAAATCTTTTGGAAACGGCATCGGCTCGCTCAAATGTTTAAGCGCTACCGTCACCGGAGACGTCCCCGGAAAAGGAAGCCGGCCGGTCAATAATTCAAACATGACGATGCCGAGCGCATAAATATCCGATTTTACCGTTGCTTTGCCGCCTTTTGCCTGTTCGGGCGACAAATAATGAGCCGATCCCATGATCGAATTTGTGTAGGTAATGGTTGCACTCGTCACGGCAAGCAATGCCGAAGTCGGTCACTTTGACATTTTCATTTTCATCAATCAGAATATTATGCGGTTTGATATCGCGATGGACAATCCCTCTCTCATGGGCGTGAGCAATCGCGAGCAAGATTTGCTTCATGATATGAACGGTCTCTTCAACAGGAATCGGCGAGTAATCACGGATAAAGGTTTTTAACGTGGTGCCCTGCACATATTCCATAACAATGAAATAGCAGTCGTCTTCCTCGCCGATATCATAAATGTTGACAATATTGGGGTGGGACAGACTCGCTACCGATTCCGCTTCACGATGAAAGCGCCTGATAAATTCGTCATCGCCGGCAAGATCGCTGCGCAAAATTTTGACAGCCACGATTCGATCTAAAATCAAATCCTTGGCTTTATAAACGATGGCCATGCCGCCGTCGCCAAGACGTGACAGAATCTTATACCTGCCGCTTATTCTTCTGTCAATCATACGTCCTCACCATCGGCACAAACAACAATCGTTATATCGATATGTTATCTTCACCGCCCGCATCGTTGGCTTTTTGGATCATCTGTTCCGCTTTTTCTTCAAGCGACCGTTCACTTGCCAATATCCGGCCTATCTCGTTATCTGAAATCTTGTTTGTCAATCCATCGGAACAAATCAGGATCTGTGCCCCTTCCGTCCATTCTAATGTCTTGGTATCCACCTCAATCGTCGGCTCCGTCCCTAAAGCCCGCAGCAAAATATGCTTTTTGGGATGGTATTCGGCAGCTTCTTTCGTCAGTTGCCCCGATTTCACCAGTTCGTTCACAAGCGTATGATCCTCGGTCACCTGCCGGAATGATTCGTCTTTTTGCCAAAGATAGACACGGCTGTCCCCAATATATGAAACAACAACGAAAGATTTCTGGCAAAGAGCGGCGGCAATCGTTGTCCCCATGCCTTTGCATTCCTCATGAGATTCCGAGTAATCAAATAAGTGCTTATTAATCATCGGCACGAGCGTGTTCATCCAGTCGACCGCCGCTTCTTCCTTGCCGAATGTTTCCGTCACCGAATTCCACGTTTCTTCAACCATTTTGATCGCCATCTGGCTTGCCACATCGCCGGCTGCATGACCGCCCATGCCGTCCGCAACCACAGCCAGTATTTGCTTGTCTCCGTAAAAAAAACACCGACACTGTCTTCGTTGTGATCCCTGATTTTGCCGCGATCAGTACTATAAACAGCTCTCATTCCTGCCACCTCCTGACTCAGGTTATCATCCATTCAATCGTCTCTCTTTTTCATACATCCAATAAAAAATCCGTCTGTTCCAAATTGAAAAGGAAAGATCTGAATCATCGATCCTTTGCTTTCATTTCCGGCCGCTTGAAGGGGTCCAGGCAAACGGCTGAAAAAAGCCGGATCCCAGGAAAATTCCGGATGGTTATCTGCAAACCGCAAAAGCTGCCGTTCATTTTCCATTTTGCCAATTGTGCATGTACTGTAAACAAGCAGACCGCCGCGCTTTAACAAGGCGCGCAAGATTCAAGAATATCGTGTTGAATGACGGCAAGTTCGGCGATGCCGCTTTTTTTTTTCTTTTTCCCATTTAATTTCCGGTTTGCGGCGAATGACTCCAAGTCCGGAGCAAGGTGCATCAATGAGAATCCGATCAAAGCTTTCTTTCGTAAATACATCTCCGGCGTGGCGGGCATCCAGTACTCTGGTGTGAATAACTGCCGCCCCCATTCGCCGCGCCGTTTCATCGATCAGTTTCGTTTTGTGCTCATGCAAGTCAAGGGCAAAAATAGCGCCTTCATTGTTCATCTTTTCAGCAAGATGCGTCGTTTTTTCCGCCCGGCCCGGCGCAGGCGTCAAGAATGGTCATGCCCGGCTTCGGAGAAACAGCACCGGCTACAAGCATCGAGCTTTCATCCTGGATGGTCAAGAGCCCCTCCTGAAAGCAGGCTGACCCGGCGGCCTGTCCTTCGGCAATCACAAGCGCATCGGGAGAAAGCACGCCGGGTTTCGCTTGTATTCCTTCATCGGCCAGCCGCTCCGCGAGCAGCCCCGGCTCTGTTTTAAGCCGATTCGCGCGAACCGTTACCCTCGGCGCCCGGTTGTTCGCTTCACAAATGGCGACAGCTGTTTTTTCGCCAAACTCCTTGCTCCAAAGATCAAACAGCCACTCGGGATGGCTGTAAGTGATCGAAAGCCGGCGTTCTTCCGGCCCGATCGCCCGCAAATCCGGCGGCCCCTGGCGAAGAAACTGCCGCAAAACACCGTTAACAAAGCCGACAATTCCGCGATGCCCTCTTCTAGCGGCGATCTTCGCCGCTTCGTTCACGATCGCGTGATCAGGAATCCGGTCCAGAAAAACTTTCTGGTAGATCGAGATGAGCAGCAGAAGTCTGACCCAGTCGTCGATTTTCCGTTTCCGCGGCACAAAGCTTTCAAGAAAATAATTTAATGTCAGCTTTCTCTGAAGAACGCCGTAGACAAGCTGCGTGACCAGTGCTTTATCACGGCCGGAAAAGTCGCTGTTGTTCAGGAGCGCTTCGTTCAGCGCCAATTGGCTGTAAGCATGTTTCTTTTCAATTTTTATCAAGAGATCGAGCGCCGTTTCGCGCACTGTTTTTTTTCTCATATCAGCTGCCTAGTACCGTGCCGGAAGCCAGCGCCCTTCCCCTTAAAAATTGTTCGGCCGTCATCCTTTTTTTCCCGGACGGCTGGCACTCAATTACTTTAACGGCACCGCCGCCGCAGGCAACGGCAAAACCGTCTTTATCAACTTTGGTTACCGTACCGGGCGCCTCCGCACCATCATAATCGGGGGTCACGTTTTCCACGGCATAAATTTTGAACACTTTGCCGTTTAAAAGGGTATAGGCACCGGGAAACGGATTCAGTCCCCGAACAAGATTGCGGACATCTTTGCCGCTCTTTGTCCAGTTGATCGCTTCATCCTTATGCTTAATACTCGGAGCCACCGTCGCTTCGCTGTCATTTTGCGGCACCGGTTTGATTTTGCCTTGCTCAATCAAGCAGCGTCCTGGCCAGCAAATCGCTGCCGAGTGCACTCAGCTTATCATGAAGTGTACCGAATGTATCTTGATCCTCAATTGGAACTTTGTCCTGAGCCAGCATATCCCCGGCATCGAGCGCTTGAACCATGTACATGATCGTCACGCCTGTCTCCTTTTCGCCGTCAATGATCGCCTGCTGGATCGGTGCCGCGCCGCGATACTTCGGCAACAGCGAAGCGTGCACGTTAATCGCGCCAAGCGGCGGAGCATCAAGCAGCGCGGACGGAAGAATCTGCCCATAAGCGGCCGTGATAAGAACATCCGGATGATAGGACAGTATTTCTTCAACAGCCTCAGGGGCCCTCACTTTTTCCGGCTGCAGCACCGGCAGGCCGTATGTTTCGGCCAGATGTTTCACCGGAGAAGCTGTCAGCACCTTCTTTCGCCCCTTCGGCCGGTCCGGCTGGGTGACAACCGCAGAAATGGTGTATCCGTCATCGATTAATCTTGTAAAACAGGAACTGAAAAATCAGGTGTTCCCATGAAAACTATCTTCATTTCATCATCCTCTTTACCGCGTTTTCCGATCAGCCATTTATCTTATTCTGGCGGCAGATAGGGCCGATACCTCATCCTACATTAACAAAAACGGATTCAAGTCGACGGACAATTGCAAGTCATCTTTTGCCGATTTCGCTTGATAATGATCCAAAATTTTTCTTAAAGCAGGAAGCAATTCGGGTTCTTTCTTGTATTTTACCATGCACTGATAACGATATCTATCTTTGATCCTTGGGATCACTGAAGCGGCCGGTCCCAGAATGTACGCATTCGCCGATAAATGCCTTTTTAAAAATTGCGTCACCCGATCCGCCGCATCTGCCGCTTTTGTCAATTGCGGATGAGAAATCTTAACGAGCGCCAAATAATAAAAAGGCGGATAGCCGTGCCTGAACCGCATTTGCATTTCCCGCTGATAAAACTGATGATAATCGTGGTGCGCCGCATCGACAATCGCATAATGCTTGGGTGAATAACTTTGAATCACGACTTCTCCAGGCAGATCGTGACGGCCTGCCCTGCCCGAAACCTGAGTCAACAGCTGAAAGGTTTTTTCGGAAGCACGGAAATCGGGCAAATGAAGGATCGAATCGGCAGCCAGAACGCCGACCAGCGTCACCTTGGGAAAGTCCAGTCCTTTGGCAATCATCTGTGTACCGAGCAGAATGTCAGCGCGGCCGTCGCCGAATATCTTCAGCAATTTTTCATGGCTGCCTTTTCGCTGTGTCGTATCGACATCCATCCGCACAACGCGGGCCTCCGGCAAGAGACGGCTCAACTCCTCCTCGACCTTCTCAGTCCCGGTTCCGAAATAACGCAGATGCTCGCTGCCGCAAGACGGGCAGACATTCGCCATCTTTTCCTGATAACCGCAGTAATGGCATTTCAACAGATGCGCTCTCCGGTGGTAGGTTAAAGAAATATCACAATGCGGGCACTTCATCATACATATACCCGCAGTCGCGGCACATCACAAAGCTGGAGTGGCCCCTGCGATTCAAGAAAAGGACACTCTGTTCATGTCTTTCCAGCCGGGAAACCAGTTTTTCAAAAAGCGTTCTGGAAAACATCGAACGGTTCCCGGCCCGCATTTCTTCGCGCATATCGATCATGTCCACGCTCGGCATCGGGTGACGGTTGAACCGCTCTTTTAAAGACAGCAGCGTGTAGACGCCTTTTTTGGCACGGGCAAACGATTCAAGCGACGGCGTTGCACTGCCGAGCACCACTGGACAATGGTGATAGGCTGCCCGGTAAATCGCCACATCGCGAGCGTGATAGCGCGGGTTTTCTTCCTGTTTATAACTCGTCTCATGCTCCTCATCAATAATAATCAGCCCGAGCCGGTTAAAAGGAGCAAAAACAGCCGATCGGGCGCCGACAACCACTTTCACTTTGCCTTCCCTGACCTTCCGCCATTCATCGTATTTCTCCCCCCGGCTCAGCGACTGTGCATCACCGCCACCATATTGCCGAATCGCCCTTTAAAACGATTCACCATCTGAGGCGTGAGCGCTATCTCCGGCACAAGAACGATCGCTTCCCTGCCGGTCTTGATCACTTTTTCGATCGCCTGGAGATAGATTTCTGTCTTGCCGCTCCCCGTCACGCCGTGGCAAAGATACACACGATGTTGTCCCGATTCGATATCCGCCTGAATAGGGGCGAGCGCCGCGGCTTGTTCATCCGTCAATTTGAGCGCTTCCGTTTTGGCAATCTCACGCCCCGCATAGGGATCGCGGTAGCGATCGGCTTCTTTTTCGATCAGCCAGCCTTTGGCAATGAGCCGTTTTGATCGTTTCCCGGCTCACATCGAGCTTTTTCGCCAGCAGGGGCTCTTCTATTTGATGGCCTTCTTCGTTTTCGAAATAATAGTGCAGCACAGCCTTTTGTTTTTCTGAGCGTTTGTCCAGCTGCCCGAGTGTTTTCTGCAACAGCTCATGCGTCAGTGCTGAAGAGACCAGCTTCACTTTTTTTTTTCGTCGCCTGATTCTTGACGTGCTGCTCGGCGGCAACGAGGCCCGCTTTCATCGCCCGTTGCAGCGGCTTCAATAACTTGGGTGCACCAGCTACAATATTTTCCCAGTATACCGCTTTTTTATTGGCTAAAAACGCAGCAAGCTCCGGAAATTGAAGTTCCAGCCGCTCTTTGTCCAGTACCGCCAGCAGCTTTTTATAATTGGCTTTCATCACTGCCGGAAGCATGGCCAAGTACGCCGAAATGGTCAGGCAAAGTGTCGTTTCCGACAGCCACTTGCCTAGTTTCAGCAGCTCTTCTGTTAAGACCGGCAGATGATCGATCACACTTTCAATTTCTTTTAACTCAGGGAAAGCGGATGTTTCCTCGAGACTCGTCACAAAACCGAGCCTTTTGGAAGATCCGAAAGGCACGATCACACGCATGCCCGGTTCAATAAAATCAATGAATGATTCGGGTACTAAATAATCAAACGGCTTGTCAATCGGACCGGCCGGAATATCGACAAACACTTTGGCAATCATTCGCCGTCTCTCGTTTCAAATAGAGCCGCCAGCGCCCGGCATATTCTTTCGGCGACCTCACGCTTTGCCATCCGGTCTAATGACTGCTTCGATCCGTCAGCAAAGTAAAAGGTCACTTGATTGGTTTCCTTGGCAAACCCGGCATCCACATGATTGGCGACAATCATATCCAAATGTTTTTTTCTCCAGTTTTTGAATAGCATATTTTTCCAGCTGGTTCGTCTCCGCGGCGAAGCCAACCAAAATCTGGTTTGTTTTTTTTCTTCTTCCCAGTTCAAATAAAATATCCGGATTCCGGACCATTTCAATCATCACCGGACCATTCTGTTTTTTTGATTTTCTCATCATGAACCGTTTTCGGCCGATAATCGGCTACGGCGGCCGCCTTGATGACCGCATCAGCCCCGGCGAAACGCTTTAAGACGGCTTCATACATATCGCGAGCGGAGCGCACATGGACAACATCCATGCCGACCGGATCACGAAGGTTCGTCGGCCCGGCAACAAGCGTCACATCGGCGCCGGCTGCTTTTGCCGCCTCAGCAATCGCAAAACCCATTTTGCCTGAAGAATGGTTGCTGAAAAAGCGGACAGGATCAACAATCTCCTGCGTCGGCCCCGCGGTAACAATTTTTTTTTTACCGCTCAGAATTCTCTCCGCGCCTTCTCCAGAAAAATAAGTGTCTATACAGGAGAAGATTTTCTCCGGTTCAGCCAGGCGTCCTTTCCCTGTCCACCCACAAGCCAGCAGTCCTTCATCCGGCTCAAGAATCCGATAGCCGTACGATTGCAGCCTCTTGATGTTTTGCTGTACGGCAGGATGATTGTTGTACATATTGACGTTCATCGCCGGTGCCACCCACACCGGTGCCTTGGTGGCCAAAATCGCTGTCGTCACCAGATCATCGGCTATTCCGTTCGCCATTTTTCCAATCACATTAGCTGTTGCCGGAGCAACAAGAAACAGATCAGCAGAATCCGCCAGGTCGATATGGGCAATCTGCCCTTCCTTTTTCTCCACAAAGACATTATCGTATACCGGATGCCTGGTCAGCGCTTCAAATGTCGCCGCCCCAATAAATTGTCTGGCGGCCTCAGTTAAGAGCACGCGCACCTTGGCGCCGGCCTTTATCAGCGAGCTGGCCAAAGCCGCTGCCTTATAGGCAGCGATCCCCCCTGTCACGCAGAGCACCACCGTTTTTTTTTCTTTGATCGCCATGGTCGTCCCTCCCGTCGTTGTTTTCCATTTTTCTGCGGTCAGTCTTTCCTTTCCAGTGCAAAAAAAACAACAACCCTCTTTAAAGGTTGTTGCTTGCGGGTCCTTCCTCTCTTTCCTAATCGGAGGCTGTTAATTTTTGAAAGTCAACAGTCCGGCGTTCACTTCTTCAAGCGCCTGGCCGACAAATTTATCTGATTTCGGATGCTCTAATAAGGTGCGGGCCGTGCCTTCTTAGCATCCGCATCCGCGCCCGTTTGGCCGAGAGCGTCACCAATGTATATTTTGAATTCACTTTTTCCAGTAATTTGTCAATAGATGGATAAAGCATCATTTTTCTTCAACTCCTGAAAATTTTCGGTATTTTTCGATCAGCCGCTCGACTTTGCAATGTTCGGCTAGAACGATCGCTTCAATGCGATCACAAGCAAGTTCGACTTCATCGTTTTCGACGACATAATCATAGTGTTTCATCAACTCGATTTCCGATTTGGCGACCGTCATCCGGTTTTCGATCAGCGGCGCCGTTTCCGTTCCCCGCTCCGTAATCCGCTTTTTCAATTCCTGAAGGCTTGGCGGTGCGAGAAAAATGAACAGCCCCTCCGGAAAGCGCTTTTTCACTTGAAGGGCACCCTGAACTTCAATCTCAAGAATGACATCCTCACCCTTGTCCAGTGTCTGCCTGACATAGTCGATCGGCGTGCCGTAACAATTGCCGACATACTCCGCCCATTCCAAAAATGCTTCTTGCCGGACCATCTCTCTAAATTCTTCGCGTGTTTTGAAAAAATAATGCACGCCGTTTATTTCACCTTCCCGCGGCCTCCGGGTTGTCGCGGAAATCGAATATCGAAGCGATGTTCCTCTTTTGCGCAGCGCCCGGCAAACCGTTCCTTTACCGACACCGGACGGCCCCGATAAAACGACCAATATTCCCTTTTCTTTAAAACTCATGCAAAGCCCTCCACTGTTATGCTTCGTCCGTCATTCCGTCACGTTGAATAAGCCTTTGTGATACGGTTTCCGGCTGCACGGACGACAAAATGACATGATCACTGTCCATGACAATCACCGCCCGGGTTCTTCGTCCATAGGTCGCGTCAATCAATTTGTTTTGATCACGGGCAATTTTGATCAGCCGTTTGATCGGCTGCGACTCCGGACTGATGATTGAAACGATTCGATTGGCGAAAGCAATATTTCCAAAGCCAATATTGACTAATTTTATCATAATCCATCCGTTCCCATATGGAATGACGTTATTCGACATTTTGAATCTGCTCTCTCAGTTTTTCAATTTCGCTCTTAACAGCAACGACGTTCCGGCTTATTTCGCCATCGTTGCCTTTTGAACCAATCGTATTTATTTCACGATTCATTTCCTGTATCAAAAAAATCAAGCTGCCGGCCTTTGGGTTCCGGCTCGCCGAGGAGGGTATGAAACTGTTTCAAATGGCTGCGAAGCCGGGTCAATTCTTCGTCAATGTTTGACTTGTCGGCGAAAATGGCGACTTCATTCAATAACCTTTGCTCATCGATCGCAGGCTGTCCTCTGAGAAATTCGGCGACATGGTTTCTGAGCCGCTCCTCATAAAACTTGCGGACTTCCGGAGCATGCTCGGCAATCTTCTTCTGCACCAGTCTCTCAACAGACGCGAGTCTTCCAATCAAGTCCTGATAGATTTGCTCCCCTTCCGTCTTTCTCATGATCATCAATCGCGAAAGTGCTTTTTCGACAGCCCGATGACACAGAGAGAGTCAATTGCCGTTGGGAGCTCGTCCGCCTCTTTGACAATAAACACATCGGGCAAAAGCAGCAGATCGTGCATATCCAACGTTTTTCCACCCGAACGCTTTTGGATCTCATCCGCTGCTTTTATGTATTCGTTCACGATCGCCCAGTTCGTTTCTATTTTCGGTGCGGTCATCTCTTCGCCATCCACCGTCACATACACAGAAAGCGCTCCACGTTTAACAGAAGATTTGATGACTTTCTTTATCCTGCCCTCAAGATATATCAATTGACGGGGGATATTAAAAGAGAGATCAAAGAAACGATGATTGACCGATTTAATCTCTATCTTGACACGATATTGGCCATTTGCCGCGAGTGCCGTGCCGAAACCTGTCATACTGTATAACATGAGATCACTTCCACGATTTTATTTTATACAATTTATCCGATGATAAGCAAGCAAACCAGCGAAGTTCTTTGCATCATTTTCACTTTTTCTACAAATGTTTTCCATCTTTCAGCCGCCTGATGCTTCTGGATTAACCGGGAATGGCGGCCTGCGATCGAACAGCGGCCGCTTTGAAAAAGCAGCGACCTTTTGCCCTTGCAACCTTACCTTGAAAATGACCGAATGGGCAAGACGTGTTATACTAAATTATATATGTTTTGATTTCTTAAGGCGTTGTTTCGCCTTTTTCTTTTGACAACCTTTTATCATCCGTGCAGGGTCTTTATCAATCTGCAAAAGTTTTTCTGCATAAGAAAGAAGGAATGCGATATGTCTTTTGACGGCATCGTGACCCGTTCGGTCGTTCACGCCTTGCAGCCCTTCGCCGGCGGGCGTATAGCCAAAATATATCAGCCGACCGCCACCGATCTTCTGCTCCATCTCCGATCAAGAACCGAGAGAGGCAAGCTGCTGATTTCAATCAATGCTGCTTTCGCCCGCGTGCATTTGACGCAAACGGCGGAGTTAAATCCAAAAGAACCGCCAATGTTTTGTATGCTGCGCGCAAGCATTTGGAAGGAGCCGTCATTGAATCGATTTCCCAAGTCGGGCTGGAGCGGATCGTCCATATCGATCTGAAAACACGAAACGAATTCGGCGACTTGACTGGTAAAAAACTGATCATCGAATTGATGGGACGCCACAGCAATCTTATTTTAGTTGACAGTGCCTCAGGTATCATTATCGATAGCATGAAGCATTTAACTCCGGCTGTCAACCGTTACCGCACTGTGCTTCCGGGTGAAAAATATGTAGCGCCCCCTGATCAAGGAAAATTAAATCCGCTCAGAGCGACGGAAAGCGACCTTATTCGCCGGATCGACTGGAACGCCGGCCGGATCGACCGCCAAATCGTTGCGCTCGTCAGCGGCTTTTCGCCGCTTATCGGTAAAGAAATTCTTTACCGCGCCGGGCTTCCCCGAAAGGAAGCGATCGCCCATGCTTTTCGCGCGATACAGACTGCTATTTTAGAAAATGATGATCATCCGAACATTGTCTATCAGCCCAAAGGGAAAGACGAATGCCACGTCATTCCGCTGACCCATCTTGACGGAAAGACGGAACAGTTCCGCGACGTTCATAAAATGCTTGATCACTTTTATGCCGTCAAAGCGGAAACGGATACAGTCAAACAAAAAGCGGGTGATTTAAGCCACTTTATTAGACTGGAATGGAAGAAAAATGCATCCAAATTAAAGAAGCTGGAAAAGACATTGAAAGATGCCGATAAAGCCGCCGTTTTCCGACTTTACGGCGAGCTGCTCACAGCGAATATGCATCGGCTGAGAAGGGGCGACAGGTCGGCGAGTGTCGTCAATTATTATGATGAAAACCAGGAAACGCTCACGATTCCGCTTAACCCCAATCGCACGCCTTCGGAAAACGCGCAGGCGTATTTTAAAAAATACAATAAGGCAAAAACAGCCAAAAAAGTGGTCGGCGAACAAATAAGGCTGACTAAAAATGAAATGGATTACTTCGACGGGCTGATGCAGCAAATGCGCCTCGCTGAAAGACATTGATGAAATTCGCGAAGAACTGGAAGAAGGCGGTTATTTAAGAAAAAAGGCGGCTTCGCGGCGGAAAAAGAAAAAAAGCGTACCCGAATTAGATCACTTCTATGCTTCGGATGGAACGGTGATTCTCGTCGGCAAAAAAACAACAAACAGAATGATTATTTGACGACAAAAGTCGGCAGGAAAGAAGAAATATGGCTGCATACAAAAGACATCCCGGGATCCCATGTCGTCATCCGCTCGGAAAATCCAACTGAACAGACATTGTCGGAAGCTGCGGCGATCGCCGCTTTCTTCAGTAAATCTCGGCTTGGCAGCCGCGTCCCCGTCGACTATACAAAAATTAAGTATGTCAAAAAACCGAATGGCGCGAAACCCGGCTATGTCATTTATACCGATCAAAAGACGCTGTTTGTCACACCGAATGAATCGCTCGTCTTAAATTTAAAACAAAAACCGGAACATGCCGAATAAGGTTTTTCCAAAAAAGGCGTCCTTTCTGCTCTGCGGCAAAGGACGCCTTTTTTTTTTATTTTATTTTTTTGAGTTTAAAGTCGCTCCATTTGGGGTTAAAGTCGCCCCATTTGAGGCTGAAGTCGCCCCATTTGGGGTTAAAGTCGCCCCATTTGAGTCCAAGCGCCGCTCGCCGGATCACGATGCCACGCGGCCAATTGCTCCCGCTGCGCCTCCGTCACGGTGCCTTGGTCCACAGCCAAACGAATTAATGTATCAAAATCGGTCAGCGTCAAGCATTTGACACCTGACTCCGCAAAATTTTCAGCCGCCTGCGGCAATTGATAAGTAAAGATTGCCGCCACGCCGAGCACATCCGCTCCGGCATCATTCAGTGCTTTCACCGCCGTCAGCACGCTGCCTCCGGTCGAAATCAAGTCTTCGATCACAACCACTTTCTGTCCCGGCCGGACGATGCCTTCAATCTGTTTTTTCTTGCCGTGTGACTTTGCCGAACTGCGCACATAGGCCATCGGCAGCCCCATCGCTTCACTAATCAAAGCCGCATGAGGAATGCCGGCAGTCGCCGTCCCGGCAATCAGTTCTGCCCCCGGATAATTTTCATGAATTAAATCGATAAAACTTTGAACAATGTCTTTTCTAATCTCCGGATAAGCGAGTGTCAGCCGGTTATCGCAATAAACGGGCGAGACAATGCCCGATGCCCATGTAAAAGGGTCATCCGGACTGAGCACAACGGCGTTGATCGCTAACAAATGTTTGGCGATGCTTTCACTTTTCATAAACAGGCCTCCAATCTGCCAATACACGTTCAAATGCTTCTTTAGGATCTTGCGCTTTTGTAATAATACTGCGGCCGACAACGAGATAATCACTGCCAGTTCCCTTGCCTTGGAGGGCGTAGCCACCCGTTTTTGATCATCGGCCCCGTCTTCGGCCAGGCGAATGCCCGGCGTCACAGCCAGAAATGAAGAGCTGGTTGCCTTTTTCATCGCCCGCGCCCCAGGCAGAACAAACAACGCCGTCCATGCCGGCGTGAAAAGCCATTTTTCCATAAGACGCAATCACGCTGGCAATCGGGCAATCAATCAGCAGTTCGCCCGTCAGCATCGCCTGATCGGTGCTTGTCAGCTGCGTGACGGCGAGGCAAATCGGCCGCTTGCCGTTCGCCCCTTCCTCAAGCCCCTCAATAGCCGCCCGCATCATCGCCGTTCCTCCTGCCGCATGGACATTGACCATATCGGCTCCGACTTTTGCCAGGCCTTTCATCGCCCGGCGCACAGTATTCGGAATATCGTGCAGTTTTAAATCAAGAAAGGTGCGGTAGCCTTCTTCGCTGAGTTGGCGGATAATATCCGCCCCCTCCTGATAAAAAAGTTCCATGCCGACTTTGACAAAGCAGCCAGGTTTATTCAACTTTTTTAGCAATGTCCGCATTGCCTCTTTGGAAGGAACATCTAATGCAACAATGATCCGTTCTTCTTCACGCACCGTTTCCAGCTCCTTCCCGATAGTTCACTGACATTTTCTACATGGAGCGCCTTCAGCTTCCCGGGCAGGGCTTCGATAATTTTCGGGCAGCAGAAAGGATCGATAAAATTAGCCGTTCCAACCGCGACCGCGCTGGCACCGGCCAGGAAAAATTCAATGACATCGTCGGCGTCTTGAATTCCGCCCATGCCGATAATCGGAATATCGACCGCCTGGCTGACCTCGTAGATCATTCGGACGGCAATCGGCTTGATCGCCGGTCCGCTGAGGCCGCCGGTCCGATTGGCCAGAATTGGTTTTTGTGTCCGCAGATCAATCCGCATACCAAGCAGCGTGTTGATCATCGACAGCCCGTCGGCACCGGCCTGCTCGACAGCCTTGGCCATTTTTACAATATCCGTGACATTCGGCGACAGTTTGACGTAAACGGGCACCGCCGAAACCGCTTTGACTTTTTCCGTCAATTCGGCCGCTACCTCCGGAACCGTTCCAAATGTCATCCCGCCTTGTTTCACATTAGGGCAGGAAATATTGAGTTCGAGCGCAGAGACATTTCCAGCCCGCGATAGTTTTTCGGCTGTTTCAACATAATCCGCCGTTTCGCTGCCGGCAATATTGGCGATGATCGGCACATCATAAGCTTCCAAACGTTTTAATTCTTTGTCAATGATCTTGTCGACGCCCGGATTTTGCAGACCGATCGCATTCAGCATCCCGCCCGGCGTCTCGGCAACACGCGGCACCGGATTGCCGAAACGCGGCTCTTTCGTCGCCGCTTTAATCATGATTGCACCGAGTTTGTTTAAATCGTATAATTGCCCGTATTCCGCTCCGAAGGCAAAACAGCCGGAAGCCGGCATAACCGGATTTTTTAAAGTGAAGCCCGGGCAGTTCAACCGCTAGCATAACTCAACCTCCCCCGCTTTAAAGACGGGGCCGTCGGCGCAGACCCGCCGGTAGCCTTTTTCGTCATTTTTATCAACCGTATGGCAAACGCAGGCGAGGCAAGCGCCAATCCCGCATCCCATTCGCTGCTCGAGCGAAAGATAAAGCGGCTTGCCGGCCGCCGCCGTCTCAGATGCAACCGCCTTTAACATCGGCATCGGGCCGCAGGCATAGGCCACATCATAATTGTTCATTTTTCGAAGCGCATCGGTCACGAGACCCGCTTCGCCGGCCGAACCGTCTTCGGTCATCACGATCGCCCTGCCGAGCGTTTCAAAATTTTCTCTGTAAAAAACATCTTTTTTTGAACGAAAGCCGAGAATATGAATGACTTGGACGCCTTTTTTCAAAAGAGCCCGGGATAATCCGTACAGCGGAGGAACGCCGATGCCGCCGCCAATGAGCACGGCACGGCCCCCCACCGGCACCGCTTCGACCGGAAAGCCGTTTCCAAGCGGACCGAGTACATCGATCGTTTCGCCGGCCTGAAAAGACGTCAGCTGCTTTGTCCCGACCCCGCCGGCGCGGTAGAGCATCGTGAGTTCAGACTTTGCTGTGTCAACCGAACAAATGCTGATCGGCCGGCGCAATAGCGGGGCGGGGCCCGGCGTGCGTTCGACTCTTAAATGGACAAATTGTCCAGGCTGGCAGACCGCGGCCGCCAATTTTCCCTGCACCTTCAGCTCAAAAATGGCATCGGCAATTTGCCGCTGGCTGACAACACTCATCATTTCACTTTTCATCGAAGGGCCTCCGCTTCTTTTTTTTGGCGTGAGGGACCTGAACAGGCGCCTCGCCGCCCAGCATCGGCGGCATGCATTCAGTGCGGAAAGCGAGCGATTCCAGCACGGTCAGCAAGGCTTCCGCCGTGTCAAGCGATGTCAGGCAAACAACTCCGTTTTCCACCGATTCACGGCGGATTCTGAAACCGTCCCTTGCCGGCCTTTTCCCTTTCGTTAATGTGTTGACAACAAATTGAGCACCGCCATGGCGAATCACATCCAAGAGATTAGGGGCCTCGCCGCCGATTTTATTGACCGTCGTCACCGGCAAATGCCTGCTTAATCATTTTCGCCGTGCCTTCAGTTGCTAAAATATTATAGCCAATGTCATAAAACCGCTTCACAAGCGCAAGCGCCTCTTCTTTGTCCTTATCGGCGATCGTGAACAGCACGGAACCATGCGAAGGAATCGTCATGCCGCTCGCCAGCAGCCCTTTATACAATGCCTTTTCCAGCGTCACGTCCTGCCCCATCACTTCGCCGGTCGATTTCATTTCCGGACCGAGTGTCACGTCGACGCGGCGCAGTTTGGCAAATGAAAAGACTGGGACTTTGACAAAGACCCCTTGTTTCGGTTCAGGGTGAATGCCCGTTTCATACTTCAATGAGCTTAGACGCGCTCCCAAAATCACTTGAGTCGCGACTTTTGCCATCGGTATGCCGGTAATTTTGCTTAAAAACGGGACTGTCCGGCTGGAACGCGGATTGACTTCAATAACATAAACGCCGCCTTCATGGATCACGAACTGGATATTCAAGAGACCGACAATGCCGAGCCCTCTTGCCAGTTTGATCGTTGTTTCAACAATTTCTGCTTTCAATGCTTCACTTAATGTCTGCGGCGGATAGACGGCGATCGAGTCGCCCGAGTGAACGCCGGCTCTTTCAATGTGTTCCATAATCCCCGGAATATAAACGTCTTCGCCATCTGAGATCGCATCAACTTCCAGTTCCGTACCAACGAGATAACGGTCGACGAGCACCGGATGATTAGGGTTGATTTTGACCGCGCTGGACATGTAATGGACGAGTTCTTCCTCGTGGTAGACGATTTCCATTGCCCGTCCCCCCAGGACATAGGACGGCCGGACAAGCACCGGATAGCCGAGCGATCTTGCAATAGCGAGCGCCTCATCGGTTGACAGCGCCGTTTTTCCGGCAGGCCGGTCAATATGCAGCTTCAACAACAGCTGTTCAAAACGGTCGCGATCTTCTGCCTGATCCATCGCATCGAGCGACGTTCCGAGAATCTTTACGCCGCGCGCCGCGAGCTCTGAGGCTAAATTAATCGCCGTCTGGCCGCCGAATTGCACGACGACACCTTTAGGTTTTTCAAGGTCGATCACATGCATGACATCTTCTATTGTCAGCGGTTCGACATACAGTTTATCGGATACGCTGAAGTCGGTAGAAACGGTTTCCGGATTGTTGTTAATCATGATCGCTTCATAGCCTTGTTCCTTGATTGCCCATACCGCATGGACTGTTGCATAGTCGAATTCAACGCCCTGTCCGATACGAATCGGACCGGATCCGAGAACAACGATACTTTCTTTATCCGTCACTTCAGACTCGTTTTCTTCTTCATAACTGCTGTAGTAATAAGGCGTTTCGGAAGTGAACTCGCCGGCACAAGTATCCACCATTTTAAAAACGGGACGAATGCCGCGCGCTTTGCGCCAGTCCGAAACAGCGCGTTCCGTCATTTTCCAGTATGACGCAATCGCCGAGTCGGAAAATCCTCTTCTTTTTGCTTCCAGTAAAACTTTCATCTCCTCAACATGACTTTTCAGTTTCTTTTCCAGAGAAATGATTGTTTTAATTTTATTTAAGAAAAAGCGGTCAATTTGGGTGATCTTCCAAATATCTTCCACAGAACAGCCGCGGCGCAGCGCTTCGGCAATGAAAAACAGCCGGCGGTCATCCGCCTTGCCGATATTTTCAAGCAGTTCGCTGTCCGGCATCTCTTCCGCTTCATCAAGCCATAAATGGCTGGCACCGATTTCGAGCGAACGGATCGCTTTAAGTAGCGATTCTTCAAATGTCCGCCCGAGTGCGAGCACTTCACCGGTTGCTTTCATTTGCGTGCCGAGCGTCCTCTTGGCGTCATCAAATTTATCGAACGGCCAGCGTGGAATTTTGGTAACAACATAGTCCAGCGTCGGTTCAAAGCTCGCATAGGTTGTTCCGGTCACCGCGTTTTTAATTTCATCAAGTTGGTAGCCGGCAGCAATCTTCGCCGCCACTTTGGCAATTGGATAACCGGTCGTTTGACGCAAGTGCGGATGAACGGCTGACACGGGGATTCACTTCAATGATGTAATATTGATCGCTCCGCGGGTCAAGCGCAAGCTGAACATTGCAGCCGCCTTCGATTTTCAAAGCGCGGACGATCCGCAAAGAAACGCTGCGGAGGCGCTGCAGATCGCGGTCGCTGAGCGTCTGGCAGGGTGCCGTCACAATAGAATCGCCGGTATGGATGCCGACCGGGTCGACATTTTCCATGTGACAGACGGCAATCGCACCATCATTATGATCGCGCATCACTTCAAATTCGATTTCTTTAAACCCGGCGATACTTTTTTCGATTAAAACTTGGTGAACCGGGCTCAGTTTTAAACCATTTTCGGTGATCGTCGTGAGCTCCTCCGAAGTGTAGGCCAGACCGCCGCCTGTTCCTCCAAGCGTAAACGCCGGACGAATGATCACCGGAAGACCGATTTTTTCAACAAAGTGTTCTGCTTCGGCGAGGCTGGTCACGATCTCGCTCGCCGGCACAGGCTCACCAAGTTCCATCATTAATTCCCGAAATTTTTCCCGATCTTCTGCTTTGTCGATACTGTCCAGATTTGTGCCAAGCAGCTGTACGCCAAGTTCATCGAGCACACCGGAACGACTAAGCTGAACGGCAAGATTCAGACCCGTCTGCCCGCCGAGTGTCGCCAACAGTCCGTCCGGATGTTCTTTGCGAATGATCTTGCTGACAAATTCAACCGTCAGCGGTTCGATGTAAACACGGTCGGCGATATCCGTATCCGTCATAATGGTCGCCGGATTGGAATTGACTAAAATGACTTCGTATCCTTCATCTTTCAAAGCCTGGCACGCCTGCGTACCTGAATAATCAAACTCAGCCGCTTGTCCAATAATGATCGGGCCCGACCCAATCACGAGAATTTTATGAATGTCCGTCCTCTTAGGCAAATTCGGCACCCTCTTTCATGTTAGTGTTTACCATTTCCAAAAATTGATCAAAAAGCGGTTGACTGTCATCCGGTCCCGGTGAAGCTTCGGGATGAAATTGCACGCTGAAAGCGGCATAGCGCTTATGGCGCAGTCCCTCTATGGTTCCATCGTTAATGGCGATATGCGTAGCTGTGAGTTCCGTACCTTCAAGCGAATTTGCTTCAACTGTGTAGCCATGATTTTGCGAAGTGATCATAAACTTGCCTGATTGCAAGTCTTTTACAGGATGATTCACACCGCGATGCCCGAATACCATCTTTTCAGTATTGGCTCCGCAGGCAAGGGCAAATAATTGATGTCCGAGACAGATGCCGAACAGCGGCACTTTTCCCAGCAATTGTCCGACCGTTTGAATCGCTTCCGGCACATCTTTCGGATTTCCGGGACCGTTGCTGAGTAATATACCGTCCGGGTGAAGTTTCATGATATCGGCGGCCGTTGTCCGGTAAGGAACGACAACCACATCGCAGCCGCGCCTGATACATTCACGTAAAATCCCTTTTTTTGCGCCATAATCGACAAGTACAATCCGCGGGCCGGAACCGGGCGTGACATAGGCTGCCTTCGTCGATACCTGGCTGACTTGATCGGTCGGCAGCGGCCATTGTCTCAGTTCGGAAGCCACCGTTTCAGCATCTTTGTCGGCAGAAACAATCCGCCCGCGCAGCGTCCCATGCTCGCGGATGATTTTCGTCAACCTTCTCGTGTCAATGCCTTCAATGCCGGGAATATCATATTCTGAAAGCCAGTCGTGAATCGTTTTTTCATTTTGCCAATGTGATGGCGTTTTCGCTGCTTCTTTCACAATGAGTCCGGAAACCATCGGCGCTTTCGATTCAAAATCCGATCGGTTGATGCCGTAATTGCCAATCAGCGGATAAGTCAATGTGACAATTTGTCCGAAATACGAAGGGTCGGTCAGAATTTCCTGATAACCGGTCATCCCTGTATTGAACACCACTTCACCTGTCATCTCGCGTGGACTTCCGAAACTTTCGCCGATAAATACCGCGCCATTTTCCAATACCAGCTGTCTTTTCATCAGACCGTTACCCCTCTTTCACATACGATGTTTCCGCTCACAATGGTCATGACCGGCCATCCTTGGCATGGCCAGCCGCCAAACGGCGTGTTTTTTCCTTTTGAAACAAACTCTTCCGTGTCGATTGATTTATTGGTATCTAAATCGATGATCACAATATCGGCATCGGCTCCAACTTCCAGTTTTCCCGTTTTCAGGCCGAATGTTTCAGCCGGTTTCGCCGTCATCTTATCAAGCAGTGTTTCCAGTGTTAAAATTCCTTTTTTAACCAAATAGGTATACAGCAGCGGAAAAGCCGTTTCCGAGCCGACGATCCCGAACGGCGCTTTCTCTATTGGCCGGGCCTTTTCATAGTCGGCATGGGGAGCATGATCGGTGGCAATGATGTCGATTGTGCCATCCAAAAGGCCTTCGATCAGTGCCGCGCGATCGTCACCCGCACGGAGCGGCGGATTCATTTTGTAATTGGTATCGACTTTCGGAATAATATCGCCGTCGCTGAGCAGCAGATGATGCGGTGTGACTTCCGCTGTCACATGGACGCCGGCGCGTTTAGCATCGCGAATGACGCGAACGGATTCTTTTGTGCTGACGTGGCAGACGTGATAGTGGACGCCCGCGCTTTCCGCAAGCAGGACGTCCCGGGCAATTTGCACCGACTCGCAAACACTTGGGATGCCGGGCAAGTGATGGGAATGGGCGAATTCGCCGTCATGAACGACGCCGCCGTAAATCAGTGAGTTGTCTTCGCAGTGAGCCACAACGGCAACGTTATTGGCCGCGGCTTCCTTCATCGCTTCAAACATCACTCCCGCCGACTGTACCCCGACTCCGTCATCGGACAGTGCGAACACACCCATTTTTTTTTTTCAGCGCGGCGATATCGGTCAGCCGCTCGCTTGTCAACTCATGCGTAATCGCCCCGTAAGGCAAAACATGAACGACCGCTTTTTCTTTGATGCGTGCTTTTAAATCGCGCAATGTGTCCGGATTATCAGGCACCGGCTTTGTGTTCGGCATCGCGGCGATCGTCGTGAATCCCCCTCTGGCTGCTGCTTTCGAGCCCGTTTCAATCGTTTCCTTATACTCAAATCCCGGTTCCCGCAAGTGGACATGAACATCAATGAATCCCGGTGATGCGATCTTGCCGGCTGCGTCGATGATGCGATCGCCCGGCTTCGGTTCTATATCCTTTGATAGTTCGGCAATTTTCCCGTTTTTTTATATAAATATCTGACGGGCGAATAGCCCCGTCGATATATGCTTTACAATTTTTGAGCAACACGTTCATGTGTTTCTGTCCTCCCTTTTGTTTCCAATGCCCATTCCAAACAAGCCATGCGAATCGCGACACCGTTCTTGATTTGTTTAAAATAGCGTGACCGGCCTGACTCCACCAAATCATCCGCCAGTTCTACACCGCGATTAATTGGCCCTGGATGCATAATGATACTTCCCGGTTTCATCTGTTTGGCCCGTTCCTGTTAAACCATAGCAGCTGTGGTACTCTTCCTTAGTCATCATCATCGAATGGGCATGGCGTTCGTGCTGGATTCTCAGCATGATAATCACGTCCGCCGCGCGCACGGCTTCGTCCACAGGCGCATATTCTCCTTGAAGACCGTCGTTTTTCCATTCCGGCGGGCCCGACAAAATCACGCGGCAGCCAAATCTTGAGAACAGCTTGGCGTCTGAACGAGCGACACGGCTGTGCCTGAGATCGCCGATGATCGCGATCGTCAGCCCTTGAAAAAGGATAAATTCCTGGCGGATGGTCAAGAGGTCGAGAAGCGCCTGAGTCGGATGATCGCCCGAACCATCGCCGGCATTCAAGATAGAGACACCGACTCGATCCATTAATTCGCGGTAATAGCCGTCTTGTTTGTGACGGATAACCGCCGCCTTTACCCCTATCGCTTCCAATGTGCGCACCGTATCGTAGAGCGTTTCCCCTTTTTGCGTGCTTGATGTCTGTGCTGAAGTTCAGCACTTGAAAACCGAGCCGTTTTTCCGCCGTTTCAAAGCTGAATCTTGTGCGGGTGCTCGGCTCGAAGAACAGGTTGGCCACCATCGTTGAACGGGGCTGGATAGCGGCGCCGTCCTCCTTTTTTTGAAACGCTTCAGCCCGGTCCAGAATCGCGTCGATCTCATTTAAAGACAAATCATTCAACGTTAACAAATGCGCCATTGAAAAGCCCTCCCTAATTTAATAAAAACCTCTTTGCCAGATAATCTGACAAAGAGGTTTTTAGGTACATTAATACCCGCAAATACCAACCTAATAACGCCCTTTATCAGTCTCTCCGGACTGCCCTTAAAAGGATGTTGCCTGGATTTTCACTTTTTCATTCATAACCTGCATTATTGATGTTCTGCCAAAGTCCGGATAACAACGCTGTCTCTTCCATCCACTTCGTTCAGCTGCACGGCGATGATTTCTGTCCTTGACGTTGGCACGTTTTTGCCGATATAATCGGCTCTTATCGGCAATTCGCGATGCCCTCTGTCAATCAAAACAGCCAGCTGGATTCTTTCAGGACGGCCAATGTCCATTAGCGCGTCCATCGCCGCTCTGGCCGTCCGTCCGGTATAAAGGACATCATCGACGAGAACCACCGTTTTTCCTTCCAGCGAAGTCGGCAGCCGCGTGCCCTTAATCTCAGGATCCGGCGTCTTCTTCTTTAAGTCATCACGATAAAGGGTGATGTCGATCTCGCCCATTTCCGGCTTTCGGCCTTCAATTTGCTCGATCCGCAGCGCCAGCCGCTTCGCGATGTAGATCCCTCTCGTTTTGATGCCGGCAAGAATGACGTTGTCCACTCCTTCGTTGCGTTCAAGAATTTCATGCGACAGACGGGTCAAAGCCCTCCGTATGGCATCGCCATCCATAATCACTTTCTCTTCCATACCTCGTCACCTACTCATTCAGCTAATGAAGAAAACCGGCGAACGGAATGATATCTGCACGTAAAAACTACTATCGGTCGCGCGGCACCTCCGCTATGAAAGCATAAAAAAAAACTTGCCAAAAGGGCAAGAGATTGTTGTTTCGCCAAAAAAGGCTTCCAATCATCACCCTTCTCAGTCTCACGGAACCGAATTTAAAAGGAGAATCTTATGATTTGTTTTTGCTGTGAACATTATTTCAAAGTTTACCCGTTCTGTCAATGCCCTGCCGCAAATTTACAAGTAATTGTTCCATATCCTCCGGCAGCGGCGCTTTAAACTGCATCCACTTTCGGGTAAGCGGATGCGTGAACCCCAGTTCTGCCGCATGCAGCGCCTGACCGGCAATGGGAAGTGTTTTTTTGGGCCCGTATTTTGGATCGCCGGCCAGCGGATGACCGATATAAGCCATGTGGACCCGAATCTGATGAGTGCGTCCTGTTTCCAGCCGGCAATGAATAAACGTGTAATGAGCAAAACGCTCGATCACTTTAAAATGCGTCACGGCTTCTTTGCTGTTGTTGCGGCTGTCACCGCCATCTTTTTTCGGTCTTTTTCATCCCGGCCAATCGGCGCATCGATCGTTCCCGCGTCCTTTTCAAGCACGCCGTGGACAATGGCCTGGTAAAGCCGGTGAGTCGTCTTATCTTTAAGCTGGCGGGCAAGCGAGCGGTGGGCTTCATCCGTTTTTGCCGCCATCAAGAGGCCCGACGTATCTTTGTCAATTCGATGAACGATCCCGGGCCTGAGGACGCCATTTATCCCCGACAGGTCGCGGCAGTGATAAAGAAGCGCATTGACAAGCGTTTCTGACATATGACCCGGCGCCGGGTGAACGACCATGCCTCGCGGTTTATTGACAACAATCACCGCCTCATCTTCATAAACAATATCCAAAGGAATGTCTTCCGGCATGACATCAAGCGGCTCAGGATCGGGCATACAGATCTCGACATGATCTCCGGAAGTCACGCGATAATTGGGCTTGACCGCCTTCCCGCCCACCGTCACAGAGCCCTCTTTAATCAATTGCTGAATCCGGCTGCGCGATTCATCAGGCAGGAGACTCGCGATCCATTTGTCAATCCGTTCTCCAGCCCGCCTTTCGTCAGCTATCCGCTTTATCCTTTCCATTTCTTTTCTCCTTTTTACCTTCTCTTAATAAATAGATGATGATCAAGATGACGCCGACAAACAATGAAGAATCGGCTAAATTAAACACAGGGTAATTATAACGAATGATATAGACATGAATGAAATCCACCACTTCGCCCCTGAACAGACGGTCGGCAAAATTTCCTAGCGTGCCGCCGATCACGAGTCCCAGAGCCATGCCGAGAAGCGGATCTTTGCGCCGATTTTTTTTGCATATAATAAATCACAATCACCAGAACAACGGCTGTGATCACAAAAAAGAACCAAAATTGCCCTTCGAGAATATTCCAGGCGGCACCGGTATTTCTCATCGATGTAAGGTATAAAACATGCGGAATGATAGCGACGCTCTGCCCGACTGACATGCTGCTCACAACAATCCATTTTGTCAGCTGATCGAAAAAAAAGGATAATCAGCGCTAAAAAAATAATAAATCAAATGTTTCCCCAACCTTTCTTCGCCTGATTGTCATGCATTCTTTCTGTATTTTAACTGATCCGGACAAATGCCGGATGATCATTTTCTTAAAGGGGCTGTCATCCCGTTTAAAAATTGCGAGTACACAGCCGCCAAACTTATGTATCAAGAGCGGGATCCGCTTTTCGGATTCCCGCTCATCTGACTTTTAGATCAAGCTGTTTTCATTTGCATCCATTAATTTTTCGTATTGGCCGTTTCTAAAAAACATGACCTCTTCACTGCCCTGAAAACCTTCGATTCCGGTTGCACCGATACCTTCAACAGCCAGCCTCCACGCAGCCCAGTTCCGCTTCGGAATCTATAAAAGGCGCGTCGTCATAGGTCAGATCCTGATCGTTGAACATCGTCACGATATCAAAAGCATTTTGTTCATCAAAACCGCTGTCCTGGTAATGGTAATCCCGGATGTTTCGAGGTCGGCTAAAACAGACTCTTCAATCGGCCGGCGTTTATGATCTTTTTGCCGCCGGGCATTCTTCACCGTCGTCCGGGCCGTCGGCATCGCTTCCAGCCGTTCATACGGGATTCTTTCACCCGTCTTCTCATCAAGACCATAAGTCCCTTGTTCCATTTTAACCAAAGCCGCAGCAATATCTTCCAATTCATTTTGATTAAGCCGCTTTAGGACAAGATCTTTTTCCCGCTCATACAGCTGGGTGCCGGAATCGGCCGGATGGTTGTCGTAACTGGATAATTCACCTGAAGCAATATTGGCGCCATTCGGCATTTCCTCCGCAAATTCCTCATTTAATTGCAGATTCTTTTCAATTTCTTGTTTGCGCTTCAAGAGTTGCTCCCTAATTTTGCGATATGACTGCATAAATACTCCCCCTTTGCCACTCGCAAACTTAGTGTGAAGCAAAAAGAGAGTATTTAGACGCTGTAACTTTTGGTCTTGCAAAAAACACGGTACCGTTCAAAAAGGAAAGCAGGCTGCTTTAGCCGTTTGCGGCCGTTACGGCTGCCGGGCGCGCTATCGCCGAATTTCCGCACATACCCGTATTTCTTATTTCGGAACCGGCTTCTTACCTGCCGTTTCCTTATTTTACCGTTTTACTACTAAGTGTGGAAAAAATTATTTTTCTACATGAGCATAATGTTTTTTTAACAATATCCGCACAAGAGTCGCACAGCGTCGGATGGTCAGGATCTTGGCCGACAGTCGGCGAAATCTCCCAGCATCGTTCGCATTTTTCGCCTTCCGCGTGTTTCACGATAACAGCCGCTTCCGGATATCGATCACTTTCTTCAGGGGCTTCATTCGGTCCCCCTTGAATGTCGACGCTGGAGACAATAAACATTTTTTTTGAGATTGGGTTGATTTTTAAGCAATTCAGCATAATCCGCTGCCGGATACAAAGTAACGGAAGCTTCGAGCGATTTGCCGATGACTTTGGCATTGCGCGCTTTTTCCAGCGATTTCAGCACGCTGTCGCGAACAGCCAGTAATTGATCCCACTTTGCTGCAATCCCGTCGGCGTTCGGAACGTTCGGAACCGCTTCGGTTTGCGGCATATCGGTGAGCTGAACATATTTCGCTTCTGCCTCGGTCCCAGGAATATACTGCCAGACTTCTTCAGTCGTATGGGGAATAATCGGCGACAGCAATTTGGTCAAAGCGCGAACGGTTTTATACAGCACGGTTTGCGCCGAACGGCGGGCCAAACTGTCTTTCGGTTGAACATAAAGCGTATCTTTGGCAATGTCCATATAAAAAGCGCTCAAATCGGTCGTGCAATAATTATGAAGCGCATTATAGACGGTCAGGAATTGATAATTGTCGTAAGCCGTCAGCACTTTTCCGATCAAATGGTTAAGCTTCGTAATCATGTACTGTTCAAGTTCCGGCATATCTTTGACGGCTACCGCCTTATCAGGTGTAAAGTCGTGCAAATTTACCCAGCATGAAACGAATCGTATTTCTGATCTTGCGATACACTTCGGCCACTTGTTTTAAGATATCATTGGACACGCGGGCATCTGCCTGATAATCGACCGATGCGACCCACAGCCTGATAATATCGGCACCGAATTGCTTCATAACTTTGATTGGATCGATCACGTTGCCGACCGATTTGCTCATTTTCCGTCCTTCGCCATCCAGGGTAAAGCCATGGCTGAGCACTTGTTTATAAGGCGCCTTGCCGGTAACCGCCACGGCGGTTGACAGCGATGAATTGAACCAGCCGCGGTATTGGTCGGAACCTTCGAGATACATATCCGCCGGCCGGCGAAGTTCAGGCCGTGTTGTTAGAACGCCTTGATGGGATGATCCGGAGTCGAACCAAACATCCATGATGTCTTTTTCCTTCTTAAAAATCCCGTTCGGACTATGTTCGGATGTAAAGCCTTCGGGAAGTAGATCCTTTTCATCCCACTCAAACCAAATATTCGAGCCATGTTCACGGAAGAGATCAGAGATGTGAGCAATCGTTTCATCGGTAATGATCGGTTCGCCATCCTCGCCATAGAAAACAGGAATCGGAACACCCCATGCCCGCTGTCTTGAGATACACCAGTCTTCACGATCGCGCACCATGTTGTACAGCCTTGTTTCGCCCCATGCCGGAATCCATTTGACTTCATGAATGGCATCGAGCAGTTCTTCCCGGAACGCTTGAATAGAAGCAAACCACTGCTTGGTTGCGCGCCAAATGATCGGCTTCTTTGTCCGCCAGTCGTGCGGGTAAGAGTGGGTAATAAAGATCAGCTTTAATAAAGCGCCGTTTTCTTTTAACTTGTCGGTGACCATCTTGTTGGCTTTGTCATAAAAAACACCTTCAAAGCCGGGTGCTTCATCTGTCATGAAGCCGCGATCATCCACTGGGCAGAGAATATCCAATCCGTATTTTTTGCCGACATAAAAGTCATCTTCGCCATGTCCGGGAGCGTATGGACGCAGCCTGTACCGGCATCCAGTGTCACGTGATCACCGAGAACGAGCGGCGAATTCCGATCGTAAAACGGATGTTTGCAGATGACACCTTCGAGATCCGCACCTTTTACCGCACGCAATTCCTTTGGCGCCTCCCAGTCCAGCGTATCGGCCAAGGAATGAACCAAATCTTTGGCGACGACAAACTTGCGATCGCCAACTTCAACCACGCTGTAGTCAAACTTTGCATTCACGGCAATCGCCATGTTGGCCGGCATCGTCCAAGGTGTCGTTGTCCAGATCACGACTTCTTCATCCTGATTTAAGACACCTTTTCCGTCGCGGACGTGGAAAGCCACATAGATGGACGGCGACTTGACATCTTTATATTCAATTTCAGCTTCGGCCAGCGCCGATTCAGATGACGGCGACCAGTAAATACTTTTTTTGTCTTTATAGATATAACCCTTCTTCGCCATTTCGCCGAAAACTTTGATTTGTTCGGCTTCGTAATCTCTCGTCAGCGTTAAATAAGGATGATCCCAGTCACCGCGAACACCAAGTCGCATGAACTGTTTCTTTTGGTTCTCAACCTGCTCGCGCGCATATTCCGCACAGCGCTTCCGCAATTCGGGAATTGAGACTTTCTTTCTATCCAGTCCTTTTTTGGCCAGCGCTTGTTCAATCGGCAGCCCATGTGTATCCCATCCCGGAACATAAGGGGCCCGGTAGCCGCTCATCGACTTGAAGCGGATGATCATGTCTTTCAGTACTTTATTTTCAGCGTGGCCGATATGAATGTTGCCATTGGCATACGGCGGGCCGTCGTGGAGTACAAATGATGGTTTGCCGTTATTTCTTTCAAGCGATTGTTCATACACATGATCGGCCTGCCACTCTTCTTGCATTTTCGGTTCTTTGTTCGGCAGGTTCCCGCGCATCGGGAAATCTGTTTTCGGCATTAATAACGTGTCTTTGTAATTCATTACGCCATTCCTCCTAAATAAAAAAATCCTCCTGCCCCAAAGGGACGGAAGGACCGTGGTACCACCCTAATGGCAAAAGAAGTGGATGCTTTTGCCGCTTTAGCCATTCTTAACGCGAATGAATCGCCGATGCCCTAATCGCACCGCGGAAACGGTCTTTTCGGGATGGAACTCAAAGGTGATTTTTCCTACTGCTTGCAGGTTCAGGCTCTCACCAGGCCCTGAATCGCTTTGCCCGTTTGCAATGGGTACTTTTCCTTCTCATCGTTTCAATTCATAATACACAATATAATAAAAAACGAATATTAATCCTTGACGGATGGTGCTTATATCATTGAAATTCTAGACAAAAAAAAACATAAAAAATATACTTCTCTCAAATATAAACACAGTATATGAAAAAGCGCGCGGATCGTCAAGGATATCTTTTATTTTTGCAGGATTTCGTTTTCTTCGCTATCGGCAGGTTCGGCTAACCGATGCCAATCGTCACTTTTAAGCAGCTCAAGCTGGGCTTCGATCAGCATTTGGAAGCGCGTGCGATAAACATTCGCCTCTTTCTTCAGCTCCTCAATATCAATCGTCACCCGCCTTGATTTTTCCAGCGCCTCATTAATGATCCGGTCGGCGTTTTTTTTCCGCTTCTTTCACAATCAGCCGCGCTTCTTTAGAAGCATTTGTTTTCACATCTTCAGCGGTTTCCTGAGCGACCAGAATACTTTTATTAAGCGTTGTTTCAATATTAGAAAAATGGCTGAGTTTTTCCTCCAAAAGCTGTGTTTTCTCTTCCAGCTCTTTCTTTTCCCGTATTAATGTTTCGTAATCTTTGATGATCTGATCCAGAAAATCATTGACCTCATCTTCGTCATAACCGCGAAAGCCTTTCGTGAATTCCTTATTATGAATATCCAATGGTGTTAATGGCAAATCGAGCACCTCCCAGTCAATCTGATATAAGTTCCATTCGACACCATATAAAAATGTCCTTCAAGAAAAATAAGCTTACCTTAGTTTACCATATCGAAACCGAATTTTGTCCCTTTTTGTCGCGCCCTCCACCGCAATAATTTTGCTGCGGCCATATCCCCTCAGCGAAACCACATCGCCGACATGTAAATCATAAGCCCTTTTTGAAACAAGCGCCCAGTTCACCTGGGCAGAACCGTGATCAATATATTCAGCTGCCCTTGCGCGGGACAGATGGTAGATCTCTGAAAGAACAGCATCCAGCCGGAAAGAATTGACTGTGCCCGAGAACTCTTGCCAAACGTTGTGATTATGTACCAATTCATCGATGCTGATAAGATCGCTTGAAACCGGAGCTTTGCCGACTGAAGTCAAATTCAGCCTTAAGTAATCCGCAACTTCACTGGCCGCAACGAATTGGACTACCTTGTCAGAAAAAAGCAAGTCGCCGATTTTGCTGCGCACAATCCCGGTGCCGATTAAGGCGCCAAGCAAGTCGCGATGAGAAAGGCTGGCGAATTTGACAGGATATTGGACTTGAAAAGCAGCGATTTCAAATGAATCTTTTTCCGGTTCAAAATAAAGGGGAAAGATCAAAGCCCTTTTTCTTTCGGCCTGCTTAAAACCGCCCCAAAAAGCGGCGCGAACATCGCCGCTTTGGCCAACCAAGGCTTTTACAATTTCCTGTTCGCGCGGATTTAGAAAATCGGTCAATTTTGCCGCATAGCGACTGAGGGTCCAATCTTTCAGATCCAGAATACGGTCGATAAAAGGGCGCTCCTCTTCTCTAAAGTGTTCATAAACAGCCATTTTATCACCCGAAATAATAAGCGAGCTGAGTGACGCCTCTCGACGCCAGTCTCAGCACAAAAAAGGCGATGATCGGCGAAATATCAATCATACCGCCAATGGGCGGGATGATGCGGCGAAACGGCGCTAAAAAAGGTTCACACACTCTGGCCATTAAAAGACCGAATGATGAATTTTGCAAATTGGGAATCCAGGACATTAATATATAGATAACAAGCATCCACGAATAAACAGAAATGGCCCCCTATAATTTGCGCGATAATATACATGGTGTCACCTCTCTATCAGTTCTTTCACGTCCGCTCATCTATCCAGTCTGTGATCATGCCTGAGATATCGACATGTTCCGGAGCAAAAAGAAAGGTATCTTTGCCGATTTTCCGAATCTGTCCATCCAAAGCAAAAATGGTTCCGCTCATAAAATCAAGGATGCGCCGACCGACATCGGGTGTGACGCAATGTAAATTCACAACGAGCGTTCGTCTGTTTTTAAGATGAGCGACAATGTTTTCTACGTCTTCAAATGCTTTTGGTTCCGCTAAAATCACTTTTGTTTGCTGATGAATGCTCTGTAACGACACGATATTTGTCTTTTTCTCCAACTTGTGATTCCGAGCCGGGCCGGGCCGTTTTTCTTCGACATAGCCAGCCGAATCATCGTTGTCTTCAATCAACGGCGTGACTTCTTCTTCAAGATCGAAAAAACGTTTGATTGCCGATTTGAGACCCATAGTAAGACCCCTTTATTCCTCTTTTCCAACTAGTGCGGTTCCTATCCGGACAAAAGTCGCCCCTTCTTCAATCGCGATTGGATAATCATGCGACATACCCATTGACAATTCGGTACAAGGCGCGTAACTGAGATGGCGGTCGCGGATGCGGTCACGAAGCTCTTTAAGCCGGCGAAACACTTGCCTGATCACTCTCTCGTCCTCCGTATTCGGAGCCATCGTCATCAGCCCAACCACTTCAATGTGTTCAAAACGTTCCATTTCCCTGATAAAAGGCTCCAGCTTGTCCTCTTCAAGCCCGTGCTTCGTCTCTTCGCCCGAGATGTTTGCTTGAACAAAACATTTTAACTTGCCATGATGCAGCCGTTTTTATTAATTTCTTCGGCGAGCGACAGGCGATCCAAAGAGTGAAGATAATCGATTCTTTCGACAACATCTTTCACCTTGCGTGACTGAAGTGTACCGATGAGATGCCAGGTCACCCGTTCATCCCGGATTTCCAGCTGTTTTTTCAACCCTTCTTTGCGGTTTTCTGCCAAATGCAAGATGCCGGCGTCAACCGCCTCTTGAGCCCGCTTCTCGCTTACATACTTTGTAACGGCGATCACCGTTACGTCTTCCGGTGATCGGCCTGATTTTTCACAGGACTGTCTTATTTTTTCATTTACCGTGCGCAAATTCTGTTCAACTGTCATATTTAACTGTCACCTTACGTCTCCTTAATCATTCCAATAAAGCCCATCATGCGCCCCGTCTTGCCCTGCTCTCGGCGATGGGAAAAGAAGAGATCAGGGCAGCTGCTCGTGCAATAACGGCTGATTGCAACATGATCCTCAGGCATTCCCGAGTGAAGCAGGAGCAGGCGGTTAAGCTCCTTTAAATCAAGCTGGTAATGCCCGCTTTTCGAAGGCCTTGCCGCGTCCTCCCAGTCAATCCCGTCAAGGCGCCGCACTTCATCCATCACTCTCTCATCCACTTCATAATCCGACTGACCGATAGACGGGCCGATTACGGCATAAATCTCTTCCGGAGGGAGGCCCAGCGCCCGCGCCACATTTCAATCATTTTCGGAGCGCCCATTTGGACCGTTCCCCGCCAGCCGGCATGAAGCAAACCGACGGCCGGTTTGCTTTTTGAATAGAAATAGATAGGCACGCAATCGGCAAAGCAAAGCGCTAAAAGCAGGCCTGTTTCCGTTGTGAACAATCCGTCGATGCCTTTCAGCACGGTTTGAAAGTCTATTGCGCCGGCTCCCGCATCAGCAGGCGTTACTTCGGCGATGCCCGTACCATGAACCTGTTCCGCGCAGACCCAGTTTTCAAGCGGAAAGGACAGCTGCTCGGACAGGCGGCGGCGGTTCATGGCAACCGCTTTTGGATCATCATGCACATGAAAGCCCATGTTGAGCGATCGAAAAGGAGGCAGACTGACGCCGCCTGATCGCACGGATATTCCCGATATTATCATTTTTTGCCCCGAAACGGCGATTCTCTCCATCTCTAAAGCAAGTTTCGTCTTAATGGAAAAAGGCTCAAGCGCCATAGCCCTTCGTCCCTTCGTTTCTGCTTCACAACATATGAGTTTATTTCATTTTACCATATGTTTTTTATAAAAGTGTGAGGGTTCTAATCTTTTATTGGTGTTTCTTCCGCGCCTGAATTATAGAAGCGAACCAGTATTACATCTGCGCCGATGCGGACAATGTTGCGCCAGGGTACGACGACGTCATTTTCTCTGCCAAGAAGTCCCATCATTTTTCCACTGCCTGGTATAATCAGATTTTCTATCTTTCCCGAGGAAAGATTCACGTCCAGGTCACCGATGTGTCCCAGTCTTTTGCCATTTTCAACGTTGACGACTTCTTTTGTTTGAAATTCGGAAATTCTTGACATCGTAAGCCCACTCCCTTTTTTGTTTCCCGTTACGATCACTATATGGCAGAGAGCGCTCGTTCAGAAGCAAAAAAGAAGTGAACATTCAAAAAGAGATCACTCTCCTGTTTCATAAAGTGAAACTTCTTCAATCAGTGGGGCTTTTCTTCCATCTCCACTGATTGTTAGCTCTTGCCCACAGGATGTGGTCACACAGACGTTGCCACACGATGTGGCACCTAAGATCGGGCTTTTACGGGCAGTTATCTCTCACCTATGCTTCTTCGAATTCATTGAAGCCTTACTGCCCGTTAATGCGGGAAAAAAATAAGGCCCAGACACCTTGAAAATTCCCATTTTTCTATTGGCATTAAAAAAACACTTGCCTATGAAAGCAAGTGTGTCAGTTTCCAATGTTTTTATTCATTTCCTTGATAGCTGTTTTCTCCAGGCGCGACACTTGCGCTTGAGATATGCCAATTTCATCAGCGACTTCCATTTGTGTTTTTCCGTGAAAAAAACGCATGGATAGAATTCGTTTTTCACGCTCACTTAATTTTTTCATTGCTTCTTTTAGCGCAATCTCATCGATCCATTGTATATCTTTATTCTTCTCGTCGCTGATCTGATCCATGATAAAAATCGGATCGCCGCCGTCATTATAAATGGGCTCGAAAAGCGACACGGGATCTTGAATAGCGTCAAGGGCGAAAACGATATCTTCGATTGGTAAATCAAGCTCTTTAGCAATTTCTGCGGCTGTAGGCTCCTTGGAATATTTTGATATGAGCCGCTCTTTTGCCTGTAAAGCTTTGTAGGCGATATCACGCAAAGAGCGCGACACCCGTATTGGATTGTTATCCCTTAAATACCGGCGAATTTCGCCGATAATCATCGGCACCGCATAGGTTGAAAATTTGACATTTTGACCGAGATCAAAGTTGTCTATCGATTTCATTAGTCCAATACAGCCGACTTGGAACAAATCGTCGATGTATTCACCACGGTTGTTAAATCTTTGAATGACACTTAATACAAGTCTTAGATTGCCGTTAACGAGCTTTTCTCTGGCTTCCGTTGCTCCATTTTGCATTTCTACAAACAATTTTCGCATTTCCACATTATTTAATACAGGGAGTTTTGCTGTGTCAACGCCGCAAAAATTTCTACTTTATTTCGTGCCATTAATGATTCCCTCCCAATCGGAGCTTCCTACAACGTCAAGTATCTCCTTAGGAGGGAATTTTATGCACGAGCCGTATCTTTCTAGTCGCGGATCAAAAGCCGAAAGGCAAGCGGCGCGTCCTATCCGGCCGTTATTTTCTAAACCATTTTACTGAATTCCTTTTTTAACCGTTTGATAATTTTTTTTTCTCTAATCGAGAAATATATGATTGGGAAATCCCCAGCTGATCGGCGACATCCTTTTGCGTTTTTTCCTTTCCCCCTGAAAGCCCAAAACGGAGTTCCATGATTTCTTTCTCGCGTTCACTAAGCATCAAAATAGCTTTTTTTCAGCAGCGTTCGATCGACCTTCTTTTCCATATCCTTTGTAATAATATCGCTGTCCGTTCCGAGTACATCTGATAAAAGCAGTTCATTGCCGTCCCAATCGACGTTCAGCGGTTCGTCAAACGATACTTCCGACTTGGTTTTATTATTATTTCTTCTGAGATACATCAAGATCTCATTTTCAATGCATCTGGATGCATATGTGGCCAGCTTTATTTTTTTCTCAGGATTGAACGTATTAACCGCTTTAATCAGTCCAATCGTTCCGATGCTGATCAGATCTTCAATGTAAATTTTTGTATTCTCAAATTTTCTGGCGATATAGACAACCAGCCGAAGATTCCTTTCGATCAGCGTCGACCGCGCCTTCTCATCCCCTGTCGGCAATTTTTCCAGCAACTCCGCTTCCTCCACTTTTGAAAGCGGCGGAGGCAAGGCTTCACTGCCGCCAATGTAATAGATTTCTTCCGGTTTAAGATGCAGTTTGACAAGAAGCTTGTGCCACAGTCTCAAAAAGAATTGTCTCATGAAAATGCCTCCTCTTTATTTGAATAGTTGCTCAAGATGCCGGAATAATCATTTTTCCGTGAATCAGCATATCCGGATGAAGAATGCTGTCAAAATCACCTGCACCCGATAGCTGATGATCAGTTAAAGCGACAAAAACTCTTGGACTCTCGATCTTTTTACCTTCGTGGTTGATGATCACTCGATCAGGACGGATAGCCGTGATCCATTGGCGGCTGCCGTCGACACTGCTGTAAGGGATCATTGTCACGCGGCTCTTCCATTCACCCGGCAAGGACTCATCATCAAGCAAAGACTGGAAACCGCCTTCATGGTGAAAAAGCCCTGAAGGCAAGGCATCATCACATGCTTCTCGGCTTAAGAACATGACTGGCAACCGCGTCAAAGGCTCATATAGTTTATTGCCGCTGTCGATCATCCCTGTGCTGCGGATCGTCCGGTCAAAGAAATGAATCGTCACCTGGGCTTCGGTCGTTCCTTGCCATTTGCGAACCGTCACATTGTCGATCCTCTTTTTCGAAAAAAATACCATAAAATCGGAAAACCAATCAGAACCATTCCCCAGCTGATCGGATCACCAAAACTCAATGTGTTTAAAAATTGGTTGTTCGCATAAGATGGATTGGACTGAAAGAAATAATGCAGGGCAAAAAGACCGCCGCCGATCGCAAAGGCTGAAAAATAAAAAGTGAGGACATTTTGAATAAACACCGACCATCTTCCGAATCCAAATGCAATAAGAATAATCACCATAGAAAAAACCACTTTGCCGATTGGCTGATAAAAAATCGGTGAGAACGGGGTAAAAAGCAGCAAAATAATGCTGGATGCAAAAAGTGCGCCGCTCCAAAGCCGCCATGAGCGGACCCTTCTTTTCATCATGATGGCTGTCAGCTTCAGCAGCATGAAATCAATCAAAAAATTGAGCAGCCAAATCACATCCAAGTAGACAGCCATGACTCAGGCCTCCTCACACACAACTTGTTTATGACAAGTATACGGGCTGGGCGCGTGAAAGTCTGTCAATCAGTGGAAGTGATTTTCTTGTTATTTTGCCATTTTTTGTCGTAAGATGCGATCTGTGGCACCTTCCGGGAAAGGGCCGGTAACCCCGAAAAAGGAAAAAACTTAAGAGGAAATCAGAAAAAAAAAACGATCAAAAAGAGCCATAAAAAAGCTGAAATGCTTTCTTATGGCTCTTTTACCCATTCTGTTGTCCTGCACTGAAACGGGGCTTCTCTCAATGACGGCGCCGATTGCGGTTGCGAAGGAAAGTCGGAATGTCCAGTGTATCTTCATCTTCCGCCAGACTGTGAGAACGCCGGCCGAACTCTTGTCGTTCTTCATTGTCGCGATGAATTGTTCTTTGGATGTTGCCCCCGGCGCTCACGTTTTTTTTTGTTGAGGCTGGCTAGCCGCCTGCGGCTGCTGTGAGCGCGGTTTCGCATAGCCTGTATCGACCTCTTGAAATCCCGTGGCAATCACCGTCACCACAATCTCATCATCCAGATCCTCGCTGATCACGGAACCGAAAATCATATTGACTTCTTGATCAGCTGCCGTTGCAACAATATCGGCGGCTTCGTTCACTTCGTAAAGGCTGAGATTCGAGCCGCCCCCGTATATATTCATCAAAACGCCTTTTGCGCCGTCAATGGATTTTTCAAGCAGCGGGCTGGAAATAGCCTTTTTTGCCGCTTCAGCCGCCCTATTTTCTCCGGAGGCAACGCCGATCGCCATCAGTGCCGATCCGCCTTCGGTCATGATCGTTTTAACATCGGCAAAATCCAGGTTGATCAGACCCGGAACAGCAATCAAATCGGAAATACCTTGTACACCTTGGCGAAGCACATTATCAGCTTCCCTGAAAGCTTCAAGCATCGGCGTATTCTTGTCTACAATCTCGAGCAGCCGGTCATTTGGAATGACAATGAGCGTATCCACTTTCTCCTTAAGATTGGCAATCCCGCCGGCCGCCTGATTGGCACGCTTGCGCCCTTCAAAAGTAAACGGCCTCGTGACAACACCGACTGTCAGCGCACCGACGTCCTTGGCGATCTCGGCAATGACCGGCGCCGCCCCCGTACCGGTACCGCCGCCCATACCGGCCGTGACAAAAAAAACCATGTCGGCTCCCTTCAGTGCTTCCTCCACTTGTTCCCGACTTTCTTCGGCCGCTTTTTTCCCAATATCCGGATTTGCCCCGGCACCGAGACCGCGGGTCAATTTTTCTCCCAATTGCAGTTTGGTTTCTGCCTTCGACAGCTTGAGTGCCTGGCTATCTGTATTCACACAAATAAATTCAACACCTTGGATACCGCTCTCAATCATGCGGTTGACGGCGTTGCTGCCCCCGCCTCCAACACCGATTACTTTTATCTGTGCAAGCTGTTCCATCTCCACATCATAATCATACATGTTTCATTTCCTCCCATTTTATAATTCCGCCGCCTGATTAATCGAAGAATAAATTAAACCAGTTTTTGACCCGTTTGGTTACCCCTTCATGCTCGCTCTGGTCATTATTCTTTTTCTGTTTTCTTTGCTTGGGTTCAGCATCATAACTATCGGGAGCAATAGCTGTTGCAACATCTTTTCCTTGCACTTTGACATTATGATAAGCGAACTGCAAAAGCCCAATGCACGCCGTATATTGAGGCTCGCGCACACCGATGTAGTCCGGCGCCGAAATTCGCACACTATAATCGAATTCTTGCTGAGCAAGATCCAATATTCCCGGCATAGCGGTCACGCCGCCCGTCAGTACAATTCCCCCTGGAAGATCATAAATGCCAATTCTCTGCAGCTCCTCTTGTATGATATCAAAAATTTCCGCTACTCTTGGTTCAATAATTTCCGCCAAATCTTGCTGGTTGAATGTTTGGCTTGACGAACTTCCAATTTTGGAGATCGTGAACACTTCTTCTTGAGAAGCCGTGTCGTAAAAAGCTGTTCCGTGTTTGATTTTGATTTTTTCCGCTTCTTCAGCAGGCGTCCTAAGTCCAATCGAAATATCCTTCGTGATATGATTGCCGCCGATTGGCAATTCAAAAGTGGACACCAATACCCCCTGATCGAAAACCGCAACGCTTGTTGACCCGCCGCCGATATCGATCAATGCCACACCGAGATTTTTTTCATCTTTCGATAGGGCAACAGAACCTAAAGCGAGAGGCTGCAGGCAAACATCGGCAACTTGCAAGCCGGCCTTTTCAACACACCGCAAAAGATTATGTAGAATGGTTTTGGAGCCTGTAATAAGCATCCCTTCCATTTCAAGCCTGACACCGATCATTCCCCTTGGATCATTGATTTCTTCCAGCCCGTCAACGATGAACTGCTGAGGGAGGACATCGATAATTTCTCTTTCGGGAGGAATGGACATCACCTGTGCGGCTTCTATCACCCTGGCGATATCAACATCGCCAATTTCACGATTTTCACTGGAAACGGCCACAATGCCATGACAGGGCTGCAATTGTATATGGTTTCCAGACACGCCTACAATTGCGCTTTTAATATTTACGCCTACCATTCTTTCCGCTTGTTCAACAGCTTTTTGAATTGAACGAACAGTTTCATCAATATCAACAATGGAGCCTTTTCTCAGCCCGTGAGATGTTGACTTGCCAATTCCTATGACATTCAGCGATTCACCGGTCATTTCTCCAATAATGACTTTTACGTTGGATGTACCGATGTCTAAACTAACGTAAATGTCTTTGCTGTTCATTCTATGGCACCTCCCTTACTGTGCATTATCTAAATAGAAGAGAATGTTTGGACAGCGAGATGACCATATGCGAAGGAAAAAATCCGGTTCGGAAGAAGCAGACCTTTTCTCATCATCTTCTATTCAAACAAACAAAGTGTTTACAATGATGGTTAATTCGATTATAACAAAGTATTCAACATGACAAGGCGTATCCCTTTTTTCTTGAAGGAAATTATCGTGAAAAAAAAAACAGGTTTCTTTTTCCAGTCCAATATATATGATGAATGCCTAAATAATAAAGCCGAATTTAGAGAGGCTCAAACTAAATATAGTCTACACCAAGATGAACGCCTAGAAAAGACAAAATCAAGCCTGTCAAGGATAAAGTGAAACTTCAATCAGTGGAGGCTTTCTTCTATCCTCCGCTGATTGTTAGTTGCGGCCCACAGGATGTGGGTCACACAAACGTTGCCACAGGATGTGGCGCCTTTAGTCTGTGTTCCTAAGATCGGGCTTTTACGGGCAGTTGTCTCCAACCTATGCTTCTTCGAATTCGTTGAAGCCTTGAGGTGGAGTTTTACTGCCCGTTAATGCGGGATAAAAAAATCCGGCCCGCTGGCTGCTGTATCAAGGATTTATCGAAAAAACCAACATCTGCCTGTTCTTATATTCTGCCATTCTTAGATTATATCGGCATCCGTTCCTTATTTTTTAGTTTCTTTGCTTGTTTCTGATTCAGGTTCAAAATAGGCACCGACACTTAAATGAATCGTGCCGCGTTCATTTTTAGGCAAGTGCCTGGCTATGCTCGGATAGGCGGCAATATTTTTGGCAAAGGTGGCCGTGCCTGCCAGCACTCGATTGCCGTCATTCATATAAAGAACCAGATTGCCGTCTTCTTCTTTGTCATGGATTAAATGGATATCGGAAATACCGTGAATAATATTTTGCGGACTATGCGCGAGTCCTTCCGCCGTTTTCTTCAAAAGCTGATCATGTTTAAAACCAATCAAGACCGGAGCATCCACCGGCAGCTGCCCTTTTGGCAGTTTGGCAAGCATGGTGCCGTTTTCCATAATTGGGTAGTAGGCGCCGTTTTCTTCAAGATAAGCTTTTCGGTTGTATTCTCGCACGCGGATCGTGACGCGATTTGGGAAATGCCTCTTGACGGCCGCCGATTTAACAAACGGCAGCCTCTCAACCTTCTTTTTTATCGTCTTAACATCGGCATCCCAATAATGAGGACGATCCAAGAGCCCGCTTTGTTTAATAATGGCCGTACGGCTTGTATAATGTTCGCCGCTGACATCGACATGAGTCACTTTACTTAACGGGGATTGAAAATAAACAATGATGAGCACCAAAATGAAAAAAACAGCGGCATAAAAGACAAAGCGCCGGTTGGCCTTTTGTTTGCGCTCCTGTTTCAATCTTGGCAGCCGGTCCTCTAATGGTATCACATTTTTCTCAGTCATTGTTTGCAGCACCTCATTTGCTTCTCTTGCATAAGCTTGTCCATCGTCCATCAGGTAAGCGAGCGATCTATGAAGTAAGGACCGGTAAAACCGGGGATAAGGTGAAACTTCAATCAGTTGTGTTTTCTTCCACCCAACACTGATTGTTAGCTCTTGCCCACAGGATGTGGGCACACAGACGTTGCCACAGGATGTGGCGCCTTTAGTCTATGTTCCTAAAACCGGGCTTATCTTCCACTTATGCTTCTTCGAATTCATTGAAGACTTAAGGCGGGAGTCTTACTGCCCGTTAATGCGGGATAACAGCTATTGCCAATTAATGTGTTTAAATTATACCATACCCCGTTCAAACTTTAGCTACTAACCGATCCCTTCATTTCTTTTCGTTCGCCATGTTGATGATTAACCGGCAAAGACTGCGGGCAGCATCCGGTTTGCCTTGTTCAAGTGCTGCGCGATGCATGTTTTCTAAAGAAGCGGTGTCATTTAACAAATGATCGATCAATCCGAACATTTTCTGACCGTTTAAGTCTTTTTCCAATAATACTTTGGCCGCACCATTTTCGGCGATCGCCCGCGCATTTTTTTCTCTTGATGATTATTTGTGACGTACGGGCTTGGAATAAGAATGCTCGGAATGCCCAGCGCCGTCAGTTCCGCTATCGATGTTGCGCCGGCCCGGCAGCAGGCCAGATCCGTTGCAGCGAGCACATCCGGCATCTCATGGATAAACGGCACAATCTTCACATTATCCGGATTTCCCGATGCTTCGACCTGCCGCATCACTTTCTCATAATGCACTTCTCCCGTTACGTAAACGATCTGATAAGGCTTGTTCTTTAATTCCTTCATCATGCTGATCACAGCATCGTTAATCGGCCTGGCCCCCCGGCTGCCGCCAACGATAAGAACCGTTTTTTTTTCGTCTTGGAGAGAGACCCAAGGCCGTGCGCCCTTTGCGGCCATTCCCGTTCATGACCTCTGAAGCACGCGGGTTCCCTGTCAGGACAACCTTATTTTCCGGGAAAAAGGGACGCGCCGCTTCAAGAGAGATCGCCACTTTATCCACATAACGGCTCAAAAATTTATTCGTTAAACCTGGAACGCTGTTTTGCTCATGAATCATCGTCTTCACTCCGCGCTTTGCACCCGCAAAAACGACCGGCCCGCAGACATATCCTCCGGTTCCGATAATGACATCCGGACGAAAGGCTTTAATGATTCTTTTACTTTTAGATACCCCTCTTAAAAAACGATAAATCGTTTTGATATTTTCAAATGACAATTTTCTTTTAAAGCCGGTAATGTTCAGCGATTCAAACGGGATGCCTTCCCGAGCAACAATGTTTTTTTCAAGACCTTTTTCCGTACCGATATAAAGAAACTCCGTATCAGGCGCAAGGCGTTTTAATTCTTTAATAATCGCCATCGCCGGGTAAATATGCCCGCCGGTTCCTCCGCCGGTCAAAATAACTCTCATGACATTCACTCCTTGTTTCCTTTTCAAATCCTGTATTCATCGATCATATTTCCTGCAAAACAAACTGCAAACCCTGTTGTGTCTAAACAGGGTCTGCAGAACGGCCTATTAAAACCGCGTATAACGGCTGATATTTAATAATACGCCTATCGAAACCAACATTAAGGTCAAAGATGACCCGCCGTAGCTTAAGAAAGGAAGGGTGATTCCTGTCACCGGCATGAGCCCGGTTACTACAGCGATATTAATCATCACTTGTATCGCGATCATGCCGACAATGCCGACAGCCAGCAAACTGCCGAATAAATCGGGCGCACCGATCGCAATGCGAATACCTCTCCACATGAGCAGACAAAATAATAATAAAACAAATCCGGCGCCAATGAAACCAAGTTCTTCAGAAATTATCGAAAAAATGAAATCTGTTTGCGGCTCAGGAAGGTATTGATACTTTTGTCTGCTCTGGCCGAGCCCAAACCCAAGCAGCCCGCCGGGACCGATCGCTAAAAGTGATTGAATGATTTGAAAGCCGCTGCCCAGCGGATCATGCCAGGGATTCAAAAAAGATGTAATCCGTTTTATTCGGTACGGTGCGGAAATAATCAAAGCACAGACACCGGCAACACCAAAGAGACCCATGAAAACAAAATGCTTGATTCGCGCCCCGGCAATAAAGATCATCACCATACAGGTGGTGACAAGTACGGTCCCCGTTCCCAAATCGGGCTGAAGCATGATCAGGCCGAAAGCCAGGAACACCAGTCCCAAAGACGGCAAGAGTCCTTTTCTTATTGTCGTCACATATTTTTGGTGTTCAGACAAATATTTTGCCAGAAACACAATTAGAGCAACCTTCATAAATTCGGACGGCTGAATGGAAAAAGCGCCGATACCGAGCCAGCTGCTTGCTCCACCGCGTACCAGCCCGACTCCCGGAATCAGCACGAGAATCAAAAAATGAAACAAACAAGAACAGCCGCTTTTGCCCATGACCGCCATGTCCAGTAGCTGATATTCATCACCGTAAACATCAGAACAATGCCTACAACAGCAAACATCAGCTGCCTTTTTACAAAGTAAAAGGAATCGCCATTAAATTTATAGGTGGCCCATACGGCGCTCGCACTGTAAACCATGACGAGTCCGATAGATAGAAGCGCCAGCGTAACGCCGATAAGAACAAAATCCGGTACCGATTTTTGTTTAGGCATAAACGAACACCCCGATCAGAAGTAGACATCCGAGGTTAGTCCGGACATACCCAAACTAACCTGTCCCTAACTAAGCATATGCACCTTGTTCATAAAAATGTCTCCTCGCTGTTCGAAAGAATCGTATTGATCCCAGCTTGCGCAAGCAGGTGAAAGCAGAATCACATCGCCTTTTTGTGATAAACCGAATGCCGTGGGCACCGCTTCTTCGACATTTTCCACCATTTTAATCGTCTTGATTCCGCTTTCTGGCAAGCATCCAGCAGTTTGTTTTTGGTTTCGCCAAAAAGAACAACGGCTTTCGTATGCTTTAAATGCGGTACGAGCGCATCAAACGTGTTGCCGCGGTCAAGCCCTCCCGCCAGCAAAATAACCTCTTTACCCGGAAAAGAGGCCAGCGCTTTTTCTGTCGCCAAGATGTTTGTCGCTTTAGAATCATTGTAGAAGGTTCGGCCGTTCACCGTTTCGACAAATTGCAGACGATGGCGGACACCTTTAAAGTTTTTCAAAACATGAACGATATAATCTGTCGGTACATCATACACCTTCGCTGCCGCCAGTGCCGCCAGCGCGTTCTCAAGATTGTGCTCACCTGGAAGGCCCATTTCATTTCATCGCAATCAAGTATATGTTCGCCTTTGTAATAAAGAGCGTGGTTTTCTATGTAAGCCCGTTTTTCTCTTGTCCCTTAACAGAGAACGGAATTTTTGCCGCTTTCGACTTGCCGGCAATCAGAGATTGTCACTCTTTTGCTATCAGCATTGTAAACCAGGAAATCAGCCGCTGTTTGATTCCGTGTGATCCGCGCCTTAGCCGCAGCATAGTTTTCCAGTGTTCCATGATAATCAAGGTGGTGATCAAACAAATTCAGGACAACGGCAACATGGGGATGAAAGTGTTCAGTTCCCATCAGCTGAAAACTCGATAGTTCAGCAACAATGACATTGTTTTTTTCGGCTTTTTGAACCACTTCAGAGAGCACTGTTCCGATATTTCCGGCGACGATCGGTTTATAGCTGCTGCCTTTCATCATCTCACCGAGAAGCATCGTTGTTGTTGTCTTGCCGTTTGAGCCGGTTACACCCATAAAAGGAGCCTCGGACAGTTCAAAGGCGAGTTCCACTTCCGTAATCACGCGAATGCCAAGTGTCTGAGCTTTTTTTAAGAGCGGATTCGTGTAGGGCACACCGGGATTTTTAACAATTGTGAACAGATCTCTATTTACCAGATCTTCCGGATGTCCCGCCGCCCACTACCCGAATACCGAGCGACTGCAATTTTTCAGCTTGCGCGCTGCCTTTTAAATCGGCGCGATCGTTCAGCGTCACATCTGCCCCGAGCTTTTGCAGCAACTCCGCCGCCACATAACCGCTTTTTGCCAGCCCTAATACCAATACTTTTTTGCCTTGATAGTCATCCAATGTTTTCATTTGTCATAGCCACACTTTCAAATAAATTCCTAAAACCGCAAAAACTAATCCAACGAGCCAAAAAACCGTGACAACTTTCCACTCCGACCAACCGGACAATTCAAAGTGATGGTGAATCGGGCTCATTTTGAACACCCGCTTGCCCGTTGTTTTAAAAGAAATCACTTGAATGATAACTGAGAGTGTTTCAACAACGAATATACCGCCGATAATAACCAGCAGCAGTTCCGATTTCGTCAGCATGGCAACGGCGGCCAGTGCTCCTCCGAGTGCGAGCGAACCGGTATCTCCCATAAAAACTTTCGCCGGATGAGCGTTAAAAATGAGAAAACCAAGCAAACTGCCGACGACGGCCGTTGCAAATACCGCAACATCCATCTGGGAAGAATCGTAAGCGACGACTGCATAAGCCCCAAAAGCAACAGCCGCCGTTCCTGCGAGCAGACCATCCATTCCATCCGTCAGATTCGTCGCATTTGACGTGCCGATCAGCATGAAAATGACAAGTAAAACATAAACCCAATGAAAATCAAGGTGCAAAGAGGTGCCCGGAATCGCGATATCGGTTGAAAAACGGGTCTGAGCCAAGATAACAAAGAAAATAACGGCGACAATCAGCTGTCCAAGCAACTTTTGCTTGGAAGTCAGCCCCATGTTCCGTTTCATGACAACTTTAATAAAATCGTCCAGAAAGCCAATCAAGCCGTATCCGACCGTCACAAAAAGCAGCAGGTAGGTATCCGTTGTCACTAAATGATATTTAACCGCTACAATTAACGTTCCTGAAATCAAACCAATGAGGAAAACGAGCCGCCCATTGTTGGGGTTCCCGCTTTTTTGCGGTGGCTCTTCGGACCCTCATCACGAATATATTGTCCAAAATGCAATGTCTTCAGTATTGGAATGAAAAAAGGCGCAATCACCAGCGCCACCAGAAATGAAGCAGCCAAACTAAATAATAAAACGAATGTCATCTCAATCTCGCCCTTTCGTCCTTAACTCTTCAACGAGTTTTTCAAGTTCAAGCAGTCTGGAGGCTTTAAACAGCATCACCGTTTTGTCGTCTAACAAAGTTCTTAGAAACGGCAAAGCAGTTGCTTTCGTTTCGAAGGAATGGATCATCAGCCCGCTGCCGGCTAAGCGAAGCGCGTCGGCAATCCATTTTCCTTTGCTGCCGATCGTGACAATATGTGTGATGGGAGCGCCGATTGCATCCGCCACTTGCTTGTGGAGCATTTCCTCGTCTCTGCCAAGCTCATACATATCGCCTAAAACGGCGATGCGCCGTTCAAAACGGGGGGGCAAAGTTTTCAGCGTCTCCAGCGCCGCTTTCATTGAAGTCGGGCTGGCATTATAACAATCGTTGATCAATAGCGAGCCGTTCTGGCCGTCGACCAATTCAAAGCGCATTTTTGTCAACTTTAACTGTTCGATTCCTTCTTTAATTTTAGCCGTAGAAAGGCCTAGCTGCTCACCGACCGCAATGCTGTAAACCGCATTTTTAACATTGTGCCTGCCGAGCACTGGCACTCTGTAAGCGCCGCTCTCATGATTGAGTGAAAAAGTATACCCGTCCATCCGTTCGTGCACATCGGTGATTTGCAGATCCGCACCTTCATTGTAGCCGCATGACAAAATGTGGAAGACTTTTGAGTGCACATGAGCCAGAAGCGGCTCGTCGCCGTCAATAATCAGCGCTCCTCCGTCTTTAAGACCGCTCACGATTTCAAGTTTCGCTTTCGCAATGCCCTCGCGGCTTCCTAAATACTCAATATGCGATTCACCGATATTTGTGATCACGGCGAGATCAGGTTCAGAGCGCTGGCTGGCTGAGAAAAGTCAACTCACCGAAATGATTCATGCCCATTTCAAGAATGAGGACCTCGGTATCTTCCGGCATTGCCAAAATGGTCAGAGGCAAACCAATATGATTATTTAAATTCCCCTGCGTTTTATACGTCTTATAGACCGTGCTTAAAACACTTTCGATCATGTCTTTCGTCGTCGTCTTGCCGTTGCTTCCGGTTACAGCGACCACTTTGGGCCCGCATTCCCGCAAATAGCTTTTCGCCAGGCTTTGCAAGGCTTCCAGCGTATCCTTTACTAAAAAAAGCGGAAAACCGGAAGGCAGTTTATCAGGAAGCGGCATACTTTCACGCCACATCGCCGCTTTTGCCCCGTTCTCAATGGCTTGCAAAAGAAAATCATGGCCGTTAAAACGATCGCCGGCAATCGGAACAAACAAGCCGTCCACCGTTTTTTTTCGGCTGTCAATCGTCACATTAAGGCGCTCCAACCGGTCCGTATTTCCATATTTTGATCGCCTGCCCGGCCACTAAATCCACTTGAACACTCATTTAGAAATCTCCTTTATTGCTTCTTTCGCAACTTCTCGATCATCAAAATGATGTTTGGTCGTACCGATAATCTGATAGGTTTCATGACCCTTTCCGGCGATTAATATAATATCGTTTTCTTTCGCCTGCCGCACCGCATATTTAATCGCTTCGCGGCGGTCAACAATTTTTTTATAAGATTGGCCTGAAACGCCGGCCTCCATATCAAGCAGGATTCTCTCGGGATCCTCCGTACGCGGATTATCCGATGTCAGGATAGCCAGATCACTGTTGTCAACCGCCATCTTGGCCATGATCGGCCGCTTCGAGCGATCCCTGTCGCCGCCGCAGCCGACAACCGTAAGGATTTTCCCTTTTGCAAATTCTTTGATTGTAGACAGAGCATTCTGCAATCCGTCGGGTGTGTGCGAATAATCCACAATCACCGTAAAATTTTGTCCGGCATGAACCGCTTCAAATCGGCCGGCGACGCCCTTGACCTGCTCAATGACCCGGATCATTTTCTCCATATCTAAACCTTTAAGCGAACAGGCCGATAAAGCAGCAAGCACGTTGTAAACGCTGAATTTGCCGATCAGTTTCATGGAGACCGGAAAAGTGCCTCTCCGCGTTACTAGATTAAATGTTGTTCCTTTTGGGGTGATCCGGATGGATTCGGCGCGGAAATCCGCAACGCGATCGATACCATACGTGATAACGGAAACGGCTGTCATATGCTGATAAATGCTGCTCGCTTTATCATCCGCATTCAGCACCGCCGCTTTCAGCCCTGTTCTTTCACCGTAGGTATTTCCAAGCTGCGAAAAAAGCAATCCTTTGGCATACATATAGTCCTTCATCGTCGGATGGAAGTCCAAATGATCTTGGGTCAAATTCGTAAAAATGCCTATATTAAAATCACAGCCTCTGACTCTCCCTTGATACAGCGCGTGTGATGAAGCCTCCATGACAACCGTTCGGCACCGGCTTCCTTCATTCGCTTCAGATGCTCTTGAATAATATGCGCCTCAGGGGTTGTGTTATTAACAGGAACCGTGCTTCCGGCAAACGCCATGCCCATCGTTCCAATCAATCCTGTTTTTATCCCGGCAGCTTCTTGAATCGCCTGAATTAAATAAGTGATCGTCGTCTTGCCGTTTGTCCCGGTCACAGCGATCATATGTAAATCATGGCTTGGATATCCAAAAAAACGATCCGCCACCATGGCCAGAGCCCGGTGGCTGTCATTCACATAAATGACCGGGATACTCACGTCAACGGGAGTTTCAGCGACGATGGCGCTTGCCCCGTTCGCCTCCGCTTGCTTCGCGTAACGGTGACCATCGGTTTGATAACCCTTAATACAAAAAAACAAGGCACCTGGTGCCGCTTTTCGAGAATCAATCTCAATTTGCGTGATGTCGGGATTTCCTTCTCCATGTTGCCTAAAGTCCATCAGGGCTTCCAGACAATCTGCAATTTCATCAAAAACACATCCTTAAATAATCCTCTTTAAATTTAACGGTGACCGGCTTAGCGGCTTCCGGCCAGCCTGTTCCCATAAGCGAACAAGCTGTTCCCCGCGGAATTCCGCCGGCCGCTCTTGCAATTTCTCGCGTTAAAAAGCCAAGTACGAAGCGCACTTGGCAACTGTACATTGATTATTTTAATCGTCCGCCCGGCTTTTGTCACCTAAATATATTCTTATTGTTGAACCTTGTTTGACCTTTACCCCCGGTTTGGGTGATTGCATGACCACGGCATTCCCTTTTCCGGCAACATCCAGCTTTAAATCATACAGCGTGGTTTCCAAATCTTTCTTCTTCATGCCGACAAATTTTGGTACTTTAATCAATGGTTCATCCGGCCATTTGACGGCTTTCGCCAGCCCGCCTTTTTTTTTTTTTCACACCCATTGCGCTCAAACTGTCGCCGATAATCTTGCCGGCAATTGGTGCGGCGACCTGGCCGCCGAATGTATGGTCCCCTTAGGGTTATCGATAGCAACATAGATAACAATTTGTGGATCATTAGCCGGGGCGAATCCCATAAAAGATAAAATATAGTTGTTTTCCAGATAACCGCTGCTTCCTTCTTTAATCTTTTGGGCCGTACCCGTTTTACCTCCGATACGATAGCCGTCGACATAAGCTTTTCCTCCGGTCCCTTGAGCAACGACACTTTCCAGTGCGGCGCGCACTTTTTTTTTTGATGTGCTTTCAGAAATGACTTGTCTTTTCTTCACAGGGCCGATTTGATCAACCATCTCTCCCGTATCTGGATCAATCCAGGCTTTTGCTAAATGCGGCTCATAAAGAGTGCCGCCGTTGACCGCTGCCGATACGGCGGCAATTTGCTGAATCGGCGTCACCGAAACCCCTTGTCCGAACGCTGTCGTCGCTTGTTCAAGGGGACCGACATTTTTCAGCTTGAAAATGATCCCTTTTGCCTCGCCTTGCAAATCAATCCCCGTTTTATCACCCGAACCCAAATTTATTAATGTATGAAAAAAGTTTCTTCTTGCCCAGCCTCTCTCCAAGTGCAACAAATCCGGGGTTGCAGGAATTCTGTACAACCTGCAGGAAACTTTCCTCCCCATGACCGCCTCTCTTCCAGCAATGAAGCTTCGTTCCGCTGACATCAATAAAGCCCGGATCGTTAAAGTGATCTTTTTTTAAATCGACAAGATGCTCCTGAAGAGCGGCCGCCAGCGTTATGACTTTAAAAGTTGAACCCGGTTCGTACGTTCGCCAAATCGGCAAGTTACGGTTGTAAACCTTTGCGGGCACATTCTTATAATTTTCCGGATTAAAATCGGGTCTGGACGACATACCGAGAATCTCGCCGGTATTTGGATCCATCGCAATGGCAAGCGCGCTTTCCGGATGATATTTCTGCTCCGCATTGTTCAATTCCCGCTCAATGATCGACTGCACCCGCGAATCAATCGTCAGCATGAGATTGGTGCCGTCGGTCGGCGGGAACATATTTATCCTTTAAACTCGACATCCGATTCCCCTGTGCATCGGAAAAAAAGGCAACATGTCCGCTTTTTCCTTTCAGTTCACTATCATAATACGCTTCAAGCCCCGTCAGCCCCTGATTGTCGATGCCGGCAAAACCGAGAACATGCGACAAGTAACTGCCATAAGGATAGTGGCGCTTGAAATCTTCGGCAATGAACACACCCGGCAGACGCATACTTTTAATTTCCGCCGCCTTTTTGTTGCTGATCTTTCTTCCTTCAGGTGTTATCCGGACAATGGATTTTTTTTTTTTTTTTGTTATATCCTGATATGCCTTTTTCTCCGACATCCGAAGCACTTTCGCCAGCTTATCTGCCGTTTTCGCCGGATCCCGTACCTGTTTCGGCACAACCAATACGGACGGGCGGCTGACATTAGTGGCCAGCGCTTTTCCGTTGCGATCAAGAATATCTCCGCGCTCGGCTTCATAAGGAATTTGCCGGCTCCACGAATCCAGCGCCTGATGAGTCAGCCAATTATTTTTGAAAAATTGTACATAGGCCAGCCGCCCGATAAAAATCGTGAAAGCGAATATACCGATGACTAGAATAAACATCAGCCGCTTTCGCATTGTCACATTCGACACACGCAATTTAGGCCCCTCCTATCTCTCCCTGCATTAACTTATATGTCCAAGCAGAGAGAGTTAGAACGAGCCCTTATGATAATACGTTATCAAAACCAGAGGCGCTTAAACCTGCCGTTATTATTCGGATTCCAATGTCAGTGACAGGTCATCGCGGGGCGGACCGCCGAACCATTCGCTGGTTTTTGCTGGGCGACATAGCCGTCCCCATTTATTTTGGGATGAAGTGAAAGTGCTGCCGCAAGTTTCAAACTGTCGGCCAGTGACCAGCCGCTGATGTCAGGCATTTTCTTATTCTCGCTGCCAACGAGGATCACTTTGCTCCCCTTAAAGACGTTTTCACCGTCATAAGGCAGTTGTTTTCACTCGTCCATCCCCGATTTGCGTCACGTCGAGGCCTTTTTCCTTTAAAGCGGCTGCCGCTTCATCGATCGGCACCCCGACAAATTGATCGAGCGTGACCGATTGCTCGGCACTATCCGTTTCTGCACTTTTATCCGCAGACACATTCATATATTGCAGACTGCTGCTCATGACCGGATTGACGATATTCTCGACTGGTTCATCACCAAGATCCGTCGGTTTTAAATGCGGCCGGTCGACAGCCACATAGACGATCAGCTTCGGATCTTTTTGCGGCGCCATACCTAGGGAAGGAAAAAATATAATTATTTTTTCCTACCAAATATTTCCCATTCACAGCAATTTGTGCTGTCCCGGTTTTTCCAATCACATTGTAACCCTTCAAATCAAACGGCCGTCCCGTTCCGTATTTTCCGGTAACAACCAGTCTCATCAGACGCCGCGTTTCCTCCGCCGTCTTTTTCGTAATCGGCCGGCCGGCGACCGTCGGATGATGCACGAGCACTGTCCGTCCTGTCTTCGGGTTGACCACTTTATCAACGATATATGGGCGCATCATTTTCCCATTATTGGCAATGGCGGTGGCGGCCTGAACAATTTGTATCGCCGTAAATGCCGAGCCTTGTCCAAAAGACGTTTCAACCTGTCCGGCTTTCCATTTCCAGCCGACATTGCTGCCCGCCTCACTCGGCAAATCAATCCCCGTTTTTTGCAAGAAACCGAAACGATCAAGATAATTATGAAGTTTATCTGTCCCTAAATATTTATTGGCCAGTATCGACAGTCCGACATTTGAGGAACGCTCAAAGGCCTGATCAAAATCAATCCTCCCCCAGCCGTTCCGGTTCCAGTCGTGAATCGTCACTCCGCCCACTTTGTATGAGCCGGATTGATAGGTGCGGCTGCCGTCATAGACCCCTTCATTAATCGCTGCCGCTGCAGTGAATGTTTTCATCACCGATCCCGGCTCGTAAGGAGTGGAAATGGCATTATTGGAAGTTCTTGATGTTTCCTTTGTTCGGATTAAAATCAGGACTACTCTCGAGTGCCAAAATCTGTCCAGTTTTCGGATCGGCGACAATACCGATCATTTGTTTCGGCTTGTAATCCTGTTCAACCTTTGTCATGGCTTCATCCATAACCGTTTGAATACGGGAGTCCAGCGTCAAGTAAACATTATCGCCGGGATGCGTCGCCGTCATATGTTTTTCCTCGTCGGGAATCGGAACACCGCCCGAACTTGTATAAAATCGCACCGTTCCATCCTGCTCGCTCAAGTATTTGTTGAGCGACTGTTCGACACCGAATACGCCGGTCTTTCGATCATTATTCGGGTTGGTTTGTGTAAAACCGATGGTATAGGCCGCTTCGGATTGCCCCGGATAATAGCGTTTGGAGCCTTTGAGATAGCCAAGACCCGGCAAATGGAGTTTATCAATGGCTTGTTTTTGCTGGTAACTAAGTTTTTTACCTTTCGTTCCAAACTCCACCTGATACAAAAGGCTGATTCAGAATCGATCGCACTTTCGATTCGCTCATTCCTAAAATAGGCGCCAGTTCCTTTGCTGTCTTTTCCTTGTTCTTTACATAACTGGGCGCTTTGGGACTGAGCACCGCATATAGAGTATAAGCCGGGATATCCTCCGCCAGCACTTGCCCGTTTTTCGAAAAAATCGTACCGCGCTTCTCGTCAATCACATTGACCTCAGTCCACTGTTTTTTGCCCATTTCCACCAATTTATGCCCGTCAATTTGCTTCCCTTGTGCGATATAGACAAATCGGCCGATGACAACAAAAAAAAGCAGCAGGAAAAATAAAGCGACAACCGCTGCCCAGGTATTAATGGTTCTTCTTTTTCGTGGAAACATCTCTCTCTCCTTATGGAAGCATTTTTACATTTTTAACATTTAGATTCAGCCCAAGCTTTTCTTTGGCATACTTAACAATTCGCTCAGGAGAACTCAAATCCGCGGTTTCCGCTTTCAGCTGCTGATTGGTTCTGGGCTTGCTGATCAACTTGGTTCTGGAGATGATTCATGTCCTTTTCAGCTACAAATAGTTTGGCTTGATTGGAAACAATCATAATAGCTAAAAAGAGGATGACCAATCCGGCGAGTGACCAGAGCAGTTTTTCCCCTTTGCTGATCCGGCGCCTGATCGTAAATCGTCTGTTCTTGATGTTGTTTGACTATCCCGGCCTGTTCTTTTTCTTCAAGATGACGAGCACTTTGTGCTTGGTACACTTACATCTCCTCCTTGATTTCTCTGATTTTTTCCGCGATTCTAAGTTTTGCCGAACGTGCCCGGCGATTGTTCGAGATTTCTTCTTCCGTCGGCATAATCGGTTTGCGCCGGATAAGCTTAAGACAAGGTTTGGCATTTTCGGGGATGACAGGGAGACCGGGAGGCAGATCAGGCAGTTCACTGTACGTTTTGAAAATGGTTTTGCACAATCGATCTTCAAGTGAATGAAACGTAATCACTGACAGCCGCCTCTCCGATACGAACCAATTTCAGCGCTTGCTTCAACGATTCGTCAAAACTGCCTAATTCATCATTCACCGCAATGCGCAGCGCCTGAAAAATCCGTTTTGCCGGGTGGCCGCCCTTTCGCCTGGCCGGAGCCGGAATCGCCGACTTGATGATCTCCGCTAGCAATTCTGTAGAGTCTATCCTTGTTGTTTTTCGGCGTTCCTCAATTTTTCTGGCAATTTGTTTGGAAAATTTCTCTTCACCGTAATGATAGAAAATATACACAAGTTTTTCGTAAGGCCATTCATTAACAATGATGTCGGCATTAAGCAGTTGATTCTGATTCATCCGCATATCAAGCGGCCCGTTATGCTGGTAGCTGAATCCTCTTTCAGCATGATCAAACTGAGGCGAAGAAACACCCAAATCATAAAGAACGCCGTCAACTTTATCGATTCCTTGCGACAACAGTTCCTTTTCCAAATTACGGAAATTCGCTTTGATAAAGGTTATTTTTTCTTCGTACTGCCGAAGACGCCCTTTCGCAGCCTCTAGGGCTTCGCTGTCTTGGTCAAAAGCAAAGAGATGGCCGCCGCCCGTGAGCCGTTTGGCAATTTCTTCGCTGTGGCCGCCGCCGCCAAGCGTACAGTCCACATACGTGCCGTCCGGTTTGACGGCCAAACCTTCAATAGCCTCTTTTTTTAATACGGTTACATGCTCAAACATGATGCGTTCCTTTCATTTGAACCCTCTTATAAGTTAAAATCCAACAGATTTTCGGAAATCTCACTAAATGACGTCTCGGATTGTTCGTAATAGCTCTTCCAAACCGCCTGGTTCCAAATTTCAATACGATTGGAGACGCCAATCACGGTGCAATCCTTTTCCAGCTTGGCATAGTCTCGCAGTGTTTGAGTGATAGATACTCGGCCCTGCTTGTCAAGCACGCAGTCGCTTGCTCCCGAGAAAAAAAAGCGGGTAAAAGCTCTTGCATCTTTCTTTGTAAAAGGGAGGGGCTTTCAGTTTTTGTTCAATTTGCTGCCACTCTTTCAAAGGGTAGACAAAAATGCATTGATCTAGTCCCCTGGTTATCACGAATGTTTCGCCGAGTTCCTCGCGAAATTTCGAAGGGATGATCAGTCTGCCTTTGACGTCTATGCTGTGCTGAAATTCACCCATGAACAACATAGGACATCATGCCTCCCACTTTTTCCCCCTAACTTTACCACATCTCCCCACTTTCCACCACTCTCTTTTTATTATTCGTGCAGATAAAAAAAAATCCTGCCATGAGGCAAGACTTTTTTATATTAAATTAAAAAAAGGCAGATGAAGGAATACTTAACATTCAATCAAGTAATGCCCCTCGCTGTCAAAATGGAACGACTCGTTCATCATGTCGTCAACAAATGAAAATCCCCAGCGATTAATAAAGTAAAAAATGCTCCAAACGCGTTCTTGCGGCGAGCCCATAGGCATAAGTATCGTCTCTGCTTTGTCAAACCGCGACAAATTCAACACGATTTTGTCTTTCAATCTCTCGCCGCATATATTTTCCCAGGATATCCACCTGTCTTTTTAAGAGCAGCAAGTTCTTATCAGCAATATTTTCCAGTCCGCGGCTGATTGTAATCGCGAGCTGCGAAAGCGGAGAATGGACATCCGCCAGTTTTTTTTTTTTTTGCAAGCCGCGATCGCCTGATCAATGTCGAATCCGGTCTCATTTTTCAGCCATCGATCCTTTAATTTCGGCAGTCGACCCTGCAAAACATCGGCGATTGATATTTCTCTTTTTTCAAGCCACTTTCGGGCTGAACCGGGAACGAAAGTGATGTGTAATCTTGGAACGACAGGCGGCATTTCCAGTCCCATGCAGCGAAAAGCCGATCCCAGAGCCGACCAATAGGTGATTTCACCGGGACCGGCAATAAAAGCGAGTGTCGGCAATAACAGTTCCTGCATCATCGGCCTTGTGACCACGTTATTGCTTAATTTCTCCGGCGTTTCCTCTACCACTTTCAAATTGCTCCGCGCTGAGATGAACGCGGCCGTTTTTTCCAATCAAGTCTTGGCCTCGCTGCTCAAGCAATTCCCGCTGCCCATTTTCATTAATAAACAAATTGGCGCTGCCCGTTTTTTGATCCAGTGGTACCTCGTAACCAAGTGAGCGCAGAGCACCAAGCCGCTCCATCACCGCCTGATTGATCTCGGTTCTTTTGTCAAACATTCTGCGAAAATAGTCGCGCTCGATTTGCCGCAAACATCGATCGTTTGAATCAAGTAAGATCAGTCCGTAACGGGAAAACATCCGATGTAACAAGAAAGAAAAAAAAAATCGACAGGGCTTGCAGATTTTTCAGCGAATGTCTCCACTTCCGCAAGGACGTCTTTTGTATATGCCGTTTCGTCAAAAGCCGCAAAGACCCGTCTCACCCACTTAAGCAGCTCGTCATGTTTGAGCTTTAAATCAGATATGGATTGCTTATTCGCCAGCGGTCCGTCATATTTGCACTTTTTAAAATGTCCGTTCTCATGGACAAAAAGGTGATTGATTTCATCAAAATCATGATCCTCACCGGCAATCCAAAAAACCGGTACAACCGGTTTTCTAAGCTGCCGTTCCTGTTCTTCTGCAAATTTGATAATCGTCAGGCACTTATGTACCGTGAGTGCGGCTCCCGTCAGCAGCCCGGCTTGCTGACCGCCGACAACAGCCACTCCCTCCCCTGTTTCCAGTTTTTTAATATTTTCAAAAACCTTCTTATTATCGGTATAATTTTGATTGAAACGCGTCAAAACCTCCGAAAGCTGCGAACGTTTGTAGCTTCGCTGTGCAATAGCTTTTAATCGCTGTGCAAACGACTCGCTCTTTCGATAGGCATAGTTAAAAAAACGAGGCATGCCGCCTTGCCATTGCATATAGTCTTCCACTAATTTTGAAGAACGAAGAGCTAAACCTGTTTTTGTCTGCACAAGCCTTTTCCTCCCTGAACAAACTAAATCCGTGCATAACAGAGTATAGCAAACTCCAGGTGGATTCCCAAAAAGATTGCTCGGCAAAAATCGGGGTCGCTTTCATCATCCGCCGGGCATCCGCATCATTCAGGCCGCTACCAAAGTGACGCTGCATCCATACATTCCTTTTAATCTCGGGTAAATTTTTTTTTTTTTTCTTATTGTTATATTTATATTATAATATTGAAAAGGTGCGCTCGCCCCTGTAATAGAACTCAAGAACTGACACAGCAAAAAAGGCGGGTCCAAAAACAATATGTTTGGACCGCCTTTTTTTATTTTCCCGCTTTTTCAAATGTCCCGCTGTTTTTTACTTCGTTTTCCAAATGTCCGTCGCTTTGACTTTGGACAAGATGGCGCGCCTTATCAACAATCTGAACAATCTGAACAATTGAAGCGTAATTTTGCTTCATCTCACCATATTCCTTCTTTAATGCGTGATAAGAATGCTCAAGAGCACGATACTTGATTTGCAGATGCTCGACCTTTAATTGCAGGTTCTCTGTCTCCCTTTTGTCGGCATGCTCTTGTTCGTCCCTTTGTTTTAATTCGTTCAAGAAATCAATCACTTCGTCCAGTGTAAGCGATGTTAAAGGCGCCAGAGCGTCTTGCTGAGTGTCAATCTCCTCATCCGGCTGAATGTTTGCCGGTTCTTTTGGCTGCGGCAATGATTTCTTTCTTTGTTTAATCACTTTTCGCTGCTCTTTTGCCAGTTTAATGGCCTCTTCATAATTCTTTCTTACCAGCGAGTTCCATCTGAATCCGCATGCCGCCGCCGTTCTTGAAAGACGGCGGCCAACTTCTTCAAAGGCGACAAGCTGTGTGCTCCCCTCTCGAATATGTCTGAGCACCGTTTCAGCCAGCAACAGATCTTCCTCATGCGACCATGCATCCTGCCGTATTGATGGCATGACATTCCCTCCATTCTAGAAGCCTCAAGCGACATCATTGAAAAGAAAACTGTTCGCTTGATATACGTTTTAAAGTTTTCATGATGAAAATGAAACTCACCGCTGGAATCTCTTTTAACAATCTGTTAAGAAAGAAAAGACAGCCATTGATAGAAGTTTCATCTCATCCGGTTAAAAGAGGCCCATCCTTTAAAGCGCCGGCGATGAACGCCAAAAAATCCCGACTGATTCAATCAACTTATCTGCAAAATGAAAGAGACCACTAATAAAGTTTCATCTTATCCTATGCAAATGCTAGGAAAGATAGACTAAATATTCTATGGATTAAATTAACAATTACTGGAAAATACGAGAACAAATTTAAAAAGAAACATTCAGCAAGATGAGAGCTCGTGAGAAAAATAAAAAAAAAGGATGAGGGGGTTAACCTCATCCTTCTTTAATCATCGACTTTCTTTATTTTTCAACGACGACTTCACCTTTGTATGAGCCGCATGCGGGACATACACGGTGCGCTAGTTTATATTCGCCACAGTTGTCGCATTTTACCATACCAGGTAATGCTAATTTAAAATGTGTACGGCGTTTATTTTTACGTGTTGTAGACGTTCTTCTTTTTGGTACTGCCATGGGTTCGCACCTCCTCGGACATTTATTCGTCAAAAAACTTTTTCAGTTTTTCCAACCGCGGGTCAATTTCATGCTTCTTTTTTTTTTTCCGTCACAAGCTCCCATCCTTCTCCGGAAGGGAGGTTATCTGGTTCCGCTTTCGCTTCTTCGCTGACAACGCGCATCGGTTTCTCAACCAAAATGGCTTCAACGATATATGGAACAAGATCAATGTGATCATCCTTAATCTCATGAACCCATTCATCATCCGCTTCATTGATACTGGCTGATGCGTTTAATAGAAAGGTTTCCGATGTGTGAATGTGAAAAGGATAATCAACATCCTTCAAGGTGAGCGCACAAGGCAACACCATTGTTCCTTCAATCCATAAGTGAAAAGTCAGCGATTGTTTTGAAAATTCAACGAATCCTTTAACTTCCACTGGCGAAAGATGCCTTATTTCCGGATCAACACGACAATTCCAGAGGCAATGCCACTTTTTCCTGAAAACTAAATCCTTCCTGTTTATACTCCAGCAGGTCGGGTACTGTCCACTCTAAAGCCATCTAAACCACCTCTAGACAACAAATGTTATTATAATCTTTGCCTTACAGATTGTCAATAAGACCTTTTTCTCTTCCAAATATCGAATAAATCTTTTATAATATCCATTGAGAAGGCTCCATTCTTTATGTACTCGCCTAGTTAGCGTACATTTAGAATACAGAGTCTTCTCTTTTTCGTCCAGTAATCTGCTAGAGAGAGGCGCCGATCGGCCTCCTGATTATCCCCCGAGAAATATTTTACACAAACTTTTTTCTCCTTTCACTAATCATAAGATAGCACAGCCTTCAAGCCAAGCCAATGCCAATAATTAGGTAACCCGGCCGCGGCTTACGATCCACCTGCGGACGCCAGAGGCCACCTAGTTAGCCCACACTCATTTTCTCTTCTTCTTTCTCATCTCCGCCTTGGCTCCTTGAAGCTTCCAAACGAAATCAGTGGAGCAAACGAAAATCCAGGTCATTGATCGTTTTGACGTTCAGCTTTGGGACGGCGGGACGGTTGAAAAGTAAACCGGCCCGTTTATTATTTTCTCGCGTCTCCCGTCCCATCCGCCTGGCTTGTTTCCTCAGAAATGAATTTGTTAAAATATATTATATTATGATACAAAGGAAGATTTTTATGAAAGTTACGGGCATTGTTGCCGAATATAATCCGTTTCATAACGGACATCTCTATCATTTGCAAGAAAAAAAAAAAAAAACTGGAACCCGATGTCACGATTGCCGTTATGAGCGGGGATTTTTTGCAGCGCGGTGAGCCGGCCCTGCTTTCCAAATGGCTGAGAACAAAGATGGCTCTAACAGCAGGGGTAGATCTCGTTTTTGAACTGCCTTATGCCTATGCCGTTCAAAAAGCGGATACATTTGCCGCCGGAGCCGTTGCCATTCTCGATCAGCTTAAGGCGATTTTCTCTGTTTTGGCAGTGAAAGCGGTGATATGGCAACGTTTCAGCGCACCTATCGCCTGATGGAGCTCCATGAAGAGAGCTTGCATCATTCCGTCAAATCATGGATGGCAAAGGGCTGCAGCTATCCAAAAGCCTATGCTTTGGCATTCCGGTCGGCGGCAGCCGGCACCGGGCAGCCAATCGTCGATTTCTTCCAGCCCAACAACAACCTGGGCTTCCATTATCTAAAGGCAATAAAAGCGCGCCATAGCAAGATACAGGCGGCGACCGTTGCACGTAAAGGGACTGATTATCACGACGACACGCTTCTTTACGGTCAGCCGATTGCCAGTGCCAGCGGCATCCGCAAACATCTTCTAGAAGGAAAACCGCTTGACGAGCTGCGAAGTAAAATGCCGGACGCCGTCTTTCAATGCCTGCAAAGCGCGGCAAAAAAAAAAACAGCCGGACCGCCGATTGGGAAGCTTTTTTCCCTTTTTTAAAATATCGCCTCTTATCAACAGCCCCCGGCGATCTGACGGCACTTTACGGAATGGAGGAAGGCATCGAGAATCGCCTTGTGAAAAAAATCAATCGCGCCGAACATTTTTCCGATTTTATTGCTGCGTTGAAAACAAAACGCTATACATGGACAAGACTGCAGCGGCTAGCCACACACGTCTTAACAGGCGCCAAGAAAAATGTGATGAAAAGCGTGCTTGATCAAGAAAAAATCCCCTATTTACGCTTACTTGGAATGAATCAAGCCGGCCAGGACTACCTTCACAGCATCAAAAAGCAGCTATCCGTTCCGCTCATTTCAAAAATCAAGAAAGACCGGCATCCGCTCCTTGAGCTTGATATTAGGACGGCACAGCTCTATGAGTTTATCGTCGGCTTACAATCCCCCCGCAAAGACGGCGGCTTTCAAGAAACAGAGAAAGCGCCGATTCGCTTTGAAGAACGAACCGGACGCTTTTTTTAAAACAAGGAAAAGAGGCACGGCTACTTTGTCCGCTTCAAATAATTTACAGCGTCGTCAAACGTGCTGACCGGTACAATTTTCAAATGGGCGCCGATCGCTTTGGCCGTTTTTTCTGCATTTTCCGCTTCATGATCCGCTGTCGGAGCAAAAAAGATGTCGGCTCCCGATGCATTCGCGCCCACCACTTTTTCGTCAATGCCGCCGATCGGGCCGACTGATCCGTCCATCTCCATCGTCCCCGTACCGGCAATCTGGCGTCCTTTGGCAAGATCCTGTCTGGTTAATTGATCATAAATTTCGAGCGTCATCATTAATCCTGCAGATGGTCCGCCGATATTTTTTATATTGAAAGAAAGCGGCGGGTGAACGATCACATTTGCCTGATTGCTTTGTGTGATGCCAATGCCGTATTTTGTTTTTCCCCCAGTCAATTTTTTAGGAAATTTTCCGATTTTCACTGCGACTTGTTTGACTTTTCCATCCCGTTTAATGGTCAGATGGAACACTTCACCCGACTTTTTTCCCTTTAAAAGCGGCCATTTGATCGATGGATCGTACTTTTTTTCCTTCGGCGCCAATAATGATGTCGCCGCTTTGCAGAACTTTTGCGCTGGGCATTGAAGAAATGACATCAAGAATCAGGATTCCTTTTTTTTTTTCTAATTTTGGATGTTTTTTCGCTTTTTTATAAGCGATGTAAGTTGCTGCTCTTTGCGCGCCTTTCATATAATCCAATTGCCGTAAATTGTATTCTTCCTCATTTTCATTAGGGAGTTTTATCGCTTCTTCTTTCACTAAAGTCGTATACTTATTTCGATCATATTTTGCCCATAAGTACTGATAAACGTTGGCCTGGCCGACGTATATATATACAAGCATAAACGCACCTTTTACTTTATGGCCTTTGACTTTGACTTTGAGTCCGTTGATTGACTCGGCGGCTCCCGGCTTTTCAACAAAATAAGGCGTTTTGACAAAGTTAAGCGCGACAATAATGATAATAACGATCAAAATGACCAGATTTCTTCGTTTTCGGCTGGCTTTCACCTGTATCCCCCATCCCTTGTCATATTGGACATGCCGCAGGGCAGCACCCGCGTTTTTCGCTGCTTTGTCAATAGCCTACCACAAAAAACGCAAATCTCTTCATTTTTTAAAGAAAACTGGCCGAGTGACTAGCCGTAGGCGAAGGCAGAGGCCAGCCCGACTTACACTATTTTCCTCTATAATCTTTATACTTTCCTACAGTGTGAAAAATAATTGATATTTAATTTGGAAGATCGAAAGGCCAAGAGGTCTAATTCCGGTATAAAAACGTATATTGATCAGGGACAGGTTGACTTGTACCAGGCAAACGTGCCTCCGGAAAGGGGCTGAATCCATGAAGCACTCAAAAATAACAACCTATTCTTTGGCCTTGGTTTCCCTGTTTTTTGCGGGCATGATGGTTGCCTATCCAAAAAGCGCAGTTGGAGCCGCAGCCAAAGGGTTGAAGTTATGGTGGGACGTTGTTTTTCCTTCTCTGCTTCCTTTTTTATTTTAGCGGAATTAATGATCGGTTTTGGGATTGTCACCTTTATCGGTATCATTCTTGAACCGATCATGAAACCCATTTTCAGGGTACCCGGTGCAGGCGGATTCGTTTTTGTGATGGGGCTTATTTCCGGTTTTCCCGCCGGGGCCAAAATCACCGCCCGGCTTTACGAAGAAAACAAATTGACAAAAACGGAAGCCGAACGGTTGTCCAGTTTTACCAATTTTTCAAATCCCCTGTTCATCTTTGGTGTAACGGCGATCGGCTTTTTTCATAATGCAAGTCTCGGTATCATTTTTGCGCTGTCTCACTATTTCGGCAACCTTTGTGTCGGCGTGCTGATGCGCTTCTACAAACCCCACGATAAAGAACAAGCTATCAAAAAAAAGCGCGGTTCCTTTCTGGTCTTAAATGCGCTCGAACAAATGCATATTGAGCGAATGGCCCGCCGCAAACCGATCGGGAAAATGCTGGGCGATGCCGTGCATTCGTCGGTTTCAACGCTGCTCGTTATCGGTGGATTCATTGTCCTCTTCTCCGTCTTGTACCAGCTTTTAAAGCAAATTTACGTCACCAGCTTAATGGACAATATTCTGAATCCGCTGCTCGTTTTTTTGGGCTTCTCACCGCATCTCGGCACATCGATTGTTCCCGGCATTTTTGAAATGACTATCGGTGCCAAGGAAGTCAGCGGAGCAGAAGCACCGCTTATTGAAAGGGTGATGTTTGTCAGCGGCTTGCTCGGCTTTTGCGGCTTTTCCATTCAAGCCCAGGCCACCAGCATCCTTGCTGAAGTCGGACTAAGTCCAAAACCTTTTCTTGTCGGACGATTGTTTCATTCATTTTTTTCCTGTATTTTCGCCTATATGTTATTTAAAAGTTTCCATATTGAAAAAAGCCTCCAAACCGAACAGGTCCTTTCTTATTTATCGGAACAAGCTTCATTTGAATGGCCAGCTTATTTTCGGTATGGATCGCTCATCACCCTATGTAGTTTAATTATCTTCATCTTTGTGAAGACCTATCGTGTCCTCAGCAGAAATTCACGTTAAAATCTTTTCATGTATTTTTTTTCCAGCGCCTTGTCAACAGTCTCAGGAACGAACTCCCTGACAGAACCGTGATATTTGGCGATCTCCTTAACCATGCTGGAACTTAAAAAGGAATAGTTGTTGCTTGTCATCATAAAAAATGTTTCGATATCATTATCTAAGCTTTTGTTAATGGAGGCAATCTGCAATTCGTATTCAAAGTCAGAAATAGCCCGCAAGCCGCGCAGGATCACATGCACATGCTTTTTTCTTACATAATCGACAAGCAGGCCGTTAAAACTGTCGATGATCACATTTTTCATATCCTTTGTCGTTTCCCGCAATAAATCCATCCGCTCTTCGACTGTGAAAAGCGGATCCTTACGGGAATTGTTCAGGATAGCGACAATAATATGGTCAAAAATGGCCGAACCTCGTTTTATAATATCCAAATGACCAAAAGTGACCGGATCAAATCAAAACTTCCGGGATATACAGCAACTTTAGGGTTCAACAGAAATCCTTCTTTCTTGTTTAAGATGGCCTGTAATTATAAAATACAGTCTGTTCCTTTATTGAAGTATTATTTTCCCGTCTTTAAAACATAAATGGAAACCGCCGTTTTCCCGTGATAGGTGTGATATTTCCACTTTAGCAATCGATCTTCAAAATTTTCGGGCAACTCTACAGTATCTTCGTGCTCGGCAACAACGATGGCGCCATCGGAAAGCAGATCCATGTTTAACAATGCTTCAATATCAGCTGTGAGATGCTGCCTCGCGTAGGGCGGGTCGATGAACACATAATCGAAACGCCTGTTCTGCCTGGCAAGTAAAGGAAAGACGCGTGCCACATCCTGGCGAAAAATATCCGAACGCTCTTCGTAACGGCACCGCGAAAGGTTTTCACGAATCACAGAACACGCCGCACTTGCTTTATCAACGAATACCGCCCGGTCAGCCCCGCGGCTCATGCTTCAATGCCCAGGCCGCCGCTGCCGCCATACAGATCCAGCACCTCTCCGCCCGTAAAAAAGGGGCCAATCATGTTAAAGATCGTCTCTTTGACTTTATCCGTGGTCGGTCTTGTCATCCGGCTGCTGGCCGTCTTTAACGTTCTCCCTTTATTCTCACCTGCAATGACTCGCACCTTTTTTCCTCCTAACCGGTTAAGTCGCCTTCGATTTTTTTTTTTTAGTATAACTCAAGCGGCTTGTGTTAATAATACTTGATGGCAGCATCCCTTGTGATGTTGTTCCAACCGCGGAGACTTACGTTTCCCCATAAGTTTTTCCGCCGGTTTCTCCTCTCCCATTGTCTTGGCATAACACTATGCGTAAAGGCAGCCCGCAGTCATTCTGCGGGTTTTTCTTTTTTCAAAAAACAATGATGGGAATGGCACATTTCCGCCGCCCTAAAAAATTGCAGTACTCTATTAATAGATGAAAGCTTCCTCTTTCTCTTCTCTTTTTTTTCTTTTTTTCATAAGTCGTTTTGATTTCCTGCAAATGTGATCGTTCAATATTCTTAACGCATTTTAATTGTCTCAATTCATTGATTGTCCATTCCACTTTTTCATTATCGCAATAAAGAACAGCGTATTTCATTCTTTTTGATACATAATGAAGATGACCGTAGCGCCGCAGTGCTCGTACATATTTGAGATGCTGCACCAAATAATAATAAGACCGTCGCGCTTTCTTCCCACCATAACAACGTCTCCTTACCTATACAAGTTTTGTCCCGGCGCATATGCCATTATTTCGCTGTCGTCTTTCATTTCTCTCACAGGCGGATTCTGTCTTCAAATCCGGGCTGACAGAACTATGTATGCGTTTTCCTTAAAGAAAACTTGCCGATTGGCAAGCCTTTAGGCGCAGACAGAGGCTTAGTTGCACTTATACTTTTTTCCGCTGAGATTTTATAATCTCTTAAAGTATCAAAAAACAAAGCGACGAGGGAAAAGTTTCGTTTCCCTCCTCATCCAGACATCAGCTTGAACCCTCAATGGCATTGGCATGCGCCTCCCGATCCGCATCCTCCTCCGCAGGAACGATCAAAAAAACGGATCGCCGGTCGGCACTTTAATAGACTCGGATACTGAACGAGCAAAGATGAGGCTGACCTCATTCAATAATTGCTGCAGTTCGTCTTCTGCTTCCTTATAAGAACTAATAAGATCATTCATATCCACATCTCGTTTTGCTTCCATCATTTGTGTAATAACGGCCTTGTAATCAGGATGATAGCGGCCGAACCGCTGCACCTCATCATATTTTTCCCTGACCTTCATAAAACGCCGTACTAAGTCTTGCGCTTCCTCATTTTTGGCAACTTTTTCTTTGCAGTCCAAGTACTTTATAAAAAACATCGGAGTGAATCAGCATTGATGTCAAGGTATCGGTTTCATCTAAAATGGAGAATTGTTCCATTGTGGCAATCATCATATCCCCCCCAGTCTTTGTTCCATCAACGACCCGAAAACATTCGAATGGTTTCCACCTTGGAAAAAGAGACCAGGCTTTCTTCTTAATCGAACAAAACCGGGCCTTTCACCGGCACTCGGGTCTGAACAAGAAAGTTCCCCTTTTGATGGAGGTTTCACTTTTATGTGTTTCTAATATACAACATAAAAAACAGATTGAAAAGAATGATGCCGCCCTGTCTTTAAAATAAGTCTGTGATGTTTTCCTTCATTTAACGATCATTTAGCCCTTTTTTTTTTTTTTATCTGCGTCTTTTTTCTCCTCAGAGACCTCATTCATCGCTTCTGCCAGGCCGAGCAGCATCGACAGAAAACCGGCCCGCTCATTCAATCGATCCATTCTCTTTCCAAATGTCCTTCCGTAAAAGTCATCCGCTGCCTGTTTGAGATAGATAATATCTCCAGGATAGCGGCTTAAGCGCCGATACCAGTCCGGATTCATTCGTACAAAAAACTTTATATCCGGTGCGCTGTCCAGATAATCCTGTATTTCTTTCCTCATCTGCCATCAATCCCTTCGAAAAAAAAGGCGGCCCTTGTCTGTGAGTCGGATTGCCTGTAGCAAAAAAAAAAACGAAGGACGCCCTGGAGTTTGGCCGCGCTATTTTGCCGCTCGTCCGCAGCCGGCTGGCCGGCGGCCCCTGCCTGCCCCTCAGTTTCTCCCTTCTGCCCCGGCTGAAACTGGCCGATTAGAGACTGGATGCTTGCTAAAGCACCGTTTAGATTTTCGAGCCGCTCTTGCCAATTTTTTGTATCTATCTTATCAATATACGAAAGCATCTTATTTAATGATAAAGAGCCTGATGACGATTTACTTGATTTTTCGATCTGTACGCCGTAAGTCTCCCAGACTTCATGTTTTTCACCAAATAAAACCCAATCATCGAATACTTCGTTCCATGACTTTCCTTTTTCCTTCACACTTTTTACAATCTCTGGATGCTGTTTCAAAAAGGATTTAAACCGTTTGATGGCATCATTTGTTTTATCTTCGGTCATAATATAACGACTCCTCCCTGATCCATCTTTCTATAATCATCATAATAAAAAAAAAATAACACGTGCGCCCATTTTTTCATTTCGAAAAAAAAAAAGTCGCACAAACCGCTATTCATTGATAAGATAAAGTTAGACTACAAGAAAGAGGAGAACGAAATGAACGACGAACGACGGAAAATAATTGTACAAACAATGGAGAAAGCTTTGCTGGAAGCAAATGATAACGAGTTAGCTGCGATTGAGCGTCTGCTTTCAGCTATTACTGATGAACATTTGGCGAAAGCGACGACCTACATGAACAGCCTGATGGATTACCACGGCGAACAAGTAGATGAAAATGCTTATAACGCGGAAATCACGATCCATCCTTTTATCATGAACAGCCTGAACATTGTTCACGGCGGCATCATCGCCACTTTGGCCGACACAGCGATGGGAACGCTTGTCCATGCGGCGGCCCCCGAGGGAAAAACTGGGGTCACTTCGGACTATCAAGCTCAATTATATTAGGCCGGCGATCGGTAAAAAGCTGTTTTGTGAGGCAAAAATCGAGCATCGCGGCAGCAGCATCTTCTTCGTCACGGCCAATATTTTATCTGATCAAAGAAAACTTGTCGCTTTTGCCAGCGGTTTTTTTTTTTATCATCCCAATTTCAAAGCATCTAAAGGGATGAGCACGTTGTCTGAGGAGACAAACTTGGATAGCCCATATGTATAAAAAAGCGAAGCTGCCAGGTTTAAGCCGGGCAGCTTCGCTTCATGATTCATGGCTATTTTATTTTTTGAAGCTCCAGTCTTGCAGGTCGTGAACGGTGCCCGGCCAGTATTCGGTCGGACCGCCATGTGCGACGTTTTTCGCAACCGACACAATTTCACTATTAGAATAAAGCGTCAAAACCGGCATATCTTTTTGCCAGATCCGTTGCAATTTGTTGTAGATCGCTTTTCGCTTGCTACTATCCGGTTCCGACTTGCCTTCTTCCAGCAATTACCGATTCCGGATTATTATATTTCATAAAATTGTATATTCCGTTTGGACCATAGAGAACAGAGACATCCGGATCAAGGGTAAATGTAAAGCCAATTAAAACCAAATCAAAGTCGCCTGCTTTTGCTTTTTGCATAATGGTTGGGAAGTCAAAAGTGGTTTCCTTCACTTTCACACCGACGGCTTTCAAGTTTTGGGCAATGATGTCCGCCGATTGTTCACGGACTTTGTTTCCCACCGGTACGACGAAATTCAATGTTTTGTTAAAGTCCCATCCGGCTTCTTTCAGCATCTTTTTCGCTTTAGCCGGATCATACGGAATCGTTTTTAAGCTTTTGTCCAGATACGGGTTAAGCGATGTGTATGGTCCATCGATAATTTCACCGTTGCCTTTCAATAATTTCTTTACAATTTGCGGCCGGTTAATCGCATAGGCGATCGCTTGCCGGACTTTCGCATTCGGCAATGTTTTCGTATTAAATTCCATCGTTTGGAAGCCGATTTGTTTTTCCACTTTTGTTGTGACACTACTTATTTTTTTGACAGTAGCTAAGTCTTGGTAAGTGATATCCCCTATACCGCCGGAAGCGTTCATCTGAATATTTCCGGACTGCAGTTCGTCAACAAGGTTCGGCGCCTGCATAATCTTAATGTACATATTTTTGACTTTTGGTTTGCCTAAATAATAATTGTTGGATGCTTTAAACTGAATATAGGCATTTTTATTATAAGTGACGAACTTATAAGGACCGCTCGACACATTCGGTTTTTGCATGAAACTGCTGTTCACTAAGTCGGCAGGTTTGACATCTTTCAATACATGCTTAGGCAGCGTCCAGATCTTCGTGCCGACCATTTCTTTAATGTAATTCGGGTCGACCGGTTTTTTCGTCTTAAATTGCACCGTGTGCTCGTCGATCGCTTTTAAATCCGGAATCGAGGTTTCGCTTTTTGTCAGTTTGCCGTTTTCATCCAGCCCTTCCAAAGTCGAGAGAGATGGTGCCGACGACTGCTGTTTCTGTTTTTGGATTGGCAATCAAATTAAAAGTGAGAGAGCACATCATCGGCCGTGATCGGTTTGCCGTCGGACCATTTTGCTTTTGGATTCAGCTTGATTGTATACGTTTGGTTGTCCGACGTATCGATCGAATCGGCCAATTTTGGTTTGAATACGAGAGGCGATGTCATGTCCAAAAAAGAATCGAACATGAAGCGAATGGCGAACTGCCCGGCAATATCGCTTGTGTCAATCGGGTTAAAGCTGGCCGGCGGATTGACCATGCCAATATACATCGATTGACTCTTGCTGCCCCCGCCGGATGATGAACCGCCGGAATTGCCGCACGCGGCCAGCAAAACGAGCGTAAAAGCCAGCAAAGAAGCGGCAAAATACTTAAATACCTGTGTTTTCTTTAGACCCCTTGTCACTCTTTTCATTTTCTTCCCCCATCTAATTTGATATATTTTATCTTGAATTTTGCGATTCAACCGCATCGCGAAGCCATCGCCGCCGATAAAGTTGATCGACAAAACAGCAAGCAAGATCATCATGCCCGGCGGCAGCCATAACCACGGCTGCGATGACAAGACGGTCAGAGATTCGGCCTGTGTCAGCATATTGCCCCAGCTTGCCGCCGGCGGCCGGACACCCATTCCAAGGAAGCTGAGCGATGCTTCCATAATAATGGCCGAAGCAACCCCAAATGTTGCATTAACCAGAATAGGTGCCAGCACATTTGGAAGAATGTGCTGAAACAATATCTTCGGTGTTGAATAGCCCAGCGCCACCCCTGCCTTGACATAATCCATTTCTTTAACCGACAGCACCTGACCGCGAACCAGTCTGGCAACGGCCGGCCAGCCCAGAATGCCGAGAACAAACGTAATATTCAGTAAACTAGGTCCTAAGACACTGACGAGCACGAGAATCACCATCAAATAAGGAAAGGACATAAAGACATCGGTGATTCTCATGATGATGCTGTCCGCCCACTTGCCTAGATACCGGCAATCAGGCCAAGCACAGTGCCGATCACCACATAAATCGCAACGGCACCGAGTCCGACAATGATTGATACACGTGCCCCATAAATGAGCCGGCTGAGCACATCGCGGCCAACTTCATCGGTTCCGAGCCAGTGAGCGGCCGATGGCGGTGCTTCAAAGCTGTCGGCCACTTTTGCCGGATCGTATGGGGCAATCAGAGGGGCAAATACGGCCATTAAAATAATCATTCCGAATACAATCAGCCCCGCTACCGCCAGTTTGTGCTTGAAAAACCGCCTCGTAATCATGTGCAGGTAAGTTTCTTCCCTGCCCAGCTCTTCAATGACCGCTGCCTTATTTTCAAAACCGGCGGAAGGCATGTTCTTGTTGACATTAATATTCATCGACACGTGATCATCCCCTTCCTTTACTCATAGCGAATTCTCGGATCGGCAACAGAATAGAGAATATCCGTCACTAGATTGGATACAAGCACGCTAACTGCGGCAAGTAAATTATGGCCATCATCAATGTCGAATAGTCGCGGGAAGTGATCGATTGTATCGTCAGCTGCCCTAAACCCGGCCATTGAAAAATCTGTTCCGTCACCACCGCGCCGCCAATCAATAGCGGAATGTCCATCCCGATAACTGTGATGATTGGGATTAAAGCATTTCGAAGCGCATGCTTATTAGTGATGATAAAATGATGCAGGCCTTTCGCCATCGCCGTTCTTAAATAATCTTTGCCTAAAACATCCAGCATGCTCGATCGAACATAGCGCACCATGTTGCCGGCGATGCCGGTCGCCAAAACCGAAACAGGCAAGATCAAATGCAGGATTGTATCGAGGACTCCATTTGATCCGCCAAGCGTGTTCATCCCTCCGGTCGGCAGTATGCCGAGTTTGCTGGCGAAAATATAAATCGCAACAAGTCCCAGGAAAAAGTGCGGAATCGAGATACCCAGGAAAGAAAAACCGGTTGTGCAATAATCAATCCAGGAATATTGGCGCGTGGCGCTGAGAAATCCCGAGCGGAATGGCAATCAGATAGCCGACGATTAAGGACGTTCCCATTAGCAAAACGGTTGGCCCGATATGCGAGGCGATGACATCCGATACCGGTCCGTGTGTAGAATAAGAGATACCTAGATTTCCATGCAAAAGCTGCCCCAGCCAATGGATATATTGCATCCAGACCGGCTGATCCAGGCCGAGATTGTGCTTGGCCATCGCGATCTGGTCAGGGGTTGCAGAAGGGTTAACGTACATGTCAACCGGATTGCCGGGGGCAAGGTTGATGATAAAAAAGCTGAATACCGTAACCCCGAATAGAACCGGTATCGCGATTAAAATCCTGCGAATGATATAGTGAAACATCGATGCGCTCTCCTTTCATTCACCTTAATTTAGTGGAAAATGGCAAGCTGCGGCATGCTGCTTTCCCTTCAGAGCCGGCGCCTTCTCTCGGCAGAGTTCTTTCGCAAACGGGCATCTTGTATGAAACACGCAGCGGCGGATTAGCCGGGCTCGGCACGTCGCCTTCGACAACGATTTGCTCGCGATTTCGCATATGCGGGTCGGGAATCGGATAGCTATTCAGCAGAATCTTCGTGTAAGGATGCTTCGGATGCTCAAAAATCTCTTTCGTTGTCGCCATTTCCATCATTTTTCCCAAATACATGACCGCGATCCGATCGCTGATGTATTTGACGGCTCCCAGCCCGTGGGCGATAAAAATATAGGTCAAATGAAATTCCTTCTGAAGATCTTTTAAAAGATTGAGTACTTGTGCCTGGATCGACACGTCCAGCGCCGAAACCGGTTCATCGCAAATCACCAGCTTCGGATTTAAAATCAGTGCGCGGGCAATCCCGATCCGCTGCCGTTGTCCACCGGAAAATTCATGCGGATAGCGGCTTTTATAGTACCTCGACAAACCGACGATTTCCAAAATGTCATTGACCTTTTTTTTTCGACTTCGTCTCCTTCAGCCAGTTTATGGGCTTTTAGCGGTCGTTCGGCCAATAAATCTCCTACTCGTTTCCTCGGATTCAGCGAAGAATAAGGATCCTGGAAGATAATTTGCAGCTCCGTTCGCAGCTTGCGCATTTCTTTGCTTGAGAGATCGGCCAAATTTTTTTGCTTAAAAAACACCTTTCCGTCCGTCGGGTCGTCAAGTTTGATAATGGAACGGCCGGTTGTCGATTTTCCGCAGCCCGATTCCCCAACCAAACCGAGCGTTTCGCCAGGATAGACAGAAAAGCTGATATCATCGACCGCTTTCACATGCCCGACAGTTCGTGAAAGAATGCTTTTTTTTTTGATTGGATAATATTTTTTGAGATGAACCACTTCGAGCAATGGTTCCGGTTTTTCTGCCACTTGTAAGCTCATGCCTTCACTTCCTCTCCGACGCCTTCAGCAACCTGGTCTTTTTCATGGAGAAAGCACCTGACTCGATGCGTTTCTTGATTTTTCAGGCGGTGCAATTCCGGTTTTTCCTCGACACACCGAGACGCAGCAAAAGGGCATCTTGTGTGAAACCGGCAGCCTTTAGGCATATTCCGCAGGCTGGGCACTGACCCCGGGATGGATTCAAGCCTTAAATCATCCGGGTTATTGATATGGGGGATGGACTTCATCAATCCGCGTGTGTACGGATGCTTCGGATGGTCAAACAGCGTGTAAACATCCGCCTCCTCGACCACTTGTCCGGCATACATGACAACCACTTTGTCGGCCATCTCCGCCACAACACCCAAATCATGTGTGATCATCATGATCGCTGTGTTCGACTCGTCACGCAATTTTTTCATCAGCTTTAAAATCTGCGCCTGTATGGTCACATCGAGCGCTGTTGTCGGCTCATCGGCAATCAGCAGCTTCGGCCGGCATGAAAGGGCCATGGCAATCATCACCCGCTGCCTCATCCCGCCCGAGAGTGCATGCGGATGCTCGTGAAAAATGCTTTCCGCACGCGGAATGCCCACTTTCTTAAGCATTTCAACCGCATAGTTCTTCGCTCTTTTTTTGTGTCGTATTTCATATGAAGGCGAATACCTTCCGTCATTTGATCGCCAATCGTTAATACCGGATTTAACGATGTCATCGGCTCCTGAAAAATCATTGAGATTTCGTTACCGCGGATGCGGCGCATCTCCGCTTCGGAAAGTTTAGTCAGATCACGCCCGCCATAGAGAATTGAACCACCCGACACCCGTCCGTTTTTACTTAAAAGCCGCATGATCGAAAGCGATGTCACCGATTTTCCGCAGCCTGATTCCCCGACTATGCAAAGCGTCTCCCCCTCTTTCAAATCAAAGCTGACTTCTTCAACCGAAGTCACATCACCCTTTTCCGTCTTGAAAATTGTCTTGATCTTGTCCACTTTCAGCAGATCAGCCATGTCTATTCCTCCCCGCAGTTTTAGCCGTTTGCATTGATATTTTGCGAAACCGCCTTTTCAGGTGAAATCAGATAGTCATGAACAATGGATAAAAAAGCCTTTCCGGTCACGAGCATCACGCGTTCATCAAAGTTAAATTTGGGATGATGATGGGGATAATCGGCTTCGATTTCCGGGTTTCCGGCACCGCTTAAAAAGAACATGCCCGGTTTTTTCTGCAAATAATAAGCAAAATCCTCTGCGCCCATTTGAGGAGGCAGGACGGCAGTGACACCTTTTCCAAATGTTTTTTCCATCGTTCGCTCAAAAAACGCCGTTTCTTTTTCATGATTATAAACGGCAGGATAACCGCGATCATAAATAACTTGACAATCGGCCTGAAAGGCCCGGCAGACATGGCGAGCCACGTTATCAATCTCCCGCTCGATCAAATTTCTGACGTTCTCGTCGAATGTCCGCACCGTTCCTTCTAGAAGCGCCGAATCGGCGATCGGCGATCGCATTAGCCGCCGTTCCCGCATGGAATTTGCCAATCGATATCACCGCCGCTTTTTGCGGATCAACTTCCCGGCTAACCAGCATTTGCAGCTGGTTGACAACTTGGGAGGCGATAACGACAGAATCAATCGATTGGTGAGGAGCAGAGCCGTGGCCGCCGCATCCTTGAATTTTAATCGTGATCGAATCGGCCGCCGCCATGAAATAGCCTTTTCTATAGCCGATGGTGCCATAGGGAACCTTGCTCCAGAGATGCGCGCCGAAAACAGCGTCGACGCCTTCCAGGCAGCCGTCTTTGATCATCGCCTGAGCGCCGCCGGGCGGGCACTCCTCGGCATGTTGATGCAAGAGAACAACATTGCCGGCCAGCTCGTCGCGATGGCGGCTTAAGACTTTGGCCACTCCAAGTAATGTCGCGGTATGCCCGTCATGGCCGCAGGCATGCATCACACCGGGAACCGAAGATATGTAAGGAACATCCGCTTCCTCTTGGATCGGAAGCGCATCGAAGTCCGCCCTTAGAGCGATCGTTTTACCGGGTTTTCCGCCGCGGATCGTGCCGACAATCCCGCCGCCTCCTACACCCGTTTTCACTTCCACACCGAACTGCTCCAATTTGTCAACTATAAAGCGAATCGTTTCCGTCTCATGAAAGGACAGCTCCGGATGCCGGTGCAAATGTCTCCGCCATTCCACCATGTCGTCATATATTCCTTCAAGTTCTTCATGCCATTGATTATCCAACAAAATCTCCCCTCTCTTTTTCCGATTAAGATGTCTTGATTATTGCATATTTCATACAAAATTAAGAATTTACTATTTTATATATTTTCAGAATATTTATTATATAAAATATTATAAAATATCTAAATTGATTTGTCAAAAAAAAAAAAACATTTATTAGCCGATTTTTCAAGAAAAACCAAGAAAATAAAATTAATTATTTTCCCGGTTTAAAAATTCAAAAGCTGAATGAACAAAAATGCTGACCCCTTTTTGAAGGGCATACTCATCTACCGTGAAGCGGGCGTGATGATGGGGGTAGGTGATCCCTTTCTCGGGATTTCCGGCTCCGATCAAAAAGAAAGTCCCCGGCGCTTTTTGCTGATAGCCGGAAAAATCTTCACCGATCATATTGCGGTCATTTAATTCAATCGCATCGTCACCATAAATATGCCTGACGACACGTTCAACAACCTGCGTTGTCTCTTCATCATTGACAACAGGACGGTAGCCGCGGTTATAACGAAAAACATACTCAGCGCCATGCGCCTCCGTAATCCCCTTGATAATCCTTTCCATTAACGCCGCCGCACTCTCTCTTACCTCTGAACGAAAACTGCGGACAGTCCCCCATATTTCAACGCCGTTTGGAATTACATTATCTGTATTACCGGCGACAAATTTTGTAATCGAAAGGACGAGCGGTTCAAACGGATCGGTATTGCGAGAGACAATATACTGAAGATTCGTCACGACTTGCGCAGCAATCGCAATGCTGTCGATCGTCTGATGCGGCAGTGCGGCATGACCGCCTTTTCCTATTACTTGAATCGTAAACGAGTCGGGTGCGGCCATCGCTGGCCCATATGTGATCCCGATTTTGCCAATTTTAAGCGGCGACCAGAGATGGGCGCCGATCACCCAGTCGACACCGTCCATCACGCCCGCCTGAACCAGTTCTTCCGCACCGCCGGGGGGCAGTTCTTCTGCGTGCTGGAAAATCAAGCGGACTTCACCGTTCAGATTTTCCTTAAGTTCAGAGAGGATTTTTGCCGCACCGAGCAGCATCGCCGTATGACCGTCATGCCCGCAGGCGTGCATAACTCCGGGATTTTTGGAAATAAATTCAAATTCGTTTTCCTCATGAATCGGCAGTGCGTCCATATCGGCGCGTATGGCCAGCGTTTTCCCGCGCTTCGCCCCTCTTATAACACCCAAAACACTGGTTTTGGTCGGCCTTGTCAGCTCGATATTCCCGAACGATTCCAACATATGATAAACAAAATCGGACGTTTCGACCTCCTTAAACGACAGTTCAGGATTTTCGTGAAGATGCCGGCGCCACTTAACGACTTCGTCGGATACAGCGCGTACTCTTTCGTTAAGATTGTAAGTTTCTCCAATCACTCTAAACCATCCCTTTGAATTATTTTTAAAATTTAATTTATTATAAATTATATAAGATTTCACTTTATAAAGATATATCAAAAATCGATAAGATTCTTGTTTTTATTTGTCGGTTTTCGACAATTAGCGGCGTATTCATACAAATACAGCGCCAGTTGGATTTCAAACAGCCTTTTTCCTTCTATACGATCCTCGCCCAGCAGTGATTTGATTAAGTGCATCCGGTATTTGATTGTATTGCTGTGAACGAACAGTTTTTTTCCCGGCATGTGTCATATTAAACCGGCAGTCAATGTAAGTCTTTAATGTTTTCATTAATTCCATGTCATGCGTCCTGTCGTACTCCAGCAGCGGTCCCAATTGCTCGTTAACATATGCCTTTAAATCTTCCGGCCGCTGGTACAAAAAAAGATGGTAAAAACCAAGATCGTGGTATGAAATAAAAATGTCTCCGCCTTTATATCGCTGTAAATAATCCGTACACCGCAGCGCATCGCGGTAAGAAATGGCCGCATCCCGTAAATGACCGATTCGCCTGCCGACGCCCGCGATGACTTTCAGCCCGGAAAGATCCATGATTCGGCGCAGCAAAATATCGAAATAAGAGCTGATCTTCTTTTCATAGCGCTTCCTGTCAAGTTTCGAATCATTAAATAACATCAAACAATAATGGTCCGGGTTCTCCAAAACGATCACTTTCGCCCGGGATTCCCTCAGCTCTTGATAAATCAGCCGGCTGACCTGCCGATTCTTTGCGTTGTCCTGTTTTTAACAAAAACTCTGAATTTGGGAATTTCAATACGGCACAGTAAATATCGGCGGCTTCCTTCATAAAAGGAAACCATTTTGCTTCCGTCTGCTCATCGACCTCTTTTCCGGCGAAAATATCTCTCAAAAACTGGTCTCCGGTTTTATAGTATTCCGACAAATGGCGATGTTGTTCATTCATCGCATAAGCAAAAATATGATTGATCTGCTTAATGGCGAATTGATCCAATCCCGCCCAGCGGCTCGTCGGACACAATCAGCAGCACGCCGATCGTCAATTGATCCATTTTAATCGGAAAAAGGAATAAATAATGCCACTTCTCCTGATATTGTATTTTCCGGCTCATGGCATGGGCCCCGGACAGCGTGTCGGAGAACCATTTTTTATGCCGGCTCAGCAAAAAGTCAACGAGATTCGGTTCGCTCTTTGAAGAGCAGATGCATTCGCCAAAATCATTAATAACAAAAACCCGCTGCTTAATCAGGCAGGCTAAAGCACATGTCAGATCGGGCAATCCCTTTTTCGATAGTGAAACGTCCGTCAGCACCCTGTGAATTTCCCGCGTCCGATTATTTTGTGAAAAAAGTTCGGCGTTATCAATGGCAATCGACGCCTGGATGGCAAAGGCCTCGAGAAGAGCCAGATCCTGCTCGCTGAAAAGGGCCTCACCGGAAAAATTATCGATCGTGAGCACGCCGATATAACCGCTTTTGCATTTCAGCGGCGCGCACATTGAACTTTTTGGAAACTTAAAACCGCCAAGCGCCTGACCCAGATGATACAAATTGTCTTTCGTCATATTCGCCATACCGCTCTCGACTGCTTCGGAGTCCGTGAATATTTGTCCTTTTTTTTGCTGAAAAGTCTTTCCGGTCATCGCTTCCGCTTCGTCAATAGACAGCGCCAAATGTTTGAGATCATTCATATCGAAACCCACCGCGTTCTTCGCCTGCAGCGTTTTTGTTCTTGGATCGAACAAAAATAATATACCGGCATCTGCACCCGTGACAACTTCCATCACCTCTTTAATTAAGCGATCAAGCACTTCATTGATATCAAGCGTTGATGTCAACACACGAGTGGCTTTAATTAGACTTAATAACTGCTTTTCCGCTCTCTCCATGTCGGCCTCTTTCTCAAAATTTATTTTCTTCTATCGTACAAAAAAAGAGACAAAAAAAACAGATAAGATTGGTGTGTTTTTGATTTTTTAAAAAAATGCGATCAAAAAAGGGATGAGCTTAGTCATCCCTCGTTTAAGGCTGAAGCGGCCTGACAAAATCCTGCGTGTAATAATCATGGTAAACGCCTGCACCCAGTTGTGTAAACATGCTGCTCAGCAAATTTTTCCGGTGGTCTTCACTATTCAGCCAGCCGAGAACAACCGCTGTTGCATCGGGATATTTGGCGGCAATATTTTCACCGGCGGCTTCAAACTGAATCTTTTCTTTTGTAAGTCTCCGCGTTAAATTGCCGGACCACTTGGAATCATGTGAGAAATATTTTTTTTCTCTTTCATCTCTTTACTGTGCTTGAAAGCGGCGGCCTGCGCCTGATTGCTCCAGCTGAGCGGCCCCACACCATAACGTTCGCGCAGAATGTTTGTCAAATCAAAAATTTCCTTGTCTTCCGCTTGATCGATCGCCTGCCATGTTTTTTCATCTAATTTGGCGGCTGCCGGAATCTCCCCTTCATAGGTCATTGAATACGGGTGCTGCCTGACAGGACGCCCGGTGTCATATAACGAACACCGATCAGTCGATCTTTCATATGATCGAAATTGAGTTGAACCCAGTTCCGGCCAAACTTGATCAAAGGCCGCATCATTAAGTCTTCTTCATTAAACTCGAATTCGATCTTTGTCTTCTTATAATCCAGAGACACGGTGTCGGACAAAGGCACTTTTTTATAAATCTCCCGAGAATGTTTTTCTATCACAAAAGGAGCGGTTTTCAATTTTTTTCCAAGAGCATAGATGGTTGTCACCTTGCCGGTTTGATCATCAATGCCGATTTGCAAATAGCTTTCCGTTCCTCTACCATAAATAAGCCAATGATAACCATATTGCGTTGGATCCATTCTTTCAGGCTTGCCGAATTTGGTTGTGATCGCCTCTTGACTTTTCCCTAAATAAGTGGAAATGCCTGTATCCGGTACTTTAAAACCAGGACTCACTGTTGAACGATCGGCAGCCAGACGATGCTGATTGTTTGACAGTATCTTCTCTTTTGCCGGCATGCCTGTCAAGCTAAAAATGAATGTCGCGGCAAAAACAATCACGGCAATGAAAAAAATGACAATATTCGTTTTATGCGATGTCATTCCCTCCCTTCAGCCAATCTGTATCCTTATTATATCAACGTTTCTATAAAAAAAGGACATCTGTACATGAATTTAATTATCTTTACATCTTTACTTTTGCAGAAAAAGCGCTAGCGCTACCCAGTAATCTTTTTTTTCCGTTTGAACATGTCCGATTCCCTGGCGCGACAAATCTGTTTTTTCAAGAATCCTTTTTCCTTCTTTCGTCCGTCCCCATTTTGCCAGCATTTCCGCCGGCCGCAGTTTGCCCGTTCCCTTCAGCACAAAGATACGTTTATAAGAGACTGCAAGATTAGACAAAGATCGCTCGACAAGCGCCTTGTCAACTTTTTCCTGTCTACCCTCCGCTAAATCTTCCGCCTGGAAACGGGCCAATCTCGATAGATCCCAATCCGGTTTCAGCAGTCGGTGTGTTGATTCCTTTTTCTTTTCTCGTTGATTGCAAGCATCATCTCTCGTTCCGATAATCTGACAGGGGAAAAGCTTTGTTCATTCTTGACTTGATCCCCGTGTTTTTCAGATTTCAATGCTGCTGTCAGCCCGTTCGCATAAGCGGGCTGATCAGCGCCATTTATCGCGAGCAAGAGCAGCATGACCGCTAGCAAGACCATATGGAACCCGTGTCTGAAAAAGGATAGATAATTCATCATATCATGCCCTCTTTTCACCATCTAGCTCCCATTCTCTCCATAATTTCTAAAAATAACCCTTTTGAAAAGCGCAAAAAAAATCAATCAATTCCCATTTAGCCGAGCCTTCCACACCGGGAGCAGCCTGGCCATGTAAAATTCATCGATACGTTCATGATCGATCATGACAGCTGCTCTCCTCATGCCCTCTACCCGGTAGCCGGCGCGATCAAACAGGATCATCGCCGCGCGGTTTTTTGCCGTCACGGTCAACTCCAGGCGAAAAACACCGTTTTTTGCGGCCCACTCATCGATTCTCTCCAGCAGCTTTTTTCCATACCCTTGATTTTGGTAATCTTTTAAGATCCCTATCATCACCATAGCGCGGTGGCGAATTTTTTCAAATTTATGACCGATAACAGCAGCAAAACCAACCAGGCTTTCCCCGTTGTCGATCACGAATAGCCCTATATTCCCTTGTTCTTGTATATTCTCGGGCAAGTTCTGCAGCGCGGCTGTCTCACCCGCCATATATTTTTCTTCTTTGTTCAGCTCTCGATATAAAGCGGATATTGCCTCGGCATCATCCGCTCGCCATTCACGTATTTTCAGCATTCTTATTCCCCCCTTTTCGTTTCCATGTCTAGTCTATTTGCAGAAAACGAAAAACTTGCTTTTAAATATCGAAAACCCGGCAAATTAACGCTGCGGCCGCAGAACTTTTGTCTTTCCGGGCGCACAAAAAAGCTGCATCCACCCCACCGGGTGATTGCAGCCTTGTCGAATATTAAAATATACTGTGAAAAAACAGCCTTTCGATTGCTGCCGCCGGTTAAACAGCTGCAGCAGCAATCATCACAATAAATAAAATCATTAAGTAATTTAGTGAATAAACAAACATGATTCTTGCCCATTTAATCGTGTTTTTTGCATACAGTCCATAGACCGCCAGGACAAGCCAGCCGATGCCGAGAACCGCCGCAACAGTTGTATAAACCGCTCCCAGCGAATATAAGAATAATGATGTCGGGACAAGCACGGCAACATAAATAATCATCTGTCTTTTGGTAATGCCGAAACCGGCAACGACCGGGAGCATAGGAATGCCGGCACGCCGATATTCCTCAACCCTTTTCATTGCCAGCGCAAGAAAATGCGGCGGCTGCCAAAGAAACATAATCATAAATAAAATCCATGGGATCGATGAACCTAATGTCGGATCAATCGCCGCCCAGCCGATCAGCGGCGGCACAGCGCCGGAAATACCGCCGACGATCGTATTGATTGATTGAATGCGTTCTTTTCAGCCACATCGTATAAACGGCAACATAGACAAACAGGCCGATAAGTCCAAATACGGCCGCGGTGTAAGAGGCGGCAACAAGCGCAGCCATCCCTGCAAGAGAAAGAATGAATCCTAATATCAGCACCTGCTTGCCGCTGAGACGCCCGGTCGCCGACGGGCGTCTTTGGGTACGTTCCATCAATTGATCAATATCCCGATCAATAAAGTTGTTGAGTGAGCAGCCGCCGGCAATGACAAGGGCCGTGCCGACGAGCACAAAAACAATCGGCCAAATATTATCTAAGAAAGACTGCCCGGTATATCTTAAGGCAAGCCACAGCCCGGTAAAAGTCGTAATCAAATTGGAGTTAACGATCCCCAGTTTAACAGTCGTCAGGACATCTCTAAAGGTACCCGAAGCACGTTCGCCTTCGAATCGGGATCCCGCGTCCTGCGCTGTTCCAACGGACGTAATCGGTTTATTCATACAATGCGTCCTTCTTTCCTGAAAGTAAAAAAAAACAAAAAACAAGCGCCTTATCAGCGAAGCCATTTAACCTCAGGGAAAATGGAAATAGACGTTCACAAATAAGTCACGAAAGGCTCGAACAAATATGTTAACATATAGTAAAATCTTTCTTTTTCCAATATCATTATATACGAAGCGCCTAGGTTTGTATAACTAAAACTGCAATTAAAATGAAAAGAGCGGGATAATAAGGCGACTTATTCAAAATAATGTAACATTTATCCCGCATTAACGGGCAGTAAGACTCCCACCTATGAATTCGAAGAAGCTTAGGTGGAAACAACTGCCCGTAAATGTCCGATTGGTTCAACTAACAATCAGTGGGGATGGAAAAAAGCCCCCACTGATTGAAGTTTCACTTTATTGCGTATAGCATAATCTTCATGCTAAGATTCAATAGAGTGTTAATCCCGCTAATCTTAAACTGCAGGCTTCCGGCGGCATCTGGCAATGATTTCTTCATTCATCAGGGTTTATCATCGCCGGCAAGACTTAAATAGAGAGGTGTACTAAAATGAATGATCGAATTTTACATGGGTTGAGTATCCTGTCGGTGCTCATCGTTTTAATTGTCGTCCTCATGGGGGCGCTTGTTACAAATACCGGTTCCGCATACGGCTGCGGGAACAACTGGCCTTTATGCTATGGTCAAGTCATTCCGACCGCTCACCAAACACAAACATGGATAGAGTTCAGCCACCGCGTTGTCTCAGGACTCGCGTCGATTCTTGTCGTCATCCAGGCTGTATGGGTTTGGATTAGACTGGGCAAAGTCAGAGAAACAAAGTTCTTAGCCATCTCATCCGTTTTTTTTTTTTTTCATCTTTCTGCAAGCTTTTCTCGGTGCTGCAGCAGTATTGTGGGGGCAATCGTCAGTTGTCCTGGCCATGCATTTTGGAATATCATTGCTGTCTTTTGCCAGCGTCCTGCTTATCGGTTTCATTGTATATGAAGAGACGAAATTCAAAACAGGACGAATCGTTCCGAATATCAAGCCCGGCATGCGCTGGAATATCGTACTGCTGAGTATTTATTCGTTTATTCTCATTTATTCCGGAGCTTTCGTCCGCCACACCAATTCGACTTTGGGCTGCACGGATTTCCCTTTATGCAACGGGCAGTGGGTTCCGCCGTTAATCAGCAAGGCCGGTTTTCAATTTATCCACCGGTTTATGGCGCTCGTTATCGTGATTTGGCTGATAGCCACGCTGATTGCCTGTATTAAGCGTTATAAACAAACTCCGGGCTTGGCGCTGGTTGTTGTCTTTTCAATCATCTTTGTGCTGCTGCAAGCCGTAACGGGCATTTTTATCATTCAAACAAATGCGGCGCTGACTTTCTTGATTTTGCACGCATTTTTCGTCACTTGTTTCTTCGGTCTCTTAATGATCCTGCTTATGCTGAGTCTGCGAAAGCATTCGCGCTAATCATCGCTTTCTTTAAACCCTGCTTGAACAATAAAACGAGTTGGGTCATTTCTCACGGACAACCAAAGCGCAGCCTTTACACAGGCTGCGCTTTGGTTATATGCTTTTTTAAATGATGAAAGCAGCTCCGGCCGCCGTTCAGCATGAAAAAATCCCCATCCATATGAATGGGGATTTTTTGAACAATTGTTTCAGTCCAGTTCAATCAGCAAATCGGCTGTTTGAATCACATCATTTTCATTGACGTATATCTTTTTGACCATACCATCGATTGGCGCCTGTACAGTTGTTTCCATTTTCATCGCTTCGGTAATCAGCAAGTGATCGCCTTTTTTGACCTTTTCGCCTACAGAAACGAGCACTTTCATGACTGTCCCCGGCATCGAGGCTCCTAACTCGCGCGGATTTTTTTTTATCGGCCTTCGGATGAGCGGAATCGGATGCTTCAACGCTTCTATCCGGGATAATCACTTCACGGGGCTGGCCGTTTAATTCAAAATAAACGGTTCTCGTACCGTCTTTTTGAACTTGCCCAACCCGATACAAGTTTGACAATGAGCGTCTTTCCTTGCTCAATTTCAACGGCCACCTCCTCGCCGAGCCTTAATCCATAGAAGAAGGTTGGCGTATCCAGAACGGACGTATTGCCGTATGTTTCGCAAAATTGCAGGTAGTTCGTAAAGACTTTAGGATACAAGGCTTCGGCTAAAACCTCGTTAAAGCTGAAGGATCGATCAAATTTTTCTTCAAGCATCGCCTTGATCCCTTCAAAATGAATCGGTTCAAGATGTTTTCCCGGCCGATCAGTGAGAGGCTGCTGCCCTTTTAAAATAATGCTTTGTAATTCCTTTGGAAACCCTTGATAAGGCTGTCCAAGTTCTCCCTTGAAGAAAGCAAGCACTGAGTCCGGAAAATCCAGCATTTCGCCTTTTTTCATAGATATCATCTTCTGTGAGATCGTTTTGAACCATAAATAACGTCATATCGCCGACCACTTTGGATGACGGCGTCACCTTAATGATATCGCCAAACATAAGGTTCACTCTGCGGTACATCTCTTTGACTTCTTCAAATCGACGCCCTAGTCCCACTGCAATGGCCTGTTGACGCAAATTGCTGTATTGGCCGCCGGGCATTTCCAGCCGGTAGATTTCGGCATTCGATGATTTCATGCCGCTTTCAAACGGTGCATAATATTTGCGCACAGCTTCCCAATAATGGCTGAGGCTTTGCAGTGCCCTAATGTCAACGTCCGGTTTTCTTTCGCTTGATTCCAGAGCGTAATAAATCGAACCGGCACTAGGCTGAGACGTCATCCCCGCCATCGCCTCGATCGCGACATCGATAATATCGACACCTGCTTCGACGGCTTTCGCATAAGTATAAACGCCGTTTCCGCTTGTATCATGCGTGTGCAGATGAATTGGTATAGACACGGTTTCCTTCAATGTCGAAATCAAGCGGTAAGCCGCTTCCGGTTTCAGCAGCCCGGCCATATCTTTGACACCCAAAATATGGGCGCCGGCCGCTTCAAGATCCTTTGCAAATGCTTATAATAATTCAAATCATATTTTGTTCTCGATCCATCGAGAATATCACCGGTATAACACATCGTCGCTTCCGCAATTTTTCCGCTTTCCAAAACAGCTTCAATGGACAGGCGCATGCCTTCCAGCCAGTTCAAACTGTCAAAGACCCGGAACACGTCGACACCTTCGTTCGCCGCTTCCTTCACGAACTGCTTGATCAAGTTATCCGGATAATTTTTGTAACCCACGGCGTTTGATCCGCGCAGCAGCATTTGCAGCAGGATGTTCGGCATTTTTTTGCGGATCTCGCGCAGTCTGGCCCATGGATCTTCTTTCAAAAATCTGTAGGCGGTGTCAAATGTCGCGCCGCCCCAGGCTTCCTCAGAAAACAGATTTGGAAGCAAATGCGCCGTCTGTTCGGCAATTTTCTCAATATCATAGCTTCTCACCCGGGTGGCCAGCAGGCTTTGGTGAGCATCTCGGAATGTCGTATCCGTCAGCAGCACACGATGCGCCCGTTGATCCATTTCACAACGCCTTCCGGTCCCTGTTCTTCAAGAATTTGTTTCGACCCTTTTTTCGGCGGATCAGAAAGCTTGACATCCGGAACAGGCGGCAGGTCAAAAAGCGGTTTTTTTTGCTTTTTTTACACCCGGATAGCCGTTGATCGTCACGTCGCCGATATAAGTCAGCATTTTCGTTCCGCGGTCGAGACTTTTCGGAAAAACAAAAAGTTCAGGCGTCGTATCGATAAACGTCGTGGTGACATGGCCCTCCAGAAAATCCGGATGCTGAACAACATTGATTAAGAACGGAATATTCGTCTTCAATCCCCTGATTCGGAATTCCTTTAAATTTCTCAGCATTTTTACTGCAGCGTTTTTAAAAGTTCTCGCACTCGTTGACAATTTGACAAGCAGCGAGTCATAGTAAGGCGTGATAACGGCTCCGGTATAGGCGTTGCCCGCATCCAGCCGCACACCGAAACCGCCGCCGCTCCGGTAAGCAGCAATTTCCCTGTATCCGGCATGAAATGATTGGCCGGATCTTCGGTTGTCACCCGGCACTGAATCGCATAGCCGTATGTGCGAATATCTTCTTGCTCCGGAATGAGAACCGGGTCTTCGTGAAGGCCGTAGCCTTGAGCGATCAGAATTTGCGACTGCACAATATCAATGCCCGTGATCATTTCCGTTATCGTATGTTCGACCTGCACTCGGGGGTTCACTTCGATGAAATAAAAGTCTCCCGATCCGGTGACAAGAAATTCAACGGTCCCGGCATTTAAATAGCCGACACTTTTCATCAGCCGAACGGCGGAATCGCAAATTTCCTGACGCAGACTTTCTTCAAGTCCCCGGCTTGGCGCAACTTCGACCACTTTTTGGTGACGGCGCTGCACGGAGCAGTCTCGTTCATACAAGTGAACCGTTTTCCCGAATTGATCGGCAATAATTTGCACTTCAATATGGCGGGGGTTGTCCAAATATTTTTCAACATAGACATCTTCTTTTCCGAAATGTCTTTTTTGCTTCGGATGTCGCGCGGGCGAATGCCTCTTCAAGGCTTTGTTCACTGCGGACGATCCGCATACCGCGGCCGCCGCCGCCCAGTACCGCCTTAATAATGATTGGATAGCCGTGAGTATCCGCGAATGCGCGAACTTCCTCTGCATTCTTCACCACTCCGCCCGATCCGGGAATGACCGGAATTCCTGCATTGACTGCAGCTGCGCGCGCTTTTGCTTTATCACCGAAAGTGACAAGATGTTCAACCTTAGGGCCGACAAAGATAATGCCCTCTTCCTCGCAGCGTCTGGCAAATTCCGCGTTTTCTGAAAGAAAGCCGTACCCGGGATGGATAGCATCGACATCATGCGTTTTGGCTATTTCAATAATTCCTTCTATATCAAGATATGCATCAATCGGTTTCTTTCCTCTGCCGACGAGATAGGATTCATCAGCCTTGTAGCGATGGTAAGAACCAATGTCCTCCTTAGAAAAAATGGCCACCGTCGAATATTCAACTCATTGCACGCACGGCATACACGGATCGCAATCTCTCCGCGGTTTGCAACAAGCAATTTTCTAATGGGTTTCTGTAACATACCCTCTCTCCCCCTGTTTAACCAAATTTGATCTTTTCATGTTTACAAAAGCGGAAATATTTATTAAAACTCCGATGGTGAACATCATGATCACCAAGGAGGAACCCCCGTAGCTGACAAAAGGCAGCGTCACGCCGGTAACCGGAATCAAACCGGTCGCGGCACCAAGATTGACGAATGTCTGAATGGCAATCAGGGCGGATATACCTATCGCCAGCAGACTGCCGAAAACATCTTTGCAGCGGATAGCAATAACCAGGCCTTTTAGTACAAGAAAAGCCAGGCAGAAAACGACAAATAATATGCCGAATAGTCCCAGTTCTTCGCCGATTACGGCAATGATGAAATCGGTGTGCGGTTCCGGCAAAAAGCCGGCTTTTTCAATACTATGGCCAAGCCCTTTGCCCGGTCAATCCGCCGGAAGCAATCGCAATATATGAATTAATCAGCTGATGCCCGGTTGTTTGGGCAACCGAAAACGGATGATAGGCAGCCACAAAGCGAGCGGACTGAACTTTGCTCAGGAAAAACATGAACATTGCCGATACCGTAACAATCGACAGGGCCAATAAAGAGACAAGATGTCTCATCTGCAAACCCGAGCAAAGAATAATGGTTCCTGAAACACCGGCAATAATCATCGCTGTCCCGAGATCGGGTTCCATGGCGACAAGCAGGAAAAAGAAGACGATCATGATGAGAGGCGGCGCAACCGCTGTCTTGAAATTTGCAATGGAGTCCTGCTTGTTTGAAAATACCGACGCCAAATAAATCACGATAGTGACTTTGACAATTTCGGACGGCTGAATATGGAGGGGCCCGATCGCAAACCATGACTGGGCATTGTTTGCCGTATGGCCAATAAAAGAGAGCAAAATGAGCATTCCCGCAGAAATGACAATCAGCATTTAAACAATTGATTTGTACGCCTGGTAAGGGATAACCATACCAAGCAGTCCGCATGGAAGCGCTATCATACACCAAATGAACTGTTTTACAAATATGTAATTCGGAGGTTCCTGACTCAAAACGGACCAAACCGAGCTGGCGCTGTAAACCATTACAAGACCGAATCCCGTCAGGAGAGCAACGGTCACGAGCAAAGAATAGTCATAATAACGAAATAGTTTCTTTAACATATGTTCACCCATTTGCTTAGTTAATACTCAAAAATTCGCTATTGATAGGTTATTTCCTGCCGTGATTTCATTAAGAACAAAATTCGAATGATTATCTAATCATGATGATTACTTTTATTTGGAACCTTAGGCCCCCCATTCTTGAAGACAACAGCAGGGGGAGAGTGAAAGGCCAGTTAACCAGACGCGATTCACCTAATAAAAGGGCAGGAAAGGCAGCGGCCGTGCCTGATTGATAAAATTCGGCCGCCATTTTTTTAAAGCCGTCTTAAAAAAATTTTTTTTAACTTCGGCTTAGAGACTCGCCTTAACCTGCTTTCAGCAAATCACATCTTTTAAAAAAAAAATCAAACCATCTCACTTAGAAGCAGCGGACGGTTTGAATATCGTTATTTATTACGCGTCGATGCTTCATGGAGAGCCGAAAGCTGTCTTTCCAAAGAACCTAAAAGTTCTTTGCCCTCTTGTTCGTGAACAAGTCCCAATCGAACAGCATAATCAATCTCCCTAGACAAACCAAACATCTGCGTATCCAATACTTCTTCATAGAGAGGGCATTGAGGCATCGTCAAATTCTCCATCTGCACCTCTATTAACTTCAGGATCTTATGAGCATCAGCTTTCAGCAACTGATAGGCTTTTTCATGATGTCCGATTGCTATCTCAGTAGACAATATGATCCCCTCCGCTATTGATCATCCTAAATTTCATATTACCTTTAACGTCCACAAAAAGCAAGAATTATTGCTGTGCGGCTTTTTCAGCCTTCTCAATACCTATGCCCGCCGCATGTTTGAATATTTCAGGCTGAAAAAAATCCTGCCCGGGAATGACATTTATCTATTTTATCCTTATGCTATAATAAGTAAAAACAATGCATTCAATAGGAGGCTATCTATTTGCATACCATTTTGCCATTGACGGGAAAAGTTAAATTTTCGATTACGCTCGATCCGAGCAGTTGGATCTTTGATGATCGGAAAATAGAGTGGAACGACTTCCTTGAGGAAGCCAAAAATGGCTCAGGCGACATTATGGAAGATGAGACAAAGGTTTATGAACGTGAAATCAAGGCGCTGAGCAAAAAGTTAGGAAAACCTGCAGATGGCAAACACATTCGCCGTTATTCAAAACAGCAATGGCTGACCGATTCTTTTGTTATTCCCGCGAGGCCTTTCATCGATAATGCCGAGCCTTTAGAAGAAGCGGCAACAGTTATTTTTCATCAAAAAAATGGCGAACGCTATTCGCTTCCTCTTGAAGACGTCCGAAAAGGTGTTTTTTGCATTTTCAAAAGATGGAAAAGCGATTGTCGATGACGGTCCTCTTTATTTTTATTACGGAAATGGGACAAACGCATCCAATCCTGTTAAAGGTATTGAAAAAATTGAGATTGATTAATTCGAGAGCGCTTAACAGCAATGAAAAAACAGCCTTTCAAAAAAAGCTCCGCCATAGCGGAGTTTTTTTTCCTGTCTGTATGAGAAAGTGCCGATTGCGAATACTAACGGTATCATTGTCAACAGGAGATTAACCAATGAGCCGATTCCGACAAGCCATATTTATTTCTTTCGCTATCGTTTTCCTAACAAGTTCAATATCTCAGACCGCATTTGCCAACATTGATCGTGAAAAGTATGAACAAAAAGGAGACGTTGTTTTTGGGAAGTCCCGGCTAGCAAAAAAGTGGTGGCACTGACTTTTGACGACGGTCCCGATCCGGTTTACACCCCCAAAGTATTGGATATTCTAAAAAAGAATCATGCCAAAGCCACTTTTTTTCTGATTGGAAAACATATGGAAGAATACCCTGAAATTGTCACCCGTGAGGTTCGTGAAGGGCATGAACTCGGCAATCATACTTATTCTCACGTTGTCCTTTTAAGAAAATCAAAATCAGAGTTTCAGGAAGAAATAAACAAAACCGAACAATTGATTAACGAATTTCAAAGACCGCCAAAGATAAATATCCTTCGCCCGCCACGCGGACGTATCAATAATAGAACCGTGTTTTTGTCTCATAAGCTCCATTTTGAAATTGTCCTCTGGCACCAAGATCCGGGCGATTGGGCCCAGCCGGGAGTATCAAGAATCATCAGACGTGTCCTAAGCGGCATTCATAAAGGAGATATCATCTTATTGCACGATGCCGGCGGAAACCAGAAGCAAACGGTGGCAGCGCTGAAAGTGATCATCCCTCTCCTGAAAAAACGAGGATACCGATTTGTCACGCTTTACGAATTGTTAAAATATAGTAAAAAATATGATCGCCTGTATAATTTCGGCTTAGAAAACATCCTGGGGAAACCGAATACACCCTATCATTGATACAAAAAAGAGTTGAATGACGAAATTCGCCTTTGAATTGCCTGATCTAGAAATTTGCCGCCGTGCAACTTTATCCAATTAATATGGCCGTATAGCACGATAAGCTGCATTTTGCTTATTCCGCTAAAAACCTGCTATACTGAAAAAGGGGTGACCTGATCATGCGTGTGAAATGTATACTATGCGATAAAATAGACATATTGGATGATGATTCACTAACTGCAAAACGATTGAGAAACCGGCCCATTCACACCTATATGTGCGCCGACTGCTCCAAACGGATTAGTGAACGCACCCGTGAACGATGGGCAACCGGAAAGTTTACGCTCCATCTCCCCAAGCCAAAAAGATCTCGCCAAATTAAACGGAAATAGCAAAAAAGTTGAAAAAAGGTCTTCTAAACCTCAGGTTTTAAAAAAATAAAAGAAGCTTGCGCAATATTTGCAAGCTTCTTTTTTATTTTATTTGGAAACTTTATTGCCCCGTCTCTGTGACCGTTCTCGTTCACCCTTCTCCAAAATCTTCTTGCGCATTCTCACACTTTTCGGTGTGATTTCGCAATATTCGTCATCATTTAGATAAGCCAGCGAATCCTCTAGAGACATCTTTCTTGGTTCTTTCAGCGTGACCGTTTGGTCCTTGGTCGCCGAACGAACGTTGGTCGCATGCTTCGCTCTTGTCACGTTAACAGTCAAATCATTTTCGCGGTTATGTTCACCGACAATCATGCCTTCGTAGACCTGAACACCCGGTCCAAGGAACATGACCCCTCTATCCTCAAGCTGTCCGAGTGAATACGCCGTCGTTTGACCTGTGTCCATTGAAATCAAGACACCTTGGCGCCTGCCGCCGATTTCTTCTTTAACTAGCGGAGCAAAATGATCAAAGCTGTGGTTCATGATGCCATAACCGCGTGTTTCTGTCATGAAGTTGCGGCGATAGCCGATCAGCCCGCCCGCGCGAAGGAATCATGAATTCCAGGCGGCTTTGTCCAGGCTGCTCTTGTTCCATGTTAAGCAGCTCAGCCTTTCTTTTGCCAAGCGATTCGATGACTGAACCGACGTATTCCTCAGGAACATCGATCTGCACTCTTTCAAAAGGCTCGCACATTTTGCCGTCAATTTCCTTGGTAATGACCGTCGGTTTCGAAACGGCAAGTTCATAACCTTCTCTCCGCATCGTTTCAATCAAAATGGACAAGTGCAGTTCGCCGCGCCCGGATACAATCCACGAATCATGGGACCCTGAAGCGGCTTCAACCCGCAGACTGACATCTCTTTCCGTTTCGGCATACAAACGTTCTTCCAGCTTGCGGCTCGTTACATATTCGCCTTCTTTGCCGGCAAACGGGCTCGTATTGGGCAAAAACGTCATTTTCAATGTCGGTTCGTCAATCTTCAGCGGAGGAAGCGGATCAATGGCGTTGACGTCGTTGATCGTATCACCGATGTAATGTCGCTGACCCCTGTAATCGCAATAATTTCACCGGCAGACGCTTCCTGAATTTCCACACGTTTCAAGGCATAAAAGCCGAAAAGCTTCGTCACCCGGAAGTTTTCCGTCTTCCTGTCATTTTTAACAAGTGTCGCTTGTTCACCGACTTTAATCGAACCGCGATAAATGCGGCCGATGCCGATCCGGCCGACATAGTCATTGTAATCCAGCATCGTGACCTGGAATTGCAAACTTTCGTCACGATTATCAATTGGTGCCGGCACATATTTAATGATTGTATCCAGCACAATGCTCATGTCTTGATCAACATGTTCGGGATCAGTCCCCGCGACGCCATTGACTGCCGACGTGTACACAACCGGAAATTCCAGTTGATCTTCATCCGCACCCAAATCAATAAACAAGTCAATCACTTCATCGACAACTTCCGCCGGCCTGGCCATTGGTTTATCAATCTTGTTGACGACGACAATAGGTTTCAGATGTTGTTCCAGTGCTTTTTCTTAAGCACGAACCGCGTCTGAGGCATGCAGCCTTCATAGGCATCAACGAGCAGCAGCACGCCGTCAACCATTTTCATAATTCGTTCAACTTCACCGCCAAAATCGGCGTGACCGGGCGTGTCCACGACATTTATCCGATAATCTTTATAAGAAAGGCTCGTGTTTTTCGCAAGGATGGTAATCCCGCGTTCTCTTTCGATCGCATTGGAGTCCATCGCCCGTTCATTGATTTGCTGGTTCTTGCGAAATGTTCCAGATTGCATAAGCAATTTATCCACCAACGTCGTTTTACCATGGTCAACGTGAGCGATAATCGCGATATTCCGTAACTCTTCTCTGCGTTTTGTCATTTCTTTAAACTCTCCTCATCGTTCCAATAAACCATATGATTATACCATAAAAAAAAAACATGTTCGTTAATTGTTATTTTTTCAATTAGCCTTTATCATAGGCTTAGGGAGGTGAAATCATGAAAAATTTTGTTTTGATTATTCGCTATTCTTGCCGTCATTAGCCTTGTCGGCATTGGCGGAGGCATTGCGTACGGCAACGCTATTATCAGTATTTTATCCATAATTGGTGTCTTTATTTTCATGGGACTCGGTTTTTATATTAAAAATAAAGCGTCTGCAGGAAACAAATAGCCTTGTTGAATAGAGAAAACCAGGCGGCGCCCCGCCCGAAGCTTGGGAGCGCCGTTTTTTTTGCTGCATAGTGCCTTATTTTAAGCAAAAGCGGTTTTGTCCGAGCTGGGGCCATCGAGCGGAAAATAACACCAGCCCCAAAAATTAACTGACATGATTAGTTTGGATTTTCAAATAATTTCCCTTGTGACCTCTGTTCTTGAATATGGGCAATAATTTCATCATGCAAACCTTTTTTCCCTGCCATTACGGAATTTTTGCGAACCATATCAATCGGCAGACCGTCGGCTCTCGTGTAAACACCGCCCACTTCTTTTATTAAAATAAGCCCGGCCGCAAAATCCCACGGTACAGCCGCATCGTGAAATAACCGTCCAATAAACCGGCGGCGACATAAGCGAGTTCGATGGCTGCTGATCCGTATGCCCGGGTTCCGCGGATTTCGTGAGCAACGACCGCCATAATACTCGGATCAATGCGGGGGTTTTTTTGCACCCATGTGACATTAAGCCCAAGCAGCGCATCTTTTTTTTTTATGTCTTTTAGCGGTGCAAGGCGCCGCTGGTTCAGGAATGCGCCATTTCCCGACATGCAATGGTATAGATCATCATTCATCACGTCATAAATAAAAGCGGCTTTGCCTTCACCATTCTCATAAATACCGATAGAAATGGCAAAATGGCGTTTTTGCAGAACGAAATTCATCGTCCCGTCAATCGGGATCCACATACCATATCACACCATCAGTGGAATCAATTCTATCCCCGAAGCCCTCCTCAGAGATGATTCGATGATCCGGGTAAGTGCTTTTAATCCGGCTTACAAAAAACTGTTCGATCGTTTTAATATTGGTCACAAGATCGTTATGGGAACTTTTATATTGCACGTCCAAGGTTGCGGCCAGAGATTGTTTGAGCAATGCTCCGGCTTCCAATATCCATCCAGTCGCCTTTTCTTCCAAAACGAACCATTCTTCTTTGTTCATCTTTTATCTCCTGACCTTGTCTCTATTCGTGTTATTTATCCCGCATTAACGGGCAAGTAAGACTCCCGCCTCAAAGCTGCAATGAATTCGAAGAAGCATAGGCGGGAGATAACTGCCCGTAAAAGCCCGATCTTAGGAACACAGACTAAAGGCGCCACATCCTGTGGCAACGTCTGTGTGACCCACATCCTGTGGGCCGCAACTAACAATCAGTGGGTGATGGAAGAAAACTCCTCTCCTCTGATTGAAGTTTCACTTGATCGTTTTTCATCCACCATTAGTATGTCATAATCACCGCCCTTAGTAAACCTGAGACCTATATGACGGGCAGACATCTTGCGAATCTCTGTAACATGCAAAAAAGTCCCCCCTTAAAAAGCGAGGGAGGACAGACAAGAATTCAGGCTGCCGCTTGCAGCAGCCGTTATCCAATTTTCACACTTCTAATTGAATCATTTCCTGTCTAAGTTTTTCAAGCCGCTCTTTGCACGTTTTAATGGTAGCGTAATCATTTTGTAAAATCGCTTGGTGCAGGGTTGCCAATTCGTAATCAATTTCCATTCTCACAACAGGAATTCTTTTTTTTTCTGCATCTTGTCGTCTCAATGTTTGGATCACCTGTTTCATGGTTACCTACACATCCCTTCATTCATTTGTCTAAAACAACTTGCTCACCATCAAGTGACACAATATTCTGATATTGTTTTTAACAGAGGAGTTATTAATAATCTATGTTGTTGATCCATTCTATGCAACTACCGGCTGCTTCTTGCTTATTAAATTCCTCTTATGCCCCGATTTTAAACCTGTTCGTTTCAATAATAGTTGTGTTAAACTAATGATACGATATACAATCTGAAAAAAAACGCTAAAGGAGAAAAATCCGTGCAATTTAGTGGTTTTAACGCTCAAGATTTTAACGTATTTCAAATAAATGGATTAAATGAGAGAATGGACGCCATCAAACGGCTGATCCGGCCAAAATTTCAGCAGCTTGACGAGCAGCTGACCCCTTTTTTATCGGCATTAACCGGTCAGGACATCTATCCTCACATAGCGAAACATGCCAGAAGAACGGTCAACCCGCCGGACAGCACGTGGATCGCTTTTGCGGCCAGCAAAAGGGGGTACAAAAAATATCCGCATTTCCAAATCGGGCTGTGGAGGGCGCATATCTTTCTCTGGTTCGCCTGTTTTAATGAATTGGAAGTAAAATCGGCGCTGTCCGCTTCACTGCTGAGCCATGAACGAGACGTTTTCAATCATATACCCAGCCAGTTTGTATGGTCCCTGGATCACACAGTACCTGCTGTCATTCCCCAAGAAACGCTGTCTCCGGCTGGGTTTCACTCTATGGTTGAACGGGCTTGGAACAATCAAAAAATCAGAACTCCTTTGCGGGCTGCGTATTGACAAAGAAAATGAGATTGCCGGAAGCGGCGAAGCTTTGCTGCGGCTTTTTAAAGACAGTCTGGAAAAACTTCTTCCTCTTTACAAAGAAGCCAGTGAATGTATGCCGAACCGTTAAAATCTCGAAAATTGCTATTCTATTAAAAGCGCCGCAAAGCCCGGGCGGCTTAGAGGCTGAACTGCCTTTGATTCGTCTGTCCGGCTCGCTGCTTAAATCAGAAAAATAAAGCGAGGTGCCTTGATTGCATCAAAGTGAAACCCCTCTATTCTCAGGGTTGCTCGAACATATACATGCCAATCCCCTTCCATTTCACATACCCGGCCATAAAAGCGGGCGGGGAATGGATCCTGAATTCCGGCGTTTTATCGGAAAAAATGCGTTGTCGATCGACTTGATAAACATTGCTCCGCTGGATGATTTGCATCAGCCCCATGGAATGATTCATGACGCGCAAATGCTCGCCGCTGAAGCTTTTGGAGCAGATGCCACCTTTTTTTCCGTACAAGGGACGAGCGGAGCCATTATGGCCATGGTCCTTGCCGCCTGTTCTCCAGGAGACAAAATTATTGTTCCGAGGAATGTTCATAAATCGGTACTTACGGCGATCATCTTTTCAGGAGCAATGCCTGTTTTTGTCTATCCGGAGATTGACATGGAACTCGGCATCTCACACGGTGTCACCCCTGAAGCAATCGAGCACGCGCTCGATCAGCATCCGGATGCCAAAGCGGTTCTAGTGATCAACCCGACCTATTTTGGTATCGCCGGCGATTTAAAAACGATCGTTCAGATCAGCCATCGGGCTGGAGTTCCAGTACTCGTGGACGAAGCACACGGTGTCCATATCCATTTTCATGACGCGCTTCCTCTATCGGCCATGCAGGCAGGTGCCGACATGGCCGCTACAAGCGTCCATAAACTCGGCGGTTCATTAACACAAAGTTCAGAGTGTTAAACGTAAAAAAAGGGTTCGTCTCTATCCAAAGAGTTCAATCGATTATGAGCATGCTGACAACAACGTCGACCTCTTACCTGCTGCTTGCTTCGCTGGATGTCGCGAGAAGATATCTGGCAACAGAGGGATACTCGCGGCTTTCCGAAACCATTGACCTTGCGGAAACTGCCAGAAAACGGATCAATACCATCGACCGTTTATACTGTGTCGGCAGAGAGCGGTTAACATCTAAGTCGACTTATGATCTAGATCCGACTAAGCTGCTGATCTCTGTCAAAGAATGCGGTATCACAGGATATGATGCCGAAGTTTGGCTTAGAGAAAATTTTCACATTGAAGTCGAACTGTCCGATCTGTACAATATCTTGTGTATTGTGACTCCCGGTGACAATGCCAGCACCATTGACCGGCTTGTTAAGGCCCTGGAGACCTTTTCGAAAGTCTATTCGGAACGTAACTTCGTACCGAAGCAGTTCCCCGTTCAGGTCCCGGACATGCCTAAGCTCTCGCTTTCGCCTCGCGATGCTTTTTATTCGGAGACAGAATCAATCCCTTTTTGGGAAGCTGAAGGACGAATTATGGCGGAATTTGTAATGGTATACCCGCCTGGTATTCCTATTCTGATGCCCGGAGAAATTATTACCCGGGAAAACTTGGAGTATATTAATGAAAATGTCGAAACAGGATTGCCGGTTCAAGGACCTGAGGATGACTCCTTGAGAACCTTAAAAGTGGTGAAAGCCGCACTGCCTATTAAATAATTGAGATTGCAAAAGCTGGCTGTTAAATCTTAACAGTCAGCTTTTTTTAGTGTCAAATTTGCAAAATGAAAGTAACATATTCCCCGTTCTTTATCAGTTTGGTAACATTCAGATGAAATAACATGATAAAATCAAACAAAAAGAGCCACCCCATTGGGATAGCTCTCTTTTCTTTTATCATTTATTTTGCAATATGAATCGGTTTTCCCAATACGACATCGGCGGTTCCATTGCCATCTCGCCAAGAGTCGGGTGAGCATGGATCGTCAGCGCGATATCTTCAGCCGTCATTCCGGATTCAATGGCCAGAGCAAATTCAGCAATCAAATCACTGGCATTGACACCTACAATTTGGGCGCCAAGAATGAGTCCGTCATCGGCTCTCGTGACGATTTTCAAAAAGCCGTCCGTTGCTCCGAGTGAAAGAGCACGTCCATTGGCGGCAAACGGGAATTGTCCTGTCTTCACTTCATAGCCTTGTTTTTTCGCTTCTTCTTCCGCGAGCCCAACGGTCGCGATTTCCGGATCCGAGAAGACAACGGCAGGAATAGCCTGATAATCGACTTCCGATGGCAGGCCGCTGATCGCTTCAGCCGCTACTTTGCCTTCATACGAAGCCTTGTGCGCAAGCGCAGGTCCGGCCACAATATCGCCGATCGCATAGATGCCGCCCACATTCGTTTTCCCCTGTTTGTCAACCTTTATCAAGCCGCGATCCGTCGTTTCTACTCCGGCCATATCCAATCCCAAATCTTTCGTATTCGGCCGTCTGCCAACCGTCACCATGACATAATCGGCATCGAAAGTTTGGAGTTCGCCTTTGACTTCCGCCGTAACCTTGACGCCGCTTGCGCTTTCCTCAACACCTTTTGCCAGTGCTTCCGTATAGATCGTCGCGCCTTTTTTCTTCAGTGATTTTTTGACAACGGCAACGAGTTTTTTCTCAAACGCCGGGAGAATCGCTGGGCTTCCTTCAAGGATAGTGACTTCCGTTCCAAATCCGGCGAAAGCTGAACTTAATTCCACACCGATGTAACCGCCGCCAATAACGACTAATTTTTTCGGAGCTTCCTTAAGGTTGAGTGCTCCTGTCGATGAAAGGACGCGATCGCTCCATTTGAATCCTGGAATTTCAATTGGGCTTGAACCGGTCGCAATAATACAATTTTTAAATTTATAACGCGACGATTCGTAGCCGTGATTGACGCGAACGACATCAGGTTCGACAAACAGTGCTTCGCCTTCGACCACTTCAATTTTATGCGCTTTCAACAGGCTTGAAACACCGCCCGTCAGTTTGCTGACGACAGAATTCTTCCACTCTTGGACTTTCAGAAAATCGAGAGTGACATTTTCAGCTTTGATGCCGAACGCTTCGGAATCCTTCGCTTCTTGATAACGGTGGCTTGCGGAAATCAATGCTTTCGACGGGATACAGCCTACATTCAGGCAGACACCGCCGACATGTTCTTTTTCAATAACAATCACTTGTTGGCCAAGTTGAGCCGCACGAATCGCAGCCACATAGCCGCCTGGACCAGCGCCAATCACCACTGTGTCCACTTCCGTAGTAAATTCCCCTACTACCATTCTTATCCCTCCAAGATTAGGCGTTGCGGATTATTCAGCAACCTTTTTATTTTATTCATTGCCTTTTGAGCCGTCGCACCGTCAATCAATCGGTGATCGAAACTCAATGACAGGGCAAGCACAGGTGCAACAACAATTTTCTCCATCGCGGACGATCGCTTTTTCTGCAATTCGCCCAATGCCGAGAATGGCTACTTCAGGCTGATTAATAACCGGTGTAAACCACTTACCGCCGGCGGAGCCAATATTCGATATCGTGCAAGTTCCGCCTTTCATTTCTTCGGAAACAAGCTTGCCTTCTCGTGCTTTATCAGCATACTCGCCGATTTCACGGGCGATATCGTACATGGATTTGCGATCGGCATCTTTGACCACAGGAACGACAAGACCATATTCCGTATCGGTTGCAATGCCGATATTGAAATAATGTTTATAAATAATTTCCTGGTTTTCTTCATCAAGAGAAGCGTTCAATGCCGGATATTCCTTAAGCGCGGAAACAAGCGCTTTAACAACATAAGGAAGATAGGTCAGCTTGATCCCTATGTCGGCGGCTTCCGATTTAAATTGCTTGCGATGAGCCACCGTTTTGGTTACATCAACGTCATCCATCAGCGTGACGTGAGGTGATCTGTGTTTAGAATGCGACGTGGCTTTGGCAATCGCCCGGCGGATTCCCCTGAATTTTTCTCGTGTCTCAAGAGCAGGCTGCGCCGAGAGTGGAGCGGCAGCGGCCGATTCGTTTTGTCTGTCTCCGGCAGGGACCCCCTCGGTCGCTGCCGTTTCTCCCGATATGAATTTATCGACATCTTCTTTTAACACGCGGCCGTGGTTTCCGGTTCCGTGAACACTTGCGATGGCAACACCTTTTTCCCGGGCGTATTTTCGTACCGACGGCATTGCAATGACGCGTTCCCCCGCGTGCTGTTCGAGAGCCGCCGGTTCGCTCGGGCCTGTTTGCGGCCGGCCGTCATCTTCTGCCTTAGATACCGCTTCTGCGGCTTCCGATGTTTCTTCCGGTGCCTGGTCTTGTTCGCCTTCTTCCGATTCAAGCGTGACCACAACGGTCCCTACTTCAACCGTCTCGCCTTCATCGACATTGATTTTAAGTACTTTTCCGTCAACCGGAGAAGGAATTTCAACAACAGCTTTATCATTTTGCACTTCGGCGAGTACGTCATCTTCTTTTACTTCATCGCCCGGCTTGACAAACCATTTTACGATTTCACCTTCATGAATACCTTCTCCGATATCCGGCAATTTAAATAAGTATGCCAATGTTCCATGGCCTCCTTTATCCTGCATTTTGCTCAAGTATTGCTTTCTATATTAAAATTCGACCGTTTCTTTGACTTTATCAACAATATCATGTTCATTCGGCAGCCAGACATCTTCGGCAGCAGCAAACGGAAAAACCGTATCCGGTGCCGCCACACGTCCGACCGGGGCATCCAGTGAGAGAATGGCCCGGTCATTAATTTCAGCAATGACGTGAGAAGCGATCCCCGCTTTTTTTTTTGTGCCTCCTGAACAACGACCGCCCGGCCTGTTTTTTCAACCGACTGGACAATAGTATCGACATCAAGAGGGCTGATCGTACGAAGATCAATCACCTCTGCCTGAATGCCTTCTTTTTCAAGGAGATCAGCTGCTTTCAGAGACGTGCGGACCATCGCACCGTATGTGATGATCGACACATCTTTGCCTTCCCGAACAATGTTAGCTTTTCCTATTTCGATTGTATAATCGTTTTCAGGCACTTCTTCTCTGAAAGACCGGTAAAGTTTCATATGTTCCAGAAAAAGAACCGGATCATTATCGCGAATCGCCGAAATCAACAAGCCTTTAGCATCGCGCGGATTCGATGGAATAACCACCTTCAGCCCCGGGCATTCATAGAAAAGGCCCTCCAGGTTATCGGCATGCAGTTCAGGTGTTTTGACACCGCCGCCAAAAGGCGAGCGGATCGTGACCGGTGCATGATATTTTCCCCCGGATCGGTAGCGGAGCCGGGCAATCTGCGAGACAACGCTGTCCATCGCTTCAAAGACAAAGCCGAAAAATTGGATTTCCATAATCGGGCGATAGTTTTGCAGAGAGAGACCGAGCGCCAGACCGCCGATCCTGATTCGGCAAGCGGCGTGTCAAAAACCCGTTCCTCTCCGAATTCATCAAACAGTCCTTCAGTCGCCCTGAATACGCCGCCGTTTTTGCCGACGTCTTCGCCGAAAAGCAGGACGTTTTCATCACGTTTGAGTTCAATCCGCAAAGCATCCGTGATTGCTTGGATCATCGTCATTTGCGCCATGATTATTTCGTCTCCTTTTCCCGATAAATAGCCAGTTGTTCTTGCAAAGGGCGAGGCAGCGTTTCAAACATGTTGACAATCAAATCGCTGACTTTTTGTTTTGGAATATTATCGGCTTCTTTTAATGCTTTTTTGATGTCTTCTTTGGCTTCCAGGGTCACTTGATCTTCCGCCTCTTTTGACCACAGTCCCTTTCCTTCCAGATATTTGCGAAAACGGATGAGCGGATCGCGTTTTTCCCACTCATCAGTAAGATGTTCCGAACGATAGCGCGTCGGATCGTCCCCGGCCGTGGTATGCGGGCCATAACGGTAGGTCAAGGTCAATGTTTCGATCAGCGTTGGTCCTTCACCATTGACAGCCCGTTTCCGTGCTTCATCCGCCGCCGCATAAACAGCGAGCGGATCCATGCCGTCAACCTGCACACCTGTAATGCCGGCAGCGATCGCTTTTTGCGCCAGCGTTTTTGAAGCGGTCTGTTTTTCCACCGGTACAGAAATGGCAAAACGATTATTCTGATTGATGAATACAGCAGGCACGTTAAAGATGCCGGCAAAATTCAATCCTTCATAAAAATCTCCTTGAGAGGTTGCACCGTCCCCAAAATATGTAAAAGCGACATTTTTCTTGCCGCGTTTCTTTAAACCTAAAGCAACTCCGGCTGTTTGAGTACATTGGGCAGCGATGATAATTTGCGGCATGACTGCGTGAACATCTTCCGGAATTTGCCCGCCTTGAAAATGGCCTCTTGAGTAAAGAAAAGCTTTATAAAGCGGAAAACCGTGCCAAACCATCTGTGGAATATCACGGTATGATGGAAGCAGCCAATCCTCTTTATCCATCGCGAACTCGCTGGCAAGCATCGATGCTTCCTGTCCGGCTACGGGTGCATAAAAACCGAGTCGTCCTTGCCGGTTGAGCGATAGAGCGCGCTGATCCCAAATTCTTGTGTAAACCATTCGCCGCATCAGCTCTTTTAATTTTTCATCCGAAAGTTGCGGCAGCAGTGCTTCATTCACCACTTCACCATTTTCATTCAGAATTTGCAACGTCTTGAATTGATCCTCGATTTGGTTCAATTTCTTCGTTGTCAATTTCTACACCTTCCTTTCATAACATATGGCACATGGCTGTCTAAAACTTCATTTCATAAAGTCCGAAACCGCTCCCAAAAAATTTCGGTGCCCTGCCCTTTGGTTTGCCATCCGGCAGGTTTTAAATGAAAAACCCCAAACATCTGTTATTTTTTACTCTTTTTTTTGTAAACGCATTCTTTATTTCTGTTTTAATTAATATTAAAAATTGATTAATACAACTTCTGTGTTCCATTTCAGTTTATAATAACTGCATGAAATAAGTCAATCAACATGATCCTATCTATTTAAAAAAATCTGTTTTAGTGTTATTCCTGATTTTTTCCGATCCTGTTGTATTCGCTATTTTTCTCCATTTAACAAGGTTCTGGAGAGCGGATCGGGATTCTTCAGATGATGCTGATAAACACAGCTTTTTTTCATTAAAAGAAATCCGGCAGGCCCGCCGCTTGGAAAACGAGCCAAGAACCTTTTATTTTGACACGGCTAAGGTGCCCTTTTAGACGAGTGTCACCAAAAGCACTCCAGTTATCTTCGGCACTCAGGTGTGTTACACTAAGTATAGATCAACTTTATTAAGTTGCGGAATAAGGAGTGTCAAGTTTATGATCACAATGAAAAATATCATAAGGGAAGGAAATCCGATTTTAAGAGCTGTTGCCAAAGAAGTGCCGATGCCTCCTACAGCAGAGGAACAAAAAAAATTTTAAGGGACATGCTCGAATTTCTGAAAAAAAAACAGCCAGGATGAGGCGATCGCCGCGAGGTATCACCTTCGTGCCGGCATCGGGCTTGCTGCTCCGCAAATAGCGGTCAGCAAGCGGATGATCGCTATTTATCTCGAAGATGATAATGGAAAGCTTCATGAATATATGCTTTTCAATCCAAAAATAATCAGCCATTCGGTTGAAAACACTTATCTTGAAAGCGGGGAAGGATGCCTGTCCGTCGATCGGGAAGTTTCCGGTTTTGTGCCCCGCCACGCCCGCGTCAAGGTCAAGGCCTTCGACATTGACGGGAAAGAGGTTACATTAAAACTGAAAGGGCTCCCTTCCATTGCTATTCAGCATGAAATTGATCATTTAGACGGTATTATGTTTTATGATCACATCGACAAAGAGAATCCTTTCAAAGTGTGCCTGATCACACAGCACGAAATGTCTGACAGAAAAAACACCGGGCTTTTAATCGCCCGGTGTTTTTTTCGTTTCTTAAAGAAGTCCGATTTGTTTTAAACCATAATAGATACCGTCTTGGCGAACAGATTTCGTGACGAAATCTGCCGCTCGTTTGGCCTCCCTTACCGCATTACCCATAGCTACGCCGCATCCGACATACGACAGCATTTCCAAGTCATTCAGCCCGTCGCCAAAAGCACAAGAAACTTTCGCTTCAAGTCCAATGATTTGGAGCAGTTGTCTAATACCTCGCGCTTTCGAACCGCCGGCCGGAATGACATCGACCGAATACGGATGCCAGCGTACATAATTAAAATCACTGAGCGGTTCATCTTTTAAATAATCAGCATCGTCGCTTTCTGAAAAAAACAGCAGTGCCTGGTATATATCATTTTTTTTTATAAAAATCCTCGTTTTTTTCCGGCAGCGGCATATTCAGTTTGAGCGTGCTCATGCTTTCAATGACGCGCTGCTCTCTTTTTCCGCTGAGTTTCATCGTCTGTTCGTTCAAAAAAACAAGTGGATAGCCTTTCATATTCGACTGTTTTTTTTTTAACACATCAAGTGCGGCTTTCGATAACGGGCTGCTGTAAACAACTTTATTTTGATGCACCACATAAGAACCATTAAAACTGACAAAAGTATGAATACCTAATTGCTCACGAAGTTCTTTAAACATAAAAGGTGCCCGCCCCGTCGCAATGGCGGTGATAATCCCTTTTTTTTGCAAGGCCGTAATCGCTTTACGGGTTGATTCGGGAACCTTTTTTTTATCTTCATCGTACAGCGTACTGTCAATATCAAAAAAGACAATTTTCGTTTCAGTCATGGACATCCCTCCAAGTATTTTCTCGCTCGCGAAAGCCTTCTATTGTACACCTTTTTACAAATTTCATTATATCAGTACATCATCTTTATCCTAATCGAACAGAATCGGCAACGATTAAATTCTGATGAATTGTCAAAACTGGAGATATTCTGATTACATGGTTCCGCCGCAAATGGGAAAACTAATCGTGCCATGGCATTCGGCCATGGGTAACCCTCGTGTATAGCACCACCATAGACAAGGTCCTGGGAGGGAAAATCATGCTTAAACGATTAAGAAAAAGATGGCGGCGGCGGATTAGAGGGCTGATCAATCGCCATCGATTAACTCAATTTTAACACAGTACCAACGCTTCCATTGTGAAGCGTTGGTTAATAATCAATGAAAATCACTTTTATTTCATATATAATAGCTAATAGAATGATTTTTCATAAGAGAAGGAGAGGTATCAAATGGTCTTTAAAGTGCTTTATCAAGAAACAAGGACGGAAATCCCGATTCGCGAAAATACAAAAACATTGTATCTCGAAGCGGAAAGCGAACGGGATGTTCGAAAAAAACTAGCGGACAAACCTTATAACGTAGAATTTATCCAGCCGATCGAGGGTAAGTTTTTAGAGTACGAGGAAGCGTCCCCACAATTTAAATTGGAGAAGATATAGACCTATGAAATTTGTAAAAAAATCATCAGACAGCCGTATACGCATTGGGCGGATTGGGCGAAATTGGAAAGAATACTTACGCCGTCCAATTTCAAGATGAAATTATTGTGATTGATGCCGGCATTAAATTTCCGGAAGACGAACTGCTCGGCATTGACTACGTGATTCCGGATTACAGTTATCTAGTCAAGAATGCCGACAAAGTAAAAGGGCTTTTTATCACCCACGGTCATGAAGACCATATCGGCGGGGTGCCGTATTTTTTAAAAGCGTTGAATGTGCCCATTTATGCCGGCAAACTTGCAGCAGGTTTGATTCGCAACAAGCTGGAAGAGCACGGTCTCCTGCGCCAAACAGAAATTCATGAAATCAGCGAAGATGATGTGATTAAGTTTCAAAAAACATCGGTCAGCTTTTTTCGCACACGACGCACAGCATTCCGGATTCATATGGAATTGTTGTCAAAACACCGCCGGGAAACATTGTTCAGACCGGAGATTTTAAGTTTGATTTCACACCGGTCGGGCTTCCGGCAAATTTGACAAAAATGGCGGAATAGGAAAAGAAGGCGTGCTTTGTTTACTGTCGGACAGCACAAATGCAGAGGTGCCGACTTTTACGATGTCGGAACGAAAAGTAGGGGAAAATATCAAAGATATTTTCCGCAAAGTGAGCGGCAGGATTATTTTTGCCACTTTCGCCTCAAACATTCACCGGCTGCAGCAAGTTGTCGATGCCGCCGTTGCGACCGGCCGAAAGATTGCCGTTTTCGGCCGCAGCATGGAGGCCTCGATTACAATCGGCGAAGAATTAGGCTACATTACAGCACCGAAAAACACATTTCTCGATCATCAGCAGATCAATCATCTGCCGGATAATGAAGTGACGATACTCTGTACAGGCAGCCAAGGCGAACCGATGGCCGCCCTGTCGCGAATTGCGAACGGCACGCACCGCCAGATTTCAGTTCAGCCTGGCGACACGGTCGTCTTTTCATCATCGCCGATTCCCGGGAACAGAGTCAGCATCAACCGCACGATCAACCAATTGTATCGCGCCGGCGCCGAGGTGATTCACGGCAAACTGAGCAATGTCCACACTTCCGGTCACGGCGGTCAAGAGGAAGAGAAATTGATGCTTCGGTTAATGAAGCCCAAATTTTTCATGCCGATTCACGGAGAGTACCGGATGCTGAAAACGCATCAGGAAACCGCTTATAATTGCGGGATTCCATACGATCATTCATTTATTATGGACAATGGCGATGTCTTAGCCCTTGATCAGAACAGCGCCGCCGTAACCGGAAAAATACCTTCCGGATCGGTTTACATTGACGGCAGCGGCATCGGCGACATCGGCAATATCGTCCTGCGTGATCGCCGCATTCTCTCTGAAGAAGGCCTTGTCATTGTTGTCGTCAGCATCAATATGAAGGAACACAAAGTGCTGGCAGGGCCAGATATTATCTCACGAGGGTTTGTCTATATGCGCGAATCGGGTGATTTGATCAGCGATGCCCAATCGCTAATCACAAACCATCTGCAAGCCATCATGGAACGGAAAACAACGCAATGGTCGGAAATCAAAAAAATGAGATCACCGACACGCTTGCTCCGTTCCTATATGAAAAAACAAAAAGAAAACCGATGATTCTGCCGATCATTATGGAAGTCAATGGAAACGACTCCCGGCCGTTCAGCGAGAAAAGTATTTGAACCGTCGCAATAAGGGATCGGCAATTCTAAAGTGAAAAAAGCGGAAGGAAATTTTGAATTTCCTTCCGCTTTTTTCAGCATTCAACAGTTTCTCCTGTTGCCAACAGTCTTGTTATTTATTTAAAGCACGTTTGAATTCGTTTCTCCGCCGCAGGAGATAGATCCTGGCGGCTATAATAGCAACCGGAATCAAGACAGAAACGGCCATCACCGCCAGAAATAAGACGGCTTTGCTTGGCATGATCGCTAAACCGGCATTGACCTTAACATATGGATACAGGACATACGGAAAATGCGAGATACCATATCCGAAGAAAGCAAAGAAATATTGGAGGATGACAAAAAGAAAGGACCATTTATAATATCGCCTTAGAAAAACAAAAGTCACGGCAATAAAAAAACAAAGCAGCGATAACAGAAACATCCAGGATAGATCCAGTACATGGTCGAAATGAACCGGGTTTTTTGTTGCTGCAGCCCTAAAAACACGAGGCCGCTCGCCAATACTGTCGGCATACTCCAAAACAGCGCCATATTGCGCATGTTTTCACTGGCCGTTGTATTGCCAAAATAATGGGCAAGAAAGGTCAAAAACATGGCGCCTATGTAAAGAACGCTGACAATGGCGATCGCCATCACCGACCAAAAATAAAAATTTCCCCACAATTCCCCCCCGAGCAGCCTCACGTTGTGGGCGGAGAGGCGAATATAGCCGCCTTCACTGACAACCAGTGTCACGCTCAATGCCGCCGGGATCAAAAGGCCGCTAATCCCGCTCACCGTATTGCACCATTTTAAGAAAACATTGTCTTTGCTCAAAAGCTGGCCAATGGTGTAAAAAGTCCTTTTATGACAATCAGCAGCACGGCGATGACGCCGGGCACAACCAATGAGGTGCCGTAATAATATGACATTTCCGGAAAGAAACCCAGCACCGTCGCAAAAAAGAAGACAAAGCAAACATTCGTAATTTCGGAAACAGGGGAAAGATAGTCGTTGATTAACAAAGCCAGATCGGCTTTTCCTTGAATCATTTGGTCATAAAACAAGTAAAAACTTGCTCCAAAATCAACGGAGGCAAGAATCAAGTAGCAATATGTTAATATCCAAAGACCAATGACAGCCAGAGACTCAAACATTCAGACACTTCCTCTCGGAGAACACCGGCAACAAACAGTTAACAGGGCTATTCATTTTTTACTCCCTTCGCTTATTCATTATATCAAAGCACAGAGCGCCAAAACAAATGGGGTTTGTTTCTTCGCCGCAATAATAAAAGAGCGGATCCGTATGGAACAGGCGGCCTTATTCCAGCGATCACGGTTTTCTACGCAAAATGGCTAACCTGATGTTTGAGATATGTTCACACAATTGTACCCATTTACTTGGTAATAGCCTTAATCCTTTTACTTTAACGGGCAGTAAAACTCCCACCTTAAGGCTCATAGGTGGAAAACAACTGCCCGTAAAAGCCCGGTCTTAGGAACACAGACTAAAAGCGCCACATCCTGTGGGCAAGAGCTAACAATCAGTGGGGATAGAAGAACCCTCCCACTGATTGAAGTTTCACTTTATTTCATTAACTGATTCGGATTCGGCAGCACGCTCTGGCCGAAATAAAAGAATAACCCTAACACGAGTACCAACGCGACATATGCCGATCCGGTGATCCATTTCTCTTTCCGGCTTGTTTTAAAATATTGGCTCATTTGCGCCATCTCTTTTTTTTTGTCTCAATCATTTGATCGAGCCAGCGAACGCTATTATCCTCTTCATCCAGCCACGTATGGCGAAGCACTTCCCTTTCAATTTCGAAAATATATACACGAAGCCGGTGAAAACGACTGGACAGCCGCCTGTTCGCCTTAAGACGGCTGATGCGATCATCGATCCCTTCCCGGCGCTTCTGGTCGATGAAGATTTTTTGATTCTTTTCATAGATATCCTCGCATTCGCTAAAAGCAAGGATCGCTTTTTTTCTCCTTTTCAACCGATTGATAAAAACCTGATCGAGCCGATAACGATAAGGCTCGCGGAAATGTGTCATCACTTGGATGACCCCCAAAACAAAAATCAAAAAAAGGATCGGACCCGGGATAAAATACCCCGAAATTCCCAAGATCACCAGTCCTATAATCCAGATTTTTGGAGAAATAGCCGTGACAATTCGGCCGCCGTCAAGAGGAGTAATGGGAATCAAATTAAACAAATTGAGTATCGCCCCGATATAGACCGACAGCCCCCACAAAGGCTGATGTGTCCATACATACAGCAAAAAGGCAGCGAACGTTGCGATTGTTCCCAGAAAAGGGCCACCAAAAGCGATGTAACTTTCATCCTTCGCGTGTTTCGGCATTTCTTTCATGCCGATAGCCGCCCCGACAAAAAGGGATAAAAAACATTGGAGACGTTTTGACATGTCTTTGTTTGGCAGCAATCAGATGTCCGGATTCATGGATAATCATGTTGTACATTAAAGCAAAAGCAAATTTCCAGCCGAAAAAGACCGCATAAACCCATAGCGAAACAAACAAAGAGATAACAGTCCCGAGCTTAGCAAGTTTTAAAACGGCGACAGCATACTTCGCTTTTGCCAGCAAAAAAAAGCGCCGCAACAGCTAAAGCACCTTTTTTCTTTTCCTTTTTTTTGTTTTTTTTTTTTGTCATTCCTTCACATCCAACTATCCATTTGCAAGCGCTTCCGAATTTAATTAACAATGGGTCATTTCGAAAAAAAATTTTATTCTTAGCCAACATTAAAAGCGTAATGTTTTTTCCCGGCCAAGTCAAATTTAATCCGGCACTTTAGGTGGGTCGATCAAAGTCAGCATACAGTTTGAAAAATAAGCCCCTTTGTCTTCTCCCCTAGCCTGCCTTTGCCGCCGTTTCGCTCAAAAAAAAGAACCCGGCCGGGACTCACCATCCGCCAGGTTCTTTTCTTAAAGGGTATGTAACTTCAGCATTTACAGCCGAAGCTTTTGCCCATCATTTATTAGGATTGCCTCAAACATTTAATGTTTCTTCACCCGGATGCCAGTTTGCCGGGCAGAGACCGCCTGTTTGCAGCGCTTGAAGCACGCGCAGCGTTTCGTCAACGTCGCGTCCAATATCGTTATGGTTGATCACAGAATAGCGTACTTCGCCTTCCGGATTGATAATGAAGAGACCGCGGAGCGCTACCCCTTCTTCTTCAATTAGAACACCATATTTTCTTGCTGTTTCTTGAGTGTGATCAGCAGCTAAAGCAAAGTTGATTTTGCCAATGCCGCCTTCTTTACGGGATGTTTTTTCCCATGCTTGGTGGGTGTAAATCGTATCCGTCGAGCAGCCGATGATTTCAGCGTTTAGATTTTTGAACTCGTCATAGCGATCACTGAACGCCGTAATTTCAGTTGGGCAGACAAACGTAAAATCCATTGGATAAAAGAAGAAGACCGTCCATTTTCCTGCTTTCACATTGTCTTCCAGGCTGACTTTTCCGAAGTCTCCATTTGGGAAAATGGCTTCCAGTTCAAAGCGAGGGGCTTGTTTAGCGACAAAACGTTCTGGCATGATTCATTACCTCCTGAAAATTAATTTCCCCGTTCCTGCGGGTACAGTGTTATTATAATACGCCTCTTGTTTTAAGTCAATTTTAAATAATAATAAATGTAATTTAGTAGAAAGCCAGTTTTTTATTAAGCACTGATTGCTTACAACTATTCAATGAAACTATTATATTATCATTTGTCATTTAAAATTATCGCTATTTTCAGTTCGATCCGGCAATTAATGAATCAGCGCCGAAAGCTCTTCCACAACGTAAGGAGGCCTGTCGCCGCTCAATGCCTTAATTAAGTATCCACAGCTGTTTCTGCCATTCGGTGCCTCGTTTCATCCGTAGCGGAACCGATGTGCGGAGTCAGGACAACATTCGGCAATTGCAGAAGCGGGGAATCTGTTTCAAGCGGCTCATTGGTAAACACGTCAAGCCCCGCACCGCGGATAGTCCCCGAATGAAGCGCGTGAATCAGCGCCTGCTCATCGACTGTTTTTCCGCGGGACACGTTGACAAATATCGCTGTCTTCTTCATCAATTGAAAAGCGTGCTCGTCGATTAAATGATAAGTCTCTGCCGTCAGCGGAACAAGCAGCAGAATGAAATCACTTTGCTTTAGGAGCTCTTCCATTTCAGCATAGTCGATACCAAATTTTTTTTCAATTTCCAGCCTCGGCCGGCGATTATGATAAAGAACCTTCATATTAAAACCAAACCTGGCCCGGCGCGCAACCGCTTCACCGATCCGTCCCATGCCGACAATGCCAAGCGTTTTATCATGAACTTCAACTCCGAAATACATTTTCCACACTCCCCCTCTTCCACTCTCCCTGCCGGATCAGCTGATCACATTCAGCTACCCGGCGTGCAGCAGCCAAAATCAGTGCAAATGCTAAATCAGCAACGGAATCATCCAGCACGTAAGGGGTATGTGTCCCGATAACACCGCGCCTTTTCATCGCATCGGTATCAAAGTTATCGTAACCAACCGAAACTGTGCTGACAACTTTCAACTGCGGCGCCGCTACTAGCAAGTCCTCGTCAATGGCAAATCCGCCCATTAAGAGCAGCCCCGTACAGTCATGAAGGTGAAGCTTCAGATTTTCACGTGTCCGTGCTTCCTCTTTCCCCCACTTGACGATGTCGCAATGGCGGCTGAGTTGTTCTTCAAGATCCGCCGGTACTTGCTTTGCCATGAATATTTTCGGTTTCATCAATATCCCCCCCTCTCTTTTTTCCATTCTTATCATAGCACGACTCAACGCAAGCGGCATAAAGGAATGTCCTGAGTTTATGAACTCTCATCTACCGTCTGTCCGGACTTTCCGGGGTTAGGCTAACCTGAAAAAAAGCCATGAAGAGGTTCGTCTCTTCATGGCTTGGTTAAAGCTGTCAATGCATGGGCACAGCCTTTGTCTGGAGCATTCGATTGGCGGCGCTGACAACGGCCAGCAAAGAAGAGCGGCTGACACTGTTTGCTATCCCTGCGCCGTAAAAATCGTCACCTTGGTCATCACGAAGTTGTATATAGGTGATCGCTTTGGAAGTAGAACCAAATTCCATCGCATGTTCGCTGTAATTCACAATATCTATTTTTTGCTTGAGCAAATTCCCCAGCCCTTGACAGAAAGCATCAATGATACCGTTGCCTGTTCCTTGAATTGAAACTTCCTTGCCTTTAAAGTCAAGCGTTGCTTCGATCGAAGAACGATGCTCGGGATCAACTTGTTCGACATAGTGCCTGAATGTCAGCGGCTCTTCAAGATTTACATATTCATTCTTGAATGCCTGATACACCTTCAGGTGTTAACTCTTTATTCGCCTGATCGGAAATTCTTGTAATCGTCGGGCCAAAAAATCTTGCTGCATCGCTTTTGGCAGCTCCAGACCGTAGCGGCTTTTCAAAATGTAGCTGACGCCGCCTTTGCCGGACTGGCTGTTGATCCGAATGATGGCGTCATAATTGCGGCCGACATCCGTCGGATCAATCGGCAAATAGGGAACATCCCAATGCGGCTGCTTGTGTTCCTTGATATAAGCCATCCCCTTGTTGATCGCGTCTTGATGGGATCCGGAAAAAGCGGTGTACACTAAATCGCCGGCATATGGATGGCGAGGGTGCACAGACATTTGCGTCGATTGTTCATATATCTGAATCGCTTCATTGATGTTGCTAAAATCTAATTTAGGATCCACCCCTTGCGAAAAGAGATTCAAAGCAAAGGTGACAATATCCATATTGCCCGTTCTTTCTCCGTTTCCGAACAATGTGCCTTCAATCCGGTCCGCTCCGGCCAGGAGCCCTAATTCAGCAGATGCGATCCCTGTTCCCCGGTCATTATGGGTATGCAGGCTGACGATGACATTCTCGCGATTATGAAGATGGTCGCAGATGTATTCAATCCGGTCTGCGTAGATGTTAGGTGTAGACATTTCGACCGTATTCGGAAGATTGATAATCACTTTCTTCTCTTTTGTCGGCTGCAGCACATCCAGGACCCTATTACAGATTTCAACAACAAAATCAATTTCAGCTCCTGGAAAACTTTCCGGGCTGTACTCAAAAATAAAGCGATCTTCTCCGTATTTCTTGGCATAGGCCTTGGCCTGCCTGGCCCCCTCTACCGCCAGTTCAATAATTTCTTCTTTTTGTTTTTGCGAAAAACAACCTGACGCTGGATTTTCGAGACCGAATTATACAAATGGACAATCGCTTTTTTTGCCCCCTGTAAACTTTCAAACGTCTGCTTAATAATATGCGGCCGCAATTGTGTTAACACTTGAATGGCCACATCATCAGGAATGATTTTTTCTTCAATTAATCGTCTTGCAAATAAAAATTCCGTATCCGAAGCAGCAGGAAAGCCGACTTCAATTTCTTTGAAACCGATCTTAACAAGAAAATTAAAAAATTTCAACTTCTGATCGATGTTCATCGGTGTTTCGAGCGCCTGATTCCCATCCCGTAAGTCCACACTGCACCATATCGGCGCTTTCGTAATGGTCACATCCGGCCATTTCCGATCACTCATTTTCATTGGTTCATAAGGTTTGTACTTTTGATAATTCACGGTACTTCCACCTTCCTGTCTGTATTTTTTTTTTTACTAACGGCTGGAGCCACCTTTTTATAAGTGACAGATCTATATATAAAAAAAAAAACCTCCCGCCTCTTAAATTTCAAGAGACGAAAGGTTAACTTCCGTGGTACCACTCTAATTATTCCCGCTCCGAGTCGGCGCAGAGAATCGCTCAGCAGATATCATGTATCCCGTCCGGTAATGGCCGACCGCCATCTATGCCTCTTTGTTATTCAGCAAGCCGCTCCAAGGCGAGTTCCATTTCCATAGAATGCTGTTTCACACCGGCCAACAGCTCTCTTAAATTCATAGGAAACGTACTATTCCTTATCATTGCGTTTTTCTAAAAATTTAATTTAATCGAGTCTAACATTTGAAATGAAAAAAGTCAAGAGGCCGCCGCTTTTTTCAATCTGGTTTATGCCCCGAGCGGACGGCTGCAAATCATGCGGAAAACGCAGAGGGGCCGGCCCCTGCCGAGCTCCTGCTCCTTAAAATTCCTCTTACTGAAAAAAAGTTTTCTAAAAGGCCGATCCTTCTCTGATGAATGCTTCGACAACATGGACGCCCTGCTCCAGTGCCCGTTCATCCGGCATGAATCTGGCCGAATGAAGGCCCTCAGTATGGCCGACACCAAGCCAAAACATAAAGCCCGGAATATCTTTCAGGAAATAACCAAAGTCTTCTCCCGTCATGGCGTCGCCGCAGATTACATATGGGAACGCCTTAGCTTTGCAAAAGGAGATAAATTGCCGCGCGTATTCAGGACGGTTGTATACTTGATAGTAGTTGGCACCGTAATCAATCTCCCCCTTGCAGTGATAAGCGATTTCCGTGGCTTTGACAAGGCGTTCGATATCCTCCTTGATCAGCGCCATCGTCTCTTGATTAAGCGTGCGGATCGTGCCTTCTATCCGCGCTTTTTCAGCAATAATATTCTGTTTCGTGCCTCCCGTTATTTTGCCGATCGTCAGCACGGCCGAGTCAAGCGGGTTGACACGGCGGGCGACAATGCTTTGGGCCTGCATGACAAAACTAGCGGCTGCAACAACCATGTCGTGCGTCAGATGCGGGTACGCCGCATGGCCTCCTTTTCCGGTTAAATCAATAAAAAGCTCCGATGTATTGGCAAAAAGGATACCCTCTTTGATCGCCGCTGTTCCGGCCGGGAACTCCGGCGAGACATGCTGTGAAAAAATAAAGTCAGGCTTCCAGGCCTGAAAAGCAGCGCTCGCCATCATCGGGATCGCCCCGCCGGGTCCTTCCTCAGCCGGCTGAAAAAAAAATCATGACAACATCATCGGCCGGCGGCTTTTTGGCCAGATTTTCCAGCACACCTAAAGCGATCGTCATGTGAAAATCATGACCGCAGGCATGCATATGGCCTTCATGCCGCGATTTGAAGGCATAGCCGGTTTCTTCTTTCACGGGCAAACCGTCGATATCCGTGCGATAACCGATCGTTCGCTTTGGCGCATACCCTGACACTTTGACTAAAATGCCGGTTTTCCATGTCTGTATCTCCAAATTTTCCTGAGGCATCTTTTTTATTTGATCCAATAAAAATGCTTGCGTTTCAAACTCTTGAAACCCTAATTCGGGAATTTGATGCAAAGCCCGTCTGGTAGCAATATAGTCCATTTTTCTAAGATCCCTTCTTCTTCAACGTCCGCTGCAGCTGGCGAAAAATCACCTTGCCCGAATACGGACCGCAAAATGTCCAACCTATTTCAACACAACAAAAAAAAAGAAAAGCCAACCGGCCAGTTCCCGGCACAGTTGGCTGCTTACAAAAGCTCTAAGTTACAGCTGACGAAGTTCCTGCATAATTTCGGTTTTTGAGCGCGTCTTATCGTCAATTGTTTTGATCACGCGAGCCGGAGCACCGGCAACGACTGTATTCGCCGGCACATCCTTTGTCACAATCGCACCGGCTGCAACAACGGCACCCTGGCCGACATGAACCCCTTCCAAAACCACGGCATTTCCGCCGACAAGAACATCATCTTCAATAATGACGGGTTTCGCCGATGGCGGTTCGACCACACCGGCAAGAACGGCACCGGCACCGATGTGGCAGTTTTTCCCGACTGTCGCCCGTCCGCCAAGAACAGCGTTCATATCGATCATCGTACCTTCGCCGACGACGGCGCCGATATTGATCACAGCTCCCATCATGATCACCGCGTTTTTGCCGATTTCGACTTTTTCACGAATTAAGGCTCCCCGGTTCGATCCGAGCTTCGATATTCTTCAAATCAAGCAGCGGCACCGCAGAGTGGCGGCGATCATTTTCAATTACGTAATCTTCAATTTTCTCCTTATTGGCCTCAAGGACTTCACTGATGACCTTCCAATCCCCAAAGATGACACCCGATTTGCCGCCGATAAAGGTTTGCACGCCTTCACCAAAGTTAATGGCCTCCAAATCACCTTTTATGTAAACTTTGACCGGTGTCTTTTTTTTACTATTTTGCAAAAATGAAATAATCTCATATGCATCCATTTGTCCCATTGTTCTTCCTCCTAAAAATGACTGTCACTCTTATGGTAACGAATTTTGCGATGGAAGTCTATGATTAACTAAATCAATAAAAGCGCGGACTTGTTTTAATTGTGTCACTTCATCGTAATATAACATCCAATTGTCCCGCTTCAGCGGGTGTCCCTGTTTATCAACAAGCGGAATTTGATGAACGTGGTCCTGCTCAGTGAGGCTGATTGACGGCAAAACGGCATAACCAATCCCATGCGTCGCCATCTGTTTGCATGTTTCAATTTGATCGACAATGATCGTTCGGTTCGGCTGTTTTAAAACTTGCCGATGCCACCATTCCTGAATAACCTGATCATAGGAAGAGTCGCTGCGAAACTGAATATAAGGACGTTCGATATGCTGGAGAGCATCAAGTGATGTAATTTTGGTATCAACCAGATTGAGCGGATCCTCGAATAGGAAGACTTTTTTCCCGCGCCATTTCATGTTTCCCCTGATAATGGCCACATGGCAGTCGGAATGATACATATGCTGCAAAATCTCACTTGACCAGCCTGTCACAAGCGAAATTTTGACAAGCGGATACTTCTCGACAAACGTTTTAAGTACGTTTGGCAGCCAATATTGGCCGTTGATCGATGAAACAGCTAATTTCAATGTTCCGTAAACATCGGAATCCCTTGCCGAAATACGCTGGCGCACCTCTTCCTCACCGCTCAGCATCTGGGCAAAAATGCGACGATGACCTCCCCGGCTGCCGTTAAGCTGACTCCGCGCTTTGAACGGATAAAAATCGGTACGCCCCAATCCCGCTCGATGTGCTGCAGTCTCTGGCTTAAAGCGGGCTGTGAAACAAATAAACGTTCTGATGCCCTGCGCATATTGCCTTCTTCAGCAAGAACGGCAATCACCTGTAAATCTGATTTATTCATTTCTTGTCACCCTTCTGGAGCTTGGGATATAGCTTTAACTTACCACGATTTACCCCGCTAATCAATTCGTAAAAAGGAATCGTATGTGTCAAGTTTTACTCGGGGTCCCATATAGGACAAGGTTTGACAGATTCTCAAAATGTACACTTCTTGGCGGCTACCGCGCTTCGCTTGCTGGCCTTGTCATGGAGTGAGGGGCAAAAAGCGTCCCTCACTCCATGACAAGGTAAAGGAAACCCTTTCGTCGTTCATAAGGTCAGGATTTTATTCAGATGCCCCACGCTGCTCGAGGCAGCAGAGTATAGCCGGCAATGCGACCTAAATGGACGCCGATAGACGGCCGGGTTTGAGAGCGAAGGAGAGTCGCTATACGCATCGTTTTCGTCACTCTCCGCATTGCTCTTTCTCCCAGTTCCAGACTGGCTAGATAAGCTGCCTGCAGGGTCCCGTTCTGGCAACCTTGTATTACTTTCACCATCGCCTCAACTGACCCACCCCAGTGCATTCCGCGTTTTTTCATGCGAAACGTGAGGTGGCGCTGATTGGATTCCATCGCTCCCAGTTTACCTGCAATTTTTGGAGCTTGTTTGTCTTTGTCTCGCCAGTCAAATAAGCGGCTCCAGTGGTTCATGAGATACTTTTTGACGTCTGCCACTTTTTGAATCTGTTTGTCATTCTCAAGTTGACTTTCATACGTATCTAAAATGGTGACAAGCGTCTCCTCCTGCTTGTCTCGAACGGCTTTCTTCGCGGCTTTTAACCAGTCTTTGTCACCGTGCAGGGCCCGGGTGAGGGCCTGGGCACACATGGAAATCATCCAGCTGAACGAATAAAGGCTGGCGTGATCCGGAGAAGGCTTCTTTAAAGCGCTCTTCACCATACCCTGAGCCCCCATCACTATTGGCAACGACTTGCGTGTGGGTCAAATCATAACGGCTTTCCGCTACTGCGGTCGCTTGATCCCAAAAATCATTTACATTTTTCGCTGTCATCACCGCGTAAGGGTTCACAAGCCGGCGGCGTTTTCCGTTTTGTTCCCACCCCTCATATGTGATCAGGTGTTTGATTTCTATATGAGCTTTCTTTTGCATACCACGGACATATGTCCCGTCTGCCTCTGTCATGAGGTGCGTCACCATACGCCCCTCGCTCATGAGCGTGCCGGCCTTGTCCTTCTCCACTAAGGCTTCATCCATTTGACCTTGAGCCGCTCCCACTCGGCGGACGCTGGCCATGACCGTGCTGTGACTCATCTTGATCGGTGTCCACGTCTCCAAGGTTTCCACCACTTGACGATAAGGATATACGGCCAGCAAGCTCCGCCGCCTTTAGCTCAACGTAAGGTGAATACCGGCTCCCCTTCCGCCATTTCATCAATCTATCTAAAGGGTAGAGCCGCTGATGGTTCGGGGCGATCATCAACGTATGGGAAAAGGTTACCGGGCCAAATAAAAACTGCAGCCTCCGTTCGTCTGTCCGCTCAACTTTCCATCCCTCATTCTGTTTCAGCCGAGTCAAAGCGCGGTTCATCTCCGTCAGCATTCGCCCCACGGCCTGACCCATCCACTCATACATGACTTGAACCGCACCGGTTTCAAAATCGACAAGATTCCTTTTTCTCTTCCAAATATCGAATAAATCTTTTATAATATCCATTGAGAAGGCTCCATTCTTTATGTACTCGCCTAGTTAGCGTACATTTAGAATACAGAGTCTTCTCTTTTTCGTCCAGTAATCTGCTAGAGAGAGGCGCCGATCGGCCTCCTGATTATCCCCCGAGAAATATTTTACACAAACAAAGGAATCCTGTCCCTTCAGCTTTAAGACCATTAGGTTAGGCCTCGTTTTAGGACTCCGGGCAGGCGCTCTACCCGCCGGATGGGGTGATTTTGGTTTACAAGCGGCGGATCGCAGATGGACTGTGCAGCGGCGTTCAAAAAGAGACCGTTTCCAAAAGGATCATTTGCCGACAGTGAAGGATTTGAAGGTGTTAAAATATAGAAAGGCTGTCATGGCCGAAAACGACTTATGGTACTCATTTTCATTTAAGGAGGCGTGAACCCGCCGTATGCATCTGGCCGCGCAAATAGCGGTTTAAATATTTTAACAGTGCACTTCTCGTTAGTATCCCTTTAAAATTCCCCTCCTCATCTTCAATGCACAAGAAAGTATTATCGATCGCCAGTTTGACGGCATCCGTCAATCGCTCTGATGCCATTAACACCGGCGGTTTATCATTCATCACCTCGGACACTTTATGTAAACCGAGTTGTTCAAATTCAATCCTTTCCAATCCAAAAATCGAGTCAAGAATCAGCGTTTTTTGCTGATGATCCCTTTCAATTTAAATGATGCATTTAAAACAGGAACCGCCGAATAGCCAGTTTTAACCAAAACTAATAAGGCGTGCTCGAGCGGATTGTCTTCCTGAACGAGAGCCACTTTGTCGCTCGGAATCATTAACTCAAGAATATCTTTGTTCAGAACATCTGTTATCGACAGGTATTTCAAATACACCACTCCTTAGAAGCGCACATTTAAATGAAAGCGCTTTCTCAATAATATTTTATCACAATCTATACCTTAAGGGCTGATTGGTGCAGCATAAATAGGTCGAGAACATTCTTCTACAATTTTCAGCAGCTGCGTGTTGAGAAATCAATCCGCACATTACATAGTATTCGAAATGAAAGGAGGTTTTTACGGTTTCCAATATAGGAAAAAATTGAGGGTAAAAAAGATCTACGTGCTTCATCCTTTTCGGATGGAGAAAAACCAGAGCCTCGCCTTCCGGACAATCAGCAGTTAAAACAGCTTCTTATTGACTTGCAATTTGGATGCATTATTAAGTCAGGAGGCCTTTCGATGGGGAAATCCGATGTTAAATAAAAGGGACAGCCGGCTCCATTTTGCCGCTTGCGACAGTCCGGCGTCCGGCAGACGCAAAACGATGCTCTTGGAACCTGGAGCGGCCTTTAGCGATTACCTTTCTCCTTTATCCTATGAATGGGTTCATGAATTGCCACTATCCGCTGGGCCGTTCCTATTCGTTCCAACGGTGCGGCCGCTTGCGGCAGCGAAAAATCGGATAACCGCACCTCAATATATGGTATGATATAATGAAACCGTCTATACAGAAAATTTGCCGGCTGCCAGCTTGCCGAACCGGCAGATCTTAGCTCGGCGAACTTTATTTCTTTAAAGTATGATGATAGGAGAACACAAGTGGAAAATAAACCAAAAGTTATGTTGATTGACGGGATGGCGCTCCTCTTTCGCAGTTTTTACGCCACTTCTTATACCGGGCAGTTTATGCGGACAAGCCGCGGCATTCCGACCAACGCCATATACGGCTTTACAAAGCATCTCTTTTTAGCCAGAAAAGCTTTTAATCCCGAATATATCGTTTGCTGCTGGGATATGGGGGGAACGACTTTTCGCAATGAGCTCTATCCGCCTTACAAAGCCAATCGGCCTGATCCACCCTCTGAACTCATCCCGCAATTCAGCCTTGTAAAGGAAGTCGTTCAAGCACTTGACATTCCCAATATCGGCGCCCGTGGTTACGAGGCCGATGATTGCATCGGCACGCTCGCATCTCAAATCGGCAATCAAGCCGAAACATTGATTGTCACGAGCGATCATGACTACCTGCAGCTGCTCGATGATACAACAAAAGTGATTATGCTGAAGAAAGGCTATCGGCATTATCATGTCTATCTTCCGGAAACGCTTTATTCCGAATTAGGGATTACCCCGGAACAAATCATTGATCTCAAAGCATTAATGGGGGACGTGCCGACAATTATCCGGGTGTAAAGGGGATCGGCGAAAAAACAGCGCTGAAATTGCTAAAGGCATACCGCTCGGCAGAAGAAGTCGTTGCCCACATTGATGAACTGCCTAAAGGCATCCGGACAAAAATTGCAGCAAACGTCGAACTGCTGCATCTCTCAAAAAAACTGGCCACAATTGATCGTGAAGTACCCGTTGCCTTTTCGCTCCCGGCCGATCAATGGCAGCTAAAAGAAGAAAAAATCACCAGCCGACTGAATGCGCTGGATTTCTCCCATCTGCTGAAGCTGATTATTTGATAAAGAAAACAGCCCAGCTTTCCCCGCATTATTAAAGTAAAAAAAGCCCATGCTGCTAAAAAAAACCGGCAGACATGGGCTTTTTTCTTTCAGATAAGCCAAGATAATAGTTTATAAATAACGGCGGCCAAAATCGCCGTAATCGGCAGCGTAATCACCCAGGTAATAACGATATTGATCGCCATCCCCCAGTTGACATTTTTGACGCGTTCCGCTGAGCCTACCCCCATAATGGAAGACGAAATGACATGGGTCGTGCTGACAGGCAGGTGCAGCGCCGTGAAAGAGAAGATGATCGCCGCCGAGGACAAATCGGACGCCGCCCCGCTCATCGGCTTGATCTTCATAATCTTACTGCCGACCGTCTTGATAATCCGCCAGCCGCCTACCGATGTTCCGACCGCCATCGAAACACCGGAAGCGATCCTGACCCACATGGGAATGTCCATTGTCGGGACATAATGAGCGGCGACAAGCGCCATCGTAATAATGCCCATCGCTTTTTGGGCATCATTCGTACCGTGAGTAAAAGATTGCAAGGCGGCAGTAAAGATCTGAAAATAACGAAAGCCGCGGTTCGTTTTTTGATAAATTAGAGTTTCTAAAGATCTAAAGATGAGATCAAAAATAGTCATAATGGTAAACCCGACGGCCAAAGCCACAACAGGAGAAATGAGTAAAGCTTCGATAATTTCGATAAATCCGGTAAAATTAATCGCGCCAAACCCCAATGCCGATATACCCGCTCCGGCAAGCGCCCCTATCACCGCATGGGAGGAACTGCTCGGGATACCGAAAAACCACGTTATAAGGTTCCAAATAATGGCCGAAATGAGTGCGGCAAGCACAATGACCGATCCAATTGTTTCGTCATGAATCGTAAAAGGATCGATCACGCCCTGACCAACCGTTTTTGCTACACCGGTAAAGGTCAAAGCGCCGAAAAAGTTCATTGTTCCCGCAAGCACAATCGCCACTTTGGGGCTTAATGCGCGCGTTGATACTGACGTTGCAATGGTATTGGCCGTATCATGAAAGCCATTAATAAAGTCAAAAGCCAATGCGCAAAAAACAATCAGCAACGTCATGATGAGCAAACTGTCCATTCGACTAAGACTCCCTTTTTTCAGGCATTTCTCATAATGATGGTTTCCAGCGTATCGGCAACATCCTCACAGCTGTCCGCAACATTTTCCAGCATTCATATAAAGCTCTTTATACTGAATGATTTTGATTGGATCCTTTTCAGATTTAAAAAGGTTGGTGATGCACTCGACCAGCAGTTCATCGCATTCAGATTCGTAATCATTAATTTTGATCACATGATTACGGATGTTGAGCATTTTTCTCTTATTAAGCAAAGTCGTCGCTTGGGCAATCTCCTTAGTTGACTCGAACAGCATGTCCACAAATTTGATCATGTAATCATCGGAATGCGTTAAACCGTAAATGCCAATTCGTGTGGCCCATTCATCAAAACCGTCGAGCACGTCGTCCATCTTCATCGCCAGTGCCAAAATATCTTCCCGTTCCAGCGGCGTGATGAACGTCTTATTAAGTGCAACAATCAGTTCATGAATGTAGGCGTCGCCTTTTTTTTCATAACGCTTCATGACTTTTGAAAATTCTTTTAGATCATCATGATTTTTAATCTTAAAATCCACAAAATATCTTGCGGATTCTTCCAGATTCAACGCAATTGTAAAGCATGCTTAAAAACTTGTCGTGTTTTGGAGCAAATAACACAAAATCCACCTCGCAAAAAAATAGTCAAGATCCAAGGGCCGTCTTTTTAAAGCGGCCTTTTTTCACAACATGTGATCCGTTTCGCAATTCGGAAAAAATCCGACCTTATTAATTTTAGCAGACCCTGTCGAATTTACAATCTATTTTAATATCCTTTACAATATCTTTACAATCGACGTTTTACCTTCTTCAATACATAATATGGCCTTTCTTTTGATTTTCAGTCTGTTCTCTAATAAGCAAACTGATTGAAAAAAATTTAGTATTGTCATACAATCGGTTCAACATAATCGTTCAACCATTGAATAATTAAACTGTTGACTGAATAATTATAAAGAAAGAACAAAAATTAATGGAGGAATAAATGGACACAAAGGTGTTAGAAACTTTAATTCGTCGCTACGAACAAATAACACTCGATATCAATCTAAAGATTCACCTGCTCATTCAAAAAGAATTGGCGAAGAACTGACGGGAGATCAGCACATCATTGCCCGCTACATAATGGAACATGATAAATGTACAAATACGGAACTCGCAAAAGTCTTTTATGTCAAGAAAAGTGCAATCACTGCAATGACCACCCGCCTTTTTAACAAAGGCATGATCAAGCGCCGGCGTGATAACAAGGACCGCCGGATCGTTTATTTGTCCCTTACTCAAGAAGGGCGGGAATTCTTGACGACTTGTGATCAAAAAGCGATAGCGATCGTCGCCGAGTTTATTGATCGTTTCGAAAGTACGGAGATTGAACAATTCTTTCAGACTTACGAGAAGTTAAACAATATTCTAACTCTAAAATTAGGCAAATTGGAGGAGTGATTACCAATGCGCATCATTTTAAAATTCAAATGGGTTGTTCTAGCCGTCTGGATTGCGGCCATTGCTGCGCTTCTCATCACTTCGCCGAACATCACCCAGCTCGTTCATGATAAAGGGAAAGCCACCATTCCAAGGATATTTCTTCCACCAAAGCGGATCAGCTTCTCAGTCAGATTGACAAACAAAAAGGCTACAAAAACAGTTCATCCGTCGCACTTGTTTTCCATCGGAATCATAAGCTGTCGAATGCCGATTACCGCGATATCAGGCAGGGACTCGCCAAATTAAAAGCGAATAAAAAAAAGCTGGGCATCGACAGCATCATGAACACGTTTGACGATCCGGAACTGAAAAATCAGCTTGTTTCCAAGGACGGACGAACGATGCTGATGGCATTGACCGTCAATAAAAGCAGCCAAAGCCGAACGCTGACCAATCATCTTTATGACACCTTGAAGGACATTCCCGTCCCGCACTATTACACCAGCAGCTGGATGATCGACGACGATATGAACGCGAGCACACAGGCCGGGCTGCATAAAACCGAATGGATAACGGTTATCTTTATTTTAGCGATCCTGCTTGTTGTTTTTCGATCGGTTGTCGCACCGTTTATCCCGCTGCTGGCCGTCGCACCAGTTTTTCATCACTTCTCAATGCATCGTCGCTTTTCTTGTTAATGATTTTAATTTTCCGATATCCGATTACACGCAGATTTTTCTTGTCGCGATCTTGTTTGGTATCGGAACCGACTATTGCATCCTGCTTCTAAGCCGGTTTAAAGAGGAACTGATCCATAATGAATCGGTTTCCGCCGCCATTATCAACACTTATAAAACAGCAGGACGGACCGTGCTCTTCAGCGGCTTTGCCGTCTTCATCGGCTTCTCGGTGATTGGATTATCGACTTTCAAAATTTTTCAATCGGCAGTCGGCGTGGCCATCGGGGTGCTCGTGCTTCTGATCGCTCTCGGCACACTTGTCCCTTTCTTCATGGCTGTCCTGGGTCCCCGGCTGTTTTGGCCGTCTAAGAAGCCGACGGAACACAGACAAAATTGGCTATGGGGAAAAATGGGCCGGTTCGCACTGACCAGAACATTCATCACTTTCTTAATTATCGCCTGCATCCTGGTGCCGATATTGTTATTTTACAAAGGCAGCCTGTCATTCAATACGCTAAGCGAAATCAGCGACAAATATCCTTCCGTCAAAGGATTCAACCTGATCAGCCAGGCTTTTGATCCTGGGGAAGCCATGCCGACAAAAATTGTGTTAAAAAATGACGAAAGATTGAATACCCCATCTCTTTTGCAAACCATTGAAGGCGTAACGCGGGAGGTTGGAAAAGTCTACCATGCCAAAACCGTTAGAAGCGTCACACGGCCGACCGGAAAACCGCTTAAAAACTTTTTTGTTGCTAATCAGGCCGAAAGCTTGAAAAGCGGGCTGAACAAAGCCAATCGGGCCGTGGCCAAAATCTCTGATGGACTCGGCAGCGCTCACCGCAAACTGAACCAATCGGCGCCCAAACTCGCACAAGCGACTGATGGCATGAACAACCTGATTAAAGGAACCAATCAGCTGCAAAACGGTGCGAGTAAACTAAGCAAGAGTCTCAGCAAGCTAGAAAAAGGAGCGAAAGGCGGAACGGCCGGCATCGGCAAACTGCAAAGCGGCGCTAAACAAATCCAGCAGGGGGCGAAAACGCTTAGTACTCAGAGCCAAAAATTACAGGCCGGCTATCAGCAAATCCAATCGAATTTGAATACCGTGGTCAAACAATATCAATCTGCTGAAAAAAATCTGTCAACTGTGCAAAGCGGGCTAGGCACAAATCTCAATACTTTAGGCAGGGATCATCCTGAACTAAAGAGCGACCCGAACTATCTTGCCGCTGTGAAATACGCTGCCGGTCTCTCGCAAATCGGGACGGCTCTCAGCCAGCTGAACAGCGGGCTGGCAAAATTAAATACCAGCATGGGAGAAGCTAATTCGGGACTGGCCAAAGCGGTGAACGGCCAGAAACAGCTGTCAAAATTCTCTTAGCAGCCTATCAACCGGTATGGGGCAGCTGCAAACCGGTCTCTCGCAGCTTGCAAACGGACAGCGGCAAATAGCCGGCAAGCTCCCGTCTTTTTTACAAAAGGCATTGCCAGCCTGGCGAGCGGGCAGACCCAATTGAGAAACGGGTTTTCACAGATGGACAGTCAGATGAAGCAGCTGAGGAAAGGACTCGGACAAAGTACGAGCGGACTTAAACAAGTGTCGGGCGGCTTAACTTCCGCCAGCAATTATCTCGCCGATCTTTCAAGTTCGAATCCTTCTATGGCGGGTTTCTATATCCCGGATGACGCCTTGAAAAATCCTGATTTTACGAAAGCAATGAATACGTACATGTCGCCCGATCGAAAGATGACGACACTGGACGTGGTTTTTAACATTAACCCTTATGACACGAAAGCGCTTGATCAAATCAAACCGATCAAAGACGCTGTTGAAAGAGCCGTGAAAGGCACGCGTCTGGAAAATGCCGAAGTCGGTGTCGGCGGCATCACCAGTACGTATGCCGACCTGCGTGACATTTCCGACCAGGACTACAATCGCACGGTAACACTCATGCTAATCGGCATCGCCTGATCATGATTGCTTTATTCCGCTCGCTTGTGATTCCGCTCTATATCATTGCTTCATTAATTGCGACTTATTTTTCTTCGATGTCGCTGTCGGAAATTTTATTTGTTAATATTCTGGGCTATCCGGGCATCAGTTGGGCGGTGCCGTTCTTCGCCTTCGTTGTTCTTGTAACGCTCGGTGTCGATTACAGTATCTTCCTGATCGATCGATTTAACGAATATCGCGATATTCCAGTCAATGAGGCCATTCTCTCAGCAATGAAAAACATGGGATCCGTAATTTTATCAGCGGCCGTCATTCTAAGCGGCACTTTTGCGGCGATGCTCCCTTCCGGCGTGTTGACCCTTGTCGAAGTCGCGACAATTGTGATCATCGGACTACTTTTGTACAATGCGATCATGCTGCCGCTGTTTATCCCGATGATGGTGAAAATTTTCGGCACAGCCAATTGGTGGCCCTTTAAGAGGAGTGAACATTGACAACGGCTGTCTCATAGTCTTTTTTTGACCATGAGACAGCCGTTCTAGCTCCTTTTGCCGTGCTTTAGATAATAAATGGCGAGCTGGGTCCGGCCGCGCAGTTCCAGCTTTTTTCCAGCATCCTCGTAATATAATTTCTGACCGTTCCTTCACTCAAAAAAAAAGTGCGCGGGCGATTTCTTTGTTTGTCTGCCCTTCGGCGATCAGTTTCAGCACGTCGATTTCCCGACGTGTCAGCACGTCATCGCAAAAAGACGGTTCTTTTCGCTTTTTCTGGCCGCCGTCTATTAAAACAGGCAGTTTCGTCGCCACCTCTTCGCCTATCACCATGCTGCCGTCAAAAACCGTATGAACGGTCCGGACGATCGCTTTACTCGACTGGCTTTTTAAAAGGTAGCCGGCCGCTCCATTTTTGATGGCTTCTTTAATATACTCGTCGTCCTTGAACGTGGTCAGCACAATCACTTTCAAATTCGGCCACTTCTGCCGCAGCTTTTCCGTGCACTTCACACCGTCCATCACCGGCATTCGAATATCCATGAGGACGATATCCGGCGGATCATGTGTCTCGCAAAACCGGCAAGCTTCCGCACCATCGGCACACGTCCCCACGACATCGATGCCGTCTTCCAGATCCATAATCAGCTTCAAGCTGTCGCGAATCAGCGCATCATCATCAACGATTAGAATGCGCAAAAATCTCACCTTCTTTTCCGGATAGAGGCAGAATGCAGACAATTAAAAATCCTGACCGGCCGTCGATCGACAGGCTGCCGCCCATCTGCGACACCCGCTCTTTCATCCCGTTCAGGCCGAGTCCGCCATCGACAACCGCCGAACCTCTGCCATTGTCCTTAATATATAAACGGATAAAATGCTGATTCACGGTCAGTGTTATTTTGACATCCGTCGCCTGCGAGTGTTTAAACACATTGGTCAGCGCTTCCTTGATATTGGCCGTGACCACCTGCCAATGTGTTCTTGAAATCAACCGCGTGTCACCTGAATAAGTAAAATCCGTCTTACAATAGGTAAACGAAGCCAGGATGCTTTTAATGTCTTCAACACCGCGAGTGCGCTTCGGGATCATATTATGCGCCGTATCACGAATAAGCTGCAGTGTGCCGGACAATTCGCCGATTGTTTTGCCGACCAGTCGATCCGCCTTATCCCTGTCTTTTTCTTTTACTTTATCGGCCGCCTGCAGCTGCATATAAAGACCGGCAATCTTATGGCCGACCGTATCGTGCAGATCGCGGGCGATCCGGTTTCTTTCCTTTAATTCCGTCAAATGAATTGTCTCTTCAGCCTGCCGCTGCAACTGCTGCTGCGTTTTCTCGAGCTGATAAATATACCGCCGTTCTTTATCCGTCACTTGTTGGAATTGTCTCTCTTTTAATTCTAAAGCATAGGATAGTTTGGATAAATAGAGACAAATGCCGATATAAATCAAATAAAGAAGCAGATGCTGCAAATGGAATAAAAAAAAAGAGCAGGCAGGACAATCAGCGCCGCGGCCGCATCTTCTTCAGCCGCTCCATTCGCAGCACATCGGGCACGATCAGCCCAAATCCAATCGCAAAAACCGGCCGGTAAACACTGAACAGAACAAGCAAAAACCATTCGGCCGGGGCCATCAATGTCTTTGGCAAATATTTATTTTTCAACAAATCAAAAATTAACAGCAGCAGACAGCACACCATTTCCAAAGGAGCCGGTGTGCCGCCGCCGAGCGTCAGCCCGTATCCGAGCAGACTAAAAATAAGCAGCTGATAAAGAAAAGGATATGGATAGACCATCCGAGTTCTCCCCATCACTAATGTGCAATATCCGTCCGGCGCCACGAGGCAAGCAGAAAGAAAACAGTGGCAAAAAGAACCAAAATGATTAAATCTATTATAACATCATTTAAACCATTACCGTAGACCAGCTTGGTCAGTGCTTTCATGCCCCATGCCGTCGGCGTAAAATCCGCTATCTTCTGCATATAAGAAGGCATGATCGAGACCGGCCAGAAGGCCGCCCAGCATGGCGACCGGTGTTGTGATCAGCACGCTGATTCCGTTCGCTTGCCGCGAGTTTTTAGCAAAAGAACTGACGGCCACCCCAATCGCAATCGCGCCAATCGAGAAAAAGATCAGAACAAGATAGACGCTGAATAGAGACGGTCCGAGCACGGCATGAAAGCCGAACTTCAGCAACAAAAGCAGCGCCGCGATGGTCACATTGGCGAGACAAAAATAGCTTAATATATTTTGCAGGTTATAGCTTTTGAGGGACAGCGGCGTTGTGAAAAAGCGGCGATAGAGATTTTTTTTTTTTTCTTTATCCTCCATAATCAGCGCTGATGATACATTAATAATCATGAACAAACCATAAATAATGAATCCAAGTGCGCTGATCGTTCGTTCTTTTTGTTCGCCCGCATGGCCGATGTTTTTCGCATTCAGACTCAGATCGTTCTTTTGATAATGATCAAAGGCTTGGTAAAATGTATGCTCGCTGCCGTTCGCTTGACTGCCATCAGTTGGATATTTTGCAGATATCCGGCGACATATGTCCTTAAACCGGATGACACATTGCTTTCCTCCACATGATAGCTTCTTAATTTTATCGGCCGGCCGGCAATCATCGCCGCCGTAAAACCTTTATCAAAAACGAAAACATCATCGACGTCGCCGTTAATCAGCCGATCTTTTTTATTTTTTTCAGCGACTTTAACGACATTCGCCTGACCTTTAAGCGTTTTAATCATCTGTTTGGTTAGCCGCGTCTGATCATGATCGATAATCGCCACATTCGCTTTCTGAGTGCCGGCACCTAAAAAAGAGATAAAAATAAAGATCAGCGGGATAACCAAAAGCAGGAATAAAGCCATTTTATTTTTCAAAAATCTTTTTATGTTATTTTGAAAGATAGCCATATTTTGCCCCTCCTTAGTCCAATGGCAACAAGCAGTAAACCGAGCGCCGCTGCGGCAGCCAGTTTCAGCAGTCCGCTGACGATGGACAGTCCCTCACGCCATAAATATTCTGGAAAATCAGACTTTGCGCGACGGCATTAGGCAAAAAGCTGCGGATCGCTGCCGTAATTGGGTTCGTTTCCAAAAAACTGAGCTGGACATAGCCGCCGGCCAGAAAAGTGGCAATCGGAACAATAAAATTCAGCAGTCCATCTGCCGCTTCCATTGAAAAGAACAAAGATACCGCCATGCTGAACAGAATCACAATGAAGGCGAGCAGAAAACAGAGCGAAAAGACAAATCCTAGATCGCTGCCGAAGTCTGCACGAAAAATAAACTTAAAGAAAACAATCAGCACGATAATCTGCAAGAAGACCGTGGCGATATTGCCCAGCGCCGTGCCAACAAAATAGTTGATGGGACGAAAAGGCAGCGACTGAATGCGATAGCCAATCGGCGAATGGAGCGATTGATCGACGACTTCATTTCCATAGTGATAGGCATACAAAATAATCATAATCAGCATCGTCACCGCGTAATAATCGATCGCTTTCGGACTTTTCCTTTGATACTCAGGGCGTGATCCGAAAGCAGCGAGTCCAAACGAGCAGAAGCTGCTGCCTTTGGCGAGGCGCCCATTTCAGCGGTCGACTGAACCGCGCTCACCCGCTTTAAATAGCTGTCGGCAATGCTTTTGACGACCGTCGCTTCCAGGTCGCCGCTCGTCACAAAATCGACATGAGCCGGCCGTCCGCTCGCGACCTGATTGGAAAAACCGCCTGGGATCACGATGATCGCATCGAGCTTTTGACCTTTGAGATCGGCTCTCGCTCGTTTCTCGGTTATGTCATTTTTGCTGCTGACGATTTTCTTGATTTTTTCGCTTTGAAAAAACTGAACCATGCTCTTTGCTGCCGCTCCATGATCATCATTAACGATCGCCGCCTTCACATGAAGCGATTCGGCCGCGTGACTTCCCCCCATGACTTTGCCGAGCGCCGTACCAAGAATCAGCGTTAAAACAATCGGGAAAAGCAGCATCATGATTAAGCTTTTGCGATCGCGCAAGTTTTGCTTGATCGTACTGCAAAAAATATCGGCAATCACTCTCAATTCGTTTCCTCCCTTAAGGCCCGGCCAGTAATCGTCAGGAATACATCCTCAAGCGTCGGGGTATTGGCCGATACTCTCGTTATGGCTAAACCCTCTTCTAAAAACAGCTCTAAAATATCGTTCAACTTCATTTCATTAGAAACAATTCTCACGGTTTGGCCGTCTGCCACTGCATCTTTGACTTGGGGCAGCGCCTTCAGTTTTTCAATAATGGAGTAGCTAGGTGACTCAATGTCCACAGAGATCACGTTGTCGTCGATTATCAACCCGCTGAGCTCTTCCTTCGTTCCTTTGGCAATGATCCGGCCTTTATCGACAATCGCGATTTGCGTACAGATCGTCTCAACTTCTTCCATATAATGAGAAATGTAGATAATCGTACAGTTCATTCCATTTAATTTTTTAACAGACTCAAGAATATAGTTGCGTGATTGCGGATCGATCCCAACAGTCGGTTCATCCATAATAATCAATCTCGGTTTATGGACGATCGCGCAGGCAATATTCAACCGCCGCTTCATCCCGCCGGAAAATTGAGCCGGCCGCTTGTTTTGCAAATGAACAAGCCCCGTAAACTCTAATGCATCGGCTACGCCCTTGTTGAGTTCCTCTCCAGTCAGTCCATATAACCTGCCGAACAACCGCACATTTTCCAAAGCCGACAAATTGTCGTAAACCGCGATATCCTGCGGGACAAGGCCGACTTGCCGCTTGATCTCCTTGTTGTTTTTCCTTAATTCCTTGCCGAATATTTTTATCGTGCCTTGGCTGGCGGACGTTAAACCCAGCAGTGTATTGGTCAATGTTGTTTTTCCGGCGCCGTTCGGACCAAGCAGTCCGAATATCTCCCCTTCTTTGATTTGCAAATCCATATGATCAATCGCAATCAAATCTGTATATCTTTTGACAAGCTGTGACACTTCGATGATCACGTGTGCTCCCCTTTCGAGTCTATCCATACTATAGCAAGCCGACGGCCCGAAAAATAGTGAAGTTTCGCTATATCGCGTATGACAAATGTCATGATCATCGCTTGCCGCGGAAAACAGCGAGAATTAGCTGAATTGCCGCTTTTCTAATTTTTCAATTGAACTTTTTTGTTCAACGTGTATAATCTTGGATACAGATAGAAGGAGTGATAACTATGCTAGTTTTAGAGAAAGTCAGCCGTTTTATCGGCAACACCTTTGCTTACTGGGTGCTGATATTTGCCGTAGCCGCTTTTCTTGTTCCGGCAGGATTCACATGGCTGGCCCCTTACATCACACCACTTCTCGGCATTGTGATGTTCGGAATGGGTCTTACTTTATCAATGAATGATTTTAAAGAAATCGTCAAAAGACCGAAAGATGTCGCGATCGGCGTCATCGCCCACTTTATCATCATGCCGCTTGTCGCTTTCCTACTGACCGTCATTTTTCCCATTTCTCCTCAAGTGGCCGTCGGCGTGATTCTCGTCGGCTGCTGCCCAAGCGGCACATCTTCGAATGTCATGAGTTTTCTGGCTAAAGGAGACGTTGCTTTATCCGTGGCAATCACAACCGTTTCAACTCTCCTTGCGCCAATCGTGACGCCGTTTCTTATTTGGGTGCTGGCCAGCAGATGGCTGCACATTTCATTTGCCGATCTGTTCTTCTCGATCGTCCAAGTCATTCTTGTGCCGATTATTCTCGGTGCGATCGTCAAGCTGGTCCTTGGCAAAAGAATTGAAGCCGGCGTCAAAGCTTTGCCGATCGTCTCTGTTGTGGCCATCGTTGCGATTGTCGCGCGCGGTTGTTTCTGTCAACCAGAAAATGATTGCAACAAGCGGCTTGCTTATTTTTGCCATCGTCATTCTTCATAATTGCTGCGGGCTGCTCTTCGGTTATGTGACATCGCGTCTTCTGAAAATGGAAGCGCCGAAGCGAAGAACCATCGCGCTCGAATGCGGCCTGCCAGAATTCGGGACTCGGAGCGGCGCTTGCCAGTGCCCACTTCTCCCCGCTCGCTGCTGTGCCGAGCGCCATTTTCAGCGTCTGGCACAACATCTCCGGAGCGCTTGTCGCGGGCTGGTTTAGAAAACAGGCGGAAAAGAAAACAGCTGCCAATGAACCGCCGGCGAAAGAAAGCGCGCTGTAATTTAAAGGCGAAAATCTGTCTCTCGGCCGGTACCGGCATTCTTGATTGAGTAGGAGGCTAATCATTAATTGATTAGCCGACCTCTCCCACCACCGCACGTACGGTTCCGTATACGGCGGTTCCATAATTTATATGTATGCGCTCATTTTGTGCGAGCCAGTCTTTCAGGCCCCATCATATGAGCGTTTTATTTTGAACAGCCCGATGCATCGTTTTCACTGAGCGAGAGTCGCCAATTACCTTTGGGGCTTGCCGCCAGCTTCAATACTTCATCATTTGTCCAGCCGGGTGCTGGTGGATTTTCTGAATGACACCTTCGCGTTGGAGTGAACAGGATGAGAAACAGGGTTCTAAGATCCACAGTTTTTTGCCGTCTATATTTTCGGTAATACAATGGTAGCAACAGTTTTATGGTCCTGACTGGTTATCGTTAAGCGCCCGCCGTGAAGCTCAATCAACTTTTTGGCAATCGCCAGTCCGAGGCCCGATCCCTTCCCGCTCGGGTGAACTTGATAAAAAGAGTCCATTAAATAAGGAAGATATTTTTTATCGACCACTTCGCCTGTGTCCTCAACGTGAATCTTGAAATGACTGCCTGCTTCTTCAACACGGATATTAATCGCTGTATCGAGATCGGCAAATTTGATCGCATTGTCAAGCAAATTCACAAACACTTGCTGCAGACGATGACAATCACCAACCACCATCATCCGTTTCAGTCGTGGAACATTTATTTTGCACATCTTCCGCTCCGCTTTTACCTGCATTGAAGCCGCCGACTCTTTAATGACGGTATCCAGGCGAATCGTCCGGCTGCATGCATAAAGTCATCGTATTTTCCTGGAGTTTGGAAAAATCAAGCAGATCTCCGACAAGCAGTCTCAATCTATCCGATTCGTTTTTTTTTTTATCACTGTCAGTCCCTCTTTTAGTTCACTCCGGTTCATTTTTTTGTCGAGCAGCATCGTCTCACTCCAGCCTTTAATGCTTGTCAGGGGAGTGAGCAGTTCATGCGAAACGGACGAGATAAATTCATTTTTCAATCTTTCATTTTTTTGAATTTCTGCTGCCATATTATTCAATGTTCTGGACAAGTCCCCCAGTTCTGCCTTATAGTCTTCCTTCATCCGCAGGCCGAAATTTCCTTCGGCCATTTTTGTTGAAACCTGTATGATTTGCTTTAGCGGATAAACAATGGAGTGAGCCAGCCTCAGGCTGATCAAGAAAACAAAAAAAGCAATGAAAAGCCCAACGATAACCGCGCCGATATTAATCAGCAGCAGCACGTGATCAACACTGGCCAGAGATGACAGATAAGAGAGAACGTAAGGCTGCTGATTTACCGTTATCGGAAAATAAACCGCGATCACTTTTTCACCCGTTTGCGGCAGCACTTCCACACGGGCCATTTTCTCTCTGTTTAAAATACGAGAACCTAATCGAACCGGCTGCTTTTCACTAAAACCGCTCGACGACATCACAACATTCCCCTGCATATCAAGAAGCTGCAGCGCTGCGTCATGGACTTGAAAACTATCCATGACTTCCACATAAGGGTTCTCCCAGCGATTGATCACCACTTTTTTATTAAATTTTTGGTACAAGTCATTTGATGTTTCGGCATGGAGCAGCAATGTTTTTTCAATACCATCATAATAATAATGCTGGACGGCGATCGCCAGGGCCGTTTCCCCAAGAGCAAGGGTAAGAATCACAACGGCCATAAAATACAAAACAACTCGCCGGCTCATGATTCAGCCCCATTCCATATGTATCCTCTTCCCCAGTGCGTCCTAATATATTTAGGTTTTGAAGGATTCCTCCTCTATCTTTTGCCTCAATCGGCGGATGTTCACATCGACAATTTTCGTATCACCGACAAAGTTCGTGCCCCAAACATCGTCAAGCAATTCGTCGCGTGTAAGCAGGCAGTCTTTATTTTCCATTAAAGTCTTGACCAAATCAAATTCTGTCGGCGTCAGCTCAATCAGTTGCTCCCCTTTGAAAAAGCACTCATCTTCAAGAGAAAGTCTAAAAGGGCCCGAAGTCAACATCGTTTTTTTCCGGGACGAAGCGTTTTCAACAGTCATGTGCATTCGCCGCAACAGGGATTGTACACGGGCGATCATTTCCACCGGGCTGAATGGTTTGGTTATGTAGTCATCCGCTCCCATTCTCAGCCCGTTCACTTTGTCCGTCTCCATCACTCTTGCCGTTAAAAGAATGATCCCGATCGTCAGGTTGGTTTCTCTGATTTTCTTGCACAAGTCAAGCCCGCTGATCCCCGGCAGCATCACATCTAATAACAGCAGTTGAATGTCTGTTTCATGCTGCAAGATCGACCATGCTTCTTCACCGGACTCCGCCTCATACACTTCGAAACCGGCATGCTTCAGGTTCAGCACAATGAAACTGCGAATCGATTTTTCATCTTCAACGACCATGATTTGAACCAAGCGGCTCACCTCGTCATCCTTCAACTTAATAACAATTACTATTTCATGATATGAACAATTCCTGCAACATCTCTAAATTGTTTTGGAACCGCATAAAGATAGCGGACAGTCTCACCTATTTTCACCCAGCCCTGTTTTCCATACGGTTTTGATTGATCAAGCCAGTAAACACTGAGAAGTGTTTTCCCTGTTTCTGTCGACACAAACTGGACGTGATCGGAAAACGCTTTTTTAATTTTAACGTGTCCGCGCCAGTCTTGCGGAAAATCGACAAAAAAGTGATGTTCACTATCGATGTAACGTTCTTGAACAGGCAGCGGTTCTGATTGGCGCCGATCTTCCAGCGAATAAATCACGCACTTTCCGGGCGCGTCTGAACACTTGCCCTGGATAATGCGAAATGGGCCGAGTCGAACAATAATGGACGCTTGGCCGATAAATCGTTTCCCTGTTTTCTTGAAAGCGGCATTTTCACAAACTGGCCTTTATTAAAATCATAGCCGCTGATCGGGCTGCCTTTGTCATTCATTGTCCTGACAAACGCCGCTTTCTGTCCGATTGCGGGTCCTCCGATTTTGATCAGCTTTTGCGTTCCCTGCTCCACAATAAGTTGTCTGCCAATTAAAACCGGCTCGTCACTGTCATTAAACTGGTAAACATCAATGTATGCCTTTCCATTTTTGCCTGCCGGGACAATCACCGTCATGTCCGTCCGTGTGTCTTGATTAAGATCACCGATAAGAACATCTTTATATAAGGTCGTAAATTTTTTTTGGATTTTATCGCCATTTAGAGTATAGACGGATAATTGATTAACAGGGTATTGCATAAATCCTAAGATTAAGCTGTGATAGTGAGCGGCATCCAAGCGGCTGACCATGATATTGGCGATTTGGCCCTCGACAGCTTCATCATATATTTTCTTCCATTGATGATTTTTTTTTTTTAGTACGGCAAAATGAACCGACTGAAAAGGCGTGCCATAAAAAAAATCACTTCGGGATCTTTTTCATTATCCAAATGAATCAGATTTACCTTTTCCCTGAATGGTGAATGCGCGGCTTCCAATAAAGAAGCGTCTTTCGGCATATTCTTCTTTACCGCGTGAAGAATCTCCTGGTTTTGTTCCGAAAGTTTCGGCTGCTTCATTAAAGTAGCCGGTGGCTGGGTCAGATCGCATCCCGCTAAAAGAGAGAGGCATATGCACACACTTATCACCCAAAATGACAGACGAAACATTTGCATAACTCCTTGTTAACATCATTCATCACAAATCTTCCTCTCGCTAAGCAATCCTGAGAAGAACCTTTTCAAATAAGCCGGCAGCTGTCCTACTAAAGGGCAAAACAACAAGTCTTGCACAAGACGGCAGGCTGATTTATCCTTTCATTCTACTTTAAGCTATTCTGAGTATACAAAGGAAGTATAAAATCTATCATCCTTAAAAGGGTAACAAAAAAGTTACGATCCTGCAAAAAAATGACAAAGTGCTCAACGAACGTGATAATTTTATAAAAAGCGCAACTTTTCACGTCTTTCTTTCGATAATCTAGTGAAAATACCCTGACGGGAAGACGCAAATGATTTTAAGGGAAACCGGATTCGGCCGGCAAAATATAAGACGGGGTAAGTCTGTACTTTTATGAATACACGGCGGCTCCTCATTCAGTAAACGAAACAATCGACACCTTAACCGGCTGTGCAAAAAGATCTGAAAGGTTTGAGAAAATGACAAGACCAACACGTATCAACAAAAGAAAACGGCATACCGTTTTAATTTTTTTTTTTTTTTTTTTTCATCATCATCATTGCTGCCGCTGCCGGCGGATTCACGATCTATCGTTTCCGGCAGCCTTTGCAACGGGTAAAAAAAACAGCAGCCGTTCACAAAGCGCTTAATACGGTTCAACTTGGTAATAAGCAGCCGCCAAAACCGAAGGGACATATCCATGTCCAAAGCTCAAAGCAGCAAGATATTGATCATTATTTGCGCAGCCTGCATTTTACCGGCACGGCGGCTGTCGTCCAAAACGGGCGGATCATTTTGGATAAGGGGTACGGGCTCAGCAATCGCCAAACGGGGATCAATAACTCCCCACAAACCGAGTACTATCTCGGATCGATGACTAAGGCCTTTACAGCCGCAGCCTTTATGCAATTAGAGGAGACGGGAAAGATTCACACGACAGATACTGTGGCCAAATTTTATCCCCATTTTCCGCATGGGCGGTCGATTACGCTTTTTGACTTGCTTACCCATACATCCGGGCTGCCGACCCGGTTGGAGCCGGCTGTGCCTATCTCCAGAAAAGCGCTGGTTAATCAAATCGCCGGCCTTTCGCGTCACTTAGAGTCCAAGCCGGGAACACGCTGGCATTATGCTGATACTAATTACGATTTACTCGGTGCGATCATTGAAAAAGTCACGGAACGATCGGCGCATGAGTCGCTGCATACGTATATAAAAAAGCATATTTTTGCTCCCGCCGGTATGACGCATTCCGGCTTTGGTTCAGCAATGAAACAGACATCCGCCCCGTCGCAAGGCTACCTAAAGAATTGGAGGGGTTACTATATCCCGGTGATTCCGGCTTTTTCACAAGTTTTTGCCTGCGGGGACATCTATACGACCGCGCTCGACTTGTATAAATTTGATCATGCCCTGGCGGCGGGAAACCTAGTGTCTCCCTCAAGCTATGACCGAATCTTTACCCCCCGTCTCGCCCATTACGGGTTTGGCTGGTATATCAACCGAAAGGGATGGTCGATCAAACCCGGCAGCTATTCCAGCCATGGAGTATTGCGCGGGTGGAACGGCAGCAACAGCTTTTCTATCGATCGCAGTACCTATATTGTTCTGCTTTCAAATGTCGGAAACGGTATAGGCAATTATGGTACGGTGAACCGGGCTATCTATACCCGTTTGGAAAAATAATACAGAAGAATATTTATCAAATCTTGCAACTATTTTAAGTCATCGTTCGTCTTGTCTTTGGAAAATGTGCTAATTAGTTATTGCCGTCATGATTGTAACTTTATTGTAATCAAAGACACAGAAACGTTACAGTGCCTTAGATGAAGCTCATCATGATGTCCATTTCCGCTTTGTTTTATTACAATAAAACCCTTATATTAGAAACAAATGGTCTTATTGGTTTTATTTGCATTGGCACCATAAGTGCAAACCTTATATTGGTTGACGTATTCACGGAGGCGAACAGAATGAAGATACGGACGAGGTGGTATCATCGGCCCCTGCCGCAATGGTTTTTTCGTACGCTTTATTACGTCGTTATCCTCATGGCGCTTGTCGTCATTTATGGGTTTTCGGCAGCTCATACAGGCACATTTATTTACAATGAATTTTAAGGTGTGATCATTTATGGAGATTTTGGAACAAATTGAACGCTGGGGCGTCTCATCGCCCGAAAAACCCTGCTTTATTTGGCGCAACCGCTCGCTGACTTATGAAGAGCTGGTGAATAAAGCCAATGCTCTTGCCCACTGGATTCTGGAAACGCTCGGAGACGACAGTTCTCCGATCCTCGTCCACGGATCCATGCATCCGGAAATGCTTGTTTGTTTTTTGGCATCGGTCAAAGCCGGCCATCCATATGTGCCCATTGACTTGTCAATTCCAAAAGAACGCATTTCCCTTATAGCGGAAAGTTCAAAAACGCGACTGGTTTTTACCATGGAAGAAACATCGCTTCCTCCTCTTTCGGCACTTATTGTTAATCAGCACAAGCTGCAGGACATTTTCATGATTGACGAAGGAAAAACCGTTCAAAATCGGATAGCCGGCGACGACACATTTTATATCATTTATACTTCCGGAAGCACCGGCCAGCCGAAAGGGGTACACAGATTCCGTATGACGCCTTAGCTAGTTTTATTAAATGGGCGCGTGCAGATTTCAACCTAGAAGAGGGCCAGGTCTTCCTAAATCAGGCCCCTTTCTCATTCGATCTATCCGTGATGGATCTTTATCCGGCATTGACGACAGGAGGCACCATTTGGGCCATTGATAAAGAGATGATCGCCCGGCCAAAAGAGTTGTTTGCCTCTTTTGCCCAATCGAACATCAATGTGTGGACATCAACGCCTTCCTTTGCTGAGATGTGCTTGATGGAACCGAATTTTTCGCCAGGTATGCTGCCGGCATTGAACAAGTTTCTATTTTGCGGCGAAACGTTGACTCCCCGTGTGGCGAAACGTTTACTGGAACGCTTTCCGGACGCCGAAGTGATTAATTCTTATGGACCGACTGAATCAACGGTCGCCGTCACGCACATTTCAATTGATAATCAGCTTATCGAGCGGTATCCTTCGCTGCCCGTCGGCTTCTGCAAAAAAGACTGCCCGGATCCTGATTATAAAAGAGGACGGAACCGTGGCAAAAGACGGGGAGAAAGGCGAAATCGTCATTGTCGGACCAAGCGTCAGCAAGGGCTATCTTGGCAACGCGGAAAAGACAAGAGCGGCATTCACCCTTATTAACGGCGAACGCGCCTATCATACGAAGGATGCTGGTACATTAAAAAACGGCCTGCTTTTTTATCATGGCCGGATGGATAATCAAATTAAATTACACGGTTACCGAATGGAAATTGAAGAAATCGAGCATCATCTCTCGCTATGCAAATGGGTGAAATCGGCAGTCGTCTTGCCGATCAAAAGAGACGGCCGCTACGATCATCTTTTATCGGTGATTGTACCGGATGAACCGCCGTTTGAAAAAGACTATCAACTAACATCAGCAATAAAAAAGGAATTGAGCCGTGTGCTTCCAGCCTATATGATTCCAAGAAAATTTATCTATCAATCTCGCCTTCCCATGACGTCCAATGGAAAGGTGGACAAAAAAAAATTGCTGAGTGAGGCTCACTCATGATCCCTTATGCGAGTTTCCTATACTTTCTTGTTATCGGCGTGCTGCTCATTCCGACGGTTATCGCCGGCCTAAAAAAAGAAAAAAGAATAAGAGCTTATAACGATGTGTGTGAGTGTGATCATGATCGTGATCATTTTCTACAATACACCGTACCAGCTCTTGTCACTCATTCTGTTCATTTTGTGGCAGTCACTTTTGATCAAAAGCTATTTGTTCCTTCGGCAAAAGAATAACAATGCATCCTATTTTTATAGTGCTGTTATTTTGGCAATTGTGCCGCTTTTTATCGTAAAACTGGCGCCGCATGTTCCGGAACTGAATATATTTGGATTTCTGGGTATCTCATACGTTTCCTTTAAATCGATTCAGATGATCATGGATATCCGTGATCATGGTTAAAGAAATCCCTATAGGCCGTCTGCTGAGATTTATCACATTCTTTCCGACCATTTCATCGGGGCCGATCGATCGCTACCGCAGGTTTGAAAAGGATTTGAGCGCCGTGCCTTCAGCCGCCGACTACCGCGGCATGCTGTATAAAGGACTGAATAAGATCTTTCTCGGTTTCTTGTATAAATTTATCATCGGTTATCTCATCCATAAATACTGGATGCAGTCGCCTGCCTTGCAACCCAACACTGTTTTTAGTATTTGGATGTATATGTATGCTTACAGCATGTATTTATTTTTCGACTTTGCCGGTTACAGTAACTTTGCCATTGGTGTCAGCTATTTGCTTGGCATCAAAACACCGGAAAACTTCAATAAACCGTTTCTCAGCCGGAATATTAAAGATTTCTGGAATCGCTGGCACATGACGCTGTCCTTCTGGTTTCGCGATTATATTTATATGCGGTTCGTCTTCACCGCGATTAAGAATAAATGGATGAAAGATCGTTACCTGATCTCTTATATCGGCCTGTTTCTCAACTTCATGGTCATGGGATTCTGGCATGGTTTTTTCATCATATATATTATTTACGGACTGTACCATGCGATCATGTTCGTGTCCTTTGATATTTTCGAACGGATCAATAAAAAATGCAAGTTCTGGCCTAAAAACAGCTTGACCCATGCTTTCTCGGTTGTCTTGACGTTCCATGTGATTTGTTTCAGCTTTTTGATTTTTTCAGGACGGCTGAACTTTCTTTTATAAATGATTTTCCATAAAAACATTGAGGAGAATGATAGAAATGGCTGCAATAACGAATGAATTGAGAAATGATGTACTGGATATTCTTGTCGACGTGTGCGAATCTGAAGATGTAAAAGACAATCCAGATATCAGGCTGTTTGATGAAGGATTGCTCGACTCTTTCGGCACGATTTCACTATTGGTCGAATTTGAAAAACGTCTCGGTGTGGAAGTGCCTATTTCCGACTTCAACCGTGATGAATGGGCAACACCCAACATGATCGTTCGGCAACTGGCTGAGCGAAAATGAAGGCGCCGACATTCGGCCAATGATTTTGGCCGTCATCATTGTTTTGGGCCTTATTTTCACACCAAACAGCGCGTGGATGACGACCATTACGAAAAACAATGTCAGCCAGGCTTCGTCCAGTTTGGACCCGCATGTTTTTCAGGGCTTGCTCATGCAGAGAAAAATGCTGGAAGATAAACATTATTTGCCGATATACGGCTCGTCGGAACTGCTTCGCTTAGACAAATACCATCCGACCAACTATTTTAAAGTGAACCCCGACGGTTTCACCCCGTTTCTCGTTGGCCGCGGCGGCATGTACTCTCTGGTTCACTTCTTAAACTTAGCGGCAATGGGCGGCGAGCTTCATAACCGCAAAGTCGTGATGATTCTGTCCCCTCAATGGTTTACTCAAAAGGGACTGGATAAACTGCATTTTTCCCCTAACTTTTCTAAGGAACAAGCCTATGACTTTGTCTTTAATAAAGAGCTTGATCCAAAGTTGAAGCAGCGGGCAGCCAAACGATTCCTGCAGTTTAAATTTATCCGCGATGACGGCAAACTTGCCGGACTATTAAGAGACATCGCCTATCCAAAGCAAGTATCAAAAATAAAATGGCTCGCTGATGATCTGGAAGGACATTTCACTTATAAAATATTGACATTGCATGATATATTGGAAGCTCACCATATCCGTCCCGGTTATCATAAAGGGCAGCGCCAGAAACCCGATCCGGCTTTGAAAAACCTCAGTTGGGCTGGGCTCCGGGCAGCGGCTGACAAGACGGGCAAAAGTCAAACAAGATCCAATCCTTACGGCATCAGTGACAGTTACTTCGATAAAAAGATTGCGCCAAAAATGGGACACTTGCGCGGCTATCGTTCCAAGGAGCAATACCGCTCTTCACCTGAATATGGCGATTTGCAGCTTGTACTGGATTTATTGAAAGAGGATCATGCGAAAGTGCTGTTTATTTCGGTTCCTTTTAATGGACGATGGTATGATTTCGCCGGAGTACCGAAAGAAAGACGTCAAATCTATTATCGGAAAGTTACGAAACAGATTAGGCAAAACGGCTTTCAAGTTGCCGATTTTTCCGGCCACGAGTACGATAAATATTTTCTGAAAGATACCATGCATTTGGGCTGGAAGGGCTGGGTTGATATCGACAAGGCCATCAAAACGTTCTATAACGAAAAATAGCCGAGTATGTGCAAGATACCGAGGCCCGAACTCTTACTAACTTAAAAAACCTGCTTGAGGAGGAAGTTTCCTCTCCCAAGCAGGTTTTTTTTTTCAGTTATGGGCAATTCGAGCGGTTAATTTGGTGAAATCGGTATCTTTATAATACGTGTTTTTCACGAGTACATTCGGTCCGAGGCATTTTGCCGCTGGACAGTGGCAATTCAGCGATTTTGCTAAATCCGAAGCCATCCAGCGGTGATAAGCATCAACAAGTCCCGTCGTTTTGATATTGCCGAGCGGCGGCGTATCGCCAAAATCAGTGACAATAATATCACCGTTAAAAATGTTAATGTTGAGTCTGGAGCGCCCGTCCGGATCGTTTCGTACCGTCACATTTTTTTCACTGTACAGCCGCTTTAAGAGTGCTAAATCTTCCTCGTTTGCACTGCATGGATAAAACGGCAATGTCCCAAACAGCATCCATGTCTTAGCATCATGAACATCAAGCAGACGGTGAATGCCCGAACGAATCTCATCCAGTGATGCCACTTGCAGAGCGCTGGCAAAATCGCTTGGATACATGGGATGCACTTCATGCCGCCGGCAGCCCATCTCCACCACTTGCCGATGGATGTCTTCAAGATGAGGCAGCGTCCGTTTGTTAATCATCGTTTCCGCCGAGACCATCACGCCGCGTTCCGACAATGCTTTGGCATTGCCAATCATCCGGTTAAAGAACAGTTTTTGCTGGCTGATGTCCGGCTTTTTCTTCATCATGGCGAAACCCATGTCGGAATAATCTTCAAAGCTTCCATAATTAAAAGAAATATGCAGCACGTCCAAATAGGGAATAATATATTCATAGCGTTCAAGATCAAGCGTCAGATTCGAATTGATTTGCGTTCTTAATCCTCGTTCATGCGCATACTTCAATATAGGGGCAACATACTCTTTGACCGATCTCAGCGAAAGCATCGGCTCGCCGCCGGTTACACTAAGGGCGTGCAAATGCGGGACCTCATCAAGCCGCTTAAAAATTAAGTCAAGCGGCAAAGCTTCCGGATCGCGCGTCTGAAGCGTGTAACCGACCGCACAATGTTCGCACCTCATGTTGCAAAGTGTTGTGGTCGTAAGTTCGATGTTTGTCAAGTCAAGCCGGCCAAAAGTTTCCATGTCCTGATAGGCTTCCCATGGGTCGCTTTCCGGACTAATGGGGTTCGAGTTTGCAACTCTCATGTTCATCATCTCTTCTACCTTCTTAATAATAGTCATAGATCGAGTATATCACATCCTGCCTGCAATCTTTTGCCTATTCAATAAGATAGTAGTGAATGTTCCTTCATCTTTCCTTTTTGATCACCAAATCTATTCCGTCAGGCGGACAGCACACCGGGGAAATGTTTTGAAATAAACGCTTTCGTTTGATTCACGTGACTGCCTTCAATAACAATCAGACATTCTTCGTCATGAGAGAATAGCAGAAAAGAAAGCAGCTCCGACAACCGTTCGATTTTATGTGCTTTGTTTTGCCCATAGACATAAATCGTTTGTCCTCGCTTTTCGCAATAACCATAAAAGTCAATGAAATGGACCAGTTTTAATTTTGACGGATTTAACTTAAATGAAACGATGCTTCCCATGTTGTCTTCACCTCTTTTTATTTGACGTTGTGAATGTACTTCTATTGTCACACATTTTTGACTAATGCTGAACGGTTTTTTTTTTTTTTGTCGATGAGCCACTAATTTAGGAGAAGTTTATCAGAAAAAATATACTTATTAAAGATAAATGAAAGCGCATACATTTATTGACTGACCTTTTCCATGTAAAATACCAAGTTTAACTTGGTCTCTAAACTTGGTTGGTATAGACGATTCCTGTTCATTTGCCTTTATCTTGAAAAAATACCACCAACGATAATCAGGAGAATAAACATGACAACGATCAGCAGAAACATACCCGCATCCTCCCAAATGTTTTCTACATTATATGCCGATGTTTTAAGGTTTGACCCGGCTTTCCGGCACATCTCATATTGAAAACAAACGGAAAGAGGCGGTTTAATAAAAAAGAGGGCTAAAATCACCCTCTTTTCTCAAGTCACGCGGTCTGCTATTTCAAATGGCCGGCTACTCGCAAATGTGATGTATCGGCATGAAGGGAAACACTTGCCTGGTCAGCACTTAATTCAACAATCGTCAAGCTCCCGCTTTGTATTGCCGGGCCATCCCATAGTTTTTCAACAGGTGCATGATCAAAATAGCTTAACAGCACTCGGAGCACCACTTCATGTGTCACAATTAAAATATTTTTGTCGCGATATTCGTCAAATATATGCTTCAGCCAAGGTAATACCCGTTCTCTGACCTGATAAAAATCTTCGCCGTTTGCGGTTTTATAAAGATGCGGCTGCTCCCAGAAAAGTTTATACAAATCGGGCTCGCTTTCTTCGATATCTTTCTTTAGCCGTCCATCCCAATGGCCAAAATCAATTTCCAAAAAATGTTCGTCTTGTATGATAGGTATATCCCGTTCATTTCGGATAATCTCGGCCGTTTCCAGCGTACGCGGACTTGGACTCGCGATAATTAAATCAATGGGTGCAAATTTCAATCTCTCGGACAATAAGGCCGCCTGGAATCTCCCCCATTTTGTCAACAGAGAGTTTTTTCTCCCTTGCAGGCGTCCTTCAACGTTCCACTCCGTCTCCCCATGCCTTACTAAATACAGTTTGGACATATAAAACCTCCTCGAAAAAAACATGCAACACGTTCTCGGACATTTATTTAGCAAAAAAACCGGTTCACTTTTTGTCCTTCTCACGGTTTCTTTTGCCACTTTACTCATTCGACGGCGGCAAAGAGAAATTCCTTTTTACCGAAAAAAATTATTTTTTCCGTCAAACTTTAAGTCTTTTTACTAATGAATTGGCTGATTTTTTCAAAATTACTACAGCTAAATTCACTCAGTTTTGTTCAATTTTCAACAGGTCATCCCGGATACAGGCCGGCAGGATGACAAATTAAAAAGCAGAAAATAAAAGAACCGAAGTCAATTTCGGTTCCCTATTTTCTGCTAATGCCGGCCTGGACTTTCAGCTGAAACTTTGCAGGCAGATTGATTTTACACAACCCCGAACTTCCGGCCGGAGCGGATGAAACAGAGGGAGGCACCTTTCATCCGCTTCCCGCCACTTGTCACACACAAAATTAATTCAAGATCCTGCGGGCGACACCTGCGAAATGATCATGCCAATAACCGCTGCTCAGATTTGCTATGGCAACGCCCGTGCTTGACTGTGATCCAATGAAGCTGCCGCCGCCGATATAAATGCCAACGTGGCCGTTTGTTTATAAGTATTGAAAAAGACGAGATCGCCGGGTTTCAGGCTGCCGGCGCTGACGGCCGACCCTTTATGCACCAATGAATCCGTATTCCCGCCTAGTGAGATGCCGTTGGCGGCAAAAGCGGCGTTGACAAAGCCGGAGCAGTCAAAACTCCCCGATGACGGATTCGAAGCTCCCCATACGTATTTCGAATGGCCGATAAATTGTTTTCCGTAATTTATAATACCCGAAATGCCGCCGGTTGCGACCGAAGCGGACAACAACGGAGCAGAAGACTGATTGCTGTTAGAGCCCGAAGAGCCGTCTGATTTATGATTGCTGCTTGACGATGAGGCAAGGGCTGCCGAATGGTGGACGGCTGCTTTCGGCTGACTCGAATTTGGAGAAGCCTGCCCGCTCGTCTTTGTTTGCGACTGCTCCCCTGCCAGTGTCGATGCTGCGCTCTTAAGGGCAGCCAGTTTCTTGCCGATATTTTTTTGCTTATTGCTGAGCGCCTTTGCCGCAAACTTTTTTCTTCGACTGCAGCGACTGAACTTCAGCCAGCATCGCTTGCAGATCGCTCATTTTTTTCTGCGCATAGGCAAGCTTTTGTTCGACGTTTTGCTTTTTGGTTTTTACGGCGTCTTGATCACGTTTTTGGGCATTAATAATACTTTGATCCTGCTGGGTAATTTCATGCAGAGCCAGCATCCGGTCGAGGAAATCGCCGAAATCTTTTGAACCGACTAACACATCCAGAAAGTCGACAGAGCCGCCGTTTTCATAGATGGATTTCAATCGATCTTTCAATAAGTCCTTTCTTTGATCCATACGTTTTTGGATCACTTGGATCTGATCTTGAAGCGCCGCTACTTTGTCTTTAGTCTTATTGACTTCAGCCTGTCTGTTACCAATCTGACCGGTTAATTTCAATACCTTTGCGTTAACCTTATCCAGTTCGGCCTGAACCTGTTTTTGCTGCGAAGCGACTTGCGATTTCAAGGATGTCTGAGAAGCCGCTGCGCTGTCTGTCTATGCTGGCTTTGGACGCTTTTGCGTATGTAATCGATGGTGCAACCGTACTGTATGTTAAGCCGAGACTCAGTGCCAATGTAAATGTAAGTTTCGTCTTATTCATTTTCTTGCTATTCCTCCCCCATGTTCTTCCCGCATTTTTATATGTATGTAAAACAGGCAAAAATCGACATTATTTTCTATATTATCGACTTTTTTTTATTATAGCACTCCCTTTTTTCGAGCAGATATTAAGCTTTTGTTTCGCTTTGTAATATTTTTGCAACATTAAGGGCTTTGATGTCAATAATTGTCGATTTATTACTTGTTACCTATTTGTAAAAATTTGCAAAAATGTGAACAGTGGCTTTGCGGGAAAAAGAGAAGCAGCCGCGGGTTGTAGGACAATAGGCAGCTTCATAAGATAAAAAGGCGGGAGAAATACGAGTGAAAAAAGGGTGATAAAATGCACATCATTATTGGAGCGTTTCTTTTATTAGGGATCATCGTCAATCAATTGCGCGAAAAGCCGATGACGGGAAAATTATACCGACAACCGCTGCTGCTGTTCTTTTTCGCTTGTGTTGCCGCATCAGAGCTGCCCGTCGTTTCTATTGGTGATTGGGCGATGATGCTTTCAAGTCTTCTCCTTGCTTTTTGTTTCGGCTTGATTCAAGGCCGTTATACCCGCCTTACCAATCATGAAGGCGCTTGGTATGTATCTGGCTCAATCATCGCCCTGCTGGTCTGGTTTGTTTCCGTCCCAATTCGATACGGTTTAAAATATCTGTTCATGCACACGGCCCTTGCGATCCATTTAGATGGTATGTCGAGCTATATCATTTATTTTTTGTCAATTGCCGGGCTCCTGTTCGGGAAATATACGATGCTCCTGATGCGCCATCCTTCGCTTGTTAAAAAGGTGGCACAAAATGAGCAGAAAGCTTCAGCGATTGCGCGACGTCCGTTAGCTGACGAGGCTGCCACCGGTCGCTTCTTGACCGTGAAACAGCCTCTCTCTCTATTTCAATCTCAATATTTTAAAATACAAAGCTCCGGCTGTTCTTTTCTTCGGAACAGCTTTGTTTTCTTCCTTAGGTATTTACGATCAATCCAATGACGTTCAGAATGATCACAACTGCCAGTGTATACGCCAAAGATTTTTTGGAAATTTTTCTGAAAGCAACGATCTGGATCACAACAATCCAGACAGAGAAAAGAGAGAGAGATTATTCAAGACTTCTCTCAAAAAAGAACCGGGACGGCTAATAGGAAGAATCATACCCAAGCTAAGCGGCGATACGGCGGCAGATGTATGGGCAGCCAGCATAAAAAGTGCTGTGATGACAGAATTTATTAAAATAATGACATAGACATATGTCTGAATAACAAAAATCTTTCTGAATCCCGAATCACTGAAAAAAATCCAGTAAACAAAGGTCAGCACCAGCACAAAAAGAAAAGGTTCAAATAAACCGCCGATGAAAGCGGCGATCATCCTTCCGGCAAATGTCCTGAAACATGGATGCTTGTAAATGTATTTTCCCCGTTTGTTTGTGCATGATAAAAGAACATCGTGCAAATGCTATTAACCAGCATCATAAGAAAAAAGCGCCATTTTAGACCTTCTGTTTTCCATGAAGCGGCCAGCTTCTGAAATTCCTGATTAGGTTTAAAAAGGCCTGCAAACAGTCTGACTGAATGATTCATTGCCCTCACTTCTTTCCTTAATCGCTTCATGCATAATCTTATTTATAACTGACTATATCATGATAACCTTGTTTTCCATTCATTTTAACTTGAGCGGATAGCCTGGGGCTGTCTCTTCACCATATAAGCGGACAGGCACTAAAACCTCCTTACCCAGTAATCGATCATCATAGGTTTGAAACATAAAGGATATCGTTCAAGATTCGATTTGAGTATCGCCAATTTCTTCACTCTAAAGATTTTAAAGCTTATATGGAATAAGTACAAGGGCAACTAAGGCTCCGCCGGCGCCTGAAGCCCCGCCTCGCCAAGTTTTCTTTGCACTTTTCCGGTTTCAATCCTTTTATGTGGAAAGTACAAGGGCAACTAAGGCTCCGCCGGCGCCTGAAGGCTTGGCCTCGCCAAGTTTTCTTTGCACTTTTCCGGTTTCAATCCTTTTATGTGGAAAGTACAAGGGCAACTAAGGCTCCGCCGGCGCCTGAAGGCTTGGCCTCGCCAAGTTTTCTTTGTCGAAGTTTGGCTTTTTGTGGGTGATATAATTGCTTGACTTTTCACCATAAAGAGATAAAATTGTTTAGGATACAAGGAGTCACTTCATTATAAGCACCGTTTGTTTGTGCAAATTACATTAAGTTATCAGGAACTCTCTTTTTGCCGCTCACATTTAGAGAGTTTATCTATTTTATTTAAGGGTGAATTTTTGCCCGCCCGATGCGGCTAGTGTCCTATAGGAGGTATAAAATAGTGAAACTGTCATTGCACAAATGCCAGGAACTCTTGAATAAGAAACTCTCTTTATTTATTATTGCTGTCGTCATGTTTTGGATTAAGACTTATTTTGCCTATCTTACCCAGTTTAATCTTGGCGTGACCAACAGTATGCAGCGTTTTCTGCTGTTCATCAATCCAATTAGCTCCGCCTTGTTATTTTTGGGTATTGCGGTCATTTTTTTAAAGGGCGGCTGCAGCAAGTGCTGATTATCGTTATCGACGCGCTGCTTTCGTTTCTCTTATATGCCAACATTGTTTATTACCGCTTTTTTAACGACTTCATTACTCTTCCTGTACTGACGCAATCGAAGAACTTCGGCGAATTGGGCGGAAGTACGCAAGCCCTGATGAAACCTTACGATGTGCTGTTTTTCATTGATACGCTGGTTTTAATCGGTCTTGTGCTATTTAAGGTTGTAAAGCCGCACACCGATCGATTGAACGTGCGGGCCATTCTTACTGTTTTTGTTTCCGCTATCATGATATTTATCGTCAATTTAAGTTTGGCGGAAGCCGACCGGCCGCAGCTGCTTTCAAGAACATTTGACAGAAATTATTTGGTTAAATATTTAGGTGCCTATAATTACACGATCTATGACATCATTCAAAATACGCGATCATCATCAGCACAGCGCGCATTGGCCGACAGCAGCGATCTCACCGATGTTGAAAACTATACGAAGTCAAATTATGCCGATCCTAATCCGGCTTACTTCGGCAAGTATAAAGGTATGAATGTGATTTACATATCCTTGGAATCGCTGCAAGACTTTGTCATTAACTTTAAAATGCCGGACGGCCAGGAAGTGACGCCATTTCTAAACTCGCTGACCATGGGCGCCAACAACACGGTTTATTTTAATAACTTTTTTCACCAAACCGGACAAGGCAAGACATCCGATGCCGAATTTATGATGGAAAATTCGCTGTTCCCGCTTCCGCAAGGTTCTGTTTTTACGATGAAAGCGCAAAACACCTTTGAAGCGTCGCCGGCCATTCTTTCATCGCGCGGCTATGAAACAGCCGCTTTCCATGGAAACAATAAAACATTCTGGAATCGCGATGAAATGTACAAATCTTTGGGCTATGAGCGTTTCTTTGATTCCAAGTATTATGACATGAGCCCGGCGAATACGAAAAACTATGGCATGAAAGACAAACCGTTTTTTAAAGAATCGATTCCATACTTAACAAAGCTGAAGCAGCCGTTTTATTCCAAGCTTATTCTTTTATCCAATCACTTTCCATTTGGTATGGATAAACAGGATACAACCTTTCCTGTCGGCGACTACGGCGACAGCGTTGTGAATAATTATTTTCAATCAGCGAATTACATGGATCAAGCCGTTAAACAATTTTTTGGCGATCTGAAAAAACAGGGGCTGCTGGATCATACGATTGTTGTCATGTACGGCGACCATTACGGGATTTCTGAAAACCACAACTCGGCGATGGAAAAAGTGATTGGAAAGCCGATCGATGCATTCGAAAACGCTCAGCTTCAACGCGTGCCGCTCTTCTTTCATCATATTCCAAAAGTCAAGGGTGCCGCCCATCCGGCCTATGGTACAAATTCGATTTACGGCGGCGATGTTGACGTCAGGCCGACAGTGCTTAATTTGCTTGGAATTAATACCAAGGACTACATTCAGTTTGGAACCGACTTATTCTCCAAACAACATCGCCAGATCATTCCTTTCCGCAATGGAGACGTTATAACGAATCAGTACACGATCACTGATGGCAATGTATTCTCCAATAAAACCGGAAAACCGGTTGACAAGTCTTTGGGCAAGCCTTATGAAGTGATCGGCAAAAAAGAACTGGATTTATCGGATAAAGTGGTATACGGAGACTTGCTCCGCTTCTATAAACCAAAAAGGTTTTGTATCCTTTGACAAAAACAAGATTGACTATACAACGAACCAAAACATTCCCCCGGTAAATGATGAATTAACCAATACACCTGGTAAATCGTCATCGTCTGATAAGTAAAGTGTTATTTTTCAGCTCTTCCGCTTTAAAGACGGAAGAGCTTTTTTTACGTGCATGCTTAGGTGCATGACAAAATTGGCAGTGGCAAAACTCATCTGCCCTGGGTCAAACGATTCCACCTCCTGGATGCTTCACTGGGCCCAAAACTCAGGGAAGCTCGTCATCCCCTCGCTTAAGAGCATTTGATTTTAAAACTTCTGCCTCCGTTCCTATTTTCATCTGTGCCATGCCGGAAATTCCGTCAATAACCAATCTTTTGCTTTGTGCAATACAAAAATGACAGACCGTCCGGCCTGTCATTTTTTGTGTATTTCTGATACCTATATAAGATTGATACGTCGCCTCAGGCGTTGGGATGAATCATGTCTTCCGGTCTGACGAATTTATCAAATTCTTCAGCCGTCAATATGCCCGTTTGGATGGCCGCCTCTTTTAAGCTAAGCCCCTCTTTATGAGCAAACTTGGCGATCTTCGCTGCATTTTCATAACCGATATGAGGATTGAGCGCCGTGACGAGCATCAGCGAATTGTTGTGCAAATTGCTGTCGAGTTTTCTCGCGGTTTGGTTCAATCCCGACGGCGCAATTTTTGTTAAACGAACGCATTGAATCGGCCAAAAGGCGCGCAGACTGCAAGAAATTGTATCCGATAACTGGTTTGAATACATTCAGTTCAAAGTTTCCCTGGCTGGCTGCAAAGCCGATAGACGCGTCATTGCCCATGACTTGCACGGCAACCATTGTCACCGCTTCTGCTTGAGTCGGGTTTACTTTACCTGGCATAATAGAACTTCCCGGTTCATTGGCCGGAATGGTAATTTCACCGATTCCGCAGCGCGGCCCGCTGGCAAGCCAGCGTACATCATTGGCGATTTTCATTAAGTCGGCCGCAAGCCCTTTCAAAACACCGTGAACAGCAACAATTTGGTCATGGCTTGTCAGTGCATGAAACTTATTTTTCGACGAGCGAAATGATTTCCCCGTCATGCTGCTGATTTCTTCAGCCGCCATTTTTCCAAACTCAGGATGAGCATTTATTTAAGCCCGTTCCTACGGCCGTTCCGCCGATTGCCAGGTCTTTCAAATATTCGGTTGTCGATTGGAGCAGCGCCTTGGAGCGATCAAGCATATATGCCCAGCCGCTGATCTCTTGTCCAAGTGTAAGCGGCGTAGCATCTTGCAAGTGCGTCCGGCCAATTTTGATGATATCATCAAATGCCTTGGCTTTGTCGTCGAGCGTTGCTTTTAATTCATCCAGGGCCGGTAAAACGCTTTCTTCAACGGCCAGTACGGAAGCAATATGTAGAGCTGTCGGATAAGTGTCGTTCGAGCTTTGTGATTTGTTGACATCATCATTCGGGTGAACGTGAGCATCCACACCTTTTTCTTGCAGAATTTGATTGGCACGATTGGCAATCACTTCATTGACGTTCATATTTGACTGTGTTCCGCTGCCTGTTTGCCAAACGACCAACGGAAACTCATCATCCCATTTTCCGGCAAGAATTTCATCAGCTGCTTGAACAATGGCATCCCCTTGGCTTTGTCCAGCTTTCCTAATTTGCCGTTAGCCAGCGCTGCTCCTTTTTTCAGCATGGCGAAAGCCCTTACTATTTCTAAAGGCATTTTTTCCCAGCCGATTTGGAAGTTCTCCTTGCTCCTTTGCGTTTGCGCAGCCCACAGCCTGTCAGTGGGAACCCTCACTTCGCCAAGTGTATCATGTTCAATTCTGAATTTCATCATCCATCCTCCTCAACATCTCATTGCATTTTTCTACTGCTAAATTTATTATGTCACGCGGCGGGAGACATATCAACCATACAATAGTGAATCCGCTTTCTTTTTCATATTAAGTTACATAAAAAAGTTCCTGCCGGCAAATGAAGAGCAGCCTCATTCATTCACCGGCAGGAACGTTTCAGATAAGAACAGCTGTATGATCAGCTATTAGCTGTAAGGTTCATTATCCTTGCCGATAATGCCGCCTGTCAGCTGCTTGGCAATATCCAAAGATTTGTTCAGCACGCCGCATTCTTCAAATCTTTACGAAATTCTTCGCCGGTTTTCGGAGCAAGCAGCAAAGCGGCTGTTGCACCAACGGCACCGCCGATAATACTGCCAATCACCAATTGTGTAGCAGCAAAGCCGCAATTTTTTTCATCATTTTTCGAACTCACGATCCATTCCTCCTTAATAAAATGCAATCCTGTTTTGTTATTCGTCCGTTTTTTCGGATTAGACTTCATTCCCTCGCTTAGTCAGAGATCATTGAGGCAGAAGGAACCCTATATAAGTATACCAATCCCCGCCGCTCACGTCTAATGATCGATCGCTCATTTTCGTTAAAATAAGTGTTCTTTCATCATATTCTGAAACGAAACGACAAACTTTCAAGCGACCATGACTATGGATAAGGTGAAACTTCAATCAGTGGTCTTTTTTTCCATCCCACTGATTGTTAGCTCTTCCCACAAGATGTGGGTCACACAGACGTTGCCACAGGATGTGACGCCTTTAGTCTGTGTTCCTAAGATCGGGCGCTTACGGGCAGTTGTCTCCCACCTATACTTCTTCGAATTTCATTGATGAAACCTGGAGGTGGGAGTCTTACTGCCCGTTAATGCGGGATAAAAGCCCCGAAACGCCCCGTTTTTTTTTTCCTGTCTTGGTTTTAAAAAATATTTAATGGTTACATTTTTTACGTTTGCCCAATTTCGTTTCTCTTTATCCTTCTTAAAAGATAATGAGCGATTTTCAATACTCAATAAGTGTATATTTCTTTTTGCCGCGCCGAATAATGGTAAACTGCCCCTCGATCCGCTCACTATCTGAAATGATATGGTGCAGATCGGTTTGCCGTACACCGTTAATGTAAATAGCCCCGTTCTGGATATCTTCCCGCGCCTGGCGTTTAGACGGCACGATGCCTGCCGCTGCGATCAGTTCAATCAATTCTATTGGATCATCCGAAGCAGCCTTGTAAGTCGGCACGTCTTTAAACCCTTGCTTGATTTCTTCGGCAGTTAGCCGGCTTAATTTCCGCTAAATAGCGCCTCAGATATATGTTTGGCCTGTTCAAGCGCTCTTTCACCATGGACGAGCATTGTCAGTTCGGCCGCCAGTCTTTTTTTTTTGGGCTGTGCGTTGTTCAGGATGAGCCTTCACTTCTTCAGCCAAAGCTTCAATTTCTTCTTTTGGCAGGAATGTAAAGTACTTTAGATAATTGACGACATCATTATCAGCGGCATTGATCCAGAATTGATACCATTCATAGGGTGTTGTTTTTTCCGGATCAAGCCAAATCGCCCCGCCGCTTGATTTTCCGAATTTCGTGCCGTCGCTTTTGGTAATCAGCGGGAATGTCAATCCGAAAGCAGGTTCTTCATGACCAGTGCGGCGAATCAATTCGAGACCGGCCGTGATATTGCCCCATTGGTCGCTGCCGCCGATTTCCAGACGACAGCCTTCTTTCTCATAAAGGTTCAGATAGTCAAATGACTGCAGCAGCATGTAGGAAAATTCCGTAAAAGAAATGCCTGCATCGAGCCTTGACGCCACTGAATCTTTAGTCAGCATATAATTAAGCGGAAAGTGTTTGCCGACATCACGCAAAAACTCAATCATCGACAGTTTGCCCAGCCAGTCGTAGTTATTGGCCAGCGTCGCTTTGTTGCCTTCAAAATCCAGGAACCTGGATAATTGCCTGCGAATGCTGTCAGCATAGCCTTCCACAACATCATGTTCATTTAACTGCCGTTCCGTTGAGCGGCCGCTTGGATCGCCGATCAAGCCGGTTCCGCCCCCAACCAGTGCAATCGGATGATGACCCGCTTTTTGCAAACGCATCATGATCACGATGATCAGTAAGTGGCCGACATGCAGGCTGTCACCGGTCGGATCGAAGCCGCAATAAAATTTAATCGGCTTCTTCAGCGCTTCACGAAGCCCTTCCTCATCGGTGACTTGATTGATTAAGCCCCGATATTTCAAATCATCAATAATGTCCATCTCTGTCATCCTCTCTTCAAAACGGCATCCTACGTGCGTGCGGCTGATTTTTTCCAGATTTTTTTTTTCAAAAAAAAAAAAAAGCCCTCCTAAAAAAGGAGCGCTATCGCACGGTACCATCCTTCTGACTGCAGCATTAAAAAATTAAACAGCCGCAGCCTCTTCATTTCGATAACGGCCGGGTTTAGCCGTCCTCTGCTACTCATGTTTCACAAGGGAAGCTCAGGGAAGTAATTCGCCGCTGTCTTTATGCTGATTCGCACCGTCCATCAGCTCTCTTCAACAGGGAAACAACCGCTACTTGATCCCATCATTGCGTGTTCTTATAAATGATTAAGATCATTTTGTCATGTTTGCGCGAAAATGTCAACTAAATTTAGAGAAATCCCCTTGGATCTCTAACATCCCGGCAATCGACTTAACCGCCGGATTAGGCGGTTTACCCGGCGCCGTTTCGACGGACAACCGGCATCTCGGTTTCACGTGATGCGGCGAGCACCTATGATGGATGCTCATTTTCAATCAAAAAAAAAGCTCCCCCGTCTCAAGGAGGAGCGTTTTTTAAACAAGATTGATTATTTTGCCAGGACTTTTACGTCATCGCCGACAACGTCGACTGTTAGTAATTTGACCTTATCATTTTCGAGAAGCAGGTCGGAAATACCGTCTTCTACTTTTTCTTCAAGCACACGGCGCAGCGGGCGGGCACCGAATGCCGGATTGTAGCCGAGTTCGGCCAGTTTTTCTTGTGCTTTATCAGTGATTTCAAGCGTTAACCCTTGTTTTGCTGCGGCCGATTTAATGTCTTCGAGCATTAATTTGACGATGCCGACCAGGTTTTCCTTTGTCAATGCGTTAAATTTAATAATCGCATCAAAACGGTTCAAGAATTCAGGCCGGAAGTAGCCGCTAAGTTGGGCGAGCAAGTCATCTTGTTGTTCTTTTTGTTCGTTATCACTTTGATTAAATCCAAGCGATGCCGCCTTATTTTGGACACCGGCGTTGCTTGTCATAATGATCACCGTATCTTTGAAGCTGACTGTCTGTCCGCCCTTGGCTGTCCGTCAAACGGCCGTCATCCAGGATTTGCAGAAACATATGCATTACATCCGGATGCGCTTTTTCAATTTCATCCAGCAGGATAATGCTGTATGGTTTGCGGCGAACTTTTTCAGTTAATTGACCGGCTTCTTCATGGCCGACATATCCCGGAGGCGAGCCGATGAGTTTCGAGACCGAGTGTTTTTCCATATACTCGCTCATGTCGAAGCGAATCATTGCCTCTCTGTCACCGAACATTTCTTCAGCCAGCGTCTTGGCGAGTTCCGTCTTGCCGACACCTGTCGGTCCGACAAACAGGAACGAACCGATTGGCCGCGTCGATTTGCGGAATCCTGTCCGGTTGCGGCGGATTGCTCTCGCCACTTTTTCGACGGCTTCTTGTTGGCCGATGACTTTCTGATTCAGCCGTTCAGCCAAATACTTCATCTTATTTTGTTCATCACTTTGCAATTTGCCGACCGGAATGCCCGTCCGTGATCAACAATTTGTTGAATCAACGGGACATCAACAACCGGTTCATTTTCTTTCGCAGCTTGTTCAGGCCCATTGGCTTTAATCTTTTCCAATTGCGCCAGTTGTTTTTTCAAAGCAGCTTCTTCATCGCGAAGTTTAGCCGCTTGTTCATAGTTTTTCTTGTTTCGTCGCTGCCGCTTTGGCTGCTGAGACTTTTTCCAAACGAGCTTTGACACTTGCCGTATCCACCGGCGTAACATTCAAGTTCACTTTCGAACCGGCTTCATCCATTAAATCGATCGCTTTGTCAGGGAGAAAACGGTCTTGGATGTAGCGGCTTGACAATTCCACACAGGCCTTGATGGCGTCATCCGTATAGTGAACGTGATGATATTCCTCATATTTAGGTTGCAGGCCTTTCAGAATATCAATCGCTTCCGTTTGAGTCGGCTCGTTGACAATAATCGGTTGGAAACGGCGTTCAAGAGCTGCATCCTTTTCAATAGTCCGATATTCTTTCAGCGTCGTCGTCGCGCCGATAATTTGCAGTTCACCGCGGGCAAGCGCCGGTTTCAAAATGTTGCCGGCATCCATTGAGCCTTCCGCAGATCCCGCACCGACGAGTAAGTGTACTTCATCAATAAAGACAATTACATTTTTTCTTTTTTCCAGTTCAGTCATCAGCTGTTTCATCCGTTGCTCGAATTGGCCGCGGATTCCGGTGCCGGCAACCAGAGACGAAACATCAATCAAATAAATTTCTTTGTTCGCCAGTTTGGCCGGCACCTGACCTTCAACAATCTTCAGCGCCAGGCCTTCGGCAATCGCCGTTTTCCCTACCCCGGGTTCACCGATGAGCACCGGGTTGTTTTTGTTGCGCCGGTTCAAAGTTTCGATGACCAGTTGTACTTCGCGATCGCGGCCGATAACCGGGTCAATCTTACCTTGGCGTGCAGCTTCAGTCAAATTTTGGCCGAATTGTTCAAGAAAGCCGCCGCGTCGGCCGCCTTGTCCGCCCATTGCTTGCTGCGGCATACCTTCAGCATTCATGCCGTTTTGCTCAGCTTCATTTGCGCCGAACGAAAAGGACGGTTGCATGAAGCTGTTGAATAAGTCATCAAATGGCGATCCGCCTGAGAAGAAAGATGGGATTTTCATTTCATTTTTCATTTTATTGTAGCATTCCTTGCATAAGTGCAGATGTTTTTGTTCTCCATTTACAATAATGTTCATTTCAATCATTGCAGGATTAACATTACAATTGTTGCAGAGCATTCGCAATGCCTCCTATTTCATTTATTAAATTGGCCCAAGCAGTCAATCATGTGATTCGTTTGACTTTGACTATCTTTGACCTTGTGACTTTATTATAATCTGACCTTCTTTGACTTTCAAGTCTTTTTACACATTTTTTTTTAAAAAAGCAAAAAAATGTCGAAATAGCTTAGTGGGCTTTTCCGCTAAATAAAAAAAGACCCTTGAAACGAACGAGCCGTTCCAAGAGCCAGCTTATTTTCGATTATTTAACGATAACGATAACAACCGGACATTCTGCCAGATGCAGCACCTTGCTGCTGACACTGCCAAGGATCACTTTTCCAAAAGCACCCATTCCGCGGTTGCCCATGACGATCATATTGACTTTGGTGTCATCTGCATAATTGACAATTTCCTGTGCAGCAATGCCATAGAGATGTTTGGTTTCCAGTTTAGCTTTCGTTTTGCCTTCTATCTTCTTTACTAAAGAATTTAAAAGTTCATTGCCTTGTTTTTCTTCCACTTCTTTAACATCCGCATCCAGTGAAGGACCGACCATTGAATAATATGGAAAATAAATAGGCGAAGGACTGACATAAAGCAAAGTTACAAGAGTATCGGGTCCCTTTCCTTCAGCTAAATCAATCGCTTCATCTAAGGCGCGTTCAGCGGGTTCAGAGCCATCTACCGGAACTAAAATTTTGTACATCTTCCTCACCATCCTACCCATGCTATGTAATAAAGATAAAACCATCTTACACTAATACTATACTTTTTGTAGAAAAGTAGTCCTCTTTTATAAAAAGGATGGCTTGTTTTTTTGGAAATTGTCGAAATAATGGAGAAAAACAGGCGGATTTCGTAAAAAAAAAAAACAAAAAGCATCCGGCTCCTGATCCAATCATCAGGCTGATGCTTCTTATCTTTATCCGGTTCCATATTATATCGCCTTTGTCACTATAACAGATTTGACGGCGTGATGATGAAAATCAACTTTGACATCGATTTTCATTTTTCCAACTAAATACACATATTCGCCCCGCTTCTCATTAAAAAGAAGCGGCCTGCCGAATTGCTTTAAGAAAGTCTCGGCCCTTGTGCCGATCCCCTTTATCTCAATACTTGAAAGACGGCCATTTCGGCTTGATAAGGTGAGCTTGTTATTTTCCAATACAGGACGTCCCTCTGCATCCTGACCTTTTTTCAGCTGAGCTTTAATATGGGGCTTAACCTTATCGAGCGGCTTGCCAAACCATTCCGCCATCGGTGTCATCGAATGGGGCAGCCCGTCGGCTTCGAAAATATTTCGCAGCAGACTCATTTTTTTCTTATGATTGACCTTCATCGTCCGGATATCGGTGGCATTGAGCCATGCCTTTTGGCCGTTCGGCAGCTTCACTTCCAGCCAATGAAGTGAGAGCCTGGCATCGTCCTTGGACTGCAGGACCTCGAAAGACTGTCCGTATGACGCTTTAGCCACAACCGGACTGTAAATATCATTGCTTTTTCTTAAATTGATATGATCCTGAGCCACAACGGCCGCCGTGGCGATTTGCTTCTGCGGCTGCATCCCTAATTGATGATGATCAACCATGTAATACACAGAAAAGAACAGCGCTAAACAGCTGGCAACAATCCAAAAAAGTTGTCCAAAAAAAGACTTTAACTTATCCTTTCTCTCATCCTTATAATTGATCGCATTGTATGCTTCTTTTTGATGCGTCCGGGCTTCCGCCTGAATGAATATTCTCTGCTCCTTAGTCAGATGCTTATAATCAAAAAAAAAAGCTTCATACTGAGGCATGACTTCATCAATCGGACCGTATGCCTTTAAGCGGCCATATTCGAGCCACAATGCTTTCTTACAAAACTTCTTCACCTGCCCGAGTGAATGACTGATAAAGAAAATCGTTTTTCCTTTTGCCTTGAATTCATTCATCTTTGCCAGACACTTGTCGGCAAATGTCTGGTCACCGACTGACAGTGCCTCATCGATAACTAAAATATCCGGATCAATATGCACAGAAATGGCAAAGCCCAGCCGCGATTTCATTCCGCTTGAATATGTCTTGACCGGTTGTCCAATAAACTTGCCAATGTCAGCAAATTCAATGATATCCGGCAGCAGCTTTCGTATCTCCTTCTTGCTGAAGCCGAGCATTAAGCATTTCAATTCAATATTTTCAAGTCCGGTCAATTGGTTGTTCAAACCGGAAGCAATCGCAATCAGCGAAGCTTGCCCTTTTGTTTCGACCGTTCCTGCTGTCGGCGGAATGACACCGGAAATAATATTGGATAATGTGGATTTTCCTGAACCGTTGACTCCGACAATACCAATAACGTCTCCCTCTTCCGCTTCAAAACTAACGTTTTGCAAGGCATAGAAATCCTCGCCGTAACCTTGCAAAGAAAAAATATCCCGTATTTTATCGCTCGTCTTAGCGTACATTTTATATTTTTTTGTAATATTGTTTACAATCACTGATTTTGCCATCGTTTACACATCCATTATAAATAGTCGATAAAGTGATCCCTGAATTTCAAATGCACCTTTGCTCCGAACATGAATAGCACAATAACGACAATCCAAAAATAAACCGTATAGCTAAGCTGATTCAAGGCATACCAAGACGTTCCGAGAAGCGCCGAACGGTATCCTTCTGCCAAATAGTAAAGCGGATTGAGTGCCATCACTTCTTGGATAAAATGGGGCAAACGATTGGGTGTCCACAAAAATGGTGTCAAATAAAATCATCACTCGCATGATGATCGACTGACTGCACAATCATTTGAACATCACGAATGATTGTTGAAAGCGTTGACGTAATGAGAGAAATGGATAACAACAGCGCAAAAGTCGCAAACATATAATAAGGCAGCTGAATGATATAGACCGAGATCGGAAAACCGGTAAATTGTAGAATAATAGTGATAATGACGACGAGCGCCAAATGCTGATAAAATTTAGCCATAATCACATAGGCGGGAATGGCGCTCATTGGAAAGCTCATTTTGGCAATAAAGCGGATCCTTTGATAAATCGATTTCGATCCCTGCAGAATACTCGGGTTGATAAAAAACCAGACAACGATCCCCGCAAGCATCCAAGGAAGAAATTCAACCTGATGGTGGGCGTCCATCGTCACCGGTGTATTGCGCCGGATTCCATAGCCAAAAACGAACCAATAAATGGTGATTTGAATCATCGGATTGATAACTTCCCAAAGCATTCCAAGATAGTTATTCCTATTGGCACTTTTCATCTCATATAAATAAACGCCTGCCTGATTAAATAAAAACTATCAATTTCTTCTTTTAAAACCTTTATCGCAGATTTCATCCAGTCAATGGTCCTTCCTACAGTAGATAATCAATATTTAAAAAAAAATTAGGGAAAGCGGACTCGTTTTTCTGAAATGCCACAAAGCCATTATAAGCAATCGGTCAAATGTTGACAACAACCGATAAAGTGAAACTTCAATCAGGGGGGGGGTTCTTCCATCACCACTGATTGTTAGCTCTTGCCCGCAGGATGTGGGGCACACAGATGTCGCCACAGGATGTGGCGCCTTTAGTCTGTGTACCTGAGACCAGGCTTTTACGGTCAGTTATCTCTAACCTACCTTCTTCAAATTCATTGAAGCCTTGAGGTGGAAGTCTTACTGCCCTGCGGGATAATAGGTTGATCAGTTTTGTTTGTCTTTAAAAAATACCTGATCCACTACTTTTTCAGATGAATGTCCGGTTTCCAAATAAAAAAAAAATTTATTATAAATCTCTTCAAATGTGTGGCGGCACTTTAAAGCCTGATTTTTCGATATCATGTACCGCTTCAATCACCTCAGTCGTCGTTTTAACGAGCGGCCCCGGCGCCTTGCTTTCAAAGTCAAAATAAAAACCGCGCAACTTATCGCGATAGCTGTCGATATCATAGACAAAGAAGATCATCGGCCGCTTCAGATTGGCATAATCAAAGAAAACCGAAGAATAATCCGTAATCAGCAGATCAGCGATCAGGTAGAGTTCACGAATATCTTCATGTTTAGAAAAATCAAAAGCAAATCCTTTATAAGGTGACAAATCAAAATTTTCCGCGACAAGGTAATGCATCCGCATGACGAGGCAATAGTCGCTGCCCAATTTTTTTCTTTTAACAGATTCAGATCCAGATCTAAATCAAATTTGTATTTTCCTTTTGCATAAAATTGATCATCACGCCATGTCGGCGCATAAAGAATCACCTTTTTATCCAGCGGCAGGCCGCATTTTATTTTCAAACGTTTGATCTCTTCGTCATTATTGGACAGATGCAGGTAATCATTGCGAGGATAGCCGGATTCAATCATTTGCTTGTTAAATTGAAAGGCTCTGGCAAAAATTTCTGATGAATAAGTGTTTGGCGAAACCAGATAATCCCATTTGCTCGCTTCCTTGCAAAAGTTTGCTTTATATTTCTCCGTATTTGTCCCCGGCATATGCACTTCGTCCATATCCGTTGCCAAACGCTTTAAAGGCGTGCCATGCCATGTTTGCAAATAGACGGTATGTTTCGGCTTGGGGATCCAAAGCGGCAGACGGCTGTTGACCACCCAATAATGCGCCCGCGCCATCAGAAACAGCCAGCGGAGCGAAAAGCGTTTAGCGTAAACGATATCCCGGTTTGTAAAATTGTTTTAAAAACCTGCCGTCCGCGCTCCATACCATATTAAACTGCAGATGATGCTCTTTCATATATTCGTAAATGGCTCTCGGATTACAGCTGTACTGCTTGCCAAGAAAACTTTCGAACACAATTAAATTCTTTTTAACCGGTAAATGGCTGGCCATTAGGAAAAGAACTTTGTAACCCTTATGCACCCAGCGGTTGCGTTTTACTCTGAAAACGGCTCGTTTGGCCGTTTTCTTCATTTCCTTGATCAAGTGATAATCCTCTGCAGAAAAAACAAGTGTGTTATTTTTGTCCTGCTTCACTGCTATTTTATTTCTTCGGTCATGGGATTTAATCATGCGCTGCTGTATTTTGAAAGCTTTCGGAACTAATAAAGGCGCCGATTTTTCCGAATGCAGCAGTCCATTTCTCAAATAAACAATTTGGAGTTCAAAATGAAATGCCGTATCGTCACTTTCCAGTTGTTCATCGTCCAATATACTTAAATCAAGCTGTGCAGAAAAGCCGGCCCAATCATAATTTTTGCCGATCTGTTTCGCTATTTCTGTCAAATCGTCTCGCCTGACATTATCAGCTTTATATTCGTGGATCATTTCGTTATTTTGATTCAACAAAAGAAGTTTCTTTTCTTTTCAACCGAGTTCGTTGAGAGAACATCTTCTACAGGAAAAATGGCGTAGCCTTCAATGTCCAGCACACCGGTTTTTCCCAAATCCACTTTTTCGACTTTGGCAAGAGCTTGAACTTTCTGCACTTTAAAGCCAAGCTGCTTGTTTTTATTAAAAAATGGAACAATCATTTTATCGGATAGAGCATGGTAAAAACTGAAAAGAAACAATTCCTGCTTGTTTTCAGTCAGTGGTAGAGCGATTCGTCTGCCGTCCCGAAACTCTGTTCCCACATAGCATTCCCATTCGTCACCAACGACAAGTTGTGCTGCTAAGTCTTGAAAATCTATGGCTGCTTTTAAACGCGGCTCACGGTTTTCGTCAAATGATGATTTAAGGGAATATGTATATTCTTTTTTTGCCGTGCTTTCTCTCAGTATCAGCTTAAAGCTGTCACGCACCATGTTTGATACAGTCCTAATGCTTAAAGTCAGAAATAATCTGTCTGTCTTGATCGCATGCATATTGTTGGAGACGTGGTTTTATCGCTCTTGTTGCCCAATCTTTGGTTTCCACAGTCCTCACTTACCCCTTTCAAATCCCTGATTACTGTCGTCATCCTGATGGTTTGCAGTGACAAACTTGTTTTTTTCAATTGAATAAAGACGATTACTGATGTACCTAACCACATTTTCGCTGGAATTTCCGAGGGAATATTTATTCCACTTTGCAGAAAAAAATCACTAATTTCATCCATATCGAAAGCGTTTTTTCCTTGGAGGCAGGCAATCATTTCCTCCGTTGTCCTTACTATCGGCCCGGGTACAAGATTGGCATAATCGCCCCATAATCCTCTTTGATCCTGATATTCTTCAAGATCATAGGCAAAAAAAATCATCGGGCGATTAAGCAGCGCAAACTCAAAAGGTGTTGAAGAATAGTCGGTCACAAGTACATCGGCCACTAGTAACAGCTCGTTAATATTCGGCCACGCTGAATAATCAAACACAAAATCCGACTGATCAACTTTTAAAGCTGAATGGACGGCCGGGTGCAGTCTTAATAAAATCACAAAATCATTCGAAAGCTTTTCCTTCAATAAAGACAGATTCAGAGGCAGCCGGAAATCATCTAAATGACCATCTCGAAAAGTCGGCGCATAAAGAATTTTTTTTTGTTTTTAAATTTCCTTTTAAAATCACTGGCGATTCTTTTTCTTTCACGGTTATCATAAAAAAGATCGGTTCGAGGAATACCGGTGCGGAGGATATTGGCTTCGGATAATCCGAATGCTATTTTAAATATTTCCGCCATGATATCTGAACCGACAGCCACTTTGTCAAATTGTTGATAAACCTTCATAAATCGCTCGCGCGCCTGCTTCGTTCTTGCCGCTATCGAATGATCCTGGAGACCGAATGTTTTGAATGCGCCGGCAGCATGCCACAATTGAATGCATTCAACCTGCTTCTTAAAATGAACCGCAGCTAAAAAGCCAAAATAATTATCGACGACCACCACTTTTGATGTTGCCAAATGAAAACAGGCACGGAACATGTAAAAAAGATTCATTGTTTCGAACGGAATCGCCTTTCGTCCGCTGTTTTGAAATGTTTTGATACAGTTTCCTCTGCATAGAAAAACAACGTCAGCCTTTAGATGCTCGCGCTGCATTTCTTCATAGACATATTTGCTGTTCTCACTATAAGAAACGACAAACGTGATCTTCTCTTTTAATGAAAAAATAGTTGGCATAAACCAAACTGGATCTTGAATAAAAAAAGGTAGAAATCAACAAGCCATTCCCTGATCATTTTTCACCTTTTTACCGAAAAAAAAAAAGATCGTTTTTAATCTTCGTCGTCGATACACCAACTGTACGCGGCAAATAGACGACATCGCAATATTCTTTTAAGAAATCAAATTTTCCTTTCCAGTCGTCGCCCATGACAAAGATATCAATGTCATTATTTTGCACATCAGCGATTTTTTGTTCCCAGTATTTTCAGGAATCACTTTATCGACATAGCGAATCGCTTCAAGAATCAATTTGCGGTTTTCATAACTATGATAGGCTTCTTTATGTTTAAGGGCATTGAATTCATCCGTCGAAAGACCGACAATCAGATAGTCGCCCAATTCCTTTGCGCGTCTTAATAAATTAATATGTCCATAGTGCAGCAAGTCAAATGTTCCATATGTTAAAACTTTTTTCATTACAATCGCTCCTCAGTCATTGTCAGACGACATGAAAGGGTGCTTTCAGCCGAACCGGCGGTCCTTGCTTTTCAAGTCGTCCATTTTATCCCTTATCTTTATCTTTTATCATGTCCATTTTACACGTCTTTCAAAATGCTAAAAAAGTCTGCCTTTCTATAAAGGACAATATCGAGTTACTTTAATCACCTGATTATTATAAATCCAATGGTTGCAGATTTCAATTACTTCTAATAGAGGGTCCTTAAATTCGTCACCTTGTTGTCTCTCCATTCCATGAAGTCGAATCCTCAAAAACTAAAAACAAGGTCTGAGGTCTGTGATTATTTTTTTTTTTACGATTTTCTCATCATTTTTCTTTTGGAAACGACAAAATAAATTATAGTATAGAAAAGCAGCATACAAACAGGTATTGAAAAAAGAGTAAAATACATTTTTTGACTTATATAAGGTTTGTACAACAGACGATAAACTTTAAACTGTAAATCTTCGTTTTTCAATGCTCTTGTATTTCTTATAAAATAGCCGTCCGTATAGAGATCCCGCCATTCATAGCCTTTTCCATTAAGAGAAAATGTTAACCGCGATCCTGGAGTTCCAGACACTTGTCTAACAGTTATGACATAATCTTTAGCTTTTTTCGGAATACTCTTTTTCAAGGAAAGAGTTAAATAATGCCTAGGTTTAATATTTTTCGTCCCCACCAATTTTTCAAACACCTTTTTATTTGATCCCAATTCAGAAATTGAAAATTTGTAAGTTCCATTTCCACTCTTTTTTTTTTTGTATTCCAATTAATATACGATTAAATGCAAATTGTGCCTTAAATGTTTGTTCAATTGAATTTTGCTTATTCACTGTTACGGTCGCACCGCCGGTTTGATAAAACTGATTCACAGAATATTGTTTATATGCGATTTTAGTTTGAGTGTCCTCCTGATAGCTCAATATTGCGCACAGTAACACACTGAGCAGTAAACAAATAGAGAGAACAATTCGCGACCATATTTCAACGATAACTTTTGTCTTTCCTGTTCTTCTTAAATCAGCTATCTTCATTAACTCTTCCAGCCCGAAAACAGCTCCCAGTATCATAAACGGTGTAAAAAGCAATATGTACCTCGGCTCAGCCTCCCAAAAAAAAAAACATAAAACACAAAATTACCGAACAAACAAATTTGAATGAATAAGTTAAGATTAATCGTTCTTGTTCTAAAAAAGTTTATAACTGAAATCATTAAGAAAAAAAATATTGACGATATGAAAAATCTGAAATAAACAACATCAATTGCTTTTGGTGAGAAAATAAATATTCATAAATTAACGTACGCGTATTTGAAATGTACGCATACCAATAATATCCACGTGTTCCCACGGCCCATGTACGGGCTGTTTTTACTCCCCATAAATAAATTAATCCAGGTCCTTTTTTTTCTTTAATTCTTTTTTCGATTTCACTAAAATCTGCTTGCTTTTTAGCCTGCTGATTAGGCTGGACTCTCGTTAATGCGTAATCGTAATTATTGTATCCTCCATTTTTGGACAACCCCATCATTATCCAGTGAGTACTCGGCATTTTGAACATATTATTTTGAGTAAACCCAAGATGTTTGTAATAAGCATTAGCAGAAAGATTAATGCCCAAAAAAGCGATAAGAATGATCATTAAATTAAACATCACTTTTTTAAACTTTAAAATAAAACACATATAAATGGCAAGAGCAGGCAAAAACAGTATCAAATTGGGACGGATTTGACAACCAATTCCCAAAAAGGCACACTCAGAAGTAAAAGATATCTTATCTTTTTTGACTGTTGATATAAATACCAAAAATAGAGGCAAATGACAGGAAACATAAGCGCGATCGTATCGGTGTAAAAATATATGATGTAAAAAAAATAAGGAAAGCAGGTTGCGGTCATCAAAAGAAAAATAATCCCCATTCTCAAATCAAAAAGTTTGATGACAAGCTTCCAAGAAAAAAAGATGCACACGCTTAATACCGCAGCACAAGTCGTTTTATCAATAAACATATAATTAGAAACGCTGACTAGTGAAAAGAACCGATAAAGCCAATATCTGAGAATGGTAATTGGAATATTATTCGGATACACTTGAAAATAAATATTGTCCGAACTATGATGGTGTTTTAACAGATATAATGCTTCAATATAAGTATGCCCGCCATCCTCAACCGGAGGCATAATAGTATGAAACAAGACAATGATCGCTATTTCTAATAACACGATGATGATAACCATAAAAGCAGTAATATTTCTCAGCCAAAAACTCGTTAACAGAGACAGAAAACGATAAAACGCAATATAAAACATGACAACTATAATCGCAAACAACAAAAAAAGAGAGAGTGAGATACCAAAAGGGTGTGTATAAATTTTAATAAGCTGAGGAAATGAAAAACTCAGCATGAATACGGCACAAAAACACAGTGCAAAAAAATGATATTAAAAAGACCGATCATTCCACGTTTTAATAACACAATCTGTCACATCCCATATAATATAAACCTAATATAAACCCATGTAAAAAAAAAAATAAAATACGAAGACTCTTTATGTATTCAAGAGATACAAAAGAGTTGAGCCAGTATAATTGTGTAAAAAGGGTTATCTGAATATGAGAAAATGTTAGACCGGGTTTCTGTTTTTCTGGAGGGGGCTGGCCAGCCCCCTCCAGAAAAACAGCAGGATTTTATTTACTCGTCTCTTTCATTTTTTTCATAGAAAATGAGCCAGAGCCCGTCATCTTAGTTAGAATAGAGTTAACCAAACCAATTCTAAAGGAGAGATTTCGGGATGACTCAATTACAGATTACTCTAGATGAGCAACTTTTGCATCAATTATTTCTTGGTAATTCTAAAGAATCGGGCATGAATATCCTTTTGGAGACGATTTTAAATCAAGTTTTAAAAGCACAGGCCGGCGAGCAGGTGAGCGCCGAAAAGTACGAACGCAGTGAGGCACGGACGGACTACCGTAACGGCTCGTATCCCCGTCAACTCAAGACGCGCGTGGGTACTCTTTCACTCAATGTTCCCCGCCTGCGTAATGGCCATTTTTCTACTGATCTCTTTAAGCGTTACCAGCGCAGTGAGCAGGCGCTGGTTCTATCCCTAATGGAGATGGTTATTAACGGCGTCTCCACACGTCGCGTAAGTCAAATTACTGAAGAGCTTTGTGGCACAGACTTTTCGAAAACGACTGTATCGGATCTTTGCGGGCAGCTGGATCCAGTGGTTAAAGGCTGGAATAACCGTCCTTTGAGGGGCAACTATCCGTTCCTATTCGTTGATGCGGTTTATACGAAGGTACGAGAAAACGGGCGTGTCCGCTCCTGTGGCGTGCTGATCAGCTACGGTATCAACGACAAAGGATACCGAACGATTCTAGGTCTGAAAATCGATGACAGCGAAAGCACCGACGCCTGGAAAAATTATTTTGACTGGCTGAAATCACGCGGTCTAAAAGGCGTTGACATGGTGATCAGCGATGACCACGGCGGTCTCGTGAGTGCGGTTCAAAAAGCGTTTCAAGGGGCTACTTGGCAGCGGTGTCAGGCTCACTTCCTGCGCAATGTCCATGATCGGTTGCCAAAAGCTCTCAAAAGCGAAGGAACCGAACAAGTGAAGGCGATTCTCTATGCGCCGAATCTGGAAGTCGCTCGAACCTTGCTTAATGCTTTTCTAAAGGATTATCAGGACAAAGCACCAAAAGTGACGGAGCTTGTGGAGGATGCCTTTGATGACGTGACGGCGGTGCTTCCTCTACCAGAACCCTATCGACGTCGCCTCCGGACAACTAACGGGATGGAACGGCTCAATGAGGAATTTCGCCGTCGGGAACGGGTTATCCGTATTTTCCCTAACCGCCAATCTGTGATTCGTCTGATGGGCTCTGTTCTCATGGAGAAGGACGAAAAATGGATAGAAGGACGCCACTATCTGAAAATGGAAGACTATTTTGAATGGAGGGCCAAACAGCCAAAATCACCTGATCGTTCGAGTAACGTAACAACTCTTTATCCAGGATAATCACTCTATCTTAGCTAAGGTGAATTTACACATAAAAAAAGACTTGACCTACAAAAGTTTTTCCATATATTATGATGATTATTTTATTCCATTATTAGATGCTTATCCTTTAAATTGGATTAGAGTCTTCTTAAAAAGAATTTATTTTTTTAAGAACTTGATATAGAATAGTCTTTGTGCAAGAAGGTCGGTTGTTTTACTGCCATCTATCTAAAATGCTTGTGGAGGAACATTGATGAAGAAGAAAAAAAAAGCTAAAATTTTAAAAAGAAAAATTAAGTTTATTTTAGATCCTCTAAAGAGGTATAGAAATGATAAAGAATTTCGCATGCGAGCTTCTTATACAAAGTACTTAAGTAAAAAAAAGATTAGAAATAACACGATTCTTTACGAAGCGTATCATGGACAAAGTATGACTGGTAATCCCTATGCAGTCTTTAAATATTTAATTAAGAATCCAAAATATCGATCATTTACACATGTTTGGGCCATTAATGATAAATCAGTTGTCCCATCGGAATATCAAAATAAGTCTAATATATATTTTGTTGAACCGCGAAGCAAGCAGTATAATAAATACCTAGCGACTGCCAAATATTTGATTAATGATACAACATTCCCATACTATTTTCAAAAAAAAAAGAAAAGAACAGATCTATGCTAATATATGGCATGGCACCCCGTTAAAAACGATGGGTGTTGACATAAAAAACCGCGGCCTGACTGATCACCGAAACATCCAGCATAATTTTCTGTACACTGACTATTTAGTCAACCAAAAATAAGTTTTGTTATGAGACATTATTGAAATCACATGATGTATATAGTATTTTTAGCGGACATGTCCTGGACACCGGGTATCCAAGAATCGATTTAATGTTTAAAGCTGATAAAGAAAAAATTCGAAAAACATTATCGGTTCCGGCTGGAAAAAAAGTTATCTTATACGCTCCCACATGGAGAGGAAAATTATCCAGTATGGATGACATGAGTCAACAGCTGTTAAATGAGATGAGACAAATCCAGGAAAATGTTAGTGAAGAGTACATTGTTCTTCTTAAGTCCCACTACTACGCTTACCAATTCTTTGAAGAAAAAGGTTTGGAACATTTATGTGTACCGAATAATATCGACACAAATGAAGTGTTATCGATTGTTGATATCTTGATAACGGATTATTCCAGTATTTTCTTTGATTTTCTCTCATCAAGAAAACCAATCATTTATTACGCTTATGATTTTAGGGAATATGAGGAAAATCGAGGCATGTATATAGATATGAAGGATCTTCCCGGTCCCCTGTGTATGAACATGGAAAATGTCATTCAGAGTATAAACGAAATAGACAATGTACGACAAAAGTATCACAACCGTTACGAGGCATTTATTCAACGCTTTTGTTATCATGATGATGGAAAAGCCACCGAACGATTTGTTGAAATCGTATTTGAAGGAAAAGCGTCCGAAGATTGTTTTAAAGTTGAAACAAATAAAACAAAAATACTCATCTATGCAGGTGGATTTTATAATAATGGAATAACCAGCTCAGTGACTAATCTTTTAAATAACATTGATTATAACAAATATGATGTAACAGTCGTTGATTATGGGAATGATACCAGAAAAGAGAAATGGGCACATCTAGAAAAACTGAATCAACATGTTAAAATTTTGTATCGAGTAGGCACATGGAACGCAATGTTATCCGAGTGGTACAAGCATAACTTATTTTAAGAAGAGGTGCTTACACCGGTTTTATGAAGAAAGAGCTCCCTGCCGACATGTACCGAAGAGAATTCAGGCGCCTGACAGGGCAAGCATCATTTGATATAGGCATTGATTTTAGTGGCTACAGTCCTTTTTGGTCATCACTGTTTGCATTTGGTGATTTAAAAAAAGAAAAGCATCTATCTTCATAATGATATGATCGAACAAGCCAACAAAAAAGTAAACGGAAAATACCCGCACCGGAAAAAATTAAAGGTTGTTTTTTTCACTCTATAATTATTTTGATAAAATCATCTCAGTATCCGAATTAACAAAGAATCAAAACATTAAAAGCTTTAAGAACTTCATTGATGATTATGAAACAAAGATGGATTTTGTTATCAATAATATTAATTACAAACAAGCACTGCGATTAAAAGATAAAAAAGAAATAATGGATTATCACGGACAGACTTATCTTTTGTCGACCAATGCCTATACAACATCCAATGTGGAAATTAAAGGCTTTGAATTGCCAAGAAAAGAAAATATAAACTTTATTAATATTGGCCGGCTGGAACCTGAAAAAGACCAGGAAAAACTAATTTACGCCTTTTCAGAGATCATTAAAGTTAACAAAAATATAAAACTTTATCTAGTAGGCGAAGGGGTCCTAAGGAGCCAACTAGAAGCTTTGATTAAAAAGTTGAATTTGGAAGATAAAGTAATTTTCACTGGTCAAATTGGAAATCCATATGCTTTACTGGATTTATGTGATTGTTTTGTTCTTTCCTCTAATCATGAAGGACAGCCAATGGTTCTATTAGAGGCCCTTATTTTAGGAAAACCTATTATTGTCACGAATATTCCTGGTTCACGAAGCGTCATCGAAGGAGGCTATGGCCTTATTGTTGACAATTCAATTAAAGGCCTAATCAGTGGTATGACTGATTTCATCAATGGCCGCAAGATAAATGAAAAAGAATTTGATTACATTGCTTATAGCAAAAAGGCGATGATATGTTCTATAAAAAAGTCTGCTTATAAAGTGAAACTTCAATCAGTGGGATCTTTCTTCCATCCCCACTGATTGTTAGTTGAACCAATCGGACATTTACGGGCAGTTGTTTCCCACCTATGCTTCTACGAATTCATTGAAGCCTTGAGGCGATCGTCTTACTGCCCGTTAATGCGGGATAAAGATTTATATAGTTTCAGGATTATACAGGTTTTGTTAAAAACGAGATGGAAAGTATCCATCTCGTTTTAATTTGATTAGTCGAAAAATTAACAGGCACATGACCTTTTAGCAGCCATGTGCCTGAACCATTTCTGATTTTAAATTATACCAGATGCTTCCGCAGTTCCTCCTGCAAATTCTGCAGATAGTGAACCATTGTGTCTCGCAGATCATCCCGGGAAAGCGCCATCTCAATCGTCGACTTGATAAAGCCGAATTTTTCGCCGACATCATAGCGTTTGCCCTCAAATTCATAGGCATACACCTTTTGAATCTCATTGAGCTTGGCGATGGCATCTGTCAGCTGAATTTCACCGCCGGAACCGACCTGCTGCAAATCAAGAAAGCGGAAAATTTCCGGCGTCAAAATATAACGTCCGATAATGGCAACATTTGACGGAGCATCTTCAACATTTGGTTTTTCAACGAATCCTTTGACGTCGTATATTCTGCCTTTTTGGGCAAGCGGATCGATGATGCCGTAGCGGTTCGTTTCATTCTCAGGCACCTCCATAACCGCAATCACACTGGATTGCACGTCATTGAACACGTCGATCATTTGTTTTAAGCATGGCGTGTCTGCCTGAATGATATCATCGCCAAGCAAAACAGCAAAAGGTTCCTCACCGATGAATTTTCTCGCACACCAGATAGCGTGTCCCAAACCTTTCGGCTCTTTTTGGCGGATATAATGAATATCCACTTTCGAAGGCTGGCGCACTTTTTCCAGCAAATCATATTTGTGTTTTTTAATCAAATTGTCTTCCAGCTCAAAGGCATTGTGTCAAAGTGATCTTCAATCGCTCTTTTCCCTTTGCCGGTGACAATGATGATGTCCTCAATACCTGAATTTACGGCTTCTTCCACTATATATTGGATCGTCGGTTTATCGACAATCGGCAGCATTTCTTTCGGCATCGCTTTCGTTGCCGGCAAAAATCGCGTGCCCAAACCGGCAGCAGGTATGATCGCTTTTCTCACTTGTTTCATTTCCTCCACCTCTCACATCATTATACCCTAAATGATATTGATATCACCTTAAAAATAAATGAAAAAAAACTCCTAATTCAAAGGTTGTTCTAAAAATCAAAACAATATACCCGAGACGTAAAAAAAAACACCTGCGTCGACTGATTGTACAGGTGCTTTTTTACTTAAATTAACTTGGATACTAGGAAGTTAAGCGTTTTCAGTTCGTCGTCCGTTAAATTTCCAAAGGTTTTAAGCATATAATCTTTCCTGATTTGATTCAATTCTTTTAGAACCGATTCTCCGCTTTCAGCACTGTCAACTCGACGATCCGGCGATCTTTCTTTGAACGTTCACGATTGACATACCCTTTTTGCAGCAGTTTATCGACAACCATCGTCGCGTAGCTCGCCGTCACACCGAAGTCTTTGGCTAACTGTGACATCATCTGCGGCTGGTTTTGCGACAGGATCCGTAAGACCATATATTCATGCCCAGTTAATTTGTCGCCGTGCAAAGCATTGATCTCTTGTTTAAATCGCCGGAATTGAACGGCCAGCATCCTTTCCAGCTTAAGAATTTGTATCTCTCTTTCAGTTAACTTCATTCTAAAACCACCCTTTTCTGGGGCAAGATCACTTCTTTTTTTATTTTATCATATTGAAGAAAAAGGAAGGAGGCGTTCCTTCCTTTTTCATTCTTTATTGTTCAGTTGCCGGTTCCGCATTTTGCACTTCGGCTGTCTTTCTTTTCCGCCTGGACGGCGTTGCCCGTTTAATAAAGAAGGACAAGATGAGCGCGACAACGGTCATCCCTGTTGCGACAATAAACGCATCATTGATTCCCTGGATCGTGGCCATCTGTTCCACCTTGGCAAACAGCGCCTGGGTCACATAAGTCCGCCCGGCACCGGTTTGCAGGTGCCCGCTGGCCTCCAGGGCACTTGCGGCGGAGCCTAAATGGCTGACAAAAGTCGGATTGCTGGTTGTTAACTGATTGGCATAATCTCCCACATGGAACGTTGTCCGGTTCGTCATGACCGTGACAAGAAATGCCGTACCGAGAGAGCCGGCCACTTGGCGCATCGTGTTGGACATCGCCGTCCCGTGGCTGTTCAACCTGCGCGGCAAGTCATTCAGTCCTTCCGTCATGATCGGCATCATCAGCAGCGACATGCCGAACATCCGCGCGGAATAAATCATCATAATGTGCACATAAGTCGTCGCATCGGTCAAATGACCAAAATCCCATGTGGTCACGACCGTGATGATAAGTCCGAGAATCGCCAGCGGTCTCGATCCCATTCGGTCAAATAACATGCCGGTAATCGGCGACATGATCCCCATTAAGATCGCACCCGGCAAAAGCAGCAAGCCGGATTGCAGCGGTGTGAATCCCCTGATATTTTGCAGATAGACAGGCAGCAAAATCATCGCGGCAAACATCGCCATCGTGATCAAAACATTGATAATCGTTGTAAATGTAAAAATGCTGTATTTAAACACGCGTATTTCCAGCAGCGGCGCCTCTGTTGTGAACTCTCGCCAAACGAAAAAGACAAGAGCAATCAGCCCGACAATGAGCGTCACCATTACTTTTGCACTATCCCAGCCGTTATTGCCGGCTTCGCTGAAGGCATACAGAATACCGCCGAACCCGATCGTTGACAGAATGACACCTAACAAATCGAGCTTCGGAAACGAACGCCTGCCCACATTCTTTAAGAATGATAGAGCCAGCAGAATATCTAAAATACCGAACGGCAGGACAATCCAGAACAAAACCCGCCACGAGTAATGTTCAACAATATAACCTGAGAGCGTCGGGCCGACTGCCGGCGCAAAAATCATCGCCACTCCCATCAGCCCCATGGCCATGCCGCGCTTTTCAGGCGGAAAAATCGTGAGAAAGACGTTGGTCATGAGCGGCATGATAATGCCGGCGCCCGCTGCCTGAATGACCCGTCCGACCATCAGCATCGTAAAGCCGGGTGATAAGGCACAGACGAGTGTCCCGAGTGAGAACAGCCCCACTGCCGTAATGAATAGTTTCCGTGTTGAAAAGGTCTCCATCAAAAACGCCGTGATCGGAATCAATACGCCGTTGACTAGCATATACCCGGTTGTAATCCATTGTGCCGTGCTTGTTGAAATATTGAGATCGGTCATAATCTTGGGCAGTGCGACATTCATCAACGTTTGATTCAGAAGCGAAACAAAGGCGCCCAGTATCAGCACGCCAATGATCGGCAGCGGCCTAATGTCGCCCTCCGTCACGTCATGGTGGCGCTTTGATTTTTCTTCTTTCTTGACTTCGTCTGTCTGTTTCTTGTATTGAAGGTTTTCTTTCCTCAGGAAGCAGTGAAGAAGCTTCAGGTTGTTTGGCTTCTTCATTCTCCTCCAAAGCCGCTTGCGACATGGACGGCTGACCGTTTCGGCTGCTAAAAGCACGGTCGCTCGCTTGTTCGCGCTGTGCCTTTTTCATTCGCCGCCGGTGCAGAAACACATTTAAAATAATAAGAAAAAAACGACCGCCAGTGCTATATAAATTGAAAGGAACGGTGTCATAAGATCCCTCCTTTCTTAATCAAATGTGGATCTTAACCGTAACGTTCATGCCTGGAACAACTTTGTCGCCTTTATAGCTGTCCAAAGAAATTTTAACCGGGATAACTTGGGTGACCTTTGTATAATTTCCATTGCTGTTTGAACTTGACAGCAGTGAGAAAGTTGCGGCTGTCGCCGAACCGATTTGTTTGACTTTGCCGGTAAATTTTGTGCCCGGAAAAGCATCGATGTAAATATCCACTTTTTGTCCAGTCTACATTGTCCATATCTGTTTCATCAATATTGGCCGTTACATAGAGATGACTGAGATCAAAAGCCTGAGCCAGCTGTGTTCCCGCTGCCGTAAAGCTATTTTGTACAACATTGTTTTGGGCGATCGTGCCGGATTGCGGCATTTTAATCGCCACATTGGTGACTCTGCCATCCGTTCCCTGCGTGGCCACTTTGCCGACCGTGTCATCCTTGTTAAATTTTTTACCTTGGTCCCCGTACCAGGTCACCAGTTTTCCTGATGCCGGCGCAGCAATCGAAATTGTTTGGCCGCTGACCATTGCGTTATCGGTTTTCACGTAATTTGTGGCCTGATTGTAATAATAGTAACCGAGAGCGCCCCCGCCGATTAGCACAATGATGACAATAATATTAATAATGAGCAAACGAGTAAAATTACCCATATTTTTGTATCCCCCTTCTTTTAAATCCTGTCTATCATCAGCACTTCCATCCTTATATTAAAAAGACAATCACCTCGCGTCTCTTATTAGAGTTTGTCTACAGAATGTGACATATTTCTTCAACCATATAAATAATTAACTTTATTAACTATTTACGGCGTTACCTATCTTAACACGATCTGAATGCCTTGGCAAGAACTTAACCCAAAAAATTGAACCGCAAAAAATCGACGGAACGGTCCGTCGATTTTTGCTTCTTTCTTTAGATTCATTTTTCAGCCGTTAACGACTTGACCGCCGTTTATGTGCAGCACTTGACCGCTGACATAAGAGGAGTCGCCCGAAGCAAGATAGACATAGGCAGGCGCACATTCGCTCGGCTGCCCGGCCCTTTTCATTGGAGTGTCCTGACCGAATTTTTTTACTACCGAATTAGGAAATGTGGCGGGAATCAACGGTGTCCAAATCGGCCCGGGAGCGACAGCATTGACGCGAATGCCTTTGGCTAAGATTTCCTTGTTCTGGGAAAGTGAGCGGGTAAAGGAGACAATGCCGCCCTTTGTTGCCGAATAATCCATCAGCACGGGATTTCCTTTATAAGCGGTAATAGACGTCGTATTGATGATGGTTGCGCCCTCGTTCAAGTGAGCGATTGCCGCTTTTGCGAAATAAAACATTGAAAAGAGATTCGTTCGAAATGTACGATCAATCTGCTCTTCCGTAATATCAGAAATTTTTTCACAATAGTGCTGCTCGCCGGCATTATTGACAAGAATATCGAGCGCGCCCAGCTGGCCGACCGTACGCGCAACCGCTTCCTTCGCAAATTCTTCGCTGCCGACATCGCCTTTTTAAGAGCAGGCATCTTCTTCCTTCTTGTTCAACAAAGCCCTGCGTTTCTTCGGCATCGCCTTCAGCCTCCAAATAGACAATGGCCGTATCCGCACCTTCTCTTGCAAACAGCGCGGCAATCGAACGGCCGATGCCGCTGTCGCCGCCAGTAATAAGCGCCACTTTCCCCTTCAATTTTCCGCTTGCCTGGTAATCTTTCTTGACGATTTCCGGTTTCGGATACATCTGCTGCTGAACATCCGGCTTCAGGTAGTTATTCTGGGCAGGCTGCGAGGCCGGCTCTACGATCCCTTTGCTTTCCAAAAAAATCTCTCCTTTATTGTTAGCTTATCGGGATCTAGCTTGCCCTGAAAAACGAAAGAAAAAACCTCTATTTAGTCTCTTTCAGCTCAGGTAGTTCAAAGACTTCTCGGGTGCAGGTGCTATTAAGCTGGCTATCAAGTAACCAAAAAAGAGAGAGAATGACCGGTATCACCACCGGATGCAAACCTAATAAATTTCCATAGAACGTCTGAATAACAATATAAGAGCCTACACCGATGATGATCGCGGCCAGCGCGCCATAAGCATTTCCTTTTTTCCAATAAAGGCCGAGAACAATAGGCCAGATAAAGGCTGCTTCAAGACCGCCAAAGGCAAAAAGATTAAGCCAGATTAACAGGTTCGGCGGATGGACGGCCATGAAAAGCACGAGCAGCCCGATGATTCCGGTCACCAGCATACTAAGGCCTTTTGCCTGCTGCTGGTCGGAAGCGTCCGGCTTGATATAATTTAAATAGATGTCCTTCACGACGGAAGAACTGACCAACAGCAAAAGGGCATTGACTGTTGTCATGATCGCTGCCATCGGAGCGGCAAGCACAATACCGGCCAGCGGATGGGGCAGGACTTTCATCGCGAGAAGCGGCATCACCTGGTCGCCGACTTTAATATTCGGCATGACTGCTCTGGCTAAAACACCTGTGAAGTGCATGCCGAACATAATTCCGCCGACAACAATCGTGCCGATGATCAGCGCTTGATGCATTGCCTTCGAATTTTTTTTATAACTCATCGCACGAACGGCCACCTGCGGCAGGCCAACGACTCCGATACCGACAAGCACCCAGAAAGAACTGATATAGGACGGCGAGAATTGATGATGCGGACCATACGGCGTGATTAATCCCGGATCAATGTGCCGCAAAGTTGCCATAATATGCGGGAGTCCGCCGCCGGCCAGAATGGTCGCAATTATGAGCACCGTTCCCAAAAGCATGACCACGCCCTGGATGCTGTCGGTGATCACAACAGCGCGGAATCCGCCAATAATAACATAGACTAGAACGGCTGCGGCAAAAATAATCAGCGCAGTCAGATAGTTTAACCCAGTCACTGATTGAATCATCCGGCCGCCGCCGACCCATTGCGCCGCCATCGAAGAAAAAAGAAAGATAATGATGCAGAGCGCGGACAAGATCACGACCCACTTGCTTTGATAGCGTTCACGTAAAAAGTCGATCATCGTCACGGCTTTCATTTTCCGAGCCATAATCGCAAACTTTTTGCCCAGCAATGTCAAAACAAAGTAGCCGGTGACGACTTGAATCATCGCCAGAAGCACCCAGCTTAAGCCGACCTGGTAGGCGATCCCCGGTCCGCCGATAAAACTGGATGCACTGGCATAAGTCGTCACCATCGTCATCGCCAGCAAAAAACCGCCCAGTTGACGGCCGCCAAGAAAATAATCCTGAAGGAAATTCCCCGATTTTTGCACCGACCTTGAAGCATAGAGGCCGATGATGAACACGGCAATAAGGAAAATAATCATCGGCAAGGCAACGGACCACATCACTTGGCAGAACCTCCTTCATCATCTTCTAAAGGAATATCTTTAAAAAAGAATTTGACACAAATGATAAGCAAGAACAGAATCACAAAGAAACCGACGATGCAGCTGTAAAAAAACCAGGCCGGCATCCCCAGAACATAATGATAATTTTTCACCGGCCCGCTGCCCATCCCGTAGGCAAAACCATACCACCAAATAAAATTTATAATGGCCAGAATGATGCCGATCAGCGCTTCGCGATGGGCCACTTTATATCGCGGATCATCCATGTTAGAACCCCCTAATCAAGAAAATCTGTTTAAAACTGAATATTTATGCCAAATTTGCAGCCTATCGAATGACAAATTCGAGCCGCCTTTTATAGTCTGTCCAAAATGTAAGCGTGTTCTTTTCAGGTTAGATGATAAAGGCGGCCTTGACTCTCTCCGCCCTTATGTCTTATCAATACTCTAGTTTGACAATCGCGATGCTTATTTCAGCCGGCTTTGCAAGGTATCGACGGCAAACGCCGACCAGCTTTCCAGCCTTTGATAGACTTCGTCTTCAGACAGTGCATCGATCTTCAGCCATTTGCCCTCCAGCTTGTCCTTTTCGCGAACCTCAACTTGAGCGGAAAGCGGCAAATCGATCATCGCCAGTACGCCGATATGCACTTTTCCGACATCATTGGCATCATCATTGATCAGGCCGACCGTACGGATCGTCATCTCATCTCCGCCTTTAATCACCAATTCTTCATTGAGTTCGCGCTGCAGATTTTCGGCCAGAACAGATGCAAAATCTTTCGCTTCCGGCACTTGATTCATATGGCCGCCGACACCGAGCGACATTTTACCGTGCAGCCGTTCTTCGCCGCCTCCGCCCAAGCGCTTATATGTAAAAAAATCATCGCCTTTTCGAATGAATGACGGCATAAGGAATCGGCTGTTTGTAAGCGGGGTTATTCTCGGCATCGCCCCGCCGCATCACTTCATAGTGCCCGGCAATCCGCTTGGAGAGCGTTTCAACGCGGGTACGATCTTTCTCCGTGCCTTGAAAAACCAGATCCTCCTCAGGACCATCGCCGAAAAGAGCGCTCCTTTTCACAACAATAATTTGTTCATCCATTTTCCCCATAATCCATTAGCCTCCAAATAACTTGTTCTCTTGTAAGATTGGGGGAATTTCTACTCAAAGTCAAGCCGTTTACCTATAAATTTGTATACCAACCGAAGCCTAATCAGAAAGGGATGGTAAAGTCAAAACCATCCGGCAGCTGGGCAAAGGTCTCTAATAGCGGTTTGCACCGCCATGCCGGCTGCTCTTATCCGAATATAGATTAAGATACCTTATAGTTTTTCTGATTGTCCACTATCAGCTTATTCCATTTACATTATTTGGATCTATCCTTTCTTCTATATGATTAATCCCATAATCTGCCGTCTGTCAATCCTTTTTTAAATTTTCTAATTAATCCGGACACTCTTTTTAGGACATCTAAAATCCACTATGATTCCACCATTTCTCCGCCGTTGACATGGAGCACTTGCCCCGAGACATAGCCTGAATCATCGGAGGCGAGATAAACATAGGCTGGTGCCAGTTCAAACGGCTGGCCGGGCCTGCCCATCGGCGTCCAGGATCCGAATATGCTGACTTGTTCGGCTGAAAAGGACGAAGGAATGAGCGGCGTCCAGATTGGCCCCGGAGCGACGGCGTTGACACGAATACCCTTATCAATCAGATTGAGCGACAGTGACCGGGTGAACGTAACAATCGCTCCCTTCGTCGCCGAATAATCCAACAGTTCATCCGCCCCGCGATAAGCGGTGATCGAGGTGGTATTGATGATCGCCGCTCCGGATTTTAAATAAGGCAGTACGGCGCGTGTCAAATAAAAAAAAAAATGAAAAAATATTCGTTTGAAAAGTCGTCATCATCAACTGTTCATCCGTAATGTCCAGCAGACTTTTCTTCGGGTATTGGACAGCGCAATTATTGATCAATATGTCGATGCGGCCAAAAGCGGCTATTGTTTGCTCGGCTGTAAGAACCGAAGAAGCCGGATCGCGCAGATCAGCTCTAACAAGCAGACACTCGCTTCCAAGTTCTTCAATGCGCCGCTTTGTCCATTCCGCATCGGTGTCTTCATCTAAATAAACAACGACCAGCTTGGCGCCTTCCTTTGCAAAAGCGAGAGCAACCGCCCGTCCAATGCCGCTGTCTCCGCCGGAAATCACAGCCACTTTATTTTCCAGTTTCTTGCTGCCAAAATAATGGGGATTTTCTGAAATCGGCAGTGGGCGCATTAAATATTCCAGCCCCGGGTGTTTGGATTGATGCTGCTCCGGAAAGACAATCGGCTGCTCTTTGGTCACCGCTTTTTTGCCATAATAAGGATAATAGGGATACATCAATGATCGCTCCTTTTGGCGTTTTCCCAATCATCTTATTCGCAGAAAAAAAAAAAAAAACGGTGATTGCCCATTTTCTTATCCGCCGCCGGCCGCTTTAGATAATAAATGGCCATTTTGCGGACATTTTTCTGGGTCATCGCACATCTCTTGTTTTTTGGGGCATTTGTGTATCGCCATTTGTACCTGTTTACATAGTATATTGTATCTTGTGATAAAGGAGTGACTCACATGAACCCTGCTTATGGCGGCTATCCGGCGAATGTTGCATATGGCGGTTACGGTTACGGTGGTTATGGATGTGGCTGTGCCTATCCTAGCTATCCTTGTGGAGGATTTGGCAGCGGCTTTGCCTTAATCGTTGTTCTCTTTATTCTATTGATCATTGTCGGCGCTGCGATCATCAACTAGTACAGAGATGAGGATGCCCGGGAAGAGAGAATGCTTCCCGGGCATTTTTCCCATATGCGAGGGTTTTAAGCATCTTGGCGCTTCTGGCAATATATCCCCTGCATCTTACTTGTGTTCCGCCTGATGTTCTTGTCTATTTAAGAAAGAAAAACACCACCTGCGTTCGGTGATGTGCAATCTCTCTTGATTTTTAATTCTATTTCAAATTGATTGTCTCTCGTTAGTGCGGGTATGTGCCGGGCTGAGCGCCTGCTGCCCCGCCTGAACCGTAATACCCCGGATGGCCTCCCCAATAGGGGTGCGGCCCGTGTCCCCACCAAGGATGATAGTGCGGCGGATAATAGGGATAGTGATGCGGGTACGAAGGGTAATGATATGGTGGGTAGTGATATGGGGGGTAAGGCATGACTCGCCCGTCATCCATGTACCCTCCTTCCGGGATATAAGGGCTGTCATATTCCCTGATGACCGGCACCGGCCATTCTTGCGGATTCATCATATTCATCGTGTGTAAACCTCCTAGGTATTTACCCGAATTTACACTATACAATATGTTCTCCGCCGGGTGATGAGCCTGTTTCACAAAAAATGGGCGATTGATCAAAACCCAAAGAAGCCCGTCCTGCCTAAAGACAGGGTGAAAAGTATTAAAGGACAGGGCATTTTCACTCAGAAGTTTCGCACAATGAGGTAAATTATAACGACTCCCGCTTAACAACCATACGGGTTGCTTGAAGTGGGAGTCTTCTGCCAAGTTGCCCAAATGAACCCGCTGTATTATTCAGTGTTTCTTGTGTAAATCAACTCAAACTGCAAAATTGCCTGTTCATTGCCGTCATTTATATAAGTGTGGCGGTTATCCCCCTGAAAGCGCATCGCATCGAACCGGTATAGCTGATAGGACTCGCCATCCACGATAACTTTGATGTTTCCAGATAAAACCGTCACAATTTCCAGCGTTCCTTCCGAATGAATCTCGGTATGCTCGGCATGCGGCTTGAGATAAGCCCTATGTATCTCCGGATTCCCGTAGGAAAGATTATTGAATGCCGGCTCAACAATAAAACTCTCGTTATTCCCCAGTAATTTTCCGCTTTGGCCTTGTCTTGATATTTGAACTTTATCTTCCACGTTTAATAATGTCGCCAGTGGAATCGACAATCCGCTTGTTATTTTCCACAAAATAGCCAAAGTAGGATTAGCATCTCCACGCTCTATTTTTCCTAAAGTCAACTTGCTTACACTTATTTTTTGCGACAGCTCCTCTAGACTTAAATGATTTTGCTTGCGTACCCTTCTCAGCTTTAATCCGACCTGCTTCGTTAAATGCTTGGTTTCATCCTTCTGGTTCTCTAACATAAAAGATCTCTCCTCAACCTGAACATTATCGACTGGTTATATGAGTTTGTCTTTTTTTTTATTTTATCATAAATTCTGAAAATAGCCTCAACTTTAAAAAAAACAGTTGCTAATGTATGGAAAAAAACTTGAAGTCATAAATCAACCCTTTGTGAGTAGAATTTTACTACAAGCAGAAAGATCAAACCCGATCGAACCGCTTCCTCATTCTTACAAAATTATTTTTTATAATATTTTGATTTCAAAAAAGGAATAATCGTCGTATAAAATGAAAAAAATAACTATAATTTTTCTGGAGGTGACACCCATGCATTGGTGACAATGTATGGGAACTATTTGGACGATATTGCCGGGATATCCATCGTTATCGTGTTAATTCTTTTAACAGCGTTTTTTGTTGCTGCCGAGTTCGCGATCGTCAAGGTCCGTTCGACACGGATTGATGAAATGATTAGCAAGGGAAACAGGAGAGCGATGGCCGCCAAGAAAATCGTAACCCATTTGAATGCCTATCTCTCAACAACTCAGCTTGGCATTACGATCACCGCTTTAATTTTAGGATGGATTGGCGAACCAGCAATTTCGCATCTTTTTACCCCTGCTTTTAAATGGCTGGGACTCAGTTTAACGGGCACAAAAACCTTATCGGCTGTGATCAGTTTTCTCGTCATTACGTTTATCAACGTTGTTTTGGGCGAGCTCGCTCCGAAAAGCATCGCGATACAAAAAGCGGAGAAAATCACACATTTGGTCGTTTATCCGCTGATTTGGTTCAATCGGCTGATGTTCCCCTTTATTTGGCTGCTGAACAGCGCTTCCAATGCCGTTACCAGGCTGCTGGGCGTCCGGGTAAGCTCGGATCATGATCCCGCGCTAACGGAAGAAGAACTGCGCTTAATTTTATCCGAAAGCTATAAAAGCGGCGAAATCAACCAAACCGAGCTGCGCTACATGAACCGGATTTTCGATTTTGATGAACGAACATCAAGGGAAATCATGGTACCGCGGACGGAAATTGTCTGCCTTTACAAGGATGCTCCCTTTGAAGACAGCCTCAATACGCTGCGCAATGAAAAATTCACGCGCTTTCCTGTCGTAGACGGAGACAAAGATAATGTCGTTGGGATGATTAACATTAAAGATATTTTTGATGATTTTCTCAACAAAGACATCCATTCACTGGAGAATTATATCCGTCCGATCATTACGGTTATCGAAACAACCGCCATTCGTTCATTATTTGAAAAATGCAAAAAGAAAGCATACACATGGCCATTTTGACCGATGAATACGGCGGAACGGCAGGACTGGTAACCGTCGAAGATATTATTGAAGAGATTGTCGGTGAAATCCGTGATGAATATGATGAAAATGAAGAGCCGATGATTCAGCGTGTCAATCCCAATCAGATTATTATGGACGGGAAAGTGCTGATTTCTGAAGTCAACCATCTGCTTGACATCGACATTGACGAGGAGGATCTTGACACGATCGGCGGCTGGGTGCTGTCTCAGGATGCGGATGCGCACGCCGGGGCTGTGATCTATTTTCATGATTACGAATTTGAAATAAAAGAAATGGATGCCCACCAGGTTAAAAAGATCATTGTCAAACGAAAGCAGGCCCTGCAGGCCCAATAAAATCCAAGAAAAAAGACGGATTAAAGCGCAGCCTGCCCGGGGATCACGGGCCGCGCTCCGAAATCTTATTCAGGCTGCGCTAAAGGCAGGTTCTGCCAAACCGTGACATTAGCCATATAAAGTTCCATCCTTTTACCCTCTTAAAATATCCCTTTTTTGGCCTTCACTAATTTTTGGTACCAAACGGTTCGATTTCAAGCGAATCGTCCCAGGTTTTATGCTGAGGCATTTTGATAAGGTTGCTCATTCCGTTCGATTCAGGCAAAAGACAACCTTGGCTATAGCAAAACCGTGACGGCCGGCGGGCCCTTGCCGCGCCCCGATCTCTCCGGGCTGACATATCGGCCTTTTCTAAACTCTTTTATCCGCTTTCAATGAACATCCAGGCAAACCCCAGGACCTTCAATCCTGCTTATCAGCAAAGTCAAAGGCATAGCGGGCAAGCTGAACGCGGCTTTTTACATGCAGCTTTTGAAAGATGTTTTTTTTTGAGATGGTTTTTAACGGTGTACTCGGAAATCTGCAGTTTGGCTGCAATTTCCTTATTCGAACTGCCGTTTGCCACCCAAAGCATGATTTCCCGCTCTCTCTCCGTTAATGTTTTGCACCTAGACGGCATTGAAATTGATTGAAAACATCCAGCATCTTTTCGGAAACACTATCAGAAAAAGCTTGTTCTTTGTCAAGCAAAGCCGATAAATAGCCGTCCCACAGTTTCCTGTCCAAAAGCAGAGGCAAATAGCCGTCCGCTCCCCATTTTATCGCTTCCAAGTAGTATTTAACGGTTGCCGATGGCTTGACCATCATAATTTTGACTTGACGATATTTTTTCTTTATTTGCTCCATTTCATCTGCTTTTTCTTTCGGTTCTTCTTTATCAAGAACAAAGATGATCAGCTCCGGTAAACATGACAGAACTAAACTGCAGCCGCTTTCCGCCTCCCCAATCACCTCAAAAATGCGGTCGGCTTTGAAAAAAATCATGTACTTTTTTTTCTCATCTTATAACTTTTACCGATTAAAACAATCTGTATGCGCTTTGGCAAATTTCTCCCCCCTCCGCAAAAATACAAATCAGCCTTGAAGGTTCGACTTTAACAACATCTTTTTTAACTCCAGAGGAACATCTAATTGGTAGAGATGGCGGTAGCGCATATTATGTTTAAGCAAAAAATCATGGGAACCCTGCATTTCAACTTTCCCATCTTCTAAAAATATCACTTCATCCATTTTTTCTGCACCGACCAAGTGATGAGTAATCCAAATCAATGTTCTCTCTTTTAAAGTTTCAAAAATCATCGCCAGCAAATTTTTTTCCGTCAATGGATCCAGACCGACTGTCGGTTCATCCAAAATGACAACCGGGGCCTTACGCAAGAGAATACGGGCAAGTGCGATTCTCTGCCGCTCGCCGCCGGAAAAAATCTGCCCCGCTTCCTGCATCCGCGTTCGGTAGCCATTCGGCAGACTTTCAATATATTGATCCAGTTTAACCTGTTTTGCCGCATGGATGATCTCCTGTTCGGCAGCCCTTTCATTTCCCAAGCGGATATTATTTGCAATCGAAGTATCAAAAAGATGCGGGCTTTGATTTAGCAAGCAATATAATTGGATATATTGTAGCCGAATTCATTTGGCGCATGGCCGTTCAACTCGATTTTGCCCTTGTCGGGCCGCAGAGCCCCGTAAATCAAATGAATCAATGTTGATTTTCCGGCGCCGCTCCGGCCGATCAAAGCCACTTTTTTTCCTTGCGGGATGTCAAGTGTTACATCCTGAAGCGCCCATCTTTCGTTTTGCTCGTATTTGAAATACAAATGATCGGCGCGGATATCTAAGTGATCAATCGGCTCATTCAGGACGATTGCTTGTTCTGCTTTGTTCTCCGCATGGACAGAATGTTCGATATCCTCCAGGCGTCTAAAAGAATCGCGATACTGCGGAATTCTTTCCACCGCTTCTGATACAGGCAGCAGCGCTTCGGCAATCGCGAAAATAACCAGCACAAAGGCCGCGATCAATGTCGGATCGAAAACATGCCGCGCCGTCATGTCACCGGACCAATAGACAAGCGAAATGACGCTGATGCCAATGATGAATTGACCGGCAACATCGCGCCACCTTCTTAAGCGGTGAAGCTTGCGATCGATCCTCGTCAGTTCTTTTTCTTGTTTCTCATAGTCGTTCAGAAAATCCATTTGCCGCCCGGACATCATCCAGTCTGCCGAACCAAGAATAGCATCGGTTAATTTTTGATACAAACGATGACGGCCTTTCGATACAAGACTGTTTTTTCTTTTCGTCCAAAGCAATGAAAACAACGGGAAAAAAAAACAACCAATATCATGAGATACAGCCCCATTAACAAAGCGAACGGCCAGTCAAAACAGCCCAAGAAAATGATCCAAACGGCATAAATCGTTAATGCGACAATGCTTGGAAGTATCGTTCTTAAATAAATGTCCTGCAAGTGTTCAATATCATCGGCAAGAATCCCCAGAATATCGCCTGTCCGGTACCGGGAGCGAATAAAGAGCGCTGCCGGTTCGACGGCCCGGTACAGGCGGGTGCGCATCTCCGACAAAATTCTGAGTATCGTGTTGTGGCTGGAAAGGCGCGATGCGTATTCGAGAGCTGCCCTGCCGATGCCAAACGTCCGCACAGCAACGATCGGGACATAGAGCATAAGAATATTTTCCGGACGCAGCGCCGCCTTTGAAATCAGATAGCCCGATGTGAACATCAGGCCGGCTGCACAAAGCAAAGCGAGCACACTTAATCCGGCAGCGAGTACAAAACCGCGCCAATGTTTTTTCATGTAAGGAAAAAACCATGTCTTCACTGAATTCCCTCCAACTGTGAGCGGACAAGCTCAAAATATTGGCCTTTTTTACTTAATAACTCTGATGGCGTACCCGTCTCAACGATCTTCCCTGCTTTCATCACCACAATCCGATCCATTTGTTCCATCCAATGGAGGCGATGTGTCGCAAAAAAGACCAATTTTCCTTTGAAAAGCCTGATCATCGTTTCCTTTAATTCATATTCCGTTTCAATATCCAAATGAGCGGTCGGCTCGTCAAGTAATAATAAGGGGCCGATCACATAAAAACGCTCGAGCGAGAGCCACCCGCTGCTCCTGGCCGCCGCTCATCGCCCGACCGCCGTTTCCAATTTTTTCATCCAAACCATTTGGGAAGCGCTGCACAACTCTCGAGAGGCCGGCAGCTTTCAGTGCTTGATGAATGTGATCATCACTTGCATCCGGACGGTAAAAAGCCACATTCTTCCTCAGCGAGCTACTAAAAAGATAAGGGTGCTGCGGAATATAAGTCAGCTGCTTCCGCCAGTTGGCAAAAGTGAGGGATGAAAGCGGCTCGCCATTCAGGTGAATCATTCCACTTGAGGGGGCAAGAAAACCGCTAAGGACATCAATTAATGTTGATTTTCCGGCACCGCTCGCACCGATGATGCCGATTTTTTCAAATCCGTTTGCAGAAAGCGCCGCTTTGTCCAAAGAAGCCTTTCCTTCCTTTTCATGCCGGACTGAAATATTTGAAAGGATCAGATTCCCTTTTTCATTCCAATTTTAGACCTTTTTTTATTTCGCCCTCATCAGCCGCTCGGGCAGCATAATCTTGAATGGTGTGCGCTGCTTCGCGTCCGTCCAGCGTAGCATGATAATCCCGGCCGAATTCTCTAATTGGAAGAAAATATTCTGGCACGAGAATCAGAATGGTCAAGGCAGGATCAAGCAGAATATGGCCGTTCACCAAACGAAGTCCCAAAGACACAGCGACAAAAGCAATGGACAACATCGTGAAAAAATCTAGGGAAAAAGAGGACAAAAAAGCCAGGCGAAGCGTCGCCATCGTCATTGTCCGGTACTTATCGCTCACCCGGCTGATTGTACCGGCATGTGCCCGGCTCAGACCGAGATAGCGGAGCGTCGATAAACCGCGAAGAGAATCGACAAAATGATTGGAAAGGACACGGTAGGAGGACCATTGCCTTTCCATTTTCTTTTGGGCGGCCAGACCAAGCAAGATCATAAATAGAATAACTACAGGCATTGTCACTAATAAAATGACAGCCGACATTCTATCCAGAAAAAACACGAAAAAAGAGAATAAGGACCGGAAGAATGCCGATTGCCGCCATTTTAGGAATAAATAATTCCAAATACTGGCGCATTTGCCCGGAACCCTCGAGTGCAAGTGTCACCAGATTACCGGTGCCTTCCTTCTTAATAAATCTTGGGCCAAGCTCAAAAAGCTTGGCCAGGAATTGCTTTCTCATTTGCGATCCGGTTACTTCGGAAAAATGATAAGCCGCACTTTTTATCAACAGTGAAAGCAAATAGCGGCAGACCAAAGCGGCCAAAAACAAACTCATTTTATCTATCAAAACAGCTGCCGGTTTCCCGGCAAATAGTTTGGAAATGACATCGGCGAGAAGGACGGCCTGCAAAATAATGCAGGCGCCTTGAAAAAGTGTGAGAACGCCGATCCAGGCCAAAACCGGCTTGGCTCCTTTAAAAGCTAGAATGTCGCGATCCATCTTCTTGCTTGGCAAACGCTCGAAAGCCTCGTCTTGAGAGGAGCCAAGCATTCACTTCCTTCCTATTTCCTATAAAGTAAAAACTAATATTCCAAATGTTTATGACTGCTGATCCTTTTGCGGAAAATATAATAACTCCAGATCGAGTAAGCGAGCACAAACGGCAAAAGTGTTGCGGCAACAATCGACATCACCGCTAATGAATAGGAGCCCGATGACGCATTGTAAATGGTCAAATTATAGATGTGGCTGATGCTGCTAATCATCACCCGCGGGAACAATCCGACAAACAGCGAAGCAATCGTCAGGGCAATGACTAAGGCATTCATTCCAAAAGCCCATCCGTCCCGTTTTTTCATCAGCAGTACACCGGAAAGAACGAGGAAAATCACAACAAGGGCATATATTGGAACAAGAATGACTCCGCGAACCGTAAACAAGTCCGTTGCAAAATAAGTGGCGATAACAAAGGCGACAAGGAAGCCTGCCAGTAGAGCACTCACTTTCAGCGCCAATGAACGGGCCCGTTTGCAAAATCCCCAACGGTTCGGAGCGTTACAAAGACCAGGCCATGGTAGAAGCAAAGCAACGTCACAGCGATACCGCCAAGCACTGTATACACGTTTACGAAACTTGTAAAGGTTCCGTGCATATTCATTTTTCCATCAATCGGCAGACCATGTACGAGCGAGGAAAACACAACGCCCCAAAGGAAGGGCGCCAGCAGGCTCGCTGTAAAAATCGCCCAGTCCCAGACATTTTTCCACCCCGGATGATCAACTTTTCCCCTGAATTCAAAGGCAACACCGCGGCCAATCAAAAGCAGCAGCATCACGACGAGCGGGATATAGAAACCGCTGAATAACGTCGCATACCAGTTTGGAAAGGCCGCGAACATCGCACCGCCGGCGGTCAGCAGCCAGACTTCATTGGCATCCCAGAATGGCCCGATTGCATTGATCAAAATTTGGCGTTCCACTTCATTTTTCCCCAAAAAACGGGTGGCCATGCCAACGCCAAAATCGTGCCTTCGAGGAAAAAGAACCCGATGAACAAAACGGCAACAAGCAGGAACCAAAGCTCATTTAGCGAAAACATGATATCCCTCCCCATCAAACGGATCATTAGATTCCAGTGCATTTTCCTTCGGTTCGGCCGGACCTTTTCGAATCACCCGGGCAAAAAGATAAATCATGACAACCGCGAGAATGCTGTACATCGTTAAGAAGGCAATAATCGAAAAGAGCAATGATCCGGCCGAGACATTCGGCGAAATGCTATCTGCTGTTTTCATAAAACCAAAGACGGTCCACGGCTGCCGTCCGATTTCAGTCATCAGCCAGCCGGTCGTACTGCCGATATAAGGAAGGGCGATCGCTGCCACCATGAGTCGCAAGAACCATCTATTTTGTTCAAGACGGCGTTTAAGAGCCAGGAAGGCACCAATGAGACCTAAAATGACCATGATTCCGCCGGCAGCCGTCATAATCCGGAAACTCCAGAATGTCGTCCGCACAGGAGGAATATAAATTGCCTTTACCGTATTTCTTTTCATATTGTTTTTGCAGGGTTTCCATCCCTTGAACTTTCCCGGAGAACTTGCCATAAGACAGATAACTGAGTAAGTAAGGAATTTTTAATTCATCTTTATTTTCATGTTTTTTCGGATCGATGGAAGCCGTCACTGTCCAAGCCGCCGGACTGCCGCTGTCTTTCCAAAGCCCTTCACTGGCCGCCATTTTCATCGGCTGCGTTTGTACAAGGTGCTGCGCTTGAGCGTGACCGAAAAGAGCTAAGGCTAATCCGGAAACGAGGCCAACGGTAATCGCAATGTGGAATGATTTCTTAAAAAAGCGGGTAGCGTGCTTTTTTAACAGTTTCCATGCTGCTATCCCGGCAACAACAAAAGCCCCCGTCGCAAACGAGCCGAAAACAGTGTGCGGAAATTCAACCCACAACTGCGAGCTTTTAATCAGAGCCAAAAAGTCATTCATTTCCGCACGATTATGGCGAATCACAAAGCCGACCGCTGCTGCATAAATGAATTAGCCGTCAGAATCCACAAGGCCGAAAGTGTCGTGCCTATCGATACTATCCATATACAAGCCAAATGAAGACGCTTGGACAATTTATCCCAGCCGAATACCCAAATACCAATGAATGTCGATTCCATGAAGAACGCCAGTAATGCTTCGATCGCCAGCGGCGCACCGAATACATCCCCGACAAATCGTGAATAACTTGACCAGTTCATGCCGAATTGAAACTCTTGTAAAATTCCTGTGACAACACCAATGGCAAAATTTATCAGAAATAATTTGCCCCAAAATTTAGCCATCTTCATGTAAACGTCATCTTTTTTTACAACATACATCGTTTCCATGATCGCGACCAAAAAAAAAAACCAGACCGATGGATAATGGTACAAAGAAAAAATGATAAATGGTGGTCGCGGCATATTGAAATCTTGCCAAGCTAAGTATATCCATGTAGTCTCCCCGCTTTCTGTTTTATTTTCATATTCTTGTAGAAGGTGTCCATCATCGTTTGCTTTCTTTTCCCGTCTGCAGAAGGGTCTCTCTATTTCTTATTACATCATTATTTTACAACCGACCCAATTAACCGGCATACCTCAATAGGGCTGTTATAGTGGCTGTTTTGTGACTTTCCTGCGTCAATTTTGTGACAACATGACGATTATACTTGCAGCCGCCAGCAATCCAGCAACTTCATGTATATCCAAGTTTTAACTTTTGTTTTAAGCAGAAGGTTTAACAGAGGCAAATAATCATTATTGACCGGCCGATAATTCTTATGTAGGACCTTTTTTAGCAGCGCCAGGAAGATTTACCCTATTTTGGGGCAAAATAAAAAGCGCTTCCTTCGACGGTTTTCAGCCGTTACAAAGGAAGTGCCCTGCTGAATAAACAAGCCATTCCGACAAACCTCTTTTATTTTAAATTTCATTCAAACAAACCTTCCGTGTCATGTTAATTTCCATACAATGCCGATGCTCCAGATGACTCAAAGGCGGCAACTATTCACTAAAAAATATCGAATTAACGGAAAAAGGAAACGAGCATCCGCCTTGCGCTTCCCATAACTCCTGAACGGCTTTTATTCACAGTTCACAAAGTCGGGAACCCATCCTTTTTCACGTCCCCTTCTCAGTCCTCCATTATTCACGTTTGTTAAAATAAGCGTTCAACTGTCCGCGAATCATCGTTTCTTTCAGCTTGCTGTCATAGCGTTTATTTTGCTTATTTTGCATCTCTTTGCGCAACTCCGATGTCTGCATGCCATCTTCCATCTTATTGGCAATATCCATAAGCGTCTCGACATCGGAAAAGGAATATTTTCGATTGCCCCGTTCCGATCTCTCCGGAAAAATCAATTTTCTCTTCTCATAATAGCGTATTTGCCGCTCGCTCAGCCCCGTCAGTTCACAAACCGTACCAATCGAAATCACTTTTTTATAAAGATAAGCATCCGAACCAGTCGCCATAATCCGATTTTCCTCCCTTAAATGCTCTATATTGCATAAAGAAACATAGCTGAAAATACCATAAAGATCGGTGTAAGATAATATTACAATAGCTTTTGCCTGTTTTCAATTTTCATGTCAGAAAACTTAACAACAACATAGACATTAAATCGACATTGCGCTTAAAATATAAGTATGAAAATGAATTGCCTTTTATCAGGCGACGAGGTAATCAGGAGGGGAATAGCTTGAATCAAGATAAAATTATCACGCTGGCCAAGAAAATTATTCAACTTGACCTGAAACGCGATCAGCTTTACGAAGAACTTATAATGTTGAGTGGGAGCCGCGCTTCAGAAATCTTAAGGGTCGTTCAGAATCATTGATTGTATAAAAAACTTTAGAGATCATCATAATCAAAAGTATAATAAATCATTTTATGTAAGAAGGAGGATTTTTTATGCAAAACCACCTCCACGATGGGATAGAGGAAAAAAAGGATTTTTACATCGACAAACTTTTAGACCGTGGTATTTACAAAACAAAAAATCAACAGCTTTAGCTTTACGAACTATCTTTGAGTGAATTGGAACAAGAGTATCGAAAAATTTCGTTAAAATAAATGTATGCCATCATTTGCAAAGATGCAAGCAAAAGCCATTCACCTCACTTGAGAGCCTTTTCGAAAGCGGAAAGGGCTCTCTTTTGATGATTAAATGTTGGGCCGTGAATGCACGGGCGCCTATTTAATCGCCCAAAATCGCTCATCAAAGCCGACTTCGTTCCGGTTCTTTGTGAAAAAACGCGGTTTCCAAATAGTGTTTGGAAACCGCTGCTTTAAGGATTTATTTAAATGACCCATATTGGGCTCGAACCAATGACCTCCACCCTGTCAAGGTGGCGCTCTCCCGACTGAGCTAATGGATCATGTTTTCAAAGGCTTATTTAAGCAATGACCACTTCATATTTTTAAAAGGACATTACATTTATAACATAAGTAATTGCTTTTTGTAAAGGTGTAGATTTAATGTTTTTAAATGCCATTAATTAAAATGTCATTAGAGAGCCTGACAAAAAATCATTAATGCCAGCAACCTATAATGTTACTCATAAAGTAACAAAAGACCTAAAGCAGGTTAATGATAAAGTTTTTAACCAACAAATAAGGCTATATAAGAAAAACCGAAGCCCATGGTTACAAATTCGATATTTCTTATCACAAGAGCATTGCCGGTGACTGGATTATGACCAGGTTATCCGTTATCTGTCATGATTGATCAATTTTCTACTATGATTTATACTATAGTTAAACGAATAATGGTAATCCGTTATGAATACAATAATAAAAGCCCCTAGCGCGCAACACTAGAGGCTATAGGTAAATGAATCGCTTTAAAGGCGATTTAGGCTACAAGTTATGAGAAGTAACCTGCGACCTTTTGGACTTGGGGCAGGTTACTTTTTTCTTTGTTCCGACACAATCACTAGCATCAACATTGCAAAGTTGATCATTAATGTCAACACCTGATAGGTCGTCATTGGCTACACCCCCTTTCAAGGGGTGTAGCCAGTAACCGCTTTAGTCCCTCATTGCCTTGTCCTGATTATACCCTAATCTTTCACTCCTCCATTAAATTTTATTGCCGATCACTTTTTTTTGTTTTCTCTTCTCCATTATCACTAAGTTGTTTAAACAGAAGAAAAAGCGATCGTCCCGCGGCTAAAGCCGCGAGAATCCTCACTTTTCTTGCACACTGTTCCGCCATTTATCAAGCTGCTCCGCGCCCTTCCCCAGTGCGAGCTGTTTTTCGGCAATGGCGATCCCCTCTTGAACAGAGGAAGCAGCACCAAAAAGATGATAACGAATGCCCGCATTTAACAATACCTGATTATAATAACCTTCTAATGTCTCTGTTTTTTCCCCATTTAACAGTGCCAGAATAATCTCTTTTTGATCTTGAACAGTAAGCCTGTCTTTCTTTTTTTCCTGGGCGAATAAACCATAATCCTTTGGTTTGATAATTGAAGATTGGAGAGCCCCGTTTGTATACTTAAATAAAACTGTTGCGATGAACCGGTACATCTTCGGATCCTTCCGCCCCCTGGACGATAAAAACTCTTTTGTAAGACAAGCCGGAAAAAATCGGTTCCATTGTATGAATGGCCGTCCTGTGAAAAGCTCCCATGAGAAGCGTACCGGTTTGAGCTATGTTAATCAGCTTCTCAGCCGTATTCAGCAGTGTCCGCACACCGATTTCTTCGCGAATATGCCGAACCTTAGCCAATAGTGGCGCATATTTTTCCGTCCAGGCAAAACCCAGATACGTATTCGGCAGCGCATTCGAAAGGCTGCTGGCGGATTGAGAGAATATCCCTAATTCAGCTAATATCGTCTTGATCGATGTGCCGTATTTCGGCGGCAGTGCATCGCTGCTATGAAGAAAGACAGGCACCCCGTACTCGGCAAGCAAAATGGAAGTCGGAATGGTCGCAGCAAACGTATACCTCCCCGTATAAGGGCCGGCACAATCAACGACTTTTTGAGAGAAAGCCGATCGGATCGAGTTCTAATCTCGTGCTTGTTTCTTGCAGCGTACGAATAAAAGCAAGCAGTTCATCAGCAGATTCGGTTTTCATTCTTTCCGCAATAAGATACGCACTTATCTGGGCATCCGTTGCTTTCCCTTCTAAAATAAAGTGTGCCAATTGTGTGGTCTCTTCGTAAGAAAGAGCTTTTGAGCCTCTTTTTCCTCTTGCTACTTCTTTTAGCCACTGCTGCATCAATAAGTTTCCCTCTCTTTCCTTTCACGGATCAAGAAAATTAGTCAGCCAAACTGATGCCGGGTTTTGGACTCGGGAAACCGATTCGCTCATTCAGACAGAGATCAAGCATCCACGGCCATGATCCAAAACCGGAGTCTACGTTGATATGCCCCATGTTAGGGAGAACAAGGCAAGGGATTCCCAAATTCAAATATTGCGGAGCATCCTGCACCGAACAATAAGGATCATTCGAAGACAGGATCAGCAGTGTTTTTTCAGCAGCCTTTGAATAGCCTTCTTTTTGTTATCAGGAAAATTAAAAAAAGCCTTGATAGGCTCATAATCTAAAAATGCGGAAGGGGGCGTTACAAGAATGACCCTCTTTACGCTTCTGGATAAGCCGGAAATCGCATAGTGAAACCAATTAATGCAAGCTAAACTGTGAGCGACAACAATGATTTCCTCGCCCTCAGGAATTTGTGAAAAAACGGTGTTGAGGCGCTCAAGCCATGCCGCTTGATCAGGATGATCCTTGCCTGGAAAATCCGGGAAATAAGCCTTCTCCCCCCGCTGCAGCAATTCTCGGTACAACCACGCCTGCCAGTGAGCGGGACCGCTTCCGCCCAGTCCGTGTAAAATGAGGAAACTTCTCATATAAACGCCCTCCAATGAATGGATTAATAAACAAAAAGCCGAAAAAAACCGACTAATTTACAATGAATTAATTATAACATATTATCCGCCCACTTTTCTATATCAAAAATCAAAGGCGGATCATGTTTTTAAAATGAGGGCTAAAAAAAGCGGGTTAACTCGCAACTTCTCTATAGAATTCAAGAAACGAAGCCTTCAGAAAAAGCATCCCGCCGCCGGGATGCTTTTTCTGACACCGCTTCAGTAAGTTCTCTTAAATTGTCCCATGCTTTTCAGTATTTTTCTCTCTCTCTTCTTCATCACGCACGCGGTGGGCCAGCCGGCTGCTGGCGTTCGCTGCTATACTGGCCACAAGGTCATCCAGAAAAGTGTTGACCCTTCCGTCTTTCGCCCGATCCAGCACCCCTATAATCCCTGTCTTGACTTTGTCCAAATGGCCGAAAGTCGTCGCGGCAATGCTTCCGAAGCTGAGCACCGCCCCGAGTGCGATCGTCTCATCGACACCGAACAATCCTTCATCTTGTTCAACGAGCGATTGCAGCGGCTCGGACAGCTGCCTTTTTTCAGCCAGTTTATCCAGTTCAATCCCGACAAGTATGGCATGCTGCAGTTCCCTTTTTTCAAGGACCGCATTGACATTATCGATGCAGACATCCATTGTCAGATCGGGAGTAAAAGGCGATTGCATATCGTAGACAATATCTGCAATATCCTCAATCGCCACTCCCCTTTCCAATAGCAGACGACGGACGGCTTTAGTAATGACGTTGCTGGGTACTCTTTCTTGTTTCATTTATTATCTCCCCTTTTCCCGATATAATCGAATGCTTTGAACCCTAAATATCACCCATCTTATATTTTATGATAAAGAGAACGTGAAATTGCAAAACTTTGCCTGAATTGGAGAGGTCGTACCGGTATAGATTTCGGTGGAGATTTTGTCTAAATAATCTTTCCGTGCACTCGCAGTCTTTTCGTGAATACGGTCGACTTTGATTCTGGCTTTGTGCCATAAAAATAGTCCTCCTTGGTGAAGGAGGATCGCTATAATTTTCAGATAGGCTAAAATCTGATTACCATTTTCTTTTTTGTTGACCTGGATAATCTTAAAAACAAAGGTTTTGGTTTTGTGGCGCTCCCTGTATTTATGATTGAACTCATCCACATTCATCAAATAAAAAATCAAATAAATATTCGTCGCTGTGTTCATTAAACTCAACAGTAACAATTCGCAATTTACACAAATCATAAATTTGTTGAGCAATTTTCATGCATAACTGCAAAACAAAATTCCCGGACACCACATCTTTGTACCGATCGGCCCGGCCCAGCTGGCAGATTAATAGAGTTGGAAAGCAACGAGCTTCTTTATTGCTTGTGATTTTATCTTTAAGCGTCCGCGATACTTCATCTTCAAAGATAAAATCGCTAACAATAATTGAAAAATAGCCAACAATGTCATACGGTTCATCAACATTCAAGACTAAATAAGTCTTTGTAAATGAACGATATTCATTTTGAATAGCTTTATCGCGCAAAAAGTATTGCACTTCAGGATTAGCTTCACAAGAAAAAGAGGAGAGTAAATTTCTTACCTCCTCTTCTGAAACATTCTTCAGCATTTCTGATAAGTGTACAACTTTTTTTGTGTCAATTTCAGCGGGCATTCTTCCTCGACTCCATAAATTTTTTAATAAATTCTTCACGTTCAGCTTTTGAAGACCTTAAGAATTCATCAGCAACTTTAATAGCGGCTTCAGATGGTTTCGCCTTAATGGGTTCACTGTTCAGAATCTCCAAAGCCTTTTCCTTGCTAATAAAAATAGGCTCTGCAAAATCCTGCCACTTTTCTTTCACCTTTGTGGGCATTTTATTCAGCTCCCTTTTCCCATTGTTTTTATCTTGTTTATAAGCCATGATATCACTTCCTGACTGCTTTTACCAGTTATTATACCCAAATTGTCAGTAAATTTAATCAGGCAGCCGGTAAGGAAAAATCTTCATAAAAGAGCATAAGCAGACAGAGCGACATTGAAGCGGAAGTTTTTTGCCGAGTTATGATAAAATCAAATCGAACCCGATGAAAATATTGGAGGCACAATAGATGAAATTAAAAGGAAAAATGGCAGAGCTGCAATGAAAAGCGCTTTGCTTAATCGCTCATTAACTCTTATCTGCTATCTTCCCCCTCAATATGACCCCTCGAGCACTTATCCGCTTCTCATCTCGCAAGACGGGCGCGATTATATCCAGTTAGGCCGCTTGGCAAGGATCTGTGACCAAATGATAGATGAGGGAAAAATCCACGATCTCGTCATTGCTGCGATCCCTTATGAGAATCGCGACGAGCGCTGGGAACTGTACCATCCCGACGGCCTTTTCCATCATGCCTACATGCGTTCGCTTGTCGAAGAAGTCCTCCCGCTTATAAAAGAACACTACACAATCAGTGATCTTGCAAGCGAACGGACACTCATCGGTGATTCACTCGGCGGGACCCTCTCTCTAACAACGGCTCTTGCCTACCCGCGGGCATTTGCCAACATTGTAATGCAATCGCCCTATATCGATGAACGCATTATTCAGCAGGTTAAAGAAAGCCAAGATATCCTTTCTTTTTCGATTTATCATACCATCGGGATTAAAAAAAACGGCCGTCAAAACAACCAAGGGATTCGTCCAAAATTTTCTTGAGCCCAATCGAGATGTTTCCCGGATCATTAAAGAAAAACACATCGCCCATTATGCCTATCAAGAACTGGACGGCGATCATACTTGGCGGACGTGGCAGCCGGATGTCGAACGAGCCGTTTTTGAGATGTATAGAAAGAAGTAATTGGAGAAAAAAAGCCGGGCGGGCAGCAGCGCAAACCCGTTGTGGGCAGCCCGGCATCTTTGTCCAATCTGACTTTTTTCGGCCAATCCGACTCCTCTCTTCTTTTCCCCATCTTACCTGCTTTCGCTTCTTTCTTAATAAAAATTCTTTTTTTTCAGCGGATAATCGGGCAATGGAATGACCATGTTATTAATGATATTTTCCCTTTGCCTCTCTTAATGATGGCAAAGGGAATTCAACTGGACTTAAGAAAGATAAAGGAGGATGCTTGAATGCTTTCTTTCACTTCAATCGCTGTTGAACTAACGGTCGGCTTGTTTGCCCTTATCCTTTTAACAAAAATCATGGGGCGCGCATCAATGTCTGAAGCCACTCCATTTGATTTTATTTCAATGATCGTTGTTGGGGATTTTGTCAGCGATGCGATCTACGATCCAAAAGCAAAAGTCATTAAAGTACTGTTTGCCATTGCTTTTTGGGGTCTTTTGATCTTTCTCGTTGGTTTTATTACGTTGAAATTCAACCGATCACGGGCTTTCTTTGGGAGCAAACCGTCTCTCATTATTAAAAACGGCATTATTGATCGTGACGAAATGAAAAGAACGAAAATTGACATGAATCACTTGCAAATGCTCTTAAGAAGCAAACAGGTCTTCTCAGTACGGGAAGTGGAATTTGCCGTATTGGAACCAAACGGCAAAATTTCTGTGATTAAAAAACCTAAATTTGAGACCGTCAATCGAAGTGATCTCAAGCTGCCTTACAATTCTGTCTCATTGCCGTTCACTTTGATTAGCGATGGGAAGATTGTCAAAGAAAGCCTGGAATCGATCGGAAAGACAAAAGACTGGCTTAGCCGCGAACTGTCGACACGCGGTATTCACAAATTTCAAGAAGTCATGCTTGCTGAATGGCGCGAAGAGGATGGCCTTTTTGTTCAGACAATCAAAGCCTAAATGGTAAAGTGCAGCCTGTCCGGCAGAAATGCCTTTTAGAGCTATCAACTGAAAACAGGGAAAATTTCCCGAATTCAAGTTTGAAGCGGAGATCCGGGTACAGGCTGTTCCATATTCACTTACATGCAAAAAAGGGCAACCTCGATCCTAGCTGCCCTGTTACTATGGAAGTTTTTTTTTACTTATCTTCAGCAGATGATTGGCCGTCTGCTTCAGTTCCGTCGGTCAAAGGCTGCCCAGCGCCATCGAACGATTGCGGAATAGGAAAGCCCCAAAAGTCACGTTGAATTTGCCTGCCATCAACAGAGCCCTGGCCTTGAAAGCCTTGATTTTGAAATGGGCCTTGAACGCGAAAGCCTTGAAAATTTGTGCCTTGAAAACTCGGCTGATCTTCCGCAGGTTCTTGTTGAAAAGTGACTTCATTCGCTTTGATAATCAGATTATCAACGTGAATGACTCTAGGTTTCTTCTTCTCTTCTGACATCTCGATCCCTCCTGAAATGGTTTCGTGACACTATATGCTCGTGAGACAAAAACGGTGTAGACGGCGGCCTAACAAAGGGCAAACATTAGGGCAAACATTACAGATTAATCAAAATTTGATTGGCGCTTTTTACCTTGTAATCATTATCCTGAAAGAAAACAAAGCACTCGATCGAGACATGGTCATAATAAATATGCTCAAGCTGCACTTGAAAATCATCTACCGCTAAAGAATGTCCCGGTTCAATCACTGCATCCTGCAGCGGGTGAATCCATATTTCCCCTCGCTCTTTCGCTTCTTCCGACCAGTCATTCTCGAGAAATATCCATTTCAGCGGTCCTTCTCCCGATTCATCGAGACGTCGTGTAAATGCGTCCTTTTAACTCGGCTGCATCTTCAGGCGAAAAACGGAAACAAACCATCGGATTGACTAATCGATCTTCCCCGATGTTTTCAATGGTCAGGCTGCCCCTTATTAAACTGCGTTTTTGATCGAGAATCAGCGCATAATTTGTGTATACAATGGCCCGATGTTGGCTTTTTTGCTCCGCGGCCTCGCCTGCGTCCTGAAGATCAGCTTTAACCTTTAGAGCAGGTTTCCCTCCGTTTGTCTGCAGCCTCTTTTCCAAGACGGTAATGCGCCGCCGATAAACCGCGATCAGTTTTTTTTTCCCGCTCACTCATTTCATTCTGCATGTCTGTCAATAATCGCTCATATCCGGCTACACGCTGTGCGTATGTTTCCCGACTCATGTCATCGTCCGCACGCTGATTTTTCTCCAGCATCTCCATTCTCTGCTCGTAGTCGGCAAGTTTCTCGGCGTTTTTTTTCTTTTCCTGGTTATATTTATCAAGCAATGCGTCATAGTTTGTTTTTAGGGAGCTAAATTCGGTTTGCAGAATTTTGCTTTCTTGATCGGCTGTTTTGGATTGCTCCTGTAAGGTCTTTAGCTCCTTTTCTAATGTTGATAATTTTTCTTGGGCAAAAATAAAATCCTTTTCCAGCTTTAAGGATTTTTCTTTATAAAATTTTTGCCGATTCACAAGTCTGGCATAGTTTAAGGATTGTTTTTGTTCATCCAAAACAGGCGCCTCCCATAAGGTGTTATGGTTTTGGTTCATCATATGAAAACAGGCAGCATTCATTGCTTGTACATTTAAAAAAAAAACAGAAGAAGAGTGAGAAACCTTTCCCACTCTTGGCTTGTTAACAGGATCAGTACTTATCCTTGCAATTCACAACTTTCCACATCAATCGTTCCTTCGGCCACTTCGACAATATCTGTATCGAATCGCAGCTTTCCGCTTCTTTCATCGATTAATTGTACACGGAACTTGCTGTCATCTCCGCGAGCGGCGAGATCGAGATTAAAATCCAGGTGATGCCCTTTATCCGTGCGCCCTTCTCCGCTCACTTTAAGAATGGCATACCCGTCTTTTTCATAACTTTCAAGTGTATCAATGTCAAAACTCTTGGCCTTAAAAGTAAAATCATTTAAGCCGTCCGAAGTGTCCCGATCTTCAAATGTGAACTCAAACTTGCTGTTTAGGATACTGCCATTCGGACAAATATCGGCAAGAATACCGGCAATGCCTTTTTCAGTGGCGTCATCACCTGTTTCCCCGCTTGCATGTGCGTGCGCCGTTCCTTCACATGATTTTCCCGGGAAAATATCCGGGCATTGTTTTGGAAATTCAAAGGTCGGGCATTGCTCGGTGCTCTTTTCGCTCGCTTTAATATCATTTGGCCGCGGATCGCAGAACTTGGCGAGTACTTCCAGTTTTACTTCTGCCTCAACTTGCACATCGACACAGAAAGTGACATCAAAATGAATCGATCTAGGGAACGGTCCATTCAGAATCAGCGAACCATTGGATAGACGTGCCCAAATTTTTGATACTTTGCAGAACAGCTCCGTTCCATCCGGATAGCAAAGAACAAATGATTCAAGAGCACTGACATCTGTTTTCGTTTTTGTAACAATTTCACCAAAGCGGTCGACGACTAAAACTTGGATGTTGGCGGTAAACAACAGATCCACCAATTCGGCTTTTACAAAACTTCCACCGACTGATACCGTCACATGCCGTTTTTCCCCCACTTTTTCACAGAAGAAATCTGTCTGTTCATCATGTTTAGAGTCTGAGTCGCTTCCCTCAAGCGGCAGCAAAGGCGAAAGTGTCGGTGTTTTTATAATCACCCGCAGCGGACGGCGGGAAGGATCGGCCAAAGCGGCTTCAATTTCTTCAAGTTGGCGATCGGTAAAAAAAAAATAATTTGACTGGAGTTTTTCACGGCGTCCGTGACCCAGTCGTATACTTTTGGTACACGGATGCATTCGTCTTTGGCAATTTTTATTTTTGTTACCCATACCATACCTTCCTTTCTACTCAACTTAAAAGCATTGTTGGTTGGTTCATTACATAGTATGGGTATGACCAATATATTGGCACAATTCTCATTGCCCAATTTTAGGATGTCTAACTAAAGGAAAGTGGTGGAGAATGAAAGAAATAAAGTATGGGGACGAGAAAATCTTTCTTTCTGAAAAGCATTACCGAAAGCTGACGTCCGTGCTCCCTTACTGGGGGATGCGCTTAGACGATCACGCGCGGCTGGCAGGGGCTTTGCACGGATCCGTACGCACGCTAATCGCGGATGATCCGGCCTTGATTCGGGATATTGAAAGATTATTGGCCCACACAGGACTGCGGCTGGAAGCAGCCGGAACACCAAACGTGAAAGTCGGCGCTGCGCCCGAAGAAGATGGCCGCAAACTCGCTATTTTGGCCGGTCATCAAACCTATTATCTCAAGCCCGGCCACTATCCATCCACTCAAGATTTGGGACGATATATTTATATAAGGGGCTGTGGCTTCCCCCTGCCCAGTCCTACAGCATTCGCCTCTATCATCCTTATCAATCCTTCGCAGCAGAATGGATCGCCTATATTCTCTTGCTGGATACTATGGGAAAAGGTCATCTTTCCCTCGAGTCCGCCAGTCTGTCACCGGCCGATTATCAATTTCTAGTCAAAAATGTTTTAACCGTGATCAATCCGGCCTTCTCTGTCCTGCAAAAAGACAAAAAAGCAAGGTCCAAACCGGATTGGCCTGAATGGCCGATTACCTTGGAAAAGGCTGTAGATCCCGGTAAAGAAAAAGGCCTGAACAAGAGTCCGTTACCGCCGGAAAAACAGCAACCGGAACCCGCAGATGCTTCTATTACTGATGATGTTCCAGAGGAAACTAGCGATCAAAATGTTTTTTATAACACCTTTCACAGAAGAAATTCGCCCGAAGAAGCCCGCGTTGTTTTCAATCCATTTAAAAAAATAAAACACCGGCCGAACTGAATCGTTTGACCCCTTTAAAAATGAAAAATCATCGTTCAGAACTCATGATCACAAAAGAGACATTTAAGCGATGACATGAATATGCTAAAGATATCTTGCTCCGGAAAGGACTGTAAAGAATGGATAAACGTGATCTTCAAGCACTTTACCGAAAAAATAAAAAGAGAAAAATTTAAGAATCAGATTGATAAGTCTTCTCTTTTCACCCGCGATGAGCCTAAAGGATGCCGCACATGCGGAGAAGTCACGTGGCGGCCTCAGCGGTAGCAAAAAAAGGTGCTTCTCAATCACCAAGAAAACCGGTTCGCATTGAACCGGTTTTCATGGATCACAAATCATCAAATTCTATTGAAACAAGTATCCTCACTGAAAGAATGCCCGAACATATGGTGAAAAAATGGTTTGCCTGCCTTTTTTACAGAAAAAAAAAAACGATACTCCTTCGCTTGTCGCTTAAATGCTGATGATGTTGAAACCGCTGTCGACGTGGAGCGTCTCACCGGTAATGTTTCTTGACAAATCACTAAATAAAAACAGCGCGGCGTTGCCGACATCTTCCTGTGTAATGGAACGGCGCAGCGGCGAACGCTCTTCAATCACTTTCAGCACGCTGTTAAAATCGGAAATTCCTTTCGCCGACAATGTGCGAATCGGGCCGGCGGAAATCGCATTGACGCGAATGTTCAGCTTTCCGAGGTCGTTCGCTAAATATTTGACACTCGCATCAAGGCTCGCCTTGGCAACACCCATCACATTGTAATTTTTCACGACACGTTCACCGCCAAGGTAAGTCAGCGTCACAATACTGCCGCCGTCCGTCATGAGATCTTTTGCCGCCTTGGTGACTGCCGTCAATGAGTACGAACTGACATTTTGGGCCAATAGGAAACCGTCGCGCGTCGTATTTAAATAGTCGCCGTCCAGTTCCTCTCTTTTGGCGAACGCGATGCAATGCGCAAGCCCGTGAATCGTTCCGACCTCGCTTTTAATAGAAGCGAACATGTCGGCAATCCGTTCATCATCGGTCACATCACATTGATAGATCAGACTATCCTTGCCGTTAAGCGTGGCCGCCAGCTTTTCGAGACCCGATTTAAATCGCTCATTATTATATGTAAAGATAAGCCGCGCGCCTGCCTTGTCGAGCGCCTGGGCAATCCCCCAGCCAATGCTGCGCCTGTTAGCCACACCCATGACTAGATAAGTGCGTCCTTCTAAAGTTAAATTCATCGGTTACCCCCCTGCATTTGTCGATTATGTAGATATAAATATTATAGCATGAATATAATAAGTGAAACCAGCCGGGTCACAGTTGCGAGTGATCCCGGCCCCCGCCCTTTTGCCTGTCTTCCCGCGAGTGATCCCGGCATCCGCCCTTTTGCCTGTCTCGCGTTCCAACTCCGGCCGCTTCCCCAGGCTTTCTTAATCACTATCCCCCCCAAAATTTAATAGTCGAATTCCAGTATGTGGTTTCCGGGAAGTTAATAAAATGGGCAATAAGCCGTACAGACAACGAATAGTATAGTTGCTCTCTAAAAAAAAAATGGTGTGGATGCGTGATTAATGGTTTCATTTCTTGAGAGTTTAAGCTATCATTATTTAGGTACGATCAACGACGAACCGAACCGATGGATTGCGATCAATTTTTTTGATGAATGAAGGATAGAGAAAAAATGAACAAAGAAACTTTTTCAAAACTTGATTATACACTGATCTTCATTGTTTTCTTGCTGTTTTGCATCAGCTTGCTGGCGATTCACAACGCGCCGCTGACCGGCAATGTTCAGCATGTTAATTTTGTTGTCCGACAGGCCGGCTGGTATATGATTTGTTCAATCGTCGCTTTTCTCGTCCTCTTAGTGGATTATGATCATTTCAAACAGGTTCACTGGTATCTCTACGGTTTCGGCATGTTCCTGCTCTTAGGACTGACGGCCGCACAGTTCCATGTCCCGGTCCCGTTTACCAACAATGACAACGGTGCCTGGAGCTGGTACTTTTTTTCCGGGTATCGGCCAAATTCAACCTGCGGAGTTTATGAAGCTGTTTCTCATCTTTTCGCTAGGTGCAACGATTGAAAAACATAATGAAATGTATCCGGTCAGGGGCGTTCACGAAGACTTGCTTTTGCTCGGCAAAATTGCCTTGATTTCTCTTCCGCCTCTCGGTTTGATTTTTATTCAGCCCGACCTTGGTACTGCCCTTGTCATGTTCAGCATCATTGTGGCGGTCACACTCGTGTCCGGCATCCGCTGGCAGTTCGTTGCCACCATGTTTTCCGCCATTGCATTGGGGCTCGCTGTGTTTTTTATCAGCTGGTTCAAATTTCCGTGGCTTGTTGACATCGTCTTAAAAAGCCACCAAAAAGAACGCTTTTTAGCCTGGTTCGAACCCTATAAATATACGAACAGCTACGGTTACCAATTGATCAATGCTTTGAACTCGATCGGTTCGGGTCAGGTGTTCAGCAAAGCGCTGGATAAATCGATCTCTTTTCCTGAAGCTTATAATGACTTTATCTTCGCGGTCATCGGCGGCAGCTTCGGTTTCATCGGTGCGGCCACCGTTATCACTTTGTTCTTCTTGATGATTTACCGGATTGTGCATGCCGCGATTGAAACCCATGATCCCTTTGGCAGCTACGTCTGCACCGGGATAATCGGCATGTTCATGTTTCAAGTGTTTGAAAACATCGGCATGACCATTCAGGTCATGCCGGTCACCGGGATTACCTTGCCGTTTATCAGTTATGGCGGCAGCTCGCTGCTCACCAGCATGATCTCCATCGGGCTTGTCTTAAGCATCCAGTCGCGGACAAGAAAATATATGTTTACTTAAAACAAAAAAGCGCTTCTAAAAAGGCGCTTTTTTTGTTAAGTAAATAGCAGGCATATCTTTTATCAAAGCCGTTCATCCTAAAATAAAAGGAGGCTAGGCGATTGTATGATATTATCGGCGACATTCACGGCTGTCTCTCGACCTTTAAAGAACTAGTGAATGCGCTTGACTATGAATGGAAAGACGGCATCCCCGTCCATCCCGGCGGACGGACGCTCGTGTTTGTCGGAGACATCACCGATCGCGGGCCGCACTCACTGGATATGATCCGGCTCGTTGCTGCTGCTGTCCGGCAAAAAAAAGGTTTATATGTCCCCGGCAACCATTGCAATAAACTATATCGCTATATGATCGGCCGGCCGGTCCAAGTGACGCACGGACTGGAAACAACCGTTGCCGAGCTGGAGGCGCTGCCGGGCCGGGAGCGGAAAAAAAATAACCCATCTTTTTACCGCATTGTACCGATCGGCGCCGCTTTATCTCGTTTTGGACGGGGGCAGCCTGATCATTTGCCACGCCGGCATTCGCGAGCAAGACATTGGAAAAACAAGCAAACGCATTGAATCATTCGTGCTCTACGGCGACACAACCGGAAAGAAAGACGAGCGCGGACTGCCGGAGCGCCGCGACTGGGCGCGGGACTATCACGGAGATGCCTGGATGTATACGGGCATACTCCGGTGCATGAGCCGCGATGGATGCATCATACGATCAATATTGATACCGGCTGCGTCTTTGGCGGCGCTCTAACCGCCTTGCGCTACCCGGAAATGCGGGCGGTGTCCGTCCCTTCATCCATGCCGCTCGCCCGAGAAAAATTCAGATCGTTTGCAGATTAAGCGTAAGCGGCGCCAGCCGCTTCATATCTTCCGGATACATTTTATGGAAGATCATCTCCTGCTTATGGACAGGATGGACAAATTTCAATTCAAAGCTGTGCAGCGCCTGCCTGGAGATAAGCTGAACCTGTCCGCCGTATAAATCATCACCGGCGAGCGGGTGGCCGATGGACGAGAAATGGACCCGAATCTGGTGTGTTCTTCCCGTTTCCAGGCGGACGGCGACAAGCGCCGTGTCTTCAAATTGTTCAACGACTTTGAAATGGGTCACTGCCCGTTTGCTGCCCTTTCCGCCGACTTGCCGCTCGATCGCGCTGCCTTCCTTCCGGCCGATCCGATCGGCGCATCGATTGTTCCTTCTTTTTCTCTCATCGTTCCTTCGACAACCGCCAGGTAGCGGCGGTGCACATCCCCCGCCCTTTGCATTCTGAAAAAAAGTTCATGGGCATAGCGATGTTTGGCGATCAGCATTAAACCGGACGTATTGCGATCCAGGCGATTGACAATATGGACGGTTGAGGCAAGGGCCTGCGCTTCAAAATAGGCCAGCGCCCCGTTTGCCAGCGTCCCGCCAGGGTATTGATGGGAAGGGATGACCGGAATGCCGGCCGGTTTGTTGACGACCAGCAAATAATCGTCTTCATAAACAATATCGAGATCCATCGGTTCACTTTTTAAAAAGGCACTCGGCTCTTCGGGCGGAAAAACAATGGTGAGTCTCTCCCCTTTTTTCAAGACATGACGTACTGTCTTGCTTTCCCCATTAACAAGCATTCGGCCTCCTTTATATTTAATTGCTGAAAGTGTCCGATGCGACACCCACCCTCATCTCTCTCAAAAAATCGCGCGCAGCAACGAACCATCATGCCGCGCATCAATGATTATTTCTGTATAATACGGCTGCTTTTCCATGCTTTACGGATTGGCACTCCGCCGCCTTCTTGGGGCAGAAGCACCAAACTTCACACCTCTCCATCCTCTTTTTCTGCTAAAGGTCCGCCTGCAGGCTTTCGGGCGCGGCCATTCATTTTGAAACCGCGGATTCTGCCGGAAAAGGAACGGTCTTAACCGATAAATGAATCACGTACTCTCCGCCAGAACGGAAAAGGCCGAAATCTGGCAAACCGCACTCTTTCCTTAGCGACACGGCACTCAATCAACTGAACATTTTCATGAAGAAAAGATAAATGATCAATGGTTATATGGAAGCTTGTCTCGTTCACCGGCTGCAGCTGGCACGGGTGGTGCTTAGGCAAAATAAGCGGTGAGCCGACCGTCCGGTACACTCGATTATTTATAGATGCAATTTCAGTCAACTGGATCGATGCCAAGAAGGATGAATGATCGCTCCTGAGAGGGCCTTGTTATATGCGGTACTGCCCGTCGGTGTGGAGATGCATAAACCATCGCCGCGAAAACTTTCAAATTTTTCATTTTTAATGAGAACATCGGCAACTAGCAAGCTTTCGGTACTCTTGACTGTAGATTCATTCAGCGCAAGATAACGTTTCTTCTCTTCGCCGTTATTGAAAGAGATAGTGACTTCAAGAAGCGGGTAATCCACGACTTTCAGCGGTGACCTTGCGATTTGAATGACAAGCTTTTCAACTTCCTCCGGCGTCCAATCCGCATAAAAGCCAAGGTGGCCTGTGTGAACACCGACAAAAGCCGTCTCCTGCAGCCGATGAACATAGCGGTGAAAAGCATACAGCAGCGTGCCATCTCCGCCTACCGAAACGACAATATCCGGCTCTTCTTCATCATAATCTAAATTAAAATCAATTAAATAATTATATATAGTCTCTCGCAGTTGATTTGAAAAATCGTCACCCTTCGTCTGAATCGCAAATTTCATTCATTCGGTTTGGCCGAAAATCCGTCTGCCGGCTCGCCAAACATTCACATCCTCTCAGTTCTTAATCTCATCGTTATCATCTATTCCGCGTGCCTCTCAGCCGGCGAATAAGCCGACCGCAAGGCAATGTTTTGGGCATTGGGTTAACAACGTTCTTTTTCTTCTTTTCCGGAATCTTGAACATTATTTTTTTGGGAAAAGTGCTGCTGGGCAATTTGAATCTCTCCGCGAATTTTCGACATTTCTTCATCCAAACGAAATGCCGCTTCTGCGGCTCTAAGCAGGCGGATCTTAACGTCTTTCGGTATGTTGCCTTTATACTTATAATTAAGAGAATGCTCAATCGTCGCCCAAAAATTCATTGCCAGCGTCCGAATTTGAATTTCTACCAATTTTTTTTGTTCACCATTGATTGTCTGAACCGGATATTGGACGACAACATGGTATGAGCGATAGCCGCTATCCTTTTTTGGTAATATAATCCCTTTTTCTTCAACTACAGCGAGATCGGTGCGACTGCGAATGAGATCGATCACTTTCTTGATATCGTCAACGAACTGGCACATGACGCGAATGCCGGCCAAATCCTGCATCTGCGTGTTTAATTGATCGAGCGGTATGCCTTTTCTCCTTGCCTTATCCAAAATGCTTGGCACCGGTTTGACTCTGCCGGTTACGAATTCAATTGGCGAATTTTTAGAAGCTACTTCATATAGTTCACGGTAGCCGCGCAATTTGATTTTCAACTCATCAACGGCCTGTTTATATGGTGCCAGAAAAGCTTCCCATTCCATCAACCCATCACCTCAACTGGATAATTTGCCCATTTTGACATCAGACATTCAAAAAAAGTCATGATTTTTGCACGATGCTATAGGACTTATCATATATGTGCAAAAAGGCTGCTTCAACCTGCCAACTTTTTTGAACCTAAAGTTTCTTAATAGCAGTTGTCTCCTCCACACCTGTCATAATTTAATTGAACTTTCGAGCTTTCCAGATCTGACATTGGAAGCGGCGGATTCGATGCTTTAAAGCAGGGAGTTTTTTTCATGAGTCAGGAATTGGAAATAGAATTTAAGAATATGCTGACGCGGGAGGAGTTCGACGACCTTTGCCGCCGTTTCAACATAAGTGACCATGCTTTTTTTCGGCAAACAAACGATTATTTTGATACAGCGGATTTTAAACTTCGCAGGGCTAAGACCGCTTTGCGCATCCGCCGAGCAGAAGGACGCTTCGACTTTACACTGAAGCAGCCGCATGACGGCGTAATTCTGGAAACGCATCAACCGCTGTCTGAAGAAGAAGCGGGTTGCCTGATAAACACAGGCAAATTTCCGCAAGGCGATGTTTGCGATTGTTTAGTCCGGCAAGGCATACATATCAACAAGCTCGATCATTTAGGGACACTGACGACGCGGCGCGCCCAGTTTCCTTATAAAAATGGTGAATTATTTCTTGATCACAGTTTTTATTTTGATCACGAAGACTATGAACTGGAGTTTGAAGCAGCGGATCGAGCAGCAGGCCGTCAAGTTTTTGCACAGCTCCTGTCCGCTTGCCGGATTCCCGAACGGCCTTCCCTGAATAAGATTTTACGTTTTTATCATTACAAAAAAGGAATGGAGCGGTAATTTTGCTGACGAATACACAATGGCTGCCTCAGCTCCTGCAATTAAATATGCTTGGCAGTTTGGGTAACAGTACGATTTATCAAACAACTGAAAATGCCACGGGCAATGCCGGGAGTTTTTTTTTCTTCTCTGCTTGCTTCCATGCTCTCAGCATCTTCGAATACGGACAGTTCATCGGCTCTGCCCCTGTCTGAATGGTCATCAGGCGCCGGCACTGCGAATAACGGTGTCAACATGGCTTCTTTGGACAGCCTTCTGCTTGAGGCCCTCTTGTCAGGGACAAGCCTGACATCCGGAACCGGAACCAACTTAAACAGTCTCCTGCCTCAAGAAATCTCTTCGTCATCGCTTTCGCCTGCAGCAGCAAGCACGGCCGGAGCGCCGGCGCTGTCCGCAGATAAAACAGCGGCAAACGGCTCTTACAGTGACATCATTAACCAAATGGGCAAAAAATATGATGTGGATCCCAAACTCATCCAATCCGTTATCAAGCAGGAATCGGGCGGCCATGCAAACGCAACCAGCGCGGCCGGTGCTCAGGGGCTCATGCAGCTGATGCCTGCTACTTCTCAGGCGCTCGGCGTCACCGATCCTTATGATCCGAAACAGAATATCGAAGGCGGGACGAAATATCTCAAACAGCTGCTTGATCATTTTAACGGCGACAAGCGCCTGGCCGTCGCCGCATATAATGCCGGAACGGCCAGCGTTGAAAAATATAACGGCATTCCGCCTTATTCTGAAACGCAAGCATACGTCAATAACGTGCTCTCAACCTACAACAGCTGACTGCGTAATATTTGAAAATGTAGATATTGGGGGGTATTGAAAGGCTGTTTCATGATCAAAAAAACATGAACAGCCTTTCTTTATTCAACTTTAAGCAGGCCTTGGTTTAAGGGCTTAGAACTTTGAACCGGCGTTCTACCCGCCGGGCGCACTAAAAAAAAAGCGCTCCGCTTCTGTTAACGAAGCGGAGCATTTGTATGCTTTTTTTGAAGGTAGCAGCGAGCGCTTAATGCTGGCCAATCAATCTTCTCGGGCCGTGTCTTCGCGTCCGCTCATGGCGCCGGGCCAGTCTGACTGAAAAAGAGAAGACGATGCCCAAAGCGAGCAGCCCAATGATCACAGACACGATACCCAGCCAGCCATAGTAGCTGAGGAAAATACCGCCGACCGAGCCGATGACACTTGATCCGACATAATAGAACAAGAGATACAGCGATGAAGCCTGCGCCTTTTCGCGGCGGTTGGCCAAAAGCCCGACCCAACTGCTGGCGACCGAGTGGCCGCCGAAAAAGCCGAAAGTGAGCAGCGCCAAACCGATAATTTTCAACACAAGCGGGACGCTTAAAGTCAGCACCGTGCCGGCCGCCATGAGCAGAATACAAATGGTAATGACATAGGAACGGTCCATATGATCGGCGATGCGCCCCATCCACGTTGAACTGACTGTTCCAACCAGATAAATGACGAAAATGAAGCCGACGAATGTCTGGCTTAAATGATAAGGCGCGGCCATCAGCGGAATGCCGATATAATTATAAACGGTAACGAAGCTGCCCATTAAGATAAACCCGAGACAATAGAGCAGCACCAGGCTAGGCGACTTGATATTTTGAATAAAACCGACCGTCGTCCGCTTAAGCGAGGCTTTTTTCGGATCAAAATGCCTGGACTTCGGAAGCATCAAAATGAAAATCACGCTCATGGCCATACTCAGAGCACCGAGAGCTCCGATCGCCGCGTTCCATGAAAACTTATCGCTGAGAATCCCGACAATTAACCGGCCGGCAAGCCCGCCGACACTATTGCCGCTCACGTAAATGCCGATCACGTAGCCTAAACAACTTTTATGAAATTCTTCATTTATATAAGCCATGGCAATCGACGGAAACCCGGCCAGCAGCGCTCCCTGAACAAAACGAACCGCAATGAGCAGCGGCAGGCTGTGAATAAACCCGACAATAAAGGATAAAAAGGCCGAAGACACAAGAGCAAGTGCCATAATTTTTTTCCGGTCAAACATGCCCGACGTAAAAGAGACAATAAATAAAAAGATAGCAAGCGCTCCCGTCGCAAAGGACAATGTCAAGCTGGCCGCCGCCGGCGAGACATGGAACTGTTTGGCCATAACAGGAATCACCGGCTGTGTACTGTATAAGTCAGCGTACATAATAAAGCTGCCAAGAAACAGAGCGACTAATGTCTTTTTAAAAGCCCTGTCTTCTGGTGATATAAAATCCATTTAAAGGTCAATCCCTTCAGTAAAACTCTTAGCTACTTCATCGTATGACGAATGATTCATGATGTCTAATATATTATTCGAATGAGTTTAATGTATCATAAGTTATGAAAGTCCGAAACCTTTAATGTAGCGGTATCTTAAATATTGTGTAAAAGACAAATTGCCGGCAGCAGCTGTATAATTGGGTGAGATTCCGTGCAGAGCCGGCAAATCGATCGCTGACTTGTAAGCTCATTCATGTTAACGTATTTCGTCGAATCTCCGCCATGCCGGCTCTCTAATAGCGGCATCGCTTTATTGGGATCCGGCTGGTTAGCACTGAGGTTCAGCAGGTTAGACCTCGGATCCGGCTGGTTAGACCTCAATAAGAGATACGACTGACAAGAGCGGACAGATGCAGGTTCCTGAGATCAATCAAAAAAGTCCGGTTTAATCATTCATTTGAATGGTATGATAACCTATACTTGCATCTTTGTATATGATTCATGCATAGTGGTAATATTGTGCTATTTTATATAGTAGGGGGGATTGTCATTATGGAATGGCAACAAATTGAGTATTTCCAAATGGTCGCATATATGCAGCACATGACGAAAGCGGCGGAAGCCCTGTCGATTTCACAGCCGGCGCTCAGCCGCTCCATCGCCCGGCTTGAAGATGAACTGGGGGTTTCTCTTTTCGAACGCCAGGGGCGGAACATTATCTTAAACCGGTACGGGGAACTTTTTCTAAAACGGGCAAATCGGATTTTAAAAGAATTTGAAGAAGCAAAGCAGGAAATCCAGGATCTGCTCGATCCCGAATACGGCGAAGTCTCGCTTGGCTTCTTGGCTACACTCGGCGTCAATATGATTCCGGATATTATCCGAGAATTTCAGCACCACCATCCTAATACAAGAATTAAACTGTATCAAAACAGCAACATTTCCCTATTAAAACAATTGGAATCAGGAGAGATTGATCTCTGCCTCGTACACCGTTCCTTTAATGAACCGCATATTGAATGGATCAAGTTATGGAATGAGGAACTGTTTCTGATGGTGCCTGCTTCGCACAGATTGGCCGCTTATGATTCGGTTACCCTGGACGCTATTAAGAACGAACCTTTCATTATGATGAAAGAAGGATTCGAACTGCGCAAGATTGCCGACCGGCTGTGCCGTGAAGCCGGCTTCGCTCCTCGTATTACTTTTGAGGGTGAAGAAGTCACCACGCTTGCCGGCCTTGTTGCCGCCGGACTGGGTGTTGCCCTCCTGCCCGATCAAAAGGATATCGACAGCAGCAAAGTGGCCAAATTGCACGTTCGCTGGCCGAGCTGCGAGAGGCAAATCGGCCTTTCCTGGTACGAAGGAAGGTATCTTTCACCGACGTCTGCCCAGTTTAAGGAATTTGTGATCAAACATTATAAACGCTGACGACGGAGAATCGCCCTCCGGTTTCTGTGAAGATAGCGCTGTCCCGCCTTTATTATGCTTATATTTTGCTTTCAATCAGGCAAAAATAGACATACGAAAATCGCTCTGCCCTTAAATGCTTAAATAAGCCGCATTGGGCAAATAAGGAATGAGATAAGCATGAAAGCATACAGCTGACGAATATGGACATCCAAAACGGCATGCTGCTGGGCAATTTTAAGGCTCCTGCTGCTTCAAGTAGAAACGTCGCCTTTGGATTATATAATGAAAAGACTCGAACGATGAAAAAAGTCAAGACGGATACCGAAACGAACGATCATTCGATTGTTTTTAAACTTCCGCTCCATCTGCTCCCGCTTTTCGGCAAGGAGCAAGGGGTGAATCATTATGATTGCTTTGTGATCATTAAAAATAAAGCATACCGTGTGGAAATCGGAGCGGAAAAAGTCAAAAATCGTTTGCTATACATGGATGAAAGGGCTGTTTTTACGCCTTCAGATGACACCCTCGCGCTTTTCACTGTCAAAGCAAAGCGCCTCATCCTTGTTCACGGCAATCCGTTCCTTGCCTTTCGCGCAGCCGGGCGCTGTTTCCGAGGGAGAAAAATCACTATCCAGCCTCGTTTTTCAGACGGCAGACTTATTCTGACCACCGAGAAGCCGCTGAAAAAAAAAAGCGACGATTTGCGGTTCAGAACCAATCAACAGCGGGCCGGGATAACAGATTCTTTTTCCGGCAGAGTCACGGACGACGGCAACATCGCTTTCGATGATCTGGACCGGTCGATTTTGAACGAGGCTGCCGGCAGTGATCTCTTTCTCGATGTTCGCCGCGGCTTAACGCTTATATCCTTTCCGGTTATGCTTCACACATCGGAGCCCGCCGAAAACGCAGGCGAAAAAAAAAAATATTGATGATGAACATGGGAAAACCATAGAAAAACAGATGCCGCGTATCATTTCCGGCAAACGAATCATCAGCGATTTGAAAATAAACAGCGAGAGCGAGTCGATCTCTTTCGTCATTCATAATCTCGATGACTGCCACGCTTCAAAGATCGATCTTGTTCTTTGCGAACGATTGAATCAAACAGAATGGCGGACACCAATTAAAAACTATCGGCCAAAACAAGCGGTCGCTCTTGTCCTGACTGACTTTATTAAATTAAAATTTGACAATCATGTATCCAGATGGGATCTATTTATCGAGATCATGAATGATCACTGGGGTATTGTGGAGAGATACCGGCTCGGCGTGTACGACCGCGATGTCGAGCCAAAGAAACATAAGCGCTATCTGGGAGCAATCGCTACCGGTGGCGGAAACCGGCTTGCTCCTTTTTTGACCATCAAGAACGGCCTTTCTTTCGTCATAAAGAATCCTGTTTTGCTTAAAAGCGAACAGCTGAAAACCGTGATGAAAATAACGAGGTTTAAATTGCGGAAAGGCCGGCTGGCTGCTACATGCCGGCTTGAACTGCCGGAAGTCGACAATTATACCATTGAATCGCTGGGACTCAAACACCGAAACAATTCAAATGAGATTAACTACTTCTTTCCCATTAAGGAACGAAAACTTTCTCGAGAGAGGTCTCGCATCCATTTTTCGATTAATTTGGATAAATTAGACTTTGAAAACTATTATTGGGATTTTTTCCTGATTGTCCATGCAGCAGATGGCGAGCCGTTTTACATCCGTCTTAGGAATCCGAGAAAGCGAATCAGAAGAAAACTAAACCGACCTTCGATCCGCCGCTCGCATATTTATGACAGCGGATACTGGGTTTATCCTTATATCACTTCGGTCAATACACTGGCATTGACTTACAAGGAAAAGCAGCCTTTTGAAACAACGCGTTACTTCATGAAAGAACGGCTCGCTTTTGTCCTCTATCTCTTGCTTAAATGGCATCTTGACCGCAAAAAAATCTGGCTTGGTTATGAGAAATTTTCGGAAAGCGCGCAAGACAACGGCTACTACTTTTTCCGCTATTGTCTGGAAAACGACAAGAAAAAAAAAATTTTTATTATGTTATTAAGGAAAACTCGCCTGATTATCCGAACATCGCCGACTTGAAAAAGAATTTAATCACGTTCATGAGCCTGAAATATATGCTTTACCTTTACGCCGCCAAGCTGCTGATCTCTTCTGAATCGAAGGGGCACGCCTATGACATCCGGATTCAGAAAGGCTGTCTGCAGCAATGCTTGAAAAAAAAAAAAGAAACATGTCTTTCTCCAGCATGGCGTAATCGCTTTGAAAAAAGTCGATCAGGTGTATAAAAAGACTGGCAGCAACGCATCCGACTTATTTGTCGTCTCATCGGAACAAGAAAAGGCGATCATCCGCGATCATTTTGGCTATGATGACAATGAAATTATCGTCACCGGTCTCAGCCGCTGGGATGTCCTTCAAGACAAATCCGGCAGCCGCCGAATGATCCTGTTAATGCCGACATGGCGCTCCTGGATGGACGACTGGCCCGAAGAGAAGTTTGTAGAGTCCGATTATTACCGCCATTACGAAGATTTTTTAAACTCTGAGACCTTATTCAGCCTGCTCCATCAGTTTCAGTGCCAATTGTGTTTTTTTATATCCATCCCAAATTTAAGGCGTATATCGATAAGTTTCAATGTCCGAGCGACACCGTAAAGATCTATCAATAGTGTGAAGAAAAACTAAATGAACTGCTGATGAAATCTTCGATGTTGATCACCGATTATTCAAGCGTTGCCTGGGATATGTTTTATCAAAAAAAACCGATTATTTTTTATCAGTTCGATATTGATGATTATATGCGTTATCAAGGCAGTTACATGGATATGGAGAAGGAGCTGTTCGGAGACCGGGTGTACGAGGCCGATGATCTGATTGCGGCGATTCGCTCGTATGCCGAGCGACAGTTCACAGAGAAGGAGCCCTTCGCCCGCTTGCGTGATCGTTATTTTGCCTACACGGATCATCAGAACGCCGAGCGGATCTACCAAAGCATTGTGGCTAACGAGAAGAAGCTCTATATGAAAGACCAGCAGTTTCCGCTCTATGAGAAGCTGCGCCGGCAGCCTTTGGTAGACAGTCTGCGGCGGCATTGTAAGAAATATAATTTGGCAAAATTGGCGCGAAAAATCAAAAATGAATTCAGAGATCATGGATAATACCAAAAGACGGACACGGATGGCAGCAGTAAGTGCCGCGCCGCTGTCCGCCTTTTAATGTCCGCAAAGTTTAGTAAAAGCCATCGTTTATCCCGCATTAACGGCAAGTAAAGACTCCCGCCTCAAGGCTTCAATGAATTCGAAGCAGATAGGCGGGAGACAACTGCCCGTAAAAGCCCGGTCTTAGGAATGCAGACTAAAGGCGCCACATCCTGTGGGCAAGAGCTAACAATCAGTGGGATGGGAAAAAAGACCACTGATTGAATTGTCGCCTTATTTTATTTCCTTGCCCATGCGGCGATGGCCTTTATGTCCTCCGGTTTTGTTCTGCAGCAGCCGCCAATCAACCGGGCACCGGATTCGTACCAGGAATAGGCATTGGAGCCGTAAGTGTCTTCAGATGATGCCCCATGCCAAACCTTGGCGCCGGCATCGTATTCTTCGCCGGAGTTGGGGTAGACAATGATTGGTTTTGCGGTGCGGCTTTGCAAGTCTTCGATCAGCGTCGGGTATACTTAGGCGGCGTGCAGTTTATCCCGACAGCAGCCACTTGTTCATGTTTGTCCAGCCAATCTGCGCACACGGTAACCGGAGTACCGTCGCTGATATGCCGCCCGTCTTTTGCACTAAAACTGATCCATGCATAGGATCCCGGGAATTCCTCTAACAATCTGACGATGGCCCGGGCTTCGGACAGACACGGTATCGTTTCACAGGCCAAGATATCAGCGCCTGCATCAATCAGGGCTTTCATACGGGGCCTGTGGAATTCGATCAGTTCTTCTTCGGCGAGCTGATAATCTCCTCGATATTCGGAACCATCAGCGAGGAAGGCGCCGTAAGGTCCTATTGAAGCGGCTACAAGCGGTTTCGGCCGGTTTAGCCGGTTCTCGGCTGTTCCCCAAAATTCATCTCGTGCTTTTACGGCTATCCGTACAGATGACTGAATGAGGCTCAATGCTTCAGTCTCGCTCAGACCTTTTTTGACAAAGCCTTCAATAGTCGCGGTAACTGGCGGTAATCTGGCGGTAATCGCACAGTCAGCACCCGCTGCAAAGTAATCGAGATGCACTTGTTTGATCAGATCCGGATTTTCGATCAGTATTTTTGCCGACCAAAGGCTGTCATTTAAATCGCAGCCGTGACGTTCCAGCTCGGTGGCCATTGCACCGTCTAGTATCACTAACGGGAATTTCCGTAAAATATTTTCTATCGGATTCACAGCCGATCACACCTTTTTTGTAGTTTTGAACTGAAGTCATTATCCTGCATCGTCTAAGTCTTTTGTAGCAGGCAGAGGGGGCTTCCGATTTTTCACATAATAAATGAGGTAACATAAAGCCATGAACGGTATGCCGGAATAGAGTGCGATTCTCTGAGTCGGATCAAATGCGATGCCGATACAAGATGCCAGGCATAAAAGAAAAGCCGCGACAGGCACAATTGGATACAAAGGCGTTCTATATTTCAGTTCATTCACATGGTTTCCTTGTTCAAGGAAACGTTTTCGAAACATGAATTGTGTGAAGCGGCAATTCCCATCAAACAAACGACGACCACGGCAAAGCCGGAAATAGAGACAAGAACGAGGTAGACCGTGTCGGGTGCGAAAATACTGGAAAGCAGGGATAGACCTCCGCCAATCATGCTGACGATCAAAGCGTTAAGAGGCGTTCCTCTTGCTGTTAATTTTGCAAAAACGGGATGCACATCTTCTCTTTGGAAAGAGACCACAGCATACGGGATGAAGCGTACAGGCCTGAATTGGCAGCCGATAGCATCGCTGTGATGATCACGAAATTCATCATGTCAGCAGCATAAGGAATACCAATTCTATCAAAAACGATAACGAATGGACTTTTGATTACCCCGGCTTCTTTCATTGGAATTAACCCTGAGAGGACAAATATCGTCCCGATAAAAAAGATCAGAAGTCTCCACACAGTATTCCTAATCGCTTTAGGTATATTTTTTTCCGGGTCTATACTCTCTCCAGCAGCAACTCCGATGAGTTCTGTTCCTGAGAAGCAAAATTTACTGTGAGCATGGTCATAAAAATAGGAAGGATACCATTTGGAAAAAGCCCGTCTTTCCCTGCAAGGTTTGATAACATAGGCGCGTGGGGTGTGTCTTTCATCGGAAGAATGCCAAACATAGCTGCTCCCCCCAAAACAATAAACAATAAGATGGCCGCTACTTTAATACCGGCAAACCAAAATTCCGATTCCGCAAAAAATTTGGCTGAAAACGCATTAAGAAGGAAAATCGTAATCGCAAAGATTGCACTCCACATCCAGACGGAAGTATAAGGAAACCATCGCTTCATGAGTAAACCTGAAGCCGTAAATTCCGAACCCAACGCGACAGCCCAAGTCAGCCAATACATCCAAGCGATGGTAAAACCGGTTCCGGGTCCGATATATTTGCTGGCGTACGTATGGAAAGACCCGGTAACCGGCATGGAAACAGATAATTCCCCAAGGCATAACATGACGAGGTACATAATAACGCCGCCCACTAAGTACGCAATAATCGCTCCCACCGGGCCTGCCTGGTTAATCGTGTAACCTGAACTTAAGAAAAGCCCTGTTCCGATCACGCCTCCCAATGAAATCATAAATAAATGCCTGCTTTTCATGCTTCGTTGTAAGTTTTCGTTTGTCTGCTTCATCAAATCCAACCTTTTTTTGCTAAAATTTAGGGGACGGAATATTCAATATCTCTGTTTTCTCATTTTTCTTTAAAGTTACATTGTTTCTATTTTAAATAAATTATCCCAACTTGTAAAGTATGATTTATTTTTCAATTTAGCTTTTTCAAATTCATTTTCGTCGGCTATGGCGCCAAGTGATAAGGTTGAGCGCTAGTCCCAAGGTTCCCAACATTCTGCTCTGGTTCAACAGGTTAGCACTCTGGTACGGCAGGTTAAGTCTCGGGTTCGGGTTAGGCACGTGGTCCGGCAGGTTAGGCACGTGGTCCGGCAAGTTAGGCACGTGGTTCGACAGGTTAGCACTCTGATCCTACAGGTGAGCCTCCCGATCCTACAGGTGAGCCCTTCAATCCTACAGGTTAGCCTTCTGGTTCAACAGTTTGCAGTCCTAAGCGGCCCGCTAACCCCGCTAAAAGGCGCCAAGAGCTTGGGCTTTGATCTTTGGTTTCCCACTTTCCCGCTCCGGCGCTTCGCGCCCCATTTGCTTCGCAAATGGAAAACGGCCGGCTTTTGCCTTTCCGGGAAGCAAGCTTCCCTCCTTTGCAAAAACCGGCCGTTTTGGAGCGGGAAAGTGGGTAGTGTAGATTAGTGGCTCTTGGCTATTATATAATGTTACAATATAGTAAAAAATAAAGGAAGATGGAGTTTTTTTTTATGAAGAGTGATAAGCAGACGCCGTTTGATGCGATTGGCGGGGAGAAGGTTGTTGGTGACTTGGTAGAGGCGTTTTATAAGCGTGTGGCGAAGCATCCTGATCTGGCTCCTATTTTTCCGGATGATTTGACTGAAACCGCACGTAAACAGAAGCAGTTTTTGACCCAGTTTCTTGGCGGGCCGCCGCTGTATACCGAAGAACACGGCCATCCTATGCTTCGCGCCAGGCACATGCGTTTTCCAATCGGGGGGAGAAGCAAGCGAAGGCGTGGCTTTCTTGCATGAAAGCTGCGATGCTGGAGGTAGATTTAAATCCGGACTTTCGCGAGGGGATCTTTCACAGGCTGACTTTAACAGCACATCATATGGTCAACCAGCCTGCGGGAGAAAACATCTGAGAGGTGATTTCTCATGACACTTTATGATACAGGGTCGACTTGTGAGGGGACGCCTGGAAATTATCATTGTTCTTGCGGCAATCAGAGCAGCCGCCACAAGCGTGTTGAAATTCTTGCTTTTATTGATCCTCTATGTGTGGAGTGTTGGGCTCTTGAACCGCTCATGAAAAAATTGTTTGTTCAATATGGTTCTTACTTTATGTTTAGGTATCTCATCACTTTCAAACATGATGACTCAGATCGAAGCAAATGCAGATGCAAAGGGCTAAGAAAATGGCGGAGGAATGGGATAAGTATTCCCGATTAACCGGTGTTTGCTGCGACAGCGATGTTTGGCTGGAGAATCCCCCGTCTCCCTATCACATTGCACTCGCTGTCAAGGCTGCCGAATTTCAAGGGAAGATTGCCGGCAGCAGGTTTCTGAGACGCATACGCGAACAAGTCTTTCTCAGAAAAAAAGGGCTGAATCGGTATGAAGAAATTCTTAAGGTCGCCCGTTCGGCTAAGCTTAATATAAAGGAATTTGAAAACGATCTGCATTCCAGCCGACCGATTAAAGCGCTGCAATGCGACCGGCATTTGGCATCTGAAATGGGCATCACCGATCTGCCTTCACTCGTTTTTTTCCACAGCAGATACTGAAAAGGAAGCGATCAAGGTAAACGGAAGTTATCCGTATGAAGTGTATGTGCAGGTTTTAACCGACCTAATCGGCGAAGCCGTTGTTCCTTCTTCTCCTCCTTCGATGGAAGATTTTTTTTCAAAAAAATGTCTTTCTTACCACGAAAGAAGTCGCCGTTGTTTATGATTTGTCGGAGCAGGAAGTGACAAAGGAGCTCCGAAAGCTCCAGATCAAGCAGATTGTCGAACCGGTCACCCTAAAAAGCGGCACATTTTGGCGTTATATTTGCTGACTGTCAGGCATATTTTTGAGATAAAGTGAAACTTCAATCAGTGGTGGTTTTCTTCCATCCCCCACTGATTGTTAGCTCTTGCCCACAGGATGCGGCGCCTTTAGTCTGTGTTCCTAAGACCAAGCTTTTACGGGCAGTTATTTCCCACCTGTGCTTTTTCGAATTCATTGAAGCCTTGAGGTAGGAGTCTTTACTTGCCGTTAATGCGGGATAAAGAACCCTCCCGGCCGGCAGGCAAAGCTAAGGAGACCCGGTTTGTTCCTTTTCGCCCTTCAGCTTGGTACGGTTTTCAGTCTTCCACTGAATCCCATTTGAAAAAGGCGGGTTGGCAGATGAAAATATGGCTTTTGCTGCTGCTGATAGTCATTTCCTCTCTTTGTTTTTGCTATTACTTATTTGGTCTGATGCATTTAACGTCGCTGATTTTATCGGGTGCGCTTTTCTTTCTCTCAATATTGGCTTCAATTCGCCTGATGACCGCACACAAAAAAAGCAAAACATAACAAAACCAGCATCGGCACCGGATGCTGGTTTTGTTCATTCAAGCGCCCTCGGAATAGAGAGCGGAATCATTTCTCTAAGCTATACAAAACTTGTCAATGCCCCCATCCTCTATTCAAAAAGAAGACCCTCTGTTTCATCAAGCACCGACTCAAACACTTTCATCGCTTCTTGAACCGGTTTTGCTGTGGTCATGTCAACGCCGGCTCGTTTCAGCACTTCAATTGGGTAATCGGAACTCCCCGATTTCAAATAATCTTTGTAGCGATGAACAGCCGCTTCGCCTTCTTCAAGGATTTGTTTCGACAAAGCAGATGCGGCACTGTAACCTGTTGCGTATTGGTACACATAATAATTGTAATAAAAATGCGGGATCCTTGCCCACTCAAGCCCGATTTCTTTGTCGACAGTGATATCTGAGCCAAAGTAGCGCTTATTAAGATCATAATAAATACTTGTCAGCAAATCCGGGGTCAGCGCTTCACCGCCGGCCGCTTTTTCATGGATTGCCTGTTCAAATTCAGCAAACATCGTTTGCCTGAAGACGGTCGCTTTGAACCCCTCAAGCTGATTGTTCAGTAAATAGAGTTTTTTTTCTTCTTATCGTCGGTATTTTCCAGCAAGTAATGATTGAGCAGCGCTTCGTTGCACGTCGAAGCCACTTCGGCAACAAAAATAGAATAGTTTGCATATGGGTACGGCTGGTTTTTTCTCGTATAATAACTGTGCATGGAGTGGCCCAGTTCGTGAGCAAGAGTAAACACATTATTGATGTTGTCTTGCCAATTAAGGAGAATATACGGCATCGTTCCATATGTACCCGAGGAGTAGCCGCCGCTGCGCTTATTCTGTGTTTCCCTGACATCGATCCAGCGCTTTTGGAATCCGTTGCGGATAATAGCCAAATAATCCTCGCCAAGCGGCGCTAAAGCTTTGAGCACGATATCCTTTGCTTCATCGTAGGACACTTCGATTTTGGCATCCTTGACAAGCGGTGTATATAAGTCATAAATATGCAGTTCATCGAGCTTCAGCGCTTTTTTTCTCAGGGAGACATAGCGGTGAAGCAGCGGCAGGTTATCATTGATTGTTTTAACCAAATTATCATAGACAGACTCGGGAATATTGTTGCTCGAGAGCGCCGCTTCTCTTGCTGAATGAAACATGCGAACTTTTGCATAGAAATTATCACGCTTGATCTGGCCGCTCAGCGTGCTGGCAAATGTATTTTTAAACGAGCCGTAAGTTGAATAAACAGCATCGAAGGCATCCTTGCGAACACGTCGATCTTCGCTTTCCAAAAACTTGGAATAACGGCCATGGGTGACTTCAATTTCTTCGCCGTTTTCATTTTAATTGAAGGAAATTTGATGTCGGCATTGTTCAGCATGCCGAAAGTGGTGGACGATGAGCTCGTGACATCGCCCGCTGCTGCCAGCAGCGCTTCTTTATCGGCATCCAGAACGTGGTCACGCATTCTTGTCACTTCTTCAATCGCATGGCGATATAATGGCAGCTTTTCATTTTCGGCAAAAAATTGTTCAATCTTTTGTTCATCGATCGCCAATATTTCGGGCACTGCGAAGGCAAGTTTGCTTCCCACTTCCGTAGCTAAATTTCCGGCGCGATCATTGAGCGCCTGATAGGTGGAATTCGCCGTGTTTTCGTCTGCCTTCATATGAGAATAGGCATACAGCTTATTTAAGATCATTGTCAACTCGTCTTGTTTTTGCAGCATCTCATACAAATGATCCGCCGACTCTCCCAGCTTCCCCTTGTATGCTTCAACTTCCGGAATCAGTTTCTTGACCTTTTCAAAATCTTTTTCCCAGGCCCCGGTATCGGAATAATGTCCTCCTCAAGATCCCATTTTTCCGTCTCGGGAACCTCTGCTCTTGACGGCAGCGATTTTGCCTTCGTTTCGTTCATCCTAGCACCTCCATCAATGCATCGTGTATTATCTTAATGTAATTCCACTTTGAACATAATATTCCTCTTTTTTATCCTACTTCTTTTCTCTTTGCCGCGCAAAATTTTTGCCATCGTCTTGAACATATATATATAAATCGAGCGCCGGTGAGGAAACGGGCTTCTTAAAATTTAAACCAGCCTCTCCAGAAGCGCCCTCAGTCGTCTTTTGCTCACAGCGATGTTTGCCGGAGCAGCCGTTTCTCCAGCGTCTCAAGCAGCACTCGATCCCTCACAAGCAGGTCGTCAATTTGAGAGGAAGATGGCTCGGAACGGTGCGGCATATGATAGTATTCACCCCTTCTTTCAATAACATTCAAAACAGCTAATTGATTTAAATAGGTGCGAATAATGGCGGGTAAAGACGGCTTTTCACAAAGCGGCAGCGCGCTCTAAAGCGAAATAGCCGGCCGGCAGCTTTTGAACGGCAATCGTGATTAAGCGTTTGAATCGTGATCCAGCTAGTTGGATATTTGAGAAAAAAAAAGGAGATAAATAAATAACTGCCAAAGATAAGGAGGAACGGCCAGGTGAAGATATTGATGATGAGGCAGCCCGATAAATGGCGGAAACGCCGAAAAAACGAGGCGATGAGCGTAGCATAACTTGCGCATACCGCGCGTCTCGGGGCCGGCATATCGGCCTGTAGCCAAGCGCTGACTTTTTTTACGGCTGAGCCACCGCCTTTTGAAAGCATCGGAATGGAAAGGAAAGGAAGGAGCGAAAAGACTGCGCGGAGCAAGATCAGCCAGAGAAACCCTCATTTCCTCAGTGATGAACGTGGTTTCGCCAGCAGAATGTAGTTGATTAAGAAAACAGAATTGTTTTTGTTCAGGGTCATAGTAGATCAAATAATAAGGAGATGCGAATGGATGGTGAAAATGAGCATTTTGGGAGCGGAACGAATGGCCAGCGGTTCAAAGCCCGATAATTTGCTGATAAACCCTTTTTTTCGCTGCCTGCGGCTGCCAATCAGCCAGAGCGGCTGGATACCCGCTTGGATGTATCCCATTGTCCGTTTCATCCAAATATCGGCCGCTATCGAGCTGCACTGATATTCGAATGCCACCCCGGGCAGAGGTCGGGGTAATAAGATATCGGGACGCTGTTTAATTTGAGGCAGATAGAATTCAAGCTCCGGCTTCAGGCCGCGGCTCTCCAGCCAGAAAAAAAACAAATCTTCCTTGCCGGATAAATGTGCGGCCGATTCCGGCTCGCTCTCCAGCAAGCAGGGCTGGTTCGGGTCGTGGGCAAAGTGCCACTTGCGCTTTGATCCCATTTTCAACGTCACCGCCCGGCCGCAGACCGACCGGACAAAAAAAAACCGCTTCTTTGTTTTTAACGAGATTAATGCAGATCGGGAGTAGTTCGAAGAAATGAGAGAAACGAGGCAGCCGTCACCAGTTTTAGCTACGAGCATCTGATCACAACCTTTTGAAGTGGATGTCTTTTCATTATTCGACATCGACCGCCCCGTTTCCTTTTCTATTTATAATAACGGCGACAACAATCGCGATGTCGACTCCATCACCCGCTGAAAGATCGAACGTCTCCTGAAACTACGGTAATCAATCTCCAGTGCATGGTCCAAATCGTTGATAAAATCAGCAACCAGCTGAATCGTACTTTCCGAGCGGTAAAGAAAGGCGTTCACTTCAAAGTTTAAATGGAAGCTTCTCATATCCATATTAGCTGTTCCAATCGAAGCAACTTCATGATCGACAATGACCACTTTGCTGTGCAAAAAACCGTCCTTGTAAGCAAAAATACGTACGCCTGCCTCCATCAATTCGGGAAAATAGGAATGCGAGGCATAAAAGACAATTCTCTTGTCCGGCCGATTAGGGACAAGTATCCGGACATCAATGCCGGAAAGTGAGGCGATTTTCAAGGCGCGCTTAAGATATCTTCATCGGGAATAAGATAAGGTGATGCAATCCAGATGCTGCGCTTTGCCGAAGTGATCATAGCAAAAAAAAGGCTTTTGATCCGCTCCCATTCACTGTAAGGCGATGAGGCAACCATTTGCACGGCCCCAAGATTTTCCCCCGACACGGGCTTAGGACGTAAATAAGCCTCATCCGTCAGTATCCGGCCGGTCATGTAATACCAGTCTTTCATAAAAATCATCTGCAGGCTTTGAACACCCTCACCGCGTACTTCAAGATGTGTATCGCGCCAAAAACCCATTGTTTTATTTCTTCCCAAATACTCGTCGCCGACATTTAGTCCCCCGACAAAACCGATTTTATTGTCGATCACAACAATTTTGCGGTGATTGCGAAAATTGATTTTATTATTCAGCACGGGGAATGTAACAGGAAAAAAAGGAACCATTTCGGCACCTGCCGCTCTTAAGTCCTGCACATATTTTTTTGATAACTTCCAGCAGCCCACCGCGTCATACATGAAGCGTACTTCGACTCCCTGCTTCATCTTATCTTTCAGGGCGGCTTTCAGTTCGGTGCCGATGTGATCATGGCGAACGATGTAATACTCCAAATGAATATGGTGCTTTGCCTGCTTAATAGCGTCAAGAATAGCGGAAAACGTCGCCTCGCCATTCGTCAAAACCCGCGTATCTGTCGCAAACGAAACGGGGTATTGGCCCATTTTGATCGCCAGCGTACGGAGCATTTGCTGATGCCCGTCCATCAATCGGTTGAGCGCCCGCATATCTTCGGACGTAGAATGGCCGTCTACATATTGAATTTCCCGGTCCATAAACGCTCGTTTTCGAAATAAACGCTTCTTGCGCGTATTCTGTCCGAAAATAATATATAATACAAACCCAATCACCGGAAACACAACCAGGACAACGAGCCATGTTATCGTTCTTGAGGGCTGCCTGTTTTCCAGAAAGATCACGATTGCAATAAAACAGACCGCAATGTAAAACCAATATTCAGTGTATTCAACAGCCATCGCTGCCAGTTTTGAAAAAAAAGCAAGATAACAAAAGCGATGATTGTAAACAGTAGAATTTGTAATTTGCCCTTCATACTAAGAAACCCCTTTGCTGCTGCTCCAAACTTTCACTCTCATTATTTTACAGTATTAAGATCTTTTTAGAAAGAAAACCGACTGATGGCACCTTCCGGATCAAAAGTGGAAGGCAAATAATGGTAATCCTAATCACCTTTGCTTGTTCACCGATACAAAAAAACCGATCCTTCGCCAGAATCGGTTATGGCCGGAACGAAAAACGCGCTTTAATTTCTGTCAGGGCATTTTCCGCAATGATTTCCGTGCCGTATTCCTTCAAAACATAGATTGTAAGATCTGTTTCAAATCCATATTCCAAAATCGTACTTAAATCATTGTCTTGGATTTGTTCAGGCAGGCCGTCATAAAAGATGACATTTAAATAATATTTTCCTTTATAGGCGTATAATCCCGTCTGAATCCCTTCATGCTTGATAAAAGTATGGCTCAGGGCAATCACATCTTCAAAATCTTCAAATCCGATAATAAAAGAAAGGCTGTCCGCCTGGTCTTGCCCGGACGTCTTTTTCAATTTGCGCTTCCGAGGATGGCCGCTCTCGCCACTCTCTGTATTATCTATCAGATGCTGTTCATTTAATAGCTGCTCAAGCCCTTCACTTACCGGTATATCCAAATGCTTATTCTCCGAAATAGGCAGTTCCAGATTCAGGCCGTCTTGAGATAATTGCGCTCTTGTCACAATGATCTCCATCCCCTTTTCCAGTGCTTGAACCTGGATCCATAGCGGACCCTCCAGCGAGAAAGCTTCCTGGTTATGGGCTTCATCCATCATTTGCCAAAAAAGTTCTTCACTTCTTTCGCGATTGTACCAGATTTCCTCCCGGTCGAAGCCGCGATTCTCTATATCAAGATAACTAATATAAAACTTCAACGTACGTCTCATTGATACGTTCAATTTTCATCAACATCTCTCCCTTCTTCATTATTTAACATGGGGGGAGCGACCATCCAATAGGGACAATATGATCTTGTACTTCCATTGTATGATAAATCATCTGTAAATGAAATAAAAAAAAAGCATGGTTTTCTAATAATCCGCACTTGCCTGTAAAGATCAGCAACTGCGAAAAAAGATGCCTTCAAATGCAGGCCGCCGGCAGTGTACACATGTTTTACCATAAAGTGAAACTTCAATCAGTGGGTTCTTTTTCGTCCCCCACGGATTGTTAGCTCTTGCCCACAGGACGTGGGTCACACAGACGTTGCCACAGGATGTGGACCTTTAGTCTGTGTTCCTAAGACCGGGTTTTTACGGGCAGTTATCTCCCGCCTATCTTCTTCGAATTGATTGAAGCCTTAAGGTATGAGTCTTACTGCCCTTAATGCGGTGTAAATTTTTTTATTTTCATAAAAATGTAAAAAAATCTTTTCTTTATCCTACTAAACCCGGGTCCCAAATTATGCTTCTTATCTTTTAATATATAAATCAGCCCTCCACGGCGGGCGGATGATCGAACGCCTGAGGGTCACAAAGCAGCATGTTGACTCTTCCCCGCGGGGTTCGGGCATACCTTCCCGGATTCATCACAGCGAAGATTACCGAGCGGGCCAATCCATGTGGAATGATTAAGGACAAGTTCGCATATGTTGAAGCGAGACGGTTGAAAGGGGTTTTCTTACATGCCATTTGACCACCACATCCTTCTGCTTATTTTCAATATTATTTTCATCGACATCATTCTTGGCGGCGATAATGCGGTGGTAATTGCCTTGGCATGCCGAAGACTGCCGGAGAAAAAACGAAATCGCGCAATCATCATCGGGACCGGACTCGCTGTTCTGATCCGGATCGGACTGACGGCCATGATTGCTTCCTTGCTTCACGTTCCTTATCTCCTTTTTATCGGAGGCGCCTTCCTGATTTTTATTGCTTTAAAATTGATGATCAGCCGCGATGAAAAAAAAAATTAATGTCCAGGCAGGAGGATCTTCTCTTTTTGCTGCTGTTCGAACCATTGTCTTTGCCGATATCGTGATGGGGCTGGATAATATGCTGGCCGTAGCCGGGGCATCAAAAGGGCACATCGAACTGATTGCTGTCGGCCTTCTCGTTTCCGTGCCCATTATTGTATGGGGCAGTAAAATCATTCTTGTCGCGATGGAGCATTTTCCCTTTCTTATCTATGCAGGAGGCGGTGTTCTTGTCTATACCGCATCCGAAATGATCACCAGCGAACCCAGGCTTCATCACCTTTTTTCAGGCGACAGCACCCTGATGATCAATCTCGCGCCGATTCTGATAATATTTGTTCTCGGACTGGGATGGATGATCAATTTTTTTTTTCCGCCCGCGGCTTTTCAAAAAGATAACAGAAAACTCCGGACCTGCATCTTTCTTAAAGTATAAAAAAGCCTCCTGCACAAGACTTGAATACCATTCATGCTTGTGATAAGGAGGCTTTAGTCCTCTATAAATAAAGAGAAATTCCTGCTTTCAGAATCCGTCGGTGCAAAACGAACCGACGCTTGTTATATGATTATCTTCGAGCCGGACCTCTTCACACGTTGAAGATTGGAGAACGGTTAATTGACCAGGCGCTGTGCTTCTTGCAATTGGAAGGTCCGAACCTTTCTTGGCAGGAAGCGGCGAATTTCATCGTCATTGTAACCCACTTGAAGACGTTTGTCATCAAGCATAATCGGGCGCCGAAGCAGCCCCGGATTTTCCCGAATCAACTCATAAAGATCCTGAATTGACATTGCATCTAACTGTATATTTAACTCTTGAAAAGCCTTAGAACGCGTTGAAATGATTTCATCTGTGCCGTCTTCGGTCATGCGTAAAATTTCTTTGATTTCTTCAATGGATAATGGTTCCGAAAAGATATTTCTTTCCTTGAATGCGATATCGTGGGCTTTGAGCCAAGCTTTTGCCTTTCTACAAGAAGAAGTACAACTTGGAGATGTATACAATGTAACCATCTTTTCACCCTCCTTAAGTGATAAATTTTCCTTCATCCATCTTTCTTTCTCTGGTTATTATATAATAATATTTCTAAATTGGCTAGTCCTATTTTTTTTAAAGATATGTAAATAGATTGACATCCTGGACAACGAGTGAAGGGGCTCATTTGTTTTATATCCTCTTTTGTCGGTTTAAAAACATCTTTTTAGAATTTTAATTGAATTTTTTGCCCATTCGGCCATTTGAGCAAAAAAAAAAGGACTGTGACAGCATTGTTCAGTCCTTTTTATGCAGGCAATTTTAAATTAGTTGTCGGCGTTTCCTGTGATTTCGGCTGCCATTGGCCCAAACGCTCCTTCAGCCACTTCCTGATGGCCCCTTTGCGCCGCCTTTTGACGTCTTTGGGTTTCACTGGTTACCGCCTCCTTTATTTTCCGATTCCGGCGATTTATTTTTCCTTTGTCTACACCCCTATTGTGGGCCTTATCCCGCCCGCTTGTCAAGATCATCTTCCCATTTCTTCTCTCAAAAACAATCCAATATTCTCAATAAGGTGTCTTTTTTCGCTGTCAATTCAACTTGTATTCTGTCTAAGCACGTCGATTGATGCCGCGGCTTTCCGCTTTTTCAATATAATTTATGAATCATTTTCCGATCGTGTGCGCTGTTACCTACGGCAGCCAATTGCCGATTTCATCCTTCGTGACATTCCCCTGAAAAGAATGAATGATTTTCCCATAGGGATCAATCAGAAAAGATTGCGGAATCGCATAAACAGCATAGTCTTTCTTGACTTGCCCATTGGTGTCAAACAGAACCGGAAATGAGTATGACTTTTGCTTTAAAAAACGCTGAACTGCCGCGAGCGATGCTTCTTCACTCGTCATGTTGACAGCAAGAACATTTAATTTATCCGGAGAATATTGTCTAGAGAGCTCATTTAAAGTCTCGAGTTCCTTGCCGCACTCTCTGCACCAGGTTGTCCATGTCGTTACGAGAACAGTCCGCCCGTGAAAATCGCTTAATTGTATTACTTTTCCATTATTTGACGCCAGTTTGATCGCAGGAGCCGTTTGCAAGGTATTGCGGACAACCTTAGCCTTTTTGCCGGTTTGTTTCTCTTGATTATCACGGTGAATCGCAATATCATGAACCAGGGACACCGTGGCCAGTCCGATCAGGGCCAACAGAATAACAGTGATTATGATCTTTTTGTTCATTCCATCACTCACTTTTGACTTTCATCATGGGCTCTCCTTAGAAAGAACGGGATTAGTACAATCTATGACACGAAAAAAAAAGTATGTGAACAAGCTGGAAATTATGTTATTTTTGTAGATGAATGAAGGGGCGTGCTGGAAAATGAGAGGACTTGCCATGTCGGCCTGCGGTCTACTAATCATTGCCATTCTTGTTCATTATTTTTTTGGCTTGCTGAATGAGGCCGTTATCAAAGGATGGCTGATGATCACAATTATTCTATTCGTTATTCATTTAGTGACGAAGAAAAAAAGAAAACTGAACAGTAAAAAGGGAATGACTCATATTTTTCGGAATTTAAAAGGCCGGCCACCGGGACTGATAATATATCCTGGCGGTGCGGCCTTTCCTTCTGCTGCAATTTTTCTATTTATCCCGCATTAACGGGCAGTAAAACTCCCACCTCAAGGCTTCAATAAATTCGAAGAAGTTATAGGTGGGAGATAACTGCCCGTAAAAGCCCGATCTTAGGAACACAGACTAAAGGCGCCACATCCTGTGGCAACGTCTGTGTGACCCACGTCCTGTGGGCAAGAGCTAACAATCAGTGGGGATGGAAGAAAAACCCCACTGATTGAAGTTTCACCTTATCTAAATCGCTATTGAATTATTCATCATGAAGATGACAGGCCACCCAATGCCCTTTATGCACTTCATGCCATTTCGGACGTGCTTCGGCACAGATGTCCATCGCCATCGGGCAGCGCGTCCGGAAGAAGCGGCACCCGCTTGGCGGGTCGATTGGGCTCGGGACATCCCCTTTAAGAATGATTCGTTCACGACTGCGTTCAATTTCAGGATCAGCCACCGGAATGGCCGACAATAATGCCTTTGTATATGGATGCAGCGGATGGTCGTACAGATCGTCGCTGCCGGCCAGCTCGGCCATATTGCCGAGATACATGACGCCGACACGATCGCTGATATGTTTGACCATCGACAGATCGTGGGCGATGAACAGGAATGTCAGCCCCTGCATTTTCTGAAGATCTTGCAGCAGATTGACCACTTGCGCCTGTATCGATACGTCCAGTGCTGAAATCGGTTCATCGGCAATGATAAAGTCGGGATCGACAGACAGCGCCCGGGCGATGCCGATTCTTTGCCTTTGGCCGCCGCTGAATTCATGAGGGTAGCGGTTGGCATGTTCGCGGTTCAGGCCGACAGTTTTCAGCAGACGATAGACCAACTCATTCCGCTCTTTCACGGATTTAACTAAATGGTTATCCAGCCCTTCCGCAATAATATCTTTCACCATCATTCTAGGATTCAATGAAGCATAAGGATCCTGAAAAATCATTTGCATGCGGCGGTTCAATGTTTTTAAATCTTTTTTGGCCAGCCGCCCGGCGATGTCCTGACCGTCAAAAATCACCTGGCCGTCCGTCGGTTCGTACAGGCGGATAATCGTCCGTCCAGTCGTCGACTTCCCGCATCCGGATTCACCGACAAGACCCAATGTTTCCCCCTTGTAAATATCAAAACTGACATCGTCAACCGCCTTTAATGTCGCGTTTCTGCCGACATTAAAGAATTTTTTCAGGTGTTTGACCTGAAGCAGCTTTTCTCTTGTTTCTGACATGTCTATTCTCCCCCTACCCCTATCGTTTCGGGCGGACTTACTCTTGGCGCACGGTCATCCAGTAGCCAGCACGCCGCTTTTTGCGTCTCGGACACTTTTGTGTATTCAGGCATATGACCCACACAGACTTTCATGGCATGCGGACAGCGCGGCGCAAACGGGCAGCCTTTCGGCGGATCGGAGAGATCCGGAGGGGAACCTGGAATCGCCAGAAGTTTGTCCGTCTTGGCATGCAGCTTCGGCATCGAAGACAAAAGCCCCCAAGTATACGGATGCTTCGGCTGATAAAAGATTTCGTCGACCGTGCCGGTTTCAATCACTTTGCCGCCATACATCACCGCTACGCGATCGGCGAGGTTGGCAACGACTCCCAGATCATGAGTGATCAGGACAATCGCCGTTCCTGTTTTTTTCTGTAGATCGCGCATGAGATCAAGGATTTGCGCTTGAATGGTCACATCAAGCGCCGTTGTCGGTTCATCGGCAATCAGTACTTTCGGATTGCAGGCCAGAGCGATCGCGATGACGACGCGCTGCCTCATCCCGCCTGAAAATTGATGGGGATATTCATCGACGCGCGACTCCGGATTAGGAATGCCGACGAGCTTGAGCAGTTCAACCGCCCGTTTCCGCGCGTCGTGCTTCGCCATATGCTGATGCTTAATCAGCCCTTCCATGATCTGCTTGCCGATCTTCATTGTCGGATTCAGAGCGGTCATCGGATCTTGAAAAAATCATCGAAATCTCTTTCCCTCGTATCCTCTGCATCTCTTTATTCGAATATTTCACTAAATCGTGACCTTCAAATAAAATCTGCCCGTCTTTGATCCTGCCCGGCGGCTGAGGGATCAGGCCCATAATCGCTTTTGACGTGACCGATTTGCCGGATCCCGATTCACCGACAATCGCCAGTGTCTCTCCCTTGTCCAAGTAAAGATTGACACCGCGAACCGCCTGCACTTCACCGCTGAATGTATCAAACGACACCTTTAAATTATTGATTTCCAGTAAATGTCCCATCGTGTTCCCCCCTAGTGACGCAATTTCGGATCAAACGCATCGCGCAGGCCGTCTCCTAAAATATTAAAACAAATGAGCAGTAAACAGATCACAATGCCCGGGAACAATGTTTGATATGATATGTGTGAATCTGCAGCACTTGGTATCCTTTGTTGATTAACGAACCTAGTGAAGCCATCGGATCAGTAATTCCGAGTCCTATGAAACTGAGAAAAGCTTCAAAAAAGATCGCATTTGGAATCGAAAACATTGTGTTGACAATAATCTGTCCAAGTGAATTGGGGATCAGGTGCTTGAAAATGATCCGGCTATGACCTGCCCCTAAAGTTCTTGAAGCAAGGACGTATTCATCATTTTTCAACCTTATCATCTGGCCGCGGACAATCCGCGACATCGGCACCCAGTTGATCGCCAAAATCGCAATGGTTATCGTAATCAGTCCCGGCTTCAAAACTAGAATCAGGAGAATCGTCCAAACCAGATAGGGAATGCTGTAAATGATTTCAACGGTCCGCTGCATAATATTATCAATTTTACCGCCGAAATAACCGGAAATGCCTCCGTAAACAACGCCAATCAGCAAATCGACCAGTGTAGCAACCAAAGCAATAATAAGGGAAATACGTGTCCCCGACCACGTCCTCGTCCATAAATCGCGCCCCAGTCCGTCTGTACCAAACCAGTAATAGCCGTGTACATTATGACTCTGATAGACATCGACGCCGTTTTCTTTGCCGTCAAAAGGGTGAATCCACGACAACATTTGTATTTTAGGCGGCACGTTGGCCCGGCTCAGATCTTGATCATCGATAGTGTGGTGACTAAATACCGGTCCAAAAATCGCCATCAAGATCAGTAAAATGATAATAACACTGGAGACGATAGCCGCTTTATTCCGCAATAATCGATGAAAAGCATCACTCCAAAAGCTCGTCGCTTCGCCGCCTATTTTTTCGGCCGACTCAGAAGCAATATCTGCCGGAGCAAATAAATCTTCCGAAATCTCTAAATTTGGTGCCGCCATATCATTCGCCTCCTGTGACTCGAATTCTCGGATCAATCACACCATAGAGAATATCAATGATGAAAATGGTCAAAATAAACATGCCGGCATAAAGCTCAGTTGTCCCCATGATCATCGGATAATCATTGGTCACAATCGATTCGACAAACTGAGAACCAATCCCGGGAATCGTAAAAATATTTTCAATAACGAGTGAACCCGTGACAATCGCTGCCGTCAACGGGCAACGGGCCAAGGATCGTCATCACCGGAATAAGCGCATTGCGCACGCCATGTTTAAAAACAATGGCGCCTGTCGACAACCCTTTTGCCTTTGCGGTGACGATATAGTCCTGATTAAGGACCTCCACCATTTCCGTCCGCATAAATCGGGCGACTTCCGCCACAACGCCCACCGCTAGAGAAAGCACCGGCAGAACATGACTGCTTGGTCCGCTCCAATCGGCAACCGGGAACAATTGTATTTTTACCCCAAGCCAATATTGCAATAAAGCGGCAAAAATAAACGAGGGAATAGAAATCCCCAGAACGGAAATAATCATTGTGCCGTAATCAAGAAAAGTTCCCCTTTTCAACCCGGCGACGATTCCTAACAAGAGACCGATTTGTTCCGACAGCAATCGATTCGACGCCCAAATCTAGTGATACGGGAAATTTTTGTGCTAGAATCTGAGTCACCGGCTGCATTCCAAATTGAAAAAGATCCTCCTAAATCGCCGTGAATAAAATTCCATAAATAATGGACATACTGCACGGGAACCGGCTGATCCAGTCCATAATAATGCCGCAATTGCGCAACCTGCTCGTGAGACAGTCTGTTTTGATTTTTGAAAGGCGTCCCCGGCAGCAGTTTCATCGCAATGAATGTCAATGTCACCACGACAAAAAAAAGATAAAATCATATAACCGATACGCTTCAACAGATATCTTATCATCGCCGCTCCTCCTTTATTTCATGGCTTTAAAAATGAGCATATAAAAATTCGAAAACTATCAATTTTTAATCTATACGGTTAATTTAAAAAGAGAGCATATGCCTTGCGACATATACTCTCCGGGCTTTCAAATTTTTCCCATTCTAAGCCGGCTTTTTAATGACTTTCGATATAGGCGTGCGAGAAGTCATATTGAGGGCCGTACAAAGGCAGTTCAAAGCCTTTGACATAAGATTTTTGTACCCAGGCATGTCCTTCTTGGAACAGCGGTACGATCGGATATTGTGACATCAGCAATTTTTCGGAGTCTTGTAGATCTTTCCAGCGTTTGCTTAGATTTCCTGTTTCTTGATTAGCGCTGGCGATCAGTTGATCAAACTGCTTGTTTGACCAGCCGGTTGTATTTTGCGGGTTGTCAGTCGTCCACATATCCAAATAAGTCATTGGATCTTGATAATCAGGAAGCCAGCCGCTGAAGGCCAAATCAAATTTAAACGATTGATTCAGTTTCAAATAGTTTGCCCAAGGTTGTTGGTTAATCGTGACATTAACACCTTTTAAATTCTTTTCAATTTGGTTGGCGAGATATTCCGACCATTGTTTGTAGTCACCGCCGTCGGATGTCAGCAATGTGATATTCATTTTGTCGATATGCAGTTCTTTTTTGCTTTCGCCCGCCCAATATTTTTGTGCATCCTTTGCATTGCCGGCAGGATAACCGCCCGTCGCAACATCCCGGAAATCTTTGCCGTCCGGACCTTTTGTGAACCCTTTCGGTACAACAAAATTGGAAGGAATCGAGCCATCATTGAACAGTACTTTAACAAAGCTGTCGCGGTCGATCGCTGCATTCAGTGCTTTGCGCATGTTCAAGTTTTTAAAGTTCTTGTTTGTTTTTTGGTTAATGTACAGGAAGAACGTTCCCGAGGTTAATGCAGTATGGAATTCTTTCGGATTGCTTTGTTTCATTTGGTTGACGTAGTCGCCATGAGGGACGATGACATCGGCTTTGTTTGTTTTATACAAGTTGACGGATGTGGCGTCTTCTTTTGAAACTTTTGCCGTCACTTTTGTTAATTTAATATTTTTTGCATCCCAATAATCTTTATTTTTCACAAAAGTCCAGCTGTTTCCTTTGTTCCAAGCAGACAATTTAAATGGACCATTATAGAGGAGATTGATTGCTTGGCCCTTGAGCGTAATTCTTACCTTGTTTTTTCACAAAGTCTTCACGTTGCGGCATGAATTGAGGTTGAGACAAAATGCTGTAGAAAAACGGCGGTACGGGTTGTTCAAAAGTCACTTGCAGTGTTTTGCTGTTTAAAGCTTTTACACCAAGTTGTTTGTACTTGCCGTACATTGGGTCTTTTTGGTTTTCAATTTTTGCAGCGTTTTTGATGCCGGCTGCAGCAAACAAGAAGTTGTAAAGCGGTTTAGCCGCCGGATCGTTTTGACGTTGCCAGCCGTAAACGAAATCTTGCGCTGTCACCGGTTTTCCGTCCGACCATTTAATGCCGTTGCGGAGCGTGAAAGTAACTGTTTTCTTATCGGCGCTGACCTTTGGCGCTCCCTTGGCCATGTCCCAATAAGACTTATTATTTTTCATCCTGGTCAATCCTGAATTGATTTCTTCGAAAGTGTTCGCTGAGATAGCATCCGTAATTTGAGTTGATCCAGCGAAGCCATATCGCCTCTTTCAATAAAAGTCAATTCCTGAGTTTTTGCAAGACTCCCTTTGCCGCTGCTGCTGCTAGTGCTGCCGCTGCCGCATGCTGAAAGCACGAGGCTGAGCGCTAAAAAACAAATGAGAGCACCAGCGACCATTTTGCCTTACTTTTCATAAAACAATGACCTCCCTTTATAAATTATATTATCTATATTTGATGGACTCCAACTATTCAGACTTTACAGTCTTTACTGTTAAGTCCACCTATAGAGAATATTATACAAGTAATTTTTTCAAAATGCATTTTTTTTTGTCCATAAATTTGATCAATTCGCCCTTTTTTTACATCTGTCTTATAACCTTTTCGACATGAATTGCCCAAGTTTGCGGCTTCGGTTATGATGATAGTGAGGTGTTCGAGATGAAACTTTTCAAAGAACATATAGCGCTCTCTTTCGGAGTGGTTTTACTTGCGGAAATCGGCCTCTCTTTCGCTGGGGTACTGCTATCTACCGCCGTTTTTTTCTCTGCTCGCATATATCAATATTCTATCGATGGAAAGTCTCATCTTTCTTATGATTGGCTTGATTCTCTTTATTATTCAGGGCGGTTTTTTTGATGCCATTGTGTACAGTTTTCACCGTTTTTCCCGCACACTCAAAAAAAAAAAACAGCTGATCGATGTTGACGACGAGACGCCGCTGGAAGCGTTAAAAAAGCGTGACGGCTCGCGCTGGGCCGTCACTTGGCCGCTTATTATTCTCAACCTTCTATTTTTCATTCTTTCGCTTGGCTTATCCGGTCTTTTGTAAATAAGTGGAGAGCTGCACGATAAAGTGAAACTTCAATCAGCGGAGGCTTTCTTCCATCCCCAACTGATTGTTAGTTGCGGCCCACAGGATGTGGGTCACACAGACGTTGCCACAGGATGTGGCGCCTTTAGTCAGTGTTCCTAAGATCGGGCTTTTACGGGCAGTTATCTCCCACCTATGCTTCTTCAAATTCATTGAAACCTGAGGTAGGAGTCTTACTGCCCGTTAATGCGGGATACATTCCGCTCTCCTCCCGCCATGATTTGCATTCATCCGCCATTTTGTATATACTGTTAAAAAATGAATGTTGAAATGTGATGAAAAAAAGAAGAGTATACAATTGGAAGTTCAGAGAGAGCCTGAGGGTGGTGGAAATCGGGCAGCTGAAAATTGTAGAATGGGCTTTTGAGCATCGATCCGAACACTGGGCACAGTCCTGTTTGCCGGTTAAGTAGGCGTTGGCGCAATTCATGCGTTATCATGGAACTGATTGTTATCAATCAGATGGAGTTATTTCCGGAAACGGGGATAACAAGGGTGGTACCACGGTCTATTCGTCCCTTGAGGGCGGATGGGCCTTTTTTCATACAAAAAATAAAGTTCAGCATCAGGAAGGTGAATGTTTTGGCCAGAATTTTTTCCGGCGTACAGCCGACATCAATCCCGACATTAGGAAATTATTTAGGGGCAATGCGCGCATTTTTGTCACGCTGCAGGAGGGTAATGACTGCATCTACTGTATCGTCGATGAACACGCGATTACCGTTCCGCAAAATCCAAGTGAAATCCAAGAGAATATTCATCGCCTCGCCGCACTCTACTTAGCGATGGGAATCGACCCGGAAAAGTCCATATTATTTATTCAATCGGAGGTTCCCGCCCATGCCCAGCTCGGCTGGATTATGCAATGTGTCAGCTATATCGGCGAATTGGAACGGATGACGCAGTTTAAGGATAAATCCAAAGGGAAAGAAGCGGTATCAGCGGGCCTATTGACCTACCCGCCGCTCATGGCCGCCGATATTCTGCTCTATGACACCGAACTCGTTCCGGTCGGCGCCGATCAAAAACAGCACCTGGAACTCACCCGTGATTTGGCCGAGCGGTTCAACAATAAATACGAAAGTGTGTTTACCATTCCGGAACCATACATCCCGCCTGTCGGGGCCAGAATTATGTCGCTTGCTGAACCGACGAAAAAATGAGCAAGTCCGACAGTAATCACAAAGCGACGATCTCCTTGCTTGATAGTGAAAAAGATATTAAAAAAAAAAAATCAAGAGTGCAACAACCGATTCCGAAGCAAAAATTCGGTATGATCGCGAGGCTAAACCGGGGATTTCCAACCTGCTTGACATTTATTCACTTTGCTCAGGCCGCAGTGTCGACGATTTGGTCGCCGCTTACGACAATAAAGGCTACGGTGAATTTAAAGCGGATGTCGCCGAAGCCGTTGCTGCCACCCTTAATCCAATAAGAGAAAAATATTATAATCTAATTGAATCGGACAAACTGGACGACATTTTGGATAAGGGTGCGGAAAAAGCTAATCGCATTGCAATCAAAACACTGAAAAAAGCCGAAAAAGCACTCGGTATCGGCAGAAAAAACCGCCAGTAACCCTTGGTAAAGCGGGCGGCGATCGATAAGGTGAAACTTCAATCAGTGGTTTTTTTCCATCCCACTGATTGTTAGTTGCGCCCGCCCACAGGATGTGGGTCACACAGACGTTGCCACAGGATGTGGCGCCTTTAGTCTGTGTTCCTAAGATCGGGCATTTACGGGCAGTTATCTCCCGCCTATCTTCTACGAACTCATTGAAGCCTTGAAGCGGGAGTCTTACTGCCCGTTAATGCGGGATAAAGTTCGATTGCTAGATTGATACCTGCTTTCGGAAAGGAAAAAAAAAGCGCAAGCATTTGCTTGCGCTTTTTATTTTACCTTTGTGCCATGTTCCAATTCCCAAATTTTTTCAAAGTAAGGTTGTCCCTTGATCATCCGTTCGCATACATCATAGTGTTTCTTCGACCAGCCTTGGCTTACCCCATCGCATAGCGCCTGCCAAGCCGCATCAAAGGGGAGACGGCGGCTTTCCTTGTACTGCTTTGGAAACCATTCCGTGTACCAATAGCGCATCTCTTCTATGTTTTTTGTAGTGTAAAGCTGGTCAAGCGCCATTAACAGAAGCTGCTTTAACTGACGTTCCTTCCGCGTCAGCCCGAGCATCCATTCAGGATCCGGAGACATAATATGATACTTTTTTTTTTTTTCATAACCTGCAGGCAGCTGATAGTCCTGCAAATCCATTTTTTCCGCCTTATCGAGAATCAGCTGTTCCTGTCTTGGAATGAGCCTGCTCTTGCGAATCGGGATGGTGTAGCCTAATGTGTCGACAACGATATGGCGGCTGCCGTCGGTCGCAATAAAACAATATTCAATCACTTCCCGCTGATTGTTCTTTCTTATGTAGCTCTGGTTGCGAACATCTTCTAGTAATGCCGGCGGCAAATCTTGCAAATCGTTTTCGATATAGAGGAACAACGGCGTTCCTATCTTAATCAATGGGACTTGATCAAGCAGTTCGATAAAATCGTGCTTGCGCCACTCGTGAAATTCACAAACATTGTAGCCATTTTCTTCACCTTCAAACCAATTGACCCATACATCTCCAATGAGTTCCATGATGTGTCCCCTTTTCTTTGATTATTTGAAAAACAGTATGGTCAGAGATGAGTGAATTTATTCTAGCTGGCGCAATATTTTTAGCGGCATGGCCGCTATTTCCGAAATGGCAAATAGATGCTGAAGAAGATGAGCAGCAGGCCGCCGAAAAACAAATACGTCTCCCAGCGATCAATAATAAAGACGAGATACTGATCAAAGCCGTGGCCAACCAAAATGAGATTCATATAAGCAATCATCGTGACACCGCCGATCACGGAAAATCCAAAACCGATAAACATTAAAAAAATTCGAAACAGCAAGGTTCATTCCTCGCAATCCGCCTCACCCAGGCTTAGATAATTTGCTTGTCCTACTCATATTTATGATAGACAACAAGTGAATATGCTGCTCTCAACACAGCCAAAGCCGAATGTAATGAACACCGAATATGGTTTTAGCGATACTGAGGCTTAACCGCCGAGCTGAGTCCGCCCCATTTGAGTGAAAGTCGCCCCATTTTAGACTGGAGTCGCCCCATGAGTAAAAGTCGCCCCATTTTAGATTGGAGTCGCTCCATTTGAGTGAAAGTCGCCCCATTTTAGACTGGAGTCGCCCCATTTGAGTAAAAGTCGCCCCATTTGAGATTGGAGTCGCTCCATTTGAGTGAAAGTCGCCCCATTTTAAGTTGGAGTCGCCCCATTTGAGTGAAAGTCGCCCCATTTTAAGTTGGAGTCGCCCCATTTGAGTAAAAGTCGCCCCATTTTAGACTGGAGTCGCTCCATTTGAGTGAAAGTCGCTCCATTTTGAGCTGAAGTCGCCCCATTTTAAACTGAATTCACTCCATTTAGGGTGGAAATCCCCTTCCCGACGTCAGCCTATTATTAAAACTTGCCGGTCAAATGTCGGTCGATATCGCCGAACCTCGGTGCTTTTCGGCCGCCCGTCAGCGGCAGGCAAAACGGGCAGAAACCGCCCCGACCGATCAGCCTGCCCGCGGGCATCCATACCGGCCAACAGCAGGCCAAAACAGACAGAATAGCGGTTTAAACATTAACAGTTAAAAAATACGGAGGGCCATTTTATGCGCCGATAAGCCGTATGGATAGTCGAAGTCCGGTTTCTTTCACCGAATTATCGAAAGAACCCTTAAATATCAAAAAGCGCCGGGATAGCCCCCTGCGCTCTTCGGTTTAACCTGTTAACTTGTTTAGTCACACATTTTATAAAAGGAAAATGGCAAAGATACCGGGACTCTGATCGCAAAAGGCCCCAGTATCAAAAGCCCTTCTTATTCACCATCGTATTTTTTAAACACTAATGTCGCATTGTGTCCGCCAAAACCGAAAGAATTGGTCATAGACACATTGACAGTTCTTTTTCTTGCTCCCTCAGTGACATAATCAAGGTCGCACTCTTCATCCGGTGTTTCATAGTTAATTGTCGGCGGAACGATCCCGTCTGTAATCGATTTAATCGAAAAAATGGCTTCAATGCCGCCGGAAGCGCCAAGCAAATGGCCCGTCATCGATTTTGTGAGCTGCTGATCGCCAATTTATAAGCATGATCACCAAATACTTTCTTGACGGCAAGTGTTTCCGTGGAATCATTCACTTGCGTGCTGGTGCCGTGAGCATTGATATAATCCACTTGATCCGTGCCGAGGCCGGCATCATGAAGGGCCTGCTTCATCGAGCGAATCGCCCCGTCTCCATCCGGCGCCGAATGTGTGACGTGGTAAGCATCACCAGTTGCCCCGTAGCCGACGATTTCCGCATAAATTTTTGCGCCACGTTTTTGCGCCGATTCCAATGATTCAAGCACAAGCACACCGGCTCCTTCTCCCATGACAAAGCCGTCGCGATTTTTATCAAACGGGCGGCAAGCCGTTTTCGGATCGGGATTGGTTGTCAACGCTCGCGAGGAGGAAAATCCGGCAAACGCCATATTGGTCAGCGGTGCCTCTGCGCCGCCGCAAAGAATCGCATCATTGTCACCGCGCTGAATGACTTTAAACGCATCACCGATCGAGTTTGTACGTTTGCGCAGGCCGTTACCGTACAAGAATTGATCCCTTTCGCACCAAGCTGAATAGAGACTTGGCCGGATGCCATGTCCGGAATCATCATTGGCACGAAAAACGGGCTGACGCGGCGATAGCCTTTTTCAATCGCTGTCCGCAATTGCTGTTCATATGTTTCCATGCCGCCGATCCCTGATCCAATCCAAACACCAATGCGATCGGCATTGCTGTCATCGATTGTTAAATTGGCATCGTCAACCGCCATTCTTGCCGCTGCAACGGCATATTGAGCAAAGCGATCCATCCGCTTCACTTCTTTACGATCAATAAAATCAAGCGGATCGAAATTTTTCACTTCACCCGCCACTTTGGCATTAAAATCATCCGGATTGACTCTGGTGACAATGTCTATTCCAGAACGTCCGGCAATCACATTTTCCCATGTTGACGCCACATCATTGCCGAGGGGCGTAACTGCTCCCATTCCTGTTACGACGACTCGTCTGTTCATCTTTCTCAATCTCTCCTTTTCTATTTTCCCCCCCACCGCAGAGTAACAGCGCCCCAGGTTAATCCGCCGCCAAAGCCGACCATGACGATCAGATCACCGTCTTTGATCACGCCGTTTTCGACTGAATCCGCCAAAGCAAGCGGTATGGAGGAAGAGGATGTATTCCCATATTTTTGAATGGTTTTAATCATCTTTTCTTCCGGAATGTCCAGACGTTCCCTTGAGGCTTCCATAATGCGGATATTCGCTTGATGGGGAATCAAATAATCAATATCTTCTTTGGTAAGACCCGCCTTTTCAACAACACTCGCAGCGGACTCTCCCATTTGCCGAACGGCGAACTTAAAGACTTCCCGACCGTTCATCTTTATGATTTCCTTATCCTGGTAAAGGTTTTTGCCGCCGCTGCCGTCAGCGCCAAGCTCAAACGACAGGATCCCATTTCCTTCTGAAACAGGGCCCATAACCGCCGCTGCGGCACCGTCGCCGAACAGAACAGCTGTCGAGCGATCATCCCAATTCGTAATTTTTGAAAGTTTTTCAACACCAACAACAAGGACATGTTTATAAGCATTAGAATCAATAAATTGTTTGGCCGTGACCATACCGTACATGAATCCCGCGCAGGCGGCACTGATGTCCATCGCCGCCGAACCCCTGGCGCCGAGCCGATCCTGAATCATGCAGGCAACCGAAGGAAACGGCTGATCCGGGGTGACCGTAGCAACTAAAATTAAGTCGATATCTTTAGGAGTAAGGCCGGCATTTTTAATCGCCCGTTCACTGGCAAAGTAAGCCATATCCGACGTATCGGTTTGATCATCCGCGATTCGCCTTTCCTCAATCCCAGTTCTTGTTCTTATCCATTCATCTGAAGTATCCATCATTTTTTCCAGATCAAAATTTGTTAGTATACGTTCAGGAACAAACTTGCCTATTCCCAGTACTCCAGCGGCCATTTTCAAAACTCCTCTCAAGACTTATAAGCATATATTATGACTTGGTACTAATATAATACCAAATTTCAAATTTGTCCATTGAGATTTATTTTTTTCCCATAAACTGGGCCGCAAAGGCGGAGAAGATAGCTACATAACGCCCTCTCCCTTTTAGGGACAATCGTTGCTATCGTCCAACACCAATTCAAAAAAATAACATAGGGTATATTAAGGATTACTGGTTAAAGACGCGACGTCCTGTCGCAACACCAGTTATTGCACGTTCTGTGAGGCACGGACAAACGGCAATATCCAAAAATCTTCCGATAAACAGCAGAAAACATCATGTCTGTCTTAATATGCATCTGTCCATAGCAGATATCCCCATTTTCATCCGAGTCCGCACAGTTTGTGCACCAACCTAAAAAGGAGGTTATTGAAATGGCTCAATCTGAGAGAAACCCGCAGGATAACAGGTACGATCCTTTTACCCATATGATGTTCGGCTCTTATCTTCCGCCGGCCGGACCGCCGCCCCAAGAATCTTATCAAACCGGCGAATCATATACAAGCGAACGCCAAATCAAAGTCAGCCTGCTCCTGGGTTTATGCAGCACTTCTTAGATAAAGAGGGGAACATTGATTTCAACAAAATGATGACCAGTGCGGATCAATTAATGCAAGTCATCAACAAAACGGCACCGATGGTTAAACAACTGTCGCCATTACTTAACTTCTTCAAAAAAAAATAAACGACCGGCAAGCATGCCATTTGGCATGCTTTTTTAATATTAAGGCAAGATGAAGATTTTCATCAGATAAAAAGCGAACTAGCGGGCAGACTCGCTCGCTCTTTAAGAGGCACATTGCACACATAAAAGCCGGTTTCAGGCTGCTTTGGCTGTTCGATCGATACGAACCGGAACAATCTTTTAAGCCAGCCCCTTGAAATTTACAGTGACCCCAAAAAATCCATTTTCTTAAATATTACATACCCGATATTTTACTGAAACTTTCTCCGAGGAAGGCTTTGATCTTTTGATTGGAAAAGCGTCCCCCATCTTGTTCATCCTTTTTTGCCAAGTTTGCTGTCATCGCAAAACTGCAAACTGCAACACTTCAAGCCCCTCATGTTGTATTGAAGCGCTGGCTATTATCAGGCGGGCTGCCTTGCACGTGTCTATTTTTCCATAAGCATCCGCCTGTTCTTCGGTACCTTCTCCTTCTGCGCTCAAGGTGCCTAGCCGTAATATGGCCGCTTTCATTTTCAACGAATGCTTTCTTTTCGACAAAAACTGTTCAATAAAAAAAGTTTCTATGTCGTCTGCCAGCCTCCCCGTTAAAGTATCCGGACGAGGCGGTGTCTCTTCCGTCACCCGGCCGGGAACTTGTCCATAAACAGCAAGGGACGAAAGGATGATAAAAGAATAGGATTTGTCCTGCGGAAGACAGTCAAAGATGTTTTTTATCCTTTCTTTTATTTGTCCATGCTCACGCGCACTGGTTTTTATCACATCAACAAAAAAAAAGCCGATCGGCAGGCTCTTCGAAGGGGATGGGCGAATTCCATTCATCACAATGTTGAAACAGTGCATTTCTTCCCAAAAAAAGGGCCTGTTCCTCCTCTAATAACCGTTCCGAATCATTAACGGCCGAACTGTATGATTGAACACTTATTCCTTCATTCAGCAGCTGCTCACAAATTTGGAAACCGATTGGCGAAAGTCCGCAAAAAAAACAAGCGACTGTTCCATGCTAGCCTCCCCTTTGATGACTTGCTATTTTCAAAAAAGCCGGCTTTCAATTGCTATCCAATGGAAGCTTTCCTGCTTTTCAGCTGATTTATCATTTTTAACGCGGTTCCAAGTGTTTCGCTTTAAATTTCAGCGTTTACATCCACTTGCGAGTGACATAGATAAAGTATGCGGATTCTTTTCAAAACATGAAACCTTCAGCAAAACAGCCGAAAGAAAGCACCCCTTCTGAAAAGGGATGCTTCTATTTATGAAATACCGAGAGCTATCCTGGCATATCGGGACATACGTTCCTTCGTCCAAGGCGGATCCCAGACGATATTCACTTCACTTGAACATCTTTAATCTCTTCGATCTCGCTCAGTGCACGTTTCACATCATATTGAAGAGAGGCAGCCAGCGGGCAGCCCATCGCCGTTAATGTCATGGTAATCAGTGCATTGCCTTCGTCATCAACATCCGCACCGTAAACCAGACCCAGATTAACGATATCCAGACCCAGTTCCGGATCGATGACATTTTCAAGTGCTTCCATCATGCGGTCATTCAGGTCGCTTTCAGACATCGAAGCATCCCCTTTCCATCAGTTCTATCATTTTAAGTATAATACAACATAGCACCCTTTGCATATAATAAAGGTACAGCTAGTCCCGAGCACGGCTCCTCGCCGCCGGAACCGGATTTATACTGATGAGAGCGATACAGAAGCTCAGCAAATGGTACACATAGAGGTATAACCAGCCGGGACGTTCTTTATTCTCAAATCGGAAACACCGGCTTTTTTTTCACCGTCTGACAAGAATATCGTTTCTGAAACGTTCAACTTAATACTCTAAGCTTTCGTTCATCGTCCCCCGCCCATCTATTAGCAAGAAAAATCGCCTATTTCTTTCTTTTTTTTTCATAAAAAGGTACATTATACAAAGTGGGCGGTCATTTGAACTCGCCTGAGACAACTTATCCGGTATCATGATCTTTATTTGAGAGGTGATTACATGTTGGACAAACACTTAATTGCTGTCGATTTAGACGGCACGCTATTAACAGAACAAAAAAGCATCTCTTTGCGGACGAAAAAAGCTTTGAAAAAAGCAATGGAAAAGGGCCATGATGTTGTCATTTCCACGGGCAGACCGTACCGGGCCAGCAGAGCTTATTATCATGAACTGGGTTTGAATACGCCGATCGTCAATTTTAACGGCGCTTATGTCCATCATCCGACTGCTCCCAATTGGGGCGTTCGCCACACTCCTCTTGAATTGCAGACAGCGAAAACAATCTTCGAAGTGTGCGAAGACTATAGCTTGCAAAAATATGTTGAAATCGTTGTTGACGACGTGTATGTCAAAAAAAAGAGATCCCGACACGTTAAGAATATTCGAAACCGGCCACCCTATTGCCGATGAATCAATCTGCAAGACATTGAATGTTGGACCGACGTGCCTCCTGCTTCAGCCGAAAGCGGAACATTTGAGCCCCCTTATCCATGATTTGGAGAAAACGCATGCCGACGTGATCCACCAGCGTTCATGGGGCGGCCCTCTCAATATCATTGAAATTGTCCATCCCAGTGTGAACAAGGCTGTTGGTCTTTCGCAAATCGCCGATCGTTTAGGTTATAGCGCTGATCAAATCATTGCTTTCGGCGATGAGGACAACGACATTGAAATGCTGCAGTACGCCGGACAAGGGATAGCCATGGGCAACGCCGCCGATGCGATCAAGGATGTTGCAAGTGATGTGACAAAGACGAACGAAGAAGACGGTATCGCCGTGTATCTTGAGAAGGTTTTAGATATTTGAAACTGATCCTCGCCTTTCAGCTCTACAAAGTGTTTATAGTCGCCCAATCGGCAAAATTCATATACAATAAGAAATCATACCAAAAAGAGGGGAATCCGTTATGAACATAAGGGCGAATGCCACACCAAATCCAAATGCGATGAAATTCACCGCCGATTCGGCACTGTTTGAGAACCGGATCATTGCCAAAAAAGGACAAGACAGCGATTCGCAGCTTGTCTCACAGCTGCTCTCACTCGAAGGCGTCGACAACGTTTTCGGATTCAGCGATTTTATTACGGTCAACAAAACGCCGGCCGCCAGTTGGGACGACTTATTGCCGGAGGTCGAAACCATTTTCGACCGGTTTTAAAGTGAATCAGCCAAAAACCCTTTCTCGCACCGCAGAAAGGGTTCTTCTTTTTATTTCTTTAAATCTTATCTTCTTTCCGGAAAAATCCGAGCACATCGGCGGTTTCGATGATATTGGTAAAAGCTTCGGGGTCGGTGTTCTGAATGATTCTTTTTAAAAAAGATAAGTTCATATCTCGTGATCACAATCATCAGCACTTCTTTGTCCTGATCCGTATATCCGCCCTTCGCCGGCAGCCGGGTAATGCCGCGCACCAGTTTTTGATAAATCGCTTGTTGGACGGCTTTCCCTTTGTTTGTCACAATCATCGCGGTCAATTTTTCATGACGGGTATGAATCGCATCGATCACCCGAGAACTGACGTAAAGCGTTAAAAGCGTATAGAGCGCCCGGCGCCAGCTGAAGAAAAAACCTGCCGACAGCACGATCAGCCCGTTTAGCGAAAACAGATAGGCGCCGATCGGCCGATCTTTCACACGCGACATGATCATGGCAATGATATCCATACCACCTGTCGAGCCGCCGAATTTCAGCGTCAGACCGACGCCGATCGATTGTACGGCACCGCCAAAAACCGCGTTGAGCAGAATATCTTGAGTAAGCGGATGGATGGGGATAAGTGCCAGGAAAAACGTCGTCATAGCCACACTTAGAATACTATAAAAGGTGAAACGGTGCCCCACCTTAAGCCATCCTAGGCAGGCGACAGGGATATTCAGGACGAGCAAAAGAATGCCTGTACTGATATGAAAAGGCGTATTGTGCAAAAGTGTCGCCGCCAATTGGGCAATCCCTGTGAACCCGCTCGAAAGGACCTTCGCCGGAATTAAAAATAAATTAAGAGCCAGCGCATTTAAAAAAGCGCCGAATGTCACCACACTGATGACTTTTGTTTCATTGTAAATCGACATGTGTCCTACCTTTTCCTTTACATGGTTTGATTTTCTGTTCCGGACTCGGATGAATCGTCTACTTCGCTCATCTAGCCATGCTGCCAAAACATTTTTTCTACATATTTGAGTTAACACCGCCTCGCGAATGTTGTCAACCTCCTTTTACGTAACTTTTATGTAAAACCTCCGTACCTGCAAGAAACCTCTCATATCTTTTCAAATTCCGGCCAAGATAAACGTAAGGAGGTTGGTCCCGATGCACACGATGTGGAAAGGATCGATTCGCTTCGCTTCGGTCTCGTCTATATTCCGATTAAACTCTACGCAGCGACTGAAGAAAAAGATGTGAAGCTGCGGATGGTTCATGAGAAATGTTCAACACCTATCAGCTATTCACGCGTTTGTCCCACTTGCAAAGTCGAAGTGCCAAGCGAAGAAATCATCAAAGGATACGAATACGAACCCGGTCAGTTTGTGCCGATTACTAAAGAGGAACTGGAAACTTTAAAAGGAGACACATCAAAAAGTGTGGATATTATCGATTTCGTAAATCTCTCGGAAATCGATCCGATTTACTTCAACAGGTCCTATTTTATCGGACCGAATGAGAACGGCGAAAAAGCGTATGGGCTGCTGACTAAGGCCCTTCAAGATTCAGAGAAAATTGGTCTGTCCAAACTGAACATGCATGGAAAAGAGCACCTCGCCGTCATTCGCAGCTATCATCAAAAACCGGTGGAAAACGGTGCGGAAGGAGTATCAGGGCTGCTTCTGGAGACGATCTATTATCCTGATGAAGTTCGAGAGATGGAGAGTGTTCCAGGTATCGGCAATCTTGGCGAGACCATTGAAAAAGAGCTTAAAGTCGCCATCCAACTGATCGATCAACTGACAACGACCTTTGAACCTGAAAAATATGAAGATCATTACAGGGCCGAATTGCAGCAGTTGATTAGCAGCAAGATAACCGGAAATGAAGTGAAACAGCCGGTCAGAGCACAGAGGCGCGAAAAGGCCGTCGATTTGCTTTCCGCCCTCCAAGCCAGCATTGAGGAAGCGGCTCCCAGTCGCAAAAAAGCAGCTGCAAAACCGCGCAAAACACGAGGGCGCCGAAAAAAAAAGGCAGACCTATAGTCGATGAAAGAGTTTCCAGCCAAACCGATGCTGCTGACGCTTACCGAGCGCATCCCGGCAGGGGGTGAGTGGCTTTATGAACCAAAACTGGACGGCTACCGGGCCCAGCTGGCATGGACATCCCGCGGGATCTCCTTTTATACCGCAATCTTCATGAATTGACCGCGCAGTTTCCGGATATCACTGGTGATCTGCTGAAACATAAACAGCACTATCTCCCCTTTATTCCGTTTGTTGCTGATGGTGAACTCGCCATTCTCACAAATGAGTGGAAAGCTTGTTTCCGCTCTATGCAAACAAGAGTGCGAACGACAAAGGAAGACCATTTGCAAAAGCTCATCAGCCAATCGCCGGCGGCCTTTATCGGCTTTGATCTGTTAGTCATCAGCGGGCGAGACATTCGCATGCAGCCTTTTACCCAGCGGCGATCGCTGCTTGAAAAATTGTTCAATTGTCCGCTCGAAAAGAAAACATGGCGGGCGGCATCCTGTTTTAAGATCAGACAGTTTGAAGAATCAGGCCCCTTATGGGAGCAAATCACCCAAGCGCACGGCGAGGGTATTGTTGCCAAGAGAAAAGACAGCCTGTGGGAAACCGGCGCACGGACGCGGCAATGGGTTAAAATTAAAAACCCCCCGTTTCGGCCATTTTATCATCACGGCCTATGAAAAAAACAATGGATTTTTTCATGTCGGCTTAGTAAAAGACGGTACCTTGACTCCCGCAGGACTGTTTTCCAATGGTCTTGCCCCGGAAGAGCGAAACGCATTAGAAACCGTCATTCAGAGAAATAAATACAAAGAGGATCAAGACTTTATTTATATTCCACCCGGCATTTGTGTCGAACTCAGTTTTTTGGAATGGGCAAAGTCGTCGATCCGCCATCCAAAATTTGAACGGTTCCGTTTTGATATACGTTGGGAGGATTGTAAGTGGGAACAAGCAGCGACTCACGAGCCGTGCTGATTGCCGGCAAAAAAGTGACACTGACCAGCCTTTCCAAACCGATATGGGAAAAACAAGGAATTGAAAAGGCGCATTACCTTTCCTATCTGGCGGCAATTTCTCCTTATTTTCTCCCCTTTTTACAAAACAGACTGCTGACCGTGATCCGTTACCCTCACGGCGCGTCCGGCAGCGCTTTTTTCAAAAACATTGCCCGGATTACGCCCCGGATTTTATCAAAACAAATAGTCCCGGCGCCCGGCTGGTCTGTCCTGATCTGCCGGCGCTTATTTGGCTGGGCAATCAGCTGGCACTCGAATTTCATATTCCCTTTCAAAAGATCAGCAGCAAGTCTCCAAGTGAAATCGTCTTTGATCTTGATCCGCCCTCAAGAGACGATTTTCCGCTCGCTATTAAAGCAAGCTTAATGATTAAAGAGATACTCGATCAGCTTCACCTGATATCTTTTATTAAGACATCGGGAAATAAGGGTCTGCAAATTTTTCTGCCTCTGCCTGAAGGCGTCTTTAATTATAAAGACACGCGGCTGTTCATGACATTTGTTGCCGATGTCCTTTTGGAAAAGGAACCGGCGCTTTTTACGACCGAACGTCTCAAAAAAAACCGGGGCAAAAGGCTTTACTTAGATGTTGTCCAACATGCGGAAGGAAAGACGATCATTGCGCCTTATTCGGCTCGGGGAAACCCTGAAGCCTTGATCAGCACCCCTCTTTTTTGGGATGAAGTCAATGAAGATCTGCGGCCCGAAAAATTCCCGATAAACACCATTGTTGAACGCGTGAAACAAAAGGGCTGTCCCTTTGCCGATTTTTTTCAGTTCAAACAAACGCAGCCTCTTTCACCGGTATTAGCCGCTCTGAAAAAACAAAACGGGACTTACGAGTAGGCCCGTTCTCCAGCAAAGGTGAATGATTGGGAGAGCAGGTTTCTTTCTCCCCTTTCTCTTTACTCGGTCAAAAAGCTATCGTATGATGAAGAAAGTTAAATATAATAGATTGACAGTATTTTAATTTTTTAAGAGATATGTGATAATCTCTCACCTGTTCAAAGTATATAGAAAAATGGGGGCGTTATCCGTGAAGTGGCCAAAATACATTTTTTCTTCTGTTCTATTATCCGGTTTGCTTGTTTCTTCCGCCACCCCTTCTCTCGCGGAGCAAGCAACATCCCAAACGGCCGGCAGCCCGCGGCGGTCGCTCAAGGAACCGGCTCTGCCGTACTCAAAAAAGCCAGCTTCTTCAGCGATATGCCGGACAGCAAGAAAATATCGATCGATATCGTCCTGAAGACGCGCAACCAGACGCTGCTGCAGCGTTTTATTCAAGACTCTGTCAATTCGGCTTCATCCGCCTACCATCATTATATTAGCGTCAAGACATTTAAGGATACATTTGGCGCCGCTGCCGGCACGGTAAATGAGGCCACGTCCTATCTTAAAAAATACGGCATCCATACTTCCGTTTATCCCGATAATTTAATTATTACCGCGACAGGAACCGTCGGACAGTTCGATAAAGCTTTCAGCGTTGACATTCAAAAAACAAAATTATCTGGCAAAACATTCCAGGCCACAAAGCAGGAGCCGACCGTTCCGCAATATATTTCAAAAAATGTTTTGGCAGTGCTCGGTCTCAGCGACTACTCCATGTTCTCTTCCCAATCCGTTAAACCGCCCGTCAAGATGCACTCTCAGCAAAGCAGCGGACCGCTTCAGCAAAATCCGTCGGACCTGGTTCGCCGTTATCATGCCTCCTCTCTGAATACGGCAAAAGGTCGGGCCGAAAATTATTTCAGCGGCGGAGGCGGCGGATTCAGTGTCCTCTTTCCAACCCCGGATTATCAAAAAGCGGTATCCGGCGTGAACACATACACTGCCGTCCAAGAATGGCAGCCCAATAAAACGTATACATCCGTTCAGAGGATAAAAAAAAAAAGCAAAGATCGTATCCGGCAAGCAGACAGGCAGAAATGTTCCCGATATCGCGATGGATGCCGATCCATACACCGGTTATAAAGTCTATTACAGCAGTCCCGGAAAACCCGGCAATCAGGGCAAATGGGATACTTACGGCGGCACCAGCCTTGTTGCCCCGCAGCTGGCCGGTCTAAATGCGCTGATGAACAATGCCGAACATAGCCGGATCGGATTCTGGAACCCGCAAATTTACCGCTTTGCGAAGTTAAAAAGTTCTCCGTTCCATCCCATTAATACCAAGGGAACGGCAAACGACAATTTATACTACACTGGAACCGCCGGCAAGCTGTATAATCAAGCAACCGGCCTCGGCACCCCGGACTTCTCCTCTTTGGCCGGCCTTTTTAAAAGCCAGGCGAAACCTTCCGGTGGCTCCGGTTTTTCGTGGACCGCTTACGAAAAGAAATATCAGTGACAGAAAGGCCTGCCTTGCAAAATCGAATTCGAGACGAAGACGGACCGCGTCCATATCAAACCCGCTTTTTGCGGACACATTTAGTAAACTTAAGTCATAAAAAACCCCCTGAATCCGGATTTTCATTGGCTTCAGGGGGTCCGCTCACTAGCGGGGGGGGAGCTATCTTTTATCTCTCAATAATATTCACATTATAGGTCTCCAGCCAATAATTTATTTGAGCCAAATGGGCGATTAACTGCGGGCCGCTCATCAATTGGCCGAACCATGGCACTTTGAAAGGCGCGCCTTTCGTATCAATGATATCCTGCACCTTTTTCTTGTCAATAATCTCCAGAAGCGGAGAACTCGGCCGATCGATCGCCTCTTGCAGCCATCTGGAAACAGCCTCCGTATATTTCGGATGGTATGTTTTCGGATAAGGGCTTTTTTTGCGGTACAAAACATCTTCCGGCAGCCGCCCTTCAAGCGCCTTTCGCAGCGCGCCTTTTTCCCGTCCGTTAAGCATTTTCATTTCCCACGGCACATTCCATAAATACTCGATGAGCCGGTGATCCGCAAAAGGGACCCTGACTTCCAAACTTGCCCCCATGCTCATCCGGTCTTTTCGATCGAGGAGCGCGGTCATGAACCAATTCATATTCAAATAAAACAGCTCGCGGCGCTTGGCATCGATGCCTGATTCTCCCTCCAGGCGAGGCGTTTCGGCCACGGTTTCATTAAACCGCTGAAGCGCATAGTCTTTCAAATTCAAGCGCCGTCCCCACTTGTCATTGAGAAGCGCCTGCCTGCCGCTCTTCGGTCGATCGCATCCATGGGAAACCTTCTTTTGCAGACGTTTCCGGGCTGTGAAACCATGGGTAGCCGCCGAAGATCTCATCGGCGCACTCCCCGGACAAAGCAACGGTAAAATTTTCTTTGATACCTTTGCAGAACCAAAGCAGTGACGAATCAACATCGGCATAGCCGGGCATATCGCGAACACTGATCGCTTCTTTCAAATAGTCGACCAATTGCTCCGTATCTATAATCATATCGTGGTGGACGGTACCAAGATAGTCGGCGACTTCTTTCACATACGGTGCGTCACTGTTCGGCTGAAATTTGCTGACGGTAAAAAATATTTATCATTGTCTTGGTAGTCAATGGAATAAGTATGAAGGGGCGGGCGATGATTTTTCTTGAAGTACGCACTTGCGATTGACGAAATAGCACTTGAATCGAGGCCGCCGGAAAGAAAGGTTGTCACCGGCACATCGGCATACATCTGACGTTCAACAGCATCTTGACAAGAAAACGAATATGCGCCACCGTTTCGTCAATGTTATCCGGATGATGATCACTTTTGACGTTCCAGTACCGCCAAACTTTCAACCCATCTTTTGTATAAGTGAGGGCGTGGGCAGGCCTTAAATCATTGATGCCGCGATAAACCCCATGTCCCGGTGTTTTCGACGGGCCAAGCCCGAATACTTCGGAAAGCCCCTCACGATCAATCGCCGGTTCGACATCCGGATGCGTCAAAATGGCTTTCGGTTCCGAACCAAACAACAGGCGGCCATTTTTTTTTCTCTATAAAAGAAAGGTTTGACGCCCAATCGATCGCGAGCAGCAAACAGTTTTTCCGCTCCGTCGTCCCAAATTGCAAAAGCAAAAATGCCGTTAAACCGCTCGAGGCAATCTTCTCCCCACTCAATATAAGAGGTCAGCAGAACTTCCGTATCCGAATGTCCCTTAAAATCATAGCCTTTTTTCACCAGTTCAGCCCTGATTTCCTCGGTATTGTATAATTCTCTCCATTATATACAAGGACATAATCGCGTCCGTGATCCTGACGAAGCATCGGTTGGCGTCCTCCTGCCGGATCAACAACGACCAGTCTGGCATGCCCGAATGCCGCTCTCGGCGAAAGCCATATATTCAAATCATCGGGGCCGCGATGTTCAATACTCTTCGCCATCTGATAAATCGTCTGCTTTTCATGTATCAGATCTTTGCCCCAGTCAATCCAACCTGTGATACCGCACATTATGGTCATCCTCTCCGCAATTAGACTACTCTTAGATCATATGCGGAAACCAAAAACTTGTGAGAATGACCCAATTATGCCGGCAAACCATCAAGTGCCGATTCTTCCAAGGAAGAGGTGCAGCTGCAAATTGGAAACCCTCTTGCTGTCCGTCAAAACCTGCCCGGCCAGCCTCTTCAGAGAGAACCGGCAACCCCGGGCAAGACTCATGAAAAGCTTTTTTTATTGAACTTGAATCATACCACAGAAAAACCGATCCAGACGTTCCGTTCCAATGATGCCGACCGTAAACAGCAGCCAGTAAAACCATGTCTGCCTCTTTTTTCTCATATTGACAATAATTAAGTCGATCGCGGCGATCACAAGCAGACCGAAAAGCATTTGTATGAAAAAGACACACCCCAAAGATGGTGATCGGTCCCGTATTCAAGAATCATCAAAACGCCGGTCAGAACAACAAAAATAGAAAGCAAACGTGACAGCAAGTGCCCTAGTGCCTGTCCTTTTTCAATATCCAGTGCCGCCAAAACAACAGTGACGAGGAAGTCAGTCAATAAAACAATCCAGCAGAATGCATGTGCGTAAACCATCAAAAGTCTCCTTTCTCTTCTCCGCCTTCGAGAAGCGGCTTAGATCCCGCCATTTAATAGTATATTATAGCCGCTTCCGAAGCGGTGAATAAAGTGAATTTGTCAAAAAGATGTCACCGTGATTTCATTGTTGATGGGTCCAACTACTATAAACGACCTCCAAGACGTCCGGTCATTCAGTTACAGTGATAAAAAGTTTATAAAAACATATTTTGATAAGAGACAGATATTTACTGAAAGGAGCATTTAAGATGAGCAAAACCGAAGCGTTCATTGCACTCGCCGATAAACATGGAGCAAATAATTACCATCCCCTTCCGATTGTGATCACAAAAGCAGAGGGTGTATGGGTCTGGGATCCTGAGGGCAATCGCTACTTGGATATGCTTAGCGGTTACTCTGCCGTCAGCCAAGGGCACAGGCATCCGAAAATCATTCGTGCCTTAAAAGAACAAGCGGATCGCGTCACGCTGACTTCGCGCGCTTTTTACAATGACCAGATCGGCGCTTTTTTTGAAAAAGTAGCGGCTTTAACAAACAAAGAGCGGGTGCTGCCGATGAATACCGGAGCGGAGGCCGTTGAAACAGCATTCAAGATGGCGCGCCGCTGGGGTTACGAGAAAAAAGGCATTCCCAATGGTCAGGCGGAAATCATCGCCTGTCAGAACAACTTTCACGGCCGAACGATGGGCGTCATCTCCATGTCCTCATCGCCGGAAAATAAAGACGGTTTCGGGCCGATGCTCGCCGGTGTCAAAACGATTCCTTACGGCGACACTGCGGCACTTGAGGAAGCTATTACGCCGAATACTGCTGCTTTCATCGTTGAACCTATTCAAGGAGAAGCCGGGATCGTCATCCCGCCGAACGGCTACTTAACCGAGGCGCTGGCGATTTGCAAGAAAAACAACGTGCTGTTTATTGCCGATGAAATCCAAACCGGACTTGCGCGAACCGGGAAACGCTTTGCTTCCGATTGGGAAAATATTGTCCCGGATGCTTATATTCTTGGAAAGGCGCTTGGCGGCGGCGTCATCCCTGTTTCATGTGTTGCCGCCAATGAGGATGTGCTGGGCGTGTTTACACCAGGATCGCACGGTTCCACATTCGGCGGCAACCCGCTTGCCTGCGCCGTCGCTGTCGCCGCTTTAGAGGTGCTTGATGAAGAGAAACTGGCCGAAACGCTCACTTGTTCTAGAGACTATTTCATCGGCTTGCTGAGAACATTGGATGCCCCCGTTATTAAAGAAGTCCGTGGCAAAGGGCTGTTTATCGGCATTGAGCTCACCCAATCGGCGCGGCCGTACTGCGAATCTTTGAAAGAACTCGGCCTTTTATGCAAAGAGACACATGAAAACGTGATCCGCTTTGCACCGCCGCTCGTGATTAAAAAAGACGAGATCGACTGGGCATTCGAGCGTATCCAAAAGCTGTTCTAAGCTTGATGAACCGGGCCGAATCGGCTAAAACCCTCGGCTGTGCCTCTAGGCATCGCCGGGGGTTTTTGTGTAAAATAGGACTATGCAACCGATTCCATCCTTTCAACAGATAGAAAAATTATTATCCTACTACGGACCGAATTTCGCGTCCGTCTATGAAACTTATAAGGTGAAACTTCAATCAGTGGTCTTTTTTCTATCCCACCGATTGTTAGCTCTTGCCCACAGGACGTGGGTACACAGACGTTGCCACAGGATGTGGAGCCTTTAGTCTGTGTTCCTAAGATCGGGCGTTTACGGGCAGTTATCTCCAACCCCAACCTATTTTCTTCAAATTCATTGAAGCCTTGAGGTGGGAGTCTTACTGCCCGTTAATGCGGGATAGATAAGCAAAAAAGAGCAAAGGAATTGTAAAAAAAATCATGAAAAAGCTGGTCAAGACACTGCTTTTCTCCACGCTGATTCTTGGTTTTTCTTATGGTGCCTTGCTGGCGCTGTCCGCGATGAATGAAAAAAAAAGGTGTCTCTTTTCAACAGTGATAAAAAAATCAGCCCGGCTGTTGAACACTATCGTCCCGTTTTTCAAAAATACGCGGATCAGAATCAAATCGGGCAATACACCGATTTGCTGATGGCTGTCGCCATGCAGGAATCCAAGGGGCATTCCCCTGATATCATGCAATCATCCGAAAGCATCGGCCTGCCAAGAAACACCATAAAAAACCCGGATTACAGCATCAAAGTCGGCACGAAATATTTTAAAAAAGCGATCGACAAGTCTAATGGAAATGTGCATCTAGCCTTGCAAAGTTACAACTACGGCACAGGATTTATCGATTATGTGAAACACCACGGCGGCGCATACAGCCGGACAATTGCCGAACAGTTTGCCCGAAGTCAGGCAAGCGCCCGCGGCTGGACAAGCTATGGTGATCCTCTTTATGTCGACCATGTGCTCCGCTACTATCATACTGAAAAACAGTAAAAGAGAACCGACGTCCATGGTCGGTTCTCTTTTTCATCTTAGGCCCCTCAAGCTGATTTAAATAGCTTGAACGATTCCTTCTTATCATATCTTCAATGATACATATTTTGTTTCTAGATATTCTTCGATACCTTCCAATCCGCCTTCGCGGCCAAGCCCGCTTTGCTTCACGCCGCCAAACGGTGCTTGCGCGGTTGACGGCAGCCCGTCGTTCCAGCCGACGATGCCGTATTCCAGTTCTTCGGACAACTTAGTCCGCGGCCGACATCATTTGTAAAGAAATAAGCGGCCAGTCCATACGGCGTATCATTCGCCATGCGTATCGCATCATCAATCGTTTCAAATTTTTGGATAGGAGCCACAGGCCCGAATGTTTCCGAATGCATGATGTCCATATCCAGATTCGCATCTCTTAAGACCGTCGGTTCATAAAAATAGGCGCCGTGATCGGCCGTTCCTTTTCCTCCAGCCAGGCAAACCGCTCCTTTATCGAGTGCGTCCTTCACTTGGTTTTGGACTTTTTCAAAGGCTTTGCCGTCAATCAGCGGCCCGAAGTTGACACCTTCATCCAGGCCGTTGCCCACTTTCAATGTTTCTTTTACCTTATTCACAAATTTGTCGACAAATTCATCATAGACAGCCGATTGCACAAAGACACGGTTTGCGCAGACACATGTTTGCCCGCTGTTGCGGAACTTGCTGGCCAGCACGTTGTCGACCGCAACATCGAGATCAGCATCATCGCAAACGATGACCCGGCGCGTGGCCGCCCAGTTCCATTGACACTTTTTTCACTTGATCAGCTGCCGCCTTAAGCAAGAACCGGCCGACATCTGTCGATCCTGTGAAAGTAATTTTTCTCACTTCTTGATGAGTCATAAACGCTTCGGTAATCGGACCGTGGCTGCCGCAAATGATATTAAGGACACCTTTTGGAATGCCGGCTTGTTCGCAGTATTCGGCTATTTTTTAATGCCGTCAGCGGGGTTTGCCGCGGCGGACGAACGATGAACGTACATCCTGCTGCCAGCGCAGGCGCCATCTTGCGGGTGATCATCGCCGCCGGGAAATTCCATGGCGTAATGGCTGCGACAACGCCGACCGGTTGTTTGATCACTTGAATACGATGGTTGGGGCTTGACCCCGGCACCGTGCGTCCGTACACCCTCCTGCCTTCTTCAGCGAACCATTTTAGGAAAGAAGCAGCGTAAACGACTTCGCCTCTCGATTCGTTTAGCGGTTTCCCGTTTTCAATCGTCATCAGTCTTGCCAGCGCTTCTTTGTCGGCAATCATGAGTTCGTACACTTTCAAAAGCAGGTCGCTGCGATCGCCGGCCGTTCTGTGCGACCATTCAGGAAAGGCAGCGCTTGCCGCTTTGATCGCTTTTTCCGCTTCTTCTTTTCCGGCGGAAGGCACCGTGCCGATGACTTCACCAGTCGCCGGATTGGTCACTTCAATTTTTTCTAAGTCCTTTCCCGTCCATTCTCCGTTCACATAATTAAGCATGTCATATTGAGCCATGAAGAATCCTCCTTCTTAATGTAAACCTTTTCTTTCCCCCATACATTATCCGACATTCTTTGATTTTAAACAATCCTTTAACCTTTCCTTTTTTCTGACAGCTGTTTTTGTGTTCTGTCCGCTCTCAAAAAAAAAGAAACCGCTTCGGAGACGGGCCCCCGAAGCGGTTTTTGTCATTGGTCTAATGTAATTTTTTCCGCCTTTTTCGTTTTCCGTTTATGGCGGAGTTTCATTAATGTTTCATAGACTATCGGCACAATAACGAGTGTCAGAATCGTTGAACTAGCAATCCCGCCGATAACGGTAACGGCCAATCCTTTTGAAATCAGTCCCCCGCTTCCTTCCATGCCGACGGCCAAAGGAATGAGCGCGCAAATCGTGGCGATCGCCGTCATCAGGATAGGGCGGAGCCGGGTACCTGCCGCTTCCAGCAGCGCTTGTCTTGTCGGCAAGCCTTCTTTTTCCTTATGAATGACCCTGTCAATCAAGACGACGGCATTCGTGATGACGATGCCGATCAGCATCAAAGCGCCAATCATCGAGGAGACGCTGATCGTCTCACCGCTGATAAGCAAGGCAATCAAGCTGCCGATAATCGCAAACGGCAGTGAGAAGAGAATGGCAAACGGTGCGAGACCTCCGCCAAATGTGACAACCAGAACGAAGTAGACGATGGCAATCGCTGCGAGCATCGCCAGTCCCAGCTGGCTGAAGGAATCGTTCATTTGCTCGGAACACCGGAGAACGAGACACTGGCGTTATTCGGAATATCCAGCTTATCCACTTTCTTCTTCAGATCTTGCGTCGCTTTGGAGACATCTTTGGCCGTCACCTTTGCCGTTACTTCAGCATAGAATTTGCCGTTTCTTTTTGTAATCGAATTGGCTGACGTCCCTTTTTCAACTTTGGCGACATCTTTGATTTTGACTTGCTGCCCCGTAGAAGAGGCAATCGATTGATTTGTCAAATCATTGATACTGCTGTAATTTTGTTTATCAGGTTTGACATACACATCGAGATCCTGGCCATCCCGCTTGATTGTCGTAATCGCCTGTGAATTGGACAGAGCACTCGAATTCATCAGGGTCTGAGCGATTTGTCCGGCAGCAAGCCCGTATTGGCCGAGTTTATCTTGATTGGCCACAATCGTGTACTGATCATAAGTTTTTGACAAGCTGGAATCGACACTGGTGAAATTATTATCTTTTTTCACAAGGTTTTCAACATCGTTCACGACCGGTTTCAACTGATCCATGGAATCGCCGTAGACATACAGTGTCAAGGTGTTTGTATCCGAGCCGCTCGACCCGAAATTTTGCACCTTCCAATCGCCTTTATTCGATAATTTTTTGAGATCGTTCAAAGTCTTTGTTTGGAATTTATCAAAATTCGGCGTGCTCTTTTTATAATCGACATAGAACAGTGCCTGATTATCTGCCGCCTGGAACATTTGCGCACTGCTGCTGCCGCCGATTGAATACTGCATTTTGGTCATATATGAATTGGATTCAAGATATTTTTCGGCCTGATGAGCCACTTTTTTTTTTCACATCAGAAACCGTTTCGCCGGGATGGGGATTAAAAGTGACCATAATCTCTTTTTCCTCATCTGAGGACAGGAAACTGGCGCCGATTTTCGGCACAAGCATCAGGCTGGCGACTAAAACGAGCACCGCACCGCCGAACGTGAGAATCTTATGATTCAGCGCACCGTTCAACACGCGGCGGTAAAGACGCCATTTTCCCCGGATGTTCTTCGGTATTTTTTCTTTTTCTTCAGCCCGCGTTTAAACAGGCCGTCCGCCATCATTGGAACGACGGTGATCGCAACAAGCAAAGAAGCGAGCAGCGAGAAAACGATCGTCAAAGCGAATGGCCAAAAGATCTGGCCGACCATGCCGCTGACCAGCGCCATCGGCAGGAAGACGGCAATGGTGACGATCGTCGACGACATGATTGGAATAAACATTTCATGCGTCGCTTCCTTAATGAGTTCTTTGCCTTTCAGTTTTTCTGTCGACAGCGACATGCGCCGGTAAATATTCTCGATCACGACAATCGAGTCATCGACGACACGCCCGATGGCAATGGTCAGTGCGCCGAGTGTCATAATATTCAGCGTGATCCCCATTTGGTTTAAAGCCGTCAGCGCAATAAGCAGCGACAGAGGTATAGAAATCACGGAAATGATTGTCGTCCGGATATTTCTTAAGAACAGCAAAATCACAAGCATGGCGAATAGCGCGCCATAAATCGCTTTTTCAATCATCGTGCTGACCGACTGCTGAATCGGTTTGCCTTGGTCAAACATTGCCACAACTTTTGTTCCAGGATGTTCCTTTTCAAATTTAGAAATTTTGGCTTTCACGCCGTTCACGACGTCAACCGTGTTGGCATCTTGTGACTTGACAATCGACACGCCAATCGATTCTTTGCCGTTTGTCCGTGAATATGATTCAGCTTTCTTTTCGAGATTGACATCGGCAATATCTTTCAGCTTGATCGTTTTAAGCTGCGCTTTCGCCGCTGCAGTCCCTTGACCTTGGACTTGAGATTGGGCCGACTGGGAAGCCGACGCTAGTTGTCCTTGACCTGCTGATTGCCCCGTTCCTTGAGATACAGAAGCCTGTGAACTGGACCCTGCCGCCGTAACTGGAATCTCAATATTTTTCAAGTCATCGACCGATTTTATATTGCCGCTCACCACGACTGATTTTTCTTTTTTATCAATCGTCGTGTAAAGGCCAAGCGGAGAGGAAACATTGTTATTCTTGATCAAATTGGTCACTGTGTCTTGAGCGAGACCGTATTTCTTCAATTGATCCGCTTTAAACGCTACTTGGATATCTTTGACTTCCTGTCCCGACGTCGTCACGGAAGAAACACCGTTGACCCCTTCAATATCCGGGACTAAATCTTTTTCGACTTTATCCGTCAGCGTTGCCAGCGATTGATTTTTGCCCATCACACTGATGCTGTATACAGGAAAATCATTAAAATTTGCTTTTAATACATTCGGTTTCTGCGCATTGTCCGGAAGGCTGATCTGATCGATCGCTTCTTTTACTTCCGAGACCGCCTTGTCCATGTCTTTGTTGTAGTCGTACTCAATTTGTACTGAGGAAATACCAGAAGACGATGTAGAACTGACATTTTGGACACCCGGCAAATTCTGCACTTTTTGTTCAATCGGCTGCGTGATTTTATTGTCAATATCATCCGGCGCTGCGCTTGATAGCTTGTCGAAATACTGACAACAGGGATATTAAGGTTTGGCATCGTCTCCATTTTCATATGCGTTCCAGCGTAAATGCCGGCCGCAATCACAATGATTGTCAACAACCAAATAGCTAATTTATTTTTGGTTGAAAAAGAAATGATCCGTCGCAATTCATCCACTCCTAATCCGTCTATTTTGTGCTGATTAACCGTTCCTGCTGCTCAAAACATAACGTATCTCATCGATCATGGCAAGATGACAAAGCTCACATCCTTTCCTTCTCTCCTTCAATTTATCTTAAAAAAAAAACATCTGCCCTATAAGAAGCCATAGATGTAGTTCAAATTAAGACTTAAGACTTAGAAGGCGGCTGGTGGCCTTTCTTACAAGTTAGCATCATTAAATGAACGGAATGTGAACTGATCAAAAAAAAAAATTTTCTTACGAATCATCGAGTGTACTACATCATATAATACACAAAGCGCCGCATATTTTATCTACGTGAACCTGTGACTTAAGGTGTCAATTCCGCTTCTTTTTTTCGGCTGAACCGGCGTTTAACCGGGCCTTCTAAAACAGCCAGCCATTCAAAAAAGTTTTAGTCACCTGCAATGTCAAGAAAAGTTCAAAAATAATAAAGCGCCCGACCACTATGTATTTGAAAAGATTATGTAAAGAGAGGCTGTTTCATATTTAAAAAACAACTTATGGGACAGCCTCTTCTGTTTTATTCAATTATTGTCCCGCCGCTTAATCCCGTAAAAGTTTAGAGAATTTCAAGATGAACTCTGCTGCCGCGCCCGGACGGCTCCGCAGGCTCCACCACCAATTTTCTTGGCAGACGATCTCGCAGTTCAGGAACGTGGCTGATCACGCCGATCGCCAACCGGTTCATGTGCAATTTTTCCAGCGATGTCACGACGGTGTCGAGGAGCGCCGGATCGAGCGTTCCGAAACCCTCATCGAGAAAGAAAAATTGCAGCGGCACATCGCCGCGCAGCTGGATTTGTTCCGATAAAGAAAGAGCCAGTGCGAGCGACGTTAAAAAGGTTTCACCGCCGGACAGCGAAGAGACCGGCCGCCTGAGCCCGCCGTTTGCATCATCGCGGATGACAAATCCGCCGGCGGTATCCACTTCCAGCGCGTAGCGTCCGTGCGTCAAATCGCCAAGACGCTTGGAGGCAGCTAGACAAACATGATGCAGCTGCTCTTCGGCAATAAATTCAACGAAGCCGTTGCCGCGAAAAACCTGCTGCAACTGCGCAAGCTCATCTGTATGAGCCTGGATTTCCTTACGTTCCGCTTCGAGCTGCCGATAAAGCACATGATTTTCCTCCATCTTCTCCAGCTCTTTGCCGAGCGCCCCGCACCGGCCAAGCAGCTCTTCGACAATCGATTTGAGCGCGTTTACATCAGCCTGAGTTTGTTCATAGTCACTTTTCGCAATCTTCCTGTCTTTCAGCTGCTCCGAAAGTTTTCTCAAATTGGAAGCTGCGAAGGCGGACTTCCGCTCATACTCAGATACTTGCTGCTCATACTTGAGGTAAACGTCGTCCGGCAAGTGTGCCTTCAAGACGTCTTCCCTTTTTGAAAAACATGTTGCCGCTATTCTCTCCGCCCACTTTTGCGCCGACTGACGATTTCTTTCCACGGCGCGTTCATAACGAGTGAAAGCATTCGTGTATGCTTTTTCGTTCTCAAAACGCACAGCCTGTTTCTCCTGCCACTTTTGATAGCCCATCTCTTCTGTTTCTTTCAAATTTTCCAGCTGTTTCTCAATAGCTTGCAAGTTTTTCTCAATCGGCGACTGTTCGCTTATACCTATTGCAGTCAGCCTTTCCACTTCGCTCGCGCGCGACTCTTCCGCCGCTTTCAGCATTCCTTTTATTTCATTCATCTGCACGCTTAATTGATTATAGGCTTCCTGGCAAGCCAGCATTTGCTCGTCAGCACGAGTTTTGGCGTTCTTTTTTTCTTTAATCCGCCGCTTTATTTGTTCCGTCTGCTCATCGGCGCTTTTTTTGATTTTTTCGCTGGCCTTTTCGACATCGTCATAAGGAGGAAAAATATCCGGCCACTCCTTCTTCCTGCCCTCAACCCATTCTTTCGCTTTTAAAGCATCTTGCTCAATTTTCTGTTTTTGCTCTTCGAAAAACAGGCTTTCCGATTCCAATTTTGCCTTTTTTGCGTCAAGCACACGTTTCTCGGCAGACAAAGATGTGATCGCTTCGTTCAATTCGATAATATCTTGGTGCAGGCCCTTCATTTCTATGGCCGTCTCTTTTAGTGCCGGCTCAATGCCTGCCGTTTCCCATTTTCCGAAATCGACCGTGTCGCCGGCTGTTTCCGGTTCGATCGCTTTCGGGCGGTGGGAACCGAACAATTCAACAAGTGCCGCCGCCTGTCCCTCTAATTGCGCAGACCAGATTGCCGCTTGTTTCTGCCGTTCGGCTGTGCCGGCCAAAGCCTGCCGATAACCTTTTATCGCTTTTTTTATCCCTTGTTCGTCCGCCGCTTGTTTCGGGCGGGCAGCCGGACGAAGATGATGCAAAGCACCGCAGACCGGGCACGGCTCGCCTTCCGTCAGCCCTTCTGCCAGACTCATCGCCAGCGTTTCGCGATAGGCCTGTTCCTTTTCATGCTCCAAGTCTTCCGCTCGCCGGGCAATAAAATCATTTAACAGCCTCAGCTTTTGATCAACCGCCGCCACATGATTATAGAGCGTTTGATGGCGCTGAAAAAGGCGCTCTCCTTGTTTGGCCAGCCGGCCGCTGCCTGTTTCCGCTTCATCAAGCGCTTGTAAGCGGATGAACAACTGCTGATGATTTTTTTTCCATTCTTCTCTTTGTTCGCCCAGCTGCTGCATACGCATATTGATCGCTTCTTTTTCCCGAAGCGCCCGTTGAACGGTCTCTCTCCGGTTACTCGATACATTCAGCGCATCAAACGAACGCTGCCATTCATCCAGTGATGCTTCAAGCTGCTGCTTATTCTCTTTCGCCTGTTCGACCGCATTGACTCTGTATCCAGCTTACCCTTCACCTCAGCGAGCCGCCTCTTCCCGTCGTCACAAGTTTGCTTCACCGCCCGCAGCCGCTCCAAAATTTGCGCGCCTTGATGCAAATGCTGCCTCTCCTCTAAGAGTTTGGGTTCCAGATCGCTTCTTTCTTTCTTTGCATGCTCAAAAATGTCTTTGCTTGCCGCTTCTTCCTCCCTGGCGATTTGAAAGGAGCGCTCAGTTCCCGTCAGCGCTTGTTTGGCCGCAGTCTCTTCTGATTCAGCGTTCGTCAGCGTTTCCAAGTAAGGCATGACTTTGGCTGCTTCCGCGGATGCTTTCAGCAGCTGTTTAATGTTTAAAACGGATCCTTTTTCGCTCTGCAAACGACTGTATGCTTCGCTAAGCCGCTCCCATTCCTGCTGCCACTTCCAAAGCTGTTTCACTTCTTCAAATGTCTGCTCCGATTTTTTCAGACGCTCCTGTTTCTCGTTCAGCTCTTTCATAGAGCTCCGATACTCTTTCTTAAATCAGCGACCGCTTCCTCGGATGCTTCGCCGATCGTCTGCTCTCTCGCTTGAATAATCTCAAGGCGACGGTTCGCTTCTCCAAAATGATGTTTTAATTTTTCATTCAGTTCATCTCCGTATTTTTCAAGATGAAAGAGCCGCTGGAGCATTTTGCGCCGCTCCACCCCTTTTAACGACAAAAACTCGGCGAACTTTCCTTGGGGCAAAACGACGGCACGTGTAAAATCATCATGAGTGAGGCCGAGGATGTCCTGAATCTTTTGTGTCACATCGCGATCTTTGTCGGCAAGCACTTCGGTTTCTTCCCCGTACTTGAACAGGCGGCTGCTGCCGCTTCTAAGTCCGCCGTCCTTCGTTCGTTTGTATGACCGCTCAACGCGATAGCGGAGCGGCGGTTTGCCGGCAAGTTCGAACGTCAGTCCGACAGACAGATGATCTTCCGATTGATTTAAAATACCCTGTGTATTTTTTGCAGCGCGTTCGACCTTGCCGTAAAGGGCCAGTGTGATCGCATCGAGTATCGTTGATTTGCCGCTCCCTGTAGGCCCAAAAATGCCAAAGATACCATCGGCCGACAGCGTCTCGAAATCAATGCGCTGCGCTTCTCTATAACTTTGCAAACCTTGGACGGTCAGTTCAATCGGTTTCATGCTTTGTCCCTCCCGGCAGCAGCTTCCTTGAGCAGACTGTCCTCGTTCTCATTGATCAAAGTTAAGAAAAGGCGAATGAGCCCTTCGCTCGGTTCGGCTCCCTCGGTCTGCTGTTTGTAAAAACGGCAGAAAAGCTCGTCAATCGGGAGAGCAGAGCGGCGATACGCCTCCGCCTCCGCGGGATCATTTAAATAAACAGGGCGAATATGGACAAAATACTCATATTGTTTTCTTAGTTTCTGGATGTCATGGATACTCAGCGCCTCCGACAATTTAACTTCCAAATCAATCCAAGCCCCCTTGTCGCGGCCTTCCAAAAGCCAGCGATAAACGTCATCAAGCCGTTATCGGCCCGCCATTTGACAAGCGGCCTGCCGCTTGTCAGATAAATCTCTTCGGCCGTCGCCGTCTGCCCTGGATGAACATCCACGATTGTCACCGATTTCGGCTGATTCGCTTCTGAAAAGCTGTAAGCAAGCGGCGATCCGGCATAGCGAGCGAGTGCCGGCGCCGCATGGAGCGTCTGCGGACGGTGCAAATGGCCGAGCGCAACATATTGTGCAGATGCCGGAAACGAAGAGGGAAGAACGGTGTAGGCCCCCCCGACTTGAACGGGGCGTTCGGAATCGGATTCCTTCCCTCCGGCGGTAAAGACATGTGTCATCAGAACATTCACCGTTTCTTTTGAAAAAGATTTGGCATGCTGCTGAAATAGATAGGCAAGGCGCTCATTATATGCCGTCTGAATCGCCTCTTCTTCATTCATTTCACTTAGGCATTCATTTAAGCGGGATTCGGAAGGATACGGTATGGCGCTCACCAGAAGTCTCTCTTTGCCGGCTGCTGCAATGGGAACAGAGGCAGGCCCCTTAACCGGTTTTCCGATGATCGTGATGCCTTGCCGGCCGGCAAGCGGGCGCGAAGCTTCGAGACGCTCCGGGCTGTCGTGATTGCCTGATATGATGATAAGCGGGCGGGTGCCGCCTTTGGCCAGCCGTTCAGCCGTTTCATAAAAAAGCGCTTCGGAAACAGCCGGAGGATTAACGGTATCGAAAACATCGCCGGCCATTAACACAGCATCGATTCTCTCCTCATCGGCAATCCGGCAGATTTCGTCCATCACCTGCTCCTGTTCAGATTCGCGTGACCGTCCTTCCAGTGTCCTTCCCAAATGCCAGTCCGCCGTATGCAAGAGCCTCATCGCCATTCACCCTCCATTACTAAATCTACAAAATAACCTCCGTCGAAGGCGTACAGACCGGCTTTGGCTACCGGCCTTTTCCAAATCGTTTCAATGGCCTGCTTATAAAGATCAAGCTGCGTGTGATAACGGCGGATCAATTCCCGCTTGGCCAGTTCCTCCGATGGAAATCGGCCGTTCAATCGATCGGTTTTATAATCCAGAAGTGTCAGCCCGTCTTTATCTTCAATCAGGCAGTCTATCACGCCTTGTACAAGCACCGACTCGCGGCCGGGATCGGTCCAATTTGAATAGACATTCGAAGTATCCAAGGTAAGGCTGAAAGGACATTCCCTCGTTACTTTGTCGGCGTTCCGGATTTTTTCGCCGATCGGGGATTGAAGGAACTGGGCAATCCGCTCATAATCCAAGCTGGCCTCCTGATCATGTGTTAAAATCTCCATGTCCACAAGCCGGATGCCCTGCTTTCGGATCGTTTCGATATCGCCGTTTGCTTGAAAATCAATGTGCTGCATCATGATGTGAAGGGCCGTCCCGCGTTCTGTCGCCGACAAAGCGCCGTTTTGCATAAATCGCGGCCTGTCCGCTGAAAATTTGGGCAAAGCCGTCGCCATGAGCGTATCATCATGCCCTTCACACAAATATTCTGCTGCTGCGCTTTTATTTCCGTAACCGTTTGTTTCGCCATTGATACTGTAGACTGCCGGTAAGGATAAAGCCATTCCAGGCGGCGGCGCACGTCTTTCTCCCAGTGCGAACGATCCGTTACGGGCAGCCACTCACTGATTTTCTGCAGTCTTTCGGCATTTTGGACCGCCCGCTCAGGCTGCGTTTGGACCAGTCCTGAGGCCGGAATAATCATGATCCGCCACGACGAACGATCGCCGGATAATACTGTCCGATCGGGCGTTCTTCCGGCCCGATCGTGCAAAGCTTCCGCCTGTTCATGGCGGATGAGGCACGGCCCCACCCAGTCAAGATAGGTGGACGCCGCGCTCCGCATATAAGCCGGAAGCAGCCAGTGCTGCTGATTGAGCGCCTGCTGCCATCCATTAATTGTTTTATCAGCGTCCCGCAGCGTGCCGAGCAAAATTAACTTTTCCTTAGCCCGCGTTAACGCAACGTATAATATCCGCATCTCTTCAGCAATCAAATCTTCGGTCATTCGCTCCTTGATAGCAAGATAAGGAAGCGTCGGCATGCTCATTCTTTTGTCCGGGTCGATCCAGAGTGTTCCGAATCCCAGACTTTTGTGCAAAAGCGCCGATTGGTTCATATCGCTTTTATTAAACTTTTTGTTTAAGCCGGCAACAAACACGACCGGAAACTCCAGGCCCTTGCTTTTGTGAATCGTCATGATCCTGACAACATCTTCCTGTTCGCTAAGCGCTCGCGCAGCGCCGAGATCATCACCGCGATCCCTCATTCTTTCAATAAAGCGCAAAAAGCGGAATAAGCCTCGAAATGATGTCTTTTCATACTGCCGGGCGCGATCGTAAAGAGCTTTCAAGTTGGCCTGGCGCTGCGTTCCGCCGATTTCTCCGGCTACATAGTCATAATAACCGGTGTCGCGATAGATCTGCCAGATAACCGAAGCGACCGAATGCGTTTTAGATAAATCCGTCCATTCCCGGAGCTCAAGAAATTGTTTAAGTTTTCCTGCGAGGTCATCCGAAAACTCTGCGGTATAGCCCTTCAATGCCTCATAATAAGGAGCACTGCTGTCGTTTAAACGAATACACGCCAGGTCCTCGTCGCGGAGACCGATGATCGGCGAGCGCAGCACCGCGGCGAGCGGAATATCTTGGTAAGGGTTGTCAATCACTTTAAGAAGAGAAAGCATATTCGACACTTCCACAGCATCAAAATAGCCTGTCGAAAGTTCGGCGTATGCCGGAATGCCGCGATGACGCAAAATATCGATCATCGCCGGTGCTGCTCTGTGCGTCGCCCGCATCAGAATCGCAATATCCCGAAACCGAATCGGCCTCATTTTACCCTCGGCACGGTCGTATACACGATAGGATCCGCCTGTCCCGTCGCCCACCATCGCTTTGATTCTGTCGGCGATCGCACAAGCCTCAAGTTCAGCCGCTTTGTACTCGCCTTCCTCCTCATGTCCATCGGATGGATCACTTCGCTTCGCTTGCACGGTTGATAATCTCGAGTTCTACCGGCACTTCGGCATCCGGGAAATCCGCACCATAACGCAAAGCCGCAGCTTCATCATAAGCAATCCCGCCCACTTCTTCATCCATCAGCTGCCTAAAAAGATAGTTTGTCCCGTCGATTACTTCATTCCTGCTGCGAAAATTTTTTGCCAAATCAATTTTTAATCCCGGTTCACTATCCAAGCCGAACTGTTTATACTTCTCAATAAAAAGCTGAGGTTCCGCCAGCCTGAATCCGTAAATACTTTGTTTGACATCGCCCACCATGAACAGGTTGCCGCCCTCGTTTTCGTCTTTTGTAATCAGCTGAATGATCGCTTCTTGAACAAGGTTTGTATCCTGATACTCATCGACAAGCACTTCATTGAATTGGGCGCGGTATTGTTCCGCTACAACCGAAGGAATCTCTTGATCCGGCCCCGATCCTTCCTTTCTTAAAATTGCGAGACAATCATGTTCCAGATCGGCAAAGTCAAGCAATCCTTTCGCTCTCTTCGACTTTTGATAACGGCGCGCAAAGTCGCGGACAAGATCGCGGAGCAGGGCGGCTGACGGAGCCATGTCTTTCAAGTCTTCCAGACAGCCGGCCGGCGAACGGCCGAACCAATCGGTCTGCAAACCGGTCAGCCGGGTTTTAATGCTGTCTCTTATTTTTTTTGCCTGCTCTTTCAGCTGACCGTCAATCTCTTTCCCCCGGCAAGCTGTTAATTTTGAAAAAGCGAGCTGCGAAAAAGCTGCGTGCAGGCTCTCCCAGTCGGCAAATGTTGCTTCAAAAAGATTGTTTAACTGTTTCATATCACGGGCAAGAGTATCCATGTAAGGAGAAGGTCCTCCGGGCCCCGTGCACAGCGCCATCGCTTCTTCTAAAGCAGCCTGGCAGCCTCTAATCCGCCGCCTGATTACTTTTTTTAAATCTTCCGCCCATGAAAAACTGTCAATGGATGTTTTTCCTTCAACTTGGTAGGCGGCGGCCATGTTCTCCAGCCATTGATCCGGCCAAGGATGGCTGCGGGAAAAATCATAGAGTTTGCGGATCAATTCTTGAAGATACGCATCACTGCGGTCGCTGGAATAACGATCCACAAGCTGAAAAAAGGGCTCGGCATCGTCCATGCCGTAATAATCCTCAAAAAGCGATTCCATCACTTCTTCCCGGACGAGTTCGGCTTCCGTTCCGTCCAGCAGTCGAAATCCCGGGTCAAGATCAATGAGATAATAATATCGTTTCACGACCGACATACAAAAAGCATGCAAAGTCATAATCGCCGCTTTATTTAGCAAGGTCTGCTGGCGCCGCAAGAACAGTGATCCGGGATTTTCAGCCAGCGCTTTGTCGATCGCTTTGCCAATTCTTGTCCTCATTTCCGCCGCGGCGGCATTGGTGAACGTGACAACAAGCATTTCATCAACGTTAACCGGATCGGCGGGATCGGTTATCTTGCGGATAATTCGCTCGCAAGAGACAGCCGTTTTTCCCGAGCCGGCGGCGGCCGCAGCGACCAAGATATCCTGACCGCGCTCGGCGATGGCCCGCCATTGCTCATCCGTCCATTGGCTGCCTTCAGGCCTTTTCATTATGTCCGCCATCTTCCGTTCCCCCATCCGTTAAAAGTTTGCCAAGCACCTGATTATCCGGCTCCTTTTTCAGCAAACGAAAAGCATTGCCGGACTCTGAACTGTCAAATTGGCAGATCGATCGAAACGAACAGTACGTGCAAGGCATCTGATCTTTTATTTTATAAGGCGCAATCTGCACGTCGCCGTTTGTGATACGTGTGCCGACAGCGCGCATCACTTTTCTGACATGGCTTCTCAGCGCTTCGAATCCCTTGATATCGGCAACGGATGAACGGCTGTAAAAGCTGCCGTCCCTTTTGATCCCCACCGGAAGAATCGTCGAGTACCCTACCCCCAAACCTTGATCCATGTCGCGCACGACCTGTTCGTCAGCAAGAAGCAGGCCTTTCATTTTGAATGACTTCAAAAGCTGCTGCTCCAATTCCTGATCGGGCAGCTTGTCCGCCACTTTTATAAGCGGGTTATGAACATGAAAATAGAGCACGCCTGCCGGCTCTGCCGGAGCGCCGAGCCAATCTTTGGCGTTGGTGATGATCACATCCAAATAAGTGATCATCTGCAAAGCGAGACCATAATAAACATCCGATAAACTCAGATCTTTATCGCTGGATTTGTAATCAATGATTCGCAGCAAGATGCCGCCGTCTTTCTCGCCTTTATCCACCCGATCAATTCGGCCGACAATCTGCATCGTGCACCCGTTTTCCAGTTTAAATGAAAGCGCGGGCAGCGGCCGGCCCGGGCCAAATGGAAGTTCGAGGCCAATCGGTGAAAAACCGCTGTACTCAGCGTGATAGCGCATCGCTTTAGCCGCTCTGGCCACCACCTGTTCAAGCTTATGCTGCAGATAATGGTGGCGGCTGGAACTCATCAGGATCTGTTTGCTTTGCAGCTTCGGAGCCAGCTCCCTAACGGTTTTTAAAGCGAGCTGCTCGCAATCCTGAGAAGAGAGATCGGCCCAAGATCGATGGCTGCCGACGATTCTCGCCGTCATCATTTTCAATGCTGAGTGAAAAAGTTGGCCGATATCCGGAGCAGCCAGCTGAAAGACCTCTCTTTCCTGCAGTTTCAGGCCATAGGAAACAAACTGTGAAAAAGGGCAGGCATTAAATTTTTCCATCCGCGAGACGCTGGCCTGAATCGTCCGGCCGTACAGCTGCCGGGCCGTCTCAGCAGTGAGCGCCGCCTCGTTTCGATAAAATAATGCCGACAAAACCCGCTTCGCTTTTGTGGTCCACCCTTGATTTTGGACAAACCAGTTGTATGCCTCCCACCACAAATCAGAAATCGGATAGCCGCGCCGCCATTCACGAATTTGCGTCGACAAATAACCGAGTGTTTTCCCTGGACTCACGACAAAGCCGATTTGTTCATTTTCCGGGAGTGCGCGCGGCTCAGACGGAGACAGCCGCACCCTCAGATCAGGAAACAAACGTTTCAAGCGATTGATTAGCGGAGAAGGTGCCAGTGTTTGGCCGTCTTCGCTCGCCAGCGGATAGGAAAGATACAGCCGTTCTTTTGACAGGGTGAGAGAACGAAAAATCAGTTCATTTTCACTGAGCAGCTGGCCCCTTGCATCTTCGGCGATGTGCATGCCCCTGTCCTCAAGAAAGCCGCGATCCGTATCGGAAAACAGCCCGTCTTCCGCCGGCCTGTTCGGCAGGATGCCTTCATTTATACCCAGTATAAATACGGCGCTGAGCTTCGAAGAACGCATGCGATCAAGACTGCCGACAAGCACTTGATCGATCGCCGGGGGAACAAGCGCGAATTGAAGGGCGTCAAGACCGGTATCAATGACCTTAGTGAACAGTTCAAGTGACAGCGCTTCATCTCCGGCAACCTCTACGCACTGATCCAGCGTATCCATGACAGCCCGCCATACTTGCGCATGCTCTTTCGCTTCGTCAAGACGTCCCGCATACTCGGCCTCCTGCTGACGTTTTTCCATTTTTTCCGGTACCGAAAGCTCAATTAAAAATTGATACAGCACCGTGCATTTTTCGCGGACAGAGCGCGCCGATTTGATCGCTTTTTCAAATGCTGCAAGCGGTTCGGCCACTTGCAGGCGCAGCTGATTGATTTTCCGTTCCAGCTCGCGTTCCGTTTTCGATTGTTCACGGCTGTCTTCTTCCAAACCGCGATATCTCTTGTATCTCCACGGTTTGTTGTCCGTCCACCTTGAGCCATAGATACCGTAAGCAACAACATAATTTTCAAGCTGATCCAGCCATTCTCTTTGCTGCTCTATATCATCCCCTACGGGAAGAAGCAAATCGGTTTTGATGCAGCGAAAAATCGGGTCATAGCGCCAGTTCTGCTGAATGGTCTCTAATAGAGAACGGATAAATTCAATCAGCGGATGATGGCGCATCTTTCTGATCGATGAAAATCGGAATCTGATGATAATCTTCAAAAATCGTTTCAATCAATTCATGATAACTGCCGAGATCGCGAACGAGCACCGTCATGTCACGAAAACGCATGCCGTGATCGCGAACAAGCGTGAGAATGTCCCGGGCCGCCTGCTCGATTTCTTCGCGGCGATTAACGGCCTCCGTGAGCGCGAGTCCGCTTGTGTCCTCCGATTGCGAATAGGGATGCTGTTCAAAAGCAAACGCCAAGTGCTTGAGCGCCGCCGCCTTGCTGCGCAGGAACTCCTGCTTGACCTCAATCGTCTCAATCGGAATATGAAGCGCTTTGGCCCGATCCTTCAGTTCTAGAAAAGTAAGCGCCGGGTGATAATAGATGGACAGATCGTCAGGGGCGCGATCGTAAACTCTGTCGACGCCGAGGGCAATCGTCACGCGTCCGGCATTCTCCATCAGCTTTTCCACAACGAGCAATTCCTGGGGAGCCATGCTGCTGAAACATCGATCCACACTTCGGCCTCCTTAATAAAATCGACCTGTCCGATTTTTTTCGGCAAGCAGGCGCAAATAGTCCTCACTGTCGATATATTTGCCGATCATCGCCTGTTCAAACTGTTCATATACGGTATGTATGTCACGGAGTTTTTCATACAGAATGATTGTTTCCGAATCGGACGACCCTTCTTCCGAGAGCGACTCCATCTGCTCTTTTACTCGTTCGGGAGTCTGGCAGTAACGCTTGAATTCCGTGATCGTTTCTTCTAATAAATCATAGAAACCGCTTTGATCAGACGCTTTCTGGAATACCCGCAGCCGGCTTTTATTTTGTTCGACAATTTTTCTCAGCAGCATCGTGATGCCGACTTTATTTAAATGAAAACGCGTGATTCCGCCGGCCTGCTGAAGCACCCGCAATGCCAGCCTTGAAAAACTGTAGACATTCAGCCTGGTCATGCCGCCGAGACCCGGTGTCTTGGCCAGCTCATATTCCGTATCGAAAGTCATATGATCAGGGACAAGGTAAATAAGCGGTGCCCCGTCCGGATTCAGCTTCAGCTCTGATCTTACTTCGCTGAAGCATTGTTCGGTCTTTCCCGTACCCGATTTGCCCAAAATAAAACGAACAGACATTCTTTTCCCCTCCATCTCGCTTCAGCCAGCCGGTCCTTTAATAGCTTATATCTTATCATATCATATCAGGAACGTTTGTTCTATTCTGAACACTTGCTAATCTGTGACAAGTTTTACCGGCATTCAGAGAAAAAGGCCCTAAACTCAGGTTTCCCGCAACCCGTCCGTACCCCATTCAGGATGTTCGCTCTAGCCTTGTAAAGCGACCGGCCGGCAAGGTGCGGCTGTAAACACCCGCTTTCGGTCGGTCAATGACATCACCTGGCCCGGCGGGTAAAGCGGCCAGCTCAAGCCCTTTGATGAATGAGAAAGGCCGTCTCATTTTTTTTTTTTTACCATGAGACAGCCTTTTGGACTTTTTATTTCTATTTATTAAAAAAAAGCAAACAGCCGCTTCATTCCAGCTGCCCGGCTTGCTCGCTTTCCCGGCCTGCGGCAACAGGATTTTCGTCATAAGACACCCAGTCGCTCCAGCTGCCTGTATAGAGCTGGACATTGTCCGCATCGGCCTCCGCCAGCCCCAGAACATTGGCACAGGCGGTAACACCCGAGCCGCAGTAAACGATGCACTGTTTTTTATTTAATAAAGGAGCAAACCGTGCCTTTAATTCGGCTTTCGTTTTCCATTTTCCATTTTTTAAAATGTTGTCTTCCCAAAACCAGTTTTCGGCACCGGGAATATGGCCGGCTTTGGCATCCATCGGCTCAAATTCGCCGCTATAGCGTTTTGGATGGCGCGAATCAATCAGCACGTTTTCATTCAGATCGCTGTTTAATAATTCTTTGACATCGCATTGTGCGGCAATCATGTCGGACTGCAGATGCGGAACAAACTGCGTCGAGGGAGGACTCGGAATTTGTGCCGATGTCGGGACCCCGCGCCGTTTCCAGCCGCTGTATCCCTCATCCATTACATACACGTCTTTATGACCGTAATATTTCAATAGCCACCATAAGCGGGCCGCTGCCGCACCGCCGTCATCATAAGCGACCACCTTTTTTCGGTGATCAATGCCGGCTTTTCCTAATTTAAACGTAAAATCCCAAAGCTTAGGAAGCGGATGGCGGCCGCCATGCTGACTAATCGGACGGGAGAGATCTTTTTCCAAATCAAAATATACCGCACCCGGAATGTGATCCTGACGGTAACTCCGGAATCCCTCACCAGGATCCCCTAAATTGAAGCGGCAGTCCACAATGACCAGCCGCGGATCGTGCAAACCTTCTTTCACTTCGTCCACGCTTATGATATTGCCCATTTTTTTTCGCCCCCATTTGAATATATAGTCTGTCTTTAAAAAAATTGGCAAAAGAGAAGCGGGGTGAACAAGTCAGTGCCGTTACGGTTTCACTTTACTTTAGATCTGAAAAACGACATGGACATCGTCTTATCATATCACTTATTTAACCCCTCTATAAATATATTTCTTGATTCATTCCGCCATCCCTGCAAATGAATCACTATAAAAAAAAAAAACATCCTATTCGCTAAAAAACGAATAGGATGTTTTGGAACTATTTACGATATTTGCCGACTTTTTCCTCAATTGACGTGCCAGTTGGCCGATAGTGTATTTTGACATTCGCGGCCACTTCCTCCGCCCCGGCATCCACGCAGGCATACACCGCTTTTTTGACGACCTCCAGCAAATCGTCCAATTCGCCTTCCATGACCGTCTCAAGGGCATCGACTTCATATTTGACGCCGGAAGCATCGATGGCTTCGATCGCTTTATCAACAAGGCCGTACGTGTCTTTTTCCTTTGAAAACGGCAAAACTTGAATACCAACATTAATTGTCGGCACCATGAACGCCTCCTTAGTAGCCATATGAGAACATGACTTGCAAGCCGCCTGGGCCGGATTTCATACGGCTTTCCGCATGCAGATGAATCGATAACAGCAAGCCGGTAACCGGGCGGCGCCTTACTTATTCATCCCAAACCTTGACCTTTTTCATAACATCGCCGTTCTTCATGTTTAAAACCGTATTCATCCCTTCTGTTACCTGGCCGAATACCGTATGTACGCCATCCAAATGCGGCTGAGGCTGGTGAACGATAAAAAATTGGCAGCTGCCCGTATCCCTTCCGGCATGCGCCATCGAAAGAGCCCCTTGTTGATGCTTATGGGGATTGCCCTCCGTTTCACATTTAATCGTGTAACCTGCGTCGCCGGCACCTGTTCCGGTCGGATCGCCGCCTTGGCTGACAAATCCGGGAATCACGCGATGAAACGTCAGTCCGTCATAAAAACCTGAGTTCGCTAATTTTTCAAAATTAGCCACTGTATTCGGCGCTTCATTTGGAAAAAAATCGATTAGAATCGTTTCGCCGTTTTCCATTGTAATTGAACCTTTTTTCATTAGCCATAGCCATACCTCCCTAGCTTATCACCTCATTTTACAATACTTGCGGGTTCCCGCGCAAAAATTATGGAGGACCGGCAATATTATCGGTAATCGGGCAGGGTTTACGGTCGCAAATGGCAGCGGGTGGTTCGGGCTGGGGAAGATTTCACCCGTTTAACCGTCCTTGCCGTAAAAGCAGCGGCCCTTTATTTAGCCGCCAAATTCAGCCTTACTGGCGCGGCCTGTTCGCAGGCAAAAAGCAGGCCGCGAATGTTTTATTCATCGTCGCTCCAAATAAGCCTCGAACATCCAGATATGTTTTTCAAAGCGAATGCGCAGATCATTAAGCAAGTCGGCCGTTGGCTGATCGTCATTCTCTTCTGCCAATCTAATTCCATTTTCTCTAATTTCTTGAATGCACTGCCGATAATCTTTGCACAGCTGATTCATCATTTCTTGTTCTTTATTATCTGCCTGCGCTTCAACTACTGTCGCTTCGTCAAGATATTTTGCCATTGTTGCAGCGGCCGCCCGCCGATTGCCAGAATACGCTCTCGGCTAACCTATCAAAATCTTCCGCCATTTCATTGTACAGCTGTTCGAACAACTGGTGCAGGGTAAAAAAATTCGGACCCTGGATAAACCAGTGATAGCGATGCAGCTTGACAAAAAGCACGTTGAAATTCGATAATTCCTGATTTAAAAATTTAACAAGATCTTGATTTTCCAACATGAACACCTCATCGACAGGCCATCAGCCTTTTTCTCTTAGCTTAAGCGGCTGATTTTTTTTTTATACACTTTTTTTTGGTTCTATAAGCATGTCGATTAAGATATATGAGGATGACAAAACAAACGATCGCTCCGCTGACACAATACCCGGCAATCACATCACTGAAATAATGGACAGCCAGGATCATCCGGCTGATGCCGATAAAAACAACCAGTATTGCTCCAATGATTGCAGTCGTAATTTTCGCCGATTTGTTCTTCAGCTGAAACCAGAGCAGAACAGCAAGCGTCCCCATAAACCGCCATTGCGTTCATCGCATGGCCGCTCGGAAAGCTATAACCGCTGACGTGGACAAGATGGTGAAGGGGCGGCCTTTCCCTCATCACCATATTTTTCAGTAAATCATTTAACCAATACTGCAGCAAAAAAAACGAGCGGCAGGACGACAAAAGACAAAAACCGTTTTGTACCAATGAAAAAGAGCATAAATACAGCGATCAACGGCAAAAGCACTTTAGATGAACCCAGTTGAGTCATAAATGTAAAAAAGCGGATAACAGAATGGATGCGCAATGGTTCGAGTCCCTTGAGCAGCGCCACATCCTTTTTATCAAACCAAGAGAGACCAACCAGTTTTCCCAGCAAGAAAAAACCGACGATACATCCTATTAGAATAATAAATACGGCCACTTTAAATCTTTTGTCTTTATCCAACTTGCGGCCCCCTCATTCATTTTTAATTCTTTTTCCACTGCATGGCATTCTTTCCTCTTTTGTTAAAGCGTATTCATACTAGCTAATAAATAAATATGTTACGATTGCCCTGACCCGGCTGAATTCCGATTCGATGATGGACGGGAATTCTTAAGTATGTAAAAAAAGGAGAAAAAAAATGACCCATTATGTTTTTCAGCTGAAAGGATCATGGAAGGGATCGTGGGATGGAAAAGGCGAAATTGAGACAAACGGATTAAGCAGCCCCATTTCTGTGGATAGAAGTATGAGAGGGCTGGGTATCGGCACAAACCCGGACGAATTGCTGATCAGCGCCCTTGCTTCCTGCTACATGATCACCCTCGGCATTCGCCTCAAAAAAGAAAGCATCGCTTACCAAAACATTGAAATCAACACAGAGGGAACCGTTACAAAAAAAGACGGTCTCCACTTTGAAAAAGTTGTTCACCAAGTCGTTATTTTTCTTGAGCAGGAACCGTCTCAGTCTCTGGCGGAGAAAATCATGGCCGCTGCCCGGCAGGCGGAAAAAGACTGTATGATTGCCAAAGCCGTGAGAAAGGCAATGTCATGCTGATTGTTAAGCCTGCCATTAAAATCATCGATCACAACAAAATCTGACCCGCCGGTTAAAAAAAGTTCATCGCTTATGTATAAAAACTCTCCTTACAAAGCGATGAACGTTCACTTGATACCTAAGCCCTTTCTCTTGCCGATTTAAAGATTTCTTTTGCTTTATACAAAGCTTCTTGTAACGATATCTTAACACTTTGTACCCGAAGTACGGCATCCTGAACTTTTTCTTTTTTTTGATAAAAATCTTGCTGAATGTTTTCAATATTTTTTGTCAGCTGGTTCTTCTCTTTAATAATGCCTTCTATGCGCTTGCGAATTTTGGCGGCAGTTTTCGAAAAATCAACGAGGCTGCCTTTTATCATTTTTATTGTCCGAAATGCGGAAACAACAAAACTGGCGATGGCCAGGACAATAAGCGCCAAACTTAAATAAACAATAATCAAAACGCCCGCTTCCTTTCTAAAGATTATCCATATCCGAGTTCTACCGTTCTTATCATACCCCATTTTCGTTAATCGAGCACTTTTTTTTTTTCTATCGGCCGGATCCGGCCATTTACAAAAATCCCTTTGAAACAATTAACGCGTTTTTTTATACCAATCGTTCTTCGCATTGTAACGTCTCGCGCTTTTTTGCTATACTTGCCATATGTTAAGAATGAAACGAGGAGAGTGTATATGGCAGAAAAAGTCGCTTTAATTACCGGCGGAACAAGGGGCATCGGCAAAGCCATTGCAGAGAAGTTTGCCCAAAATGGCTTTCATCTTGTCCTTAACTATATGCGAAAAAAAAAAAAAGACTGCTGATGAAACCAAGCAAGAACTCGAAAATACTTATGGCATTAAAGTTCTGCTGGTCAAGGCGAATATAGGGGAACTGGAACAAATCAAATCTCTTTTTGCCTCAATTGACGAAACATTTGGCCGCCTTGACGTATTCATCAACAATGCGGCTTCCGGTGTCCAGAGACCTTTGATGGAAATTGAAGAAAAGCATTGGGACTGGACACAGAGCATCAATGCCAAGGCCTATCTTTTTGCAGCCCAAGAAGCGGCAAAGTTAATGAAAAAGAACGGCGGCGGGCATATCGTGGCTCTTTCCAGCCTAGGAGCGATCCGCGCACTGCCGAACTACGTTGTCGTCGGGGTCTCCAAAGCAGCCGTAGAAGCGATCACGCGCTATTTGGCTGTTGAACTTGCTCCGGACGGGATCGCCGTCAATGCTGTATCGGGAGGAGCCGTGGATACCGATGCCCTGAAGCATTTCCCGAACCGCGATGAGCTGCTCGCCCATGCCGCAGAGCGCAATCCTGCCGGCAGGATTGTCCGGCCGTCCGACCTCGCCGAAGCCGTTTATTTTCTATGTACACCGGCTGCCGACATGATCAGGGGACAGACCATTATTGTGGACGGCGGCTTGTCGCTTTTAGCTGAATAATTAGGGAAAGGTCTAAGCCGCTTCATTTGCCGGACGAAGCGGCTCTTTCCATGTTTGGTGTTATTCATTCATGCAAGCATCAATTTGATCGTGAAGGTAGCGGGTCGCTTCATCCAAATACTGCACCGCCAGAGAAGCGTTGTTTAGTGATGTATACGCGTGAAGAATTTGATCGCAGAGCCATGTATCGCCGGCTTTCTGCATCACTTCAAGTACAAGCTGCCCCGTTTTTTTCGCCTCTATGTCATTTAAAATGGCCGTTTTAAATTCCCGGACCACTTCCGTTAATATCTGTAGTCTTTCGAGCCGGCCGCTATTCTGATTCATTATTTTTCCTCCTTTTTTCTCCTCCATCATAGCGCTTTTTTGCATGATCACTTTCAAACCGTTTTGCGAAGCAGACATTATCCCTCCAAACACCGCGGCCCGCCAATCGGCCGAAAACCGTTTTATAAAGTATCCGCTCATCGGCAAACAGGCAAATTCAGAGAGGCTCAGTCGATTTTGCCGAAAAGACCCGGACCCAAAAAAGTGCTTCACATCTATATTTCGTGAACCACTTTTTTGGCTTATTGCTTATTTAATCACACCGCAAGCAACGCGATTTCCCGAATTTCCTGCAGGGTCCGTTTTTTGATCATCGCCTTTTTTCATGAACGACGAGCGCCGATCCGTCCATGTCGCGCAATGAATTCTTTTTCCCTTTTTTCAAAGTTACCCTTGGGTTGTATATTGTCGTTTTAACATTGCCATTTTTATCTGCAAAAAAATATTCTGCATATCTCCGGCGTGAGGCCCGTGCGGATTTTCGAGTCCATGTTCTTTTCCATAAGGATTATAATGAGGACCGGCCGATTGGAAAGCAGGCGGTTCACACAATCCTTTTTCATGAAAGTGAATGGCGTGAATCCCCGGCGAAAGACCTTCAGCCTGCAGCTTTATTTGCACTCCCTTATTCGTTTCCGAAAGCGTTGCCTCGCCGATCTCTTCTCCTCTGCTGTTATCGAGTGAAACCACAATCGGCTGCACGGCATTTTCTGCGCCTTTGCCATAATATGCCGGCCATTTTCATAACCAACCGCTATGCATGCCAAAATGCCGAATAAAATGTAAAGGTATTTATCAAACTTCATGATGTTGATCCCCCTTCGCCCTTATTTTGCGCGAATTTGGAAGATCTACTCATAAATTATGATGTTCGGTGCTTTTTTTATAAAAAAGTAAGACGAGACCACCAAGTCTCCAAATGCAAGAAACAAAAGGCCGAGAAAAACAAACTCTCCAATCAGTGGAAAATTCAATAGCGCAATTAAAACGACCGCTCCGACAAGAACGGAAATAAACCGCGGCTGCGACCCCGAAATCAGCTTGCCGCCAATTTTTCCGGAAAGCCATGCACACACAATAATAAAGTAAATCATCAAAAGGGCTAGAACGACGGCAACGACCGGCAGAGCGATGAAACCGATTGGCAGAATAAAAAGCAATACCAAAAAGATGAGCAGTGAAATAAACCCGATACCCAAGACTTTAAAAAAAGATCGTTCCATATCGGCCATGCGCTCTAAACGGTTATGTGCGAGTGTACCAACGAGCGCCGACACGGCAACAAGTATTAAGCTTAATGCCATTTTGACCGCGAGCGCCGAAAGGTAGATGATACCGCCAAACAAGTAGGAGACTCTTTTATGGCCTGAATGAAACACCATCATATTTCTCGTGACTTCTGCACCGCGATCCTGCGTCACGTCTCCCCCGATCACAAGCACGAGATTGTCAATTTTGGCATGCCTGCCGATATGAAGCTTTCCGTTTACCACAACCACAGCATTATCCACTTTTCCGTCCACCATCGCACTATGCCCGAGAACAACAACATTTTCCACGTTTTGATTTTTTTGAATGACCACTTTTTTATCCGAAAGGACACTGTCCGTTTTGGCTTCTGCAGATGAAGTTCCTGCCAAAAAAGCTGCCATTGTAAATAAAAGGCAGGTTATTCCCAAAAATAAATATGAAAACCAGCGTTTCATGAAGTCCCTCTCCTACGATCCAATGCCAGCGAACGCATCAGAATAACCAGAATGAAAATCAGGATGGCAAAAACAGCGAAGCCAATCAAGAAAGCAAGCGGAGAGTCGGCCTGGAACCATCCGAAAGCATCCGGCACTTCCTGAAGAATATCAACGGACACCGTGATCAAAACGGCAAGGACCGTATAAATGATCCTGAACATCGGGTTTAACAAGATGAACGTGAACAGAAATGAGCAAGCTAAAAAGCTGAAAACAAGCAGCCATTCCCACTTTTCTCTTCTTTGTTTTCTTAAATCAATTTTCAACATAATTTTTGAGACCGTATCTGCCGGTGCTTCTATCGGCCGATAATACATTGAAAATGCACTCGCCGCAGCAGACAGTTGTTCAAGCTCTTTACGGCATCTCGAACAATGGCGCAGATGTTCTTTAACTTGTTCGCTATCTTTCCGCTCAAGTTCGCCATCGATATATGCCGACAATAGGTCGTCCACAGTGTCATGGCTTACCCCTCCGTCAAAAACTTTTTCAATTCTTTTCGGGCCAAACTGATTCTTGACTTCACTGTTCCCAACGGAATACCGAGACTGTCGGCTATTTCTTGGTAGGAAAAGCCCTGAATATCCCTTAATACCACTGCTTCACGGTGTTCGAAACTCAGGCGCTGAAGGGCGTCCGCCACCGACATCCGCGCTACCTCACGGCTTTCGCCAGATAGAGGCCTTCTATCATTAAAAACGTCCTCAATCATCGTATTATCTGCTGGAATCGAACGTTTCATCTTTTTTATTTTGTCGTAACATAAGTTCATCACAATGCGAGTCAGCCAGGAAACAAAGGCGTGCTCATTTCCTAATTTCGGCAAATAAAAATATGCTTTCACAAAAGCCTCTTGCATGACATCTTCCGCCTCCATTCGATCATGAAGCATGGCCAAGGCCTGACGGTAAACATGTCCTTTGTATCTCTCTACAAGCTGCTCAAACGCTTTTGTCTCTCTCTCCAGTTTGGGCCAGACGTATAAGTTTTGTCAGTTCTTGATTCTCACCCTCCCTGCCCCCAATGCTGACAGCCTCGCCATTAGTGCTTCTTATTAAAAAGACTTCCCTGTTCATAAATAAGTTCATTTTTAATCCACTTTATTTGCTTTTTTTTTTTTTTTTTTATGAAAAGCACACGCCTGGCGGCTAATAAAAAAAGTTCTTGCCAACCGGCCTGCCTTTTTTATTACATTTATTAATTTTCTATTTTATACAACATTGTGCTTATCCGCTGTTCTTTATCGTATACTTAAAACAAACTTATTTAAAATGGTGTTTAAAGCCGGCCGTTTATACATATATAAGGGGTGAATGGAATGTCTCTGCACTTGATTTTATTGCTTTTAATCGGTTTTATTTTAACTTTGCTGGGAATTGGCATATTGAAAAAGAAACAAGTGACCGTTCAGCTCCAGCTAGTAAGCAGGCGGATCCAAAATGCAAAGAAATCTCGATTACTTTAGGAACGGTTTTCATTATTATCGGGATTGCCACAATACTCTCGCCTCTAATGACGCTTCTTATCGGCAGTGATTACTGGGTGCTCTACGGGTTTGGAACGATCGCCTGCTGCCTGCTTGTCCTGCTCTTTATTGTCCGGTAACAAAATCGCCGATTCACTCACAGCGTTTAAAGGGCGTACCTCAAAATCAATAACTGTCTCGCCTGCAAATGTGCAATGGTAATCTGCAGCCGGTCTTCCGTCAAGGACATCCTGGAGAAAATAACGCAGAGTCGGCACAGCTCCCGAATTGTCTTTTGCCAACAGCCAGCTTGCCAGCTTCCACTCTATTATTCCTTCTCTTGTCCGCCTTGGTGTTTCAAAACCCGGCTCCGGCTCTATGTCCGCCACATAGACATACATTCCCCCTGTATCTCTTTCGTCCACCGTCCAAGTCACTGTCCCTCTAAACACCGGATGTTGAATCAAAAGCCCTGTTTCTTCTCTCATCTCTCTAATCACGCAATCAAAGGGTGTTTCTCCAGCTTCTATTTTTCCGCCAACGCCGTTCCAACTCCCTTTCCATGGCGATTTTTCTCTATTTATCATCAGAATCCGACCTGCACATCTAATGAATGCAATCGTGTATTGAAACACCTTTTTCCCTCTTTCCAGACTTTTTATAAAAAACAGCAGATTCAAAAAAAAGATTTGACAACTCAATGAAATAGAATTAAAATAACGACATAGAACATACGTTCTAAAAATTACGAAATGAGGTGTTTTTTATGCCATCAGCTACCGTACGTTTCAAAATTGTTCAGCATTTCGGTGTCTTATCTGAAGAAGACAGCGGGTGGACAAAGGAGTTTAACTTCGTCAGTTGGAATGATCGCGATGCCAAATACGATTTAAGAAGCTGGTCACCCGACAAAACAAGAATGGGGCGCGGGATCACCATGACAAATGACGAATGCCAGTCACTGCATGCCCTTTTGAACCACCATTTTTCCCCTCCAAACCGCACCCGCTGAAAATCAGCGATGAACATTTTCCGGAAGATACTGATAAAGAAGCCTTCTCAACAATTTTTTCGCCGCATTTCTCGGCATTTTATCGATTTCAATAATTTTTTTGGGTACCTTGTAACCCGCCAGCTTTTTTTGACAAAAAGCCAATACAGTTTTTTCCGAAAACGGGCGGTTGTCTCTCATCTTAACAAAGGCAAAAGGCACTTGTCCCCATCGCTCATCTTTCACACCAATGACTCCGGCTTCCTCTACATCGGGATGCTCGATCAGGATCGCTTCTATCTCCGCAGGATAAATATTTTCTCCGCCTGAAATAATTAAATCTTTGCGCCGGTCAAGCACATATAGGAATCCATCCTTATCCAGAAATCCAATGTCTCCTGTATGAAACCACCCGTTATGAAGCACTTTTTCCGTTATTTCACGACGATTTAAATAGCCGGATGTCACGTTTGCACCTTTGACGACGATTTCGCCTTCCTGGTTCACCCCCAGTTCCTTACCTTTATCAACAATTTTAATTTGTGCCGGAAAAAGCGGCTTTCCTGCCGAACCCAGTTTCGCAAGCATATATTCCGGCGGCAGGGTAACAATCTGCGAAGCCGTTTCCGTTAACCCATAGGTCTGGTAGACAGGAATGTCTTTCTCCCTGCAGCGATTTAATATTGGCAGCGGGGCAGGTCCGCCGCCAAGCAGCATACAGCGAAACGATTCCGGGTAGCGATGATTTCCAAGACAATCGAGCATTCTCATAAGCATGTTCGTGACGACGGAAACGATGGTCACGCCTTTGCGGCAAATCGCTTCATTTACCGCCTGCGGCAGAAACTTCTGCTGAAGGACGACCGGCATGCCGTAGATCACATTTTTCATCAATATCGACAGGCCGCTGACATGAAAAAGCGGGACGCATGACAGCCATTTATCACCGGCCGGCATGCCTAAATTCAGCATTGAACCAACCGCGCTCCACCAGTGATTGCCATAAGACAATACAACGCCCTTAGGGTGGCCCGTTGTCCCTGACGTATAAATGATCGTACAAGGATCATTCAGCCGAATATCCGGAGAAAGCGGAGCCGGACTCTTTGGAAGGTTATTCAGCTCCTCCACTGATAACAAGACTGCTGAACATTTTTCCCGAATCAACTGTCCTTGAGAAAGAAAGAACGGATCACAGACGAGCAGCTTGGCACCGCTGTCGGCCAGCTGCCATACCTGCTCGTCAACCGTTAATCTTGTATTAAGCGGTACAGCAACCGCTCCTACGTACATCAGCGCGTGATAAAGCCGGACAAAATCCGGACTATTTTGAAAGAGCAAAGCGACTTTTTCATTCTTTTTTAATCCATAAGCCAGCAATTTCTGGGCTAGAACTATCACCTGGCTGTTTAATTCAGCAAATGTGATGGTTTCTTCTTCCGCCTCAAATGCCAGCCGATCGGGGGTCAAAAATGCACGCTGCCGAAGCCAGTTCGGCATGACTGTGTCTTCCATAGAATTCTCTCCTTATGCATAGAAAGCCTGGCGCTGTCAAGCCTTTATTAAAGCCAATCATTCAACTCGGCTCAATTTATTTTTCAAACAATATAGATGAAATGGCTCATTGTCAATAAGCGCTGCCTTTTTTTCACGAGCAAAGGTGTATTGTAATATTGCCAAGAAGACCTGCCCAATAACGGCAAGCCTTCTTGGCAATATATAGTCAAACGCATCCGAATATCATCTCATCAAGGAAACTTAGGAAAGCGGCTGAAATCAGGATCGCGTTTCTCCTTAAATGCGTCGCGTCCTTCTTTTGCTTCATCTGTCGTATAGTACAGCAGCGTCGCGTCGCCGCCCAGCTGCTGCAGCCCGGCCAGCCCGTCGGTATCCGCATTGAACGATGCTTTCAGGAAGCGGATAGCTGTCGCGCTCTTGGATAAAATCTCCTTCGCCCATTTGACTGTTTCCTCTTCCAGGTTTTCAAGCGGAACCACCGTATTGGCCATCCCCATCTCCAGGGCCTGCTGAGCATTGTACTGACGGCATAGATACCAGATTTCCCGCGCTTTTTTGTGACCGACAATACGGGCTAAATAACCTGTACCATAGCCGGCATCAAAACTGCCGACTTTCGGACCGGTCTGTCCAAAAATGGCATTATCGGCTGCAATCGTCAAATCGCAAATCAATTGCAGAATGTTGCCGCCGCCGATTGCATAGCCGGCGACCATGGCAATGACCGGTTTGGGAATCATACGAATCAGCCTTTGCAAATCAAGCACGTTTAAACGGGGAATATTGTCTTCGCCAACATAACCGCCGTTGCCCCGGACTTTTTGATCTCCCCCTGAACAAAAAGCTTTTGTACCGGCGCCTGTCAAAATAATGACACCGATACTTGAATCATCGCGGGCTCTGGAGAAAGCATCAAACATTTCCATGACGGTTTTTGGCGTAAAAGCATTGCGGACATGCGGACGATTTATTGTAATCTTTGCGATGCCTTCATAAGTTTCAAATATGATTTCATCATACGGTCGAACTGCTTTCCATTCAAAAGATGACATATTGCTATCTCTTCCTTTCAATGATCGATTGATAAAAATCTTCATAAACTATTTTATCAAAGATTTGCGGCTGTTCCACATGAACAGCATGGCCGGACTCCGTAATAATATTCAACTTTGACCCCGGCGTCTCTTTCGCCATTCTTTTTCCAATCGCCACGAATTTATGATCTTTATGTCCGGCGATAAAATAAGGACGGCATGTCAAACTCGGCAGCTCATTCCAAAGTGAAGGCTGAGCGCCCGTCCCCATACCGATCAAGCTGTTCGCCAGCCCTTGAGGATCCTGCGACAGCCGCTCTTTTCTAATAGCCATTCTAATGCTTGCCGGCAGCTGCTTTTGTGTTGAAAAAAGTGGAATGTTCTCCCAATATTCAACAAACCGATTAATCCCTTTTTTAAGAATCTCTTTTGCAGTAAGCAATCATTTTGCCGGCGATGTTCTCGAGCCAGCTGATCTTCCAGCCCCGGCGAGCTGCTTTCCATTACTAAATTGCCAAATTGATGAGGATAGCGCGTTTTCATATACAACGCCAGCCGCCCGCCCATGGAGTATCCCAAAAGATGCGGTTTTTCAACATCCAATAAGTGAAGCATTGCGACAAGCGATGCCGCTTCATGTTTCATCGTATAAAAAAGAGGTGTCATCAGGCGCCGCCGTCTCCCCATGGCCGACAATATCAACTGCGATTGTCCGATAGCGCTGCGACCATTTTTGTATAAAAGGCTGCCACGTCGATTTTGAACCGGTAAAACCATGCAAGAGTAAAAGTGACGGCCCGTCACCAAGGATTTGAACCGAGTGAACGACATTCAGCGTACTAATTTTTTTATCATGATTTTTCAACACCTTTCGAGCAGCCCCGGCTGCTTCCGCCCAGAGACTCCGATGTTTGATCACATTTTCCTGCTTTTCCGTTACAACCTCAATGATATAAAGTCGATCATCGGACAGCGCTTCCTGATAAACCTTGTGAAATGCCGTCCAGCTCTTCGGTTGGTGATAGGCTGCTCCATATAACTCGCTGACTTTTTCTATATTTAAGCCGATCGGCGTTGAAAACAAGGCGTCAAAGTCATCCACTTCTTCCGCCTGCGGCAAAAATGAAAAGATTCCGCCGCCATTATTATTGATCACAACAATCGTGGCCTGAAGATGATGCAGTTTGGCGGCCAGAAGCCCGTTCATATCATGGTAAAAAGACAAGTCGCCGATGACCAGCGTCAAGGGCTCTATGACACTGCCTGCGCCAAGCGCGCTGGAAACGACGCCGTCGATACCGTTGGCTCCCCGGTTGGCCAGCGTGAGAAGAGACTTTCTTTGATTGAGCAAGAAACTGTCCAAGTCACGAACAGGCATGCTGTTGCCCACAAATAAAGCTGCATGATCAGGCTCATTCTTAATAATTTCAGCCATCCATCGCTTGCCCTTCGAACCAAAATCCGGATTGCAGAAAGCGGCGGATACACCGGGCGGACGCTAAATTGACCGTCCTCCAGCGCTCTCCCCAGCCGCGGCAGGAATCGGGTACCTCTAAAAGCAAGTGTAGCACATCTTTGCAAAACGAAACAGGATCACAGTATATCATCGTTGCCGGCAAATGTGTGGGTTCAAGCCAGCCGTCGCCTTCATCAACAACAAGGTAGCGTTCAGGACGCGTTTCTTTTAAGTATTGTAAAAAGGCTTTGGAAACCGGCATCGGACCAAACCTGATGATCCCGTCCGCTCTCAATTTCCGGCAAACAAACGGATCGCGCAAAAAAGCATCGTAACTGTCGATGACCCATTTTTTATCATGTTTTCCCGTTCTGAGCGGGGACAGCGGATCGGCTAAAATCGGGAAGCCGCATTTTTTTCAGCAAGCATAACGGCCGCTTCAGACAGAGCCGGGTCGGCACCCGGCCCGCCCAACAATCAATCCCTTTTTCATTGAACTAATGAGACTTGCCGCCGTTTTCGCCCCATCGGGAGAAAGCCTTCTTCTCGATTCCGCCGTCAGCGCCGGCGAAGCGCTTCCCTCTTTTGAATCTCCCCACAAATTCTCTAATTCAAGATCAGGCACGAGCGGTTCATCAAAGGGAAAGTTTTTAAATGAACGGGACCTGCCGGTGCCAGTGATGCCTCCAAATACGCTCTTCGTGCCGCAGCTCTTGTGAAAGCAATCTGCTGATCATCATCACTTTGCGGAGGCATTTCTTGAAACCACTTCACATGCCCGCCGTAAAGCTTGATCTGATCGATGGCTTGAGGGGCCCCGACATTGCGCAAATGGTGGGGGCGATCACTGGTCAGAACAATAAGCGGAATTCTCGACAACTCAGCTTCGATGATCGCGGGATAATAATTGGCAGCAGCCGTTCCTGATGTACAAAGAAGAGCGACCGGCTTGCGGCTCGCCTTGGCCATGCTAGTGCAAAGAAAGCCGCTGAACGTTCATCGATCGACATCCACATCTTTGTTCCCGGATGTTTATTAAACAGCACGGTCAGCGGAGTCGACCGCGATCCCGGACTGACAACAACATCTTTCACACCGATGTTTACACATTCACTAACAAATGCCGCACAAAATCTGGTTAGTTTCTCTTGGTGAGTCATCTTCGAACGTCCCCCAAAGCATCAAGCATTGGCTTGAATTTGATTTTCGTTTCTTCATACTCCCGGGCAGGTTCCGAATCGGCGACAATGCCGCATCCGGCAAACAATACAGCTTGTTTTCCTTTAATAAGGCCGGAACGAATAGCAACCGCAAACGCTCCATTCCCTTCAATGTCGACCCAGCCGATCGGCGCCCCATACCAGCCGCGCTCATAGTTTTCATAAATCCGGATCGCTTTAACTGCTTCTTCCTTTGGCAATCCGCCGAGCGCCGGAGTAGGATGAAGGTTTTCCACCAATTCAAGTAATGAGACACCTTTTTTCAGCTTTCCTGTCACAGGTGTGCACAGATGCTGCACCTGTCCCGCTTTATAAATGATCGGTTTCGATGAGCATTCGACCTCGTCGCAGTATGTGTTCATCACTTCGGTAATCCGAGTGACAACAAATTGATGCTCGGCCAAATTTTTTTCATCGGCGAGCAATTCGTTTTCTAAAGCTCGATCTTCTTTCTCATCGGCTCCTCGTTTTATTGTGCCTGCCAGGCACATCGTCTGAACTTCTCCGCCGCTTTTCTTAATCAGCCATTCCGGCGTTGCACCGAGAAAGATGCTGCTGTTTCTTTCGAAAGCAAAAAGCGTGCAGTCCGGCTGCCTGCGATGCAGCCGGCCGAGTACGTTTACGGGATCCAGTCTCTCGCTGCTTTCGGCAGTCATGATTCTTGACAGGACGACTTTTTTCAGCCGCCTTTTTTTGATTTCCTCAATGGCTTGATGAACGGCATGCAGCCAGCCGTTAATTCCTATTTCTTGTTTCCAGTATCACGGCTCTCTCAAGCGCTTGTTGTTCGCCATTTACATCAAGGCGCTCATGCATCTGCCGTATTTTCTCCGCCATCTCTGACTCAACCGCTGAGTCTTCCCGCAGCCAGCCGTTTATTGTCAAATAAAACCGTCCGTCCGCCATTTTAGCCAGCTGCCATTCCGGTATTCTGAACTCAGATTGTTTGAAGTCGGCCCAAAGCGCCGTCTGCTTCTGCAGCGGATCAAAAGGAAACCCGCCGATAAAAAGCAATCCGGCTCCTTTCAAACCCGGCGGCGAGCAGGATACCGCCTCGCTCATGAGCGCCCGTCTGGCTTTTTCCACGCTATTAAAAGGTTCGGTTTTACTTACATTTTGTCGAAATACCGAGCCCAAGCAGGCCAGACAATGGCCGCTCTTATCTGCCCAGTAAACATTGTCCCCTTTATATTGATCTCTGCCGTGCTTCCAAAACAGCAAGGGATCGACAGGGGGGACGGCTAACGTGAAACTGTATAAAGCCGGTTTTCCCGTCTGATTGACTTTTCTCAATGTTTTTTATTAGTGTATCATGCAATAATTGTTCTTCTTTTCATTTGCTCTCTCCATCTGTCCAAACAAAATAGTCGGTACCAATCGTTGTCTGTCCACTTTTTTTAGCATACACTTGTTCATTTTCGAGTGTCAACGAATCGATTTAAGAGGTTTTGCAAAGTCAAGCAAAGGGAGCATCACTCCTTTTGCAGGGGCGCTGTCAGCCGTCCTAATGTCACACCAATTCAAGGCAGGGGGTTTTGCCGCTCGCACTGCCGGGTAGTGGCAAGCTCCCACTTCAAAATTCTAGAGTTTAAGTGGCGGGTCGTTGACTAACATGAACTTATTAAATCACTTCAATCGGTTGACACACATTCCTTATTTTCATAAACTTAAGAAGGTCAAAACTTGTCGTATTTTCAAACTCTGAGGAAGCTGCAAAATATGCCTTTTCGGCTGATCCGGCGAAGGTTTGAATTCGGCCGTTTTTGTTTCTTAGGATCTAGTCTATTTAACTTTCTGACTATATTTTATTAGGAGAGAATGTGCGATGGATGGATTACACTTTAGATAAAAACTCAGGTTTTAAAAAATGGTGGTTCATGATGCGGCCTCACACATTGACGGCATCTTTTGTTCCCGTCACTTTGGGCACTGCTTTGGCCCTGCCCGACGTCAGGATAAATGTCCCGCTTTTCATTGCCATGCTCGCCGCTTCGATGCTGATTCAGATCGCGACCAACCTTTTTAATGAATATTTCGATTTCAAGCGCGGGCTGGATACCGCCGAATCCGTCGGCATCGGCGGCAGCATCGTCCGCGACGGTGTTCATCCGAAAACGATACTCCGGCTGGCCTATGCCCTTTGCTTGATCGCGGCTCTTATCGGCGTCTATATCTGCGCAGTGAGCAGCTGGTGGATTGCGCTTGTCGGTACCGTCTGTATTATGACCGGCTATTTTTATTCGGGCGGACCGAAGCCGATCGCCTATACACCGTTTGGCGAACTCGCTTCCGGACTATTTATGGGCGTCTTCATTATATGGATTTCTTTTTTCATTCAAACCGGAACACTCACTCTAAGCAGTGTGCTGATTTCCGTCCCTATCGGCCTTCTTGTCGGCGGCATTAACATGGCCAATAACATCCGTGATCTTGACGGCGATAAAGAAAAAGGCCGGCACACGCTCCCTATTCTTCTCGGAAGGCCGCGTGCGATCATACTCCTGGCTGCTTTATTCGCTGTTTCGTACCTTTGGATTATCGGGCTGATGATTTTCCATGTAGAATCCGCGTGGCTGCTTGTTGTCTTTGCCAGCTTGCCGAAAGCCTATCAAGCAACGAAACTATTCAGAGGAAAAACAAAATCGATTCAAATGATGCCGGCGATGAAAGCAACGGCGCAAATGCAGACTTTGTTTGGTTTTCTCTTGTCGCTTGGCTTGGTGCTGGATCATTTTATCTAAATAAGCAGTCCAATGGAATGGAGATGAGTTGAGCGCTTAGTTCGAATATTGAAGAGCTGTTCATGGTCAAAAAACGACTGATGAGACAGTCTCTTTTTTTTAGGGGGAATCTTTTCCTTTTCTGTGTTTTTTTCTTTGGCATCTTTCCCGGGGACACTGGCCAACCGTCTGGATATTTTATCCCGCATTAACGGGCAGTAAAACTCCTACCTCAGGGCTTCAATGAATTCGAAGAAACATAGGTGGGAAATAATTGCCCGTAAACGTCCGATCTTAGGAACACAGACTAAAGGCGCCACATCCTGTGGCAACGTCTGTGAGACCCACGTCCTGTGGGCCGCAACTAACAATCAGTGGGGATGGAAGAAAACCCCCACTGATTGAAGTTTCACTTTATTTTCAACCCGACTTTGGTATAATGGATGGCGAGGGTTCGAAATTCCCGCCCCTCATAAAACAAAACTAGGGAGCGTTGACATTGTAAAAATGCGGGCCATTTTCAAGTCAATAGAAAAATGATCCTTTTTTAAGCGCTCTTCAATTGTGATTGAAGGGCTCTTTTTATGCGCTCCAAAACGCGCTTCTTGCGTAAAAGGAGGTCTTTTTTTGTCTCAAAGAGAAACGTCTGAAAATCCCTGCTCCCCGCGATTGAAATACCATAACAAGCGGGTGGCGGTGACAAAAAGTTTTACATTCGATGCCGCCCATCGCCTGGAATGTTACGAGGGCAAATGCAAGCATCTTCACGGCCATACTTACCGTCTCGAGATAACAATCAGCGGGTTCGTGGGTGAGATTGGCATCTCTGTTGACTTTGGCGATATCAAAGCGATGTTTCAATCTGCGATTAAATCCAGGCTTGATCACCGCTATTTGAATGATGTCCTGCCGAAAATGAATACGACAGCCGAGAACATGATCGTGTGGATGTGGGAACAGTTGGACGAAGAAATGGCCGAACGCGGGCTCATTAGCCAGGGACACCGGTTGGAAAAGCTCACATTATTCGACACCGACAAGTTCGGCAACAATGACTCGTGAATGGATGAGTGCCGATGAAACCCATTCATGATTTCCAATTACCATCAAGGGACGTTTATGGAAAGTGGATGCTTCCGATGGTTGAAATTTTCGAAACCATTGAAGGCGAAGGGATGTATCAAGGCTTCCCTACCGTCTTTGTCCGCAGTTTTCATTGTAATTTGCGCTGCACCTGGTGCGACACGTCCTACAGCTATGCTCCGGCGAAGCCGGCATTCAAAGCAGCGATCGACGACATTGCCGCTCAGGCTGCCCGGTTTTCCAGCCGCCACATTTGTTTTACAGGCGGGGAACCGCTGATTCACCAGCAAAAATCAGCTGCCTTAATCCTTGCGCTGTGCGCCATCGAACATGTTACGGATGTTCACATTGAAACGAATGGGGCCATTGATTTGGCTCCCTTTGCCCGGCTGCGTGAAAAAGATCCGATGCTGGCAAAGAAAATGCGTTTTGTTATGGATTACAACTCGCGCGGCCTCCGGAGAAACGGAGAGAATGATCCTGAGCAACTTCAACTGGATCGCCCCGCAAGATGAAATCAAATTTGTCATTGGCACAGACGATGATTTTAACCAAATGAAAGCGGTACTGTCAGGCTATTACAAATCAGGCCAGGTTTTGCTGAGCCCCGTTTGGGAAACAATGCCCCCTGACCGTCTGGTGGAAAAGGTGCTTGCCGAACCGCTTCCGCAGGTCAAAATCAGTCTGCAGCTTCACAAGATTATTTGGGATCCAAACAAGAGAGGGGTTTGACAATGAAAGAAAAGGCAGTGATTGTATTAAGGGGGGGCTCGACAGCACCACCTGCATGGGCATCGCCAAAAGCAAAGGTTACGACCTATACCCGATCACGTTCAGTTACGGCCAGCGGCATGATCGCGAAGTCGAACAAGCAAAAAAAATTGCGGCTTTTTACAATGTTCGCGACCATCGTATCGTCGACATTGATTTTTTTAAACAGATCGGCGCGGCAGCGCAGCGCACTGACCGACAGTGCGATCGATGTACCAAAAGACGGCGAAGAAGGCGGCATTCCTGTCACTTACGTTCCCGGACGCAATATGATTTTTTTGTCTCTCGCCAGCGCTTATGCTGAAGTGATCGGTGCCGGTGCCATTTTCACCGGTGTGTCATCGGTTGACTACAGCGGTTATCCGGATTGCCGGCCCGAATTTATCAACAGCATGAACCAGACCATTAATCTCGCAACAAAAAAAGGCGTGTCCGGCGAGGGACCCGGATTAGCGATTATCGCACCGCTTATGCATTTGACCAAGGGAGAGACGATTGAAACGGGAACAAAATTAGGCGTGCCTTACCATCTGACGACGTCCTGCTACAATGGCGGAGAAAAAGCCTGCGGGACGTGCGACAGCTGCCGGCTCAGAATCAAAGGATTTAAAGAAGCCGGGCTCATCGACCCGATCCCTTATCAAATTGATATTGACTGGTAAACCATTCGTCAGTTCAAGTTTTGGTTAATTGGGATTCACCGGTAGCCCGAGTTCCATTCGGACTCAGATAACGCCGACACAGCTGTGATGGAGCAGAATTTTTTGTCTGTCATGTGCTAGTCTCAGTATGACAAACAGTCCGCCTTGATCACCTGATGACGGGCAGCAAATGAATCTTTGATTGAAGTCATGAGCAAAGGCAGCATCATTTTTGAGACAAAAATATTGTCAGAAAAACTAGAGAGCTATATAATATAGTTAATTTCATAGACGTTCCTTCAGGGCAGGGTGCAATTCCCGACCGGCGGTGATGAGTTTTCTCTAAGTCCGCGAGCCGCAACGGCTGATCCGGTTGAATTCCGGAACCGACAGTAAAGTCTGGATGGGAGAAGGATGATGCAAAGAGCTTTTACCCGCTGTGAAGCTGATTTCAGGCATAATCATAATCTTTTATTTTTTAAGCCCAAAGGAAAATCGTCCTTTGGGCTTAATTTATTAAAAGCAGCTTTTGCAATCATCCCGACAAATTATAATGGGGTGATAAGTTGAAAACAACGTCTCTAAAAAAATTAATATTGGTATCTCTTTTATCGACAATCGGTTTCTTGATTATGTATGCCGCTTTTCCGATTCCGCTCTTTCCCGGATTCCTGACACTTGATTTAAGCGACATTCCCGCCTTAATCGGTGCTATTCTGCTTGGACCGGGGGCAGGCATCGCCATTGAAGGGATTAAAAATATTCTCCACGTTCTCCTCGTCGGCTCGGTGTTTACCGCAGTGCCTGTCGGGGAATTGGCGAATTTCGCCGCCGGCACGATTCTCATCCTAGTCTGCACTTGGCTGTACCGGAAAAAACCGTCCATTCAAACGCTGATCGCCGGAATGATCGCCGGCACGCTGATGATGACAGTCATCATGGCGATCGCCAATTATTATCTGATTTTTCCAAGCTACGCCATGTTTCTCGGCTTCAGCATTAACCAGGCCGTTGCCCAGGCGCAAGCGGCCAATCATCGATCCATCCACAATTTATTGACATTGATCGTATATAGTGTTTTACCGTTTAATTTACTGAAAGGCTTTATATTAACATGCGTTGTCATTCCGGTTTACGCCCGGCTCAGAAACTATGCCGGACGAACCGTCGGCCGGTGACCGGCTTATTTTCAAGAAAAACAGTCTGGTGATCATTTGCATCCGGCCGCCCTTCCCGATCTCATCAGCGGCAAGCCGGTTCGCCCGGTTCTAATGGTTCCCCGAAATTGAAAAAAAAAACAGCAGATGAGGCTCTTTCCCTCATCTGCTTTTTTTTTTCAACTGCTATTCCTGTTATCGGAGTTGTCCACAGAGTAGAACCAGTGTCTTTGAGGCAGCTCTTTTATAAGATCGTACCGATTACCAAACGTAGGCTGTTCCAACGATAATGAGCAAGATAAACAAAACAACGATCAACGCAAAACCGCCGCCAAAACCGCCATATGCTGTACCCATCGTCAATCGCTCCTTTTACTTCTAATACCTGAGATGTCTTTTTCATCTCATAGTACATCATATGCGGAATCAGACAATTGGCTGTGGGCAAATGCGGAATGATGATGAACGTCCATCATCAGTCAATCATCGTTCACTTAAATTTTAAGCATTGTTCCATTCGAAAAAGATTCGGATCGTTAGAAAAAAGCATGAACTCAGGCCATGTAGCCTCTCCATCCTTTTTCATTCCGGCGAATTTTCGCCCGGCCGGTCGTAAGTCACGTATGTCCCTGCGATGAAATCATGAATGGACCGCTTATCATCTCTTAAGCCGACCATAAAAGCACTGATAATGAGGCAAATGCCAAGCGAACAAAAGTAAACAAGGCCTCCTACCAGCACCCTTAGCAGCATGACGCCAATCGTCGGACTCGTTCCATCCAATTTGACAATACGTATTCCGCACAATCGTTTACCTATCACATAACCGTTCCAGTACACTGGAAGCACAATGGAGTAAACCAAACGGATCAAATCGAGAAAATTAGGGAGGCATGACCGCTAAAATAATGATATCCGAAAAAAATGAATCCTAAAATAGACAGTCCAATACCAATGATGATATTATCCAAAATCGAAGCACCTAACCGAATCCAGAAGCCCGCTGGACGATGAACTTCCAAATCAACCACCTCCAATGGCATACCTGATTACTTTCTCAGCATATTCACTTTTGGATAAAAGATACCTGATGATCCCAAACCCTTTCACCTTCTATCTATTATTAAAAAATTCATCGTCTTATTTTATTGTAATTCGGCAGAAGACTCCCGCTTCAAGTGTTGCTAAGCGGGAGATGAATGCCATCTGCTAGTTGCAAATCCCGTTTCTGTCGTGCCATAATATTTACGAACATAAGTTCTGAACAGGGAGGGCGAACCTATGCTGGTCAACAAAGCCTATAAGTTTCGCATCTTTCCAAACAAAAAACAGGTGGGACTCATCAACAAAACCATCGGCTGTTCTCGATTTGTGTTTAATTTCTTTTTGGTGGTAAGCAGAAAGAAAAAGATGCCTACTGGCAGATTGTCGAAGAAATGGTTCAAAACGGCCAGATTCCAGCTAACTCTTGGAAAGGTGAACGCCTCAACAAATATGAAACAGTCAAAGCCCTTCCTGAACTCAAGAGCCACTCTGCTTTTCTAAAAGAAGTGGACAGTATCGCCTTGCAAAAATCTGTTGAAACCTTGGCGGATGCCTATCACCGATACTACAAAAAACAAACCAAATACCCACGTTTTAAATCAAAGAAACATCCGATTCAGTCGTACACAACGAAGATGACCAATCAGAATATTGCGGTCATTGGAAACCATATCAAACTGCCGAAACTTGGTCTGGTTCGTTTTGCCAAAAGCCGCGATGTCCAAGGCAGGATTATGAATGTCACGATCAGGCGGCATCCCTCCGGCAAATACTTTGTATCAATAGGCACCGAGGCAGAAGTTTCCGCATGGCCGAAAACCCATTCAGCTGTTGGCATTGATGTCGCTCAATAACTTTGCGATTCTCTCGGATGGGACAGTACACACCAACCTCAAGTTTTTCCGCACCTTGGAAGAAAAATTGGTCAAAGCCCAGCGGATCATGAGCAGGCGTTCTATGGGCGGGTCCAATTGGTACAAAGCCAAAATCAAAGTCGCCCGTATCCACGAAAAGATGGCCAATGCACGGAAAGATTACTTAGACAAAATCTCCACCGAAATTATCAAAAACCACGATGTGATCGGGATGGAGGATTTGTCTGTATCCAACCTGTTACAAAATCATCATCTTGCAAAAGCGATCAGTGAAGTGTCTTGGTCACAATTCAAAACAATGATTAAATATAAAGCCAAGTGGTATGGCAAGTGCGTCGTTACGGTGGCGAAAACCTTTCCTTCCAGCCAGATTTGTTCTTGTTGCGGCTACCAAAATAAAGACGTCAAACAGCTCGGATTGCGTGAATGGGACTGCCCAAAATGCCATGCCCATCATGATCGAGATATGAACGCAAGTATCAATCTTAAAAATGAAGCGATAAGGCTTCTAACCGCAGGGACTGCGGGGATCGCCTAATCCATAACCGGCGGCTGCGCTGGTGTTCTTAGGAATCTCCCACTTCAAACAAGCCAAAGGTTGTTAAGTGGGAGTAGTTCAATGCCTTCATTCATCCCCGTTCCCCGATCACCTTCACCCAGACCTGAATGGTTCAATCCGCATAAAAAAATCGCTAAAAAACGACAAAAACCTCTTGACAAATCAAATATTAGATATCCATTGTTATAAAACTGTAATGCTACTAAAACATGGATGAGACATTCAACCCCTACAATAACTATGGATGCAAAAACAAGTCATAAAAAACAAGTTTTTGCAAACAAAGGAGGTTTTTACTTTTTATGAACATAATAACAAAATTGACAGCTGTAACTTCAATGGCAGCATGCTTGAGCATGGCGGCCCCGCTCATGAGTCAAGCAAAAACCACGGACGGTGCAACAGCAAATGGAGCAGCAGTGCAAGCAAATAACTACTTTTCAAATGTGAAAACTGCAAAATTCACTGAGAACACGGCTGCAGCAAAATCTTTTAAGATAAAAGATGAACTAGGAAACCAATGGCTGCAGCTAGGCGATCACAATCATTATGTTGCCAATTTGCAAAGTAAGTTGTTAAACCTCGGCTATTACAAAGGCGAAAAAGACGGCATTTTCGGCTCATTGACACTTGATGCAGTGACCAGCTTTCAAAAAAGCGAAAGCTTAAGTGAAGATGGCATTGTCGGACCGCAAACGAAACTGGCATTGACAAAAGCTATACAAACACATAAACATAAAGCAAATCACTCAGCCGTCAAAAGGTCAAGAGTGGACAGCGCTTCTGTTCAAAAGCCGGCGGCTGCCGTGCAAAGAGCGAATCGCTCAACCGGCCAGTCCAGTACCGCTTCAGCGGCAACCGGCCAATCTATTACAGTGGAAGCAACCAGCTACAGCCTGGATGGTACAACGGACCGGCGTTGATTTAAGCGCCAATCCGAACGCTAAAGTCATCGCCGTCGATCCAAGTGTGATTCCGCTCGGCTCACGCGTTTACGTTCCGGGATACGGTGTTGCTACGGCAGCTGATACAGGAGGCGCCATTAAGGGGCATCGAATTGATGTTCACCTTTCATCCAATCAAGCGGCCAATCAATTCGGACGGCAAACGATCACGATTAAAGTGCTTGACTAATATATACCATAAAGGCACGATGAGACATTGTCTTATCGTGCCTTTATCTTTTAAAAAAAAAAAAAAACCGGTTCACTTTACCCCACACCCCTAGCAGACAATCTGCATATCAAATTTAAATTTTTATGTAAAAAAAGGCAGTCCCGGCGATCAGGACTGCCTTTTCAGGAGGCATGGCATGGCGCATAATGACCATACAAACAGCGAGGAGGAAAGACTGGCTGGAACATGATTGGTTTATCATGTCCACTAATAATATATTCACGAACAACGGCTTGGCAAAGACAACTGTGGAATTCGCGAAAGATAGGCCGAATATCGTTTTCTAATCGGCGAAACTTTCCTGTTTCCTTAATTATCAATATGATATTGAATGCGCTGTTTTTCTTCGTGTCTTTCAATTCCTAGTTGGACAAGTTTTTCAATCAATTTGTCATACGGAAGACCGGTGTGCTGCCATAATAGTGGAAACATGCTGAAAGGCGTGAAGCCAGGCATCGTGTTCACTTCATTCACGATCACTTTGTTATCCCCTTCCCGCACGAAAACATCAACGCGGGCCAGGCCCGATAAATTCAGCGCCGTGAAAGCTTTCTTTGCGGTTTCCTCAAGTTCCTTTCGAACACTGTCCGGCAAATCGGCAGGAATAATCAATGTACTTTTGCCGTCCTGGTACTTAGACTGATAATCATAGAATGTGCCGCTTGTCTTAATTTCCCCAGGTACGGAAACAGAAAGCTCATGATTGCCGATCACCCCGATTTCCACTTCACGTCCATCAATTTTTTCCTCAATAATCACTTTTGTGTCAAAACGAAAAGCTTCGGTAATGGCGGCCGAAATCGCTTCTTCGCTGATACATTGACTAATGCCGACGCTCGATCCGCAATTCGCCGGTTTTACAAAACATGGATAGCCAATCGTTTTTTTTTTAACGTTCGAGATGATCGCCGGTGCGTCATTTTCCCATTCATAATAAGCAACCGAGAGATAATCAGGTCCCGGTATATGATGGGCGGAAAAAATATCTTTCATGATGACTTTATCCATTCCCGTACTCGATCCCGTCACTCCGCAGCCTACATAAGCGATGTTAAGCAACTCAAGAAGGCCCTGTACCGTACCGTCCTCGCCATTTGGTCCGTGAAGAAGCGGGAAAACAACATCCGGCCGATCTTCACGTGCAGCCGGCGCGGCCGATGCGGCCGGTGTCAGCCAGCGAGCGGTTTCCGGTTGTTGATTATTTTCCGCATTTAATAAAAGTTGATCTTTTTATATCCCAGTTTTCCTTTAATTTCCGATCCCGCTACCCATTTGCCGTCGTTTTGAATGTATACAGGCAGAACGCGGTATTTGTTCAAATCGATCGCATTGATGACGGAATAGGCTGTAAGTAAGGACACTTCATACTCCGTCGATTTACCGCCATAGAGTACTGCAATCGTCTTTTTTTCAGTCATGGTTTCTCTTCCCCTGTTCTTTTAGAATCTTTTTTTTTTTAATTTTTTTTACTTCCGTTCCATCCGCTATGAGAATTTCATCGACAATACCAATAAAAAGTCCATTTTCCATGACTCCCGGAAGACTGTTTAATGATCTTGACAATTCCTCCGGATCAGGAATGGATTTCACATGGCAGTCAATAATGTAGTGATGGCTGTCAGTGATATATATGTCACCATCGCGATAGCGCACCTCGGGAGACAGCTCCATTGCTTCAAGCTCCCGCAAGGTATGCTTATACCCAAATGGCAGCACTTCAACGGGAAGCGAAAAGTACCCAACGCCTCTGCCTTTTTGCTGGCGTCGGCAATCCAAATGTTGTAATCAGACGCGCTCGCGACAATCTTCTCGTAAAGCAGTGCTCCGCCTCCCCCTTTGATCCCGTTGAACTTCGGATCAAATTCATCCACGCCATCGATCGTTAAGTCAATCGACGGTACATCGTTTAAATCTAAGACCCGGATGTTCACGCTTCTCGCCAATTCGGATGTCGATGATGACGTCGAGACCGCGCGAATGTGCAGATTTTCTTTTTGCACACGTTCGCCCAGCTTTTTGATCAGAAAAGCAACCGTTGATCCCGTTCCGAGTCCAACCGTCATTCCGTCTTTAACATAAGAAGCGGCAAATTCGCCAACCACTTTTTTTTCAAATGATTTTTGATCCATTTTATTTTATTCTCTCCTTATCCATCTGTACAGATCAGAATTGGGTTGTCACTGTCATTTTTTTATATTGATCCTCACTAAAGAAGTGGTACTTTCTTTATCACAATCAATGAGAGAAGTTTTTGAATGGAAAAAATCATTTTGCAAAAGTGTTTCGGCCGGCCGCCGCGAAGGTCTTCACATTCGGCAATTTCTCGCTTAGCCTCTAAAATTCCCCATATAAAAAGCCGTAAAAATCCCGTACGATGCCCTTATTGTTTCGGCTTGGCATGTTCGAGAAACTCGATCCGCTCCATCATCGTCGGGTGGTCATAGATCATCCATTTCACAAGTAAGGGCGGATTCATTTCGCCTAATCCTGCATTCGATAATTTCTGAAAAGCGGAAATGCCGGCTGCTTTATCTTTCGTCAAGTGAACGGCATAATTGTCTGCTGCATGCTCATAATGGCGGGAAACGGCGTTTTCTATCGGTGTTCCGGCAAAAGATAATAGGGAGAAAAGCAATAACAGAATCGGCAGAGCGGCAAGATCGCCGGGATGGTGAATATTCAGTTTTGCTCCCCAGCGGCTGATACTCCAAAGCAGTCCCTAGAAAGATAGAGCCCGGCCAAAATCATCGCGATCGAACCGACCATACTCCAGAACAAGTGATGCATGACGTAGTGCCCCATCTCATGCGCCATAATAAAAAGCACCTCGCGATGGTCCAACCGTTCCACTGTTGTGTCCCACAGCACAATCCGCAGATTAGATCCAATCCCGTTGACATAAGCATTTAATGCATTGGTCTTCTTAGACATATCGACTTCATAGACATTATGTGCCGGAATATCCGCCCGACCCGCCAGGCTAAGAATTTCATGCTTCAACGCTCCGTCCCGCAAGCTGTGAAAATGATTAAAAAGCGGATCAATGACAACAGGCTGAATGTACATTAAAAACACAATGAACGGTATGGAAAGCAGCCACACGGGGAGCCACCACCGCTTTGGCGAGCGTCTGATAAAGAATAAAATGACGAGCGTGGATGGAAAGGTAACGAGCGCATCCACACCAAATGACAAAAGCTGCTCTTTGAACCAACGGGAAAAGTCTGAATCGAAATACCGAAATGCAGCGACACTTCATGCCGCAGAATATCAATGGGCAGCGAAATCGCCCAGGCTAATAATGACAACACCACAAAATAAACGGCTGTCTGCACAACAAACCAGCGGGAAATTTTCTCTGCGCCCTGTCTCAGCCACTTCGAAAACCCGAAAACAAGCACGAAAAGATAAATTCCCCAGTCCAATGGATAGGACAAAAAATAAAGAAAGTGCTGAATACGATTATATTCTTGACTCAGGACGAGCCGGCTGTGGGTCATAAAAAGAGACGGATCCGCCGGGGTCCCTTTCACATTGGCCGGGATGCCCTCTTTTGTCCAAAAAAAAAAGTACCCCGCCATCACTGCAATATACAGACCGTAAACGGCAAGAAACCCCCAAGCTAGTTTTTTCATCCCTGTTTCCCCCTTACCATCATAACGACATGAACCGAATATCTGTTTTATTGACAGGCCTACCATTAGTTTAGTAGTGAGCGGTTCTTCTTCGTTTAGAACTTGTACTTAACTCAAGAAGAGGAACCAGGACTGTCAGAATTGCCCGGCCAGCGTCGTCACAACCGTTAAGCCTGAGTAGTCGTAAGGTGAGTCCGCAACAGGGCTGATATAGACCCCCTTCATTCCCAGACGCAGTGCCGGTGCAATCTCATTTAAAAAGTTATCGCCGACTGAAACGATCCGGCCGGGTTCTAAGTTGAAGCGTTCCATCATCGCTTGCAGATGGCCTTCCGTCTGATAGGGTTTTTTTGCCAGTGTCAGCCGTTCGTGAAAAACATCGCTTAATTCAAGTTTTTTAAGCAGGCGGCTCACGTCCTCTGCTTCGCTGTTGGTCATTAAAATTAATTTTTTGCCCTCTTTTTTTAACTTCATGAGTCCCTTTTTCAATCCTGGTGTCTGATGGAGCGGAAAGTCTTTGCCCACCATATCCTCTTTAACTTTTCGGTAAGACGGCTGCATAACCTCTGCATGAATCCCGTGACGCGCGCGCGGCCGCAAGAACAGGGAGCAGCCAGCCATCGCCGACAAAAGCGAACTTGCTCCGATCGAAAGCCACTGATTTCCCATACGTCTTTAGTATGGCCGACGCCGGCCACTCTTCACCGTTCCACTCCGTCACCCGTTCAATGTCATTCGTCATCGGGTCGATCGTCAAGATGACCTGCCTTTTTAAATCGAATACTTTGCCGATTGCCAGCGGATGCTTCCAGGCCGTCATCTTATGATAGTCATCCAAGTACCGTTTCCGGGCTTTTCCTTCTTGAATATGGTTTGAAAGAACCTTAGCAAAATAGTCGTAATGCGCCGTCCCTTCATACAGCGTCCCGTCCAAATCAAAAACGATGGCTTCGGCATTTTCAAACGCTCTCATATTATCCCCCTTTGCAAACATCTCAATCTTATATTGTATATCTTATTAACCCGAGAAATAAAGCGAAACTTCAATCAGTGGGGCTTTTACGGGCAGTCACCTTCCGCCTATGCTTCTTCGAATTTATTGAAGCCTTAAGGCGGGAGTCTACTGCCCGTTAATGCGGGATAACCCCCCGTTCACCCCAAACCTTGTTTCCCATTCTTTTTCAAGTCAAACAAAAACCGGCATCTTCGATAAAAAGAGCCGGTTCATCTTCTTATTAAAATTCATCTCTCATCTTTCGGCTTGTGTCTAAACCCACGAGTCCCGCGGCCCGGCAATTTTAAAAACTTGCTTCCCCGAGTCTTCCGCAGATTCGAACGTCATTAAATATTCTGAGTACATGCTCAGTTCTTTCCTCCGAACCAGTGGCTGAACAATTCGAACCATGCCCCGCTCATAACATATCCCTGCATCACTAAAAGGATGGCACCTGTTATATAAAAAAAGCCGGATACTCCAAACATCAAGTAACGTACCCACATGTAAACGGTCCCCTTTCCCAAGCTCGCGTATGAATAGTGAGAATGGCAGACAAGCAGTAGTCAGAATATTTTTTTTTTTTATATAATTTCTGTTAAAAAAGGAACTCATCAATTTCATTAATGATTCATTTTTACAGTCTATTTTATGCGGCTGATTTAAAACAAAGTCGTTAAAACATCCTCTAATTTTATTTTTCCAAAATACCGGCCGATATCTATTGTTTTAAGCTTCGCGACAACCGCATCGCGTTCATATTTCGTTCCTATAAGCAGCTTTTCAACATCGTAAATATCTTCAATGCTGAAAAAATCACCATAGATCGCCGCCTCATCGATCAATCCTTTTTTTACATTCAAGCGGATATCGAGCCCCCCGCTCGGAAAAACGACGCGCGCGCCTGACATTGAAGTCCGGAGATTTTCCATACACCCAGTCCCAATTCCGATAACGTTTTTCGGCAATGTCATGGATTTTCTCCCAATCGCGATCCGTCAAATGATATTCAGGGATCTGATCTTTCCCGGCAAAAATGAAATGCAAAAGCAGATTCCTGAATTGATGGATCGTCATATCCTTATTAAGGTGCTCACGGATATTCGTTACCCGGCTTCTGACTGATTTTATTCCTTTTGACTCGTATTTCTCGGCATCCGGATTCAGCGCTTTGGCAACATTGTCCAAATTGACATCGAAAAGCAAAGTGCCATGGCTGAAAATACGCCCTTTTGTGACGAATTGCGCATTGCCGGAAATCTTTTTGCCATCCACCGTTAAGTCGTTTCTTCCTTCCAGCTTCGCATCGACCCCCATATGATGCAGCGCTTTGAGAACCGGATCGGTGAATTTCTTGTAGTTGTTAAAGCTGTCTCCATCGTCTTTGGCAATGAAACTGAAGCTTAAATCTCCTTCATCATTATAGACTGCTCCTCCGCCCGACAGGCGTCGCATCACATCAACATGATGCTCCCTTATGTAATCCATATTGATTTCTTCAACTGTATTCTGATTTCTTCCAACGATAACGGTCGGCTTCATTCTATAAAACAACAGATAGGTTTCATTGATATCAAGCTCATTCAGCGCATATTCTTCTTCAATCGCAAAAAAATGATCGACTGATCAAGAATATCCTGGTTGTTAATGTACTTCATGGAAAAAAACCTCCTTGTCACAAATCTTCTTATTTCATTCTTTTCGCCAATCGGTGCTTTAAGTTCATGATAGGGCGCACGATTTACTCTTGTCCAGCAATTAACCCGGCCGGCAGGCAAAAAAAGAAGTGAAAGTTTATTATAAAATCATGCAATCTTTATGATTGTTAAAATGTTGCAAGTTATGAAAAATTAAGGAGATATAAAAAAAAATGATAAAATAAGATTGATGCAATTTTAATACAACTTAGAACAAGAAAAGGTGAGACATCATGCAAAGCAAGATGCATCGCGATATTCGCACATTTGCGCTGACGATGACCGGTCTCGGATCAATCATCGGATCCGGATGGCTGTTCGGCTCCTGGAAAGCGGCCAAAGTAGCCGGTCCCGCAGCCATTTATGCATGGATTATAGGCACCATCATCATTTTGCTGATGGCCTGACATTCGCCGAACTTGGCGCCATGTTCCCGGAAGCCGGCGGAATGGTTAGATACGGCCATTTTTCCCACGGATCATTAGTTGGATACATTTCCGGCTGGGCGAACTGGATCGCCATTGTTTCCGTTATCCCCGTTGAAGCGGAAGCCTCCGCCCAATACATGAGTTCATGGCCGTTCGCCTGGGCGCACCGGTTGTACGATGGGCAGCATTTGTCCGTTATCGGCTTAAGCGTGGCAGCCGTATTAGTTGTGATTTACTTTTTTCTGAACTATTTTACTGTTCAGCTCTTTGCCCGTGTTAATGCGACGATCACCGTGTTCAAATTTATCGTGCCGACACTGACCATCATCGGCATTTTATTTGCCGGTTTCAATGGCCATAATTTCTCCGCACCGGAACACGGCGGGTTCATGCCGTATGGTTGGTCAGGTGTTTTGACAGCGATCGCTACGTCCGGGATCGTCTTCGCTTTTAATGGTTTTCAAAGTCCGATCAATCTGGCAGGTGAAGCAAGAAATCCGCAGCGTTCGATTCCGATCGCTGTTATTGGCTCAATTTTGATGGCCAGTGTCATTTATATTTGTCTCCAAATCACGTTTATCGGCGGTGTGACACCGAAGATGCTCGCACACGGCTGGAGCGGGTTAAATCTCAATTCTCCGTTTGCCGATTTAGCGATTGCCTGGGGCATTAACTGGCTTGTCCTGCTTCTGTTCGCCGATGCTTTTGTTTCCCCGTCAGGCACGGGTATCACCTACACCGCGACAACCGCACGAATGGTTTACGGATTAGAAAAAAAACGGTTATTTCCCGCCCGTCTTCGGTCGGATCAGTCCGATTGTCGGCGTGCCTAGAGCGGCCATGTGGTTTAATTTGTGTGTGTCTTTCATTTTCTTGTTTCTTTTCAGGGGATGGGGCGATTTGGCAAGTGTCATTTCTGTCGCCACATTGATTTCATATACGACCGGGCCGATTTGCGTCATGGTCTTCAGAGAATCGGCCAGGATCTGAAGCGTCCGCTGAAAATCAAGGGCATGCATATGATCGCCCCGATTGCTTTTATTTGTTCATCATGGATTTATTATTGGGCAACATGGCCGCTCACGGGAAAAGTCACGTTTATTATCCTCATCGGCTTGCCTATCTATTTCTATTATCAATTCAAATATCATTTTGAAGGATTCAAGAAAGATCTTAAAGCCGGATTATGGCTGATCGCATACCTTGGCTATATGATCGTCATCTCTTATATTGGCAGCAGCAAGTTCGGCGGATTGAACATCATCCCGTTTGGCTGGGATTTCATCGTCATCGCCCTTTCATCACTGATCTTCTATTACTGGGGCATCAAGAGCGGCTGGAAAACAGAATCCTTGAAAAATGCCGGCAAAACCCATTCGGATGCTTCTCAATCGCAAAGTGAAGCATGATCCGCAAAAAAACAGGGCCGCTTATCCAGCGGCCCTGTTTTTTTTCGCGATTTTCTTACCATCAGCTTGTGATGTCTCTTTTTTCAAAGACAAACAGCGAGACGGCCATAAACAAAATGAAGTAGACGACAAGCACAGACAATGAAAATCCGACTGTCATTCCCTTAGACAGCGGCTCGCCTTCAACGTACTGATAAAGATCCGTATTATTGAAAAACAAATACTTGGCATAGTCCTTTCCCCATAAGGCCAGCAGGTTGCTGACAATGGAACCTGCGAACTCGATGACAATGCTAAGGGCAATCGCCAGCGCGCTGCTTTTTAATAGTGTTGAAATCATCAATGCAAACGCACAAATCATAATCATCCCGAAAAACTCTGAAGAGCCGTAGGCCAAGAAGTGAGTAAAAAAATCGACACATCATGGATCTGCCCTTGGCGCATATATACATAATGCAGGCTTGTATCTTTGAACCCGAATACGCTCAAACCGACAATGAACGAAAGCACCATCAAAAAAAGGAACATCAGCAAGCCGTTAAATAAAACGGAAAGATATTTGGCAACAAGGACTTTCCAGCGTTTGACCGGACGCATTAATACCAGCTTCAATGTTCCCCAGGAATATTCCTGAGTGACTGTGCTCGCCGCGATAATAATGAGGAACAGCGTGATGATTCCCGAATAATCAAGCGTCGACTTGACAAAACCAAGCGCCGTATTATCATACATCGGCGCCACATGATGAGCCAGCCGATATTTATCAATCTTAATCTGCTCTCTATCGGCGCTTTTCAGTTCGTCGGGCACATCTTTGGCTTTAATTTCCATCTGGCTTGTCTTGATCTCTTTTCTAACTTGATCTTGCCAGTCGGCCGGGTGCTTTTCCCGTTTTTTTTAACGTAATGACCAGCGACAAAGCAATCGTTAAAATCAGGATCGCCACCATTATCCAAAGCATCTTTCTTTTGTACAATTTCGTATTTTCATTTTGAATCAAACGCAAGAGCTGGATCATTCCGCATGCCCCCCTTTTGTTTTAGCCAAAAACCGCTCTTCCAGAGATTTTTTTTCATCCATTCAAGACTGAACACATCAAAGTGCTCGGCCACCAGTTTTCGGTTAAGTTCCGGGATATCCTCATGTGGAAGCGTCACCAGCAGCTTGTCTCCATCTTTTTCAACGTCATATTGCTGCCTGATCAGCCATTGGAGAGCCTCGTTTTGCGGTTCAATCCGCAAAGCGATTCTCGGCGTCTCCGTCTTTTCTTCAACTTCACGGACTTGTTCCGAATCGGTTATTTCCCCTTTTTGAATAATGACGATTCGATCGCATAATAATTCCATCTCCGACAGCAAATGGCTGGAGACAAAGACAGCGAGTCCTGCTTCGCGCGACAGCCGCTTTAAGTAGTCGCGAATTTCATGGATCCCTTCCGGATCAAGCCCGTTAGTCGGCTCATCAAGAATCAGCAAATCAGGCGAATGAAGGAGGGCCTGTGCCAGTCCAAGCCGCTGGCGCATCCCTAACGAATACGTTTTAACTTTCTTGTGTATCGCTTTTCCAGTCCAGTCCGACCAATTTTGTGACTTCATTGATCCGTTTTTTTGTTAACCGGGCCGATCATCCGCTGAAAAAAACAACTAAATTATCATAGCCGGTCAAAAATTTGTACATTTCCGGATTTTCGATAATACCGCCGACATGTTTTAAAGCTTGTTCTTTATTTTTCTTGACGCTGTAGCCGTCAATCGTGACATCGCCCTCGGTCATGCTCATCAGACCGACCATCATCCGCATCGTCGTTGTCTTGCCCGCTCCGTTCGGTCCGAGAAAACCGAGAATTTCTCCTTTATTGATGTCAAAATTCAGATTTTTAACCAGTGTCTTCTTGCCGATTCGCTTCGTTAAACGCCGAATCTTGGCCACCGTTTCCGCCATTTGTTCACCCCATTATGTATTTTATTTTGAAGCGCTATGATGATAAGTTCTTCTTCCATTATAAGTCTACGAATCAATCAAAATAAAGTTACAATAACATGGAATGAGCCTTTTTAAACCGGCTGCGCTGCGTCCAAAATGCGATCTTGTCGGCGGACTTTTATCCCGATCCCGCGGTAAGACCGTTCTGCCTACTCAGAAGCTTAAGCCGGGTGCCAAAAGCTGAATGGATAAAAAGCGGCTGCTCCACAGGTCTTCGCTGACCTTGAAACAACCGCTCCATGTTCCGATATCAATGGCTTTAATACGCATCGATCAATCTTTTACCCGGCTGCATGATGCTCTTCGGCATCGGCAGCGACCCGATGCCGGCGATTAAACATCAACGTATAGGTCGCTATCGTCAGCAGCAGAAATACAATCATGAAACCGAAAAGGACTAAGCTGTTTCCGATTAACATGCCGCCCTGGCCGTAAGCAATAATATTTCTAAATCCGCCGACACTGTATGTCATCGGCAGAATGTAAGACAGCGGCTGAATCGAACTTGGGATCAATTGAACGGCATAAGCACCGCCGTTAGTGACAAGCTGGAAGATGAGTAAAATAACGGCGATGAACCGCCCGACGTTGTCAAACGATCCTGCTAAAAATTCGATGATGGCCATAAACGTCATGCTGACCAATATCGTAAAGAAGATAAAAACCGGTACGCTCGAAACGGCCAGCCCCAGTCCCTTTAGAGCGACAATATCAACCAGAAGGGCTTGACCGACCGCCATAATTGTGAGTACAAAGAACTTACTGATGGCAATGCTCCAGCCTGATCTTGGATAACCGGCCGGACGACCCATGTCATAAACAATAGTCAGGAATAAAGCACCGACAAATAACCCAAGGGAGATAAAATAGGGTGCGAACCCTCCGCCAAGCGTGGCGACACGCGTGTGGGTCGCGTCGACCATTTTCACCGGTTCGGCAAACTGTTTCGCATGGCCGTTATCCGTCGGCGTATCGGCCAGTTGCGAATGTGCATCGCCAAGATTATTACCTAATGTCTGATTGCCTTTCGAGAGGCTTTCAGCGCCGCTCATCAGTTTTCCGCTGCCGTTCGACATTTGCTGCGTACCGTCAGACAATTGTGACAGGCCGGCCGTTAACTGATTCATATTGCCGGAAAGCTGACTTGCGCCGGACGCCAGCTGTTTTTGACCGTTGTTCAGTGTTTGAATGCCGGAAACGAGTGTCGGCCACGTTTTGTTCAGCTGTTCATTGCCGTTTTTTAAACTTTCGGCTCCTTTCCCTAATTGATCGACGCCGCCGGCATATTCTCCGATACCGGTTGACAAACTGTTAATACCGCTGACGAGTCCCGGCGCCTCCGCATTCAACTGCCCGATTCCGGCAGCCAGCTGATCGGCACCTGATTTCAGCAAAGGCACACCGTTCGCCAGTTTTTCCTGACCGCTTACGAGCTGAGAGACCCCTGAATTTAATCCGGGTTGATCCTTCGTGCCATTGAGGGCCGTTAGCAGGCTGTTAAAACCGCCATTTAACTGAGCGACTTGATCGCTTGATTGCTCTTGCAATTGTGTTTGGATTTTCGTTAGATCACTTTGTACCTCTGTCAATTGTTCTTCCGTTCTGTTTAGCTCAGTAGTCTGGGCCGCTTTCACCTTGGCGAGCAAGCTGTTCTTTTGTTCTTCCGTCAGGCTGCTGTCATCTTGAATCGTTTTAACAATCGTTCCATTGCTTTCTGCCTGTTCGGTCACCACACTCGTTAAATTATCTTTGATACTTTTTTCAATTTGAGTCAAGGAGCTCGCTGTTTGAGAGCTATTCGTCTGCTTTTTCATCTCTTCAATGCCTTGTGTCAATTTTTTAAGTCCGTCTACTAATTGCTGCGGATTTTCTTTTTGGGCATTCTTGACCTGGCTCTCCAGATTGTCAATTCCCGACTGCAGCTGTTTGCTTCCTGCTGCCAGCGCCGGGATACCGTTTTCATTATCAAGTAGCTTACCTGATTCTGAGCTTAACAGCTTGCTCCCATTAATCAGCTGGCCGCTGTTTTGCGTCAGCTTCTCCGTACCCCCGGCCAGCGCACTCGCCCCCGCGGCAAGTTTGGCAATATCGCCGCTGTTCGCATTCGTTTGGCTGTACAGTTCGCCTGACCCTTTCGCCGCTGTTTGCAGCCCGCTCGTCAGCTCTGAGGCACCGGAGGCAAGCTTCGCCGAACCGCCTTGCAGCTCTCCTTCCGCTTCAGCTAAATCCTTAAAATGACTTTTCAGCTCTTTTAAACCATGATACTCTTTGCCGCTGCCTTTTGACAGTTTATCGGCGCCCTTTTTCGCCTTGCCGAGACCGTCCGTCAACTCGTCCAACGATGCATACATGGATTTAACATAGGCTTTTGTCACTTCAGCAGAAACTTTTGATTTAATTTCTCTCATGCCCGTTTCCGAGATTTTTGATGCAACAAAATTATAGTCTCGATTGACTTCATAATCCAATTTTGCCTGTTTCAACTGGTTGTTTTTAAGGCTTGCCGCATTTTTCGAGAAGTTTTCCGGAATACGAATCACCATATAGTAGCGGTTTTGCTTGAAGCCTTTGTTGTCTGCGCTTTTTTTTCACTAACGAACTTCCAGTCAAATTGATCGTTTTTCTTTAATTCCTTCACTAGACTATTGCCGGCATTCAATTGTTTCCCGGATAAAGCGGCACCGGTATCTTGATTGACGATCGCCACCGGCAGATGTCCCGTCCTGCCATAAGCGTCCCAGAATGCATAAAGAAACATGCCGGCGTATAAAAGGGGAATGGTCATGACAGCGACCATATAAATGATTTTCTGCGGTTTAGTTACAATGTCTTTCACTTCACTCCAAAACAATTGAAAAACAGTCATCAAAAAAAACATCCCTTCCACCAAGACCCGGAATAGTGCCAGGTCTTAAAAATTGCTAATCGGTTCTTTCAACATAAAATGACCAATTTAGTCAAACGGTCATTCTATGGTAATAAAAAAACTTGGCCAAGCTGAAGCTTCAGTCACTGACCGAGCTTTTGCCGCAAGCGTTTTATAATTATAAACCTATTTCTGCAATCCGCCTTCTAAAGCCCTAAAACGGGACCGCCTTTGCTTCCGCAAACCTTTGTCATCAGGTTCTTTTCAGCCCTTTTGCGAGATAGAGATCGAATAAATCGGCGATTTTCTCGCGTGACAGCGGCTCGTGCCGCTGCTCCCATTCAAAGACAAGCGAAAGATATAAATGCAAAATGACAAAAGCTGTGATTCTCGGGCTGCACGGCTTAATCTCGTTTTTTGCGATGGCCTCTTTCACATAGCCCTCGAAAAAAAAAAAAAGAATGGCGTCTTCCAGTCTGGTTAAGGCCTGCTGAGCCTGCAATGTGCCGAATTCTTTTACTTCCTGTGTTAATTTGATTGTCAATTGATGCTCTTTACGCAGCTCCAGCATGTCATAGAGGGCATGGTGAAGGTTATCAAAAAAGCTGTCTTCCGGACGAATGGCATTTAAGGCGACACGCTTTAAATTGCGGATAAACTGATTCATAATCTCATAAAACAATTCCTCCTTGTTTTTTAAAAAAAGTATAAATGGTGCCTTTGCCGACATTTGCAATGCGCGCAACAAGATCCATTGTTGTCGCCCTGTAGCCGAATGATGTAAAGGCCTGCTCTGCTGCCGCTAAAACGCTCGCTTTTCGATCGAAAGTCATATCCCTATCACCATCTATTGACCAAATTAAGAATTTGGTCAGTTTATATATGAATAATATCACAGCAAAAACCGATGAGCAAGAGAAAATCATTTCTCCCGCCCATCGGTTGTAAGAACAGAAATCGGATGTTCCTTTTGCTCATTTTACCGGTTCTTGCAAAAATAATCCGGCAATCAACTTCTCCGCCGCTGATTTTCCTTGGCGGATGCAATCGGGAAGGCCAACACCATCGTAGGAAATGCCGGCCGGATAGACATTTGGATACTGCCGGCTCATTTCTTCATTGATCGTCTGCAGCCATTTAAGATGCCCAACTGCGTATTGCGGCATGGATTGTTTCAAGCGCGTCACAATTGAAAAATCAGGATCCTTTTCGATCCGCGTATGTCGTCGATGTTTCGTAAATCCCTGAGCGATGCCGCAATGAGCGCGTCATCCGATTTATCGACAATCGCTTCATCGCCCGGCTTGCCGACAAAGGCTCGAAGCAGTGCTTTGCCTTCCGGAGCCGTGTGCGGCCATTTCAAATGTGTCCATGTTGCCGCAGTGATCGACACTGGTTCCTTTCTCGAAACGACAAAACCCGTTCCTTCCAGGCTCAGCTTAACGTCTTTTGCGTCAAAAGCCATGGCAACCGTTGCCACACTCGTATCCGGATCGGCATGCGGCCGCCGCAGATAGTCAGCATTCGGGAAAAGCTTTTCAACACCCGCGTGCGGAATCGCCAGCACGACGCCGTCGGCCATGACCCGCTCGCCGTTTGACAGGTCAAGCTGGTAGCGATCCGGCGTTTTTTCGATCCGCACAATCCCGGCGCCCATTTTCGCCCGGCTGCCAAGATGGGCCGCCAGACTGTCTACAAGCGCGCTTAGCCCCGTCCGCAATGTGGCAAACTGACTCGATTTCTTTCTTGGGGCTTTCCCGTTCACACCCAGGATAAGGCTCCGTGATTTCTTTTCAATCTCTTTAAATTGCGGCAGCGTCGCCGCCAGGCTCAGCCGGTAAATTTTGCCGCCGTAGACACCGGACAGAAGCGGGGCAATGATCGATTCGACCATTTCATGACCCAGCCGTTTTTCAAAAAAATCGCCAACCGACATATCTTCATAAGGAGGCAAAGCGGGCATGAACAAATCGTCCAGAACTCTCGCTTTGCCGTCATCCGACAATAAAGCTGAATCCAAAAAAGGCTTGAGCTGACCGGGAACGCCCATTACAGAGCCTTCAGGAATAATATGCAGCCGGCCGCCTCTTAAAATATAAGACTTTCCGGTATGATTGGAAACCAGCTCCCCGGCCAGGCCGAGATCGTTTACAAGCTCTAATGCAGCTGGTTTCCGCTTTAGAAACGAATCGGGTCCTTTTTCAATCACACAAACCCCCGATGTTCGGTTTCAATTTTGCCGCCAAAACGCTTGTTAGCTTCATACAGCGTCACATCGAGCGGCAGGTCTTTTTCTTCCGCCATTATTTGCAAATAGTAAGCGGCGCTTAGTCCCGTGATCCCGCCGCCGACGACCACAATTTTTTTACCCATGAAGGATCTTCCTTCCCTCGTTGCATTTTTTCAAGACCGCCGAAGCCAGACAGTCAATGAACGCCGGATCGCTATTAGGCATATCCGGGCGATGATAATGCGCGCCCAGTTCTTCCACAACCGCTTTGCATTCCTTGTCATTGTCATAAAGGACTTCGAGGTGTTCAGCAATAAAACCAATCGGGCAAAAAACAAAATGCTTGTAGTGTTCTTTCCGGTAAAGCTCGCGCGTGACATCCAAAACATCCGGTCCAAGCCATGGATCCGGCGTTTTGCCCGCGCTCTGCCAGGCTTGAACATAATGGCGAACGCGGGCCCGTTCTGCGATCGCTTCCATCGTTTCTCTTACCTGTTCCGGATAGGGATCGCCATTCTTCAGAATCTTCTCCGGCAAACTATGGGCGGAAAAAAAAACAACAAGCGTTTCATCATGTTCATTTTCGGGAATATTAGAATATACTTTTTGTAGCTGATCCGACCAAAATTGAATAAACTGCGGCTCGCGATACCAGCTTTCAATAGCTGAAATCTTAGGATAACCGAGTTCATCCGCCTTGCTTATCGCTCGGTCATTGTAAGACTTCACGCTGAATTTGGAATAGTGCGGAGCTAGGACGAGGCTGATCGCTTCTTCAATCCCGTCATCATGCATCGCCTTAACAGCATCCTCGATGAACGGATGAATATATTTCAAGCCTAGATACACGTTAAACTCAATCTCATCCTGCCTCTCGTTCAGGACTCGATCCAGGGCCCCGGCCTGCTCACGCGTGATTTTCGCCAGCGGCGACGAACCGCCGATGGCCTGATAACGGCGCGTTAAATCTGCTAACTGGGCATCGCTCGGTCTTCTCCCATGGCGAATATTTGTATAGTAAGGTTCAATATCCTCTGCCTTATAGGGCGTTCCATAGGCCATTAAAAGCAGGCCCATCCGCTTTTTTTCCACGTCAGCCACCTCTTAAAGTGATTTTGAGTAATCATGAATAAAATCTGTTAATGCCTTCAGTTTTTCCACTTTTGCTTCCGGAAAAACCCCGTGGCCGAGATTAAAAATATGACCCGGCGCTTCTTTTGCTTCATCTATCACTTGCTTTGCCCGTTCTTTTAATAACGGCAGCGGGGCCAAAAGCAGCGATGGATCAATATTTCCCTGCAGCGCTTTTGTCACGCCAAGCGCCCGTGCCTCTCTTACCGATGTGCGCCAATCTAAAGAGATGACATCGACTGGAAGCTGATTCCACTCTCCAAGTAAATGTCCGGCTCCGCTGGCAAAATAAATGGTCACAGCTCCCGTCTTCTTCAAAGCGTTAAATATTTTGCGCATGGTCGGCCAATAAACTCGCTGTAATCCTGGCTTCCCACAGCTCCGACCCATGAATCAAAAACTTGAACCGCTTTTGCACCGGCCGCAATCTGCGCCTCTAAATAAACGATTGTCGTCTCCGCCAGTCTGTCAAGGAGCGCCCGCCAAACATCGGGTTGGGCGTACATGAAGCCCTTAGTCCGGTGATAATCCTTTGAAGGTCCCCCTTCGATTAAATAACTGGCCAGCGTGAAAGGGGCACCGGCAAAACCGATCAGCGGTACACTCAATTGTTCATTCAATAGTTTGACCGTTTCTATAACATATGGAACGTCCCGTTCAGGCAGAAGTTCTTTCAACCCTCTTACATCAATCAGCGAGGCAATCGGATGTTCAATGACAGGCCCCACACCTTCTACAATGTCAAGATCGACACCGGTCGCTTTTAATGGTGTCATGATATCCGCAAATAGTATCGCCGCATCCACTCCCAGCTGTTCGACAGGAAGCCGGGTGACTTCGGCACATACTTCAGGATGGTGGCTGATTTCAAAAAAGGAATATTTTTGCCTGATGGCACGATATTCCGGCTGATAGCGCCCAGCCTGGCGCATATACCACACCGGCGTATAAGGAACGCTCTGTTTTTTGCACGCTCTTAAAAAAAACATCATTCATCGTTTGTTTCTTCACATTCACTCGGCACCCTTCCCACGGCGCAAAATAGTCGACGCCGATGCTCCTAATAATCAAAACCTCGGGATCTATCCGCCTTTTGGAGTTCTATAAATACGGACAGACCTTTTCTTAAACTTCTATCATATTTATTTTAGGGAAAAGCGGGACAAATTGCACCTGAAAGTTCCTACTTTTTTCTAATGTTCGATTTTCTGCCTTATTTCAGAGCCCGGAAAGCCAGCTAACCTTCACGGCCTGCGACTTTATTCCCTGTTTCTTCGTTTGCGAATTATAAGGCACAACATAATAGGAAGCCGATGACATCGGATTAATATAATTGACTTCAAACTGGCCTTTGCCTGCCACCTCGCCCTTAAGTGTTGTTTTGCCATTATTGACTTCATAAATGCGGTAAACCACCCGCTTATCCTTTGCAGGCGTCCAGGTTAATTTCACAGCTGGAAAGATGAACTTTCCAAAAGTTCCCTTGGCCTTCAAATTTTTGATCGGTTCCAACTTGATCGGGTCATCCAAATCGATCACTTGCGCCGGTTTTTTAAACGTTAAATGTGCCTCACTTGGCGTTTTATCAATGATTGACTTGAACAGCCGGACCGCATCGCTGCTTGAACCCGTTAAATATTGACTTTTTGACGTCTGATCATAGCCTATCCACACGGCTCCGACCGCTTTCGGCGTATAGCCGACAAACCAGGCGTCGCGCAAGCTATTTTTTGTATACGCTGTAGAACCTGTTTTTCCCGCCAGCGATGTATCAGCAGCGCCGGCTTTTGCCGTACCGTTCGACACGACCGACTCAAGCATTCTTGTCATATACCAGGCGGTTTGTGCCGAAAAGACTTTTTTCTTTTTCGGATGAGCTGTTCCCAGACGCTTGCCGCTGCTCGTAAAAATCGCTTTGATAAAATAAGGAGACACCTTTTCGCCATTATTGTCAAAGGCCGTATAGGCCGATGCCATTTGCAGCGGAGTGACCCCTTTTTCGAGGCCTCCCAAGGCAATGGCCAGCCCTTTGTCCGGCAATTGAAACCCCAGTTTGGATAAATACGACTTACTTTTTATTTATACCGATTTGGTCGAGCAGCCAGACGGCCGGCGCATTTTGCGACACGGTAACCGCGTCATACATCGACATTTCGCCGTGATATTGATTATTATAATTTTTCGGTGCATAGTTATCGTATTTTGTGTAAGTCACTTTTTTTTATCCTGAAGCAGCGAATACGGCTGATAGCGTCCGGAATCGAGAGCCGGTCCGTATACGGCCAGCGGTTTGAATGTCGATCCCGGCTGGCGCTGTTCAAGCACATGATTATAGCCCTTCTTGACATAGGACCTGCCGCCCTGCACGGCCAAAACGCCGCCCGTTTGACTGTCCATTAAAACAAAAGCGCCCTGTGGGGATACTTTTGGATTTGATCCGCGAAAATATTGGTTTTCTTTAAATTGTTGGTAGGATGCCTTTTGCGCCGCCATATTCATCGGTACAACAATTTTGTAACCGCCGCGCAAGACTTCATCATTGGACAGATGATACTCTTTCTGCGCCTCGTCAAGCACCATATCGACGTAAGTGTCATATTCAGGGTGGCTCTTTGATTTCTCCAGATTTAAGCCAAGTGTCATGCCTTTCAGCCGAACGGCCTGCTCGGCATCGATGTACCCTTGCTTCTCCATCAAACCGATAACAAGGTTGCGGCGATTCAGCGCTCGATCCGGATGGAGGATCGGCGAATACTCATTAGGCCCTTTAGGGAGTGCCGCCAAAAGAGCCCCTTCGTCAGCAGACAATTGACTGACATCCTTATTGAAAAAAAACTTGGACGCCGCCTCTACTCCATATACACCATGTCCAAAATAGATCTGGTTAAGATACATATCAAGAATTTGTTTTTTGCTGTATTTTCTCTCCATGCTAATGGCGATCGCCGCCTCTTTAATTTTCCGATACCATGCTTTTTCATTGGTCAAAAAGGCATTTCTAGCCAGCTGCTGAGTGATTGTACTGCCCCCTTGCTCTTTCTGACCGGAGAAAATATCGGCGACAACCGCCCGCATTGTCCCCCTGAAATCAATCCCCGAGTGCTCATAGAAACGCGAATCCTCCGTTGCCACAAATGCATTTTGAACATTTTTCGGGATCTTGTTAATCGGCACCGTCTCTCTATTTTCAAGGTACAGTTTGGAAATTTCATGCCCGTTCTCATCCACAATCTTCGTTGTTGTGCTCATGACCAGTTTTTCTTTATCTATGACATGGTTGCCAATAAGAAGAATAATCAAATAGAATAGCATGCCAACTATCGCTGCACCCAAAATAAAATAGGCAACATAAAACAACTTTTTGGCCATTTGATCACACCCCCGCTCCTCACCGCTACATTTTCTTCCATCGTAAAATTCTATGCAAGGCAAACCATTGATTACCCTTATTTTCCACAAAAAATGATAAAACATGACAATAAATTAAGCAATCATGTATAAATACCTTTAGTCGGTGTTACATTAAAAAAGCAATGGGATGTAGCCAAACGGCAAGGCATCGGACTTTGACTCCGTAATGTGCAGGTTCGAGTCCTGCCATCCCAGCCTTTTTACATATGATTATAGCACCTCAGGTTTTCACCATCAGTATTAGGGACATAGGCCTTTACTAATTTCATTTCATAATACTAGTCAAAAAACGGCATTTGGATAAACATTGACGCAAGCTTTTGACAAGTTGCAAAAAGAATCGCCTTCTTCCAAGCCTGGGAAGAAGGCGATTGTTATATAAAAAATTCAGAATTTAATGTTCAATAAGGACAATCGATCCCATCACCGCTTAAGCCGATTTCTTTGAATCTGCCCGCAAGGTGCTGTGTCTGATCGAGTAACCGAAGTAAACAATCAGTCCAATCACGAACCAAACAGCAAACCGAACCCATGTTACCGGTTGAAGGCCTGTAATGAGATAGAAGCAAGAGATAACACCTAAGATCGGCACGAAAGGTACAAGCGGTGTCTTGAACGGCCTTTTCAAATCAGGTCTCTTATATCTCAAGAAAAGCACAGCCAGACAAACAATAATAAAGGCAACAAGTGTCCCAATGTTGGTCAATTCAGCAACAATACCGATTGGCAAGAAACCAGCAGTAATCGCACAAACAGTGGCAACGATCAAGGTCGATGTAGTCGGTGTTTTGCGTTTTTCACTGACTTTACCAAGGAATTGAGGAATCAGGCCGTCTCTTGCCATCGCGAAGAAGACCCGAGTTTGTCCAAACATCATGACGAGAAGGACGGATGTAATCCCGCAAATCGCGCCGACAGATACGAGCGCCGACCCAGTTGATGCCGATTTGTTGAAGCGCATAAGCAACAGGAGCCGAAGTATGGGCGAATACCGTATATTTGACGACGCCTGTCAAAATCGCTGAAACGACAATATATAATGCGGTACAAATGAGCAATGAAGCAATAATGCCTTTTGGCAAATCTTTTTGCGGATTCTTAACTTCCTCAGCCGCAGTCGATACAGCATCAAAACCGATATAGGCAAAGAAAATAACCGCTGCTCCGGATACAACACCTTTGAATCCAAACGGCATAAACGGATGCCAGTTGGCCGGTTTAACATGCCAAACCGCCAAAACGATGAAAAGCAGAACAACCGCAATTTTGATGACGACAATCACATTGTTAAAACGCGATGTTTCTTTAACCCCTGATAATAGAAACGCCGCAATCACACCGATGATAAGAATGGCCGGCAAGTTGACAACACCGCCGTCCATCGGAGCCAGTGTGATCGCCTTTGGCAGATGAATCCCAATATTGCTCGGCAAGCTAACGGCATAACCGGACCATCCAATTGCTACCGCGGCAATCGCCACCGCGTATTCCAAAATAAGATCCCAGCCGATAACCCAGGCCCAAAATTCGCCCAGCGCCGCATAACCGTAAGTGTAGGCACTGCCGGCAACAGGAACCATCGCCGCAAATTCCGCATAGCATAGCGCAGCAAAAGCACAAGCTAACCCCGATAATATAAAAGAAAGAACGAGTGCGGGACCTGAATAGTTTGCCGCTGCCACGCCGGTCAGAACGAAAATACCGGTACCGACAATTGCGCCAATCCCCAGCAGCGTAAGGTCAAATGCTCCCAAAGCCTTTCTCAGCCCTTGTTTTCCCTCTGTTTCTTTTAACAAGTCGCCGATCGGCTTTGTCTTAAACATGTCTATCATTTCCAAATCCTCCCAATATGTTGTCATAGACAAATGAAATGAGTTGATGTGTTGTACAACAACAAACTATATTATACATTTTACAGAAAAATATGCAATATATAAAAAACAAATATTCACAAAAAGACGATATTTTTAGATATAACAAATTTTCTAAAAAATGGTTGAATATGATCTGTTTTCCTGTAGTGTTAACAATTATAACATACATTTTTTCTTCCTATCTCTTTTTGTTAAAAATTAGCGTCTAAACTGGCTCTGCTGATAATGGATCTCTTTTATTCATCAAGATTACATTCCTATATTTGGAAGATATGCTTTGCTTCAATTCCATTTTCTCAGAATACTTTCTCTAAACTTACATTATTTACTATCTAAAAATATTTTCGATTATCACGTAACAATCAGGGTCTTTCCTATTCATTTAAATACCACCATTTCCCTTTCTAATTATTTACATCAAAAATCGAATCGACGACTATTTTTAAAATTATAAATAGTCGGTCGCGGTTTCTAACATAAAAACTTACTTGGATGTTTCATTTTTATTAAGCGGATTTTTTGCTTTCGCTTCTCAACTGGCTATGCCGTCTGCTATAGGCGAAGTAAACAATCAAGCCGAATACCATCCAGACAACAAAACGCAGCCATGTAATGGGTTGAAGACCTGTAATTAAATAACCGCAGGCAATAGCAGCCAGAATCGGAACAACAGGAACAAGAGGCGTTTTAAACGGCCGTTTGAGTTCCGGTCTTTTTACTCTTAAGACCCACACGCCGATGGCCACGATAATAAAGGCAGCCAGCGTCCCGATGTTGGCCAGTTCAGCGACGATACCGATTGGTAAAAAGCCGGCGACGAGTGCCGTGACGACGCCGACAATCAAAGTCGAACCGACAGGAGCTTTTGTTTTAGGGCTGACTTTGCTGAAAAATTTAGGAATAAGACCGTCTCTTGACATGGCGAAGAAAATTCTAGTCTGCCCGTATGTAATAACAAGCAGCACCGACGTAATCCCGCAAATCGCTCCGACCGAGACAAGTGCCGATCCCCAGTTAATGCCGATTTGTTGGAGCGCATAAGCAAAGGAGCCGCCGCTGTATGGGAAAAAGTTGTATATTTGACGACGCCCGTCAGAATACCGGCAACGATAATATAGAGAGCTGTACAAATAAGCAAGGAATAGAGCAGGCCTTTCGGCAAATCCTTTTGCGGGTTTTTCGCTTCTTCGGCTGCTGTTGACACGGCATCAAAACCAATGTAGGCAAAGAAGATAACCGCCGCACCTGAAACAACACCGCCGAAACCAAACGGCATAAACGGATGCCAGTTTGCCGGTTTAACATGCCAAACCGCCAGGACAATGAACAGAAGAACGACAGCCACTTTGATAATAACAATCGCGCTGTTCAATCTTGAAGTTTCTTTAACACCCGATACTAACAGCCAAGTAATCAATCCGATAATGAGAACGGCCGGCAAATTGACAACACCGCCGTCCAGCGGAGCAACCGTAATGGCTTTCGGCAGCTGCAGCCCCATGTTGCTGAGCAGGCTGACCGCATAGCCGGACCACCCGATGGCAACGCGCCGATCGAAACCGCATATTCCAAAATTAGATCCCAGCCAATGATCCATGCCCAAATTTCTCCGAGGGCAGCGTAACCAAACGTGTAAGCACTGCCGGCAACAACAGGAACCATCGCCGCAAATTCCGCGTAGCATAAGCAGGCAAAAAAGCAGGCTATACCAGATAAAATGAAAGAAAGAATAAGTGCCGGCCCTGAATAATTGGCTGCTGCTACACCGGTCAGGACGAAAATCCCAGTCCCGATAACGGCGCCGATTCCAAGCATTGTCAAGTCAAAAGAACCTAATGCTTTTTTCAGACTTTTTTTTTTTCCCTTCTGTTTCCTCAATCAGACTGCTGATTGGCTTTGTCTTGAAAATATCAATCATTCTCATGTGCCTCCCTTTTGGGTATCAAATATATAACAAAAGTTTATTATACATTTTTCAGAAAAATATGCAATATAAGAATATTGATTTTAGCAATTTTTATCTTTATTTATAAAATAGTTAGATAGATATATAAAATGGAATATTTTAAAATAATTTCTTGCCTATGGAATCCATTTTGATTTTGCTAATTATTTATTTTTTGTTGACTAAAATAAATTGTTTTGTTAAGATTATTTTTGTCCGAAGAATAAGCTGAATCATATGGGGCATTAGCTCAGCTGGGAGAGCGTTGTGCTGGCAGCGCAAAGGTCAGGGGTTCGAGCCCCCTATGCTCCATCAAATTGCTTGATAAAAGCGAGGAATCGATAGCCGATGTCCTCGCTTTTTTATGTTATATAGAGTTTTTATTAACACGGTGAACGCTCGCGTCCTCTTAGCCGCGAGTCTCCGTGATTAAACCGTTACTTCAGCCCCAGCAGCCCAAGTATCTTTTGCAAGACATAACCGATCACACTGTAGACAATGAGCGCGAACAAAGCAGAAAGATCAAGGATATAATGCCCGCCTAGAGTGACCGGCTGAAACATGTTTTGAAACGGAGAAAGCAGCGGCTCGCTTAATCCGTTAATAAATTACAAAAGGAACTTCTTTGGCATTAAAAAAAGTTTGAGGGCGATAAATAATCCGATGATAATTTGGATAACACTAAGAAGAATATTAATAATTTTCGATAACATGGCTGGATTTTTTCTTTTCACTCCTTTATCTCTCCCTTTAATAATGATTCCGGCTGCTTCTTGAACTCCTGTCCGAACATTTGTTTAAGGATCTGGGGGCAAATCATGATGATTAGAAACTGGCTTAAAGAACATTATCTTAGACTACCCGAGCTGCTTCGCTTATTGATCATTGTTATTCTTTTATTGACCTTGACAGGATGGATCATTCATTTCATCGACCCGAATACGTTTCGCTCATTTTTTGACGGCCTTTGGTGGGCAGTTATTACGTTTGCTACTATCGGTTATGGTGATTATGTTCCGAGCACGACTCTCAGCAAGTCGATCAGTATCATCTTTATCTTAATCGGTGGTGCCTTTATGTCTTATTTCTTTACCATACTGGCGAGAGTGCCATGTTATCCCAATTAAAAGAAAAAACTACGGCCGCGCTGCTTTTAAAGGGGTGAAACACATGATCGTCGTCGGCTGGAACGAGCGAAGCAAAGCGATGATTGCCACGCTGCAAAAAAAAAAAAGAAAGTCATCATCTCCCGATTGTTCTGATTGACAGTTCTTTAAAAGAATTGCCGCGCGGCGAAGACCTGCATTTTATAAAAGGCCAATCTTACGAAGATCCGACACTGATACAGGCTAATATTCAAAAAGCAAAATTTATTGTCATAACGGCCGACCCAAATGTCGTTGAACAAGAAGCGGATATGCGGACGATCATGACCTTGCTTACAGCAAAAGGGCTCAATCCGTCGCTGACCGCCATCGTCGAAATTTTGACGGATAAGCAAATGGATAACGCCAGACGTGCCGGCGCCGATCACATCGTGAAAACATCCGCTTTGACAACACAGGCCTTTACCGAGCTGTTAAACCGGTCAAAAGGGTAAAATGCTTTCCGTCCGCTGTCCTTTTAATAAAGCCGAGGGCCGTCCATTTCATGACGTCGTCACTTGAAATCATCTTTTTAAAGATTTTCGCCAATATTTTTTTGCAAAAAAACTTCGCCTGAATGAGCGAAGCTTCTTTGCAAATCTCTTTTACTTATTGAGCCGCTTCTCAAGTTTTTCCTTTTCGCGTTCATATCCTGGTTTGCCAAGCAAAGCGAACATATTCTTTTTGTAAGCCTCTACTCCTGGCTGATCAAACGGATTAACGCCGAGAAGGTATCCGCTGACGGCGCAGGCTTTTTCGAAAAAGTAGACAAGATAGCCAAAATGGTAGGCAGTCAGTTCAGGAATCGTCACGACTAAATTTGGAACTTGACCGTCCGTATGAGCAAGCCTTGTGCCCTGAGCCGCTTTTTTGTTAACAAAATCCATTGTTTTACCGGCTAAATAATTCAGATTGTCGAGGTTCTCCGATTCCTCTTTAATCACGACTTCTTTTCGAGGTTTATCAACAACAAGCAGCGCTGTTTCGAACAATTGCCGGCGCCCCTCTTGAATGTATTGACCAAGTGAGTGCAAGTCAGTTGAGAAATCCGCTGAGGCCGGGAAAAGGGCTTTATGATCTTTGCCTTCGCTCTCGCCATAAAGCTGCTTCCACCATTCGGAAAAATAATGGAGATTCGGTTCAAAATTGACAAGCAGCTCGATCGTTTTTCCTTTATTGTAGAGTATATTTCGCACAACGGCATAAAGGTAAGCCTGATTTTTTCGTAATTCAGGTTCGTTGAAATCATTTTGGGCATCCCTTGCTCCGTCCATCAGCTCACTAATGTCAATACCGCTGACGGCGATCGGCAAAAGCCCGACAGCTGTTAACACAGAGTACCGTCCGCCAACATCATCAGGGATGACAAAGGTTTCATAGCCCTCTTTTTCGGCGAGTGTTTTCAAAGCCCCCTTGGTCTTGTCCGTAGTGGCATAAATGCGCTCTTTTGCTTTTTCCTTACCGTATTTTTTTTTCAAGGAATTCCCGGAAAAGGCGAAAAGCGATTGCCGGTTCCGTTGTCGTACCGGACTTGGAAATGACATTAACCGAAACATCTTTATCTTTTAGTAAATCAAACAGTTCATTCAAATATGTCGAACTGATACTGTTGCCGGCAAAGAAAATCTGAGGCGTTTTTCGATCCGTTTTATCCAGCAAATTGTAAAAAGAATGGTTAAGGGTTTCAATCGCCGCTCGTGCGCCAAGATAAGAACCGCCGATTCCAATCACAATCAACACATCCGAGTCGCTTTTAATCCTGTCCGCCGCTTTTTGAATCCGCAAAAACTCTTCTTTATCATAGCAAGTTGGGAGATCCAGCCAACCGATAAAATTATTTCCAGCACCTTGTTTTTCATGGAGTGCATGATGAGCCGCTGTCACAGCATCGGATAAATAATCAAGTTCATGTTCGGAAAAAAAAGTCAGAGCATTACTATAGTCAAACGTTACCTTTTCACTCATATCTATTCCTCCAGTATGTAACAACGATCTATTCCTTCTAACTCTACAAGACATACCGTGCAAATTCAAGCCCTTTGATCCGCAGCTGCCCGAAGAAAACGGCCGGCGAAATTCATGCATATTTTCTCCTCTTCAAGCCATCCTAAGAAAGAATCATCACCAAAAGGAGGTATAAACCCATGAGTGGTTTGCAGCGAACAGCACTGGCCATTATCATTATTGGCAGCATCAACGTGGGGTTGGTTGGCTTTTTTCAATTCGATCTTATCGCGGCAATTTTTGGCGGTTCAGGAACTGCATTAGCAAGAATTGTCTACGGTATTATTGGAATCAGTGCCCTATATAGTCTTACCTTACTTTTCAAACCAAGCGAAGAAGTTGTCAAAGACGTAGAGCCGTCTACAAGGTAGTATTGTTAGGGGTGGCGAGCGGCAAGAAGATCGAGGAAGCGCCGATTTGAGGACCGGAGTGCAGCAATATCTGCATGAGGACCGGAGAATCCAGCTGACCACGAGATTCGCCGTCGATCGACACACCGATTTTAAAAAAATAAAAAGGCTTTCTTCCCCAATGGGAAAGGAGGCCTTTTTTTTTAATATTAAAAGTCGATTTCAGGATTTTCTCGACTCTTTGAGCCAATCCTTTAATTTTTCTTCAAGGGTATTAAACCCTCTTTTTTCATTATCTTTCACGGCTGCCGACTGATTAGTATGGGATTCCTTTTCTTGCTCCGGTTCAGCGGCTCTTATGGACAGTGAAATTTTTCCAGATGCCTCATCTATTTTGAGCACTTTTACTTTTACCGTGTCGCCGACTTTCAAGAAATTATTGATATCTTTAACATACTGATGAGCAATTTCGGAAATGTGAACAAGCCCCTGATGTTCTTCATCAACGGCAACAAAAGCTCCAAAAGGCTTGATTCCCGTTACTTTTCCTTCGACAATATCACCTAAACCAAGTTTCAACTGCATGCAAACAACTCCTACAATAAATGTGCTTTTAAAGTATACCAAAGTCTGTCATAAAGCAAAAAATCCACTGCTATGGGTATGTGGTATGTGTCAAGTTTTACTCGGGGTCCCATATAGGACAAGGTTTGACAGATTCTCAAAATGTACACTTCTTGGCGGCTACCGCGCTTCGCTTGCTGGCCTTGTCATGGAGTGAGGGGCAAAAAGCGTCCCTCACTCCATGACAAGGTAAAGGAAACCCTTTCGTCGTTCATAAGGTCAGGATTTTATTCAGATGCCCCACGCTGCTCGAGGCAGAGGTATAGCCGGCAATGCGACCTAAATGGACGCCGATAGACGGCCGGGTTTGAGAGCGAAGGAGAGTCGCTATACGCATCGTTTTCGTCACTCTCCGCATTGCTCTTTCTCCCAGTTCCAGACTGGCTAGATAAGCCGCCTGCAGGGTCCCGTTCTGGCAACCTTGTATTACTTTCACCATCGCCTCAACTGACCCACCCCAGTGCATTCCGCGTTTTTTCATGCGAAACGTGACGTGGTGGCGCTGATTGGATTCCATCGCTCCCAGTTTACCTGCAATTTTTGGAGCTTGCTTGTCTTTGTCTCGCCAGTCAAATAAGCGGCTCCAGTGGTTCATGAGATACTTTTTGACGTCTGCCACTTTTTGAATCTGTTTGTCATTCTCAAGTTGACTTTCATACGTATCTAAAATGGTGACAAGCGTCTCCTCCTGCTTGTCTCGAACGGCTTTCTTCGCGGCTTTTAACCAGTCTTTGTCACCGTGCAGGGCCCGGGTGAGGGCCTGGGCCACATGGAAATCATCCAGCTGAACGAATAAAGGCTGGCGTGATCCGGAGAAGGCTTCTTTAAAGCGCTCTTCACCATACCCTGAGCCCCCATCACTATTGGCAACGACTTGCGTGTGGGTCAAATCATAACGGCTTTCCGCTACTGCGGTCGCTTGATCCCAAAAATCATTTACATTTTTCGTTGTCATCACCGCGTAAGGGTTCACAAGCCGGCGGCGTTTTCCGTTTTTTCCCCCCCTCATATGTGATCAGGTGTTTGATTTCTATATGAGCTTTCTTTTGCATACCACGGACATATGTCCCGTCTGCCTCTGTCATGAGGTGCGTCACCATACGCCCCTCGCTCATGAGCGTGCCGGCCTTGTCCTTCTCCACTAAGGCTTCATCCATTTGACCTTGAGCCGCTCCCACTCAGCGGACGCTGGCCATGACCGTGCTGTGACTCATCTTGATCGGTGTCCACGTCTCCAAGGTTTCCACCACTTGACGATAAGGCATACGGCCAGCAAGCTCCGCCGCCTTTAGCTCAACGTAAGGTGAATACCGGCTCCCCTTCCGCCATTTCATCAATCTATCTAAAGGGTAGAGCCGCTGATGGTTCGGGGCGATCATCAACGTATGGGAAAAGGTTACCGGGCCAAATAAAAACTGCAGCCTCCGTTCGTCTGTCCGCTCAACTTTCCATCCCTCATTCTGTTTCAGCCGAGTCAAAGCGCGGTTCATCTCCGTCAGCATTCCCCCACGGCCTGACCCATCCACTCATACATGACTTGAACCGCACCGGTTTCAAAATCGACAAGATTCCTTTTTCTCTTCCAAATATCGAATAAATCCTTTATAATATCCATTGAGAAGGCTCCATTCTTTATGTACTCGCCTAGTTAGCGTACATTTAGAATACAAAGTCTTCTCTTTTTCGTCCAGTAATCTGCTAGAGAAAGGCGCCGATCGGCCTCCTGATTATCCCCCGAGAAATATTTTACACAAACCTGCTATGGCTTCGTTTGAGCCAAGTGAGATATTATACTGCACCGCCTTCTGTTAATGTCTCTTAATCCGGTAAGTCTTTTGGCCGCAAACTTTTGTCATGTCCCGGGAAATATTTTGTAAAAAAAAAAACCGGCCGTCTTATGGCCGGTTTTCAAAAATGATTAATTGACTTTGGAAAGCACTCTTGTCTCCACTTTCAACGTCTTCTCAATATAAATTTGATGCCATAGCATAAACATCAAACGTCCATATTTTACGGCTGTTATCACGCTGTCCGTTTTTTTATGATCATCGAGCAGCTTCAGCGCATAGGATTTGTTAATAAACGCTTCCGTATTGCTTTCCTTAATCAGCTGTTTTGCCCAGTCATAAATTTCATCTTTAAGCCAAACACGAATCGGAACCGGAAAACCGAGTTTTTTACGGAACAAAATCGAATCCGGCACAATGCCGCGCATTGCTTCACGAAAAGCGTATTTTGTCGTGCCTTCAGCCGTTTTTAACGAATCAGGAAGCGTCCTGGCGACTTCGAACACTTCTTTGTCCAAAAACGGCACACGAAGCTCGAGCGAGTTAGCCATTGTCATCCGGTCTGCTTTAACAAGAATATCTCCCCGGAGCCATGTGTGGATATCGATGTACTGCATTTTCGAGACACTGTCATAATCCGCGGAGCGTTCATATAAAGGAGCGGTAATATCGGTAAAAGGATGATCGGCCGAAAAAGTCTTCAAAACAAATTTTTTCTTGTTCATCAAACATAAACGCGTTGCCGATATAACGTTGTTCCATCGGCGTTGTGCCTCGAATCAGATAGCTCTTTCCCTTCATATCTTGAGGAAGTTTTTCAGCAAATGTCTTCATTATGCTTTTGCCAATTTTCGGCACTTTATTGAACCAATTAAGGGCAATCGGCTCTCTGTATATATTGTAGCCGCCGAATAATTCATCCGAACCTTCGCCGGAAAGGACAACCTTAACGTGTTTGCTTGCTTCTCTTGCAACAAAAGTATAAAGGAATGGCGGCCGGATCGGCTACCGGATCATCCATATGCCAGACAATCCGCGGCAGCTCTTTAATAAACATTTCCGGTGTAATTTCAACCGCATGATTGTCGACGCCGAGCTTTTCGGCAGAATCCCTGGCAACATCAATTTCACTATATCCCTTGCTTTGGAATCCAACTGTAAAAGTCTGGATATTCTTATTAAACCTTTTGGCAAGCGCTACAATGCACGGAGTCAATCCCACTGGATAGAAAAGCGCCGACCGGCACATCGCTGCGCATATGCATTTTTACCGAATCTGTCAGGACATCCTGAATTTTTCTTTTGGCAGTATCAAGTGTTTGATGTACAGGAGCAAAAGTCGGCTGCCAATAAGGTTTAATTTGAATCGGTTCACCCGCTTTTTTCAGAAGATAATGTCCGGGTTCCAGCCGTTTGATATTGTCCGACAGTGTAAAGGGCTCCGGCACAAATTGATAAGTTAGGTAATATTGAAGCGCCTGTTTTGACACAGGATGGGCATCTTCGCCGACAAGCAGGCTTTTCTTTTCAGAAGCAAAGAAAAAGCCGTCATCTTTTTCCATATAATAAAACGGCTTAATCCCGAACATATCGCGAGCTGCAAAAAGCGTCTTTTCCTGTCTGTCCCAAATAGCAAAGCCAAACATGCCGCGTAAATATTTCACACATTCTTCTTTGCGATCCGCATACATGGCGAGAATAACTTCCGTATCCGAAGTTGTTTGAAACGTATAGCCCTTATCGATCAGCTCGTCTCTTAATTCAATGTAATTGTAAATTTCGCCATTAAAAATGATGTAATAGCGTTCGTCTTCATAAGGAAGCGGTTGGTGGCCGCCGGCAAGGTCAATAATGCTCAAGCGCCGGAAAGCGAGCTGCACCATATCATCTGTATAATACCCAGAATCATCAGGACCGCGGTGGGAGATAATATTTGCCCTTTCAACCATCATGTTCTGTTCATGTTGACCTGGTTTTAATGTTCTATCGTTTGTGAGAAAACCACAAAATCCGCACACTTTGAAATAACCCCTTTCGGAAATAGCAAATCCAAAACAGCATGTAGGCCGTTCCGTATCCTATGTAGAACGTCATAAGTTCCATGAACCTAGTTTATCATTCGAATCCGCAATTTCATAGGTTCTGAACATATTTTAACCTAAATTCTTTATCTGCATTTCAAATGGTTTTCAAATTCTAATAAAAAAGAAAAAAGCCTTAGACTGGCTAAGGCCGATGCGGATTAAAGACCATTTTCGTCATCTATTTCTGTGAATAATTCTGCAATGGGCACACGCAATATCGTAGCCGCTTTGGCCAGGGTCTCCGCCGTGATCTTACTTCTCCCTGTTTCTAAGTAATAATACCCGTTCGGACTATGATAACCCAGTTTTGAAGACATCTCTTCAAGCGACATCTGCGCCTTTCTCAAACGTCTCAGCTTCTTTAAATCAACGGTTATCACCTTAGAGCACCCACCTTGCCTTTTTGGTAATGAGTTTTCTTAATTGTAGCATTTTTTTTCTCAATATCCGCAAAACCCATTACCTTTTTGGCAATTAACTATCCGGTAAAAAAAAAAGAACGTGTTAAAATTTCATTGATTTACCATTTACGTAGACTATTCAAAGAGCAGGGGTTATCCTCCTATGGGAAACATGCTTGGATCACGCATTCGTTATTTACGCGAAAAACGTCATTACTCACAAAAAAAAAATGGCTGAAAAATTGCGGATCACGAATGTTCAATTAAGCCGCTATGAGTCGGGCGCGCGGAAACCTGATCCGGAAATGATCGTTAATATAGCGGATTTTTTCGATGTTTCAACTGATTTTCTGCTGGGACGATCCGCGTCTGTTAGTGAATTCAGCGCTGCGTATATAAGCCCTCAAGACGTCCAGCTGCTGGAAAGGATCCGGGAGAGCGACGGCATGATCGACTTTATTTACGATCTTCTTGAACATCCCGATCATTTAGATAAACTGCAAAAAATATGGATGATTATTTCCCGTTCGTGACCTCCTTAAAAAAATAAAAAAGGGGTGCTGGATGCAACCCCGCTTTCCACCAAATATTTACTTTTCGCGAAACACTTGCTGAGATTCCACTTCATTTAAGTGCTGCAATGTTGCTTCCGTTAATTTTCCTGTTCCTTTTTTAAGGATATAGACGTTGACTTTTCTCTTGCCCCAATGCTTATACACATCGGATATGATAATAAAGATCAAGTACACGCCCTTTAATGGCCGACCCCGTGTCCGCAACAACTCCAAATCCATATCCAGGTATAAAGAGTATTGTTCCGATCGGAAATATTTTAGGATCAGCGGCGATCGTTGAATACAGAGCACGGCGAACTTTCACACCGCTATATGTCACACCGTAAGATGGATCCTTTTGCATTTTTCCTGTTGATTCCATTCCTGCAGTATATCCCGTCGCAGTGACCTTTTGCGATGGATAGCGCTCCAAATTCAGCATACTTTTTATTGATCCCGCGACATAGGCAAGCTCTGATTCAGATTTAACATAATTATCATCTTTTTTCAGTTGCCTTGCAGAAGCATGTTGACTATGTGCAGCTTTCCAAATATAGGACATGTTCCATTCTGTCGAAGAATGACATGTTGTAAGAGAAGCGGCAGCAAATAAAATCACCATAATCACGCGTTTTAACCATCTTTTTGGATTCAATTTTTACACTCTCAATCATTATAGTGCCCAAAAAGGACAAAATAATGCAGAGGATGAACGGATCATTTCAGGACATTCCGATGTGTACATCAGTCCCTTCGTATATTGAAAGCGGCGTAAGTTTACTAAAAAAAGCACGAAAAAAGCCGGAACAAAAAACGTTCCGGCTTTTTTCATTATTTATTCCGCATTAACGGGCAGTAAGACTCCCACCTCAAGGCTTCAATGAATTCGAAGAAGCATAGGTGGGAGTAACTGCCCGTAAACGCCCGATCTTAGGAACAGAGACTAAAGGCGCCACATCCTGTGGCAACGTCTGTGTGACCCACACCCGTGGGCAAGAGCTAACAATCAGTGGGGGATAGAAGAAAGTCCCCACTGATTGAAGTTTCACCTTATTATTGAAGAAAATTTAATTTTCCTTTTTTCAGAAGCAGGCCCACGCCGCCGAGCAATAATAAGTAGCGGTCGTCGATGACTTTTTTCATCGCCGCAGCAGGTGTTCCCTAAGCTTCTTGTCAAATACGACACCGATGGCATCGCTATGGCCAAGAGAAGCTACCGTACCCTTTGGTTTATAAACAAAATCTTCCGTAGGTTCATTATTTAGGAGATGCTTTAAATTCTTGGCAGCCGTGTAAGACTGTTGGATGGCAATTTGAGCAGACGGCGGATATGGACGATCCGATGATTTATCCATAACAAGCGCGCAGTCGCCGACAACAAAAACATGGTCGTCGTCAGGAGCTCTCAGGTCACTATTAACCGGAACCTTTCCACGATTTGTTTCAAAGCCGGATTGTTCCGGAATATGGCTGGCTTTGACGCCGCCGGTCCATACAATCGTTCCGGCTTTAATTTCTTCAAGCTCTTCGCTGCCTTTCTTTTGCACTTTGACACCTTCAGGGGATGCTTCTTTCAGGAAAGTGTCAAGTTTGAATTGAACACCCTTGCTTTCAAGCATATCGTGAGCGTACTGAGCAAGTTCCGGATCAAAAGGAGGCAGGACACGCGGAGCGCCTTCAACGTCAACAATTTTGACTCTTTGCGGGTCGATATCATATTCGCGGCAAAGCTGCGGAATACGATTGACCAATTCACCCAGAAATTCAATACCGCTCAGTCCGGCACCGCCGACAACAATCGTCAGATCGGATTCCTTTGCATTAGGATCCGTATTGTAGCTGGCAAATTTGTATTCGATATGTTCGCGAATTTTGCGGGCCGTATTCACGCTGCGGATGGCAAAAGCGTTTTCAGCCAAGCCTTTAATTCCAAACGTATTCGATTCAAAGCCAAGCCCGATCACAAGATAATCATAGGTCAATTCGCCATTTTTCAGAATGACCTTCTTTTCATCTTTTTTGATTTCCACAACTGAGTCCTGAACAAAGTTCACACGATTCGTATCAATCACATTTTTGATCAACATTCTCGTGCGATCATGATGAATGGTTCCCGCTGCCGCTTCATGAAGCCATGTTGTTTGATAATGATAATTGTGCTTGTGACAAGCGTGATATCGGCATCATTTGCACTAAGTTCTTTCGTCAATCGAACGGTTGTCATCATGCCGCCGTATCCGGCGCCGAGAATCAGAATTTTAGGCTTACTCACAGTATCACAGCCACCTTTTCAATAATATTGTTAATTTTCAAGAAAACTTTGTAAAGTAATTCACAAACATCTCAATGCATTAAGATTACTATAATGTCCTTTACCTATAATATGTCTTTTCTTTTAACATTTCAACTCATTGTGCAAGATTAGTCTGTTGAATATCCGCTTTTTTATTCATAAATTGCCGGATTTTCCTTTAAACTCGAAGATTTTGTCGGTTTTTTTTTTTTTCGTTCGTTTTTTGGCATGGCAAAAACCTTCTCAGGGGGCAGTGCCTGAGAAGGTCGACTTTAAATACCTATCACGATCCAACTGTCCGTTTGCAAAGTTCGCCTGCTTTGGGACCGGTAGACTGCGATTGAAATCAGCAGTCGCAGCTTTTCGCCGGTTCGCCGGCATTGTCGGCCGTTTTAAATGAATGCCCGCATCCGCATGTGGAAATGGCGTTCGGATTGTCGATAGTGAATCCTCCGCCCATCATGTTTTGCTTGTAATCGATGGTTACGCCATCAAGCAAAGGAGCACTGTCTTTATCAACAACGACTTTGAGGCCGTTACCTTCAATAGACGTATCGCCCTCCAGCAATTTATCATCAAAGCCCATGCCGTAAGTTAAACCTGAGCATCCGCCCCCGTTTTACACCTACGCGCAAAAAAAGACCTTCTCCTTCTTCTTCTTTTAACATTTCTTTAATCCGAAAATTGGCTGCTTCCGTAATTGTCAAGATCATTTTTCACAAAACCTTTTTTTTTTTATTGTAATCCCATTATATCTCGATTTATGATTCATCACAACGCGCCTGCATTAAGAGGTCTGTCCGTCTTTTATTCCGGCCGATTTTCCCTGCAAGCCGGATCCTCTTTAAGCGCACGGACGAGTCATTCATTATCCAAAATAAATGCCTTCACAAATCGTGACGGCGGATCCCGTCATCAAAACGTGGTCGGTCGCCGATTGCCATTCAATGCTTAGATCGCCGCCCGCCAGATGAACAGTGATCGTTTTGTCTTTTTTAAGCCGCGACTCCAATATAGAGGCAACGACCGATGCACATGCCCCGGTTCCGCAAGCCTGCGTCATGCCGGATCCGCGTTCCCAAACCCGGTATTCAATTTCACGATCGGATACGGGCTGGATAAAGCCGACGTTGACTCCCTCCGGAAACAAAGGGTAAGTGTCCGCGAGTTCCGCCCCGAGTTCATGAAGCGGTGCTTTCGAAATGTCATCGACAAAAAAAAACAGCGCGTGGGGATTTCCCATTGATACGGCCGTGAAGTGGTAATTTTCGCCATTCAGTGTTAAGGGTTCTCGCACCACGCGATGATCTTCAATTCCCCCGGCTACGGGAATTTTTTTCCTTGCTAAAACAGGTGCGCCCATATCGATCGTCACGGTTTCAACAATGCCATTTTGCGGATGCACGCTGGCTTGCACATTTCCGCCCAATGTTTCAATCGTAAACTGCTCCGTTTCGACAAGATGATGTTCATAGGCATATTTTGCCACACATCTAAGCCCGTTGCCGCAATTCTTGGCTTCCGATCCGTCTTTATTGAATATGCGCATCGCGATACCCGCTCTTTTCGAAGGCAAAATCATGATTAACCCGTCTGAACCGATACCTGTATATGGATTAGATATGCGGCGCGCTAAATCACTGTAAGAAGGAATATCCAAATGATGAGTCACGCCGTCAAGATAGATATAACAATTGCCAAGTCCGTGCATTTTTGTAAAGGGTAATGTCCGCAGCATCTTTTATTCTCCAATCATCGGAGCGGTCTGTCCGCCCAAATATAATCATTATCCATGCCGGTGACCGCTATCTTTTCATGGCAGCACGGCATGATAATCTCGGTTTTAATGCCTTCAAAAGCGCCCTTAATGGCTTCTTTTTTTATCGAAATCATGACCGGCGAGGCATGACAGAAGGGACATTCCTCAAAATAAAGGTCATTCATCACTCGTTCATAAGGCCAAGTATGGTGAAAATCATCCATCGTGCCCCCTCCTTCCTTCAATTTTCGGTTTCGTCATTCGTTTGCTCCGAGGCCGTCGATCCTACGATCAAACTTTTCCTGAGCGTTTAAACTTTATTCTCATTTTAGCATGGTATGACCATTCCGTCACTGGTTCAGTCCGTACAGCTTGGCCCCGCTAACTGATATGTATAAGAAAAGACGCCAGGAAGCTTTTCCTCGCGCCTTATGGTTATCTCATTTATTTAGAACATTGGGTGTTCGTCAAGATAGGCATAAATATTTTTGACAAGCTCATCAGCTGTCTCACCGGAAACAAACTCGCCGTTCACCAAAGCGTAGAGATGTTCATAGCATGGGCCGCAATGGCTAAGACATGGATAATCGATCACGTCCAGATTCGGATCTTTATCAAGAATTTCAAAAGCCTTTTGCGAGCCTCCGGCCAGATTGCTCATACAAAATTCAATAAGCGGTTTCAATTTAGGGCTCACCTCATCCTTATCCTACAATCATAGAGGATAAAGCGTCAACTTGTCTGCATTCGAAAATTTTTCCCATTGATCTCACGAATTTTCCAGTTTTGGTTTAAAGCCGTGCTGTTCCAAAAAACGAAAAATCGATTTGAGACTTGGTATTCCTTCTCCAATCACTGTTCCGCACGCCACAACAAGGGGATAAAAGTACTCGTCATGAGCGATTTTTCCACAAAATAACCGGTCGGTCTCGGTTTCGGGATGATCAATATCTATGTAACGGACTCTAATCTCCTCGCCAAATTTTCGTCCGATAGCTGCTCTGAGCCATTCGGCCGTCTCAATAGAAGAAGGAGCCTGTGCGCAGCTTGCACAAATCGCCTCAGCTCCGTAAACCGTCATTTTCACGTTACCTGCCTCCTGTCCCATTGTTATCTAAATTGACCGGCCTGAATCCGGCAATCTCCTTTATACTATATCTTGGACCATTTTTTCGTGCAACTTAACGCCCGCCGTTCGGTTCGGGTTTACGGTATTGGAAAGCTTTCCCGGTTCACCACCCTAATCCTTTCTCTTCTAAATAGGGAAACCCGTATTCTCTTTACCCGTCACCCTGCCGGCCCGGAAAGTACGGCCGAATGTCGGATTGGGGCCGTGGGTAGGTTTGGCGGTCCGCAAAACCTTGCATAAAACGGAGAACAAAGCAAAATAAATACTGACATAAGCGGCAAAACGAGACAATGGCTTTTTTTCCAAAAAACCTTTATAATGAACCCAGAAGATAGGAAAGGAGTTATGCTTAATGTACGATCAAGTTGCAGAAGTGTTGGAAAAACTTCGCCCGTTTTTGCTGCGCGACGGGGGAGATGTAGAATTGCTTGATGTCGAAGACGGCATCGTTCGCGTCCGCCTCATCGGGGCATGCGGGCAACTGCCCGAGTTCAACCATCACATTGAAAGCCGGCATTGAACGAGCATTGCTTGAAAACGTTCCTGGTGTAAAGGAACTTGAACAAGTTTTTTGAAACGACGATTCCCGCCGCTTGCCTCCCATTTACCGGTAAGCGCGTTTTTTTTTTTTTTGTACAATCAATGTCCGGGCAGAGCACTCATTTTTTACAAATCTCAACCTGTTGAACCCGAGGCCTAACCTGTTGAACCTCAGGCTAGGGATCATGGAATAACGGCCTGATTTCAATTAGGCAGGTGGGAAATGAAGCCCGCCGCACCGATCCGCCAGCTTGAATTCCCGGCCGCCGGTCTTCTCTTATCAAACCAGCCACTCAACCGACTGGATTTTAAAATCCGTTTGCTCCGCCAGCATTCTTAACACCGCTTCAACATCTCCGGCTTTTTCTACATTTTTTTTCAACGTATTGATTAAGACATGCTGGCTCATTCGTTCATCGCCGGCAAAATAATTTTCACAGCACACACAAAAAAAAAAGAAAGAGGAAACAGCAGCCTGCCGTAAACTCTGGCCAAGCTGCTCGCGGTCAATGGAAACTCAGCGGTATAATCGGACAAAAAATGCCTAATCGCACCGCTCGATCGATCCTCATGGACCCATATCAACTGACGGAGCCATTCGGCGATATCCCTTGAACGAAAATCAACGACCCATCCCGCCGGATTTTCCGGAATAAACGGCTGATGGCTTGATAACCGATAATGGCAAATCACTGCATTTTCCGATTCGGGTGTATCCAAATTCAGATCGACCATGTATTGAATCGCATTATCAGCCACTCCGGAAAAATAAGGATAATTTTCTGCAAACATTTTTTCAAATAACGTTTTCTCGCTTTTTCCCAGAACGGCTTCATAATGTTTCTGGAGTGCATCCGTTCGTTCTATCCAATATTCGGTACCATGAAAAATCGGCGACTCCTGAAAGAGCTGGGTATTAACCCCCCATGTTTGCCGGTGGAAACGCGCGAGATATGCGCCGCTTGAGTCTCGCTCCCCTTCTCTTAAAAGCGGGGCAGCCATCAGGACACCTTTCGTTCCCCCGTATTCAGTGACCAGCCGCCCTTCTTTGTTTTTTTTCCATCCGGCAGATCGTCCGATTGCCATTCATTTGCAAATAATCAATGACCCTTGAAAGATTTTCAATATCCTGGTGATAAAAGCCGCTTAAAGGCTGAAAAAAAAGACGGGCGCTGTTCATGCGTTCCGTTTGCAGCCCATACTCGCGAGTAACAAAGGACAGCCACTCTCGATTCATTTTTTTCTTCCCTCCGCCAGCATCCATTCTCTTCATAATGTATGCGCACAGCCGCTGAAAAATGACGAAGGAACCGAATAATCGGCGCCCGGGCGGCATAATCTATTCAAAGGCAGGTGAACTTTATGAGCAATACAGACAGTCAGATGGAATGGATTGCCCGATCATGGCTGAAAGACCGAGGTGTTAAATGCGAGCACCTCGCAGACCTCGTTCTCTTTCTGCAGAGAGCCTATCATCCGCTGCTCAATATATTGAATCGAGATGAGCCGCTCTATGGCGTCGATGAAATCATCGCCTTGTCGATTGTTAATGTCTATGGCTCTATCGGGCTGACCAATTACGGTTATATCGATAAAATGAAACCGGGGATTTTGCAAATCTTAAACGATAAATCGACCGGCTCATGCCATACTTTTCTCGATGATATTGTCGGCGCAATTGCGGCTGCCGCATCCAGCCGGCTGGCCCATCACCCCCGTTTGCCCTAACCATTCAAAATGTCCAGCTGCTAAGAGATTCGAGCGCATAAGTGGGATGGTTTTTTTTCGAGCGGATCATTTCTTTTGACGTCACCCCTGTATAGACGAGACAGGTATCTACACCGGCTCTCAAGCCGGCCAGAATATCTGTATCATAGTTGTCGCCGATCATTAACGTCTTTCCTTTGCTTGTGCCGATTTTTTTCAATGCCTGCTCAACATAATTGGCTCAGGCTTGCCGATAAAAACGGGACGAACCCCTGTCGATACGCTGACCACCGCTGTGAGTGATCCGTTTCCGGGGAGAAAGCCCCGCTCCGTGGGCAGGGCGACATCGGGATTTGTCGACACAAACTTAGCACCCTTTCTAACAGCCAGACAGGCTTTCGCAAGTTTTTCATACGTCACCTTTCGATCCATGCCAACGACCACAAAATCGGGGCATTCTTCTTCATATTTAAGTCCGGCTTCCTCCATCGCCTGTCTGAGCCCTTGCTCCCCTATATAGTATACAGATGCATCCTTCTTTTGCTCTTTAATAAAATGAGCGGTTGCCATGCTCGTCGTTAAAATATGTTCTGCGGTGGCTGGCACGCCAAAATCACACAAAACGCCGGCAACCTGCTCCCGTGTCCGGGTCGAATTATTGGTCACAAACAAATAACGAAAGTCTTTTTCCCTTAATTTATTAACGAAAGCAACCGCTTCTTTAATCACCTCGTTCCCCGATACATCGTGCCGTCAAGGTCGATCAGAAACCCTTCATAATCTTTTGACATCAAATAAATCCCCCAAACAAAATAAAAGGTTAGTCATTTTCAGTCTTATCCGGTGAAAAGGCCGAAACTGGACCCAGTTCTTGTTCCAGATAGCCGGCAACATGCTTCGAAAACTGTTTCAACGGCAGAATATGCTTGGCGAGTGTCTCACGGAGTTTCTGGTGATCGATCAACATATACCGTTGAACAAGCGGTTTCCGCAGTTGAATCACCGTCTTAAACCCGCCCCCTTGATCTTTTGGAATCACTTTTTCATCCACCAGAATATCAATGACGTCTTCATAACTTCCCGGATCGCGCATAATAAAACCATCAATCATCTGATTGCCGACGTCGATGACCGATTCAATGATATTTTGCGCTAGTCGCTCAAGCGCCAGCTGTTCTACTCTCGACTGCCAATTTGTTTCTTTTTCAAATAATGCCAGCATGTCATCCATATAGGCAAGTGTCTGGCTGATTTTTTTTTGCCGATCAACAAAGTACATGGTATTCCCTTCTTTTCCTTTTTTATCATTTTAACAAGGTACAGACAAGACGTCTAATTTCTTTATTTCTTGCCCATCTTCCATGCCGCTCCGCCAGATCCCCTGCACTGAAAATGATAAAGTGAAACTTCATAAAGTGGGAGTCTTACTGCCCATTAATGCGGGATAAAATGCCGGGGATTAGCTCAAACTAATCGTGAAACTTAGGAGGTGATAAGATGAGCCAAAAAAAAAAAATGAACACTACACAGACTTTAGCAATGTTGAAGATCAAAGACGTTTTTTTTGGCGACTGAAGAGTTTCCTGAAGGATCATTTGGCGTCAAAGGAAACGACAAGGAGTTTGAACCAGTTAAGAACAAAGAAACACCTTGGGAAGAAGGTCAGCAATATACCAGTCCTTTTGCCTATGAAAATCGGACCCTTCATGAAAACGAGCCGCGGATATTTCCCGAGTCTCACTATCCCCATGACGAAGACGACGAGGGGACCAAAGACCCGTTCAATGATCAAGCCGATCAATAACATTAAAATTGCAAGGCTGGGCAGCCGGGGCAGGCAAACGCGCCCCGGCTCATGCCGCCTTAAGAAGCTGGCATGAGCCTTGAATGCACGGCACTTCCCTCAAAAGCCTGCAAAACGCGGATGCCCTTTTTTATTTCCGCTTAGATTCAGGGATTTTCTTTAATACAAAATAAGCACAGCCAAAATTGCAGTATTCATAAATGTAATCGGCCAGCGTGCTGATTTTGGTGTCAAAAGAAGCCTTGCGATTGTGATCGTCATAAAAACCGCGGAGCCGGAGCTGATCATAGCCCCAGTCGCCAACAATATAATCAAAATTTATTTAATATCTCGCTGTATCTTTTTCGAAAAGCTTCTTCATTCCATCCGCCGCGCACATTCTGAGTAATTTCATAATGTTGATGGTTTACGGCAATCATTTCTTTTGCCAATTCTGGGTTCCCCTTTCTTCAAATATGAATGATCGATGATCCAACATGTACCAAGCAACAAACATTCAGAAACGGTCATTCTATAAAAAGAATAGAGCCTTTCGCTCTGTACATCTAAGTCTAAGCTTCAGGGCTGCATGATCGGCTCATGTCGGTGGCGAGGATCGGATGGATCGCTCATCAATTTTTATTATAACAGTTATTTAGAAAATATGCCGAATCGGGTTTAAGCCCGTCTTGACAGTACGGACTAATATTCTAACTGAATTTTAATACTTCTTAAAAAAAAATAAAAAAGGAAGGGGCTCTCGAACAAATGAGACACTTATCACGCTTGTTGTGCCTGCTCACCATTTGCTTTATTCCTTTTGCATCTTTAGCCAATGCGAAGCAAGCGGGCACGGCTTCGCTCGCAAAAGAACGAAAAGCGCTCTATTTAAAAACATCCGCGCTGACCGGCATTCCATGGACGATTCTTGCCGGCTGTGATCAATATGAACGGAACATCCATCGTTCAAAATCGACTTCCCTCATTAGTATAAAGATGGATAAAAAGGTGTGGGCCGGACCGCTGAATCCCAACCAAAATGATGATGATCATCCATTAACCATTGCACTGTTTAACGGCAAAGGCAAAGACGGAAACGGCGACGGAAAAGCACGTTTGTCCGATCAGGAGGATCGATTATTCACTCTTGCTGACGCACTGACAAAGAGCGGTCCCGGATGGCAAAATAATCAAATTGCTTTATGGAATTATTATCATCGCGGGAAAGCAGTTGAAATCATTTCCGAATTTTCTCGTCTTTTTGATCATTTTAACACCACTCATCTGGTAGGGCATGCTTTTCCGGTGTCATTCGATCGACGCTTCGATTATAAATCAAGTTGGGGAGCAGGCCGCGGATGGGGCGGCCGCCGCATCCATGAAGGAACGGATATTTTCGCCGATTACGGTGCTCCCGTCCGAGCCACATCCTATGGTGTGATTGAATTGATCGGATGGAACAAATACGGAGGCTGGCGGATCGGCATCCGCGACCCGGAAGGATTGTATCATTATTATGCCCACCTGAACGGTTACGCGCCGCACATTCACCAAGGCACTGTCACTAAACCCGGTCAAGTGATCGGCTATGTTGGAAGTTCAGGCTATGGTCCAAAAGGAACGCAGGGCAAGTTTCCGCCGCATCTGCATTATGGCATTTATCGCGACAATGGCAAAATGGAATTTTCATTTGATCCCTATCCGCTATTAAGATTATGGGAAGCCAGGGATAGAGCGAAGCTGCGCTAGCTCTTCCCTAAGAGCCTCGGCCTAACCCTTAATTGGAGCATAAAAGAACATTGGGCACTGCTACTTTTCATTGTTTTTCTTCTTTGTATCCGGATTTTCAATTGGAAAGGACGGCGTGACGCTCCCGCTTCCGCTTTGACTATAAAAATACGGCACTTTGCCTGGCAGCACTTCAGTGACGATCGGAATATTCTGCTCGATCGGCTCGGTCTTCACCGCAAAGGGAATGATCACATTCACATTTAATTTGACATGCAAAACTAAACTCACATAAGTATTATTAATTCCGACCCGTTTTACAGATTGTTGGATATCTGTATTTAAATTGCTGACAACGTCAAGACGTACCGGTACTCTTGGTCCCAAATTACTGAGCAGAGCGTTGTTCGTCGCTTGTCCGAGCGGGATATCGGCAACGATGCCATCTGAATTTTCTGGCTCTTTATATTTTAAATCATCGAGTTCTCCATTGGTCAGCGAAATTTTACCTTTTTCGACCATTCTCAGAAACCATAAAATACGATTGGTCATTTCTACCTTTACCCGATTGACTTCCGCCGTATTCAAACTATAGTCGCTGACTTCTTTTTGATCGTTATAAGTTTTGATAAGTTTTTATTCATATCAATATTAGGTTTGCTGTTGGGATCGCTGCCGTCTTCCATATTTTTTATCGTTATTTTGCCTATCCCGTAGTTGATCGCATAAGTGCTGTTTGCTCAGCCTGCGTCGAAGCAATGGCTAAAAGCGGCGGCTTCATTTGTTCGTTAATCATCCAAAGACCCCAAGCCGTAAAAAGCATGAACAAGATGAGCGATATCATGAAAACATGTCTAAAAAAGGCAGCGTGCGCCGCCGATAGCGTCTGCTGGGTTTAAACATCATGAAACCCCCTTCACAAGATGTATATGCTTGCAAGAAGGGGATTAAAAGTGCTTTTTTCAGCAATAATACCGGCGGCACCGCTTGAATATATATTTTACATTCCTGCCTTAAACCATCTTCAGCAAAGCGTCTCTTCCGATCATCCCTTTTGTGATTCCGCGCGCTTCAGCGGCGAATGTCACCGATTCCAGCGGCGCCGTGAGCAGTTCATCCAATGTTCTGACGCCGACGGCCCGGCCGGCAATGATTCCGCGATCCGCCAGTTTCTCATTTAGCAGCCCGACATCGAGCGCTCCGCACATAATATAACCTCTCTCGTTGTAAATAGCCATCAGATTGGTTTGCGGCAATTTAACCGTCACAGCCGTAAAAGGAACGTTATCAATCATAACAGGCTGCATTTCTACCAACGTTCATCACTCCCTCCACCCATAGCATATGGAAATGGAGCGGGATTCGTGCCTAGTCAATTACCGCCACTTAATCCCTAACGTGAGTGAAACGGCGAGGATACCGCCACTTGTGAAGTGGCGGTATCCTCGCCAACAATAGATAACGCCCGCTAATTTAATTGCTTAATCCGCCAGGCCAATAGATCGCGCAGCGTCTCCGGCAAATAAAAGCGCTGCCTGGCTTTGACGATCGGCGGTAAAAAAGTGCCGAATGTGAACATATCCGTCGTTCCGATGCTGTATTTTTTTTCCAAACGAATCGGCTCTCCCTTGACCTTGACATCGACGGCTTGCGGCACTCCGAGGGCTGAGGACAGCCTGTAAGTCAGATGGCTGAAAATCAGCTTGCCAATCACCTTTCCCCGAAATCCGACTTTCAATCAATTGATAGGTTTGGAAAAATTTCTGCTGACCCTTGTTTACCATCGAAATGATTTCCTTGCCGGTTATACACCTGGCATGGATTGATTGGATGCGGGCAGATTCGGTGAATATCAAATTGCGTCACCGGCCCCGCTTTCAGTTCACCCAAAATGACACCGGCATTCACTAAGCCGATATCCGCCTTGCACCATTTTCTCAGCGCATCCGCCATCATCTGCGGCAGTTCGCTTTCATGGAACCAGTCAACAGTCAGATCATGATCCAGCGAAGCGACGACCTGTTGCATATTTGCCGTTCCTTCAGCCAGCAATTCTTTTAAGGTTTCTTCCGTCACTTCATCGGATTTTTCCCTCAAAGGAACAATATCGGCTGTCTTATGGACAACCGCATGTTTCTTCTCGTCATAGTCAATCACGACATGACCGGCATATTGGCCGTATTTTCCGGTCTGTGCAATCAATGTTGAACCGATGAGCAGACCCTTTTCAAGACGTGGTGTGTATGCGCACCTAAAATGACATCAATGCCGTCCAGTTCTTCCGCTACCCGTTCATCAAAGGGCAGCCCAACATGGGACAATAGCACAACCACATCGGCTTCCTCTTTCAAAAACTCGACAATCGGTTTGAGTTCCAGAAAAGGATCGCGGATATTCCAGCCGAGCTGCCTGTAGAAAACAGGAAATGCAGCGGTCAGACCAACGAGGCCTACTTTCACTCCGTTCATTTCTCGGATGACGTAAGGACGGCACCAGTCCGGCCTCTTACCGTCCTGATCATATAAATTGGCCAAAACAACTTCAAATTGCCGGCCATTGTACACGGAATCCAAAATATCCTTTGTAAACGTGATGCCTTCATTATTACCGATCGTGATAAAATCATAGCCAGCTTCGTTCAGCAGCCGAACGTTCCCGGCGCCAAGCAATCCCTCCGTCAGCGGATTGACGCGGTCCATATGATCGCCGAGGTCAATGGTGAGATAAGGCGTATTTTCGACTCTCAAGCGACTTCTTTCCTGATTTAAATACTGAACAAGGCTCGCCCAATTTCCAAAATGGCTGTGTATATCATTTGTATGAAAAAAATGGAGCGAAATCAAGGCAAACCTCTCCTCCCAAATAACAGCTATTCCATTATTCTATTATTTTTCGCTCATTCTATGCCCTGCTTGTCTAAAAAAGAACCAAAAAGTCCTTCCTCTATTGTACTGCTTTGCCGGCGGACAATGTCAAGTGATTCACCGTCTGTTAACACCGTCAATTGTTTTCCGTCCAATAGGAAAAAATGTCGTTGCCGCAGCCCTGTCGGTGAGCCGCCAAATGCGTGAAACAGCTATTTTACCAAAACCGGTGGTAAAAATTCCGAAACTGACCGGTATTTTGCTCGAGACTACGGGTAAATGTATGTATCTGAGAACAACCGGTCACAATGGGTAAAAGTCACATCCCATTAAGTAAAAGCTTGTTAGAATGTTTTTTGCTCCTTTATAGGATGAGGCCGGGTGAATGCCTCTAGATTTTAACAGGTTAAGTCTCAGGCAGGCCCGAAGTTTAGCTGGTTAAGCCTTTCGATCCTACAGCTTAGCGCTTCGATCCTACAGTTTAGCGCTTCGATCCGGTTGGCCAAGCCGGCCTGCGAATTTCGGATCCCTGTCCCAAGCCTGGGCTCCATGCCTTAAAGTCGGAAGAGGCTGTTCCCCCAGCTTTTTGACTGGGGAAACAGCCTCTCGTGACATCTTCAACTGTAAATAATTTACGTTGGTAGCTAAATCCACAAAGTTCTTTCTAAGATTGTTCAAGCATACGGCCCAGTGCGAGTATTGCATCCTTTGCAATGGCCTCCGGCACCCGGACAACATTGGCCGGTTCTCCTTTAGCCAGCCTGTCAAGTGACCAGACAAAGTGCGGCAGGTCAATGCGATTCATCGTCAAGCAGGCGCACATCACCGGATTCAGCGAGCGAATCTTCAATTCCGGATGTTCATTTTTCAGCCGATTGACAAGATTCATTTCCGTTCCAATCGCCCAGTGCGATCCCTTGGGAGCATTCTCTATTGTTTTTTATAATATATTGCGTGGAACCGGCGTCATCAGAGTGACGGACCACGTCATAAGAACACTCAGGATGAACAATGACACGAATACCAGGATCAGCTTTACGGCAGGCTTCAATGTTTTGGACCGTGAATTTTTCGTGCACGGAGCAATGGCCTTTCCATAAAATGACCCTTGTTTCATCGCTCACTTCGCTTTCAAATTGATCGGCCAGCGGATTCCAGACAACCATGCTTTCAAACGGCAATCCTAATTTCACCCCTGTATTGCGGCCGAGATGCTGATCGGGCAAAAACAGAATCCGCTTCTTTTGCGAAAAGGCCCATTTCATCATTTTATCAGCATTGGACGACGTCACAATTGCTCCGCCGTTCCGTCCGCAAAACGCCTTAATGGCTGCGGTAGAATTGATATACGTCATCGGAATAATCGTATCCCCGAACACGGCTTGAAACATTTTCCATGCTCTTTCTAATTGATAAATATCGGCCATGTCAGCCATTGAGCAGCCGGCGCGCATATCCGGCAAAATCACTTTCTGCTCATCGCTCGTTAAAATATCGGCGGTTTCAGCCATGAAATGAACACCGCAAAAGACAATATATTCAGCTGCTTTATTTTTTTTTGCGGACAGTTGAGCAAGTTTCAGGGAGTCGCCGCGATCATCGGCAAAACGGATCACTTCTTCCCTTTGATAGTGATGCCCGGGGATATACACGCGCGCCCCCAGTTCTTTTTTTAACTTTGCCGCTTCAGCAGCCAATTCTTCAATGCTTTTATTCATATAAGATTCAGGGATTTGCGTATCTTTCAAAAAAGTTTCTAGTAAACTCATCGTTTCGGCTTCATCTTGGGCTGCAAGAGTCTGCCTACCTCCTTTTTCATCAGATCAACAAGTTTTTCTGTTAACGGAATTCTAATCGTCAGTCACTTACGGCCACCGCTTTGAGATTGAAACTGATATCAAGTGCCTGAACGGAGTGTGTCAGGCAGCCGAGCGAAATATAATCAACACCGGTCTTGCCGTATGCCGCCAGCCGCGGCAAATCAATGCCGCCTGAAGCTTCCGTGACGATATCCTCAGGTACTTCTTGAACCAGCCGGCAGATTTCGTCCGGTGAACAGTTATCAAACATGATAATATCCGCTTTCGCCTGAACGGCTTCCCTGACTTCGTGAAGCGAAGTTGTTTCGACTTCCACTTTTACGGTATGGCCGATCTTGCTCCTGACTTTTTTGACCGCTTCACCGATCGATCCGGCATAAGCAATATGATTGTCTTTGATCATCACCGTATCGTACAATCCGCGGCGATGATTGAACCCGCCGCCGACCGTCACAGCATATTTTTCAAACATTCTGAGCCCCGGCGTCGTTTTTCTCGTATCGCAGACTCTTGTTTTTGTGCCTTTTAAAGCCTCCACCGCTTGACTCGTCATCATCGTCGCGATTCCGCTCATTCTCTGCAGCAAGTTGAGCAGCACTCTTTCCGCGCTGAGAAGCGAGCGAACCGGTCCCTCCGCGGCTAAAATGTCTTCACCCGCTTCCACCCATTCACCTTCACCGACAAGAGGCCGAACGGAAATATCCGGATCAAATAAACGATAACCTTCGCTGACAACAGAAAGACCGGCCACGATGCCGGACGCCTTGGCCGTATAAATCCCTGACGTGCGATCTTCCGGCTCAAAAATGGTTTCACTCGTCACGTCAATGTCGCCAATGTCTTCATTAAAAAAAGATTCCAGCGCTTTACGCAGTTTAATATTGTTCAACTTTGCTCACCTCACGAATGATGCTCTTTTGCCGCCAGATTTCTTCCTCGTTCGGATAATCGATCCGCATATGGCCGCCGCGGCTTTCTGTTCTATCCAGCGCCGATGTAGCGATCAGCCAGGCCACCGTCAGCATGTCAAGACGTTCCGCCGCGGCTTTCGTTATATCCAAATTTGCGCAGTCGGCAAAATCAATCCCCCAGGATTCGCACCACTTGATCACATGCTTCAGTGTCTTTTCACTTCGCCAAATACCCGCATATTTAAACATCATTTGCTGGATGTCGTGCTTTGCCGGCAGTTTGAGCACAGCCGGCTTCAATGACACGAACAAATCGGGAAACATCGGGAAATCATCTTCCACGATGATTTTTTCCGCCATCGCCTGCGCAAAAGTGATCGCTTCAAGCAGCGAGTGGCTGGCGATCCGATTGGCGCCATGAACCCCTGTCCTGGCCGCTTCACCAATGGCATACAGCCCCGGCAGCGTCGTCTGACCTTCATGCGTCACATCGATGCCGCCCATCAGGAAATGGGCGCCCGGTGACACGGGAATCCGCCCTTGATGAATGTCAACTCCCGCTTTTTCGCACAGATGGGCGATCGTCGGAAAATGCTCGGCAAAATGATCAATCATGGAAATATCCAAATAGCTGCTTGGCGAGCCCAGTCTGCTGCGCTTCATACAGCGTTCTGGCAACCACATCGCGCGGAGCAAGATCTTCAAGCGGATGCTTGCCGGCGAGAAGGTGCTGCCCGTCTTGATTAATCAGTTTGGCCCCTTCCCCGCGCACCGCTTCCGAAACGAGTCCGTATACTTTGCCATCTTTGATCAGAAGCGTCGGATGAAATTGGACAAACTCCATATCGGCCAGCGCCGCTCCGGCACGGTAAGCAATGGCCAGCCCGTCTCCGGTCACAGCCGGGTGAGCCGACGATGGTGCATAGAGATGCCCGCTTCCTCCCGTTGCGATCACCGTGTGCCTTGCCTTGTAGATAACAGGCTCGTCATCTTGATTTTTTGCCCATACGCCGAAGCAGCGGCCGCCATGGACAATCAGGTCAAATGCCTGTGTATGATCATGGATTGTGACATCTTGATTAAGTTTAGATTTTATGAATGTCGTCAGCACGCGTCCGGTCGCATCGCCGCCTGCATGTAAAACGCGTGAGGCGGAATGCCCGCCTTCTCTTGCCAGTTCAATTTGGCCGTTTTTATTACGATCAAACGGCATGCCCATATCGATAAGCTTCCGGACAACAGCCCTGCTTTCTTTAACGAGATAAGAGGTTTCGGCTTGGTTGTTGTGATAACGTCCCGCACGCAGCGCATCTTCCAAATGAATATGCCAGTCATCATTTTGATCGAAAGTCGCTGCAATGCCGCCCTGAGCCAGGAAAGAATTGCTGGCCTGCCATTCCATCTTTGTGATGATCATGACGCTTTTTTTTCACCGACAATTTGTACGCCGCATAAAGCGCAGCGAGCCCGCTGCCGATGATAACAACATCCGCTTCATAGCTCTTCATTCTTATCACCTTTATTTACATATGTCTTGACACCTATATTGTCATATTATTAAACTTATAGCAAGTCCTAAATTTTGGCCAGAAAAAAACGGGATAAATTGGAGGAAGCCATCATGATCTATGATTGATTATGCCGCGACAACACCGATGTCTTCACATGCGCTGAATACTTATGAGGATGTTGCCAAAAACGTATTCGCCAATACGATGAGCCCGCACAATTACGGCACGCAGGCTTCGCAATTACTCAGCTTCTGCCGCAGCAAACTGGCAGTATTGCTTAACGCCGATCCAAACGGGCTGTATTTTACTTCCGGAGGATCAGAGAGCAACCATCTGGCGATCGAGGGATTAGCAAAAGCGCACTTATATAAAGGAAAACATTTGATTACGAGTTTAGGGGAACATTCTTCTATTCTTTCAACCTTTCAAAAACTTGAAGAAGAAGGATTTGAAGTCACTTATTTGCCGAGAACAGCGGACGGCCATGTGACACTCGCTCAAATTAAAACGGCCGTTCGTCCGGATACCATTCTTGTCTCTCTCGGCCATGTCAACAGTGAAATCGGAACCATCCAGAATGTCAAAGCTATCGGCGGCTTTCTCAAAGGAAAGAAATTTTTTTCATTTGTGATACCGTGCAATCTTTCGGCAAACTTGCGATCGATGTTCAAGCGATGCATATCACCAGCCTGGCGATTTCAGCGCATAAGATTTATGGCCCCAAAGGAGTGGGCGTCTGCTATGTCAACCCTAAAGCGGCATACAAACCGCTTTTGCCCAATGTGTCGCATGAAAATGGATTCCGCCCCGGCACCATGAATCTGCCCGGCATTGCCAGTTTTATCACCGCCGCAATCGAAAGCAGCCAAAACAGTGAAAAAGAAAGACAGCGCGTCCGGAACCTCAGAGAATCTTTTGTTGCGGGTTTGCACAAGCAGCATGTCCCATTTATTATCGAAGCTTCTAAAAGTGATCAGCTGCCGCATATCCTCGCACTCAGAATCAAGGGTGTCGAAGGCCAGCAAATCATGCTTGCCGCTAATCGCCGCGGTTTGGCGATTGCAACCGGAACCGCCTGCGGGACCGGGGCGCATCATCCCTCGCCGACGCTGCTGGCCATGGGCCGGACGGAAAGTGAATCAAGGGAGCTCATCCGTCTTTCTTTTGGTGAAACGACAACTGAATCAGAGATGAAAGAAGCCGCCCGACTTTTTTTTCTCAAGCTGCGGGCGAAGTGCTCGCTGCTGCGAAAATATGAGTCGATTTTTCAGAATATGCATTAAAAAACAGCCGAGGGTTTAAGAAATCCTGATTGGATAGTTTAAACCCTCGGCTATGCCCCCTTTTATCCGTTCCTTTGCTCGCTTCTTCAGACAGACCTGACTTCTGCACGATCCGTATATGACTATTATTAAGGTGCATCGCTTAATGTCCATGTTAAATCACTGCTGTATGTTCCGGCATAAGCGTCACCTGGTGAGACTTGCAGCAGCGGGCCGCTGTCTTTTCCCCATGTGATCGTTTTTTTTCGCCTTGATCACTGGCTTCGGTCGTTCCACTAACCACTTTTTGACTTGCACCGTCTGTTAAATGAGCGGTTATTTGAGACGAATCATTCGGATCGCCCATAAACGGATAATGTTCCGGACTGCAATGTTTTGCCGTCCCCATTTGTCAGCGGCGTCGCACTCACCCACAGCGACCATTTTCCATCTGGCTGCCCACGCAAGTCTTGAATGCTTATCGAGAGGTCGGCGGTACTGTTTCTTTGAATATGCTGCACAGCTGAAGAAATGACCGTATTGGCAAAAGTAATAGTGTCCGGCACACTGGCAAATGACAAATCTCCCGGCACCGTCCTCACCGTGACGGTGCGATCGGCGCTGATTCCGTAGCTGTCCACCGCGTGATAAGTCAGCTGATAATCGCCCGCCAGCCACAAATTGTCACCGCTGTTCATTTCGTCTTTCGTTACGGTCACGGTTGCGTCAGGTATGATTTCACCGGTCTCTTCATCGGTCACTTTAACATCGCTTAAAGGTTCAAATGGCTGGCCGTCGTTGCCGACCGGAATCGTGATCAGACCGTTTTCGTCCTCGCTCGGATCTTTCAGGTGAATCCCGAGTGTCCGGTACCAGGTTGGCAGCACGACGGAAGAGGATGCGCCCAAAACCGAACTGGTAAACGTCAATTTTTTGTCAGGATTGGGCGGCAGTTTTTCAACCCCCATTTGCCCCAAATACAGTGTCAATGTATGTGACACATTGATCGTTCCCAGGAGATTCAATAAGCCGATAAAATCATAGCTGACGGGAAAAGAAATATCACCCGAACTCTGATCCAATTGTATATCGCCGCTGTCCACCGTTTTTGTTCCGTATCCGGTAATCAGGCCCAGCAGGCTGATATTCGGATATTGATAGGACGCCGTGATATGATTTTTAAATGTTGTTTGGTCACTCATTAAATAACGCAATTCTTCAGGAAGCGTGAAATGAATCCTATACGTTTTATTGGAAATATCAAGTATATTGGCGACGTTTGCTGTTCCACTCCAATTAAGCGTCACCGTCCCGCCGCTAAAATCATTCGGCTGATGCGTCACTGAAAGCGGATCCATATCGACGGGCGGCGGCGAGTCGGCAAAAACACTCCGCGCGTTCACAGAAAAAACGACAGCCGATATTAAAAGGAGCAGTAAAGGAATTATGATGATCTCTTTTTTAATCATCCTTTGTCACTGCCTTCACTTTCTGTTTCTTTGTCTTTTTCCAAGCCAATAAAAAACGGCGGCAACCAGTAAAATCAGGAAAGCTCCTCCAATCCAGCCATAATTAAATTTTGAAGCCTCCGTTTTCTCTGTACTTTGATTGACGACGGCCGCTTCCCCGCTTTTAATGACGAACGCCCTGTCCGCCGACCAGTGCTTGCCACCGGCTTTGGCCAAAATTTTCATCCGGTATGTCCCCGGCTGCATTTCTGCCGCTTTCCAAACGACAGGCATATCAAAATTGGAATTCGGCGCCATCCGCATGTTTTTCTTTTGATCGGTTTGCAGAACTTTTCCCGAGCTGTCCATAATTTGCGTTTTAACAGATAAGCCGCTGACAATCACGGCCGCGCTGTTTGGATATTGACCGTCACAACCTTGTTGTTGTTAAAGACATGCGCTTTAATCGTTTTAAAATGAAGAACAGGCTGAACGGCTTGTCCTTCATTTAATTCCAGTCCGATCACATAAGCGTATTGATTTTGAATCTGAATGGTCGAACGACTTGTCCTTTTTTCGGACGGATCGGCTTTTTTTTTTTTGAAAGTGGATGCCGCCCAGAATCACACCGTCCAGCTTCTTTTTCGGCATCACGATATGAATATTCAGCATCTTTGACTCATGGGCCTTCAACATGATGGATTTGGCGGTTTTTGCGACAGACGAGAGCGGAACCCTCATGCTCTTGTCAGGCTTGGCTTTTTGATCCGTATAATTGATGTCGCCGTAAATCGTCGTCGACGCGTTCGTGATCGATGGAATAACCGTTATTTTTTTATTCGAAAGATTATCGACCCGCACTTGAATCACTTGTTTTTGCTGCGGCTTCATCTTTAAATCAAAATAGGTTTGACGCTTATCCAATTGATTGTTTGGAATCAATGCTCTAACAGAAAAAGCCGTTTGGTCGGCATAAGAAGCATTCGTCGGTGCCCAAAAAAAAAACTAAGAAGCAACCGACTATTATCAAAATCGACTTGATTTTATTCATGAGCGATCTCCCCGCCATCCCTATGATCATGCCATTAAACTTTTTTGTACTTTAAGAAAGTATAAGTGCAACTAAGGCTCTGCCCGCGCCTGCGGCTTGCCAATCGCCAAGTTTTCTTTATACTTTAAAAAGATTTAAAACCTGCGGAATAAAGTATAAGTGCAACTAAGGCTCTGCACGCGCCTACGGCTTGCCAATCGCCAAGTTTTCTTTATACTTTAAAAAAAATTTAAAACCTGCGGAATAAAGTATAAGTGCAACTAAGGCTCTGCCCGGCGCCTGCGGCTTGCCAATCGCCAAGTTTTCTTTATACTTTAAAAAAAATTTAAAACCTGCGGAATAAAGTATAAGTGCAACTAAGGCTCTGTCTGCGCCTACTACGGCTTGCCAATCGCCAAGTTTTCTTTAAAACGAACTATTGCAGCGGCGTATCATTCAGCGTCCAAGTAATGGTCGCCGTGTAAGCTTGTCCGCTGTATGCCTCGCCTGGATTGATTTTCAAGTGAATGTTGCTGTCGGCCCAGTTGATATCCCACGTGCCCATCCCTTGGTGGTTATCGGCCTTGGCTCCGACAATTTCTGCCGGCACAGGATTGCCGTTGATATCAAAAGTATCTGCTGTAATAGACTCGGCAACATCCGGCGCAGTCGCTACACTTCCATTGCCGTTAATATTTTGTGTTTGATCAATAATAATATTACCGCCATCAAGCATTTTTCCCGACGCGGTGTGAAGCTTATCCGCTTGAACGGTCACTTCCCAGCCGGCGCCGGTTCCCCGGTTATCCGTCACGGTCAATGTATGGTTCGTTCCGGAATTTAGCGTGTAGTCTTGAATCTGCGAAGAAAGCGTTTGTGTGCCAAAGTCAGGCATCCGGCACATTATTTAGAATCGGCGCGTCATTTCCAGCTTGAAATGTCACATTGGCTTCCGTATTCGATGATTGCGATCCGTCAGCAAAAGCGCTGTGACCAATCCCAAACATTAATCCTGCCGACAATACACCCATAAAGATAACTTTTGCGAAGTTCATTTTTAAATCCCCCTTTGCTGCATAAAAACTTGAATTCTAGTAATCAAATATATTAAAGCGCTTTCAAATGAGTTTAAAGAAAGAAACCTGACACAAAGTATGCTGTGTATAGGCCGATCGCGCTACCCTCCGCCTGCCCTGGCACTTAGGTGTCAAAGGACATGCTTCACTCACCCTATATAAAAATTTTAGCAAATTGTAAAGAAACTATAAATATTGATCCGAAATCAAATATGTCAATTCTTTTACAATTCAGTTACTGTTGTTTATCGCTGTTTCATGATGATATGAACCGCAAAAATTAGAGCCAGTGGACACTGTACGACGTAAAAGCACGCCGCTTACCCCTTCCAGCATTAAATGACTGAATCCGGACTGTTTTCTGCTTGACTGACGCTAGTCAATGAGGCGGCAAAAAAGCAGGCACCTAGGTACCTGCTTTGAAGATGGCAATAGCCTATATATGTTTTTTCTTGTTATCCGATTGAACCTTCCATATTGTATTTGATCAGTCGGTTCATCTCGACCGCGTATTCCATCGGCAGCTCTTTCGTAAATGGCTCGATGAAGCCCATGACGATCATTTCCGTTGCCTCCTGCTCCGTCAAACCGCGGCTCATCAGATAGAAAAGCTGTTCTTCAGAGACTTTCGATACTTTCGCTTCATGTTCGAGCGAAATGTCCTTATTCAGGACTTCATTGCTAGGCACCGTATCCGAAGTCGATTTATCATCCATGATCAGTGTGTCGCATTCGACATGCGCCCGCGAATTTTTCGCATTCTTGCCAAAGTGCACCATGCCGCGATAAGTCGCGTTCCCGCCGTTTTTAGAAATTGACTTCGACACGATCGTCGATGACGTATTCGGTGCTTGATGAATCATTTTCGCCCCTGAATCCTGATTCTGCCCTTTGCCGCCGATCGCAATCGTCAGTGTGTTGCCGCGCGCGCCCTCCCCTTTAAGCACGCAGCACGGATACTTCATCGTCACGCACGAGCCGATATTGCCGTCGACCCATTCCATCGTTCCTCCTGCTTCGACGATCGCCCGCTGTGTGACGAGATTATAAACATTATTCGCCCAGTTCTGGATGGTCGTATAACGGCAGTAGGCATTCTTATGGACGTAAATTTCAACTACACCGTTATGCAGCGAACTGTTTGAATAGACCGGTGCCGTGCAGCCCTCGACGTAGTGTACGGAAGCCCCTTCATCGACAATGATCAGCGTCCGTTCAAACTGACCCATCCGTTCCGAGTTAATTCGGAAATAAGCCTGAAGCGGCGTTTTGCAGACAACCCCTTTTGGAATATAAACAAAGGATCCGCCCGACCAGCAAGCGGCGTTAAGTGCCGAAAATTTATTGTCGGCATAGGAAATAACTTTACCGAAATATTTGCGCAGCAAATCCTCATGTTCCTGAACGGCAGAATCGGTATCAATAAAGATGACGCCTTCTTTTTCCAATTCAGCTTTCATGTTGTGATAGACAACTTCCGATTCGTATTGGGCGGAAACACCGGCCAGATATTTACGTTCGGCTTCCGGAATCCCCAGTTTATCAAACGTGTTCTTGATTTCATCCGGCACATCGTTCCATGAACGACCCTGGTTTTCCACAGGTTTAATATAATAAACCAGATCATCGAAATTGATCTTGCTCAAGTCGGCTCCCCATGTAGGCATCGGCCGTTTATAAAAATGGTTCAATCCTTTAAGGCGATAATTCAGCATCCATTCAGGTTCATTTTTTTGTCTCGAGATTTCTCTTACAATATCTTCGGTCAAGCCTCGTTTTGTGCGAAAGACCGACACATCTCTTTCACTGAAACCATACTTGTATTCATCAAGTTCAGGCAATTGTTGAGCCATGAATCAACCGCCTCCTTAAAAAAATTATTTTTATTCTATCCATTATTTATCAATTAATAATCAATGACTCTGGTGCTGCGTTTCATGTTCGCGCAGCGCCTTCTCCATCGCTTTCCAGGCGAGCGTCGCGCATTTGATCCGCGCCGGAAACTGCGACACGCCTTGAAGAGCTTCGGCGTCGCCGAGTTCGATGTCTTCATCGTAATCCCTGCCCTGCACCATTTCGGAAAAAACGAATGCCATCTTATGGAACTGATCGATCGTCAGCCCTTTGATCGCTTCGGTCATCATCGATGCGGAAGATTGGCTGATCGAGCAGCCCTCTCCAGTGTATTTGACATCGGAAATTTTATCGCCATCCAGTTTCAAATGAATTTGAATCTTATCTCCGCATGTCGGGTTGTTCATATTGACAACGACACTGCCGTCTTCAGAAAGCGTTCCGCGATTTCTCGGATGCTTATAGTGATCCATAATCACCCGGCGATACAATTGATCTAAATTTCTAGAAGACATGTCCAAAGTACTCCTTCGCTTTCTTAATTCCTTTTCCCAGCGTCTCAATTTCTTCAATAGTATTGTACAGATAAAAGCTTGCCCGTGCAGTTGCCGTTACATTCAGCCATTTCATCAGCGGCTGCGCGCAATGGTGTCCGGCACGGATCGCGATGCCTTCCATATCAAGAACCGTTGCCAAATCATGAGGATGGACGCCTTCAAGATTGAAAGTGATCAGGCCGGCTCTCTCTTTCGGTCCGTATACCGTCACACCTTTCATATTCGTCAGCAAATCATAAGCGGCATCTGCTAAAACTTTTTCATGAGCATGTATATTGTCTATGCCGACATCATTAATATAATCGATGGCCGCGCCAAGACCGATAGCGCCGGCAATAATCGGCGTACCCGCTTCAAACTTCCAGGGAAGTTCTTTCCACGTTGCGTGGTAAAAATCGACTTCATATCATTTCACCGCCTGTTTCAATGGGTTCCATTGCTTCGAGCAGCGCCTTTTTGCCGTACAAAACACCGACACCGGTCGGCCCCAGCATCTTGTGGCTGGATAAGGCAAAAAAGTCGGCATCTAAATCTTTGACATCGACCGCCATGTGCGGCACACTTTGCGCGCCGTCAACCACCATGACTGCACCGTGCGCGTGGGCGATCCTGGCAATCTCCTTAACAGGATTCACGGTACCCAGCACATTGGAGACATGTGCGCAGGCAACCAGCTTCGTTTTATCTGTCACGGTCTCCTCAACGTCTTCCAAACGCAAAGTGCCATCCGGCTGCATCGGTACATATTTAAGCTTTGCTCCCGTCACACCGGCCACCTGCTGCCAAGGAATAAGATTGGCATGGTGTTCCATCGGCGTGATCACGATTTCATCGCCTTCAGCTAAATTTGCCCTGCCATAGCCGTAAGCGATCATATTCAAGGAATTGGTCGTTCCTTTTGTAAAAAAATTTCTTCCGTGCGTGCTGTCTGCACCAAGAAAAGCGCGTACTTTTTCGCGGGCTTCTTCATAGCGATCCGTCGCGCGCGTACCGAGGGTGTGGGCACCGCGGTGAACATTCGAGTTATAGTTTCTGTAATAATCAACGAGCGTATCGATCACTGACTGCGGCTTTTGCGAAGTCGCTGCATTATCTAAATAGACAAGGCGATGCCCGTTTACGTCCTGATCCAAAATTGGAAAATCATTGCGAATGCTGGTTACGTCCATCAGCGTACCTTCCTTTCTATTAGATCGCGCAGCTGTCTTTGTACCCCTTCGATCGGCAATTGGCTGACTACCGGAGTAAGAAAGCCATTGACAATCAGCCGTTCCGCTTCCGGCCGGCGAATGCCGCGGCTCATTAAATAGTAGAGCTGCAGCGGATCAACGCGTCCGACTGATGCTGCATGTCCGGCAACAACATCATATTCATCGATCAGCAAAATAGGATTGGCATCTCCGCGCGCTCGTCGTCGCTCAGCATCAGCACACGCTGTGCCTGTTCGCCATCCGCTTTTGAAGCACCATGTTCAATTTTTGTGCGGGCATTAAATATAGAATTGGAGGCGTCCTTTTGGACTCCGCGAATCATCATGCGGCTGACCGTCCCTTTGCCAACGTGCCGAACATAATTGTCAAAGTTTTGCCTTTGCCTGCCTCGGCCGACGCTGACCGCTTTCGTATCAACAGACCCGCCCTGTCCAGTTAGATCAGTCACATTTTCCGAAACGGTATTGCCGTCATTCATCTGGCCAAGCGCCCATTCCAACCTGCCGTATGACTGAACAAGGCCTTCGCGGTTCACATAGGTCACCACTTCTTTTGAAAAACAGTCGACAGCCCCGAATTTAAGTTGAGCGTTTTCGCCGACAAACACTTCGCTTACCAGATTGGCGATCCCTTCGCCTACCGTATCATTCGACAAGTAGTTTTCGACATAAGCAGCGGAACTGCCGCTTTCAGCAACGACAATGGTGTGTGGCTCACAAGGCCGAAAGACGGAGCATCCTGAAAATAAATTGCCTGAATCGGCTCATTCACTATCACGTTTTTTGGAATATACAAAAAAGTTCCGCCGTTCACCAGAGCGGCGTGCAGCGCCGTTAAACGATGTTTATTCAATCGACTGGCCTTAAAATAATATTTTTTTACCAGATCTCCATGATCGTGCAAGGCCGTCTTTAGATCAGCAAAGATCACACCTTTATCTTTCAAGTCCTCCGATAAATGGCTGTACACCGCTTCACCATTGTGATGAACAAGCACATTCCCCGACCCCGGCTGCTCTTTGCCGCCGACAAGATTCCTGATATCCTGCGGCAGATCCTCAAGTGACATAGCAGCAGTCCCTTTAGGCTGACAGTCGCAGTCCGTAAAATTCCAATCTGAAATTCTTGTTTTTTCCGGTTTTGGCAAAGGAAGTTCTTCTGCCAGACGAAATGCTTTATTTCGAAGAGCCGCAAACCATTCCGCTCTTTTCTTTGCTTCGAAAAATTAGAAATGAAGTCTGCGTCAAACGGCAGACTCTTTACCTGTGTCGACATAAAATCCCTCCTACCTCATTAAATTCCGCCGTCTTCATCTGCCGAGCACCGAAATCAGGCTTCCACCGTCTCATCATCTTGAATGCCCAGTTCTTCTTTCAAGCCGTCATAGCCTTCTTCTTCAAGCTTGAGAGCCAGTTCCGGTCCGCCGGATTTGACAATGTGCCCGTTCATCATGACATGCACCTTATCCGGTTTAATGTAGTTCAGCAAGCGTTGGTAGTGGGTAATGATCAGGCAGCCGAAATTAGGAGAACGCATGGCATTGACGCCCTTTGCCACCCATTTCAATGCATCGATATCAAGACCGGAGTCGATTTCATCCAAAATGGCGAATTTTGGTTCAAGCATCATTAATTGAAGAATCTCATTGCGCTTCTTTTCGCCGCCTGAAAACCCTTCATTTAAATAGCGCTCTGCAAACAAACGAGTCCATTCCAAGCAGTTCCATCCGTTTATCCAACTTTTTAATAAACTTCATCAAAGGGATTTCATTTCCCTCGCCGCGGCGACCATTGATCGCCGTCCGCAAAAAATCGGCATTCGTGACGCCGCTGACTTCGCTGGGGTACTGCATAGCGAGAAACAGTCCCGCGCGCGCCCTTTCATCCACTTCCATATCAAACAGATTGGCACCGTCAAGGGTCGCGGTTCCCTTTGTTACTTCATATTTAGGGTGGCCCATCAGCGCTGAAGCCAATGTCGATTTACCGGTCCCATTAGGCCCCATCAGCGCATGTATTTCTCCGCCTTTTATATCAAGATTAAACCCCTTCACGATATGCTTGCCTTCAATAGAAACGTGAAGATCCTCGATCTTTAATTCCGGTGCAGCCATAAATGATTACCTCCAATATATGCGTATGTTCTATGCACGGCTTCCATAAGGGAAGATAATTCTCAATCTATTATCATTATTATATTAAATCATTTAAATTCATATCAACCAATGTCCACCGGTTTTTCCACCCAATAAAGCCGCAAAAGCCGAGAATAGGCTGATCTTTTAATTATGATTATACTCCATATTTTATTTAAATAAAAAACGAATATCGCCCCCCTCCGCTTTGCCTTTCTCATTACACCTCTCTCTCGTTCTTCCAGCTTGGCCCATGGCCGGCTTTTCCTATTCTTAATCTAAACCGAGGCGCTTTATTTATTCATCTTTGCTTCACTTTTCCTAAAGCTTATTAAAAAAAAAACGATCAGTCAATGAATTCGGTTTTATCCGAGATCGTCCGTTTTTATTGCCCTATATAAAAAAAAAACCACCTCCGGCCGCATGCCAAAAAGTGGATTCTGGAATAATTGATTATTATTTTCAGCCGATAATTATCAACGACTGATAACTTGCCTCGCAGCCTGCCGGTAGATCGCATCTTGTGATGATCTCACCCGAGAGCGACTGATTGAAACCCTCTTCTCTTTAACGCCTTATGTCGGACATCTCCGCCAGCCATTCAGAAAGCCAATGGCCCCATTCATTGCATTCAACAAGGAAGCCGTCGTGCCCGTACTTCGTCATTCTTTTATAAAAACGTGAAAGTGGTTGACAGCCCTTGTGCAAATCAATCATCCGCCTGATTTCTTTCGCCGGATAAAGAGAATCGCCTTCAAAGCCAACGGCTAAAACCGGCACTTTCAGCTTGGCCAGCGTGCCCGGAAGTGTCCCTCTGTTTCGCGTAATGTCATGTGAATCCAGTGCCTTTAATAAATAAAGGTAACTGTTGGCATCAAACCGCTTCGTTAATTTTTTTCCCTGATAATTTAGATAGGACTCGACCTGGAAAGCCGTTTCCCGGTGAGACGTTCCCCATCCGTCTTTCGGCTGTCTTCCGAATCGTTCGCTAAAAAACAACGCGGCCGTCCGATACGTCAGCATGCCGAGCATCCGGGCCGTGCTGAGGCCTTGAACAGGCGGCTGTTCTTAGCATAGCATAGCCGCCGCCTAGCCAATTCGGATCATCCATGATCGCCTTTCGCGCCGTCTGATTGAATGCGATCGAAAAATCGGAACTGGCCGGAGTGGCCGCTAAACAAATGCATGTATCGATAAAATCCGGATACATTAAAGAGAGCTCCAGCACCTGCATGCCTCCCAGAGAGCCGCCAATGGCCGCAAACAAATGGTTAATGCCCATTTTTTTCAGGGCCAAATAATGAACAGTCACGATATCACGGACGGTGACAAACGGAAAATCGGTTCGATACTGGCGCCCGGTACGCGGATTCACGCTCGCCGGACCGGTTGTTCCATTGCATCCCGCCAGTACATTAAATGTTACGGTTTGATATTTTTCAGTATCGATCGGTTTACTTCTGCCGACCAGTTCCGACCACCATCCCGGATCCGTTTCCGTCCCTACGGCGGCCTGGCTCCCCGTCAGCGCATGACAAATCAAGATAACAGGAGCGTCCAAATCGCCGGCACGTCATAGGCAACCGTCACGTTTTTCAAAATCACTCCGGATTCCAATGTGACTTTATCAAGTTCCAAGGTCCCATAAGAAACAGCATAACGTCCTTTAGTAATCACCTGATTCTTCCCCCCTGCGAAAATGACTGATTTTGACGCAAGCTTAGCCTTATCCACCTTCCCCGCTTATCTAGGTATAATAAAAAGCCCCTCGGAAAAGAGGGGCCCGCCGCCTCTCTTATCTGCCGGAAGCTTTCAAAGCTTCTGCAGGAATTAGCACCTTTCCAAGCGTCTGCCTGGAGGTTGCCGGGCATCATCGGGCCAGTCCCTCCGCCTCTCTGGATAAGAGATACATCGTATTCGTTTTGTTATGTATAAAAATGTTACCATCAATCAGATGGGGTGTCAATTGCCGGAACGTTATTTTTTGTTATTCTTATAAGAAAAGAATGATATGCTGAAACAATCAGCCGCAGTGCCTGGCCGGCCTTTGAAACCTCCCGACTGATTGGCCGATCCTATCCTATCCGCTCCATTAAAGAGAGAACGGACAGGTTATTCTGATTCACGGCGGCGGAAATAAGCCGCCTCGCCCGTTAAAATAAACAGCGACTCCAATGTCAGAAGGTCATGCTGATCGCCGCTCACCGTAAGCGCGCCGCTTGTTTCGAGGGCAAAAAGGCGATCCGCTCCGTCAAGCAAAGAGTCAATGGCGGGGTCGTCTCCCTTTATCACCACGTCCGCATCAGGCGAATTGCCAATCAGCGAACAGCTGCCGTTGTCAAAAAGAAGGTCAATGCGCTCAGAGTCTCCCTGAATACAAACCTTTATCGTCGCTGTTTCATACAAAGGCAGCAAAGCCGGCTTTTCGGCAAGAACGCGAATAAACTTTTCAGCCGCTTGTTTCAGCATCAACTCGCCCCTTTCACTATCTAAAGTACAGCAAGGTCAGCACGCTTGTTCAAACATCCGTTCTTCCCGTATGTTCTCTAAAGCATTCATCTTTCTAAAGTAAGTGAATGCCGCCTGCCGGAGCCCGCCGGGAGTAGAAGTCAGCCGCAGACAGTCCTGACTTGTTGTCCGTTATTTGCCGCTTGCCGTTTGCCGATTGATTTTCCAAAGCATGGTCGTACCGAGCGTTGTGGCGCCGGGCATCTCTAAAATGTCGCAGCTGGCTCTTAAAAACAGCATCATCAAGATGACCCGAGTTTTGTGTTTTTATTAGCTGACTTGGCCACTGAAGTTCCGGTGCATTCTGATTAAACATTTGAACGTGCGATGCGCGCGACTCACTCGCCTGCTTTATTTTTATCGCTGAAAAATGTCTGGCCTCTTCCAAAGTCAGCCGCTCGTCATGCTGATTGGCCTTAAGATACAGCATGTATTTTCCAATAGACAGCTTTTTTTTTTTTTTCTGCGCATCGGCGTGCCGTTTCAATGATGCGTGGATCCATTCGAGACTCGCGCCGCTGCTTTGCAGAAGATGCATCGCCCTGCCGTGCAATATATGGCTCACCGTTCTGAAAGGAACGCCGATCCCCCCGCTGCACACGACCCGTCATAGTCGTTGCCACAAGGAAAAGAGAGTTGTTCTGCAGATATCCCTTTTCCTGCAATCTTGACATCACCATAGAAATAAAGTGTGACAGCGGCATATTTTGAAACGATTCAGGGTTCGGAATGATTGATTCCGCTTCCTTATTCATTGTTTGTACGGATAAAATATTGTAATCCTGATTGATCGTTGCCTCAATGCTTGGAATAATGTCAAAGCTCACGTAAGCCGCCGCATCGGCTTTGCTTTCGTATGAACTGTTGGACAGCGCGACAAAAGAAAATGACAGGCATGCCGCAAGCATTGGAATCAAAAAATATTTTTTTAACAAGCAAGGCTGGGAAAGGTGCTTGGACAAAATGGTCTGGCCAATCGCCACCTCCGCCGTCCGTTTTAATTTTACCGACTTAAAAGCCCCGTCGTTGGTTAATAAGACGGCTTTTCGTCCTTCCTTAGACACAAGGATTCCTTTGTTACTCAGTCTCCTTCCCCTCCTTTCTCTAGGCTCTAGCACTGCGCAATCGTTTCCGGTTCAATATATGATTGCAAGGCACTAAAGCCGCCGATATAAATCAGCGCCAACGCTATTATATACTTTCGATTCCTTTCAATTGTTTTGCGACTGCATGACACAAATTGAAGCAACTCTTTTATTGGCAGCTGCTTTTTCTTTTGCAGAAAACGAACAAGTGATTCGTGTTCTACCAGTTTTTTGGCCACAATTTTTGCATTTTCGCGGGCATCAACGTGTTTTGGGCAGTGCTTGCTCAAGACATTGAACGTGATCCCAAATTTTAGTAAAAGTTGCTGATAAGCCTCGATTTGTTCCAAGCGCTCTTCAATTTGACACTGCTCTTCATAGAAATCTATCGCCGCGCGCTGCTCAATATAGCTTTCTTCCAGTTCGTTTTCATCCCGATGTTCCTTTTGATCCAAATAAATATTGCGCACGTCTCTGGATTCTTTGCGGATAAAATCAATAATCCGCCGGCGGATAACCATGTCCGCAAAGGTTAAAAACTTGCTTCCTTGCCCTTTTTGATATTGATCCATGGCTTCGTTGAAAGCGACGAGTCCGACGCTGAATTCATCCATTGTTTGATCAATAAATCGATTGCATACTTTTGAAACCACCTTTTTAATAAAAGGTTGGTAGGATTTTATAATTATATTTCTTAATGATTCGTCGCCTTTTTGAACTTTAAAGATATTCGTTTCAAGTGGAAAGACCAGTGCTGAATCCATTGCCAACTGGTTCATATTTAAATTGTTCACTGTCACGATTCACCTCGCTAGAAATCTCTCATTTCATCATTGTTATATCATCGAATAAGACGTTGATCTCGATTTGTCAAAAATTTTTGTTAAGAAATTAATATATGGGGGTCATAGAATGAAAAACTAATTTTTTTGCCCCTGTATCCTTTATACCATTAAATAGCCGATATAGAGATACAAATTTATAACAAATTGAGCAATTTGTTAACAATTATGACGAGATAGGTAACGATGAGAATCTCTAGCAATCAATCATGTCCAAACATTTATGGAGATGAACGGCCGATTCTATCTTGTAAACGATTCTTATTATCAATCCTTCTTCAAGCAGCGACATCAGGCATCACCTTTTCGGCGGCCAAGCCAGCATCCTTTCCGCCAAAGGCATGTGCCGCAGAACGGGCTGCAATCAACCATTCTATTGTCTGATCGGAAGGCATTGATAAGCTTTTGTTCGCTAGTTTCCGAATCAGCCCCATCTTGATCCGAAGAAAGCCTGGAGAATATCTCCAGGCTGCTTCGCGATCTTGTTACTCTTCACTGATCAGATTGGCATAAGCTTTTGCATCGAGCAATTTGTCAAACTCTTCAGGATCACTCGGTTCGATGACAATCATCCAAGCTTTTTCATAAGGCGACTCATTCACAAATTCAGGCGAGTCTTCCAGCGTTTCGTTTCGTTCACTTCTACGACTTTGCCGCTCACCGGTGCATAAAGTTCCGAAACCGTTTTTACGGATTCAACGCTGCCGAACGGTTCGTTCGCTTTCAGTTCGCTGTCTACCTCAGGCAATTCAACAAACACAATATCTCCCAGTTCGTTTTGTGCAAATTCCGTGATGCCGACATATACTTTTCCATCCGCATCCTTTTTAACCCATTCATGTTCTTCTGAGTATTGCAAATCCTGTGGTACGCTCATCCGTTTGCCTCCGTTTCTGCTTTACCATGTTCAAATCCATCTTATTATAATGCTGCCAATCCGGCAAGCTGTTTTGTCATGTGCTTTCTTTACCGCCCATGGCAAACAGCTTAAAGATACCCAGCCGTCCTGCTATCCCGGGAATCCGCCCTTACTTTGAAGAATCCGGCAGCGATCCCCAAACATTCTGAAAAGTATCTTCATCAAATCCAACAGTCACATGGTCAAGATCAAAAATGATCGGGCGCTTAACAGCATGCGTGCCGTCCGAAGCTAGCCAATTGAGCAGTTCTTCTTCCGAAGCGGTCTTGATTTTGTCCTTCATGCCCAGTTCCCGATAGCGGCGGCCGCTCGTGTTGAAAAACTTTTTCAGCGGTAATCCGCTTTTTTCATAAAATGTCTTCAACTCGACTTTCGATGGCGGAGATTGAACAATATGAATATCCGTATAAGGGATGCTTCGTTCATCCAGCCATTTCTTGGCCTTTCTTGATGTCCCGCAGTTCGGGTAGCTATACACCGTTAACATGGGTTTCACACCCTTCTTCTAGATTCTCTGTTAACATTATACTTGTTTTATGATGTCAAAAAAAGCATTTCAAAGCAAAAATTTTTCAAAGTCTTCGGAATCGAACAGAGAATCAGCGCAGAAACGGCGGCGATTAGTCGTTAAGCCGTATAGTGTTCCGTCTCAAGCACGCGGGCGGCGATGGCTCGCTTAATAGAAATCGTATCGTCCGGCTGAAACCGCGACAGTTTGCGCAAAGACGAAAGGACGAGCTGGCGCTGGTCTCCGATAGCGGTTGCAAGCAGCGAGTCTTTGGCCAGGCCGACCACTTTTTCGAACGCTTCTTGGCAATGAACCACAGTCAAGCGGATTTTTTGCGCCGCCTTTTTTTCACCGCTCTTTGCAATCGCTTTTTTTTTCCGTCCGGACAATCGCCGATTCCATCGTGTAAATCGCACCGACGATATCGGCGGATCTCGCCAGAATTTCTTCCTCATTAGAAAGCTGCTTGCCAAAACGCTCTACGGCGAGCCCGGCTGTCAATAAAAAGATCTTTTTCGCTTTATGCAGCAGGTCTTTCTGTTGGGAGAGAGTACCTTGGCCCGGATCTTCCGCTCTTAGCAGCAGCAGTTCTTCCTGAAGCTGCTGCGCTTTTTGCAAGAGCGGCAGTTCGCCTTTCAGTGCTTTTTTGAGCAATGTGGACGGCACAATCAGGCGGTTGATTTCATTCGTGCCTTCAAAAATACGGTTTCTTGCATCGCGGTAGATCCGTTCCACTTCATATTCATGCATATATCCATATCCGCCGTGAATCTGCACCGCTTCATCGGCCACTTCGCTCAATGTTTCCGAGGCAAAGACTTTATTCAGCGAGCATTCGATCGCATACTCGGCGATCGCAGCGGCCACTAATTTTCCATCGTTTGCTTCCTCATCCTTCAATTGATCCAATTTTTTGGCAAAAAGGCCGCCCGTCCGGTAAACAGAGCTTTCCGAAGCATATGTTTTGACCGCCATCTCCGCTAATTTTTCTTGAATAAGTGTAAAATTAGCAATGGCTGTTCCAAATTGTTTGCGCTCCTTCGCATATTTAGCGGCCAGTTCGATCGCCTGCTTGCAGGCCCCAATCGTGCCGACGGCCAATTTATACCGGCCCATGTTCAGGATATTAAAGGCGATGATGTGGCCCCGTCCTGGAACACCGAGCAGGTTTTCCTTCGGCACCGGTACGTCTTCCAAAATCAAAGTCCGTGTGTGGATGATCCTCTAATCCCCATTTTGTTTTCTTCCGCTCCTGTCGACACCCCTGGAAAATCTTTTTCTACTATAAAAGCGGAGAATTGTTCGCCGTCGATTTTGGCATAAACGACAAACACGTCGGCAAACCCTGAATTGGTGATCCATTGTTTCTCGCCGTTCAAAATATAATGCGTGCCTTCCGCATTCAGCCGGGCGGTTGTCTTGGCCCCGCGCGCATCCGATCCCGAGCCTGATTCCGTTAAAGCATAGGCCGCGAACTTGTTTCCGACCGCCAGATCCGGCAAATATTTTTTCTTTTGCGCCTCATTCCCGAACATGACGATCGGCAGTGTGCCGATGCCGACGTGGGCGCCATAACTGAGTGAAAACGAGCCAGCCGGGGCAAACTTTTCCGTGATGAGCGACGAGCTGATTTTATCCAGTCCCAGACCGCCATATGCTTCCGGAATATCCGCACCAAGCAGGCCGATATCTCCCGCTTTTTTCAGCAACTTCTTTGTCAGATCAAGATCTTTCTTCTCAAGCTGCTCAACGTAGGGACGCACCTCTTTTTTTATATAATCTTCGGTCGTTTTAGCAATCATCAGGTGCTCTTCTGTAAAATCCTCGGGTGTGAAAAGATCTCCAGGTTCAATGTCCTCGATGACAAATGCGCCGCCTTTTAACTGTTTTTCCGAAATGTCAGCCATTTTTGTATCCTCCCTTTATAAAATAATTTTTTTAAATAGCTCGCGTTCCCCAACTATCTTCTTTTAATCAATAAGTTCAAAGATACCGCATGCGCCCATGCCGCCGCCGACACACATCGTCACGATCCCATACTCAGCACCGCGCCGTCTCATTTCATAAATACAGGACAAAGACAATTTCGTGCCTGTGCAGCCGAGCGGGTGGCCGAGCGCAATCGCGCCGCCATTAATATTGACGATGTCTTCATCCATGCCGAGACTGCGTATAACTTGAATGGACTGCGAGGCGAAGGCTTCGTTCAATTCATTCATCACACCGATATCAGATAGGCTGAGGCCGGCAAGTTTCAGTGCTTTCGGCACCGCGGCAACAGGTCCGATCCCCATAATTTCCGGCGGCACCCCGGCCGCCGCAAAAGCTCTGAACTTGGCCAACGGTTTAAGCCCTTCTGCCCGCGCCTTATCGGCATTCATCACAAGGACGCTCGCCGCGCCGTCGCTCGTCTGCGAGGAGTTGCCGGCCGTCACCGAGCCGTTTCGGGCAAAAGCAGGTTTCAATTTCGACAAGGCTTCGATGGATGTGTCCCGCCGCACCCCTTCATCGACTGCGATCGTTTCCACCTTTTCCTGGACAACGTTTTGGTCGTTGAGCCATCTTTTGACCACTTCTACGGGCACCGTTTCATCATTGAATTTTCCCTCATCAATCGCTTTTGCCGCCCGCTGATGGCTGCGCAAAGCAAATTGATCTTGTTCTTCTCTTGATATGCCGTACTTGTTCGCCACGGCTTCTGCGGTCAGCGGTCCCATGCTCAAATAATATTCCGGAGCGCTTTCGACAAGCGTCTTATTCAGCTTTGTCGTATGTCCGCCCATCGGCACAAGCGACATCGATTCGATCCCGCCGGCAATCACGGCATTGACAGCTCCAAGTTTGATCTGATCGGCCGCATAGGCAATCGACTGCAGCCCGGAGGCGCAATAACGGTTAATCGTCACGGCCGGAACCTCGATCGGCAGGCCACTGAGCGCCCCGACCATCCTGGCGACATTCATCCCCTGCTCAGCTTCCGGCATCGCGCAGCCTATAATGAGGTCATCAATCTCCCCCTCATATCCGGAACGTTTTAATGTTTCTTTGACCGTAATCGCTCCCAGATCATCGGGTCTTGTTTGAGCAAAACTTCCTTTGAATGCTTTGCCTACAGGCGTGCGGGCGCCCGTAACAATGACAGCTTCTCCCATGTTTCCACCCCTCCTCTAATTTCGCAGCGGTTTTCTTTTCGCCAGCATATATTGCACGTTCCTGAGTCTTCGGCTCGCCAAGCAGGCTGAGAAAAGCTTCCTTTTCCAGATTCAGCATGTACTCTTCGCTCATTATCGTTCCTTCCGGCAATCCTCCCCCGGAAAGGATATAAGCCAGTTTTTTGCCGATAACAAGATCGTAATCGCTGGCATATCCGGCGTGTTTCATCATTTCGGCTCCCATCACCATCGCGGCATATCCCGATTCGCCCGCCACCGGAATATCCGGTTTGGCCGGCGGACGATAGCCTTGTTCATACATCGCTAGTGTTCTTTGTTTAGCCTGATAGACAAGATGTTTCCGGTTTGCCGTTATCACGTCTGCCTGGCGAATGAATCCCATGTCTTTCGCCTCAGCTGCGGATGTCGATACCTTCGCTGTTGCAATCAGTTCAAATGCCCGCGCCGCCGTTTTTATCACATCCGCTTTGATTCCAGGTGCCGACCGCTCAAGAAGATGTAAATATAATTCCTTTGTTCCGCCGCCGCCCGGGATGAGGGCCGACACCTGTTTCAACAAGCCCGATATAAGACTCCATCCCTGCCTGAACTGCGTCCACGGCCAGGCAAATCTCCGCTCCGCCGCCGAGGGTCATCGAAAACGGCGCCGCGACAACCGGCCGGGCGGCGTATTTCATGCTCAGCATCGTTTCCTGAAACTGGCGGATGATCAAATCGAGTTCAAAAAAGTTTTCATCCTGCGCTTCGAACAGCATCAGTGCGAGATTGGCACCGACACAAAAATGCTTGCTTTCGTTCGCCAGAACTAATCCTTTATTTTTTTTTTCCACTTCTTCAACCGATTGGCGGATCATCGATAAAACATCGGGCCCGAGCGCATTGTTCAGCGAATGAATCTCCAAAGCAGCAATATCATCGCCGATGTCAATCAGGCTTGCTCCATTATTCTCTTTAATAACTTTGTTTTGCTCCTTCAACGTCTGCAAATAGATCGTCTTGCCGTCTCTCGGCACGGGAACATAATCCCCTTTACGGTATAAAAAGTTTCACCGTTCTCTTTTTTATAAAAAGAAGCGAAGCCCTTTTCGGCCATTTCACTGATCCATGCCGGAATGCTTTCCCCTTCGTCACGCATTTTTTTCAGCGATTCCGAAAATCCGAGCGCATCCCATGTTTCAAATGGTCCGTAAGACCAGTTAAAGCCCCATTTCAGCGCAATATCAATGTCATAAATGGAATCGGCAATTTCCCCCGCCTTCTCGGCAGAATACAAAAGCATCGGCTTTAAAATCGACCAGAGAAAGTCGCCGGCCCGATCATTGGCAAATGCAAGCGCTTTAATTCTTTGCCGCGGAGATTTCAAGGCTTTTGCCGCTTGTATGGAAGGGGCATTAAGTTTTTGACGCGGTCCATAATTTAATGTTTCAGGATTTAACTGGAGAATGTCCTTTCCCTTTTTCAGGAAAAACCCCTGGCCCGATTTGCTCCCTATCCAGCCCTTTTCGAGCATTTTATAAAGAAAATCCGGCACTTCAACGCTTGCCGTTCTTTTTCATCAGACACGTTTTCCCTCACGTTGTCGGCAACATGGACATAAGTATCAAGCCCGACAACATCGAGTGTGCGAAATGTCGCGCTTTTTGCCCGCCCAATGAGCGGACCCGTGATCGAATCGACTTCGCCGACACTGTAGCCTTTATCAAGCATTTCCTTGACTGTGACCTGAAGCCCGTAGGTACCGATTCGATTGGCAATGAAATTAGGGGTATCCTTCGCTAGAACGACTCCTTTTCCCAATGCCTCTTCCCCAAACTTTTTAAAGAAATCAACCACTTTCGGATGAGTATATTGAGTTGGGATCACTTCAAGCAATGTCATATAGCGGGGCGGATTAAAAAAATGGGTGCCCAAAAAATATTGTTTGAAGTCTTCTGAACGCCCGTCGGCCATGGCATGGATCGAAATGCCGGACGTATTTGAACTGACGATCGATCCTTTCTTGCGGTACTTATCAATCTGCTGGAAGACCTGCTGCTTAATATCCAGTCTTTCCGTTACGACTTCGACTGTCCAATCGACTTCCGACAAACGCCTAATGTCATCTTCTAAATTGCCAACATCGATCATGCGGATATTATCCGTCTTTGTCAGCGGCGCCGGTTTTTGTTTCAGAAGCCTTTTCAGTGCGGCCAGTCCAAGGCGATTGCGTGCCTTTTTGTCGCTTGAGTCGATCGCTTCCTTTGGCACAATATCGAGCAGAAGAACAGGTATTCCGACATTGGCAAGATGCGCGGCAATCGAAGCGCCCATCACTCCTGAACCAATAACGGCAACTTTTCGAATCTCCATCGCTTTCCCTCCTTATGAAACGCTCATAAAGTTTCTTTACATTTCAACGTACTACGAACAGCAAATATTATGAGAGGCGAAAGGATTGACCATTATCGCCATTTTTTGAATGAATGCTCATTCATTTTCTTTACATTCAATATAAAGCATATTTTCATTTTCCGCAATTATTATTTTTAAAATAAGCACATTTTTTTTTAAAAATTTTAGTCTCCCTTATCATCTGTTATCGTTTATCCCGCATTAACGGACAGTAAGACTTCCACTTCAAGGCTTCAATGAATTCAAAGAAGCATAGGAGAAACCCCCACTGATTGAAGTTTCACTTTATAATTTTTTTCAACTTACTGGTCATAATAAGGATGACATCCGTCAAAAAAAAACCAAAACAGGAAGTGGACCATCTATGAACATTCAACAGCAAACAGGCGGGCAAAGCCAGACTGTTATCCCGCAGCCGCCCGCTGTCGTGACAACAAAAGATTTTTTTTTATATCGAAGACATACTGTCATGGAATCTAAACGTTATTAAAAAAGCACACGCTTTCATGTCAGCCTGCCAGGACTCCGAAGTCAAACAAGCGATGAACAAAACGTGCGCTCTTCATATGAAGCACTATCAATCCCTTCTGGGACATCTCGAGAAACATATTCAATCCAATACCAACCCGATGAGCGAGGAATGCAACAATGATTCAGCAGCCTCAATCCAAAAAGATTCAAAACCCGGCGACCCAAGTTCCAAAAACGCCGCAAATGAATGATCGCGACTATTTAAATGATATGCTGGCCACAGAAAAATATTTAACAACATCGTATGTACAGGCTCTCCATGAAATGAGCCATCAATCTCTATATCAAGAGATGCTGAGTATTTTTACCGACACATCCAATCAGCAGCGCGAACTGTTTAACCTCATGTTCAAAAAAGGCTGGTACAATTTCGATGCTGAAGACGGGCAAAAACTGCAGCAGACCCATCAGCAGTTCTCCCAATATCAACAAGAACAGTTCCCATCACAAACTACGCTGCAGTAAAAAACTGCAAGAAAAGGCGCCGCAATAAAAACGGCGCCTTTTCTTATCGGCAGGCCGAACATCAAAGATTTACTGATTCAGCACTATATCCATCCGAAATGAGAAGTTGCGGCAGATACAATGACCGAAAGGAATAAAGGCAAGCAATAATGATCATCAAAGTACCGTTAACACGTTGATGTTTGAATAACGAAATGATCGCAATCAGAAAAAATATTACACCCAGGGCAGTGATTAAATAAATAATTAGCATGGGGACTCTTCTCCCTCCTAATTATTTAATATTGATGAGTGACATGAAGCCCATATTTCGGGTAGAAAACTGGATGTCGACCCCTATTCATCAAGTTATAAGGCCCTACAATTCCACTAGTTGGAACAACAACTTTTTCCTTGCCGGAACCATAATAATATGCTTGAAAAACCAGTTTAGAACAATAACTTGGCGATTTTCGATAAAGATGTGAATCTACTTTATACGTAATATGAATATTTTTTTCCCTGATTTCAAAGTTGAATAAAAATGCGTAAAAGCGTAATGAGCGACTTTTTTTGCTAAAGAAGTTTTTTTTTATTCTATAAACTTTTATCATCCACCTTTATATTTTTTAACCCATTTGCTCACAGGAAGTTTTCTATTATTATTTGTTTTAATTTTTACCGATCTTCCTTTACCTGGAAGATCCACTATACTTTTAGAACTTACTGCAATACCGCAATGCCCTAAAAAATAACTGGAACTCGTTGCATTAGTCACAAATATATCACCGGCATGTACAGAAAAAGATTTAGCGGATTTAACACTTAGTGTATATGACTTAAAATTATTATTATCATCTTTTGGCTCTTGACCATAGTTATTCCCCTTCAACCAATCCTCATAGCTAACACCGATATCAATAACTTGATCTCTTTTTGCATTGTTGTATAAAGGGAGATATTTAGTAGTGTTTTTTGATTTCCACTCCTTATAACTTATTTTCGACGGATCTAACGCACCAGCTGCAATGGCCTCATTATATAATTTGCTATAATCAATACCATTTCCTTCAGCTTTTGCTAAATATAGATTTCCAAAACTAATATTTATGAGAAGTACAACAGCATTGAACTACTCCCACTTAACAACCTTTGGCTTTTGAAGTGGGAGATTCCTAAGAACACCAGCGCAGCCGCCGGTTATGGATTAGGCGATCCCCGCAGTCCCTGCGGTTAGAAGCCTTATCGCTTCATTTTTAAGATTGATACTTGCGTTCATATCTCGATCATGATGGGCATGGCATTTTGGGCAGTCCCATTCACGCAATCCGAGCTGTTTGACGTCTTTATTTTGGTAGCCGCAACAAGAACAAAGCTGGCTGGAAGGAAAGGTTTTCGCCACCGTAACGACGCACTTGCCATACCACTTGGCTTTATATTCAATCATTGTTTTGAATTGTGACCAAGACACTTCACTGATCGCTTTTGCAAGATGATGATTTTGTAACAGGTTGGATACAGACAAATCCTCCATCCCGATCACATCGTGGTTTTTGATAATTTCGGTGGAGATTTTGTCTAAGTAATCTTTCCGTACATTGGCCATCTTTTCGTGGATACGGGCGACTTTGATTTTGGCTTCGTGCCAATTGGACGCCCATATAGAACGCCTGCTCATTATCCGCTGGGCTTTGACCAATTTTTCTTCCAAGGTGCGGAAAAAACTTGAGGTTGGTGTGTACTGTCCCATCCGAGAGAATCGCAAAGTTTTTGAGTCCGACATCAATGCCAACAGCTGAATGAGTTTTCGGCCATGCGGAAACTTCTGCCTCGGTGCCTATTGATACAAAGTATTTGCCGGAGGGATACCGCCTGATTGTGGCATTCATAATCCTGCCTTGGACATCGCGGCTTTTGGCAAAACGAACCAGACCAAGTTTCGGCAGTTTGATATGGTTTCCAATGACCGCAATATTCTGATTGACCATCTTCGTTGTGTACGACTGAATCGGATGTTTCTTTGATTTAAAACGCGGGTATTTGGTTTGTTTTTTGTAGTATCGGCGATAGGCATCCGCCAAGTTTTCAACAGATTTTTGCAAGGCGATACTGTCCACTTCTTTTAGAAAAGCAGAGTGGCTCTTGGGTTCAGGAAGGCTTTGACTGTTTCATATTTGTTGAGGCGTTCACCTTTCCAAGAGTTAGCTGGAATCTGGCCCGCCGTTTTGAACCATTTCTTCGACAATCTGCCAGTAGGCATCTTTTTCTTTCTGCTTACCAAGAAAGAAATTAAACACAAATCGAGAACAGCCGATGTTTTTTTGTTGATGAGTCCCACCTGTTTTTTGTTTGGAAAGATGCGAAACTTATAGGCTTTGTTGACCAGCATAGGTTCGCCCTCCCTGTTCAGAACTTATGTTCGTAAATATTATAGCACGACAGAAACGGGATTTGCAACTAGCAGATGGCATTCATCTCCCGCTTAGCAACACTTGAAGCGGGAGTCTTCTGCCAATTACGAAAATAAAGAAAAAAACTTAAATTCTCTCCTTTTCATTCAAACGTATCCCTCCTCAAATGTTAGATAATTCTGTTCTTATTTAATTTATTCCTTTTTTTAAAGCCTACAACGCACAAATTTTTGTGGGATACCGCAATATATTTATGCGGTATCAAAAAGAGGAATACAATGTCATTATGTAGAATTTATAAAGTTACATGTTTTTTTTAATCTAGCTAATCAAGAGGCAGTCTCAAAAGCCTCTTGAAAACGAAGAACCGGGAAGAAATTTGTCCCAAAATTTCTCCCCGGTTCTTTTTTATGTTGTTTTTTTCTGGCTCTCCTCCTTGTGGAAAATCTATTTGGACTTTCTTCAGGAGGTCAGGTTAGCGGCCGTGGTGGCGTGATCCAGTTTATCTCCCGCCAGGTTTCTGGCAAATCCTTATGCTTCTCCATTTTTTTGCTGAACCCCAGCCGGGAAATTTTATCTTAACTGGAGGCGTTCGATATCCGCAACGATTTCCCGCAAGATCCGTTCGGCCGGCCAGTTTCGGCTCAATCCCGTCCCTTGGCCGGACCACATCGACATATACTCCGGACGACTTTGTTCTGCCGCTGCGGAACGGATATCTTTCGTCAGTTGATTTTGAATCGGATAGTCCGGCCCATGATGCCTCATGCGCTTCAAAGGATTTCATAAAAGTGTTGCGGATGCCTCTTGCTGGTTTGCCGCTGAACGCCGACGTCACGGCCGTTCCATCTTCCGCCGCCGTTAAAATAGCCGATTTATGCAGCGGACTCGCGCCGCTCTCTGCACATGTCACAAATGCTGTTCCCATCTGTACGGCTTCGGCGCCGAGAATGAGCGCAGCCAGCACACCGCGGCCATCCATGATCCCGCCGGCCGCGATCACCGGAATATGGACGTGATCGGCAGCCTGCGGCACAAGCGCCATTGTTCCCACCATCGCCTGCTCAAAAGCAGCCGCGAAACTGCCGCGATGGCCGCCGGCCTCCGCGCCCTGAACAACGACCATATCCATCCCAAGTTCTTCATTCATCAGTGCTTCGCTGACCGTCGTCGCCGTACCAATAACCGTGACCCGCCGCGATTTTAGCCGTCCTACCTTTTCTTTGGAAGGCAGACCGAATGCAAATGTAACACAGGCACATGACATTCAATAATCGCCTCTATTTGTTCGTCGAACCTGTCCGGAGACCCTTCCGCGAAACGTGGGGGGTCTATCTGCAGCGCCCGGCGAATCGGCGCCAGCAGGCGATTGGATTCGTCAACCTTTGCTTCATCGATCACCGGCCTCGCAGGCACAAACAGATTGACGCCAAAAGGTTTGTCTGTCAGCGTCCGAATCTTTTTAATACTGGCCCGCATTTCTTCCGGCGTTTGATAGCCGGCGCCAAGTGATCCCAGTCCGCCGCTGTTGGAAACAGCGGCCACCAGTTCCGGTGTGGTGATACCGCCGGCCATTCCGGCTTGTATGATTGGATACTCAATATTCAACTGTTCCGTTATTCGATTTTTCTTCCACATCGGTGCTCCTCCGCTTCCAAAAATAAAATTTGGTCATCTTCCTATGAATAAGTTTAATCGGCTTAATAAAACATGTAAAATAGAAATAAATGATAGTTGCAGCCAATTATCACTCGTTTTGATGGGAGGGCTTGGAATGTTCGACCTTCAGGATTTAAAAATTTTGCTGGCGGTTGCCGACTGCGGCTCGATAACGAAAGCGGCGCAAACCCTGGGTTACGTCCAGCCGAACGTCACACAAAGAATTCGCAATATCGAAAAAAAGCTGGGTTATCCGCTGTTTGATCGTACAAAACACGGGGTCGCTTTGAAACCAACTGGAAAAATCTTCATCCATTATGCTCAAAATATTTTACAGCTGAGCCGGGAAGCGGAACATGTGATGAAAAGTCTGGCGGTTCCTGAAGGCACGCTCAGCATTGGTTCCATGGAAACAACGGCATACAGCCGGCTTCCGCTGCTGCTCAAACAATACACGCAGCGTTACCCCCATGTATCCGTTTCGCTGCAAACCGGAACAACCAATGAAATGATTCAGAAAGTACTAAATTATGAAATAGATGGTGCTTTTGTCGCGGGTCCGGTTCACCATAAACAGCTGATTGAAAAAACCGTTCCATGAAACATTGGCCCTCATCAGCGGCTACGGCGATTCTTTAAAAGCGGCATCTTGCACGGTTGTCGCTTTCAAAAACGGCTGCTATTACCGTAAAGTACTTATAAAGGTGCTGAATGATTATCAATTAACTATCGACCGGATCATCAACGTCGACTCGCCTCAGTCGCTCATGCACTGCGTCTCCGCCGGGATGGGCGTCTCGATCATGCCGTTGATTTTGGCCGATACCGCAGATGATCTGCATATCACGTCGCTCCCCGAACCATATGCCGGCGTGGAGACGGTTTTTATCACGAGAAAAACCGCTCCACAAACAGCAGCACTTTCTCGGTTTAGCGAGATGCTTACGCCGCCGGCGCCGAATAAAAACCGCTAACAAGCGGCGGAACTGGTGCTCGGCACCTCTGGCACGTTGCCGACCGAGAATTTTTTGCCGGCCGACCGCCACTATCCGCTGCTCCCCTTTTCGTCATTCCACCCGCGCCTGAATCTCTTTCGTTCTTTCACCCTAATCTTTTTTTACTAAATCTACCCGTTAATTTACAAAGAAATCACAAGCATCAAGTATCATCTTAAAACTCTGAATCTATGATTACTTTGTATAGAAAAAGAAAGATTGGGAGATGAATAAAAAAATGTACAGATTGACGCCAAGAAAAAAATGGACGGCCGCGATCGCTGCTGCAATGCTGACGGCGACAGGCTCCATTTTCGCCTTGCCAAGTGCCCAGACATTGACCGCAAAAGCGGCGGGCCACCTCAGTCCCGTTTACTCTAATAAAGCGGACCGCTCAAAAAAAACGACAACGCCGATCAAACATGTCGTTGTTATCTTTCAAGAAAACGTGTCATTCGATCACTATTTTGCTACTTACCCTAATGCCCAAAATCCAAAAGGCGAACCGCCATTCCATGCGAAAGCGAATACACCGACGGTCAATGGTCTTAGCGCCTCGCTTTTGACAAATAATCCAAATGAAGCGAACCCCCAGCAGCGGCTCGATCGTTCGCAGGCCGTCACTGCTGATATGGATCATGACTACACAGCTGAACAAGAAGCCTTTAATGGCGGACAAATGAACCGGTTTGTTAAATATGGCGGCCGCGATTCCGATGTTGTCATGAATTATTATGATGGCAATACCGTTACCGGGTTATGGAATATCGCCCAGCATTTTGCGTTAAATGACAACTCATTCGGAACAACATACGGCCCGTCTACCCCTGGTGCTCTGAATCTCGTTTCAGGCCAAACCCACGGGGCCATGCCTTATACCGCGAATGACGATAAAAACGGACAATTGATCAGCGGCGGCGCGCTGTCCGGCAAGATTGACAATGGTACGCTGCACAGTGACATCGACCCATACTTCGACAAAACATCCAGTGGAAAAACCGCTAAAATGACGGGAACAAATGTCGGCGATTTGCTGAATAAAAAGGCCATCACGTGGGGCTGGTTTGAAGGCGGCTTCCGCAATTCCGGCGAGCAGCACAAAAAATGTAGCCGGCAGTGCATCGACCGACTATATCCCGCATCACGAGCCTTTTCAATATTACAAGTCAACAGCGAATCCTGAACACTTCGCTCCGGCCAAAACCGCCAATATTGGCAAAACCGATCAGGCCAATCACCAATACGATTTAACAGATTTTTGGACGGCTGCGAATGCCGGAAAACTGCCGGCAGTCAGTTTTTTGAAAGCTCCGGCTAATCAAGACGGCCATGCCGGTTATTCGGATCCGCTTGATGAACAAACATTCCTTGCCAACACGATCAACGGCCTGGAACAGCTGCCGTCTTGGAAAAATACGGCCGTCATCATTGCCTATGATGACTCGGACGGCTGGTATGATCATGTCATGGCACCGCTCGTCAACGGCTCCAACGATCCGAATGCCGATGCCCTCAACAGGCAAGGCCAGGCTGGTCAAGTGAAATCCGGCGCCTATCTTGACCGCGCCGGATACGGGCCGCGTCTGCCTTTGCTCGTGATTTCTCCTTATGCAAGAGAAAATTTCGTCGACAATACATTGACCGATCAAACATCGATCCTGCGTTTTATTGAAGACAACTGGCAATTGGGACGGATCGGCGATCAATCGATGGATGCACTGGCGGGCAGCTTGAATAATATGTTTGATTTCTCTTCAAGAAGCAAAAACGGGCCGATTTTCCTAAATCCCGCCAGCGGAGAACTTGAAAAAGAATCAATGGCCAAAGGGCAAACCGTAAAATATCTTGAAGGCCTCTACAAAGATGCAGGTGTCGGAGCACCTAAACCGGCATCAAAATAATTTCCGGCGAGCAGCCGGTTTTCAATTCGGATTAGGCCCGATTTATTCCATCGGCGTTCTAATCCTCTTTTTTTTACGGTCGATCGGAGTCTGTACAATTTCTTTGGAACAAGCGTTATCGGTTATTTCTTCGGTTTCAGACAACTCGATAACGTCGACCTGCGTGAAGATAAGGATAGAGCATGTCATTCTCGCCGAACCCGCAGCGCGCTCGCCATGTTTCGACCTCAATTTCGGATGATCGATAGAAAGTGATCTCCCTGGATCGCCTGTATCGTGGGGATCACTTTACTTTCATCTCTATTAATCTTCCTTTGTAATTAGAAAAAGAACACTGATAGTTTCCATATTTTTGGTAAGTTCATGTAATCCTTTTTTAACCCCTTCTTAACTCTATCAATGCCGAATGTTTAACCGGGGAGGGATTTTATTTTATGAACAAAAAGATACTAGCTGTTGCACTCACCGGATTACTCGCACTGCCGCTCGTACCTACAGGACATGCCGATGCCGCAACAACTCAGTCAAATAGTAGCAAAACAGCATGCTACAAATTGTATTATGGCTGGTATGCCGGGGATGATAGTCTTTCGCAGCTCATTTCCGAGTTGAACAAAAAAGGGATTTTCATCCATTCATTGCCGACATTGACGACAAGCCCATCCGGCCAAAAGACGACGTCCGGAAAAACAACAAATCAAGGGGGCAATCGACCCAAACCGGAAAATCTACAAATTTAGGACAATCCAGCGATCAAGGGAAGTCTTCCAATTCAGGACAGTCGACTTCTGCTAATCAACCATCTTCAACACAAAACAATTTTTCAAAAACTTCAAGCCAGTTGAATGCCTATGAACAAAAAGTCATTGATTTGGTCAATCAAGAACGGGCAAAACAAGGCCTTAAGGCACTGAAAACTGACAATAGCACATTATCTAAAATGGCTCGTAACAAAGCACAAGACATGAGAGATAACAATTATTTTGATCATCAATCTCCAACTTACGGATCTCCATTTGACATGATGAAAAAATATGGCATTTCCTATTCAGCGGCGGGTGAAAACATAGCTGCTGGACAAAAAACGCCTGAAGACGTCATGAAATCTTGGATGAATAGTTCCGGGCACCGTGCCAACATTCTAAACGCAAACTATACAACCATCGGCGTCGGCTATGTCACCGGCGGATCTTACGGCACTTATTGGGTTCAAGAATTTATCGGGAAATAAACCATCGCAAAAAAATCACCTCGCATGGCTTAAGCGTAATGAGGTTTTTTTTTTTATTTAAATAACTCTCAGGTTGTCCCGTTTCGGCTTGAAATCGGCCCATTTTGCTCGAGCGTTCAAATTCCTTTCCTGGTCCGTAGTAACAATCATCATACGGAACCTGCCGCACCATTTTTGCTTCCTTTTCATAAAATAATATACATCGATTGTATGTGAGGTGATCTCCTTTTGACAACAGAACAAGAAAGAGAATGGCTTCCACTCTACGCGGCTATAGGCGACTCCTTGACCGTTGGAGTCGGTTCGACTTTTTTTCACACCTAATTTTGTCGAACGTTACCGCCAGCGAATCGAGCAAGCGTTCAATCGGCCTGTCGCCGTCCAGACTTTTGCCAAGAATGGCGCGACAACAGAGCAAATTCTAGCCAGTCTCTCCGATCCAAACGTTGCCCAAGCGATAGAGCAGGCAGACATCATCACATTGACAGACAGCGGCGGCAATGATTTAATAAAGGCCGGGAAAGAGTTTCTTAGAACAGGAAATACCGAATTGCTTCAATATGCCTTATCGTCCGGTTCAGCCAACATTGAGCAAATCATCCAGACGATTCACATGCTCAACCCTCCTGCGCAGCATCCGTACATCATTCGCCTTTTCAATCTCTATAATCCGCTGCCCGGTATTCCTGAAGCGGCGCCGTGGATTCAGGCTTTTAATCGGCAATTAGCCGGTTTCAAGCGTTTCCCGCATATCGAAGTCGTCGATCTTTATCACATTTTTCTGGGGCATGAAGCCTTCTATTTATCGTTTGATCATATTCATCCCAACCCGAGGGGCTATGAAGCGATGGCCGATGCCTCCGCCCAATTAGGTTACGGCTCCATTGGTCAACGCCGCACTTCCGTAAATCAGTGAAAGGGAGAAAAATCAGCCGTTCGCTGCATTTTTTTCTCAAATAACGTAAACATCACGCCATAAAGCCTGCGCTGAGGAAAGCAAGCACAGATAAAATGATAAACGTCGGCTCATAACCGATCCAGACCGTCATGGGAATAGCCAATGGAGCAATCGTCCTGCCGAGCGAAAACCGCAGGCTGGATGCCGCGAAATATTGGGCACGCATCTGTTTCGGAGCCAGTCGCGCCACAAATCCGTCCTGTATGCCCACTGTCATCAATTCACCGGCAGTATAGAAAATGATAGCGAGAAACATCACCCATATATTCAACGTGTTGCCAAAAATGATCATGCCGATGCCGTAAAAACAAGAGGCAATGATAAACACAGCACGTTCCTTATAATGCTGCATCCACTTGGTCACCAATACCGTTAACATCGCCACCAAAAAGCCGTTCAGAGCCACGATCCAGCTGTATGTTTCCTTGCTGCCGATAACAAGCGACCATGAACCGAACGAAAACAATGTCTGTTTTTGGATAAATTCGGTAATGTAGACGGGAAACAGCAGATCAACTGCATGGAGGTTTGGGCTACGAGCACACCGGCAACAATAAACACGAGAAAAATCTTATCATGAAAGATAAGCCGATAATCGGCCAATTCCTTCATCACATAGCCCAGCCAATTGCCCTTTTTTGCCTGTCCGTTTTCTTCTCTATTGGTTACCCTCGTCTCATGAATCCACCTTTGCAAAATAATAACAAGCGCGGCCGAAGCGACGGTACATACTGCCAGAAAAAGAAATCGATAGTTGAAAAAGAAAATGCCTCCGAGCAGCGGCCCGATAACAACGGAGATATTGATCGACGTATAAAACACTGAAAATACAGCGGCTCGCTGTTTTTCGGGAACCAAATCGGCAATCATCGCATGGCTCGCCGGCCAGTAAAGCTGTCCGAACATACCAAGTGCTGAAAAACTCACAAACGTTAGAAACCGGGATGTCAGAATCGGTGAATTAGCCAGTGTGAAAAAAACAAAACAAATCGTCTGGCCGATAGCGGAAAATACCATCATCCGCTTGCGGCCAAAATGATCGGCGCAATATCCGCCGGCCAGCCCGGCGATAACACCCGCGACTTGTGAAGCAACCAGCAAATAACCGGCCGTTTGCTTGCCGAATGCATCGGCAAAATAGATCGCCATAAAAGGAAAATACATCCAAAAAAGCAAGTTATAGACGCCTTCACCGAGTAAACGCACTTTCAAATTAATATCCCAATCACGCCATTTCATGACAAACTGCTCCTTTCATCCGATGTCCTTCACCACATCGTCAAAAAAGATCAGGCAAGCAAATGCAGGCAAAAAAAAAACCTGCGATCAGCACCGAGAAACCATGCCTGTCGCAGACCAATCCGTCTTTTGACAGGGGATGGCTTGATTGCCGTCTCATGATGATGGTGAAGATAAAGCAAAAACACAGACACTCCGTGTGCCTAAATTTCTACGTTATCCTTGTCGCACCATATCATAGACTTTGACAATCATTACCATAACCCCAATCTTCGCTTAATTAAATCTTACTCATTTAAATTTAACACACCGCTCCTATTCCAGCAATATTATTGCTTATCAGCCTGCGGATGGCTGCCGCCGCTTTTTCCCTACTGTTCTCGCTTGTAAAAAAAGCACCCGATTCAGCCGTAACCGGACCTGAATCGGGCCGCCCCGTTTCATATCTTTTTAATGTTGATTTGACGCACTCGTTTCAGCTGCCTGTTGTTCGACATCAGCGGGCAGATCCGTGCTTTTTGTCCGTCTTCCAATATTAAAGATAGCGTTGAGAATCAGTGCCGTTAAGCTGCCTGAGACAATGCCGTTATTGGTAAGGATCTGCACAACACTTGGGAATTTGGCAAACAGATCAGGCTGAACCGTCACGCCGAGGCCGATGCCGACCGAGCAGGCAATGATCAGCAAATTCTCTTGGCGATTAAAATCGACCTTGCTGAGCATTCTGACCCCGGATGCAATCACCATCCCGAACATTGCCAGCGTTGCCCCGCCTAACGGCATTGGGAATCAATGTTGTCAGGACACCAACTTTAGGAATAAGTCCGAGGACGACAAGGAAAATGCCGCAGACAACGGTGACGCTCCGTGTTTTTACATTCGTCATTTGAACAAGCCCAACATTTTGCGAAAAGGTTGTATAAGGAAAAGCATTAAATAGACCGCCGACCAAAATAGCCAGTCCTTCTGCGCGATAACCTCGTTCCATCGCCTTGTCATTAATGGGCTGATCGCAAATTTCACTCAGCGCCAAATAGACACCTGTTGTTTCAATCATACTGACAACGCCGACAATGGCCATGGCAATGATCGCGTCAGTATGAAATGTCGGTGCCCCGAAGCTGAACGGCTGGATGAGCCGAAACCAGCTCGCTCCCCCGACCGATGAAAAATCGACCATACCCATAAAATATCCGGCAATCGTACCGGCAATAATGCCGATCAGCACGGAAATCGTTTGCCAAAACCCTTTGAATAAGCGATTGACGGCAATGATCACAAGCAGCACGCCAAAGGAAAGAATCAACGCTTTCGGGCTGCCGAATCCTTTTATCCCCTGGCCGCCGCCCATGTTGCTCACGGCCACCGGGATCAGCGTGATGCCGATCACCATCACGACCGTTCCGACGACAACAGGTGGGAATAAATTCACAATTTTTCCAAAGAAAGTCGATAGCAGCAGGACAACAAGACCGGCGATAATGATCGCTCCGCATATGCCCGGCATCCCATATGTTTTTCCGATAATAATCATCGGCGAAACAGCGGTGAACGTACAGCCCATGACAATCGGCAAACCAATCCCAAAAAACTTATTTTTCCAGGCTTGAAGCAATGTTGCCAGTCCGCAGGCAGCTAGATCGATAGAAACCAAAGCAGCCAAATCGGAACCTTTGAGACCGACGGCAGCGCCGACAATTAACGGAACGATGACGGCCCCTCCGTACATCGCCAGCATATGTTGAATACCAAGCGACAGCACTCGCCCCACGATGCCTCACATCACATTTTTTTTTTTCACTCCCCTTTTGATCATTTAATCAATAACGAAAAATTAATGGGTCTCTGCTCCCTCTTTCAAAGGATCACCGTCAAAAGGCGTATCGCCGACTATTATCGACTCCGTCGGGCATCCGTCGCAAGCGTCTTCCACGTCTTCCAAAAAATCTTCCGGAATCTCAGCGGTTCCCTGATTTTTATCCAGTTTCACATATGAGGTCCCGTCATCATCATAATCAAAAATATCGGGAGCCGCGCACCCGCATGCCCCGCAAGCAATGCACGTCTCTTTATTCACAATAACAAACTTCGGCATCCCCTTGCCCCTTCCCTTCAGTTTGTCTAAACGGGCCCGCGAATCAGCTTGTATACTGCTTTCCAAGGCCCATTTCTTTCAGCAGTTTCCTGTACGCAATCGATGTTTTATCCGCCATGATATGCGCTTCCGCCTGCAGATCGAGCGGCAGTTCTTCAGGTTTTTGCTTTTCAACGATTTCACGGTCCTCATTGAAAATTTTCAAATTAAATGCGTACGCCTCTTCCACGGAAAAATTCTTGTCAAAATTTTGCGCAATCGGACAGAAAAGCCGGGTTTTACGCGCTGAAACCGGGCTGACGGCGTTCAGAATCCACAGCAGGCCGCCGTTTGGAAAATGAACGGTTAACCGGGCCGAAAGCGGCGGGTACACGTCATAGACACGGAGCCATTTAAAATCAGCTGGCGCCCGATCCTGCATGCCTTTCGGATAGTTGCTCATCGTACTCAAATACTCTGCACGAAGGCCGTCATCGGTCCGCTCCACTTTATAACTTGGAACAAAAGCGTTATCCCGATCGGCAAAGGATTCCGTATGCACCCACGCGAAATGGGCGACGTCCAGAAAACCCTCCACTTGGCGGCCCGCCGAACCGGCAATATCAACGGTCGGGGGGATGAACGACACGTAATCCTCGTCTCCCCAGACCGGAAGCGGCGGAATCAGCTCCTCTTCCGCCGAAAGTGACGTCCAAATCAAGCCGTATCGCTCAACGGCCGGATAAACCGTCAAACAGAGACGGGGAGAAATCTTCGCCCCCGGATGGGCGGGAATCGAGACACATTGTCCGTCCGGTGCATAACTAAAACCGTGGTAAGGACAGACAATTTTCCCATCTTCGACCCAGCCCATGCTAAGCGGCACCCCGCGATGAAGGCAGAGATCACGAGCGACAACCGCCTTTCCATTTGCCCGATACACAACCAGATCCACATCCAGCAGCCGGGCGGCAATCGGTTTCTCCTGCACCTCATCCGCTCGCGCAACCGGATACCAGTATTGAGACAGAACCGTCCAATCTTCCAAGCTGAATGTACAGTCTGTTGGAAAAGGCGTTTTTCTTTTGGTTTTTGCCGTAGCCATATTTTCGTCTCCCTTTCTGATATGTAAGATTGTTTTAAAGTTTATTATAAATCAGAAAAAAGGTCAGAAATAATGTCAGAAATTCTAACAAGTGTCCGTCCGTAATTTTGTATAGATGGATAAATTTTTAAAATTCAATTGTAGGATATGTCAAGAAATTCTCACTTTATTAGACATTATAACCCCCACATTCATTGAAAAAAGGCATGAATATGGCTAATTGGTCCGTAAAAAAATGCCCGGTTCTATGCCGGGCAAAAAGCGAGGGGGTTACGCGCGCCATTTCGGCGGCGTGTTTTTACCCCAGTATATTCTTTTCAGTTCATGATGATTCTGAAAATCGTCAGCCGCGCTATGATAATGAAAACTGAACCAGTAGCCTTCAAGCGGCGGGTGATCGCGGCGAACATGCAATTTCATCACGTCCCGCCCTGTGTCCGCCTGATAGACATGCAGGATCCGCTCCCCCATTCCAGATGCAGGGCTCTGGGTAACCTCCAAATTCTTGATCCATTCCGGATCACGGGCCTGGTTTAATTGAGCAAGCGCATGGGTAAATGCCGGCACAATCTCATCAAAATAGCGATCGCCGATTCGTTCTGAAACCGTTTGTCCAAATTTCTTGGTGCCCTGCTTCTTTGCTTCCTTCGCTGCATACGCTGAGAAAGCGGCAATGAGCTCCTCTTTTGTCCGGCACTGCTCGGCCGCGGTCCGAAAATCTATGCTCCTGCTCGCTGAATGTCGTTTGTCCTGATCTTTTTCGTCACTCGCTTCGTGTATGTGAGCTGTCGATTTGGAAAGCGCTGCCTGATGATCCTCTTCTTGAATATTCTCTTTTGTCTCTTTTGTTGCAACATGCACTGGCGGAGGCACAACCATACCGAAAGTCAAAACCGCGATTAACCCGACAAAACACTTTTTCATCCATTCAGGAAACAACCGTCATCACCTTTTTTCCGTCCATTCTATTAACCTTATTATCCCATGCTGCTCATAAATAAGCCAGTTTTCTTTTCCGGTCCACCAATCGGCAAATCTCATTTCCGGGCAGCAGGTCGCTTGCTATAAAGCGAAACTTTGATGTGGAGTCTTACCCCGTTGATGGCGGGATAAAGTGCTTTCAGTGCAAAAAAAAAGGTAAATGCCCGCTTGCCAGCAAAACATTCACCGCTTAAAAAAAAGTATTCACTTATTCACTTATTCACTTAAACATTATCAAAGTTAAAGTCTTCATCCCTCAAAGGTTCGATGTTTAACGGAACAACATAGTCGCCTTTCGTAGAAAAGAAGTCATGATTGATCGTGCCGGTATCGATACCGTTCAGCACAATCTGGCTGACCGGATCATGATCATACTTATCTTCCCGGCCCAAGTTCTGCAATGCCCGGTTGGCATTATACAAGAGATAGTCGTTTACCTCTTTGATCAAGCCGACTTTTTCATAGATTTTCTTCGTATATGTTTTTTCAACTTCAAGCAGGCTGTCAAGCAGCTTATAAAGCTCTCTGTCCGCCTGCTGACGTTCTTCCTCTGTCAAATCATTGTGATACAGCCGCTGGGCAACCATGCCTGTAAAACTGCCGTGAATCGACTCATCCTCCTGAATAATCTTGCGGATAATTTCACCGCTGGCGATCAGCCGCCCCTGGCCGGATAAAAAAAGACAGGATAAAAGAAACCGCTGTAAAATGAAAAGCTTTCGAGAAAGACGGATGCCACCATTGCCATATAACGTTCATACGCACTTGGATCTTTTTTAAACAACTGATGATACCAATGCGAAATCAGCCGGTACTTCTCTTGGAGTTCCGGTTGGTTATCCACCCACTCACCAAGATAGTAATTCGTCTTGCTGGAGGGAATCAGTGTCGAAAAAAATGTGGGAGTAGGATTTGGCATGAATGTGCTCCATCATCCCCATCCAGGCGAATACCGCCTGTTCATGCATGTTATCATGGTGAATGCCGATCAGCGGCATCCCGGCATCGCCCTGCTCGCGATCGAGCCCGGTGAGTCCGGACAGCACTTCGACGTAGGTGGTCTGCTCGTCCAGCGTCATCGCATCCCAGTCACCCAGATCGCGTGACACCTTGAAGCTTCCTCCGTCCAAAATTGATTGATATTTTGTTTCCAATAAACTTTTGCAATTTGATTTTCATTTGTATTCCAGTTGATAGCTTTCATTTACATCATTCCTCTCAAACTGAGCAGGCCGTGCATTCTTCCGGCGAGAGCAGCTGTGTTCTCGTATAGTAGAGCGACTTCAGCCCTTTTTTGTGCGCGTAGACATATAGTCTTGCCAGCTCGCGTGTGCTTGTCATGCTGTCGACGTACAGAATGGTAGAAATACCTTGATCGACATGCTGTTGAATTTCGGCAATCAAATCGATGACGCGGTATTGGTTGGTTTGGTAGGCCGATTTATAGTACCACATCGTTTGCGGCGAGAGGAACGGCATCGGATAGATAGTTTCGCTGTTGCCGTATTTCCGCCGTTCGATGATATTCACGACCGGCATTACCGAACTCGTCGCATTTTGAATATAGCTGATGGACTGTGTCGGAGCAATCGCCAGACGGTAGGCATTATACAAGCCGTATTGGCCGACTTTCTCTTTCAACATTTTCCATTCGTCCACAGTTGGAATATGAATGTTTTTGAACAGCCCGGCCACTTTTTCAGTTTTTGGCGCAAAATATTCTTCTTCGTACTTTTTGAAGTATGAACCATCGGCATAATCGCTCAATTCGAATCCCTTGAACGTTTCGCTGCGTTCCTTGGCAATCAGCATAGATTTTTCGATTGAATAGTAATTGACAAGCGAGAAGAAAGTCCGGGCGAAATCGCGGGCCTCCGCCGATTCGTAAGCGATGTGATTCTTCGCCAGATAACCGTTCAAATTCATCGCGCCAAGCCCGACGGAATGCAGTTCACGGTTGGCGAGACGTACGCCTGGTGCATTGGTAATATGCGTCATATTGCTGACCTGAGTCAGCGCATCAATACCGCTGTGCACCGATTCCCGTACTTTGCCGCTTTCCATCACATTGACAATGTTCAGCGATCCGAGGTTGCAGGAAATATCGCGGCGAATGTCATCGGGAATACCATAATCATTGATTGTCGATGTCTCTTGCATTTGAAAAATTTCTGTGCAGAGATTGGACATTTTGATGTTGCCAAGCCGGTGCAGGGCATGTTTTTTGTTAGCATTGTCCTTGTAGAAAATATATGGATAACCCGACTGCATTTGCATTTGGGCAATCAGGTTTAAAAATTCCCGGGCATCGGCGCTTTTCTTTTTGACATCGGGATTCTTAACAAGTTCATCATACATCTCATCCATGTTCATATCGTCCAAATGCTTGCCATAGGCCTTGAACACAGTAAAAGGGGCGAACATATAAAACAGTTCCCCTTTTTCAGCCAATTCAAAAAACTTGCCTGGAACAATCAATCCAATCGAAAGTGTCGACAAACGAATATCTTCATCGGCGTTTTCTTTTTTGGTATCAAGGAATTCCGGCGCATCCCAGTGGAAAATATTTAAATAGGCAGCGCCTGCACCGGGCCGCTGGCCTAATTGATCGGCAAGAAAACCCGAGCTGCAGTTTGCGGGCAACCGGAACAACCCCTTTTGCCACGCCTTCAACGCCTTTAATGGCTTCCCCTCTCGCCCGAATTTTCGACAGGTTGATCGCCACACCGCCGCCGATTTTAGACAGCTGCTGTGCCGTGCTTTCAATGTAATTAATCGAATTCAGAGAATCATCCGATTCAAGCAGAAAGCAAGAAACAAGTTCGCCACGGCGCGCCTTGCCAGCATTTAAGAATGTCGGCGTCGCCGGCTGGTAGCGCTGTTCCATCATAGCACGCATAAAATGAAGCGCCTTGTCATAGTCGCCATGTGCCAGGTAAAGCGAGACTATCGACACGCGATCGGCATAGTGTTCCAGATATTTCGACTTATCATCGGTTTTCATCGCATAATCACGATAAAATTTGCTGGCAGCCATATAAGATTGAAATTGAAAATGGTAGCTGTGAGCGATGTTATGTAGCTGCTCGATGTTCCCTTCTTCATACTCGGCAAATACATCATAATAATAGTGATGATCAACTAAATAATGAAGCCTCTCGAGCGTATTTGAAAAGGGAGCCATCTTTTCTTCCACTTCAACCATAAACGCTGCAATCGCTTCTTTATCCTTGTCCAGTTGATAGAATCCGTTCTCATCGCGCATCATGATTTCATTATTTAACTCAATATGGGACTTCGGCTTTGTTTCTGTGTTCAGCAAATGCTTTCACCCTTTCACGAAAATTAGTCACATCTTCGGCAGTGCCGCCCAATTCAAACTTATAAAGAATCGGAACTTGAAACTCGGCAGCGATAACGTCGGCAGCGTGAGCAAAATTTTTGCCCCAATTTCGATTTCCGCTCGCTGCCACCCCTGCAAGGTGACGTCCATTTTGCCTCAAAAAAACTTTGACGCTTTCCGGAGATTCGCCAAATCCAATTGTGTTGGTCACTAAAATAAATGGCTCATTAACAAACGGTTTTTCAGTTATGTGTTCATGGAGACCAACTTTTTCCAAAAACCGCTTCACATTGCCCGTCATTGTTTCATACAGAAGCAGCATCATTCATTCCTCCGTTCATACCAGCAAACAAAAAATAAAACTCATCTTTATCAGAGAGATGAGCGCTTAGCCGCAGATTACAACCGGCAGCGCTGCCGGCGGAACATTTCGTCAGCATTTTCACGACGTGATGTCTCCACCCTTCTCTGCGATGCCACAAATCACAAGATGTAGTATCTATTTATAAATCTACCACAATATATAGCCGATATCAAGTGACAACTGTCTAAAAAACGAACGAAGTCAATGTATCCATAGTAAATCATTTGCAGACAACGTTCAACAAAATTCGACTAACTTTCACAGAAAAACCGCGAATACCGAGACGGAAGCCCCGGCCCATCCGCCTTATCGGTTCTCCCGAATTTTATTCTCTCAAGAGACTGAAAAAAAATTGTCAGGCGGCAGCGGCAAGCAGCAAATGAACCCACTCAGGCCAAAATGGGGCGACGACTCCACTTCAAAATGGAGCGACTTCAGAGGGTTTGTCCCGGAGAAAAGTTCGAATCCAATTTTTGCTTGCTGCCTCGGATTTTTAATCATCGCATTTTTTCATGCAGCTCTACTGCTCCCAAGCAAAAAAGAACCGGAGTGAAAATATCAACCAATTTTCACTCCGGTACGGCGTTTAAGTCCTTTCATCATACCGCATGCTCTCGTTTAGGATAACCGCCTCTTTTTATTAAAACACCGAAACCTCCTGATCCAAATAACAGTCAACGGCACTTGCTGCTTTTCTGCCCTCTTCAATTGCCCAGACAATCAGGCTTGCCCCTCTTCTCGCATCTCCGGCAGCAAACACACCTTCCCTGGTTGTTTGGAAGGTAAGCGGGCTTGTCTTAATAACGCGGCCGCTCTCATCTCTTTCAATTTGTGTGCCTTCAAAAACCTGGTCTTCAGCACCTTGAAAGCCGATTGCAATCAAAACAAGATCCGCATCCCAGTGGCTGCTGCTCGCCGCTTCCTGTTCAGTATGTCCTTTTTTAAACGAACTTGTCTTCAGTCCGATAACATGACCGTTTTCATCGCCGACAAAAGCATCGGTTTTCACATAATATTCCCTCGGATCACGTCCCAGGACCTTTTCAGCTTCTTCATAGGCATAGTCCAAAGAAAAGACTCTGGGATGTTCAGGCCACGGATTGGAACTCGAACGTTCATCCGGAAGCCGGCCGTGTTTGCCAAATTGAACAACGCTTTTGCATCCTTGACGGATGGCTGTTGCGACGCAGTCCTCGCCAGTATCGCCGCCACCGATCACGATCACATTTTTCCCTTTTGCATTGAGATCTTCAGGCACATCTTGGCCGTCCAGCAGATGTTTCGTACTTGCGTTCAAATAAGTCATCGCCGAATAGATCCCCTTCAGTTCACGGCCTTCCATCGTTAATTCTCGCGCCTTTCCCGCACCTGTACAGAGAACAACGGCATCGAATGTTTGACTCAGCTGATCGATCGATAGTGATCGCTTTTCCGACATCGACATTGACCTTGAAAATAATGCCCTCTTCTTTCAAAATATCAATGCGGCGGTCGACGGCTTCTTTTTCGATTTTCATATTTGGAATACCGTACATGAGCAGTCCGCCCGGCCGATCATCACGTTCAAATACCGTCACACGATGGCCGATTTTATTAAGCTGATCAGCACAGGCAAGCCCCGACGGGCCGGAACCGATCACCGCCACATTTTTGCCGGTGCGGTGGTGCGGCGGCTTCGGAGTGACCCATCCTTCCGTAAAGGCCTTGTCAATGATCGCTTTCTCAATCGCTTTAATCGATACCGGTTCGCTTACAAATCCCGCTGTACAGGAGCCTTCGCACGGCGCCGGACAGGCCTTCGATGTAAATTCCGGAAAGTTATTCGTTTTTGCCAGCCGCTCATAAGCTTCCCTCCATAATCCCTTATATACCAAGTCATTCCATTCAGGAATCAGATTATGGGGGCAGCCGCTCGTGCCCCGGTTAATCTGGACACCCATTTGGCAATAAGGTGTGCCGCAATCCATGCAGCGGGCAGCTTGCTGTTTTATTTCCGGCTCCGGAAACGGGACTTTATATTCGTTCCAGTCCTTTACCCGTGCAGCCGCGTCACGCTCAAGTTGTTTCTTTTTATCTATATTAAGGAAACCCATTAATTGTCCCATTGCAATTCAATCCTCTCTTCGTGCGTCGCATTGGATTTGGCGTTTGACATTTTGTGCCGCGTATTAATCATACAGGTTGGTAAGCTGATCGAAAAGCTGTCAATTTTCCCTGTTGTTTTTTCATCTCAAACGCTTCTTCTTTGGCCGAGTCAAGAGACAAACCTTGCGATTTCAGCCGCTCAATCGCCGCGAGCATTGCTTCATAGTCGCGAGGAATGACTTTGATGAATCGAGCGGCGGCTTCATCCCAATTCAAGAGGGTCTGCCGGGCTTTCGGGCTTCCTGTATGATGAAATGTGACGTTCGATCATTTTATAAACCTCATCCAGTTCGGATTTGTCCTGAATCGATTGAACATTGACAAGTTCCGGATTGATTCTCGGCAGGACATTCGTTATTTCGTCATGCAGGATATATGCCGTTCCTCCCGACATGCCGGCAGCGAAATTCCGGCCGATTTCGCCAAGGATAACCACTTTGCCGCCCGTCATATATTCACAACCATTTTCGCCGACACCCTCTACAACAGCATGAACCCCGCTGTTTCGCACGCAGAACCGGCCGCCAGCCGTTCCGCGGATGTAGGCTTCGCCGCCAGTTCCCCCGAAGAAAGCAACATTGCCAATCATCGCCTGCGAATCGGCCGAAACGCCTTTGCCTTCCTCAGGTCGGATAATCACTTTGCCGCCGGACAGGCCTTTGCCGACATAGTCGTTGGCATCGCCTGTCAATATCATCGTCACGCCTTTGGGTATAAACGAAGCGAAACTTTGGCCGGCGCTTCCGGAAAACTCAAGATTGATTGTATCTTCAGGCAGCCCTTTGCCGCTTGTCGCTTTCGAAATCACATATCCCAGTGTTGTGCCGACCGTCCGATCGGAGTTTTTCAGCGAGAAGGTCAATCGGGCAGGTTTTTTGCTCTCAATATGCGGCAGGCAGGTGGCAATCAACCGGCGATCATCAAACCTTTTTTCCATATGATGATCTTGGGCCCGTGAGAAATGCCGTTTCGACACATCGCTTTCCGCTTGGTAAAGCAAGTCGGACAAATCAAGCTTGCGGGCTTTCCAATGATTTTGAACCGATTTCTTAACTCTTAACAAGTGCGCCTGACCGACAAGTTCCTCCAGCGAGCGATAGCCGAGTTCGGCTAAATGTTCGCGGATATCCTGAGCAATAAATGTCATAAAGTTAACAATATGATCAGGACTCCCCATAAATTTTTTACGGAGTTTTGGATTTTGTGTGGCAATGCCGACCGGACAAGAATCCAAATGACAGGCTCTCATCATCAAATCAAACACCGAGTACCACAAGCGGTGCGGTCGCAAACCCGAACTCCTCTGCGCCCAGGCAGGCGGCGATAATCACATCGCGGCCCGTCATTAGCTTTCCATCCGTTTCCAGTCTGACTCGATCGCGCAGCCCGTTTTTCATCAGAGTTTGGTGTGCTTCCGCCAAACCGATTTCCCAAGGAATACCGGCGTGTTTGATACTCGCTTTGGATGCGGCACCCGTTCCGCCATCGTGGCCGCTGATTAAGATGACATCCGCCTTTCCTTTGGCAACGCCGGCGGCAATCGTACCGACACCCGCTTTGGCAACCAATTTGACACTGATTCTCGCTTTTGGATTGCTGGATTTCAAATCGTAAATCAGCTGTGCTAAATCTTCAATTGAATAAATATCATGGTGAGGCGGCGGCGAAATTAACGCAACACCGGTCGTCGCTCCACGCGTCTTGGCAATCCATGGATACACCTTGCCGGCAGGAAGATGGCCGCCTTCGCCAGGTTTTGCACCTTGCGCCATTTTAATCTGCAATTCGGCCGCTTCGGAAAGATAATAGCTCGTGACACCGAAACGGGCCGATGCCACCTGCTTGATCGCACTGCGGCGCCAATCGCCGTTTTCAGCACGCTGAAAACGTTCGGCATCTTCTCCGCCTTCGCCGCTGTTGCTCTTCCCGCCGATGCGGTTCATCGCAATCGCCAGCGCTTCGTGTGCTTCCTTACTGATTGAACCGTAAGACATCGCTCCGGTTTTAAACCGTTTGAAAAGCTTTTCGACAGGTTCCACTTCCTCAAGCGGAATCGGCTCCCGGTCATTCTCAAATGTCAGCAGACTGCGAATCGTTGCAAACGGCGCATCATCAACCATATCGACATACTTTTTGTACAGCTCATAATTATTTTCTCGCGCTGCCCGCTGCAATGTATGAATCGCCATCGGGCCAAACTTATGATACTCGCCGTTCGAGCGCCATTGCATCTCGCTGCCCGCATCAAGAGGCATCAATTCTCCGCTTTATTTTTTCCTCCGTCGCTTGATCATGGCGCAACATCGTTTCCTTGGCAATTTCTTCAAGGCCGATGCCGCCGATCTGTGAAAACGTTCCTTTGAAGTATTGATCAATCACATCGGAAGAAATGCCTAAAGCTTCAAATGTTTGCGCACCCCGGTAGCTTTGAATGGACGAAATGCCGACTTTGGACATCACCTTGACAATGCCGGCGACAAGCGCTTTCACATAATTTTTTTCCGCTTCTTCGAATGTTTCATCAATATATCCGTTTTCGGCAAGCGAACAGACTGTATCCAGCGCCAAATAAGGGTGAATCGCATCGGCGCCGTAGCCTAAAAGCGCGGCGACATGGTGGCTGTCTCTCGGTTCCCCGGAATCTACAATTAAGCTGACTTGCGTCCGCGTCCCTTGTTCAATTAAGTGATGGTGCAGCGCGCTGACGGCAAGCAGCGATGGAATCGGGAGATGTGTCTCATCAACGCTTCGATCAGATAAAATATCAGCGATGCACCGTCTTGGATCATTTGGTCGACCGATAAAATCAATCGATCAAGCGCTTTTTTGAGACCTTTCGCTCCATCCTTTGCATCGAATGTCATCTCCGCAACGGCGCTTTTCAGCCCTTTTTCTTGAAGCGAACGAAATGCTCCGGTATCCAGAATAGGATGTTCCAGCTTAATTTGCTTGGTAACATGCCCGGCCGGATCAAGCAGGTTGACTTCCGGTCCAATCCAAGTGACCTTGGACATGACCCAGGCTTCGCGAATGGCGTCGATCGGCGGATTGGTAACTTGTGAGAACCATTGTTTAAAATAGTTGAACAGGAGCTGAGGCCGTTCGGAAAGGACGGCAAGCGGCACGTCATATCCCATCGACCCCGTCGGCTCTTTTCCGGTTTCAGCCATCGGTTTCAGGCCTTTTACTACTTCTTCAAAAGTGTAGCCATGCACTTTTTGCAGATAGAGACGTTCGTCATTATCTTCAGATGGAGCCGCCGCGGGGAGCGTCGTCCAGTTCTATGACCGAATCTTTCAAAATTTCATGGTAAGGCGCGGACTTGCTGATTTCCTCTTTAAGCTCGTCGCTCGGTATGATTCGTCCTTTTTCCGTGTCTATTAAAAGCAGCTGTCCGGGTTTAAGATGGCATCTTTCCTTGATATTCGAAGCCTCTAAATCTGCCACTCCGACTTCGGAAGAAAAGACTACCTTATCATCTTTAGTAATATAATAGCGGGCAGGTCTCAAGCCGTTTCGATCGAGAACGGCACCAATTTGTTTGCCGTTCGAGAAACCGAGCGCCATCGGTCCGTCCCATGGCTCCATCAGCCGGCTGTGAAATTCATAGAAGTCCCGCAAATACTCCGGCAGTTCCGGATTACTTTCCCAAGGTTCAGGAACCATCATCATGACTGCATGGGGCAATGAAAAACCATTGAAAGTCAAAAATTCAAGAACGTTATCAAAAATGGCCGAATCACTGCCGGCCGGATCAATAATTCGGTAATTGCCCGTCCGCGAGCCGTCTCGCTTTGGCATTAAACCAGCTCATATTACCTCTGATTGTATTGACTTCGCCGTTGTGAACAATCATTCGGTTTGGATGCGCTCTTTCCCAGCTTGGAAACGTGTTTGTGCTGTAGCGGGAATGCACTAAAGCCAGTGCCGAAACAAATCGTTCATCCCGTAAATCAGTGTAAAAAGCGGAAACTTCTTTTGCTCTCAGCATTCCTTTATAAACAAGCGTCTGGCTGGACAAACTGGCTACATACGCGCTGTCCGCCAGTTTCGCCTCGATCCCTTTGCGCAGCTGGTACAACTCCTTGTCCAAGAGCAGGCCCGAGTCTTCATTCGGCGTTCCGATAAACATCTGATACATATAAGGAGCCTTGCGCCGTGCCAGCGCGCTGATTTCGTTTTCTTCGACAGGCACATCCCGTTCTCCATAAAGGCGAAGATTTCTTGCCGCAATGCATGCTTTTATCTTGCCAATTGCAAAAGTCTGCTTGAACGATCTTTCGGTAAAAAGAACATGCCGACGCCGTATTTTCCCGCTTCCGGGAGTGAAAAAGGACAGACCGCTTGAAAATACTGATCAGGAACTTGCACAAGGATGCCCGCGCCGTCGCCTGTTTTCCCATCCGCGGCTTTGCCCGCACGGTGGTCGAGACGGCTCAGCATCTCAAGTGCCGTTTTGACAACATCATTGGACGCGCGTCCCTTTATGTCGGCATAAAGCCCGATTCCGCACGCATCATGTTCATAATCCGATCGATAGAGTCCCTCATTTGTCGTATTGGTTATTACTTTGCTACTTGTCATTATTAGCACCCTTCCTTCTATTACAATCAGCAGTTCAAATCTGTGCAGCCCTTATAAAAGAAAACCATCTTTCATTCTGTCGTTTTATTTTTTCCGAAAAGTATGGTAATTCTATTTTACCTTTCCTTATCCATCTATACAATATATAATTAAGATGAAATCAATCTAAAAATTAGATTATTAGGATGATCCAGATGGAAATTCGCCAAATTCAATATTTTATGGAAGTTGCAAAAAGAGAACATATGACGAAAGCAGCTGAAGCCCTGCATGTTGCCCAATCCGCTGTCAGCCGGCAGATCTCGCTTTTGGAGGGAGAACTCGGGGTCGAACTTTTTTCACGCGAAGGACGGAATGTCAGACTCACACAAATGGGAAGACTTTTTCTGGAACATGCCGAGCGCGGCCTGCTGGAATTTCAGAAAGCCGAACAAAAAATTAAAGAACATCTAAATCCTGAAACAGGATTGATTCGTTTAGGCATTTCGACAAGCCTTTCCGTGCACACTTTGCCGATGGTTTTGCATGAGTTCAGCCTTGATCATCCCAATATCACTTTCCAGCTTCTTCAGGGAAGTGTGCCTTATCTCATTCGTCTTATAGAGAGCGGCAATATTGATATCGCTTTTGTCTCTCCGGTACCAACCCAGCATGACATTGTAAAGAGCAAGATATTATATACGGAAAGAATCGTCGTGCTCCTGCCTCGAAACCATCCCCTAGCAGATCACGATTCGATCGATTTAACCCATTTGAAAGAGGAAAAATTCGTGACATTCCGCAGCAAACTATTCCTTCAGGAACTTTTTCAAGATGCCTGCCGGCAAGCCGGCTTCGCGCCCAAAGTCGTTTTTGAAGGGGAAGACATGGACACGATTAAAAGCCTCGTGGCTGCCGGATTCGGCATTTCGCTATTGCCTGAAAATGCGGCGATTTATAATCTACCTCAAGATGTCGTCACTGTGATTCTGCACGCTCCAAAGGTCTCTCGAGCAGTCGGTGTCATTATGCCGAAAAAAAGAGAGCTTGCCCCTTCCGAACAGATCTTTTTTCATTTTCTCGATAAATTTTATGAGCGGCTCTATCGTTTTGGGCAATAAAAAGTTTTGGAGAAACGAGCCATGCCAGCAGCGCTCAGCTGCTAAAAGATTAAAAAAGCGGAAATGCCGGGCTGAAACTCGGTATTTCCTTTTTATAAACTATTTGGGAAGGACCGTTCAAGCTTGAGCTTAGGCAGCGGCTTGGGATCGGCCCTTTTTTCAACTTTGTACGATTTATTATCAAGATTCCTGCTGTTTTAAACAAGTTGGGCCCGGCTATTATGACAATTTTTTTTCTGCTTCAAGCTCCTCATGACGCCGCCTCGTTGATTCGCTGACCTGTTCGTCAGCGTGGTAAGAAGAGCGAACGAGCGGCCCGGCCTCGCAGTGCCTGAATCCTTTTGCCAAAGCGATTTCCTTTAATTCAGCAAACTCTTCCGGACGATAATAACGTTCAACGCGTATATGCTTCTTTGTCGGTTGAAGATATTGGCCAATCGTCATGATATCGACGTCGTGTGCCAATAAATCATCCATCGTTTCCAGCAATTCTTCCTTTGTCTCCCCAAGCCCGACCATAATGCTCGATTTTGTCGGCGTATTGGGGCTTAATTCTTTAACACGTTTTAATAAAAGCAAGTGACCGATCATATGTAGCAATCGCCCGAACTCGCTTTGTCAGCCGCCGCACCGTTTCAATATTGTGATTGAAAATATCCGGTTTCGCATCCATCAGCGTCCGGATGCTCTCGTCATTCCCCTTCATATCGGATGGAAGAACTTCAATTGTGCAATACGGGACTTTGCGGCGAACCGCACGAATGGTTTCGGCAAAAACGGAAGCTCCGCCGTCATTTAGATCATCGCGGGCAACCGCGGTGATGACAACATGGCGCAGATCCATTTGTTTAACTGAATCCGCAACTCTCTCAGGTTCTTGAAGGTCGAGTTCTGTCGGTCTGCCGGTTTGGACGGCACAAAAACGGCAGCCGCGCGTACAAACGGCACCGAGAATCATAAATGTCGCCGTTTCTTCTCGCTGCCCAGCATTCATGAATATTCGGGCATTTTGCCTCCTCGCAAACGGTATGCAGCCGTTCCTGGCGCATCAATTTTTTGATTCCTCTAAAGTCTTATTCGTATTGATTTTTATTTTCAGCCATTCGGGTTTTCTCAGATGCTCTTCATTTTGTTTGGCCATTTAGATCCTTCCTCCTTAACGATAATAGTTCCATTCATCAGACTGATATTTCGACTGAGCCAATTCCCGTACTTTTTTCTCCTGATCAGCGTTCAGAGTATAAGGGACAAGCTGAATATCCAGCCCCTTTTCAAATCCTTCATAAAAGGCAGCCTTGACTTCATTAAGACTCGCTTTTCTGTCCATAATACTGTTGATCGCCACAGCTTTATCACCAAAACTCCTTTGGGCCCGGGCCCTGACACGTTCATTGGGATAAATGAAACAGTCATATAAAGCATCCTCGTCGAACGTTAAAGGAATTGAGCCATGCTGAAGAATGACGCCCTTCTGCCTTGCCTGGGCGCTTCCCGCTGCTTTTCTGCCGCCGACGACCAGCTCATACCAAGACGGTTCGTCAAAGCAGACCGCAGAATTTGTGACGCCGATTTTCCTTCCGGAATCGCGAAGTCGGCCTCAAGCCCGAGTTTTCTAAATCCCTCAAGCAGTCCGGTTGAAATGACGCGGTAAGCTTCTGTGACCGACTTCGGCATTTTTTTTTTTATGTCCCTCCGACACGATCACGCTGTACGTCAGCTCGTCATCATGAAGGACGGCCCGCCCGCCCGTCGAACGGCGGACGAGTTCAAAACCATGTGCCTTCACCGCATCAAGATCAATCCGACCGGCTACTTTCTGAAAATGGCCGACAGAAAGTCCCGGGGGATTCCAGCCGTAAAATCGGATGACCGGCGCTATCATTCCCTTGCTGTGCCACTCAACCAGCATTTCATCCATCGCCATATTATAAGCCGGTGTACAATCACCGGAATCGATAAACAACCATTTCTCCTTCTCCATATTGATAACACCCTTTTCTTTTTTAGCTCCATTCCCTTATTTGTTTAATGATGGCGCTACCATTTATGAATATACAAATAATTCGTCTTCCTTAAACATTAGGAAACACAAAAAAGGTTTGTGAATGATCCGTTTTAATCTTAACAATAAAACCCGGAAAAAGAAACAGAAAAGCTGTACAATTTACAAGCATCATCTAACAAGATATGGAAAATTGACTGCTATTTAAGCATCAATGTGTTTATGCCAGGGCTCCGAACGGGCGTTTTCCCAGGGGGAAGTAATAAACTTTTATAACTGGCCACGGCTGAAGCTCGTTTCGGAACCCGCACTAACCTTTCATTTAAACAACGATATAAAAAAAAAATCGTTTTTATCGTAGCAATAGCAGGTACAACAAACAGGAAATGTTACCGTTCATACACAAACAAGGATACCTCGGCTTTATCCTTGAATGTCTTGAATACTTCTTCCCCCCAAGAATGCATGTACCATCTTCACTTTATCCACCGTTATAAATCCATATTTTTGATAGACCTTTTCAATAGACTCATTTATTGGGAAAACCCAAAGTGTATGTATACCTCGAGCTGACATGTCTTTTTGAATAAATTGAATGATATGGCCTATCAAGCCTCGTCCCCTGAAATCTTCAATTGTAGCGACACTTTCCATCCGGGCTTGTTCTCCACATTGAAAAACACAGGCAGTCGAACAGGCTTGGTTCTCATATCGAAGCAAGTAATGGCTAAACAACCGGTTATTAAACTGTTCTCGAAAGACCCCTTCAATCGATTCTTTCCCCCCAAACTCTTTAATACTGCACTCAATATCCAAAGCTTCTTGATAATTTTTTTCTGTGACTCTTTCAATCGTTACGCTATTATTTTCGCTAATATCAATCACTTGTTTATCCCATATTTGAACGGGATTGATTAGCGTTTCACATTCAAAACCTCTTAATTTTAGTTCGAAAATAAGGTCACTTTGGGAATCAGTGTTGTATATGTAAAATCTCGGTATAATATTTCTCGAATGATAATAGCTGACGACTTCATCTGCGACTAACTTGGGATGCTCACAATAGTCACTTATGTGCATGATTGGCATCATAATAATTTGGCTGTTTTTCGTTACAAAAAAGAGAACCCCACGTCGTATTCATTCGCTTTGTAAAAGTTTCATAGTATAAAAAATCAAGTGTAAAATAATCTTGTAAATTCATTTAAATGCCCCTTAATAAGAATGAGTTCGTTTATCGTTTTAAGGTGGACCCCATCGTCAAGACACGTTTTTTAAAAATTTAAGGTGGGTTTTTAGCCGGCCTTCCCCATCATGCCGGTTGGCGCTCCGGCTGTGTTTTACACGGAATTTCCATACCGGGCTGCTTCTTGGGATCGTGCCCGGCGAGTGGCCGTGAAACTGGAGCGGACGGAAGGGGAACTTTCCAGCCGACCTTTATTGTGACGAACAAGGACCTTCCGGCTAAATTGATCGTCAAGTTTTATCAAAATCGGGGGACGATGGAAAACCTAATCAAAGAAGGTAAAAACGGTTTTGCCTTTGACCAGCTGAGCAGTCACCGTTTTGAAGCGAACGCAGCCAAGCTGCAGATTCGGGTCCTGGCCAACATTCAGGTTGGTTTCCGTCTGCTTTGTCTAGTCTGTCAAAATCCTTGAAGAAAAAAGTGTTGCGAGTGGACACAGTGCGTCTACGGTTGATTAAAGCGGCTGGAAAGCTAGTTCGTTCCAGCCGTTATCTGATTTTCCGGCTCCGCAGCCATTGCCTTTACCGCTTCCTCGCTATTTAGTATTTAATCTGATAGCCCAGAACTCATCGGTGAGACACCTCAACCATTATGTTACGTGAATGTGGAGCGAGCAATTGAACCCATTCCCTTGTCCCTATTGGTTTTTGTCCTTTAGGAGCGAGGTATTTTAATGATGGTATATGAAGTGAATGAACGACCTCTAGAAAGTTACTTTTTCAATATTAAACAGCGAAGAGCCCCTTTACACAAAAAGCATTCTGGCAGACACTCACTAATATCCAACGATTACCGGCACCCGTAACGTCTACCAATCAAACTAATCAATTGAATGATGATTCATCAAGGATACACAGGATCAGTCTGCCCATGAAACAGGAAAAAATCTTTCGAGTCACACTGACCAATCAGAAAGTCGTCTTGATGACTGACACCTTAATCAGTGGAGCCATTTGGAACGTCACGAGTCAAAAAAAGTTAGATTTTCAGAGAAATTGCCACCTAAAAACTGGATAATGACGCTTTATGAATAATTCGGGTTTGTTATTAAGAATATGAAACCTTTCTTAAATACAGTAAGCCTATCCCCACTATAAAAAATACCCCCACCACTTGGTGGGGAAATATCGCCATAAATAGTTTAAAGTAGACAAGAAACTTGAAAGCTCTTTCCCTTATTAAATTGCGACTTATTCATTCCTCTCTTTGTCCCAGTTATCATCTGTTTTCCAATTATAAGTATCCTTTAAGACATTCAATTTATGATTATAAATCTTGATTTCTTTACTATTTATCCAAGAAACTTCATATGGATAACTTCTATCATATTCGTAATAAATTGTTTTAGGCTGCCTATTCTGATTTTTATTAAATACAATGTCTACTCTAACTGACGGAGCATTTGTTGCGCCCAAAAAAACCACCCTTCATTTATTCGGAAAACACGAGCTGTATATTCATGATTCGGAGAATCAAGTTTTTCGACTAATTTTCCGTGGGGAGCGTTCTCCAAGCTGGTATCAAAGAACATATGATAAATTAAATTCCTATAGCAAGCAAGCAAAACAAAAACAATTCCTATTACTAATATAGAAATTTTTTTCCTTCTTGTCATATAGTCCTCCTTGAAACAGCTTTAATATGTACCCACAAAATAGTATATATTAGAATCCTTCATTATACAAATCAATACCGTATTGAATCATTTTAGCATCTCTAGGTTCATCAAAGTAATATTTAAACCAACTCTTCTTATAATGTCCTCCTAAAACTTGAGCTAATCCTGCTGCTGTATTCATAAATGTAGCCTATGGTGCTATTGAAAGTGGAGTTGAGTCCATACTTTATACGAAAAAAAAAAAAGACAAAAAGACTTGCTGCCCCTCTTTACGTCGTTTATCTTTTCATTATGCGTGAACCTGCCGTTTCCGTCTATGTTTTATTATACGGTAGGTGCCAATATTTTTTAATCATTTCATTCTGAAGTATGCTCTATGCAGGCTCGAAAACGTTAACATGCCAATTCATTGACTTTTGTTCAAAAATCATTTATCTTAATGGCAATAAGAGGAAGTCCGCTAGGGGTGCCGACTGGCTGAGATAAGGTGTAACCTTGATCCCTTTGAACCTGATCTGGTTAAGACCAGCGTAGGAAAGTGGAGACGGATTCTGCATCAGTGCGTCTAAGCGATCTTGACACTATGCGGCCGCTCCAGTTTTGGAGCGGCTTTTTTGATCATCGCATTTTTGCGGTTTCCTAGATACATAGAATCAGAGGAGGAGAATAAAAATGACTTTTTCAGAAGAACTCAGACAGGCTGCCGATCCGATTTACGAGGCGATTTTTCATCATCATCCTTTTGTACAGGGCATCGCCAAGGGGGAGGTTCCAAAAGAAGCATTGACTTATTACGTTCAGCAGGACTTTACCTATCTCAATACGTTTATCAAAGTCTATGGGCTGGCGATAAGCAAGTGTCAGGAACGCGCGGATATGCGGCTTTTCAATCAGCAAATCAGCTTCATTCTAAACAGCGAGATTCATCCGCATCACAACTTTTGCCGAGTCGCCGGCGAGAACTACAGCGATCTTCAGAACAGCCCGCTTGCCCCAACCGCCAGCCACTACATCAAACATATGCTGGCCGTTGCCCACGACGGCAGCCTGGCGGAAACGATCGCCGCTTTTTCTCCCCTGCCCATGGACGTACTGGGAAATCGGCAATCGGATTATCAAAGATTTTCATCCTGAAAAAGACCATCCTTTCTATGACTGGATCATGTTTTACGGAAAAAATGAAAATGACAAAATTCCGCTGACCCTGGTTTTTGCCGAGCGGCTCAACCAATTTGAAAAAAAAATGCAGCTTCTGAAGAAAAAGCAGCCATCAAGGATCATTTCATTAAAAGCTGCCAGCTGGAATATGCTTTCTGGGACATGGCCTATACACAAGAACGCTGGCCGGCGGCGCTTTGACATTGACTGAAGGCTGTCCAAAAATGAACCGGCCGGGCATTCATTTAGTGAGGCCATGAACTTTTACGACTTATGAGGCACCTTTCACTTTTAAGCCGCCAATCCGATTGATTGATACCATCAGTCGGCCATTGGCGGTTTTTTCGGCTGGACAACATCCTATATTCCGAATCAAAGCCGGCAAAAAAAATAGCATGCTAAATGGATTAATTGTTTAGTTTGGAATCGAATGATCTCTGATGCAGCAGGGGGCCCGATGATTAGAAAGTTTAAAGGGGCTAATTTAAAAGTTGAACTTTAAATAACCATTATTCTTTTTTGCTTTCCGATGTCGCATCATTGTAGTGAGGATTGATTTCTTCTTCATCATCATAATACCAGAGAGAGAGACACTGTAGAATACTATCTTCAAGGACTTCTTCTCTATCAGATGATAGTTTTTCAATCTTTTTGATTAATAAACTTTAATGTATAGTCGTTATTTGACTCACATCTATATATCTCTCATAACGACCGTTTGGACAATATACAAAAATAGGATGCTTGTCTTCTTTTAAACTTTTATACCAATCCTTCGTTTTTTCAGCTGACTTAATTGTATTGATTGGTGCAACTAATATATATTCAAATTCTTCTGACTGATTAATTTCATCACTTGTTATAACAATGACTCTTCTGGGCTTTACAGTCATGACAATCTTTTGTTCCCTTGCCCTCCTATTGCCATTAACGATTTGTGCAGAAAAGTCACCTCTATCCCTAGACAATCTACCGTGCTCATTATCATCTTCATCAGGAAGAAAAAATAAAAGAGGCCTTTCAGTATCAGAAGGATACATCATCCGCCGCAGTAAAAATATCGTTTTTGGATATATCCTTCCAATTATCTTTATCCAGATAACGATCCTGTGACAAATTCTTACTCCTCCTTCAATAAATCAGACCACTTAATATTGCTTATCCCTCTCGTGCTTTTAGTAATACGGTTTGCTTCTTTAAAATCTTCTTTATCCATATTTGCAAATTTATTCATTCTAGGTTTCACCGTTCTTTTCGACTTTACAAAAGGATGACTTTGAAGGGGTTTTACAGCTTCCATCTTCTTTTCCTCCTTTTTCTTTTCGTCCATACTATCACCTCTCTAATAAACGAGTGGTAACAAGTATACTCAAATTTTAAGTAAATATGCTTGGCCTATTCATTTGATAAGTTAATATACTTTTTAGCGTTCCTTTGGTATACTTTTCCATGTTTTCTTCTTTAAAACGTTTGATATTTTCGGTAAATGCTCGATGTCTTTGCATGACAGCTTCCCCGTTTTTTTCAACGGCTTTGCACAGTGAATTCATAGTTTCATCTTATATCAATTCGTTCATATATATACATACAGTAATATGCCTAAGTAGTGAAGTATTTACTCAATTTTTTGTACGTACCATTTTTAAACGCGAACGCACCATTTTGATTTGCAAACCTCCACGATGAAGTGAGCAGTAAGCGCGGTGGCACCAGGAGGCGTATACAAACCTTGTCCTACATGATGCCGAGAAGATCTTAACATTAAAACAACGTTCGCCTTTCCTCGCCGTTCGGCCTATGCTATATTGAATGTAAATGTGTGATGATCGTTCGGCCTCGGCATTATATAAAGGAGCAGACCCTTCAATGAACCGTTACTTACAAATCACTTTTGTTCCGCATGTTGAAAATGGCTGGAACTTTTTCATGTGGCTGACAAATAAAGTGGGAGAACCGCAGTTTTTTCCTGATTTAGATGACCCTCTCGCCGATTTTCCCGACTGGCTGACCGATGAATCTTATAAACTTTTGCGGACAAGCGTTTCTTTTGTTTCCGATGATCAAACGGAAAGTTTTTGGCGCACTTGTCACAATGGAAAGCCTTTACCGCATGATTAAACGCCGCTCGTTCAGCGATACGGATTCGGACTTCGCTCTCGGAGAAACGGTTCAGTGGTTCAGGCAGATTGCTCAGGCGATTCAGGTTTTGCTGGAAAACGGCCACTTTTACCCAACTGTTTTTCATCTTGATCGCGGCAATCATGAACGGTGCTATTTCGGCCAGTGGATGCCCGATGTGCGCTTCTTTGAAAAAAGCGGGCTGTTCTCCGACCGGCTCGGCCGACTGCCGCAGCTCGCCTTCTCCATTGCCGATCTGCAAAGTGTCAAAGTTCAGCAGTGGCTCTATTTGATCGTTATCTATTGGACCGATGCCTTGATCCGGTTCAATATAGATCCCTATGCCTATGGGCTGCCGGAAACAATGGATGAACAGCCGGCTGAACAGCGCTTTTTTTTCGATTCCTGGCTGTCCCATCTTGCGGATGACCCTTGTGAGCCGTTTTGCCATTGCCAATAACCCGAAAATGATGGCAAACTTCGAACGGTTCGAAGCGGAGATCAGCCACTGGGTGCATCCGATCGCCGAAGCCCAGCCAAAAACATGGATGGACGCACTCAAAAACTATCGCCGCGATCAGCAGCAAGCCTTTTTCTCCCCGGAGAGGATTATCCTCTACCTCGATCCTCTGAATGAAGATGAGCCCTTTGCTCCCGGTGCGGAGTGGGAGCGCGAAATCTTTATTCATGGGTGGCAAAATAATGAGGAAATCAATGTTCCTCTTGAGCAGCTGCTGCTGACGCGCGAATTTGAGGGCGACAGCTGGTTCAAAAAAACAGCTGGATAAAGTAAGAACGGCTATCCCTGATCAAGTGATCGATTTAATCTGGCATCACCGTGCCTATACATTTTTAGCCGCAAGCGATGTTTTTCATTTATATGAATATCGCGACACTTTTGCCGCCAGCGGCATTCTGCTCGAATTTCCTGAAAGACTGGCGGCGATCCGCGATGCCTCACAAAAAGTTGATGTCGATTTAAAAATCAGCACAGAGCATTCAAGCGGCGAATCACTATTTGGCCTGTCATCACTTATCAATTACAATTGGCGGATCGCGATCGGCGATATTGAATTGACCGCGGACGAATTTAAGAAGCTCGTCAAAGAGGAACAGGCGTTTATTAAAAGAGGAAATGAATGGATCCATCTCCCGTTAGAGCGGATGATGAAAGCTTATGAAGAAATGGACGACGCGCTTGAACTGATGGATGCGGCGCCAAGCGTTGCCGGCGCTTTGCAGCTGAAGGCAGCCAGACAGCGGAAACGGAATGCAAATATCGATGTCCGGCTCGATGGAGCACTTGACGATTATCTCGACAATTTGTTGAAAAAGCCTAAAAAAAATGTTCCTGTGCCTGAAGGCTTTCACGGCCGGCTGCGTCCTTATCAGAAAAAAGGCTATACCTGGCTCGCCAATTTGCGAGAAAAGCACGTGGGCGGCTGCCTGGCCGATGATGACATGGGGCTGGGTAAAACGATCCAAGCGATCGCTTATCTCGGCTACTGCCAATCCCATCAATCGAAAATCGCTCATAAAAACCCGAATATGACGGGAGCGGCACTTGTCATTTGTCCGACATCGCTGCTCGCTAACTGGAAACATGAATTTGCGGCGTTTGCGCCAAACCTGAATATTTATATGCATCACGGGCCTGAACGCTTTAAAAATATGACACCCGAACATTTAAAAGATGTTGATGTGATGATCACAAGCTATACCATTTATACAAAAGAAGCGGCGGCGCTGGTGGGCATCATTTGGTCAAGCGTGATTCTGGATGAAGCTCAGGCTATAAAAAACCCTCAAGCCAAAAAAACACGGGCGCTCCGCCATATCAAAGCCGCACATCGCCTTGTGCTAACCGGCACGCCGATTGAAAATCGCCTGGAAGAGCTTTGGTCGATCATGGATTTTCTGAACCCAGGCTACCTTGGGACATTGAAAGGTTTAAAGAACGCTTCATTTCAGCCGATCGAAAAAAAAAGAACAACAAAAAGAAAGCGAAACAGCTGACGAAGATCATTCAGCCTTTTTTGCTGAGGCGGGAAAAAACGGATAAGAAAATTATTCAAGACTTGCCCGACAAGGTCGAAATAAAAGAACAGTGTTTCTTGAGCAAAGATCAGGCATCACTCTATCAATCCTTTGTCAATCACCTGACGGCATCGGTCGCCCGAACCGAAGGCATTCAGCGGAAAGGGCTCATTCTCTCGACACTGACAAAATTGAAACAGGTTTGCGATCACCCGTCGCTTGTTCTTGAGGACTCAGCCAAACCGAAGGACTCCGGTAAGCTTGACCGTTTTTTCGAATTAATTGAGCCTTTATTCGAAAACAATGAAAAAGTACTCGTCTTCACCCAATATGTCAAAATGGGCCATTTGCTTGCCAGTCAAGTTCAGAGCCGTTATCCGGACGCCACCGTGCTGTTTCTCCACGGCAGTCTGACAGCCGAGCAGCGTGAAAAAATGGTCCGCCAGTTTCAAGTTAAAGACGGCCAAAAAACATTATTTGTCTTGTCGCTGAAAGCGGGCGGTGTCGGCCTTAATTTAACAGAAGCGAGTCACGTCATTCATTACGATCGATGGTGGAATCCGGCCGTTGAAGAGCAGGCGACAGACCGTGCTTACCGGATCGGCCAGCATAAAAATGTCCATGTGTATAAACTTGTCTGCGAAGGGACACTCGAAGAACGTATCGATGAACTGATCGAAAAGAAAAAAGGGCTGACGAAACAAATACTCGGAAAAGGCGAAAGCTGGCTGACCGAAATGAGCGATCAAGATATTTACGACCTCATTAAATTAAGGGAAAGGGTGATCTGATATGGCCAGGCCGTTGATCGTGCACAGCCGCGCATTAAAAGAATGGCTTGAAGGCTTTTTTGATTTGGCTAACGAAAAAACGTGTAGAGCGGGGAATGGCGCTGTACCGGCGCGGCTCGGTGTGGGACTATCATATCATGTCATCAAAAAGATGGTTGCCGCGCCCTTGTCGAAGGGCATAATGAACACTATTATCAAGTTGATGTGCTCTGGGGCTCACTGCCAAAATTAAAAAAAGAAGGCGTTTACCTCCCCTACCCTATTCACGATTTAAGAGCCGACTGCACCTGCCCGGATAGTGAAGCATTCTGCAAACACATCATCGCTGTTGTCATTTACTGGATTATCGATAAGGACAAACGATTGTTGGAAAAAACGCCCGCCGCAAATATTATCGATAAAAAAACACAATTTGCCATGCACGCCTATCAAGAAAAGATCAATGCTTTCCGCCGGCTTTCCGGGCAAAAACTGCCGTCTTTTACCCGGTTTCATCACAAAAGCCTGATCACCGCACCGGATATTCACAACAGCATTCAAAAAATGAGCCATGAGGTCATGAGATGGGCGAAGAACAAAACTTAACACTTAAATACTTATGCATGGAAAAATACTAAAAGGATATAGCTTTGGTGCTTTCAAAGATGAAGTTAAACAAAAATAAGACATCTCCTTCGTATCATTGGATATAAAATAAAATCAAGTATTGAAAAAAATTTGAAATGGACAAAAAAATGAAACGCTACTTTTTGCTAATATTGATTCTGTCAAGCGGTTTAATGGTGTCTGGATGCTCGAGTAAAGCAACCAGCAAAATATCTGATCATCCATCTGTTGTTCACCATCACCCTCCATTCATCCACACTTTAATCAGCAGAACAAATGAATCAGGCCGTCCTGCCGTTATTTCTGCACTAGGATGCAGTGTCACTTACGGAGTCGGGACATCGAAACCTGCGAATAGATGGTTAAATGAACTGGTAATCTTTCTGAGACAAAATGAGGCAGGGTTACAAGGTCTCATTTACCATAATGATGGCTATCCCGGACATACAACATCTGACCTAATAAAAACAGCACAAAACTGATGTTGTTATCAAGCAAAAGCCTGACGTGATTTTATTCGAAAACTGCCTGTTAAATGATCATAGTCACGGCATTCCAATTGGAATAACCTTGAAAAATATCAACAATATCGTCACCCAATTAAAAACGAAATTGCCACACACAAGAATTATTCTAATGTCTGATCCGCCCAGAATAAAAAGCGGCCCTAATGCAATAGGATTGTCATACGCCGATTACTTAGAGAAAACGAAAGAATATGCTCAGGCCAAACACTGGGAATACATTGATGTATACAAAGGATTTGAAAAACAGCGTTTATCAGATGGCTTAGCATTACATCAAGTCATGTATGATAACAATTCACATCCAAATGATATTGGCTATGCTTACTGGTATAAAATACTAAGAAAATACTTTCTAACAGGACAACAGTAACAGCTTGTTCTCTAAAATATCTGTTTGAGGTATCAAATATAAGGCCAATTTTAATTGAACCTCTTTTGAAAAAAAAGGCATGGAAGAATTGTTCTTCCATGCCTTTTTTTATATTTTACCCAGGATTTTATCGCATCGGCCGACGATATCATTTTCTTATACAAAGGCAGTTTTTCCAGGTCGGCATTACCGCCGCTGACGACGATACCGACATGCCTGCCCCGGACGTCAACCTGTCCCGACAGAGCTGCCGCAAAAGCGGCCGCTCCTGCGCCTTCAACGAACATTTTTGCCCGTTCCAGCATAAGGATCATCGCCCGGGCCACGTCCGCATCCGTCACCGTCACAATGTCATCGACATATTTTTCGATGATCGGAAACGTGAGCCGACCGGCTTCTTTGACAAGAATACCGTCAGCGATGCCGCTCACATGTTTCAATCTTGTTTCCCCCACATGGTGGAAACGATTATACACGGCCGCCGCACCGACTTCCTGAACACCAATCACTTGAATGGAAGGATTGACATTTTTGATAAATGTTGCGATACCGGCGGCGAGACCGCCGCCGCCAATCGGAACGATCACCATATCAAGATCGGGATATTGGCGCACCATTTCCATGCAATCGTTCCTTGCCCGGCCATCACTTCAAGATCATCGAAGGCATGGACATGGACGAACGTCGAGCCGTTCAGCAGTTGATCCTGAACCGCCGCCTCGTGAGCCTCCTGATAAGATTCGCCAATCAAAGCGACTTCGGCGCCGTATGCTTCGGTTGCCTTAACCTTGGCTTTCGGCGTGCCGGCCGGCATAAAAATCTTGGCCTTTATGCCCCTTTTTGACGCGGACAGGGCAACACCTTGTGCATGGTTGCCTGCTGAAGCCGTAATGACACCTTTTGCCGCCTCCGCTGCCGACAAGTGGGAAATTTTATTCAGCGCCCCTCTCAGTTTAAATGAACCCGTACGCTGTAAATTTTCCATTTTAAAATAAAGATGCGATCCCGTCATCGCGTCAAATGTCGCCGAACGTTCTAACGGCGTCTGATGAACAACAGGCGAAAGATATTGCATGGCTTCAAACACATGAGTTATTTGCAAGTAATCCCCAAGGGTCTCACACTCCTAATAAATGGTTTTTTTCATACTGTGTTATTTCATCCTCAAGCTTCAACGTGAGGGCGATGTCATCGAGCCCTTTCAGCAGCAGTTCTTTTTGATAAGGATCGATGTCAAAGCTGACATTCACGTCTTCATTGTTTGAAATAACTTGCTTTTCCAAATCTACTGTTAAATATAAACTTTTTTGCTTTGCTTCGTCAAGCAGTCTTTCAACTTTGTTTTCGTCCAGCTTAATGGCCAGGATGCCGTTCTTCTGACAATTGTTATAAAAAATATCGGCAAAACTTGGCGCAATGATCACTCTGAACCCGTAATCCTGCAGAGCCCAAGGCGCGTGCTCCCTTGAAGATCCGCAGCCGAAGTTGTCTCCGGAAACCAAAATGGAAGAGGCTTCATATTTCGGCTGATTAAGGATAAATTCAGGGCGTTTATTCCCTTCTTTATCAAAACGCCAATTATAAAAAAGGCATTCGCCAAACCCTTGGCGTTCAATCCGTTTCAGAAATTGTTTCGGGATAATTTGATCCGTATCGACATTCGTGCGATCAAGCGGACAAGCAAGCCCTTTAAAGGTCTTAAATGGTTCCATCGACGATTCCTCCTTTCAAATCCAATGGCTTAATGAACAGCTTCCATCTTCCTGACATCGACAAAATGGCCGTTGATAGCCGCCGCTGCCGCCATAGCCGGGCTGACAAGATGCGTTCTCGCTCCGGCTCCCTGCCGGCCTTCAAAATTGCGGTTCGACGTCGAGGCGCAGCGTTTGCCCGGCGGCACGATATCATCGTTCATTGCCAGACACATACTGCAGCCCGATTCGCGCCATTCAAAGCCGGCATCGGTGAACACTTTATCCAGCCCTTCCTGTTCCGCCCGCCTTTTAATGGCTTGCGATCCGGGAACAACCAAGGCGCGGACGCCGTCATGAACATGGCGGCCGCGAACGACTTCCGCCGCTTTTCTGAGGTCCGTCAGACGGGAATTCGTACAGGAGCCGATAAAAACATAATCGACAGGAATGTCCTTGATCGCCGTCCCCCCATTAAGTCCCATGTATTCAAGCGCTTTTTCCACGGACGTGCGTTCTTCGGCAGATTCGATGTCTTCCGGTACCGGCAGCGTATCATTGACTGAACGGCCCATGGAAGGATTCGTGCCCCAAGTGACTTGAGGTTCGATTTCGCTCGCATCGATTTCGATCGTCCGATCATAAGAGGCACCTTCGTCTGTTGCCAAAGCCAGCCATTCTTTCGCTGCCTTTTCGAATGCCTCGCCCTGAGGGGCATATTGCCGCCCTCTAAGATAGTCGATCGTCTTTTCATCGGGACTAATCAGGCCGGCTCTCGCCCCCGCTTCAATGGACATGTTGCAGACCGTCATTCTTTCATCCATCGATAATTCATGAATGGCGTCGCCCGTATATTCGGCAATATAGCCGGTGCCGACCGCGATACCGTATTTTGAAATGATGGCAAGAATGAGGTCTTTCGCCGTCACGCCCAGTCCAAGGCGGCCGTTAACTTTAATCTGCAGCGTTTTCGGACGTTTTTGCCACAGTGTCTGCGTCGCCAGCACATGCTCCACTTCGCTCGTGCCGATGCCGAAGGCGAGCGCACCAAATGCGCCGTGCGTTGATGTATGGCTGTCGCCGCAGACGACGGTTTTGCCCGGCTGCGTCAGACCAAGTTCAGGCCCGATCACATGAACAATGCCTTGATTCGGGTGATCGATGTCCGTCAGTCTGATGTCAAACGCTTGGCAATTTTCTTGAAGGGCATTAATTTGTTTTTTAGATATCGGATCTTTTGTTTCTCTATTTTTTACAGTCGGCACATTGTGATCGACCGTTGCGAATGTCAAATCCGGGCGCCTCACCTTTCGGCCGTTCATCCTCAAACCTTCGAATGCCTGAGGCGATGTGACTTCATGAACGAGGTGCAGATCAATGTAAAGTAAATCGGGTTTTCCTTCTTCCCTATGAATCAGGTGACGATCCCAAATTTTATCAACAATGGTACGGGGTTGCATCCGCTCTCCTCCTCTGCGCTGCGCAGTATTTAAATGGATGGCGCGCCTCCGGTGACGTGCGCAATCCTCTTGATGGTTTCAATCACTTTTTCCGTCATACCGGCCGTATCCAGCTGCACGGATTGTTCGGTATTCAATTTTAAATCAGCTGTGTGACAGCCGCTGTTCAGCACTTCATCGACCGCCTGTTCAATGAGCGCCGCTTCTTCGTCCATATCAAGCGAATAACGAAGAAGGAGGGCGGCCGACAGAATAGCGGCAAGCGGATTGGCTTTCCCTTGTCCGGCAATATCGGGCGCCGATCCATGAACCGGTTCATAAAGGCCGAGCGAATCGGAGCGCAGGCTGGCTGACGGCAGCATGCCGAGCGATCCGGTAATCACGGACGCTTCATCACTTAAAATATCACCAAACATGTTTTCCGTGACAATCACGTCAAACTGGCCCGGATTGACGATCAGCTGCATCGCCGTTGAATCGACAAGCAAATGGTTGACTTCGACTTTCGGATGGCGCCCCGCGGTTCGATCGACCACTTCTCGCCACATCCGGCTCGATTCAAGAACATTGGCCTTATCGACGGACGTCAGTTTATGCCGTCTTTTTTCGGCTAACTGAAAGGCTTTTTCAACGACGCGCTCAATTTCTTGTTTACTGTAGGCAAGTGTATCGACCACTTCCTCTTGGTTTTGACCGCGTCTTTCACTTGGCTTGCCAAAATAAAGACCGCCCGTCAATTCCCTGACAATGACAAAATTGACATTTTCAACCTTTTCTCTTTTTAAAGGAGAAGCGTCAAGCAAAGGCTTATAAGCGCTGACCGGACGCAGATTGGCGAAAAGGCCGAGCGCCTTGCGAATGCCGAGAAGCCCTTGTTCAGGCCGCACTTTCATCGACTGCCGATCCCATTTCGGCCCGCCGACTGCTCCGAGTAGTACCGCATCGCTTGCCGCACACTGACTGACCGTGGATTCCGGAAGCGGCGTTCCCTCCGCATCAATCGCGGCTCCGCCGATCAGTTTTTCAACGAACCGGACATCATGATTGTATAAATGAAAAACAGTTTTTAAAACCTGCACGGCTCCGGCTGTTACTTCAGGACCGATGCCGTCCCCCGGCAGGACAGTAATGGTTTGTGTCATCAATTGGTGCCCCCTTTGCTCTGTCCATCCGCTCTTTTTTTACAAAAGAACCTTAAAAAGTTAATATTCATTCAGAATGATGCCGGCATATTTCTCATCGCCGGCCGTTGTCATAATCTTTCGACATATATGTCTATCTTAGTAAATCTATTGCTTTTATAAAACATAGGTTGCAAAAACATCGAAAACATAAACAACCTGGCGAAGAAACGGGTAAATCCCGCTTCACCAAGATGTTTTTTCGCCCAAATCGGACAACCGGCGCGGTGTCCGATTTAGGTGCTCCCATGTCAGCGCCTTGCGTTTTCTGTTACATCCTCGCTGTCTTTCTTGCCGGGCGAACAAACGGCATCAATTCACGCAGTTGTTGTTCACCGACAATTTCAAGTTGATGTTTTTGTTCCCTCGCATTGATCGCATTGAATACCGGACGGTTGACTTTGTTTTCGAGCAGCCAGCCTTTGGCAAATCGGCCACTTTGGATATCATCAAGCACTTCACGCATGCGAGCTTTTGTTTCGCTGTTGATCACTCTAGGCCCTGAAGTGAAATCACCCCATTGAGCGGTATCGGAAATGGAGTAGCGCATGCCGCGAAGACCGTTTTCATAGATCAGGTCGGTGATCATCTTCATTTCGTGGCAACATTCGAAATAGGCACATTCCGGTTGATAGCCCGCTTCAACAAGCGTTTCAAACCCTGCTTTAATAAGCGAAGTCAGGCCGCCGCAAAGTACAGCTTGTTCGCCGAAGAGGTCGGTTTCCGTTTCTTCTTGGAAGGTTGTCGTGAGCACGCCTGCACGCGCCGAGCCGATGCCTTTTGCATAAGCGAAAGCAGGTCTTCAGCTTTGCCGGAATAATCTTGTTCAACGGCAATCAGAGATGGCACGCCGCCGCCTTCCATAAACGTACGACGAACGATGTGGCCTGGGCCTTTCGGCGCAACCATAAAGACGTCGACAAAATCAGGAGGAACAATTTGTTTAAAATGAATGTTAAAGCCATGGGCAAAAGCAATCGCGTTGCCTGGTTCGAGTCCCTCTTTGATTTCTGCGTTATAAGTTTCCGTTTGCCTTTCATCAGGAAGAAGAATCATGATCACGTCGCTGGCTGCCACAGCTTCTTTGACTGTCTTGACATCAAAACCGTCGCGAGCCGCTTTATCCCACGAACGTCCTTTCCTGACGCCAACCGTTACATTAAAACCGCTGTCCCGCAAATTTTGTGCGTGAGCGTGGCCTTGCGAACCATAGCCGATCACTGCGATTTTTTTGTCGCGCAATACATTTTCATTGATATCTTGTTCGTGATAAACTTTTGCCATTTTGTACGTCCTTTTTATTAAAATAATTTATGTGAATTTTGGTAGTACCCTAATTAATTAGATAATGCACCGGCTTCATTTAAACATTGAGACCCTCTGAAGAAGGCAGCTACACCGGTACGGCACATCTCCTTAATGCCGTAAGGAATGAGCAAATCAATCAGTGCTTCGACTTTATCCGTATTGCCGGTGACTTGAATCGTCATACTTTCATGACTCATATCAATAATCGAGGCACGGAAAGGTTCAATCATTCCGACAATACCATGTCTGGTCGAGTCATCCGCCGCCACTTTAATCAAAACAAGTTCTCTCGCCACAATGCTTTGATCGGTGATATCGGCGACGGAAATTACATCAATTAATTTTGTCAATTGTTTGATGACCTGTTCCGCTTGATGCGCATCCTCCACTTCGGTCACAATCGTCATATTGGCCGTCCCGTCCTTTTTGACGGATTGAGCAACGGTCAAACTGTTGATGTTTAATTTTCTTTTGGTCAAGACGGCTGTCATGCGGCCGAGAACACCGCTTTGGTCGACAACCGTGGCGCTGATAATGCGTTTCATGGCCTCACCCCTATCATTTCATTTAGTCCCTTGCCCGGAGCAACCATTGGATAAACATTGGCCATCTGTCTCACCCGGCAATCGATCAGGACAGGTTCATCATTTGTCATGACCTCGGCGAATATCCGCTCGGCTTGCGCCGCGCTGTCCACCCGTTCACCCCTTATCCCGTAACTTTCGGCAAGTTTAACAAAATCAGGCTGAACGGTAAGAAGCGACTGCGAATAGCGTTCATCGTAAAAAGTTTCCTGCCACTGGCGAACCATACCAAGTGCATGGTTGTTTAAAATAATGATCTTAATCGGCAGGCGAAGTTCCGTGACAACCGCCAGTTCCTCCAGCGTCATCTGGAAGCCGGCATCGCCGACCATGGCAATCACTTGTTGATCCGGTTCGGCAATCTGTGCCCCGATCGCCGCCGGAAAACCGAATCCCATCGTTCCAGCCGCCGGATGTTACCCAGCGATTCGGTTTTTTGAAAGCATAATACTGTGCCGTCCACATTTGGTGCTGTCCGACATCCGTCGTGACAATCGCATCGCCTTTCGTATAACGGTAGACCAGTTCGACGATTTTTTGCGGAGCAAGCGACTCGCCGTCGCCCTCATCATACGAGAGCGGATATTCTTCAGCATAGCCTTTTAAGTGGCTGAGCCATTCGCTTCTGTCAACGGATTCTCCGGTTTCACTCACCAGTTTATTCAGCACAATACCGGCATCGCCGACAACCGGAATGTCCGTCTTGACGTTTTTTCCAACTTCCGAAGGATCAATATCCACGTGAGCAATCGCTGCTTTTGGAGCAAACTTAGCCAGGTTCCCCGTCAAGCGGTCATCAAACCGCGCGCCGATGTTAATGAGCAAGTCGCATTCCTGAATGGCCATATTCGCTGCATATGACCCATGCATGCCGGCCATGCCGAGGAAAAGCGAATGACGGCTGGAAAACTGCCAAGTCCCAAAAGCGTATTGACAACGGGAAGGTTATGGCGTTCCGCAAATGTTAAGAGAAGATCCGATGCTTTTGCGTGCAGCACCCCGGCTCCGGCAATCACGAGCGGTTTTCTCGCCTGTTCAACCGCTCTTTCCAGTTTTTTGACTTGCTCCAGGTCCGGGCTGAAATTCAATTGATAGCCGGGCAGCCGCAAGCTGGCATCCATCGCTGCTTCTTCCACTTCGGCTGTGCATATGTTCTTCGGCAGATCGACGAGTACCGGACCCGGCCGCCCCGTTGTAGCAATATGAAATGCTTCTTTGATTGCCCGCGGCAAGTCTTCCGGATGACGAACTTGAACATTATATTTTGTTGCCGGAGCCGTAACACCGATCACATCCGCCTCTTGAAAAGCATCCGTACCAATGACGCTGGTCGCGACCTGACCCGTAAATACGACGAGAGGCAGCGAATCGATCATCGCATCCATCAGCCCGGTCACAAGATTTGTCGCACCCGGTCCGCTCGTTGCGATGACGACGCCCGGTTTTCCTGATATTCTGGCATAACCTTCTGCCGCATGTATGGCGCCTTGTTCATGGCGCGCTAAGATGTGTCTGAATTTGTGCTTATAAAGGGCATCGTAAATCGGCAGTACCGATCCGCCGGGATAACCAAATATAACTTCAACGCCCTCGTTGATCAGTGATTGTATCAGCCTATGTGCACCTGTCCGCTTCTCTGCATCTGTCTTACCCTCGACTTTCGCTTCAGCTTTCACCTTTTTCCCTCCTGTTTTCAACCGGAATTTTATTTATGATATACAAAAAGCCTTTCCACTCCTAACAGCCGTGATCATTGAATTGATCGGCGATTGCAGGGGCGAAAAGGCTTCTTTTCACGGTACCACCCAACTTCTTGGCATCCTTGCGAATGCTAACTCATCGGCAGCTTTATTTACAGGGCTGCCTTTTTGTAACAAGTGCTTTTCGGCACTCGACTCCTACTCATTGCTTTTCAGACAAGCACTCAGAGGCGATGTCGTGATAAAAGGCGCTACCGGGTTTCCAGCCTCCCCGATTCTCTATAAGACGCCGGTTCTTATCACTTTTTCCTCGTCAACGATTTTTGCTTTAATCCTATTTTCATCACGCCGCCGGTATTGGCAGAAGTCACCAGCGCCGCGTAACGGGCCAGCCAGCCTCTTGTTATCTTTGGTTCTGGAGCCGTCCAGCCTTTTCTTCTATTTTCAAGCTCTTCATCGGAAACCATCAATTCGATCGTACGATTCGTTAAATCAATAAAAATCTGATCGCCGTTTTGTATAAAGGCAATCGGTCCGCCTTCAGCCGCTTCCGGCGAAACATGGCCGACGGAAATCCCCCGGGTCGCACCGGAAAAGCGTCCGTCTGTGATCAAGGCCACTTTGGTCGAGAGGCCACGGCCGGCAATGGATGACGTCGGTGCCAGCATTTCCGGCATCCCCGGTCCGCCTTTCGGCCCTTCGTAACGAATCACGACAACGTGGCCTTCATGAACCGTTCCATCATCAATCCCTTTTTGCGCTGCGTCCTGTGAATCAAACACAATCGCTTCGCCAAGGAATGTCTTAATGGACGGATCGACCGCTCCAACTTTTATCACCGCGCCATCAGGAGCAACGTTCCCTGTCAACACGGACAACCCGCCGACGGGACTGTAAGCCGTCTCTTTTGTACGAATGACTTCGGGGTTTTTGATTTCCGCGTCTTTAACATTTTCATAAATTGTTTTTCCGGACACCGTCAGGCGATCTTTGTGAATAGCCCCTATTTTGCAGAGTTCATTGATAATCGCGCTGATGCCGCCGGCCGCATGAACATCCTGCATCGTGTAATCCGATGCCGGAGCGATTTTGGCCAAATGCGGAACACGTTCCGCCACGCTGTTGATTCGGGAAAAGTCATAATCGATGCCGGCCTCATTAGCAATCGCCAGCGTGTGCAGGACCGTGTTGGTGATCCGCCCATCGCCATGTCGAGGGCAAAAGCATCATCAATCGCTTCTTCCGTGATAATATCGCATGGTTTCACATCGTTCTCAATCGCCTTCATCAAATAACCGACCGCTTCATGAATCAGCCGGCGCCGTTCATCAGATGTCGCCACAATCGTTGCATTTCCCGGCGGGGTCATTCCCAGTATTTCCATCAGCGAGTTCATTGAATTCGCGGTGAACATACCGGAACAGGATCCACATGTCGGACAGGCTGTGTTTTCCAAATTAAGCAATTGGCCTTGATCAATCTTGCCTGCTTTGAAAGCCCCAACGCCTTCAAATACGGAAGTTAAAGTCAAGTTTTTGCCGCTTGGCGAATGGCCCGCTTCCATCGGCCCTCCCGAAACAAACACGGAAGGCACATTGGTTCTTACAGCCGCCATCAGCATACCGGGTGTAATTTTATCACAATTGGGGATATAGAAAACACCATCAAACCAGTGGGCGTTGATCATCGTCTCCGCGCTGTCGGCGATCAGCTCGCGGCTTGGAAGCGAATAGCGCATACCAATGTGGCCCATCGCAATCCCGTCGTCCACACCGATTGTATTAAATTCGAACGGAACGCCTCCCGCTGCCCGAATTTCTTCTTTGACAATTTCCGCAAACTGTTTGAGATGCACATGTCCCGGTATAATGTCAACATATGAATTGCATACACCGATGAAAGGTTTCCCCAAGTCTTCGGTTTTAACTCCCGCTGCATGCAGCAAACTCCGGTGCGGGGCGCGATCAATTCCTTTCTTGATCATGTCACTTCGCATGCCACCACTCCCTATTGCTATTCTTTTTTTAAAATTGCTTTTTTTCAAAACTAAATGATTGCTGCTGTGTTTCGCTCTATTCATCCCGGCATCATTGTGAAACTGCTTCGTCCTTTAGGCTCCGTATCCCTCTCTTTATCTCTTACTCCAAAAACTGCACGGCTGTTTGCCCAATTAGATGATTCAACACCGATGATTCCGAGGAAACGAAACGAATGAATAAAACTATTTCGATAATTAATGGGTTGGTGACCATATTACCCCTTTTAAAATGTTTGGTCAACCCCCTTAGAGATATTTTTTTGACTATTTCGATTTGCCCAACTTGCATCATGTTTGTTCAAACTTCGCCGCAGACTGTATCGGCGTTATTTGGGCAGCAGAAAGCTGGCATTTATTTCTAAAAGTTTAAAAAAGAAAAAAGGTTACTCTAATAAGAATCGTACTCTAATCCAGCTTTTTTTACTAGTGAAATTATTTAAAATTTGGTGAAAAACACCTTGTTGTCACCCCATCGTTCGGGTTATAATGTCTCTTACAAATAGACATTTGTTTTATACAAGAAAACATCAAGAGACTTATGATGAGGAGTGATGGGTTTGGATAAGGTATCCATTGGCTTGCTGGGATTCGGAACGGTCGGCACAGGAGTCATTCGTTTGTTGACAGACGAGAAAGAAAAACTTCAGGAACAAACGGGCTGCCGTCTCGAAATTGAAAAAGTCCTTGTACGCAGCAAGGATAAGTCAAGAAAGTTTACATTAGATGATACAAAATTGACTACAAATGCGGATGATATTTTGGAAAATCCGAATATCGATATAGTCATCGAAGTGATCGGCGGAGTAAAAGAAGCTTATCAATACATCAGCCGTGCCCTTCAAAATAAGAAGCATGTCATTACGGCCAATAAAGATCTCATGGCCGTTCATGGCGATGAATTGCTCCAGGAAGCTGAAAAAAATCATTGCGACCTTTATTATGAAGCTAGTGTCGCGGGAGGCATTCCGATTCTTCGCAGTTTGACGGACGGCCTCGCGGCGGATCGGATCCAAAAGATGATTGGAATCGTCAACGGGACGACCAATTATATATTAAGCAAAATGAGCCATGAGGCCGTGTCTTACGAAAAAGCGCTGGCCGCCGCCCAATCGCTCGGCTTTGCCGAAGCGGATCCGACATCGGACGTCGAAGGGCTGGACGCTGCTGCCAAAAAAAATGGTGATTCTCAGCCATCTCGCCTACTCTATCCCGGTGACCCTGGATGATGTTAAAATAGAAGGAATTACGAATGTCAGCCGCGAAGATATTGTGTACAGCCATAAACTTGGTTATACAATTAAACTTGTCGGCATCGCTGAAGTGAATAATCAGGCCATCGACGTCCGCGTTGCGCCGACCCTGCTGCCGGACTCGCATCCTCTCGCTTCTGTTGATAATGAAAACAACGCCATTTATGTTTATGGACAAACGCTCGGAAAAACAATGTTTTACGGTCCAGGCGCCGGCGAAGGCCCGACTTCTATTTCAGTTGTTTCCGATCTCATTTCCGTGTAAAAAAAAAATATGACATTAGGTGTTAGCGGCCATCACATCTTTCTTCCTAAAAAAGAAAAGCATCGCAGGCAAGACAGCGCTGTAGAAAGCCAATTTTTTGTTCGCCTTCATGTAAAAGACGAACCCGGCGCTTTTTCAAAGATAACGATTTATTTAAAGAACAGGGCATCAGCCTCGAAAAGCTGTTTCAAGAGCCGATCGACGGCCAAAATATTGCCGAAGTGGCCATTGTTACGCACGTGACCAACAAAGTGCTTTTCGAAAAAGTATTCGAACTGCTGAAAGATCTTGAAGTAATTTTATCTGCAAAATATTTTCGTGTTGAGAGGGGATAAACAAATGACTTGGAAAGGCCTTATGGACAAATATAAAGATATTTTACCGGTAACAGAAAAAACCCCTCCTTTGACTTTGATGGAGGGCAATACACCGCTGATCCCGCTCGATCGGTTATCCAAACAGTGGGGCTGCGAGATTTACGTCAAATTCGAAGGACTGAATCCGACCGGAAGTTTTAAAGATCGGGGCATGTTTCTCGCCGTGGCTAAAGCGAAAGAAAGCGGCAGCAAGGGAGTCATTTGCGCCTCGACCGGCAATACATCGGCTTCCGCCGCCGCTTACAGCGCACGGGCAGGGATGGAATGTATCATTGTCATCCCAAAAGGAAAAATCGCTTTGGGAAAATTAGCACAGTCCGTCATGTACGGCGCAAAAATCTATGAGGTAGATGGAAATTTCGACCAAGCTCTTGATATTGTCAGATATACAGGCGAGCATTCCGATTATACGATCGTCAATTCGATCAATCCTTACCGTTTAGAGGGACAAAAAACCGGTGCTTACGAAGTTTGCGAACAGCTCGGCACAGCGCCGGATGTCCTTTGTATTCCGGTCGGAAACGCCGGCAATATTTCGGCTTATTGGAAAGGATTTAAGGAGCTTCGCGACAATAAACAGATCACGCCTCCGGAAATCCACGGTTTTGAAGCTGAAGGGTCGGCGGCGATTGTAAAAAATAAGGTCATTGAAAATCCGGAAACGATCGCAACGGCGATCCGAATTGGTAATCCTGCCAGCTGGAAATTGGCGCTGGCCGCTGAAAAAGAGTCGGGCGGCAAAATCGATTTCGTCACGGACGATGAAATTCTGAATGCCTGAATGCCTACAAGCTGCTCGCCAGCACGGAAGGCGTCTTTGCCGAACCTGCTTCCTGCGCTTCAATTGCCGGACTGAAAAAACATATCGACAGCGGACTGATTCAAAAAGGCGCCAGAGTTGTTTGTGTATTAACCGGCAACGGACTTAAAGATCCAACCACCGCTATGGATTTTCTAACCATTAAGCCGGCGGTGATCAGCGCCGATAAAAGTGCTTTGGTCGACCTCCTGCAGCAGGTGACCAAATGAAAACGCCGTGTTCCTTTCAAATTCGTGTGCCCGCAAGTACGTCAAACCTCGGCCCTGGATTTGATTCAATCGGACTGGCCATGAACCGTTATCTTGAACTGAACGTGAGTCAAGCCGACAGCTGGCAGTTTCGCTATCTTGATCAGCCTGATTTTCATCCTGAACTTGAAGAAAATCTTATTTATACAACGGCAAAAAGCATCGCCGATGCCCGGCACATGACGCTTCCCGCTTTCAGTGTTGACGAAAGCGATATTCCTTTGGCAAGGGGACTTGGAAGCAGCGGCTCGGCGATCATTGCCGGTATTGAAATGGCCGATACGATTTTGAAACTCGGCCTTCCGATTGAGGAAAAATCACGCCTGGCCTGCATGATTGAAGGCCATCCGGATAACGTCACGGCTTCCCTTTACGGCGGCCTCGCGATTTCCTACCAGTCGGGGGCATCCGTCGAGACCGTTCGTTTTCCGGCCCCGGCATTCGATTTTGTCACTTTGATACCGAATTTCGAACTGAAGACAAAGGAAGCGAGAGGGGTTTTGCCGGTAACACTGCCGTTTGCCAAAGCGATTGAGGGAAGCAGCATTTGCAATGTACTCATTGCTGCTTTGCTTCAAGGCAACGGGGCAATGGCCGGAAGAATGATGGAAAAAGACCTGTTCCACCAACCCTATCGTGCAGCGCTCATTCCCGATTTGCAGGCGATCGCTTCGATCGGCCGGGGGGCCGGGGCTTACGGTACTTTTTTAAGCGGTGCCGGCCCTACGGTCATGTGCCTGTCGCCGAAAGACAAACAAAAGCGAGGCAATCAAGGAACGGCTGCAGCAATCTTTTCCGGATTATCAATGTCTCATTTTAAAACCTGTAAATAGAGGCTCCTCTGTGATTAATGAGGCGCTTCCATCTGTTTGACGGCTGTCTTTCAAAAATCATAAATATGGGTCAATAAATTTGGATAAAAGACCTCCTTTTTGCGAAAAATAACGTTAAAAAAGGGGGTCTTTTCAATGGAAGCAAAAGTTTGGTGGGGGTTTATCATCTTTTTTGCCGGAATACTGGGGCTGTTTTACGTTCTTAAATATGTTCTTATATACTTGTATCGTTGAAATGACCTCAGGCCATTCCAAAACATTTTCGGCGAGATAGCCGGCTCATATCCAAAAAGGAACCGTTCGTCAACCACTTGGACGTAAAAAAACTTGGCTGTTTGTGCCAAGTTTTTTTTTTTGTGAAATCGGTTACAAAAATAAGCAGCTATTTTTTTGCTAACGCATCATGCATCCGCTGCAAGCTCTCAGCCGATTTTTCTTTTCGAATCTTCATGACATTGACAAAGAGTGCATCGATAAGGGTGAGCTGAGCGGCTCGCGAGGCGAGCGTATCCAGACAATGATCGGATGCAAAGGAAGCGGTATGCAGAGAAACATCGGCATACTGGCTGATTGGCGACTTCATATAACCGGTGATGCCAACGATGGAACAATGGTTGCAATGGGCCACTTTGGCCACTTTAAGCAGCTGCTTGTTTGTATCGGAATGAGAAATAAAAACAGCGACATCGCGGTTGTTCAGCTGTGAAGCGGCTATCAGTTGAAAATGGGCATCGATCGAGACATAGGTGAGAAGGCCCGTGCGAACGAATTTCCGAAAAGCGTCCTGCGCGACCACTCCCGAGCCGCCAACGCCGAAAAAAAAAAACAACTTTTTCGGCGCCGGAGAGCAGCCGTACCGCCTCTTTAAACGCATCGGAATCCAAAATATTGAGCGTATCTTCCAAAGTGCGTATATTATCTCTAAATATCTTTTCAGCAACATCAAGCTCAACGTCCGCCTCAAAAATCTTCTCTTGCTTGTTATTGACTTGCGAGACTTCTGAGGCGAGTGTAATTTTCATCTCTTGAAACCCTTTGAACCCAAGACGTTTGCAAAAGCGGAAAACGGTTGCATCCGCAAGCTGCAGGCGTTCGGATACTTGATTAATGCTGCTGTGGATCAGTTCTTCCGGATATTTTAAAGCGAAATCGGCTTTTTTTTTTTCTTTTTCACTTAAATATGGATAAGCTGAACGAATACGCACAATGCATTGTTGCTTAACCATCCCTTTTTCCTCCCCCTATTTTATGTCTTAGTTTCATTGTACATCAAATTGACACATTTTTAATTTTTTTTGTAAGCGTTTGCTGAAATGGATAAACTTTCATACTTTTTATTTAGGATCAAAAATATATTCAGTGAATAATGACTTACTTAAGTAAAATTATCGAACACAAAATGTTAGTTTTTCATTCGCTTTGTCAAATATATTGTCAGGCGCTGGTCACTTGTGTTCAAAATGCAAAAAAGCGCGGCAAACAGTCTGAACTGCGCCGCGCTTTTCGCATTTAACTTAAGAGAAAACAACAGGTTTAAGAGCATTCATGAAAGCGTCAAATTGTTCAAAGTCCATTTGCTGTGCCGAGTCTGACAGTGCAACGGCCGGATCAGGGTGGACTTCAGCCATGACCATATCGGCGCCTATAGCAAGGGCGGCCTTGGCCGCAGGCAGGAGCAAATCGCGGCGCCCCGTCGAATGGGTCACATCAACCGCTACCGGCAAGTGCGTTTCTTGTTTCAAGATAGGAACAGCTGTAATGTCGAGCGTATTGCGTGTTGCTTTTTCATACGTCCGTATCCCGCGTTCACAGAGAATGACTTGATCATTGCCTTGTGACAAAATGTATTCCGCCGCATATTTGAATTTCCAATCGTGGCCGACAGACCGCGTTTTAGCAGAACCGGTTTGTCGACGCGGCCAACTGCTTTAAGCAGATTAAAGTTTTGCATATTCCTGGCGCCGACTTGGATCACGTCAACATAATCAAGACTCATTTCAACGTCTTCCGGAGCCATGATTTCACTGATCACGGATAATCCGAACTCATCGGCCACCCGCCTGAGAATTTTCAGACCTTCAACGCCCAGTCCTTGAAAATCATATGGAGAAGTTCGCGGCTTAAACGCGCCACCGCGCAAAAGTGTAAGGCCATGCCTTTTAACCTCACGCGCCACTTCCCTTACTTGTTCTTCACTTTCAACCGAACAAGGACCCGCTACAAAATATTTTTGTCCATCGCCGATTTTTTTGGCCTCTTATATTGACAATTGTATCTTCCGGCTTTCTTTTTCTCGATACAAGCAGCGCTTCACTATTATCCGTTTTTTGCAGATGCAGACTGACTTTAAATATTTCTTTGAACAAGTGCTGCAACGTTTCCGTAGAGAATGGACCTTGATTATTTTCGCTGATTCGATCGAGTAATTGCCTTTCGCGAACGGGATCATATCTCTTTGTTCCCTGCACTTCTTTTACTTTTCCGATTTCTTCTACAACTTCTGCACGTCGATTCAACAGTTTCAACAATTCCATGTCAATTCCGTCAATTTGTGTTCGAAGTTCATTAAGACGATTTTCAGACATCTGTTCTTCCTCCTTTAGATTTTCGTTATCCTTTTCTTGCGGCAGTGAAGGTGTTGTTTAATATCAAAAGATAGCCGAGTTTTTAAAAAAAGTCAATCCTTAATTTGCCCATTTCTATTTTTTTAGTTGCAAAAAAAACCGTTCTATCCGCGCCGTTATCACGTTCGTAAAAGTTGACCATTTATTTTTAAACATTCGCTGCTTAACTGTCATTTGTATTCTTGCTGACATCCAATCCTCTGCAAAACAAAGGGATGATGCAGCCGTCTACTAAATAAATTTCACTTTTTTCTCAAAAAACAAAAAATCGGGCTTTACTTTGCCCAGTTTCCATGATTAAATTAAAGTAACTAAATGATTGCTGAAAAATTCAAAAATCATGAGCGATGACAGGTTTTAGTAGTTCTTGCTTTCGTCCTTAGAGAGCCGGTGGCTGGTGAGAATCGGCGCGAAGCAATGAATGAATTTCGCACCTTAAGCTTCTTTTTCCAAGACGGATTTTTTCGCCGGTAAAAAAAGACGGGTTTAGCCGTTATCCTATTTCAAGTGGCAGAACGGTTTGTTCTGCAAAATGGGTGGTACCGCGATCATTTCGTCCCTGCATCAGGCAGGGGCTTTTTTATTTTTGTTAAAAGTGCAAGAGGTTGAGAGCGGCTGCTATCCGGCCTTGGCAAAACCTCCCCGCTTTAATAAAATATGTGTTCACAAAGGAGAGTGTCCCTAAAATGTTCAAAAAACAGTTATCCGTTCTTGAAGCCTATGATCCCGGTCCTTCGACTGAAGCGTAAAGCCGCCTATGGGCTGGAAAAAATCGTGAAACTGGATTCAAATGAAAACTCTTACGGTGCATCTCCATTTGTCGCGGAAGCAATCGTTCACGGTGCCCTTCATCCTTCTCTCTACCCGGACAGCGAGGCGCGCGATCTGCGCAAGCGGCTGGCGGAAAAACTTGGCGCAGAGCAAAACCAGTTTATCTTCAGCAGCGGTTTGGATGAAATGATCGAAATGGTCAGCCGCGCGCTGCTCACGCCCGAGGACAACATCGTCATGGCCTGGCCGACTTTTTACGAGTATTACAGTCACGCCCTTATCGAAGGCGCCGAAATCAGGCGGATAGACTCAGACAAAGACGGCAGGCACGATTTAGACAAAATGCTTGCGGCCATCGACGAATCGACAAAAATTGTCTGGGTTTGCAATCCGAATAACCCGACCGGCACATATGTAAATGATGAAGAATTGGCGGCATTCCTGAATAAAGTGCCGGAAAGCACGCTCGTGATCATTGATGAAGCTTATTATGATTATGTGACGGCGGACGATTTTCCGGACACCCTCTCCTTGCTGAAACATCATGCCAACATGATGGTGCTGCGTACTTTTTCAAAAGCTTACGGGCTCGCTTCGTTTCGGATCGCCTATGGCGTTGCCCGGCCGGAGCTCATTCATGAACTGGAAAAGGTGCGCCTCCCGTTTAACACGACCGGAGCCGGGCAGCTGGCCGCGCTCGCCGCATTGCAAGACAAGGCATTTATCAAAAAGTGCCGAAAAAAGAACCGAAAAGTCCTTAAAATCGTTCGTGATTTCTTTGATAAGCACGGCATCGCTTACTATCCGTCGCAAACAAATTTTATCTATGTCAAAACAGATGATCCGAAAGGCGTCTTTGAGCATTGTCAAAAGAATGGTTTTTTGATCCGGCCATTTCAAACCGGCGTGCGAATCACCCTTGGGAAAAAACGCGACATGCTTCAGCTCCTAAAAGTGCTTGAAGAAATATTTGACTGAACAGTCGCCAAAAGCGAAAACACTTGTTTGAAATTGCGCCGGCTTGTTAACCATTGTCTCATGAAACGAAGACAGCAAATGTTTAATTTGCGTCTTTCGGCTTATTTATAAAAAAAAATCGCTATTTTTAAGATAATATTAAAAAAAAAAAAAAACGAATGATGATAAAATACAAGCATGCAATATTCGTTTTTTATTTTTACTATTCGTTTTAAAGGCCGATTCAGGCGAACGGTTTTTTTTTGATTTTTTGCCATCATTATGCATGATTAGACAGAAAAAAAAAAAAATAAATAAAATAATTCATTTTATGACTTTACAAAAGTTCCATTCGCTGATAGAATTTTAGCACAATGACTTGTCACAAGTATTAGGCAAGGAAGCCCATCGCTTCAGCGAGTGGGAGGAATTGACGCGCTGGTTTGTCGCATAAAATCAAACCTGTCGGAATGACTGCACCGACATAAATATCGGAACGGTAAGCATACAAGGAGTCTTCGGGCTTGCTTGATGAAGTGCCTTGCTAATACGCAATATGTCCGTGAAGTTCTAGGAAGGGTACACCAGTGCTTTGCGTGTAACCTCTTTCCTAAGGGAAAGATAAGATACCTAAGAGAAGTGTATTGGACTAGAGTTTTGCTCTATCCCCTAGAACCCCGTGACTTTAGTCATCGGGAGTGGTCAGATTACATTGTTAACAGTAATGATGAAGACGGGTTTGAACGAAGCAAGCCTCAGAGAGCCGGTGCAAGCTGAAAACCGGTGCTGTTTCTTTCATATTCAGCCCTTCTGAACTGGTTGGCCGAAACGACAGTAGGCCGGCTCGGCTTAAGCCGTTATCCTTTGACTGAGGTTATCTGCGATTACAGCCGAATCCGGGCAAGAAAACTTTGATGTCTTGTTTTTGAAATACTCACCGTTTTACGGTGCCGGGCGTTCGGGCAGGTAACGAAAGAGGGTGGCACCACGGTTATCCACCCCTCATAACATATGGCGGAAGTCTAATGTTATGGTGGACGTTTTTTTTTTTTATTCCTAAAAAAAACAGAAAGGATGATCAAGTTGTTTTTAGATCAAAAATATTTATTTACACCAGGTCCTACACCTATTCCTAATCGCGTCAACCAAGCGATGTCCCGGCCAATGATTGGCCACCGTGTTTCCGAGTTTTCAGATTTATTAGAAGATGTTTCGACTCGTTTAAAACCTGTGTTTGGCTCAAAAAATCCGGTTTATATTCTCGCCGGCAGCGGGACATCCGCTCTTGAAACAGCTGTTGTCAACACTGTTTCCGAAGGCGATCATGTCGTTTGCGTTGTTGCCGGAGCATTCGGCGACCGTTTTGCCAGCATCTGCGAAGAATACGGAGTGAATGTCGACCGCTTAAATATTGAATGGGGCGAAGCTTGCACTCCCGATAAATTGGAAGACTTCTTAAAGAACTTGTCAGGAGAACCAGTCAAAGCTGTCTTCGCTACATTTAATGAAACATCGACAGGTGTCTTGAACCCGATTCATGAATTGGGCGAAGTGGTCAAACGGCTGACCGACGCCCTTTATATCGTCGACGGCGTCAGCTGCATTGGCGGCGTACCTGTTAATATGGAAGACGATCACATTGACATTCTTGTGACCGGATCGCAAAAAGCCTTAATGCTGCCTCCTGGTCTCGCCTTCATCACTTTCAGTGATCAAGCGAAAAAAGTCATCGAAGATTGCCAAACCAAGCGATTTTATCTTGATTTGAACCGCTATATCAAATCTTATGCCGAACAAACATCGACGCCGTTTACGCCGGCCATCTCCCTCATTGCCGGTGCAAAGGAAGTCTGCAACATGTTTGAAGAAGAAGGCTGGGACAATGTGATCAAACGCCACTTACTATTAAGGGATATGACACGTGAAGGTCTGAAAGCGATCGGCCTGCCGCTTCTCACCGATGATGCCGTCGCCTCGCCGACCGTTACGGCCGTCAAACCCCAACTATATTGCCGCGCCGGATATCCAAAAAGCATTGAAAGCTCATTTTTCAATCGACGTTGCCGGCGGTCAAAAGAAATTAAAAGGAAAAATCATCCGGATCGGTCACATGGGCTATTGCACACCATTTGATGTTCTTAAAGTATTAAGCGCGATCGAACTGACACTAGTCAAATTAGGCCAAGAACCGCAATTAGGCCGGGCCGTACAAAAAGCTGAGGAGGTATGGAGCCGCAATGTATAATGTCATCGTAACGGATGCAGTTAGCGACACGGGGCTGAACGCCTTATATGTTCACCCTGAATTTACGGTCGATAAACAAACTGATCTGACACCTGAACAATTAAAGGAAAAAAATAAAAGATTATGACGCACTGATTGTCCGCAGCCAAACGACCGTAACTGAAGAGATCATTAACGCAGCCGATAAGCTGAAAGTGATTGCACGCGCGGGTGTCGGTGTCGACAATATCGATATCGAAGCCGCCACAAGGAAAGTATCATTGTGATCAATGCCCCGGCCGGCAACACGATCGCTGCCACGGAACACACGATGGCAATGATGCTGTCTCTGGCACGAAATATTCCCCAAGCTTACGGCTCGCTGACATCGGGCAAATGGGAAAGAAAGCTGTTTAAGGGCGTTGAGCTTTTTATAAAAAAACTTTGGGTGTCGTCGGAATGGGCCGAATCGGCACCGAAGTGGCCAAACGTGCCAAAAGCTTTGAAATGAACATTCTCGGTTACGATCCTTTTCTGACCGAAGATCGGGCGAAAAAGCTTGGCGTTACCAAGGCTACTCTCGATGATATCGCCGAACAGGCCGACTTTATCACCGTCCACACACCGCTGACGAAAGAAACAAGAGGCCTCATTGATGCCGAATACTTTAAAAAGGTGAAAAAAGGCGTGAGAATGATCAACTGCGCCCGCGGCGGCATCATCGATGAACAGGCACTGGTTGACGCCGTCAACAGCGGCATCGTGGCCGGCGCTGCCATTGACGTTTTTGAGCAGGAACCGCCGACAAATGAGGGGCTGACGCGCAATCCAAAAATTATCGTTACGCCTCACCTCGGCGCATCAACTGCTGAAGCCCAAGAAAAAGTGGCGCTGTCTGTCAGCGAGGAAATCGTCGATATTTTCACGACCGGCGCCGTTCAACATGCGATCAACGTGCCGCATGTCTCCGCCAGCGCTCAACGAAAAATAAAACCTTATTTAACGCTCAGCGAACAAATGGCCGAATTCCTTATTCAAGTTTTCAAAAAAGCGCCGGAACAAATTAAAATCAATTATTACGGCGATTTATTTGGAGAAGACACAGGCTTATTAACCCGGCAAATCATTAAAGGTCTGCTTTCCTATTATCTTGATGCAAATGTTAACATCGTCAATGTTATGCAGATCTTGAAAGAACACGGCCTTTCCTACAGCGTCCAAAAGAACGCGGCACACAAAGGCTTCGCCAACTATATCGAACTCGCTGTTACTCATGGCGATGAAGAAGCGACGATTGGCTGCACCGTCTTGAATGGTTTCGGCGGCCGAATCGTATCGATCAACGGTTATCGCCTGGACATGAAGCCTGAAAAAAATATTTATTATATATCAAACACATCGATGTCACCGGCATGATCGGCCGTGTAGGGTCGATTCTTGGCAAAAATGGAATCAATATCGGCAGCATGCATGTCGGACGAAAAGCGGTCGGCGGTGAAGCTGTCATGATTTTGACCGTTGACAAACCGACGAATGAAAAAGTTGAGGAAGAATTGCTGGCTTTGCCGAATTTGCATGGCGTGCAATTTGTTGAACTCACTGTCCCGGAGCTGGCTGAAAAAGAAACCATTCATCAGTAAGACAACCTGAGTCTTTAACGAAAAAGCTTGGATTTATTCCAAGCTTTTTTTGTTGTCCGAAAAACGTGCCATTAACCATGCAGAATCGTTCCTTACTGCTTAACAGCTCCTGTGTTAACCGTTTTTTTCTCTCTTTCTTCCGGATCAGAAACTGCGGATAACGGCGGAGGTGCTGTTCCAAATCATTCCTCCGCCTTCACCTATCCATACCCGAAATCGACTTATTTAAAAAGGCTTTTTTTTAAGATCGGCCATTTAATCTGCCGCAGCCCCGCTTTTTTTAAAGGACGAAAAAAAGAAAGGCTGTCTCATAAGCCGCTTTTTTGACCATGAAACAGACTCTCTATAAATATCAGAATACTTATCTTCCACCATCTTCCTTTTGGGACAGCTTCACTTCATTGTACAAAAACCTTTAGGATTGATGCGCTAAACTGTAGGATCGATCGGCTAAACTGTAGGATCGATGCGCTAACCTGTTCCTGATAGGCAAAAAAGCGAGAGGCAAATGTTCCTCTCGCTTTCCTATGTTAGGTTCCCTTACAGGACAGCCTCTGTCCATTTATGGACGGGATATCGAACCTTGTGATCAGTTGAAGTTAAGCTTTTGCATCGATCAGATCAAGTACCAGGCCCTCCTCGACATCAGCAACCGAATCCAGAATATAATCGGCGTGATGTTCTTCAAATTCTTTTCTTGCTTTTTGACCGGAAAGGCCTGTCAAGACAGCTGCGAATTGGCTGCCGATTTCCCTGGCAGCTAATAGATCGGCCAGCGAGTCGCCGACAATCAGTACCTCTTGTCCATTTTCGAGTTTCTTCGGTTCGCGCGGCGTCCATAGCTGCAAATCGCTGTCTTTCCCGTGAAAGGCCGCCAGATAGGTAAACGGGTGCGGCTTAGCCAGCGGTGCGGCGTCAAACGCCTTTTCGGCCTTAAGGACGTCGTCCGCGGTCACGATATGGTTCTCATCGAGCTCATCCAGCCAATTTAAATAGCGGAAAGGTTCGAATGTTTCCAGCCGCGGCCGGCCGGTACCGATCCCAATGTTCAATCCTCTTTCCTTAAAAACGCGGAACATATGCTGAATATCCTTTGGCTCGGCAAGCGTCACCTCATCATTCAGAAAGCCCGTTTTCGGGTTGAACGGACGGCTCTCCGGTTGAAGACACGATGTTTTTATCGCCAACATACCATTCCTGCGAAGCATGTTCACCAATGTGCCAAAAAGCGCTTTTTGGCTTGAACACATTCGTCTTGATCCCCAGCCTTTTTTCGGCAACATCATTCAAATAGGTAATTAAAGCCTGTTTCGTCGCATCCGTATCGGCAAAATCCAGCAAAAACCGACTGAAATCAGGTTTCACCGGATTTTTTTTGAACAATCTTTTAAGTACACTGAGCGCTTCCCGATCAATGTCGCCGCTGAGAATCGCCTTCGCTTCTTCTCTCGCTTCCGCCGAAAGTTGGGAGACAAGATGGATAAGCTGGTCGGCGATCGTCATATAAATCATATCCCAATTGGCGTTCATGCCGCGTGACTTCAAGAAATTCAGAACATCGTCATTAATAAACACTTTGGCGCGAATAGCGGCAATCTCCTCATCGCTATACGAAGTCGGAAAACTTTTTTTTTATTGCTCAGCCCCCCAAATAGTGGTCACTCATCAATAATTCCCATACCGTTAATGCCGAAGCATCAAAATATCGCTCTTCACTCAAAAACACACCATCGACATCGAATAAAACCGTCTTTATCATTGGCCACCCGTTCCCCTTGTGATTTTTTTCTCTGCAGTGGTAGTGTATCATAACCTGGCAACTTTGTCTTTGCCCTCATTAAAGATTTTCGACAAATGGAAAATCATGCTGAGCCTGCCCATTCTGCCCTGTCTCACCTTTTTGGCTTTGCACCCGATCACTGCCCTGATAAGCCGGTACCGTTCTTCGCTATAATTTCCCAATTCTTCAAACCGTTTTTACTAATAAAAATATCTTTGTTCTTTGTCGCCAAAACGGTAACATTTGTGTCTTCAGGATTTTGGACGATAGCAACCAGTTCGTCTTGTTCGACCGATGAAATATCAATCGGCACTTTATTATGGGTAGATAGATCAATGGTGTCAAACTCCGATTTTCCATCAAATGTTCCGGCCAAAATCATATCTTTTGCAGAAAACCCGTATGTCACGCTCGTCACCCGTTTGCCCGATAGCATTTTCGTAAACGTAAGGCCGTGGTCATCCGAAAGAAACAGCCCTTTATCTGTCGCGATCGCCAGCTCATCTTTTTTTTGCGCGGGTGAATAGCCAGAGCATTGACTTTTCCTTTCATTCCTTTTAATATTTCCTGATGCCATGTCTTCCCCTCATCTTGGGAATAAGCAAGGCGCGTTTGCCCCCCTCGATTATCAATCATATAAATAGCATGTGAATAATAGCCTGCCGCGAGAGAACCGCCTGCCTTCCCCTCAGGAAGTGAAAAGGCTCCGATTTTTTTTGCCCGCCGCTGTTCTTTCAATCAGCTGCTGCTTGTTTTGCGCAGATTCTTCGAGACTCATATAGCCCTTGTCAATCGGCAAAAAAACTTTTTTTGCTTGATTTGGCGTATTCGAACGGGCTTTCCAGCGCCCGTCTTTATAACTGACAATGACAATGCCCGATGCATCTTTCACCAGGAGCCGGCTGCTCTTCGTATATCCCATTCCTAGTACAGTGCCGAAATGAACGGCATTTTTTTTTTTACTATCCGCTCCGCGTAAATGGAAAGCAAACATTGTGATGAGAAGCAGTATTAATAACAAAACAATGAGGCCGACAACCATCCCAATAATAAACTGGTATCCCCTCTTGCCCGGGGCACCGTTCGCTTCATATTTTTTATTTTTAATTAGGTGCAGTGTTGGTTTTCCCATTGATCTACCATCCTCGCCTTATATTTAGTGTGATGACCTGTCTGAAGCTTGCCCGGCAAAGAGTCTATCATGATTATTTTTTGCAGGCAGCTTTCAGGCGCCGCCAAAACTATCCCGAAGTCTATCTCCAGTTTCATTTTAACCAATTTAACAGAACAACTACAAATATTTTATTATTTTTTTTTTTTTTTTCTTTCCTATTATTTTACAAAAGCACCCTTTTTCTTTACGTTAAACTATGCTAGAATAGCCAAGTGTCCTCATGATATGTTTATATGTTTTTTTCAAGCGGACAAATACAGCATAGGTGGTTACTTAGAATGGAAAAGCATCAAGAACTGCAGAAAAATATCGGCCTTGGTGTAGCGATATCGCTCGTCATCGGTACGGTTATTGGTTCCGGTATCTTTATGAAACCAAGCCAAGTGATTGAACTTTCAGGAGGCCCGGCCATGGCTTTATGGGCATGGGTTGTCGGCGGGATTATTACGATCGCGGGCGGCCTGACAGTCTCTGAATTAAGCACACAAATTCCTAAAACAGGCGGACTCTACGTTTATATAGAAGAAGTTTATGGAAAATCAGCGGGTTATCTCAGCGGCTGGGTGCAAGCGATCGTTTATGGCCCGGCAATCATCGGCACACTGGGACTCTATTTCGGAACATTATGCTGCGCACTGTTCGGTCTTGGCCAAGGTTGGGGGATCGTGTTCGGCATCGGCGCAGTCGTCTTCCTCGCGTTGATGAACAGCCTGGGAACAAAACTTGGCGGTTTCATCCAATCGGCGGCAACAATTGGAAAAATGGTGCCGATCGCTCTGATTGCCATTTTCGGTATTTGGAAAGGCACAAGCCAGATTACGGGGCTCTCCGTCGTTTCGCATGAAACAAGTTTTGGAGCAGCCGTTTTGTCAACATTGTTTGCCTACGACGGCTGGATGCTGGTCAGCATGGTCGCCGGCGAAATCAAAAATCCGCAAAAAATATTACCAAAAGCGATTATCGGCGGGCTGTCATTGGTGATCGCCTGTTATCTGCTCGTCAACATCGCCCTTCTCCATGTCCTTTCACCAGAGGCCATCGTTCATTTAGGAAATAATGCTGCGGGTACCGCCGCCTCTTTATTATTTGGCCAGTCGGGCGGAAGATTGATCGCCATCGGCATCCTGATCTCGATATTCGGCTGTATGAACGGAAAGATTTTCACATTTCCGCGTATTCCGTTCGCCATGGCCAGCGCAACGAATTGCCTTTTTCAGGGCTGCTAAGTTATGTACACAAAAGATTTGCGACACCGGTTGCCGCCATTGCTTTGGAAGCGTTATTGGCGTTGACTTTCATGACCATCGGCAGCGCTGATCGGCTTTCGGAAATCGCCGTGTTTATCATTTTTATTTTCTATACGCTGGCGTTCTTTGCCGTCTTTATTTTACGCAGGCGGCTTAAAGGAAAAAAACGGGCATACAGCGTGCCTCTTTACCCGATTGTTCCGCTCATTGCGATCATCGGTGCGCTGTACATCATCGGCAGCACGCTCATGACCAGCCCGAGAGACTCAATCGGCTCCCTGGCGCTGACAGTTGCCGGACTGCCCGTTTTGTGGATCTATCGGTTTTTCAATCATCGGCAGGCGTCTTCGCTTCAATCAGATGAGAAAAAGGCCTGACCCGGTTCAGAGATCGCTAAAGAGGTTCAAATCGCCTGATTTGAACCTCTTATTTTTCAGTCTCCATCAAAATATTAAATATAAACCGCCTAACGCACTGCCCTCATCCTTGCCCCGTCCAAGAGGATTGCCGGGCATCGCGCCAAAGACACGGCTGGCCAGACGGCTGAACGGCAGCGACTGCACCCATATCTTTCCCGGTCCGCGCAGCGTAGCAAAAAACAGGCCTTCACCGCCGAACAGCGCCGTTTTGACCCCTTTAACAAATTCAATATCATATTCGATTGCCCCCGTCATGCCGACAAGACAGCCTGTGTCAACCCGGATTGTCTCACCGGCCGCCAAATCGATTTCCTTAATCGTTTCCGCCGGCGTGAACGAAAGCCAAGCCGTCCCCTTCCAGTTTCTCCATGATGAACCCTTCGCCGCCAAAGAATCCCGTTCCAAGTTTTCTCTGAAATTCAATGCCGACGGACACGCCTTTCGCGGCGCAAAGAAAGGCGTCTTTCTGGCAGATCACTCGGCCGTCAAGCACACTCAAATCAAGCGGAATGATCTTTCCTGGGTAAGGCGCGGCGAACGAGACATGCTTCTTGCCGGAGCCCTGGTTCGTAAAAGCGGTCATGAATAAGCTCTCGCCGGTCAGCAGCCGCTTGCCGGCACCGAACAGTTTGCCCATCAGCCCGCCTTTTGTCCCGCTGCCGTCGCCAAAGATCGATTCCATGCCGATATCGTCTTCCATCATCATAAAACTGCCGGCTTCGGCAATCACCGATTCATCCGGATCCAGCTCGATTTCAACAAATTGCATCTCTTCACCATAGATTCTATAGTCAATCTCGTGATTATTCATCTTATCCACTCCCCTTCTACAAAAATTATAAAGGATGACCTCACCGTTCACTATATTTTTTCTTAAAAAAAAAAAAAACAAGCTGACTTGAATGCATGCTTTTGGCCCGGTAACCGCAAACTTGCTTCACTTTATCTTTGTTCCGTTCTGTTGCCTTTATTCGGCGGCAGCTTAGATACGTTGTTTTGCTTCTCGTCGCAATATTCGACGACACTCCCCGCTTTTGCACCTTCAAAAAAAGAGGGGGCTTTCCCCTCTCTTTTTCCGCGGTTAAAAACCTTGCACCGAGTTCCAGGCCCCGCCTTATTTTTCTTTAAAAGCGATAATATAATAATCCGTAACCGGCTCTTCGAATTGGCCGGAACGATCGACGGCATACAGTGCCTGATACAGATCCCTTTCAAATAACGCTGCATCCGTCCCCAGGCGCCTTTTGCTGCATGTCGATGTTGAATAGAGATAACCGATAATCGACTTAATATCCCTTTTCCTTGTAAACTTGACTTTTCCATGCAGAATCTTTCGAAAGGGCGATTTCTCCAGGAATACTTCGTGGGGAATGTCACTGCCCTTCGCCCGCAGGCGGCTGGAACCAAACCATTTGTTAATCACAGTCTGCGCCTCCCGCTGCCATGGCTGAGTAAGCTCTCCCAACAGGTCGCCTTGATCGACCAAAGCGAGCGCTCCGCCCGGAACGAGTCGATCATAACACAGTTTAAGCCTTTTCGCGATCCATAAAGTGAAAAGCATCTCCGGATGTAATCAGATTGAATAAACCCATATCCTCTCCAATTTCTTCTGAAGATCGTTTCACCCATTTCAATTGCTTGATGCCCAAAAAATCGCTCTGGCTTTGCGCCGATTGCAGCATATCGGAACTGATATCGATGCCGATCGCCTCTTCAAAATAAGGAGCAAGCGGAAACGTTAATTTTCCTGTCCCGCAGCCAAGATCCAATAAACGCCCCTTCCCGGACAAATGGCAGGTTCCCGCCAAGATGTCAATGAGCGCCTTGCTGTATTGGCCTCTGTACTTCAGGTAATAATACGCCGTTCCATCGAAAGTTTCCCGGTCTTGTGATACATCTTTCATCACATCACCTGTTTCTGTAGGTTGCTTAAAATCAGACAATGAACCACTTATTTATTTTAACATATCATACCTAGTGGTAAAAAAATAATCCTTCCATGAGTTGAACATTTTTGCTCCAACACTAAAGAGCCTGTCGTACAGTGCAGAGATAGAGGAGGAATTTTATGTATTGGCTCACAATCCTTCTTATTGGAATGGCCGCCAGCATCGATAATTTCGGCGTTGGCTTCACTTTTGGCATCCAGGGGAAAAACATTTCGTTCATGGCAAATTTATCGATGACAGTCATCGCGCTTTGTCTCTCTTACTTTTCCCTTATTATTGGATCGTTTCTCGGCCATTTTATTCCCGCATCAGTCAGCAATTCAATGGGCGGTCTGCTTATTTTGATTATCGGGATATGGACCTTGTTTAATTCCGTAATCAAAAACAACAAGCAGTCGAAAACGATGTCCGATCCCAATTATGTCGACAAAGACCACAACAATGTCATTTCCTTCAATGAAGCTTTTCTGCTTGGTTTGGCTCTGTCCCTCAACGCCGTCGGCATCGCTTTCGGGGCGGGGGTGACCGGATTAAGCCCCGTTTTTGTTCCCCTGTCCGTCGCTCTCTTTTCGTTTTTAACGATCGACATCGGCCAGCGGATGGGGTTAAAGTTGTTTAAAACGCGCTTAAACCATTTTTTCAGCTATCTCTCCGCCTTATTGCTGATCTTGATTGGAATATATGAGATTTTCTCCTGATACACAAAAGTGAAGAAAAGCTTGAAGGAACCCGCCGAACGGCGGGTTCCTCTCCGTTATAGAAACATGGCTCAAGCCAAAAAAAAAAAAAACAAGCACCTCGTAAAGATATTGAAGATGCTTGTTCCATAGGGGGATTTTATGTCATTATTATAATTTAGTCTATCCAGCAAAACGAAAAAATATGTGATCATTTTTATATCTGGACGTGCGGGCCGATTTATTTCAAATGGAGGGCAGCGCTTAAATCATCGATAACGGCCATTTTTTTCTTTTTTATATCGGTAGACAAGCCAACATGTTTTTGCAGAAGCATAGATACCGACGGCAGCGGCCCCATAAAGCGTACCCATATAAATCCCGGCCGACAAGTCATGACTATTGCTCATAAAACACACAGAGAGAAGAATAGCCATTAACCATGCCGTGAAAGGAACAAAAATGCTGGGAAGCGTGAGTAGAAGCTTGATTATCTGAGTCAATATGAGGACTAACAGGACGGCAGAAAGACCGTTGATTATATCCGTCTGAATCATCGAAACTGCATTTGCCTCCTCTTTCAACACTTATTTTGAAAACGATTCTTTTTTTGCGATGTTTAATAAATAAGAACCCACCGCAAGCACCGACAGCATAATCAACAAAAAAGCGATAAAAAACGGCGACAAGGCGGGGCGAACAAGCCCGGCTAAAAGCGGGCTGGCGACGCTTCCCAGTGAAAAAAAGGCGGAGAGTATCCCATATACCGTCCCGTGTTTCGAGCGCTCGATCCGTTCGCCGACAAGCGTCGTGACGGCCGGCATCAGCAGCCCGAATCCCATGCCGGTCATCATCATTAAAGTCTTCGTTCCCCATTCTTCCGCCGAAAAAATCATTCGGTAAAACAAAAAAACCGAAAAAAAGCATCCCTGCCAATGTTCTCGATGCCGGAGACAGCCGGTTAATGAACAGCAGTGACAGGACGAAGAGCGAGCCCAAGCTGAAAAAACTGAACAATTCACCGATTGAACGTTCTGAGTAGCCTCGCGCCAGCATCTGCAGCGGCATTTCATAAAAGAGTGTGCCTTCAGCAAACATCAGACAAAAAGCGGCAAAATATACAACAATTAAGTCTCCATCGATCAGCATCTTAAATAATTGAATCCGCTCTTCGCTTCGAGAAACCACCATATTTTCTTCGCGAATGAACAGGAGCGCCACAAGCGTCGAAAAGAACATGGCGGCGCCGATGAAAAAATAGGTGCCTTGATAGCCTGCAAAATGAACAAGCCTGCCGCCGATAAGCGGCGCAATCATGTTTGCCAAGGTAACAAAAATGCCGTTGATTGCTATGTTCCGCCCTTGTTCCCGACTATTCATGGCATAACAGGACAATAGAGCAAGCACGCAGGAGTTAAAAAGGCAAGCGCAAAACCATTTGCTATTTTCAGAAAAAGCAAAGCGTCGGGTGTCTTCACCAATCCATATGACGAGAGCAGCAGTGAAGACAAAAACAAAGGCAGCACGATAAACGGCTTCTTGCCAATCCGGTCAATCAACGGGCCTGCCAGCAGATGGCCGCAAAGGTGAGCAAAAGAACTGCTGCTCATGAGCAGACTGATAAATAAGCTGGTTGCGCCAAGTGCCGCAGCAAAAGGGGTAAACACCGGAAATTGAATATGCAGGCTGAGTGTCATGAGAAAAAGAACGACAAACACCGAACGTTTTCCTTTCATGCATATAAAAACCTTCCATCTTTATCGAATCGAGCATGAAGCCGCTTTTCTACGCCGCCGCAAGGGACGTGCTCGATACATCTATATGACGGGCAACCCCGGGATCATGACAGATGTTTTGAACGAAAAAACGGTTTAAAAAAAAACAGGAAGAATCCGAAGATTATCTGTTGTTCCTATGACACCGTCCACCTCGATTGCCAGGCAGCATAATTAAACTTTTAATTCATTCACTTTGCTGCGAAGCGATTTGGCGTCATCGAAGAGTTCGTGAATATTTTTTGTAATATTTGCCATATGCTCGGTCTGCTTTTGCGCACTGGAAGCCACTTCCCTGACCGCTGCCGACGTTTGTTCGGAAATGGCGGCGGTTTGTTCGGCGTCACTCGTAATATCTCGCATACAGACCTGCTGTTTCTCTGCCATATTGTGAATGATATCGATGCTTTCAGCGACTTGGTAAACGGAATCTTTCATCGTGCTCAATTGGACATCGGTCTGTTTGGCCCGTTCAACCTCTTCATTGCCCATTTCAACTTGCTGCTCATAATGCTTCAATGTTTTATCCACGCTGTCCTGCATTTCACGGACATCATTCCGAATAGCATCAACCGACTGAGCGCTTTGGGCAGCCAGCTTCTGTATCTCGCCGGCAACCACTGCAAAGCCTTTCCGGATTCGCCGGCGCGGGCGGCTTCAATATTGGCATTCAGTGCCAGCATATGCGTTTTTTCTGCAATATCCGCCACCGTATCGACAATCGTATCAATACTTGCCGCATGTTCTTTTAACTCGGTTGCTTCTTGAGACATCTTTTCATTTGACTCGCTGATGAGATGAATCCCCTGAATCAGCGCCTGCACCGTGCCGGAGCTTTCCGCCAGATTCTTCACTGTCACATCGGACATCTTCTTCGACCGGCCCGCACTCTCGCTGATCGACTGGGACAGTTCCAGCCCTTCCTGGACGCGCTCCAGCGCATTCATCGATGTATTCGCTTCGCTTTCCGCCCCTGAAGCGATATCCTCAATACTCATCGTCACCTGCTTGACTTGATGCGATATTTCATCCGATGACTCATTCAATTCGTCGATTCGTTTGGCCGTTCCTTCTGTATGCGACTGAATGCCGGCGACAATGTTTTTTAACCGATTGATCATAATCCGGAGGTTTATCGTTCAATATTTCAAATTCATCCCTAGTATGAATCTGCGCAATCTCGATATTTAACTGCCCCTCTGCTGCCCTGGCCATTTTGTCACTGATTTCCCGCAGCGTTCTAGTCAAATAGCGAGCTGTAAAATAGCCGAGGATACCCGACCATATCACGCCGAGCAGCAAAGTCAATAAATCAAAGAGCCAATTAGGAATATAGTCCGACATAAAAGGAGCCAGGATGAAAATAAAAAAAGCGCTTGTGCTATATGTAATCACCGCAACGCCAACCATTCCCAAAACCAATTTCTTCGCTAAACCAATTTGCCTTTTTTTCAATGCGCCCACTTCCCGTCTCGAAAGTCTTGTTCATCATCGTTTATAAAAAACTTCAACCCGTATGTAAGCGGTAAAAGTCGATCATGCCAACAATAAATATGTCTAAAGTCACGCAACTATCATCCTTTTTATTATAGAATATGCGCAGAGATTTGGGAAGGAAAATTAAGTACTTTTAACTAGTTATCATTTAGGAAAAGATTGCCGACCCGCCGGCTGCGGTGGCTTTTGGTTCAGAAATGATGGATTTACGGCTGCTTTTGATAGGGGACTTAAGTGGTTTGACTTAACTGAGCTTTAGCCGATGTTTGACAAACATGCCTTGATCCGGGAAATTCACCGGAATCCGCCGCAAAATTCATCTAGTTTAAGTTTTTGATCGGCAGACCGGACAATCGGCTCACTTACGGCCGGCTTCCTTCTGTTCAGACAGTCGCCGTGGTTCTTCCAACGTATCCAATAATCACGATCTAGTACGCGGCTTTGGCAAAAAAAATTAGCGGGCTGCCTCGTTTTGAGGCAGCCCGCGGAAAATAGACAATGTTAATCGCTAACGCCATCTTTGTCGCTTTTTTTCTTGAGTTTGACTAGACGAACGATGTGTAGAATAATCGTTTTGATCACCGCATAAATAGGCACAGCCAGAATCATACCCAGCGGGCCCATCATTTCCGGCGCGCGCTCAGCAAAAGCACGATAATCGTAAGCGGATGGGTATGGAGCCGTTTGCCAATCACCAGAGGAGAAATCAGGTGGCTGTCCAATTGTTGAACGATGACCACCACAACGACGACGAGGAGCGCCATCGTCGGCGAATGCAGCAGGCCGATGATCACCGCCGGCGTCGCGCCCAGGAAAGGACCCAAATACGGAATAATATTGGTCACCCCGACAAGCACGCCGAGCAGCAAACCATAGGGCAGGCCGATGATCGAGTAACCGATACTCGAGCCGATGCCGACGAATGAAGCCACGATTATAAGTCCGCGAATATAAGTCGACAATGTCGTACTCATATCTTTCAGGATTTCAATGACCTCGTGATGATAGGTTTTTGGAAAAAAGCGCAGTGCAGCCTCAGGCAGCTTATCACCGTCTTTCAGCATATAAAAAAGGATGAACGGGACGGTCACGACCGTGAGCGCCACATTTGTGACCACGCCAAACATGCTGAATCCTTTGCCGACCATTGCCGGGTACTGTTTGGACAAATGAAGAAGATTGGCCTGAATCTTATCGATCGAATAATAGTTCTGGTGAATCAGCCATTTAAACCCTCTTGTTTGCGCAAGCCGGTTGACTGTTCCCCGCAATTCTTCGACATACGAGGGGAGATGCCCAAACAAGTCCTTCACCTGTTCGGTAAGCGGCGGCCCGATGATCAGGACGCCAAGAAAAAACAATGCCGACCAGGAAGATATACAGCGTCAGAATGGCGATAATTTTTGGAATCCGAAAATGTTGCAAGAGATGAACGAACGGACTGAGCAGAAAATAGAGAAAACCGGAAACGAGGATCGGGAAGAACAAAGTCGAAATAAAGGTTCCAATCGGGATAAAAATAAAAGAAATCTTTGTGCAAAGAAAAACGCCTAAAACAATCAATAAAATTTCTATTGTCCAAAACTGCAGCTTTGAATTTTTATTAAACACCTTTTACATTCACACCTTTGTCCATCCTTATTCTCCTTCAGGTTAAAAAAAGCGCGGCCAGGCATACCTCACATTTAGGCGCCGGCTGGCTTCGCCGCATTCACCAACTGCTTTCATAAGGTGAAACTTCAAGCAATCCGATTATCTTCCCCCATTATAAACTCTTTTGTTATCCCGTTTCAATCAAACAAAAATGAATGAATGCGCATATGGACATGATTTAAAACCATTTTCATACAAAAAAGGGGTGCGCGAAAGACTTGGAGCTTTCACACGCCCCTTCTGATTCATCCTATCTCCGCCGCTTCCTTTTCTTTCAAAATTTGGCCGAACGCGGGCTGCCTGCTTCTCAGAGCTCTGACTCGCAATCTCGGCGGCATGGATTTATGAACCGGCTTTGGCATAATCCTTTTTCGAATTGACCAGCTTAGGCCTGGCAAAGTTCTCATATCCGTCATTGCCGAGTATCAATTGATCGACGACGCGGGCGCTGGACTCTCCGTCAATTTGATCAAAGAAATAATGAACGAACGGTTTGACTTTTTCCATTTGAAAATCGCCGCTCCGGATCGTCCGAATGATGTCATTTGTCGACTTGACGAGCGGCCCCGGTATAAACGACCGGTAATCATAGTAGAAGTCCCTTTTTTTTTGTACATAATCCAGAATATCGAATGCAAAAAAAAAACAGCATCGGCCGGTTCAGCAGCGCATATTCAAAGCAGACGGATGAATAGTCCGTGATCAAGATATCCGTCACAAACAGCAGATCATTGATTTCGCGGTAAGACGAGAAGTCGTAAAAAAAGTCGCTGTATTGATAAGGAATGGTTAGGTCATTTTTGGCAAACGGGTGAATCTTAAAGAGGAACACATAATCGTCTTTTAAAGTTTCATACAGTTTGTCGAGATCAAGCACTTCCATCGGATAATAAGCGGATTGCTGGCCGTTGCCGCGAAACGTTGGCGCAAACAAAATCACCTTTTTATTTTGCAAATAAGGATGCTCGGCATTCGCTTTTTTGACTTTTTCCTGATACTCTTGATCGAAGAACACGTCCGTGCGCGGAATACCGGTGGCGACAACTTTGTCGATGTCGATACCGAACCCTTCTGCGTAATGCTTGGCAACATTTTTTGAGCTGACAATCGCTTTTGTATAGTTTTTTTTATGGTTTTTCGAGTCAGGCGACGGACCGCCGGCGCGCCCCATCCGGCTGTACCCGAATGTCTTAAATGCGCCGACTGCGTGCCACAGCTGAATGAGTTCGGCGTGTTTTCTTATTTTTAATGGATAGACTTCAGGGAAAAAGTCATCGAGCAAAATAAATTTTGACGTCGCCAAATGATAGGCAAGTTTGACGATTTCCGCATAGCTTTTTTTTTTCTCTCTAATATTTGACTTTAAGCTGAAATGATAGTCGTAATCCAGCCGGCGTTTCAGCAATTCGTCATAAACAAATTGAAAATTGCCTTCCAAAGTCGTGCGGCTGTCCGACGCAAATAAAATCTTCTTTTTTTCAGTTTCAGCAGGCAAAAACATTTATACAGTATTCGGAACACAACCGTGTTGAAAAAGCGGTAAAAAAAAGGCTGCGCCGCTTCCTTTGGTCAATGACCAGTTCGGTCGGGTCGAAGTCCTTTAATTTAGCAGAAACAATCTTCATTGTTTTGTTCGTCTGATCGAAACTTGCAATCAAGTTATATTTCATTTGTCTTTTTGCGGTAAAGTATTCCGCCTTCGTGCTGTGAAAACCATTGTCCAGCAAATGCTGAATGTTGCCGAGCGGATAGGTCAATTGAAAGCTTTGTCCCTTGCTTAAAACATTGACTTCGATTCGCAGATAAAGTGCATATTCTCCGTCCGTAAGCGGCTTTCCGGCTGAAAGGGTCGCAAAGTTCACCTTGCCGCTAAAACCGGCCCATTCATAGTACCCCATGAGATGGTGAAGCGGTTCATCGGAATGAAGGCTATCCACTTTGATGTCTTTCAAAGGCAGAACAATATCTTTGGCTTTTATATTCGCCGACTTTCCTTTTTTTGTTTGCACAAGAACGAGACTTTTTTTGACTAAATCTTCGTCTAGAAGCGGCAGGCTGTCCAAATAGTAATAGCCGCTGATTTCCATGATCGGCCCGTTCCATACCAATGACGTGACTTTTCGATGGGGAACAAGTTTCGGCTGCTCATTAAGCATTTCTGCCAAAATAGGCAATGATTCTTTCAAGTGATCTTTTTGGATAACGATGTGATCATTATCGATCGAGAACGGCTGAACGGACTCGCCGTCCGCCGCATTGTTTCGGCTGCCTCTCAACAATCTGATGATTTTTCTTTTTATTCTTGAAAGCATAACGGCAATCTCCCTTATCTATGAAATCCATTCAATAATCAATCGAGGGCGCTCGAACGCATCATTTTGACGCTCGCTGTTCAGTCAGGCATTTTTACTCATTGGGCTAAAAAGCCGATCGACGATTCGTTTGCTGGCCTGTCCGTCAAGATTATCAAAAAAAAGCTGTTTAAATGCAATGACAGGCTGCGTATCATGGGCCGGCTGCTTGATCCATTCGGCTAGTGATTGGACGTCCGTAAAAAAAGGGCCGGGAATAAACGATTTAAAATCATAATAAAAATCACGTTCCCGCGTATAACTCTCCAGATCGTCCGCATAAAATGCGATTGGCTTTTCTAATAAACTATAATCAAAAATGACAGATGAATAGTCTGTTATCAATATATCGGCTACAATCATTAATTCCTGAATATCATAGACCTCTTGGATCAAATAGACTTTCTCATTCGTAAACAGCGATGCCATTTTGCCATAAGCATAAGGATGCAAATGAACGATTAATACCGAGTCATCATCCAAATAGTCGGCGAACCGTTCCAGATCCAATGGACAGCGCTCGTTTTGTTGCCCATGGCTCCGGCCTCGAAAGGTCGGCGCGTACAGAATCAGCTTCTTTTCACGGAGTTCAGGATAGTCGCGAAAAAAAAACGCAGCGCCGTCTTTTGACTGCGCTTCTTGAAAGTACAGGTCGTCCCTCGGTACGCCGAGCGGCAAAATATGATCGGCAGGCATATTGAATGCCTCCGAATAATACGGGACGACCTCCGAACCGCTGACGATCACTTTTGAATAATTAGAGTGGATTTTGACATGGCGCAAGTAATCGGTCGATGGACCGAATGACTTGCCGACCGTGCTGTAGCCGAATTTTTTAAACGCACCTGCCGCATGCCACAACTGAATAATTTCAGTGCCTGCTCTCGGCCGAATCACATAAACGGGGAAGTAATAGTCATCGATAATAAAATAACGCGACGTTGCCAAATGATAGCTTGCCCGGAATAAATGAAAAACATAGAAACATTTTTCCAAAAAAGCGGAATCAAATCGCTTTAATAAAAAAACAAAGGTCAATGATTCATCTCTGCGGCAAATCTCATTGTAGACACTTAACAAATTATCTTTCAGACGATTCGAGCGATAACTGGCAAACGTGACCTTTCTTTCTTGACAGAAAAGAGAAGAGAAGAGAAAAAATAAATGGTGACGATACTATATTTGACGCACAATGTGATCAATATTTTGGCATGCTTCTTCATCCGAATCACTTCCAGCGTTTAGATTTCCCACTTGATGACCGTCTTTCCCCATGATGCCGTCAAATCCTGTTCGAATACGCTGATCATATCCTTTATACTGCGAATGGTCTCTACCTGTCCCACGAGCATTTCGAGATATTCGCAGACGCTCGGATGTTCTTCCAGAAAGGTCACGGTATTGACAAAATCAACGCGGCCGCTGCGGCTGCAGCCAAGCAGTTTAATCCCTTTTTCCAAAATCATCCGCGTATTCATCGCGATCGGATCTTCGGACACGCCCATCGCGACAATCGTGCCCATCGGCCGAATGTGATCAATCATTTGCTCGATCGCACTCTCGCTGCCCCGGCCGCCCACACATTCAAAAGCGTGGTCCACAATGATATCACTTGATAGATTGTCAATATATAGATATCATCGGCAAAACTGAAATGTTCGGCTTTATAGTCATGTTTGCTGAAAACATAAATTTTCGCATCCGGAAAAGTGGACTTTAAAAACAGAGAAGTGATAAAACCGAGACTGCCGTCGCCCCAAACCCCGATCGTCCCGGCGCCATGAGTAATACTTTCTTTGAAACGGCGAATCGCGTGCATGCTGACCGACATGAGTTCAATAAACGCCGCCATCGGCAGGTGGATACCGCTGAAAAGAGGCACGATCCGATCCGGTTTGAAAAAGACGTAATCCTGCATAAACCCGTCGTATCCGCTCGAGTGAAAGTGGCTTGAGGGCAAGTAGTTTTCCTCGATGAAGTCATTCTTTTCAGTCGGCTCATTCGGAATCATCACGACATTTGTGCCGACCGCAAACGCCCCGGTCGGATCATAAGCAACCTGTCCGACGCCCTCGTGAATTAACGCCATCGGCAGCTTCTTATTCAGAACTTGTTTATTGCGCTTGCCGGTGTAGTAGCGTTGTTGATCGGCGGCACAAATCGACAAGTATGTCGGGCGAACGGCGACGAGCTGATCCGAAATCGAAGCTTCCTTGTAATTGATTTCAAATTGGCGCGGTGTGACAAGACGGTACACTTGATTAATCATTCTCTTTTCCTCCCTTGAAAAACCCTTCAGCCACTTTCAAGTCATAGGGAGTGGTGATTTTAATATTAAAATTTTCCCCTCTAACCATTTTGATATCAAACCCTTTTAACAGACATATTTTGCAAGCATCCGTCAAAATTGCCTTCTCTTCGCTTGTCAATGCCTGATAGCTGTCCGCCAATAATTTAATATTGAAGCTTTGCGGCGTCTGTCCCTGGTACATCGTCGAGCGAATCGGAATCTGGCTGATCGTATTGCCGTCTTCCGACTGGATGATCGTATCCACCGCTTCAATCACCGTATCAACCACTTTATATTTTAGCGCGGCCTCGATATTTTCTTCGATCATTCGATGCGTCAAAACGGCCGGACCGAGTCATGGGTGACAATGATATCTTCATCGCTCACACCGACTGTCTCTTCAATATAGCGGATCCCTTTCATAATCGATTCGTTGCGGTCGCTGCCGCCTTCCACAACGACCACTCGTTCAAGAGCACCGATAAATTTTAAGATGATGTCTTTTGTGTGATTGACCCACTCTTTCGGTGAGACAACAATGATTTTCTCAAAGCGATCATTTAATATGAACTTTTCAATCGTATGAATGATGATCGGCTTGTTGTTTAATAGTAAAAATTGTTTAGGCATTTTTACATTGCCCATGCGGGTGCCTTTTCCCCCTGCCAGAATCTCTGCATATATCATGCGGTATCCCCATCCCTTGTCTATTTATAATGTAAAAATCAAAAGGGGCATTCCCTGTCCACCACCATTATGGAAGGCATTCCTTAACTTTTGATTAATAATCTTTACAATCCGAAAACCGCGTATGGAGACGTAGAGACCTGCCTTTTTCTAAAAAAAAAGGCGCCCTTTTCACATAAAAAATGAAAAGAGCACCTTAATTTGAGGCAGAGAAATTTTTAAATTGTTATGCTATGCCGCTCGAAAATCATTAATGTTAAAAGCAGACTCTCTGCGGTGAATTGACCGATTTAATCGCCCGCAATTCAGGAACATTGTCCGGGCCGTCCTGATGCTGCTGCAAAACCGTGCGAATAGCCTCGCTTAGCGGCACGCTTTTTTTATTTTGAAAATCATAGCCTGCCAGCGTGACCCGCCCACGGGCATGCCATTTGCCGCCCCCGCTGCCGATGGCATGTTCGACATCAAAACTGGTGCGGCCGATCCGCCCAATCCATGAGTAGACGGTGACTTCTACGCCATAATGAATTTCTTCGATGTAATCACAATGTGTCGAAGCAACGATCACATGCCAGTCGTTTGTATCCAAACTCGGTGTGAACAAGCGAAATATCTCCCGCTTGCCTTCTTCAAAATATGTGTAATAACGCGCGTTATTTACATGCCCCATGGCATCACAATCATTAAAACGCACAGGGATTTTTGTCGTAATCACTGATCCATTCCTCCATCATTCTATAGATAATTGTCTAAAATAAGCGGTGAAAAAACGGCTTTTCTTTAAGCGCAAGTCGAACCCCGGCGCAGGGCATCCGCTACTCGCGCCTTTTGGAATTAAAAAGGCGGCGTGGCATGTTCTAAGAATGAGAAAAATCCCGGAAAACGGTATTCCAAGTCTTCCTTCCTAATGGAAATAAAACGCTGGGTGCCCTCAATCCGCGTATTCACTAAACCGGATTCTCTAAGTACTTTAAAATGGTGGGACATCGTTGACTTTGCCAAGTCGCAAGTCAAATCACCGCATGATTTCTCGCCGCTTTCCAGTAATTTCAAAACAATTTTAAGCCGTGCCGGCTCGCTCAACGCATAAAAAAGAGTCGATAACCGGATCGCTTCCCTTGCCGGATGGAATAATTCTCTCATCATTTTTCCCCCCCCCCGATCCCATCGACATACTATTTCGTTTCCAATGTAATGATAACATGTCTCATTTCAAAGTTCTAATGGCGCAGAAAAAACGAATAAAAAACAGTTTCATCTTTCATTTTAATACATATGTAAAAACCCATTCCAGCAAAGACAAGCCGAGCAAGCAGGGTATCCAGGGAATAACGGGAGGACGGCTGTCCAGGCAATACCCAAAAAAATCGGCAACATTTCGAGAATACAGATTGCTGCTACGGCCGGATTATGATCCAAACGGGAACAGCCTCCTTTTACCGGATTTTAATCTTTCCTCGATAAAACGAGTAAATTTTTTTGACTATCGGCATGTTTTTTATATGATCTCAGTATAAATATCCTAAAGGTGATCCCAAAATGGTTACACATTCAGGGAAAAATTTATTTCTCTTTTATTGTGTTTTTTGGCCATCGCGTTGAAGACGTGATGAATTATTTATTGATTTTTCGGATATATTGAATAAACTTGATTTAGTAACACATATCATAATTTTCCAAAGGAGGTTTTTTCATGCATTGGTATTTTGATGTACTTAGGAACTATGTTGGCTTTGGCGGCAGGGCGACGCGGACAGAATTTTGGATGTTCACTCTTTTTAATGCTATTGTATCCGTTATTGCGAATCTTATTGATTACCTGCTCCTAAACAACCAGCCGATCGTGAACTCTATTTATTCGTTAGCTGTTCTGCTTCCCTCTCTCGCTGTCGCTGTCCGCCGGCTTCACGATACCGGCCGAACCGGCTGGTGGGTACTAATTGGGCTTATTCCCGTTGTCGGATGGATTGTGCTGCTTATTTTCTACTGCACGGATAGTCAGGAGAACCAAAACGCGTATGGCCCCAATCCCAAAGAAACGACTGAAGCGAAATGAGATTTTTTCTTAAATAATTCCATTTTAAACGGAAAGCGGGAATGTCACGAAGCATGGCATTCCCGCTATTGATTTTTTGACTTGATCGGGAGTCAAGCATGCCCTAAAGAGACGGCTTATTTAACCGCTTTATTTGGCATCCTGCCCTCTTTTTTCTTCAATTGTTCGATCACTGTCTGAATTCTTGTTCTTACTTTTTTATAATCAATTCTTTTCCATTCTTCGAGGATCCGAATGAATGCATCATTCCTCGATTCAGCAATTTTATCCAATAATCGAACAATCATCCCGCGATTTCGATCTTTTAACGTCTGCACAAATTCGTATCGTTTTTCATGTGCTGCTTCAATGAGTTCTTCAAACAGTTCTTCAGCACAAGTCTCTTGTTCTATTTTCCATCCTTTATCTGTAAATATAAGAAGAGGAAGGCGATAATCATAGTCAATGTCTAAATATTGACTCACTATCATCCAATCAATTTTTTCAAGAATCTCTTTTTGGGTCTTCCCTTTAAAAGCCCCATAAACGGGACAATGATCAAGTTCAAGGTCAAGCAACTTTTTATCTTTTGAACCGGTAAGGATTTTAGTGAGCATATTCCGGCCGCCGGACATGATTAACTCATCTGCTCCTCGCAAAATGGCCGTTATTTCCTCCATCGGCAATGACTTCACTTTTCCCGGATTACCCATCCATTCTAATAAAAGTATACCTTAATGAGGAGCGTTTTTCACGCTCCTTTTTCACGAATCAATATGTCCTTGACATGATTTATGCCAATGTCCCAGCTCATGCTGTTTTCTTCCACATAAATACGATAAAATTCAAGATAATCTTGATCAGAATATCCCATAATAGCCATTAAAATCTTCTGCTTTATTCCTAATCATATTATAGGCTAAAACTATTGAATCCTTATACTGGTTTCAGCTCCGCTCGCCCTCCGTCAGCGCTAAGAGGGTGTGCTTACAGTAGGCTCCATGACGGTCAATTTATTATTGACCGTGTCTAAATTAACGGTTGCACCAATCGGCATAGCTGCTTTGTAATATCCATGCGCTGAAGTGATATTAGTCATAAGCGGTTTCCCGAACGGGACGATAACATTTGTAATCAGATCTTCATAGGATGTTTGATAGGCTGTTGGACAATTGGTACATTCCCCTATAAGGATTCCGGAGCAGTCATCAATTTTTCCAGCCAGTTTCAAATGGTTAATATAACGGTACACAGTGTTAATCGGGGCATGCGTTTCCTCCAGGAACAAGATTTTATTGGTCGTATCAATTTCAAACTGCGTCCCCAATGTTCCGATAAAAGATGTCAGGTTTCCGCCAACAAGCGGACCCGTAACGTTACCGGGAACCCTGCTCACCAGTGGAATCCCCGGAGGATTTTCAATAGGTCGCGGGGCCGTTGTTGTAGAGGTAGCTGTAAAAAACTGGTCATAATTATAGCCTGGTTTGTTCGGTGTGAAATCAAACAGTAATAAACTATTAAAGGCAATGAGATCCGCAAATTGATACAGGCAATTAAGCAAAATGGTGACGTCGCTATATCCGCTTACAATTTTCGGATGGCTGCGAATATAATAATCAAAATCCAAATGCGGCAGAATACCGGCTACGCCAACACCGCCTCTGGAAGAAATAATCATTTTGATATTGTCATTGTAAAACATAGCCATGAGATCTGAGGCCCGTTGTTGATCCGTCCCCGCTAAAAAACCGGTTTCGGCATATGCATTTTGACCGACAACAACTTTAAACCCCATATTTTGAAGACCTTGAATCCCCTGATTGATAACATCTGGATATAGTGGACTGCCCATCGTCACAACACCGACCGTATCCCCTGGTTGAAGTATAGGTGGTTTAGTCGCCAAAGCACTCTCCCCCTTAGACAGATTCCTAATTATACTGTATTCGGCGGGATGCCTATAGATGTAAACGATCTGATCATCATCTTATGTGGATGCCTTTGAAAGTATCTCAAGCTGTTTCGTTCCAACGTCAAATGACAACTTTTGCACGGTTCGCTCTTCAGTATGATTTTCATAAAGCCAACATTCTTTAAGACACGGCCGGATGATGGTACAAATGGGAACCGCCTCCCTTTGCCGGATTCAAATCTTGCCATGACAAAATGTGCGAATTTTTTGACTATTGGCATGTTTTTAGCTGATCTCAGTATAAATATCTTAGAGGTGATCTTAAAATGACGATACATTCAGGGAAAAATTTATTTCTCTTTCCATCCGAGGAGCCCCGTCATTATGCCGGCTATATGAATGTATACCTATTCGCGGCATTCGTCGGCTTCTGCACGGTCATCTGCATCCTCATTTTTTTCCTCTTAAAAGTACTGTTCAAAGATCTATTCCATAAGAATGGCAGGCATTATAAAAATTATTAATTTGTTGTTTATGGGAACCTATGTCGATTATTTAGGCAAGACTTGCCATCGTGAAATAGCTGTTTATATATAATCCGTTTTTTGGCCATCGCGCTGAAAAACGCAACTTATTATTTTCTGATCCCGGTAACAATGAATTTTTTTAGAAAATTCGATTCGAAAAATTTTTAATGGAGAGGTGAACAGGCCATATGCCCCAGCTTCCTAAGGATTATTTGGATGATGTACTGGTTCGGCTGGCGCATCATTCAACAGCCATTGAAGGAAATACGCTCACACTTGCCGAAACGGCATCCATCATCTTGTATAATTCCCTTCCGGCTACTAATCGGAATGTTGACTTAAGAGAGATTTATGAGGTCAAAAACCATGAACAAGCGTTTGATTATATCCTGTCTGAGTTAGGAAATGAACATCCACTAACAATTGGAACGATTAAAACGATCTATGCGGCCTTGACAGACAGGTTGCAACATGATCGTGGACAGTTCGAATCTTCGGAAAATGCCATTGTGGGAGCTGAGTTTCAAACGGCCAGCACTGCTGAAACGCCGCTCTTAATGCAGAAATGGGTTGACAACCTGAATGACCGCCTGGATCAAGCTTAGTCAGCTGATGACTATTACCTGATTGTCAGCGAAGCGCATATTGCGTTTGAGCGTATCCCCGTTCTGATGATGGAAATGGACGAACGGTGCGGCTGCTCATCAATTTTTCTTTACTTCAGCATGACTTGCCGCCTGTTGTGATCAATGTAGACAATAAGATTCAATATATCTCTTTTTTGGCGAATCAAGATGCTGATGGACTCTGCCAGTTTATTAAGAAGGAATCCGAAAAAGAATGGGATCGCATCCAGCGCTTTCGAAACCAGGAAAAAATACCCGCTGCAAAGTGGAAAAGGATGCTGCTGACGAAAAAAAAGGTGACATTTAGCCACATGAACCGCCCCCCAAAAGTTGGACAAATAATGCTAGAATCCGCCATGTGTGCCCGGATAGGGTACTATAATGAGTTTCAGAATCAAAGAAAAACTCGGTGGCCAAAGTCCAGTTGAATATCGGATTTCAACCACCAGGACAGCTGCTTAGAATTTAGTCCAACTTTTATGGTTCAAATCATGAGGTAAAAGCACCCCTCAATTGCCCCTCAAAAATCTCAAATGTGCGAAGGGGGGCGAATAGGGTAAAAAAAATCCCTCTGTAAAGGGATTTTCAAGACGTTCATCAAATCGTGTCTTATTGTACAAATGGAGACAGTGTCCGTATAGCCCCTATAAAACTTTGTCTTTAATTTCAAGGTTTTTAAATAAACAGCTGCCATCCAGCCAGTTTTTAGCCGGCATTAGGACAAGCTTTATTGGAATAGCCATTCTTTACTCTTTTTTATCCCGCAAATCCTCCGCAGCCGCCCTAAGCATGGTCATTAAGTGGGTTCAAATTTTAGGGACGGCTAAATATCGTGTTCGCATGGGATTCTTGATAACAAAGAATATTAGATTAGCTCCTTTTGAGATTTTCTTTCATGAGATAAGCAATTTTTCGATCATCTTCATTCTTAGACTGTTCTAATTGCCGAATCACAAATTTTCGACGCTCTATTGAATGATTTTGACTTAGCTTTGCTTTGCCCTCGATTTTATTAATTTTTATTTTGAATCCCACAACCCCTTAGTCATCCCTTCTAAAAAAAGAGAATCCACTTCATCAAATTGATATGAACTATTTGGGCCTTCATATTTCAATACCAAATCACGTAAAGAATTCATCAATTCTTTACCTTCTATAATCTCAACCTGTCCATACACATGAACAGCTACATAATTCCACGTTGGTACAGCTCTGTCTGTTTCATACCAGGAAGGAGAAATATAGCAATGCGGACCATGAAAAACAGCTAGGATTTCTTGGCCTGTTATATCCTTCCATTGCTCATTAGGCCGGGCAAAGTGTCCATACAAGCAACTCTTTTCTTTATTCAAGTTCAATGGTATGTGAGTAGCATAGAGGTGCCCTAGATGTTGGGAAAATAATGTAGCAAAGCTGTTTTCTTTGATAACATCATAAATCACCTTTTCATCATTAATTTTAAAATACTTTGGAATATACATACAATTCCTCCTAACTAAATGTAGTTGTGAGTTGAGCCAGTATAATTGTGTAAAAAGGGTTATCTGAATGAATATGAAAAATGTTAGACCGGGTTTCTGTTTTTCTGGAGGGGGCTGGCCAGCCCCCTCCAGAAAAAACAGCAGGATTTTATTTACTCGTCTCTTTCATTTTTTTCATAGAAAATGAGCCAGAGCCCGTCATCTTAGTTAGAATAGAGTTAACCAAACCAATTCTAAAGGAGAGATTTCAGGATGACTCAATTACAGATTACTCTAGATGAGCAACTTTTGCATCAATTATTTCTTGGTAATTCTAAAGAATCGGGCATGAATATCCTTTTGGAGACGATTTTAAATCAAGTTTTAAAAGCACAGGCCGGCGAGCAGGTGAGCGCCGAAAAGTACGAACGCAGTGAGGCACGGACGGACTACCGTAACGGCTCGTATCCCCGTCAACTCAAGACGCGCGTGGGTACTCTTTCACTCAATGTTCCCCGCCTGCGTAATGGCCATTTTTCTACTGATCTCTTTAAGCGTTACCAGCGCAGTGAGCAGGCGCTGGTTCTATCCCTAATGGAGATGGTTATTAACGGCGTCTCCACACGTCGCGTAAGTCAAATTACTGAAGAGCTTTGTGGCACAGACTTTTCGAAAACGACTGTATCGGATCTTTGCGGGCAGCTGGATCCAGTGGTTAAAGGCTGGAATAACCGTCCTTTGAGGGGCAACTATCCGTTCCTATTCGTTGATGCGGTTTATACGAAGGTACGAGAAAACGGGCGTGTCCGCTCCTGTGGCGTGCTGATCAGCTACGGTATCAACGACAAAGGATACCGAACGATTCTAGGTCTGAAAATCGATGACAGCGAAAGCACCGACGCCTGGAAAAATTATTTTGACTGGCTGAAATCACGCGGTCTAAAAGGCGTTGACATGGTGATCAGCGATGACCACGGCGGTCTCGTGAGTGCGGTTCAAAAAGCGTTTCAAGGGGCTACTTGGCAGCGGTGTCAGGCTCACTTCCTGCGCAATGTCCATGATCGGTTGCCAAAAGCTCTCAAAAGCGAAGGAACCGAACAAGTGAAGGCGATTCTCTATGCGCCGAATCTGGAAGTCGCTCGAACCTTGCTTAATGCTTTTCTAAAGGATTATCAGGACAAAGCACCAAAAGTGACGGAGCTTGTGGAGGATGCCTTTGATGACGTGACGGCGGTGCTTCCTCTACCAGAACCCTATCGACGTCGCCTCCGGACAACTAACGGGATGGAACGGCTCAATGAGGAATTTCGCCGTCGGGAACGGGTTATCCGTATTTTCCCTAACCGCCAATCTGTGATTCGTCTGATGGGCTCTGTTCTTATGGAGAAGGACGAAAAATGGATAGAAGGACGCCACTATCTGAAAATGGAAGACTATTTTGAATGGAGGGCCAAACAGCCAAAATCACCTGATCGTTCGAGTAACGTAACAACTCTTTATCCAGGATAATCACTCTATCTTAGCTAAGGTGAATTTACACATAAAAAAAGACTTGACCTAGTTGTGGATGTTTATTTATTGATAAAATATGTTAATAGATTATCTGACATTTAAACAGGTACAATTTTAAATAAAAGGACATGTCAGAGGAGATTATAAATGAAAAATACCATTTTTGCCTTTAAAGATGACTCTCCTAAATACAAACAAATATATGAACAATTCAAATCACTTATTGAACAAGGTAACATATCTGCCGGCGAGCCACTGCCTTCCATTCGGCAGCTCGCACATTCTCTTCAAGTAAGCCGCAACACAACTTTAATGGCTTATGATCAACTTGTAGCTGAAGGCTATATTCGAGGAGAGACTCGAAAAGGTTATTTTGTTAATGAGTTAGAACCTCTTGTATCTCAAGAAACTTTAACCTCTCATGGTCAAAAACAAGCACACCCAGTAAAACCTGTTCTCATTGATTTCCGGGCAGGTGCAGTCGATCAAGTCCATTTTCCTCTAAAAATTTGGAGGAGAATCACCAATCAGGTACTAACTTTACAAAAGAGTTTTTTCTATGGAGAACATTTTGGTGAAATGTGCTTACGCGAACAAATTTCTGAGTACTTACTACAATCTCGTGGAGTTAGAGCGGAAGCAAATGCTATTATTATTGGCAGCAGCACGCAACAAATATTAATCTATCTCGGAAATGTACTGAAGGATGACTACACAAGTGTGATAGTAGAGGATCCTGGCTATGACGGCGCCAGAGAAGCTTTTCAATTCCATCGATTTGAGCTTGAAACTTTACCCGTTTATGAAACGGGTGTTGATTTATCAAAAATTGAACAAATGAAATCAAGATTAATCTATGTCACACCTTCTCATCACAGCCCTTACGGTGTAAGCATGTCCATTAAACAACGGCAAACGCTCATTCGATGGGCCAACAAGCATCAAGGGTATCTTATCGAAGATGATTATGATAGTGAATTCAGATATACACAGCAGCCATTTCCGGCGCTCGCCTCCATAGATCCATCAAGAGTCATCTATCTTGGAAATTTTTCAAAATCATTTCTTCCTTCGTTTAAATTATATGGTATTACCACAGCCACTTTTAGGGCGTTATCAAAATAAATTTTTTCACTTCGAGAGTGCTGCTTCACTCCTCAGTCAACTTACAATGGCTAAATTTATGGAAACTGGAGAGTGGAGCAGACATATCAAACGCATGCGTCTTGTTTATAAGCGAAAAATGCAACATTTAGTTTCCTTACTAAAAAAAACAATTTAAACAAATGATTTCTATTATTGGCGAACAGTCTGGACTACACTTATTAGTCAAAGTGCACACAGAACATTCAGAAGAGTGGTTGATCCAACGTGCCTACAATAACGGCGTTAAAGTATACCCTACTTCGCTCTATTTTATTAAAAACAAACCTGATCGACCAATTATTAAACTAGGCTTTAGCAATCTTTCCTTTGATGAAATCCAGCTAGGGGTGAATCTTTTAAAAAAAGCTTGGTTAGAATAACCTTTAGATGATGCATGTATGTAAATAGGTATTTGTATTTTTTTGCTTTTTTGGATAAAAAAGCCTTAGCAATTAAGCTAAGCTCAGAGGGCTTCAATATTCTTGTTATGCCGGAAGAGCGACTCGTAAAAAACCATTGTGACGAACTTTTCGCGAAGCCAAAAAGCTCAGTCGTCCCTCTCAAAAACATGGGCAAATTTTTTAGCCAGCAAAATTAAAAAAAAAACTATAAAATAAAAATCCTCAAAAGCCGCGTCAGATTAACGATTTTGAGGATTTATAAAAAGCTATAAAATTTTCAGAATGGAGACGGTGGGAGTCGAACCCACGTCCAAAGATATCGTGATTTAAGTTTCTACGAGTGTAGTCGGTATATTAGCATTTCGCCGTCGCAGCGGCCCGCCGACAGGCTTTCGCGCAGCTATCCCGATTGATCTCTTCCCTGGCCCTCAGGATGCGGGCTTCCGGCGTATCCCACTAAGTTGAGTCCCTTACCCTACCACATGGGCGATGGAGGGAGGAACCGCTAAGCTACTTACGCAGAGCTAAAGCGAGGTTGTTGTTTTGTTTGCCAGTTATTGGCTTTGGCGTTTTGACGAGGCCGACCCCCTCGACTCGCGGCTTAAACCCGACCTACCCCTGTCGAATCCGTAACGTCCCCTTAAAGTTAGGAAGACTGATACGTAATTTAAGTCTTCAGCAACCGCGGCGATCCGTGCTGATATATCGCCGGGAACGACTACTTTCATTAGCCGTCAACTGACAAGCTGAATTATATCATATAATTAACTGTCATGCAACCCTACATTTTCTGCCGTTCACGAAACGCTTTTTCTATTTCACGCTGCGCGGTCTTCCGCTTCATCGATTCTCTCTTGTCATAATTTTTCTTCCCCTTGCCAATGCCAATCAGCACTTTGGCAAAGCCGTTTTTTACATAAATCTTTAGTGGAATAAGTGCGTAGCCGGCCTCGGAGGCCTTCCCGGCCAATTTGTTAATTTCTTTTTTGTGCAGCAGCAGTTTGCGCGTTCTGAGCGGATCATGATTATACCGGTTCCCCTGTTCATAGGTGCTGATGTGCATATTATAAACAAAAGCTTCCCCATTTTCCACGCGGGCAAAAGCATCTTTTATGCTCACTGATCCCTTGCGAATCGACTTAATTTCCGTCCCCTGAAGGACGATGCCGGCTTCGACGGTCTCTTCAATGAAATAATCATGATGGGCGCGGCGATTTTGTGCGAGCACACGGCTTTCTTTTTTTGCCAAATCTGTCCACCTCTCAAGCTTGACCTGATGTCATTCTATCCATAACTTTAATTATATGCTCAAATGGCGAAGTGGGGCAAGCCGGGTCAAGAACGTTTGTAACAATTTATCTGTCAAATGGGTCAAGCCAACAGGTAAAAATGGCCGACTTATGCTTGCCGTCCCGCTAGCCGGCCGCTCACTTGATTCCGTAACGGCCCCGTGGGCCGGACCCCCGATTTTTCCCGTCGGTTTCAGGGCACTTACCAGCCGAAATTTACCCGCCGCCCCGTAGTCCTTGCCGCCAAAACTGGAATCTGTCGCATTGCTTAACTGGAGCGACTTCTACCTCAAAGGGGGCGAACTCAAATCGGAATGGAGCGACTTCTACCTCAAAGGGGCGAACTCGAACCAGAATAGAGCGATTTCTACCTCAAATGGAGCGATTTCAACTCAAAAGCGCCCCAATTTCTTGGCTCGAGCGCCCATTTCCCATCGCGAACGCTCCATTTCTGGACCGAACACCCCATTTTGGAGCTTGAACTCCCTAAGCAACCGGCCGCAGCCAGCAAACACCTACACCTTTATACCGCTTGCCAATATCTAATTCAGCTTTGAACACCAAGACAGGCCCCCATACAAAAAGACGGGCAAGCGCTCGCCTTTTACTGTTTTTGTTTTTTCTCTTTTTTCTTCTTCTTTTTTTTCTTGAAAGCCTCGTGGTTACCCTGCCCTTGACGGGATGAGGCCCCCCGCTTGATTTCTTTTCTTCCCTCTATGGGGCTTAGGCTTGTGTTTTTTTTTTCTTCGCCGTTACCCTTTTCGGGCTTCGCCGGCCTTCCTTGAATAATTGTCGGCCGTTCTTTTTTTTCTTTCTCGGTTTAATCGGCCCCATGCCGACAACCTCAAAATCAATAGAGCGTTCATCGAGATTGACATTGAGGACGCGAACCTCTATTTGATCACCGATGCGGTAGATGTTGCCCGTCCGTTCACCAATCAGCGCCATATGTTCCTCACTGAAATGATAATAATCATCCGTTAGGTAGCTGATATGGACAAGCCCTTCGATCGTATTCGGCAATTCCACAAATAAGCCGAAATTGGTGACACCGCTCACGACGCCGACAAATGATTCGCCGATTTTGTCCTGCATAAATTCCGCTTTTTTTCAGATCATCCGTTTCCCGCTCAGCCTCGACTGCCCGCTGCTCGCAGGCCGATGTATGCCGGGCAATCTCCGGCATTTCTTTTTTCCAGTACTCCTGTGTTTTGACATCCACTTTGTTTTAAAAATAAATACTTTCGAATCAAACGGTGGACAGTCAAATCGGGATAACGGCGGATTGGCGACGTAAAATGCGTATAATATTCGGTCGCCAGGCCGAAGTGGCCAAGATTCTGATGCGAATATTTCGCTTTTTGCATCGAGCGGAGCATCACCGTGCTGATCACCGCTTCTTCGGGCTCGCCTTTTACTTTTTCAAGCAGCGACTGCAGCGTCCGCGGATGGATATGATCAGGAGTTCCGCGCAGCACATAGCCGAAGTTGACGGCAAAATTAAAGAATTTCTCCAATTTTTCAGGGTTCGGATCTTCGTGAATCCGGTAAAGAAAAGGCAGTTCCATCGCGCTAAAATGTTCGGCCACCGTCTCATTGGCTGCGAGCATAAAGGACTCAATCAGCCGCTCCGCAACGGTCCGTTCGCGAATGACGACATCGGTCGGCTTGCCTTCTTCATCGACGATAATTTTAGCTTCCGTAAAATCAAAGTCAATCGCCCCGCGCCGGCGCCGTTGTTCCTCTAATATGTGAGCTAATTCGCCCATCCGTTCAAAAAACGGGATCAGATCGTGATAGCGCTCAAGCACGCTGTCGTCTTCCTTTAGTAATATTTTTCGCACATTCGTATAGGTCATTCGTTCCGTCGTGCGGATAATGCTTGGAAAAATCTCGTGATCGACGACTTCGCCTTGGGGCGTGATCTCCATTTCACAGCTGATCGTCAGCCTGTCCACCTGCGGATTCAAACTGCAAATGCCATTCGACAGACGATGGGGGATCATCGGAATGACGCGATCAACTAAATAGACGCTGGTGCCTCTTTCGTAAGCTTCCTTGTCAAGCATCGACTCTTCCTTTACATAATGGCTGACATCGGCGATATGTACGCCAAGCCGGTAGTTGCCGTTCGGGAGCCTCACCACATTAACCGCATCATCCAGGTCCTTGGCATCTTCGCCGTCGATTGTCACGATCGTCTCGTTTCGCAAATCGCGCCGCCCTTCTTTCGGCCGGATCGATCGTATCCGGCACCGCTTTTGCCTCTTCCATGACTTCGGCCGGATATTCAAGCGGCAGACCATGCTTATATATTATGGACAGAATGTCGATTCCCGGATCATTCTTGTGACCTAAAATCTCAACAATCCGCCCCTCGGCATTTTTGCGGCCTTCAGGATACTTCGTGATCTCGGCCACGACCTTGTGGCCTTCCATTGCGCCGTTTGCCGCATCTTCCGGAATGAATATGTCGCTCGATATCCGATTATCGTCAGGTATAACAAATCCAAAGTGCTTGCCGGCATTATATGTCCCGACTACTTTCGTTACACCGCGGTCGATAATCCGGATAACCGTACCTTCAGGACGCTCGCCTGAAGGTTTCCGGGCAACGCGGACAATCACGGTATCGCCGTTCATCGCTCCGGCAAGGTCGCCCTGGGCAACATACACATCGTCAATGCCCTCTTCTTCCGGAATAATAAACGCGAATCCTTTGGCATGGCTTTCCACCTTGCCGCGGATCAGGTTCATTTTTTCCGGCAGCCCATAGCGATTGCTGCGGGTTCTGATAATGAGTCCCTGCTCTTCCATCTCATTTAGCGTTTTTACAAAGGCTTTGAAACTTTCGGACTGCGTCACTGGAAAAACCTCTGTAAGCTCCGAAAGCGTCATTGGTCTGTATGCTTCTTCCTTCATATAAGCAAGGATCTCTTGTATGCGTTCTTCTGACACGTAAATAACCTCCCAGTTTTAGGAAGCAGACCAATCCAAGCTTTCGAGAAACGCATAAATATCCTGGTTCAATTGCTCTTTTTCTGCTCCTATTGTAATGACATGCGTCGAGTTTTCATACCACTTTATCTGTTTTTGTTCCGATTCAATTTCACTATAAATAATATTTGCACTATTAGTATCGATGATTTCATCGCGCCGAGCCTGGACAACAAATGTCGGGGCATAAATGAGATCAACATGCCGGCGGACATCCTGAATAAGGTCTGAAGCGCCTTAATCGAGAGCATTGGCGTTTTTCTTATCCCGGCCATCTCCCGCTCGATCTCATCTTCCGTTTTTCCTTCATAGCGTTTGTAATTCTCCGCATATTTTAAAACGCCGGCGTAGATGTTTTTTTCCGATTTCGCGTTCATCGGCGCGCACATCGATACAATACCCTTTACTGGAAGAGTGTAACCACATTTGAGGGAAAATACCCCTCCCAATGACAATCCGCAGACGGCAATTTCTTCATGCCCTGATTGTTTTAGATGAGCATAAGCATTTTTCACATCCTGCCACCAGTCATCCGGACCGGTTTTCAGCAGTTCTTCCGGCGCCACGCCGTGCCCTTTATAATGCGGGGCATGGCAAGTATAGCCCCTCTTGTTGAGAAACCGTCCGAGTATCCGTACATCTGATGAATTTCCCGTAAAACCATGCAGCAATAAAACCGCTCTCGGTCCGCCTTCAAATAAAAAAGGCTCTGGCGGTCTGACTTTCATTCTTTCTCCCCCCAACAACAAAGATGCATCCTTTTCATAAAAAGCCAACCTCTTTTACGAGTCGGCTCAACCTTAGCAGCCGAACCTTGACCAACTAAATGTTTACAATTTTTAAAATTAAAGTAAGACAAGTGTCCTCTTCCTGTTAAAAGCTTACTGCAATCAATGATCGGCTAAAAAAGATGTTTTTTTAACTTACCGGCAAACCTTCCTTTTCTTGCTTATTATACGCTTTCCTCGCCATTAGGCAAAGTGACCGATCCGAGATCAGTACTGTCTGCAGCTGCCAAAATGTATATATAAACCCGGGCTGCACCCATTCATTTACCCGTCCCAGCCCAAAAGTGCGGCACCTTCTTTACCGTCCGGGCCGTCTGAAATAACAGTCCGAAGAGGCCGATCACTGCCGATCACTTAAAAAAAGAGACCAGATGCAGGCAGCCGCTCATCACGAAAACGACCGGCCGGCACCGGGCCTCTATCGCTCCCGCCAAATCGGAAGATGTGAAAACAGCGGCCTCAAGGCGTTGACAATTAATAACATGATCACAATCAGCATGATCGGGCGAATCACTTTGCTGCCGCTTCTTCTGGCAATAATTGCCCCAATGTAGGAGCCGGCGCTGACGGAAACAGCCAGCATGAGACCGGTGATCCAGTGTACCTGCCCGTACGCTGCATATGTCACAAACGCCGCGATATTTCCCAGCAGTCCGACTGCTTTTGCCGAGCCGCTGGCCTGAATAAAATTGAGGCCGAACCAAAGAACGAAAGAAAAAGTGGCTAAAAGGCCCGATCCCGGCCCAAAGAATCCTTCATAAAACCCAATGGCTAAACCGGTTAAAAAAATGCCCGCGCCTCTCCATTTTGACAGAGAAAAATGTGTCTCAATTTCTTCGCTGCCGAAATTTCTTTTGATTAGAACCGCGATCCCGACAGCTGTAAGCAGGCAAATCACAATCGTCTGCAGAATCGCCTGAGGAATGCCGATCGCCGTGATGATGCTGCCGAGCACGGCTCCGGGCAGCACGCCGATTAAACAGAGAACCGTTTGCGGCCACCATTTAATGAAGCCCATCTGATTAAATTTCCACGTCCCTACCAAAGAACCGAAAGACAATGCAAATTGATTCGTCCCAAGAGCGGCTTGCGGAGGCAAACCAATCAAAAAAAGAGTAGGCAGGCTGAACAATCCGCCGCCGCCAATGATCGTATCCACCGCTCCTGCCAGCATTCCGCCAATGAGCAAAAGAAAGACGCTTGCCAAGTGAATCGTCATAAAAATATTTCATCCTCCCCAAAAGCTTAAATAAGGTTGACCATAAGTTCGTTACTATCGTAATAGTTACGTCACTATTATAATAGTCAATAAAAAAAGATACAATTAAATTGTTTTCTTTAACTCCTAAAAAAATGAACGCCAACGCAAACTTGATGATATCAACAGATCCTTTTGGAGTTTTTAGGGAAAAAGAACTGTTTGACACAGCAATAAAACGGCTTATTAACGAAACGAGCTACTTCTACTCGTTGGCTTCCGTTAGCGCTTGTAAGAATTAGGGAAAAAAAAATTATTGAAAATCGGCTTTGATCTCCCCAAAATTTTGTAAAGAGGGTTTATCGCCGGCAGCCAAATCAAACTTGGCACATACCTTTCAAAAATCTTTTTGTTCCGGGCGTGAAAATGTTACATTTATAGCAGGAGGTTTTTCGATGGAACTCATTGAAACATTGCAGAGTTTAGGATTGACTCAATATGAAGCAAAAACCTTTGCCTCTTTGGTTGCTGCCGGAACAGCGACGGCTTATCGAGCCAGCAAACTGTCCGGTGTGCCGCGAGCGCGGATTTATGAAATTTTAGAGTCACTTGAAAATAAAGGATTGGTTATGACGGAAGAAGCCGGCGGGAGCAAAAACTATACCTCGCTCCCTGTTGATGTGTTTTTGGAGCAGCAAAAACAAGATTGGGAGAGAGTCTACCAAACGGCAAAATCGCAATTGAAACAGCTGGAAAACAAACAGCCTGAAAAAGCCCATTATGTGTCAACCGTTACAGGAACGGAAAGCATCTTGTCATTTTGCCGGACTTTAATTCAAAATGCCAAAAAACAAATTCTGCTGTCAATGTGGGATCCGATGTACAGCGAACTGCTCCCCGAGTTTCTGGAGAAAGCGGAGCAGCATTGCCGGATTCACGGCATCGTTTTTGACGTCGATCAACCGCTGGAGGGCCTGATTTGCCACAGGAAAAACGATTACATGAGCAGCTTGTCCGCTAATAAGTGGTTCATCTTGTCTGTTGACAGTTCGAAACTTTTATACGGCCATGCGGCTGAAAAAAATGAAAAAGCTTTTTTTACCGATGACTCCGTGCATCTTTTCTTATTAGAGGATTACATATGGCATGATGTCTTGGTCAACCGATTGGTGGAAAAAGGGGATCAAAAGCAGCTGGATGATTGGATACTCCCTGAAATGGAACGCTTTTTTGACCAAAAAATGGTTCCGGATTCATTTTGGGAAAAAGACAGCGGCGATCCGGAAACAAGCTGATTGGTTAAAAACGGAGGCCTGGCTCCCTGCGGTTCACCTACCCTCCTGTTCGTAAACAAAAACCGAAGCCCAAAAGGCTTCGGTTTTTGTTTGCTTTAAAAATAATACCCGAGCAAAAAGGCACAGGCAAAAAACACAAAAGAAAAAAAGGCCGTTAGCCGGCTGAGCCCCACTTCAATCCCTCTGGATTTTTGTTTGCCAAAAAGCTGTTCGGCACCGCCTGTTATGGCACCCGAGAGTCCGTCACCTTTGCTTCTTTGTAAAAGAATGAGAATGACCATGAGCACGGCCGATACCAATAAAAGCACGAGCAAAAATGTATGCATTTAAAACTCCCCTATCTTTCGAGCCAAGTCTTCCAATTCATCAATACTTTTAATTTAACATACGCGTTCTGGCACCGCAACTCGAGTTTGCCAAAAATGGCGGTTAAATCTGATCCATTACCGACACATCATCCTCAAGCGGACAACCAACTTCAAAGAAAACGCCCGCTTGTCCCATAATCGAAAAAAGGGATGCCCGATTTTGGCATCCCTTTTTTGCATCGCATTTCAAATATTTTTCAAGTTATAAAATGCGGCTTGTCCTGCGTATTCGCCAAGTTCGCCAAGTTCATCAGCAATTCGGATCAGCTGATTATACTTAGCAATCCGGTCGGTGCGGGCAAGTGAGCCTGTTTTAACTTGTCCGGCATTCGTCGCGACAACGACATCCGCAAGCGTCGTATCTTCCGTTTCGCCTGAACGGTGCGAGACAACAGCTGTATAGCCGGCTTTTTTGGCCATTTCAATCGCATTGAATGTTTCGGTCAGTGTGCCGATTTGGTTGAGTTTAATGAGGATGGAGTTGCCGACACCTTGTTCGATACCTTGCCTCAAGCGTTCAGTGTTCGTCACAAATAAGTCGTCGCCGACCAGCTGCACGCGGTCGCCAATCGCTTTCGTCATTTGCCCAGCCTTCCCAGTCGTTTTCATCAAGTCCGTCTTCGATGGAAACGATCGGGTACTTGTCAAGCAATGTCTTATAGTATTCGATCATTTCATCCGTCGTTCTCGTGACGCCTTCGCCTTTAAAATTGTATTTTCCATTGTCATACATTTCGGAAGAGGCAATATCGATCGCGAGTTTGATATCTTCACCAGGTTTATATCCGGCTTTTTCAATCGCTTCAACAATGGTTTGCAGCGCTTCTTCATTCGAAGATAAGTTCGGAGCGAATCCGCCTTCATCGCCGACAGCCGTTTGATGACCCTTGCTGCTCAGCACTTTTTTCAGGCTGTGATAGACTTCTGCTCCCATGCGCACCGCTTCAGGAAGAGAGTCCGCGCCAACCGGCATGATCATGAATTCCTGGATATCAACGTTATTGTCCGCGTGTTCACCGCCATTTAGAATGTTCATCATCGGCGTCGGCAGCACTTTGCTGTTGAATCCGCCAAGGTAGTGTAAAGCGGAATGCCGAGCTCATCGGCTGCGGCTTGGGCGGCGGCCAGAGAAACGCCGAGAATGGCGTTGGCACCCAGTTTGCCTTTGTTTTTTGTTCCGTCGAGATCAATCATCGCCTGGTCGATACCGGTTTGATCCAAGACATCCATGCCGACGATTTCCGGAGCAATCACTTCATTGACGTTATCAACAGCTTTCAAAACACCTTTGCCATTATAACGTTTTTTGTCGCCGTCGCGGAGTTCAACCGCTTCGTGTTCACCGGTTGACGCGCCGCTTGGAACAAGCGCGCGGCCCTTGCCGCCGGCTTCAGTATACACTTCAACTTCAACGGTAGGGTTGCCGCGGGAATCCAGCACTTCACGGCCGTAAATATCAACGATTTGAGACATGTTTATCTCTCCTTATTGTTATCATTTATCAAACTTGTATATTTTTCAAACTGTGTACCGCTCATTCTTAATGCACAACGAGGCTTTCGCCCGTCATTTCTTCAGCTGCTGGCCGACATTGAGTAATTCAAGCAGTGTCGGGATCAGATCGGCCAGTTTGCCGTCTTTCCGCAGTCGGACATCTTCTTTTGTCACGATCACTGGCACCGGATTGGTTGTATGGGCAGTCATCGGTTTGCCGTCCAGTGTGACCACTTCGTCGGAATTCCCGTGATCGGCGGTAATGATCGCGTCTCCGCCTTTTGACAGGATGGCTTCGATAACTTTGCCCAGGCACTCATCAACGGCTTCAATCGCTTGAATAGTCGGTTCGAGCATACCTGAATGCCCAACCATGTCAGGATTGGCAAAATTTAATATAATGGCATCATGATTTTCCTCTTCAATATCTTTTAAAAGAGCATCCGTCACTTTATAAGCGCTCATTTCCGGCTGCAAATCATAGGTGGCCACTTTCGGCGAAGGAATGAGGATCCGATCTTCGCCTGGAAATTTCTGTTCGCGCCCGCCGCTGAAGAAGAAAGTCACGTGCGGATATTTTCGTTTCCGCAATCCGCAGCTGTTTGAGGCCGGCATTCGAAACGACTTCGCCGAAAGTATTTTTCAGATCCGTCTTTTTGAAAGCCACTTCGCCATTTACCGTGTCGCTGTAATGCATCATGCAGACAAAATGTGTGTCCTTCGGAAAGCGATCTCCGCGTTCAAAGCCTTGAAAGTCCGGTTTTGTAAACACTTCCGAAAGCTGAATGGCCCGATCAGGCCGAAAGTTAAAGAAGATGATCACATCGCCGTCTTGAACTGTTCCAACAGGCGTGCCGTCCTCGCGCTTAATAACGGAAGGTACGATAAATTCATCAAAAACCTCTTGACTGTACGAATCGGACACCGCTGTAAGCGGATCTGTATATGACGGTCCTTCCCCGTAAACCATCGCCCGATATGTTTTTTCAACCCGGTTCCAGCGTTTGTCGCGATCCATCGCATAGTAGCGTCCGGAAACGGTGGCTATTTCTCCGACACCGTATTCTTTTGTTTTTTCTTGAATCGCCTTGATATATTCCTTTGCCGTCTGCGGTCCGACATCCCGCCCGTCTGTAAAACCGTGGATGTACACTCGATTCACTTTTTCCATCGCTGCCAGTTTCAGCAAAGCGAAAAGATGATCGATGTGGCTATGTATGCCGCCGTCGGAAATCAACCCGATAAGATGAAGAGCCGTTCCTTTTTCCTTGGCAATCGAAATGGCTTTCAGGAGCACGTCATTTTTGAAAAAATCGCCGGTTTGAACCGCTCGATTTATTCGGGACAAGCTTTGATAAACAACGCGGCCCGCCCCGATGTTCAAGTGCCCGACTTCAGAGTTTCCCATTTGCCCTTCCGGCAGTCCGACAAACTGACCGTCGGCCCTCAGGGTCGCATGGGGATAGTTGTTCCAATAGCGATCAAAATTTGGTTTCTTTGCCTGCGCCACTGCATTCCCTTTTCTCTCTTCTCTCAGCCCGAAGCCGTCGAGAATAATCAGCGCATGGGGTTTCCTAGACATTATAAGCCTCCTCAATCAATTCTAAAAAGGATTGGGGATTTAAGCTGGCGCCGCCGACCAAAGCGCCGTCGATATCCGGCTGCTTTATGAAGCCGCCGATATTATCCGCGTTGACGCTGCCGCCATATTGAATGCGGACGGCCTCGGCAATCGATGGGTCGTAAATTTCAGCCAGCGTCTGGCGAATGTAGTGGCAGACTTCACCCGCGTCATCGGCAGAGGCTGATTTACCTGTGCCGATGGCCCAAATAGGTTCATAAGCAATGACAATGGACGATGCGTCTTTCCCCTTAACTCCCTTAAATGCTTTTGTTACTTGTTTTTTTACAATCGACTGCCATCTTCCGCCTTCTCGTTCTTCAAGCGTTTCGCCAACACAGACGATCGGCAGCAATTGATGCTTAAAGGCGGCAAGCACTTTCTGATTGACCGTGTCGTCCGTTTCCGCAAACATGGCTCTTCTTTCAGAGTGGCCTAGAATCACATAAGTGACACCTAGATCTTCTAGCATAACAGGGCTTATTTCCCCTGTAAAGGCCCCTGAATCCGCGAAATGCATGTTCTCGGCGCCGATTTTAAGATCGGAGCCTTGTGCATCGGCAACAAGACGATCGAGCGAAACAGCCGGCGCACATATAACCGAATCGACAGCATTTGCCGCAGGTATCTTGTCTTTAAATGATTCGACAAAGTCATGCGCTTCCTGCACGGTTTTGTTCATTTTCCAGTTACCTGCGATAATTGGTTTTCGCATCAGGCAACACCTTCCTTTTCTGCGATTTCAACAAAGGCATTCGCCTTTCATGATTACTGGGCGTCGTCCAATGCGGCAACACCCGGCAGTACTTTTCCTTCCATCAGTTCGAGGGAAGCGCCGCCGCCCGTCGAAATGTGGGTCATCTTGTCCGCCAAGTGGAATTTTTCTACCGCCGCTGCCGAGTCGCCGCCGCCGATAATTGTTGTTGCACCTTCGGCATCGGCCAAAGCTTCGGCGACGCCCTGTGTTCCCTTGGCGTAGGCGTCCATTTCAAAAACGCCCATCGGTCCGTTCCAAACAACCAGCTTCGATTTGCGGATCACATCACCGAAAAGTTCAACGGTTTTCGGGCCAATGTCAAGTGCCTGCCATTGATCCGGAATTTGGTCGATATCGACGACCTTTTTGTTTGCCGTTTCTGAAAAATCATCGGCAACAACAGTATCAACCGGAATATAGAAATTTACGCCTTTTTTCTTTGCTTTTTCCATAAACTCTTTTGCCAAATCGAGTTTTTCGGCATCGAGCAGCGATCGGCCGATTTCATATCCCTTTGCTTTCACGAATGTATAGGCAAGACCGCCGCCTACAATCAGATTATCCACTTTTTCAAGCAAATTGTCGATCACGCCTATTTTATCGGTGACTTTTGCTCCGCCGATCACCGCTGTAAAAGGATGTTCAGGATGTTCGAGTGAACGGCCGAGAATATTTAATTCCTTTTCCATGAGGAAACCGGCGGCAACGGCCGGCAAATATTCAGCGATGCCGACCGTCGAAGCGTGGGCTCTGTGCGCAGAACCAAAGGCATCGTTGACATAAATATCGGCAAGCGCAGCAAAAGCTTTAGCTAATGCTTTATCATTCTTTTTCTCGCCGGATTCAAACCGCACATTTTCAATAAGGAGAATATCGCCATTTTGGAGTTTTTTAACGGCGGCTTCCACTTCCGGGCCGACCACTTCATCTGTTTTGGCAACGGGTTTGCCGAGAAGTTCACCGAGCCGTTTGGCAACCGGAGTCAGTCTGAATTGCTCTTTGTTCTCACTTGTCGGCCTGCCGAGATGGGAGGCAAGAATCAATTTTGCTCCGTGATCAGATAGGTACTTAATAGTTGGGAGCGCGGCACGGATCCGCGTGTCATCCGTAATCGTCGCGCCGTCGAGAGGAACATTAAAATCAACGCGGCAAAAAACTCTTTTGCCATTGACATCAATGTCGCGAATTGTTTTTAGCCAGCCATGGTCCATCGCTCCTTTGTTTTCAAACAGCGGAAACAGGAAGACGTTTCCGCTGTTTGAAGTTCTTATTACGCCAGGCTGGTCGTTATTTAGCTAGTTTAGCAAAATAATTGACGGTTCTGATTAACTGGCAGGTGTAGGACATTTCATTGTCGTACCAGGCAACCGTTTTTACCAATTGTCTGCCGCCCACTTCAAGCACTTTCGTCAGCGTGGCATCAAATAAGGAACCATAAGACATCCCGATAACATCGGAAGACACAATCGGATCTTCTGTGTAGCCTAAAGTTTCGTTTTGTGCTTCCCTCATCGCTTTGTTAACTTCTTCAACGGTCATTTTTTTTTTCCAGCACGCTGACAAGTTCGGTGATGGAGCCGGATTTTACCGGTACGCGCTGAGCGGCGCCGTCGAGCTTGCCTTTCAGTTCAGGAATGACAAGGGCAATCGCTTTTGCGGCACCTGTCGTATTTGGCACGATGTTTTCGGCTGCAGCCGTGCCCGACGGTAGTCGCCTTTTCTGTGCGGGGCATCCAGTGTATTTTGGTCGCCCGTATAAGCGTGAATCGTCGTCATCAGGCCTTCGGCAATGCCGAATTTATCATTCAAAACCTTGGCCATCGGAGCCAGGCAGTTTGTTGTACAAGAAGCGCCGGAAACCACCGTTTCGGAACCGTCCAGTTCTTCGTGGTTCACATTGTAAACGATCGTTTTCATGTCGCCTTTGCCCGGCGCCGAGATCACGACTTTCTTGGCACCTGCTTGAAGATGTGCTTCTGCTTTTTTTCCTTGGATGTAAAGAAACCCGTACATTCTAGAACAATGTCAACGCCAAGATCACCCCACGGCAGCTTTGCCGGATCTGGTTCGGCAAAAGTCTTGATTTCTTTGCCGTTGACAATGAAATAGCCCTCTTTAACGTCTACTTTGCCGTTGAAACGACCTTGTGTTGAATCATATTTAAATAAGTGAGCTAAAAAGTTCGTATCTGTCACATTGATCGCGACAACCTCTAATTCCGGATCTTCCAGCATTTTTCTGAGAGCCAATCGACCGATACGTCCAAAACCATTAATAGCTACTTTTACTGTCATTATAAAACGCCCTCCCAAATATTTCACTAGATTTTTAAAATTTCCTTAGCGGCGCCTTCATCCGTAATTAAAATCGAATCAGGCCCTTTCTTGAAATAGGCCTCAATCGCTTTCGCTTTAGATTTTCCTCCCGCTACGGCGATCACGGTTCGCGTATCATAGAGATCTTCCAATTGCAGCCCAATGGTCTTAATCTTATGAATGACCCGGCCGGAGCGATCAAAATAATAGCCAAAAGCTTCGGCTACGGCATGCTCCGCTTCAATCTTTTCGAGAAAAGCCTCGCTTGACCGGCGGCGGATCGCCATTGTTCTGGCGTCGCCTATTCCATGGACAATCATTGTCGAAGAATGAATCAGGCGCAAAACTTCCAGAACACTGGGCTCTTCAATCAATCATGATAGGATTCATCGCTTAATTGATCAGGAACATGGAGCAGATGGTAACGTCCCTCGGCTTTATCGGCCATCTTAGCGCAAATGGTATTCGCTTGATTCTCAACGCGCTCGCCCAGGCCGCCTCTCGCCGATACAAACAATAATTCCTGATGCGCCTGTTTTAATGGATGCATGACTTCCGCTACTGCCGCCAAAGTGGTTCCGCCGGTTACGGCGATAATACTTTTTGCCGTCAAATGCTGCTCCATTATTTTGACACAGGCAAGCCCTAATTCCTTTTTTACTAACGGATATTGATCACTGTCGCCCGGCACGATGATCGTCTTTGAAAGGCCTAATGCTTTCTCCAATTGCTTCTCCATACTTTTCAGTCCGGATATATTCTTCATCACTTCCCCCAGCGCTTTCACAACAGCCTCGCCGTCATCCGTCAAATACATGCCGCTTGACGCCATGTGAATGAGGCCCTGTTTACTGAGAAATGAGACTTCACCTCTCAAAACACGTTCCGTCATTCCAAGCTGTACGGAAAGACTGCGCCTTCCAATTGGCTGAAGAAAATGTAAAGATCGAAGGATTCGGTAGCGGCCGGACATGATGTCTAAGACGTCAGGGATAAGCTTTTTCTGAAGATCAAGCAAGTGTTCCACGGCATCACCCCTCGATCGTGTTGGACCATTATTGTCCCACATAGTCATTTTATGTCCCATCAGCTCCATATTTATAATAACAACTTTCAATAGGTTTTACAAGTGAAAGCAATCACAAAGTAAGCCTAAAAACAGTGCCGCCGTCATTTCATCACTTCTTGATCCCTTGCGCTGCCGAATAGCCCTGTCTTAAACCGCAGGTCCCCCTTTATGGCCGGCTTTCAACAAGAGACCCTTCCACTCTCCGTATAGATGTTTATCATGTAGTTTAACCGAAAAGCAGCTTTGCGAAAACCGAACCAGCCTGTGTTGATTGACCTGGATTTATCTTCAGAATATAACAAAGACATTCTTTCTTTTGTTACCATTTTTTTATTATTCTTGTTACTAGCGCAAGATGAATTACTCAAATGAACGGCTTAGCCTAAATCCAAGTATTCCCTCCGATCTGCAAAATAAAACACAGGTAATCAGCGCGTTTACCTGTGACACAAAATGGGGTCCTATTCGATTTTGCCTGACTAGGACAATCGGCGCCGCAAGCAGTGCCTGACGGCGTGGGCCCGGCCTTCACGACGGTTTTTGCTTTCGTCTGGATGAAGCGGCAATGCCGCATTCTTTACGGTATTTGCTTACCACTCTCCGTGAACATTCCACCCCTTTATCTTTTAGCAGAAAAACGATGGTCTGGTCGGAAAACGGCTTCTTTTTATTTTCACTCGAAATAATAGTTTTAATCAGTGATTTAATTTGATAGACGGAAACACTGCCGTCCTCCGTCTTCAGGCCCTTGGCGAAAAAATCTTTAAAAGAAAGAAGACCAACCGGAGTCTGTACGTATTTATTGGTCACGGCGCGGCTGACCGTTGATTCATGAACGAAAAGCCGTTTCGCCGCCATTTTCATCGTCATCGGCTCCAGCAGCGTTTCTTTTTTTCCGCTGCTTAAAAACTTTTTCTGTTTGTCGATGATCACGCCGGTGATTTTCATCAGCATTTGTTTCCGCTTTGAAACGCCGGTCAGAAGCCACTTTGCTTCGTTCATTTTTTTACGGATGTACCGCTTGGTTTCGCTGTCTGAAGCATGGAGATACAGCTCATAGTCTTTTTCATTGATCGTCACTTTGGGCAGGAACTGATCTTCAAGAAGGCACTGAAAGCCCGCTTCAGTCTTCGTTATCCGTATGTCCGGAACCACGTACTGTAAAGCCGCTTCGGCTTTTGTCACGTCCACTGGTACAGGGTCGAGTGCGCGAATGCGCTTCACTGCTCGCTGGACGTCACTGTCATCAACATCCAGCGCCTCAACAATCGCCTCCCAGTCTTCCGTCAGAAAGCAATCGATATAGTCGTCGGAAACAATCGTCTCAGCAATCCAATCGCGCTCCGGGGCTCGCTCCAGCTGCAGGCGCAGGCACTCTTGAAGCGATCGAGCGCCGACACCGGCCGGATCCAGCGATTGAACCGCTTTCAAAGCCCGTTCGCAGTCCTCCTCATCCAAGTCGAAATCCGCCGTCAGTTCACCGAGATTATCTTCTAAGAAGCCGCGGTCATTCAGACTGTCAATCAGCCAATCCGCCGCTCTCATGATTTCCTTGTCAAGCGTCAGATGATGCAGATCAATATGCAGCTGATCGCGGAAGTTCATTTCCGCGGCAAGTGTTTGTTCGATAATATCCGTTCTGCTTTTTCCGCTTTCACCCGTCGCCGATTGGTGCTGCGCCCCCGCCGTAAAACCAGCCGTAAAGCCTGGTTCTTCCACTTGTAAAAGCGGGTTTTCAAGCGCTTGCTGGCGAATAAAACGGGATAGATCCAAATTGTTGTATTGCAGCAGGGATATCGCTTGATATAAAGCAGGTGTCATATTGAGTTTTAATGTTTGCGTTTGTGACATATTCAAACCCATTCATATCACCCCCACCCACCCTCTACTTATATATTATATCGAGAACCCGTTTATCTGACCACGATTTTTCATATCATTCATGAACTTTAGCCCGTAGACCGGAGAAGCTGGTCCCAACGAGGCAGCCGGGGGCCCTATAAGCTCACCGGACGATTAGAAATCGCGGCAAGAAGAGCTTTCAAATCGGCCAGCTGCCGGGATGCCCCCCGCCTTCTGCCGCTCTCTTTAAGTAAAAAAGCAGTCCTCCAAAATGAAGGACTACAGGCGAATCTTCAAAAATATTTTTTTTTCCAAAATATAAAAGTCGTGAGACCCGAAAAAAAAAACAGCAATAAGGATGGGAATGACAAAAGCGTAATGGAGATGCTGCCACGGGATGCCGTCCATGTTCATTCCAAAGAAGCTGGCCACCACTGTCGGAATGGACAGGACGATCGTAATCGTCGTCAAAAATTTCATCACAACATTGACATTGTTTGAGATGACGGAAGCATACGCATCCATCATGCCGCTGAGAATGTTGCTGTGCACTTCCGACATTTCAATCGCCTGCTTGATTTCAATAATCACATCTTCAAGCAGTTCTTGATCATCTTCATACATTCTTAAAAACCGCTGCTTTGTCATCTTTTCCATCACAATATTATTGGCCTTCAACGATGTTGTGAAGTAAACAAGCGTTTTTTTCCAAACTCAATAGATCAAATAATTCCTTGTTGCGCATCGACTGATGCAGTTCGCGTTCTATTATAGATGTCCTTCTGTCGATCGTCTTTAAATATTTCAAATAATAACTGGCGACCTGATATAAAATCTGCAGCGTAAACCGCGTCTTTTTGTAGGTAAAAAAGCTTTTTAACTTTATTATTAATAAAATGGTCGATTACAGGATTTTCCTGCAAGCAAACCGTCACGAAATAATAAGGCGTTACGATAATACCAAGCGGATCGTATCATAAGGTGCCGAATCCGATTCATCTTTTACCAGTACCGGAAAGTCAACAATGATCAGGACACTGTCGTCTTCTTTCTCAATCCGTGAACGCTCGTCATCATCCAATGAGTCTTTAATAAAGTCCAATGGAATGTCCGTTGCATCCACGATCTTCCTTATCTCGGATTCCTTGGGCCGGATCAAGTTCACCCAGCAGCCCTTGGACAATTCATCCGTTTTTGTCAGTTTTCCTAGTTCGTCTGTCAAATAAATATCAAGCAAAACCGCACCTCCTCGTTATTCAGAGGAAGCCCGCCCCCGTTTGCCAAGCAACCGATATCTTAAAGAGCGGCCGAGCGCAAGCGGTATGCAAACTTCCTCATATAAATGCCCAGGGTCAGGGCTCTGATTAGAAGGACTCTCGGAACTCATTAAGCTATCAACTCCTTTTGGCTATATTCGGGAACATTTTCTATCATACATGGGTTTTGGTAATAATACAAATGAAAAATTAAAGGAAGTCTGCTTCCGCCCTTTTAAAAAGGAGGAAGGCAGACTTCATAAATCAGCAAGTCGGTTTCGGGTAGCAAGGGCATCCGCATTGAATATGATGATGCTGTTCATCGCAGCAATGAGAAACCGTATGCGGATAGTAATGTTGATGTTCATACACATAATGTTCATTGATTTGCGTATGCGATGGATGAATATGCTGAACAATGACCGGTTTGAAAACATCCTCGACATTCACGCTCTGCGGATCATAAACCGGACCCGCCGCTTTTGGCGGACAATGCAGCACATTCGTCGGACCGCAAACCGGTTGGACTGGACAAGGACAAGGAGCGCCTTTTTTGCCATACGGTTTATTGATCGGTTTAATTCCCGGAATCGGTGCAGCAGCCGGATTCACAGGCGGAGCGGCTGCCGGAGCAGGTCCCATCGCGGGGTTTACCCCGGGAAATGGTTTGATATTCGCAAATGGGTTGGGCATTGGCATCGGCGCATGGGGCGGGGGCGGCATTGCCGGCGGCGCCGGTGCATGCCTTAGCAGCGGATTAATTTCTAGCGGATTTAGATACTCCATTCTATTTCCTCCTCAATAATTGAAGTACATTAATAACCTATGTGATGGGGCATAGCCTTGTACTGATACGAATACCTATTTTTTCCCGCTGCAAAGAAAATGGGCCAGCCTCTCAGCAAATTAAAAAAAAAAAGCCACGAGGGCTTATAAAAGGGAGTCATGCTTTTAATGCTTTCAATGCTTTTAATGCTTTTAATGCTTTTAATGCTTTTAATGCTTTTAATGCTTTTAATGCTTTATCACTTTAGCATATTTACCTATAAAAGTAAAGCTATTATCAAAACTTAATGAATCAAGAAAATTTTTCATGAAGAAGTCTCCGCAAACAAGCAACGACTCCTTCATATCACTTTTTTCAAAGATACTTTTATATAAATTTAAAAAAAGCCTTGCAAAAAAGATAAAAATGCTTTAAAATAGAAAAATGTCAGCAAGATGATTTCATATGCGCTCGTAGCTCAGTTGGATAGAGCAATGGTTTCCGGTACCATGTGTCGGGGGTTCAAATCCTCTCGAGCGCGCCATACATATTAAATACATCACTAAGGGATTGGCCAATAGGGCCGGTCTTTTTTTATACTTCAAACCGGATCAGTTTTGGGGAAAAAACCTCGACGGGTCATTTTTTTCGTACAGATAAGTTTTAAATCATAAAATTTGACCTATACTGACCTTTAATGTATGATTAATACAGTTCATTTAGAAATCCATTTAAATTCAATAATTATGAAAAGGGGGTTCGTTCAATGCCTTTAATCCCAACAGTCATTGAGCAAACAAACCGCGGGGAACGTGCTTACGATATTTATTCCCGCCTTCTAAAGGATCGCATTATCATGCTCGGCACGGCAATCGACGACAATGTGGCAAACGCAGTCGTTGCTCAGTTGCTTTTCCTGGCAGCAGAAGATTCCGAAAAAGACATTTCAATTTATATTAACAGCCCCGGCGGTTCGATTACGGCAGGCATGGCCATTTACGATACCATGCAGTATATCAAACCGAAAGTGTCGACAATCTGCATCGGCATGGCGGCTTCAATGGGATCTTTTCTTCTTACCGCCGGAGAAATCGGCAAGCGCTATGCGCTCCCAAACAGTGAGATCATGATCCACCAACCGCTTGGCGGCATGCAAGGGCAAGCTTCCGATATGGAAATTCATGCTCGCCGGATCATTAAAATCCGTGAAAAGCTGAATCACATTTATGCTGAAAGGACCGGCCAGCCATATGAAGTGATCGCTCGCGATACCGACCGTGACAACTTCATGTCGGCGCAAGAAGCAAAAGAATACGGCCTCATTGACGAAGTGCTGGTCTCGACCAAATAGACCCGTTCCCGTCAGCAAATCGCTGTTTCTTGAATAAAACAGCCAAAAATCGCAAAAAGTCTCTCAAACATCATGTTTGAGAGATTTTTTGCATCTCACATATTTTCATTCTCAACAAAAGCTTTCAGGGCTGCCAGTGCCTGTTCGGCATCCGTGCCTTCCGCTTTTAGCGTAATCTGTTCGCCATGCCCGATAGCCAGCCCCATGATGCCCATGATGCTTTTCACATTGACCAGTTTATCCGCTTTCTCAAGCATAATATGTGAGTGGTAACGGTTTGCTTCTTGAACAAACAATGCCGCGGGCCTCGCTTGAAGTCCGTCTTTTAATTTAACAACGATGTCTTTTTCAATCATAGTAAATAAAACCCCCCTTGTCTTTTGAAAACGTACACATTTCTGCGCTCTCCCCGTACTTTCATCTTTTGTTCCCGCTTCATTCCTGGTGAAGCTGTCTGGCAATCGCCTCAATCTTGCGAAAGCGATGATTGATACCCGATTTACTGATCGGTTCGCCTTTGACCAGTTCGCCCAGTTCCTTAAGCGTCACATCCGGGTATTTGATTCTAAGTTCAGCAATTTCCCTTAATTTGCTCGGCAGCTGCTCCAGACCGATAGTCCTCTCAATCAGCCGGATATTCTCAATTTGCCTCATTGCCGCACTAACGGTTTTGTTCAGGTTGGCCGTCTCGCAATTAACAAGGCGGTTGACCGAGTTGCGCATATCCTTGACAATACGAATGTCTTCAAAATAAAACAACGCTTGATGGGCACCGATAATACTCAGAAATTCGGTGATTTTTTCTCCCTCTTTCATATAGATAATATATCCGTTTTTCCTTGGCAGCACTTTGACATTCAGATCGAAATCATTCATTAACTCTGCAAGAGAGTAAGTATGCTCCTCATAGTTCGAAAAAATTTCCAGATGATAGGATGACTCAGGATGATTGAGCGAACCGCCGGCCAAAAATGCCCCGCGCAAATAAGAGCGGCGGCAGCAAGGCTTTTTGATCAGTTCAGGGTCAATTTTTCTGGTAAACATCAAGTTTTCATCTAAAATTTTCAGATCATTCAGAAGCGATGCGCCGCCTCTTTCATGCGTACGATATATACGTTATTTTTTTTTCAGCCGCATTTTTTTGCGAACCAGGATTTCAATCGAGTAGTCGTCATTTTGCTTAATTAATCGGTAAATCCGCCGGGCAATCGCTGCATTCTCCGTTGAAATATCAAGCTCCAACTGTTTATTACGAATGGAGATGAACCCGTTCATTCGGGTCAGCGCAGCGAGTTCGGCTCTTGCGCAGCAGTGCTTGACATCAAGTTGTGTTAATTCGCGCTTAGTTTCTGCTGCAAATGACATTCTCATTCCCCCATCCTTATTCTTTTGTCGATGGAAGAAGCGACATTAACAGCCGGCCAACTACCTTTTCATCATGCCGGATGACACCGCGATCGTCCTTTATTAAGGCTGCGCTGATCACATTCAATCCATACGCCTCAAGTTTTTCTCGGTCACAGACAACCGGTTTCGCCCCTTCATCGGCATAGCGATCGAGAATATCCTCGGCGATCGGTTTATCTTTAACAATAATGTCATCCAAAAAGTTTTTTTTCACATGGTCGAACAATACCTTGACATGGTCGGAGGCCGAAAAGCCGTCAGTCTCTCCCCTTTTTGGGTCATCACATTGCACACATAAACCTTTCTCGCCTTGGAACGGCAGATCTCTTCCGCCAATTTCGGTACGAGCAGATTTGGAATCACACTCGTGTACAAACTTCCTGGCCCGAGCACAATCAGATCCGCATTTTGGAGCGCATCAACACTTTCAGGCAAGGGTTGAATATGATCAGGCTTGAGAAACATATGATGAATTTTTTTGCCCACTTGGGGGATGCGTGATTCCCCTTCGACAATGCTGCCGTCACTCATGACCGCACCGAGCACGATGCTCTGGTCGGCCGCAGGGAGCACGTTGCCGTTCACTTTTAAAATGTGACTCATTTCACGTACACCCCTGACAAAATCTCCCGTTATCGACGTCAGGGCCGCAATCAGCAAATTGCCCATTGAATGCCGCTCTCAGTCCGTTACCGTTTTCAAAACGATGCTGCAGCAGTTTTTCAAACATCGGCTCGACATCCGACAAAGCGACGAGTACGTTGCGAATATCCCCCGGCGGCGGCATCTGCAATTCATTTCGAAGCATGCCGGAGCTCCCGCCGTCATCCGCAACCGTCACAATCGCCGTAATGTCCACCGGATATTTCTTCAAACCGCGCAGAACAACCGGCAAGCCGGTTCCGCCGCCAACAGCGACGACTTTAAACTTTTTTATCATTCTTCATTTACCCTTCTCTATATCTCTATGGGATACCCTTGTTGGATAAACCTTGGATATTTTCTTTCCAATTTGTTCGGCCAACGCAACCGATCGATGCTTTCCGCCCGTACAGCCGATAGCGATCACCAGCTGCCGCTTCCCTTCCCGCTTATATTGAGGCAGCATGAAGGTCAACAGATCCAGCAGTTTTTGCAAAAACTGCTTCGCCTCGGTCCATTTCAGCACATATTCCGAAATATCTTTTTTCGAGCCCCGTCCGTTCACGCATATGTTTCACGTAATACGGATTGGGCAAAAAGCGCACATCAAAGACAAGATCGGCATCGATGGGCAATCCATATTTAAACCCGAAAGACAGGACATTGACACAAAAAGGTTCGCTTTTGTCGCCAAACTGGTCAATAATTTTTTCCCGTAATTGGATCGGCTTCAAATCTGTTGTGTCAATGTAGTACTGCGCCAGCCCTTTTACTTCTTCTAATTTCTTTCTTTCGCGGCGTATGCCTTCAAGCGGAAGTCCTTTAGGTGCAAGCGGATGCGAACGCCGTGTTTCTTTATAACGGCGCACAAGCGCTTGATCTTTCGCATCCAAAAATAAAATCTTGGGTTTCACTCTGTCGTTTTTACTGAAAGCATCAATGGATTCAAACAGTGAATCAAAAAACTCCCGGCCGCGAAGGTCCATCACCAGCGCCAATTTATTCAGCTTATCTGAGTCCTTAATCAAATCGAGGAATTTGGGTAATAATGTGGGCGGCAAATTGTCAATGCAGAAATAACCGATATCTTCAAAAACACGCATCGCTACCGTTTTGCCGGCACCTGACATTCCGGTGATGATCACGACTTGAATGTCCTTCATCTTTCCCACCCCATCGCCTATCATTTGGATCAAACTCGTGATTGATTGCTAAGGTCAGCCGAGTCCTTGTGCAACCTTCATCTCATTCATAGTATACTAAAAAAAAAGGATACTACAAAGACCCCTGTATCAAATAAAATGCTTAAAACCGAGTTAAAATAAAGAGATTCCCTATTCCAGTATATGAAACCAGATTCATTTCATCATATTGAATATGAATTGAGGCCTTGTCCCATACAGTTCTTCATAATAAGGAAGACGTCATTCAGGTTTTTTAACATACATAAAAAAAAAATCTTAATTATTTTCATATACGTTTCTCCGTCCGGATAGTTTCTGAAATGCGAAGATGCCAAAAAAAAGCACGAGCGCCAGCTGCCGCTCATGCCTATAATGACTGATTTATTAAAAGGGGGTCAATTCTTAATCAAATTATAGTTCCTCTTTATTTCAGCACTGTTACAGGAAAATTAAGGATACATGAAATCCGTCCGGAAATACTGCTAAGATCACACGACTTTTGAAGCGTCTTTCAAACTTTCCACATATTTTTGCGCGCTTTCGCGCTGCGATGCTGCCGTCGCCGGTCGCTGTGACGATTTGCCGAAGTTCTTTATCGCGCACGTCCCCTGCCGCAAAAATCCCGGAAATTTTTGTTTCCATTTTTTCGTTCGTCAAAATATAGCCGACGTCATTCGTGATGCCGAGACCTTTGACTGCCTTTGTGAGCGGCAGCATACCGACATAAATAAACACGCCGTCGGTTTTGAATTCCTGTTCGGAACCGTCCTTTGTATTTACAAGCGTCACCTTGCCCACTTTGCCGCCTTCTTCATGAATCTCTTTCACCGAGTGATTCCAAATAAAATCGACCTTTTCATTTTTAAATGCTCGATCCTGTAAAATCTTTTGGGCCCGCAGTTTGTCGCGGCGGTGGACAATCGTCACTTTCGAAGCAAATCGTGTCAAATAAACGCCTTCCTCAACTGCCGAGTCGCCGCCGCCGACGACAACCAGTTCTTTCCCTTTGAAAAAGGCGCCGTCGCAAACCGCGCAGTAAGAGACGCCGCGTCCGGCCAGTTCCTTTTCTCCGGGGACGCCGAGTTTTTTATATTCCGCACCTGTCGCGACGATCACGGCAAGGCTCTTATATTCTTTGTTTCCACAAACAACCGTCTTATAAGCTTCTCCGTCGCGGATCTCTTTAATGTCGCCATAAGCATATTCTGCGCCGAATTTTTTGGCATGCTCAAACATCTTGTTCGATAAATCAGGGCCGAGGATCGATTCAAACCCCGGATAGTTTTCTACGGCTTCCGTATTGGCCATTTGCCCGCCGGGAATTCCCCTTTCAATCATCAGCGTCGACATATTGGCCCTGGAAGCATATACCGCCGCCGTCATACCCGCAGGACCGGCTCCGGCAATGATCACATCATATATTTTATCCGTATCTGCCATCTCAAGATCATTTCCTTTCTAAAATAAAATACCTCTTGAGGAATATTTCTAATGTGCACTAATTGAATAATTATATGCTATAAAATGATCGTCCGGAAGTCCACCAAAATGCTCAATCCGCCAATTGCCTGCCTCAGAGCGCGGCTATTATTTTATAATTGAAAGGTTGGATTGCCAATTCTTATCCAGAGCAAACTTTAATTCATCGACATGTTTGCGGATCCTGTAAACGGTTGTGCCTGTCAGTTTGGCATTTTTTGCCTGTGAAGTACGGATACCTGCTTCTTTTTCCCACAAATAAATCAGCGTAGCCGTCCAGCCCGGCACATCAACTTGCTGCTCGCCTTCAAGCAGTTTATCAACAATTGCCCAAAAGCTGTACAATTCACAATGGTTGACAATCGGCCGGCCTCGGAAAAAGGTGAGCCTGCACTTGCAACATGATCGACAGGCCATCGTCTCTTTTTCCCTGTTCAGTTAGCGCCAGCAGCCGCCCCGCAATGAGCCGAAGCGACTCGCTGCGGGTTTGGGCCGCCGCTTCTGACAGCAGCTCTCCTTCTTCTAAATAATTTAGATAAAATAGAGAAAATAACTGTTCCGCCTGGCTGCCGCTTCTGATTTCTTCCAAAAGAAGTGAACGAACCATGAAATTGCTCTTAGCATCGTCTTCAAACAGCATATCCTGAACTTTACCATATTGAAATGGATGAAAAGGCTTGTCCTTGAAAAAGTCGGTCTGCTTCCACGCGCGTTTCGCCACGTCCAGGCGACCGGTACGGTACGCGGAAAGAGCCAGCCAAAAATAAAAGGCCTGATCGGTCCGTGCACCCGTTTTTTTTTTTCCGCTGCCGTCAGCCACCGAAAGGCATGATCATATTCGCCGATGAACAGATACGTTGACCCCAGCTTGCCGCAGTGCTCCGGAAAATAAGGATAAAGTTTATCAAGCCTGCCCAGCGTTTCCTTCAGCTTTTCCTGATTGTTGTTCATTTGAAAATAAAAAGTGGCCATGTTGCACAAAGCATGAATATTTCCCCCGTCATATTTGAGAACATGATGGAGAATGTCCAAAGCTTTTTCAGACAGGCCCATTGAGAAGTAAGCAATGGCCAAATTGTTCTGAGCGGCCCAAAAATCCGGTTTCTCTTTAATCACTTTTCTGAACAAACTCATCGCTTCCGCATAATGGCCATGTTCTAGCGCCCGCCTGCCGCGCTCGTGAGCGGATATATAAGAGGCCTCTTCTTCAAAGTCGTCCCCCGCTTCCGACAGCAGCAGCCTGAACAGTTCATCCGCTTCCTGCCCATACAGGCCATTTGGTTCGAGTGAAAGATAGGTCTTGACTTCCTGAAGCGCTTCATAAAACTGACCAAGATAAGCATAATTATTTGCCATGAAAAAGTGGCATTCCGTTACTTTGTCGTCCAGTTCATAAATGACTTTTTTTAATAAAGCCGTTGAAGCCTCGTATTCTTCAAGCTCCGTCAAAATGGCTGCCTGCTGGCAAAGATATTCCACCTCGTTGGGTTTAAAGACAATGGCCCGTTCTATATATTTGCACGCTCTCCTTAAATCCCCTTTTTGATAAGCTGCCATTCCTTTTTGAAAGTAGTACTCACCATCAGGATTGAACGAAATGACGCGCGCTTTTTTTGATATTAGTTCAGATTTCATCTCGCCGGCTGTCCCCCGTTGAATTCGTAGTTTCTCTTTTGTTGTAAGTATATCATATTTTTTCAGGTTTTAGGGGACCGCCGGAACATGTCGGCGTTCAGCCTCCTGACACCGCAGAATCATTTTCGCTTGCCTGCAGGCACTATCTCGATGCCCCGTTTGGATGATGATAGCCGCCTTCTTGTTCTAAGGGAGCGGCAAACGGATGAATTTTGGCACGGGCCTGCAGGCAGTGGACAGCACAGGCCGGCTGTTTGGGGGGGGGTCAAGTCAGATTGCGGATTCGGATGGATAGACTTAAGGTTCGGCGGGTCAAGCCTGTGACCGGCAGGGTTGGTTTGAGGTTCGGCAGGTGAGGTCTGGGATCCACGGGTTGGGGATTAAGCTCTGCAGGCGGGGCCTGATAGCCACGGGTTGGGCTCAGGTCCGGCAGTTCGGCGGCAAGGGACCAAGGAGCCCGATGTGAAGTTGGTGCTCGAGGTTGGAAGAAGCCTGCGTCAACGTTATTTTGCCATCGTTTTCAATTTTGTTCGACTTAAAAAAGTTTATACTTTTGCAGGCATTGTGTAAAATAAATAGATGAAACCGGAAATTGAAGGAGGTTTTTGTTTGAATTTATTTTTTTTCTCATTTTAACGGTATTTGGCGTTCCTCTGTCCGTTATCGGCAGTCTGATTCACTGGCCACCGATCTTGATGTTTGCTCTGGATTGCCTGACAATCATTGGGCTGGCCAGTTTTATGGGCAGAGCAACGGAAAGTTTGGCCATTATTGCTGGCCCGTCGATCGGTGGCCTGCTTAATGCGACTTTCGGGAATGCGGTCGAATTAATCATTTCGATCTTTTCCTTAAAAGCCGGCCTGATCAATGTTGTCATGGCATCGATCACCGGGTCGATCATCGGAAACTTGCTGCTTGTGGCCGGCCTGTCTTTTTTTATCGGCGGGCTGAAATATAAACGCCAGCGGTTTAATGTCTATGAGGCAAGGCACAACGCCGGACTGCTTATATTTTCCATCGTCGTATCGTTTTTGTTTTTCCTCTTATTTTCTCAACACGTTTGAACAGCGGCGAATTGAAAACATTGAGCACAGCAATTGCCATCACCATGATACTTATCTATCTATCCGCACTTTTCTTTAGACTCGTGACCCACCGCGGTGTATACATAGGAAAGGAAGAAAGGACGCCGGCCGGACAGGATGATGAAAAACCGGAATGGAGCGCCAGAATAGCCATTCTTTTTTTTTTTTGTCGCACACACTCTTTGTCGCTTATATCAGTGAGAATCTAGTCCATACCTTTGAACCGGTTGCCAAAACATTCGGATGGTCCGAACTGTTCATCGGGGTGATCATTGTCGCAATCGTCGGCAACGCCGCCGAACATGCTTCGGCCGTCTTAATGGCTTACAAAAATCGCATGGGCGTGACTGTAGAGATCGCCATCGGTTCCACGCTGCAAGTCGCCATGTTTGTCGCTCCTGTCCTCGTTCTTCTCTCATTGGGATTCCCGACGTTCATGCCGCTTGTTTTTACGGTTCCCGAGCTCGTCGCGATGGTCTTAAGCGCCATTTTGATCACAAGCCTGACGACGGACGGAGACACCAACTGGTTTGAAGGAGCGATCCTTTTGGCCACTTATTTTATCATGGGCTTCGGCTTCTTTCTCCTTTAGTTCCCGTCTTAACGCCATTTTTTCTCTTATTTTGGTACTTTGTCATACGGTTTACCACAGGCGGGGATCCGGCGTCCCCGTCACCCCATATCGTTAACATCATTTTTGTCAAGATTAAAAATACTGTGGCTTTGAAGATTGAAGTTTGGATAAACGGGGGTATTGAAGTATTTAAGGACTCGTTTTTCCGGCGTATTTATGCGAATGAGGAGTCACGCCGTTCACAGTGGTCGTGCCGCTGAACTCATGGTAATGGCCTCCATTTGCAAGCGGAATCGCTGGTCCCGTAACACCTCTGATCTCGTGATGATGACCATCGTCGAAAGAAGTAAAAGTGAAATATCGGTGGGTATGAGGGACGCCCGTCGGAGCCGGTTCCGTCGTGCCGGCATATCGATGGCTGTGACCCACCTCAAAAGAGGTGACACCGCTAAAATGATGAACATGAACAGGCCTGCCGTCCCAGCTCGTGATGTACAGTTGATGAGAATGAAACGGTTCTGTATCATCAGAATGGTACATGAAGCCTGAAACAGGGATTTCCATTGGTAAAAGCCTAAAAAAGGGGATTCAGTACAGTTGTTATTCATATTCACATACCCTTAATTTAGAACTTAACTAGATTGAGGAAAAATGAAATCGATTCCTGCGCTCCAATCTAAAACCTATGATCCCCGGGATGCTTGAAAAGATTGTGCCTCGCTAGAACATTAAAAAAGCAGAAAACAGTGCAGCTTTCCGCTCAATAGAAATCTTCAGCCTCGTCATCGTTCGGCTTTTCTTATTCACTTTTCACGAATGACGGTCATCGGGTTTCCCCCGACGAAGGCACCGGCCGGGACATCTTTGTTGACTAGCGTGGATGCAGATATAATCGCCCCGTCTCCGATCGTCACCCCCGGTAAAATCGTCGTACAGGCCCCGATCATCACGCCGCTGCCAATCTCTATTTTACCCAGCCGATACTCCTCGATTAAGTACTCATGAGCCAATAAAGTGGTATTATAACCGATGATCGTATTGTCACCGATTGAAATGAGCTCGGGAAACATCGATCCGGCATCACCATCAGCGCCAGCGCCGTCTTTTCGCCGATTTCCATATGTAAAAAAAAAATCGATACAGCCATCTTTTCAGCTTAAGAGAGGGCATATAGCGCCCGATTTGAATCACAATAAAATTTTTACAGACTTTCCAAAAGGAAACTGTTTTGTATACTTGCCAAAGCGAATTGGTCCCTTCAACCGGATAACGTTTTGTCCGCCTCATGTGCCCGTCACTCCGGCGACCGGATGATCATCACGGTAAATCACCGTCATTTCACCGGCAAGGGAGCGAGCACGTTCAAAACTCGTTTCAAGCGGCTTGTCGATACGGCCATGTTTTCCGGGGAAATATTGATCCAGTGAGTATTGAAAAGATGCCACGATCCATTCATTTGTATGAATCAGCGTTCCGTCTAAATCAAACAACAGGGTGTTAACCATACTGCGCCCCCTTGCCAATTGAATTTTTTGTCAGCGATCTAAATAATGCACTTTGGTATACCCTTTTACTCTTCTGTAAATAAAAATGGCTAGGCAGAGGACAATCAGCACGATTGATATCAATTGTGCAACTCGCAAGTGGCTTGTCAGCATTAAGCTGTCCGTCCGCAGGCCTTCAATATAGAATCGGCCGATCGAGTACCAAATGACGTAAGACAAAAAACATTCGCCTCGTCCTAAATTCACTCTTCTCAACATCATGAGCAGAATGAAGCCAAGAAAATCCCAAACAGATTCGTAAAGAAAGGTGGGAATATAATATATCCCGTTTATGTACATTTGATTGATAATAAAAGTCGGCAGGTGGAGATGTTCAAGCGCGGCCCGCGTCGTCGGTCCGCCGTGCGCTTCCTGATTCATAAAGTTTCCCCAGCGGCCGATCGCCTGTCCAAGAATGACGCTTGGCGCTGCAATGTCGGCGACCTTCCAGAAAGACAAACCGCGCACGCGGCAAAAAATAATCGTCGTCACAACCGCACCGATCAATGCGCCGTGAATCGCGATACCGCGTGCCAAATAGCGATAATTTCCGACGGATGCGTTGAATAATACGGCCATTCAAACGCGACATAATAAATGCGGGCACAAATCACGGCGATCGGAGCGGCGAAAAGAACGAGATCGATAAACGTGTCCTTGGGCAGCCCTCTTTTTTTTCCTTCATACATGGCCAGTATCAAGCCAAGCAGCGCTCCTCCGGCAATGATAATCCCATACCAATAAATGTGAACGGGCCCAAATTGAACGGCCACTCGGTTCAACGGATGGATAGATTGATCCATTTTTGCCTTTCCTCCTTGTCCTTCTCAAGTTGCCTCTTTTTCAAAATTTTTTTCCTGGTGCTTTTCTATTTGTCATGCAGCGCATCATTCAAGCGATCCGAGAATTGCTGAGCGGCATGGAATCCCATATTTTTAAGCCGGAAATTCATCGCGGCCACTTCAACAATAACGGCCAGGTTTCGTCCGGGACGAACAGGCAGTGTTAACCGCGGTACATCCATGTCGATCAGCCGCGTAGTCTCTTCGTCCAGGCCGAGGCGATCATACATTTTATTTTGATCCCAAAACTCCAGATGGATGACAAGCGAAACTTTTTTATGATTGCGGACCGCACCGGCTCCAAACAACGTCATCACATTGATAATCCCAAGACCGCGGATTTCCAGCAAGTGCTGGATAAGTTCCGGAGCATTGCCGACCAGTTCTGTCTCGCTCGCCTGACGGATTTCGACCGAATCGTCGGCAACAAGGCGGTGCCCGCGTTTAACCAGTTCGAGCGCCGTTTCGCTCTTGCCGACGCCGCTGTCGCCTGTAAGCAGCACCCCTACTCCATATACATCGACGAGCACTCCATGAACCGAAATCATAGGAGCCAGCCGTGATTCCAAGTAGTTGGTGATCAAGCTGCTCAGCCGGGTGGTTTTCAGTTTCGAGCGCAGTACGGGCACGTTCCTTTTATTAGAAGAGACAATGAGTTCTTCGGGAACATCAAGCCACCTTGACACCACGATGCAAGGTGTCTTGTCCGTGCAAAGCTGGGACGTCCGCTTATAACGTTCATCGGTTTTCAGCTCATTAAAAAACGACAGTTCAGTTCGGCCGAGAAGCTGGAGCCTTTTGGCCGGATAATAAGTAAAATATCCCGCCATCTCCAAACCTGGCCTTGAGATATCACTGATCACAATCTCGCGATCGATTCCTTTTTTTCCGCTGACCAGCTTAAGGTTGAAATGTTCTATTAATTCACTCACTCGCACTTTGCCCATAAATTATCGTGTTGCCGAGACAAATCAGTCAAGGATTTATCCCTTCCTTTTTCATCGTGCCCTCTTTCAGCCATATCGCCTACTTAAGTCGGCCTGCACTCCAAAGGCGTAAATTCCGCTGCAACGAATGCGTACACCTCGCAGGAATCTTCCGAACCTCCAATCTTTCTTTTATTGCACAGGGCAGCCAATCCTGTGCTTCCCGTAAAGGTTGCCCCTGTTTCCGGACCCATGCCGTTTTCAGGGCTTACACGTGAAGATTTGCGGCTTCATTCGCCGCCCTTTGAGCCAAATATAGGATCATTTTAACATATTTTGTCCCGTATCCGCGAAGCCGAAACAAAGAAAGGATATATCAAATTTTACTTAATCGGATTAGCACGTTCCCGCACCAAAATGGCGCGTTCGCGATTCAAAATGGCGCGTTCGCGATTCAAAATGGCGCGTTCGCGATTCAAAATGGCGCGTTCGCGATTCAAAATGGCGCGTTCGCGATTCAAAATGGCGCGTTCGCGATTCAAAATGGCGCGCGCGATTTGGCGCGCGATTCAAAATGGCGCGTTCGCGATTCAAAATGGCGCGTTCGCGATTCAAAATGGCGCGTTCGCGATTCAAAATGGCGCGTTCGCGATTCAAAATGGCGCGTTCGCGATTCAAAATGGCGCGTTCGCGATTCAAAATGGCGCGTTCGCGATTCAAAATGGCGCGTTCGCGAACGGGCCCGGCAAGCCGCGCCGTTCGCTCGCTATTGGGCGCCGGCTGCCGTTTCGCTTCGCCTCGGATTGACACTGACGAGGCGAATGAAACACCCGGCTTCCATGCCGGACCCTTCGCTCAATAACGAATAAATAAAAGCTGCGGTCAGCGACGCCGCAGCGGTTTAATGATAAATGTTTGAATAATCACTTGGCAGACGGCCATGATAATTGCTGCAAATAAGGCAGTGCCGAACCCCATAATTTGGAAAGAAGGTCCCATAATGGCCGATGTGATCCACAGCATCAAAGCGTTGATAACAAATATAAACAGGCCAAGGGTCAGGATCGTCACCGGCAGCGATAACAAAATCAGAATCGGCTTGACGATCAAATTCAGTACAGATAAAACCAGGCTGGCTGCCAAAGCCGCACCAACACCGGAAAGATGAATAGTATTAGGCATATAGCCGGCGATCATCATTAAGATAATCGTGTTGACAATGACATTAATCAGCCAATTGCTAAACAAAGGTTATCACGCTTCTTCTTGAGGAATGATGAAATAAGCGGCTAAGTATATGATGGCAAACGGAAAAAAGCCGGTCAAAGCGACCAACACTAGAAAAATCAGGCGAACAAGCGTCGGATCCAGGTTTAAATATTCGCCGACACCGCCTAGAATTCCTGTTAAAATACGGTTTTTTTTCGAACGGTAAAGCTTTTTCATCATACCACTTCCTCACTTAGGTGTTATCTTTTTCAAAAACTTTTCATTTTTGCGAAGCAATGGCACAGAACAGCCAGCCCGTAAAAGTACGGCATCCGGTTAAATCAGTTGACCTTGGTATCGGTCATTTCTTGCACGAGAATAAATTAGATTTTGGAATAGCTTACATGGACAGGCATCCGCCAACGGCCGCCCACGCTCTGCATCCTCCATAAAAAATGGGGGACAGCAGATATTTTTCGCCGTTCTCTTTATTATATGCCCATATCCGGCAAAAAAAAAAAACAGCGAAGACAGGCTGTTCACAGCCTCATGTTCGGTTTAAATCCCATTCGGCTTGCGGGCCGGAGTTTCAAACAGCTGAGTGTTCCTGCTCTTTGATTCGTTCAGCCATCCGTTTTCTGTCGCGCTCAAGAATCGGTTTCAAATACTTGCCCGTATACGATCCCGGTGTTTCGGCAATCTGTTCGGGGGTGCCGTGAGCGATGACCGTCCCGCCGCCGTCTCCGCCTTCGGGACCTAGATCGATCAGATAATCGGCGGCCTTGATCACATCGAGATTGTGTTCGATAATCAGCACCGTATCGCCGCAGTCAACAAGCCGCTGCAGCACGTCAAGCAGGCGGGCGATATCATCGGTATGAAGGCCGGTCGTCGGTTCATCCAGTATATAAAGAGCGCGTCCTTTCGTGCGGCGGTAAAGCTGCGAAGCCAATTTGACCCGCTGCGCTTCTCCTCCTGAAAGTGTTGTCGCCGGCTGGCCGAGTTTGACATAGCCGAGGCCGACATCGTTAAGCGGCTCGAGCCGCCGTTTGATCCGCGGAATATTGGTGAAGAAATCCAAGGCTTCCTCGACCGTCATATCCAGCACATCGGCGATTGTTTTGCCTTTATAGGTGATGTCGAGCGTTTCCCGATTATAGCGTTTCCCATGGCACACTTCGCATGGGACATATACATCGGGCAGAAAATGCATTTCAATTTTGATAATCCCGTCACCGTGGCATGCTTCACAGCGGCCGCCTTTCACATTAAAACTGAAACGCCCTTTCTTGTATCCGCGCACTTTTGCTTCGTTCGTTTCAGCAAAAACTTCACGGATCATGTCAAAAACCCCGGTATATGTTGCCGGGTTGGAGCGTGGTGTCCGGCCGATCGGCGCCTGATCGATATCGATCACCCGTTCCAGCTGTTCAATCCCTTTGATCGCTTTGCATTCGCCGGGTTTATCGCGGCGTCCGTGCAGTTTCTGGGCAAGTGTTTTAAATAAGACTTCATTGACAAGCGTGCTCTTTCCCGATCCGGAAACGCCGGTCACGCAAGTCAAAACACCGAGCGGAAAGTCCACCGAGACATTTTTTAAGTTGTTCTCTCTGGCGCCGACAACTTTAATAGCCTGCTTTTTCGGTTTGCGCCGTTCATTCGGCACAGGAATGAATTTTTTGCCCGATAAGTACTGCCCCGTCAGTGAATGCGGATTGTGCATTAATTCCTCAGGCGTACCTTGAGCGGTAATCCGTCCGCCATGCGCGCCGGCACCCGGACCGACATCAATGATATAGTCGGCCGCCTTCATCGTATCTTCGTCATGCTCGACAACAAGCAGTGTGTTGCCTAAATTTTTCATGTTGATCAATGTTTGGATCAATCGATCATTATCCCTTTGATGAAGGCCAATCGACGGTTCATCCAAAATATACAGAACACCCATCAGCCGTGATCCGACCTGGGTCGCCAGCCTGATTCTTTGCGCCTCGCCGCCGGAAAGTGTGCCGGCCGCGCGGCTGAGTGTCAGATAATCAAGGCCGACGTCAATGAGAAAACGCGTCCGCTCGCTGCTGATTTCCCGCAAGATCAGCCGGGCGATCGTCTGCTCTTTCTCAGACAGCTCCAGTGTGTCAAAGAAATGAAGCATTTTTCTAACCGGCATCGCGGTGATTTCACCGATATGTTTGCCGGTAATTTTCACGGCAAGTGCCTCTTCTCTGAGCCTGTAGCCTTTGCATGTCGGGCAAGGTTTTTGCATCATGTAGCCGGCCATCTGCTCTCTGGTAAAATCGGAGTTTGTTTCCTTGTAGCGGCGGCTGATGTTGTTAACGACACCTTCAAAATAAATTTCTCTTTCCTTTACATCGCCAAATTCGCTTTCATAGCGAAAATAAATCCGTTCCTTCCCGCTGCCGTAAAGGATCTTATCCATTTGCTCTTTCGGAAGCTTATTGACCGCCACGTACATGTCGATGCCGTAATGATCGCAGACGCTCTTCAGCAGCTGAGGATAATATTGAGAACTGGTCGGTTGCCACGCCGCAATCGCGCCGTTTGCCAGCGATTGTTCCAGTCCGGAATGACAAGATCAAGGTCGACTTCAAGCCGGGACCCCAGTCCGTCGCAATCCGGACAGGCTCCGAAAGGGCTGTTAAATGAAAACAGGCGCGGCTCCAGTTCATCAATTGAAAACCCGCAATACGGGCACGAATGCTGCTCGGAAAAAAAAGCAGTTCGTCGCCATCAATAATGTCCACGATCACCCGTCCGCCGGCAAGTTTTGTCGCCGCTTCAAGCGAGTCGGCAAGGCGCGAAGCAATCCCTTCCTTCAGCACAATACGGTCGACAACGACCTCGATATTGTGTTTCTTGTTTTTTTCCAGCTTGATCTCTTCGGCGGCTTCCCTCATTTCGCCGTCAATCCGGACGCGGACGTATCCCTTTTTTTTTTCTTGATATCATCCAGAACTTTCACCTGCGCCCCTTTCCGTCCGGAGACAATCGGCGCCAAAATCTGCAATTTCGTCCGTTCAGGAAAAACCAAAATTCGATCGACCATTTGCTCAATCGTCTGTGAGACAATTTCAACACCATGATTAGGGCAGAAAGGATGGCCGACCCGGGCAAACAGCAGACGCAGATAATCGTATATTTCCGTCACGGTGCCGACGGTTGAGCGCGGGTTGCGGCTCGTCGTCTTCTGATCAATAGAAATCGCCGGTGACAATCCCTCAATTGCATCGACATCCGGCTTATCCATCTGACCAAGAAATTGTCTGGCGTAGGCCGACAATGATTCGACATAACGCCGCTGCCCCTCTGCATAGATGGTGTCAAAAGCAAGGGATGATTTTCCCGAGCCGGATAACCCCGTCAGGACAACCAGTTTGTCCCTGGGAATCGTCACATCAATATTCTTCAGGTTATGCTCGCGCGCGCCTTTTACAATAATATTTTCCAGTCCCATCGGTGTCATCCTTCCGCTCTCAATTCAAAAATAATATCCCTAAGCTCTGCTGCTTTTTCAAAATCCAGCGCTTTGGCTGCCTCTTTCATTTCCTTCTCCATGCTGACAATGGCTTTCTTCCGCTCGGTTTTGCTCATCTTTTTCATGCCAGTCTTCTTAGTGTCATATGTTTCGGTATCTTCGGCCGCGTATGTTGCCCGAATCAAATCAGGTATGGCTTTATGAATCGTTTGCGGCGTGACACCGTGAATACGGTTGTACTCAGTCTGCACTTTCCGCCTGCGGTTTGTTTCATCGAGCGCCACGCGCATCGAATCCGTAATTCGATCCGCATACATAATGACTTTGCCGTTTGCATTTCTGGCTGCGCGGCCGATCGTCTGAATCAGCGACCGTTCGGAACGCAGAAAGCCTTCTTTATCCGCATCCAAAATCGCCACAAGCGAAACCTCGGGGATGTCCAGTCCCTCGCGCAGCAGGTTGATGCCGACAAGCACGTCGAACGTTCCGACCCGCAAATCACGGATGATCTCAATCCGCTCAAGCGTTTTAATCTCTGAATGCAAGTATCGCACTTTTACACCCATATCATTCAGATAAATCCGTCAGATTTTCGGACATTTTCTTTGTCAATGTCGTAACAAGCACGCGTTCGTGGTTTTCCGTCCGTTTGTGAATCTCATCCAGCAGGTCGTCAATCTGGCCTTTTATCGGACGGACTTCAATAGTCGGATCAAGCAGCCCCGTCGGCCGGATAATTTGCTCGACCGCCTTGCCGGAATGGTCCAGCTCGTAGTCTCCCGGCGTCGCCGATACATACACAATTTGATGAACATGGTCTTCAAACTCTTCAAATTTCAGCGGCCGGTTGTCCTTCGCCGACGGAAGCCGGAAACCATGTTCGACCAGTACACTTTTTCTTGATTGGTCACCGTTGTACATGGCACGGATCTGAGGCAGCGTCACGTGTGATTCATCGATCATGATTAAAAAATCTTTTGGAAAGTAATCGAGCAGCGTATAAGGGGTTTCGCCTGGACCACGCAGCGTTAAGTGGCGTGAATAATTTTCAATTCCCGAGCAAAAACCCATTTTCGACATCATCATTTCCAGATCATAGCGCGTCCTTTGCTCAAGCCTTTGTGCTTCGAGCAGCTTTCCCTGCTCTTTCAATTCTTTCAGTCTTTCCTCCAGCTCTTTTTCAATGTTTTTTATCGCTATCTTCATCTTCTCTTCCCTTGTGACGAAGTGGGAAGCCGGATAGATGGCCACGTGATCGCGCTCGCCGACAATTTCGCCGGTCAGTGCGTCAATTTCCGTAATCCGTTCGATTTCATCGCCAAAAAATTCAACGCGGATGCAGTGCTCATCCCTCGATGCCGGAAAAATCTCGACGACATCGCCGCGTACGCGGAATGTACCGCGCGTAAAATTAATATCATTCCGGTTATACTGAATGTCAACCAGCTCACGAAGCATCCGGTCGCGGTCTTTCTCCATCCCTTTTCTTAAAGAGAGAACGAGAGCCTTATACTCTTCCGGAGATCCTAAACCATAAATGCAGGAAACGCTGGCGACGATAATGACGTCCCGCCTTTCAAACAGCGAACTAGTCGCCGAATGGCGCAGCTTGTCAATTTTTCATCATTGATGCTGGCATCTTCTCTCTCTATATAAGTATCCGATTGCGGAATATAAGCTTCAGGTTGATAATAATCATAGTAGCTGACAAAATATTCGACCGCGTTGTTCGGGGAAAAATTCCTTGAACTCGCTGTACAGCTGGCCGGCCAGCGTTTTGTTGTGGGCAATGACAAGCGTCGGTTTGTTCACTTGCTGAATCACATTCGACATGGTAAACGTCTTGCCTGTTCCCGTTGCCCCAAGCAGCGTCTGGTGCTTCTTATTGTGCTTAATGCCGTCGACAAGCTGACGAATCGCTTCCGGCTGATCCCCTTGCGGCTGATATTTCGAAACAAGTTGAAATCCCATCCATTGCCCTCCAATACATCTTTCATATGTTCAATTATAGCATAGGTAGATGGCTTAACTGCAAATAATACGAACGGATATTCCGTTTTTTAACGATCAGTTTATACAGGAAACTTATCCTAGAGCCCGCCTTGCTTAAAGGTGGCAAAGACAGCTGTTTTCCGTACAATTTATAAGAGCCCCCATGACACGCGATGCGATCATGGGGGCCCAAGCAATATATCAGATTTTTTTATTTATTTTTTTAGGAAGACTGGACGGGGCCAATATAACGTTCAATCTCTTCAACGACCTGTTTGGCGGCTTCACGGCTCAAGATAAGCCTGCCATTGGCTAGAACGAGATTATCAGGCGATACCTCGTGTGTAATTTGGCAAGCCATACTGGGCGTGTACTTTTTTAATATGATCTGGTCTTCTTCCGTAAAAATTTCGAGCGGATCCCCCTCTTTAATGTTCATTGTTCTTCTCAACTCTATCGGAATGACGACACGCCCCAGCTCATCAACCTTGCGCACAATACCCGTTGATTTCATGATTTTTCTCCCTTCGAAAATTTGGTAAGCATCCCAATTACTAGAATACCATATTCAGAAATATTTATAAATAATATTCTTTCTCATTCATTATAATATTTGGTAAAATACTAAGATAAATCTAGCCAAAAGCCGGCTGTCAAATTAAGCTCATGGAGTCGTTGGCATATATTTTTTCCACTTATTCGGCTCTAGAAAAAGGAGTCCGATCTTATGGCTGTCATTCTCGTGAATCGCTCCTTTGGCAAACCGCAGTTCTCCATGAGCATCGATGACTTCAAGTTTGCAGTAGGCCGCATTAGCCTGGAGCGCCTCATAAAAGGCGTACTCGCTGTTGACGGATCGGCCGTTGACCCGATAAATCACTTCGCCGGCCACAACCCCCATCCTGTCCGAAAGAGAGTGTGGGATCACGCCAATCACTCTTAAGCCGTCGCTCGGTTCAGTAAAATAAAAAGTGCGTGTCTCCTGCAATCGGTGGTGAACGAACACAAGAACGAGCCGACTGACCATAACGGCAGCACCGCCGGCTGCCACCAGCACCGGCAGATGGAGCCAATAATCCAAGCCGACGGCCAGAGCCCTGATAAGAGCGGTCGCCAAATGCCAATGTCCGGCGGCGCGAACCGCTTCTTTAGGCAATCGATGGGTAATCAGCTGCTGAAGTCCCACGCCGAGCGGAAACATTGCAAAACCGAAGTGGCTGCCGACTCCGGGAATGAACGGCCAATAATCACTGTGGCCAATAGGGCCGATTGCCGGCACAAGAAAAAAACAGCGGCACGATCCACAGCTTGCTCGCCTCATGGGCGCCGATCTTCTTGCCGCGCGGGCTATTGATCAGCCGCGGCGATGTCTGCCTGCTTCCCCATAAATAAACAAGCAGGCATTCAATAAAAAGGCAAACCGTCACAAACACACCGAATGAAAGAAAAGAGACGTGGCGGATCTCCTCGATCCAGCGATTGAGAAACACATACGGAGTCTGAACCGCCGGCAGGAAATAAGCCGCAATCAGAGCCAGTCCGCCGCTGATCGCCGGTGACAAAAAACGCAATTGAGTCGTCAGCATAATGAGAAGATAACAGCATGATAACAAGACCACGACACCCGCCGGCAAAGCCGCTCCCAAAGCAATCAATACGGCCGTCCCCAGCAGACCCATTATCAAGCTCGGCGCCGCGCTGGCAAAGATATTATCAAACATGCCGAAAACTTTGATCCCAAAAGAACGCCTTTCCCGCCGCACTCTCTGCCAGCCGAAGATAAACAGCCCAATAATCAGCAAATAAAGTATCGGATTGTAAAAAAGTGTTGCAATGCCCTTTAAAATCGCAATGATCATGTCTTCCATCATCTATCCCCCATGAATGATCCAAACTCAGTCAACTTCCGTTCTGAGAGGAACGGTTCATCAAGGCAGGCCCATCTGTCTTTCTGCAAAGCTCCTGCCCGTTTTCATGTTCCCCGTCTATTATCTAATTTTTTGAAGGCCTTTTACGACCCCGTCTCTTTTTATCGTCGATGGATGCAATCAGCCCGCTGCACCCAAAAAACCATGGCCATTGCCAATCCCAATACCTGCCTGCCTTATATTTTTTTCGGCGGGTTTTGATTTTTTTTAAGTGTAAAACGAAAATCAAGCCCGATTTATCAACTTTGATGGAATGGGCCGTGCCGCAAGCGGGTTGAACAACTTCCAATGGTATATTTCGCGTTTATAAACATCGATCTTTTTTTTATACAACTTGACCCGGAGATGTGTTAAGAGGCGGCTTTTTTACACAAATTGAGTCCTATAAACGTCATTGATGAAATACGATAATCCGCTTTTTACGAAACGGGCGACATCGTGAACATTTACAGAAACCCCGGAATATATTCGGCAGCCGGCTTTTAAAAAGCAATAAAGAGATATCCTGTTTATCCGGATATCTCTTTTATTTCGACAAAGACAAGTAGCTTCCTGCCTATTATTTAATTTTTTCTTGAATAATGTGGATCGCTTCATTCAGCTGCAAGTCATTTTTTTTTGAGTTGCCGATCTGTTCGATGACTTTTGTTTGCAACGCGCTCGCCTTTTTGATCGGCGGATCCCGAAGCCGGCAGGTTCACTGATTTTTGGAAAGCTTTAACCGCACTGACGGTTCCCTTGCTGTAATAACCGTCTTTACGTCCCGGGTCAAAGCCGACACCTTTTAACATCTTTTGTAAATTGACGATTTGTGTACTGGTATGGTCATAACTCAGCACTTTGCCCTTTTTCAATGCCAACGGAGTGACATAAAAATAATCCGGCTGCTTCACTTTCACTGTCGGCTGAATCCCTTTTTTGTGAATCCAATGGCCGTCCGGAGTCAGCCATTTATAAGTGGTCAGTTTCAATTCGCTTTTGTCGGAAAGTTCGATGCCTTGTTGAACGGTCCCCTTGCCAAAGGACTTTATTCCGACGACCGGATAGCCGCCCGCTTCTTTTAAAGCTCCGGTCAAAATTTCTGCGGCGGAAGCACTGCCGCTGTCAATTAAATCAACGATCGGGTACGGCTTTTTTTTGGTTGTTGAAGAATAGTAGGCTTCTTTCTTGCCGTTCCGATCTTCCACCTGAACAATCGGTTTATCCTTAGGAATAAACGCATCGGATTTTTTTTTTTTCTACTGCCTGCAGATAACCGCCCGGATTTCCCCGAACATCGATAATCAAACCGGCTATTTTTTTTTTTTTCCAACCCGCTTAATGTCTTTTTGAACTCTTTATCGGTATTTTCGTTGAATTGCGAGATGTCGATATAGCCGATCGAGTTGCCGCTGCGTTTGATAATCTTGCCGGTCACCGTCCGAAGCGGAATATTGCCACGTTTGATATTGAAAGAGAGCGTACTCGCCACTCCCGGCCGTTTAACACTCAGCTTGACATATGTACCGCTTTTGCCCCTGATCCGATTGACCGCCTGATTGATGTTCATGCCGTCCGTTGACTTCCCATTTATCGAAAGAATTTGGTCATTCGGCTTGAGTCCTGCTTTTTCCGCGGGTGACCCCTTTATCGGCGAAACAATGCTGACCTTGTTTCCTACCATTTTGTACCTCTGCTCCGATACCCTGAAAAGATGAAGACAGCGATTGTGTAAAGTCTTTCGCCGTTTTCGCATCCATATAGCTGGAGAAAGGATCGTTAAGCGCCTTGATCATGCCTTGAATCGCACCATCATAGAGCTTGTTGCTGCTGACTTTTTTAAAATAGTCCTTCTCAATTAAGTCGTGAATGGCTTGAACTTTTGCCGCTTCACCGCCTTTGGCTGATGATGTGTCGACTTTGATGATTTGCCCGGCCTCGCGGTTCTTGACAAAGGCAGCGGCAGCATAGGATCCCGCCGCCCCAACGATAAGCGAAAGAATCATTAGCAGTGCCACAACTTTGCCGCTGTACTTCTTCATTCATCTCAGCTCCTCCGAAAAAAAAAACACCGCACCTGTGGATGCGATGCCCGTAACTTCAAAATATTTTATACAAAGAATAATACACTATATGAGACAGTTTGTCTGCATATGCTTTCCAAAAAAGCTGTGTAAGAGATTATTGGTCATTCTGTGCTCGCGTCTATCTGCCAGTGGCCATACCTGAAACTCGCCGTAAAAACACAGGTCACACTTTCAAGAACTTTCTAATTGAACTGAGGCTTCCCCACACGCCGATGACGGCGCCGATCGAAAGAAGCAGCAGGCTCAAATAAAGCGTCATGGTAGAATACGGAATCAATTGAATAAAAAAGGTCGATAATTTCCCGCTGAATTTATCATAAACGAAATGGTAACCGATCGCCACTAAAGCAATGGGAATGATCGAACCGAGGACCCCGAGCATCAACCCTTCCATGAAATAGGGCCAGCGCACAAAAGCATTGGTTGCGCCTACAAGTTTCATAATCTCGATTTCTTGCCTTCTGGCAACAATCGTCAGTTTAATCGTGTTGGCAATCAAAAAACAGATGTAAACAGTAAACCGATGATCAGCACAATCCCGATGTTTCTGGCGATATCAACAAATTTAAACAGCTTTTCAACTGTCCCTTTTCCAAGCGTACGGTCGACACATGCGGATAATTTTTGACTTCTTTTGCCACTTGGAGCGTTTCTTTCGGCTGAGACGTTTTTAAGATGAAAACATTAGGCAGCGGATTCTCTTTTTTCAGATTATCAAAAGCGCTGCTGTCGTTGCCCAGGCTGTGCAGCAGATTGTTCAGGCCTTTTTCTTTTGATTGAAAAGTCACTGAGCGGACATTGTGGACCTTCTCAAGCTGGTTCTTCAATTGCTGCTGCTGCGCTTTATTGGCCGACTGATCGACATACACCCGCACCTCAACATTGTTTTCAATGTCCCCGGCAATTTTGTTCAGATTAAACATCACGGTGAGGAACAGGCCGACCAGGACCAGCGCAACGGTGACAGCGCTGATCGAAGCAAAGGTCATCCAGCCGTTTCTCCCTAGGTTCTTCACGCTTTCGCGGGCATGCCGAGCTAAGGTTCTAAGCTTCATAGCCGTATTCCCCTCCCTGTTCGTCTCGGACAACCATGCCCGCCTTCAATGGCAATGACTCTTCGCTTCAGCTTGTTGACAATATCTTTATTGTGAGTGGCCATGACAACCGTTGTTCCCCGTTTATTAATCCTTTCAAAAATATCCATCACTGTCCAGGCGGTTTCCGGGTCAAGGTTCCCGGTCGGCTCGTCGGCAATCACAACGGGCGGGCGGTTGCAAATCGATCGGGCAATAGACACGCGCTGTTGTTCGCCGCCGGATAATTCATCAGGAAGCGCACGTGCTTTATGTTTTAATTTTACGAGATCCAGCACTTCCATAACGCGCGGTTTAATATTTTTAGGATGTTCTTCTATTACTTCAAGAGCGAAAGCGACATTCTCATATACCGTTAATTTCGGCAAAAGTTTGAAATCCTGAAAGACAACGCCGATATTCCTTCTTAAAAACGGCACCTGCCTTTGTTTTAACTTCGCCACATCCTTGCCGTTTACTAGAATTTTTCCTCTCGACGGCTTTATTTCCCGATAGATTAATTTAATAAATAAAGGTAGATTTGCCAGCGCCGCTTGGTCCGACAACATAGACAAATTCGCCTCTTTCGATATTGACATTAAGACCGTTAATAGCCATAACCCCGTTTGGATAGGCTTTCCAAACTTCCTCCATGACGATCATGTCATTCATTTGACCACTTCCTTCGCTGTCCCTTTTAAAAGGAACGGACTGTTATTCATGAGCTGTCTGCTGTTTTTCAACCACGAGGAATGCCGCTTCAAGACTTGGCACTAAAGCACGTTAGGACCATGTTTACGTGCTTTTAGCTTTGCGGAACAAAAAACATAAGCGCAAACTTTCGCCTATGTTTTTATCTGAGATGGTTTTTAATAATCGACGTTTCACTTTATTTAAACGGAGCACGTTCCGCTCCCTTTTTCTCCATGTTATCCTCTTACGAAAATTTGCTGCCGCTTGATCAAACGAGTCAATTCAAGCGACAATAAAATGCAGAATGCGGCAAATTTCGACTAAACCTTTTATTATAACATCTAAGCCATCCAAATTAAGCTTAGAAATATTACATTTCGGTTTCATCGGCCAAAAAAATCCGTGCTGAAATCATTCCGCATAATAAGTGGGGGTAGAAACGGGTGATTTATCAAAAAAATCGGCATTCCGCCGCTCATGTCCGCAAAAAATGAGCAGCCTTCAAAACACTGCTCATTTTTCATTTTTATTTAGTAAAGCCTGTATATTTTTTTTCGCTGAATGTGCAAAATAACCCTCGGGATAGTGATGGACGAATGTGCCTTAGGTTCATCCGTATCTTATGGTACCGATTGAAGGAGCAAAGAAGACTTTTTCGTCTTGCGTCCATCCCGTCAATTTCGTGCAGGAGGAGGAAAACTTATGGACAAACAGCGTGCGCAGGAAATTGCCGCGTCACCGAAAATGGTCAACGTCACCTGTCAAGGTGAGCCGATTTACATCCAGCATGTCAATGATGAGTCGGAGACCGCGCGTCTATCCGCTCGGCAGTCCCGAAAACGAAAAAGAAGTCGCCTTAAGCGACCTTAAAGAAGAACTCCATTGATTTTGAGCCTTGGTGATTCGGCGAATCCGCCCAAACACCAAGGCTCAACATTTTGCCGGTTCGGCCTTAAGCAGCTAGGAATGACTGCGAAAGCCCTGGCCGAAGACTTCCGTCGCGTTGGTCACAATAAAAAAAGCGCCGGGATCAATCGCTTTAACAAGCTGCTTTAAGCGGCTCAGCTCATTTTGCGAGACAATCACCATAAGCATCGGCCGCTCGTCGCCGGTATAACCGCCGCGGATATCAATCCGGGTGACACCGCGGTCCACTTCTTCAAGAATGCTTCGCCTCAGCTTTTCCTCTTCATTCGAAATAATCAGCGCCATCTTTGCATTACTGAAGCCAATCTGCACGAAATCGATCACTTTACCGGTCAAATACATGCTGATCAAGGCATACAGGGCATGCTCCAGAGATAAGAAAAAGCGGAAGCGAGCACAATCATCCCGTCAATTGAAACCACGCAAAGGCCGAGCGAGATGCCGGTAAATTTGTGCACAATCTGGGCGGCCAAATCAGTGCCGCCGGTTGATGCTTTGCCGCGAAAAACGATGCCCAATCCGAGTCCGGCTCCAATCCCGCCGAAAAGAGCGCCTAAAAGTGGATTTGTCGTTGCCGGCGGCCAATCCGCCGTCAAGAAAACAACAAGCGGCAAAAAGGCTGTCCCGACGAATGTTTTCACAGCATATTGCAAATAGCCGAAGCTGCTGCCGAGAATCGTTACTCCGGCGATAAAAAGCGGAATATTAAAGGCCCACTGTACATAGGACGGCGGAAAACCGAGCGTCCAGTGCAAAATCGTACTGATCCCGCTGACCCCGCCGGATGCGATTTTATTCGGCAGCAGAAAAACATTGAACGAAATGGCAAGGATCGCCGAGCCGAGAAGAACATAAAAATAATCCAGCCAAACTGCCGCCTTTTCCACTCGGCAATGCCGAATGTTTATTCTTTTTCAATATCCAGTCCATTCTTTCTCCTCACTTATGTCCATCGCAATGATGCATAATATGCTTATGTCTGACAACCATCCAAAGCTGCGAAAACCGGTGCGTATCCAAATTGAAACGGGTTTTATTCCAAGTTGTGCAGACTTCTTCGAATGGAACGCTCTGCACAAAATGGTGCGTTCAGCCTCAAAAATGGCGAGTTAAACCAAAAAAAATGGTACGTTCAACATCCAAAAATGGAGCGGTCTGCACCAAAATGGCACATTCACAACCCAAATGAAGCGTTCAACACTCAAAATGGCGCGTTCAGCTTTCAAAATGGGGCGTTCGGAACTCGAAATCGGGCACCAATCACCCAAAATTGGCGCCCCAAGCTCGAAATGGCGCGTTCAACCTCAAAATGGGGCGCTCAGCTTCCAAAGGGGCGTCTTCAGCTAAAGCGTTTATAACTCAAATGGGGCGACTCCAACCAAATAGCGCGCCCCAATCTCAAAATTAAAGCATCTTTTTTCAGATGTTCAATCTTAAATAAGCATCGATAAATCCGTCAAGATCGCCGTCCATCACCCGGCCGATATCACCGACCTCAACATTGGTCCGGTGATCCTTGACCATCGAGTATGGGTGGAACACATAAGAACGGATTTGGCTGCCCCAGCCGATGTCCTTTTGCTCGCCGCGAATTTCGTCCATCTGCTCCTGCTTTTTGGCTTCTTCAAGCTGATACAGTTTTGCCTTCAGCATTTTCATCGCCTGCTCGCGGTTTTGAAACTGAGAGCGTTCCGATTGGCAGGTGACAACGGTGCCGGTCGGAATATGCGTCATGCGCACGGCAGAAGACGTCTTGTTGACGTGCTGGCCGCCGGCACCGCTTGAACGATACACATCGACCTTCAAATCCTCCGGCCTGATTTCAATATCAATATCGTCATCGAGCTCCGGCATGACATCGCATGAAACGAATGATGTGTGACGGCGGCCGGAAGAATCAAATGGTGAGATTCGAACTAAGCGATGGACGCCTTTTTCAGCCTTCAAATAACCATAGGCATCCGGTCCTTTAATCAGCAACGTCACGCTTTTCACGCCGGCCTCATCACCAGGCAGGTAATCGAGCGTTTCGACGGTGTAACCTTTGCTTTCCGCCCAGCGGGTATACATTCTGAGCAGCATCGATGCCCAGTCTTGAGACTCGGTGCCGCCCGCACCAGGGTGCAGTTCTAGAATCGCATTGTTCTTGTCGAGAGGGCCGCTCAAAAGAAGCCGTGTTTCATAGCTGTTGAACGCTTTTTGCACCTTTTCGAGCGATTCATCCAGCTCCTGCTTCAGGTCTTCGTCTCCCTCTTCTTTCACCAGTTCGTAGGTGACTTCAAGATCCTCGAAAGCAGACTCTAGTTTTTTTTTTTAAATTATCGACTTTGCCTTTTAATTCGTTCGCTTCGTTGATCACTTTTTGCGCTTTATTTTGATCATCCAAAACCCCGGCCGGCATGGCATTTTTTTTTCTTCAAGTTCGGCAATGCGCGCCTGCTTGTGATCTAAGTCAAAGAGACCCCCTGAATTTTTGGAGACGGCTTTCCATCTCCGTTAATTCGTGTTTCATTTCTGCTAATTCCATATTGATGCCTACTTTCCATGACAATTTTTATATTTTTTGCCGCTTCCACACGGGCATGGATCATTGCGGCCGATATGCGTTTTTTTGACATAAGGCTTTTTTTTTTTCGGCTCCTCGTCCGAAGTTTCGAAAGGAATAACCGCTTCGCCCTCGGCCACTTTCTGCCGTTCGATCGTTTCCGTTTCGATCTCGGCCTTCATCAGGAAGTTCACCACTTCCTCCTCGATCGACGCCACCATTTCCTCGAACATTTTAAATCCTTCCACTTGATATTCGCGGAACGGATCAACTTGCCCATAGGCGCGAAGATGGATGCCTTCGCGAAGCTGTTCCATCGCGTCAATGTGATCCATCCATTTGTATCGACAGATCGAAGCATAATCACCCGCTCGAATTCACGCATCCGTTCAGGCATGAAGCGCGCTTCTTTTTCATCATAACGTGCGATCGCTTTTTCATAAAGGTCATCGATCATTTCTTCAGGATCTTTCCCCTCCAGATCTTTTAGCGAAAGCGTTCCCTCATCAAAAACTGTGGCATTGAGATAATCGATGACGGCGGTGAGATCCCATTCTTCCGGTACTTCATTCTCCGGCGTATGGGCCTTTACGTGGTTTTCAATCAGCGTTCGGATCATTGCCTCGATATCCGGACGCAGATTTTCGGAATCGAGGACTTCGAGCCGCTGTTTGTAAATAATTTCCCGTTGCTGCCTCATGACATCATCAAATTGCAGCAATTGTTTCCGGGCATCGAAGTTATTGCCTTCCACCCGTTTTTGCGCCGATTCCACCGACTTGCTGACCATGCGGCTTTCAATCGGCTGTTCGTCGTCCATGCCCAGCTTTTCCATCAAGCCGCCATCATCCGTTCCGAACCGAAGCGGCGCATCAGTTCATCTTCAAGCGACAGATAAAAGCGCGAGACACCGGGGTCCCCCTGACGACCTGAACGGCCTCTTAACTGGTTGTCAATCCGCCGCGATTCATGGCGCTCGGTACCGACAATATAAAGACCGCCGAGTTCCTTGACTCCTTCGCCAAGCTTGATGTCCGTCCCGCGCCCGGCCATGTTGGTCGCGATGGTTACGGCGCCGACTTGTCCGGCATTTTCAATGATTTCAGCTTCGCGTGCGTGATTTTTCGCATTTAAAACGTTATGAGGGATGCCGCGGCTCTTCAACATTTTCGAAATTAATTCCGATGTTTCAACCGCAACCGTGCCGACAAGTACCGGCTGACCGCGATGATAGGCCATCACGATTTCTTCAACAACGGCATGGAACTTGCCTTTCATGGATTTAAAAATCAGATCCGGCTTGTCGTCGCGAATGATCGGCTTGTTGGTCGGAATCACGATAACATCCATATTATATAAATGCTTTGAAATTCTTCTTCTTCCGTTTTCGCCGTACCTGTCATCCCGGCGAGCTTATTATACATTCTGAAATAGTTTTGGAAAGTAATTGTCGCCAGCGTCTTGCTTTCGCTCTGTATCTGGAGGCCTTCCTTCGCTTCAATCGCCTGGTGAAGCCCTTCGCTGTAGCGGCGGCCCTGCATGAGCCGGCCAGTGAACTGGTCAACGATAATAATTTCGCCGTCTTGGACGACATAATCGGTATCCCGATGCATGATCGCGTGGGCTTTCAATGCCTGGTGAACATGGTGATTAATTAGCACGTTGGCGTAATCGTACAGATTGTCAATTTTGAAAAAGCTTTCGGCCTTCGTCATACCTTCTTCCGTCAGCTGAACGGATTTCGTTTTTAAGTCAATGGTATAATCCTGTTTTTCCTTTAAAAGCCTGGCAAACTGATTGGCGCGGACATAGAGATCCGTCGATTTTTCGGCATTGCCCCGAATGAATGAGCGCGTCCTCGCTTCATCAATCAAAATGGAGTCGACTTCATCGACGATCGCAAAATTGAGCGGGCGCTGCACCATTTCTTCTTTATAAATCACCATGTTGTCCCGCAAATAGTCAAACCCAAATTCATTGTTCGTCCCGTACGTAATATCCGCCGCGTATGCCTCTTGCTTCTCTTCCTGCGACATTCCGGGAATATTGAGGCCTACGGAAAGGCCCAAGAAGTTAAACAAAACGCCCATTTGCTCGGCATCGCGGGAAGCGAGATAATCATTGACCGTAACCAAGTGTACGCCTTTGCCCGACAGTGCGTTTAAGTACAGCGGCATCGTTGCCACGAGCGTTTTTTCCTTCACCGGTTTTCATTTCTGAAATATTTCCTTGGTGAAGCGCAATGGCGCCGATAATTTGGACAAAATAAGGCGTCATGCCGAGCACCCTCGTTGATGCTTCACGCACAACAGCAAATGCTTCCGGCAGCAGATCATCAAGTGTCGCCTTTTTCAATTCTGTCCCTGAACTCGTCCGTTTTTCCCTGCAGCTCTTCATCGCTGAGTGCTTTCATTTCATCCGCCAAGGAATCAACGGTGCGGGCGATTTTTTCTATCTTGCCAAGCTTTCTCACACTGGTATCGCCCAAAACCTTTTTAAGCAATCCTATCATGCTTGCAACACCTCAATTTTAGGCAGGAAAAAAACATCTCAATGCTTTCCACCTGCCGTTGATTCTCATTTATCACCAGTCAATGCCGCAACACTGATCTGTCTTTTCTCATCCAAAACCTGACAAAAACTTCGCATTCCGCTTAAACAAAATGAAACAGAACAGGTCATCACTTTATTGTAACAATTTTCATTAGACCTGACAATTCGCGCCATCGCCGGCAGCCGCCTAAGCCGGCCGGCAAATCACCGCCGCTGCAAAGCCGATGCCAAACGGAAAGCTTCCTGCTAACCAAGACGGGCAAAACTATTCAAAATTTTTTCATCGCGATGCGCCCGCGCCGCAGCGCATCCGCCGGCGATGTCATTTACCCGGGCAAGCCCGTCTAAAATGCGAACCGCCCGCCAACATGGCAGACGGTATATAGCCTATATTATACCTCACGTTTTCCGGAATGAAAAGGAGCAATACGTTAACATTTTTGTTACACACTAGTGAAAACGGAGAGATTCGATGTCGAATCTCCCCGTGTATCTCTCCATTATTTTCACTGCAAAGTGAGCAGCGCATCCGCCGAACTAAAAAGCAAATGCCATTTTTATTCCGGTTCAATCAGTCCATAGCGCCCGTCTTTTCGCCGGTAAACCACGTTTGTTTCTCCATTTTCCGCATTGCTGAAAACAAAAAATGTGTGACCCAGCATCCCCATTTGCAGGATCGCCTCTTCCACATCCATCGGTTTCAAGAAGCTTTTTTTTTTCCTTACCAACTCAAACTCAGGTTCGTCATGTTCAACTTTCGTTTCATTCGCATTAATCACCGATGTCGCGGCGATGGAGCCAAGTCTTTCGCGTTGTGCATCGCGGATTTCTTTTCTATTTTTACGATTTATTCTTGTTTTATATTTTTTGATTTGACGGTCCAATTTGGTGATTACCAAATCAATGGCCGCGTACATGTCATCATGCGCTTCTTCTGCCCGTAAGAGAAGACCCTGCATCGGAATCGTCACTTCGACGACCTGTTCGTTATTGTGGACACGCATGTTGACTCGAACTTCGGATAAAGCCGCTGGGTCGAAATATTTTTCCAACTTGTTGATCTTTTTTCTCCGTGTAATCCCTCAGAGAAGGTGTAATGTTAATATTTTCCCCACGAATATTTAAGTTCATATAGAGCTCCTCCTTTCGATATTATAAGTATTCGCCAGCCCACGTCCATATCCTTCCCAAACACCAGATTTTTTTCCAAAGTATTTCTTATTCGGACAAACTTTCGACACAATTCTGGCTATATTATCAAATGCAAAAAAGGCAGTAAAACCATGCAAAATGCAACAGAATAAGCTGTTCTTGTATACGTTTACATCATTGACAAGCTATTAAAGCAAAAATATAATATAACAGCACTCGATAAAAATATATTTAAATTATCCTATACGACAGCTCATTTATATGCAAAATTGGGTCACAGCTGCCGTTATCGTCCCGGCCTTTTCATTGAAATTGAATAACAAGTCCCTTGTTGTTCCGTTCCTTTCTATAATTGACATTACTTTTTAAGGAGGTTATTTTCATGTCCGTTACAAAGGAAGACATTTTTAAATTATTTGACCAACTTACTGAGGATGAGAAAAAATCCACCTACAGTTATCTTCAATTTCTTTCCAGCCTAAATGTAAAATCCTCCAAGCACAATAAAGTCGGCAAAGCCGCGCTCGCTGACTGATTTTTGTTCATTGATAAAGCCCAACCGGCCTTGATGGCCGGCTGGGCTGTTTGTTTAGTTCAATTTGATTCCGGGCCGCTGCCGCAGGATCAGGGGCCGGACGTTAAAGCGAGTTCGCAATTGATGAATGAATGGAGAGAATTTTAAATGATTTAAAGGACATTAAGCTCTCTAAAGAAGAGATCAAGAGGTGGGATTCTCTTACCAAGATAGGTTGGCCATTTTTTGATCTTGAAAAGGTAATTTTAAATGATGGTTAGAGGGCTTTTTTTTTTTTGTGTTCTTTACAGCTTTAAAACAGCTGAAATTTTGTAAAATTGACATTGGACGAAGTAAACGAAAGGAGAGAAAATTCGCCAATTGCCATGTCAATTGGCGATAAAAAAGAAAGCTACTCGTATATCGGTTCGGTTCATTTTACCGTCGATGATGTGCTGAGCCTTTCAAAGCGCCTGCTGTATATGTCTGTGCAATGGCACTGCCATACTTCGCCATATTTGGCACCTCTATCAGGTCAGTGACGAAGAATTTGAACAGGCGCAAAAGATTACACAATACATTTTTCACCATTTCCGTCAATCATAATGAAAAAAAGCTGCAAATCCATCGTTCAAGAAATTGCAACAGAATAAGCGGTACTTGTATGCGTTATGTCACTTACACACTGCCGGCAGAAAAATATAATAAAACCGCAATTGATAATCACATCTTAATTTCTGCACAACAACTTGAACGCAGAATGAACACAGCATTTTCGTCCTTTTCATTGAAATTAAATAGCAAGTCTCTTGTCGATCCGTTCCTTTGTCCAATTGACATTATTTTTCAAGGAGGTTATTTTCATGTCCATTGCAAAAGAAGACGTTTTTAAATTATTTGACAAACTCACTGAGGACGAGAAAAAATCTACCTATAACTATGTACAATTTCTTTCCAGCCTAAATGTAAAACCCTCCAAACACAATAAAGTCGGAAAAGCGGTGCTTGTCGACTGATCTTTGCTCATTGATAAAGCCCAAGCGGCAATAGTTGCCGGTTGGGCTGTTTGTTTTCGTTCAATTTGTTTCCTCGAAACTGTTTAATAAGGCAACAACTGTGCAACGTGGTCTTTGTAAGGTAAGCCTATCCACTATCGCAGCTGCCGGCTCAAAATCAATTACGGCCGGTTACGACTATATATAAGACAAATGTGGAAGGAAGCCCAAAATGTAGTACAAGGACTATGGATGTGCAGTGCTGTCGAACCTCGAGACTACCTTCCACAGCCGCTCGCCAAATTTTCGAAAGGGCCAGAGCCACCGGACACTAGGGCTCCAAATTTCAGACATTCTTTCAAGTCACTCCATTTTGATGGAAAGTCGCCCTATTTGAGGTGGAGTCGCTCCATTTTGATGGAAGTCGCTCCATTTTGATGGAAAGTCGCCCCATTTGAGGTGAAAGTCGCTCCATTTCGGTGTCCGAACGCTCCATTTCGAGGCCGAACGCTCCATTTTCGAGGCCGAACGCTCCATTTCGGTGCCCGAACGCTCCATTTTCAAGACCGAACGCTCCATTTCGGTGCCCGAACGCTCCATTTCGGTGCCCGAACGCTCCATTTCGGAGGCCGAACGCTCCATTTCGGTGCCCGAACGCTCCATTTCGAGGCCGAACGCTCCATTTCGACTCTGAACGCTCCATTTTCGAGGCCGAACGCTCCATTTCGGTGCCCGAACGCTCCATTTCGGTGCTCGAACGCTCCATTTCGGTGCCCGAACGCTCCATTTCGGAGGCCGAACGCTCCATTTCAGTGCCCGAACGCTCCATTTGAGATGGAAGTCGCCCCATTTAAGAGGAAAGTCGCTCCATTTTGATGGAAAGTCGCCCCATTTGAGGTGAAAGTCGCTCCATTTTGATGGAAAGTCGCTGAACGCTCCATTTCGACTCTGAACGCTCCATTTTCGAGGCCGAACGCTCCATTTCGGTGTCCGAACGCTCCATTTTCAAGACCGAACGCTCCATTTCGGTGCCCGAACGCTCCATTTTCGACTCCGAACGCTCCATTTGAGATGGAAGTCGCCCCATTTAAGAGGAAAGTCGCTCCATTTGAGATGGAAGTTGCCCAATTAGTGATGGAGTCGTATTCAGTTCATTTACAATATCTTTTGATATGATTTAAGGCCCAATCTGTTTAACCGGTTTCCAAAACTTCCCCGAAACTTCTACAGCACCTTCCAAAGCTCGCCCAACATCCAGACATTCACACAATGTCATTTCAACAAATCAAACGATAGCGGCGTGCCTTTTTCGACATCGTGCTTGACCGTCATCCCCAGCACGTCGTCAAAATATTTCGGCTCCAGACCGAATCCCGGGCGCACGATCCGGATGTTCGCGCTCGTCAGCTTTTCGCCGGCCCGGATGTTTTCCGACACATAAATGGAGCGCCTGAATTTCAGTGACGACTGTTCCGCCTTGGTCGGGCCGTAGGTGACGGACCCGAGTGACCGCCAGGCGCGTTCCGTTTCGGCGGTCAGCGCGGCAAATTCCGCCGGTTCCAAAGAAAAAGCCGAATCAACACCGCCGTCGTTACGATTCAATGTAAAATGTTTTTCGATCACGGCCGCGCCCAGCGCCACGCTCGCCGCCGCCACGCCACGCCGATGCCGAGCGTATGATCGGAAAGACCGACCGGGCAGTCGAATATTTTCCTCATATGTGGGATAGTGGCAATATTTGTATTGTCGGCGCTGGCCGGGTATGTGCTCGTGCATTTCAGCAGAATCACGTCCTCGCACCCGGCCGCCCGCGCCGTCCGAACGGCCTCATCCAATTGGGACAGGCTGGCCATTCCGGTGGAGATAATCAGCGGCTTTCCGGTGGCGGCCACTTTTTTAATCAGCGGCAGATCATTATTTTCAAAGGAGGCAATTTTGTACACCGGGACATCCAGTGTCTCCAGAAAATCAACCGCCGTGTCGTCAAACGGCGTGCTCAGCGCGATCAGTCCCAGCTCGCTGGCCCGGTCAAAAATCGGTTTATGCCATTTCCACGGCGTATAGCCTTTTTGATAGAGCTCATGCAGCGTGCTCCCGTGCCACAGGCTCGTGCGGTCGTCAATTTTAAAATCCGGCTTCCACATTCAACGTCAGCGTGTCGGCCGTATACGTCTGCAGCTTGATCGCGTCCGCACCGGCCGCGGCCGCCCGTTCCACAATCTCAAGCGCCCGATCGAGCGACTGATTGTGATTGCCGGACATCTCGGCAATCACAAACGGCTTGTGTCCGGCCCCAATCGTCCGGCTGCCTATTGTGATGTCTTTCATGATTCCAATCCCCCAATACTTTGTTCAATCACCCGCTTGTGCAGCTGCCATTTTTCTTTTGTCAGACACATTTTAATCACCTCCACATCCTTGTCTCCCTGCTTTCTGCGCTCAGTCGGCGGCTGTTCGCAAAACCCCAGCTTCCGGTGGAACGCCAGGCTTCTCTCATTAAAATCGATCACAAAACCATACAGCCTGGCCGCTTGAAACTGTTCAAAAACGGTGCGGATCGCCACATACCCCATGAGCGTGCCCGCCCCTTTTGGCGCAGCCTGATCGCCGATATAAAAACCCCACTCATAGTCGTCGCCTGACAATGCGTCAATTTGCACAACACCCGTCGGCCGGTCGTTTAGATAAAAAAGATAGACTTTTCGCGCCGGCTGAACCGCCAGCCGCTCGAACCATTCAAGGTGCTCTTTTGGCGAAATGACTTGATCGTGAAACATGACCTTTCGAATGGCCGCCCGATTGCGCCATTTCAGGACAAGATCCAAATGTGACCGGTCGAGCGGTTCCAATCGCGCATTTTTATAAAAAATCATTTGATCGCTCCTAAAATAGCCGTTTTAACCGGCAGAGATCGCACTTTTTCCGCATCGAACATCGACGCAGCTTTGCCAGACATAGCCTGCATGATCACCGGATCGGCCAGCAGCCGGCCGATCGCGCCCGCCAATCGTGCCGGCGTGACATCGCAGCTTTCTCCCAAATAAACAGCAGCCCCGCGCAGTGCTGCGGCCTCGGCCACCGCGATTTGATTGCCCGCGATCGCGATGACGAGCGACGGCAGGCCCATAAAGCACCCTCCCAAAGGCTCGTTCCGCCGGCGCCAATCGCCAAGTCGGCACTGTTGATCAAATGGGCCATATCGGAAGTCTGAACATGGACATAAAAACGGGGATGGCGGGCGTAAAAGCGGCGAATCACCTCTTTGTACGGATGAGAGCCGCCGACCACCACATCTACGCGGAGCGCTTTGAACCGCGCAAGCACTTTTAGGACTTTCAGCGTTTCGTTCTGCGGGTCGGCGCCGCCGAAAGACACGAGCACGCGCTTGATCGTGCCATCCCTTTGTCTTCGTGAGGTGTGAATAAATTCATCGCGCAAAAGAGAATAGTCCGGGCCCAATAAAGTTTTGCAGCTGACCGGAATCAGCCCGTCATAACGCTTCTCTTGTTCACAATAATCATTCTGATCCAGCAGCAGATCGCACTGATGACGGCGATTGGCGAGATCATCGATCACCATGATCGATTCGGCCCGTTCGCGCAGCAGAGATTCCCACTTTTTATCCAGCCCGTAATGATCGACTACCATGACATCTGGCCGGAGATTGTTCTTTTTTAAAAGAGCAAGCGTTTCGCGGGCATCGGCCTGCCAGTTTTCCAGGTACCAGCGCCAAATATTGCGTTCACTATTTGCCGCCGGCGCCGGCAGCCTGCAGACCGGAAAACCCTGCCCGGCGATCAAATCCGTCAGATCACCGGAGAGCTGCCGACAGAAAAACGTAACAGCAACGTTGTCCCGCCTCAGCTGGTTTGCCAGCGTCAGGCAGCGCATCACATGGCCCGTACCAATGATCGCGGAGGCGTCAACCCTGAAAGCGACGTTCAACTTTCGCATCGCTTACACCCGCTTTTGCTGAACATGGCGATTGATCGCCGCCAGTTCAGGATATTTTTTGACAACGGCCAATGCCTCTTCCCATGAAACATCCGCTTCATGGGGATGAAGCTTTTCAAACAGCTTCGTCATGAACAAAAAATCGTCTTCCGTATCAACCGTCCAGCGCTGCCCGCTTTCGTCCGTATCATTCATCGAGCTGCCCAGCCGGTACAGGTCCGGATGATCGTAAATATAAAAAGTGACATGTTCCCGGTAGCGCCGGCCGGCCGCTTTTGTATCGGCATCTTTCAGCACCCGGAACGGAAAAACTTCGGTGTCCAGCCCGCGCGGATAGGTCCTTTGAATCACGTTGGAGACGTAATCATATCGATCGCTGTTTTGCAAATACATACTGACCACTTGATCAATCACATCGGGATCAATCAGCGGACAATCGGATGTCAGCCGGACAATCACATCAACTTGATAAAGGGCCGCCGCTTCGGCATATCGTGACAGTACATCCTCTTCCGAACCTCGGTAAACTGGTATCGTCAGCCGCCGGCAAAGTTCGGCGATCGGATCATCGCCGGTATTCACCGTTGTCGCCACAATAATCTGATTCAACGTTTTTGCTTTTTTAACCCGCTCGATTTGATATTCCAGCAAGGTTTTTCCTGAAATCTTTTTAAGTACTTCCGGGCAGGCGGGCCGAGCCCGTCCGTGCCTGAATGATTGCCGCGACTTTCATCACCATCACATCTCACTTCGCATAAAATGCCAATGTCCGTTTAACGGCCCGAATTACGTCTTCAACATCTTCATCCGTCATCTTTGGAAAAAGCGGCAGCGTGATCGCCGTATCATAGAGCGCCTCCGCATTCGGGCACAGCCCTTGCTCATAGCCGAGCCCGCGGTAATAAGGATGCAAATAAACCGGTAAATAGTGCAGATTGACACCGATATTTTGCGCTCTCATTGCCTGAAAAATCTCCAGACGGCCGGCCTGCAGTTTTTCCAAGTCTAAGCGAATGACGTATAAATGCCAGCTCGACTTTGCAACCTGATGCTGGTATGGCACATTCAACTCGGGAACATTATGAAAAGCTTCGTTGTAGCGCCAAACAATCTCTTTTCTTCTATTAATGAATCCATCGATCTTTTTCAGCTGGCTGGTGCCGAGAGCCGCTTGAATGTCCGTCATCCGGTAGTTAAATCCTAAAAATTGCATTTCGTAGTACCAGGGGCCGTCGCATTTCTCTAGGTATTTTTTGTCGCGGGTGATACCGTGCGAGCGGAATTGCACCAATTTGTCGTAATAGTCGGCGTTGTTTGTCGTGATCACGCCGCCTTCCCCGCACGTCACTTGTTTGACGGGGTGAAAACTGAACATCGTCATATCGCTCTGCGTCCCGACTTTCTTCCCTTTATAGTGCGCACCGAGCGAATGGGCGCCGTCCTCGATCACGACGACATTGTGCTTTTTCGCGATCGCCAGAATCTCATCGAGCTGCACCGGCTGCCCGGTGTAATCGACCGGAATGATCGCCTTCGTTTTCTCGGTGATCTTCCGCTCGATTTCCGCCGGATCGAGGTTATACGTCCGGCTGTCGATATCGGCAAACACCGGCGTGCCGCCTTGATACAGCACGCAGTTGGCGCTGGCGGCAAACGTCATTGGCGTGACAATCACCTCGTCGCCTTGTTCAATCCCGGCCGCAAAGCAGGCGCCGTGGAGTGCCGCTGTCCCGTTGGCGAAAGCGACGGCGTACTCAGCGCCGACATAATCGGCGACCGCTTGCTCAAAGGCGCGGATGGCCGGACCGGCCGTCAAATAATCACTTTTCAGCACATCGACGACCGCTTGAACATCCGCGTCATCGATCCATTGCTGGGCATAGGGCAAGTAGGTTTCGCGTACGATGCCCCAATTGATTGGCTGATTCATCCTTCCATCTCCTACTAAAAAATTGACCTAGATTTGTTCGACTAATTTTCGCAGTTCTTCAATAGTCAGCCACTGTGTATTCGTATCGCTCGTATACCTAAAATTGTCGGGCAGCCGTTTAAAGGCCGCTTTATTCTTAGACTTCCACCAAGGGAATTGCGGCTGGATAATATAATAGTCCTCACATTCGACCGTATGGCGGGCATCGTCTTCGGTAATCATCGACTCATGTAATTTTTCGCCCGGACGGATGCCGACGACTTCAATCTCACAATCGGGAGCGATCGCTTGCGCTAAATCGGTGACCTTCATACTTGGAATTTTCGGTACAAAAAGTTCCCCGCCCTGCATGCGGCCGAGGCTGTCAATCACAAACTGGACGCCTTGATCGAGCGTAATCCAAAATCGCGTCATCCGCTCATCGGTCACCGGCAGCTTTCCAGTCTGCTTTATTTTTTGAAAAAAAAAAACGGCACAACGCTGCCGCGGCTGCCGACCACATTGCCATACCTGACGACCGCGAACTTTGTCCCTTTGGCGCCGGCGTAAGCATTCGCGGCGACGAATAATTTATCCGAAGCCAGCTTCGTCGCTCCGTACAAATTAATCGGGCAGCACGCCTTGTCCGTACTGAGCGCGATCACCCGCTCGACACCGCGGTCGAGCGCCGCTTCAATGATATTTTCTGCGCCGTTAATATTGGTTTTCACCGCTTCAAACGGATTATATTCGCAGGCCGGCACCTGCTTCAACGCCGCGCGTGGACAACGATATCGACGCCGGCAAATGCCCGGTACAGCCGTTCTTTGTCGCGGACATCGCCGATAAAGAAGCGCATCCGCCCGTCGGTATATTCCTGAGCCATCTCAAACTGTTTTAACTCATCGCGGCTGAACACAATCACTTTTTTAACTTTATGATTCAATATCTTTTTGATGAATGTCTTTCCGAAAGAACCGGTCCCGCCGGTCACGAGTACCACTTTATCTTCAAACAAATCCGCACTAGCCAAAATGATCTCTCCTTAGGTGAATTCCAACGAGCCGCTGACCGGCTATCATTTTTAAAAGCCGCCATCAATCTTCTATTTCATGACGCTCTTTTGGAGAAGTGCTCGGGCTTTACCGGCACTTCCTTTTTATAAAAGCCGCCGGCATCAGCACGATTGGACAACTATCATGTCGCTTGGAATAAAAGATTCATATAGAATAGGGATTAATTTTATCGTATGTATTTTCGCGCCATCCGTGAGGTGTGCTTTGCCCTTTTCTAGCAGGATTTGTTTGTTCGTCCAATAGGAAATCAGAGAATCGGGAGGAAATGCTTTTAACTTAGGAGATGTTGGAATAGAAAAATCGGGTGTTGGAATTTTTAAAAAAACGTAAAAAAAAAAAAAGACATCTTCTCTAAAGAAGACATTCTTCCTTTATATCAGGAGATTAATTTTAATCAATTAATCTCTTTTGTCGATAAATGCACCATTGTGTTTGGGAATATAACCATATCTATTTCGATAACGCTTAACAGATTGTTTCTGATATCTAAACTGATTCATATCTTTAATAATGGATAGCCGCATTCCATTCAAAAGTTCATCAATTTGTTTATTAAATCTCAGAATTTCTTGACCATATTTTATCTTGCCGGCTTCATCGCTGTTTTCAGTGAGCTTCCGGATTTGCTCTTCTCGCTCATTCAGAAGTTGGTTCAACTGCTTAATGACTTTACGGCGTGGCTGCTTGGCTTGATTATCAAGTAAAGTAAATCCTTTATTTTCTTGGTCAGAATATAAACACTTTGAACGCCCATTTTAAGCCCTGTCCCGTGCTGGCTTTTCTTTTTTGAGTAATTAGCATCACCTGTTTCCAAGTATCACGCAAATCAGTGACCATTTTTTCAATTTCGTTTAAAATGGCCGGATCGTTTTTCATATTCGCTTCAATCAGTCTGCGATGCATATAGTCATAAAGCGCCAGCAGCTCTTTCGAAATGCTTTGTTTCTGATCGAGCGTCACCATTAATTCATTAATAATAGCTTGCGCTTTCTTAAGAAAAGTGTTCTTCTTCTCTATTTTTTTATCTTGCATCGCTAGTCGCGCCTGCTTAATAAACTTGATGCAGCCGTTATATAGCATCAATGTCAATTCACCCGGCGTTGCCGTCAGCACCGCATTTTGCTCATAAACCTTGTATGCATTGTAAGGCATAGACCACTGCCTCCTTCAATTTTCTCGTCTACTTATCAACTTCCGCTCATCATATTTTCGATAAATAAGCAGATTGAGTGTTAGCCTGTTCGATCGCTTGTTCCATTGCTGTGAATTCACTGTAATAGCGATTTTGGACATCTTTCAGTTGATCAGTAAAGTTTGAAATTTTCGTGTTCATGTCACCGATGCTTTGACCAAGATCATATTGGTTATCGGCCATCGCCGTCGTACCGGCCGCTTGTTTTACCTGTGAAATGGTATCGCTCAATGTATTATATAAACGTTTGGCAATCCCCTGAGAAGAACTGTCCGTGCCGCTTTGAGTAAACAATTTCATGACGCCATCTGGATCAGCCGAAATAGCTGCTTTTAACGTGCTCTCATCAATGACCAATTTACCATGCGCAGTATAATCACTGCTTGTTGTTAGGCCAATTTGTGCCAACTGATTGTAGGACTGGCCTGTGTCGCCGGCAGTGCCTGATAATCCACTTACCGGACTGTATAGATTCAGACGCATCTGGCTGAGAGCACTGCTCAAAATATTATCGTTATAAAAGAATGCCCTGCTCCGCTTTTTCATTCCAGTTATTGATATCCGTCGTATTCATTTGCGCTTTCTGTGCATCTGTCAGCGGAGGATAATCCCTGTCAGGTGCAGTGCCGATCTGCGTGTTAAGCTGGCTGATCGCATCATTGTATTGAGTTACAAAATTGCTGATCATCGTATAGACCGCATCCGTATCCGTCCCGACACTGACTGTCACCGAGAGAGTCAGCAGAAATGCTCCCGGTCAGATTGAATGTCGTATTATTAATCGTGAACGTATTGGAATGGCGGGAAGTAGCCAGCCCATTCAGCGTGAACGTTGCATCGGTGCCGCCAGCTTCTTTTGTACTGTCAAGCCCTAGAGTCGTTGTCAAAAAAAACTGCTGGTAAAATTCATTTCACTGCCGCTGGCATTCATGTTGCCAGTCTGAGTTGTTGAAATTGCAATTTTTTGCGTGGAGGAATCATAAAAAGCGCTCACGCCCGCTCCGGAGTTATTCAGCCGAGTCAACATGGTATCCAGCGACAAGCTGCCATTTAGGGACAAACTCGTGTTAATGGCATTGCCGTCACTGTCATATGTCGTTAAATCGATATCAACTGTTTTGTAATTATAATTAGACGTAATCGTCGAACCCGATGCTATCGTCTGATTGAACGTCAGCGCACCGGTTGTCTGATCAATGTATACCTGATGCTGGCTCGGATCACTCGTATTTAAATCATCCTTGCTGCCGACAACCGTGTAACTTGTTTCCGTACCATCGGCGGATTTTACACTGATGTTCGCACTGCTCGTATCAACTGCGCCGTTTGCCAGTTGAAAACTCGTGCCGTCCGCCAAAACCGCTTTTGTTTCATTGGACACTGTATTAGTTGTCCAAACAATACCGTTTGTTAAGTAACCCGCTTCCTCGATCAACGGTTTGCTTGAATCAAAACTGCTGCTGGCAATCGGATCCGTGCTGCTATTGGTTGCTATCGTCGCAAGCGTAGCATTGGAAAAAGCGTATATACGTTCCGTTTTTGGCGTTCGTTCCGGCCGTCACCGTCACTTTTGACGGGTCACTCACCGTCGCCGTTTTTGTATAATTGGATTGCAGCGTCAACGTATTCACCGAATCCTGCAGATTCTGAAGCAGCGTGTTCGTACTGCGGTACGTGTCTCGCTTCCATTCCAAAAAAGCTGCAGCTGCTGCTTCATAGAGTCCAGCGGCACTTCCTCAGCCTGCATCAGCTTATTGACAATGCTGTCCACGTCGATGCCGCTTACAAGACCGGATACACGCAGACTATTGCTTGTCCCTGTATTAAGTAAATAATAGTTCGTGTTGCTGGATGACGTTGAAGAGCTACTCGATGTAGTACTTGTTGTACTGCTGATATCCGTCATGGTCCGTCCTCCTTATGCATGATCATTGACAATTAGTCCCAGTTTTTCCGCAATCGCCGCATACATATCTAAAAACTTCTTAGGTGGAATTTCGCGTATAACCTTGTTTGTATCTGTGTGTCTACCACTTGTACATAATACTGCTTTAACTTGTCATGTAACACATAATGCGACTCCGTATAATGCTCCTGCATGAATTGATTAGCCTCGTCAACTAAATCTTCAACCTTGCTTTTTGAAAAAAAAAAACGAACTGATGACCTTGAGAGCCTTGATCATCTTTTTGATTAGCAACCGCTATTCCTTTGCCACTCACGCCGTCTAGCTGTTGATCTAGCTGCATGGATGAAGACGGCATCAATATGTCTATACTTGCATCCATGATTAACCCTCCAATAAACAAAACGATCTTCTAATCATTTTATCGGTTGAAGAGGAAAAATCTTTACTAAGAGTTAAACAATTCATACTTTAGGCCCTATTTATTTAGTTCTCTTTTTAGCAGAGTTTCTTTAATAGCCAATTCGATTTGATCAACAACTTTTGATACATGATACTTATCCACTGACTTTCGGCACACATCCTCGTCAGGTAATGTTTTATTTCCATCAAGAATATCCTGTAAAATATTGTGTAGGCAAAGACTGTCTTGGCATGGAAAAAGCCAGCCGTTAACACCTTCCTTTATCGTTTCATTTGGCCCGCCACAAGCCGTGCTGATAACCGGCAGCCCCCTTGCTAATGCCTCAACAACGACTAATCCGAAACCTTCGTAATCAGAAGACAGAACGAGTGCTGAAGCAGCCGACAATTGATTCCATGGTTTTTCACTCCATCCCATCCATTGGATACGTTCATCGATTCCCAAGTCGATCGCGTATTTTTGCAAAGATATCCTGTCGGGCCCATCGCCAATTATGTTAAGCAACCAATCGCCTTTTAAATTTTGTAATCCCTTAAAGAGAACATCCAATCTTTTTTCAACATTGTTAATTCTTCCTACATAGATCAATTTTAATTGTCGAACAGATCTTTTTATGGGGGAAATCCCATCAAAATCTATCGGATTGCCAATATAATGGATATATTTTTTTTCCACGTAGTTTTCTATTTCTTTTCTAATACTTTCTGATATGGCTAAATGCTCAACGGCAAGAGGAAGAAAGTTGCCACCCCCAAAAATTCTAGGGGGTCCATGCAGCCAAGAAAAAATAACAGGTCTTTTATTCCCTTTCATTTTATCGACAGCTTTGCTGCACAGTAGACACAATGTAGGTGCGTGAGTAGCAAAAATGATATCTGGACGGCCTAAAAAATTAGTCAACCGTTCATAATTTGTCGCCAATCGCAAAACACTTTCATTATTTATCGGCACTATTAAATCCTCTTGTTGACCATAATAATATATTTCTGGTACTTTTTTTTCCCATGACTTGTATTTAGGAGGAATGAATTGGAATATTCTCACCCTATGTCCTCTTTTTTTTCATCTCATGACTAACTAAAGAAATGGCATTCTCGAGTCCGCCTTTTCCCCGTGCATATCCCAATACAATATCAACAATCATCCTCTCACCTCACTTTCGCTTCATTCGCCATATATCAATAATTTTTTTAACTGCATTCACCACTTAAAATACACGCAGTTCATTTACTTATAATTCAATATCTGTTCATTCATCGTTTGTTCAATCAAATGCCAAACCCTATTTGCTGACTGAGCATCTTGATAGTCGTGGACAATATTTTTAATTTTTATCCTATCCTGCTTATAATAATCCGGATCATCTAACGACTTAACAATTTCATTGGTTAAATCCAACTGTGTTAAAACTTTCGGACCCGGCGTCCATTCTTCGTAAGGATTCAGAACAAATCCTCTGGTTCTGGAATAGGCTTCGATATCTGTCGGCGTAAAAATAATTGGTCTGTTCATGAGCAAAAAGTCAAAATACACGGAAGAATAGTCAGTAATCAACAAGTCTCCACCATTTAATACTTCATAGATATCCATGTCTTTTTCCTGTAGCAGCTTTTCAGTCACAACAAATATACTTCGATATTGTTCAAATTCCTTCAAAGCTTTCATTTCTTCAGCAGGGTGCAATTTTATAACTAATTTAATATGATGCTCCCTCAAAAATTGATCAAAGAGACTTAAATCAAATTGTGACATGTTGAACAGATTATTATTTTGACTTCCATCCACTCTATCGGCATAGGTAGTCGTACGCCATGTAGGCATATAAAAAATAAATTTATATTTATTGGCCTTAATATGAAATAACTTTGAAAGATTCTTCTTCCCATCCGCGTTGAGTAGTAAATCATTTCTTGGAGAGCCTGTAACTTTGAAACGTTCTTCATTAATGCCGAAGCATTTTCCCATCACTTGATTAAACAATTTAGAATAAGAAATAACAGAATCTGTATTTTTCCATCTGTTCTCGATTTCTTCTTTATTCGTTTCACTCTGATCCATCAACCCCATGGCTTTAAGTGGAAAGCCATGCCACAGTTCAATAACCTTTTGCGCCTTGCCGATATTCTTCTTATCAAAAGGATAATTTCCCTCAGTAGTGACAACAGCATCATTTTCAACTAATTAAATATGTTAAATCATTTTTAGGTTCAATAATATTGATTTCATACTTTCCTTTTAACCTGTCAGGCACTGAGCGAATGAGAGCCTTCACATTTGACCCTGAGAACGGTGAATAAACCAGCGCTATTTTCTTTTTCTTTTCTCCCCAGATTGTATACTCTTTTAAATATCGACTATCTGGATAACACTCTAGCGCCAATTGCTGGATAGATACTTGCAAATCCTCCGCACCCATCTTATGAGTTAATAAACCAACATCCTTTAATATTTTAAAATTATAATGCTTTAATTCTATGGCTCGTACTGCAAAATTAAAGGTCTCTTGTTCCATATTCCTTTTTTTACATTCATTAATTAAATTCAAATACGTTTGCTGATCAAAACAATGTGTTTCCGCATTCTGATAAAAAGAAACGGCTAAATCATAAAAGTGATAGTTATATAGGAGATGACCTATTTGAATGTTAATATTTTGATCAAAACTGAACCTGTATTTGCAACCGTTCAAACAATTCGAATTGTTCCAGACAAATCGTTCTTTTCAATAAAGCCAGATATGTCGAAGTCTCAATCTTTTGTTGGCCATTTTCCTCCAGCAAAAAATGAATAGTGTTTGCTGACCCCTCATTTATCTCAGCAAATGAATGAAGTAATTCTTTGGCATCCGCAGCTAGACAAAGGAGAATAAAGTCTGTAAAATCAAAAAAGCCTTCGTTCAGTACCATTAATAATTGTTTAAAAGACAATTTATTCAACAGATTAAAGGCCTTGTCTGTTTGATTATTCTTCCAAAGAAGCTTGATACTAATGCCTTTCTTATTTTTATAAACGTCCAAACGTGATAATTTTTCAACCGTCTTCAGCGTTCCTGGCAAATTAAGCAGCACTCTCATCAACCGATCAGCGTTTGTCTCATTGTCCAGAAGGCTTTCATCGCTAATAAATCTGTACACTTCCTCCATTGAAGAATACTGGAAGAGAAGAGAAAAATATCTTTTAATCAAATCCTCATCATTAAAATTAAAATTTAGCGCTTTGCTATAAAAAACTACAGCCTTTTCCATTTTTTTTTTTTTTTTTCTTCACAGATCATGCCCATCCATTTATTCGGATAGTAATACAAATGATCGGGACTTGAGATAATTTGTTGATACTTCTCCTTATTATCTATTAAATTCTTAAGTTCAACCTCGGCATCCTCCATTCTTCCCTGAAAAATGTAGATCCGTGCCTTCATTGACTTAAAATCTGGAGACTGAGTATAAATTCTTTCAGCATTGTGTATCACATCTAAAGCATCCTGATAGCGATTTAAGTTTACTAAACAGTTCACCATTTGTACGAGACAGTGAGATACCCAGCTATAGGCAAAATCCGGCTTGTTTTGATAAGCTTTTTTTATAATAATATAATCCTTTTTCTGGGTTACCCATGGATGAATACTCATTGCCTAGATTAAAGTAATCGAAACCGGTCAATCCGCTCTTTTTGATTTCCTTGTCAATGAGGCCTTTATTTCGTGTACGTTTATCTTTTTGATCTATCGCATTAGCTAGCTAGATACCCGGAGTGATATAGCACTAAATCCGATAGGCCAGCCGACAAATGCTCGTCATTTTTTTGCAGCTGTTCGTGGATCGTGCGGTAATACTTGATCGACGGATCATTTTTATAAATGCGAGTATGCCAATGTTGAATAGTAAACTGCCCTTTGTAACCGGTAAAGCTAAATATTTTCACATCATAGGCATCATACGGATGATCATTTTTCTTTAGGTTATTCACGACATCCCTTAGGTTATCCAGATAAGCGTATTCATCAGCATCCATCACCAAAATCCATTGACCTAATGCTTTTGATTGTGCATAATTTCTTGCTTCTGAGAAATTGTTTGTCCATTTATAATTAAACACTTTATTCGTATATTCATAAGCGATTTCTACAGTCTTGTCGGTCGAACCCGTATCAACAATGACAATCTCATCAACAGCATCTTTCACATCCAGACAGACATCTTCTTAAAACTTTTTCCTCATTTTTGACAATCATGCACAATGAAAGAAAAGGAGACATATGAACACCTCATCTATTTGATAAAATTCAATATAAAATAACAAGGTGAGGTTCTATCGAAATAGAGCCCCACCTTGTTAGACCAATTCCCGAAGAATTGGTCCAAAAAAAAAAATTATTTCAACAGTTGAAGCACACCTTGAGGCAGCTGATTGGCTTGAGCAAGCATAGATTGAGCAGCTTGATTCAAGATATTATTCTTTGTGAAATTAGACATTTCAGTAGCCATATCAACGTCAGTAATACGTGATTCAGCATCTGTTAAGTTTTGTGAGGAAGTAGTTAGGTTATTAATTGTATGATCAAGACGATTTTGCAAAGCACCAAGAGTGTCGCGTTGCGTTGAAACAGCTTTAATAGCACTATCTATCGATGCGACCGCTGCACTAGCTGCCGCATTAGTTGACAAGTCAAAAGCACCGCTAATTGTTTAACCCGGTAGTATCCATTTTGGCAATGCTAAAGCTGAGGATTTGACCGCTGTTAGCGCCAATTTGCAGTGTTGTCGAGAAAGAGCCTGTCAGCAAATCTTGCTTGTTGAATTGAGTTGTATTCGCAATACGGTCAATTTCGGATGACAGCTGATTTAATTCTGTATTAATCTGACCAGTATCTTCAGATGTATTAGTACCATTACCAGCTTGCACAGCAAGTTCACGCATTCTTTGCAGAATGTCGGTCGTTTCGCTCAGCGCGCCTTCAGCTGTTTGAATCAAGGATTCACCATCTTGGGCGTTGCTTTTCGCTTGGTCAAGGCCATTGATTTGAGCTTTCATTTTTTCAGAAATCGCCAGGCCGGCAGCATCATCAGCTGCACTGTTAATTCGAAGACCTGATGACAGCTTTTCCAAAGACTTTTGTGTGGCATTTTCGTTTTTTTGCTTAGTTGATTTAATGTGTTCAACGCAGCAATATTGTGATTGATAATCATATAAATTCCTCCCTGAGTTTGGATATCCACATCCATGTGGGTTATTTAACAACATCCAGGCGATTATAGGCGCCTTTCCAATCGCCTTACATTTTATATATCGTCACGAGGAGGAAGATGTTTAAGCTAAATGGAAAAGTTTTTAAAAAAGCTCTGCAAGTCTTTCCTTTTTAACTTTCTTCAGCCACGAGTTGGCTCAATATCTTGACAAATCGATAATATTGTTTAAAAATTGTCATCTTCAAAACTGCCTTTTTACCCCCAATACCCCCACGCCAGAACAACGGCGATGTAAACGATTCCAACCCAGAACATCATCAGCACGGTATAGCCCATGATATCCTTCAGTTTCAGTTTGGACAGGGCGAGCGCCGGCAGGATCCAGAATGGCTGGACCAGGTCGTTCCAGGCGCAGCCGAGCATGACACTCATCGACGTTTGGCTCAGGGAGGCGTGCAGCTGTTTGGCGGCGTCAATCATGAACGGGCCTTGAATGCCCCAGTGCCCACCTCCGGACGGAGCAAAAAAGTTAATAACAAAGGCGCTGAGCAGGCCCCAAAACGGCAGCGAATCAGCAGTCGACAGGTTGACAAAGCCCTTTGCGATGGTCGTCACGAGGCCGGAGCCAGCCATGATCGCCATGATGCCGGCGTAAAATGGAAATTGCAGGATGATGCCCGATATTGTCTTCACGCCCTCATTTAGGCTGCCTAAATATCTAGCCGGCGTGCCAAGCAGGATGATCCCAAGAAACAGGATAATAAAATTGACAATATCCAGATTAAGCGTGTTGCCGTCAAGAAAGTAAAAGACGGCATAGGCCGCTCCAGCAAGCCCGATCAAATAGGAAAGCAGGCGGCTGTTATTCAAGCGATTGGCCAATGTATTTTCTTTCGCGAGTTCCAGTTCAAGTGTCGCCGCGTTTCCCGAAGCGAAGACGGCTGGATCGATTTCAGTGATGCTTTCTTTTTGTTTCGGGTGGAGCAGCGCGTTCAGAAATCGGCAAGGTAAGAAGAGAAGGACGGCTGTCGCGATCAGAATCGGCCATGAAAAAATCGTTTGCGACAGGGACACGATGCCCATCGCCTTTTCCAGCGGATGCCCAGGCGTCGCGATCAGCAGCGGAATGCTGGCCGACAAGCCCAGTCCGTAAAACGTAAACCCGCTGTACGCGGCGGCAATGATCAACGGATAATGAACGCCTTTGACATTTGCCGCCAGCTTCTTTGCCATCACGCCGCCGATCACGAGTCCGAATCCCCAATTAAGGTAGCAGCCAATCGAGCCAACGAGCGTTGCGATAATAATCGCCGTTCTTGGCTTTTGGATACGGGCGACGATTTTATTCAGCAGTTTTTATCGACCAAAGGAGCGGTCGCCAGCACATAGCCCATCGCTAGAATGACCGCCATCTGCATTGTGAAAGCGAGCAGGCTCCAGAAACCGCCGCCCCAGTCCGTGATTAATTCCCGAACGCCCTGCCGTTCGACAACAATAGCTAGAACCATCGTCAGTCAGCAGCGTCAGTCCAATCGCAATCACGAAAGGATCCGGTAAATACTTTTTCATCATCACTTTTGTAAAAAAACTGAGTGACTCTCTCCACTTGATGACCCTCCATTCAAATTTTTTCTTATGCCGCCTTGAGGAATAAGCATTCAAAATGGGTAAAAAAAATTCTCGGGCAGTAATAAAGGACTTGAAGGTACTATGCTGGCTTCGGAACTCCCCTCGCGAAACGTTCAAGGATAAAATAATTGCGGTACACCGCTTTGGTCATCATTCCACCGGTTCTGGCTGCTCGGATTCAAAACGTTATCCGGAGAGCAAGCAGGCTTGATCCTTTTTCTCGCCCGATTGAGAATATATGCTGAGCTTGGACTGAAAATGTTAACGTTTTCATAAAATTGTATAAATTATTTATCATAAACCACCGACTGGCATTGAAATCAAGATGGGATTTTTAGTTAAACGACTCGCGGCGCAGGGTAAGCTTAAAAAGAGATTGTGTATGCCATTCATAATGGGAATTTTGAACTTTGTCGCGATACAATCAAAAAGTGACTATAAAAAAAAAGTAGATTGAAAAAAGCCGGCATTCATGTTTATGAAATATACTTTTTTTACAAGAATTCAGTTAGGGCTTCCTTGTTAAATGAAGTATCATTCATGAAAAAAAGGACATACTGTTTATCATTCGTTTTGTGAAAGAAGAGCCATCAAAGTGGAATAATAAAGAAAAAGAAATGCCAATCGTGGCTACAAATACATTACAATCGAATTATTTTTTGGAAATTCGCTATATCATCTAGAAGCAAAAAAAAGAAGGAGCTTCAATATAAGAATATGTCGGAAGTTATTGAGACAGATAAAGATGACAGATAAATTAGTTGTTGATACATGTGTTTTTATTAAGGGGTTCTTTGACGCTAAGTCAGACTGCAGTGAACTTCTATCAATGTTGAAAAAAACCGACGCTAGGTTAGTATTTTCACAGAATACGCTGGCGAATGGCTGTATATCTTAAAAAGAACATGTCATAAATCAGGCATTAGCGATGGACAAATGATAGAAGTCATGCAAGAAGCGATGAATTTATTTAGAATGGGAAAATCGATCAACACAAGGCATATAAACCAAGATGAAATAGCTTTTGTAAACGATCCGGATGATCAGATGTTTGTCAACACTGCTTATGCCGCAAAGGCAAATTATGTGATCACATTAGATAAAAAAAAAGCGGCATTCTCTCATTGAAAAATGTTCCGTTCAAATGCCGTACGCCAAAACAATACTTGCAAGAAATGAAAGCCTTGAAATAGATTGATAATGACAGCTTTTTTGACAGCTCGCATGAGGACGTCAGACCGGCAAAACTCATGTTGACTGTAAAGTACTTTCAAAGAATTGATCCGCAAACTGCTCAAATCGCCGATAAGAAACATCCATCAATGATTTAAAATGAGCGGCGCTAATTTTTCAAATCAGTTTTTCAAATCAATTTTTCAAATCAATTTCTCCTATCCCAGCTTTCTTCAGAATGCTAATTATCCAATAATCACCAACAAAAGGAAAATCCAGGTGTACAACTGACGCTGCCGCTGAGCCGGTTAAAAATAGGGTTTAAGACTAAATCGGCTTCACTAAAATAAGGTAGGACGCTACCGGGAAGCGGCCTGTGTTGTCGGCCGATATTTGAATGATTGCGGCCCGTAATCCCTTACAAACCGTCGGGTTCCGCGGCTAGCCTCACCATTCCAAAGTCCAGCAGCGTTCCCCGTCCTAGTCTCTCAATCCGAAGCCAGCCTTATCGCTCGTTTCTTCTTGGGGCAACGCACTTGATTTTCCGGACTGTCGCGACCTCACTTTTCCTTCTTCAGTGCTTTCATCGTCTGGATAATATCATCCGGGAGACTGCCGGCGGCCGCCTGGCTGTTTTCTTCCTGAATAGCGAGGTAAATCTCTTTGCGGTGAATGTCGATGTCACGCGGCGCATTGATCCCGAGAGTTTGATTTGGTCGCCGTCAATCGCGACAATTTTCACTTCGATATTATCGCCGATCTGAATCGACTGTCCCGGCTTGCGTGTCAAAACGAGCATTTATTTCACGCCTTTTTTTTTTCGGAGGATACGGAGGCGAGCTGCAGCGGTTGGCGGGTTTGATAGGGCGATTCATCAAAAATAAATTGTTTGCCAAGCCGGGCTTTCTGATTGATGATCACCGGAGCCTTTAAATTGGCCGTTGAACGGCTAAACGGTTTACGAACGCTCACAATAACGAGTACGGCAACGTCCTGCTCCGATTCTATCTTCAACTGTTTCACCAGATGATCCGGTAAATCCAGACTATAATCTTTAAAGAAGAAAAAACGGGGAGGTTGTAACAAAAGCGACCGAAGCATGGCTCACCGACTGCAAGATGTAAAAAGCATCACCGAACGGCTGTAAAACAAATTGTTTTTCATCGATAAAGCCGGGAAGTCCGTTTGGAAACTGCAGCAATTCTCCGATGAGATGTCATGTTCTCCGAAATATTTCGTTAAAATTTTCATGGTTTTATCCTTTCTCGTCAACAAAAATTCCAACCGCTTCAATCGTTAATGACGGATATTGCTGCATGGATATACCTACATTTCCTGGAAAATAGGTGATTTCCGGAACATGCGTAGTCACTTCAATATCGGGTGCATGCATCTCCCAGGAGATATTAAGTGAACCCGGATCAACGTAATACTTTACCGACTGATAAGCGGGTGTACTGCCCGTATCATAATGCGTTCCAACAACTGCTAATGCCGCATTTTCTCCTGCCTGTTCAGCGATCAGATTACTGCCGTGATGCCGTTCAAGATGCAACAGTTCGTCACCTTGCTGCGCCCGTCTGGCAATCCCCTCAAGAACATCTTGGCTGGCATCTTGAGCAGCATCCGCTATTCGGGTGAATGCCGACTTTAAGTCCTGATTGTGCCATGCGTCGGTCTGATCAATTGAAACACTCGCCGGCTGCGTTCGATTGTCATCTCTGCCTGCGGTTGCCGGATGGTCTGCTCAGCCTGGGGCTGACGGATATCTTGTTTTGCATTCTGCTGACTGATTGCAATTTTACCATATACCTGGTGCATCTCAAGATGCGGTACTATCTTAGCCATACTCGTTCTCCTCATTCACGGATGTAAGGATAATAATTACCTATTAAAAAATCAATTCTTAAGATAATCGACAAGCGATGTTTGGATAATCTTCGCACCCACCGAAAGAGCAGCATTATATACATTCTGTTGTTGATTTAGCTTAACAATAGTTTCAGAATAATCAGCATCTTCGTTATCCGACATGATTTTTTCAGAAATTGTTTCTTGGTCACCCAAGCGGTTCTTGATCATGTCGACGCGATCCGTCAATGCACCAAGGTCCGCCTGCGCGTCAGCAACCTCATCTAGATGAGTATCAATTTTTGAAATATAATCCCCAACTTGCGATGAAGACGCGTTTGAATCATTCAATGTTTTTTAAGTCATTCAAATCGGAAAACAAGCCTGCGGAAAATACCTTTGTTGGGCTCACATTAACCGCTATCGAGATCCCATCATTAACCGCCATCAATACACTTTTGGAATTGTCGCTCACACTATAATCGCCATTGGTTCCCTGAGTAATCGGTGCATTCTGTGTGTCATCGCCATTGAAGATATATTGTCCGCCCACTTGTGTATTGCCAAGCGTCATCAATTGTTGCGTCAATTGATCAATTTCCGTTCCCGCCGCAGCCCTTTGTGTATCATCATACGTACCGTTACTTACTTCTTCGGTCAGATCTCGGACGCGGTTGAGCACATCATTGACACTTGAGAGGACACTCTCCGAACTGTCAAGCCAATTATAGGCTGTAGAAATATTACTTTGATATTGCTGGATATGATTCACATCCGTCTGATAAGAGACGCTCATCACCGCGACGACCGGATCTTGAGATGGTCTTGTAATTTTTTTCCCCGATGACAGTTCCTGATACTCGGCAATTTTACCATAACCGCTGGATAACTGCTGCAAAATATTATTCGTCATCATGTTCTGTGTGACACGCATCATTCATCACCCCGCAATATTAATTAAAGTATCAAGCATCTCATTCAGCGTCGTCACCACTTTGGCCGCCGAGCTGTAAGCATGCTGATATTGAATTAAATTAACCATTTCTTCGTCCATCGACACGCCGCTTACTGAAGAGCGGTTGTTCTGCGACGTTGTAAGCATTGTTTGCGTGCTTGTGGAAAATTGATCGGCCGACTGCGCATTCACGCCGATCTGTCCAATCAAATCAGCCAAATAATTTTTCAATGTTTCTCCGGAACCGGTATCGGTAACGTTTCCGTCTACATCATATTTATCTGAAGCAATCACATTGGCCATCGCCGTGGCACTGCTATTTCCACCGCTGCCGTCAGTAGCGGAATTGGCAGTGATATCGCCGCTCTTTAAGGCGCTGTTCACCTGTATCGTTGCTGCTGTTACCTTTCCGTCAGATGAAGCACTGGTAAAGAATTCTGTTATCCCCGGAAGATTGACTTCCTGCACTGCCTGCGTAGGCCGCATTGAAGTTCGTAGTAAGGGTATTGGCAAGATTGTCTAAACTTTTCAAAACGCTTGGAAAATCATTCGTATAGGTATCAACCAGCCCCTGCAGTTTTCCATATAGGCTCGTCGCAGAAGAACTTGTATCCGTTGTGTCTGTCAACGTCGTAATAGAATTACCGTCTCCATCTGCCAAATCGATTTTCACACTTGGACTATCCGGATCTGTAGTATTATCAATTGTGGTGCTGAGGTGATTAGCAGATAAATTGGTCCCGTCAACAAGCGTGCCGAGTGAATTGCCATTCTCATCCGTCAGCTCAATGGTATACTTTCCTACAGCCAGCGCAGACGGATTACCGCCGCTTGGGACCGTTGAAACTTTCACATTGACCAATTGTGACAGTTGATCGACCAAATTATCGCGGGTGTCATACATACAAATCATTGGTGACATATCCGTTTGCTTCAAGCGTCGTAATTTCCTTATTTAAGGAATTGATCTGATCGGCAAGATTGTTCACTTGATTCGTCACTTCGGTGATTTGCTGGTTTGTATTGGACTGCACCTGATTGAGCGACGTCGCAATATAATTGAATGTATCCGCTACCTCTTGCCCGTCTTGAAGAACAACCGCCCCTGTACCGCTTGTTCCTGAATTTGACGCCATATCTTGAAGGGAACTCCAAAAAGTATCCAGAACAGAGGACAGATCATTATCCGTTGGAGCAACAATATCCTCCATTTGGCTATATTGACTATCTACTGTGGACCAATACCCATTTTGATTCTCATTATAGCGAACCTGCAAATCAAGGAAGGAATCTCGGATGCGCTGAATAGAATCGGCATCGACGCCCGTTCCTATTTGGCCTGCGCCGCCTGCTGCATTCATGCCGATGGAAGGATAAGGTGTCGAAGCAGTCATATTAACTCGCTGCCGTGAATAGCCGTCAGTATTGGCATTTGAAATGTTATTGCCGGTCGTTTGAATGGCTTCCTGCTGCACTTCAAGCGCTCTTTGCATCATATTTAATGTCGAAAAAATTGGAATCATATCATGTTAACCCCCGCCATAATGTAAAAAAAAAAACAAGAAAACGTCTGGAAATGTGCCGAAACCTATACCGTTATTAGAATTTCCGAACACGCAGTATTGTTCATTATTCCGTTTTTCAATTTGAAATGTTTTTTTTTAACCTCGTGTTGTGCTATCGTTTCAAGTATCCTTCAAACGAAGTGTTTAAAAATTTTCAAACCATCATCCATTAAGCCCTAGAATCAATTCGGACGGAAAATGAAGAAGAACCTTCTTGCCTGCCTGACGATTTACTGTAATTCTTTAATGTAGGTCGAGGATGCAAGAGATTAAGGCTGAGTCTGACAAACTGAAGGGACTGTCTGAGCAAGTCCTGGTTTAAATGATTGATTGGATGCTTCTTCAGAACATACAAGACATTTGCAAGCTGAAGATGAAGGGTTTCCCATTCCTCTTTTTCAGAGACAGGTACAATTGTCTCCCGCCATTTAGATAATGACGGCAACTCACCTTTGCCCAGAACACCGGCCGTTTGCATAATCTCGGTCATCATCTGCATTCTCGCCCGTTCAAGCTTCTCTATGCGGACGATTATCGGCTGTTCCTGCTTTACAAGGCTGTTTAATGTTTGAATGTCTGCGTTTTTAATCGCTTCCGTCTTTACCTTGGCGATTTCGTAAAGCCGCTCATTCCCGGCAATCAGTTGCTCAATCAACGCTCTTACTTTGCTGACTGTCATCCTCTTTATCCCCTTCACACAGCAGTTTCATACGGAAATACCCTATGCCTACCTTTTATTCCAATAATCGTACAGCTTCTTCGCCACGTCTTCAGCACTGACCTGATAGCTGCCGTCCTGCACCTGTTTCTTAATGCTTTCCACCTTTTGGCTGCGCGCTTTGGCAAATGCCTGCGTGCTTTGCAGCCGTTTTGCCTCATCCGAAATTTCAATTTTATCGCTTTTATTTGCGCTGTCCGCCGACTGCGCCGCTTTTTGCGTATTCTTAGACGCTTGATAACTTTGATAGGATTGAATCGGTTGATAACGATTGATTTTCAAATCGCTCACCTCGCTTAAAATCTCGCCATGACTTTCTGCTATTCATTATATCGGCAGTATTTTTCAGATGTTTAATGAGCCGGAAGGTGTATATCTTTTTATCAAACCGAGGCTTATAGGTCACTTTGTATAATACGTTTTTCCCCGTTTGCGCTCTTCCTCCTCTTTTTCCCGCTCGGTAAATGCTTCAAAATCTTTGTTTAACTGCCTTTTGCACGAGTCACATAAATCACCGGTATGAATGATCTTCCCGCACGATCGGCAAGGATAGCCAAGATTGGCAAAGTCCGACGTCATCAACCGGCCTTTCTTGACCCACATATAGATTAAATCCTCATCACTCCTGTGGCTTCATGCACTTGGCTCACCGTTGCCTGGCGATGTTCCTGCACTTTAATATAATCATAAACGATCTCGAATTTTTTTTCCTGCTCTTTCAGACAAGTTGGGCAGTACGGCGACTCCGTTTTCACGAATAATTTTCCGCAGCCTCTGCAATTTGCGAGTTCAGCCATTGTCTTCTCTCCTTTTACACTAAAATTTCATCCTATTTGATCTATTATTTGCCACTTTCCATTTATTGTGTTCAAGCCGTAAAATCAGATCAGTCAGACGACAGAGATAGTATCCGTCGGGCTTCATTGGACTCCCCATTCGAACAACTGACCTCTGACAAACCATATATCGGCAAAATACCCGCTACTTTCAACCTATTTTAACATTAAAAATCTTCTTATTCTATTTGAAGAAAAAGGTTTGACAGAAGCAGCATTTGTTAAGAAAATAAAACAGAAAGGGGACACCACTTTTTGAAAATGTTAAAGAAACATTGGCTTCCGCTTTTTTTGATCCTCGATATCCTGCTTCTGGCGATTATTTTTTATGCCTATAGCAGTCCAGAAAAGCTTTCCGCCAATTCACATACATCCAATCCAGATAATCAGGAATCGGCCATGTCAAAGGTGCTTCATTTTGCCGGTGATGTTGAAAGCCGGGTCGCGCTCGCTGCGGTCAATACCGTCCAGTTCATTGCAGATAAATGGCCCGGCGGCAAAGCGGACCACGCCATGATTGATGCGCCGCAAATTGTTCAGAATCCGGAATTGCCACGAGGCTGCGAGGTCACCTCGCTGGCGATGCTGCTGCAGCAGGCGGGTGTCAATGTCGGCAAAATGACGCTCGCTAACAAAATAGACAAAGTGCCCTATCAATCCGGCGATTATTACGGCAATCCCAACGATGGATTTGTCGGCAATATGGAGACGCTCAGCGAGCCCGGACTTGGTGTCAACCATGGCCCGATTGTCAAACTAGCAAAACGATACCTGCCCAATCAAATTGTCGATTTGTCCGGCCGCCCGTTCGATGCGGTGCTCGATCAACTGCGCGCCGGCATTCCCGTTATGGTGATTACCAATTCGCAATTCAAACCGCTGCCAGACAGCGCGTTTCGGACATGGAGCACTTCATCCGGAACCATTAAGGTCACCTTTCATGAGCACGCCGTCCTTGTTACGGGCTTTGACAAAAAAAACTATATTTATTTCAACAATCCGCTCGGCAGCAAAAATGAAAAAACCGAACGCGATCCATTTATAGACGCCTGGCAGCAGATGGGCAGCCAAGCGATCAGCTACACAAAATATTAACGAGAAAGCGCTGCGACGAAACGGCCGGCAATGCCGAATCCTCCTCTTCATTGATTTGAACGTCATATTCAGGCCGCAAAATAAGTGACATGAGAAGAAGTGCCAATGGTTTGGGCAGGCAGGTGTAAGACAGATTTACCGCTTCTGGAGGTGCAGTTTTCCATTTTGAAATTCCTGCGCCGGGCCGCCTGAGCTTCGGGTACGACCTTTTTATCGGCGGCCGGGGTTTTTTTTTTTACAACTCTTGTAGGTTTATTTACAACTTTTCGTAGTTTATTTACGGTTCGGCGATTTTATTAACAAATCGGGCACGGGCCTAGACTTTGGGCCCAACCCTTTTATCGACGGACGGGTTCTTTTTACAACTTTTGTGCGTTTATTTACAACTTTTCGTAGTTTATTAACGAGTTCGGCGATTTTATTAACAAATCGGGCGCGGCCTAGACTTTGGGCCCAACCCTTTTATCGACGACCGGGTTCTTTTTACAACTTTTATGTGTTTATTTACAACTTTTCGTCGTTTATTGACAAGTTCGGCGATTTTATTAACAAGTCGGGCGCGGGCCTAGGCTTTAGGCCCAACCTTTTTATCGACAACGGGTTCTTTTTACAACTTTTGTGCGTTTATTTACAACTTTTCGTGGTTTATTGACAAGTTCGACTGTTTTATTTACAAGTCGGGCAGCATGAGCTTCTGGCACGACCTCTGCGTCGATGTCCGGGGGTTTTTTTTTAACAACAACTTTCAGCCGTGCGCCAGCGTCAATGAGACAATGCTTATCGGCCCGGCCGGCTGCAAGGCTTGCGCGGCTAGCCGCAGCGTCGCACCGGTCGTATAGATATCATCAATGAGCAGCACCTGCCGGCCGGCTAATTGCTTCCGGCAAGAGTCCACAAGCCGGAAAGGATTTTCTTTCATTTCAAGACGTTCGCGACGTCCTTTTTTACTTTGTTTCGGTTCGTTCACTCTCCGGATCAGCGCGTCAGTCACTTTATTCCCCAATAGCTCCGCGAGCAGCCGCGACTGATTATAGCTTCTTTCAAGCAGTCTCTCTCCGCTGAGCGGCACCGGAACGATGGTCAAATCCTCATTTGCCTTGTTTCTGTACAAGCTGAAAGCAGTGAAATCCGGAAATCTTACTGATGCCTTCAGTTTTTCACGTGCAGCTTGAAGCCGGCCGTCTACCGTCTCCATTTTTAACTTGATTCATTAAGCGGGTCATTTTCTGACTCTGAGCGTGCATCCGGCCGGTTCGTTCCCTTCTTTTTTCTGCCTTTTTTAAATCGCGGCGAATTTGATTGTAGGCCGCCTGAAAATCCGGCTTAAACCCCTGGGCAAGTACGGCATCGCCCCGAAACTTAAACGCGGTCATAAGCATTTTCATCCGTTCATTGTATTGGTAAACCGAATAGTTGCGCTGGAGGACGCCGCTCATCCCGCTTTCTTCCCAGCGTTTGCAATCAAAACATACACCCTGGCTGATAAAAGAGGGCGCAACGATGGTCAGATCGCGACCGCAAATCGCGCAGCACTTTTTTCTGTCTATCTTTATAAGTCCTTGACGGCAGCTGTCGCAAAAGCCGGCCGGTTCATCCGGTGACAATAATGACTGAAAACGAAGCGTGGGAATAAGCGGTTCGTGGCAAAGAAGGCAGCGGTTCATGTTAAAAACCCCCTTCATCATTCATTTGCTGAATATGCCGCCGTTTCGCTCTGACCATTTCGAGCGTCCGGCCGTAGTGGAAGAAAATGATCTCGCCGCCTGGAATGGCCGGATCCCGCCCGACTCTTCCGGAAATCTGCACTAAGGCCCGTTCGTCAAAGACAGGATCATCTGCTCCGAAGACGGCCGCCTCGACACCTGAAACCGTTACGCCGCGTTCAAGAATCGTTGTCGTGACTAAAATTTGAATGGCCCCCTGGCGGAAGAGCATAATTTTTTCATGGCGCTCCGGATCTTCCGCATGCACGCCCTCAATGCTTGTTTGACTTTTTGATTTTAGCAGGGGGGTCAATTGTTTTAGCAATGCAATAGACGGCACAAAAATGAAGAGTTGCCGGTTTCCAGACGCTTTCTCCATCACCCAGTGCAAAAAAGATGACGGAATGCACCCTTGCTTGACTTTTTTTCGCCAATTCCCCATCCACCGGCTCTGCGGAACCGGCAGCGGGTGGCCATGAAAGCGCCGGGAAATCTTCATGCCTTGAAGCCGTCCTGAGAGAAATTCCTTTTTCAATGCCGGCGGCGGTGTAGCCGATAAGTAAATGAAAGGGGCGTCTGGTTTAGCAGATTTTTTTACCGCATAAGCCAGCATCGGATCATAATCGAAAGGGAAGGCATCGACTTCATCAATGATCACAACGTCAAAATAATCCCGGTAGCGCAGCAGCTGATGGGTTGTCGTGACGACCAGCGGCGCGAGCGGCGTTCTGTCCCTGCTGCCGGCATACAATGCGCTGATCGGAACGGTTGGAAAAGCTTTTCTGAATCTGGGAAAAAGCTCACGTACAACATCGGTGCGCGGTGTGGCAATGGCTAGTCGCAGCCCATTCAGCAGCGCTTTTTCAACCGCCGGAAACAAGATCTCAGTTTTGCCGGCACCGCATACCGCCCAGATTAAAAATGACTGTTTTCGCTGAACGGCAGCCGCCAATTTCTCCGCCGCCTGTCGCTGCAATTCAGACAGCGCCCCCTTCCACTTCCACTCGCACAAGCGGCCGTTCTTCGTTTTAAACAGCGGAGCACTCGGCGCCGGACCGATCCATGTCGCCAGCAGCGAACAAGATTTCACGACCCCCATCGAGAGACAGCGCCGGCAATAGACGCATGTTTTCCGGCAGCGCGCGCAGGAATAGGCGGAAAAGAAATCAGGATGATCATTTCCGCAGCGCCGGCAGCGAAAACGGGGTTTAGCAGAAAAAATAGAGGCTGATGCCGGGCGAATTTCAATGCCCGGCACTAGGGCCACAGCCCCGATTTCCCGGTTCCTTTCGATGATCTCGGCCGGAAAAGGAAGCTCCTCGATCAGGCATTCTCTGCCGTACAAAAAAGATTGCAGTTCTTCGCTAAACGATGGACGTGGCTGCGTGTCATGGGACAGAGTGGTCATGTGAATCCCCTCTCTTTTTTTTTTTTGTGAAATAGATAAAAAGATTGAAAGGTGTTGGAGTAGTTTCTTGGAGTTCAAAATTTTGAGGAAAAAAAATAATAGAAGCAGTTAAGTGTTAAAGGAAAAAGCCAGCGAAAAGTGGTCATCAGGATAAAGAGAAAAACCGGTGTTAAAAACACGAATGAAAAAAGATGAGGTAAAAAGAAGAAATCAAATTAAGGAGAACTGCGCAGCAAGCCAAAATTCAAGTAGAAAATCAGGTCATTTCTTTGTTGTAAAATATATTCGTCAGGCGCCTACTCCAATCCTGCTAACAAATTGAAAAAACTGTCGCCATTTAATGCCGGACATCGACGCCATTTCAATAGATGCAGCATCCGAAAAGCTCCGATCTGCTGCGAGAGTTCAAAGACAGCTTCTGACATGGCGGCCTCAAGCCTAAATGGAGCGATCTCGAACCCTAATGAGGCGCTCGGCCGCCGAAATGGGGCGCTCAGACTCAAAGTTAGGCGTTCGCCCGCCAAAATGGAGCTTCCTTAATCCAAATGGGCAGCTCAACCGCCAAAATGGGGCGACTTCTATCCAAATGGAGCGACGACTTTTTTAAGCCCCCTGTTCGTTTTCAACTAGAGGATATATTTATCGTAAATACAGTGATGGCATAATAACGTATATATGTAATGACACTTGCAGATACTAGTTAGGCGGAAAAAACATGATGGAGTTGTTGCAACCTTGGAAAGGAAAATTTTTGAAATGGGCAATAGCTGCGGATCAACCTATCCTCGTGAAGTCCTTGAGCATCTTGGTGTAAAACCGGGAGACGAAATCACTTTTGAAAATTTGAGCGACGGATCTGTAAAGATTAGGAAACGAAAAGCAGACAATCTTCCTGATGAAATTGATCCGGAATTCATTGAAATGAAATGGTTAATGATATGGGTGAACTACTCATCACTTAACTAAACCTAATGTTTCTTAACCTTGAAGTGGGAGCTTCTTGGGAAGAGAGCATATTTGTTAGCGTAATTCTTTACCAACAGCGGTTACTCTTATTTATCAGACTATCCCCGTAGTTCCAGTTGTAATAGCTGATGATCAAAAAAACAAAATCACAGTTCATGAGATAGTAACATGGATAGAGAGTCATTCCATACAAACATAAGCGGCGATGGCGTTGTCCCAGGTACAAACCTCGGGATATGAAAAATTCCGATTTAAAAGCCCCCGCCTTTTGTCATTTTTTTATCTGATTATACAACGCATCGTCTGCAAGCTAGCAGAAAAATAAAGTGAAACTTCAATCAGCGGGAGTTTTCTTCCATCTCCCACTGATTGTTAGTTGCGGCCCGTAGGATGTCGGTTACACAGACGCAGGATGTGGCGCCTTTAGTCTGTGTTCCTAAGATCGAGCTTTTGGGTAATGATCTCCCACCTATGCTTCTTTGAATTCATTGAAGCCTTGAGGAGGGAGTCTTTACTTGCCGTTCATGCGGGATAAATTTTTTAACCCCCCCAACACTTATGTAGGAGGGGTTTTAGATCAGACACTTGTTAACTCAGGTCCAACCGGCTAAAAGCTGCAAGTTTAATAGATTTTTAACCCAGCCGTTTTTGATCGCGACGACAACGGCTTGCGTGCGGTCATCCACGTTCATTTTTTGCAAAATGTTGCTGACGTGGTTTTTAACCGTCTTTTCGCTAATATAGAGGCTGTCGCCAATGGCTCGGTTACTTTTGCCGTCGGTCATCAGCTGCAGCACTTCGCATTCCCGATTGGTCAGTATATGCAGCGGACGGCGATATTCCAGATCGCGGAAGCCGGACGGCACGCTTATGTAGCCTTTTGACGCCAGGCGCCTGAATTCGTTGACCAGATTGTGGGTCACTTTTGGGTGGATATAAGCGCCGCCTTGCGCGACGATTCTCACTGCTTCAATCAGCGAATCGGCGTCCATTTCTTTCAATAAATAGCCGAGCGCTCCTGATTTCAGGACATGCGTCACATAGCTTTCGTCATCATGAATCGATAAAATAATCACTTTCAAATCCGGGTGGGCCTTAATTAACTGCCGGGTGGCTTCAACGCCGTTCACATTGGGCATATTGATGTCCATCAAGACGACATCTGGATTCGTCTCCTCGATTAACTTTTCGGCAACGCTGCCGTCATCCCCTTCGGCCACGACTTCAAAATCAGGTTCCATATCCAAAATGCGTTTGACGCCTTCGCGAAACAGCCGATGATCGTCAATTAATGCAATGGTAGTCATTTTCGGTCGAACATTTGTCAACTTTCTCCCTCCTAATCTATAGGGATTTTGATTAAGATCGCTGTTCCTTGATTCTTTTTCGAGTTAATCTCAATGGTTCCACCAAGTAATTCAACGCGCTCTTTCATCCCTATTAAACCATAACTGCCTGCTTTTTTTATATTTTTATCAAAACCGGTGCCGTCATCTTTTATGTAGAGTAAAATAAATTTATTATCATGAAATTCCACCATCACTTTAATAAGGCTCGGTTTTGCGTGCTTACAAGCGTTTTGTACGGCTTCTTGTGCCAAGCGAAACAGGGCTGCTTCCATCCGGGGGAAGGCAGGCGCTGTTCCTTGCCAAAGCTTCGGAAATCAATGTCAATACCTTGGTATTGTTCGGTTATTCGGCTCAAATATTTTTGCAAGGTGGGAACGAGCCCCAGATCATCCAGCGTCATCGGCCGCAAGTCATAAATAATACGTCTGACTTCAGCTAGAGCGTCACGAAGCATGCCTCTGTATTTCTTCAGCTCTTTTCCGGCCGCCTCAGGCCCCTCGTTTTTCTGGACCCGCTCAATCACATCGGTGCCAAGCAAAACTTGGGCAAGCGTTTGCGCCGGACCGTCATGAATCTCCCTGGACAGCCGCTTCCGCTCTTCTTCCTGGGCTTCGACAACCTTTAATCCAAAAGCCTGCTTTTCACGGGCGTCGGCAACAATTTCTCCCATTTGCTGCAAATCACCCTTTAAATAGTTTAAAACGACTGATACTTGTCCGACGAGCTTGTCCGCCTTTTCAACCGTTTTTTTCAATTGTAAAATACGGCTTCCAACTCATCCCGCCTAGACTTCAGCTGTTTTTCCATTTCCTGTACGATTGACAATTCGATAAGGATATTATTCGCGCGTTCATACGCCTTTCGAATATCCTCTTCGCCAAATCTGTCAAACGCTTTGCTGATGTCGGCGAGTCTTCCTCTTGCCAAACGAGCCTCGGCATCCAGCTTATCGCATCGTTCAATCGTTTCTTTCACTTTCTGTTTGACTTCATTGAGTTCTCGTACCAATTCATCGTGCTCTGCTCGTGACTGTTCGCCAATTTCGAATATCTGTGTTCTGCTGTCACTCACATTCTTAACCATTTTTTCTATAATTAAGTCAAGATGTTTCAAGTCGAGTGAACCAGATGGATTATTATCGGTTGGCATAAAATTCCCCCATTACCACTGTATCGAAATGGTGACGCATGTACTAGACTCTTTTTACCTATCTGAACATAGGTCTAAAGATCTATTTACATCTAAATCAAAATAAATTAACGATAATCTTAACTTTTCCTTAAAGATTTCGTGGATTTTTTTCATATATGAACAGGCTGCTTTCATTATATCGTTATTTTACGCTTTACGGACAAATAATACATATTCATAAAAAAAATGAAACAACATTGAAATATTTTTTTGCTGCATATATGATCAGTTTATAGTCCCACTTTTGTCTTAATTTTATTAAATGACCCCAGGGCAAAAGATCGGCATCCTATCTCAGCGGACACACGTCCTGATTTACTTTTTAATTGACAGAAGGGGAATCTGATTATGGTCTTAACGTCCTATTACACCGTTAAAAAACAAGGCATGAATGAAATAGAGATCCGGCATTCACGCTTTATCGCCCAAGTCTGCCGAACCGAAAAAGAAGATGAAGCGAAACGATTTATAGAAGAAATAAAAAAGAAAAACTGGAAAGCAACCCACAATTGTTACGCTTATATGATCGGCGAAAATCAGGAGATTCAAAAAACAAGTGACGACGACGGTGAACCGAGCGGCACGGCCGGCGTGCCTATTCTCGATGTGCTGAAAAAGCGGCGGCTGCGCGACGTCACGGTGGTGGTCACCCGCTATTTCGGCGGTATCAAACTGGGAGCCGGCGGCCTGATTCGTGCCTACTCCCATGCCGCAAGTGCCGGCCTTACCGCGGCGGAAGTCGTTGAGCGCATTCCTTATGACTTATGGCGGGCGACAATTGATTACCATCAGTTTGGCTACCTGGAAAATCGGCTGCGCGAATCGCCGTACATTATAAAAGATGTTCATTATGGAGAAAAAGTGGCGATCGATGTCTATGCCCGCCAGGAAAGCGGCAGCAGCTATGCCGATTGGGTCACGAACCTGACCAATGCCCAGGCCCGGATTGAGAAGCTCTGCAGCACTTATCTAGAAAAAAAAGTTATCGAAACTTAATCTTGCTGCCATTGCCCAAATAGAACATTTTCGATAAAATAAAAATATTGTAGTGATTTGAAGAATCTCGTCGTTTTTTTGGGAAAAGGAGAAAAATATGGGAAGATTTGTGGAGATAAAAAAGAAAAAAAAAGCGCAAGCGGAAGAAAGTCGTCGTCTTTGCTTTGCTGGTAGTTGTGTTATTTTTTGTCGGCAGCGGCATCGCTTACGGCGCCTACTTGACGCATAAATTGGCGACTGTAACGGGCGCGGCGCACACTGGTTTATTTCGCGGAGATAAATCAAAATTAAGAAACACAAAAGTTGACCCGGTTAAAGACAACTTTTCGATTCTATTCATTGGTGTCGATAAGCGAAAAAATGAAGCGAGCCGGTCGGATGCCTTGATTTTGGCCACTTTTAATCATAAAACCCGTTCCGTCAAAATGGTAAGCATTCCCCGCGACTCGAAAGTGCAAATCGTCGATCCGACAAACGAGCACAACTACGGCATCAGCAAAATCACCCATGCCCACTACTTCGGCGATCTTCGGGGCAATAAAGGGCCTGATTTTAGCATTGCGCGACGTCGAGAATCTGTTCCATGTCCCTGTTGATTATTATGTCCAAGTCGATTTCAAAGCCTTTATGAAAATTGTCGATGCCTTAGATGGCGTCAAGGTCAACGTTCCGGTACAATTAATCACGCAAAACAGCCATGATCAAAAAGGCTCCAATGCCATTGTCCTTGAACCGGGCTGGCATACACTCAACGGTGAACAGGCGCTGGCCTTCGTTCGTAACCGCAAATCGCCTGGCGCAGGCGGTGATTTCGGCCGCGGGAAAAGGCAAATGGCGCTCATTAAAGCGATCATTCAAAAAAGTGCATCGCTCTCATCCATTACTAAATACGGCGATGTGATCGACTCTATGAAAGGCCATTTTGAAACCAATTTGACTTTCGGCCAGCTGGTTAGTCTGCAGCGCTATGCCGGTTCGCTGTCAAACATCGATATGATGCAGCTTAAAGGAACCGATGATATGTCCACCGGCGTCTATTATTACAAACTTGATGACAATTATCTCAACGAAATCAGCACAGAGCTGCGCGATCAGCTCGGCATCAGCGAAGACAGCGCCAACGCGCGGATCCAAAAAAACACGCACTCGGGAGAATCTTCCCAAAGCAGCGGTACGGCCGACTCCGCTGCTGAAGAGAACGGCCAATCTTCGCCCTCCACAAACCCTCAAGTAGAGGGCGGAGCATCGGTAAATAACGGAAGTACTGTACCTGCTGATGCAGGCGGCAGCGGGGCCACGACCGGCCAATAAACATAGCAGATAGCAGCCGATTTCCGGTTTACGGTCGGCCGCCTGCTTGAAAATTGAATCTGAATAACAAAAAGCCGTCCTTTGAAATAGAATCTGTTTCTGAGGACGGCTTTTTTTGCTGGCAGATAAACAGCCATTCAGCAGCCGAGCATCAGAGGGGGTGGCGCCCGGCATCGAAAAAGGACGGGATCCGACAGGTGAGCACTTAAGTCGGCTGGTTAGGACATGGGCTAGGGCAGGACTTGGGTTCTAGGTCAGCGCTTGTGGTTGGCAGGTCAGGCCTGAAGTCCGGCAGGTTAGCTCCGCAATCCCACAGATTAGCGCTTCGATCCTATAGTTTAGCGCTTCGATCCTACAGGTTAGCGCTTCGATCCTACAGGTTAGCGCTTCGATCCCACAGGTTAGTGCTTCGATCTCACAGGTTAGTGCTTCGATCTCATAGGTTAGCGCTTCGATCCTACAGGTTAGCGTTTGATCCTACAGGTTAGCGCTTCGATCCTACAGGTTAGCGCTTCGATCCTACAGGTTAGCGCTTCGATCCTATAGTTTAGCGCTTCGATCCTACAGGTTAGCGCTTCGATCCTACAGGTTAGCGCTTCGATCCTACAGGTTAGCGCTTCAATCCTACAGGTTAGCGCTTCAATCCAGATAAAAAAAAAAGCAGCTTTTCCCTACCTCCTTATTATTAAGAAGAAAAGGAAAAGCTGCTTTTGGTTTGTTAAGAAAATTATTTTATCTTGCCCAAACTGACAATGCGCGCTTATAAAATTTGAGCAGCGGCTTGTAATTGGCGTTAACCAGGCCGACAATTTCAACGACTATCTCAATCGTGACCATGACACAGGTGATGATGAGGCAAGAGCCCCAAAGTGTCGAAAGCGACAAGACAATGGCCGCCAGCGCAAACAACGCGCTCATTCCATATATTAATACGACGGTTTCCCGATGTGAAAAGCCAAAGCGGAGCAGACAGTGATGCAGGTGCGATTTATCGGGAGCCGACAGCGGCTTTTTATTGACAAGGCGCCGCACAATGGCAAACAGCGTGTCTGAAATAGGCACAGCAAGAATGACAATAGGCACAACGAGCGAAAACATCGTCACATTTTTGAATCCAAGCAGAGCGAGAATGGAAATGATGTAGCCAAGAAAATACGCGCCGGTATCTCCCATAAAAATCTTGGCAGGATGAAAATTATAGGGAAGAAAGCCAAGCGTGCTGCCGAGAAGCACGGCGCTCATCGTAACAACAAAAATGTTTGCCTTCTGTAATCGCCAGGCCGGCGATGGTCAAGAGCACAATGCTTGACACGCCGGCAGCCAGCCCGTCCAAACCGTCGATCAGATTGATCGCATTTGTGATCCCCATGATCCACAAAAGCGTCAGCGGAATGCTGAACCATCCTAAGTAAAGGACACCGTTAAAAGGCAAGTTAATAAATGACACGTTGATGCCGCTGGCGACAATCACAATTGCAGCCAAAAAATGGGCCACAATCTTAATTTTTGCGGACAGCGAATACATATCGTCTAAAATGCCCGTTATGATAATGATGACGCTGCCGACAAGAATAGGCAGCGTATAGCTGCTGGCCGGCCGCAGAATCAGCATGCCAAGCATAAATGCCAAGTAAATCGCCAAGCCGCCCATCCGCGGCATTTTTGTTTTATGCACTTTTCGTTCATCCGGTTCATCCGTCGCGCCGATCTTGATCGCCAGCCGCCTGACAATCGGCGTTAAACCGGCGACGCCAGAAAACAAATGCCTAACGTCAAATAGACCATTATGCCACTCCCGCCCCGTGCCTTCATACTTCACTGACTCACAAAGTTGTCCATCGGCTGTATCTTATTTTTAAAAAAAAACCATCGTTCTTAGTCTTTCTTTATACAAAGGACATTATAACATAACGTAAAGATTTATAATACATTGTAAAAATTTTTTCACTTTTATCGGCAAAAGATTTACAAACAGCCGCCGGCTAACCATTTTCCCATTGACGAGCCCTTTTTCGCTTCGAGTGCCCTATTGTACACGCATCATTTCGGAGCTGAACGCATCATTTTGACTCACGAAAGCAGCATTCAGTTAGCGGGTACACCTTTTGGCGGACGAGCGCAGCTTTCGGTTCATTTCAAGGTGCGAAACCATCCTTTTAGGCTGTGCACCGATTTTGGGCCCGGTCTTTTATTCGCTTTTTTATCCGCAGCAGCTCATTACTTTCGATAACGGACTTTGAGAACATCATGAGAAAAGCCGGCAGGGCCATCATTCGCCTCCACCTGGAGGGCTCCTGAATCAGCCGGTAAAGCCACTCAATATTCATTTTTTGCCAAATGATCGGGGCGCGTTTTACGGTTCCTGCCAGCACGTCAAAACAGCCGCCGACCCCAATAAAAAGGCCTTGCTGGAAATCGGACAGATGATCGTTGATCCACTTTTCCTGCTTCGGCGATCCTAAGCCGACAAAAATGATATCAGGTACAAGCCTTTGTAAATCGCTGACAATGGCTTCTTCATCGCTGAAATAGCCGTCATGATAGCCGACGATTTGCGCTTTTGGATAAAGCGTGCGGGCCTTTTCCACGGCTTTTTCAATCGTTTCTGCCGACGCGCCTAAAAAATAAATTCGATAGTCCTTTTTTTCAGACGCAGAAAGCAAGCGGTGCAGCAAATCATAACCGGTGACTCGCTCCTTCAGCGGCATTTTCAGCAGTTTTCCGGCAATAATGATCCCGATTCCGTCCGGCGTCACCACATCGGCTCTTTTGATAATATCTCGAAACGCGGTATCCTGCTTCGCGTACATCACAATTTCCGGATTAGCCGTGACAACAAACGTCCGCTTCATTTCATCAATTCTCAAAGTTAAATAATCCACTAATTCATTCATCGTCGTATTGGTAAACTGTACGTCCAAAATCGTTTCCGTTATCATCTATATCAACCGCCGCTAAAAACATAGACAAATGGTTTCTGTCTGGCAATGGCAACTTAAGACTGCCTAGTTATCCGGTTATCCCCGAAAGTATCCGGTATCGCTTACCACATGTTTGCCATTTGTACATGCTATCTTGATTTAACAGCAGATTTTCCTCCAGTTTTTTACACGAAGACTGTGTATTTCTATGTAATGCGTGAAATTTCGATCTCTGGCTGACCATCGATGGGACAGAAGTGCAAATTCGGCTCAAAGCCAATCGGATGCCGAGCTTATGGGGGATTTTAAGGCTTTAATCCATCAGAGAGCTCCTCAGCGGCTTTTGCCATATTCCTGTCCGCCGCTGCTGCAATACGACGGCCAATTGTTATGAAAGAGATTTAAAAATATTCTTTGTCCATATGCTTAACCGCTTTTGGGTGTGGTTTAGCTTTACCTTTAAAAGAACAAATTCCCATCATTTTCAAGTCAAGCTGGAGCAGCCATCCAAACCGGCTCACCTTTTACTTTCATCAATATTGATCATTATCAATTTCCTTAGCCGGCCTTTTCAACATAATTTACCATTCATTCTAAATAAATCATATATAAATATCATTCGATTGTATACCTTCCTTTTCGCACCGCTTCTTATGAAAACTCGAAAGGATTCAAAAAAATAATCAAATCTCGTGTGAAATTGGTTTTATTCCATTAAAATAGAAGAAGAACCAACTTTTCAATGAAAGAAGGATTTTCATGGATACTGCTTTTTTTACAAAAAACCGAAAAAAGCTTTATGAACAGCTGAATGATCAGTCGCTCATTGTTCTTTTTGCAGGCGAAGCCCCGCAAAAATCGGGCGATGAAGCTTACCCGTTTACGCCAAACCGCAACTTTTACTATCTCTCGGGCATTTCCGCTCCAAAAGTGACGCTTGTCGCGACAAAATTTGATGGGCATGTTGATGAAAATCTATTTATCGAGCGCGCCGATCCGGTTATAGCCAGATGGGTCGGCGAAACGATCGGCTCGGAAGAAGCCGCCTCTGCTTCAGGCATCCAATCCATCCAGTTGCTTGAAAATCTTGATACTTTTATTAAAAATCAGTTGGAACAAAAAACGTACCAACATCTCTATCTTGACTTGGAAGCCAAATCATGGGAATCTCCGTTCAAACCAAGCAACAAATTGGCCGCAGAGTTTGCCGTCCGCTATCCTTATCTGTCGATACATAATCTGTATCCTGTGATCAGCGACATGCGCGTCACCAAATCAAAAGAGGAAATCGCTTTGATTCGGGAGGCCGGGCAAATAACGGCCGATGATGGTATAAAAAAAACGTACTGGCGAACGCCAAACCAGGCATGAAGGAATATGAAATTGAAGCCTATTTTAATTTTACCCTCAAAAGCCGCGGCATCACGAATCTTGCTTTTCCAACCATCCTCGCCAGCGGCCACAATGGCACCGTGCTTCATTATTCTGAAAACAGTGGTACAGCGGAAGACGGCAGTCTCGTCTTGCTTGATTTAGGGGCGCAATACAAATATTACAACGGCGACATCAGTTATACATTTCCGGTAAACGGAACATTCACCGCCCGGCAAAAAACACTTTACGACATTGTACTCTGCTGCAATCGCGAAGTCACAAAAATGATTAAGCCGGGCATTCCTTTTGCCGACTTAAATCGTTTTACGATTGAGTTTCTCGCAAATGAGTGTCAACAAATCGGTCTGATCGACAAACCCGAAGAACTGCGCAAATATTATTTTCACAGCGTCAGCCACTCGCTTGGACTGGATACCCACGATGTCGGCTCCTATCGCACAGACATTCTGAAACCCGGTGAAGTCATCACTGTTGAACCCGGTCTCTATATCGAGGAAGAAAGCATCGGCATTCGCATTGAAGACGATGTGCTGGTCACGGAAGATGGTTATGAAGTGCTGACGACAGGCCTGCCGCGTACAACCGAAGAAATCGAAGCCTTCATGGCCGGCCGCAGCCGCTAATCAATAGCAATTAGCTGTTATATGTTAAAAAATAGTTTGGAGGCCTGCCTGTTTCCCTAAGCGGAGATAGAGCGGGCCTTTACGGCGTGTTTGGGCCGGATTGTTATCTTGACAAACTGAGCTGCAGAGTCTGCAGCGGCGACGCCATGGCTCCCGGCCGGCAGTCCGATTTCATTCCGGTGTTTAAACTTTGCCGCTGTCATCCGTTTCAGCCGTTATGCCGGAGTCTGTATATTGCTAATTTCCCCTGTGGCCCAAGATTCGACATGATCTGAATTGCCCGGGCAATGACGATGGTAAGGTCATTTTCTTTTTCAAAATCTGTACAATAATAAAGCACTATTCGATATCTATATCGGCCGATGAACGAAGCGCTTTTAGGTTTAGACGGCCGTTTGCCACTGTCATTTATGCTTATGGATTGATTTTTCACAAACTTGTCATATTTGCGATTTCCTGCAGTTTTTGTTAAAAAAAACTGTCCAGCGATCGCGGAGGTCCATGTCCCTCCGCTTTGTTAAAGACGGTTTGAAATTTATCACCGTCATCCGGCCTTTTTTGAGGATTATATTGTTATTGAATCGTTGTTGAAATAGATATAAAGGAGAGAAATATGGCGAAAAAAATGCGAGTAAACAAGATTGTCATCGCTCCGGATTCGTTTAAAGAAAGTTTAACTGCACTGGAAGCGGCTCAAGCGATTGAAAAAGGACTGCGGCGGGTGTTGCCTATGGCCGACATTATCAAAGTGCCAATGGCCGACGGCGGCGAAGGCACCGTTCAGGCATTGGTCGATGCGACAAATGGAAAACGGACAAAGACGGTGACAGGACCTCTTGGAGTGCCGGTTGAGGGGTTTATCGGACTGACGGGCGACGAAAAAAACAGCGGTAATTGTAATTGAAATGGCCGCCGCCGCCGGACTCCATCTCGTGCCGGCCGAACAGCGTAATCCGCTTGCTGCTACAACTTACGGTGTGGGCGAACTGATCCGCTTTGCTATTGAGCAAGGCGTAAAGCAGATCATTATTGGGCTTGGCGGCAGCGCAACGAATGATGCCGGCTGCGGCATGGCCCAGGCACTGGGGGCAAAGCTGCTGAACAAAAAAGGGTGAATCGATCGGTTTCGGCGGCGAAGCATTAGCCGACCTTGATCGTATCGAGATAACCGACCTTAATCCGAAGCTTAAGAACGTCCAGTTTGAAATCGCCGCCGATGTCACGAATCCGCTGACCGGGGACAAAGGAGCGGCCGCCGTTTTCGGGCCGCAAAAAGGGGCCGGCTTAGCGGACATTCAAATACTGGACTACAATCTGAAGCACTTTGCCCAGATTGTCCGCCGCGATCTCCATCGCGAGGTTGATAAAATACAAGGGGCTGGAGCCGCCGGCGGATTAGGTGCGGGAGCCTTGTTTTTTTTTTAAACGGCAAACTGAGACATGGAGCAGATATCGTGATCGAGGCCGTTTCGCTGCAAAAGATTATAACTGGAGCCGATTTTGTCATCACCGGAGAGGGGAAAATTGACGGACAAACCGTATATGGCAAGACACCGATCGCAGTCGCTCAGTGCGCGAAGAAAGCCGGGATACCGGTGATCGCGCTTGCCGGTTTCGTTGCGGATGACAGCGATGCCGTCTTTGATTACGGTATTGATGCTGTGTTCCCGATTGTTCAAGGTCCTGTTTCGCTGCCGGAAGCCTTGCAGCAAGCGGAACACAATTTGGTACGAACGGCGGAAAATGTGGCCAGACTGATAAAGTGACACTTCAATCAGCTGGGTTTTTCTTCCATACCACTGATTGTTAGTTGCGCCCACAGGATGTGGCGCCTTTAGTCGGTATTCCTAAGACCGGGCTTTTTCGGGCAGTTGGCAGTTATCTCCCACCTATACTCCTTCGAATTCATTGAATTCTTAGGTGGGAGTCTTACTGCCCGTTAATGCAGGATAAACATGGGAATTTGATCCTGATCTTTATTGAGCCAATCCCCATTTTTGACCGATATAGCGCAGCCAGATTTTTTCGCCTTTTTGATTCATTGACTGGCCGTCGTCAGCGATAACGCTCGCTCGCTGCGCGCCTTTCGGCCATTGCGATAAATAATTGATATAGGCCAGGCCTTGTTTCTTGGCATATTTCTTCAACTCATCGATTCGTTCATTAATATAGGGCGTCTCGGCCGAATAGACGGGCGGCTGAACGAAAAAAGCCGCGCTCGGATACTTGATTTTGATTTTTTCTTCCATTAAACTGATCACCGATTTTGTATCCGTTGTGCTCACCTGATGGTCGTCATTATAAACCGGCGGCGGTATAAAGGACAGCATCAGGACCTTTGGCAGCGGCAGTGCCTTTTATCATTTCGCTTAACGGTTTGTCATTCAAAGCCAGTGAATCCTGTGTACCATAGCTGCTTGCCGTCACTTTGAAAACATCCTGCCCGTATGCTTTGTCCAACTGCTGCTGAAAAAGGCCGGACATGGCTTGACAATCCGCCCCACCGATCATCACCAGCTGCACTTGTGCATGCTTATCAATAGCCGCTCGAACCGTTTTTTGCATCGACTTCGGCAGTTCGGCAATCCGTTTTTTTTTCTCTCGCTTTGTTCAGCGAGGCCGACGTATTGGTATCGGCCGTGCCAAGCACTTGTTCCGTTTGAGCGGCGGTGCCCCCTTCTGACGTTGTTTTTGATATTTTATGCTGCCAGTATATCTTTCCGCCTATAATTGCAGCAAGGCAGATGAGAATAGCTAAAATAATCCAAACCTTCTTCAATTCATCACCTTCAGTCTTTTTTTAATTGATTTCTTCGGTCCGGATAATATTTCCATGAATTAGCATAGCCCTAAACCCAGCCTTCTGTAAATATTTTCAGACAATATTTGATAAAAACGAATCGTTCGTCTTAATTTCCTTGGTTTTCCTGCCCCTGCTCCCTCATAATTACAATATTGACACGTCGGTTCATCGCTCTATGGGCAGCTGTATCATTCTTTGCCACCGGCTTGTATTGCCCGTATCCGACAAAGTGAAGCTGCGACGGGGGCAAATGATCATGGTGAATTAAAAAGAACATGACATTTTGGGCGCGGGCGCCGGATAACTCCCAGTTAGAATGATATTTTGAGTGCCGATTGCGAAAAGGCGTATTGTCGGTATAACCTTCAACACTGATATCGTTGGGGACCATTTTCAAAATACCGCCGACTTTTTTTAAAATCGGCTTGGCTCCTTTTTTAATATCGGCGTCTCCAACATCAAATAAGATTTTTTCCCGAAAAGTCAACTGGACGCCGCGCGGCAAATTGGTCAGCGACATTTCGGGACCAAGATGGTTTTGCTTAATATAATCGTTCAGTTTTACATACAGCTTATCGAGATTCTGGTTGTTCTGACTTTCCTGGCTGGCTGGCGTTCGTTTTCTTCTTGACAATTGGAATGCTCGGCGTTGTTTGATGCTGATCAACTTTAGGGTAGCCCATATCCTTCAAAATAGAATCGCCCTGAAAGGAGGTTTTCAGAGATGAAACGAGGGCATTAAAACGCTGATTTTCAAGCGAGCTCATTGAGTACAGAACAAAAAAAAAAAAAACGAGAAGCAGCGTGATCAGATCGGAATAAGTGATGAGCCAGCGCCCGCTGTCATCACGGTTTTCTTCTGTTCTTCGCCGGCGTTTTTCTACTCCTACTCATTGCTTTCAACCTCTTGGTAGGAGCCTGAGTGATCCAAGTGGTTTTCCACCCGTTCCTTGCCGTCCGAATCAAGGAAGGCTAAAAGTTTTTTGCGGAGAAGCATCGTATTTTCGCCGTATTGAATAGAAATCAATCAATCCTTCCGCCTGAATTTCCCTGATCAGAATATCCTGTGCTAAACGGGCCTTAATTTTATTATAAAGCGGCAGGTAAATCACATTGGCCGAAGCGACGCCATAGAGTGTAGCAATAAAGGCCACCGCGATCGCCGGACCCAGGTTTCCGGGTTTGTCGATATTGCCAAGCACGTGAACAAGACCCATGACCGTTCCGATGATCCCCATCGTCGGGGCAAACCCGCCGGCCGCTTCAAAAACCTTGGCGATTGACAGAATGTGCTGTTCATAAAGTTCAATATCGCGGTTTAAAATATCTTCAATCATTTCTGAATCGACGCCATCGACAATCAGCTGCACGCCTGTTGAAAGAAATTCATCGTCTTCGAATTCTTCTTTCGCACCCTCAAGCGCCAGCAGCCCTTCCCGCCTTGATATATTTGCTAAATTAACGAGTTGATCAATCACGTCTTCAGGATGGCTTTTTTTATTTACAAACGCGTATTTCAAATAATAAACGGTATTTTCTTTAAAGTGCTTCCCGGAAAACTGATAATGACCGCACCGATTGTCCCGCCAAATACAATCAAAAAGCCGCTGTCACTTTGAAAAGTGCGGATAGCGAGCCGCCTTCCAGCAGGAAACCAAAAACTAGTGACAGCAGCCCGACGACAAGGCCGATGACCGTTGCAAAATCCATGTGAGCCCACCCCTTCAATCTTGTAAAGCTTTCTATTTTTTTATCGGCTATTTTCGACAAATGTTGAACCTCTTTTCTTTAAAAACGTCTTTTGAAAAAGGAGTGGCTGAGGGAATCGCCATGCAGACCCAATATTTTAAAAATTTATCCCGCTTTAACGGGCAGTAAAGACTCCCGCATCAAGGCCTCAATGAATTCGAAGAAGCATAGGCAGGAGACAACTGCCCGTAAAAGTCCGATCTTAGGAACACAGACGTTGCCACATCCTGTGGGCCGCAACTAATAATCAACGGGGATGGAAGGAAGAAAACCCACACTGATTGAAGGTTTGACTTTATTTTGCCGAACCTTTTTAATTATCACTATTTTGCTATACCTTTTTACTTTTAATTTTCATATTCGTTTGATAAGATAACTACGCTGGCACTATTTCGGAAATTAGCTACTAATGGACCGGGGTGAATGGATGATGTCAAAATTAAAAAAAGTGGTGGAATTAGCAGAAGGAGCTATTTTAGAGAGGGATATTTATATAAATTCTTCCATACTTTACAAATCAGGCACCTATATCACCCAAATGTTAATCAATGATTTGGTTGATCGGGGCGTTGACAGTATCTATGTGGGAGATAGAGAAGGTCTTTTGCACTACGATAATCATCATATACTCCCGGTGTCCTATCATCATCTGAAAGCCTTGACAGAAGGCTTTCAGAACGATATGTCTCATATTGTCCACGAACTGAGATACGGACGTGCGCTTCACTCAGAATCTTCCTATAAGTGGATCCGTTCCGTTTATCTTCGTTTATTCTCCAAACCCCACCGTAGCCCAATTGATGGACAGTCTCAAGCAATGGGACGCCTACAGTTATTACCATTCCGTCGATGATGTTTTTGTCTTATCCACCCTTCTCGCCCGCCATTATCGCTGCGAATCTGTCAATGACTTCGCTCTCGGCTGCCTTTTGCACGATATCGGCAAGCTCGGCATACCCAAATCAATCTTACTCAAAAAAGGAAAATTGACCGAAAATGAATACGCGATCGTGATGGAACATACGACATACGGCTATCATTTATTAAAAAAAATCGGCTTTCCTGAACGAGTCTGCAAACTGGCCCACTCACATCATGAAAGGCTGAACGGCAAGGGATATCCTGACGGGCTGACTTTCATGCAGCTCGACAGGGATTTGAAAATCGTGATGGTCGCCGACGTTTATTCGGCGCTGACACTTTCCCGTCCGTATCGCAAACCCATGCATGCAACAAAAGCGCTGCAGATCCTGCTCAGAGACAGCCATGACAACCATTGACAGTCAGTCAATGCTGCTATGACTTTATCAATCTACTATGTCTTTATCCGCCGGCTACTAGAGTTGTGTGCTTTCGGACGGGCGGCGCGGCACGATCGTGAACAATCCGGACGGTGCAGAAATGCTTCCGGTTATCCGGCTGACGAACAGCGGGAAGTTATTCCAAACGCCCAGCGACCTGTCTATCACGATTCATTCCGTTACCGGCTGGGAAGACAGCCAGGTCCAATGGCAATCGCGGCAGAACTGGGCTGATTACCTGATCAGTTTGATCAATGGAAAAAAAAAAAAAAGGCATTGAAACTGCTGGATGAATTATCGGACGGCAAGCGCGTGGAAAATGTTTTTACAGAAATCATCGAACGCGCCGTCACCATGATTAATAACGGAGTGGCTGAAGAAAAACTGCAGCCGGCCGATGCCCGAATGGCCGCGACGACAACTCTGACACTCCTCGATTGGAAAATGATCGAATTCACCGAAGCATTGAGCAAAGAAGTCGATTCGATCATTGTCGCCAATCTTGAGGGGCTAAGCGAACGGCTGCCGCTGAGAATCGTCCGCGACTTAATGGAGATTAACGGCTGGAAGACCTATTATCTTGGCGACCTGGAAGATGAGACGATGATCATCGATTTAATCACCCGCCGCCACATCCGGTATTTGGCAGTATCCTTAACAAAAAAGGAGCAAATCTTTTACATACGGAACATTCTCGAAAACTTGTTATCGAAGTTTCCTGAACTGACGATTCTTGTTCACGGACGATACGCGCATATGCTGCAGCCAAATCGGATCATCACCAGTAAAGACACAGCCGAATTTATTAAAAAACTGCATGATTTACAGCTCATCGACAAATCCATTAGTAAAAGATTTTGACTCCGAAGTGTCGGGCCCCGTTGAAATCCGCGGGGCCCGATTATTTTCATTATTGATGCAGGCGATTTTTTGCTGACGTGCCGGCAATAGCACGGCTGCCAGGTGTATGCTCCCCATTTAAAAGAACAAATTGATCAGCACTGTATCCTTCTAAAAAAAAAAACAGAAAAAAGGCCGGCTCCAAAGATCGATTCTTTTAGAGCCGGCCCTTTATTCAATTATTTATTGCCCAGTTGTTCCTCAATCATGTCGTGTACACGCTGTCTTTCGGCGTTGCTGACTACAAGGTAATAAATGCCGTTAATCGTCGTACTTTGGCCTTTGACTTCGTAGTCTTGCGTATGCTCTCTGGTATTGCGGTAATCCGTTGCGATCGTCTTCATATCGTCAAAAGTCATGTTTGTCGTGACGTTGTCTTTGATCGCATTCAGGATATCCGTGTAGTGGGAAACGGAAGAAATATTCGCCGCTTTATTAATCACCGCCATGATAACGTCCCGTTCGCGTTTGTTCCGGCCAAAGTCGCCGCGCGGATCGAGGTGGCGCATCCGGATATAGCCCATCGCCTTTGCGCCGGTATCCAGGTTAATTTTTCCTTTTTTGTAGTAATAACCTTTTTTATAGTACCTTCATCGTGCCAGCTGATATCATTGGTCACGGTGACACCGCCGACCGCATCAACAAGATCTTTCATCCCTTCCATGTTGATCCGAATATAATAGTCGAACGGCACATTGTAAAGAAAATGGCTGACGGTATCCAGTGCCATTTTTTTTGTTCCGCCGTAGGCATAGGCACTGTTAATTTTATCGGTTGTTCCATGACCGATAATGGCCGTCCTTGTATCACGAGGAATGGAGACCATTTGCATCGTGTTCGTCTTAGGATTCAATGTCATGGCAATAATCGTATCGGAACGTCCGGGGTCGCCTTTTCTCTGGTCAACGCCGAGCAGCAAAAAGGAAATGGGTTTCTTATCCTTCAGTTCCTCATGCCCTTTACTTTCTCCGGCCGGCTTGTAAATATCATTAGCCGTACTTTTGACCGAATGCCAAAGGTACCAGGCATATCCTCCCCCGGCGGCAACGATTAATACGATAACTATGCCTATTGTTAATAATATTTTTTACCATCGTCTCTCCCTTTTCTTTGCAAAATAATTGACAATTTTAGACAAGATTTTTACATACAAATATCATAGCATTAAGCCGTTGTTTTGTGAATATAAGAAATTATAGAATCTTTTATCTTTAATGGTTTATGCCAGGTCCATCATCAGGCTTATATTAATTTATATGGTTTCCCAATACATTCAAAAAACACCCAGAAAAAAAGCCCGGCCCTATAGTCCTAAATAGAGCCGGGTTTCCGGTCACAGCGGCCTGAAGCCAGCGGCAATCGGATTACACTAATTCAATTTCATCTTTACCGCCGTATGCCTCATACCAAGGGGTCGCCTTCGTTTCAAGCAATGCATTCAATTCTTCCATGTTTTGCTTGCCTTGGCTGCGAAGCCAGGCAACCAGACCTTTTTCTCCGTCTTTTCCATAATCGGCAACACCTTCGCGCCAAGTGGCCCGTCCGCAAAGCACACCATTGTACTTCGAGCCGGCTTCATAGGCAAACGTCAATGTTTTTTGGAAGAGGTCGGTGGAGACACCGGCGCTCAGCCAAATATAAGGGATTGTCGTCAGCTTTTCAACTTCTTGGAAGTTTTTTTTTGCTTCTTCAGCAGTATAAACCGGCTCGTTTTCGCCGACACCTTCGACGCGGCTCATATCGACAGGCACTTCCAGTTTCAATACATCGACGCCGTAACGTTCTTGGGTGAAAATTTTGATGGAATCGGTCACTTTTTTCGGTTTGAGTTTTGCATATTCCGCACTTTTTGCATCAGCCACATTGGCATCATAAGTAACAATTTCCAAAAAAAGCGGAATATCTTCAGCTTTGCATTCGGAACCTACGCGTTCAACAAAAGCCTTTTTCACATCGTTGATCTCGTCGCCTTCATCCGGATCGTAATAGACGAGCAGTTTGACCGCATCGCCGCCTTCTTCTTTCAAACGTTTTGCCGACCAGTTGGCCAAAAGATCGGGAAGGCGTCCAGGCTGTGTTGTGTCATATCCGGTCTTTTCATACGAACTGAGAAGACCGCAGTTTTTGTCGCGTTTTTTGGAGGCTGGAATACCATATTCAGGATCAAGTAAAATGGCGCTGGCATAAGGAGTCAGCTCTTGTGCTACAAGCGATTTAAATTCTTCCAGTTCTTTGATCGTCGCTTCTCCGCCCTTTGCTGCCGCAATCATTTTTTTCAAAGAGCCGCGTTGGTCAATCGCCAGTGCAGCAATGATACCTTTGTCATTGGAAAGCCGTTCTAGAGCTTCAAACTTGCCTTTTTGTAATTTTACCATTCAAATTCCTCCACAACATCCGGGAAAAAGCTCCCTTTTCTTAATATAGCAACCGATAGAATATTCCCTTTTTTTGCTTTTATGAAACAAAAAAATTCTATCGTTTTAATCTCTCACACCCTCATTTTACGTCATTTTCTTTGTTTAAGTCAATTTTGCCATTACGATAAGAAATGATATTTTTTGGCGAAAAAAACGCGCTATTTTCATAGGCGATAGAAGAAAACGGATGAAGTTGGAGCAAACATTTTGAGCAGCTTTCCGAAGTTAAAACGATTTTGAAATTCCCCCATTTGAGGCAAAGTCGCTCCATTTTCAGCCGAAGTCGCTCCATTTGAGGCAAGGTCGCCCCATTTTCAGTCGAAGTCGCTCCATTTGAGTCGAGGTTGCCCCATTTTCAGTCGAAGTCGCTCCATTTGAGTCGAGGTTGCCCCATTTTCAGTCGAAGCCGCTCCATTTTCAGCCGAAGCCGCCCCATTCGGGTTGAAGTCGGGCCGGGCCGGGCCAGGGCTCGGCCTGGCCCCCTTTAATCAACTTTCGGTGATTTATTAACAACTTTTAAGGTTTTTAAACAAGATCACCGCTTTTTTAAACAAGGTCACTACTTCTTTAGACAACTTATTCCCGGCGAGGCCGGGAATACTTTTAAATACTGAACCGCAGGCTAATTTTTAGCTTCACTTCATTACACAAAAAAGGGCAGGTTTTTTTCTATATCCGTAAAAAAACGAGAGGCAGGGGGAACCAACTTCCTGAAGTTGAATTTTTGACCTTCAGGGGTCGGTCCGCAAACATTCCTCTCGTTTTTCTTATGTTAGGACAGCCTCGTCATGCTGCAATCGTTAAGCTCCAAAAAAAGTTTGGTACAACAGAAAGACATTCAGAGTGATAATCAGCGCCGCAATGCACCATGCCGCACCGGTAGTCGTTTTTCGATTAACCAAATTGCCCATGATCGCTTTTCGGCTCGTAAAAATAATCAAAGGAATAAGGGCCAGCGCGATGCCGAATGACAGAACGACCTGGCTCATCACCAATGCGTAAGTCGCGTTCACACCGCTGATGACAACGGCTAAAGGCGGAATCATCGAGACAATACGTCGCAAGAATACGGGAATCCTTTTACGGATGTAGCCCTGCATAATGATGTCTCCGGCGAGCGTGCCGACGGATGAGCTTGACAAACCGGCGGACAACAAGCCGATACCAAACAGAAGCGCGGCGGACGGCCCGATGTAATGGCCGAATTGCTTAAAAGCAACCGTCAGATCATCAATGACAATACCGTGAGAGTGAAAAGTTGAACTTGCGACAACCAGCATGATGCCGTTGATAATACCGGCAATGATCATCGCAATCAAAATATCGACGACTTCAAAATGAAAGATCTTTTTTCGTTCCTTAGGTGTTTGGCCGATGACGCGCCTGCTTGTCAGTCCCGAGTGAAGGTAAATCGCGTGCGGCATCACCGTCGCCCCCAAAATGCCTGCCGCTAGCAAAATGCTGCTCACACCTTGGAATTGCGGCACGAGCATGCCTTTCATGACAGGGGCGAATTCAGGCTGGGAAAAGATCAACTCGCAACTGAAAGCAATGACAACAACAAAAAACCATGGCAGCGATCACTGCTTCCAGCGTCCGATAGCCTTTCACTTGAAAAGCCAGGATGAGCAAAGCGGCAATCGCGGTGATGACAGCGGACAGCAGCATCGCAGTCCGAATACGAGATTCAGCCCGACCGCAGCGCCGATAAACTCTGCAAGATCGGTCGCCATCACCATGACTTCTCCTTGAATCCAAAACAGAATCGAGGCCCAGGCCGGGTAATGTTCTCTTGAAACCTCGGGCAAATTTTTTCCCGTCGCAATACCCAGCTTTGCCGACAGCATCTGAATCAGGATCGCCATAAGATTGGAGATGACAACGACCCATAACAGCATGTAGCCGTACTTTGAACCTGATTGAATATTCGTCGCATAATTACCGGGGTCGATGTACGCCACCGAGGCAATGAAGGCCGGCCCGATAAAAGGCAGCAGTTGTTTCAGCCCTTTGCTATTTCCGGCAACGCTCTGAAAAGTTCTTGAATGCTCGTCTTCCTTTGCTGGCGGGGTTTCCTCAAGCGTCTCGCTGTTAATAGGTGGGAGCGACGGTTCATCCGTCCGATCAGACATTTATTAAACCCCTTTGGCTTGAATAGTTTTTCCTTAGTGCAACTTTAATGACTAATACCAAAATACGCTATTCATTCTTCGTTTGCAATCTTTTTCGCCTGAATGATATCATTTCCAGCTCATGCAATAAAAATGTGCAGGTTTCTTTCGGCCTGATCCCATGAGCAATAGAACGGCTGCCGATTCCTCGTCTAACTGCTCTTATTTTCTTTAAATTGTTTTAAATCCATTCGTTATATGGCCATTATTCGCCGCCTTTCTCTCCTAAACCGGCAGCGGCCAACGCCGGGGCGATGGCCGCATATTTATAAATTACCATGATCTCAATTGATTAATGAAGCAAAAAGCATCCGGCTAGAACGCCAATTGTTAAAACGAAGCGTCTCAAATGTTTTTGGCTGGTGTGTGTGATGAGTATTTGTTCAAGTGACGCTCTATTGGACCCGTCCGGTTGTTCATCCATAAATAAGCTCCTCTCCATTACTTTTATCTTGAACCTTTCTTTGAACCGACCCGCTCCATTTAAGTTGAAGTCGCCTGAGGCTAAGGTCATGAAGAAAGGATGTGATTTCTCCGGAAGTTTAAAAAAATCGGGTTCCTCGAAAACAGGGACCCGACAAAATTGAGTAAAAAGGAAAGAGAAAATTTATAATCAATCCATTTTCAAAAACAAATCTTAAAAATGGTCTCAATTATCGTTGAACCTAAAACCCGACAAGCCGGTTCATCACGGTCCGTCACTATCCCGGCAGGATAACATAAACAGAGGTGATATCACAAGCCGGCTTGATTGTCTCTCTCACGTTCAAGCGGTTTACAGGGCAGAGCGTGGGCTGTCAAATCCCGGAAATATCAGGCTCCAAAAAAGGTTTGGTACAGCAGAAAGAGATTCAAAGAGATGATCAGCGCCGCAATGCACCATCCGGCGATTGTGGTCACTTTTCGATTGACCAGACCGCCCATAATGTCTTTTCTGCTTGTGAAAATGATCAAAGGGATAAGGGCAAGCGCGATGCCGAACGATAGAATAGAACCACTTGACTCATCACCAATGCGTAAGTCGCATTCACACCGGAAATGACGATGGCTAAAGGCGGAATCATCGAGACAATCCGCCGCAAGAATACCGGAATCCTTTTGCGAATGTAACCCTGCATGATAATGTCTCCGGCGAGCGTTCCGACGGATGAGCTTGACAAACCAGCGGACAATAGACCGATACCAAACAGAATCGCGGCGGACGGCCCGATGTAGTGGCCAAATTCCTTAAAGGCAACCGTCAGATCGTCAATGACAATGCCGTGAGAGTGAAAGGTTGAGCTGGCGACAACCAGCATGATGCCGTTGATAACGCCGGCAATGATCATCGCAATTAAAATATCGATGACTTCAAAGTGAAAGATTTTTTTTTTTCTTTTCCGCAGGTGTCTGGCCGATAACGCGCCGGCAAGTCAATCCTGAGTGAAGATAAATCGCGTGCGGCATCACCGTCGCCCCCAAGATTCCGGCCGCAAGCAGAATGCTGCTCACACCCTGGATGCGCGGGACAACCATCCCTTTTACAACCGGTGCAAGAGCCGGCGAAGCAAAAATAACCTCACAGCTGAAAGCAATCACGACAACAAAAACCATGGTGGCAATGACCGCTTCCAATTGACGATAGCCTTTCATCTGAAAAGCAAGAATGAGCAGAGCGGCAATCGCGGTGATAATTGCGGACGGCAGCATCGGCAATCCGAACACCAGATTCAGCCCGACCGCAGCGCCGATAAATTCTGCGAGGTCGGTCGCCATCACCATGACTTCTCCTTGAATCCAAAACAGAATCGAAGCCCAGACCGGATAATGTTCTCTTGAAACCTCCGGAAGGTTTTTTCCCGTTGCAATGCCCAGCTTTGCCGACATCGTTTGAATCAGGATGGCCATAAGATTAGAGACAACAACGACCCATAACAGCATATAACCGTACTTTGAACCTGATTGAATGTTCGTCGCATAGTTTCCGGGATCGATGTAAGCGACTGCAGCAATGAAAGCAGACGATAAAAAAGGCAGCACTTGTTTTTAAGCCTTTGCTTTTTCCAATGACACTTTGAAAGGTTTTTGAATGATCACGCTCTCTGCCTCTTGGAAGCGTTCCAGCTAATGACTCGCCGCTAACTGCAGACAACGGTGATTCATCCCGATTAGACATTTTATCAATCCTCCGTTTTGCTTAAAGAATATTTGTTTCCTTTGTGCAACTTTAATGGCTAATACCAATATACGCCTTTTCACTTTCATTTGCAACTCTTTTTTTGGTGATTTTATTATTTTTTTAATTAAAACGCTTACAAAACAACTTTCTCAGACTTTCATAATTCGCTATTTAAGACGTGGACTTCCTTAGCTTGTTTCGTTCACCCCATCATCTAATTGAGAATAATTAAGGCAATTGAAAAAAAGATGACCCGGTCCGCCACGGCTGTGAACTGCGAACAGCCAAATTTTTTCGCATCGTATACGGGTCATCTCTATAAGTTTGAATGCTTCCATAGCTGTTAAAGGACCTGACGGCAAGCCGGAAGTCCGCCCACAAAAGGATTTTGAGAAAGAAACTCGCGCGCACCTTCAAATCTCCGCTTACCGTCCGTGCCCGAGCCGGTTTCGTTTTTTCTCGTGATTTTACCGTTCGGCTCGTTTCCACGGCTTCAGGCCGCCGCAGATCCCGTTTCCTTGACATTCGCAGGGGCATCACTTGCTCCCTTAAAAGCACCTCCGGCTTCAAACTTTCTTAACTTTTCAGCCGCCAAAATATTCTTTGAGACCATTCACAATCCCTTCCGCCGCATTTTCCTGATACGCCTTCGTCATCACCATTTTCTCTTCCTGCTTATTTGACAAAAAGCCAAGTTCAATCAGCATGCAAGGCTGATTGTTATTTCTCAAAACGAACAAGTTGCCAAAGTGAACACCGCGATTTGTCAGACCGGTTTCTTTAATCACACTGCTTTGGACCGAGTTTGCCAGCTGCTTGTCCTTTTGCTGCTGATAATAGAAACTCATAATCCCCTTGGATGTTCCGGTAGATTCCGAGTTAAAGTGAATGCTGATATAGGCATCGGCATCGTCACTGTTACTAATACGCGTCCGATCGGAAAGCGGAATAAACCGGTCGCTTGTACGTGTCATCACGACATGGACACCGCTTTCTTCCAACTTTTGTTTGACTATCAAGGCAGTAGACAGTGTGTTTGTCTTTTCCATATGATCCCCTGGGCCGGTCGTCCCGTCATCTTTTCCGCCATGTCCGGGATCGATGACAATCGTCTTGCCTTTCAATCCAGGCTTTAAATGGCGGTCTTCTGTAGCAGCTGATTTCGCCGAATTTTTTTTCGTCACCGACACGTAATCGGCTGCAATCCACGCTTGTTTGCCGTTTGCCTGCTGGACATGAATCCAGGTGCCCTGGCGTCCAAGATATGTAAAACGGCTGCCTTTCTCTCCTTCGCCGATGACAGCTGCCGACAGCCCGGGAGCTTCCCGAAGATTGACACCGCCGCCCGTCAGCACAGCCTCTGTGCCACTATCATCTTGAGTGCTTTTTTTACTGTTTTGAACGGCTTCTCCTTTGGCCTGCGCCTCTCGGACTTGCGACACTTTTACAAATTGCGCGCTCAGCCAGCCCTTCTGTCCTTGCGCCGTTTTAACATAGTACCAGCCGCTTTGTGAGCTCAATATCGTCACTTTGCTATTATAAGGAAGCAAATTCAAAACATTCGACTGCAGGTTCGGAAGCGCGCGCAGGCGCAGATTAACCGCCACCGTCGTGCCGTTCGTTTGATTCTGCTGCGAATCCCCATTTTTATTATTTATATCAATATATTTGGCCGATGCCCACCCTTTTTTGCCTTCGTATTCAATATAGTCCCATCCCTGCTGCTCTTTTATGATCGGTAAAACGGCTGCCTTTCTCTCCTTCGCCGATGACAGCTGCCGACAGCCCGGGAGCTTCCCGAAGATTGACACCGCCGGCCGTCAGCACAGCCTCTGTGCCACTATCATCTTGAGTGCTTTTTTTACTGTTTTGAACGGCTTCTCCTTTTGGCCTGCGCCTCTCGGACTTGCGACACTTTTACAAATTGCGCGCTCAGCCAGCCCTTCTGTCCTTGCGCCGTTTTAACATAGTACCAGCCGCTTTGTGAGCTCAATATCGTCACTTTGCTATTATAAGGAAGCAAATTCAAAACATTCGACTGCAGGTTCGGAAGCGCGCGCAGGCGCAGATTAACCGCCACCGTCGTGCCGTTCGTTTGATTCTGCTGCGAATCCCCATTTTTACTTTTTGTCCTTGTTTAAGATAGCCTGTGATTCGTCCCGAAAAAGAGGCCTCGCTCCGGACATGCAGCGCCCCAGCAGCCACCGTCCCGATAGCCGGATGTTCGCTTTTGGCATGAACAGCTCCGGACAGCCAAATGCCTGCCGCTATGCCGGCGAGTAACAAGAGAATCACACCGAGTTTAATAGGCTTCAAATCTTTCCCCTCCCATTGTGGAAAACTAGCTCTATTATTCTCACTCTATGATTCTTTTATACATGACCGGACGCGGATATTATCGACCTGCTGAGCGGCGGGCAGCGGCTTCGCAGTGGCCATCCCATGCCGCTGCATAAGGCTTCGTTTCGGACAGCTTTTCCAACTAGATGGCTGCCGGCAGGAAAAGACTTCTTATTTAAAAAGGATTTAATTTTTGGGCGGTAATTTCACCCAAATCAAGTAGACGAAACAGGCGATGCACAAATACCCGTAAAGCGGATAGAGCATCTTGATGAGTGACCCGTATCCCGCCTGGCTGATGATGAATGCGCAGATGAGCAGAAGCAAAACGGACGGCAAGTGCCCAATCGGGAACAGGCTTTGCAGCTGGCGCGTCATGCCGAATATGTTGCCGATAAATGTGGTGAAAATTTCTCCGTAGATGACACAGACAAAGAGCAAATGAATCGTCGGCCCGAAATATTTCACAACTTCGGCCATTGGAATATCAAATCCGGAAACAATATGGTGGCCAAGCAAAATAAAATGGGTGAGACATAGCAGCAATGTAAAGCCAAGTCCCCCGACAAGTCCGCCGAGGCTCAGCACCTTTTCGTCTTTAATCTCTTTTCCAAGCGGGACAAGAACGGCCAGCGCCGTCATCAAATTAAAAGCGGCATAGGACAATGCGCGGATAAGCCAGTGATAATCATCCGGCAGCCCGTTAGGCAGCCAGTCGTATCCGATATGATCACCGTGATGGAGATAAAGGGCCAGTGTCAATGAAAACATCAGTGGCACAATCAGAGAATTGACCCACAATACGCCGCGGAATCCTTTGAACAGAAGCAATAAGCAGACGATAATAGATAAAAAAATACCCAGCTGTTTCGGAAGGCCCAATTGTTCCTCAAAAAAACCGCTCCCGCACCCGCCAGCATCACACCGGTGACACCGAAAAAAATAATAAAAAAGATCAGCGACTGGATCACCGTGCCCAAACGCTCACCAAAAATATAGCCCATTAATTCGTTAAAAGAGTACGCCTTGATTCGACTGGAAAAAATCAACATTTTCGTGCCGATCCAAGTAAAAAAGCGCTCCGCTCGCCGCGACCCCCAGCGTTCCGAACTCGCCGAACTGCGTAAAAAATTGAATCACTTCTTTGCCCGACGCAAAACCAGCACCAACAATCGTGCCGATATAAGTGGCGGCAATCTGAAAGACCAATCCCAATTTTCTCATGTCCGATCTCACCCGCTCTTCCTTTGGCCTGCCTTCACTGATTAAAAGACCGGTCGGACAGCTTTCACCTCTTCCGGTTTTCAAGCCAAGACACCATCAAATATATGGATAACTTGTCTTCATTATGCCGCGAAATTTGCTTTTCTTTGGAAAAAAAAAAAAACGGGAATACCGATGAATGGGTCTTGAGATCAAAAAAAGGACCGGTGCTGTGCTTACGCATCGCCATCGGTCCCCTTTGATTGTTCCGTATGTCTTAGTAAACCCAGGTTGCACCTATGATGACCAAAAGAATGAATAGGACAACGATTAACGCAAAACCTGATCCGCCGTAGCCATATCCTGTAACTCCCACTGCCGTCACCACCTTCACTCATACTTGATACCATCATATGCACAATTTCAAATTTCGTCCGGCAAGACAGGCATTTTCTTCAGGAAGAGGGATGTTTTTTTTTTATGTAGCAGAGATTTTTTGTTAGTACCTGCACCATTGCCCGATTTTTAAGCCAAACCACGGCCAAAGTCGTGATCAGGTCAATCAAGCACCGGCATCCGATTCGGAAATTGGCCATCAGGCCGTTCTCAAAAGATAAAATTTTGAGCAATGAGAAAGGATAACACCATGCGCCATGCCTTCTGCCGCGCAGTATGATAGAATGGCGGTAAAATACAATCGAATGGAGTCTGTATATGATGGAAAATTTTGAGCAATTACTGGAAAAATATGCTGATGTCACTGTCCGGGTCGGCCTCAATCTGCAAAAAAAGCAAGATCTGCTTATTTTTTCACCGATTACCGCTTACCCTTTTGTACGAAAGGCAGTTAAAAAAGCCTATGAGGCAGGCGCCAAGAATGTTCAGGTTGAATGGTCGGATGAAGCGCTGACACGCCTGAAATTCGACATGGCGCCCGATGAAGCTTTTACTGAATTTCCGTCGTGGCGGGCAAAAGGCTATCAAGATATGGCGGAAAATAATGCCGCTTTTTTGTATATCTATTCGCCAAACCCTGATTTGTTGAAAGGGGTCGACCCTGAACGCATTGCGAGCAATACAAAAGCGGCGGCCACGGCGCAGCGGGTTTTCTCCGATTATAAGAAAGGGGCTAAAGTCAGCTGGACGATTGTCTCGGTGCCGACGAGCGAATGGTCGGCAAAGATATACCCGGCCCTTGAAGAGAATGAACGAATCGAAGCGCTTTGGAAACAAATTTTTCATATCACAAGGAGCGATCGCAGCGATCCGATCCAAGCATGGGAAAACCACATGGATTCCTTGACCGAAAAGCTGAATTTCTTCAATCAGAAACATTTCAAAAAACTTCACTATAAAGCGCCGGGTACCGACTTAACCATTGAACTGGCCAAAGATCATCTCTGGGCCGGCGGCGGCATGGTCAATGAAAAAGGCACACCGTTTGTTCCCAATATCCCAACGGAAGAAATTTTCAGCATGCCGCTGAAAAACGGTGTCAACGGAACCGTTGCCAGCACCAAACCGCTCAATGTCAGCGGCAACGTGATCAACCATTTCTCGCTGACATTCAAAGATGGGCGGATCATCGATTTCAAAGCGGAAGAGGGAGCCGCCGCATTGGAAAAAATTATCGACACCGATGAAGGATCGCATTATCTTGGCGAGGTGGCACTCGTTCCTCACCACTCGCCGATTTCCGATACCAACTTGATCTTCTATAACACGCTCTTTGACGAAAATGCTTCCTGCCATTTGGCGATCGGATCATCTTATCCTTTCAACCTGAAAAACGGAAGAGGGATGAACAGCGAAGAGCTCGAAGCACACGGTGCCAACACCAGCCTCACTCACATCGACTTTATGATTGGATCGGCTGAGCTCTCAATTGACGGTGAGACAGCGGACGGCGAAACGATCGCCATTTTTCGAGGCGGCAACTGGGCGATTTAAAAAAACATATGGACGAGCGCATGTTAAAAAAAGCGGTTCACTTTATCTTGTGAACCGCTTTTTTGTACCTATAACCATCAGACCTTGTATTTTTCGACTTCCTTGTGCAATTGATTGGCGGATTCGCCGAGTTCCGTTGCCAGCTGGCTCAATTGTTCCATCGAAGCTGTCTGTTCCTCAATCGAGGCTGTCGCTTCTTCTGTACCGGATGCCGTTTCCTCACTAATCGCGGTCAGTTCTTGAATGTTTTCTTTAATATGGTTTGTTTCTTCAACTATATCGGAAACAGATTGGCCAATCTGATCAATAAACTCATTGTTTTGTTCAATCGACTTCGAAATATTACTAAAGGAGATTTCCGAGTCGTCAACGACCGCCTCCTGTTCCTGCAGCGCCTTGCCCGTACTGTTCGCCAGCGTAACCGCCCGGTTGGTCCCTTGGTGCATTTCTGCAATCAGTGCCGACACTTCTTTTAATGCTTCATCCGACTCGTCGGACAATTTTCTGATTTCACTCGCCACCACCGCAAAGCCTTTGCCGTTTTCTCCGGCTCTGGCCGCTTCAATGGAAGCATTTAAAGCAAGCAAATTGGTTTGGCCGGCAATGTCGGAAATCGTGCCGACAATCTTGCCGACATCATTCGAGCGTTTTTCCAGATCTTTGATGGCTGCAACAATATCGGAAGTCACCTTGCCGGTCTGTTCGGATTTCTTGCGCAAACTTTGAATGGCCTTGCTGCCGTCAGTTGACACCGCACCGAGGTTTTCGGCAATGTTCTTCATTTTTTCCGTCTGTGACTGAATATCGCGGATGTTTTCAAACACGGTATTCGTCGCTTTTTGATTGCCATCCATTAATTCGGATTGATTGGATGCCCCGGCGGCAATCTCCGACATCGCCGATGACACTTCATTGGCCGAAGCCGTATTTTCCTCAACACTGGCCACCAGAGTCTGCGAGGCGTCGCTCACCTGTTCCGACACTTTGGCAATATTACTGAGCGTCCGCCGGTTTCTATCCATCATATGCTTGACGCTTTGGCTCAGCTGCCCGATTTCATCCGTGTGCGTGTCATTGATAAAAGCGGTCAAATCGCCTTGTTCCATTTTCTCTATTACCCGTTTCAGCGAATAGACACGGCCTGTTATCCGCCGGGCCACCCAGAAAGAAACGGCGGAAGCAATCGCCAGGACAACAATTAACAGAATGATGGTCGGCAAAATAATACTGTTCGCGCTTTGCGAAAACTCGTCGCGATCGATCGTGCCGATGATCGTCCATCCGGTCAGTTTATTGACTGCAAATGCGGTCAAGGCTTTTTCACCATTAACCTTGCTGTTAATAAAACCGCTTGTGCCGTTTTTTTTCATTTCTTGGTAGGCATCCGAGTGGGAAATATTTTTTCCTTCCAGGCTTTTATTCGTTGCACCTAAATAAGTGCCTTGACCATCCAGCAATGCGGCATATCCCTGTGTTCCCATTTTCGCATCGTGGATTTGGTCAATGAGCGTCGTCAGCGTGACATCTATAACGGCGACGCCCTGCAATTGCTTTTCTTTGTAGAAGGCCTGACCAACCGCAACGGTCATTTTTCCAGATGCCATGTCTTTGTACGGTTTGGAAACGACTACTTTCCCGTGGCCATTCACGATTTCTTTATACCAGGGGCGCACTCTTGCGTCATAGTTTTTCGGTACCTTTTGATAAGGATAACTGAGCAGTTTCCCGTTTGATGCCTGACCAATATAGGTATGCAGAATATCGCTGTCCACCTTGCCGGTGTTGGTAAAATATTTAAGCGCTTTCGAGCGATCGGCGGCATAATTGATCACTTCATCTTGCCGGGCCATCCGCTGAACAACCTGCTCTTTATCTTTCATAAAAATAGTGAAGCTTGTATCCAAACCCCGAACCTGTTCCTTCATTGAGTTGGATATTTCAGTTTGCGACAAATTTCGGCTGTTATAATACCCGAATAGCGATACTAAGAGCCCGGTAATGACGATCAAAGACAAACAGGGGAAAAGAATCTGCATGCGCAGCAAAAAAACTCTTTCTTTGTCCGCCTCTTTTGCCTTTCGACAAAAAAGGGACATGATGCTCCCTCATAACCTCACACCCTCCTATATTTTTACTCATTATCTGAACACAATTAAAGTAAAAAAGTCAGCATAATATATATCGGTCGACTCTTGTAAAATTTTTAATTGATCATAAAATAAATAGTACTTTTTCACTTGGACGATTGGCCGCTGCCCGCAAAAAAAAAAAAGATCCGGGTGTATAAAAACCCGGATTCCCTGCCTAAAAAAGATTGTGGAAATTTGTTATTTTGCTGCTTCCGATTTTTTTTTTTGACCTGCAAACGCTTGTTTAATCTGCCCCAAAGTCTGTGGATCTTCCAAAAGCCGCCAGCCTGTCAAAGCGAGTGCTTTCGCGCCTGTGACGAGCGCCTGATCCCCTTCAGGTGATCGGGCCGCTTCCCGAAAAGAAGGGGTGTGAGGCACCAGGTTGTCCGGCCCTATTTTTATATAAGGATGAATGGTCGTCGGCACAACCTGGCTGATGTTGCCGGCATCCGTCGAGCCAAGTCCGATTCGATCCGTTGTATCCACCTTTTCACCCAGGCTTTCGATCGCCTCCTGAAAAACATGATCAAAGGGATCATTGAGCAGGAAATGGTCCACTTCATTTTGAAACGCGATCACATTCAGCTTTGCCCCCGTAGCCAAAGCTGCTCCCTCGGCAACCGCCTTGACTCTTTCGGTCACCTCGCTGCACGCTTTTCGCGTTGCCGCCCGAATGAAAAAGCGTGCTTTGGCATAGCCCGGCACAATATTTGGAGCCTTTCCGCCGTCAGTGATAATGCCATGAATCCGTACATCATCCGTGACGTGCTGGCGGAGGGCATTGATGCCGTTGAATAATTGAATGACAGCATCCAGTGCGTTGATGCCTTCTTCCGGCGCCTGGGCCGCGTGCGCCTCCTTGCCGATAAACTCAAAATCGAGCGGATCGACGGCAAGCGTATATCCGGTCAATTTCGTTCTATTGAATGGATGAATCATCATTGCCGCATCAATGCCTTCAAGAAAGCCATGTTTCACAAAGCTCCCCTTTGCACTGCCGTTCGGGCCGCCTTCCTCTGCCGGCGTGCCGAAAACGACGATCTCCCCGCCCGTCTCATTCAGCACCTGGCTAACGGCAATAGCGGCGGCAACGCTCAATGTGCCGATGATATTATGGCCGCAGGCATGACCTAGTCCCGGCAGCGCATCATACTCGGCAAGGTAGGCAATTCGCGGACCCGGCTTTTCATCGGCTGCTTTTTTTCTGGCAATAAAAGCTGTCTCATGACCGGCAACACCGATTTCAACTGAAAAGCCGGCAGCACTTAGAAGCGCGGTCAACTGCCTTGACGCAAAAAAACTCCTGATTGCTGATCTCCGGTTTTTCATGGATTTGATGACTAACTAACAGATACTTTTCTTTGTTTGTATCAATATCATATAAAATTTGGGCTTTTGCCATTTCTTGTAACGTTGTCATTTGCTTCACACCTCAATATTTTTTCTTGATCACATGACCCATACCGATGCAAATCGCTGAGGCATTCATCAACAAGTGCGACTTGGTGTCACTTTTATTCGAGCTATCTTTAGAAATCTTAAATTTATCGATTCCGATTGAAAAACCCTCTTTTCAAAAGAAAAGAGGGTTTATAAGCTTGATAACCTCTTATCTTTCAAGCGTCAGCCGCCGCTTGTTGGAATTGGCACGGTACCTGCTAGGGCCCGCTGCCGAGGTTTCACTGGGCCAAATCCCTCCACCTCTCGCGATAAGAATGATGCGATCGTTATTCATTTGGTAGATCAAGCTTACACCTTTGGCAAAAAAAATGTCAACCAAAAGACTTATCCCCGGGTTACAGACAACATTGGATAGGCAGCCTATGTTTATAGTGAACGATAGATAACATATTCAGGACCTAAGCACCCCAATCAATCGGCTGAGACTGGAAATGAATGGAGTCGCTCGCTGAGTACGAATAGCTGCTTCAAAAACCTCAAATGGGGCGACTTTGGACCAAAATGGGGCGACCTCAACCTAGAATGGAGCGAATTCAAACTCAAATGGTGCGACCTCTCGAATGGGACAACCTCAAACATGGCGACTCCAACTCAAATGGGGCGACTTTCGCCCAAAATGGAGCGACTTCCGACTCAAATGGGGCGACTTTGACCCATAATGGGGGGCGACTCCAACTCAAATGGGGCGACTTTCGCCCAAAATGGAACGACTTCCAACTCAAATGGGGCGACTTTGACCCATAATGGGGCGACTTCCGACTCAAATGGGGCGACTCCAACTCAAATGGGGCGACTTTGGACCAAAATGGGGTGACTCCAACTCAAATGGGGCGACTTTCGCCCAAAATGGAGCGACTTCCGACTCAAATGGGGCGACTTTGACCCAAAATGGGGCGACTCCAACTCAAATGGGGCGACTTTCGCCCAAAATGGAGCGACTTCCGACTCAAATGGGGCGACTTTACCCAAAAATGGGGGCGACTCCAACTCAAATGGGGCGACTTTGGACCATAATGGAGCGACTTCCGACTCAAATGGGGCGACTTTCGCCCAAAATGGAGCGACTTCCGACTCAAATGGGGCGACTTTGACCCAAAATGGGGCGACTCCAACTCAAATGGGGCGACTTTGGACCATAATGGAGCGACTTCCGACTCAAATGGGGCGACTTTCGCCCAAAATGGAGCGACCTCAACCTAGAATGGAGCGAATTCAAACTCAAATGGTGCGACCTCTCGAATGGGACAACCTCAAACATGGCGACTCCAACTCGAATCGGGCGATTTTAACTTTAACGTAACGCCTAGCCCGAAACGTAGCGCCTCAGTCCGAATAAAAAGCGGTCGGTCTCGCCCACTCTAGAAGCCAAGCTTGGCTTCTAGAGTGGGCGAGACCCTTTTTCAACCCAAACAAGTTTTGAACCCGCACATCCATCCACCCCCATCTTAGTTTCACTTCCTTTTTGTCAATCCGCCGCATTTGTAAATAAGCTAAAAAAACTGTCGCAGCGGAAAATGCCTGCCTGTGCCGTTTAGCTGATCTTGTACTTTTCCATTTCCTTTCGGAGTATATCGGCATAGCGTTCAAGCTCGCCGGCCAGTTCATTCAGTTGTTCCATGGCCGCAGTCTGCTCCTCAATGGAAGCTGTTACTTCCTCCGTCCCGGCGGCCGTTTGTTCGCTGATCGAAGTGATTCCGTGAATATGTTCTTTAATTTGATTGTTTTGCTCAACCATCCCGCCCGCAGATTGCACGATGGTATCGATCAATTGGTTATTGCGCCGAACCGACTGCTCGATACCGTCCACTGTTTTTTCAAAATTTTCAACGACCGTAACCTGTTCTTCCAGGACATGGCTTGTGCTTGTTGCAAATTCAACGGTGCGCGCCGTATCTTTTTGCATGTCTTCAATCAGTTTCGAGACTTCTTCCAAAGCCTGATCCGTTTTATCGGACAGCTTTCTGACTTCATCGGCCACCACTGCAAAACCCTTTCCATGTTCGCCGGCGCGGGCGGCTTCTATCGCCGCGTTCAATGCCAGCAAATTGGTTTGGCCGGCAATATCCGATATCGTATTATTCATAATTTTTCCGATATTCTGTGAGCGCTTATCAAGCGTCGTAATCGCGTCGATGATATCGGCCGTCGTACTGATCGTCCGTTCCGAATGGCTGCGCAGATTGACGACCGATTGGCGATTGCTGGCCGAAGCGTCTGACAGTTCATCTGCGCATTGCTTCATGAGCTCCGTTTGTTGATGAATGTTGACTATTTTATCCGACAGACCATCCGTTGCTTGCTGGTTCGCCTCCATCAGTTCCGACTGATTTGTCGCCCCCGCTGCGATCTCCGACATGGCCCGAGCCACTTCGTTGGACGAAGCCGCATTCTGCTGCACGCTGGCCACCAGTGTCTGCGAAGCATCCCTGACTTGTTCAGACACTTTAGCTACGCGGCTCAGCATATTCCGATCATCATCTGAATCATATGATTGACACTTGAACCGAGCTGGCCGACTTCATCATTTCGCGGGTCATCGGCGTGTACGGTTAAATCTCCTTTTTCCACTTTATTCACGATTTTTTCCAGCCGTCTGACCCGCTTTGTAAACCATCCGGCAACAAAGTAGGCCATAACCGCTGCTGCAATCAGTACAATAGCTAAAACGAGAACCGCCGGCAAAACGATTGTGTTCGCCCGTTTTGAAAACTCGCTGCGATCAACAGCAGAGAATACGGTCCAGCCCGTCATTTTATTAACACTGAAAGCGAGCACTTCTTTTTTCCCATTTTCCCGGACATCCATCGTGCCTTTGCTATTGCCGGATTGTATTTTTTTCATAAACCGGCTGTCAGTCACTTTTTTGCCGAGGCGCTTCCGATCAGTCGAAGCCACGTAGTTTCCTTGTTTATCGATAAAAGCCGCATAGCCGCCGGCGCCCATTTTAATGGCGCCGATTTGTTTCGTCAGCGCTTCAAGAGACACATCAATCGCCACAACCCCCGCCAATTTGCCATTGTTGTAAACCGCTTTGGCGGCAGTGACAACCATTTTCCCCGTTAACGCATCTTTATAGGGAGGTGTCCAAACAATCTGTCCATTTTCCCTGGCTGCATCTTTATACCAGTCTCTTTGCCGCGCATCGTATCCTTTCGGCAATTTCGCCGCCGGATACAAGATCAGCTGGCTGCTGTCCGGGGAACCCACATATGTATTCAGAATATCTTTGTTTGAAGTCCCAATGTTGCGGAAAGCTGCAAAAATCGATGGCCTATGGCGAAAGCTGTTCTTGATATTTTTTTGGCCGGCCATTTGGTTAATAATACTCTCTTTGTCTTGCAAATAAATCGCAAAACTATTATTGATCTCGTTCATTTGATCATTCATCGATCTTGTAATCTCATTTTCAGCCAGACTCCGCGTATCCAGATAACCAAATAATGAAATAAAGATACCGGTAAGCACCGTCAAAAAAAAAAAAAAAGGAACAAGAATTTGTGTGCGTAATCCCAAGCTTCTCTTTCTAGTCGCTTTTAAGGACATTGGCCCTGTTGAACTTGCTGACATTATAAAGTCACCCCTTATTAAATTAAAAACCTTTTCTTTCAACAGAGAATATTCCAAATAAATAAAAAGGCCTACCCCCTAAGTATGAATCCTCTTGGTTATTATATCGGTTTTTGCCGAAAAAAAAAATAAAGCCGCTGCCCGTCTTTTTAAGGCAGCGACCGCTTTTTTTCAATTTTTTTTTTTTCTATTTAATTAGGATTCTAAAGCACCAGCGAAGAAAAAAAGTCAGGGCAAGAGCCAATAGAATGCCGGCCATGTCAAAAGTAAACACGTCGATGGCGTGACCCGTTCTGCCCGGGATAAATGTCTGATGCCATTCATCGAGACCGGCATAGCCCATTGACAGGACAAAACCCAAAAGATAGGATCGGCTGCGCTTCAATTTCGTTGTCAGCATTAAGTTGGTAATAAAAAAAAGCGAATAATGCATATTCAGAGATATGGCTGAGTTTGCGGAGCACAAATTCGACAAAGGCATAAGGATCATCCGTAGAAATAAACGCTCCGCCATACATAAAAGAAAGATGGGGAAAAGTATTTGCTGTCCAGTTAAAATGCGCTCTTAAAAACGGCTGGATATCCTGTTGTTGATAAGGCGTATTTGACGCCTGAAAAATCATCACGGCCACAAAACAGATGAGGACGAGCCAAATCACAAAAGCTCTGCGGTTTTCTTAACATCATCATATCCCCCCATTATCTATGTATTTTTTCATTATAACGCAAACAACGATAGAAGTTGGCGAAAATCTTAAGAAATCTGATCTGTCAAGATTAATCTGCTCGCTCATTTGAGGTGGGAGTCGCTCCATTTCGAGAGAAGTCGCTCCATTTATGAACGGAGTCACTCCATTTCGGGAAAAGTCGCTCCATTTCTAAAATAGGAGCCCTATCTGCTTTTTATCGCGACTTATCTTTATATTTCTTCAGCCACACTTAAAGCAGTTCATTTGACAAAAACCAACTATATTGATAGGTTAATTATTAATTAAAAGGGTTCCAAATATCTTTCATTAGAAAAACAAAGGGGAGACGTATGATGACATTAAAAGCAGATGAAAAAGGATTGGTACTTTCATTTGGAAGGCAGAGAACTTAAATTAAATCATGATGATGACGGTTTTACTCCACTCGAACTGCTCGTCAATTCAATCGCCGGCTGTAGCGGGCTTGTTTTTTAAAAAAATAAAAAAAAAAAACGCATTGCCTATGACGAATTGATTATTGAAGTGGATCATCAACGCTCGGATGCAGCTCCTAAACCGGTGACCCGGATCGATGTTCACTTTACTCTCAAAGGCGAAAATTTAGATGAGAGGAAAGTGCGTTCCGCTTTTGAATTAGTGGTTCCGAACTGCCCGGTTGTGCAATCGGTTAACACGGCGATCACCATCAACGAAACATTGGGATATCGCGGAGAAAATTGAAAAAAAATTAACGGCGGCCGATGATTTTTTAACAGCAGAAACTGGACTGTAAGAAACACAAATCCAGAAAACATTTTATTTAGCCCCTGTTTCTATAACGGGGGCTAAAAGATTTGTTGGCCTGTCAGATTTATATGCAAAATTGCAAATATTTTACTGAGTGTCTTATCCCTGTTATTTTTTAGGTTCGACTGCATATTCAATTGGGGTTTCTCAATTTCAATGGATAAAGTTGAGAGCTGAGGCGATCGGTCAAGCTAAATAACTCCGTCAGATCCATCCGGATTCTTCAGCTTCTTGATCTCTTCTTCAGTCAGTTCAGTCGTTCTGGCTATGGTTTCTAATTTAGTCCCTCATTTAGCAGCTTAAGAGCAATGTTTTTTTTTTTATTTTCTCTTCTCTTTTCTCTTCTCTTTTCTCTTCTCTTTTCCCTTCTCTTCTTCCTTCTTGTATACCCTCTATCCTCCCCTTTTCTTTCACCCACCCTCCCGCCGGGCGCCGTTCATTTGGCTGTTAAAATCGACCTGGGCTTTAAAGCGCTGCTCATAAGCCTCGCGGAATTCGGGAGATTCGCTGAGCATTGCAAATTTATCCCGGGCCTTGCGAATGGATGGGTTCATTTTGCATACCTCCTGAAAAAGTGCAGAATCAAAATCTGTTTTTTCATCAAGAAACATGAGCCACTGATGAAGCGGATCTTGTGTGACGACATTCATTTTTCTGAACTTGGGCATCACAATAAATGGATTTCGAGAAGATCGGTCAGTTGTGTAAAGCAATGGCTGTTTTCTCTCAGATGATAGATCGCATGAAAAGATGAGGGTTCCAGCTCTTTCATATTAAAATTCAAAAGATTGATGGTTGCGGTCTTATGAAGGACTGTGCAATCTGATTTAATCTGAAGGTCGCCGCTGTCGTTTCGCCCAATAAAACAACGTGCGGGGAATCATATTGTAGCGATTTAAGAGCTGGACTTCGATATTGATTTTCGCCGTCTGTTTTTCCGTTTGAATTTGCGCTTTAATATCAAGGATACTCAGTTTATCCGCGATCGTCTCCCTGGACAATTTCTCTTCTTTAACGGTGACATCAACAATCCGTTCCGACAAGACGGCTTCCAAAAAATTTTGCAGCAAATCTTTGTCGCGCTGCTCTCCGAACAACTTCTTGAAAGCAAAATCGTTCATGGGAAAGAGCCTCTCCAACCCTCTCTCCTCCTTATATTTTATCACGAACAGATGCAAAACAAACCGAGAAGTTTAAAGAACGTATGTTCGATATAATAATCATACCACGTGGATGTCCTCATACAATACTTGCCTGTTAAAAGTTTTCATTCTCACTTTTCCAACTAATTGCCGCAGCGATTCGCCGATCGGACCGGACCGGCAGCGACGGCTTTAAAAGTTGAAGCTTCGTCCGTCAGTTCGTTGTATTTTTTCCTGTTTCTAGACCTAAAAAACCTCTCATGGGGTTGATGTTCCGCCCATGAGAGGCCCTTCTTATCCTTCCGAATATAAATTTTTCGGACTCAACAAAATCATCCTGACACTCAGTATTTCACTCACCGGATCAAGCCCAAACACAAGAAAAATTTAAATGAGGATTCCTAATGTACCTTTACTATCCAATTCTATGGTCGCCTTCATCTCTCTCAAATCTCACCCGGCAATTACCTACATTTTTTTAATAATTGACAACGAAGCGCCGACATTTTCGGTCAATCAGATTCGCCTTCCCGCTTATTTACCCAGCAGTTCCAAAACAGTGTCCAAAGCGACATTGACGCCTTTCGCGCAATCCTCATAATCTGTCAGTTCGTCTTCACAGTGGCTCTTGCCCCTGACGCTCGGGACAAAAACCATTGCCGACGGAATGAACGAGGCGATGAACTGCGCATCATGCCCGGCACCGCTGAACATTCTTCTATATGAATAGCCCAATGACTGCGTCGATTTTTCCAGCTGATCACAAATCTCTTTTTAAAAGAAAACGGTGTCTCGTCCCCACAGTTTTTTTGCTTTAATTGTACAGCCTTCCGTTGAGGACGGCAGTGCTTCAATAGCGCGTACAACGGAACGAATGACTTCCGATTTTTTTGTGGCGCGCTTCCAGTGTGAACGTCACTTTATTGGGAATGACGGTATGGATATTCGGAAGCACTTGCATTCTCCCCATCGTATAGACCAAGTCGCTGTCCAAAACATCCAATTCCCTGCGCAATTCCGCTATAATGTCGTTAGCGGCAAACAGCGCATCCCTTCTCATCACCATCGGCGTCGTTCCCGCGTGGTCCGATTCGCCGCTCACTTCGATTTCGTAGCAGACCATGCCGACGACACCTTCAACAACGCCGATTTTCAGCCCTTCGCCTTCAAGCACCGGCCCTTGTTCAATATGCAGTTCCAAATATCCGGAGGCCTCTTTCAGTCTATTGCCCGCCTCTCCTTTGTAGCCGCTTGCTTCCAGCACTTCCGAACGAACGAAATGCCTTCCGTATCTTTTATTTTAAGGACATCGTTCTTCTCGAATTTTCCCGAAATCACCCCTGAGGACATCATCGCCGGATCGAAGCGGGCGCCCTCCTCTCATTTGTAAAATCAACAATCGTAAATGGAATTTGCGGTTTGATATGGTGATCGGCCAGCGTTCGCGCGACTTCTAAAGCGGCTAACACACCTAAGACACCGTCAAACCGTCCGCCTTTTTTGACCGAGTCCAAATGCGAGCCCATGACGAGCGGCGGCTTGTTCTCAACGCCAGCCATCGTGGCATAGATGTTGCCCATATCATCCATCTTGATCGTCATCTCTAGTTCTTTACAGCATGAACAAAAGTAGTCCCGTGCCTCGATATCCGCTTTAGAGAGCGCCAGCCGCGTCACCCCGTTGTTTTCTGTACGCCCGAATCCGGCAAATTTCTCCAGTGATTCTTTCAATCTCTCACTATTGATTAAGACCTTTTGACGCTGCATGCCAACAACAACTCCCTTTATGTAATATTTTATCACTTTACATGTTATGTTTTATATCTAGATGTCTCTTTTTTCATTTTACAATATGTAAGATTATCTGTCCATTTTTTTATATATGATGTATAAGGTAAGGGAATAATTTGTGTGTTTTCTGGTTCTTCTCTTTTTTACTGATCATTTATGCCATGTTTACTAATAAATGTATGGTTCTAGGTGCCGGACTTATGCCTATTTTTGATCATTCTCTTTTTTCTTTGTAAGAAATTCTAACACACACGAGGCTTTTAGCATATAAAAAAACGGAGACGGGAACGATCCATATTCCCATCTCCGTTATATATTCTTGAAAAGCCGGGACAGCACCGGTTTTTCCTCAAGTTACTCTTTTTCTGAAACGGTACCACCTGCCGCTTCGCTTAATCCCAATTGGCTGTGACGATAGCCATAACCAAAATAAATGACAATCCCTATTGCGAACCAGATCAGAAAACCTATCCATGTGTGCCCGACAAGTTGATCATTAAATATCCGCAGGCTAACATGGCCAGAATTGGAATCAGCGGAACGAACGGCACTCTGAAGTTCCGCTTAATATCCGGCTGCGTCTTGCGCAGTACAATCACGCCGAAAGACACGACGATAAATGCAAACAATGTCCCGATATTCGTTAACTCAGCCAGCTTGCTCAGCGGGACGAGAGCGGAAAAAACGGTCGCCATCAACCAGGTTAAAAGAATACTTCTCGATGGCGTTTTCGATTTAGCTGTCAGCCTGGATATACCTTTAGGCAATAAACCGTCACGGCTGATGGCGAAAAACAGCCGCGTCTGCCCGTACATCATGACAAACAGCACCGTTGTAATCCCCAGAATAGCGCCAAGCGAGACGAAGCCAGCCGCCCAGTTTTGGTGAACAAACCTAAGAGCAAAAGCGACCGGATCGCCGACATTCAGTTTTGTGTACGGGATCATCCCGGTTAGAATCGCCGACACCGCCACATACAAAATGGCGCAAATGACCAGCGAGCTAATAATGCCGATCGGCATATCCCTTTGCGGATTGCGTACTTCTTCAGAAGCTGACGACACAGCGTCAAAACCGATATAAGCCAGGAATGCGGTCGCCGCTCCTTTCATCACCCCGCTGAAGCCAAACGGCAAAAACGGCGACCAGTTGGCCGGCTTTACATAGAATACGCCGACGGCAATAAATAAAAGGACAACGCTGATTTTGATTAATACCATAATATTATTAATCCGGCTGGATTCCTTGACACCCGTCAATAAAATAGCCGCTAATACGAGCACAATTACCATTGCCATAACATCCACATAGGTGCCGTTTTTAGGACTAAAAGGACCACTGATGGCCGTTGGCAAAGTCAAACCGAATCCTTTCATTAGTTCCTGAAAATAGGCCGACCAGCCGCTGGCGACAACTGAGCAGGCTAGTCCGTATTCCAAAACCAAGTCCCATCCCAAGATCCAGGCAAAAATCTCACGAATGCGGTGTAACTGTACGTATAGGCGCTGCCCGATGCCGGAATCATCGAAGCAAATTCCGCATAACACAGCGCCGCAAATGCACAGGCTATCCCCGAAAATATGAATGATAAAATGATACCCGGACCTGCGTCTTGCGCGGCAACAATACCGGTCAAGACAAAAATACCGGTCCCAATCACGGCCCCGACGCCAAGCATCGTTAAATCGAATGCTCCCAGTGCCTTGTTAAGACCTTTTTTTCCTTCAGCTTGAGCGAACATATAAGCCATGGATTTCTTTCTAAATAAATTCAACGTGAAAATCTCCTTCTTGATGTCAAAAATCCATTATCGTTTTAGACGTGCAAGGTTCACAAGCCCACTAAACAGCAATTTAAAAAGTTTTCCAACAACAGAACATACAAGGGCAGACAGCGGCGGGCTCAATCCCGGTCATCACTTTTATAAACCGTTATCCCCACTTGGACTTCCTGGGTTAGAATACGGAGAAAAAACTTTTTCTATCCCCGCTGATCAAAGGTCAAAATGGTAGGCAACAGTTTTCCCTTTGATGTGAATTTTTTAAACTTTTTTAATAAAAAAATTCCTCCTCTTCCAAAAAATATAATTTTCCTTAAGGCGTAATAATTATTCTACATAATTCGACACCTATTGTAAAGGTCCAATATTTAGAATAAAGGTTAATTACAAAATTGGACAAACATTAGGTCAAAGAGCTTTACCCAACTGTTGTACTAACTGTATTAATCAGCTCATTAACAGGAAAAGGACGGATCCTTTTACCCGATTAACGATCCTCAAATTTATCTTACCCTGCAAAATCCGTCTCTATTTACATAGCGGGCGACTTCCATCTAAAATGGAGCGACTCCACCTCTAATGATGCGACTTCCATCTAAAATGGGGCGACTCTCACCTCAAATGGGGTGACTTCCATCTAAAATGGAGCGACTCTCACCTCTAATGGAGCGACTTCCGCCTCTAATGGGGCGACTCCATCATCTAAAATGGAAAGGCCATTTATTCAAATTCGGCTGCTTAATCAGATTGGCGCGAAGAAATGGCCGAATCCGGGGCCAGGCTCTCTGCCTCGCTCAAAAATCAGTGTTTATAAAAAGCGGAAAGTCGTTTATCGACTCCCAAAAGTCGTCGAATCGCGATTCAGGTTCGCAGGCCTGCTCATCAATTTTATCGTTCGCAATTTATGGACGATTCGACTCACTTCAAAAAAAAAAAAGAACCCTCAATCAGGGTTCGGATGTTTCCATTCTGTAAATCATCTTTGTAGATTATACCGGCGCTTTAATCATTCGGATGACGCCGGCAAAAACGAATCGGCGCGCCTCAGTCGCGGCTGATGATCACTTTCAATGCTTTTTCCTTTGCCGCATTGCCAAAAACGTCATAAGCGTCGATGATTTCATCAAACGTAAAATGATGCGTAATGAGTTTTTCAGGCTGAATCTTATCTGAAACGACCGTCTTTAGTAATAACGGAGTTGTGTTTGTGTTAACAAGACCCATCGTAATTTTGATGTTTTGAATCCATAGTTTTTGCGCCTGCAGTTCGACCGGCGAACCGTGAACACCAATATTCGCCAAGCTTCCGCCCGGTTTCAGGATCGATTGACAGATATCAAATGTCGCGGGGATGCCCACTGCTTCCATCGCAACGTCGACACCTTTGTTTTCTGTCAATTCAAAAATGCGCTTGACGGGATCTTCAGTCCGGCTGTTGATCACGTGCGTAGCTCCGAATGTTTTCGCTTCCTTCAGCCGGTTTTCGTCCATATCAATCATGATGATCTCAGCCGGTGAATAAAACTGGGAAGTCAGAAGCGCGGAAATGCCAATCGGGCCTGCTCCGACAATCGCCACGACATCGCCCGGCTTGACCCCGCCGCTTTTCACTCCGATTTCAAAACCGGTTGGCAAAATGTCGCTCAACATCACAAGCGCATCCGTATCGACCCCTTTTGGAACATGATACAAACTGTTCCATAAAGGAATACGCACATATTCCGCCTGTGTCCCGTCAATCAGGTGACCCAAAATCCAGCCTCCGTCTTCACAATGCGAATACATCCCTTCCTTGCAGTATTCGCATCTTCCGCATGACGTGACACAGGAAATGATTACCTCATCGCCCGCTTTAAAATTCTTGACAGCAGGGCCCGCTTCTTCAACAATCCCGATCCCTTCATGACCTAAAATGGTGCCTGGCTTCGTTTCCGGAACGTCTCCTTTTAAAATATGCAAATCCGTCCCGCAGATGGTCGTTTTTGTCACTTTGACAATCACATCGGTAGATTCCAAGATTTGCGGCTTCGGAACATCCTTCCATTCCTTGCTCCCTGGTCCTTCATATACCAAAGCTTTCATATCAGCACCCCCTAGAATTTTAATGCTAGTTATTAGAATGTAGTGCTGTCCTTCCAAATCTCTCTATTTATGGCATTGCCACTATGTTTATACCCATAAGATAAAGAAATTTAACTGCTGCACTTTCATCCTCCATTTTTTCATTCAAGATTTCCCGAAGACGGAATTTTTTAATCTTTCCGCTTGAGGTGCGCGGAAAATCAGCGAAAATCTGGATATGCTCCGGCCAGTACTGTTTGGCCACTCCTTTTTTTTCTAGAAAAGCTCGCATCGCTTCCATTGTCAGCGGCTCTTTCCCTTGTTTCATGATCAAACAGGCGCACGCTTTTTCCTGAAGGCGGGCGTCGGACACGGCAATGAGCTGTGCCGCTAAAATATCCGGATGTTCATATAGAACGTTTTCGACATAAGCAACCGGAATATTTTCACCGCCGCGAATGATGATATCTTTATCCCGTCCGGAAATCCGGATGTAGCCCTGTTCATCCATGACAGCGCGATCACCGGTCATGAACCAGCCGTCCCGGAATTCCGCCAGCGTCTGATGCATCCGTTTTAAATAGCCGACAAATAAGGCCGGTCCCTTGCAAAGCAAGCTGCCTTCCACGTGTGGGGGACAAATCCTGCCTTCCGAATCAACCACTTTCAGCCGCATACCGTGGAAAGGCCGGCCGTCCGTTTCCGTCAGTTTTTCTTCCGAATCGTTCAAAAGAGTGAGCGTCACAACGCCGTCTTCCGTTTGCCCCCAACCTGACACAATCCGGCACGGCAGTTTTTCGCCAGCCTGCCTGACAAGGACTCTGGGAATCGGCGCCCCGACGGCGATAAAGGCGCGCAGTGAACGAAGATCATAATGTTCAAGGCCTTCCAGCTGAATCGTGTCTTGTAAAAAAGGTGTGGCCCCGGCCGTGAACGTAATTTTCTCCCGTTCGATCGATGCGACAAATTCCCTTGGATTCCAAATATCCTGGAAAAAACACCCGTCCCCCCCCCCGCAATGGAGAACGAGACGCGCTCCATACAGAAAACCGGTCTGATGAGCAAAAGTCGAGGCCATAAAAGCCACATCATTCTCAGTTAATTGCAAATGATCCACCCAGTAATCAGAAGACACACAAAGGGTATTATGGGTATGCATCACCCCTTTGGGTTCTCCGGATGTCCCTGAAGTAAACACAATCTCTGTGATTTCATTCGGGTCGAGCGTGACGCGATCCAGTTCCGTGCGATCGCGCCGCTCTTCCCAAGGTTCATTCAGAAGGTCTGAAAAAGCCCGCATCCCATCCGAAACATGCTCGCTGAGAACAAAAACATGTTCCAAGTCCGGCCAGTTCGGCCGCAGCCGCTGGACCATTTTGGTATAGTCAAACGATCGAAATGTGTCTGGAATCACCAGTATTTTTGATTCGGCCAGCCGAACCATATAATCAATTTCCCGATCTCGATAAATTGGTATAAGCGGATTGCTGATCGTCCCGATCCGCGTCGCGGCGAGGTGAATGATCAGGAACTCATTCCAATTCGGCAGTTGAAAAGAGATCACGTCACCTTTTTTCAGTCCTGTTTCCAATAATCCTAAAGCAACCCTGTCGACTAACTTGCCAAGTTCACGATATGTTAGCGGCTTTTCTTATCGATAATCGCTGTTTTTTCCGGCCGATTCGCCACTGCCTCATTCAAATAGTCCAGTATTGTCTTATTCGGCCATTTGGACCCGTAAGCTCGGATATGCTCCTTCGTCAAGGTTTCTTGAAGATTAATCAAGCTTTTGCCCCCTTCACGGATGCTCTTCGTTTGTCACTCGTCAGCATTCTTGAAATAACTAGTTTTTGGATTTCTTGAGTGCCTTCATAAATCTGTGTGATCTTCGCGTCGCGCATAAACCGTTCCACCGGATAGTCTTTCGTATAACCATACCCGCCGAACACTTGGACCGCCTCGGTCGTTACTTTCATCGCCGTATCGCCGGCAAACAGTTTGGACATCGCCGACTCTTTGCCGTAAGGAAGCCCATTGGATTCCAGCCAAGCCGCCTGATAGGTGAGCAGCCGCGCCGCTTCGACATTTGTTGCCATTTCAGCAAGCTTAAAGCCGATCCCTTGCTGACGGGCAATCGGTTTGCCGAATTGCTCACGCTCTTTCGCATAATCAATCGCAGCATCCAGAGCGCCCTGAGCGATGCCGACCGCTTGAGCGGCAATGCCGTTTCTGCCGCCGTCCAGCGTCATCATCGCGATTTTAAACCCTTCGCCTTCTTGGCCTAATAGATTTTCTTTTCGGTACTATGCAGTCTTCAAAAATCAGTTCCGTTGTCGCCGACGAACGAATGCCCATCTTCTTTTCTTCCTTGCCGATGCTGAATCCCGGAAAATCTTTTTCAATGATAAAAGCACTGGTCCCTTTTTGTCTCGACTCCGGATCAGTTAAGGCAAAAACAACATATGTGTCGGCCACACCGCCGTTGGTAATAAAAATTTTCGAGCCATTTACAACATAATGATCGCCGTCCAGTACGGCCGTCGTTCTCATCCCGCCGGCGTCCGAACCCGATCCGGGTTCCGTCAGGCCATAGGCGCCGATTTTTTCCCCTTGGGCCATCGGACGCAGATATTTTTGTTTTTGCTCTCTTCAGAACCGAATTTGTAGATAGGCCAGCCGGCAAGCGACGTGTGCGCCGACAGCGTGACGCCTGTCGAGGCACAGACTCTGGACAATTCCTCAACAGCAATGCAATAGGCCAAAAAGTCGCTGCCGATCCCGCCGTATTCTTCCGGCCACGGAATCCCGGTCAGTCCGAGTTCAGCCATCTTGTCAAAAATCCGCCGATCAAAGCGTGCTTCTTCATCGCGCTCGGCAGCGGTCGGAGCGACTTCATTTTTGGCAAAATCACGAACCATTTTTCGAATCATTTCATGTTCATCAGATAGTTTAAATTGCATCTTCTATTCCCCCATTTTCAAAATTATTAATTTTAGAGATGTTTGCTGATCACAAGATGCTGGATTTCGCTCGTTCCTTCGTAAATTTCCGTCACTTTGGCATCGCGAAAATACCTTTCGACCGGATAATCTTTCATATACCCACCCATAACCGCCGTATACCTGCACCGCGTCAGCAGTGACCTGGACGGCGGTTTTCGAGGCGAATAGCTTAGCCATAGAGGCCTCTTTAGCACACGGCAGACCGGCCGTTTTCAAATAGGCTGCCCGGTACACCAATAGTTTTGCCGCTTCGATCGCCGTCGCCATCTCCGCCAGTTTAAAGCCGATCCCTTGCTGCCTTGAGATGGGCCGGCCGAATTGCACGCGTTCATCGGCATATTTCAAGGCGTGTTCAAAGGCACCTTCCGCAATGCCCAAAGCCTGCGCCGCAATCCCGATTCTTCCCACGTTCAGGTTAGCCATCGCGATCTTAAACCCTTCGCCTTCTCTGCCAAGTAAATTTTCAGCAGGCACCTTCAAATTTTCAAAGATCAGCTGCGTCGTTCTTGAACCTGACAAACCCATTTTGCGTTCATCTTTTCCAATGATTAACCCGGGGGTGCCTTTTTGGGCGATAAAAGCGGAAATCCCTTTGTTCCGTTTATCCGGATCGGTCGCAGCAAAAACAATATAGACATCTGCTTCGCCGCCGTTCGTAATAAACATTTTAGAACCATTGATGAGATAGCTGTCGCCTGCTTTTACCGCTTTTGATTTTAAACTGGCACAATCTGATCCGGCGCCGGGTTCGGTCAGCGTGAATGCTCCTAAAAAGGCTCCGGAAGCCAGCTTTGGCACATATTTTTGCTTTTGTCGCTCGGTTCCGAAAGATAAAAGAATATTGGTCGCCAGAGAGGTATGGACAGATAAAATGACTCCTACAGCCGGACTGACTTTGGAAATCTCATGGATGGCCATGATATAGGAGATAAAATCCATTTCAGAGCCCCCGTATTGTCCGGGAGCCGTCATCCCCATCAATCCCAGCCCGCCCATTTTAGCTAAGATCGGAGCCGGAAACTCACCTGCTTCCATCCTCTCAACAAAAGGAGCGATTTCATCCCGGGCAAAATCACGAACCATCTTGCGTACCATTTCTTGTTCGTCATTAAATCGAAAGTTCATGCGATTCCTCCTGCTGCTTGTCCGGTTTTTATTGGTTATAGTTGTAAAATCCCCGGCCCGACTTCTTTCCGAGCCAGCCGGCCTTCACATATTTTCTAAGCAGCGGGCATGGACGGTACTTGTCATCGCCAAACCCTTCTTGCAAAGTTTCCATGATATACAGGCATGTATCCAGTCCGATAAAATCAGCAAGGGTAAGCGGCCCCATCGGATGGTTCATGCCGAGTTTCATGACTTCGTCGATCGCTTCTTTGGATGCGACGCCTTCGTACAACGTATAGACGGCTTCATTAATCATCGGCATGAGGACGCGATTGGAGACAAAACCGGGGAAATCATTGACTTCAACCGGTACCTTATTTAGCGACTTTGCCATATCCTCTATCACGCTATAAACGTCATCTGCTGTTGCCAGGCCGCGGATAATTTCAACCAATTTCATCACAGGAACCGGATTCATGAAGTGCATGCCGATCACCTTCTCAGGTCTATTGGTTGCGGCCGCAATTTCGGTAATCGGCAGAGAAGATGTATTGGACGCTAAAATGGCATGCGCCGGCGCGATCCCGTCCAATTCTTTAAACAGCTTTGTTTTAATCGCCATGTTTTCAACCGCCGCCTCGATGACGAGATCAACCTCGCCCGCATTTTCAATTTGCGTGGACGGCTTGAGCCGAGACAGCGCTGCTTCTTTGTCTTGTTCGGCCAGCTTCCCTTTTTCAACTTGGCGGGACAAATTTCTGTTAATCGTCCCCAGCCCTCTTTCAACATAAACATCTTTTAAGTCATGCAGAATTACATCGTAACCGCTCATTGCGCACACTTGAGCAATCCCCGAGCCCATTTGCCCAGCGCCGATGACCATCACTTTTTCGATCTTCATTGCCGTTCCTCCCCATCTATCATCTATTTTTATTAAACGATTAAGCTATTAAACTTGTTTCGGCACTTCGATCATCACGGCGTCTCCCTGGCCGCCGCCGCTGCAAATCGCCGCGATCCCGTTGCCGCCGCCGCGGCGTCTTAATTCATGCATCAGCGTAATAATAATCCTGGCCCCGCTCGCGCCGATCGGATGACCAAGCGCCACCGCACCGCCGTTAACATTGACTTTTTCAAGATCGATATGCGCCAACTTCCGGCTGGCAAGCGCCACCACCGCAAATGCCTCGTTAATTTCAAAGAGATCAATGTCCTCAATCGCCCGCCCCGTTTTTTTCAGCAGGCTGTTAATCACGAGTCCCGGCGTTTTTGGAAAATCCTGTGCTTCGACCGCCACCTCTTCATGAGCAAGGATGTAGGCGAACGGCGGCTTTCCTTCTTTTTCGGCCCGCTCTTCGCTCATCAGCACGAGCGCCCCGGCGCCGTCATTCACTCCCGGGGCATTGCCCGCTGTAATGGTGCCTTCATTGTTAAAGGCCGGGCGCAGCTTTGCCAGCTTCTCAAGCGATGTATCTTTTCTCGGCCCCTCATCCTGTTCAATCGTGATCGGCTCTCCCTTGCGCACAGGCACTTGAACCGGCACAATCTCTTCTGCGAAAACGCCGCCTTCAATTGCTGCAATCGCCTTTTGATGGCTTCTGTAAGCCCAGCCATCCTGTTCCTCGCGCGTCAGTTCCAATTCTTCCGCAGTGCGATTTCCATAAGTCCCCATATGTACACCCGTAAAACTGCAGCTTAGTCCGTCGCGGATCATTGAATCCGTTATAGCCCCATCCCCCATGCGGTATCCCCATCTAGCTTTTGAAAGAAGATACGGTGCATTGCTCATCGACTCCATGCCTCCGGCTACAATGACCTCCTCATCGCCTGAACGAATCAGCTGATCCGCCAGCGTGACACTTCGAAGCCCGGAAGCACAAACTTTGTTAATTGTCTCCGTTTTAATTTTCCACGGAAGACCGGCATGCCTCGCCGCCTGGCGCGAGGGTACTTGTCCCTGCCCGGCCTGAAGCACATTTCCCATAATCACTTCATCGACTTCACCGGCGTCGACGCCTGAGCGTTCCAAAGCGGCTTTGATCGCGATTCCGCCCAGCTGCGCTGCGCTCAGACTGCTCAGCCCGCCGCCGAACTTTCCGAACGGTGTCCTCGCTCCGCCGACAATCACTGTTTTGACCATGAATCCCCCTCCTTAAAAAAAAAACACCACTACTATTTTTTATTAACCAATAGCCGAAAAAAGAAGTTGTAAAACTTTTAAATCCAATTAATCTAGTAAAAGTTTTTATGAATGAATGCTCACTCAAAAACGGGATAAAAAAATAAGATTTGGAACTCTTTAGTGTAAGCGCTTTTATATTAATAGTGTACACTATTAATAGGAAAATTCAAATAATATGCGGAATTTTTCTGGAGCATTTTTGAAACTTTGAATTAAACCTCGCCCTGTACGATCCCTTCCATCACATTTTATTTCCAGAATAGGCCGGCGAACGGGCAGTCGGCTCGAACATGGTTGAGGTTCGAAGGCTGAATTTTGAAGCCGGGCGGAGTTTTAGAGCAGGGTGCTCGTATATTTCTGACTTTGTGCTACCTGCCGGTTTGGGCTGGGGCCTTTAATCAACTTTCACGGTTTTATTTACAACTTTCTATGATTTATTTACAACTTTTTGCGGTTTATTTACAAGATCTCTGCTTTTATTTACAAGTTAGAGCGGGCCCGGGTTTGGGCCGGAGCCTTTGATTAACTTCCGACAGTTTATTTACAACTTTCTATGATTTATTTACAACTTTTTGCGGTTTATTTACAAGATCTCTGCTTATATTTACAAGTTGGAGTGGGACAAGGTTCGGCTCAAACCTAATCAACTTTCACGGTTTTATTTACAAGTAAAGACAGGCAATATTTCGTCCTGATCCTTTGTATGGCAGGGTGTGGCCATCCGCGAGCAGATACCGGCCAAAGTCCTAAACCTAGGCCTGACGCCATGCCCCCAAAAGTTAAAAAGAAGAACCTGTCTCACAAGCCTTTTTTCGACTTTCAGACAGGTTTTATCATTTCAATATAAATTAAGCTGTCAACTAACCTTCAAATCATTACGATTTTGACTTTGCAGAAATCGACTCAACTGTTTTGGCAAGCAGCGATGCATAGACCTGTGCGCCGTTTGGCTTAAGGTGAACCGCATCCGGCGTGAAGTAATCACCGTGGCTCGCGCTTTTGGAATACCAGTCAACAAGTGCGGCGTTTGGATACATCTTGGCCGCCTGCTGCAAGGAATCATTCACGGATGCCTGCCATGGGCGCGGCACCCGGACATTGACGAGAATAATCCGCCTATCGGCACCGATCGCGTTCATCATTGAGATTAACTGTTTCATAGAAAAAGGTCCATTGGTTCCCAGTTCAATAATCACGACATCTCCAAGTTTGCCGGTCTTTTTTAATTGTTGAATCGTGCCCATCGCTTCATTCATCTGCCGGCCGACTTTTGCATCGACGACAACATTGGAAAATTGTTTTTTGAGAAACGGTGTGACATCAACCATAATGGAGTCACCGATTGCCGTCACATGCTGCTGCTTATCCGCAGACGGCGGCGCTTTAGGTGTATCCTGGCTGTCCTTTTTCTCCGACTTGCTGCCGTTCTCAACATTATTCGCCGTCTTCTTGGCACTCCCATCTGCCTTTGCTGCAGATGTTTTTTCTGCTTTCTGTTTCTCGATGCTCTTTCCTTCACTTACATCAGCTTGTTTCACATGGTGTGTCGTGTTTGCCGACTTTTGATTTCCAAAAAAATGCGGCAAAATGAACGCACAAGCCAGAATCAATACGAAAGCGCCGACGCCGATCGCTACCCGGCGAAAAGAAGCGAAGTTTTGCATTTTTTTTTTTCCAACCTGACATGCGCTGCCACCTCCACAATTTTCCTAATGCTCCGTGCCTGATCGGATCTTCAATAAACTTAATTGACAGCGAAGCCAATATAACAATGAGAATGAATGCGAGCAGATCTTCTAAAAGCTGACCGCTTTCTGACGCGGCATTCGAGCTCATCAGCACAATAACCGGTAGTGTGCCAAAGATACATGCCATAAGATCGAACGCCAATCCACCGCAGCGGCTTCACGCCGAGGATCCGTCCCAAAAGCGTCGACGGATGGGCAATGACGGCAATCACGATCACAGTCGCGATCGACAGAACCACGAGCCCCCCTTGATAAATAAAGTTATCATACTGATTGGTCAGCCATATCATGATAATAATCATGATCAATGCCAAGCTTCCCATAATGTCCAGGAAAGACTGCGATGATTTGGCCAGATTGGCAGACAGTTTCTGACTCGGCCAAATAAATGCCAGACCGGCACCAAATAGAATCGAGAAAGCTCTTGTGTCGGTACCATAATAAACCCGGCTTGGATCGGTATCAGGCTGGTAAATCAGCCCCATCAGCAGTGCCGACACCGCGGCGCCGATCAGAGTGATGCCTAGTAAATGTTTTCGAAGTCCCTTATATTTGAAACCAAAAGCAATGAACAATGGCCAAATCAAGTAAAATTGTTCTTCGACACAAGCGACCAGAAATGGGTCAGTAATGAAGGTGTTTCATAGCTGGCAAAATAAGATAAGTGGTGAAAAATATACCACCAGTTGCTGACATAAAATAAAGCCGCAAGCGCATCCGCTTTTAAATTGCCAAACAAAGAAGGGCGAAACAGCGCGACCCAGACGACGAGCACCGCGAGCAGCGACAGCATTCCCGGCAGCAGCCGGCGCGCGCGGCGCAGCCAGAAATGCTTTAAGTCCACTCTCCCGTTTTTTTCACATTCCGATAGTAAAAGATCTGTGATCAGGTAGCCTGAGAGAACAAAGAAAATGCTGACCCCGAGCAATCCTCCGGAAGCCCAGGGCATCCCGAGATGATAAAAAATAACAGCCAGAACCGCCAATGCTCTGAGTCCATCTAACCCCGGCATATACCGGCGATGCTGAGTCATTTTTTTAGAAATAAACGTCTGTCTTTGCTCACGCCTCGTCCGACTCATTTCTTGCCGACCCTGAACCGGCCATTTTTCGTTCTTTCATCCGTTTCTTCCTGTATGTGATTCATCGGTTAATCTTACCCCTCTAAAAATGGACATATCGTAAAAAATGCTAATAAGCCTTTTAAAGCCGATTCTACCGGCCTGTATGTATTTGGTCATTTAATTATAAATCGAATGCTTAATAATTTATATGCTTTTTATGGATTTACTTGGAAAAAAAGCCCGGCAAGTATGTCTTCTGCGAAAATGTCATTATTTCTTCATATGCATATAGCCGGATTGCCGGAATCAACTTTTTGGCAGCGGGCCGATACGTGTTCAAGTCCCATTTATTTTTTTTCATACAGTAGAAGTTTGCCATACTTTTTACCCGACCAAAAGGAACGAAAGGCTCATCTTTTTTCCCGCTTCAGGCCTAATCTCCTTTGTCTGCGCCTTCAGAATCATATACTAATGTAAAAAAAGGTCTCTCCGAACGAACAGAGAGACCCCGCGGGTGGCAATGGCAATTAGTCCAAAGTTTGATTCTTTGTTTCTTTACCCAGAATAAGTACGGCCAGCGCGCCAATGAGTATCGATGCACAGAAGATCGAAAAGATGGCTGTCATTGGCACTTTTTGCGCGATAAGATAGCCTACCAAAAGAGGGCCGAAAATCCCCCCGATACGACCAAACGCGGCAGCCATTCCCGTCCCTGTTCCGCGAATAACCGTCGGATATTGTTCAGGCGAATAGGCATATAAGGCTCCCCACGCCCCAAGGTTAAAGAAGGATAAAAGAATTCCGAAAGTCAGCAATAATGCAAGCGTCCCCGCTGTACCGAAGAAATAAGCGCTGAGTGCCGTTCCGATCAAAAAAGTGATTAGCACAAATTTCCGTCCCCATTTTTCAATCAGCCAGGCGGCCACAAAATAACCGGGCAGCTGAGCAAGCGTCATGATGAGTGTATATTGAAAACTTTTGATTAGGCTAAACCCTTTCAGTACCATCACACTCGGCAGCCATAAAAACATCCCGTAATAAGAAAACGACACAGAACCACAGGATCCAGAGCATTGCCGTTTTTCTTGCATGAGCCTTCGACCACACGTTGGCAATGTTTTTGAGTAAGCCGGATTTTTCTTCCGGTTTTTGTGTTAAATATTTCGCTGAATCCGGCATTTTCCATCTTAAATAAACGGTGTAAAGCGCCGGCAAGGCACCGATAATGAGAGCTAAGCGCCAGCCAAACTGAGGAATAATAAAATAAGAAATCAATGCTGCAACAAGCCAGCCGCCGGCCCAAAAACTTTCCAGCAAAACGACAATCCGTCCCCGCTTATCGACCGCGACACTTTCCGAAACAAGTGTTGAAGCCACCGGGAGTTCGCCGCCTAACCCCATTCCGACAAAAAAGCGCAAAATAAGGAAGGCGCTAATTCCCGTGGCAAAAGCCGAAAATCCGCTGCCAAGCGAAAAGACTAAGATGGTCAGGATTAAAACCAATTTTCTTCCAAAACGATCGGCAAAAAGTCCGAAGATGAACGCGCCGACCGCCATGCCAATGGAACTGATACTGCCGATCCAGCCCATTTGCACTTCACTCAGATGCCAGTCCACCGCCAGCGCGGCAATAATAAACGATAACATGCCGACATCCATGGCATCAAACAGCCAGGCCAGCCCGGCGACACCAAGCAATTTTCTTTCCGATTGACTACCTGTCATTGACATGCCGTCCTCCTAAAAAATTTATTAAAATGCCGATGACCATCCATCATACAGTCCCTTTCCCGCTGTATACCCTCTTGATGATTGGACTAGGAAAGTCTTCGTTTTTATTATAAAAACTATATTTACAGCTGTAAACACATATAGCATGACAAAAGTAAATGCATGAAAATGGTACTTTCCGAACTTAACGAATTGGCATAACCATGAATCAGGTCCCAGAAAAATGCGTTCGAAGGCGGCATGATGTACACTTGCATCCCCTGCTGCAGCGGATGATAATTTGATCTACTCAAGCAAGGTATTTTGGTCTATTGTTTCGCTATTTGCGTATGCATTGAAAAGAGCTGTCTCCGAAGCGACGATGATGGCGTATTAACACCAATCGATTTTTTTTTTGTTTGACCGAAACTCGGTTTAACCCTATCGCCAATCATTCAAGAATAGCAGGAAATACTTCATTGAACAACGAATCACCTATATGTGGCTGAGAGTTTTTGACTGTGTTGTAACCTAACAATATACTTATAAAAATTATAACAATTTTCCGGATGTAACCAGGATAAGTTGGGGAGTGAGCAAATGTGGAATATTAAAAGAGCAAAAGAAATACTAGAAAACAGAATAGACATTGCTGAAAATGGAAGAGGAATGAGTCCATTTGATGGCTGGTGGGAAGAATTTCCAAACATTCTATCAAAAAATCAAAAAGAAACAGAGGCTTTTCTTGAAGCATGTTCTGATAAAGAGTTGTATTATATCAGCGAGGTTTTTGAAGAAATTGCTTTTAACTTTAAAACACAATCATTCATTGTTTTTCTGAAGGAATTGAGTAAAAAGCATCCGGCAGCGGATATGGAAGAAGATATCCGGCGAGCGGAGGAAGTGTTGTAAAGCTAAAAGGGGACTTGAGGGAACAGTTTTAAAAGTATTCCATGATAAAGATGGTGAGCTTATCTGCTGAAATTGACAAGCCTGATGAAGATGGAATCTATCCAATTGAAACAATTAGAAAAGATCAAATTGAATAAGTAACCTATGTGGCCCCTGAATAAATCAAATTTACTGATTAAAACCGCAAAATTGCACTCGTTAAATCATTCCCCCAAATTTGGGGATGGCATACTAGGACAAGGCAATAAAGCATATGAGCGGATAAGCCGTGCCCCTGAAAGGGGGTGAGGCGAATGACGGCATATCAAGCACTAACATTAATGATTAACTTTGCAGTGTTGGTGCTGATGATTTTGTCGTTTAAATATAAAAAATAATCCGCCTCATATGCTAGGGCTGTAGCAGAGGCGGACTTCTTTGAATAACGCTTGTGCACGGCTGCCGCTCTTCATGCGGATTGCCATTACCGCCGGTGTTAGCGCACTGGCGGTATTATTTTACGTTTCTTGTGTCTTTATTATACTCGGATAAGATGAAAAGATGCAACGGGTGGGATTGGTTGGTTCAAACTTGAGCCGTCCTTCCTAAAAAATAGGAGCAAGGATGAGATTTCTGATGTTACATTCACCGAAGCGATCCAACAGTTGATTAATTTATTTTTAACTTTCAAGTTTTAAGTTAGGTACAATAATGCTCCTTTTTCTATGCTAAATGGATGTCTTTGTCCGGCTTGATGATTTTTCTATTTTCTTTTGGGTGGCGGCCAATCAATCCTGCAACAGGCACCTATCACTCGTTCACGATCAAATCCATGACATCGCGGCGCATGCTCAACGGGAACGCTTTTGTCGGTTTGCCTATTCTGAAAAGCATTTGAATGGTTGATCCATCCGGTGCGTAGTCATGATGGATTTTACATAGGGGGGGCGCGCGCATCTCAGGATATTCTTCTAAAACCTGACTTAAGGGCTGAACAGCCAGTCCCAGGTCATGAGCAGTCAGCACCAGCCTGCTGTAAAGCATCCCGCTTTTCACCTGTCTGACCCGACTGTTATCTTTTGTCGAAATCATCACATAGGCCGGTGTGTGATCAACAGAGGTACGGGTCGATTTAATGAAGAGATCTGAAGCCGCCTTACCGCTGTTCAGCGATGGAAAAGCTGTCACGAGCCCTTGCAACAAATGGCGCATGATTCCGGAAGTTCCCTGACCTTCGACTGAAAAACCATCGCGGTATTTTTTTTTTTGATACTCATTAGCCCGAAATATCTTGTTCGCCTCTTCCATCACGCGATTCACTCCGGACTCAATCTTCGCGCCTTCCAAGGCGAGCTTGCCCAGGCGCTCAACATCGCTTTTATCTTGATAAACCTTGACCGATAAGTCGGGGTCTTCGGAAATGCTGTCCAGACGGCTGATCTGGGCCGCAGTCAGCTTGTCATCCTTGTAAGGTGCCCTATTGGTATCAGGGAGATAAAGGGCATTATACAGAGGATAATGCCGCGGACTTGTTTTTTCAATCGTTATTTTCGCAACGGGCTTGATATCCATACTGTTCGCAATATCCCGCTCGTTATATCCTCCATCAGGAAAAAGAGAAATTTTCGTTTGATAGCCAATCTCTTTACCGGCTACCTCCATGTCATCCAAAAATGTGCCTTGAGTCACCATCATTTGCCGGGATTCAGGATCCACTTCACTTGTCATCCGGCTGCTGTCGGCATAAAGAAAAAAGGACCGTTGATCATTTTTATCGAGTTTAATTTTCCATGGCTGCATATTATGCCCGTTCGCTGCGAGAAGACCATGGGCAGCCAGTTGAATGCGCGGATCGGCAAATTTTTTATAATAGTTTTTATCCCAGGGTTCTAAATACTTTTGAGGCTGAAAAATCCCGCTGATAAGAAAAAGAGCAGCATGCTAAAAAAAGAATCAGTGTCCCGGCGCCGATTAAAATCATAAGCATTGCCTTTTTCACCCCTATTTTCTTCATGTCATTTTTCCTCCATTGCTCCTTTGATCGACTGGAGCATGATTTGCAGAGCATAAGAAACCAAATCTTCCGGAGTTACATGATGATAGTTTTGGATATAGCCCGCTTTAACCTTTGCCGTATTGACTGCACCAACCATGCAGGACCAAAGAACAAGCGCTGTTTTAACAACGTCAAGATCGGATCGAAAAGTGCCGTCCGCCTGGCCCTCTTTAAGTAGTCCAATCAGCCTGCCGAACACCTCCTCGCCAAGTGCATAGCATTCTTCTCTCGAACGATCCGGGATGCCTTTTTGGAAATCGCTCTCTCCGTTCTCATATGAAAAAATAGCGGTAAAATAATCAGGAAATTCTTTGCTGAATGAAAAAAAAAAAAAATCATGGCCATATGTCGCAGTTTGTCAATTGAATTCAGTTCAACTATGGCCTTTTCTTCCTTATCGAACATAGCCATCAGTTCCCTGTAACCCCGGATCATAATTTCAAAGTAAATCTGTTCCTTACTGTTGAAATAGACATAAATGGTTCGTTTGCTTACATGTGCCTCCTTAGCCACATCGTCCATCGTCGACTGCTCGTATCCTTTTGAAAAAAAGAGTCTCTCTGCGGCGTCAATGACATTTTTGTTTTGCGCTGCATCTTTGCCCTTTCTTTTCCTTTCTTAGAATTCAATAATCCTCCCCCCTCTCGTATCAGCAAAAAGTAAACTGTCAGTTTACTTTTATTGTTCGTTATTTTCCCGTTCACGTCAAGAGCGCCCTTGTAAAAATTATGTAAAATTACCGTTGGCGACCTTGGTCAAGCATAAAAATGCTTGCTAGGAACCAGGCTTGCTCCGGCCATTGTCTGATTTTCCAGTTCTGCAGTCACTGATTCTATTAAAAAAATTCCGGCAAACGCTCAAAGTGAACGATGAAAGGGTTCAATTGTAATCATCAAATGCTGGTCAATTTCAGATTCTTATTGAGGATTTAAAAGGATTTAATGACCTGGATAGAGAAGTTTTATTCGTAGTTCAATTTTACTATTTGCCGTTGTTTTATTTTGTTTGGCAATATAGTATATATTGACTATAAAACACGTGGATTTTAACGGAGGTTTATAATGATTTCCTACGGCGGATGGGCTTCACTTAATGGAGTAAATTTTAGATCGGAAAATTATATTGTTCATGCATTTAGAGAAAAAGGAAACATTAAATTAACGATCACTGAATTAAAAAAAGACGGCAAACCTAGCTTACTGGCAAAAGTTGATGACATATTGTCCGGAATTCCTTTTGTTAGAGGATTATGGTTAATAATATATAATTTGCTTGGTCAATGGAAAATGTTGATCTTGCTGACTGTTATTTTATTTCCATTAATGATACTTTTAAGCAAATTTTATCCAAGCGGATCAATGAATACGGACTTTAGTTCTTTATTACTAACTTTTAGTGATGGGTTTACTGTGTAAAGTATCCAGCCTTGGTAAGTATCATGCAGCCGAACATATGGCTGGAAATACATATGACGATGGGCAGACATTAACAATAGACAACATATCCCGACATTCACGAATACATGAGCGTTGTGGAACAAATCTAGTAACTATTATATTTACATTATTTATCGTCTTTTATTTGATCACCAAACAATATTCATTGTCTTTCATCATTGCTGAATCTATCGGATATGAATTATTTGGACTTAGGGAATCAAAATACAAATTTATTCGTTATTTGATCGCTCCTTTTTTTGGAATTGGGAAAACGTGTCAGTTATTATTCTTTACGAGTCGCCCACAGAAAAACCATTTAGAAGTAGCCAAATTCTCCCTGCAAAAGTTGATTGATTTAGAAAAGGAGCAGAATTAACCGGTTAATTGCCTGTTATACCTGCTTATATCCTGCACGTTCAAATAAAAGAAAACTGAATAGAAACGGATGTGTTAGACATTTTTATTTTATAAAGAAAGCACCCATTAGGACGGGCGCTTTATGCCTAATCGCTCTTTAATGGCAAATTGCAACAATTGAGAAAAATTGATTTTATTTTTTTCGGCTTCGTCATTCAGCCATTTTGGAATCGTCAAAGTTTTCTTTACGGCTTTGTTTTCCATCTCATCGCGAATGATATCCGTCCAAGCCTCAACTAATACAACGAATCCGCCCTTGGGGACTTTAATTAACCCTGGATTAGATGGGGCCGGAATGGCGGATCCATCTTCTTCAAGAGCGTACATAAAACCTTCTAGCACGTCTTTTGCCATATAAAGCACGTCCTGAATATTCTCTCCTTCAGAGATGCATCCCGGGAGATCGGGAAAAGTGATGGTATATCCTTCGCTTCCGTCTGTTCCCGGGTCAAAGACAGCCGGATAAATATATTTTGCCATTGTGAAAACCTCCCTGATGCAGGCAGGACTATTTCAGTCCTGCTTGCTTAAGTATTGAGTTTGAGTTTAGGGTTCCGGGGCTTTAAATCTTTAGAATGATGGGGAACCGTTACAATCCCAGGTTTGTTCGGATGTTTGAATTGATAATGACTTCCAACTACCCGGATCAGGTACCAACCCTCTCTCTTAATTAGTTTAATCACATCTTTTGGATTTCAATGCCCTCCCTGCAAATATATTATAATACGTATTTTATATACGTAAGAATAGCACGGGTTTTTTTTATACATATTTTCTGATGATGCTTGAAATGAAGTGAATCCCCTCACTTGAAAAGACTCATTCAGGTTACCAAAGCATTAGTTTTTTTTTCATGAATTTGCTTTTTATTAGAACGGAATGCATGAATAATTTCTTGTAATTTCCTCATTGTATCAAATTTTTGTAAAGGTACATACAAAAGGAACTTCATTTCAGGAGAATCATAAACCCGAAAAGTTCCATGCTGGAAGGCCATTTTCCCTACTAACGGGTGGTTGACTTCCCTATATCCAGAGTCTTTCCCCCATTACATTGTGATGAGACCACATCCGTTTAAATTCCGGACTTACCCTCTTTAACTTCTCAACCAACTCCTCGAATAATAAATCCCCTGCATACCTATCATAGGTTACTCGAAATTGGGCTAAGATTTGTTCTACAATGTCCTCCCAATTTACAATTCGTTGCTTCAGTTCTGGATAGGTAAATATTCTCCATATTGTATTGCGCTCTTCCGGTGGCATTCCATCAAAATCGCCAAGAAGCGCAGATGCTGCTTCATTCCAAACTAGAATATCCCACCGCCTGCCAAGAATACAGGCCGGGTTATCTTTCATACTAATAACGATATTTCGTAAACTCTCACTCACATTTTCAAGAGGGTGGACATTTTTTGTATCCGTTTTTCCGGCCAATGCAAACAGATGCTCACGTTCTGTCGGATCTAATCGCAGTGCTTGGGAAAGATTTTCTAATACTGTCGTTGACACTTGAATGTTTCTTCCCTGTTCGAGCCACGTATACCAACCAAGTCACACTAATCCCTGCCAGACCGGCAACTTCTTCTCGCCGCAAGCCAGTGGTACGCCGATGCTTCTGATTCGAAATTCCAAAATCAGCAGGGTTTAATGCCGTGCGTCGTTTTTTAAGAAAATCCGCTAACTCTTTAACACGGTGATTGTTCGCCATATTTTATTGCCCCTTTATGGTAGTCATTATACCAGTATAAATATTTATATTGTACTAGTATAGCTAAGGCATTATACTTTGCCATGCCAAGGTAAATGTTTCAGCACCAATATATAACTGCGGTTACAAATTAACAAAGGAGGCCAACTAAAAAGTGCAGAAACGATTACTCGTCCCCTCTCTTATATTTATCGCGCTTGTCGTTGCTGTTGTCGGCAGTCTGGGAGCGCCGTTGATCACAAGTGTTTCTATCTCTTATGGCGTCCCATTAGACGTTGCCCAGTGGACATTAACCGTTGCGCTGCTTACCGGTGCGGTAGCCACTCCGATCCTCGGCAGGCTTGGTGCGGGGCCTAACCGTCGAAAAGTCATTCTTTACTCGTTGATTTTAATATTTTCAGGAAGTGTGCTTACTGTACTGCCGCTGACGTTCGTTTGGCTATTGATTGGCCGGGCCGCACAGGGGATAGGACTTTCCCTCACCGCTTTAATGATGGGCGTTGCCCGCGACCAATTAAACCGAAAGAAAGCCGGCACGACGATCGCTCTTCTGTCGGTTGCCTCCACCATAGGTGTTGGCTTCGGCTACCCATTAGCCGGGCTGTTAACGGATCTTGGAGGCTTGCGCGCCGCGTATGGATTAGGTGTAGTCATAACGGGCATGGCGCTAATGATGGCATGGCTGACAATTCCGGAAGCGCCTGCAGGTCGGGCAGCCAAGGTAGATATTCCGGGCGCTTTAATGCTTGTTTCTGGTTTATTCATATTGCTTATCGTGATCAGTGAAAGAAGTCTTTGGGATTCTTACCCTGTTATATCACCCGTTCTTCTTATTGCTATTTTGTTGCTTGTCTTGTGGGTCTGGTATGAGAAACAGGCGGCTTCACCTCTGATTGGTTGAAAAACTTCTCATGCATCCTGCTGTGGCTGGTGCAAATATGGTAATGTTCTTGGGAGGGATCGGTATGTATCTACTCCTTACTTTAGTGACCCGATATGTGCAGACACCAGCTTCTGCCGGATACGGTTTTGGCGCCTCTGTCTTTCGTTCAGGACTCGTATTAGTCCCATTTTCTGTCCTAGGTTTCATTGGTGGAATATTTAAAACACTGCTCGGCAAACATATGACTTCATTTATCATTTTGTCGAGTAGTTCTGCTATTGTTTTTGTCGCCTTAACGTTCTTTGCACTAAACCGATTAGAATTGTGGGAATCCTTTGTAACAATGGGATTGTTAGGATTCGGAGTTGGCGCATTTTCTGCAGCGATGCCGGACGTTATCCTCCAAATCACACCGACAAGCGAAACATCCGCTGCAATGAGTTTTAATCAGATCATACGCAGTATCGGCTTCTCTATCGGCAGCGCACTCAGCGGACTCATTCTCTCTGCATATACCGCCAGCGGACAAACATTTCCCGTAGAACGGGGGGTTATACTACCGCTGCTTTGGCAGGTGCTGCGGCAATGATCGCTACAACCGCAGTGAGTATCGTTTTATGGAAAAAGCAGCGAAAATGATCATTATATAGCGCCGGCGGGTGTCTGAACGGCGCAGCGAATGGGCGGTCGTGTTTCATCTTGCAATAAGTTTTTAGCCACTTTCAATCATCGCAAAAAAAAAAATGCCTTAGCCACCGTTAAGTAGCAAAGGCGCATCTGAGTTTCTGTTTTATATTTCTTAGACTGACTTACCAGGCCGTATAATAGAATTTACTTACGGAATGCAGGCCTCGACATCATGTTAATAGTCAAACCGTCGCTTCTCTCCATTCATTTTTTCCGCATCAAGAAATAAGGTTCGACAGGCCGATCGACGGTCATCCGCACCGTCATCATCATCGGATTCGGGGCGCGATCGATCGCTATTCCGTCCTCATCCCATAAATCATGGACAACCTGTTTGAAATGGACGAAGCCCGGACCGTAAAATTCGACTTCTTCGCCGACTCCGAAATTATTTCGCTGCTGCAGAGTCGCCACTTTCGTATCCGGATCGTAGGCCATCACTTGAGCGGCAAACGTATATTTTGGAATTTTGCGTGGCTTACCGAATAATTGCTCTTTCTCTGTCGGCACTTGATAGTAGAAACCGGTTGATAAATCGCGTTGGGCGACCTTCCAGATTTCCTCTTCCCATGCCGGGTCAAAAACAAAGTGGTCGGGGTCCTCGCAGTAAGCATCGACCACCCGGCGGTAAACATTAGAAACGGTTGAGACATAATGAATCGACTTCATCCGCCCCTCAATTTTCAAACTGTTCACCCCTGCTTCAATCATATCAGGGATGTGGTGCAGCATCGATAAATCGACGGCGCTCATCGAAAACGGCTCGGCATTGACGGGAATTAATGTTTTCGGCGTCGGGCCGTCCATTTCGAATAAGTCATACTTCCAGCGGCAGGATTGAGCGCAGCCGCCGCGATTGGCATCGCGGTTGGCCATATGATTGGAGAGCGTGCAGCGACCGGAATAGGAGATGCACATCGCCCCGTGTATGAAGGCTTCGATTTCCACATCCGTGTACCGGCGCATTTCCTTTATTTCTTCAATCCCGACTTCGCGGGCCAGCACAACGCGTTCCAGCCCCTCTTGACGCCAAAATTCCAGCGTTTTATAATTCGTTGCCGATGCCTGCGTTGACAAATGGACAGGCAGCCCGGGCGCCGCTTCGAAGCAAATCGCAATCATCGCCGGGTCGGAGACAATCACCGCATCGATGCCGATATCCCTTAATGTTTTAAAAAAGTTGCCCGCTCCCTCAGAGTCGCCTTCATGGGCAACCATATTCGCCGCCACGTAGACTTTGGCCTTTCGATTGTGAGCGAACTCAATGCCTTCCTTCATCTCTTCGTAAGAGAAATTGCCGGCTCTTGAGCGCAAACCATAGGCTTGGCCGCCGATATAAACAGCATCCGCACCGTAGCGAATCGCCATTTTCAATTTTTCCAGATTACCTGCCGGTGCCAAAACTTCCGGCTTATTTACTATTTTTTTCTCATTTTTGCTTCCTCTCTTATAATTGACATGACTTGGACAAATCCAAGAAACGGTTCGAGTTCAACACTAAAAAAGTCATGGTCACTTTATGTCACTCAGGCAGCAGACCTGAAAGCTGCCGTCGGATTTTTTATTTCACATCATCAGGATTTTTCAAATAGAAACCGGTTCCGAGCGGACGCGCGGCCGGCTGCAAGTCCTTCAGCTGATTATCGAAAGCGGCCGGGACAAAACTGCCGGCTTCCAGCGCTTCTTTTGCTTTAACAAAAAGCGCGGCGATCTCGACAAAGGGCTGTCCCGAAAGCAGTACGCCGTCAAGTTTCCAGGTGAGCAGATTGTTTTTATACAACTCATCCAGATAAGGCATCAGCGATAAATCTTCGGTTGAAAAAATATGGGTGCCGTTTTCGTCCTCGTAGATTGGATATTGGCTCTCCGCATCTTTGGGATCGCGAAGATACAGCCCGCGCTCTTTATCGCTTGATTCCGGCAACTTGGCGTAATGATAGTAGTTCGTGACGAGCGGCCGCTTCGACTGATGAATGCATGTCGGCCCGTAAACCTGGACCTCGATCGGCGCGTCCAGCTGATTTTGAATCTCAGTCAGTTCGATTAACGTCAATTCACGGGCAGCAACCGCCCCGATTGCTCCTCGTTTCACCCAAAAAGCGATTTGCTCGGCGGACGTGACCAGTGTCTGAGCATCATAAATAAACGGAATATCCAGACCCATCTCTTTTAACAATAAAATGGCTCCGGGATCGCCGACTGTGATCGCATCTATTTTTTATTTTTGCCAGCTGTTTCAAATAATCCGGAAGCTGCTCAATCAATGTTCATTGTGCATTAAACCATTGACGGCAACCGTTACTTTTCGTTTTCGTTCATGAGCAAGCTCCGCAATGCGTCCAATCTCTTCCGGGCTTAAAGCATTTGGCAGTCGGAGCCCGAATGGATGGCCGCCGACGTATAGCGTGTCCACCCCTGCTTCAAGTAACGCCTCTGCCTGCTGAATCGACTCGGCAGTTGCAATAATATTTACCACACTGTTCCCTCCATTATGAATATCTCCGCATAGGGCAGTGAACATTCGGCTTTTTAGCTGTAAACATTATAACACTTACTCCCTACATTTAAATCTTCTTTTAAAATAAGACTTATATAGGAAAAATCTGTTATCCGACATTATCCTCGTCATCCGATATTGACGGCATTTCAATCCGGCCTAAACACCGAACCTAGCCCAATTTGTATAAAAAAGCGGAAATCTTGTAAATAAACGATGAAAAATCGTTAATAAATCTCAAAAAGTTGTATAAAGAGTCGGGCCAAAACCAGGCCCAGCACACAACTTGTATAAAAAAGCGGAAATCTTATAAATAAACAATGAAAAGTCGTTAATAAATCTCAAAAAGTTGTATAAAAAGTCGGCCTAAACACCGAACCTAGCACAACTTGTATAAAAAAGCGGAAATCTTGTAAATAAACAATGAAAAGTCGTTAATAAATCTCAAAAAGTTGTATAAAGAGTCGGCTCAAAACCGGGCCCAGTCCGACTAGGCCGCTTACCTTTGGCGTTTTCATTAATTGTGCTATGATGATTTTATTAGGAAGCGATCACCAGTCCCGGGCGGGTCGCACAAGAACAGGTATGGCAAGGCTTCTCAATACGTTTGCCGGCCATGCCCGCATATTTTTTTCAATCTTTCAAGAACGAGGCGGTAAAATGATCGGATTTATTGGTTTAGGTATGATGGGAAAACGGATGGCCTCTCAACTTTTGAAAAATGGAGAAAAATTGATTGTTTATAATCGGACAAAAAGCAAGGCGAGCGCCCTGCCCTTGCTTGAGGAAGGAGCGAAATGGGCGGATTCGCCGCAAGCCGTCGCTCAAAAAGCCGAGACGATATTCACCATGCTGACCAGCCGGAAAGCCGTGGAAATCATGGCGCTCGGTCAAGAAGGATTTTTGCATAAAATGAAAGACGGCAGTCTCTGGGTCGACTGCAGCACGGTCGATCCTGCTTTTTCAATTAAAATGGCAAAAGAGGCCGCAAAAAGAGGTGTTAGATTTCTCGACGCCCCAGTTGCGGGTTCGCTTATTCCCGCAGAAGAAGGTAAATTGACTTTTTACGTTGGCGGCAGCCAGAATGATCTTGCCGAAGTCCGGCCGCTCTTAAACATCATGGGCCAGTCTGTCCAATATAAAGGAAAAAGCGGAAGCGGATCAGCCATGAAACTAGTGAGCAATCTGCTTCTCGGCCAAACGATGACCGCTTTCGCCGAAGCCATTGCCCTTGGCGAAGGCCTCGGGCTTGAGAAAGAAAACATTATCAACACCCTTCTCGGCGGCGGTCGGTCGCCGCTCCTTTCTTAACTGGAAAAAAAGAAAAAATAGTAAAGGGCAGCTTCGATAACACGGAATTCAAGCTTGAGAGTATGGAAAAAGACTTCGAACTCGCGACAGAAACCGCTTATTCAAACGGACTTGCCTTGCCCGTTGCCAACACGGTGAAATCCATTTACGGGTTGGCCAAACAATACGGCCTTGGTCAAAAAGATTTTTCAGCGATATATGCCTTTTTAAAAAAAAATAAATAAGAACAGGCAAAAGCTGCAACCCTGTATTTTCTGAAATTATGAAAAAGGCTGTTTCATCAGTCGCTTTTTGACCATGAAACAGCCTTTTGCCTCACCCCATCATCCTTGTGGGGCAGCTTTTCTCTTTGTCTATTTTTCTATGAAGGGAATTTGTATATATACGTGCCTGCTCCCTTTCTTTTTATTGTTCAGTGATTTTTTCTTTTCCAAAAGCATCCAGGCTTTCCGGGATCGTCTGTCCTCCTCCGTCAACCACAAGCGTCTGCCCAGTGATATATCCGGCGCCCTCTGAGGCAAAAAAGAGGGCGGCATGGGCCATGTCATCAATGGTGCCGAGACGCTTTAACGGAACGGAAGCCGCCATGCTGTTCAGATAAGCCTCGCCCATATCCCGCAGGCCTTCTGTCATGACATTGCCGGGCATGATCGCATTGATCGTAATGCCATGCGGCGCCAGTTCCAAAGCCGCGCTTCTCATAAAGCCGAGCTGCGCCGCTTTGCTAGCGCCGTAGTGAGACCATCCGGCATAGCCCGTCAGCGGTCCGGTTATGGAAGATGTCATGATAATCCGGCCGCCGTCCGACCGTTTCAAATACGGGAGACTGGCTTGAACCGTAAAGAAAGTTCCTTTTACATTGGTGTTCATGACCGCGTCCCACTCCGCGCCGCTTATGTCTTCCAGCGATGCGCTTGGAAAAATACCGGCATTCGCGCAAATGATGTCTATTCCGCCGAAACTGCCATTGACCTTTTTCGCCAGCTGTTTCATCGATTCCAAGCTTGTGACATCGCCTTCAAAGGCATAGGCTTTCCCGCCGCCCGCCACGATTTCCGCGGCCGAACATTCCGCTTCTTCCCTGTGTCTTGAAACAACGGCGACACTGGCCCCTGCGCCGGCGAAAGCTTGAGCGATGCCTTTGCCGATTCCTTTGCTCGCTCCTGTCACCACAACCGTTTTATTTTCAAAAGATAACACCATCATCCATTCTCCTTTCAACATTGGTTCATAATTGCAAAGACGGCGGCAATTCGCGGAAACCCTTCGTTTTAACGGCCAGGAACACGGCGCCGAGGACCAGCCAGCCCGTACCGATGATCTGCGCCAAATGATCCATGCTCGACCAGACATAGACGATGACCGCAAATCCCATCAATGGCAGAGCCAAATAACGAATGTGGCGCCAGCCGCTTGGCTTCCATCCCTTGATGCTGCCAAGCGACAACGGTGATTCCCTTTTTTTCTTAATGTAATAAAGCCAAATGACCGACAGATTCAACATCGCGAAGGCAAACAGAGCCCCGTAGTTAACGAGGTTAGATAAAGTAGAGATATTGACGCTGACACCTAGTACAAATTCGATGAGAACAATCAGAATGATATTCCAGTGAGGGGTTTTCCATCTTTTATTTACTTTGGCAAAGACGGCCTTTGGCAAAAGGTTGTCCCGCCCCATGCCGTACAGTAATCTTGCTCCGGCTGCCGTGGCGACCAAGTTAAATACGGCCAGTTCAGTCAGATAACCGGCTGTGAAAAAGATCGTGAATCCTTCGCCGCCCGTCATTCTTGTAACTTGGAACAAAGCTGTATTGACCCAAGTTTCGCTGTGAATATGTGAGGCCCAATCCGGAATCACCAGCATGCCGAAATAACCGCAGGCGAACATTGTGAGTGTGCCGATCCCGACGCACCAATAGATCGCTCTCGGTATATCCTTTTTTTCGGGCGGCGCGTCTCTCCGCGCAGTGTGTCGTAATCGCGTCAAAGCCAAGAAAACTGATGACGGCAAGCGACGTCGCCGAGGCTAAAGCCGAGAAACTGGAAAAATGAAACGGCTCGGCACTGATTAGAGTGCCGGTGCCCATATGGTCGGCCTGCACGGCATGGGCCCATACCAAGATGGACAGCCAGATGACAAATTCGCCGATAACCAATAACCAGAGGCCCATTTTTGAGAGTAATTCCACACCGAACAAATTGAGCAGTCCGATGCCGACTGAAAAGATGGCGAGAAGAACCCAATAAGGAACGGGGAAATATTGCTGGGCAAAATAAGCGGAACTTGCGGCGGTGACAGATGGAATCAAAATATAATCCAATGTCAAAACCCAGCCGGAGATGAACCCAAGGTGAATGTTCCAGCCTCTTCCGACATAGCTGTAAACCGAGCCGGCGAGCGGAAAATTGCGCACCATCACCGAATAACTGAACGCCGTCAGCAGCATCGCGATGCCTGCAAACAAAAAGGCAAAGCAACGGTACCGACGGACATTTGAAGCAATATTCCAAATATTATAGCCGGGGCAATCGGCACCATATAGTTTAATCCAAATGCGGTTAGCTGCCACACATTCATTGTTCTGTCCAGTTCCTGAGTATATCCATATTTTGATAAATCCGGAATATCACTTTGAACGAGTTCTTTATTGGCGATTGACATTTTGCATACCTCCTTTGATTTTCAATGGTTTATAAAAGACTTTCGAAAACGACTAAATCTCAAATCCATCTGCATCGGGGCTGTGAAAGGTATTAAAAATGCTCATAAAGGTACAGCTTCAAGCCCAAAAGCCGCAGACTGTTTGCCGATTAATGGTGTTCGTGTTCACAATGCGATCCGTGCTTTTTTTCAGACGGCGGCACATCTATTGCCGGATTTTGATCAAAAAAGCCAACCGGTTTTAACATGAAACCAATATAAGAAACCGGCATCACCGGCCAATCCTCCGGCCGGATATGATGATGGCCCATTGTGTACCAGAGAACAATATCAGTGTTGTCAAGCGAACGATTCGCCTTTGTCCATCTCGGCAGCCCGTCTCCTCCCGCGTGTTGATTAGGATAGGCGCCGGAAGCGTATTTTTCTTCTTTATTAAAAGGTGTCACCCAAAGATGATGGTTGATAAAACCGGCCCGTTTTAATAAGCTGGAATTCTTCGCCGCATAGGAAACGGTATTTTCACCGGGAAAAAGTTTATATGACACTGGCTCGCCGACAATATTTTTCTTTTCCGGATTGACAATTTTCCAGTATCTTGACGATTCGATATTTAAGTTTCGCATCGCTTCGGATTCAGATTTTAATTGCCGAGCTTTGGCAACAAAGGCATTGCCGAACGGATTATCTTCTCCCGTTTTTCCTCGCCTTCCGTATTCACTTCATAAACAGAGTTGTTCATACCGTCAATCATCATGTCGAGCCGCACATTAAAAAAGTGCTGATGATTAGCACCATATAATTGCGGCGCCAGCAAGTTGCCGTATTTTGATTTAACACCCGGGGGCAGGGCCTGCGTATGAAGAATCCCTGTGAGTTTCACCTCAAATTCAATGCTCCCGTCCTGATAAAAGTACCAAAAAAACCCGTAGTCATAATTTCCAACCGTTGAAATGCTTGATAAGACTAAACGGCGTGAACGGCGGACTTCGACATGCTCCGTTCGCCAATCGGTATGTTTCCACAGGATGCCGTAATCCTCTTCATGCAGGCAAATCGCATTTGGGATGACGACGGCGTGGCCTTTGCTGTCAGACATCACGGCATCAAAATAGCGTATTTCTCCGAGGCAGTCGCATCCGAGTTCCAGTGAATTCGCCAGCATACCGATCCCGTATTCACCGGCATCAAAGGCATTGTTACGATTGATTGGGCCTGTCGGATCGCCATATGGAACGACCATTTCCGATAAAGAGGCGCGGTAGAGAATCGGCCGCTCGGTGCCTTTATCAAAATAACTGACCGTATGCAGAACCAGCCCCTCGCGCGGATTGAAACCAAAGCGGATTTTCCACTTTTGCCAGCTGATTTCATGACCGTCAATCTGAAAACTCGGGCCTTGTGCTTGAACAATATCCAATGGTTTAATATCATCTCTGATTCTTCCGGCGGCATCCGGTGTATAGTTGCCGTCTCTTGGCGGCAGCGGAACCGGCCCGTTGTCAACGATGCTGACGACTTCCATTTTGTTCAAATCAACAAAAGCATACAGTCCGGAAATCGGTCTCGCATAGCCGTTGTCCGCCGGCGATGTTTTCAGCCAGCAAAGCGCTCTGACCAGCCGTTTGCCTTCTTCTTCTTTCAGGCCGAAGTTTCCGGCCGACCACGCGTCAACCATCACTAAATCCATGTCGGCGATGCCTCTTTTGCGAATAGCGGTCTGCATGCCCAAGTCATTTTTCACCACTTTCTCGCACGCGGAAAATTCATCTAACATAATGGAGGGCTGCACACCAGGATATACTTCCAGGCAATCACTTTTTCATCATTTAAAGACACGATGGCCTCATAAGTCCTGCCGTCCTCGTTATGAAGCAGAATCAATGCCGCTTCACGTTCGAAGCTGTCACCTTCTTTAAAATTCAACACGATTGACTTTTCCGGTTCATTGAGTGTAAGGCTGACAATCCTAAATGTATCGTCGAGATTTTTTTCTTTTTTAATAATCGAAACCGCCAAATCGACTTCCTCAACCGTCAATGGTTCCAAGGGGTGTTGAACTTTAATCGTTTCATGCAAAGGATGTTTCATAGACAGCAGCTCCCTATTTGATTGATTTAAAGCTCTTGATCGTATAAAATGTTTGATATATTAAATATTTTATAATTTTCTATTTATTTATTATTGTAAAAATCGGAACAAATGCATCCATGTGATGAAAACCGCTAAAATGAGGTGGGCGAATTTGAATACTGTGGATACTGATTACTATTTGGGACGCCAGCCCGGGTTTGAAGAGAAACCGGAAACTACATAGAAAAAAAAGAATGTGATCAAACGGATCACTCACCGCTGCTTTTTTACCAATTCACGCTTAAAAAAAATCGCAATAACTTTATTAAGATGGTACCCGACGGCTGTATAGACATCATCTTTTTTGGAAATTCAACCCGGCCCGCAGCAAAAGTATTTGGCAGTATCCTTAAAAGTCAATATTTTCTTTATGACTGTGATAATGTTGACTACTTTGGTGTCAGGATACCACCAGGCTATATGTTTGGTGATATCAAATGCCCGATCCGTGACTTAATCGATCAGTCTTTTGACTTCGAAGAACTATTTGAAGGGAATTACCGAATTGTGGAAAAAATTGCAAATGAGCCATGCTTTGCTAAGAAAGTCAATCTGTTTAATCAAACGATCGGCCAATCGGTCTATAAAAATGAAAAAACCCCTGCTCTGATCAACCATTCTCTAAAAATGATTTATTCGAGCAAAGGAAAAATCAATATTCCCTGCTGGCAGATACTTTGGGATGCTCGACTCGAAATCTAAGAAACAAGTTTATCGAGCATGTCGGCATCCCGCCAAAGCTATTTTGTGAGATCATCCGTTTTCAATTTGCATTAAATATGCTTAGAGACAACCGGATGACGATTGATGACATTATTTTCGAGTGCGGTTACTACGATCAGGCGCATATTATCAAGGAGTTCAGGAAATTCGGCCACTCGACGCCGCATGAAATGATTCATTTTTATCATGCATCGCAGCCGCTCCTGTCCGATTAAGATGGTGCCAATCTCTGTCATTTTTTCATATGATGCTTCGATAAAGTGAAACTTCAATCAGTGGGGGTTTTTCGACGCACAGGACGTGCTAGTGCAGGCGTTGCGACAGGACGTCGCGTTTTTAGCCTGCTAATCCCCCGTTGATTGTTGTTGTGGTCCACAGGACGTGGGTCACACAGATGTTGCCACAGGATGTGGCGCCTTTAGTCTGTGTTCCTAAGCGGGCTTTTACGGGCAGTTATCTCCACCTATGCTTCTTCGAATTCATTAAAGCCTTGAGGTGGGAGTCCTACTGCCCGTTAATGCGGGATAAAAAGTATGTTAGGCCGGGGCCGGCCGCCGGATCGAACTCGTGCCCCATTCTATGTATACTCGCTCGCCGATTTTGGCTTTCCGTTCGTAGAATCTATCACGATTTCTCTGAAGCATGTTCGTACTGTTCCTTCTTTAACCCTGCGCCCCGCGCTTTGTTGCGGCAAGAGCACCTATCCGATTAGCGAAGCGGCAAGCATCCTCAAGCCGCTCGCCCTTTGCCAGCTGAACGCTCAGCGCGCCGCAGAATGCATCGCCGGCACCCGTCGTATCAACAGCTTCCACTTTTTCCCCCGGAATTATTTTCCGGATACCATCTTGAAAAATTGCACAGCCTCGCTCCCCCAGGGTGATGATCAGCTTTTCTTGCAAGTGCCGACGTTCCTCTTCTTTTAGAGAACCATATTCAACTTCATTTGGCGTGATGTAATCGACCATTCGCAGCAATTTATCCGGCAGCGGCAGCATCGGTGCCGGATCGAGAACAACCTTGACGCCGTGTATCTTCGCCACCTCGGCCGCATGGATAACAACGCCCATCGGCACTTCGAGTTGCATGAGCACGACATCACTTTCAGCAATCACCGCTTCGGCTTCATCAATGTCGCTTTCGGTAAGTTTGTCGTTTGCCCCTTGAACAACAATGATCCGGTTGTCACCATCGGATAAAACAATCATCGCCGCACCTGTTCTTTCTTCCGGCAAGGCTTTAACATGGGTAACATTGACATGTTCTGCTTTTAACTGTTCCAGCAGTTGTTGGCCAAACAAGTCGCCGCCCACACAGCCGACCAAGTTTACGGAAGCCTGCAGGCGGGCGCTTGCCACCGCCTGATTAGCCCCCCTTGCCCCCGGGATTCATTTCAAACGTTTTTTCCAAACAAAGTTTCGCCGGGCTGCGTCAGCCGATCAGTTCGAACAACAAGATCCATGTTCAAACTGCCAATGACCGTTATCGTTGGTTGAATGGTCGTCATCGTATCGTCCTCCATCACGTCATCTCATCAAAAATATTCCGTACCGAGCGCCGGCCTTCATCATCCGGCATCCTTAGACCGGGCTTGAAACAATTAAGTCGCAAACCCCGTCAATTGAAAACTGGTCGACAGTCGACGGCATAATCAAATGATCGCCTTTTTTTATTGGATAATGTTCGCTTTCGATCCGCAATTCGCCCCTGCCATCGATCACACTCATTAAGAGAAACGGCCAATTTTTTTGAATCGTCTCCAAATGCCCGCGGATATCCCAGTGCGAAACGGTAAAATATTGTTCACGCAGTAATTCGGTAAAGACCGCCTCGGACTCATGCTTAACGTGATATGTTAAATCCGGATCGCGGTGAGGATACATTGTGACGTCCAGGGATTGTTTCAGATGCAGCTGACGTTTTTTGCCGTCCGCACCTTTGCGATCATAATCATAAACGCGATATGTGATATCCGAACTTTGCTGCGTTTCGAGAATCAGACTGCCGCCGCAAATCGCATGGATCGTTCCGCTTGGTACAAAAAAAAAATCGCCCGGCTTGATTTTAACTCTACGCAGCAGCCGGCTCCAATCTCCCTCTGCCGCCCACTTTTGAAAGTTTGCACGCGAACTGGCCCGGTGGCCGTACACAATCTCCGCTCCCGCTTCACAATCGATAATGTACCAGCATTCGGTTTTACCAAAAGGCTGATGCTCGTGCTTTCTCGCATAATCATCATCCGGATGCACCTGTACGGACAAGTCCGTCTTCGCGTCCAAGATTTTAGTCAGAAGCGGAAATTCATTGCTAGGGTAGTGATCAAAAAGTTCCCGGTGCGACGACCAGGCTTCAGCAAGAGTCAGTCCTTCAAGCGGCCCGTTCTTAATGACTGACGGGCCGTTCGGATGCGCCGAAATCCCCCAGCACTCGCCGGTCGTATCGGACGGTATCCGATAACTGAAACTCTCTCTTAATTTTGTTCCGCCCCAAATCCGCTCTTTAAAATCTGGTTTTAAAAAAAGCGGTATTCTATTTTTCATAAAGGCCCCTCCCTCAGTCAAAACAAACCGCCATATTGCGTTTGTAACAGCGCCAGTCACCCGCGGCGCCGTCTTCTATCTAAGAGTCTATTAAAATTATAGCATGATGAATTTGGTCCAAAAAAAAAAAAATTAACTTTTTCTATTCTGAGCGTCCGGGTTTGCTTTTAAAAAATAAAAGCCGGTCGTTTGCTAAATTTATCTTTCCTATGTGACCGGACTTCAACCAAATGGGGCAACTTTGATTATAAATAGGGCGACTCTCACTCAAAATGGGGCGACCTCAACTCGAATGGAGGGCGAATCAAGTTTTGCAGATTGCTGCGTTCATTTAACTTGGCTTTCTCCTGCAGGCAGCAAAGTCGCCACTTCAATAGTCAGCCGTTTTTCCATGCAACATAAAATCCTCTCCAAGCAGCTCCTCAACCTTTTACGGGTAAGACCGTTCCAATGCTTGGCGGATGAATGACCCATTCGCTTCCCACACCCGTTTTCTCCCTAAGCACTGTAAAAAAGCAAAGCTCATTTTTTTACAAATTGTTTAATAGCGGAATATTCGATTAGAGCGATACTATATATAATTTGAAACAATTTAAAGAATATTAGAAACTTGTTAACGAGGAGTGTTCGCAAATGGAAAAAAAAATGTCTTCTGCCGACACAAAATCATTATTGGAACTTGATCGCGGCAATCTCTGGCACCATGTAATGCCTTACAGCAAAGATGCCGACCCGATGATTGCCGACCACGCTGAAGGAGCCTGGATCACGGATCGGAGTGGGAAAAAATACCTTGACGGCGTGTCCGGCCTGTGGTGTGTCAACGTTGGTTACGGACGGGAAGCACTCGCTGGCGCCGCCTATGAACAGCTCAAGAAACTGGCCTATTATCCGCTGACGAAAGCCACGAGCCGGCGATCCTGCTCGCCGCCAAATTGAATGAATGGCTCGGCGGCGGCTACAAGATTTTCTTTTCAAACAGCGGCTCGGATGCCAACGAAGTGGCGTTCAAAATCGCCCGCCAATATCACGAACAGAACGGGGAAGGCGGCCGCTATAAATTTATTTCCCGTTACCGCGCCTACCACGGCGCCTCGCTCGGCGCCCTCTCGGCTACCGGCCAGTCGCAGAGAAAATATAAATATGAACCGCTGACCGGCGGTTTTCTGCACGTCGCCCCGCCGGACAGCTATCGCCGGCCCGAGGGCCAGTCCGTTGAAGCATTCAATCTGCAATGCGCATTGGAGATTGAGAAAACGATCATTTGGGAAGGAAAGGAAACCATCGCCGGCGTGATTATGGAACCGCTGATCACCGGCGGCGGAATCATTGTGCCCCATCCTGTCTATCTGAAAAAGGTGGCAGACATTTGCCGGAAACATGGTGTTCTGCTGCTGATTATGACGACGAGGTCGTTTGCGGTTTCGGACGCACAGGCAAAAATTTTGGTTTTCAGCACGACGGCATTCAGCCGGATATTGTCACGATGGCTAAAGGCATCACAAGCGGTTATTTGCCGCTGTCCGCCACCGCCGTCCGCCAGGAAATTTTTGATAAGTTTCAAGGAACCGGCGCATACGATCATTTCCGCCATGTCAACACATTCGGCGGCCATCCCGCTTCCTGTGCGGTTGCTCTGAAAAACCTTGAAATTATGGAAGAAGAACAACTCGTCGAACGAGCGCGAGTGATGGGCGCTAAGCTGCTTGCTTCCCTTTCCGAACTGAAAGAACATCCGAAAGTCGGCGATGTTCGCGGCAAAGGGCTGATCATGGGAATCGAACTCGTCGAAGACAAACGATCCAAAACACCCGCCCCGCTTTCCTTGTTAAAAAAAATCGTCGGCTACTGCGCGGACAATGGGGTGATCATCGGCAAAAACGGCGATACCGTTGCCGGATTCAAACAACATTCTTATTCTCGCCCCGCCGCTGTCGGCGACGGAGGAAGATTTTGCTTTACTCGCCAATACGTTGAAAAAAGCGATTTTCCACTGCGCGTAGAGTCTGCATAAAAGCCGCGCCGGCTTCCGGATAGGATCTGGAAGCCAGCGCGGCTTTTTCATAGGTCGAAACATCATGCCTCACTGTGCAAAGCCGGCCGTGCCGCCGGCGTGAGCCAGTGCCCCTTCACATCATCATTGATTGACTGTTCGGATGAAAACACGATCCGGCCGCGGCTGATTGTTTCTATTACCCGGCATGGAAACGTGTGATGGACATAAAGGCTGAACCGTTTTTTTTTTGATAGAGATCCTCTTTCTCAATCGTCTTTGAATCATGAAAGTCGACAATCGCCAAATCGGCATCTTTTCCGATTTCAATCGCCCCTTTGCCGGCAAGGCCGAAGCGTTCGGCGGGCGCTTTCGCCGTCCATTCGGCCACCTTCTTCAGCGGCACATGATGCGCCAGAGCCAGCCAGTTCGATCACGCTCATCAGTGAGAACTGGCCTCCGCTGATCCCGCCCCATACTTTAAACATATTGTCATTCACCTTGTCCTTCCACTCGCATGGCGAATGGTCGGAAGAAATCATGTCGATGCTGCCGTCAATCAACCGGCCGACGACCCCGCGCTGTTCTTCTTTCGAGCGCAGCGGCGGCGCACATTTGGCGACCGCGCCAAGTTTACGGAAATCATCATGGTTATACAGCAAATAATGCGGACATGTTTCAAGCGACACGTCCAGCCCCTTTCTTTTCGCCGCTTGAATGACGTCAACCGCCCGGGCCGAACTGATGTGGACAAAATGCAGGCGGCATCCAGTTATCTCAGAATACAGAATCGCTCGTGAGACGGCTTCCACTTCCGCTTGAACCGGCCGTGACACTGCATAATCATCGATCCCGATCAATCCCCCGGCTTCTTTTTTCTGCTGCAAAAAGGTGACGATCGGCGCGCTTTCGAGTGAAGCGCGAGGATGCCGCCCAGTTCGGCTATTTTTTCCATCCCCGCTAAGAGCGTCTCATCATCGACCGACTCAAATTCCGGATTACCCGACGGCGATAAAAAAGCTTTGAAACCCATCACGCCGGAATCGGACAGTTCTTCGAGATCATCCAGATGTCCCGGCACGAGCCCGCCCCATAAACCAAAATCAATATGCGATTTCGCTTCCCCGATACTCGCCTTGTCCAGCAAAGCCTGCTTTGTCACGGTTGACGGGATGCCGTTCAGCGGCATGTCAAAAAACGTCGTGCATCCGCCTGCCGCCAGCATGGACGAGCCGGTATGAAAGCCTTCCCAATACTCGCGGCCGGGCTCATCAAAATGCACATGGACATCCACCATGCCTGGAAAAATGGTTTTTCCTTCCGCATCCAACTCTTCTTTGGCGCTTCCTTCCAGCTCGGCGCCGATCGCCGCAATCTTGCCGTCTTTGATGCCCAGATCCATTTTTTTAACACCTGTCTCAAGAACCGTATCGCCGTTTCTAATGAATAGATCATAATGCATCTTTTTCACCCGCTTTTATTAGAAATTTTTTCTGTTTCAGCAGAACAGTCTCGCCTATTAATCCGCTATGGCCGCTGCGGCTCTGTCATAGCTGTCGAGCGCCGCCTGCAGGCCATCGCCGCGGTTCACGGACACGCCGCAGCGAATGAGCGCCGCCTCAAGCCCGGCGAGCACAAACAGGACATTTTCTTTTCTGCAGCTGTAGCCCATCGTGCCGATCCGCCATATCTTGCCTTGCAGCGGACCAAAGGATCCGGCGATTTCCACGCCAAATTGATTGAGAAGCAGCGCGCGCACGGCATCGGCATCCGCCCCATCCGGTACGCGGACACATGTCACGGTCGGCATTTTGCAGCTTCTGTCGCCATAGAGTTCAAGGCCCATGGCCTCAATGCCGGCCACCAGCGCTTTTTCATGGAGGCGGTGGCGGGCGAAGCGGTTTTCCACCCTTCCTCAAGGACAAGCCGCAGCCCTTCCCTCAGCGCATAGATCATGGATGTCGCTTCGGTATGGTGGTTCAGCCGCCGATCGCTCCAGTAATCTTGCAGTTGGCTCAAATCAAGATAGTTGCTTGTAATCGGAACGTGACCGGCCTCAGGGGCCCGATCAGCCGCCGTCCGAATGCCCTGCTCTATTTTTTTTTCGCGCCAAAATGACTTTTTCAGCTCGATTATTATAGGTGATCGGCGCGATCCCGGGCGGCACGGACAGGCATTTTTGTGCGCCGCCGATCACGGCGTCCAAACACCAGTCATCTGTCCGTACATCGGTGCCGCCGATTGTGGCAACGGCATCGACAACCAGCAGGACATCCATCTCCCGGCAGGCACGGCCGATCGCTTCAAGCGGCTGCATGCAGCCTGTGGATGTTTCTCCGTGCACAAGTGCGACCACTTTCGGCCTCACACGTTTGATTTCATCAATCACGTCTTCAGGATCAAAGACCTCGCCCACGGACATTCCATCGTATGGATGTCCGCCCCGTATCGCCGGCAAATTTCCACAAACAGATGGCCGAATCTGCCAAAAATCGGGACCAAAACCTTATCTCCCGGTTCAATTAAACTGGCGATCACAGCCTCGCTGCCAGCGCGCGATGTCCCGTCGATCGGGTAGGCCCAACGATTTTTCGTCCGATAGATGGAGCGGATCAGCGCCATCACTTCATTCATGATGTCTGTAAATGCCGGATCAAATTGGCCCAGAATCGGCATCGACATCGCCCTTAGAACGCGCGGATCGACCTCCACCGGCCCTGGTGTCATAATCGTGCGCAGCGGTACGGATAATGCTTTCGCTGTCATCTTTTTCTCCTCTTTTCTATGCTTTCTGCCGGTTTTGACGCAAAAACGGAATGAAACCGGCCGATCTTTCCCCGCCCCATTCTATTCATAAGCAAGCTTGTGAAGCAGCGCCATCAATACCCGTACACCGGCCTCCAAACTTCGGCTCTTGTAAACTCTTTCGGCGAGTGGCTGATTCCGCCATGGCTGGGTACAAAAATAAGCGATGTCGGGCAGTACACCCCGAAAACTTGCGAATCATGCCCGGCGCCGCTGACCATGGATTCAAATGAAAACACCCGTTTCTTGCGCCGCCTCGAGTGCCAGCGCTGTCAGTTTTTCATCCATTTTTACCGGCGGGACGTCCATCCATTTGTTTGCTTTAACCTGGATCCGCTCGCGCTCCGCAACTCGGTTAAAGTAATCTAAAATTTCAGAACAAAATATCTCCAGCACCGCTTGTTCATGATGTCTGATATCTAATGTAAAACGCGCTTCGCCGGCGATCACATTCGCCACATTGGGTTTTGCCTCGATATGGCCGGCCGTCGCTACCAAACCGGACTGTCCATTTTTGGCAGCCTGAGTGACATACGCAATCATTTTTGCCGCGGCGCCCAAAGCATCTTTGCGCAGCTCCATCGGCGTCGTGCCGGCATGTTTGCTTTCGCCGGTAATATCGATCGTGTAGCGCCTTTGGCCGACAATGTGGCTGACAATGCCCGCCTGCTTTTTCTTTCTTTCAAGCGTCAAACCTTGTTCAATGTGCATTTCGACAAAGCAGGCAATATCTTGGCGCCTCGGCGGCGGATACTTCCCCTGTCCAAAACCGGCCCCCATGCATCGCGTCAATAAATGATGTGCCCGCCGAATCTGCAAGTAGCCGAATATCTTTAAAATGGTACTTTCCGGTGACGCTGCCCGATCCCCAGAATGCGAGCGGAAAGCGGCTGCCCTCCTCCTCGCACAGTGCGGCGACTTCTATCGTCTGCTTAGGAGGCCCGTACAGGTACTGCAATCGTTTTGTCGCAATAAGACCGGCGATGACGCCGAATGCCCCGTCGTATTTTCCGCCGCTCACAACCGTGTCAATATGGGAACCGGTCAAAATCACTTGATTCTGTTCTTCCGTCCCCTTCAAGCGGCCGTACAGGTTGCCGACGTCGTCAAAATAGGCGGAGAACCCCATGTCTTTCATCTTTTCTTTCAACGCCCGCTGCGCAAGGACCCAAGAGGGTTGATACAGCAAACGAGTGACACCCTCATTTTCCGTACGGCCAAATGAGGAGAGCCATTCGATCATTTCTTCGACTTCCTCTTTCATCGTTAGCTGCGATCTGGCATTCATGTGCACCCGTTCCTTCTTCCTTTGTCAACTGATCTATCATTCATTGATAAGATTGTATTTATTTTAACAAAATCAGGAATGGATACCATCGGCGATCCTACTAAAAATCATTCATTCATTTAATTAGTCAATATAACCAATAGCAAAGCCGCGGTATTGTCACTGCTGCGGGCCAAATAATTCATCCAGCAGCGGCTTTAATCTAAGCGCAAATCGAAGCCGAAATGTCGTATCCGGATCCTTCAAATCCTGGCCCAGTAATTTTTCACATTTTTCGATCCGGTAAATGACCGTATTGCGGTGCACGTAGAGCCGTTTCGCCGTTTCGGAAATCTGGCAATGCGTCTCAAGATAGACAAATAGTGTATGCAGCAGCACATGATCCTCGTCTTGGTGCGGATCGGCCAGCTGCTGCAGCGAATCGATATAAAGCTCCTTCAGATCATCGATCGGCACCATGCGCAAAACCTCCATAATGTCTTTCGCCTGGTACGTCTGAATAAAGGCCGGATGCCCGGTGCGCTGCCCCGTCTGCAGCGCATCCGTCCCCTCCTTGTATGCGGCCGGAACATCGAGGAGACGGCGGCTGACATTGCTGATGCCAAAAGATATCGTACGTGAAAACAGCCGCTCCACGTCTTGCTGTATCTTTCGTAAATGCTGCCTAATCACCGATTGAATACGCTCCCACGGTCCGCCCATCTCGAGGAGTATCGCACAAAAATTACCTTTGACGAAGAAGTGGGCAGGCAGCGGAAGACCCGCCATCTCCCCCTCCAAGCATTCATACACGCGATTTGTTTCCATCTGATAAGTAGTAAAAAACTCATTTTTTTTTTCGCTCATGTCCAGCTTGCCGACAATACATAGATACTCCTGCTTATTTTTCAATCCAAATTCTCTGGCCCGATTAATCGTTTCTTTTTCTGATGAAAAAGCCTCGGTAATAAGATTCGTAAAAAATTCATTGCGGACTTTTCGCTCGTTTTGCTTCAGTGCCTCTTCCTTCATTAATTCAAATGCCAGAACGTTGGTCGCCTGCTCAATCGTCAGAATCAGCAGCCGGTCAGAAAATGGCACCTCTCCGCCAACCACTAGAAAACAGCGTTTTTTCCCATATGTATAAACCGGAAAAATGGAAAACGTACGATGGTTCTCGAGCAAAGTGAGCGAGGAGTAAATGGTCTTCGGCAGGAAAAACGGGTCTTCGAGCATGGAAAGGCCGTCCGCCGCTTTCAGCACGTCTGAATGAAGCGGCGCTGAAGCGATCGGTTTAAAGTAAGGATCAAGCAGCAGCACCGGACATTGATGAGATTAGACAGGCTTTCCAAAAGTTTGTCCGTCCCTTTTCCGCTCATGATGTGATCGGTAAATTCCTGGTGTGTGTCGATGGCAAATCGCAGTTCCTTCGTCCGAATATCAAGAATATGACTCAACGTCTGGTTCACGATCTCCACGAGCGAGATGCTGTTGGGAATGTCAATAAGCGGAAAGGCCAGCTTGTCTGCCAAATCAGTGACTTCCGACGGGATGCCGTCCAAAAAGCGGCGCGTTTTGACACCAAGCGCCGCACAGCCAAGCTCGGCCATTTGTTTCACTAACTGAACAAAAAAAGGCGTATCTCCCCGGAGATGATACCCCGATGTCACAAGCAAATCGTTCTGCTTTAAAAAATCAATAATATCCGGGGCATCCATCATATTGATATTTTGAATCTCTCTGTTGATGCCTCTTCGGCCGGCAATCACTTTAAATCCCGCAAAAGCCGGAATGTCGAAGAGATCGGCTACAGTCATCGCCATAAGCTGCACCTCTGTAGAAGCTTTTTATTCAATATTACAACGGTTTTTATAATAAAGTTTCTATTCTTAATTTTACGATGGCCATTGTCATATGTACAGCTTGTCCCTTTTTTTCTAATCATTTGTTCGATTTAACCAATGACATTTGCCGCTCCTTAGCTTATGATCTGATTAAACATGACTTAGGATGTAACAAAAGATTCCGTTCGCTCGCTTAAAAATTTAGCCGCGCTGGTCGCCGAACAGCTCTGCCGGCAAATTTACTTTTTCACTTTATCTTTAAAAGGAGGGATGGCGATGATTCGGCTGGAAGACTTGAATAATGCTGCGTACACTCAGTTCGTGGCCCATCTTGAAGGCATTTTTGAACATTCACCGTGGATAGCGGAAAAAAGCGGCGGCAAAGCGGCCATTTTCTTCCCTTGATGATCTGTTTCAGACGATGACAGGAATTGTCAAGGAGGCATCCGAAAAAGAAAAGATGGCTTTGATTCAATCCCACCCCCTTGGGAACAAAGAAAAAGATGGCCGGCGAGTCGCAAAACGAGCAAGCGCAGGCAGGGGTCAGCAGACTTTCGGGTGATGAATCCGCTCGGCTTGACGCACTGAACCGGTGCTATGAAACGGCTTTCGGCTTTCCATTCATCATGGCGGTACGCGGAAAAACGAAAAATGATATTCTTGAGGAAATAAAGATACGCCTTCAGCAGACGAAAAGCGCGGAATTTGAACGGGCTTTGGAGGAAATATATAAAATTGCCAAGTTCCGTTTGGAAGAAAAAGTAAGCCCGTAAAATCAATAACGATCAAATAAAAAATACGCGAAGGTGGTCACATGGGACAGTTAACCACTCATATTCTCGATCTGACGCAAGGAAAACCGGCGGCAAATGTTCGCGTCGATGTCTGTCTGCTATCGGACTCATCGGTGAGAGAGCTGAAATCGGCGGCGACAAACGGCGACGGGCGCCTCGATGCTCCGCTGCTTTCTCCGGAAGAAATGCGGCGGGGGAACCTATGAACTGTTATTCCACATCGGCGATTATTTTCGCCGCTGCAACGTGCCGCAAAGCCGCCCCCCTTTTCTCGATATTGTCGCCATTCGTTTCAATATATCCGAAAGCGGTGAAAACTACCATGTTCCGCTGCTTATTTCTCCGTGGGGCTATCAAGTTTATCGCGGCAGCTGACTGAATAGCACTGCCGTGCGTCTCCTATCATTTTGCAGGCTTGTTCTCATCTTACCGCCATCCCCTGATCACGGGTCATGAGGCCTGGCACGATGATTTGATGGTTAACGGCAATTATTAAAACTCCTTCAGCTATTATCCTTATTTGCAGATATTTGGAGACTCTCTGTTTCTAAATACCCTTTTTACACTTTCAAAACACAAACAACTCATCAGTTCATGGTATAGTAAAAGCAGCAAACCGGACACTATGATAACAAAAAAGCGGGGGCTGTCGAAAAATGTTGGAAAATTGGCGTATTACACCTCTAGGTGATTCGGCCGTCACTGTCACTGTCACGTTTAGTGAAAAAAAAATTGATGAACACGTTCACAGCCAAGTTTTGGAGTTCGCCGGCATGCTGGAATCACAGCCGCTTCCAGGGATGACGGACGTCGTCAGCGGCTACACTTCTTTCACGTTTTTTTTTATAATCCGATCGCTGTCTGGAAAACAGCCGGGCAAACGGAGCAAGTTCGAACTGAAATGGAATGGCCTCGAGCCGTCATGGAGCAAGTTCAACCCTTAATAAATACAAAGGAGAAAAAAAAACACCTACGCCATCTGCCATTCCCTTCTCCCTATGCCGTTATTTCCGGCATGCTGAAAAAAATGATGGCACGACCGTCCCCGAGCGGTAACTCTTCCGGGGAAAAAGGGCGGACCGTCTGTATTCCCGTTTGTTACGGCGGCAGGCATGGTCCCGACCTGCAGACCGTTGCCGACTACAACCATCTGACCCCTGAAGACGTGATCGCGGTTCATTCAGGCGGCTGCTATCGGGTTTTATGATCGGCTTTCTGCCCGGTTTTCCTTATTTAGGCGGTTTGCCGAAGCAGATAGCCATACCACGCCGTGCTGAACCGAGGCTTTCGGTCCCTGCCGGGTCAGTCGGTATCGCGGGCGAACAGACAGGTGTTTATCCGTTCGCCTCTCCCGGGGGCTGGCAAATTATCGGACAAACGCCGGCCGCTCTCTTCGACCCGGAGAAATCACCGCCAAGCCTGCTGCGGGCCGGCGATCACGTCCGCTTTAAAGCAATTAATGAAAACGAATTTAACAATTGGAAAGGGGGAGAGCGGCTGTGACCGTCACCGTCCTGAAGCCCGGCCTTATGACGACCGTCCAGGACCAAGGCCGCCCGGGTTATCAAAAAAATGGCGTCTCGCCCTCAGGTGTGATGGACCGGTGGGCGCTTAGGCTGGCCAATGTGCTCGTCGGCAATAACGAAAACGCGGCTTGTCTAGAAATCACACTGCTCGGCCCATCCCTCTATTTTAATTCAGAGGAACAGATAGCGATTGCGGGAGCCGATTTGACGGCCGCAATTGGCGGCAGCAACATTCCGCTTTATCGGCCGGTATGGATCAAAAAGGGGCAGACATTAACATTTGGTCACCCTAAAACGGGCTGCAGGGCCTATCTGGCATTCGCTGGCGGCATTGAGGTGCCCGTTATTCTCGGCAGCCGAAGCACATTTTTTTGCCGGCCGGCTTCGGCGGTTTTCACGGCCGCAAGCTTCACGTCCAAGATGTGCTTTCAATCGGAAAGCGCCCGAACAGTCCACAAACAGCGGGACGTTTTGAATCAATAAAAACGGCCTCCCGTTTTCTAGCTGCCCCATGGACCGTTGCTCCAAGCATACTGCCTTATCGCGACCCTCATCTGATTCACATCATCAAGGGAAGCGAATGGGACTTGTTTGCTGGGAATGCACAAGAACGCCTGCTAGCGGAGCCGTTTACCATCAGCCCGCAAGCCAATCGAATGGGATATCGCCTGGAAGGCCCTTATTAAAAATGACAACCGCCGCTCATTTAGTTTCCGCTCCGGTATCGACCGGCACGATTCAAGTTCCGGCTGGCGGCCGGCCGATCATTTTACTGGCCGATCGGCAGACGACAGGCGGCTATCCGAAGATCGCCCACGTTATCAGCGCCGACTTGCCGAAACTTGCCCAGGCAAAGCCGGGCGATCGGATTACGTTTCAAATGACGACGATGACGGATGCTCAAAAAAGGTTGTTTGATCAAGAAACCCGCCTTGAATTTATAACGGCAAGAATCCATGAAAAAAGGAAGGGACTTATATGATGACCATTGACTTGAATTGCGACCTTGGCGAAAGCTACGGTGCCTATACCATAGGCAACGACGAAGGGCTGCTTCAAGTGGCGACATCGGCCAATATCGCCTGCGGATTTCATGCCGGTGATCCCCATATCATGCGGCAGACCGTGAAGCGAGCGCTCCATTATAACGTTGTAATCGGGGCGCATCCCGGCTTTCCGGATCGGATCTGAACGGTTTCGGCCGGCGCAGCATGGCCCTCTCCCCTGAGGAAGTCTATGATATCGTCCTTTACCAAGTCGGTGCCCTGCAAGCGTTCGTTCATGCCGAAGGAGGACGTCTATCGCATGTGAAACCCCACGGAGCCCTTTACAATATGGCTGCAAGAGAGATGACACTGGCTGCGGCTATCGCCGGGGCCATCGCCGCCCTCGATCCTTCTCTTGTTTTATATGGCCTTTCGGGGAGCCGGCTTATCGAAGCCGGCGGGGCCGCCGGGCTGAAAACGGCGAGCGAAGTATTTGCCGATCGCACCTATCAACAAGACGGCAGCCTGACGCCGCGCGGGAATAGGAATGCCTTGATCACAGATGAAAACGCTGCCCTTCGTCAGGCTCTCGAAATGGTGAAATACGGTTCGGTTCGCACCGTCCAAGGGAATAGGATTCAAATACAGGCCGATACCCTTTGCATTCACGGCGATGGCGCTCATGCACTGGCATTTGCCAAAAGAATCCGCCAAGCGTTCGAACAAGAAGGAATCACCGCTTCGCCCCTCTAAAAAACCTCGAATCAAGCGGCAGACCGGCAAATAAGGCTCTGCCCTCAGAGATACGGCCTTAAAAAGCTGCCGGCTGGCAAACCGGGACCGGCTCCAATAATTCGAGCCTGAACGCTCCATTTTCGGACCTGAACGCTCCATTTTCAAGCCTGAACGCTCCATTTTCAAGCCCTGAACGCTCCATTTTCGAGCCCCGATGCACCATCCGGACCTGAACGCTCCATTTTCGAGCCTGAACGCTCCATTTTCAAGCCTGAACGCTCCATTTTCGAGCCCCGATGCACCATCCGGACCTGAACGCTCCATTTTGGGTCGCGAACACTTCATTTTCAAGCCTGAACGCTCCATTTTCGAGCCCCGATGCACCATCCGGACCTGAACGCTCCATTTTGGGTCGCGAACACTTCATTTTCAAGCCTGAATGCACCATTTTCGGGCCTGAACGCTCCATTTTCAAGCCTGAACGCTCCATTTTCGGGCCTGAACGCTCCATTTTCAAGCCTGAACGCTCCATTTCCAGACCTGAACGCTCCATTTCCGGACCTGAACGCTCCATTTTCGGGCCTGAACGCTCCATTTTCGGGCCTGAACGCTCCATTTTCGGGCCCCGACGCACCATCCGGACCTGAACACTCCATTTTCAAGCCTGAACGCTCCATTTTCGGGCCTGAACGCTCCATTTTCGGGCCTGAACGCTCCATTTTCAAGCCTGAACGCTCCATTTTCGAGCCCCGATGCACCATCCGGACCTGAACGCTCCATTTTCGAGCCTGAACGCTCCATTTTCGGGCCCAACCTCCATTTCCCCTTCTTAAAAACGGCATACCGGCCTGCCCCGCGCGAGGGTCCGGGCGAATAAAAATGGGCGGACCGTCTCAAAATAAGAAAAAAAAGGGGACTTTCAAATGCGCCCATTCATCATTTTATCCAGCTTAACCTTAGTTAATAATGTTAACGATTGGAGCGGCGTTCGGCACTGTACCGGACGCTCGTGCGGCATCAGGCGATGCCCGGCTTTCGGCACAGATGCCGCCGGCTTTTGTCGGTTCGCTGCTCACCCCGTCTGTCGAGAAAGCGGTCCGTCAGCATTATGGACCGCATTCAGGTGTTCGCTTCAACCAAGTCAAACTCGTGCATATTCAAAACCTTGCACCAGGCGGTTTTTTTACCATTTTCGCTACACAGTCGCGCTAAATGTCTATTTCGGCAGGCATTACCCGGCTTTTGCCCGGGACACCATCACATTTGAGCACTATCGGAACACCGTCAAAGTGATTGATTATAAACACAAAAGACGTTCGGCCGCCCTTTAAATTTTTCAGGACGGCCTTCTGTTCCCATCGATCCAATCATCTTCATTTATCCCGCATTAACGGGCAGTAGACTCCCACCTCAAGGCTTCAATGAATTCGAAGAAGCACAGGTGGAAGATAACTGCCCGTAAAGCCCGATTGGTTCTACTAACAATCAGTGGGGATAGAAGAAAGCCCCCACTGATTGAAGTTTCACCCTATGTATGGATGCCCGTTCATTCTATGCATATATCCTTTTTTCAATAAAAAAAATGACGATCTGTGGCTTTTCAAACTTTTCGGCATAAATTATATTAAGAAGCAGGTTGTTCACTATTAGCCGGGGAAATCCATTCTTGCTTGATTTGGACAAGAACAGTCCGCTGCACATATTATTCCATAACAACAATGTATGCCAATTTTTAAATTTTGACACAGCAGTCCGGAATGTTTTTCGTACAATTAAGCAATTGCCCATTGCTAAAAAAAACCACAACTGTTGTAATATTTAAACATTCATAATTTTTTTGTATAGTTGCCAATGCTATTTTTTTTCTTATCCGCGCATAGACATCATGAATAAATATAAACCGGCTTTCGATCCGCTTGATCAGTAAGAGAGCGCATCGTGATCCAGCCTGCTTCCCCCACCATAAGAACAAGCACTTGACGAACCAAGATGAAAAGAATAGCGGCATACAATGTTGGAAAAAGGAGTTTATCAAATGGCTTATGCAATGAATGAAACGGCAAAAATAGATGTGATGGAGATTTTTGAGTATTTGCATATGCATCCCGAAATCAGTTGGAAAGAAAAACACACGACAGCTTATATTAAGCGGTTATGTGAAGAGTACGGACTCAGGACCCGGACATTTGATGACTGCACCGGAGTCGTTGCTGAAATAGGCAGCGGATTTCCAATTGTTGCGGTCCGCAGCGATATGGACGCATTATGGCAGGAAGTCGACGGAACCTTTCGTGCCAATCACTCCTGCGGCCACGACGCCCACATGACAATGGTGATCGGCGTCATGCAGCATATGGCCCAATTAGAAAGAGACGGGCGCCTCCCGCACGGCACCATACGGTTTATTTTCCAGCCTGCCGAAGAAAAAGGCACCGGCGCTCTGAAAATGATGGAAAAAGGTGTATTGGATGGTGTGAAATTTCTTTTTGGAGTCCATCTCCGACCAAAACAGGAAACGGAAGACGGAAGGGCAGCTTCTGCCATCTTACATGGCGCGAGTCAAACCATCGAGGGGATCATCGTTGGAAACGATGCTCATGCGGCAAAGCCCCATCTCGGAACGAACGCCATCGAAGTCGCCTCTATGCTCGTTCACGAACTAGCCTACATTCATATTGATCCGATGATTCCCTATTCCGTCAAAATGACCAAATTGCAGGCGGGCGGTTCAAGCTCGAATATTATTCCCGGACAAGCGGCCTTCAGCCTGGATGTCCGTGCACAAACGAATGAAGTGATGACGGCTCTTATCAAACACGTCAAAACGGCCATCGAGTCAGTCAGCGACTTCTACAAGGTCCCTATAGAGATCCGGATCAATCACGGCGTTGTTGCCGCAAAACTTAACCGCGAAGCCGAACAAATTATGGCAGCCGCTATCGCTGATGTACTGGGGTCGCAAAACCTGATCAGCCGCTTGTGACAACCGGGGGGGCGAGGATTTTCACCACTACGCCCTGAAATACCCGAATGTCAAAGCAACAATGCTTGGCCTGGGCTGCGGACTGACACCCGGCCTCCACGATCCCAAAATGACATTTAACCGCCGTGCCATCTATTCAGGCATCAAAATTCTGTCTCAAGCAGCATTAAAAGCGCTGAAAGCCTGAGAGTGCGCGGCTAATAAGCCGATTATTTCACCCCGGCCGCTTTTTTTGCCAAGATTAAAGCACCGGTGATACCGGCATGGTTTCCTAATAGAGGCGGAACAATATAGTTTTCGATCTCTTCACCTGTTTCCGGCAGACGCACATAACCGGCGAGCAGTTCCTGAAGCTTTCGGCGTATGAGTGGGAAAAGCTGTTCTTGTTTCATTACACCGCCGCCCATAATAATTTTCTTGGGCGAGAGGATCAGGACATACTGCATCAAAGCTTGAGCAAGATAATAGGCTTCCATTTCCCATACTGTTTTTTGCCCGGTAAGTTCCGATGCTTTTTTCCCCCACCTGGCCTCAATCGCTGTTCCGGAGGCAAGCCCCTCCAGACAATCCTTATGGTATGGGCAACCGCCCTCGAAATGATCATCAGGATGCCGCCTGACAAGAAGATGCCCCATTTCCGGGTGGGACAGCCCCTGAAGCAGACTGTTTTTTACAACCGCTCCGGCGCCGATGCCCGTCCCGACCGTGATATACAAGCAGCTGTCGAGCCCTTTTGCCGCACCATATACGGCTTCTCCTAAAGCTGCGCCGCCCACATCCGTATTGAATTCAATCGGGACATGCAGGGCCTCCTCCATTGTCTGTACAAATGGAAACTCTCGCCATCCCTGTTTTGGTGTCGATGTAATATAACCATATGACGGGCTTTCTTTATCCACGCAGGCAGGACCGAAAGAGCCGATACCCAGTGAAAAAAGCTTATAATGTTTGAAAAAAAAATCGACAACCGCCGCGATCGTTTTCGGATTCTCCGTCGCTATTCGTTTCGTAACAAGGACATCGCCATTCTCATTGCCAATAGCGCAAATAAATTTTGTCCCGCCGGCTTCAATTGCCCCAAAGTACACCTCTATCACCCCATCAGTCGAACATAATTTTTCTACAGTACCTTTTTTGAAAAAACGCTATCATTTTATACTATTATCATAGCAGATTTTCTTTGCCGCGACATTCGTCCAAATCCAAATTCAAAATACTAAAGCCATTCCACAATCGAGAGCCGCTGACCGCCGGTACCCGGTGATCAGACCGTACAAGCTCCTTGAATGCTCGCAGTTCGGCCGCTTCACCATTAAAACGGCAGCGCCGTACAAATCCGCACTTTGCCTAGTGATCCGGTAGATTGGGCGCATCCTGTTTTCCCTATTTTATCTGGCTTCGCAGCTCCTGTTTTATGTAAAAAAGGCGAAAACCGACTGCAAAAATATACAGATGCAGGATGTCATCTATCCGATGCTATGTTTCTACGATCAGCATATGATATATTAAGCTGAGACAAAGAGTTTCCTCTTATCCCAGCTTACCTTTCATAAAGGGAGGGAATCAGATGCCTATTGTAAAACCTTTTGTCGCAAGCAGGAAATTCGCTTCCACAATCGGGGCTGGAACAGGAACCGGCGCCACCTTTGCCATCGCCGCAACGACTTTTACCGATGACTCAGGAGCAGCAGCGGCTGCCTTTCCTAGTTCATTTGCCTATTATGTTTTGTACATTAACGGCATGCTCCAAACCGCAGATGTATCGACAGTCACGACGACTGCCATTACTATTCCCGGCGGCGATGCGCTTGATCCGGCCGATCCTGTAACCGTCGAATTTGTCGTCAACTAACTACCGGATTCTTGGACAAGCACGGACAATCACTATACCGATTGTCCGTCTTTCTTTGTATTTAAGGAAGAATGATCGGCGGGATCCTTCCAAAGAGCCTTTCAAGGCCCCTTCAATTAAGTCGATGATTCACTGGGAGCATGGGTGTTTTCGGACATGGTTTTTGGTACCTAAATTTAGAACTTTTTATGATAGTTTTGTAGTTTTTTATTTCTGGTCCCATAAACGGTCGTTTTCAGTACTATTTTAGATATTTATGTTAATGTTGGGGGGAGGTCAGGAAAACGTTAAATTTACAACGTTAAGCAATTTTAAGAAGTAAAAATGCTTAACTTAACAACTATAAGGGATTTTGAGACATGTATATGAGACATTTAGAGCCCTTTAACTACTGTTATATCCGTCATTCTCAATAGAGTAAAACCCTATTGGTACAAACCTCATAAACCTTGATATATTAGTATTTGTTCCCTTACCGTTGTAAATTTCAATCCTGACGCTACCCCATCATGTTGAAAAAAATTATGAAACGTATTGCCTTAAAAAAACAAAGATCATAATACTCTACACATTTTTTAACTAGTCGATTCCTTTAATGAACTGGTGAAAAAAATATGTAAAAATTTCGTAAATTACCTTGTGACTAAAGTAAAAAAGTTGTAAAATTAAATTGGTAAGGAGCTGTTTTATTTTTTTGTGATTAAAAGTATAATAGTTATATGACTATTGAACAAATAAATACTGATAAAATTAGAACTAAAATTTTTAAGGCACTTTCAGACACTACACGATTGAAAATGATAAGAGCGATATATCTCAATAAAAATGAAATGAGTTGTGGAGAGGTAGGTGAAAAAAGTATCATCATCTAAATCTAATACCTCTTATCATTTTCGAATTTTAAGTGATGCTGAATTAATCAAAGAACGAAAGATAGGCCAAGTTAGGTATATTTCGATTAATAAAGAAACGTTTGAAAAATACTTACCCAATTTCCTTGATACTTTGTAGCAAGGATTCTTTTTGATTTTTAGTTAAATAGTTATTGAACTATTTAATCACATAATATCTAAACTAATTCCCTACTTTTTAAACACAATCAAATAGTTCGATGATTATTTAATTATTTAACTAATTTTTTGAAAAGGGAGGAAAAAGATTATGTACTTTTCAGGTAGCATGTCGATAAGTAAAGAAATGGAAAGCTTTTGTGAAACACATTTAAATGAGTTTCGGAGTGTTAGTAGGAATGAATTAGATTTAGAAGAGTTAAAGAGAAATAAACTGCTTAAATTGGTCAAAACCGCCTTGAAGGCTCCAATGTATCAAGAAATTTATTCTCCTGAATTGAAAGAGAAAATCATGGATTGTAATAATTCCGTAGTCTTTGAGGAAGAAAAAAATTCCAGTTATCAATAAGAAATTGCTACTGGAGTATCGCATGAAAGGAGCAACAATTGCTGTTAATGATTTTTATCATTATTATGAGTCATCCGGTACAACAGGTAATCCGGTTCCAGCCCCTAAAACAATACGAGACTATATTTGGAATACGATCAATATTGGTGAAATGTGGTCAGGATTCTTAGAGAAAGGTGATGTAGCGATTATTTTAATAAATAATCCTTTTGCCAGCACCTTATCAATTTGAAAAAATAGCCGAATACAATGGGATAATGTCTTACCGACCCTTTATTGATCATGTAACAAGTAACCATTCAAGACTCGTAAGAACAATGACCGAAACTGGAACGAATGTTTACGTTGGTCCTCTATCTGGATTAATGGAATTATTTGAGTATGCACATAAAAATAATCTTCCTAAGCCAAATATAGAAAAATTTTTGTTTCTTGGAGAACAATGTGGAAAAAGTTTCTTACATAGAATGGAAAAATTAACAGGTGGTTGGGGAGCTGTTGGTTCATATGGTTCCTCTGAAACTTCAACTATTAGTGCAACTTGTAAAGAAAAAAAAACTTACACGTTTTTGAAAACAGTCAATACCTTGAATTGCTAAATAAAAATCAATTTTGATTCTTGGTCACTTTCTGTGAAACATGACTATTTAAGGGCATGAAAAAACTCGTAAATTCTTGTCAATACTTTGGATAGCCAAACCCAAAGGATTTACGAGTGAAAACGGAAATCCGTTTACCTTTAGGATTGCCTGAATTTGAGATTTTAAAACAGTCGATCCGAAATCAAAAGATCATTTTAGATGTTAGAACAACAGCTTTACCCGTGCACTGCCCGTTGTGCGGTTTCTCGCATGTTAAAAGTCATGATCAGCGCCTGCGTAGAGTGCGTGACTTGGACGCCTTGGATAAGCCCCTATACTTGATGATTCATGTCAGACGCTACCGATGCCTGAACTGCGGCGAGGTGTTCAGCGAGTCTCTTCCCTCTGTGCCGCACCACAAGCATCAGACCCATCGTCTGCGTGAGGCGATCTACTTGCGCTGCCAAGATACGACGATCAGCTCGATCAGCCGGCAAATGAGGATGAGTTATAAAACCGTGGAACGCATCTACTACGATATCGCGGGCAAAAAGTTGTCCGACACACCGCCGTCAAGCGTCGTTGGCATCGATGAAATCGCAGTTCGCAAAGGCCATCGGTATGAAACGGTGATCACGGATATTCTCACGGGAAAAGTGCACCGGATGGGAGCCAACCGAGACACGGAGGCCGCTCGATCTCTGCTTGAAACACTGGATGCTAGGCCCGTTAAAACCTTTGTCATGGACATGTGGCAACCCTTTTATCACGCCGTGACTCAGCTTTTCCCTGATGTCTCCATCGTCATCGATAAGTATCATGTTGTCCAAAAAATCAACCATGCCTTGGATAGCGTCCGCAAAACGTGCCAGCCCTCCTTAAAAGGGGTAAAGAAAGGGCGGTTCTCTCTCTTGAAGCGGCGATTTAGATTGTCAGAAAAAAACAAATGAATCAACTGGAAGCTTTTCACGAAGCCTCGGACGAATTAGCCTATGCCTATTACTTGAAAGAATGGTTTTATGATCTCTATCAACAGTCTTCTTATGAAGAGGCCAAAGCCTTTTTAGACACCTGGATAGCAGAGGCTGAAAAAAGCCCGTTTGCCTCTTTTCACGAGTTGTCAAAACCTTAAAACATTGGCAAGCTCATATTTTGGAATACTTTCGGGCACCCTACACCAATGCGAGAACAGAAGGCACGAACCACAAAATCAAGAACCGAAAGCGCATGGCTTATGGCTATCGAAATCTTGACCATTTTAGGATCAGAGTCCAGTTGGATTGTGCGGGCTCCGTCCCTTCCTCGCCTCAGGATAGATTAGCAGATAGCGCTTAAGCGTCAAGCCAAACCCGCTTGACCCTTGCGCGTTATCCGCTGCTAAGTGGTTAGGCGAAGAAGGGACTAGAATGGGCTGTCCATCGACAAAATTGTGCGAGTACCACAGAAAATGACGAAGAGCCTCAATTTTTAAAACCAAAAGATGGATTAAGTGGGGAACTGGTTGTAACTACACTAGATTTCTTATCTAAACCACTTATTAGATATAGCACGGGTGATCTTGTTGAATTTCATTATTCAAAATGTACTTGTGGAAATAATTTACCGACTTTAGAACAAAGGAAGAGCTATTGATGTCATTCGGTTTAGTAGAAATGGCATTACTCAAGAAATGATTGAAGAAATATTATGGGCAGATGATATTATCAATCCTATTATTTATAACTATATCATTCTTCTGAAAAATGATAATGTGATTATTTTCATAACAACAAACAGTTCTCCTTCCAACGAATGGAATGAAAAATTATTAAATCGGTTAAAGAACTTAATAAAAAATGAAAATCTAATGATTAAGGTTGTTGAAAAGTTGCCTCCCCTTAATTCTTTGGGAGCTTATGTGGGATGGAAATTATCGCGTGTTCTTGATTTAGATGAAGCGAACAATTGGTCTAGACTTCCTGATCCTATTAGAAAAATGGTATTTGACTCATTTAAACAATTAGAAATGGAGATGGCCAAATGATTAATTTAACAGATAAGGAAAAAGCAACCCTAATGTTAGGAGTATATTTTAAAACACAAGCAGCTATTGAAAAGTATTTAGGACCTGAAAGATTAAAAGAATGGACTGTTTATGTTGCCAAACAGTTTTCAGATAATATTAAAGAAAAATCAAGTTTCCAAGAAGAAATAGAGGCTAAAGTGATTAGAGAATTAGCCGAAGTTTTGACTGTTTATGGTTCAGATTACACATTTACTGAGGATGATAAAAAAATCACTTTAGATGTAAACCGGTGTGGGATTTTTAATTATAGAGAAAACGCACAAAAAAAGGAGTAGAGCTTACATTAAGATTACCGTGTGAATTTTGTGCTGATTTTCGAACCAAAATTGCAGAACAACTAAATTTAGATTGATTATCTTATTCCTTACATGAAAATGGTTGTAAATGGGTTAAGACAATTAATAATTAAGGGGGAGTTCTTAAAGTTGAATTCTAAAAAAATGAGTTCCTTTATATTAATTAGTTCATTTTTAATGGGGATCTTTTTATTAGGAACAGATAATTTGGTTATTGGACCTTTAGTTAACCAAATTTCCAACGATATTCATACCTCCCCTGAAAATGTGACATTAGGTATTACTTTTGTATTCTGTTGCTTATGGATTTTTTGCATTATTTTTAGCACCAATATCTGATATTTATGGGCGAAAAATAATCATTTTTTATTTCATCTATTATATTTGGATTAACTTGTTTTGGTATTTCTCTTTTTCATAATAATAATTCATTTTTATTACTTAGATTTTTAAGTGGTGTATCAGCTGCTGTCTTAGGCCCCAATTTATGGGCTTATTGTAATGAAGTGTTTGAACAAGGTAAAAGAGAAATGGTTACAAGTTGGATGATGAGCGCTTTTAATCTTGCAACTGTACTGGGAGTTCCAATAGGTTTATTTGCTTCAGGTATTTTTGGTTGGTCAGATATGTTTCTTTTTATGGGGTGCCTATCGATATTAGTCTCCTTTTTATTCCTTGTATACGGTAAACAATCATTAAAGAAAAAAACTTTTACATTTAAAGTTCATTTTTCAAATATCAAAAAAGCACTCTCTTTAAATTGGAAATTATCATTGAGTATGTTCTTTGCATCAGCATCCTACCTTAGTGTATATCCTTTTATAAATCCTTGGTTAGCTTCCAAAGGTGGTTGGTCTGTTTCTTCGGAAACAATTGTCTTTTTTATAATAGGATTAACAGGATTTGTAGGAAACATTGTAAGTGGATTTATCTTACAAAAAGCTTCAGCATTTAAGATTTCAAAACAGGTATGGGTTATCCAATTTTTTATTATTATAATTTTATTTGGAGTCACTTATTTAACTAAAAATACCTTTATATTTATTGGTTTAACGTCCATTTGGACTTTCTTAACCGGGATTGGTAATACAGCATTCATTTCAAATATGGGTTCTAGGGGCGGTGAAATAAGAGGAAGTGTAATGGCTTTAAATAATAGTTCCATTTTCCTTGGTTTTACATTAGGCTCTTTTATAGGTAGTAAAACATGGGGTATTGCACAAGATATTTGGATAAATCTCCTTTTAGCAGTAATATGTTCTTTGCTTTCGATTTATTTTATTTTTGCTAAGGAAAAACAGATATCTAATAACATAACTGAAAAAGTATAAGTTAACTAAACATTAAAAATAAAACCCTGAATTTTCTGCTTAGCGTAGAAAATTCAGGGCTTTTCTTTCCAAAAATCATCTTAGCGTATAATATTAGCCTTAGTCGACAGGGACCATATATCTTCACATGTGGAAATAAAAGTAAGCCGATGACCTATTTTTACACGTATCTTGGCTGAACCCCTTATTCAATTAAAGCCGATGATTCCTTAGGAAAAATCGGTTTTTTTTTTATGTCGAAATTTGCTTAGCGTACAAAAATCGTGTTTTTTTCTCTGGACCCCTATTATTAAATACCGCGATTTGTCCATTTTTCTTCGATCTGAAAAATTTTCCAAATGCCATAGGAAACAAGCCAAAAAAGCAAAAAAAGCAAAATTAACCCGCAGCCCAGCCAATTGAGGTCCAGCCCCTGAACCCAGCTGCCGAAAGCACCCTTCCAGCCGAACTGCTCGGCCATCACTTGGGCCAGTTCGACGCTGCCAATCAGCAGAGCGGCCGAAGCGGACAGCGCCGTTACGGTCAGATTGTAATAAACTTTTCGAACCGGCGTATCGAACGCCCATTGGTATGCGTTCGACATCATGACTGCATCCAGAGTGTCCATCATGTTCATGCCGGCGGCAAACAACAGCGGCAGAGAAAGAATGCCAGTAAATGGCATTGCACTTTTAGCTGCTCCGGCTGAAAGAGCGAGCAGCGCGACTTCACTGGCCGTGTCAAAACCGAGCCCAAAGAGAAACCCAAGCGGATAGACATGCCAGCTGCGGCTGATCAATTTAAAAAAGGGTTGAAATGCTCTGGACAGGAGCCCGCGCGATAATAAGAGATTTTCAATCGTCGATTCGTCAAGTGCCTGGCGACGCAGCTTCAAAAATATTTTTTGCAGATCAAATAAAATGACAAGATTTATAAAAAAATGCAATGAAAAGAAGAAAGATGCCGGAAATTGTTGCTCCGATCACGCCGCCTGCATGCTGAAACGCCGCGATATGCCGCTCGGCCCAGCGAACGGACAGGCCAAGAATCACGGCCATCAGGAAAACGACGGTAGAGTGGCCGAGTGAAAAAAAGAACCCGACGCCCACGGGATTTCTCTTTTGCTGGATCAGTTTGCGGACGATATTATCAATGGCTGCAATGTGATCGGCATCAAAAGCATGACGCAGGCCGAACGTATAGGCCACAAAGCCCAGCCCCAGCATGAAAGGATAAACACGCGCAGCAGCCAATAAAAAAAACAAGCCCGCAACGTGCAAAGCCGCTGAAGCTAAGGCATAAGGCCGCCAGTTATAGCCGGAAACATTTTTCCTTTCCATGATCATTCCCTCCTTTTGTGAAGACAGCCTTTCACCCTGGCATAGCATCTATCCACAGCTTTTCCGCACCGCCTAATATTTCCGCAAATCTGCCATCTTTCTTTCCAGTTTCTTTTTCATCCATTCCGTACAAACGGCAAATACCGTCTCGATGGTTCCTGTATCATTGCCTAACACCCGCACAATAGCACCGGGAACATCGAGACGTGAAAAACCGATCTTGCACGTGTCGTGATAAGAATAAAGGGTTTCCGTCAACGCCTCGAAGTCATTTTCTGTCGCTTCAGCAATCATGAACAGCGTGCCGAAGTGAGTAAACCCCTCCATAAAACCCATGTTGCCGAGCGGCTGTTCCCCGGGCCTTAGTTTCAAGTGATCGAGCACCGTAAGCTGCCCATCGATGTAAATTTGATTTTTCAACCGGATCTCTTGATACGGAAACGGCTGATGATCAACAGGCCACCCTGATGTGACAATATCCGCGTAGATTAACGCTGAGCGGGACGCCATTCTAATCACGCTATTCTGATAATACGACGCACCGCGATAGGCTATCAGCGGGTCCGGCCGATATTCCAGCAGGCTGCCCGCTTGCAGCGTAAACGAATTTTCTTGATAAACCGCCTCTTTCTGTGTCTTATATACTTTTGTGGCCGACTGAGTCGTGAGGATTAATTCTGCTCCCTCTTGAAGCCGGACATCCATTTTATAGGTGTCCCCATCGACATAGCCCCCGCCCGGATTTAATACAATGTAACAGGCCTGACCGCTGTCGTCTAAATATAACGGGCGCATCACTTTCAATGCACCTTGAAAAAAAACCGATTCGGGCACTGTTTTTCCCTTTTTTTTCTTCATGACCAGTTGAAGACTGCCCGTCCGTCTGTCCATATGCATTCGACCTTTCGTTATCTAGGATGCGGAAGGCAGCGGGCAGGCAAATACCCCCTTGCCTTTAGAACGGATTTTAACCCATGCCCGCAAGCAGAGCGTTGGTTTCCAGCCAGCCCACGACATCATCCAATCCCGATTCATCTTGCAAATTCGTAAACAGGAACGGCCTGTTGCCGCGGAAAGCGGTTGTATCGTGTTCATGATGACCTCCAAATTGGCGTGCACATAAGGCGCCAGATCAATTTTGTTGATGATGAAGAGATCAGATTTAATCATCCCTTGCCCGCCTTTTCGCGGAATCTTCTCCCCTTGAGCAACGTCAATGATATAGATTGAAAAATCGACCAGTTCCGGGCTGAATGTCGCCGCCAGATTATCACCGCCGCTCTCAACAAAAATCAATTCGACATCCGGATGACGTCGCTTCAATTCATCAATCGCTTCGGCGTTCATCGAAATATCCTCGCGAATAGCGGTGTGCGGGCAGCCGCCCGTTTCGACACCGATGATCCGGTCGGCCGACAATACCCCGTTTTTCATTAAAAATTTGGCGTCCTCTTTCGTATAAATGTCATTCGTCACGACTGCCATGCTGATTTTATCTTCCAGACGGCGTGTCAGTTTTTCAACAAGCATCGTTTTGCCAGCTCCAACCGGACCGCCGATGCCAATTTTTACAGGTTCCATTTTACCCCGCCTTTCCAGGATCATTTAGCTCATGAAAATTCTGACTGTTAAGTGTTCATGCCTCATCTGGGCCATTTCGAGTCCGGGAGGCGTGGCTCCCAATTCATCTCTATCAAGTTCCAGAATACGCCCGGCTAGCGAACCGAAACGGCCGGCCGTTTCATGCAGGAGCATCTGCCCGGCCGTTTGTCCGAGAGGAATGCCTCTGACCGCATTTTGGATTAATCCCGAAGCCGTGCTATATAAGTAAGCCAGGAGGGTTTCGTATATTGAGAGCTGTAAATGGAGGCCGAGTACGGCAAAAACAAGCGCCGGGTGCGGCGAAGCATCACCGGATTGGACATTGTCTCGATAGGTTTCTAATCGATCGTCCGGAAACATCCCGCTCGCCAGCTGCAGAAAACGCATGCCGATTTTCCTGTTTGCCTCTCTTGACTCTCTGGCCAGTGACTGTGCTTCAAGACGCCTGCCGACCTCAAAAAAGCCGGCTTCATCTCCTTTTTCCAAAGCTTCGTCGTAGGCTAAGCGGCAGCCGAGCCCGTCCGCTTTGAGCATCTGCCCCTCGAAATAGACAGCGAGCCACTCAGACATCGTCCGCTTATCCCTGACCTCACCTTCCTGAATATACGTCTCCAATCCAAAAGAATGGCTGAAATTTCCGACAGGAAAACTGGAGTCGCACAGCTGCATGACTGATAAAAGTTGGCCGTCATTCATGATGATGACCGATATGTCTGAAGGCTTTTTTCATTTTTCTTTTTTGCCGCTCGTACGGCACCGCAAGCTTCTTCAGCAACTCTTCAACCAAATAATCATATTGGACAATCATCTCATTGTCTTCGAACTGCGCCGGCAAATGGCGGTTGCCCAGCTGGTGGGCAATAACCCCCATTTCTTGTATGGTACGCGGCTTGATCGCCAAAATATCCTCCGGCAAAACATCAAGCACAATCAAATGCCTGTCATCTTGATATAAAATATCGCCGGCATGCAATTCGGCATGATTCGGCAAACAACGCCAACCTCCCTGCCGTGATCGGTTTTTAAACGCTGGATACGCTTCAGCAGGGCCTCGCTTTCGATGTAAATTTTTTCAATATGAAAGTTTTCCCGTTCCTTCGGCTGCAGCTGCGCGATGTTTCCTATAATTTTTTCAATAATCATGTGCACGGATGCCCCCTTTGCTAAATTTTGATGGCCGGGCTGCTCTGTAAAAAACGATAATATCCTAAAATAAAAAGTAGCGCTGCGCCATAGGCACTATCTCTACCGGATCGCACGTCACAAGTTCGCCGTCGACCTTGACTTCGTATGTCTGCGGATCAACCTCAATACTCGGTGTTTGATCATTGAACTTCATGTCCTTTTTGGTTAAGCGGCGGACGCCATGAACCGGCAGCACCAGCCTTTGCAGACCAAGCTTATCTTTAATGCCGTCATCATAGGCAAATTGCGAGACAAACGTCGCGCATGTGGAAGAGAGCGCTTTGCCGAAAGCACCGAACATCGTCCGATAAAGTACGGGCTGCGGTGTCGGAATGGAGGCATTGGCGTCGCCCATCATGCTGTATGAGATCATGCCGCCCTTGATAATCATGTCGGGCTTAACACCGAAAAATTTCGGATCCCACAGAACAAGATCGGCCATTTTTCCCACTTCAACGGAACCGACATAATCTGAAATACCGTGGGTAATCGCCGGATTGATGGTATATTTCGAAATATAGCGTTTTACACGGGTATTGTCGCCGATCCCTTTGTCTTCCGGAAGCTTGCCGCGCTGTTTCTTCATTTTGTCCGCCGTTTGCCAAGTTCGGATGATGATTTCGCCGATTCTCCCCATCGCCTGGGAATCCGAACTGGTCATGCTGAAAACACCCATATCCTGCAGCACATCTTCGGCGGCGATCGTCTCGGGACGGATGCGGGAATCGGCAAACGCGATGTCCTCCGGTACACTTGGATTGAGATGATGGCAAACCATCAGCATATCTAAATGTTCTTCAATCGTATGACGGTATAAGGGAGCGTCGGATTCGTCGACGACGGCAAAACATTCATATACCCGGCGATCTTGATGATATCCGGCGAGTGGCCGCCTCCCGCTCCCTCAGTATGATAAGTATGTATCACCCGATCCTTGAAAGCCTTGATCGTATTTTCGACAAAACCGCCTTCGTTCAACGTGTCGGTATGAATAGCCACTTGCACATCGTACTCATCCGCGACATTCAGCGAGTGGTCGATCGCGGCAGCTGTCGCTCCCCAGTCTTCGTGCACTTTGAGACCTATTGCCCCGGCCCGGATTTGTTCGGCAAGCGGTTCATCGGCCGATGCATGCCCTTTTCCAAGATAGCCCAAATTGATCGGCAGGCCTTCCGAGGCTTCCAGCATCCGGTGAATATTCCATTCTCCGGGCGTAATAGTTGTCGCCTTTGTCCCCTCCGAAGGGCCGGTTCCGCCGCCAAGCATTGTCGTGATCCCGGACATCAATGCGGTTTCCACTTGATGGATTGATAAAATGAACGTGTGAATCGATGCCTCCGGCTGTCAGGATCTTCCCTTCTCCCGAAATCGCCTCAGTTGAAGCTCCGATCACAATATCGACGCCTTCCATGACGAGCGGATTTCCCGCCTTGCCGATTTTGCTGATTTTTCCATCGCGGATCGCAACGTCCGCTTTATATATCCCTGTATAGTCCACAATGATGACGTTGGTAATCACTAAATCCGGTACATCGTCGCCGCGAACGGTAAGCGGGTGCTGCCCCATGCCGTCCCGGATCACTTTTCCTCCTCCAAAAACCACTTCATCTCCGTAATGTGTGTAATCTTTTTCAATCTCGATAAATAAGTCGGTGTCGGCAAGCCGGATCGCATCACCGACAGTCGGACCATACAAATCGGCATATTGTTTACGCGTCATTTTAAAAGGCAAGCTATTTCACGCTCCCGTTCGTTTTATCATTCAAACCGTAAACCTTTGCTTCTCCCCCGATTGCCGTGATTTAACCTCTTTGCTGTCACCTGGTTCAAAACGGACCGCCAGTCCGGCCGGAATATTCAGGTGATAGCCGAACGCCGCTTTTCTGTCGAAATCCAGGGCCTCATTGACTTCAAAAAAAAAATGATAATGTGATCCGACCTGAATCGGGCGATCCCCGCGGTTTACCACTTTAAGCCGCTTTGTCACTCGCCCCTCATTGCAAATAATGTCGTCTTTTTTTAAAACATACTCCCCGGGAATCATCCTTTCGCCCGCCTCCTATCGAATGGGATCATGAACAGTCACCAATTTTGTGCCGTCGGGAAAAGTCGCTTCGACCTGAACATCAGGAATCATCTCTGCGACGCCTTCCATGACATCCTCTTTTGTTAATACCTGGGCGCCGTGTGCCATAAGCTCAACAACACTTTTTTTTCCATCTCTGGCACCTTCCAGAATTTCATAAGTAATGAGCGCCACCGCTTCCGGATAATTAAGCTTTAATCCTCTGTCTTTTCTTCTTTTCGAGATCGGCCGCCACCACAATCAACAATTTTTCCTGTTCCCTTGCCTGCAGACGCATGCCTTCGCCCCCTTTGCTTGCCAGTCGGCAGTTATAAAAAAAAACAAGCCAACATTCATTTTATAGGAAATTTAGCAAATTGTTATAATAACCATATAAATATATATTATCATAAAATACAGTTTTTTTTTGGACAATAGATACCGACATTATTCCAGTTCAAGCATAAGCCGGTATCTATTGGCTATGCCGACCATATTCTTGTCTTATTTTCACTATATTTCCCGAGAAATAACGTCTATAAAAAGAATCCTGTCGAAAATCCTATTTCTTTATTTTATTCCAAAAAATTTTAAGTTCAGTTTGCTTCTTAAAGCGTATAATTAAAGTAAGTGAAAGTGATCACTATTCAGCTATTAAATCGGGATTTTTAGGGCAGTTTATTCCGTCTTTATTGACCATTTTGTGAACCATATGTCATTCTAAAACGTATATATTATATAAATGCACAAAATTTTTTGATATATATTGGGATACATGCAGGCCGCAGTCGTTGCGTTTGGACATTCGGAGGGATAATCACGTGAGACAAAAAGCAAAATATAACCTTTTGCAAAAAATGCAGCGCCACTTCAGATTCAATATGATCAAGCTTTTTCGTTCGCCGGGCGGGGCAAGAAAAGTATCTTTGGGTTTTGCCATTGGATTTGGCCTTGAAATGCTGATGATTCCGACAGCTTATTTAGCTTACATTCTTCTTATCCCGATCGTAAAATTAGCACGAGCTTCTTTGCCGGCTTCAATTATTGGCAATGTCATCGGCAAATTTACTTTTCTTCCTGTCATTCTCCTTCCTTTTGCCAAAGAGCTAGGAAATGTCATCTATCCAAAAAAAAGCCACCATGTACATTTTCACCATGATGCGATCATGGAAGTGTTACATGGTCATTTCAGCATTTTAACAGACATCCTTCACGGAGGCATTCATTTATTGATCGGCATGTCATGTCCGTCTTCGGTACGGTTCTTGGTGTCGCTTCCTACTATGTCATTCACTATTTTTACCGTAAGCAAATGCAGCGCAGGGCCTTAAAAAGAGGGCTTGACACACCAAAGCCAAATATCGACTCTTAACACTCAGTCGCCGGACATAAAAAATACATTCAAATTACAAAATATCATTCGGCCTTAATCCACTGCTTAACCAAATAAAGACTTCAGGTGCAAAATCTAGCATTAGCAAAGATGGCAAAAGTTAGTTAACTCTCTGCCATCTTTTGCTTGCTTTATCCGCCAAAACGGCCGTCACAATGTCCGAAAAATTTTTCATACGTTATTGGGGAGCCAGGCCGCTTCGGATAACGCCAATCATTTGCTCGGCATTCGGATAGTCGCTCTCTTTATATTGTTCAATCACTTTTTCAATATCATAACTGACACGCTCAATCGATGTGCTGATCGTTTTTTCACCGACTTCAACAATGCTGTAGGAGGGCTGCGTCGGCCGTCAAAAGGGATGCCGACACTGCCGGTATTGATCACGGTTTTTCCGTCGATATAGCGAATATAAGCCTGATGAATATGAGCATAAACGAGGATTTGTTCAGGCGTGCTTTCAAAGTGAAATTGCTGTTTGATCAAGTCGCCGGATCCGTCCGGAGGAACAGGATTAAACAGACTGTCAGGGGTCGCATGAAAAACATGAATCGCAGTTTTTTCATTTGCGATAAAAGTGAGTGAAGCAGGCAATTCCGTTAAGTAGGTGATATCCTCTTGACTAAGCCGGCTCACTCCCCATTCTCTTTCCCGTTTCATTGTATCAAAAGCTGTCAAAGGCACTTCATTTTCCCGAATGCCTCTGACCATCCATTCATCGGCATTGCCTCTAATCACATCCGCACTGTTGGATTTAACTAATTCCAGTGCACGCTTGGGTTCGGGACCGCGAAAACAGATATCTCCAAGAACCACAATCCTGTCAATCGATTTTCTCTTGATATCATTTAAAACAGCATCGAGTGCAACTGCATTGCCATGAATATCGGAAATAAATGCGTATCTCAATAGTCTGCCTCCTATTCTATATTCCCCATACGGTTAATTATATTTTATCATAATCGCTTATGGGGAGGAGGAAGTCAAATTTGTGAACCGTCCATGTCATTCTTGTCAACTTTATAAGTGCCCAGATCGGATCTCATGAAAATCATCGGATGACGGCTTGCCGGTTCCCTAACTTGTCCCTTTTTAAACTTAAAATAGGTGACTTTTTCGTTTAATTGGTGACGAAACTGTGCTGTTCGAAATACCCTGTTTAAAAATGCATTCGCATGCATCGGCACTTCAATTTGGTCTGCGTTCGTTAATCGGACCATCATCGTCTCCTTATCCACGCTATCCCAGTGCTTAATGTGAGAATGCGCCAACCAGACGCAATCACGGTGATGAACAGATGTAAGAGGAAATAAGAAGATGCCCAGTTCGTTGCAAACACAGATAGGGCACTTTTTTTATAACCCATAAGCGAGGCACTCCCTTTTCTGCCCGCATAGGTTGAGCCGAAATAGATACAGGAATAGTCTATGATTTTGAACGGTGTCATCGTTATCTTAACATGAGCATTTGTTTCAAGAGCCAGTGTCCATAACTCCCCTTGCGGACCATTAATGGGCAGAAGCGCCATTGTATCCGGATTAACAACATACTTGTCCACGCTTTCCAAAAAAAACAACCTCCCTATCCATTCTTTCCATTTCCACACTAAACAGCTTCCGAATATCACACCATTTACAAAAGTTACTCTAAGCAGTGCTGCCCCTTCACCAAGTTTAACCATTCGATCTTGTCTGCATTTAATTTTCTTTACATGATCTTCGCCTCCTTATTTGAAAAATTTCATACACGGTTAAATGGGAGTTTATGAAGAGCAATCATAAGGAGCTTGCGGCTTGCAAAATTCGAAAGAGGTATTTAATAATAAATCGAAATACCTATTTTACCTCTGTGTTAATCCCATTATACTTTAAATTTTCAAAAAATAGAATCCTTTCTTAACATTATTTCATCTTTTTCCCTTTTTATTTCTAATTAAATGAATCTAAAGAATCTGATTCTTTAGGCCTATAAAAAAAAAAAAAAATATTTATTTTTATCTGAACTCATGATAAAGTTAATAGTAGAGGTTTATAAAGTGGCAAACCCTCGTACTATTCGGTAAATTTAAATTCATGTCTCTCTGTTTTCCCATTGCAAAAAAATTTATTTTGCCGCTAGGTGTGATGAATCCTGACATTGCTGCATTATATGACCTGCCATTTGTCTTATGAAAGCGCTACAAACAAAATTTGGCGGTTGATTTTTTTTCTTTAAATATAGTAAGATTATACTATAATGCTCATTGTTGAGAATTGTTAGATTTTGGGTTTTGAAAATTTTATGTGACATTGGTGAGGCCAGCCGTTAGTCACAGACATGGGTGTGATGAATAGCAGAGATTTCATCATCTTTGGCAATTTTTGTAATTTATTGTATACAATAATTGTATACTTTTCAACGTGCTAATATTTCACAGCAAGCTCCGCTATATTCTTAAAATAAGAATGTTAAATCTTTCTTTAATGAGGAATATTAATAACAGACAAAGCTAGGGAGGAACTTCCAGATGGAGAAATCACCATCTCTCAAACGCACACTAACGCTGTACCAAGTCGTTCTTTTTGGACTTGCCTACATGGCCCCGATGATTGTATTCGGCATCTTCGGTGTCATCGCTGAAGCTTCGAAAGGGCTTGTCATGGCCTCGTATATCGTTTCATTGGTTGCCATGCTTTTCACCGCCTACAATTATGGGCAAATGGTTAAGGCCTTTCCGATGGCCGGATCAGCTTATACTTATGTCAGAAAATCGATAAGCTCTCATTTGGGCTTCTTGGTCGGCTGGGCGACTATGCTCGACTACATCTTTATTCCAATGGCAATCTGGCTGATTGGATCATGTATTTAACAGCTATGTTTCCAAGTGTACCTATTTGGGCCTGGATTCTCGCCTTTATCATTATCACAACAATCATCAATCTTATCGGTATCCAAGTGACAACGAATGTAAACTTGTTAATGATGCTCTTCCAGTTCTTTGTCATTGCCTTCTTCGTCATTTTGAGCATCAAGAGCCTGCTGGGCGGAACCGGTGCGGGTGCCTTATGGTCGGTCCATCTTTTCACCGGTGACGGTAACAGCTCGCTTTCCGCAGTCTTTGCCGGGGCTTCGATCGCCTGCTATTCTTACCTTGGCTTCGACGCGATCACGACGTTGACTGAAGAAACGATCAATCCTGAAAAAAAAAAACGATGCCGCGGGCCATCCTACTCACGACATTAATCGGCGGTGTTATTTTCATCATCGCATCGTATTTTTCACAACTGGTCCATCCTGATTATCTGCAATTCAAAGATATCTCTTCTGCAGGATTGGAAATTGCGAAAGAAATCGGCGGCAATGTATTCGGCGCTTTCTTCCTTGCCGGTTTAATCATTGCTCAGTTCGCTTCGGGTCTTTCCGCTCAGGCAAGTGCTTCCAGATTGATGTATGCCATGGGCCGCGATTCTGTGCTTCCTAAAAAATTCTTTGGCTATTTACATCCGAAGTTCCGTACGCCGTTCCTTAACATTATTTTAATCGGCGTCATTTCATTGCTGGCTTTGACCATGACTGTCACGACATCGACTTCTTTTATCAACTTTGGTGCTTTCTCGGCCTTCACTTTTGTCAATATTTCTGTGTTTGCTCACTACTTTATTCGAAATCGCCAGCGGGGGACGAAAGGCTTCTTCTTCCGTTACCTCCTGATTCCTTTGTTAGGTGCCTGCTTTACATTCTGGCTGCTCATCCACCTGGACAAAGATGCTTTGATACTTGGGGTATCTTGGTTAGTGATCGGTTTCGTGTACCTTCTCTTCCTGACAAAAATGTTTAAACAGGCGCCGCCGGAAATGCATTTACGGGATGGCGAACTGGAAGAAAGTACCGCCAATCAAAACAAAGCATAATGAATCTTAGGCAATAATAAATCGTTAAAATACGGCCTCACCCGGTTTGAATGAAGCCAGCAGTTATAAATCTGCACGGCAATCACGCAAAACTTAGAACACGGGCTATCCCTAAGACGGCCCTTTAATATAGAAGCGAGAGGAACATTCCTCTCGCTTCTATTCATGATCAGCATTAATAAAACAAACAGCAGCTTTATTTAAAATTATATGAGGGGCTGTTTTAAGGCAGAAAAACACCCTATGTAACAGCCTCGCGATTTTTACCAATAACCCACCGCCTGTTATCCCTATTCTGCAGCCAATTTCACCGGCACCCAGCCGCGAACGCTATTGATGAACCAAATGGCGTCCGCTTTTTTTACCTGATCAAGAGATAGCGGATGTACGCTGACTTTTCCTGTCTCAATCAGCTGTTCACGAAAAGTGCCGGCGAGCAGCCCGTCTTCAACCCGCGGAGTCAGTCAGCAGCTTTCCATCCATTTCGCATACGACATTGCCGTTGGTAAATTCCGTGACGTACCCCTTTTCATTCCAAAGCAATGTATCGTAATAACTTGGATCGCTGTTCTTGTGTAGATCATAAACCTGCCGATGTGTTGTTTTATGATACAAAAAGAGGTCTTGGCTGGAAACAGATGCAGCGGCCAAACAAACCCGCCGCTTCCCTGTCAGCTCCTTTATTGGTTTCGATTCAACCCGGATGTGACCATTCTGCGCGGCCAATAGCCTCATTTTATACAATCCGTCATTCATCCGCCGTGCCTCTGCCAAAAGGGATTGTTTCACCTCATTTTCATCGAAAGGATATCGGAAATAATCGGCCGATCGCTTCATCCGTGACAAATGCTTTTCCATCAGGACGATCCGGCCGTCCTCCAGCCGCAAACTTTCCAACAGATCAAAATCCGGCAGAACGGTTTTAAGCACCTTGGCTTTGGCCAGCGTTTTTCATATATTCGCCTTTAGATGTTGAATCCCATGTAATCCCGCCGCCGACACCGTACCGCGCTTTTTTTTTCATTATCATCGAACAGTACCGTGCGGATTGGCACATTAAAAACGGCTGTTTTCCCGGGTTCAATATAGCCGATCGCCCCGCAATACACTTCGCGCGGCGATTTTTCCAGACGGCGAATAAGCGCCATCGTGCTGACTTTCGGTGCTCCCGTTATCGATCCGCATGGAAACAAGGCTCTGAAAACATCCGTCAGCGTCGTCCCCTTTTTTGTTTTTGCTTCAACGGTCGATGTCATTTGAAAAACCGTTGGATACGGCTCAATTTCAAACAGTTTCGGCACGCTGACTGTCCCCGTCTCGGCAATATGCCCTAGATCATTGCGCAGTAAATCGACAATCATCACGTTTTCTGCTTGATCTTTTTTTGAAAGGCGCAATCGGCTTTTATTCGCTTTATCGCTGTCCGCATCCATGCCGCGGGCTATCGTCCTTTCATCGGTTTGGTCATGATCGTCGTTCCGTCCCAGGCAAAAAAACATTCCGGCGACGCAGACAAAATGCTTTTCGAACCAAAATGCAAATAGGCACAGTAATCCGCCTGCTGAGACTGTCTTAATTGTTGGAACAAACCATAACTGTCTCCTGTAAAGTCGGACGACAGGCGCATGGTACAGTTCACTTGATATGTATTTCCCTCCGCGATCTGCCGATGAATCGTTTGGATGTCCGCCCTGTATTGCTCCGGATCGGTCTCAGAACGCCAATCCAAAATAATCTTCTCAGGCCGTTCCTGATCATGAACGGGCAGCGGATGCGAAAAAATCGCAAAATAAAGAAGCGGCCAAGTGTGATCTGACCGGACCTGCAGCGCCTGGTCAAAAGCAGGAGCGGCTTCATAGCTGATATAACCGGCCGCATAATAGCCTCTTCCTATCCAATCTTCCAGCTCTCGTAGACGAGGCAAAACCTGCTCCAGCTGATCCGCCTGGAGCACGGTCACCGGGTTTTTAAAAAGAACCGCGTCATTTGTTAGAAAAGGATGGCGAAAATGAAACTCCATATAGCAATCCTTCATCGCACCTTTTCGCCTTCTCTCGCATAAACATGATAAGTCTCAAAAAATTGTTTGAGCAATACTTTTCCTTTTTCAGTAAGGACGGACTCGGGGTGAAACTGGACCCCTTCAATAGCCAGACTGCGGTGGCGGACCGACATGATTTCTCCTTCTTCCGTCTCGCCGCTCACTTCCAAAACATCCGGCAATGTCTTCTTTTCCGCGACAAGCGAATGGTAGCGTGCAACTTTAAGCGGACTCGGCACATTTCGATACAACGTTCTCCCGTCATGATAAACAGCAGACTGTTTCCCGTGCATCGGTCGTTTGGCCTTTACGATTGTTCCACCAAACGCCTCAACAATCGCTTGAAAGCCAAGACAAATGCCCAGAATAGGAAAATCTTCCTTGCATTTGTTAATCAGATCTAACGTGACACCGGCATCTTCCGGACGTCCCGGCCCCGGAGACAGGCAGACCGCCTGCGGCCCCATCTCGCGGATCCTCTCCGCAGATAGAGCGTCATTTTTAACAACATCCACCTCATAACCCAGGCTTTCAATGTACTGCACCAGATTGTATGTAAAAGAGTCATAGTTATCAATCATCAGAATCATGCTGCCACCTCTTTTTAAAAGCTCACTTTTCTTTCTATTATAATATATTCGTCCGGAGTGGCAGCCTAAATTTTACGGTCGGATTAAAAGTCAACAAAATCGTAGAAAAAGGCCGCCCGGAAATACAGGGCGGTCGACTATTTTTTGCGCAGCTATTTATTTAGAAAAGCCGTTGACAGGCTGCGCTGCTTTTTTCAGCAGGCAATTGCAATGGATTTGTCTTTTCACTGCCCGCTGCCGACAATTTTTATTGCTTCTTTTGCCGCTGTCTCCGATACCGGCGGATGCAGGCGCATGAGCGTCACATAACAAGCCAAGCAACCACGACCCCGGCGAACCATGAGACATCGTAGATATGTTTAAGCTCCGGAATATACATCCCGCCTAACGAAATGAAGGCGCCGACAAGGGTGGCCACAAAAGCACGGTAATTAAAACCTTTAAAATACGCATACTGGCCTGTGGGTGAATAAAGATCATCGACATCAAGCCGGCATTTGCGAATTACAAAGTAATCCGCCAGCATCACGCCCGCAACAGGACCAAGCATCCCGCCGATTGTTCCTAGAAACGAGAAAACGCTGGTCGAACTTTCCATCAGCTTCCACGGAAAAGTAAACAGTGCCAAAACAGCAGTCAGGTAACTGCCCCTTTTAAAATTAATATACTTCGGCAGCAAATTGGCCAAGTCATAGGCCGGAGAAACAATATTGGCGGCCACATTGACCGACACAGCGGCAATACACAGCGTGATCACCGATGCGGCGATAACGAACGGATTATTGAAATGGCCGAGGATATCGACAACGTCCCAAATCGGCTTGCTTGCCAAAAGCCACTTGGGAGCCGGATGTCACGGTAATACTGGCAAAAGCAAACAACGCAAAAGTCCCCGGCAATCCAAAAAATTGACCTCTGAACTGATCTTTCTGCGACTTTGCAAAACGTGTAAAATCGGGGATGTTTAAAATTAATGTGGCCCAAATGCCAATGATGCCGGTAACTCCGCCGACGAATGGCCAAAAAGATTCGCTGAAGCCATGGAACTTGCCCGGCTGCGAGTAGATCGGGCCCAATCCTCCGGCCGCATGAATCGCCCAAATCACCATACCGCCAAAGACAAGATAAACGAGTGGTCCTGCCCATACTTCAAACTTCTTAATGGAATCCATCCCGTGGTGAAGAACAAGTAAGTGAATCGCCCAGAAAAACAGAAAAGAAAGCATTCCTGATAAATGGAGGCCTATAAAATTCCAACTGCCGCCTATTTTTCCCCAGCCGCTCCACAAATTAAGAATGAGAATGTTGATCGCCGTACTGCCTGCAAAAGCTTGAATCCCCAGCCACATGATCGCGACAAATCCGCGAAGCATCGCCGGAACCATCGCACCGTATATGCCAAAAGATGATCGGACAAGCACCGGAAAAGGAATGCCGTATTTTGCTCCCGCATGGCCATTCAACGTCAAAGCGCCATACAGAACAAGCGATGCCGTGATAATAATGGCAAGCACTTGCCAGGGAGACAATCCCGCCGCAATGAGTCCGCCGACCGTTGCATATGTCGGGATATTATGAATGCACCCCATCCAAATTGACGCAAAATTCCATGTTCGCCAATTCCAATTTTTTCGCCCGGCACCGGAGTCAGATCCTGGTTGCTCAACGTATTGACCGGCACCTTGTCATTTAAAAGTCTAAACATTATTATTCCTCCCGTTAAAAATTCTCACATATCCTGTAAATAAATTTAACGGAATTATTAGAATGTTTCATCGGAAAAGCCTACAAAATTTTAACAAACAATTGTTTGAAATAACTACCCATCAAAAACAGAGACCCAGTCCAACATTTTTTCATATTCAGATAACCCTTTTTACACAAGTATACGGGTTCAACTTATCGAAGGCAGCTCCTTTGCTTAAAAAATCATCGCCAGATATTATGTCGTTGAACATGGCATCTGGCGATGATTAGATGGGCAATACCGTCAACTTTTGGCCAAAATCAAATGGTAATAACACTTTTCCCCCGTGGTATATTTAAATCAAGTTGACATAACCTTATTTTTTCTGTCCAATAAGTGTAACCTATCCACTTTATCACTATTCATTTATAAGGTTACAATATAGAATTTCGTTCAATATCAAATATATCTATCTCTTTCTGTTCAAATAATTTCTCTAGTGAATCTATTCCTTTTTTTTTTGGGCAAATAGGTACTCGTTTTCAGAAATTGGAACAGCAAGTAACCAAGCCACTTTTTTGTTTGGAAAATCCAGTGTTTTTAAATTTTCCCACAAAAATGGTGACACAAATAGAACATGCCTCATTTCATTATTTGGATAATACATTGTTATCATATCTCTAAAAATTCCACCATGAAATATTTGAAAATTTGAATTTATAATGCCAAAAGCACAGGTTGCCAACACATTTGGAAACTGTTTATACTCTGATGCGCTCGCTCCAACAATTTCTATTCGTAAAGGAATTCCATCAACCGTGTAATCAATTGAATGGTCGGAGAGTCCAATAGTTGAGTATGATGTTATACCATCATAAGGTCTATTAGTGGTTGAAAGTATATCAATATTATTGACATTATTTTCATCCCAGTATTTTGAAACCTTTGGATTTCCCCCAAAAGCTTTTAAAGCTGACTTGGCAATTATTTTATTTTCACTAGATATACTCATAACAAGCCCCCCTTATGCCTCAAAACAATCTTAATCTCCAAAATAACTGTCAGTCAATTCCTCACCTTTGTAACTCCTATTAGAAGATGGTAACTCTGGCCTATAATGATCTAGATTATTGTGTTCGTCAGAAACTCTTTTCGTGAAATACCTCTTTCTTGGGCACTTTGTTGATGCTTTCTAAACTCGTAGCCAGGTTTATGCCCCATATCCCAGGGTTCGTTTTTATTCATTAATTTTCCAGTAACATGATCCTTTACTTCACCATCGGCAGTTTTAGCCTTTTCCCAAACTTTATCCCGAACACCTTTTCTATAACCAGACGGACGTTTATATGTTTTGGCAAATTCCCCTGTATCTTTAGAAACTACTGGCCGGAACAAGTTTTTACCATTGTTTAAGCTATGAATAAAACTGTAAATCCCACTGGAAACTTTATCAGCGATTTTGGCGACTTTATCTCTCAAACCCGCTGCATTGATGACATTAAAAGGGATCTCTCCAAGAACATCGGCCATTGCAAACCTGTGGCCAAGGGATGGAAATAAGCCATTTATGCCGGCCGCCGCTGTTTTCAGGGACTGATTGACTTTCCCATGCACGTTTTTCACTTTCAGCTTGGCCGTTTCTTTGACCGTCTTTCCGGCTCTTTTTATAGCGTTTGCTTTGCTGACCAGTTCGCCTGTTTCAGCCAGTTTGCCGATCTTGTCAACGCCTTTTGTGCCGAGCACTGAGACGGCAACGGTGGCCGCAGCATAAGTGATCCACCTTGAACGGGTGTAGGCGTCGCCATGCACCATATTTCGATCGTAGGAATCGGCAATCGCCCTGGCGATGATGACCGACGTTTGTTGCTGGTTGGTGAGTGCATATAATGTATTCGCTATTGTTTGCAGATGAAAGAAGTCTATGATGCCATAAGCTGTATCCTTTGCAGCAGCATCTACCAGTCCTTCCCCAATGCCTAATTCGATTTTTTTTTCTTCATCAAAGCCATTCTGACATCAAAAGGCAGATTTTTCCCGGCCTTCTCTTTCTTCTCCGGCTCGCGGTCCTTTTCCTGCTGCTTCTTATAGTCGAGGTATGCCGCCGTTTCCCGTTCCCTCTCGTCCTGCAATTGATAGACGGCGCTGTCATGATAGGCTTCGGCATTGAAATGGATCGGCGAGATATCGCCGCCTTGGCGCGTTGCTCCGATCAGTTCGGCAAACAGCTCCTTCACGTATTGCTGGTCGCTTTCAGAGCCGCTGTATTCTTGAACGAGCGCTTGATCGAGTTCGCGAACGGCCTCCGCCGTTTGTGTTCGCTTGAGATCCGCTTTGTCCAGCTCGTTGTCAACAGCCTCCGTTGAAAACGGATCGAGCGACACAAGATCGGAAATGCTGCTCAGAATGCCGTCGATCGTTTCCCGCTGGTCATAGACCATGTCCTTCGTCCTTCGACCGACGGTACCCGTTTGCGAGTTCCTGTTCCAGAAAGGGGACGGCCACCACCGTGTCCATGTCCCCTGATGAATCTTTGTCCCCTGATAAACCTTTGTCCTCAATCGCGCCGGGAACGCCGTAAAAAAAACGCAATCTGCCGGTCAATCAGCCGCAGCCAGGCATTGATCACATCAATCTGCGCCTGATAGAATTCTTTGATCGCCTGCGCCCCTTTACCTTAAAGTCATCCAACGTCGTGATGTTCTGAAAAGCGGTCCTTAAGTGCTGAAACTGCCCCCTGAGCGCCTCGTACTGTTTGGCCCGGGCCTTCATCGCCGCGATCAGGGTTTGTGCTTCGAATATCGTCGTCTCTCCCATTGGCTCCCTGCCCCCTTATTTAATGAATGGCTTCATCCTGCCGTTTCAAAAGCTGCACATTGGCTCGGTATCCGTATTTTTTGAACTTCCTCTATGTACTCCGCCAAGAGGCACTGCAAAGCTTGTCCATATTTCCGCCAGTCTCCTTGTCCATACGGTCAGCCAAGTTTGATTTGGCTAGCCTTAATCAGTCGATCTTGTCATCCAAAACAACTGATTGTGGAGACAAGGCGCCAAAAATATGAGTCAGCCGCCGGATGGCGCCCATGATTAAATCCCTTCGTTTAAATTTTATCAACTGAATATTTCGATATTATCACAAAAAACATCTTTGTCTATATCATAAACATGGACGCCGGGAAAAACATGAACGGAAGGTACCACATTCACCCCGTTTTTTGAAAAGATTTCATGCTAAGTGACACTAATCGGCAAAAAATGGAGGGACTTTGTGACTAGCGTAAATAGAATCCACTCGGATCGAATATTTGGTTTTAAGAGTTGCTAAAAGCATTTGTTAGAGTCTGTCTGCAAGCGCACCAAAAATAAAAAGCCCCTTGCGCATTTTTTCAGCGCAAAGGGCTTCTTCGTGTTTGTTCTCAGTCTTGCAAGTTGATCGACAAGTATTTCACTTCCAGGTAAGGTTCGATGCCTTCCAGACCGCCTTCCCTGCCGATGCCGCTTTCTTTCACGCCGCCGAACGGAGCCTGAACGGTTGAAGGGCCGCCGTCGTTCCAGCCGACAATGCCGTACTGCAGATTTTCTGCCATATACGTGCCGCGTTTAACGTTGTCGGTAAAGAAGTAAGCCGCAAGGCCGAACGGCGTATCATTGGCCAGACGCACAGCTTCTTCCAATGAGTTAAAAGTGACAACCGGGGCAACCGGTCCGAATGTTTCTTCGTGCATGATCGTCATCGATTCATCGACACCGGTTAAAATTGTCGGATAAACGAAATAGGATGAACTGTCGTCATTGCCTTTATAATTTCCACCTAAAGCGACTTTTGCTCCTTTAGCTACGGCATCGTCGATTTGGTTGACAATCTTTTGATAGCCGCGTTTATTGATGATCGGGCCAACTGTCACCCCTTCATCCAAACCATTGCCGACCTTCCTTCAGCTTCGTTTCTTCAACAAGCTTTTCAGTGAAAGCTTCGGCAACGTCTTCATGGACGATCAGCCGGTTCGCGCAGACGCAGGTTTGACCGGCATTGCGGAATTTAGATGCCATCGTTTGCTTGACCGCCAAGTCCAGATTCGCATCTTTATCGACGATCAGCGGCGCATGGCCGCCCAATTCCATCGAAACATGTTTGACTGTTGCCGCACTGTTTTTAATCAACTCTTTGCCGACTTTCGTTGATCCGGTAAAGGTAATTTTGCGTACCAGCGGGCTTTCATTAAAGAGGTCACCCACTTCTTTGCCATCGGCAAGCACGCACTTCATGACATTTTTTGGAATGCCCACTTCATAGCCCAGCCGGAACATTTCAATGGCTGTCAGCGGCGTATCCGGCGCCGGTTTGACAATGAATGTACATCCTGCCGCAAGCGCCGGTGCGACTTTGCGAGCGATCATCGCCGCTGGAAAGTTCCAGGGCGTGATCGCCGCAACAACACCTACAGGCTGGCGAGTGACAATAATCCGTTTATCCGGAGATGAAGCCGGTATCGTTCGTCCATAAACACGTTTCGCTTCTTCGGCAAACCATTCCAGGTATTTTGCCGCATACACCACTTCACCCAGAGCCTCTTGATATGGCTTGCCGTTTTCAAGCGTAATAATCTTGGCCAAAGATTCTTTATTTGCGATCACATTGTCATACCATTTCTAAGTAAGTCGGCTCTCTCATCTGCGGTCGTTTTAGACCACGTTTGAAAGCCTTCATGAAGTTCCGCAATCGCCGCTTCAATCTCTTCAAGCGAATCCAGCTTAACTGTATCGACTAACTCGCCGGTTGCCGGATTCAACACTTTCAATTCTGCAACTCCCGTTTCGTTTGCCATTTCTCCACCCCTTAGCCGCGGAAATTCCGCTCCACTCAGTCTGTCTTGTTGTTACTTTGCGGCTTTAAGTCCTGCTTCAACAATGTCAAGACCTTCTTGTAATTGTTCATCCGTAATCACAAGCGGCGTCAAGAAACGGATGCAGTTGCCTTTAAGGCCGGCATTCAAGAGCAGCAGACCGTGTTCATTGGCATATTTAACGACAGCGCTTGTCCGTGCTGCATCCGGTGTTTTTGCTTTTTTGCATTCAACGAGTTCGATCGCTGCCATCGCGCCCAGCCGTCTGACGTCGCCGATGAAATCAAATTCTTTTTTCCATTCAAGCGCGCCCGTGCTTCGATCGCGGCACCGATTTTTTCGGCACGTTCGTTGAGATTTTCTTCCTTGATGATATCGATAACGGCCAGTGCCGCTGCGCAGGAAATCGGGCTGCCGCTGTATGTGCCGCCGAGAGAACCAGGACCGCAAGAATCGATCATTTCGGCTTTGCCGACAACGCCGCTAAGCGGGAACCCGGCAGCCAACGATTTCGAGACCGTCATCAAATCCGGTTCAACGCCAAAGTGTTCAATGGCGAATAGTTTACCTGTGCGGGCAAAGCCGGCTTGAATTTCATCAGCAACAAACACAATGCCGTGCTTCGTACAGAAATCGCGAACATAAGTGACGAACCGTTTGGAAGGAACCACGAAGCCGCCTTCGCCTTGAACCGGTTCCATCACAATGCAGGCTACCGATTCCGGATCGACATTGCCCAGGAAAAAGTCTTCAAATTGAGCAATCACTTGTTCGTCGTATTCTTCGTCAGTCAAGCCTTCAGGTTGTGATAATAATAAGGATATGGCGCTTTGTATGTTTCAGAAGCGAAAGGGCCGAAACTGAATTTATAGGGGCGTACCTTGGCGGTCATCGCCATCGTCAAATTCGTCCGGCCGTGGAAAGCGCGAGCGAAAGTGACAACCGCTTGGCGTCCCGTATAACGGCGGGCAATTTTCACCGCATTTTCAACGGCTTCAGCGCCTGAGTTCAACAGGATCGCTTTTTTAGGGAAATTGCCTGGAGCAAGTTCGCTCAGTTTTTCGCATAATTCGATATAAGAAGGATACATGATCACATTAAAGCCGGGATGAATGTGTTCATCCAATTGTTTTTTGACCGCTTCAACCACTTTCGGATGACGGTGGCCGACGTTTTGCACGCCGATGGCGCCGGCAAAATCAATAAAACGGTTTCCATCAATATCTGTAATGATCGCGCCTTCCGCTTTGGCTGCGATATGCAGGTTGCCGTTGCTGACACCCTTTGCCACGTAGCGGTCGCGTTTATCTTGCCATTCTTTTGTCGTCGTTCCTTCTACAACATTTTTACTCATGATTAAAATCACTCCTTTAATTGCTATTTTGACTGACTATTGGTATTATGAAAAGTATCAATTTTTGAATAGTATTGGTACCAGGGGTGGAATTAAATGTTATCGATACACATTAACGATCCTGAGAAAAAGGAATACATTTATCGGCAGATCTACCAACAAATTAAAGACGAAATTTTGCTGCATCATTACTTGCCGCACCAAAAACTGCCATCAAAACGCGAATTGGCAAAAGAACTGAATGTCAGCGTTAATTCAGTTAACGCCGCCTATCAACAATTGTTTGCTGAAGGCTACGTTTATGCGATTGAGCGCAGCGGTTTTTACGTCGAAAAAATCGATGCTTTTCCCGTTCCCGACAATGCCGCCAAGCCGCTTGATCCAGATTTAATTGAACCCCCTTCCCAGTCGAAAGCCGATTGGATTTCGTTCTCGCATATGGCGACGATGCCACCACCTTTCCATTTGAACAATGGCTGCGAAGCGAACAAAAAGCCCTGAAAGCCGAACAATTCGAGCTTCACGATGGCTGGCTGCACCACCCGCAGGGCCTCTATTCCGTTCGCAAAACGATTGCCGGCCTGCTTTCCATCACGCGCGGCGTTAAATGTTACCCTGAACAAATTGTTCTCGGCGCCGGCACACAATTTTTGGTGCAAACGCTCGTTCATATTCTTCCCCAAAATTCGACATTTGCAGTCGAAGATCCCGGTTATCAGCGTATTTACCAAATGCTGAAATCCCAGCATGCCGACGTGAAAACCATCAGTCTGGACGACAAGGGCCTGTCGATTGACGAAATTAATTGGAAAAACCCTAACATCCTTTATATTACACCATCGCACCAATTTCCAACCGGGATTGTGATGCCCGCTTCCCGCCGGATTCAATTGCTGAATTGGGCCGGTCATGCCGAAAACCGTTATATTTTAGAAGATGATTATGACAGTGAATTTAAGTACCAGTGTGACACCATTCCTTCTTTGCAAAGTATGGACAGCTTTGATAAGGTGATTTACTTGGGAACTTTTTCAAAATCGCTGCTGCCCGGCCTGCGCGTCAGCTACATGGTTCTGCCGCAGCATCTCTTAAGGAAATTTCGTGAAACACACGCTTTTCTGCTGCAGACTTGCAATGTGCTCACGCAGCTCACTTTGCAGCACTTTATCGATTCCGGTGAGTACCAAAAACATATCAAACGGATGAAAACAGATTTATGAGGAGCGGCGCACCGTCTTGATCGATGAATTGAATAAACGATTTGGCGACCGGATCAAAATGGAAGGCGCCAACGCCGGCCTTCATTTTGTCATCACTTTTGATACGCAGCGCAGCTACCGGATCATCAACAAGCGGGCGGAATATGAAAAACTGGAACTCTACAGCATGCAGCGCTTTTATCTCAGCGAGAACAGTTTTTCAAAAAAACCGACCTTCATATTGGGGTGCCAACTTGCCGCTTGAAAAAATCAAAGAAGGCGTCGCCCGTTTATATCGGGCTGTGTATGAATGAAGGACAAAAAATCAGCAAAAAAATCTCCTTAAGCGAAAGAGGGCTGATCATCGGCCCTCTTTTTACAAATCCTTTATATCCGTATTTCAAAATGAGTCTTTTTCAGTCATTAACATTATCTTCTAATCAGCTGAACACCCCTGCGGAGCCCCTTTACGCCTCGGATCCGTACACCTCATCCAGCAGCATCTGCGCGATCGCTTCCTGATACCCTGCCCGCTTAATGCTCTGCATTCGATCGGCAACCGGACGCAGCTGCTCCGATTTGATCGTTTTCAGTTTCAAAAGGCGCTGCCGGCTGAGCGGAACGGCGGGCGCCGAGGCCCGATAGTGGCCCGTATCCATCCCCCACAGCCGGACCTGGCTGCCGAACCGTTGCAGCACTTGATCGGCCATCTGCAGTCCCTCAGGATCGAAATCCCCTGAGTAAGCAGCCTGCAGCCTGCCTTCGCCATTTTTTCAAGCAAGAGCCAAATTGCCAGGCGAAACTGACCGTTTGTACAGACCAGTGCCATGTCAGGACGGGCGTCCAGAAATGTACTGAATACACCGGAATTTTCCAGTAAATACACATCTTTTCCGTTTGCCGGGCGAACCGTATCCACTTCAAGCAAGTGGCGAACCGGCACATTCCAACTGACCCCGAAATCCGCCGCAGCGCGCCACATCGGATGTTCCGCCCCGCCGCTTCCAGCAATCAACCCGTTCACCGCTGCAAAGTTCATGACATCGTCCCGTACCAAATTGAACGAACGACAGCAGCAAATCATTGTAAAATTCGGTTCGCGACACGTTATGATTCAACTGCTTTTGCGATCGCTTCATCTTCAGTACATGAAGAAAAACATTTCCCGTCCGGCTGTCGTTATCCAGCCTATGCGGATTTCCGGAAATCTGATGCGAGAAAAACGGCAGGCGCATCGGTTTATCAGGCAGCTGCCGGACAGCCTTCCCAATCACCGCGAATCCTGCAAGAGCCCCTTCCTCATCCTCACTGTACCAGTCATAAAGCGGGCCTGCCGCATCCATATCCAATAAAAACGCCAGACAAGGAAAATCATTCCGAATCACCGATTTAAAACCCTCCTCATGCGTTAACCGGGTTGCCCGAATTTCCGAACGCGTCCTGAACGGTGCGCCAAGCACACGCTCCATCACTCCGATAAGCGGTTCGGCGCCGAACCGTGACGTTTCGTAGGCCTTCGCGAACCGGGACCATGGAACACGGGTCTTTTCCTTAAGCCTGAAGGCGGGTACACTGAGAAATGCGGCAAGCTGGCCGATCTCTTCATCACTCAGGCTATCCAGCTTAAATGTGCCGGCCAGTTTTTCATACTGCCTGAACGAGCGTTTCGCCTGCCGAAACAATTTGATATAAAGGGGTTTGCCTTTGAAATAATCTTCTGCATTCATTTCATCCACAGCCTTAAAAATATGCCTTAGATTTAATCATGAAAACTTTAATTCTCATATACTCGGCCATTTGACAATAAAATTCCTCCCGTAAAAATCCGCTGCCCGAATAACAGTCAACTGGGATTCTATTTCGCTCACATTACCTGCACTCAGTCACTGCTCCGTCACTGCCTGTTCTTCTTCCTCGTGATGAATCAGCCGGCGTTCCCTGCCGTTCCAGTGGTAGGCGATGACGGAGACGTAATTCGCGTTCTTCGGGCGAATCAGCTCGTAAATGTTTAGCGCTGAAACAGTTTCATAATCGCCGAATAGAGCCTGCGAGTTCATCATGTAATTGAAGCCGAGCTGCTCAATCGCTTTGAATTGCTCGGCGATGTTCAATTCGTCGACGCCGGCGAACGCTTCGTCAAGGGCGATGATATACGGCGTTTTTTTTTGTCTGCGTCCTGATAGCGCGCGTAAACGGCCGTGTACAGTGGCAGGTACATCGAAATCGCTTTTTCGCCGCCGCTGAATTTGTAAAAGCGAGTGTTCGTCAGCTCTTTTTTCGGTTCGTTTTTCCGCTTGTAGCCGAGTTCGAATGTAAACCATTGACGGTAGTCAAGCACTTCTTTCAGCACCTGATCAAGCGACTGCATGTTGTCCTCATCCTGCATCCGCTGCTTGCAGGTAACAATTTTTGCCCGGAAATGGCGGATCATCCGCTCAAGATCCTCATTTGACAACAATTGGGGGTCGCGGCGCAGAAGCGAGACAAGATCCTGCGTATCCAGCTCTTCCTCCGTCTCTGCCGGCCGCGGTTTCCAGGCAATTGACAACGTCAAATCCGACGAGTTTTCCTGCCCGACCAAAATGTCGTTCATCTGTCTGACCCATTTCTCCGACCGGTTGATCAGACTCTTAATCGTTACGCCGACCGAATGAAAAATGATATCTTCAAAAAGTTTCTGATCCCGCTCCTCCAGGACGACAGACTGAGTCTGAATATACTCATTCAGCTTGCCGATCACAAACTGCGGCGTCGCCCCGCGTTCCCTGATAATCACACTCGAACAGCTTTTGATGCGTCAGATCCTGCCATTGCTCCAGGCGCGGAACCAGATCGCCCGGCCAGTCGTTGAACGTCCATTCCCCTTCCCGGACGATTTTCCGATCATTTATTTCAAGCCGATAGTCCAGCAGCAAACCCTGCACATCACGGAATCTGCTTTCAAAGTCCGACGACAGCCGTTTTTTTCGCTCAATATCCGGTTTAAAATTTTTCAGAAGCTCAGCCGCGGCCGCTTTCAAATCCTGCTCCTGCTCCTCTTCCGGCAGGTAGCGCTTGTACTCCGTCCGGAATGTCTCCTCCCATGCCGTTTTCAGATGTTCAAAAAATTCAACTTGGGTGGCAAGAGTTTTAATCTCTTCTTTATGACTATTAATATCCGATTCCATCCGGCCCTTTTCTTCCATGAGCACAGGCAGATGCTGTCCAATTTCTCCGAGCCTGCGGATCACGTCGGCCATGCGCCGTTCGACTTCATCAGCATTTTTCAGTTTCAGCCGTTCTTTGACGGACGTCAGATCGCGTTCTTCCTTCTCCAACCCGGCCCGCCGATCATTCACTTCACGAAAAAGATCCTCATACTCTTCTTCTTTTGCCGCCTTCTCCTTTTTTAAATACGAGCAGCATCTGTTCTTTGTGCCGCATGTCGGCGACCGAGGATTTGAAATCATCAAACGCGTCCTGATAGTCGCCGAAAGCCTCCTCCGCCTTTTGATAAGCATCGGCCGAAATGGCCAGCTCGTCCGCTTCTGTCAGCTCATTCAGTTTGTTTTTCAAAAGTCCTTCTTCCCGTTTACGCTGATTCAGCACTTCCTCAATTTCTTCCCGGTAGCGGTTCTCCTGATCCCGCTTGTTCTCACTTTTCATCCGTTGATCAAAAGCATATTTCAGGTCGGTGTCAGCCGGAACCCGTCGGATATCCTCATCAAGCGTCCGGATCGCAGCAGCGATTTCCCTTTGCCGCTGCTCCATTCGGCCATTCGTTTGGCCGCCTCTTCAATTTCGCCGTTCAGCCGTTCAACCTCGCGCTTCCGGAATGCTTCCCGGCTCGCCTTGCCGATATAGGCAGCCTCATACGTATCGGATGCCCGGCCTTCCAGCGCCGGAAGCCTGTATTCTCCGGACTCTTCGACAATCAGCGAATCTTCCCCTTCCAGCTGAATCGAATCAATCACCGACTGCACCGTCGCCCCACTGATTCCGGCGTCATCCTGACAGTCGGGAATCAGGTACCGGCCGAGCGTCTGGGCGAAAAGCAGCGGCTTCGGCTTCAGCTGCCGGTCGGCGACAAGATTAAGATCCTGCTCCGAGACAAGAGCGTCAAGATATCCGGCATCGAGCAGGGCCGCCTCAATATGATTGCGAACCGGCTGCGGCGTATCTTCTGTAAAATCAATCAATTCGTACAGGGGACGCGCGGCGATGCCTCGTTCGCCAAGACGCCGCCGAAAAGCTGTCGTTTCCTCCGACCGCTCCGGTTCCGGATCCTTTTTGGCCAGCCATTCCGCTTTTTCCTGTTCAAGTTTCTGTTTTGTCAGCTTCTCGCTTTCCAGCTGCTGCGACAGATCCGCGCCTTTCATCCGATACACTTTTTCCGCATCCTCTTTCGCCATCCGCGCCGGCCGCAACGCCTCCTCAAAAAGTGTCACTTCATCATAAAGATCATCGATGCCCTGAAGCACTTCCGCCCAACGCGCATCGTCGATTGTAAAGTGGAGCGAATCACGCCATTTATGCAGTTCTACCTCCAACTTATTGCGTTCATCGGCAAATGTCTGGCCCCAGTGCCGTACTTCCATGTCGAGGTCATCGACTTTTTTCAGCTGTTCCCCAAGCCGCTTGTCTTCACGGCGCACATCGGCCCGCTTTCGCTCATAATCGGCGAACAACCGCAGCACATCGCACAAATGATCCGCATATTCTCTGATCTTGCTCTTCCAGAACTGAAAGTCATACGACGCTTTATGTCGCTCATAATCGCCAAGTAAACCCTCATGTTCGGTAAAACTTGCCCTACTGCCAAGATCGTTCATCTCTGAAACAAATTCGGAAATCTCGCGCCGCTTTTCGTCGAGTTCCCATTCTTTCATTTCAATTTGCTTTTTCTGCTCGTCAACCTGATTGGCTTTTTTGCGCATTTTTTCTTCAAACTGCGACAGTTTCTCCGACTGCTTCCGAATCTCGCCCTTCAGCCGCTCTTTCTCGTTAACTAGTTTAAAAACTTCATGATGCCGGAGCTCATCGCGTTCCTTCATCAGTGAACCGTTCTCGATGCCAAGCTGCTCGGCCTCGCGCTGGCCGGCGGCCAGTTTTTCCTCCAGCTCGGTCAGATCACGTTTCGCCTTTTCAAGATGCTTCCGGTTCTGCCTTGATTCTTTATCAGCTTCGTCAAAATGCGCCGCCATCTCGCGGACACAGTAATCGTGGTATTTCATATATTTTCCGGTGATATCATTCATCAGCCCAAACTCATCTTTGGCCTTTGGCCTGTTCCAGTTGCTGGCGCGCCTGATCAATCTGCTCGAGCGTGTCGGCCACCGAGTGCAGATCATCGTCTTTCAAACCTGGCAGTGACTGCTGCAGAATATCGTAGATGACCGTCGGCTTAAAATCTTTCGACAGCTTCGGGCGCCTAAGCTGGATTAACAATTTAATCAAGTCATCATAAACATCGACGTTGTCAAAACCAAAAATGAGCTCATTGACCCGGGTCATGTATTCCTTTTGACCGGCAAGCACCTGATCGCCAATTCGATTGGCCAGCTCACGGCGCGTCAGCGGGACAATCCGGCCGGCCGACGCCTTGTTAAAAAGCTGAAAGTCGATCCCGATTCGGCGGTTGTCGGTCAGCACAAAATACCATGTGTTCATTGACTTGTGGCGCCTCGCCTGCATCCCCATGCCCGTCGTGATATACTGATCAAGCCCTTTGCGTTTATATTCAAGAAAAAGGTAACCGGTTCGCTCTGCCCGATGCGACACATCTTCCTCGCCGAGCAGATAGTCCTCCATTTTTCGTGCTGAAGAGCCAAACGGATCAAGCCTGTCCGGCGATTTTTTCCCGTCAAGGAGCACCGTGATAAGGCTCGACATCGTGACCGATTTTCCGGAGCCGTTCGCTCCGCGCAGCAGCAGTTTGCCATCGGCGAAATCGAAATAAGCGACGTCATAGTACCAGAAGTTGATGATCCCGGCCCGGTTCAGCACCCCATTTTTTCCTCATTCATTGTCTCCGCCTCCTTCAAAATCTTCATTATAACTGCCGCTGAAACGGAGCAATGCCGGGAGAATGACGATCTGCCCGTCTTGGCGCTCAATGAACTGCCAGCGCTCCGCTTCATCAAGAAGATTCTCTGACAGGCGGGTCGCACTCATCGTCCGGTACTCTTTCGACCATCCGCGACTTTCTTTTTGCTGCAGCTCCTGGATAAGCGACAGCCACTCCTGCCGCGTCAGCGCTGCCCGCCCATAAGGATCAGCGGACGGCGGCTGCGCACCAGGGACGCCGCCTGCAGCAGAATATCGTCGATGACCTGCTGCGAGGGGAAAAAAGGTGTACAGTTTTCTGCGTTCCGTTAGTGTCAGCATCGCCGTGTCCTTCGTCAGTTCAAATTCAAACGGCGTATATCGTTGAAAAAAAAGTCTTCGATCGATTTGCGCTGCACGCGGATATAGTTGAACAGCTGATCATTGTTTTCCTCCGTCCGCGCGACATTCGGTTCCATGATCAGCCGCCTGTACACTTCCCAGCGGCGGCCATGTGTATCGATGTTCTCCATCTCATCGTCGATCAGTTCATGCCAGTCATTGTACTGATAGATATCTTGAGGATAAGAGCGCATGAAATAGCGCGAGTAAAGCGTCACCCGGTACAGCGCTTCGGACGCTTCATCTTGGGCAAATCGGGCGACATCGCCTTCGATTCGATCCATCAGACGGAAGCCGAGCAGCTGATTGACAACACGGACAAGTGACAGCCGATGACGGTAATTCGTCCAGTCAAGTGCCGCCGGATCAGGATAGTTTTCTTTAATGTCTTCGACCAAGTGACTCAGCAAAAAATAATCGTTCTGCTCTTTCGTTTCAAGAAACGCCAGTGCGCAGGCGAACAGCGTATAATCCATTTTATCCTGAAAATTCGTGATCCCCATCCACGGCTTCGGATCAGTCGGTATTTTTTCCAGTTTAATAAATTGAGTATGGACAAATAGCCGCAGGCCGAAACGCTCATCAATTATTCTTTTTAACTCTTTTTCATTCCGGCGAATGTCATGATACAGTTCCGGATCTCTCCGAGCGGAGAATCCAGTAGTTTTCAAACAGCGCCGCAAGTCCATCACGAAGCTGCTCCTCTGTTGCCGCCATCTGTGTCACCTCCCCTGTGTGCTAAAAGTGGCCGGTATCATCTGTCAGGCAAATCTATTAAAATCCGATTCATTAAGTCCTTGAGGTGGGTGTCTTACTGCCCGTTATTGTGTGATAAAAATATCTGTTTCAACAGGATAACACTGATTTTAAATGCAGGCAGCCATCAGCCATTTACGCTCTCAAAAGCTGTCGAAAACACACGATCCTGCCTCCGGGATTAATTGATGCTTATCGAATCTATCAGGAACACCGCACTTTCCGCTCAGTCCCCAGCATGATCCCAGTGTCCTTCGAATGTATATGTCATATCCGGCATCTCCATCGTGCCGTCTTCCGAGCGAATCACCACCCGCCGATTCGAATCAACCGTGACCGCGACGCGCATGCCGAATTCCGTCTGTACACGGCCGCTTTCCTGCATCCCGGCTTTGGCGATCCAGCGCAGCAGCACTTTACGAACATTTTTTTTTCGATAAACGCGTGATGAGACAGAACAATTTTACCGTTTTCGACATAAGCATACAGCGATTTTTCCAGCTGCCTGATCCGATCGAGATAATCCCTGCCTTGCTTTCCGTTTTTCTTCATCATTCATCGAGAACGCGGACGCCGAGTCTTTTCGCGGTAGCCTTGAACACGCGGCTTGATTTTGTATTCGGTCGGCTTCTCCTCCCAAAGATCTGCATAGACATCATTCGTTCCACTCGGCTCAACCGCATAATGCCGCGTGCCGAACAGACCGAAAACCGTCGCCGACAGCTGATGTGCCTCATCGAGTGTTGCACAGCGGTCGAACCACCGGGCAATGTGGAGATAATTTTTTTTTGCGGCTGCGATGCTGCTGCAGCCGCTCCCCGAAGCGCTGAATGATCCGCGTGATCCGGCGAATCGCTTCGTTCGTCTGCCGCTGCAGCGATGTATATTCGCTCTCTCCAGTCTCGTTGTTTATAAACCATGATTTAATATTTTTCCATGTCTCATAAAAGTCTTCCGAGACCGCCGCTTCATCCAGCTCTGGTCCGCCGAGGCGCGGAATCGACTTTTCATGATCGATAACCGCGCCTGCCGTCGCCGCCAGCGTCTCTTCAGACGTCTCGCTCAGCGCGCGCTCTGAATTTTCATCGCCGTCTGCTGCAGCGCCATCACAAAATCACGCAGATAATTCACGAACTGATCTTTATAAACGAGGAAAGCCTCCGTCTGCATATTTGCCTCCAGCTTCTCGCTGTTCAGATAGCCAATATAATCGGACGTGTTCGTCTTAATCTGCTTAAAATGGTGCAGCACCTCCTGCCAGCGCTCGTATGCCGTCCGTTCCCCGTCCGCCGGCGCCGACATATCCTGAATGGCCTTCAGAAGCCGGACGAACGCCGATTTTTCCAGTGCCCCGCCGAACTCGTCGCCCTTTTTCGCCAGCTCGGCAAGCATCCGTTCGAACGCCACCGTGTACGGCGTTATCTGATAACGGAACCGCTTCCGTTTATAATCCTCGATCGACTTCGGTTCCTTCATCTCCTGGCGCGGAATGATATTATTCCAGCTAACGAGCGTCGCCAAATCCTGCTCCAGCATCGCGTCCGTATAGTCCTCCATCCCCTTGACCGAGCGGACAAACTGAAAGATGTCGGCCGGGTACAGAGAATCTTTCATCCGCTCATGCTCTCGATAAAAAAAGCGGAGAATGATCCGGTAGCGCATCGCATTTTCCGCTGTCAGATACGATGCCTCTTTAATTTTTGAAAAGTCATTGATCTCCATGCGCAAACACCCTACTCAACAGTATAAACAGTTTTATTCACAAGAAATCAAGCGCAAATGAATGACGGTCAAAATGGCAAAAAGGCGGTGCTTCGGACTGATCATATGATTTGGCAATTGAACCCATTCAGCCCTTGGCTATCGTCCCGATTGTGGTTATAAATCAACATCGAATCGCACCCGCATAAAATCTTTCACACTATTAGAGATCCGATTCCAAGCCAAGCCGAGTGGGCAAGACGCTTTTTCTTAAGCATATTGTAACATACGAGCACACGTTCTTCATCCAATTCGTGCAGTTTCCGTAATTTTCATTTTGGCGGGCAGCAAAAACGCAAAAATAAAAAAAAACGAAAACCGGATATAATAGAAAAGAAGTGAGTTTCAATCCATTATAGGGCGGATCCTGACCCCGCGCTTCTATCCGTGTTTCAGTTTCAATCTACGCACTTACGAGGAATGCAACCCCCCTCATGTTTTGAAAATAATGTATGTTTATCATAGAGGATTTGTTCGTTGATAGCGAGAAATCAAAAAAGTGTCAATCCCTCATAGGTAAGATCCAAACCCCCAACATTCGGTAAAAAATGGGCGACGGATCCGAGGTTTCAATCCCTCATAGGTAAGATCCAAACGAAGCCATTCGATAATATGGGCCGCGATTACAAGGTGTTTCAATCCCTCATAGGTAAGATCCAAACGGAGGAATTAAAAATGGCAAAGTACAATGTAGTGGGTTTCAATCCCTCATAGGTAAGATCCAAACTTTGCAAAAAACTTAAATATCTTTATAAATAGTTGAGTTTCAATCCCTCATAGGTAAGATCCAAACCCGTGGCGCGATAAACCCGCGCGGCCTGTGTGTGGGGAGGTTTCAATCCCTCATAGGTAAGATCCAAACCAGAAAAGAGGGCTGGCGCATTGAAGAAAATGTTTGTTTCAATCCCTCATAGGTAAGATCCAAACGCTAAATACAATCAATGTTCCAATCACTGAATCCGAGTTTCAATCCCTCATAGGTAAGATCCAAACTCGGAGGGAGGTTGAGATGACTCTTCCTCCGCCACTAGTTTCAATCCCTCATAGGTAAGATCCAAACCCTCTATCGCCTCTTATCCTTGTGCTGTTGTTCCTACGTTTCAATCCCTCATAGGTAAGATCCAAACTGGCGGAAAAACTTAATAAAGGAAATAATATAAACAAGTTTCAATCCCTCATAGGTAAGATCCAAACGGTCTTTTTTCTTTTTCAGTCCCGAGAAATGGAGTTCGAGTTTCAATCCCTCATAGGTAAGATCCAAACTAAATGATTGCATTAAAGATTTACTGGTAACATTAAAGTTTCAATCCCATAGGTAAGATCCAAACAAAATCTTATCGTGAATTATGGGAATCGTTCACAAAGTTTCAATCCCTCATAGGTAAGATCCAAACTCGATCGGGACTTTCACGTATACAATGGCTTGATGCCTGTTTCAATCCCTCATAGGTAAGATCCAAACGAATCAATTGCTAAAACTATCTGTTTATCACAGTTAGTTTCAATCCCTCATAGGTAAGATCCAAATCCAAACTCTACACATAAGGATACGGTCACCACGGCGTCAGCAGTTTCAATCCCTCATAGGTAAGATCCAAACCGACCTTAAAACAAGCGTCATGAGGGCTTACAGCGAGGTTTCAATCCCTCATAGGTAAGATCCAAACTAACAATCAGTTACTAATTCTTCGCAACATGGAAACACTGTTTCAATCCCTCATAGGTAAGATCCAAACATAAAAACATCATCAAAATTACTGACATTAATTTGCTAGTTTCAATCCCTCATAGGTAAGATCCAAACATGCCTGTTTTAGTCGCCTAGACGACTTGAGCGGGTGTTTCAATCCCTCATAGGTAAGATCCAAACACAAGAAGAAGCGCCGGCGCAAATCGCTAATATACCTAGTTTCAATCCCTCATAGGTAAGATCCAAACAAAATTAATTATTTATCACTGGAGGTTCTTAATTATAGTTTCAATCCCTCATAGGTAAGATCCAAACTTTACATTCTCCCTATATTTTACTTTACATTTATTGTGTTTCAATCCCTCATAGGTAAGATCCAAACGAAAAATGATATAGTGTACTAGTGTGTTAGTACGCTGTTTCAATCCCTCATAGGTAAGATCCAAACTTAAGCCTACAACCTTCGACCGGCTCGGTCGGAGGTTGGTTTCAATCCCTCATAGGTAAGATCCAAACTGGCTGATTATCGAAGACATGATAGAATTGTTGGTCGTTTCAATCCCTCATAGGTAAGATCCAAACGCAGGCACCATTGTCCAGGGTGCCAGTAATTGCGTCGTTTCAATCAATCCCTCATAGGTAAGATCCAAACGTTCATCTTTGACAAAAAAGTCTTAATCAATGAGATGTTTCAATCCCTCATAGGTAAGATCCAAACTATTTCAACTTTTATCAGCCAATCATCTTTTACCGATGTTTCAATCCCTCATAGGTAAGATCCAAACCAAAAATTAAATCGGCAATAACAAATATAGTCGATCTTTGTTTCAATCCCTCATAGGTAAGATCCAAACGAGAGAATCGGATTATGAAGGCAATTTGAAACGTTATCGTTTCAATCCCTCATAGGTAAGATCCAAACTTTTATACATAATATCAAACTCCTTTTGTTATAGAAGTTTCAATCCCTCATAGGTAAGATCCAAACGGTTTGGCTCGCTTCAATTAAATGAAGGTCATGGCAGTTTCAATCCCTCATAGGTAAGATCCAAACGAAAAAAAATGATATAGTGTACTAGTGTGTTAGTACGATGTTTCAATCCCTCATAGGTAAGATCCACTTGTATCGGGCGGGTGTATTTGTCAACTGAAAAATCCCCCATGTAGTCATTTAAAATTCCCCCACCTCATCTACTCTTTCAATGGGGGAATGGGTCAGTAAATCTAATCTTCCTGCTTTTTTTCAAACTATTTTGACTTTGATTCTTGGCCATGAAACGCGAATATTTAGGGCATAAAATAACTAAAACCTTCAGGCACCCTACACCCATGCAAGTACATAAGGCGTGAACCCAAAATCAAGACTCGCAAACGCATGAGACTTACGGTGTATCGAAATTTTGAACATTTTAGGATCAGTGCCCAGTTGGATTGTGCGGGCTCCGTCCCTTCCTCACCTCAGGATAGACTAGCAGATAGCGCTTAAGCGTCAAGCCAAAACCGCTTGACCCTTGCGCGCTATCCGCTGCCAAGTGGTTAGGTGAAGAAGGGACTAGAATGGGCTATCCATCGGCAGAATTGTGGAGCACCACAGAAAACACCGAAGAGCCTTAACACTTTTAACCGATTTGTTGCTGTTCAAGCCACGTTTTGGTTTCCTTCATGCGATAGGAATTACCGTTCATATTGACTAAATAGGCTTGGTGGGTGAGGCGATCAATCATGGCTGCGGTCATGACAGGATCCTGAAAGATTTCTCCCCACCGCTCAAAGGATAAATTGGTCGTGATGATGGTGGATTTTCTCCCGGCACGAAGGGAGAGATGGGTAAATAACAGTTCGGCTCCCTCCTTGTCAAAAGAGATGTAGCCCATCTCATCCACAATCACCAGATCATATTTTTCAAAACGCGTTTGGAAAGCGCGCAGCGTCCGTTCTGAACGGCATTCTTTCATTTGATTAATCAGTAGAGGGACGGTAGTAAACCAAACACTATACCCTTCTTCACAGGCTCTGATGCCCAATCCGATCGCCGTGTGTGTTTTTCCCGTTCCCGGATTGCCAGCTAAGATCAGATTTCTCCCTTCTTTGATGAATTGAAGCGTTTTAAGCTGTTATTATTTCTTTTGGGCATCCTCCGGCAGGTCTTTCACTGACAAATCTTCCAAGTATTTTTTATAGGGAAATTTGGCGCGGCGAATACGATTAAATTGTGCGGTCTGTTTTCTGGCATCCCACTCCTTTTGTAACAGCTCGGCTAAAAAGGTTTCATAGCTCAAGTCTCGTATGTTTGCCGATTCGATCTGCTCTTGAAAACATTCTCGAATCGTCGGTAACTTGATGTCCTTACAGTACTGAAAAATGATATCGCTCATGTTCTTCTGTTTGCTCATACTCATACCCCTTAGTATCCGACTCCTGCGGTGTCGAATAATTCATCGTACATTTTGAGATGGCGCTCTGCCTGATGGGTAATGGCCTTCGTCTCTTCTGAATTCAACGGAACAGGGCTATTCCCCATCTGATTTTTGGCGCATACGGCTTTGATTTTATCAGTGGTCACATGGTTTAGACCTATTTTCTGAAGCTCTTGAATGCTTTGCTCCACCTCATCAATGTCGTCCCCCCTTATTTAAATAGTGGATGAGGTCTATAAAATCACGCTCATGACTGGTATAATAAGTGTGATAAATATTTTTGAGCTTTGGATCTGCCTGTTGCAGTGCTGTACTACCAGCTAATGCACCAGGCTTTTTCTTTAGGGTCTCAAGGTAGTGCTCAATCTGCAGGCTCCATTCATGGCAGCCTGACAGGTGTGAATGCTCGGCGACTTTTTTCTCTTCATGAAAACACTGAATCCGATTCGTATAGACCTTGACTTTGACCTGCTCGCCGACTAAATAATCAGGAACCGAGTAATGATTCTGATCAATCACAACGGTGGAATACTTGTCCACACGCGCATTCACATACCGAGCGGCGTCAAACGGTTCAGGGAGATGTAGAAGAGAAGGCCGTTCCGCTTCCAAACAGGTTTCGGCGCTTTGATTGTCGCGGTTCAGCTGGGCTTTCTGATTCAAACCTACGCAGACTTGATACAAATAAAGCGTTAGCTTCCTCAAGGCTTTCAAAAGCGTCCTTAAAGGCAAAAGCCTTTCTGCGAATGACTTCCACACTTCGTTCGACATGCCCTTTTTCATTGCCACGACGCGTATTACAGAAGCGAAACCCAAATTGATAATACATCGAAAGCTTGAGCAGCCCTTCAGTCGGTTCCTTTTCGCTAGGGCCGACGAATCGTTTGACAGCGACGCGCATATTGTCGTAGACCATGGTCCGGTAGACGCCGCCAACCTCCTGAAAGAATAAGGTATGAGCTTCTTGAAAACATTCGGTTTTTTGCTTTGTAAAAAGATAGGCCATTCGATAATTTCCATAAGCTGAAGTAAAAACAGCCATTTGAAAAATTCTCAAGTTTCCTCCAATCTTAATTTTGACCTCACCCCAATCAAATTCACAAATGTCTCCTGGTGTATACGTTCCCTTAATATAGGCCTCCTTTGCTTTTTTCTCGAGTTGTCGAATCGTTCGAAGAACAGTACTGTAACTCACAGAGAATCCTTCTGACTTGAGGGCTTCGAAAATATCCATCGGTTTCTTTTGTTGTTTGCGAACGCCTTGTCGCCGTTTCTCCGCGTTTTCTCGAAGATAGTCTTGAATCCTCTGTTCAATTTCTTCAGTCATCACACGCTTTTTCCGGTTGTTCACTCGGTATTTTGGAACCTCAACCAACTCTCGGATCAATTCCCCTCGATCAAGGCTGCCATTCGTCTTTTTCAGTTCGCTTAATTTCTGCTCATAAGCGCGAATATATTTCCGAATGGTCTTCCGATCAACACCGGTTTCTCTCGCAATCTCTCTTTGGGATCGCTCCTCTCTTAAATACATTAATAAAATTTCTTGCTTCTGCTTCAATAGGATCATCATCCCCATCTCCCCACAGTAAGACATCCTTTTGCCTGTGGGTCTATTATAATTAAGTGGGGGACTTTTCAGTGACTCTGATGGGGTACTTTTAGATTACTATATACAGGCGATCCATTTCAACGCCCCAGGCCGGTTTCAATCCCTCATAGGTAAGATCCAAACGAAACTAAACGATGACCTGTCAGCGTGGCAGGATGATGTTTCAATCCCTCATAGGTAAGATCCAAACCAATTATTGGGAAAATCCGGACGTGTAAATGATTGCATGTTTCAATCCCTCATAGGTAAGATCCAAACGAGAGAATCGGATTATGAGGGTAATTTGAAACGTTATTGTTTCAATCCCTCATAGGTAAGATCCAAACATGTAAGGCCAATTGACCACAACTTATTCCATCAAAGTTTCAATCCCTCATAGGTAAGATCCAAACTTTGCACCAAGTACTCTCAGAGCTTTGGCATATGTGTGTTTCAATCCCTCATAGGTAAGATCCAAACTTTGCACCAAGTACTCTCAGAGCTTTGGCATATGTGTGTTTCAATCCCTCATAGGTAAGATCCAAACTCGATCATCTCGAATCGGATCGGCGTGACGCTCGCCGTGTTTCAATCCCTCATAGGTAAGATCCAAACGGCCGTTTTGTGTCGACGAAGCAAGCGGAATATCCGGGTTTCAATCCCTCATAGGTAAGATCCAAACGAAATGCCGGCGGTTTCCATTGACCCTTTGAGCTGTTGTTTCAATCCCTCATAGGTAAGATCCAAACATACTTCCCGCATCGCCAGTGCATAATCCCATCGATGTTTCAATCCCTCATAGGTAAGATCCAAACCGCGTTGAAAATCTGAAAGCTATTTTCAGTATGATGAGTTTCAATCCCTCATAGGTAAGATCCAAACTCTTGCCCCGTCCCTATACGCTGACAATTCCGGTATGTTTCAATCCCTCATAGGTAAGATCCAAACAAAAAATATGCCAAGAAGCGTGGTCTGTTGATTTCTGTTTCAATCCCTCATAGGTAAGATCCAAACCAATGGAGCCGTAATGCTGACGTCCGGTTCATCATTGTTTCAATCCCTCATAGGTAAGATCCAAACTCCTGGGAAGCCATCCGATTCTATCCGTTCACAACTGTTTCAATCCCTCATAGGTAAGATCCAAACTTTGATGCAACTGTCAGAGATAAAGGACAAAATGAAGTTTCAATCCCTCATAGGTAAGATCCAAACGAGCCACGCCCTTTCGTAGATTTCTAAAAAATATGCGTTTCAATCCCTCATAGGTAAGATCCAAACTAGAGAGTGGGCCGCTGCCTTTCGGCTCGATATGGTGTTTCAATCCCTCATAGGTAAGATCCAAACTTTATCCACCTTAACGTTCTTTGTCTGCTCATCTTTGTTTCAATCCCTCATAGGTAAGATCCAAACTTACACGTTTCCATCCTAAAAAAGCCGGCATCATCAGTTTCAATCCCTCATAGGTAAGATCCAAACGCTATAACAGAAAAGTCATACAATTACACAAGCAGAAGTTTCAATCCCTCATAGGTAAGATCCAAACCCATACTTCCCGCATCGCCAGTGCATAATCCCATCGATGTTTCAATCCCTCATAGGTAAGCCAAACTGGACATCCCTTTAAAATCGCCTGTTACGAGATCAAGTTTCAATCCCTCATAGGTAAGATCCAAACATATCATCTATCCCTTTTTGAACGTCAGTTTTATATCGTTTCAATCCCTCATAGGTAAGATCCAAACCTGATCCCGTTCAGCTTTGGATAAACACCATCAATCGTGTTTCAATCCCTCATAGGTAAGATCCAAACTATTTGCCATTATGCTGCCTCCAATTGGGCAATTCTGTTTCAATCCCTCATAGGTAAGATCCAAACTGTTTGTGGTATATCCCGTTACTCCGCCGTGGGTAGTTTCAATCCCTCATAGGTAAGATCCAAACCGGTAACATTAACGGCAAAGCTTTATCAAGCCGGGTTTCAATCCCTCATAGGTAAGATCCAAACGAAAAAGATGGACGTGAGAGTTTCAGGAGTGGCATGTTTCAATCCCTCATAGGTAAGATCCAAACCAGGCTGCCGCCGCCGCTAGTGCTGCTGCCGCCGCTGTTTCAATCCCTCATAGGTAAGATCCAAACCCGTATTAGTGACCGAACCATGTCCGAACACTTTAGGTTTCAATCCCTCATAGGTAAGATCCAAACAAATTTAAACGACGGCCAGCCAACATATACATGGTCGTTTCAATCCCTCATAGGTAAGATCCAAACCAGGCTGCCGCCGCCGCTAGTGCTGCTGCCGCCGCTGTTTCAATCCCTCATAGGTAAGATCCAAACGCTTTTGTATGGAACCCTAACGGGACTGTAATTAGAAAGTTTCAATCCCTCATAGGTAAGATCCAAACGCAGCACCGGCCGATTATTTATTCCAGCAATGAGGAGTTTCAATCCCTCATAGGTAAGATCCAAACCGAAAAAAACGGCTTTATAATAGGATTCTTCATTGAAGCGAAAAGTCCTCTTTTCTCAACAAAATTTTTGCTTACTCGATTCTTTTGCTTTAGCAGCGCCATTTTTCACATAAAATAAATTGTCGTCGATCGATCCCGGGATTGATATACGCTACTGGAGGTCGACGACAAATAGGGCCCGATTAGATAATGTTCTCATCTCCGCCTTTTTTGATGCCCAGTTCTTCACGGCTTGAATATTTTTGCGTTCTGAAAGTATAAAAAATAACAGAGTCTTCATCTTTATGCATTAAATGCTCCAACTCGTATTTCAGCTTAACATAATTCGCTCTGGAGATTTCGCCTTCAAAAACAGAGTTTTGCACCCAATACAAATATTTCCGACAGATTTTAAGCGCCTTTGCTACCCGTTTCACATTAAAATCATAGACAACGATCACAAACATTCAATCACCTCACCACAATGATTGATAGGGTTCATATTCCTTTTCACCCATTAAATGTTTTTGTAGTTTATAAATTTCCAACCGAATTAACCTGCGGTAAGAAACACTTTTTCCTAAATGGCGATGATTCACTGTTGTTCTCATTCGCTTATCCAGTTCGCTGATAAAAATCTTCCGGCCTTTTTCCGACAGAAGAATGCCTCCAATTTGGGCATCAAAGTCTTTTTTTGTCAGCATCCGTCTATTGATCAAGCTAAAAATCAGTCGATCAATCATAATCGGCTTAAAAATTTCAGCAATATCCAGATTAAGTGAAAATCGGCGGAAATTGGTTGAATGAAGATAGCCGATTCTTGGATCGAGATAAGTTTTATAAATCTCACTGAGTACCATTGTATAGCAGATTGAGTTGCCGAAGCTTATCAAGGCATTCATTCGGTTCAGAGGCGGCCGGCGGCTTCTTTTTTCAAATTCAAAATCCGGCTGTTGACCGGCTATATGATCAAAAGCTTGATAATAAGTTTCCCGGGCATGCCCTTCAACCGACATCAGTTCTTCAACATCCATTTCAGGAGTGAGCGAGGCTTTATCGGTTAATAGCTGATCATGAACAGCCATGATCTGCTTTTTGCCGGATTGCACTCGGGATTCATAATATTTGAGCACTCGGACCATCTGGCCAATCGTACTCAATAAAACTTTTGGCAATTTTGCATCGTTTTTTTTTTATCTGAATAGTACTCCGCCTGTTTAAGTATTATATATCCGGCGTTCAAATGTTCACGGGGATAAAAACTGCCGATATAATAACCGTAATGATTAAAATAATGCAAACAAATTTCTTTTTGCGACACAAACTCAAGGAAACGCTTGGACACATCAACTTCGCCAAAAAGATAGATGTCATTAATGTCCTCAACCGGGAAATATTTCTTCTTCTCTTCTGTTTCAAAATAGAGACTGTTATCTTTTCGTTTCAACTCGCCGCTTTGAAAAATATACAAAGTTTTTTTCTTCATCTTAACCCTCCGCCCAGCAAAATTCTCGGTATGCACACTTGCGGCAAAACGTGATTTTTTTCGGACTTGGAGGTACCGGAAACGTTGATAATCTTTTTATCCCGTTCACGATTTCTTCCAACTTTTCAATGGCAGCTTCAGTCAATACAACATCTTCTTTTCTTCTTTCCTCGGAACCGCAATTCGCCTTTTGCCGAAATGCCCATTTTCTTAAAAGTATACAAATAATAAAGCAGTTGGTAGGTCGCGCTTCTCTTAAATTTCGAAGTTTTTTTGATCTCTTTGACAACTAATTGACCGTTGTGATTGGCGATTTGATCGACTTTAATTGTCCCGACTTCAATCTCCTTTTTCGCCTTTCCATATCTGTATTCGTGAATAAACCGACCGATTTCAATATTCTCTTCTTCTTCATCGGGAGCAATTTGGTGAATCATCAGCCAGGTTTCTCTTTGACAGATAAGATAATACCAGACATACGTTCCGGTTATCGCTGCTTCCTCTTCCAATGTCCCACCTCCCCTGCTTAAAGAATATTGTCAAATTCTTCATAAGCCGTTTTAAATCCTAATCGATCATCATAAGCATCCGAATCTTCCAGAATAGGAATCCCTTTGTTCAGATAATCTTCCCGGCTGACTACCTTTAGCGCCTTTTTAACAGGAATATCAGAACATAGTAGTGGAACAAAATCATGAACGCTTTTCTTTCCGTAAAACTTAGAGAAGACATAAAAGATTTGTCGCTGTACCGCTCATAAATATCACGAGGCTTGGACAGATGAAGTTTGTCTTGTAAAAAAGCGACATCGTCCGGTACGGATGCTAAATTTTCCGGTGGTGTCCACGGAATAAATAATGGAAGTTTCAAATAGTCTTTGTTAAAAGGCTGATAACATGATAAATCCAGCCAGCGCCCTTCCGCTGCATCCCTAATCGCGGATAAGACCGACTCATAAGTATTTTCTTTAAACATTTTCCGGTAATAATCATGCACTAATCCGACCAATTGCGATTCGGACCAGCACGTTTGTTTTTCAAGCAATTCATCCGTAATTTGCTGCAATGCTTTGTTATAAATGCATGTCCGTGTATCCTTTATTCCTTCACAAAAAAAAAAAAAAAAGGGAAAACAGTGATTCGTCCTTTTTCATCCCCTTCAAGATGACGACGATTCCCGCCCGGCCGCCTGAATAATTGAAGGCAAAATCGGTAGAGCTCTGGCAATATGCTGAAAGCTCATATCAACTCCGGCTTCCAAAATCTGTGTTGAAATAACATAAAGCGGATACTGCCTAAGCTCGCTTAAAACTTCTTTTATTCGATTAAGCATCATTTTCTTATGAATTGGCAGCATCAAGCCATGAATCAAAAACGCCCGTTCATCTTGCAACGCATTGAATACCCGATAAGCGTCCTCTATGGTATTAAAAATCGCCGCCTGGGAATCCCGTTCATTGGCCTTCAACAATTGGATCACCGAATACTCATCCTGAGGTTTTTGCTCCACATAGAGATCGTAGCGATCATTTTTATCGGCGGCCTTCACTTGAAGCTTGGTTGGATCCGTTCTAAGCCCATATTTAAACGGTGGCATGGTTGCCGATAAAAAAATCACTTTCAGCTGCAATAGATCAGCCAGTACATCAAGCCCGCATAAAAACAAATTCCATACGTCCGCTTGAAAAATTTGCGGTTCATCTATAATGATGACACTGTTTTGCAAAAAAGAGCGACGCAAACAATTTTGAGCCCGATTGGGAAACAAAGCCTGCCATAACTGCTGGAAACTAGTACAAACAATCGGATGCGCCCAAGCTTCCATTGCCAGCTGGCTTTCTTCGGCTCTTTGCTCATCCCTGCCGACGATCGCCAATGAATGATGCTCCAGTGGAATGATGCCCGTCGCCTTTTTAATCTCTTGGCTGTTTTGTTCCAAAATAGCTAGATAAGGAGCAACATAAACGATTTTTGTAAATCCTTTGTTTTCGACAAACCAGCCGGCCATTTTTAAGCTTGTCATCGTTTTGCCATAGCCTGTCGGCATATCGACCGTATAAAAAGTGTCGTCAGGGTGCGCTTGCATTTGTTCTATAATCATCGTTTGAGACACTTTTCTAGCCCTCTTCAAAGGATTGTTCGACGATAAATTTTCACAATATTCATCGAATGTTTTACAATTGAATCAGACATATCATTAATTTTTTGATTGGAAATAAACTTGACATCAAACCGATCGCCCGAGATAAGGCTTGTAGTCAGCTTCCGCCATTTTTGCAGTTTGATCATTAAATCATAGGAAGGATAATCGTCATAACTTAAGTCCAATTCATCTTCGACATCTTCGATAACCTCTTCCCCGTCGCCAATCCACTTCTCCAATTGCTCCACTTCAAAAGACAAACCGGCCAGCTCCGCATACTGTTCTTTTAAAAAAGTTTCAATGCCGTTTAAATCAAGCATCATCCAATCATATTGCTTCAACCAGTCGGTATTATGGATGTTTTTTAACTGACTATGGTGATCAGCGATGTCCCTAGTAAGCCAAATCCAGTCGATTTTTAGCCTTTCCCACGTATCCGTTTGCAGCAAAAAATAGTGACCAATGTAGGAAAAAAAAGAAGGCTCCGCAATCGGAGTGATTGGGACCCTTTTTTATTTTTTCGTTCGAATATACTCTTGCCAATCCGCATGATTCTTGGCAATATCGTGGCACAGGCCGGCAAGGCCGATCAGTTCTACCCTAACAGAATCCCGCTCGTCTTGAAAAAAGGCACTCATCGCCTCTTTGACATTAACGAGATGTTCGATCAGCAAAGAACCGGGGCGGGCAATGCTTTCTTTTAAAGGCACTATATGAGACATACAGTTTTTCCTCCAATTCTCGCTATTTGTTCGCCCTTTTGACGTTCTGTCTTTTTTATAAAGCGGATTGATTGGCCATTTCTTTCATATAAAAATGAAACGGATTCTTCAAATGTTCGATCGCCTAAATAATGTTTCATAAACCCGCCCGCTCTGCTGTAATACCTGTCTTCATCCATGATCAAATCGCTGATCACATTCGTAGGGATAACCGATTGAGTTGTAATTTCCCGTTCAGTATCAATTAGATCAATATTTGTTTCATAGTCAACGAACTTTGGAAAGGTCAGAGCATAGGCAACAACTACCTAGATAAGTCGGGTAAAAACAGACTGACGATGGGTTAATTTGTCTGCCAATTCATCAACATGCTCGCCCCCGGCGTAATAAATCCTGTAATAAGGATTAATCAATAATTCAATCGTCGTCGGCCGATTAAAACTCAGATCGGCATCTTTTCCAAGCATTGACAATTGCTGAGATGTCGTTTTTACCGGATGCAGCAGCTGGACGCCGACTTTATCATCGGTCATAAAATCGGTGATGCCTAGAATTGCCCCTACTAACCCCTTTGCCGCCGTCGGTGTAAAAAATGGATACGTTAACTGCGTTGCTGTCGTGTCCGGTCTCCTGAAATGGGCCAGTTTCCCTTTTAGATCAAAAGTGACTGTATTCATCATTTTTCCCTACCACAATGATTGTTCAAAATCAGTAATATCGCCGTCTATGTCCAATGCAGGATGGTGCCAAATACGGCAGCGAGCAATTTTGTCGCGATACTGACCCAATGTTTCTAAGAGTGGTTTGATATGATATGGATAGTGATGTCTTTCACCGATGAAGGCTGTTTTCCCGATTGCCGCCATTCATTCGCTTCGGGCGTCAGCGATATCAAGTCTTCCAAATAACCGATTCTGAAAAACGGATCATTGTACTCCACATGGATGAGCAGCAAAGGCTGTTGCTGCCCTCTTCCTCTCGCCTGCCTATGCTGAGTGCCTTGCCATAGTGCTTTCAATAGCAGTTCTTGGTCGTCTTCGGTCATGCCGCTTAATTCGGCATTTTTCGCATTGATCACCGCCGGCATCGCAAAGACGGCGAAAGGAACAATATAGCTTGTCCAAATGGTGCCCTGCGTCTTGCCGCCTTCTTCTCCTTCTTTAACATCCGTGCTCGGCATCACGACCGTACCTTGTATGTATTGACTGTCGACCGGATGAAGCGAATGAGCCCAGCCAAATTGCACCGGACCGGTTAAATTAAACTTGGGCTTTACCGAATAAACGATGCCGAATGTCCGCACATCGAAGAAGCTATGTTCAATTAACACCGACTTCATATCTTTTTTTGCCTCTTTCTCCAAGCCGACTTTTTCCGCAATCGCTTCGGCAAGACTTCCGCGGCCGAGAAGTTTCCCCTTATCGTTCACAACAGGCCGGACAAAAATAAAATTGTGCTTGTTTTTTCTCCGCCTTCCGGTTCGGCATCAATAACGTAATCGCGGACGTCCCTCTTAATGCTGACATCACTTAATGAAATCCTGCCGTCTTCTTCCGGAAAAAAATTCGTCTTGCATCGCTGTCTTGTAAAGGATCTCTGTTCGGTATACCGTCCTTCACCGATTTAACGAACAATAATTCTCCGTTATTTACCATTGACCATTTCCTCCTCTTTGCTTGCTTGTCCCGCAGCGCCGCTTTCATTTTCTTGAGGCGGTTTCCGATAGACCAGGTAGCCCGACCAAAAAGCGGTCATAAATTTATCCTTTTCTTTGGTTAGCAAGCCTTTTTCATCGACATCGATGAAGGCTGCCAGTACAATTTCCTAAAATCGGGTAAAAATTACCCGCTACATTCAGGCTCCACTGTTCTTTTAATTCTTCACATCTTAATACACCATTTTTCCAAACCATTTGCGGTGTTAATTGGCTGCCAAACTTCATGACCCGATGTTTGACAAAATCACGACCGGTTTTAACTTGATAGGAATTTGAAAACTGCCTTAATAAGAGGCCCGATACAAAACCGAGCGATTCTGCTGTTTCAAGATCATCCGTCGAAAAAACCCGCCTGGTGATACTTTTCAATCATTTCCGTCCAACGGCTCAATGGATTCACCCCTTTTTGATTAAGCATTCATTCGTTTATTATATTCATCATAAAAAGTCAGGAACATATAGTGAAAAATTAATTCATCCACCATGCCCCAATGGTCTTCCTTGTTGGCCAGTTCAGTCAGTTTCACGGCCGTCGTCCGATAGAGCCTGTCCAATGCAATCGGCTCTTTGTGGAAAACCGACTGGATGGAGCTCCATAAGTACCCCGGCCCATATGCATTAGACAACATTGTTGGTAGCGTCTCAGTCCGATAAAACGGCTTTTGAGCGCTGCTTGGCACATGGAAAAAATGGCGAATATCCAAAAGTTCTTTTTTATTTATCGAACGAATAATCGCTTGCAGCGTTGCGGCAACGGACGGAATCACATCTTCAATCAGCATACGCAAATGCATGTTGCCCCGGGACAAATCACCTGAATAATAAAGGATCATGAGACGGTGCTCATTGGTGAATTTTGGAATCATCCGGTCAATGCCAGCTAGTATCTTTAACTGAAGATCATCCGCTCCCCGTTCATTTTTCAAGATGCGGCGATACTTTTCGTAAAGTTGCTGCGAATCGCCTTCTAGCAGCGGCAAAACAAGCGGCACGCCGAATATGGTGTCGAAACTGGCCGCGCTCATATGTCTTTTGGCCTCAACACTTGTGACAGGTGCAAACAATTCCTTCAGCAAGCCTCCTGTAATCGGAACCGTGATTTGTTTTAAAAAAATTGGGCGCCGTACAAAAAAGCTTCATAATTTTTTTTTTTATCTATTTTGATCCCTTTTGTCCATTCATCCTTATTCCAGTAAATAGATCTTGGCATTTCCCAAGTAGGCGACATCCAAAGCCAGGATTTATTGTAAATGGACACTACTACTTCTTCGCGTTGATTTGTTAATGTTGAGATCGCATTCTTGGCGTATCCAAGTGATTTTGCCTCAATAAACCGGCTTTCGACAATATCTTCCAATGCTTTATCCTCGTCTAAACACACATTCCTATTTGGCTGCAGAGAACTTTCTACAATCCATAAATAGTGTTGTTTGGATGGCTCCAACTCTTTCATAATGCGGAAAGTGGACAGCCGGTGATCAATGATATATAAAATTCCTAATTGCTTCTCTGAACTTAAAAATTCGTCGTAATGAGCATTTAATTCCGCAGCAATCCGCCCAGCCACTTGATGCAGTTCATCATCAGAATACCCTTTATAGGGTACAGTATTTTTCAACCGTGGCAAGATCACTTTCTCTGCAAAATTATCCGGCTGATTCATCGCTTTAATGTGCTTATCGTAAACTAAATAACACGGAACCGGATAAATCCCTTGAGCGACCAACGGGTTCCCGCCGTTTGGATACAAAATTGGGAAAGCACTATTTCGCCGGCTGCCCTGCTTTTCTTGTCCTGTCATTTTCAAAAAATGATAGGCCGATCTCTCTTTATCTATTTCGACAGCAAAAATATGTTTGAAAAAGTTCTTGCAGTTTTCTTCCGCCACGTCTGTCAGCCAGCGGATTCTTTCTTCATTTGGTAAATTTCCTTGAACAATCGGCCTTCCGACCCGAATGATGGATTCCGCAAGCATGAGTCACCCTCCTCCCGTCTTCTCCATCTTAAACATCCCGAATCCCTGGCTGTTTTTACTGCCCAGGCCAACTGAATACAGAAAGTTAAACATTTTTGGATCCGCGCTCAGCAGTGAAAGTACCTCCCCAGGCATTTATGATGGTCTTTCGGTAATTGGTCACAACCTTGTCTTTTGCCGACACATGAAGCGGCGCGAATGATATCGAACCATTAAAGGGTTCTTGATAAAACGCCTCATATTTTTTGATACTGTTTTTAATTAATAGATGGCTAAACACTTCATCATCCGGGTGAAAATAATGGGTCAGATGTCCACCGTCTTCCTTTTCATATGTACTGTAAATCGTAATCGGTGAGAGCATAGAGATTGCGGCTGAATCAACGGGTTCCATCGTTTTTTCATATTGCAGGCCCTCGATTATGGCATTTTGCTTTCCCAGTTTTACAACGCCGGCCAGTAGAAATTTTTCGCCCAAAGCATTGATAAAATCAGGCAGAATCGATCCGATATACCAATCCACCTTGTCCTTAAAAATGAGTTCGCCGCTTTCTCGCTCAAAATAAAAGGGTCCCAGCAATCTGCTGAAAGTGAATAACTTAAAACGGCGATTTTGATATGCAAACCCTTCATCATGAAGAAAACTTTGGAGTGTTCTGTCTTTTTCCAAAGAATGATAAATAATTCCTTGCAAGAGCGACTGATAATGGATGGGCACCATGAGTCGCCCATTATCATCAGCATGCAATGTGATTTTTAACCGCATCAGGCACCTCCTTTCGTCCTATTTCTATTATACTCCAAAAACAATTCTGAAAATGTGAATATTTGTTAAATAATCAAAATAAAAAGGCACTCAAATAAACCAAACTGTTCTTCATGAGTTTTTAAGCGGCAACCCTTATAGGTAAGATATATAAACGAATATTTCAATTCCCTCTAAGGTAAAATCGGATCATTTTTTGAACATGATTCGCATAAATGCATCATTCTTATAACACCTCCTTCTTACTGATGCTTACTCAGCTTTTAAAAATACTTTTATCTATACCTCTAGAATATCAAGTCCCATAATCACGAGTGAAAGCACAATATCAACAGCGACGAATATGCCAAATAAAACATAACTAAACGTATCAGTATAAAAATGAAAAGTGAGGCAGACGATAACCTGAATGCCGAATAAAATAATCAATATTTTGAATCTTTTCGCCAGCTTCTTTTCATTTCTCGGCCGCATTCCGCTTTTGTATCTGGCATGAAATTCAGCCTTCCCCTTCATTCAAATTACCACTCCAAATGCTATGAAAAAACCGCCGGGTGGAATAATGAAAAGAACATCAAACAAGCGAGTTAGCAAAGGCATGCCCCTCTCCATCTCTCCTACGATCCTGACTGTCTTCGATGCCGTTGGAAAGATAAAAAGAAGGCTGGATTAAAGACCATTTTCCAACCTTCAAACGGCAGCTTAAAGGCCTACCCTCTTCACATATCAAACTTATTTTTTCCATCAGGAGAAGTGGAATGGCTTTTGATCCAGCTACTGATGTCTTCAAGGCTAATTTTTTATTTTGCTGATCAGCTATTTGGATGGTAAATTCAACCACTTCTTTAGTGTGTGTTGGCTTTTTAAATTCAATACCATTGTTTTTCAAAAAGATAACAAGTGAAACAAAACCGGTTCTCTTATTTGCATTAAAAAAGGGGTGATTTTGGACAACACTTTGATAAAGCGCCGCTGCTTTATCGTAAATACTTGGATAAGCATCGCTGCCAAAAGCAGACTGTTTCGGCCTGTTCACCGCACTGTTTAATAAAGCAGGTTCTTTAACTCCAATATCTTCACCCGGCGTATCCCTTTTTATCAAAGCTGCATTGATAAAAATCAAATGATTTTCAGTCAAAAAAATGATGCTTTTCATCGTTTTGTTAATTCCTTAATGGCCTTATCATATTCATCCATAACTTCATTAACCATTTTGATGAAGTCCAAGTCTACGCCTTGAGGAAGCTCTATCTTTTTTTTTTTTTTTTCAATGTTCACAGTACTATCATCTTGAAGCCGAAATACAACTCCGTCACCCTGCTTTGCATTTAAATGCTTCAGCACGGCCTGGGAAGCGTCAAGCCTAAACTGTTTCCTATCTTAACAAGTTTTCTTTCCATGGTTAGGTTATGCCTGCCTTCCTTATTTTTATGACCACTATCATTATATTCTTCGTTATAACAATTATACATTAGAATGTTATAATTATTAGTCTGTAAAAAAAGCAAATATGTGATCGCATTATTATCTTATAACATTAAGGTTATCATTTCCAAAACGTGGAAAAATTTCATTTTCCGGACTGGTTTCTTGGTTCAATCCCTTAGAGGTAAGATCCAAACCAAAAAGATAATAAGAAGGTTTTTGATGTACTCAGATTTCAATCCCTCGTAGGTAAGATCCAAACAAACAATACAAGAAATGCCGTTTCATAAGCATACCAGTTTCAATTCCTCATAGGTAAGATCCAAACTTAGTGTTAAACTTTGTAGATAGGTATGGAAATGTGTTTCGATTCCTCATAGGTAAGATCCAAACTCAGTCGTCAATCTCAATGATGAGTAGATCCAAACCGCAAAAAAGGACTTATAATAAGGTTCTCCATCCATGACAGAAGTCCTCTTTTTCCAACAAATTTTCTTCTATTCATTGGATTGCCTTTAACGACAGTACTTTTGAACAAAACAAATTGTCGTCGATCCCCCGGGAGTTTGAGCACTACTCAGGGTCGACCACAAACATTTCCCACAAACATTGACTTTACTTTTCCCCCAAACCGGTAATGGACAAAATATCAATCTAAAATCCATTTTAATTTATCAAAATATATCGACTTTTTTCTCGCAAACTTTTATAATAATCTTAACCCCTTGCTAATTCCTCAATCCAATCCCCCAGGAGGTTCCCCGCATGACAGCCATCGACCACGATCGCTTGTTCAAAACATTGCTCCGCCATTTTTTTTCGATGAATTTCTTGAAGCTTTCTTTCCCGATGTCTACGACGCCCTCAACTTGTCGCAGAAGAAATTCCTGTCCGAAGAACTGTTTCCCGACATCATTGAAGGAGACAAAAAACGGGCCGACATTATTGCCGAAACGCATTTGAAAAAGTCCGCTGGCGATGTCGTCCTGATCATTCACATTGAGGCCCAAAATTATCCGCAGAAAAACTTTGCCCAGCGCATGTACATCTACTTCTCAATGATTTATTTAAAATTTCGCAAACCTGTTTTGCCGATCGCCATTTTCAGCTATGATAAGGGTAAAGAAGCAAGCAACCGATGGACCCTTTCACCCCCTTTTTTTTAGACGTCAACACTTTCCGTTTTTTAAAACTTGAACTGCGAACCCTTAACTGGCGCCGTTTCATGCACATGAACAACCCGGCCGCTGCCGCATTGATGAGCAAAATGCATTATACGAAACAAGAACGTGTGGAAGTCCGAAAAGTATTTCTTCGCCAATTGTTGCACATGGATATTGATGATGCCCATAGAAGCCTGATCAACGGATTCTTTGAAAGCTATCTCCATCTAAATAACGAAGAGGAGGCAAAACTGATGAACTTCATCCATTATCGCAAGAGGAAAAAGAAGAGATTCTTTCCAAATGGCCCAATTCATTCCGCGATAGATTTATCAAAGAAGGCTTTGAAAAAAAGGAAAAAAAAAAAGGGATTGAACAAGGATTTGAGCAAGGAATTGAACAAGGGATTGAGAAAGGCATTTTTGAAGGTGAAAAGAAAGGGAAACAAAAAATTGCCCGGCAGATGATCCTTAGGCAAATGGATGTAAAGATGATTGCCGAGTTGACCGGATTGACCGTACAGGAAATCGATGCGCTAAAAAAGGAAGATAAGTGAGGCGGAAAGTTGATGAGAGAACTTCATCCATTATCGCGAGAGGAAAATTGTTTTCCCCGCCCCATCCTGGCTTTGCCATGCTCGGTTAATCACCTCATTCGCCGTTTCAATCTTCTTTGAAATCAGCCCGGATTGAAAAACCTAAAAAAAGCCGCCGACCCTAATTTGGATCGGCGGCGCCGGCTTACTCATGCGTAATGTAATGATATTTTAAAAAAAAACTGCTTTGTTCTTTCGTGGCGGGTATGGGTGAAAATCTCTTCCGGTGTTCCTTTTTCAATAATCAGGCCGTCATCCATGAATACGACTTGGTCGGCAACATCGCGGGCAAAGCCCATTTCGTGGGTGACGACAACCATCGTCATCCCTTCTTGAGCAAGTGCCTTCATGACCTTCAGCACTTCGCCGACAAGTTCCGGATCGAGGGCGGATGTCGGTTCATCGAACAGCAGCACATCGGGATGGATAGCGAGCGCGCGGGCGATGCCGACGCGCTGCTGCTGGCCGCCCGATAATTGATGCGGATAATAACCGGCGAATGCCCTAAGCCCCACTTTATCCAGCAACTCGAGCGCTTCTTTTCCGGCAGACGATTTGTCCTTTTTCTGCACGGTCACCGGCCCCTCCATCACATTTTCAAGCGCGGTCATATGCGGAAAAAGATGGTAGCCTTGAAAAACCATTCCTGTTTCTTTGCGGAATTTCCGATCGTCGTCGATTGCTTCAACTTTTTCTGTTTCCCGAAGTCAATGGTTTGATCGCCGAGCCGGATCGTTCCTGAATCAGGTATTTCCAGCAAATTGATGCAGCGCAAAAGCGTCGTTTTTCCCGAACCGGATGGGCCGATAATCACCGTTGTCCGGCCTTTTTCCACATGTAGATCAATGCCTTTTAACACTTCATTTTCGTTAAATGACTTATGCAGTTTTATAATATCCAGCATGGCCGTCCCCTCCTGCTCTGCTGCGTCCTGCATCTAACCCATTGCTCCGCTTATTTTGCCACATGGCGTTCCAGACGCTTTTCGATTTTTGCCTGTAAAAAAAAGAGAGAACCGTACAGAAAATGAGATAAATAAACGCAGCTTCCAAATACAGCCAAAAAGGTTCGAGACGTACCGCCGCGATTTCTTCAGTCTTTTGAAACAGTTCGGGCAAGGTTATGGTGGCCGCGAGTGATGTATCTTTTACCAGACTAATAAACGAGTTGCTGAGCGGCGGCGGAATCGAAACTCTCGCTGCCTGCGGCAAGATGATCCGCCTCATGGCTTGAGATCTCGTCATGCCGATGGAATAGGCCGCCTCCCATTGCCCCTTGCCAATCGAAGCAATCGCTGCGCGAATGATTTCCGAATCGTACGCACCGACGTTGAGCGTAAAGCCGATGACCGCCGCTGTAAGCGGACTGAGCGTCAGCCCGAGGTTCGGCAGGCCGTAAAAGATAATAAACAGCTGAACAAGCAGCGGGGTTCCCCGGAATATCCAGACATAGAATTTGGCAATCCCGACAAGCGGCCAAAAGGCCGACCTTCTGGCCAAAGCAGTGAAAAAAGCCAAGACAATGCCGAGTGCAAACGTAATCAGCGTCACAGGAATGGTATAGGCAAAACCCGCTTTTAATATTGGATAAAACGACTGGATCAGCACATGAATAATAGTTTGTGTGCGGTCACCCATGATCAATCACCTGAATCATTATTTTGAAACGTCCGTCCGAAATTTTTTTTTTCGAGATTTTCAGATAGGTGCCGTCTTTTTTCATCTCTTTAAGGGCCTGATTAAACTTGTCAACCAGTTTTCCGCTGCCTTTGCGGAACAAAAAGGCACTCTTGGCCGCGTCTTTTTGTTCGTAAACCGTTTCAATCGGCAAATCGGGACGCGTTTTTTTCTTCATCGTTAGATACGACAGGCTGTCGTTGATCGTTGCATCAATTCGGCCCGATGTTAACAGGTTAACCGCTCCATCAAAGCCGTCAACCGTCGTCACTTGAGCACCGTTGTCTTCGGCAATTTGGCGGAAGTTGCTGCCGAGCGATTGCGCTACTTTTTTGCCTTTCAAATCCTTAAAACTTTTAATGCCGGTATGGCTTTTTTTTTTAACAATAACCACCGATCTCGATACAATATAAGGATCAGAGAAATCATATTTCTTTTGGCGATCAGGATTAATCCCGACTTCATTAGCCACCATGTCGTAACGTTTATCGTCCAGGCCCGAGCATGCCTGCCCATTTTGTTTCAATGAATTTCGGTTTTTTACACCGACTCTTTTTGCGGCCTCAGTCGCAATATCAATATCAAAACCGGTCAGTTTATTCGATTTGTCACGATAAGTAAACGGCGGATAGGTGCCTTCCGTGCCAATCGTGATCGTACCTTTTTTTTTTGACTTTGCTATATAAGTCATTGTTTGCCTTTTGACTTTGTCCGCTGCTGCATGCAGAGAAGACAAGTATGAGCGCAAGAGATAAAAACAGGACAAAAAGTTTTTTCATCAGTAAATCCCCCAGTTGTCTTATAGGAATTAAAAAGTATCCACCTTATTCTAAAGCCTGTAGAATCGCTCGTCAAGGAAAATGTGGCCATGCTGTCTTTTTATGATGGGTTCAATGTATCATTCCTATGCCGGCGATCTCAAAAAGCTGCCCGCGGCTAATAAAAAAGGCCCGATCAAAAGTTTCCTTTTGGCCAAGTCCTTGATCACTTCTGTTCATTTTTCTTTCATTTACCGCCTTACCAATCAATTCTTAACATAATTGATATTTTAATCTAAATTTAAGATAAACTTGCTAGATTATACTTGTAAAGTAAAGACCCCCTTTAATAAAACAAGCCCGTCTCGATGGGCTTGTTTTTTTTTCTCAAACTTTTTGAAATGAAATGTGCCAGCTCGTGCCGGTGCCGATATTATATGCCTTGGCAAAAGAGCCCTGGTTGAGTGCCACACCTATGTTTTCAAGAGAATTCACATAAATGAGCGGTTCACCGACGCTGACGGCGGCGAATGAACGGGCAAACACCATTCGATTTTTATAAACTTTGCGTGTATCATTTTGAATTTTAACTTCCAGACGATCACCATATTGAACATCCAGATTGTAAAAAAGTTTACAGCCGATATTTGTCCACAGATTGCCAAACCGGACATCGAGAATATCGATCATCCCGCTTACTTTGCCGTCTTCTTCATAGGCCTCAATGATTGGCAGATCGAGATTGAATCGATCGGCACTTGTTCGCCAAAACATTCAAAATCAATTTTACCCGAAGCCAGTTTTGCGCCGATATAAGCATAAATATCCCGTCCGTAAAAAGTATAAGATTCGCCGGCACTCGGCAGTTTATTCGCTTTTTCATCGAAGACACGTGCGCGAACAATGTCCGACTTTTTTTTTTTGATATGTGTCAGTGTGCCGTTATCAGGTGTAATGATGTATTGATGGCGGACGGTCTCCGCGATAATACTGCGCCGGGTTGAACCGACACCCGGATCGACGACAGATACAAATACCGTTCCCTCAGGCCAATAGTCGATCGTCTGCCTTAGCCGGTAGGATGCTTCCCAAATATTGTATTGCGGAATATCATGTGTCAGATCAAAAATACGCAGCTCCGGATCGACTGTATTGGCCACACCGTACATCGCACTAACCGCACCATCACCTAATCCAAAATCTGTTTGAAATACCAATGCTCGACCCATCGTCGATCCCTCATTTCTATATTTGTTTTGTACTATTCTTGATCTATTAAAGCCCCAGCTTTTTGTTAACTATCACGTACAGCATAAACCAAGTTCATCCTGCTAAAAATTCTTTCTATTAGGTCAAAACCTATCTGACCTCCCGATCATCATGCCCGAACGCCGATCCGCCCATTCCTGATATTTACTCATGACGAACTATCCTTTATCGAGCGATCCATCGCCTGTTTTCTAATTTCTATGCTGCCTGTGTTCAGGTATACTTCGAATATCGGTGAACTACCGCCAAACCTTTCTGAATAAATCTAGCGTTTATCTTGCTTTTACAGTAAAGTTCCTGCCGCCTCGTTCAGACTACGGCTCTAAGTCTAAAAAATTCACGCCCACTTTAGTCTCATTGCACGGTCGCAGGCGGGACGTCTCCCGCTTTTCCTGGGCAAATTAAAAAACCCCGCCCTTATTCATTATAAGGACGAGGTTTCTTCCACGTGGTACCACCCATATTTACCGATAGTAGTTTCTACTATCGGCCTCAACAAGTACGGAGCATCTAAAGACAGCTCTTATACTGCGGTTTTGATAACAAGAACCAACTTGTCGCAGCCTACTGACATCAGTTTCTTAATGACGCGTTCAGTGCGCAGCTCGGAGGCCATTGTTCAAGCGCCCATTTTTGCTTCTTTTCACCTGGCGGAAGCTCTCTATGGAAAAATTAAACGCCCTACTTTTTTCTCTTCATCGCTTTTTTATTGTGGGTAGTGAGACTATTGCCATTATAGCTTTATAAAAAAGAAAGATCAAGAATTTATTGTTTGCACAAAATGCGGTCACGCGCTGCTTTTTTATAAAACTTTCCATGCGGGGTTAGCCGCGTTCTTTGATCAACTTTTGACGGTTTATTAACGACTTTTCGCTTTTTATTTACGAGAATAATGCGTTTTTATACAACTTTTCCAAAGCGAGGTCCGGCACTCCTCTTTGATCAACTTTTGACGGTTTATTAACGACTTTCGCTTTTTATTTACGAGAATAATGCGTTTTTTTTATACAACTTTTCCAAAGCAAGGTCCAGCGTACCTTCTTTAAACAACTTTTGACGGTTTATTAACGACTTTTCGCTTTTTATTTACGAGAATAATGCGTTTTTATACAACTTTACAAAAATTTTGCCGATCTTTATCTTTGCATCGAGCCGTGCTGCGATCAACGCTTAATTTCAATTTGATACTGGCGCATTTTCTTATAAAGAGTCGTACGCGACATATCCAGCTTCTTTGCAACTTTGCTGACATTCGCTCCCGTTTCTTTCAAATAATTTAAGATTAAATCTTTTTCTGTACCTGAAGAATCAACAATCGTTTTACTCCCGGTAATCGGTTTGGCATCCTCTGATTTACAAATATAGGCATCCAGATTTCGCCCTTCAATAACCGACTGAAAATGGGCCAGGTAATAGCTTCTCTCCACAATATTGTTTAATTCGCGAATATTTCCCGGCCAGTGATAAGCCATAGAAGATCCAATGCCTTGGCTGAAAATCGCTTTTGAGTCCGTTTTTTTTTTTTTTTGTTTAGTTTCTCAAGAAAAAAGTTAGCTAATTCAGGGATATCATCGATCCGCTCTCTTAGCGGAATCAGTTCCAGTTGAAAAACACTGAGTCTATAATACAAATCACTGCGAAACGTGCCATTGTAGGCAATTTCATCCATGATATTTTTATTCGTTGCCGCGACAATTCTGACATCAACGGGTATCGGTGTATAGCCCCCGACACGCGTGATCTTTTTTTCTTGAAGGACACGCAGTAAAGTGACCTGCAAGTCCAACGGCATTTCGCCGATCTCATCCAGAAAAATTGTCCCGCCGTTTGCTGCTTCAAATAAGCCGGCCTTCCCTCCTCTTTTTGCTCCGGTAAACGCACCGTCAACGTAGCCGAACAGCTCGGAATAATTAATTCCTTTGATATGGCGCCACAGTTGACGGCAACGAAGGGCTTTTTGCTGCGGCTGCTTTCATTGTGAATGCATGGCATTGGCAAATAACTCCTTTCCGGTTCCGCTCTCCCCGATGATCAAGATATTGGCATCGGTGTTGGCCGCGATCTTGGCCATCGTAATCGTATTAAGAAATTTTTCATTCAGGCCAATAATGGTTTGAAAGGTCATCCGCGCTGTTCCATCAGTCTCCTGCGATTGACCGCTGTTGATCGGTTTTATGTAAATGAGACAGGCATCCATCCAGCGCTGAAGACGGATATCAAAAACTTCATTTTCAACTTTTTTTCGCAGTTGTTTTTTCTCTTGTACTATCGAGATGTTCAAGGCGATGGATCAGCAATTGGATCAGCGACGGTTTTTTATCGATCAGATAATCGGCCAGCTCGTTCGAGAACAAAATCTTCTCATCGCGGACAAGAAGAAATCCCTCACTTGTTTGATTGGTTGCCTCTCTCAGCGTTCTTTCAAAGAGGCTTTTCTTTTGTTCCATACGGATGAATTGAACAAAAGCATCCGTAAACAGCTTAAATGCCCGGATCTGGCCGGATAACTCATTATAATCATCGAGTCCCGCCAGTATCCCTAACACGCCCATGCAATTTTTTCCGTTCAAAATAGGAATGCCGGCCGTGACCGATTCTTTTAAATACGGGTAATCATGCTCGCTCCCCTGCACGATAGCGTCTCGTTTACCGATCAATGCCAGCCCGAATCCGTTTTTGCCTCTGGCGTCAACCGACCATTTCGTCCCCAATTCCGCTCCTTTATGGCTCCAGGCAAACCGCGGGTTGTCAATTCTTTCAATTAAGATGCCATCGGAGTCAAGCAGAAAGAATTGATAAGAATAATTGTCTGGCAGCCGGTTCAAAAAAGGCATGTAATGCTTCCATCTTTCTTGGCGAATTTTCAATTGTTCGTCTGTCATCACACGGCTCTGGAATGGATGGGCCAAACCTGGTATACGAAACGAGAGATTTGATGACGCATAGGACATAAACGGTGTCGGAGCAATTAGGGCTTGGACTCCCAAACGATTTCAAACTCGCCTTGTTCGGTTACATGACCGATTCTCGCACATTGCCATAGGTGATGATTATTTTCATCAAATCGAATATATCCCTGAGGGGAGTCAAAAGCCGCCGAGTTCAGCTCTCTTCTGATCGAATCGATAGTCAGCCGCCGGGTTTTTTTCAGAGCATCGCTCAACAGATAAATACTGTTATACGTATTTTGCATGACCGAACTGATCGTATCCGAACGGAATCTTTTCTTATAGGCCTCGATAAAGGCCTGATTGGCCGGTGAATCGACCGTCTTAAAATATGGAAAAAAAGAAGAAAAAATATTTTTGTTATACCGGGCGATATCCATGGCCTGAATTTCTGTTTCGGCCGTGATCGGGCTGCAGAGCGGCTGGGCCAATCCATAGCGATGGAACTGTTCATAGAAAGCCACCGCACTGTCGCCGATTAATGTTGAAAAAACAATGTCCGGCTTAAGACGCTCAATGTCATTAATAAAATATGCTCGTAATTTTGCGTTCCAAGCGGCGTATAGGCCTCGCCGACGACGCGGCCGCCGTTGACGTTTAACAGCTCGTACATATGTTTATTTGTCATTCTTGGAAAAATGTAGTCCGATCCAACAAGATAGAACGACATCCCCAACTGAGAAATCATCCACGGAATAAAAAATTGCAGCTGCTGATTGGGCAAAGCACCCGTGTAGTAAATCCATTTGTTTTGTTCATTGCCTTCGTAAAGAGTTGGGTAAAAAAAAGAAGGACATTATATTGTTTTAATACGGGTATGACGGCTTTTCTGCAGGCTGAGGTATAGGGACCGATGAGAATTCGGACGTTTTCTTTCTCAATCAAATATTTTGCTTTTTCTTTGGCAAACAACGGATCGGAAGCGACATCTTCAACAAAAGGCTCAATCGGCATGCCATGAATACCTCCCGCATCATTAATCTGTTGAATCGCCAGAAGCGCAGAGCGGCACTGCCCGACTTCTGTATCGCCGTACAGCCCGTCAAGGAAAACAAAAGACCTACCTTTATCCTTTTATCGTCCATTTTTGACACCTTTCCTTACAGAAAGAATAAATGTACGCTTTATTATAATACAAAGTGACAGAAAAATCATAATGTTTAACATCTTTGAACAAAATTGAACATTTTGTGTCAACTCTGTTCACATGTATTGTCGGAAATTGCGTTATATAAACGTTTTAATTTTGGCATGTTTCTTGCAATAAAAAGGACAGAGTGAAAATCACTCATAACGAATAAATGGGAGGTTTTTATTATGCCAGTTGGAACGATTTCCAGTTCAATGGACACGGTCGGCGTTGCCGTTGTTAACTACCGTGTACCGGTTCTCGAATCAAAAGAAGAAGTGATTGAAAATTGCCAGCGAATGGCTGATTTCGTCGACGGGACGGCACTTGGCTATCCAGGATTGGACTTGATTATTTTTCCGGAATATTCGACGCAAGGCTTCCACCCAACAAAATGGGTGAGCTTTGCACCACTGTTCCGGGACCCGAGACAGCGATCTTTTCCGAGGCATGTCGTAGAAATAAAGTTTGGGGTGTCTTCTCGATCACCGGAGAGATCAACCCGAAAGGCAATCCGTTCAACTGTTTTGTTCTCATCGACGATCACGGGGAGATCCGGCTCAACTATCACAAAATCAATCCTTGGGTTCCTAAAGAACCATGGTATCCGGGTGATGAAACAATGGTCGTAAAAGGACCCAAGGGACTCATGATCGGGGCCAATATTTGCTACGACTCCAATATGCCCGAAATTGTCCGCGATACCGTCATGAAAGGGGCCGAACTTGTCGTTCGCATTCAGGGCTATATGTACCCTGCCAAGGAACAGCAAATTAAAGTGGCCAGTGTCCGTGCCTGGGAGAATTTAACTTATTTTGCCGTTGCCAATATGGCCGGCCGCGACAAAGTGTACGCTTATTTCGGCCACTCCAATATTATCGACTTTGACGGCTCCACCTTGGCAGAATGAATGCGGCACAACGCCGGATGAAGTCACCTATGCCGAGCTTTCTATTTCTGCCATCCGCAACGCCAGAAAAAACTGGACGGCGGAAAAATCATCTCTTTAATCTGACGCATCGCGGCTATTCAGCGATCGAAAACGGTGTGTCTGCCAGTCCGTACAGTTTTTATCAAACCTGGGCGGATGATCCGGAAAAAGCAAAAGAGATTTGCGAGTCGCTCACCCGGACGACACCGGAACAGCCCCTTGAAACCTATACGAACCGTCCGCTCCAAAATAAATAAAACAATTTTTTAAAAGGACAAACGGAGGCACGGCTCGCACCTTCTCGTTAAAATAAATGGAAAATCATGAAAGTGAGGAACAGGCCATGGAACAAGGACACATGACATCCGCTCATCAACCAGGAAGAAAATTTAATAACTGGGTTAATAACCCTGTAATGGAGGACTACGCCCTTCGTTATGCCCCGCGTTCGTTCCGCAGATGGTCGGAGTTTGCCCGTTGCTAACTCAGCGATCGGCGGTATAGCCTTTCTCGCCGACTTTGCGATCGGCGGCTCTATTTCCATTGCCTATGGATTTACCAACGCTTTTTGGGGGATTTTAGCAGCCGGCATCATCATTTTTTTAACAGGGATTCCGATTGCTTATTACTCATCAAAATATAATGTCGACATGGACCTGCTCACCCGCGGCTCTGGCTTCGGCTACCTTGGCTCCACACTGACATCGCTTGTTTACGCGACATTTACTCTGATTTATTTCTCTACGGAAGGCGCGATAATGGCTCAGGCATTAGAAATTTACTTCGGCATCCCCCTCGGCATCGGCTACTTGATCGGCGCACTCGTGATCATTCCGATCGTCACGTTTGGCATGACTGCCCTCGCCAAGCTGCAAATGTGGACGCAGCCGATTTGGCTGATCCTGATGATCGCGCCGATTCTCGCCATTCTGTTCAAAGATCCGCAGTCTCTATCAGCCTGGACGCATTTCGGCGGCCATTCACCGTCCGGATCCGCTTTTAACCCGCTGTTTTTTGCTATGTCAGCCGGCGTTGTTCTCTCGCTGATCACCCAAATCGGCGAGCAGGCCGACTATTTGCGATTCATGCCCGATCGAAATTAAAAAATAGAAAAAGATGGATGTGGGCCGTCATTTTAGCCGGTCCCGGATGGGTCATTTTCGGAGCCTTCAAACAATTGTGCGGATCATTTTTTGTCTCATACATCGCCCCGAGTGTCGGTTTAAAAGTCGCCGACCAGCCGATTCAAATGTTTATCAAAGCATTTGGCACGTTTATTCCCGGCACTTTTCTCGTGCTCAGCATCGCCACTTTCTTTGTTTTACTATCGCAGCTGAAAATTCAAGTCACCAATGCTTATTCCGGTTCTTTATCTTGGTCGAACTTTTTTTCCCGTCTTTTTCATTTTCATCCCGGACGGGTCGTTTGGCTGCTGCTTCAGGTCGCCATTGCTTTAGCGATGATGGAGCCCGTATGTATGTTTAACTTTTTAAACGCTGTTCTCGGATTTTATTCCAACGTCGCTGTCGCCTGGATCGGCGCCATTGTCTCCGACCTTGTTATTAATAAAGCCTTGTTGAAAATCAGCCCGCCTTACATTGAATTTAAAAGGGCCCATCTCTATAACTTTAATCCGGTCGGCTTTGGATCGATGATTATTGCTTCTGTGGTGTCGATCATCGCTTACTTCGGTTTTCTTGGTGCCTTTTTACAAGCTTTCTCACCGTTTTTATCGCTTTTCCTGGCTTTTGTCCTGGCGCCGATGATTGCGATCGCGACAAAAGGCAAATATTACATTGCCCGTGAAAATCCTGTTCAAAAAGTTGAACAAGAAATGGCGGCAACCACAAAAAAGCCGATTAAACATGAACATATTCATGTCCATGCCGCAGCCGGCGAGCCGGCCCTAACCTGCTCAACCTGTCTTTATGATTATGAGCAAGAAGATATGACCTATTGCCCTTATCCGGAGGCATGATTTGCTCGCTGTGCTGCAGCCTGGAAAAAGAGTGCCATGACATGTGCAAAAGTGAACAAGCAATGGCAAGCCCTAAAGAGGTTTTACAAGAATAATGTCCCAGCATTGTTCTTTTAAAAATATTAAAAACCAGGGAGGAATCAATTATGGGAAGCATTGGAAGCATGACGAAACCAACCGAAGGATTTTTGGCTGCATTAATTCAGTATCCGGTACCGATCGTTGAATCACGCGACGACATCGATCAGCAAATCGCCCAAATTGTAAAAATGCTCCATTCAACAAAAGCCGGTTATCCGGGCGTCGAGCTGATCGTTTTTCCCGAATACAGCACCCAAGGACTGAACACCAAGAAATGGACAACCGACGTTTTTTTTATGCTCCGTTCCGGGGCCTGAAACGGAAATTTTTGCCAAAGCCTGTCTGGATGCCGGTGTTTACGGTGTTTTTTCCCTGATGGAGAAAGATCCTGAAGGCGGTGCGCCTTTCAACACCGCGATCATCATTGATCCGGAAGGCGAGATCATTCTGAAGTACCGCAAACTCAATCCATGGGTGCCGGTCGAACCTTGGCAAGCCGGAAACCTGGGGCTGCCGGTTTGCGACGGCCCGGGCGGCAGTAAATTAGCCGTCTGTATTTGTCACGACGGCATGTTTCCGGAAATCGCCCGCGAAGCTGCCTATAAAGGGGCCAATGCACTTATTCGTATATCGGGCTACAGCACGCAAGTAAACGATCAGTGGATCTTAACCAATCGATCAAACGCTTGGCATAACCTCATGTATACTCTATCTGTAAACTTAGCCGGCTATGATGGCACGTTTTATTATTTCGGTGAAGGACAGGTCTGTAATTTCGACGGAACGACCTTGGTCCAAGGCCAGCGGAATCCATATGAAATCGTCACCGCCGAAATCTATCCTAAGCTGGCCGATCAGGCGCGGCTCGACTGGGGACTGGAAAACAACATCTTTAATTTGGGAACCCGGGTTATGTGGCCACACCGGGCGGCGTCAAAGAAAATCCTTACACGTTTATTAAAGACTTAGCCGCCGGCCAGTACAAACTGCCATGGGAAGATAAGATCAAAATCAAAGACGGCTCGATTTACGGCTACCCCGTCGCAGGCCATCTGGCAAAAAAGTAGTCCGGTTTGGAGATAATAAGTCCGTCTTATCCTTGTCGGTATTAAACCGAGCTTGGAGATTCCGAGTCCTTACCCCAAGCCGGCTTCCTCTGCCTGAAAATGGGCAAAAATGTTCAGCAGATCTAAAAAACCTCGCAGGAAATCAGTTATCTTCCCGCGAGGTTTTTTGACTATCATATTTTTTAGCTTCCTATTTCGTCTGTATAAGAAATATCGATATCTACGCTGCCGGTAATCCCGTCAATCGTTCCCTGATCGGTGTACTGCCAAATGTCGGCGTCGACCCCAAGTTCGGTGTTATATCGAGCCAGCCAGAGAAGCAGCCCAGGGCGGAGCTTGCGTCGTCCAGATTGTTTTCATAGAATGATTTATTGCTATAAATCCCCAGTTTGGTGTAGCCTGCACTGGCAAGCTGGTCGAGAAACACGTTGACTTCACTCGTCAGTGTTTCTTTGTCCAAAGCGTCCACGGTACTGTTGCTCTCGACATCGACAAAGACGTATCCTTTGACATCGGCTTGCTTAAGGACCGAAATAAAATGATTGGCTTCTGCTTTGGCTTCGGATTCTGTACCTGCTTCATAATAGTGATAAGCATTGGTTTGCAATCCCGCTGCATTGGCCGCATTGATATTGCTCAGAAAATTAGGATCTGTGCCCGTTGTCCCTTGCGTCGCTTTGACAATGACAAAACTGCATCCGGCCGCCTTCACTTTGTTAAAGTCTATCGTGCCTTGGTACCTGGAAACGTCGATCCCTGTTCTGGTAGTTGAGGTTGGGCTTGTTGACGATGTTGTCTGTGTGCCCGGAGACGGGCTCGTTACTGTCACCGCTGACCGCATTGGAAGTGGCTGTTGATGTCGGCGGGGTGCCTTTTTGGACATGCGTATAATACGTTTTGGCATAGCCGCCATTGTAGCCGATCACCAGCCAGTTGCCCAGCACGGCATAGACTTTCACCGATGTATTTTTAGGCAATGTCGTCAGATGATGTCCATCGCTCAGATCGCGGACGTATATATCATCAACGCCATAACCCGTATATAAAACCGTTGGCGTGCCGCTCTTTACATGGGTATAATACGTCTCTGCATAGCCGCCATTATAACCAATCACCAGCCAGTTGCCGAGTTTAGCATAGACTTTCAGCGATGTCATCGGCGGCAGGGTACCCAGCACATTGCCGCTGCTCAAATCCCGGACATAGACTTTGTCAGCACCGTAGCCCGTATACAAAACTGTCGGCGTGCCGCTCTTTACATGGGTATAATACGTCTCTGCATAGCCGCCATTATAAACCGATCACTAGCCAATTGCCGAGTTTGGCATAGACTTTCAGCGCTGTCATCGGCGGCAGGGTGCCCAGCACGTTGCCGCTGCTCAAATCGCGGACATAGACTTTGTCAGCACCGTAGCCGGTATACAAAACTTTTGGCGTGCCGCTCTTTACATGAGTATAATATGTATGCGCATATCCGCCTTTGTAGCCAATCGTCAGCCAATTGCCTTGTTTAGCGTAAACATTCAGCGCTGTCATCGGCGGCAGGGTGCCCAGCACGTTGCCGCTGCCGAGGTCGCGGACATAGACTTTATCTGCTCCATAGCCCTTATACCACAGGATTGGTGCACCGCTGGCAACATGGGTTTTGTATGTATAAGCCACCCCCTTTTGGTATCTTATCTTGTACCAGCTGCCGATTTTTCCATAGATATAAAGCGGCTCGTTTTTAGGTAAGGTCGTCAGCAGTTTCCCGTGAACTGTTGGCGCATTGCGTACGTAGACCTGATTTGCCCCATGAGCCAATTTTACCGACGCTGCCTGCGCCGAATCGTTTTTGAAAAATAACCGGCACCAAAAGAGCCAAAACAAACGACAGGATAACAGAACCTATTAAATTTTTCGCGTGCAAAAAGAATCCTCCTTACTACAAATAATGTGAATTTTTTACTGCATCTGGTGTGAAGTCTTTGGCATTTGCCTCTATTATTCTAGCAAACTACCAATTTATAAAAAAAAAAAAATAAGAATTCATAATATAACTTTAAACTTTCTAAAAATAATCGCTTTTTACCTATATTTTCAAAAAAAAAAAGAATTGCAATCAATGGATTGCAACCCCTTTCCTTCATTATAGTTTTGGCTGTTTTTAATATCTCTTTTTACTGCCTTCCGTCCGCCCTAATCTATCGACAAATCCGCCAAAAACTGGTCAATTGCTGCATTGAATGGGCGATGCCAGCGGGTCGGTAATTGATGAAGTGCACCATCAATAAAAGCGATTTGGGCTTTTGGCAGCGTCTCAAAGTATTTTTTATGCTTTTTGACGTTTTTGTCATCTGATCCATAAAGCAAAAGCATCGGCAAATCCGCCAACTTTTCCAGCTGATTGGCTGCATCATAACGCAGGCCCTCCCAGTACAGTTTCATCACGGCATGTGCGTCCGCTTTCAGCCCGTAGCGAAAGAGAATAGCCAGATCTTGATCAGTTACCTTGTGATTCTTGCTGACTTTTCTGCTTAAAATGTCTCTTTGATCCAGCAGCATCAGTATTATGCCCAAGAAGTATTCTCTTGCTAGTGCCAATGAAGCCACTTTTGGATAACCGCCGGATAGAATCAGCGCGCCGATCTCTTTTTTAAATTTTAACGCGTATTCCAGCGCCAAGAGACCGCCATTTGAATAACCGACGATAACGGGGTGATTCAATTGAAGTCGTGCCGAAAGCTCGTTTAGATCATCTATATGTGCCTCTGTCTCACTTACGCCCGGGTAGGGAGAACAGTAGCCGCTTCGGCCGTTTCCTCTTAAGTCATACAGCACAACTTGATACTTTGCTGCCAGCTCTCTTTGGTAGCGGAACACGACGTGGCCCATAAGCGGCGGATGAATAAAGATCAGCGGCTGTCCATTGCCGTAAGTTTCATAATAAATTTGAATACCCGCTGACGTTTCGAATGTCGGCATGCTTCTTCCTCCATAGCATCGTTATAAGGTATGCCCCTATTTTTTGCCAATGAACGGCAAAAAAAAAATGCGGACGGGACATATATTATTAATCGTTCACGCCCATTTCATTCAGCATTTTTTTTTTATAATGCAACTGCACATCCTCTATATGTCGTCTCATCAACATACTACTTTTCTCAGAATTTTTTTCTTTAATCGCTTTTAATATTTCTTTATGATAAAAAAAAGCGTTATCAACATCATCATTGATAACCATTTCCATTCTAAGTTTTTTGAAAAACTCAACCAAAGAACTATAAACTTGGATTATAACTTCATTTTTTGTAGACTTCGCTAAAGTACCGTGAAACATTAAATCAGGAACAATGATTGGTTTCTTTTTTAACACAGTTTTCTAAATCGATTACTGATCTCTCTAAAGTTTGAATCGATTCATGATCTCTTCTTTTGGCTGCCAAAAAAGCATTTTCTGTTTCAATTCCTTTTCGAAATTCAAGCATATCAAGAGAAGTACTAATGTCCATTGCAGGAATTAAAAGCTGTAAATTATTGGTATGACATTGAAAAAAGTTGCTCTTGAGATACGCCCCTTTCCCCGGCCGTTTTTCAATGATTCCTCTTTCTGTCAATATTTGCAGTGCCTCTCTTACAGAAGATCGCCCTACTTCCAACATCTCGACCAACTCACGTTCCGATGGCAGCTTATCACCTGGCTGCATATTTCTCTTTTTAATATAATCCACTAAAAACTTCTGGACCGTTTCACTAACAATAATCACATGTGGCAACTCCTTGTTGACTCATTTATAAAATGTTAATTTTTCCGACTTTTAAATCGATTCTTCACTCATCATATTATCACTTAAATTGTACGCATGAAGAGTTGATTTTTTATTTGTAAACAGAAATAGAAATCCGCCGAAAAAAGCAATATTCCCGATAAATAAAATCCAAACGCGATGCTGCCGATCATATCAGCAAAATAACCCGTGATGTACGGTGCAAATATGGACGAAACCATTCCGGCAAAGTTAAAAACGCCAAATGCTCTTGAATACATATAAGATGGCGTGTTTTCAGCGACATAAGAAACCAAAATCGGATCCAGTGCCAATTTACCTACTAAACCGTAAATAACGAGTCCAACAATCATCAGGGAATAGCTAGCAGTAAACGGTATAATGAACTGGCAAAGAGCTCCGAGAATGGCAAGAATAAAAATCAACGGCTTTTTGCTTTGAATCCGATCAGAAATATATCCGAAAATGACAGCTCCAGGAATAGATGCCCACGGGACTAAAGAAGCAATGATCCCTGTTTGCGTCCCTTCTACTCCCCTTACCGTTTGTAAATAGTAAGGCAGCCAGGTCAGCATACTGAAAAATCCATATAAAGAACAAAAAATCAGTATATAGGTAAAAATATGATTTCTACTAAAAAAAGAATTTTCGCATTCATTTTTTCAATTGGTATGGACATTCTTTTTTCATTATCTTTATGCCGGTTATCCTTAATCAGGACGGCGATAAGGACGGCGACAATTACTGTAAGAACTCCAAAAACATAAAATGAGAATTGCCAGTTTTTCTTCAGGGTAAAAGTAAAATAGCTGGAAGCAATAAATCCGAGTGAAATCCCAAGAGCCATCCCGCTGTTAATCACGGCTGAAGAAACACCGCGGTATTTATTAGGAATAAGACTTGAAGAAAGGCCATATTGAGGACCGTAGTAAGTTCCTTCTCCCAAACCGGTTATCGCTCTGATAAAAAGGAAGGCGGCAAAACCGGATGCAAGTCCGCTGCATAACGTCCCGATTCCGAACAAAACAAAACCGCTGACCAATACTCTTATCCTGCCAAACCGGTCCGCCAAAAAACCAGCAGGAATTTGCATGGCGGCATAAGTCAAAAAGAAGACAGTAGACATTAAACCTAATTGGCTTTTTGAAAGCGTCCAGTCTTTTCCTATCACTTCCATCACAGGCGATAAAATATTTCTATCGGCGTACATCATCGCCCCCCAGTGAAAAAAGGATAATGATAAGGATATAATTTTTATTTTTCATCTTTCTCCCCCCATTATTCGTTCATCCCACGACAAATGTCATTAACACATTAGGGGTATGACCGGTCATACCAGCTAAAAATAGTTTACATAAATCAATATAAATCATAAATTCAGAATAATCATTAATTTTGTTATATTTGCTGACATAGATTCTTATCAACAAAAAACAGGCCGGGAAGAAATGTCGCTTCTTCCCGGCCTGTTTTTTTTATACTTATTAAGAACTAGTTATTCATATCACAATATTTAAAACTTTGAAAGTTCTATATTAAATTTTCTTTTCCCAAACACCATGACCAACCTCTTTTGGAGTTTGGCCTTTTTTTATTCTTCTATCTTTCAGATAATCATAGGCCTGTTTGCTTTCACGAACAACTGCCATGTCAATCGTTGCCGACACAATTTCTTCACCGTGTCCGCCCTCGGCAATGATGTTGCCATACGGATCGGCGATCACGCTCTCTCCGACGAAGGCATCTCGGCTGCCCTTTCCAACCCGATTGGCCATGGCCACATACATCTGATTCTCCTGAGCCCGCGCCTGGATGGCCGTGCGGTGAACATGCCCGTACGGTTCCATATTGCCGTCGGTGATAATTAGCAATTCCGTCCCCATCTCGGCCACAGCGCGCGCGGTTTCAGGAAATTCCACATCATAACAAATAATGACGCCCACGCGCGTATTCTGCCAATCGCAGCTGCGGAAACAGTTGCCTGCTTTTACTTTATTCTGATCATCGAGCCATAAATGCGTTTTGCGATAAGACATTTTCAGTCCTTCCGGATCGACCAAAACCGTCGTATTGTAGTAGATCTCTTCTCCTTCTTTTTCATACAAGCCGATTGCGATCGCCGTTTCTTCTTCTTTTGCCAGTGTTTTCAAATGCGAAACAATCGGGCCATCCAACGGTTCCGCCAGACGCCGGCATTCTTCTTTTGTCTCCGGAAACCCCATAAAAAAAGTTTCCGGAAAGATCATCAGATCGTGGGAACGGCCATATTTTCTCACAACCTCATCCACCCGTTTAAAATTCTTATCAACATTTCCATCTTCACTGACGAGCTGTGCGAGTGCAATCTTTATCTTATCCATAATAAGCCCCCCCAAATTAATATGTCCTCTATTAAAATTACCTTTTTATTTAAAAGAAGACAACCCGAAAAAAAGCCTTACCCGAAGCAATCGGCTAAGGCCTGGGATCAACCTTTTTATTTCTCCAGCAATAGATAGAGCAAATCTTTGGCAATTGTTGCCGCCGCGAGGCTCGTTGCTTCCGTCGGATCATAAATCGGATTAACCTCGACAAGATCCGCCGCCACAATATTTAAACCTTGAAGATGGCGCAATGTCGCCCGTGCTTCTCTCGTTGACGGACCGCCTATGACCGGGGTACCAGTGCCGGGGGCAAAGGCCGGATCAAGCGAATCAATATCGAAAGTTAAATAAACCGGCATATCCCCGACAATATCCTTGATTTTTGCCGCCAAGGCTTCCGGGCCGAGTTCAAATGCCTCATTGGCGTAAATAATGTTATAGCCGCAATCATACATGCTCGTCCGGATATAAACTTGGGCCGATTTTTTCATGTCGACATAGCCTTCTTCTTGCAGATCATAGGCAAACGTGCCGTGATAAACTTTTTCATCACTGAATCCCGGGCTGGAATCGCCGTGGCTGTCAAAGTGCAGGAGGGCCAGTTTTCCATACTTTTCGCTTGCCGCTCTAACCATCCCATAAGGAATCGTATGATCGCCGCCAATGGTCAAAAGTTTAGCCCCTGAATCCAGAATTCTTTTAGCATGTTTATACGTATACGTTTCTTCCATCATGTAACGGATTGGATCGCTTTTCACTGAATAGCCGACATCACCATAATCGATAATATGATATTTTTCTGTAATCTCCTCATCCCACGGATAATGAAAAGAGCCGACGAGCAGCGAAAGTTCTCTGATCGAACGCGGGCCAAACCGGGTGCCCGACCGATTGGACACGCCGTTGTCGAACGGCACACCCATAATCGCCAGATCGATATCTTTTAAATCATTTGTTCGTTTGCTGCGGAAAAACGTCACATCGCCGCCATAAGCTAAGAAATTATAAGATCTTTCCATCTGAAATCACCTCGTGTTTATTATTAAAACGATTTATCTGGTTTCCGGAAATTATTTGGAAGTCAGAACGGGCGCTATCTTCCGACTCTCTTTATGCATGGATTTGTTCATCATAACCCGCCTGGCTGTCAACGACGCCGACTTTCAATTGACCAAACAAAGCCATTAACCCCCAATAAAGACCTCCCGAGAAAATAAAAGTTAAAAGGGTCGCTCCGGTCGGCAGCGGTTGAATATACGTGAAATAATAGGCAAAAGCGGCACCTAAAAGATAGGCAATATAAGCCACATAATTGATGCCATGCTTGTACACATAATGTCCGATAGTGTTGCTGACAATCTCTTCGGCATGATAGCGGCCGTGTTTTAAAAGATAATGATCGACAATGACGATGGCAAACACAGGAATGAACATCGTCCCAATCAGCAAAATAAAATTGTAAAAATTGTTCATGAGGAACTCCTTCAGCAAAGCTCCTATTGTACAGATAATCCCCATCATTAAAGCGGGCTTCCAGAAAGCCATTCTAGGCACGACATTCATAAACGACATCGTTGCACTATAAAGCGCCATCACGTTGGTAGACAGTACAGATAAGAAAATGACAATGGCCGCGATAAGCCCAAAACCATAATGTGACAGCAGCACCGTCGGATCATAGGTTTTCTCAACACCGGTCATTAGGCTGAAGCTCACGGTTGCCCCAAGCCCCATAGCAATGACCGAGGCCACAATATAGCCCAAGTAGGTCCCGATAAAACCGCCCTTTTTTCCCTGACAGTGGCGATTAAAATCGCAAACGGAGGACATCCAGGAAAAAGCGGTGGCCACCACGATATCGAAGGCAACAGGAAATGTAGTTGAAGGATGCTTTGTTAACTTTAGCGTGACAAGATGGTTAATGTTATAAGTCGAAAAAAGTTTGTAAAAGACAAGGACGGAGAGAATAAGCATGGCAATGGAAACATATTTTTCAATCCGTTCAACACCGCGATGACCATATATCGTGATTAATACAACTGCCGCTTCCGTAAGAATAGTAAATAAATCGATGTTGCTATATCCCGTCATGTGGGAAATGGCATAATTCAAACTCAAACCGGCCATGTACGCTTGAATCCAGCTCCAGCCAATCAGCACAATTGAATTGACAATTGCCGGCAGCATCGCCCCTTTTTGTCCAAAAGATGCCGGGTCATGACCATTGTCGGCAAACCTGTTTTTGTCCCGATGTTGCCTGTTAAGGCCAGCGGAATAGCCCCCACGGCCGAACCAATCAGAATGGCCAACATCGCTTGGATAAATGAAATATCAGGGATAAATAACATCCCGGTTAAAACAGACGTCACAACGACATTAGCCGCTACCCATAAGTAAAAAGTGCTTAAAAAATTCATGCTGCGTTTATTCATTGGTGTAGGATGAATAGTGTCTTTTCCGAAGTTATCCAAAAAATTTTTCAAAGCTATCCCTCCCGCTTTTTTGTTAGCTTCAACCCATAAATATCTCAACATTTAAAACGAATAAGGAACAGGTCACCGTCTTTTTGAGATTTTTCACCCCCTTTTGTGTTGATCCAGCATCCGGACGATAAAACTTTTTTAGTTTTTTTAGTTTTATTAAAATCTATTTTATGTACCAAATGCTACTTACGCAATTATTTTGTAAGAATTTCTGACAATTTTTAAAACGGAGTGGCTTACCTGAAATTTAACAATATGGGGTTATTGTGCAATACTTATCTTATGGGTTCTCCTATCAAGAGGCTACATAATTGGAAGGCGGCTAGCCCTTTCTATTTCGGATGGCTCTCGTTTGTTAATCCGAACAACAAAATATCGGCAATCGTTGAATAGGCCTCTTCGGAGTTAATATTATTTTGAATCAGAAAGTGACGGTTGTTAAACCAGTTGATCCCGCTGGAAATGAGCTTCATGACAATGGAAAGATTGAAATTTTTAATGACGCCTTCTTCAATGCCTTGGCTGAGCAAATCTCTTAAATTATTCCACGTATTGTTCAGTTCAAAAGTCACTTGCTCCCATTGTTCCGGATAGTATTTCTTCATTTGTACCAAGATTTCGCGATCGTATAAGTCAAAGTACTTTGGTACGATCGTCATGACCGCTTGAATCTTCTCAACCGTCTTTAAATCATTCCGCTCGATAATTTCTTTTTCCTTATTTTTAATGCCGTCAAATGACCTTTGGATGATCGTTTCCAAGATTTCCTTTTTAGATGAAAAGTGTTCATAAATCGTCCGTTTGCTTATTCCAAGGTTTTCCGCCAAATCGTCCATGGTAAACTTTATGTTTTTCTTCTGAGCTTCTTCAATAAATCCCTTAATAATCCTTTCCTTCATCGCTGCTCCAACCTTTCCAAATCCTCTATTGCTGCCTCACCTTCTTCATTCTACATGAAATTCAGAAAAACTTCTCATTTTTTCACATCGGAAAGAACCTGGGTTTTTTCCAATTTCGTTCAGAAAAAAGCCCGGAGCAAATCAGTACCATTCGCTCCAGGCTTATATTTAATGTCTTTTCTATTATTTTTCCAAGTTCGCCAATTGATACATGGCGTCGGCATAAATCGAGGCGGCAAGCAGTAAAAATCCGCGACCGCCGTGTGTTCGTCAACTTGGTGTCCAGTGTACGGTTTTCCCGGGAAGCAGGCGCCGTATGCCCCCGGCATCCAAAAACTGGGCGTAAGTCCCGCCGCCGGAAGTCAATAGTTCTACATCTTTTTCGCCGGTGTGCTTTTCGTATACATGTTTGAGAATCTGCACGCCCGGGTGGTTCTTATCGACGAACAACGGCTCGCTCACTTTCGATTCGCCAACCATGAAGCCGCATTTTTTTACTGCGGCGGCTAATTGGTTTTGAATCTTCTTCAATGGTGCCGTGACCGGGCAGCGGATATCGAGCGACACCGAGCCGCCTTTCGTATTATCAAAACGCAAAATGCCGGCATTGACCGTTAAATCACCTGTTTTTCATCATCCTTAAAGTTAATCCCGAGTCGCTCGCCGGAAAAGTCACGATTCAGCGTGTTCGCAATAAAGCCGACAAACTGTTTCTCAGGGGCAGCAAACGGTACTTCAGCCAAAACATCCGCAAGCAGAAAAGCCGCGTTGACGCCGCCGGCCGGTTCGGAACCGTGGGCGGATTGGCCTTTGACCGTGATTTCCAGCCCAGCCATCACCGGTTTCTTCGGCAGCATACACAACCTGCTTGCTGTCCAGTTTTTCTTGGATACGCGCCGGCCATTCTCCGACTTCGCCCGACAAAACAGCGTACGCCTTATCCGGAACCATGTTGATCCTTTCACCGGAAGAGAAAGATTGGAGATGGACCGGCGCCTCCTCAAATTTTGAGGCAAAATCCAAGCGGGTATGGATCCGCCCTTTTTCGGCATAAATCAATGGAAACTCAGCATCCGGAGCAAAGCCGAACAGCGACATCGGCTCAAGCTCATTATACTTCTTCATGCAGCTGCAGCCGCTTTCTTCATCTGTCCCGATCACAAGCCGAACGCGATACTTAATAGGGACGCCGGAATCCTTGACTTGACCGCTTTCAAACCGTAAAAAGCAGCCATTGTCGGCCCTTTGTCATCGATTGCGCCGCGTGCATAAATTTCTCCATCTTTGACATAAGGTTCAAACGGCGGATTGGTCCATTTGCCGGCGCCGGCACAACATCAACATGGCATAATACCGCGATGTAATCAGTCGCGTCTTCAGGACCATATTCCAAATAACCGGCATAACCACCCAGATTTTTTGACCGAAAGCCTTCTCTCTGGCCAAGTTCAAGCATCATTTTTTTAACGCCCGGTCGACCTCTAAACCGAACGGCGCCTCCTCCCGCGCGTCATCTACATTTTTTACGCTCGGTATGGAAAGAAGCGAGAAAAGATCATTCAAAAATTCATCCTCGTTTACTTTAAAATTGTTAGCTTTTGTCATCTGCATTCTTCCTTCCAGTAAGAAATCCATTTTGCGAACAGCTGTAGAACAAGCTTTGCCGAAAAGTAACCGACACCTATGTGCCAAATTATTCCAGAACACAATCAGGTTCCATTATCACTTGGCAGCAAACCGGCTCTTGCCTATCTTATTATTTTTAGTTTAGATCCTAATTATGGATATGTAAATCAAAGTCAATTTTTAGTATGTGTCAAGTTTTCTCGGGGCCTCACAGAGGACAGGGCTTGAAAGATTCTCAAAATGTACACTTCTGGCGGCTGCCGCGCTTCGTTTGCCGTCTTGAAATAAGGCGTTCAGCCAAATAATGTGTTCGCACCAAAATCGTCCAAACCGCGCAGCCTTCCCCTCCATCCTACCTATTTTTCCAACAGCTTCGTATCATACAATGTGAAATCGCAACGATAGATGAACAGATATTTACCGTCTATAATCAGCCCGGTTGAATTAGGAACTTCTGTCGAAAAATAAGAAACGTGGTTACCGGCAAATGTTGCAATCGGCTTACCCAGTTGTGATCTGATTAAAATGACTTTTGCCTTGCCGTCAAAATAGTTATGATAGCTATTGACTACCTGATTAATAAACGGGTGGCTGCGGTCCGCGTTACTGACCAGCACTTTATTCGGCAACTTATTCATCACATCCTGCAGACCCTTTTCGTACATGACCAGTGTGCTGCCGACATGGACAACCTGGTTGCCGCAATGGTAATATTAAGCACCGAGGATTGCTTGGTCGTTTCTCCTTTTTCGTTAGTCTGGTCAAATTGTCTGTCTCTTTTTATTGATCCTGAAATTCCGTGAATCGTGTCAATCGGCTGCCCGTCTGCATCATAGGTTTGCATCGTAACATTGAGTCCATTTAAATTACTGACCACTTGCTTGGTGAACATATCCCATATTTGGCATCCTGACAAACCGACCAGCAAAGAAGCCAGGATTCCAGGTATAAACAGATATTTCAGCGCTTTTTTCATTTTCTCCCGTCCCCAACTTTCAATGTTTCTATTTACATAGTCTACTTTATCGCCATGTTCAGCGAAGCGTTGATTTTTAAAATATATTTTTAAACCCCCATGGGCTGAATATAGTCAAAAGCATATTCTAATAGGATTTACGTGGCTGTATATATAAAAGTTCTCAATCTCGGGGGTCAAGTCTTTTTTTATGTGTAAATTCACCTTAGCTAAGATAGAGTGTGATATCCTGGATAAAGAGTTGTTACGTTACTCGAACGATCAGGTGATTTTGGCTGTTTGGCCCTCCATTCAAAATAGTCTTCCATTTTCAGATAGTGGCGTCCTTCTATCCATTTTTCGTCCTTCTCCATGAGAACAGAGCCCATCAGACGAATCACAGATTGGCGGTTAGGGAAAATACGGATAACCCGTTCCCGACGGCGAAATTCCTCATTGAGCCGTTCCATCCCGTTAGTTGTCCGGGAGCGCGACGTCGATAGGGTTCTGGTAGAGGAAGCACCGCCGTCACGTCATCAAAGGCATCCTCCACAAGCTCCGTCACTTTTGGTGCTTTGTCCTGATAATCCTTTAGAAAAGCATTAAGCAAGGTTCGAGCGACTTCCAGATTCGGCGCATAGAGAATCGCCTTCACTTGTTCGGTTCCTTCGCTTTTGAGAGCTTTTGGCAACCGATCATGGACATTGCGCAGGAAGTGAGCCTGACACCGCTGCCAAGTACCCCTTGAAACGCTTTTTGAACCGCACTCACGAGACCGCCGTGGTCATCGCTGATCACCATGTCAACGCCTTTTAGACCGCGTGATTTCAGCCAGTCAAAATAATTTTTCCAGGCGTCGGTGCTTTCGCTGTCATCGATTTTCAGACCTAGAATCGTTCGGTATCCTTTGTCGTTGATACCGTAGCTGATCAGCACGCCACAGGAGCGGACACGCCCGTTTTCTCGTACCTTCGTATAAACCGCATCAACGAATAGGAACGGATAGTTGCCCCTCAAAGGACGGTTATTCCAGCCTTTAACCACTGGATCCAGCTGCCCGCAAAGATCCGATACAGTCGTTTTCGAAAAGTCTGTGCCACAAAGCTCTTCAGTAATTTGACTTACGCGACGTGTGGAGACGCCGTTAATAACCATCTCCATTAGGGATAGAACCAGCGCCTGCTCACTGCGCTGGTAACGCTTAAAGAGATCAGTAGAAAAATGGCCATTACGCGCAGGCGGGAACATTGAGTGAAAGAGTACCCACGCGCGTCTTGAGTTGACGGGGATACGAGCCGTTACGGTAGTCCGTCCGTGCCTCACTGCGTTCGTACTTTTCGGCGCTCACCTGCTCGCCGGCCTGTGCTTTTAAAACTTGATTTAAAATCGTCTCCAAAAGGATATTCATGCCCGATTCTTTAGAATTACCAAGAAATAATTGATGCAAAAGTTGCTCATCTAGAGTAATCTGTAATTGAGTCATCCCGAAATCTCTCCTTTAGAATTGGTTTGGTTAACTCTATTCTAACTAAGATGACGGGCTCTGGCTCATTTTCTATGAAAAAAATGAAAGAGACGAGTAAATAAAATCCTGCTGTTTTTCTGGAGGGGGCTGGCCAGCCCCCTCCAGAAAAACAGAAACCCGGTCTAACATTTTCTCATATTCAGATAACCCTTTTTACACAATTATACTGGCTCAACTATCTCGGGGGGCGTTTTTTATGTTCCGATATATGTATTAATATATAATGTACTTAAACTAGGTATTCATAAATAGGATTCTCTTTTTTAGAAAAAATCGGTAGAATGGTGATTCAAGGGATTTTATTAAAACAGTCCCTCTCATCATACTTAATTTTAGCGACTTTTTCCTTGACTGTCTCTATATGCTCGACAGCCTAGTCACCTTAGTGTTATTACCACTTGATTTTGGTCAAAAATTGACGATATTGCCTGTCCAATCATTGCCGGATATAATGTCCTTAGACCATCATATCTGGCAATGGTTTTTAAGAAAGGGAAAAGGACATCTCTCGTGTAGTCCCACTTACACGAGAGATGTCCCCCAAAAAATGCATGATTACTGTATCAGATGATCAGTGATAACCCTTTTACGAGAGTTTTCGGTTCAGGTGCGGGTGTGTAAAAGATCTGCGCTTTGTGCTGCCACCATCCATTTTAAAGCTGCCTTTCACTATTGCTCGACGCTTTCATGATACACCGTTTTTTTTATGATGGCCTTCTATTTTTCTGTCTGCTTCACGTGACTAATTTGATTTTACAACCAGCCAAAATGATAAAAATTATTTTTCACCGCTTAACTTTACAAGAATTTTAGCTTGTGATTTATCATTGGTTAATGTTTCGAAACCTTTTTCTACAATTTCATCCAGTACGATTTGTGATGTCACGATACCCTGTGGTTTCAATTGACCAGTTCCCATTAAATCTACAGTTTGTTGGAATGTCGTTGGTGTATAAGCAATGGTTGAAGTAATTTTCACACCAGTGTTTGTTAAGTGTAATGGGTTCCATTCGATTGGACGGGCAAAGATCGATACAATGACCATCGTGCCGCGTGCACGAGTTGAATCAATAGCTTGTTTGAATGTCGGAGCAACACCGGCAACTTCAAATGTTACATCGACGCCTCCAGGAACGATTTCACGAACAGCTTCAGGGCCATTTACTTTACCTGAGTCAATAATATGTGTTGCGCCAAGTTTTTTGGCCATTTTTCTAAGCGAGTTTCAGAAAGGTCCAAAACAATAATTTTAGTAGCCCCGGCAGCTTTTGCGGCAATTGTTGTAAGTAATCCAATTGGGCCGGCACCATAAATGGCTACTGTATCACCAAAGAGTAAGTTTGCTTCTTTGACTGCTTGTACGGCGACAGCTGTCGGTTCAACTAAAGCGCCTTCTTGAAGTGTTAAAGTTTCAGGTAGACGATATAAGTTAGATTCCGGAGCGTTAGCGAATTTTGTAAAACCGCCGTCACCATGTAACCCGATGAAACTAAATCCATCATAACAATCGATATCTTCAGGTTTATTACCATGTGTTAACGTTGGATTAACAACTACACGATCTCCAACATTGTAATTTTTTACATCTTTGCCCACTTTTTCAATTATACCCGCGAATTCATGCCCCATAATAATTGGAGCCATTTGCCCTGTTAATTCGTCTTTTTTGTCCACGGGTACAAATACAGGCCCCTCTTGATATTCGTGTAAGTCACTCCCACAGATACCTGCCCATGCAACGCGAACTGTAACTTCATTATCTTTTAGAGGTTTTAACTCTCTTTCTTCAACACGGATATCTTTTGCACCATGCCAAACTGCTGCTTTCATTGTAACAACCTCCATGAAATTTTATTTGAGCTTAACTTTCAATTTTTAGGTAAGCGCTTTCTTTTCTGTAAAAAGATATAATTCTTTTTTACAAATAAAGTGTATTCTTTTTTTATGAAAAAAGCACTTTATTTACCTATAAGGTATGTCAAGTTTTACTCGGGACCTCATAGAGGACAAGGTTTGAGAGATTTTCAAAATGTACACGTTTTGGCGGCTACCGCGCTTCGCTTGCTGGCCTTGTCATGGAGTGAAGGGCAAAAAGCGCCCTTTACTCCTTTACTCCATGACAAGGTTAAAGGAAACCCTTTCGTCGTTTATGAGTTCAAGATTTTGTTCAAGTGCCCTACGCTGCTCGAGGCAGAAGTATAGCCGGCGATACGACCCGAATGGGCGCCGATAGACGGCCGGGTTTGAGGGCGAAGGAGAGTCGCTATGCACATCGTTTTCGTCACCCTCCGCTTCGCTCTTTCCCCCAACTCTAAACTGGTAAGATAAGCCTCCTGCAGCGTTCCGTTCTGGCGACCTTGTATCACTTTTACCATCGCTTCGACCGCCTTGCCTCAGTGCATGCCGCGTTTTTTCATGCGGAACGTGAGATGGCGCTGATTGGATTCCATCGCCCCCAGTTTGCCTGCGATTTTTGGGGCCTGCTTGTCTTTGTCTCGCCAGTCAAACAGCCGGTTCCAGTGGTTTATGAGATACTTTTTGACGTCTTCCACTTTTTGAATCTGTTGGTCATTCTCAAGTTGACTTTCATACGTATCTAAAATGGCGACAAGCGTCCCCGCCTGCTTGTGTCGAACTGCTTTCTTCGCGACTTTTAGCCAGTCTTTGTCGCCGTGCAGCACCCGGGTGAGGGCCTGAGCTACATGGAAATCATCCAAGCTGAACGAATATAGGCTTGCGTGATCCGGAGAAGGCTTCTTTAAAGCGTTCTTCCCCATATCCAGCGCCCCCATCACTATTGGCGACGACTTGCGTGTGGGTCAAATCATAACGGCTTTCCGCTACTGCAATCGCTTGATCCCAAAAATCATTCACATTTGTCGTTGTCATCACCGCGTAGGAGTTCACAAGCCGGCGGCGTTTTCCGTTTTGTTCCCATCCCTCATACATGATAAAGTGTTCAACTTCCATATGTGTTTTCTTTTGTAGGCCGCGGACATACGTCCCGTCTGCCTCTGTCATGAGGTGCGTCACCTCGCGTCCCTCGACTGGCCTTGTCTTTCTCCACCAGGGTCTCATCCATTTGACCTTGAGCCGCACCCACTCGGCGAACGCTGGCCATGACCGTGCTGTGACTCATCTTGATTGGTGTCCACGTTTCCAAGGTCTCCACCACTTGACGGTAAGGCATCCGACCGGCAAGCTGCGCCGTTTTCAGTTCCACGTAAGGCGAAAACCGGCTTCCCTTCCCCCATTTCATCAGTTTGTCCAAAGGGTAGACGCTCTGCTGGTTCGGGGCGATTATCAACCTATGAGAAAAAGTCACGGGGCCAAATAAAAACTGCAGCGTCCGTTCGTCTGTCCGCTCGACCTTCCATCCCTCCTTCTGTTTCAGCCGAGTCAAGGCACAGTTCATATCCGTCAGCATTCGTCCCACGGCCTGACACATCCACTCATACATGACTTGAACCGCACCAGTCTCAAAATCAATAAGATTCTTTTTTTTCTTCCAAATATCGAACAAATCTTTTATAATTTCCATTGAGAAGACTCCATTCTTTATGTACTCGCCTTACAAAGCGTACATTTAGAATACAGAGTCTTCTCTTTTTCGTCCAGAGTGATCTGTTCAAAAATGGATCGGTGATCAGCCTCCTGATCATCCACCGAGAAACATTTTACACAAACCGCACATTAAACCATTCACGATACAAATTTTCAGCAGGAATTTGTATAATAATCTAAAGTACAAAGAGAAAAGGGGAACTTCGATGGCTGACCAACTCGTTCCAATCGTTCCGCTTATTATCGTGGTTGTCGCTATACTGCTTGTAGCCTACCGCGCAAAAACGTCTCACTTTGAGTGCCCGGCCTGCGGGTGTTTGTTTAAAGTACCAGTTTCTGTCTTTTTGACATCCTATCACATGCTTGGCAAACGAAACGTAACCTGTCCCCATTGCGGATATAGAGGGATGCTGCCTCCCATAAAGGACGACAAAGAATCGTGAAGTACCTTTATCCCGGTCATGCTCCCTGAGAAGATGTCGACATTCCGACAGCCCCAAGCCCAGACCATAGAAGGCAAAATTTTACTGAACAAAAAAGAGCCCCTTGGGCCCCGGACAATTGTAATTTTTTATACAAAATGTATAATCACGCCAATAACCAAGGCCCAGACGGGGACACAAAGCACCAGTGACCAGCAAAACCTTTGAAGAAATTGCCCTCCATACTTAACAGCCTCCCTTGGTTCAGTAATGTTTACATTTTATCCATCGCAATGAAAATATATCAATTTTTCCTGAGATTTTACTGAAAATGTGTTGAACGTTTGATGAAAACAAGACGATTTTATTACTGGATAGGAGATGTGCAGATTAAGGTGGTATGAGAGTTGGGATGGAAAAAGGGTTGTTCAAGCAGTGCCCATTAATCGGCATCAGCAGAAAGTAAGCGCTTTCACATTGTTGAATTCTTTATACCCGCTTATGTCCCCTTCGAAACATTCGGCAAAGCAAGATGCGCCATCGCATCTTGCTCTGGCATCAGACCAGGCTTTTCACCGAAAAAAAAAAATCGATGATCGACTTTAAGCCTCCATAATATGCGATGTAAAAAAAAGCAAATTTCATATATTCATTGGCCACAATGTGCCGGCCGCCGGGCGTTTTCCACCAAGTGTCCGGATCGTATCCAGGCACACCAGCGGCTTAACGGAGCGTGATCGCTTGACCGCCGAACACTTTGTCAAAGATGTACTTCGCCCGCCGCATATGATACGTTGAGCTGATGACAGTCGCCGAGCGAAAATGCTTGTGTTTCATGATTTGCAGCCCAATCACGGCATTAGCATACGTGCTCCTCGATTTCCTGTCGGCAATAATCACGGATTCCGGAATGCCGCCCTCCAGCAGCCAGCGTTTTTCTTGATCCGCGTAAGCCAGTGACGGATTAAACCGGCTGCCGCCATCAGATAAAATCACGTGCTTCGCAAATCCGCTTTTAAATAAGTGCCCCGCTGCTATTTCCCTTTCCTCTCCCCCGCCGCCGAGTACAATCAGCACATCTGAGTGGACAGGCTTTTGCGAGTAATCGAGAAATCGGCCGGCAAATAAGAAGATAAAGACGGCAAACAGCAGCAAAACGCCAAAAATAACTAGGACAACCTTTTTGTTTTCCAGAAATTTTTTCATTGATCGCAGCCCTATTTTTTTTTTTTACGAACTAATTTCCGGCCCGTTCGCCTTTTTGGCCGCCGCCGGTGCCTCGGGTACGATTTTTAAAATCAAGCCGCCGATGATAAACAATAGCACGAGGCTGAAGACGCCCATATTTGTTTTACCGGTCAGTTGGGCTGTAATCCCGACAAGAAGTGGTCCCATAATCGCAGAAAATTTGCCAAAGATATTGTAGAAGCCAAAAAATTCATTGGCCGACTCTTTAGGGATAATGCTTGCAAAATAGGATCGGCTCAGCGCTTGAATCCCGCCCTGAGATGTTGCCACAAGCATCGCCAAAATCCAGAAATCGAGGGCCGTTTTTAGAAAGAAAGCATACAAGCAGATGCCTATATAGACGATGATGCCGGCATACAGCATTTTTTTACCGCGAAAAATCGTCGACAACTTCCCATACAGCAGGGAAAACGGACAGGCGACCAGCTGGGTAACAAAGAGGATAATCAACAGTTGGGCGGCCCCGATGCCAAGAAGATCCGTTCCATAAGACGTAGACATGGTAATGATCGTATCAATGCCATCTATGTAAAAGAAATAGGCCAGCAAGAAAAGAAACACTGTTCGGTAATGACGAATGGTCTTCACCGTATGAAACAACCGGCTAAATCCGGCCGTGATAAGTTTGGGCGAGCGTTCAATGTAAAAGCGCTGCTCAACATTTTTTTAAAAGAGGGATCGTGAACACCCCCCACCAAAGTGCCGTCACGGCAAACGACAACCGGCTGGCCGAAGCGGCTGAAAATGGCGTCATCCCTTTTTCCGAAAGAAGGACGAGGGCGATGCAAAGAACAAATGGAATCGTGCTGCCGATGTAACCTAAAGCAAATCCCCTTGTCGAAACGAGGTTCATCTGCTCCCTCGTTGTCACATCGGCTAAAAAGGCATCATAAAAAATATTTCCTCCAGCAAAGCCAATCAGTGCAAACATATAGCAAATCAAGAGTCCGGGCCATTGTGAAGCAGGCATGCATGTCGCCAGCAGCAGGGCCGTGAATACAATACCAAACAAAAAGAAAACGGTAAAAAAAAAGCGCTTTTTAAACCCCTTGTAATCGGCAAGGGTGCCAAGAATTGGAGCCAACACGGAAATAAGCAGCGTCGCGAGTGAATTAGCATAACCCCAAAGCGCCGTGGATGATGCGCCCCCCATTCCCGTACTTTGCGCCGCCGTCTTGAAATAGATGGGGAACAAAGCCGTCGTAATAACAAGTGAAAAGGCCGAATTCGCCCAGTCATACAGCATCCAGCTCGTTTCTTGCCGACGTTTCTTTTTCATTTGTAGACCTCGCTTCACTATCAATTAGGGTCTGGATCGCTCCGCCTGTAAGCCAGGCCAACCCTGGCTGATATCTGTCCCAAATTATATGCGCATTCTTCGGACAATAGGCTTTTCCACATCTCTATTTTAATAAATTTTGGCCGGTTAGACATAATGTCCAGCCAATCTTCACAAACTCTAAATATCTCCTCCGCCGAATGAGAGATCGGGCGATTCCAATCTATTCTATGCTAAAATTTGATCAATAACGAGGAATGATGAGGTGTTGCAGATGAAGCGATTGATGCGGGCGGCAGCCGTTTCACTTGGCACGGTTGTGGCGGCAGGCTTCTACTTTACAAATAAAATCATGTATTTAAAAAAGAAGACGGATGAAGAGATTATTGAACGGGAAACAGCCGTCCGCCGGCATTTCAGCTTGAAAGACTTCGAATCCATACCTAAAGAAAAGCTGCGGCTGCCTTCATCTTTCGGTTATGATATTTACGGATATTATATTCCCGCTGCCCGGCCATCAAAAAAATTCATGATTTTTTGCCACGGCGTGACAGTCAACATGCTGAACTCAGTGAAATATGCCAATCTGTTTTTAAAGCGGGGATTTAATGTTGTCATTTATGATCACCGCAGGCACGGGCAGACGGGCGGCCGAACAACCAGCTACGGCTATTATGAAAAATACGATCTGCAAACAATTGTCCATTTGGCTGAAAAAACGGTTTGGCGATGATATCCTGCTGGGTATTCATGGCGAATCAATGGGGGCGGCCACTTTGCTGCAATACGCCGGCATGCTTGAAGACGGTGCCGATTTTTATATCGCCGACTGCCCCTTTTCCGATTTCGACGAACAACTGCGCCATCTCTTGAAAACCGACTACCATTTGCCAAGATGGCCTCTGTTTCCTCTTGCCAAGTTATTCATCAAAGTGCGCGACGGCTATGCGATCAGGAACGTTTCTCCTCTCCGGTACATCAAAAATATCGATCATCCCGTGCTGTTTATCCACAGCAAAAATGACCGATATGTGCCGCCGGAGATGACGAATGCCCTTTATGACGCCAAAAATGACAAAAAGCAGCTTTTCATCGCCGAAAAAGGCGCCCATGCCTGTTCCTATACGGACAATAAGCAGGAATACGAACGGGCGATCGATCTGTTTTTAACAGATTTTGTTTACAAAGCATCCGCATCAAAATAGAAAAGGCCGGGCCGGGCCGCGCTGTTTAAGGTGCGGCTTTCTTTAGCCAGTCTAGGCCCTGAGATCCAGCATGGCAGATCTCAGGGTGGGCCTATTCCCTAGTTGCACCTTAAAAATCCTGTTCATTGACGTAAAAACATGAACAGTTCCTCAAATTCCATGCCCGCTCTCGAAAGGATGTTTTTCATAGACCCTACCGAGACTTTCCGTCACATTCCCCAACTTCCACAAGTCCCCCGTACATCTGCGGCCGCCGATGTCCGACGCTTGGAAGCTCTCTCTCTCACTCTCTTAATCCGCTCCAAATCGATCTCGCTAGCGATCAATGTTTCCTATTCCCCTGCGCTGGCAAGGATGACACCCATTGGATCAATCATCATGCTGTTTCCTGTAAAAATATTGCCGGTTTGATTGGCGGCGCAAATAAATACGGTATTTTCAATTGCTCTGGCGCGGAGCAGCAATTCCCAATGCGCCTCTTTCATCGGCCCTCTTACCCAGCCCGAAGGCATGATAATCAGTCCAGCGCCTTGCAGAGCCAGCAGCCGGGCGATTTCCGGAAAGCGCAGTTCATAGCACACCATTAAACCAATGCGGCCGAATTCGGTTCGGGCGGTCTGAACCGGATGATCGCCCGGTGCAATAGTGTCTGATTCCTTGTACTTAAAGGCATCATAGAGATGTGTTTTCCGGTATGCATAGATCACCTGCCCATCCCGATTGATAAAGACGGTCGTATTATAGGCCCGCCGATCATCTTTCGTCTCAAAAATACCGCAAACGACATAAATGCTGTTTTCCTTCGCCGTTTGGGCGAGGCCGGAGACAAAAGGCCCGTCGATGGATTCGGCGGCACCGGCTGGCGTAAGTCCGGAACCCGGGATCGCCAGCGCCATGTATAACTCCGGCAAAATCACGATATCCGCATCCTTTTCTTTAGCTTTAAAGATGTACTTTCTTGCTTTATCAAGATTTAATGCCTTGTCGGTTGTCGCAGCTAATTGCAACGGCTATCTTCATGAAAAAACCGCCTCTTATATTTTAAATTTTCCCATAATTATAAGCGATAACGCGGCTTCATTCAAATAAAAAAAGTTCGTTCCGTACTGATCTTCCAAATATTTTTTAGTGAAGGTATTCCATATACTGCTTTGGTGTGAAATTGGCAAATTTCTTAAAGCCGCGGATGAAATGCGATTGGTCATAAAAGCCGCTTTCCAATGTGATATCCATGAAATCAAAATCGCCGGCAGAAGCACCAAGAATTCGATCCAGTGAATTTTGAAACTTCACCACCTGACAAAATTGTTTTGGGGAGAAGCCAATATATTTTTCGAATTTTTTCCGGATATACTGCGACGTATAGCCGATTTCTCCAGACAAGTCCGACAAGCTCAGATTTCCACCGGACAAATAAATCTTTTCAATGGAGTACGTGACGATCTTTTGGTCCGGCTCTAAATCATCCCGAGCAAGCGTCAGCGCATGTTCAAAAATACGAACCGCTCTGGAAAGGATTTCGCCGCCCCCATCCGTTCCACAAGTGATCGTTCTACCGATAAGACATCAAATAACGGAATTTGCTGATCCAACAGTTCTTTCATTGGACATTTCAATTTAAACAAGCGCTGTTCAGGATAGAAACGCACGCCAAAATAAACACAATCGGCCAAAAAGTTGGGCTGCTTTCGCCGGAGAAGCGGACTGGTCCAAAGAATGGCGGACGGGTGCCGGGAACTGCAGCAAAACAGGATATCAAAACATCCGTCGGGAATGAGCGAAATTAATTGGACTGAATCTTTATTCGTTTTAAATTGATAAAACAATGCCAGACTGCCGTTTCGGCTGTTCTTTTCAAGCTTAATCTCTTGATAGTCGCTCGTTGTCATCTGTATTTCTGGTTGTGACGGAAAATAAGCACTTCGAAACGAAGAGATATTGGTCATGCCGGTCACTCCAGACTATAAAATTTTAAAATCTTCTGTAGGTGTGATATAAACACACTTAGATTTTGTTTATCATCATTATTTTCCTCGAAAATAAGTACTGTCAAGAGATTTGTCGGATTTTGTGACACTAAAAATTTTCTTGTCGTTTTGTTTCGTTTTTTACAAGAAATCAGGATGAACTCGCGATATACTCATCACAACAATCGTTTGAATAAAAAGATTGTTCGGACAAATTATATTTTCGGTCTATTTTTAATCTAATTTTAAAGGAGGATTCATCAATGCATTCCACTCATTCTGAAACTTTGACAGGTGTTCATCATCCCTTGGAACCTTTAACTCCTGAAGAAATCAAAAAAAACGGTAACGATTCTAAAAGAGAAAAAAAATCTAGGACCGCGTGCCAGATTCGCTCAAGTGGTGCTGCATGAACCGGCGAAAGAAGTTGTTCTGAGCTTCACAGCGGGCGACCCGATTAATCGGGAAGCTTTTGTCATTATTTTAGACAACGAAACGGAAAAGACTTATGAAGCCATCGTCTCGATCACAAACGAAAATGTCGTGTCATGGGATTATATCCCCGATGTTCAGACTGGTTTTATGCTGGATGAATTTGACGAGTGCGAACGGGTTGTCAAAAAACAATCCCCAATATCAGCAAGCCCTGCTTAAACGCGGTGTGACGGATCCGGAGCTGGTGATGATAGATCCTTGGTCGACCGGCTATTTTGGCGAAGTCGACAAACAAGATGAAGGGAAAAGGATTGCCCGCGCCCTGGCCTGGGTTAGAAAAGATCCGAATGATAACGGCTATGCCTATCCCCTTTCAGGCCTTGTCGCCATTGTTGATTTGAACAAAATGGAGGTCATCAGAATTGAGGACTTTGCCGTTAAACCGCTTCCGCCACTCGATGGCAATTATACGCCGGAAACATCGGAGTCAATCAAACTCCGGGAAGATCTGAAACCGCTCGATATCGTCCAAAAAGAAGGACCGAGTTTTGACATTGACGGCCATCATATCAGCTGGCAAAATTGGGATTTCCGCTTTGGTTTTACGCCGAGGGAAGGCCTTGTGCTTTATAACATCGGCTACAAAGACAAAGGGAAAATCAGACCGGTTCTTTATCGCGCCTCGCTGTCGGAAATGGTCGTTCCTTACGGTGACCCGACCCCTTTCCATAATCGCCAAAATGCCTTTGACGCCGGCGAATACGGCATGGGACAGCTGGCGAATTCGCTGACTTTGGGCTGCGACTGCCTGGGTGAAATCCGCTACTTCGATGCCGTTATGTCCGACAGCAAAGGGAATGTCAAGACGATCCCAAACGCTGTCTGCCTTCATGAAGAAGATTACGGCGTCGCCTGGAAACATACGGATTGGCGAACAGATAGTGTGGAGGTGCGGCGCTCTCGGCGGCTCGTTATTTCCTTCTTTTCGACAGTAGCTAACTACGATTACGGTTTCTTCTGGTCGTTCTATCAAGACGGCACCTTGGAAGTGGAGGTCAAGCTCACCGGAATGGTCAATACCGGAGCACTGGACTGATGAAGGCGAAAACATCAAAATACGGCACACTCATCGCACCGCAGCTGAACGCCCCGTATCATCAGCACTTTTTTGTCTTCCGTCTCGATACGCAAATTGACGGGGTGAAAAATTCTGTCGTTGAAGTCAATACAGTCCCTGAAGAAAAAGGGCCGCAAAATCCGTATCACAACGGCTATTACACCGTTGCAAAAACATTTAAGAATGAATTGGAAGCGGCGCGCAGCCTCAATCTTGCCTCGGCCCGCACATGGAGAATTGTCAATCCGAATTCAAAAAATTATCTTGGCCAGCCTGTTTCCTACAAGATTTTGGCCGAAGCCAATTGCGTGCCTTATGCCTATGACGACTCAAGCCTTGTTAAGCGCGCCGGTTTCATCAAAAACCATTTGCATGTCACCAAATTCGACCCGGATGAAATGTACGCGACGGGAAAATATCCGAACCAGCATAAAGGCGGGGACGGCCTCACCAAATACATTCAGGCCGACCGCAACATTGAAACGAGGATATTGTCGTCTGGTATACGCTCGGCCTTCATCACATCCCGAGAATTGAAGATTGGCCGATCATGTCCATCGACTACATCAGCTTTCAGTTGAAACCGTTCGGCTTCTTCGATCGAAATCCGACGCTGGATTTACCGCGTCCGACGCCAAAGACGGGCGCCCACTGTCACTAAATTAAAAGAATGACATTTCCTTTCAGCTTCCTTGCTGAAAGGAAATGATCATAGAAAGAAGTGAACAAACAAAATGATGATTTCCAGCCTTTTACTGTTTGTTGCTTATTTGGCCTATTATGTGTTTACCGTTTATCCCAAAAAACAGGAACAGCAAACCAGCAAGGCAATGACAACGACTGGGGTCTTATCAATGTGTTTAAGCATGATGAGCAGCGTGCTGATCGGTACGATCATTGGCGTGAGCATTCAGAATCTCGCTTTCGCCACGATGATTGCGTTCATCATCAGCATCCCGCTGGCTGCAGTCATTAGTAGTCCGTTCGGTTCGATCATCACCATGGAAGCCGTCTCTTCAGGAATCATGGGAAGTATGATGGGAGTCATGCTCGGAGATATGCTCGACCCAAACAGTGTCAATCTGATGCTTCTATTTTGGGACTGTGTCTACATCATCAATGCCGCCACGATCATCCTGTTTATCAAAAAAAGAGAATTCGTTCAAAACTCTTTTTTATTAAAAACCCGTTCTATCCCTTTGCCCTTTCGATTTTATTTCCAATGCTGATCATCGGAACCGTTCAATTTTTTGTTGATTCTCCGAAAGACAATGTTACGATGAGTCATCATTCTAACCAAGAAGAACATCAGATGAACAATATGGGAAACATGAACATGGCCAAAAACAAGAAATAACAAGATAATCATTTGTTAAATGAAATTCCGATAAATTGATTTTTTGGGGGGATGAGCCAGGGGGCGGCTCGAACTTAGATAGGTGGGATTGACTTGTAAGGTCGCGCGCCCCGGCTTAATGGCATGTTCAGGTTCAAAAATGGGGCGCTCAATCCTAAAATAGCGCGTTCAAACTGCAAAATGGGGCGTTTGGCCTCCGAAATGGGGCCTTCAACCCCTAAAATGGAGCGTTCAGCCCCTAAAATGGCGCGCTCAGCCTCCGAAATGGCGCGTTCAGACTTCGAAATGGCGCGTTCAACCTCTGGAATGGCGCGTTCAGCCTGCAAAATGGAGCGTTCGACCTCTGGAATGGCGCGTTCAGCCTGCAAAATGGAGCGTTCGACCTCTGGAATGGCGCGTTCAACCGCAAAATGTGGGGTTCAGACTTCGAAATGGGGCGTTCAACCTGCAAAATGGAGCGTTCGACCTCTGGAATGGCGCGTTCAACCGCAAAATGTGGGGTTCAGACTTCGAAATGGGGCGTTCAGCCCCTAAAATGGAGCGCTCAGCCTCCGAAATGGAGCGTTCAGCCTGCAAAATGGAGCGTTCGACCTCTGGAATGGCGCGTTCAGCCTCCGAAATGGCGCGTTCAACCTGCAAAATAACAAGTCGAGGGCGGGACCCGGGCCTTTGTTCAACTTTCGGCGGTTTATTAACAACTTTTCGTGTTTTATTTACAAGATTTCTGTTTTTTTATTAACAAGTCAGGCGCAGGACCCGGGCCTTTGTTCAACTTTCAGCGATTTATTAACGACTTTTCGTAGTTTATTAACAAGATTTCTGTTTTTAAGGAGTGTTTGCAAAATATTTTAATTAAGAGACAAGGAGAGTATCCGGATGATTCATTTATTGAAAAAGAAAATGGCTTTTTTAATAACTTTTTCGGCGCTAATATTATTTGTTTTACCAGCTTCCAGGGCATTTGCAGCCAATAAACCCCCTGCCGTCAATTCAGGGGATACCGCGTGGATGCTCATTTCGACCGCCATCGTTATTTTCATGACCGTTCCCGGACTGGCTATTTTCTATGGCGGTCTCATGAATGGGCGCAATGTTGTCACCACAGTGATGTACACCTTTTCCAGCTTGCTGGTGGTCACCATTATTTGGGTGCTGTGGGGCTACAGCTTAGCTTTTGGCAATGACATCGGCGGGTTCATCGGCGGACTGAATTATTTAGGTTTTAATCATGTTGGACAAGGTGCCGCACTCGGAACTTTAACAATTCCTCACTATATCTACGCTATTTTTCAGTGCGCATTTGCAGCGATTACAGTGGCGATCATCTCGGGCAGTGTGGCCGGAAGAATGACCATGCCGGCCTGGATTCTCTTTTCGGTTGTGTGGATCACGATTGTCTACGCGCCAATGGCTCATTGGGTATGGGGCGGCGGCTGGCTGTTCAATATCGGCGAACTGGACTTTGCCGGCGGTACGGTCGTCCATATTCTCTCGGGGGTCAGCGCACTGACCGCGGCGATCATCATCGGGCCCAGGACCGGCTATCCCAAAAAGACAATGGCTCCGCACAATCTGATGCTTTTCCTTATCGGTGCCGCCTGCCTTTGGTTCGGCTGGTTCGGCTTCAATGCCGGCAGCGCGCTCGCCTCTAATGGGCTGACCGCTCTCACTTTTGCCAATACGCAAATTGCTGCCGCCGCCGCCGGATTTGCTTGGATGTTAATAGAATGGATCGTCCGCAAACGCCCGACGCTTGTCGGCGCCGGTACCGGGGTGCTGGCCGGACTCGTCGGGATTACGCCGGCAGCCGGGTACGTGACCGTGCTGTCGGCCCTCATTATCGGCTTTACAACCGCACCGATTTGCTATTTTGGCGTGAACTATATTAAACAGCGCCTCAAATACGACGATACCCTGGACGCATTCGGCACGCACGGCATCGGTGGCATTTGGGGCTCGCTTTTGACCGGACTTTTGGCCACAAAATCCGTCAATTCGGCGGGCGGCAATGGCCTGTTTTACGGCAATCCCGTCCAGCTGCTCCATCAATTTGTCGGAGTGGGAACGGCAATTGGTTTGGCCGTCATCGGTACCTATATTGCCATGAAAGCCATTGTTGTTTACACCTCTTCGCGTCAGCAAAGAGGACGAACTGACGGGAATGGATCTGAGTTTTCACGACGAGCCCGCCTATTACTCCGATAATCAAAATGCCGAATTTCCACAAAAAGCTGTCTCGAAATAATTTAAGATTGAGCCGTCCTGTTTTCTAATTTTTGGAGAACAGGGCGGCCTTTAGTATCAAAAGCTTGGTTAAAGTACGTCCCCACTTGCCGTTTCTGCAATTGCAAAACCCTTTTTTGACAAAATCATTGGCAGATCCTCCTGTCATCATCAAGAACCAAGACTTTTAATTGCTTATTGTTATCATCCTTTAAGCGGATATTCAGTCATCTTTTACATTTGTTTTATCCCGCATTAACGGGCATTAAGACTCCCACCTCAAGGTTCATAGGTGGGAGATAACTGCCCGTAAAAGCCCGGCATTAGGAACACAGACTAAAGGCACCACATCCTGTGAGCGCAACTAACAATCAGTGGGGGATGGAAGAAAACTCCCAGTGATTGATTGAAGTTTCACTTTATCTTTAAACCCCGCTCCGTCGTTTGCTCAACCATGCACAAGCAAAGCAGCAGGTTGAAAGTAATTTTGTTAGCTGATCGTTGACGAATTTTTGTCTGTATCGTTTTCTCTACAGTTTCTCCACATTTATTGGGTACAATGAGTACAAATTGGATAAGGAGAGACTCCGCATGAAGAAAATAGTCCTTGCATTCATGGCGATTTTTATATTATCAGTCATTACAGCATGTTCTTCGGACACAAGCACTTCAAAAACCAGTCATTCGGCAAAGGCTTCTCAACCGCCGAAAATTTTGCACGGTCCGAACATCACGCTTGTCGCTAAAAAAGGAACTCAGCAGCTTGCGAATGGCGTCACGGTTCCGGTATGGACATTTAATGGCACAGCGCCGGGTCCGGAAATTCGAGTGAAAAAAGGCGAAAAAGTGAAAATCACCCTAAAAAAAACGAACTGCCGTCTCCCGTTTCCAATCCATTGGCACGGCTATCCTGTTCCAAATAGCATGGACGGCATTCCCGGTGTGACTCAGGATGCCGTGGCACCAGGAAAGAGCTTCACGTATGAATTTACAGCCAATAAACCGGGAACCTATTGGTATCATTCGCACCAAGATTCTGTCAACCAAGTGGATCGCGGCTTGTACGGGGCCTTCATTGTTGAAGATCCCAAGGAAAAATATGATGATGACTATACGTTAATGCTCGATGAATGGGATACGAATAAAGCGGACATCAATGCTCAATTAAAAACAATGACGAGTAAAAAAAGGACCGACAGTTCCGGCATGCATGGCATGAATATGAGCGGTATGAACATGAATGGATCAAACATGATGATGAAGGACAACATGAGTATGTATAATTTGTATACAATCAATGGAAAAAGCGGCGATTTAGTACGTCCATTAAAGGTTAAAAAAGGCGACAAAGTGCGCCTGCGCTTCATTAACGCTGGCTACCTCCCGCATATATTGACATTCATGGACATGCCATTAAAATCATTGCAACGGATGGACAGCCTGTTCATGATCCGCAGCCGGTGAAAAATCATGTCATTTCCATTGCCCCCGGCGAACGGTATGATGTCGTTTTTACTGCGGACAATCCGGGAAAATGGTATATTGAAGATCATGGATCTGCTAAGGGAACAAAGGGGATGAAGGCCATTATCGATTATGCCGGCAGTGGCAAAATGAAAGATCAATCAAACGCTAAAGCCTCATTGCCGTCGATCAATCTTGCTAACTATGGTTCAAAAACAAAACCCGAATTTACACTTAACCAGAAATATGATGTCACCTATACGATGAATCTTAATGTAGGCATGGATAGAAACAAAATGGTGTACACGATTAACGGAAAAACGTATCCAAACACGAAACCGATCGATGTAAAAAAAGGCGATCGGGTTAAAATCAAACTCGTCAATCGCGACATGATGAATGACCATCCGATCCATTTGCATGGCCATACTTTCCAAGTCTTAAGCAAGAACGGCAAACTGCTGAAAGGCTCGCCAATATATAAGGATACATTGAATTTAAAGCCGGGAGAAAAATATGATATCGCTTTTTTAGCCGATAATCCCGGAATCTGGATGCTGCACTGCCACGAACTTCATCACGCATCCGCAGGCATGGTGACCGAGGTGCGCTACACAGATTATCACCCAACTTATGTGCCAAAAAATTCAAGTTCAAATAGTCCGGAGTAAACAGGAAAAAAATAAAATCAACGACAAAAAAATTTAAAAAAGGTTGTGATAAAAATGATGGGATGGTACGGAATGATGAACGGTTGGGGAATGGGCGTATTTGGCTGGATCGTGCAATTATTAGTACTACTGTTCTTCGTCTATTTGGCTGTCATGATCATAAAGAAATCAAATAACGGATCAAATAATGAAGACCGCAGCGAAGCTATTTTAAAAGAACGATTTGCGAGAGGCGAGATCACGGAGAGGAAGGAATATAAAAAAATGAAGAAAGTGCTGCATGAGTAGCATCCACAAACCGTTAAATAACCGACTATCAATTTTAGAGGCAAGACATCGAGATCACGTTCTCGATGTCTTGCCTTTTTACATTCTATGTGTAACTCAAGTTGTGACCTGCTGTTTAATATGGCACAATCTTAGACTTTCCCGTTCGAGCGCATGAATACGATGAATCGAATTAGCGATGGCCCTCCCCAAAATGGAGAGAGCCATCGATCTTTATTGCACCTTCACTTCTTTTATCTTGCTTTTATTGCCGGCCTTGTCTTTGGCATAGACTTTCAATTTAGCGCCTTTCTTTTGTTGATGAATTTTCACGCTGTAGCGGCCTTGGGAACTCGCGACGGCTTTGCCTAAATACTTGCTGCCGTTATAAACATAAACCGCGGCGCCTTTTTCCGCTTTTCCGGTTACGCGGGTTGATTTGGACGTGACCTTATCAACGCTTGGGGTGCCCGGCGCTGTCTTATCGGCGACTTTAAAGGATGTGCCCGCGCTTTGATTGCCCGCCTTGTCAATCGCATAGGCGGTTAACGTGGTGCCCGCCTTTTGTTTGCTCTTGATTTTCACCGAGAAAGTACCCTTGCTGCTGGCGGTGCCTTGTCCCAAAGTTGTTTTTCCTGATTTGATCACCACTTTTGAGTAGGCTTCGGCTTTTCCGGATATCGTTGTCTGGTTGTCCCCAAAAGTGTAGACAGTCGGTTTGGCAGGCGGTGTTTTGTCGCTGACCGTGACCGTCGCTGCAGCGCTCTTATTGCCGGAGCCGTCTTCAGCGGATACCGTTAATTTGCTGCCCGCCTTTTGTTTCGCGATCGTGATTTTGAAATTGCCTTTATTGTCGGCCCATTTATAACCCAGCCGGCTGCCGTTTTTCACCGTCACTTCTGAACCGGCTTCCGCCGTTCCAGCAACAGAAGTACTGGCATCGCTCACTCCGTTCACTTTCGGCTTCGCAGGTGCCGTCTTGTCAACTGTTATCGTTGTATAGGTAACATCAGGACCTTTATTTGCCGGAACTGTAAAGGGACTTGATGAATTAATTGGCTTAACAACTGAACCGCCTCCTCTTAAATTCAAAGAAGAGCCGCTATAGGTCAGTGATTTCAGCGAGTTAAACCCTGACTCGCCGTGAAATCCGTAGAGCCCCCAAAGCTGTTTCAAAAACAATGCCTCACGAAAATCAGTCATGAACTTTGCAAACGACAGCTTGGGATTAATATATTTATGGATGACGTCCTCCACTGCCTTATAGTCGCTGTTAGGATCGTCGATTAATGCTTTAAAAATCCCATTTCCCTGGCCGTATTGTATTCTCAGATATTGGAAAAATAAATAAGATAACGAATAATTGGCCAGCGTATCTCCTTCATAATCCCAGTATAATAGCGAATGACCATTGGCAATATCCGAATCTTTATTATAATAATCAATACGGTCTTGAAGCACTTTTCCCGAATAGATTTGCTCGGCTGCCATCGACAGCCCCTCATTCATCCAGGTATCCATTTCGCCGTATCCGTGAACGAGCACTCTTTGATTGTAATTAATCATATGTTGAAATTCGTGCGCCAACGTTGAATAGGCTTGAGTGACATCCTTGGTTGTGCCGGTTCCCATCGTTGGATATGTGTCAATATAGAAAATTTCAGAGTCATTGGAATACGGAGCATTATATAAATCCCCGGGATAAAAGTAGCCGGCAACATAACCGCCGCTGCCGCTAAATCCATCCTGGATGTCATAGCACAAAATATTCACCTTTTTGTTGCCATCAACATCCGATTCAGTTCCAAAATTTTTGACTATCTAACGGATGGATCTTATTATCAAATTCTTTTCCCAGTTTTTCTGCTTCTGCCGATGTGATTTGTTTTTTATCTTTATAAACCCAGACATTGGCTGTCGAGCCGCTGTACTCCAGCGTAGCGGATATTTGGTAATTATCTTCCGTTTCTGATGCGTCGACACCCAAAACTTCTTACTGTCCCCAACTTTATAGCTGGCCTGAACCGTGCGTGTGCTTCTTTGTATAAATTTATTCTTATACTTAGAAGGATTGAACGGCTTTTCGTAATCCAATCGATAAGCAGCCTTGCTGGATGTCGATGCATACTGATCATTATTGATCTGAAAAGAACCGGAACCCTCACTTTGGTCGCCGTTGGTAGATTCGTTGCTTATCAGAACATAACGCTCAGAATTAGAGGAGGCTGTCGAACTTGCCTGAGCACCAAAGGGTAAAGAAAATAATAGTAAACTAGTTAATATAGCGCAAAAAGATTTTCTAAATAGCTTCAACAAGAACCCTCTTTTCATATTCCGGATGCATCATTGTACAGTTAGACTAAAAAGATAAAATAAGTCCCATAAGCAGTACACTCATTATATCATCATAGTGCCATGCCATAGATAAATATATTATTATTTTTTAGACATCAAAGTTTAGCAGCTTTTATATATTTAAAACTGCAAAACGAGACGGGATGCCCATCTCGTTTTTTTGCATACATCTATTTATTCCTTTTTGATTATTGCCTTTCATCTTTCCGCTTCTTTTTCATCGCCCGGATCGGGTTTCTTTCGAAAGTAATGACTTTCGCATTTTTTTTTTAACTTCATATAATTCTCTCTAGATACCAATTGGAGAGCAAGCATGTCCTCATCCGATGCCCGGCGCGGATATTTTCTTCTTGTTAACGGACCGAATCGCTTTTTTATTGTAAAAGCGCCAGCTCCAGAGCAGAGTAAAAAAAACAGCAGCCAAATCGCCGCTCCGAAATAAAGAAAGTGCCGCAACTGACTATTGGGCATATCCAGTTTGTTCTTAAGGAGATCCAAAAATTCATTATGAAAGCCAATCAAAGCGCTCAGGAAAAAAAGCAGGACAAGCAGGCTGTATCCCCAGAAGAAAGCGGTAAAAACCACGGCAATACAAGTGGCCAGCGATATTCGATCCGATTCGATAATCAGGCTGTTTTTTTGTGTCCTCTGTCCGGGCTGACCCATCTGGCATACCCTCCTTTAATCCTTGTCATCACCGCTCTTGGAAAAGCGACAATAACAACCAGCGTACTGACCATCCAGTAAAGGACCGGATACCACGCCGCCCATATATAATATTTTTTTATCGGGTCATGCTTGGAATCAATCATGCTGGCAATAAATAACTGCAGAAAACTCATCAATACAAGCGAAAATGAAGACAGCGTCAGCCACATACAATGTTCCAGCAGTGTCAGTGAAGTGATCTGCTTCCAAATGGTTAAGCCGAGCCATGAAAATGACCAGCCAATACTTAAACACTGTTCAATGTAAATCGGCCAAAGCCGCCTTTGCCGCCAATCGAGAAAAATGCGCCAGTGCCGCAAAAGCACCTCTTCGCCGCCCTGAGCCCAGCGGACGCGCTGTTTCCAAATCCCCTTAATTGTTTCAGGAACAAACATCCAGCATAAAGCCCGCGGTTCATAGCGAATATCCCAGAAGCGGCGCTGCAGTTTCCAAGAAACGGCAATGTCCTCCGTGATCATATCCCGATCCCATAAGCCGACATCTACGAGCGCTTTTTTGCGAAAAGCGGCGACAACGCCCGATACGGTCATCACTTTTCCCAAAATACGCTGCGTTCTTTTAATCGATCCAATAATCGAGGCATATTCAACAATTTGTAATCGGCCGAGAAGCGTTCGGCGATTTCGCACTCTTGGATTGCCCGTCACGGCGCCGACTCTTTCTCCTTTATGAAGAAAATGATAGATGAGATAATAAGCAGCGTTTGGATCCAAGATGGCATCCGCATCCACACAGATTAAATACTCGGCCCTCGCCGCATGACAGGCCAGATGCAAGCTGTTTGCCTTTCCACAATTTTCCTGGCAATCAATCACTCTTAATTCCTCGTATTGCCCGGCAAGACGGCACAGGACTTCTGACGTTCTGTCGGTGCTGCCGTCATTTACGGCGGCAATGATCTCTTTTTTTGGATAAGGCATCGCAGACAAATGGCGGATCGTTTCTTCAATCGTGTCCTCTTCGTTGTAACACGGAATAATGAAACTGACCATTGGCCAGTCATAATCATCAAAATCAATATCTTTTTTTTCTCGCTCGCGATACATAAAAAAAAATCAGCGCACCGGCCATCCAAAATAATGACATGATAAATGGAAAAAAAAAATACAAAAGTAGATAAATAATTCATATGATGAGAAAAAAAAGGCATGATCACAGCCTCTTTCCTTGAAAATAAACGCAATAGCGATGTGCCTCCACGATCATTCTAAGAAATATCCTTCGCCTTGTAAATGTAAATCATTAGGGAGAGCTGCCAATTTTTCTCGAATTAAAAAAATCATTATTTTCCCTAATGATAACGTATCTTAGACTTAGATTACCTATTTCACATGAAAAGGAGTAAAAACGTTGAGTGCAAATTACCTCAACGTTTTTTATTTCATACTTCTATATTCAATTGGTCCCATGAATTCAGTAATTACCATTATATGTTCTTTTAGTTTTACTTTTTTTAAGTTTTCTACTTTTTCAAACCCACCTAATCCTAAAAGGGGGGGGGGTGTATCCAAAACATTCATCAAATTTTAACGTTCCATATTTTTTCACTGCTAAAAAATATTGACTTGAATCTAATTCTTCCTCTACAAATTCTTTATCCTCTAAATCAGAAAAAAAATATTTAAAGGATAATCCTTTCAACTTGCTTTTTTTTCTGTATTTAATCAGCATTAAATACTTATTCTCCTCCCAAGTTATAATATCTCCCAAGCCTGTGGAAAAAACTGGTATGGCAACATCTTTTCTAAAATATGATTCTTGTAATATTTCTTTATAATCATCTGGATTAATAACTTTTAGGTAATCATCTAAAAAACTACCAAAACCATATTTTTTTCATATATTAATTATTTTTTGAGGGAGATTATCTTCATATTCCTCTATAAGTCCTATTCACGGGTTTAGAAACTTTAAAATCGGAAAAAAAATATTTTTCAATAACACTCTCTCCTTTCTAACTTCAATGAGTTAACCTCACATTTAAATAGGTGTTCTTCAATTGCTCAGGTGTCATATTCTTAGCCATTTTTTTAATCTGTTCATCTACGACATCTATTCGGTATCTCCATTGACTTCCAATAGATGAATTAATATGTTTATCTCCCATTCCGCCAATTATATCAGCCTTTCCACCCGCTATCTGGTCAGGATTATGTAGCGCAGCTTGTGTATCTAACCAATCATTAGCCTGTTTTCTAGCTTCCTTAGCTGATAATCCAGCATCTCTTAGTTCTTCATATTTTTCTACATATGCTTTTTCTCTTGCAGCCTGTTGCGCAGCATTTCCTTCAATCGCTCTATGTATATAGTAATCTAAAAGTACCCCATCAGAGTCACTGAAAAGTCCCCCACTTAATTATAATAGACCCACAGGCAAAAGGATGTCTTACTGTGGGGAGATGGGGGGATGATGATCCTATTGAAGCAGAAGCAAGAAATTTTATTAATGTATTTAAGAGAGGAGCGATCCCAAAGAGAGATTGCGAGAGAAACCGGTGTTGATCGGAAGACCATTCGGAAATATATTCGCGCTTATGAGCAGAAATTAAGCGAACTGAAAAAGACGAATGGCAGCCTTGATCGAGGGGAATTGATCCGAGAGTTGGTTGAGGTTCCAAAATACCGAGTGAACAACCGGAAAAAGCGTGTGATGACTGAAGAAATTGAACAGAGGATTCAAGACTATCTTCGAGAAAACGCGGAGAAACGGCGACAAGGCGTTCGCAAACAACAAAAGAAACCGATGGATATTTTCGAAGCCCTCAAGTCAGAAGGATTCTCTGTGAGTTACAGTACTGTTCTTCGAACGATTCGACAACTCGAGAAAAAAGCAAAGGAGGCCTATATTAAGGGAACGTATACACCAGGAGACATTTGTGAATTTGATTGGGGTGAGGTCAAAATTAAGATTGGAGGAAACTTGAGAATTTTTCAAATGGCTGTTTTTACTTCAGCTTATGGAAATTATCGAATGGCCTATCTTTTTACAAAGCAAAAAACCGAATGTTTTCAAGAAGCTCATACCTTATTCTTTCAGGAGGTTGGCGGCGTCTACCGGACCATGGTCTACGACAATATGCGCGTCGCTGTCAAACGATTCGTCGGCCCTAGCGAAAAGGAACCGACTGAAGGGCTGCTCAAGCTTTCGATGTATTATCAATTTGGGTTTCGCTTCTGTAATACGCGTCGTGGCAATGAAAAAGGGCATGTCGAACGAAGTGTGGAAGTCATTCGCAGAAAGGCTTTTGCCTTTAAGGACGCTTTTGAAAGCCTTGAGGAAGCTAACGCTTATTTGTATCAAGTCTGCGTAGGTTTGAATCAGAAAGCCCAGCTGAACCGCGACAATCAAAGCGCCGAAACCTGTTTGGAAGCGGAACGGCCTTCTCTTCTACATCTCCCTGAACCGTTTGACGCCGCTCGGTATGTGAATGCGCGTGTGGACAAGTATTCCACCGTTGTGATTGATCAGAATCATTACTCGGTTCCTGATTATTTAGTCGGCGAGCAGGTCAAAGTCAAGGTCTATACGAATCGGATTCAGTGTTTTCATGAAGAGAAAAAAGTCGCCGAGCATTCACACCTGTCAGGCTGCCATGAATGGAGCCTGCAGATTGAGCACTACCTTGAGACCCTAAAGAAAAAGCCTGGTGCATTAGCTGGTAGTACAGCACTGCAACAGGCAGATCCAAAGCTCAAAAATATTTATCACACTTATTATACCAGTCATGAGCGTGATTTTATAGACCTCATCCACTATTTAAATAAGGGGGCGACATTGGATGAGGTGGAGCAAAGCATTCAAGAGCTTCAGAAAATAGGTCTAAACCATGTGACCACTGATAAAATCAAAGCCGTATGCGCCAAAAATCAGATGGGGAATAGCCCTGTTCCGTGAAATTCAGAAGAGACGAAGGCCATTACCCATCAGGCAGAGCGCCATCTCAAAATGTACGATGAATTATTCGACACCGCAGGAGTCGGATACTAAGGGGTATGAGTATGAGCAAACAGAAGAACATGAGCGATATCATTTTTCAGTACTGTAAGGACATCAAGTTACCGACGATTCGAGAATGTTTTCAAGAGCAGATCGAATCGGCAAACATACGAGACTTGAGCTATGAAACCTTTTTAGCCGAGCTGTTACAAAAGGAGTGGGATGCCAGAAAACAGACCGCACAATTTAATCGTATTCGCCGCGCCAAATTTCCCTATAAAAAATACTTGGAAGATTTGTCAGTGAAAGACCTGCCGGAGGATGCCCAAAAGAAATATAAACAGCTTAAAACGCTTCAATTCATCAAAGAAGGGAGAAATCTGATCTTAGCTGGCAATCCGGGAACGGGAAAAAACACACACGGCGATCGGATTGGGCATCAGAGCCTGTGAAGAAGGTATAGTGTTTGGTTTACTACCGTCCCTCTACTGATTAATCAAATGAAAGAATGCCGTTCAGAACGGACGCTGCGCGCTTTCCAAACGCGTTTTGAAAAATATGATCTGGTGATTGTGGATGAGATGGGCTACATCTCTTTTGACAAGGAGGGAGCCGAACTGTTATTTACCCATCTCTCCCTTCGTGCCGGGAGAAAATCCACCATCATCACGACCAATTTATCCTTTGAGCGGTGGGGAGAAATCTTTCAGGATCCTGTCATGACCGCAGCCATGATTGATCGCCTCACCCACCAAGCCTATTTAGTCAATATGAACGGTAATTCCTATCGCATGAAGGAAACCAAAACGTGGCTTGAACAGCAACAAATCGGTTAAAAGTGTTAAGGCTCTTCGGTGTTTTCTGTGGTGCTCCACAATTCTGCCGATGGATAGCCCATTCTAGTCCCTTCTTCACCTAACCACTTGGCAGCGGATAGCGCGCAAGGGTCAAGCGGTTTGGCTTGACGCTTAAGCGCTATCTGCTAGTCTATCCTGAGGTGAGGAAGGGACGGAGCCCGCACAATCCAACTGGGCACTGATCCTAAAGTGTTCAAAATTTCGATACACCGTAAGTCTCATGCGTTTGCGAGTCTTGATTTTGGGTTCACGCCTTATGTACTTGCATGGGTGTAGGGTGCCTGAAGGTTTTAGTTATTTTATGCCCTAAATATTCGCGTTTCATGGCCAAGAATCAAAGTCAAAATAGTTTGAAAAAAAGCAGGAAGATTAGATTTACTGACCCATTCCCCCATTGAAAGAGTAGATGAGGTGGGGGAATTTTAAATGACTACATGGGGGATTTTTCAGTTGACAAATACAGCTCTACCTTCTGCAATATACCTTTCCCTATTTGCCAGGTATTCTTCAACAGTTAATTCATTCATACCTTGTTCTTGATCTTTTAACTGCCTTGCAAATTCTTCCGGATCATGTTTTGTATTTCTATCCAACAAGAAAAACGGCTTTCTGATCACGCTGAAGTGATAAGAAAGCCGTTTTAATGACTCATTCAGCCAATCCATTTGAGATGTAGTCGAGTCAAAGAAAGTTAGATTTTTAGAAAAATCACCCCCCAAACAGTAGAAAATGACGCTTTAGGGAATCATTCAGGATATTGTTATTGCTTTTTTTTTATACTCTTCAATTATCTTGAAATCCCGTTGTCTGTTCTCATTTGGCATGATGCCTAATTTTTCATATTCCCAAATTACTTGTTGCTCATAGCTGTCGTCATTTTCTAAATTTCTATAATTATAGTCAATATTAAATTTTCCATTTGATGTCAATTCAAATGTTAAATTAGTCCACTGTTCTTGTTTTTGATTTTTAAATTCATCCCATAATTCTCTTAGATATCCATATAATTGATATAATTGATGATTAACTTCATCTTCATTAACATTATCCATATCTTCAATATCTAAACTATAAATAGGTGTTTCTTTTTTTTATGAATAGAAATAGGTTCGATTACTCCACTCTGTTATTTCGGAGTATAATAACACTTTGTCCCAAGATTCAGGAATAATTAAATTTAATTGTCGTCCTATTTTTTGATATAGTTGCTCCATTCTTTCCTTATTCATTCATTTATTTACCTCCATATATATTTTCCAAGACTTCCACAGATTTTTTACCATCAATTTTATACTTTATTTCAAACCTGCTTGGTCGTAAAGACTGCTCTTCATATATTGGTTTTATATCTACCAGAACTTGCTGACCTTCTCTTAAAGCTTTTGCCCAAGCGTATTCAAGTTTTTTTATAAGCACTAAGATTTACATTTCCATTCATTGCAACTATATTATCAATAAGAGGTGAACCATTAAATTGAGTACCGATTAAATGTCCTCCATGATCTCCCTTAGTACTAGGAGCTATAACCCTATCCTCTCCTCCGGCAGCTAACTGATGTTTGGGGTCACGTACACCCATCTCCAACGTTAACTCTCCCGAAGCCCTCTCAATTCTTCCTAAATCGTCTGTTTGATATCGATATCCATTTGTTTCATATTTGACATTAGGCTTTAATTTAAATTCATCTAAAAAATGACTTCCATCTCTAATAATATCTTCTGCAGGCCTATTAGCTCCCTTAACCGTATTATCCTTAATCCCCGCTTCGCTGTCCACTCTTTCTGCCTTCGTTATCGTTTGGCCCTTTTCAGGCAGCGGCCTCACTTGTTCAACCGTTCGTCCTTCGCCGGCCGATGCCCCGGCAAAAGCGACCTGATCCAAAGGATCCTTCGTATAAGCAGAGCGGAGTTTGCTGAGACTGGTGGCGGCTTGTTCTTTGAAAGAAGGCACGGCGCCAGGCTCTTTCGCCGCCCGTGAGAGGGCCCCTTCTTCGCTAACAGCTCGGCCCGCTCCTTTAAGGCCGACCATCGCCGCCATCGCCTGGGTAAAGCTTTGTCTTTGCTCCTCGGCTGACACCGGATGGCCGAAGATATCCTTTCCTGTAAAAGCCTCGCCCATGCCGTTTGCCGCCACCAGGCCGTAGAGGCCTTTGTCGCTCTGCTCGAGGACGCGCAGCGCTTTCGGTGTTTGGTAGGCGGCCAAAGCATGGTCCGCCGCACTCAGGCCGCGGGCCGTTTTATAGATCGCCCGCCCGCCTTTGACTGCCCAGCCCACCCAGCCAATGAACGGGATAAACCCGGCCGCGGCCATCGCACCGGCCGTAACGCGCTGGGCGGCGGTCAGCCGCTGGCCCGTCACCGGGTCAACCCCGCGAGTGGCTCTGATGTAATCGTTATACCCGCTGACTTCGGCGGTAAACGTGAGAGCGGCTTCCCACTCTTTTTCATACCAAGGCCGGTTCGCCCGGACCTCCTCTTTCTTCTCCAATTCACGGTCTTTTTCCTGCTGCTTCTTATAGTCGAGGTACGCCGCCGTTTCCCGTTCCTTCTCGCCCTGCAATTGGTAGACGGTGCTGTCATGATAAGCCTCGGCGTCGTCGAAATGGATCGGCGAGACATCGCCGCCCTGGCGTGTTGCTCCGATCAGTTCGGCAAACAGCGCCGCCGCGTATTGCTGGTCACTTTCGGAGCCGCTGTATTCTTGAACGAGCGCTTGATCCAGCTCGCGAACGGCCTCCGCCGTTTGTGTTCGCTTGAGATCCGCTTTGTCCAGCTCGTCGTCAACAGCCTCCGTTGAAAACGGATCGAGCGACACAAGATCGGAAATGCTGCTCAGAATGTCGTCGATCGTTTCCCGCTGGTCATAGACCATGTCCTTCGACCGACGGTACCCGTTTGCGAGTTCCTGTTCTAGAAAGGGGACGGCCACCACCGTGTCCATGTCCCCTGATGAATCTTTGTCCCCTGATAAACCTTTGTCCTCAATCGCGCCGGGAACGCCGTTAAAAAACGCAATCTGCCGATCAATCAGCCGCAGCCAGGCATTGATCACATCAATCTGCGCCTGATAGAATTCTTTGATCGCCTGCGCCCCTTTTACCCTTAAAGTCATCCAACGTCGTGATGTTCTGAAAAGCGGTCCTTAAGTCCTGAAACTGCCCCCTGAGCGCCTCGTACTGTTTGGCCCGGGCCTTCATCGCCGCGATCAGGGTTTGTGCTTCGAATATCGTCGTCTCTCCCATTGGCTCCCTGCCCCCTTATTTAATGAATGGCTTCATCCTGCCGTTTCCAAAGCTGCACATTGGCTCGGTATCCGTATTTTTTGAACTTCCTCTATGTACTCCGCCAAGAGGCACTGCAAAGCTTGTCCATATTTCCGCCAGTCTCCTTGTCCATACGGTCAGCCAAGTTTGATTTGGCTGGCCTTAATCAGTCGATCTTGTCATCCAAAACAACTGATTGTGGAGACAAGGCGCCAAAAATATGAGTCAGCCGCCGGATGGCGCCCGAGGTTGAATCCCCTTATTTGTAGCTGGTGCAACTGAATTTTTTTTATTATCGAAAAAATGTCTTTATCTCTATCATAAACACGGAGCCAAGAAAAACATGAACGGAAGGTACCACATTCACACCATTTTTTGAAAAAATTGCATACTAAATGACACTAATCGACAAAAAATGGCAGGCCTTTATGACTAGCTTTCTTATTGAACTATTAATAGGTAAGTTTCATGACAATCCATTCTCTACTCCGCTTGATCCATAGTTTTTGGCAATGCTTTGGTCAATCAAAGTATCACTTCAATAGGGTATCGTGCATAACACCGTTATTTCTACTCTTTTCGCAATATCCGCTTTCTGAGAAAAAAGAAATTTAGTTCCCGTCACAAATGCCTTTCGCCCCCGTGTATCCCCCGACATTACATTGACTGGATTTTTAATCTAACATCCACCTTGGAACAACTGGGAGGCATTCTGGCTTTGCATGTATCCGATCTCTTATTTTTACAGTTCTGTTTGTTAGGCATCAAATTTCCACCCTATTTTTTCCTTTTTAAAATGTATTGGAATTATTTGTGTTAGCATTACCATTCTAATATTTTGTGTTAAAGTTAAATCTGCACTGTATGTGGGGGAGGTTTAACCGTGTTTATCTTGGGGGCTCTTGTCAACGGCATCGCGATTTTATTTGGAACACTGGTGGGGAGGCTGTTCCGGCAAATCTCGGAACGGATGAAAGAAACCGTTATGTACGGCATTAGTTTGGCCGTTATTCTATTAGGCATTCAAATGAGTCTAAAAACGCAGCATTTTCTGATCGTATTAATCAGTCTGGTCATCGGCGGCGTGATCGGCGAACAACTGGATATTGAGAGCTGGCTGGTCAAACTTGGAAAATGGCTAGAAAGTAAAGTCGGCTCCAAAAAAGCCGGGAACGTCGGCCTCGCTTTTGTCACATCGACTTTAATTTTCGCTGTCGGCGCCATGGCCATTATCGGGGCATTGGACAGCGGTATGCGCCACGACCATACGATTCTATACATGAAGTCGGTGTCCGATGGCTTTGTCGCCCTTATTCTCAGCACGACACCGGCATTGGCGTGATCTTTTCGGCGATACCGGTTTTTTTATATGAAGGATTCATTGCTTTATTTGCCACACAAATTGGTTCCTTTGTGCCGGCCGATGTTTTGAATCAATTGACAACCGAATTATCGGCAACGGGCGGCCTGCTGATTGTCGCAATCGGATTAAATCTCATGAACTTAACGAAAATCAGGGTGGCCAATCTTCTGCCCAGCATGGCCATTGTTCCTGTGATTATCTTCGGTCTTCGACTCTACCATATGTTTATGTGAAAAAAGGCTGTGCTGAAAGTCAACGTTCGACTTTCAACACAGCCCTAACCGATCCTCGTCAATTAATGCCCGCTCCGCAGTTTATTCGTTTCGTCCCAGTCTATTTCTCCATTTTGGATCACGACACCAAAATCGGCCGCAGCGCTTTCCAGTGAAAAGTAGCCGTCAAGGACATCGGCAAGCACCAATTCCGGATCGCGTTCGTATGGATCGCCGTATCCGCCGCCGCACGGCCGATGATGATTTGCAGAACATCGCCTTTATGCGTTTTTTTTTTTATACGGCACTTTTGACGGCAGGGCCGTTTCATGTCCTTCATCATCGCAGAAGATTAACTTGCTCGGCGTCCCGTCTTTTCCGCCGTCAAAACCCCATGGCGAATATTTTTGGCCTTCTCCTTCGACGGAAAATCCGTCTTCGTCTGTAAAGGCAATCTCACGGACAGGACCGACACCGCCTCGATACTTTCCGGCCGCTGCCGAGTTATCCGGAAGCTCATATCTTATAACATTTAAAGGATGATGGGATTCGATATCTTCAATCGGATTATTTCGTGTGTTGGCATACAGCACATCAATCGAATCGATCCCGTCTTTTTCATAACGGCCTCCGGAACTGCCTGCCATAATGTCCATGTAAACCCAGTATTTTTTCATCAATCATCCCGCTGTAAGCCACCATATACAAGTTACCGATCCCGGCGCAGATTTGTTTCGGTACTGCCTGCCCTAAAGCGTAATGGTGTCGGCCAGGGCGTTGCCCGGACAGAATCGGGAAATCGTCGGCGTCGGATAGGTCGGATTGACCAGTGTTCCTTCCGGAGCAATGATTTTTATTGGCCGAATCAGGCCGGCGTTCTGAGGGATATAGCCGAATTTTTCCGAATCCAGCAATATCGTCCGGATCGTTAAATAAACGGCCATGTCGACGGTTCCCTCAAGAGGCATGTTGATCGGGCGATCCGATACCTGCTCGGAGGTGCCGGTGAGATCAACGACCATGTCATCACCTTTGACTTTAAGGGTCACTTCAAGTTTTAAATCTTTCCTTTTTGGATCCGGGCTGTCCAGATAGCCGTCGATATACCCCACCGAATGATAATCCCCGTCAGGAATCTTTGCAATTTCATGGCGCAAAACGCGCTCTGAATAGTCAATCATATAATCGCTGGCCGCCCGAACCGTATCCAGGCCAAATTTTTCAACGATTTCAAGATAGCGTTCCGCCCCAATAGGCAGGTCGCAATCTGCGCCTCCATATCGCCGACGACCATGTCGGTGGCCCGGACATTATCACGAATCATCCGCCAAACCATATCGACCGGTTTGCCTTCTTCATACACCTTGATCGCCTTAAACTGCAAGCCTTCCGCAAAGCAGTCGACCGCGTCAATAATCCCGATAGAGCCCGGAGACAAAGCGCCCAAATCCAACTGGTGGGCCGTCGAGCAGGAAAAGCCGATTAACTGGCCTTGATAATAGACAGGGACAAAGAATCCGACATCGGGCTGGTGCGTGGCTCCGTAGTAGGTCGAGTTATGGAGGATGACATCGCCCGGTTTAAAATCATAGCCTCGCTCGGCCATGATTTTTCTGATTCCACGCAGATAACCCGGAATCGGCCCTGATTGCAGCGGCGTGCTGTTGATCGATTCGCATAATTGCCAGCCGTTTTTTCATCAAGCAAAGCACAGCCGAAGTCATTTGATTCGCGGATAATACTTGAATAAGACATGCGCGCCAATTTATGACCCATTTCAATCGCAACATTTTTCAGCGCGCCGCTGACCACTTGAGCAGTAATCGGATCGATCGTTTTTTTTTTGTGAGCTGACCATTCAGTCTTCCCCTCCTATTTTCACTAAGATACTCCCGTTGGTGAACATCGTCGCCGTACAATCCGGAGGAATCACCGATGTTGTATCCTTTTGCAGAATGAGGCAAGGTCCCGCAATCGGCTGATTAATAGGTAAACGGTCTTTTTTGTAGTAAGGGGTGTCAAACTCTTCCAAAGAGCCGTTCGACCGGAACCACGCCTTGCCTGCCTTAACGGCCGCTTTTTCAAGCGATCGATCGGCAGCGGAAAAATCAGGATCGCTGATTTTAGACATTTCGCCGATACCCGTGACGCGCATATTCACGATTTCAATCGGCGCATCTTGGAAAGAATGGCCGTATTCCCGTTTATGAATGGAATGAAATTTTTCCCAAATGGATGTGACGTTCATTGTATTGATCGCCCCCGGCTGAACAGGTATCCGTAGTTCATAGCCTTGCCCGACATAACGGCAGTCAAAGAATCGTTTTAAAGTCATCTGTTCGGCATCAAAGCCGGCCTGTTTCAGCTGCTCTGAAATATCATTCTCCAAGTTTTTAAATCGATCATTCAGATAGGCCAAATCTGCTTTATCGCTGGACATGAAGATCGTTTGCACCGCATCATATTTTAAATCGGTCGTTAACAAGCCGGTGGCGGATGTAATTCCCGGATACGGCGGAATGATCACTTCAGGAATATCGAGAATTTTTGCGACTTCCACTGCGCACATCGGCCCGGCACCGCCCAGCGCCGCCAGGCTGAAACTGCGCGGATCAAAGCCCTTCTGGATCGTTTTTGAGCGAATCGCGTTGGCCATGTTATTATTCACGATCGTCAAGATGCCTTCAGCCGTTTCATGCAGCCCCAGACCCAGCTGCGATGCCAGCTCTTGCACGACTTGAAAAGCCTTTTCGGATAGAGACTTCCATTTCTCCATCGAGAAAATGTTCGGCATCCAGTCTGCCGAGCACCAACGTCGCATCGGTGACCGTCGGCTGATTCCCGCCGCGTCCGTAACAGGCCGGTCCTGGAAACGAGCCGGCGCTTTCCGGTCCGACCTTAAAAGCTCCCCCGGCATCCAGATAGGCGATACTACCGCCGCCCGCACCGATGGTATGAATATCGATCATCGGGACCTGTACGGGATAGCCGGCAATCCGGGTATCGCCGACCAACGACTCCGCAAACCCCTGCTCGGTGAAAATACCGATATCCGCGCTTGTCCCGCCGACATCAAATGTGATTAATCTTTTATGGTCGGAGAGTGTGCCGGCCCACTGCCCGCCAAGCACCCCGGCAGCCGGACCGGACAAAAGCGTCATGACGGGTTTTTCCGAGATTGTTTCTGAATTGGCGACACCGCCGTTTGATGTCATAATGAGGAGATCGCCGCTCACCCCCGCTTCACGGAGACGCGTTCAAGATTCTCAATATATTTCTTCATTTTCGGGCCGACAAATCCGTTGATGCTCGCTGTTGCGAACCGTTCAAATTCACGGAATTGCGGCGAAATATTGGCTGAAGTGGTCACATAAAATTCCGGGAACTTTTCCTCGATAAGGGCTTTCACTCGGTCCTCATGCGCCGGATCCAAGTAAGAGAAGAGAAAACCGACAACAACGGATTCAATGCCCTCTTCCTTAAATTCAGTCAATATTTGCAGTACCTTCTCTTCATCCAGCGGAAGTTTTTCGTAGGCCTTCCCGTCCGCTACGCCGACTCTTTCCGCAACCGTCTGGCGATAGCGTCGTTCCACCATCGGTCTTTCCTGCCACGGTATTTCCTGAGCAATAGAATAATTCTGCGGTCTTTGGTGCCGGCCGCCGATCTGAAGAATGTCCCGGTAACCTTTCGTCGTTATAAAACCTGTTTTTGCCCCTTTATGTTCAAGAACGGCGTTAGTCGCGATCGTTGTGTCCCGAAAAAAAAACATGATCAATACTGTTTTCCTCTATGCCGTACCGCCCGCACAGTTCCGTGATCCCTTTAACCATGCCGACAGACGGATCTTCCGTCGTCGTAGGAACTTTATGAATATGTGAAATACCGCTGCCCGTATCCGTAAAAATTACGTCCGTAAACGTTCCGCCAATATCTACCCCAATAAGTTTCATCGTTTCTATGCCTCCATCCGCAAATCATAGATTGATATTTAAAGTCAGTTGAATGTTTCAAAAAAGAATCCAAAGCTTGCTGTCATTCGCTTAAAAATAACGATTCTGCCAATGGTTTTCTTATATCTGGAATGCGAAAATCACCACCTTACCTATTATCATAAAGATTTCATCAATTATAAATATTCAATCCTTTTGAAGCCGCCGTGATATACCAGCCGCCGAGGCCGATCCTTTATCCGCCCCCGCCGGCGGTTTACCGGCCGAAATCTGCTTCTTGACGGCGGGCACGGCTCTTTCCCGGCTTGACTCGGAGCTCAGCTAGTTCTTTTTATTAATTAATTTTTGACCAGACTGAAGGCCGCCGCTGATTAAAGCTTGACGCTCATTCCAGGTCAGCGCTGTGTCACTCGGTTGCTCAATCATGTCAATCGCCCCATCCACCGGGCAGACAATCGAGCAGAGATTGCAGCCGACACAATCTTCCTCGCGAACTTTCAGAATACTGTTGCCGTTCTCATCCGTGAGTCGATCAATACATTGATGGGATGTGTCTTCGCAGGAGATATAACACTTATTGCAATGAATGCACTTGTCATTATTGATTTTGGCCACGACTTTATAATTAAGGTCTAAATTGCCCCAATCCGTATATTTAGGAACGGAGCGGCCGACAAGATCCATCACGGACGCAATGCCTTTTTCATCCAAATAGTTGTTCAATCCGTCAATCATATCCTCGACGATCCGGAAGCCATGGTGCATGGCAGCGGTGCAGACCTGGACGCCGGTCGCCCCATTAACATAAACTCTGCCGCATCCTGCCAGCTTGATATCCCGCCGATGCCCGAAATTGGCACGTTGATCTCCGGCTGGCGCGCGCATTCTCCCACCATGCCCAAAGCAATCGGTTTGACCGCCGGCCCGCAGTAGCCGCCATGCGTGCCTTGATTTCCAACGTTCGGAATCGTGTTCCACGTATCAAGATCAATGCCCATCAAACTATTGATCGTATTGATGAGGCTGATCGCATCCGCGCCGCCTTGAACGGCTGCATAGGCCGTTGCCGTGATGTCGGTGATATTGGGTGTCAATTTGACGATCACCGGTGTTTCGGCCACTTCTTTAACCCAATAAGTCTGCTTCTCGACCAATTCTGGAACCTGGCCGGATGCGGCACCCATCCCCCTCTCCGCCATCCCATGCGGACAGCCGAAATTTAGTTCAAGACCATCGACACCGACATCTTCAACTCGTTTGACAATCTCATGCCATTTTTCTTGCTCCGGCTCCACCATCAACGAAACAACAATCGCATGGTCAGGAAACTTCTTTTTCGTTTCATAGATTTCTTTCAAGTTGACTTCAAGGGGACGATCGGTGATCAACTCGATATTGTTAAAACCTGCGACGCGCTGGCCGTTATAATGAAGCGAAAAAAAAACGGGAAGACGTATTGATGATCGGCTCGCCGAGCGTTTTCCACACCGCGCCTCCCCAGCCGGCTTCAAATGCCCTCTGCACCTGATAACCGGAATTAGTGGGTGGCGCCGAGGCCAGCCAAAAAGGATTGATCGATTGAATGCCCGCCAAATTAATATGTAAATCAGCCAATGCTGCTCCCCCCTTTTTTATACACGGCTAAGCATGTTCTCGTGAACGGCATAGGCCGTGCTCTTCCCCTGTTCGGCCGCACTGACAACCATGGCCTCGCCTTGACCGTTGCCAAAAATAATATCCCCGGCCGCATAGACTTTTTTATTGGATGTTTGATGAGTGACAGGGTCAACTAGGACGACACCTCGCTCATGTTTTAAACCGAGTGGTTCAATCAGACCGGTATGGCGCTTTTGGCCGATGGCCCTGACAACGACATCAACATCGAACATTAATTTCGAATTTTCAATTTCTATCGGCCGGCGCCGGCCCGAATCATCTTTTTCACCGAGTCTCATCCGCGAACAGACCAGCTTGGCCACCCGCCCTTCTTCATCGCCGATGATCACTTTCGGCTGGGTCAGCCATCTGAATTCGATCCCTTCCTGCTTGGCGAATGCATATTCAAAAGCATAGGCCGTCATTTCCGCTTCCGTCCGGCGATAGATCATTTTGACATCCGCCGCCCCCAGTCGCTTCAAGCAAGTCGCCGCATCAATCGCCGTATTACCGGCGCCAATCACCGCCGCGCGTTTGCCGATGAATCGTTCAGTCGGGCCGCCTTCTTTGATTTCTTCCACCAATCGAATGGCATCGAGCACGCCTTTCAGTTCTTCCCCCGGAATTCCCAGTTTCGGCACATCGGACATACCGGCGGCCAAAATCACGGCATCAAACTCATCCAAAAGCGCATCCGCCTGAATGTCTTTTCCCACTTCGATGCCCGTCCGAATCTCTACACCTAGCTGTTCCACCTGCTGGGCTTCCCATAGCGAAATCTCCTGCGGCAGGCGAAACGGCACAATGCCGTATGTATCCAATCCGCCAGCTTTTTCCTTTGCTTCAAAAATCGTCACATGATAACCAAGCCGGGCAAGTTCCCTGGCCGCCGACAGCCCGGCCGGCCCGCTTCCAATAACGGCGACCGTCTTCCCGTTTGGCTTACCCGCATGGAAGATTGGCTTTTTGTTTTTTATCGCCCAATTTGTGGCATGCCGCTGTAGATCGCCAATCAAAATCGACGATGAGGCATCATTCAGTACACAGGCCCCTTCGCATAATTCTTCCGTCGGGCAAACTCTTGAACAAGTTGCACCTACCGGATTGGCTTCAAGAATCACTCGAGCTGCGCCTTTCAAATCCCCGGATGCAATTTTTTTAATAAAAGACGGGACATTGATGCCGGTCGGACACGCCTTTGTGCATGGCGCATCGTAACAATACAAACAGCGATTGGCTTCATCCAACACCTCTTTTTGTACCAAATCCGGTTTTATCTCACTGAAGTTCCCGCGCAAATCCTCTTTTGAAACAGGCTGATTCATTCATCATTCACCTCCGCTTTGATGTTTGCCGACCCCCTGAGTTTAATTCACAGCCGTGTCCTTTTTCGTGTCGGCATCGTTGACAACAAGCGTCATCTCTTCATATTCTCCCGGGTTCAACAAGCTGGCATCGTTTCTCATCAGATAACTGTAGACCGCGATCGCAAGCAGCAAACCAATTGTCCAGGCATTATCCCACAAAAGTCTCAAGCCGGGGATAAACAGACCAAGAAGCGGAATCACAATCCCGACAATCAGAGCATAAATGCTGTTTTTGTTAAATCCTGAGGAATAGCTGTAGCGGCCATGTTTTGAATAGAGCTCCATCAGTGCCAGATGGCGGCGGCGGACAATCCAATAATCGGCGATCGCAATCCCGTCGATGGGGCCCAGAAGAGCACCATAACCGCCAAGGAAACCAAAAATTAAGTTTGAGAAATTCGCCATTAGAAACCACGGCTGCATGGCCAGGGCGAACAACCCGGTGATAACCGCGCCAATCGCAAAGTTTATATGACGCGGCCAAAGATTTTCCGCCGCGCGGGCCGGAGCGACAAGATTGGCCCCGACGTTGATGGTGAGCGATGAAATAACGATAACAACGGCCCCAAGGAACACGATGAACGTCGGAAACTTGGATAATAAATCAACAGGCTGCCAAAGAGCTTTGCCAAAAATCACGACGGTTGCCGACGTTACGAAAATGCCGATAAAGGAAAAAATAGTCATGGTAAGCGGCAATGTCAGCCCCTGGGCAACCATCATCGACTTTTGGCTTTTGGCCTGCCGGGCAAAGTCGGGAATATTCAAAGCCAGTGTTGCCCAAAAAGCAATGACACCGGTTAAAGCCGGGAAAAAGATGGCGAAAAAAAACTCGCCCGCTGAGTGAAACTTGCTCGGCGCGGTCATAATCGGGCCTAATCCATGGATATGCACAATCGCCCAAATGAACAAAGCGATCGACGCAATGCCGACAATCGGACTGGCGATCGAGGCCAGCCACTTGATCGCCTCCGGCCCCTTCATCCCGACGACCACATTTAGTGCCCAGAAAAAGGCGAACACAACGGCCGTATGCAGGCCGAAATTTTGCCAGCCCGGAAAAATTTTAAGCAGCAAAGCATCAATACTCGTTGTGCCAATCCAGGTGTTAATGCCAAACCACCCGGCCGCGACAATCGCCCGGGCAATCGCCGGAATATGGGCTCCCCTTGAACCGAACCACACTCGCGCAAAGACCGGATACGGAATGCCGAATTTTGTACCGGCATGCGAGTTTAATAGAATGGGAATGAGAACGATACAGTTGCCGAGAAAATGGTCAGAACCGCCTGCCACCAATTCATCCCCAACGCGATCATCCCGCTCGCCATTGTGTAGGACGGAATGATAAGACACATGCCCAGCCACAGAGCCGTAAAGTTTATCCCTCTCCATGAGTGCTCTTCGCGCGTCGCCGGCCGCAAATCTTCATTCCATAAATGACTGCCTTGCAAACCCTCGGCCGCTTCCTTTGTTAAAGTGACAATGCCGTTCTGCTCAACTTGTTTTTTCATTCATTTTTCGTCCTTTCCTATCAATTGGAATGGGATATAATATAAAGCCGTGTATTAAAAATCATATTTAATAAAACGCTCATTTCGGATAACGGAAATATTCCGTCATAAAAAAAAAAAGCAAGTAGTATCAAAGTATAGGATGGAAACATCATCTATACCTTGTCTTCCATTGTTTCAGGATTCCGACAATATCTCCAGCACAGCATCCAAGGCTACATTGACACCCTTTGCACAATCTTCATAAAGCGTCCGCTCTTCTCGCAATGGCTCTTGCCCTTGATACTTGGAACAAAAATCATCGCCGTTGGAATATAGTCGGCGATATATTGGGCATCATGCCCTGCACCGCTATACATCCTTTTATATGGATATCCCAGTGATTGTGCCGACTTCTCCAGCTGGGCGCAAAGCTCTTCATCAAATGCCACCGTGTCCCGCGACCAAAGCTTTCTCGTTTCGATGGTGCAGCCTGCTAACGATTTTGGCAGTTCATGAATAACCTTTACGACCTGACTGATCACATCCGGGTCCTTGTGGCGCGCTTCCAGTGTAAAAGTCACTTTATTCGGAATCACCGTATGGATATTCGGAAGCAAATTCATTCTGCCCATTGTGTAAACCAACCCACTATCCAGCCGATCCAGTTTTTCGCGGATAACGGCAATCATATCACAAGCGGCAAAAAGAGCATCCTTTCGCATTACCATCGGTGTGGTCCCGGCATGATCCGACTCGCCCGTGACTTCTATTTCATAGTTAGTTCACCATCCCGACGACGCCTTCCACTACACCGATTTTTAGATGTTCGCTTTCCAGAACAGGACCTTGCTCAATGTGCAGTTCCAAATAAGCGGCCGCGTTTTTTAAACGATTTTCAGCATCACCTTTATACCCGCTGGCATCCAACGCCTCGCCGAATGTTATGCCATCCGTGTCCTTAGTCTCCAGCATATCCGCTTTCTCAAACTTGCCGGAAATAATGCCGGAGCACATCATTGCCGGATCAAACCTTGCCCCTTCTTCATTGGTAAAATCAACAATCGTAAAAGGAATTTTCGGCTTAATATGATGATCAACAAGTGTTCTCGCCACTTCCAATGCGGATAACACACCAAGAACCCCATCGAAGCGCCCGCCTTTTTTGACTGAATCCAAATGTGATCCCATAACGAGCGGCGGTCTATCCTCCTCGCCCGGCAATGTTGCATAAATATTGGCCACATCATCCACTTTAACGGTCATTCCCAATTGCTTGAGCAGCAGAGAGACGAAATAATCTCGGGCGGCGATGTCCGTTTTCGAAAGGGAAAATCTTGTCACCCCGTTGTTTTCCGTGCGCCCGAAATCCGCAAACGTCTCCAGTGTCCGCTTTAGTCTTTCCCCATTAATGGACAGCTTTTTTTTTTTTGCATCATGGCACTCCTTCATTTTTAAATAAAAAGCGAATTTTCAATATATAAAAACCTTATCTATTTTTACCATTATTCTGTAAAATTAGGACATTATTCTGCAGAAAAACAGTCGTTTCTCTGCAGAGATTGATTTATAAATATTTTCAAACGAATGCCGATAAAATGTTGCTTAGCTTGGCATACACTTTTTTCAGCGACTCCGCCGACATCGTCACCGGATTGTTCATCATATTTGGCGAAAAGCTGCTCGCAACCAACCTGTCTAGCTCTGCTTCCGTTTTGACGCCGACCTCGTCAAGGGTTGTCCGCATCCCCATTTCTTTTTTCATTTCATCAATTCGATCGGCCCAATCTTCGGAGTCTTTAAATCCAAGCCGCCTGCTGAACGCATTTAGGCGTTCTGCTTCCGGTCCCGACTCGCTGTTGATTCTCCAAAACGAAGGGAGCGTAAAAGCGCAGGCTTCGCCATGGGGAATATGATGATCTTGCGTTAGCGGATAAGAGCAGGCATGAGCGGCCGCTGTTTGCGTGAGATTGAAAGCCGTGCCGGCCGTCACAGAAGCCAAACTCATCTTTGCCCTCGCTTCCTTATTTTCCGGTTCATGGAAGGCGGTTAGCAAATTTTCAAATACAAGCGTTGCCGCCCGTTCCGCCGACATGTCCGTAAACGGCTGATGCTTCTTACCATAATAAGCCTCAAGCGAGTGAGCCAGAACGTCCAGGCCGCTTGATGCCGTGACATGCGGCGGGCAGGAAACGGTCAGTTCTGGATCCACCAGTGCATAAACGGGATAGAAGAAATCGCTTGAGAGCGGGGCTTTTACACCTTCATCCGTGTCCGTTAGAACAAAACGGTCGTCACCTCGCTCGCCGTTCCGGACGTTGTCGGGACAGCAATCAACGGAATACCCGGCTGGGAGATCGGACTTTTTTTTGAAGAAAAAGTCAGCCGTCCTGTGCGGTGTGCCGGCAACAAAAAACACGCCACTTTGGCGCAGTCCATAATACTGCCGCCCCCAAGGGCAACGGCGAATTCACATTGATGTTCACGAATCGCATCGGCACAGGCATCGGTATTCAGCACAGTCGGATTGGGCTGAATGTCGGAAAAAACAGCGACGATCCGGCCGTCCGATTGTTTCACAACATCCTGGGCGATGCCTTGCCTGACCATGGATGGGGCGCTGATTAAAATGCCCCGTTTCATATCGAATTGTTTTAGAATTTGCGGTAATTTTTCAAGTTTTCCGGCACCAAAATCAATAGGTACAGGCTGCTTATAGAAAAAAGCTTCATTTTTAATATCTTTTTTTTTATTTAGTGAGCAATGGTTGGTCGGCAAAGAGGTATTGTTTTTCAAAGGCGGCCAGCACGTTTTCAAAAATGTCGATCGCTTCATTGATTTGCTGCTTGGTAATAATTAAAGGCGGGGCAATCATGACACTGGATTCATGCGAATATGTATAAAATCCATTGTCAGACAGCAGACTGATAAATTTGCTCATGAGTCCGACCGGATCTTTTCCATAATCCATCCCATAAGAAATGATCGGCTCTTTTGTCTTCTTATCTTTGACAAGTTCAACGGCGGCAAACAGCCCGATGTGACGGACATCGCCGACGGAGGCGAACCGGCGCAACTTTTCCAGACGCTCGGCCAGCACTTTTCCCACTTCCGCCGCGTTCTCAACCAAATGTTCATCTTTATAAATGTCCATTGTCGCGCAGCCGATTTGGGTTGAAACCGTGTGGCCGCTGTAGGTCAATCCGGTCATTAAGACGTGATCATCAAAGTATTCTGCGACTTTCTTGCTGACAATCACGCCGCCAAGCGGGCTGTAGCGCATGTGACCCCTTTAGCAAATGTGATGATATCCGGCTGGAAATCAAAGTGATCGACAGCAAACATTTTTCCTGTGCGGCCAAATCCCGACATCACTTCATCACAAATCATGAGAATGCCGTAGCGATCGCAGAGCTTGCGAACGCCTTCCAAATAACCTTTTGGCGGAATAAGTACCCCGTTGCTGCCGGGAATCGGTTCAATAAAGACAGCAGCGATCGAATCCGGCCCTTCATACAAAATTTGATTGTTTAACCGGCTTAAATAAAATTCAGTCGCAGCCTCTTCATTATCAAAGTCTACCACTTCTCTATACAAATAAGGAATATCAAATTTTATAAAACCCGGCAACCCTGGTTCAACGGTAAAGCGCCGCCCTTCTCCGGACAGGTTGCCAGCGCCGAATGTGGCACCATGATAGGAGCGGTAACGGGAAAAAATCTTATAACGTCCCGTCGCCATCCGGGCTATTTTTTTACAGCATGATCATTTGAATCGGCACCGCCGTTGGCGAAGAACACCTTAGCCATATTATCCGGTGCAACCTCAATTATCTTGCGGGCAAGTTCCGCTTTTGACGCCGTCGCGAATCCCGGCGCCGCCAAAGGAACCTCGCCGATATGCTTAAACTCTTCAAGCAGCCTCGGATGGGCATGCCCGACATTTAAATAAACAAGCTGTGAACACATGTCATAATATTTATTATCATTTTCATCCCAGAAAAAGATGCCCTCGGCTTTGGTTATCGTTTTCGGATTCACACTTTTTTGCTTGGCCCATGAATGCAGAACATACTGCTTATCTTCTTCTTTAATCTGCGACACATCAATTGTTTTCATCCGACCACAACTCCATTCAATATTGTGAATTAACATAAATTAATAATACATTTTAAATTAACAGAAAACAATGACGATTCGAACAAAATAATTTGTGCATTTGCACAAGGAACCCTCACATTACCCCATGACGTCCTCAATCATAAACGCCAAACTTAAAATTGTTTTTGTAAAAGATGCATTTAAATTCATGCCCAATATCGACTCAATTTTTTTTTATCTTATAAAGCACCGTGTTGCGATGAATAAACTCCCTGCTTCCAATGCTTGACGTATGGCCGTCTTCTTCAAGAAAAACACGGAGAAAACGGACGCAATCCGTATCGTGAAGCTGATCATACCGGTACAGAGGCCCAAGCATATCTTGATGATAAGTTTCAATGATTCGATGATCCTGCACACTGGCGATAATTTTATAAATACCAATGTCTTTGTATTTGCAAACAAAATGATCAGGATGATGTCTGGTAAGCTGAACGACTGTTACCGCTTCATGATAACTTTTTGGTACATCTGCGATATCGTTATAAAAATTGCCCATGCCGATGATTAGTTTCACATCGTCTGCTTTCTTTTTAACAGCGGTATAAATGTGCTGAACGGTACTCGAGAAAGGAATCTGCGGCATCCGTATATCAAGCTGGTCCACCAAATAGATGATTGATTTTTTATAGACCATTGAAAGAAAACGCCGGTATCTTTGGGCGAAAGCATTCTCAATGATACGTCTGAATGGGGGCGCCGGCTCTTGTGATGCGCTGAATACGCAAGCAATGATACCAAACTCGGCACCTGCTTTAAACCCAAATTGGGAAAGTTCCTTCAGGACTCGCTCCCGATTCATATCCGTCTTAAACAAGATATCCGACAAGATCCGCTCCACTGTTGTTTGCGAATCTTGCTCCGTGACAAGAAATTGCACCGTTATCTTTAGAAAGTCAGCGATGCGATAACTCCATGGCATCTGGAAAACGGGAAATTGTTGTTGATTGGCAAAGTCTATCACTTGCTGAGGGATTTCCGGAATAAAGGGGCCTGTATTCAGAACAATACCGGCGGTCTTATGGGCAAATACCGACTCAACCATGGCGACCACCTTTTTCGAATCGTTCGCCATATTAATGCCAGTGGTCACGATCAGTTCGTTCGGCCGATAAAACTCGGCAAGATCGACACTTTCCGCCACATTGACGCCGCTAATGGCCCGATCAAGTCCCGGTTTGCCGGCAACAAGTGCTATCTCTTTTAATTCAGGAAGCAGGAATAGTTTTTGCAATGTCGCCATACGGCTTTCAATCTCCCTTCCCTATTGATCAGTGATCCATGACTCATGGTTGCAAATAATCTGCAGTGTTGTCAATTTGTTTAAATAGAAAAATTTTTTTCTAGAGATCAGCTATTCCTCAGCTATCATTCAGATTGTAACTCGGTAAAATAGGCCGGCACGTTCAGTATTATAAAAAAAAATATTATTTATCTATTTTTCTGTATATTACCAATATAATACACAAATTCATTCTAGTCACTTTTTTATTTGGAGGCGAAAAAATCCCCCCATCACTGCCTGGAGATAGGAGGAAATCGAATTAAATGAGTTGTCACTTTGTTTTCGCGGATTTTTTCTATCTAAGCCGTCTTCGATTTTTCCGGCTCCTTTCTTAAACCGGCTGTGCTTTCTGCTATAAAGAAAATAGACGACGATCCCGATGGCGAACCAGACAAGGAAACGGATAATCGTCGCCAGCTGCAGCCCCATCACGATCAAATAGCCGCAAAAGAGAACCGAGAGAATCGGAACAACCGGTACAAATGGTGTTTTAAATGAGCGTTTCAGATCCGGTCTTTTGTAGCGTAAGAAAAGAACACCGAGCGACACAATGATGAAAGCAACCAGAGTGCCGATATTGGCCAGTTCCGCGACAATGCCGATTGGCAGGAAACCGGAAGCAATCGCCGTAATCGTCCCCAAGATGATTGTGGATGAAACAGGGACTCTTCTTTTTTCATGAACTCTGCCCAATATCTTCGGCAGCAGGCCATCCCTCGACATGGCAAAGAAGACTCTTGTTGCCGCAAAGATGCCGACTAATAGCACTGAAGTAATCCCGCAGATCGCCCCGACCGAAACAAGCGCCGCTCCCCAATGGATGCCGATTTGTCGAGAGCAAAAGCCACAGGGGCAGATGTTTTTGAAAAAGCTGTGTATTTAACAATGCCGGTCAGGAGGCCGGAAACGGCAATATATAAGACCGTGCAAATGACGAGCGTGGCGATGATGCCGATCGGCAAGTCCCTCTGCGGATTCTTGACCTCTTCCGCCGCCGTCGATACGGCATCAAATCCCAGGTAGGCAAAGAAGATCACCGCCGCACCCGACACAATGCCGTGAAAGCCGAATGGCATGAACGGGTGCCATAAAGCCGGTTTGACATGACCGACCGCCAGGACAATAAACAGCAAAATAACCGCAATTTTTATCACAACAATGATCCCGTTCAATCGCGATGTTTGCTTGGCTCCCGCAACCAGCAGAGCAGATATGAGACCGATAATGATCATCGACGGCAGATTAACAATCCCGCCATCCATCCATCCATCGGAGCCAGCGTGATCGCTTTTGGAAGATGAATGCCGATACTGTCAAGCAGTGTCACCGCATAGCCGGACCAGCCGAGCCGATCGCCACCGCACTATTCGCGACCATGTACTCAAGAACAAGATCCCAGCCAATAATCCAGGCCCAGATTTCCCCAAGTGAAGCATAGCCATATGTATACGCACTGCCGGCAACCGGTACAATGGAGGCAAATTCCGCATAACAAAGCGCCGCCAGCATACAAGTCACCCCTGATAAAATGAAGGACAAAACAAGTGCCGGCCCGGAATAATTGGCCGCCGCCACTCCTGTCAAAACAAAAATTCCCGTTCCCACAACCGCACCGATACCCAGCAGTGTCAAATCCACCGGTCCCAGCACTTTTTTCAATCCCTGCTTTCCTTGGGTTTCAGCAATCAGACTGCTAATCGGCTTTGTCTTGAAAATCTCTTTCAAAAAAAAGCGCCCCCCAAATTAATAGATTTAATAATATTATATAATTATTTTAAAAATAATCAATATACTAAAAATTATTTATTTAATAAAATAATTAGAAATATGGGCAAATTTGCAAACCTATTCGGTTATAATTGAGCTATCAATTATCAGCGGGAAACCGATTTTTTATAGTAAACCAGTTCTTTTCACAATTGTAGCAATTCGCCATACGGCGAGTTCCAGCAGGCCAAACATTGGATCAGATTATGAAAGGTGGTTTACAAATGCAAGAGGCCCTGGCTTCGTTCCCGTTTCAAAGCGATACTTATCATTATTCCAATAACTCCATGATCCGCCCTATAGTGTAAAAGTTACGGCCGAATACCTAGAGGAAATAAAATTGAAACGCTCTCTGCTTGAAGATCATCATCAAAGATGCTGCCAGTCCTTCCACGGCACTCTTGAAGCACAATGGGGAACTGTGAATTTAATTTTAGAACAACTGGCTTATGCATACCCCGATTGATTTCGGTTGCAAAAAGAAAATAATAAATGGATGTTTACCAATCGGCTAACAAACGAAACACAGTCGTTTATTTTCGGGGACAGTTCGACACTTTCCTAGGAGCCCTGACTTTGCCGGCCGCCATGTTCAGGAGATTCTCTTCTCCTGATACAAAAGGACGGCGAGTTCTATCTTGAAGCAGCCAGCTGTGCTTCCTCGGTAGATGGTCCCTTGTTTTTAAAATAGGCATGATATTTTTGGAACTCCATCAGCCCATCCCTAAATTTCGAGATAAAGGCCTGGCGGATAAAATCCGCACCTTTCTTTTGCGGATCGATGCCGGAAGTCCCTTTCAAAGAATGAATTGGTCACTGACTGTAGGTCATTATCTGGATACAGCAATGGAAACATCAAACGAATGGGGACGCCGATTCAATGAGCTGACTCCGGAAAATATCGGCTCTCTTTTGCATCTCCGTGGGAACATCAAAAAAACTGCTGCGGCTGCCCAGAAGCAATGCCTAAGGAAAAATCGCTTTTAGATGTCCTTTGGAAGTGGGCATCAAAATCCCCTATTCCTGCAAAGTCGGCAGATGCGGCACTTGCTTCTGGACGTGTTAAACGGCACCATCGATCGATCATCAAGATTTTTTTCGAAGATAGGAAAAAAGCGAAACAAACGCCATCCCGCCTTGCGTCTCCAGATGCAAAACGAAACAGCTTGTTCTGGATATTTAAATCAATAGAATGGAAACGGCTGTTTCATAATTGTCAAGACCATGAAACAACCGTTCTAACCCCTGCTAACGTTTTAAATTAAAAAGCTCCATCCAGCAGTAAATTATGATATGTATCTCTATCAATTCCTTTACTATTTTTCAGAATATCTATCGTAGCAGAGACATAATCACGTATCAAGGCAAAGATTTCCTCCAATGAATGATCATTATCCATATTAAGCCGGTGCATGACACATCCAACTGTTACTGTGATATATTCACGTAAATGCTTGATGAATAAAGAAATATTATACTGAGTCGCTGCGGCATGGACGATGGAATTGCGTATTCTATACAGTCGTTGAAGATGGAAAGCCACACGCTGCTGATGCTTTTCCATTAAACCGTTTTTTGCCGTCTTCAAAATGATGAATTAGGCATTGGCATCGATATCCTAATAGCGTATTCCATTTCTCGCACTCATTAATCAATTTCTCCTTCAAACTATCGTCGGTTAATACATCAAGCATTATTCTCACTTTTTGTTTGGAAGATAACTGGGTTCCAAACTCACCTTTCAATGAAGATAAACTTATATCGCACCTTTGACAATCCTCGTAAAAATTGCGAATTAATCCATACAAATAATGATCCAATTCCGCAGCGCTAACAATATTTTTTATTGTTTCTATGTCCCCCTGGTATTCCTTTGTTTGAACGAAAGATTCTAATGCAATCCAGAGATTAATAAAAGTAGATTGCATCGATAATGATTCTTCACTAATTCGTGAAAATTCAAAGACACTCCCAACTCTTTCTTTAATCTGCGCTTGCCCTCCTTCTCCCACTTGATTAAAAACAGGTTCAACGATCGATAAAGGAGCATTTGCTTTATTAAAAATAAGGGTTAAATCAACCTTACTTTTTCTGCTAAATGTTTGATTGGGGTGAATGACAATTGGACGTTGGTGTAATTTCTGAAGCCTATATCCATAAAACCTAATCATATCGTATTTTTTCATTATTTCTTGCCAAGAAAGACTAACTGCAGTATATTGATCAAATACATTTACAATTTTTCTAACATATAGAAACTTTTTTTTTTGATATGTGATCCTGTAAACCGGTTAGTGCATAGGTTGCTAGAATTTCATCACCTTTCAAGATGTCGAATTTCATCTTCTTCATAAATTCCATTGAATCTTCAGAGGGTTTTTCGACAAAAGGAAAAAAAAAACAAATATAAGTCTTTTTTTCACTTGATATTCTTTCAAAAAATTTGTCCCAAAAATCTTTATTTATCATCTTTTCTTTCACATCTTTGAACAAGAGGCTATAAAGACCTTGAATGGACCAACCGCGTCCAAGAAGTTCACTAACCAGAGCAATCATTAACTGATTCAACTGATCAGAAAAATAAAACGTGCGTTCTTCTTCACTGATTTGCAATTTGAATATATTATTTATTTTTTCAATTATCCATTCGAGATAGTGCTCATTAATTTGAGATAAAACATTGCTCACCTGATAATTTAAAGCGTATAATTTGTGTATGTTTTTTAGTTGATAATCTTGTCCTAATGCATTTTTGATTAATCTATATTGGGGATTCGCCTTTTTTTGAAAAAAATATCATCCTTCTCAATAATTGTACGGGCTTCATGGATCACCGAACGAAGATGATTTTCATTACGGATTTCCCCATTTATAAGATCATCACAGACTAAAAGTATTTCCTTAAGAGCTTCATGAGAATTCAGGTAGTGGACGGAATACGTACTATGGGTATTAGTATTTAATATTTCCAACCATCTTTGTACAAAAAAGACCTGCAGTTTATTCATGCTTCTATTTTTATTAATAAGAATGTCATTCATCTTTCTTTCCAAAATATCGCTTCCCATCATTTTTAAATATATATATTGACAAATATCATTATTTAGCATAAAATAAGCTGTATAGAAAATACTATTGAGTATAAAGGAGCTCCATTGGATTGTTGAGGTCATCTGACCCACCCAATGATACAGCTCTTTTTTTATTAATTCATAATTTCTTGACCTTAATGTTCAATTATACATCTCCAAAGAATGAGCCCATTACTCATCAATAACAAAAGCCCAGGCAGAAACATATGTTCTCTTTTGATTGTAACATATGTTGTCAATTAATGCAGTATTTAACCCACAGGCATATTAAAGCTTTCTTATTTGAACAATTCATACTCCTGATAAAGAATGGGGCTTTGCGATACACGAAAGTTTTACAAGCTATCCCACCGTTCCAAAATTGAGGACGATGGGTTTTTTTAAGATTTTTATTTTTAATATGTCTCACTCTCTGCCTTGCTGGTAGCGCCATATTCCTCAGCGGTTAATAACCAGCCGGCACTCCGGCATTTTGAATCACCCGCGCCGCATTTTTGGCTCATGACATGAAGATCGCTTGTCATGAGCCAATTGAGCGCAATTTGCCCGATGTTTTAATTACGTTTTTTGTGCAATGCCTTTTTTCAACATTGTTCTGTGAAAATCAATTAAATGAGCAAAAGTGCTTATTCCGATATTTCTTCTTTATTTTCAGAAGTAGAATTAACGGTTCCATAAATTCCTCTTTGCTTTAGAATGTCTTCATCAGTTTTACTCGCAGGTCTCCAATTTTTTTCTAATAATCCTCTGATATAGATTTTATTGTAAATAAAGGCGAAAACGATACCAACGATACCAGCTCCAATCCCCAAGGTAAAAGATCCCAAAATAATTTCTGCAATCAGCATAATAAAAAACCATTTCAGATCGCCTCTAAAAAGGGCAGGTAACAGCCCAAAGAAGAAGGTTGTCCAAGAAAAACCCACTTTTGCTTGTTTTATAACTCCTGCATTATTCTTCAGTGATACTTTCACAAAAATCCCCCCCAAAGTATTTTTTATGTAAATTTATAAAAGCGAACACCAATGTTGAAAAAAAGCCACCGAATTGGTATTACTTATTTAAGTGGAATTAACTTTACCGCAGATTCAGTCTGAATTCTTTCTCCCGATGTTGCTTCAAATGTATATGAAGATTCCCCACCGGAGCCAAGAATCGTGTTAACGACAGGATCGCCATCATCAAAGACAATAAAATTACTTCCTTCTCCGACAGGTACTGCTTTGTAGCGGCCAGCCGGAACATCGGAACCAACAGTGTATTTACCCGCGCTTAATGTTTTAGGAGCTGATTTAGCTTGTTGAACTTGCCCGCTTGCTTACGCTAAAGCATCTTTCGCAGAAGAAATTTTGCTATTTATTTCATCCAGCTTAGATTTAGATTCACTGATTTCGCTTTTCCCATTATCAAGATCATTTTTTTCTCATCAGAAATTTGCTGTTTAAGTTTCTCCTTGTTTTTAATGGCATTCATAACGTCTTATGTTTTTTTTTGTAAGTCTGATATTTGGCTATCAAGGTCGTTTTTATTAGATTGAAGCTGGTCAATTTGATCTGAAAGAGCTTTTTTAGTTTTTTTTTTATCTTCGCTTTTTTTTTATTTAACTGCTTGTAAGTAACCGTTTTTCCTTTTACTTTCGTTTTCTCTGCTTCTGCATTCTGAATTTGGGACATAATCAAACCAGAAGCGAATAGCGCAACAATCCCTATGATAGCTAGATTTTTCCCTTATTTTTTCTTTTCAGCATTTTCTTTGTTTTTATCCGAAAATCTGAACACCAGTCCTACAATCAGTGCAACTAAAGATATTAGTGCGATTAAATCCCATAAAAATTCCATTTTAATTCCCCTAAAAATGATATGTATCTCATACATAATATGGAAAAATTAGCCAAATGAATTTTTATTTATCTATTAATTTTCTACCCCCATAAAATGTATTTCTGAGTATTATATCATAAAACCAATGACCTGGTTTTAATTTTTCTTAAATTTCCTTTGTACCAGGTCGTTTTCCCTAAATATAAATTTAGGAACATAGCTGTAATGATCACAGGCAAACCATTTGAAAGTAGCGAATCTATGAAAACACGAACGAAACGACAGTATAATAGAATCAAGAAATTTCAAAGCTAAGATCTAATTGCTAACAAATAGTATAACAAGCAGCCATAATCTGTGAAGTTACAGTTTACAACGCTCACCAATATGATTAAAGAACTAAAACTGTGATGCATATAAAACAGAAATAGCCCGCCCTATAGTGTTAAGGCGGGCGGCAATTACTGTACCCTTACATATTTACTATTCCCAGTGTTCCCTGATTTGTCCTTCGCGTAAATCTTCAATGTCGATCCTTTCTTTTGCTTGCTGATGCCGACGCTGTATTGGCCCTTTGAATTAACAGATGTCTTTCCTAAATACTTGCTTCCGTTATAGACATAGACTATCGCTCCCTTTTCAGCCTTTCCGATCACTTTTGTTGTTGACTTAGCTGTCAACTTGTCAACACTTGGAGTGGCCGGCGGGGTTTTATCAACGACTTTAAATAACCTGGTTGAACTTTGGTTGCCCACCTTATCAATTGCATAGGCAGTTAATGTTGTTCCTGCTGTCTGTTTGCTTTTGATTTTTATCGAGAACGTTCCATTGCTGCCGGTCGTCCCTTGGCCCAGTATTGTTTTTCCTGATTTTATGATCACTTTTGATCCGGCTTCAGCTTTTCCGGTTACATTAGTCTGATTATCTCCCAAAGTATAAATGGTCGGTTTTGCTGGTGCCGTTATATCGCTGACCGTTACAATCGTTTCGGCACTCTTATTTCCAGAGGAATCTTTGACATACACGGTTAGTTTTGTACCCGTTTTTTGTTTTGGAATCTTGACTTTGAATGTCCCTTTACTGTCCGCGGTGGCACTGCCAATTACGGTATTTCCACTCTTCACCATCACTTTTGCATTGGCTTCCGTATGCCCGGATACTGATGTATCGGCATCACTTATCCCATTTACTGTTGGCTTAACCGGTGCGGTACCATCATTTACCTTTGCATTCGTCTTGGCGCTCACATTTCCTGCAGCGTCCGTTGTAATGATGGTTAGCGTTGTTCCGGCCTTTTGTCTTGGAATCGTAATCGAATATTGACCGTTGACACCTGTTTGGCCGCTCCACTTATCCTTTCCATTTGTCACATTAATCGTGGTGCCAGGTTCTGCCGTCCCTGTCAAAAGTGTGGTTTGATCGCTAACGGTATCCACTGTCGGCGCACTTGGTGGTGTAGCATCTGTAACTGTCACAGTCGTTACATCACTCTTATTACCTGAAGTGTCTTCTGCATATACAGTCAATATTGTGCTTGCTTTTTGTTTTGGAATTGTAACTTTAAAGGCTCCCTTGCTATCCGTAGCGGCACTGCCAATTACGGTATTACCACTCTTCACCGTAACTTTCGCTTTGGCTTCCGTATGGCCGGATACCGATATATCGGCATCACTGACCCCGTTAACTGTCGGCTTAACCGGTGCGGTACCATCGTTTACCTTTACATTCGTCTTGACGCTCACATTTCCTGCGGCATCCGTTGCGGTGATGGTTAGCGTTGTCCCAGCCGTTTGTTTTGGAATCATAATAGAATATTGCCCGTTGACACCCGTTTGGCCGCTCCACTTATCGCTTCCATTTGTCACGATAATCGTTGCGCCAGGTTCTGCTGTCCCTGTCAAAGTTGTGGTTTGATCCGTGACTGCGTCTACTTTTGGAGCACTTGGCGGTGTCGCATCCTTCACTGTTACCGTTGTTTGGTCACTAGTATTTCCAGTGGCATCCACACCCCATACGTTAAGCATAGTACCGGCGAGTTGTTTTGGAATCGTAATCGAATACTGCCCGTTAGCACCCGTTTGGCCGTTCCATGTAACCTCTCCATTTGTCGCACAAACCGTTGAGCCAGGTTCTGCCGTCCCTGTCAAGTGTGGTTTGATCGCTAACGGTATCCACTGTCGGCGCACTTGGTGGTGTAGCATCTGTAACTGTCACATTTACCTTATCGCTTGTATTTCCAAACGCATTCTTCGATGTGACCGTTAGAGTAGTGCCCGCCTGCTGTTTGGCAATGGCTACTCTAAAGGAGCCATTTGTATTTGTTTGGTCTGTCCAGGTATCTTCCCCATTTGTTATATTGATAGTGGAATTGGGATCTGCTGTCCCCGACACGTAATTATCGCTATCATTAACTGGACTAACCTTCGGAACACTCGGCTGATCTGCGCTGTCCATAACTGTAAATGTTCGATATAGGTTGTCCCCCTCTTGAGGAAAATCAACAAATTGATTGCTAGCTTTGTCCTGAAATACTATCATCGAAATGTACCAATCACCGATTATTGTATTATCCGTAACGTTGAATGTTCCCTCATATTTATTCGTCTCCGGATTATAAGATAGTTCGACCATTTGGCCCTGATCTCCGTTGACTTTACTTACACTTACCGATCCGTCTGAAATCCCTGATTCTGCGTCCGATGCCTCGACTGAAATATGTACTTCGTCTCCCGGGGAGAGCGTTGTTTTATCAAAACTAATATTTGTTACTGATGGAGGCGTTGTGTCAGTACTGCTATTCATGACTGTAAAAATTTTATAAAGTTGATCTCCTTCTTCGGGAAAATCAACAAATTGATTACCGGCTTTATCATAGAATACAATCATTGAAATGTACCAATCGCCAATTATTGTATTATTCGTAACGTTAAATGTTCCCTCATATTTATTCGTCTCCGGATTATAAGATAGTTCGACCATTTGGCCCTGATCTCCATTGACTTTACTTATACTTACCGCTCCGTCCGAAATCCCTGATTCTGCATCCGATGCCTCGACTGAAATATGTACTTCGTCTCCCGGGGAGAGCGTTGTTTTATCAAAACTAATATTTGTTACTGATGGAGGCGTTGTGTCAGTACTGCTATTCATGACTGACTGTAAAAAAATTTTATAAAGTTGATCTCCTTCTTCGGGAAAATCAACAAATTGATTACCGGCTTTATCATAGAATACAATCATTGAAATGTACCAATCGCCAATTATTGTATTATTCGTAATGTTAAATGTTCCCTCATATTTATTCGTCTCCGGATTATAAGATAGTTCGACCATTTGGCCCTGATCTCCATTGACTTTACTTATACTTACCGCTCCGTCCGAAATCCCTGATTCTGCATCCGATGCCTCTACAGAAACATGAATCTCATCCCCCGGCTGGACCGTAGTTTTGTCTAAACTGAGACTTGTCACGGTCGGTCGTGTAGTATCCGAAGAAGCGGCTGCCGTTAAAAACGGACTCAATGAAAAACCAAGTGCAATGAGGAAAACGCTAAACACTTTAATAACCCGTTTAATCAATATTAAGATCCCCTTTTTTCTTTTTAAATAATGGGTATTTTAGTGAAAGTATATTCTATTTGAAAATACGGACTGCTTATCGTTTAATAATTTATGTCTTTCAAAAGCCCTCTCAACCAAACTTTTTTAAGGATTCTAAAGGCTCAGAGTCCGCATCATTATTTCAATAAAATATCAAAATTATCTATTTTTAAAATACTGTACAAGCCCATTCACAATCCCTTGAGCAGCCTCATCCTGATAAGCTGGCGTGATCAATGTTTTCAACTCGGATGTATTCGATAGAAATCCGAGCTCCGCCAAGATAGCTGGCTGAGGATTCGTTCTCAGGACATGAAAATCGCCGAAATGGACACCGTTGCGGCTATCCGGCGTATTATAACGTGCCAGATGCGTCGAAGCGACAAGCGTACTTTCAATCGTCGAAGCGAGTTCCTTATTCTTTTTAAAATAATAATAGGTTGATACGCCATGGTGAGCATGATTCGCCTCAGAGTTATAGTGAATGCTGACAAACGCATCCGCGTGATGCGCTTTGCTGATTTTAACTCGCTCCTCCAGATCTGTTGACAAGTTTCTGCTAAAATTTTTATCGGTCGTCCGCGTTAAATAGACTTTGGCACCCGCTTTTTGCAGTTTTTGTGCGACCAGTTTGGCGGTCTGCAAAGTCAATATTTTTTTTTCCTGATAAGATTTATTTCCCAATTTTCCTACAGCGCCAAGATATACCCCGCCATGACCCGGATCGAGGACAATCACTTTTCCTTTGATGCCTTTTTTCTTCGGTACGGGCGGTGTTCCCTTTTTGATATAGGCACCGGACACATATGCGGATTTTTTCCCGTAAATAATTTTCAGCCAATGGCCGCTTTTACCAACAACCGTCACAACATTATTCTTGTGCAGAACACCGATCGGCTTATATTTGATGTTTGGCGTTTTTTCTAACATTCAGAGACGAGACCGTCACATATGCCTTGTAAGATGAAGACGCTTGTGCCGTCTGACCTCCTGCCGCCTCAAACATGGAGAAAAAAATTAAAATAGCAGCGAAAACAACCATACTCTGAAGTAAAATCTTTTTAAAAATAGAATTAGAAAAGTGCTTCATTGCGAGAATCCCCCTTCTCATTTTGTCTCTCTATTAAAATTGGTTAATACCAACAGTCGACACCGCTGATTTAAAATAAAAAGAATAGACTGCAAGATTTGGATGAAGCGAGCCGATTGAAAGTCCTTGGCGTATTTGCCGAACTTGGGTAATCGGCCGTTCTCAGCTACCCGGACCAGCCAGTTGTCTAATCGGAAACCTTTTACCAGAACTTTGGTCCAAGCCAAGCCAAAAGTTGTTCAATAACCGCTCAGGTTTGGGGAATCAAGGTACCCCAAGTCAGACTTACACCCGTTCAATCAGAATTTTTTTTGTTCATTCCTCATCCTGCTCGGTATCCCTCCATACCGATTTAATCAAGCGCGCTTCCCATCCGCGCTCCTAGATATAACCCTTTTTATGTAAAATCATTAAACATCAGACCAGCCGCCAGCCAAATGAATCGGACCCAAACAGTAGTTGAGGAACCTGCTTTCAACAATAAACAATTAGTAATGGTTAATATATCCTAATTTATTATATGATTTATATTGCTTCAAAACAACAAAAAATTCTGTCATTAGCAAGCGCAGGGGCCTTCGGAATACAAAAACATGGGGATGAAGCCGGCGGTTTACCTCCGGGTTTCATCCCCATGCCTATAAACAGACTCATTTTTCCAAACTGCCCCATTTGAGGTAGAAGTCGCTCCATTTGGGTAAAAGTCGCCCCATTTGATGCTGAAGTCGCCCCATTTTGAGCCGAAGTCACCCCATTTGAGGTAGAAGTCGCCCCATTTGATGCTGAAGTCGCCCCATTTTGAGCCGAAGTCGCTCCATTTGGGTAGAAGTCGCCCCATTCTGAGTCGAAGTTGCTCCATTTGAGTAGAAGTTGTCCTATTTTGAGCCGAAGTCGCTCCATTTGGGTAAAAATCATCCCCCATTTGAGGTAGAAGTTGCCCCATTTGATGCTGAAGTCCCCATTTTGAGCCGGAGTTGCCCCATTTGGGTAGAAGTCGCCCCATTTTGAGCCGAAGTCGCCCCATTTGATGCTGAAGTCGCTCCATTTGGGTAGAAGTCGCCCCATTTTGAGCCGAAGTCGCCCCATTTGAGGTAGAAGTCGCTCCATTCCGGTTCAAGGTCGCCCCATTTTGAGCCGAAGTCGCCCCATTCGATGCTGAAGTCGCCCCATTTTGAGCCGAAGTCGCTCCATTCCGGTTCAAGGTCGCCCCATTTTGAGCCGAAGTCGCCCCATTTGATGCTGAAGTCGCTCCATTTGGGTAGAAGTCGCCCCATTTGAGTAGAAGTCGCCCCATTTTGAGCCGAAGTCGCCCCATTTGATGCTGAAGTCGCTCCATTTGGGTAGAAGTCGCCCCATTTTGAGCCGAAGTCGCTCCATTTGGGTAGAAGTCGCCCCATTTTGAGCCGAAGTCGCCCCATTTGATGCTGAAGTCGCTCCATTTGGGTAGAAGTCGCCCCATTTTGAGCCGAAGTCGCCCCATTTGATGCTGAAGTCGCTCCATTTGGGTAGAAGTCGCCCCATTTGAGGTAGAAGTTGCCCCATTTGATGCTGAAGTCGCCCCATTTTGAGCCGAAGTTGCCCCATTTGATGCTGAAGTCGCTCCATTTGGGTAGAAGTCGCCCCATTTGATGCTGAAGTCGCTCCATTTGGGTAAAAGTCACCCCATTTGAGGTAGAAGTTGCCCCATTTTTGATGCTGAAGTCGCTCCATTTGGGTAGAAGTCGCCCCATTTTGTGCCGAAGTCGCCCCATTTGATGCTGAAGTCGCTCCATTTGGGTAGAAATCGCCCCATTTTGAGCCGAAGTCGCCCCATTTGATGCTGAAGTCGCCCCATTTGGGTAGAAGTCGCCCCATTTTGAGCCGAAGTCGCCCCATTTGATGCTGAAGTCGCTCCATTTGGGTAGAAGTCGCCCCATTTTGAGCCGAAGTCGCCCCATTTGATGCTGAAGTCTCCCATTTGATGCTGAAGTCGCTCCATTTGGGTAGAAGTCGCCCCATTTTGAGCCGAAGTCGCCCCATTTGATGCTGAAGTCGCTCCATTTGGGTAGAAGTCGCCCCATTTTGAGCCGAAGTCGCCCCATTTGATGCTGAAGTCGCTCCATTTGATGCTGAAGTCGCTCCATTTGGGTAGAAGTCGCCCCATTTTGAGCCGAAGTCGCCCCATTTGATGCTGAAGTCGCTCCATTTGGGTAGAAGTCGCCCCATTTTGAGCCGAAGTCGCCCCATTTGAGGAGTAGAAGTCGCTCCATTCCGGTTCAAGGTCGCCCCATTTGGGAAGAAGTCGCTCCATTCCGGTTCAGGGTCGCCCCGTTTGGGAAGAAGTCGCTCCATTCCGGTTCAAGGTCGCCCCATTTGAGAAGAAGTCGCTCCATTAATGGATTTTCAGAGCCGGACGCGAAAGCGAAAAAATGGAAATATCGTGTTCAGTGCGGCCGTTCACGGCGAATTGGCTCAAGATTTCCCCGACGACACTGGCAAATTTAAAGCCGTGGCCGGAAAATCCGGCAGCAATGGCCACATGCTCATAGCCGGGAATCCGGTCAATAACAAAGTCCTCATCAGGCGTGTTTGTATACATGCAGACGCGGCCTTTGTTTAATTTTCCTTCGGCCTGCGGCATGTAGGCCCTCAAAAAGCCGCGGATGAAACTTTCATCTTCTGGGTAAATGCCGAACTCCCGGTTGATCTTATCCGGATCGATATCTTGCCCAAAATCATGCCGGCCGATTTTTACGCCGGAGCGTTCGAAACTCGGGAAACCGTAATACATTTCCCCTTCCGGCGTTTCGGCTGTAAAGGCCGGGAAGGTACTGGAATTGTACAACGTTTCATCCGCTTCAAACCAGCCGATCGTTCGCCGCGAGGGCTGAAGCGGCAGATCCAGGCCCGCTTTTTGCATGATTTTTTTGTTCCAGGCTCCGGCGCTGACAATCAGCTTGTCCGCGGTAACGCCCCTTCTGCCATATAGACAGTTGCTGAATGCTCATGAATCTCAATATTCACAACAGGTGTATTCATTAATAATGTGGCACCATGTTTGGCTGCCAATTCACGATATGTGCGAATACAGTTTTCACAAAATAACACACCGGAGTCAGGCTCAAAGCATCCAATCAGTTCCTCCGGGATAACAATCCCCGGCCAGCGATCCATCACTTTATTTGCTTGAAGGACTTCAAGCGGCAAATCATATTTTTCAGCGCTGGCGATCATCTCATTGGTAAAACTTGACCCTTTTGGTCCAAGTGAAAGAACGCCTGTTTTTTCAAATATCTTTTGAGGTGTTTCGTCCTGCAATTCTCCCCACAATTGCTGCGCTCTGAGGACAAGCGGAACATACTGCCGGCCTTCGCCGTACGCATGGCGGATAATCCGCGTGTCTCCGTGGTGGCTGCCGTTGGTATGTGGCGGATCGTAAGCATCAACCAGCAGTGTTTTTACCCCCCCTGCTGGCTAAGTAAGTAATACCCCCGCAGCCATCCCCATCGATCCGGCTCCGACAATAATCACATCATAGTTGTTTTGACTGCTCATTGTTTCTTTCCTCTCTCCTGATATTAAAATTCCCAATTTTTCCGATATGATTACAATTTTAATTTTTTGCTAAATATATTTCATGATAGCGTACTTTTTTAGCGAGGTCGATGACAATGATTACTTTTCCGCACAAATTTTTGCCGAAAAAGAGTTGCATGGGGTCTCTATATCTTTCAATTTCCATTTTTAAGAAAAAATTTTGGACAACTGAAATCTGTCCTGCCCCACTTTTCTGCTGCATCGCGCCATGACATTATGCTTCGTCATTGACTGAGAGCATTTCAAACCCAAGAAGAGCCATCTCCAGGCAATAACGCCGCTGCGGTTCAAAAAAGTCATCGCCCAAAATTTCTTTAATTTTTTCAAGCCGGTTATAAAGCGTCTGACGGTGGATAAAGAGGTGATTGGCGGTTTCCCGCTTCGATCCCATGTTTCTGAAGTAGACATCCAGTGTTTCGATTAAATTTAAATGATGCGTCTTGTCATAGGCAATCAAATCACCAAGATGATTATGGACATATGCCGTGAGAAAAGTTTCCGGAACGGCTTTTAACATTTGATAGACGCCGATTTCATCATAGAAGGTTCTTTCCTTCATGATCGGAACCGTTTGGGAAATTTCGGTCACTTGGTAAGCCTCATTGAAACTTTGCCAAATATCCAGAAGCCGCGAACGCGCCTTGCCGAAACCAATATGAACAATCACGTTTTTTTCCGAGCTTTCAACGAATCCTTTCAGGCCGGCAATCATGGTCTGAATATTTCGCTTGAGATGAACGAATGATTCACCATTCAATTTTTCCTTGGCACATAATAAATGAATTTGGTTATTTTTGATCATAATTAAATGGTAGAGGTTCTGCTTTTTTAAAAGCGCACGGATTAAAACGAGCATATCCTGATTAATGGCTTCGATTCGATTTCTTCTTGAGAGGTCCCGATCATTTGGTGATCCATTTCAACGATGCCGCCAATAAAAAAGATATTTTGCCGGCATCCGCAGGCCCATCTGCATTTTAGCCTGCTCTTCGTTGTCAATTTGCCGGTTTTTAATATATCCTGTATCAGTTCATTCTGATGTCTCAGAATTTTTTCTTCTATAAATTGTGTCCGTAATAAAACCGTGGCGACCGCTTTCGCCGTGTAGTCGAGCAGCACCGTCATATATTCATCCGGTTCATCCTGATTAAGGACAACGCCGACATAAGAAAAAATCTGTCCGAAACAAACAACGGGTTGAAACAAAATAAATTGCTCGTCATCCGTTTTAAAAAGATGCGTCCCTTGTTCAAGTCGTTCTTTATCCAATTCCTGGCGGCAAAAAGCATTGATTCTCTCCGCCGTCTCAGAATCGACGGACGGGAAAAACTTATTCGGCTCGATCGATCGAAGAAAGGTAGATGATCTGCCGCGATGTGTATTTTATGCAAAAGCCGCAAAATCGCCGGGATATCGCTGCTCTGCAAAATGAGCTGCTGCTGTTTTCGCGAGAATCCCTCCAAGTTTCTCAGCACATTGATATGCCGGTTGACTAAAAAAGAGTGGATGTCCTGCGTGATCTCTTCAAAACGAACCGGCTGCCTGAAAAGGATAATCGGAAAATCATGCTCGTCACAAAGCCGGATCAATTCATCGGGAATTTCGTCAATCGTCGTGCCGAACTCAATGCACAACCCGGCTGTCTCATGGTCGATAATTTGCTGCATATAGGCGAGCCCTTCTTCAACCGAGCGCTTCAGCCAGATTCCGGTCGTCAGAATTAAATCATTTTTGCTCACATAAGGAGCCGCGTTTGTGACTTCGAGAATATGCAGCCATTTGACTTCACGATTCAATCCGTTTTTGCCGGCGACTAATTTCGCACGGTGAAACAATGGCCTTTCGAGCACATCTTTGATGCAAAACGGGATCTCCCTCTTCATCTTTTTTTCCCCCCCCCCCCTATGTCTTATTTTACGTCATATGGGTTGATGTATCTATATGTATCCGAAGGTGTCGAGTCAGATGTTAAAAAAGTAGACATCATGTAAGATGAATTATCACAGGGATATTGTAGAATTTTAAGTAAGTTCTTACGCATTCCAAAATTTGCAATAAGGAGAATGAAAAATGAAGATTGGTATTCCTAAAGAACTAAAAGAACAACGAACGACGTGTCGCCATCACCCCGGCCGGAACACATTACCTTGCTTCCGAAGGCCATCAAGTTTTTGTTGAACAGGCAGCAGGTCTCGGCGCCGGTTTTACCGACGAACAATACAAAGAAGCCGGTGCCACCATCACCACTGCCGCCGAAGCCTGGGCAGCGGACATGGTGATTAAAGTAAAGGAACCTGAACCTGAGGAATATCCATTTTTCCATGAAGGTCTTATTCTCTTCACTTATCTCCACCTAGCTCCGGTCAGAGAACTGACGCAGGCGCTCTCTCAGCAGCAAAGTCGTCTCGATCGCTTACGAAACGGTGCAACGCGCGGATCGCTCGCTTCCGCTGCTTCAACCGATGAGCGAAGTGGCCGGCAGAATGGCCGTGCAAATCGGCGCGCAATTCCTTGAAAAAATCAGCGACGGCGCGGGCAGAGGGATTCTCCTCAGCGGCGTTCCGGGTGTTCAAAGAGGCAAAGTGACGATCGTCGGCGGCGGCATCGTCGGTACAAACGCTGCCAAAATCGCGATCGGGCTCGGTGCCGATGTGACGCTGCTTGATATCAGTGCCGACAGACTGCGTGAACTGGATGACATCTTCGGCCATTCGCTCAATACGCTGATGTCCAATCCTTACAACATCGCCGAAGCAGTCAAAGATGCCGACCTCGTCATCGGCTGTGTGCTGATTCCGGGGGCCAAAGCGCCTCGCCTTGTCACCGAAGACATGGTAAAATCAATGAAAAACGGCTCAGTCATCGTCGATGTGGCGATCGACCAAGGCGGTATCGTGGAAACATCCGATCACATTACCACACATGACAACCCGACTTATGTTAAACACGGCGTTGTTCACTATGCCGTCGCCAACATGCCTGGCGCCGTGCCAAGAACATCGACGCTTGCTTTAACCAACGTCACCATTCCATATGCGGCGAAAATTGCCGGCAAAGGCTATGTCAAAGCTTGCTTGGAAGACGAAGCACTTCTTAAAGGCTTGAACACTTTGGACGGCTACGTCACTTTCAAAGCCGTCGCTGATGCCCATGGTCTGGAATACAAAGATGCACATGAACTATTAACCAACGCCAGCCACGTGTAATCGCTGCTCCATCGCTCTATAAGTAAACGCAAAACATCGTCGCCGCCATGCGAACCCCCATGGCAGCGGGCTCCTTAAACATGTCTTTTTGATAAAATATACCTATTCCCCGGTTTAAGTCTGCGGAAAGCTTAAGCCGGGGGTTTTTTTTACTGCCTAGCAAATAGAGCGCGAAAGAGGGCCCAGTTTGAAGAGGCCGAGCACCATTTAAAGACCAATCTCTGATATGTTGGAGCATACCCCCTCTCCTTTTTGGACAGGTCGCACCCGTTTACGGTTCGTGAACCTCCACTTTGGCTCACAAATTCCCCGCCGAATCGAGCAAACGAGACGTGGAAGCAGCGAAAAAGGCACATATTTTGAGGAGCTTTTAAGTCTTGTTCAATATAAGGTATCGAGTAAAACTTGGCGCATACCCGTGGCCGTATATGTGTAATCTTCCACTCAACTTGATTAAAAAAAGCAAGAAACTTGTAAATAAACGATGAAAAGTCGTTAATAAATCTCCAAAAGTTGTATATAAAACACAAAGAGTTGTTTAAAAAGTCCGACCAAAACTCGGGTCCGGACCGACTTGTATAAAAAAGCGGAAGTCTTGTAAATAAATGCGGAAAGTCGTTAATAAATCTCCAAAAGTCGTATATAAACCGCAAAAAGTTGTTTAAAATCCGGGCCAAAACTCGGGCCCGGCCAAACTTGTATAAAAAAGTGGAAATCTTGTAAATAAAACATGAAAAGTCGTTAATAAATCTCCAAAAGTTGTATATAAAACGCAAGAAGTTGTTCAAAGAGTCGGCCCAAACACCGGGCCCAGTCCGACTTGTATAAAATAGCGAAATTCTTGTAAATAAACGATGAAAAGTTGTATATAAAAGTTCGAAAGTTGATTAAAAAGTCCGGCCAAACCCTGGACCCGACCAAACTTGTATAAAAAGCAGAAATCTTGTAAATAAAAAGCGGAAAGTCGTTAATAAATCTCGAAAAGCTGTATATAAAACACAAAGAGTTGTTTAAAAAGTCCGACCAAAACTTGGGCCCGGTCCTACTTGTATAAAAGTCTTGTAAATAAAATATGAAAAGTCGTTAATAAATCTCCAAAAGTTGTATATAAAACACAAAGAGTTGTTTAAAAAGTCCGACCAAAACTTGGGCCCGGTCCTACTTGTATAAAAAAGTGGAAGTCTTGTGTAAATAAAACATGAAAAGTCGTTAATTAGTCTCCAAAAGTTGTATATAAAACGCAAAAAGTTGTTCAAAGAGTCGGCCCAAACACCGGGCCCGGTCCTACTTGTATAAAAAAGTGGGAATCTTGTTAATAAAACGCGAAACTTGTTAATAAATCTCAAATTGTTGTCAATAAAACCGCCTTACTTGGTCTTGGCACCCGGACCAAACCCCAACTCGTTTAAAACATCCGGCCCGCCCATAAGGCGGGACCGGTTGCCGCGGTTTGTATGATTTTTCTTTTCTCTTACCCTTTCACAAACCGGCAATTGGCTTCGACTTCATCCCAGTTCAAATAGACGCGTTCGATGTCTTCATCGATCAGCTGGCTGCCGGTTTGCACTTCGATGAACTCGAGATCGCTGCCGGCCTTGATCGCGTGCAGTGCACCAGGGGGAATGGTGAGCACGTCCCCCCCTACCCGGACTTCCCTGATCACCCCGTCCTTGGCGAACAGGCCCTGGCTTTTGACAACCGTCCACACTTCCTGGCGAAGCTGGTGGCATTGATAGCTGATATGCTTGCCCTGCTTGACCATCACTCGTTTGGTCATCACTTCCTGACCAATCTCGCTCGTGTAGTCGAGCACACGGTACCAGCCCCAGAGCCGTTCTTCATACATCGGCCGCTGTTCGAAACCCTTCATGACTTCTTTGATTCTCGGACTTTGCTCCTTATCGGCGACAAGAATGCCGTCCGGGCTTACGGCGACAACGGCATTGGAGACACCGATCACCGTTACCGGAATATCGAGCTCGTTGATCAGATGGGTATTCGCGCAGTCCTCGCTGATGATCCCTTTGCCAATTTGGTTCGTGGCCATTTCCTCGGTCAGCGTGTTCCAGGTACCGAGATCTTTCCAATAGCCGTCATAAGGCAAAGCGACGATGTTGCCCGCTTTCTCAACAACCTCATAGTCGAAGCTGATCTTAGGAAGTCTGTCGAATTGCTTAACCAGTTCTCGTATTGAATCGGCAATCCTGCCGCTTCCAGCTTGGAAATAATATAATCGAGTTTAAAAGCAAAGACACCGCAGTTCCATAATGCGGATTTTTTTTTTGATGAGTGCTTCAGCTTTCTCTTCCGTTGGCTTTTCCGTGAAGTGGCTGACGGAAATAAACGATTCATTCGCGCCTTCTTTCGGCACGATATAGCCGTATTTCGCCGACGGATAGGTCGGCTTGACGCCCATCAAAGCCAAATCAGCCCCCGTATCAAGCAGCAGCTGCTCCAAATCCATGATTCTCTAAAAAAAACCGGTCTCGACATATGGATCCACAGGCAGAACAGCGATCACATCATCAAGGCTTGTCCCTTTAAAAGAATACAAATAGGTTGCGGCGAGGGCGATGGCCGGAAACGTATCCCGCCGAACTGGCTCAACAATCAGCGGAACATCCGGGCCGAGCTGGTTGCGAAGCATCTCAACCTGGCCTTTTCCCGTTGCGATCACCGTCGATTGATATTGACTTTGGCAAGCTGCCGATAAACTCGCTGCACCATTGAGGACAGATCACGATGATCATCTTCCAAAACTCTTAAAAACTGCTTGGAGCGGGCGTCATTTGACAGCGGCCAAAGGCGTTTGCCGGAGCCCCCGGACAAAAGAACCAGATTCATTCTATTCCCTCTCTCTATGTAATGTATATTTTCCATAAACTTGTAGTGCTTATGTCTTAAAACTATTATGGCACTCTGAACCAATGATTGGCAACCTGTGCATTTCCGACTATCCCAAAAATCAAGAGATTTCCCGCCGTTTTAATAGGTAAAGCGGCCTCTCATTTTTTAAAGTGATTAATGTCATTATAACACACTCAAGCGAATAAATGATTGATTTTTCAGATTTTTGTTTATGGAAATTTCAAATGATATCATTACCGCTAGCCCGTACTGAACACCGGAACCGGACATGCTCCCGCACACCGGCATATGCCTAGGTCTTTTGACGGCAGTTAAATAAAAGCCTCCCTGCAGATCCTTTGCCCCCAATTGAGACCCATTATTAAATAGAATTCGAAAAATTCAAGAGGCTTTTTCGTTAATTTATGACACTTTTTTTACCAGCTGTAATGATCGTGTAATGGACAGGTATGTAAGATATGGTTGTTGATTCACATGATACATAAACCGTTGTGGAAGCGCTTATTAGGCAGCAGAGATGATAGAATCTTATAAAAAATTTCTTTTGAGCTGCCGCGGTTGGTCATCATGCTGAATAGACGATGCTTTTATAAAAAAAGTCAGGGAGATGAAAAATGATGGAAAAAACCCAAGACACGAAATTATCCAACCGGCCGCTCGTTCTCAGCCATCAAGCGGTCAAATTCGAAACGTCGCCATGCGGCGATCCAACCGGCGGCTGCGGAGGCAATACTGGAAACCATGGCGGCGGACATCACGGCGGCGGTAACCATGGCGGTGGCGGCGGACACCACGGCGGCGGGCATTGGCCGTTTTAATCAATCAACCATTGATGACCTGATTAATTCTATTTTTCAACATCTTGATAATCAGCTGAAAAAAAGCCAGACGGGCAGTCCAATCAGTGGAGTGATCCCCCAATCCCTCCACTTTGCGGCTGACCGATCTTAATCGGATATTTACCTATATGTATATAAGGGAGACCTTTTATGAACAAAATTTACGCAAAAATTGGCGAACATACCTTTCAGATCACAATTGACTCGGCCAATCTGCTGAACTATCTTAAAAAGAACTTTTGCATTAAAAGCCGCAGCGAAGCTCCGATTGATATGATGGTGCATATTAAAGACGGTTTTGGAAGTCCCCTTGTCACTTATGATGTTAACATAATGAACACTGATCGTAAACTTAAATTTCGAAGAGATGACTATTTAATTGAAGTCGATTCGGACTTCCAAAACGCCACCCTGTCTGTATTCAACGGTTTCGCGCTCAAACATGCTTTTATCAATTTATACAGTTCTTTCATTGTTTACCATAATTGGGGCCTGCTGATCCACTCTTCATGTGTCGTTGAAGATGGAAAAGCCCATATTTTCTCCGGTCAATCAGGCGCGGGAAAATCAACAACGGCCAGGCTCTCCTATCCGCGGCAAATTCTGTCGGATGAAGCAACGCTTGTCAAAATTACCCCTGACGGCGCGACGGTGTTCGATTCGCCGTTCCGCAGCGAGCTGGAATCGATGAACGGCGAAACGGCCTGGCCATTGGGAAGCATTCAAGTTTTGTATCAGTCGCTTAAAAACAAGCGGGTACGTTTGGAAAAAAACACACGGCCTGCTCCGGCTGATGGACAAAGTTTTCTACTGGGCGCACAACCCGAACGAAACAAAAAGGATTCTCGTGCTGCTGAAACAGCTGGCCGACTCCGTGCCGATATACGAGCTGTATTTTCAAAAAAACAATACATTTTGGGAGCTGATTTCATGACCGATTATTTTATTCGCAAGCCGAATTGCGAAACGGTACAAGTCGACGATGAATGGGTGATTCTCAATCCTGAAACTTATACGGTGACAAAACTCAATGAAGCCGGGGGCCGCTGCTGGTCATTGCTCTCTGAAAAAAACTGTCCGCCGGCGAAATTGTCGCAGCACTGCAAACCAGCGCTGCCGATGAAACCGATCAGTTGAAAGAAGATGTCGAAGTTTTCTTGAACAATATGCTGGCATACGGACTTGTCGAATATGCCGGTTAAGATAAACAGCTCATGGCCGTCTATTTGGCCAATCACCAGTGCTGCCCGCAGCGGAACCGGCCAACAAAGCGGCCAGAATGAGCAGCGGCAAGATCAAAAGTTTTTGAACAAAGCGAGTGGAATTCCAGGTGAACGGCCCTCTGAATCAGGAGAACATCCCGGCTTGATCGAAGTGACATTGACCATAAAAGGAAGCCCCCTTTTTGTTCAGGATATTGCAACGCAGGCAGAATCATGTGCAAATGGACAGCGTGACATCACCTTCACCTGTTGTACCAATAGAAGCGAAGCACAGGAACAGAATTTGGAGGCCTACCGGCGCTATTTATTAAAAGATGATCGCTTTTTCAGGACCGCCGGCGAAACCAGGTTTTCCATTCATGCCGCTACCCAAAGACCGAACGCACCGGAAATAGCCGCTCATTACCGGACACATCAGCCTCATTCTTCCAAGCGGCTGGATGTCTATTGCAGCAGCACAACCGAGGCAAAGCCGGACGGCCATGGCCGCGGCACTTATCTGCACCGCACCATCGACGATCAGCCTGAGGCCCAGCAAACGGCTTGGCTCATCCAACGGACCGTTGAAAAGAACGGCCGGATCGAACTGCCGGCCCATGGACAAAGCATGTATCCTTTTATTCGGAAGGACGACCTGTGCACATTCGCTGCATGCCCGGCATCCTCACTTAAACAAGGCGACATTGCCCTGTATATTGCAAAAAATGGCCGGCTCATCGCCCACCGCTTTATCAGGCCGATTTTCCAGGTCCATCAAAATTGTTTGTTTTCAAGGGCGACACGAACCTGCTTCCGGATGCACCGGTCAGCGCCGAACAGATCATCGGCAAACTGGTCGCCATTCGCAAAACACGGGTCAGATTCCGTCTTTCCCATTTGTTAGGCCAAAGATGGAGCAGGCTGGTGGTGACCTATCCAATCGTCTCTCGTTACCTGAAAAAAAAATATCTTAATTTGAAAAACCGGTTGCCGCGATAGACCATTGATGATCTTCCGCGGCATCCGCGATTGGAGTGCCGCGAATGGCTTTTATTAATGAACAGCAAATCAGCGATCTTAAACAAGAACTGGCCATGAAAAATATCAAGCAGACGTTTGCCTTAATTGGCCCCTTTTTATTGAAAAGATGGAAAGCCTACTTAGGTCTTGTTGTGCTGATGGGCGTCGACTTGTTTCTGACACTGGCATTCGCCTGGTTTTTCGGACATATCACGGACGCCGCCGTAAAAAGTAATTTTACTCTTCTAAAACAGCTCGTTCCAATCGGCATTTGTCCTGCTGCTGCTTAGCATCAGTTCCAATTTTTTAAATACATATTTTGAATCAGCCGCGGTTTACGGCGTCATGCGCGATCTCAAAACTTATCTGTACAAACATACCCTGCTTATTCAGGCAAAAAAAAATATGACTGCGTTTCGCTCGGGTGATCTGATCTCGCGTTTCGACAACGACATTTACACGATTGAAGGCATGCTCGGCGGGCAACTGATCGATGTCGTCCGCCTTCCCGTCATTTATCTTTCTGTTTTCATTTATTTATTTCATATTAACCATGCCATGTCTTTGATCAGCCTGTCGATCGCCCCGCTGGCGGTCGCCGGCAGCGCCGCTTTCGGCCTGCTGCTGCGGAAAAATGGCCGGGTTATCAATCAACTCATCGGCGATACGACCCATCTGTTGAATGAAACATTCCACGGTTTTTTCATCATCCGCTCATTTCTATTGGAGCGAGTATTTTACAAAAAATTTGCATCTCAAAGTCAGCTTTACACACACTTGAGATGACTAACGCCAAACTGCGCGGCCTATACAATGCCGGCGGACAGGCCGCTGGCTCGATCACATTTCTTGCCAGCCTCTGTCTGGGCGCCTATTTTGTTTCCGAAAAAACGATCACTGTCGGCGCGCTGCTGACGTTCACCAGTTTGGTCAACCATCTTGTCTATCCGCTGACCGGCGCAGCCGGCAACTGGGCGAGTTTTCAAAGCGCCGCCGCTGCGGTGGAACGCATCCAGCAAGTACTCGATCAGCCTGTCGAGTCAAAGCAGCTGCCGATCGCGCAGCCGATCGTCCCGCCGATTACATCCATTGCTTTTGAAAACGTCAGCTTTCACTATGAGTCTGACAAACCAGTGCTCCGCAACTTCAGTTTGACCGTTCCGATTGGCAAAAAAGTGGCGATTGTCGGAGCGAGCGGCGCCGGTAAAACCACATTATTCAATCTGCTGCAAGGATTCTATCATCCTGAAGAAGGGCACATTCTAATCATCAACGGCCGGCCGCTCGATTCTTGGCCGCTGTTCGAGCTGAGACAAGCGATTGCCCATGTCTCGCAGGATACTTTTCTGTTCAACGGGACAATCAAAGACAACCTGCTGCTCGGAACAGCTAAAGTCTCAAAAAAGGCGCTCGAGCAGGCGGCAGAAAGCGCAGCGATCCACTCGTTCATCACCTCGCTTCCCAAAGGCTATCGTACCGAAATCGGCGAGCGCGGGATCAAACTCTCCGGCGGTCAAAAACAGCGTTTGGCCATCGCCCGGGCGATCCTGAAAAACGCGCCGATCCTTCTGCTGGACGAAGCCACTTCGGCCCTCGATGGCAGCACCGAACGACAAGTCAAAGAAGCTCTGGACAAATTAATGGCTGGCCGGACAACATTCATCATCGCCCATCGGCTGTCCACGATCCAAAATGCCGATATCATCGTTGTCATGAAAGACGGCCACATTGTTGAACAAGGCCGCCATGAGGAGCTGATCCAAGCCGGCGGCCTGTACGCCGATCTGTACCGAAGCGGCCACCCTATTTATAATGAAGAAACCAGGCTTACAAATACCAGCGGCGAATCCGTCGGTTTTGGCATTTAAAACATTCGTTAGGCCAAACCAGCAAAGTTCCGGCAAATTTGCTTCCCCGCTAGGGTGATCCGTCACGCCTCTTCCGGCCTATTTATGAACTGTGAATCGGGGATGAGTTTGGGAAAAGTTTTTTTTTTACACTTTTTCTGGTTAGGAGCGGCCGATTCTTGCATGAGGGTTATAAGCGGTTATAAGGGACGGATGCCTGTCGGAATGGAAATTATTCTTAAAATTTCCATTCATTGATAAATTAGGAGTACTTTTTTGATTTCTCATTTTTTAACCAGCAAAAAAAAAATTATCAATCATCTCACCATTTTCATTGTCTATCACCTATTTATATAGTGAAGGAGGTGATAGAGATGGCAAATGGAACATTGGTCAGTTCAACGTTTGTGATGGTGCTTGACGGCGGGCTTGATACGGATGGAAAACAAATTCTCAAGAAAAAGTCGTTCAGGAACATCAAAGCCGGTGCCGCACACGATGCGCTGTATACGGTTGCTTCAAATTTGGCTCCGCTGCAGCAACATCCGCTCTTATCGGTGGAACGTGATGACGCGACAACCATTCAAAACTAAGACGTATGTCCCCTAAAAATCCTCAATTCCTAATCCCCAAGTCAAAGACATGTCACAAAACAAGGAGGTGATCTCATGAAATCACTCGATCTGATTTTTCTCAATCAACAAGGGAAAAGTGTGACTCTCTCTCTTGCCGATCCGGCCGAGCCATATAATCCGGTTGCTATTAAACAGGCAATGGATGAGATTGTGACTCAAAATGTGTTCACTTCAACCGGTGGCGATCTTGTTGCAGTCAAGTCCGCCCGCGTTTCCGAGCGGACCACGACGGACATCGCACTAAGCTAACAACCTTGCAGGCGGAACGGCAAAACCGCTCTGGTATCAATTGAATGTCGGCAGCAGGCGGCACCTATCATTAATTAAAGGGCCGCCTGTTCCCATTTGAAAGAAAGGAGCTGCATTAAAATGGATGAGTGGCTGGCCATGATCAAAGATGTCGGGTTCCCGATTGTGATCACATTTTTCCTGCTTAGCCGGATCGAAAGCAAACTGGACGAGCTGATTCAGTCAGTACAAAAGCTGCCTTATATGCAAATGGCCGCATCCCCACCCGGAAACGTTTTTCTAGAAGAAATGAAGAAATAGAAGAATGGCATTTGGCCTCGCATTATCGGTCAAATGCCGTTTTGGTTAAAAGGCATCATCCACACTGTTTTTCAATAAGGAGATTTTCAGCGATATTTTTTGTTCCTCTATTGCCACTCGATTCTTTTGACAATATACTGACAAATAAGTATTTAAAGAATAATATCCTACACATCATTCAGTATTACTGGCCTCGCTTTTGTAGCACGTAAGTTATTTTATTTAAAATTGCTTTCAGGTGGTTTTGCACAGCTATTATTTGTCCCGCTTCTCCCGAAAGCAGACCATCTGCTCGGCATAGTAACGAAGATCTACTTGATTACTGTCATCAATGAGCTGGAGCCCGTGTTTATCAAATGATTGAATGCCTGTTTTTGTACCGCAGATCGCGGTCGCCATCGCACCGATTGTGTCTGTATCGCCACCTAAATTGGTACAAAGAAGACTGCATCGATGCGGATCTTTTGTATAATAAGCAATGGCCAGCGCCGCCGGAACAGATTCGGTTGTCTGAACCCCCGTTCCGATCACATCATAGATTTTCTGAGCAAATGTCTCCTTATCATGGCAATGCTTTAGTGCAAAATCTAATCCAAGTTTCAGACGTTCCGATAAAGAAGGACCAAAAATATCTTGGCCATAATGTACCGCCTGCTCGGAAATGTCTAGTACATCTTCCATGATCGCATCCCACCCCTGCCCATCCACAGCGGATGAAACAGCCATGGCAATCATCGCCGCTCCGCAAATAGCAACGTTCGTGTCGTGCGTTACTCGGCTGATCCGGTAAACATAATCCAGCAGCTGCGCTTTTTTTTCATCTCTAGAGAATAAGCAGCCCACAGGGGCAATGCGCATGGCGGCGCCATTTGTCACTGCCTCAGATGTGAATGGACCCGCATCTTTTCCATCCATTTTGGCCAATAACGCCGCCTTTGAGCTTGGTCCCAAAATATTCTGATTGAAGGCATCCGCCTGCTTTGCCCATTCAATCAGGTGCCGGGCAATCATTGCGTCGTCAGGGATAAAATGATTTTCAATCAAAGCATCTAAAATCGCCAATGACTGAGAAGTGTCGTCCGTAAATTGGCCTCTTTTATAAATCCGGGCCGCATCGTTTTCAATGGGACCGTCAAGAAAGTCGGTAATTTCCCCAAAATAGGCTCTAATTCTTTTTCTGCTCCAAAGCTCCGACGGCATTCCGATCGCGTCGCCGATTGCCTGACCGTAAAGGTTCCCAAAACTTTGTCCGCCAGCATCGAATCATCCTATCATCGCAGTTTTTTCTTCATTTAACGTATCACTAGTCAACATCGATGGAGATTTTAATTTTTATCTTTCAACTTCTTGATTTCCTCTTCCGTCAACTGAGTCGCTCTAGCAATGATTTTCAAACTTAATCCTTCTTCTAACAGTCTTAGAGCTGTCTCTTTTTTTTTCTTCTTTCTTTCCCTCTTTGATCCCTGTCTTGATCCCTTTTTTCATTCCTTCTTCCATTCCTTCTTTCCTGGCGCCGTTTATTTGGCTGTTGTAATCAACTTGCGCTTTAAACCGCTGCTCGTAGGCTTCGCGAAATTCCGGAGATTCACTGAGCAATGTAAATTTGTCCTGAGCTTTCCGAATAGACGGATTCATTTTGCATACCTCCTGAAAAAGTATGGAATCAGAGTCTGTTCTTTCATCAAGAAACATGAGCCACTGATGAAGCGGATTTCGTTTGTCAATTTTCGCTTTTCGAAACGTGGGCATCACAATGAAATGGGTTTCGAGGAGATCGGTTAACTGCGTATGGTCGTGGTCTTCTTTCAGATGATAGATCGAATGAAAAGTGGAATCGCTGAGTTCTTTCATTTTGAAATTCAAAAGATTGATTGTCGTTGTCTTATTGAGTTCCGAGTAATCGCCTTTCACTTGCAGGTCGCTGCTGTAAAGTTTAGACCAATAAAACAGTGTTCGTGGGATCATGTTGTATCGATTTAAAAGCTGAACTTCAACGTTTATCTTTTCAGTTTGTTTTTCTGTTTGAATCTTCGCCTTGATATCAAGAATACTTTGTTTGTCTGCAATCGTTTCCCTTGATTTTTTTTCTTCCTTAATAATAACGTCAACAATCTTTTCCGACAGAACGGCTTCCAAAAAATTCTGGAGTAAATCTTTATCGCGCTGTTCGCCAAATAACTTTTTGAAGGCAAAATCATTCATTGGTAAGAGTCTTTCCAAACCCATTCCTTCCTCCTTTTATTTTATCACGAACAAAAGGAAAACAAACGCCGCAGCTTTAAAAAATAATCAAGAACAAATGTTCTATAATCATATTTTACCACACATACGTTCCTATTTCTAGTTTTTACTTTGTCTTTTTTTAGGCGCCGGATCGCTTCTTTCGTAAAGAACGGATTGGATTAAGTTGCATCGATACAATAGGTTTCTAAATTTAGTGTACAATAAGAGATAACGGGCCTGCGGCTAAGGTCCGCCCGATCAAGGTATATTAATGTTATTTGAGTGATAAAGCGGCAAGTGGTCTAAGGGGATGATGTGATGAATATTCTTGTGACGCTCAATGGCAATTATGTATATCCGCTGCAAGTGATGCTGAAATCACTGTTCGAGAATAATCCATCGGAGTATTTCTCGATCCATATGATGTACTCCGAGATGTCCAAAGATAAACTGGCGGCACTGGAATCGTTCATTATGGATGAGGGCCATGAATTCATCCCCATTTATCGATCGTCGATCCATCCGTTTTTAAGAATGCTACCGTGCTGAAGCATTTTACAACCGAGATGTATTACCGGTTGATTGCCTATCAGTATTTGCCGGAAGAAAAACGGATCGGATTCTTTATCTTGATCCGGATATCATCGTTTTAAATTCGATTAGCGAATTCTATAATAAACCATTCAATGACGCTTATTTTGTTGCATCGGAACATGAATTTTCCGCAAAAATGGCCCGGCCTTTCAATAAGCTGCGCTTGAAAACGCCGAAAGCAAAAGGTTATTTTAATACCGGCGTCCTGTTAATGAATATGGAGCGGCTGAGACACGAGGACGCCGCTCAGGACATCTTTGATTTTGTTGAGAAGCATAAGCACCAGCTGCTCTTACCGGATCAGGATGTTTTCAATGCCCTTTATTGGGATAAAATTATTCCGGCACCGGCTGAATATTATAATTATGACGCGAGGTATTATGAACTGCAGAAGTTTGCATTGGCCAAGCAAAAGTACGGAGAGATTTTGACTGGATAAAAAAGCATACCGTTTTTATCCATTATTGTGGCAAACAGAAGCCCTGGCAGCAATCTTACAAGGGCGATCTGGGCGTTTTCTTCCGCCGTTACGCACAGAAACTGGCCTCCTCCGACGGCATTGAGGACTTCCCGCTTGCCGGTGAATCATCTTCTGATTAATTAGAGAACAAAATGCAAGCGGCACGATTTTCTGTGCCGCTTGTTTGCATGCGCAGGGGCCTTTTTACTACGGGGAAGACGTATAGCTGCACAGCAATCTGAATAAATTGGTTCCCAAAGGCTTAATAAATTACACCGCTAGACACCTCTTACCGCACAACAGGAAGTGTTATAACGAATCATAAAAGCGGAACAATTTTTTCTTCAAGCTGCTCCGGAGCAACGGAAGAGTTAAAAAATGAAACCTCTTCGCCATTGCGGCTGACAAGAAATTTATTAAAATTCCAAGTGAGCCCGGGGTTACCGCTTAGCTCTAATAATTCGGCAAACAAAGGATTGATATGTTCGCCTTTCATACTCGACTTGGTGAAGAGCGGAAAAGTGACCCCGTCATTCACTTTACAGAAGGACATAATTTTTTCATCTTCGGAAAACTCCTGTCTTTAAAAGCTGTCGCTTGGAAAGCCGAGGACAACTAGACCTTGGTTTTTAAACTTTCAATAGGGGCATCTTTATCCAAAATATTTGTATCACTAGACAAAATGACAGGCTGTCCAATGCCCCGTTTTCTTTTGTTTTAGAACCGGCGCCTTTTGTCTGCATATATCTTTTGCCAGGGGACAACGTGTATGAAACCGGCATCCTTCAGGTATATTGATTGCACTGGGTACTTCGCCTTTTAAATAAATTCGTTTCTTTTTTCTCCGATTAACTATTGGAATGGCAGACAACAGAGCTTTCAAATAGGGATGCTCCGGATGATCAAATATTTCCATCCTGCTTGCCAGTTCAACAATTTGCCCTAAGTACATTACGCCACTCTATCACTTACATGTCTGACAACAGATAGATCATGAGAAATAAAAAGATAGGTAAGGTTCAGCCGCTTTTTTAACTCTAGCAAAAGATTTAAGATCTGCGCCTGCACCGATACATCCAAGGCCGATACGGCTTCGTCACAAATTATCATTTTAGGCCTTACTGCCAGGGCTCTTGCAATACTTATTCTTTGACGTTGTCCACCACTAAATTCATGGGCATACCGATTAAAGTAACTCCTATTTAAACCAACCTGTTCTAAAAGCTCTCCAACATATTGTTTGCTGTCTCTTCTTTCAACAACCTTATGAGCATTAACAATTTCTGTAAGCATTGCTCCTATCGTCATTCGCGGATTCAGAGAACCGTAGGGGTCCTGAAAAACGATTTGCATGTCTTTCCTAAGTTTACGTATCTGACGATTGGATAAATGAGTCAATTCCTTCCCTTCAAACACGACCGAGCCATCTGTAGGCTTTTGAAGTTGGAGAATGGGCGCCCCATTGTTGATTTTCCACATCCTGACTCTCCGACAATTCCGAGCGTTTCACCTTTGTACACAGTCAAGCTCACATTATCCACCGCTTTTACGGCTAGGTTTTGAGAACCGACAAGACCTTTTTTGATGAAGAAATACTTTTTTAAATTTTTAACGTCAAGAATCTTTTTAGTATCATGCAAGAGATTTCCCCTCCTTCCATTCTTCTTGCCCGTACATCCAACAATGCACTTCATGATCAGCGATAATCTTAGGAGGCTTTCTCTTGGAACAAATCACTTTTGCGAATGGACAGCGATCAACAAATCGGCATCCGGACGGCATTTCATCTAGACTTGGAACCGTCCCTTTGATAGTCGGAAGAATATCCGCAGATTGCTCCATACTAGGAATCGAACTGATAAGGCCCTTTGTATATGGATGTTTCGGAACTGTAAAAATCTCTGCTGCATCCCCATCCCCATACTCAACAATCTGCCCTGCATACATCACGATCACTTGTCGGCCGTTTCTGATACCACACCAAGATCGTGGGTAATGAGAAGAAGAGACATGTCAAATCTCTGTTTTAGAGTTTGGATCAGATCCAGAATTTGTGCTTGTATGGTCACATCAAGCGCAGTTGTCGGTTCATCAGCAACTAATAAATTGGGATGGCAGATCAAGGCCATTGCAATCATCACTCTCTGCCGCATCCCGCCGCTTAATTCATGAGGATACTGGCCAAATCTCTTTTCCGGCGACGGGATTCCTACCAAATTCAACATTTCAATCGTTTTTTCTTTTGCCTTGTGTTTACTTATCTTTTCGTGAATACATAGAACCTCAGAAATTTGATGACCGATGGTATGAAGCGGATTAAGGGCTGTCATCGGTTCCTGGAAAATCATAGAAATCTCATTTCCTCTTATTTTGCTCCATTCTTTTTGACTCTTTTTGTAGAGATCTTGATTATTGAATATGATATTTCCTTTATTGATTCGTCCGCCATTAGAAAGCAGCCCCAGCCCCATAATGGCCAATGATGTGATACTTTTTCCGCAACCCGATTCACCAACAATACACACCGTCTGGCCCTTTTCTATTTTAAAGTTAACATCATCAATGAATGAGGTACGGCCATGCTGATCGAAACCAATACATAAATGGTTAACAGACAAAATCTCGGTCATGATTACACCGCCTTTTTCTTTAGCCTTGGATCTAACCAGTCGTGAATACCATCACCAAAAACATTTATCGAAATGACCGCCAAGAAAATGAAAATCCCCGGGAAAATAGCAATCCATGGTGCCTGGGAAAGATATCCCTGACCTTCCGCCAGCATCGCTCCCCAACTTGGAGTCGGTGGTTGTGTTCCAAGCCCCAAGTAGCTTAACGAGGCCTCAGCAATAATTGCGGCAGCAACATTGAGGGTGGCCTGAACAATTATAGGGCCAACGATATTCGGAAAAACATGTCTAATCATGATTGAAAAATTTCTTAATCCTGATGCATTTGCCGCAATCACATACTCTCTTTCACGTTGCGAAAGAACCTCCCCTCTTGACAGACGAATTAAGTACGGCGTAAAGACAAGTCCAATTGCAATCATTGCATGAGTAAGGCTTGGTCCAAGGACAGCCGCAAGAGTTAGTGCAAGTACAAGCGATGGAAAGGCGAGCATAGCATCCGTTATCCGCATGATAACAAATTCATCCCAAAACCCTCTAAAGTATCCTGAAATAACTCCCAATGGCACACCGATAATGACAGCAAAGCCTACTGAAATCATCCCGGCTTTTAAAGAAACACGGGTTCCATAAATGATTCTTGATAATATATCTCTTCCCAAAGTATCCGTTCCAAACCAGTGCATCGCGGAAGGAGGTTGCAAGGCTTGTGCATAATTTTGCTTTATTGGACTGTATGGGGCAATAAAGGGAGCAAAGATCGCTAGAAACACAAGAAGAATGACAAACAGCCCGCCTACCACTGCCAACTGGTTATTTAGTAATTTGATTTTTTACTTTTCTTTTGTAGCCGCTCTTTTTCGTCAATAACATTTAGGTTTTTTGTTTAACAGCATTTATCTGAGGTTCATTCATTATCTCGATGCACCTTCTAATCTTATTCTCGGATCTAGAAACGAATAAGCAATATCTACTAAAAAATTCACGCAAATGACCGCCAATGCCATAAATAGAATGGTGCCTTGAACCACTGGAAAATCTCTCGTTAGAATGGCATTTACAATGAGCTGACCAATCCCGGGAACCGCAAATATCGTTTCAGTAATTACTGCTCCGCCAAGAAACGATGACAACTCAAGGCCGGCAACGGTTAAAACAGGAAGTAAAGCATTCTTTAATGCATGTTTCAGAACGACTCCTTTTTTTAACAGTCCCTTTGCAAATCCGGTTCTGATATAGTCTGCCTGCATAACTTCAAGCAAAGTTGAACGCAACATTCTTGTTAATTGAGCAGACAAACGAATCCCTAAAGATATCGAAGGCATAATCATCAGAATCACATTTCGAACAGGATGTTGTGCGAAAGACACATAACCTGAAGGCGGAAGCCATCCTAAAATGACCGATAATAAATAAATCAATAATATTCCTAGCCAAAAAGCAGGAATCGAAACTCCTGATAATGCAAATACAGTTGTTACATAATCCCAAATCGTCCCTTTATAAACAGCACTTATAATCCCTGCTGGAATCGCTATGATAACCGCTAAAATAAACGAAAGAACTGTCAATTCAAAAGTAACCGGAATTTTACTCAACAAAATTTTTATGACCGGAGTATGATCGGTAAGTGAATAACCAAGATTACCTTGTAAAACATTAACTACCCAATGAAAATATTGAATATAAAGAGGATCAGTTAGGCCCAGATTCTGACGCAAGGCTGCCAAAGCGCTTGGTGTTGCCTCCTGGCCCAGCATCAAGACGGCCGGATCACCGGGAATGACATTGATAAGAGCAAATACAATAATACTAACCAGAAACAAAATGGCTATCATTAGAGTCAGGCGTCGTGAGATATAATATAACATGTTCTCCTCCTTGCCTTTGTTAGTGGCTGTTTAAATTTTTGAATCCCTTGATAAGTATCTTTTTATTTCAGAGGCTCCCCCCCTTTTTGAGAGAAAACCTCCATTAAAATTTATTAATGATCTTCAATGAAAAATTAGAATACAATCAGAATGACTTTGAACTAATATCACATTCACCACTCAAGCGCTAACTTTTGTGTTTGATCTTGATCATTCCTTATTTTAAATAAATCGTATCGGGACGAATCATGGTATCCGGATAATGTGTAAAACCTTCAACATTCTCCTTCATTGCCTTATAATCATCGGGATAATAGAGGGGGATATATGGGGCATCCTCCCATATCTTCTGAGATACTTTATCGTAAAGTGATTTTCGTTCACTTTTTGACGATACTGTCCGGGCTTCATTTAACCACTTATCGACTTTTGCATTTGAATATCCCATATCGTTGTTTGAACCCTTGGTAACAAACCATGAATAAATGGTGCCATCCGGATCTAATCGGCCGCTCCATCCTAAATTAAGCGCATCAAAATTATGTTCAGTCCCTTGCTGAATCATCGTTCCGAATTCTACCATTTCTAATTTGACATGAATGCCAACTTTCTTTAGCATAGATTGAACGATTTGTCCCAGTTGCTGGTTTTGTGAACTTCCGGCAGGAATCTTCAATGTAAAATGAACGTTTTTTATCCCCGACTCTTCAACAAGCTTCTTAGCGGCGGCTGTATTTCCATTAGGAATCTTAATATCAGAATCATGCGCCCAACTAGATGCAGGCAATGGCGTTGCGGCAGGAGTCACATAATTGTGAAAAATAACTTTGGCAATTGCTTTTCTATCAATGGCCAAGTTTATAGCTTGACGAATTTTAATATTATTTAGCGGTGCCCGGTGAACGTTCAAGGCAATGCCTTGAAATCCAATGGCATCTTTTTCATCTAATTTCAGCTTTTGGTTTTTTTTTATTTGATTTGATCAATATCTTTATAATCAATTGTATTTACAAGATCCACATTACCGGAAGAAAGGTTGGTCAGTCTGACATTACCATCTGCATATGGATGATAGAGAATGGTTTGTACCTTCGGCTTTTTACCCCAATATCCCTCAAATACTTTGACCGTAATATGATCTTGCTTAACACGTTCTACGAATTGATAAGGTCCCGTACCTACCGGATGATTGGAAAAATTTGCTCCCTCTTTTTTTATAGCTGTGGGGGAAAGCATCATGCCTGAACGATCGGTTAAAATAGTAAGAAGTGGTGAATAAGGTTGTTTTAATTGGAATTGAACCTTGTATTTATCCAAAATTTTGACATTCTTAATGACTCCAATTTCTGAAATTCTAGGAGAAGCAAATTTAGGATTTAACTCTCTTTCCAAATTGAATTTGACTGCTTTTGCATCAAATATCGTACCATCTTGAAACTTAACATTCTTACGCAAATTAAAAGTAAAGTCTTTCCATCACTTGATATTTTCCAACTCGTTGCTAGTTCCGGAACAATCTTTCCTTTCGAATCAATATCTACTAATGTATTATAAAGGCTTTGATAGACTTGCCGATCAACTGCCGCAGAAGATTTTTGCGGATCCAGTTGCGGCGGATCATTATCCAGACCTATTACAAGCTGCTTTTTTGTTGTCTGAGCAGTTGGAGAGTTTTGATTAGCCTGACTGCTATTTTTCCCACATCCTGAAGCAATGACCAGCAAAAAGATAACAGCTAAAATCAAATAGCCTTTCATTCTTAACCTCATTATTGCTTTCCCCCATGATTTCTATTTATCCTGTTTCATATTCATGATATCTACCACGCGGCAACGATACCATCTGCCCTTGATTCTGTTCCCCCAACTAAAACACCAGTTTGATAATCTCGCCAGATGATTTGGCCACGCCCAAACGTTCCATTATCTAGCGCTACTTTTATGTCATGTCCTTTTCTTGCCAATGCCTGGGCCATTTCATTTGGAAAATCAGGCTCAACCATAATCGTTTTACCACTTATCCACTGCCAGCGCGGAGCATCGAGAGCCGCCTGAGGATGCAAACCAAAATCGATGGTATTCATCAGTACTTGCAATTGACCTTGCGGCTGCATATATCCTCCCATGACACCAAATGAGCCTACCGGAATGCCGTTTTTAGTCAAAAATCCAGGAATAATTGTATGATAGGTTCTCTTTCCAGGCATAAGTGCATTGGCATCGTTGGGATTTAGTGAAAAGGTATGCCCCCGATTTTGTAATGCGATTCCAGTACCCGGAATGACAATCCCTGAACCAAATCCCATATAGTTACTTTGTATGAACGAAACCATATTTCCCTCACCATCAGCAGTAGAAAGATAAACCGTTCCACCCTTGGGCAAAGTTCCTGGTAAAGGGCTGAGGGCTTTTTCACCAATGAGTCGGCTGCGTGTTCGTGCATAGTCAACCGATAAAAGCTCAGAAACTTTTTGTTTCCCATGTAACGTGGATCCGTATATTTTTTTTTTCCGTCTGTAAATGCTAGTTTCAATGCTTCTATTTGTTTATGGTAAGTATCAATCGATTCTTTAGTGTGAAAATCATAATTTTCCAAAATATTAAGTGCCATTAAAGTGACTATTCCCTGGCCATTCGGAGGACATTCCCATATGTCGTATCCGCGGTAATTAATCGAAACAGGTTCTACCCATTCCGGATGATAGCTCGCTAGATCACTTTCACGAATAAATCCGCCATTCATTCGTGAAAATCGGTCAATCTTTTCTGCCAAATCTCCTCTATAAAAAGCTTCAGCCCCCGTCTCGGCAATCCTTTGCAAGGTTTTTGCATGATCGGGGGAAGCCCAAACTTCTCCTGCCTCCAAAGCACGATCTTTTGATGCGAATGTTTTAAACCACGGCTCAAACATTTTGTCTTGAAAAATTTTCTTGATTTTTTTTGATAAGCAAGGCACCAGTTTTTTTGAACCCCGGTGATAACGGATAACCATGTTCAGCATAATTAATCGCTGGTCTCATCACTTCAGTGAGTGGAAGTTTACCAAATCTTGAAGAGCAAGCAGCCCACGCCGCAGGTGCACCTGGAACCATCACTGGTTCAAATCCGTATGTAGGCATGGAATTGTACCCTCTGTTTCTTATCTTCTCAATTGAAATTGATTGTGGAGCCAGACCGCTTGCGTTTAGCCCATATAGTTTTCCCTTGGTCCAGATAAGGGCAAAAGCATCACTCCCAATACCATTGGACGTCGGCTCAACGACAGTCAAACATGTGGCAGTTGCTATCGCTGCGTCAATCGCAATCGCATTACCTCCCTTCTTTAAAATTTCCAAACCTGCCTGCGCTGCAAGTGGTTGCGCCGTTACGACCATACCTTTTTTACCAAACACAGGCACTCGTTTTGAATCGTAAGGATGATACTGATAATCAAACATCTCAACACCTACTTTTTAAAATGAGAACACATAAACATGTTTTTGACATAATTTTATCGCCTTTTTTTTCACTCTCATCCCCCTTAACAAATGATCAACATCATTATTATAAACAACAATTTGTTGTATGTAAAACATTTTATCAGATTTTTTGTTGTATTTTTAATTTTTAACAAGTTTCCATTGTATAAAAAAGAGGGGGTGTAGGAATGCCTACTTTTTCTGAAAGATTACGCGATCTCCGTGAAGAGGCCGGTTTAAAACAAGAGGATGTAGCAAAAAAGCTTAATATAAGCACTAGTGCCTATGGCTATTATGAACAAGGCAGAAACGAGCCATCTCTAGATGCACTTTACAAATTGATTCAAATCTTTGATGCTTCAGCTGATTACCTTATCGGTACTAGTGACAAGCCAAATGCCTCAAGGTTAGTTAAATTAACTGACGATCTGACTCTCTCCAAAGATGAAGTTCAAATTATAAAGGCTTTGAAGGAATATCCAGAATTTATAATCGAATTAGCCAATAATCCAAAAAAAAAGAATATCGCGTCACTCTATCGATTTTGGAACTTCATCCAACATGAAATCGAATTGTCAAAATGATAATGGACCGTTGCTAAAATGCTCTAAAATATAAATTTATCTTAAAACGTTCTTTTTACATACTCGTCAAGAAGCCGGAGTATGTGTCAGACTAACATATTGTTCAAGAAGCACCTCACGCCCGTTTTTCTGTACGGATCTTTACTTTGATACCGAGGATACTTTGTTTGTCCGCTCTCGTTTCCCTTGATAACTTTTTCTTCCTTTATTTTCCAACAAAACGGCTTCAAAAAAATCTTTGTCATGGCTGCTCACCTAATTGCTTCTTGAACGCTAAATCAATCAATGGGGAGAGCCTTTTTAAAACCTGTCTTCCTCTGGATATTATCATAAACAGCTATTAATTAAATTTCAAAAGTAATAGAAACATACGTTCTATAGAACATTTTACCACACATGCGTTTCCGTTTCCATTCTCCTCTGCGTTTTCTTGGAATTTTCATTAGGCAATATATTCCGGACCCCAGTAAGACAAAGATGGCATTCAAAAATCTCCTGGCAACAACAGCCTCTTTGCAATTCAATTCCCGCCAGCACTTAACCGACCAAACCATCAACTTTTACCAGACGTCGTTGTTATGTAAAGAAAAGTATATCAATGCTTCTCGCTTCATTAAAAGCTAAACTATGGATAAAAGCATAGAAAAAAGGAGTTTCATATGAACGAGTTACAAATTGGTGAGCGTTTAAGATCAAGAAGAAAACAGTTAAATATGACCACTCAAGAACTGGCTGATAAAATCAACATTTCTCAATCTTACATTAGCCGATTTGAAAATAATCGTGCCATTCCTGACATAGATATGCTGGCGCGTATTTTGAATGCACTGGATACAGATTTATCCACCTTCTTTGCTAAAGAGTCATATACTTTCCCAGATGATCTCGCTCAATTAATTGAAACCGCAAAAACAATGTCAACGGATGCACGCATTAAATTGAATGCTTTTTTAAAAGCAATGAAAGAGAATAACTGATTCACTTGTATAAAAAACTTAACCTAATGAATCCCAAAAAAAAAAAAAAGATGCTCCCATAACAACGAGCATCTCTTTTTTATTTATATACGCAGAGTTTTCATTCCGTGATCAGCAGCTTCTCATCAGAACGGCAATCCATCAGCCGCGCGCAGATTCCGCTTCGAAAGGTCTCGTTTCACATCCAAACTTCTGCTGCTTTTATCCGCATTTTTTCCGCTTTAACATCCGGAATCTCAAATCCCGCAACTGAACCTAGAGTTATACATTACGAATAATCATACAGAAAGACATTTGGTCTGAAAGCCCCGGACCAAATGTCTTTTTTATTTTTTTAAATGATCTCACCAATTTTTTAATTATTCTCTATTTATTTAATAGAAGGGCCTTTCAAAACAATATTCTATCGATCCGCAACCCCTTTTTATCTTATCCAAATTTACCAAAATGTTAGACTTTTTTTAATAATAATTATGTACTAGGAAATAATATTCTGATCCTCGAAAGGAGTTTTCCTCATGTCATACTCCAAACTACTTGCTGGCTGCAAGCAAACAGATGAAGAGGCCTTCGAAAGATTATTTGCTCAATACAAACCGATGATGGCCAAGGCCGTCCGGAAATATTCAAGGGCATATTCAATGCATTGCCAGCATGACATTCAAGATATGCAGCAAATCGCCAGAATTGCCTTCTGGAAAGCGGATCGAACTTTTGATCTAAACAAAGTTCCCTCCGGCATAAACCTTGAAAATGATTTCAGCGCTTTCGCCAAGAAGACAATCGAAGGCCGATTGATGGACTCAATGAAGAAAAAAAACAAAAGTGGACAAGCCATGAAAAACTCAAAGAAGACGACACCCCGCTCGATCTTCCGGATCGCCGGATCACCGACGATACCCTCGCCATCCGCGACCTGCTCGAAAGATCGTTCCCACTTCTCAGCCTTAGAGAAAAGAATATCTAATCCTCAGCGTTTACAAAGGAAAACGAACAAAAGACATCGCTCAGGAAAAAAATGTGTCCGAAAATACTGTCCGATCATGGAAAAAAAACATCACGAAAAAAACTGGCCCAAATAAAAGACGAATTGCTGCACAGCGCCCACTCAAACAAGCCGACATAAATCTATTTTTCAGAAAAAGTCACGGTTCACCAGTCTACTTCAAAACTAAAGTATAAAAAAGAGCTTTTTCAGGCACTCACCCCGTGGATAGGTAGAACGAAGGAATGTCAGAGTATTGACTAAGTGAGACATGGGAGAGTCAGCCACCATAAGTATCACGGAGATCAAAAGGGCGATCATATCGTTTAGTTTACCTATTAAAAGATACTGAGAGGATTCCTCTATTCCCGCCTAAACATAGACATCCTTATTTTGGTTTAGATACCTGTATTGCCCATAGCTCAATCATATTCGGAGAAAACTCGAGATACTTTAGGAAAAAGCTTATTTTTTATAGAGGGAGGGCGAAAATATGGAAAAAATTGCAGACATCAGCCAATATCAACCACAAGTCGATTATAAAAAATTGAAGACAGCCGTTCAATTGGTCATTATTCGCGTCCAATTCGGATCGAAGAAAATCGATCCGCTCGCCGCCGCGCACACAGCCGGCTGCAAAAAAGCCGGCCTCCCCTTCGGCCACTACGCCTTTAGCCAATTTGTCTCATCCGCCGATGCCGTTCGGGAAGCCGACGATTTCTGCCGACGCGCCGATAAAGAGGCGGTCTTTCTCGTCCTTGATGCCGAACAGAAGACATGCACCAATATGGCCGGTGCCTGCCAGGCCTTCATCGACGAATGCCATCATAACGGCTGGAATAAAGTCGGCCTTTACTCAAGCCAGGCTTTCTATCAAGCGAACGGATTGTCGAAAGTTAACGCGGATTTTATTTGGCTCGCCCGCTACGGCAGCAATAACGGTTTGGCAAACAAGAAACCGGATATTCCCCCTGTGACTTATGGCAGTATACAAGCGCCGGCTCCATCCCCGGCATCAGCGGTTCGGTCGATTTGTCGCAGCTGAACAGGCAAAAACCGCTCTCGTACTTCACGACTCGCGCTGCAAACGTCAAGCCGAAAAAAGCGTCGGCACCCACTCAAGTTTTGCAAAAAGGCGACCGCGGCCCAGCCGTCAAAAAGATGCAGGAAGGTCTGGCCGCCGTCTTTTTTTACCCGGATAAAAACGCACCTGACCACGGCGTTGACGGGATTTACGGCCCGAAAACCGAAGACGCCGTCAAACGTTTTCAATCCGTTCACAAGCTCGCCGTCGACGGCATTTTCGGACCAAAGACTGCCGCCGTGCTTGAAAAAGCGATTGCGGAGCAGCATCCCAAAAATGCCTCTGCCCAAAACCAACCCTTCCATATTGTACAGCCGGGCGAAACCCTTTGGGCAATCGCAAAAAGCAACCGCACCACAGTAGAGTTATTGACAAAAATAAACCTTTGAAGAATCCGGATAAGATTTATCCCGGGCAGAAGATTGATTTGGAATAAGCGATCATCGCAATTCTTACTGCTTCGCTCCCCCATATCATGCCAATACAAAACCTTATTTGGCGGATGCAGCACCATCTATTTATGACGTTCTATAAAAATTTTCTCAACACCAGCATCCATAAAGCTTAGCGGATTGTTGAACAAATTGAACTAAACCACCCTGCACTTAAAGCGTAGGATTTATTACATTGACTCAGCTCGAACAAAAAAGGATCCGTAAATAATCGGATCCTTTTAATTCATTACTTTTTAATTAATCAACGCAAACAATATTGCAAGATTTTGCTAGTTTTCTAACTTTTGAAGATCTAATTTGCTTTTGAGAATCGGAATCGTGAATTTCAAGGACTGGCTCCTTTTCTATTTTATTTTTTCTCTTAATGGGTGAAAAAAGAGAATCCGGAAAAAAACACTGACCGTTCAGGGATAATAAGCCATTACAAGTAGTGCTGTGTGAATACTGTCAAATCTTCAGATATCATCGAAGAGAATCATTCACTTAAAGAAACTTCCAGCAGCCAATCCGCCTTTTCCCCTTCAAACTGGCTGTTGAAGAGTTCGGCATAGAAGCCGCCTTTTTCCAGCAGTGATTGGTGCGTTCCCCGCTCAACGATCCGGCCGTGGTCGACAACAAGAATAAGATCGGCCTCTTGGATCGTTGATAAACGGTGGGCGATAATAAAGCTGGTGTGATTTTTCATCAATGTTTTCATCGCTTTTTGCAGATGCAGCTCGGTCCGCGTATCGACGCTGCTCGTCGCTTCGTCAAGAATCAGTATCGTGGCATCGGCCAGTATCGCCCGGGCAATAGTCAGAAGTTGTTTTTCCCCTTCTGAAAGATTTGTTTTTTCCTCATTTATCACCGTGTCATAGCCATCGGGGGGAGCGTGCGGATGAAATGATCGGCGTGAGCGGCTTTAGCCGCGCGGACGATCTCTTCCTTCGTTGCTCCCTTTCGTCCGTATGCGATGTTGTCTCTGATGGTCCCTTGAAACAGCCATGTATCCTGAAGTACCATGGCGTACAGGCGGTGCAGGTTTTCCCTTTTCATCTCAGTGATGTCGACGCCGTCAATCGTGATTCTGCCTTGGCCGCATTCATAAAAGCGCATCAGCAAGTTGACAATCGTTGTTTTTCCCGCACCGGTCGGGCCGACAATCGCCACCGACTGGCCCGGTTGAACATCGATATTCATATCTTCGATCAGCTGCTGATCCGCATTATATCTAAAAGAGAGATGCTCGAAGCGGACATGCCCCCTTGGATGACTAATAATTTTTTTCGCGTACGGGTAATCGGCCTCTTCTTCGGCTTCATCAAGAATTTCGAAAAGGCGCTCGGCGGAAGCAATCGTTGACTGGATAATATTCGCGATGTTGGCAATTTGGGCTAAAGGCTGGCCGAACTGGCGCGCGTACTGAATAAAGGCCTGTATATTCGCCGATGGCAACCGCCCGTCCGACGACAAGAATGCCGCCGAGAATCGCGATCAGCACATAGCCGATATTGCCGACGAATGTCATCATCGGCATCATCATTCCGGAAAGAAACTGCGCTTTCCAGGCCGAATCGTACAAGTTGTCGTTAATCGCCTTGAACTTTCGGATCGACTGAGGCTCGTGGCCAAAGGCTTTGATAATCAGATGTCCGGCAAACATTTCCTCGACATGTCCATTGAGCAAGCCGATGTTTTCCTGCTGCTGCTTAAAATAGCGCTGTGAAGGCTTGGCGATCAATAAGATACCGACAAGGCTCAGCGGAATGGTTAGCAGCAGAACCGCCGTCAGCAGCGGGCTGATCATCAGCATCATCCCGATCACCCCAAAAAATGTAACAATTGCCGTGATTGACGCTGTGAGACTTTGCTGCAGCGTATTGCTGATTTTTTGAATCATTGACCACCCGGCTGAGGACATCGCCATAAGGATGCGAGTCAAAGTATTTGACCGGAAGCCGATCCAGTTTTTTTTCGCCGACCTGCCGGCGCAGGACGTAAACGATCTTTTGTGAGACACCGCTCATCAGATATTGCATGATATAAGTAAATAATGAACTGAGTATGTACAATGCCAGCAAAATCAGCACAATCCGACCAATATAATGGAAATCAGGATGCGACCCGGGGAGGCCTTTGATTCGTCTCATCATGCTTTTAAAAAGTTCTGTGGTGACATCCCCCATCAGCTTCGGTGCGATAACGGTGAAAAGCGTACTTAAAACCGCCATGGCAACAACAGTCACCAGCACCATGGTATGGGGCTTTAGATAAGTCAGGAGTCTTTTAAACGTTCCCTTGAAATTCTTGGGCTTTTGCGTCGATTGTCCCGCCGCTTGTTTCGCTTTTTGCGCCTTGTCATGAAAACGTTTTTTGCTCATAACGTTTCCTCCCTGTCCATTTGTGAAGCGACAATTTCCCGGTAGACCGGACAGGAGGCCATGAGCTCTTCATGCATGCGTGCCGGTGCCCGCTACTTTTCCTTCATCTAATACAATAATTTGATCGGCATGGAGAATGGTGCTGATGCGTTGGGCAGCGACAATGACCGTTGCAGAATTTGCTGCTTTTTCCAACTCGGCCCGAAGTTTTGCATCGGTTTTGTAGTCCAGCGCCGAGAAACAATCATCCAACAGATAAACGGCCGGTTTTCTGAGCAGCGCACGGGCGATCGCCAGCCGCTGTTTTTGTCCGCCCGAAAGATTCTTTCCGCCCTGGCTGATCAGCGAATCGCCGCCGCAGGCCATCTCACTGACAAAATCTTCAGCCTGTGCCGATCGGATCGCCTCACCGACTTCTTTATCCGTCGCCCGCTCGTTCCCGTAGCGGATGTTTTCAGCAACCGTACCGGTAAACAGCACGGCTTTTTGTGACACGTAGCCGATCATGCCGCGGAGCTTTTTCAAAGGAAGTTTCCGGATATCCATCCCATCGATCGAAATGCTGCCGCTCTCAGGATCATAAAATCTAGGAATGAGGTTCAGCAACGTTGACTTTCCCGCCCCGGTGCCGCCAATAACCGCCGTCGTTTCTCCTGGATGAGCCGTAAACGACAGATGAGAGAGTGCCGGCTTTTCAGCGCCGGGATAATAGTACGTCACATCCTTGAACACCACGCCCAATTTACCATCTGCCGGCGGACAGTCAACCATCGCATCGTTATCGCTGATACTGGACCGGATATCCATCACCTCATTGACACGAGCAGCGGAAACCTCGGCTCTCGGAATCATGATAAAGAGCATCGCGCCCATCAGAATGGATAGCATGATCAGCATCGCATATTGAATAAAGGCCATGAGATCGCCAACTTGCATGCCGCCGGCGTCAACGCGCATGCCGCCGAACCAGACAATCGCGATAATTGCTAGATTCATAATCAGCATGATCAGCGGCACGGCAGCCGCCATGATTTTGTTCACGCGAATCGCGGTCTCTGTCAATCCCGATTGGCCCGATCAAAGCGGCCGAGTTCGCGCCTCGTCTGATTGAAAGAGCGAATGACGCGAATGCCCGTCAATATTTCACGAAGAATTAGGTTCAACCGATCTGTTTTCACTTGAATCTGTTTAAATAACGGCAGCGCTTTTTTGCCCAGAATAATAATAGAAATTAAAATCAGTGGGAGCGTCACAACAAGAACAAGGGACAATCTGACATCCTTATAAACAGCCATGATCATTCCGCCAATGCACATCAGCGGAGCCATCGCTATCATTTTTAGAATCATCATATAGACTTGTTCAATTTGGCTAATGTCATTTGTCGTCCGCGTGATCAAGGAAGCCGTACCAACTTGCTCGAACGCTTGCAACGAGAAAGTCTCCACATGTGTAAATAATTGGTTGCGGACATCTCGGCCAAAACCTGTTGCCGCTTTTGAAGCCAGATAATTGGCCGTCAAGGTAAATGCCCCGGACAAAAGCGTTACGAACAGCATTAAAATTCCCATTTTCCAGATGTAAGCCAAATCCCTGTTGACAATGCCCGTGTCAACAATATCCGCCATAATAGTCGGCAGAAACAAATTGGCAAGCGACTCTAAAAAGACAAAAACAAGTGAAAAAACAATCGGCCAGCGGTAAGGCAACAGATATTTTGATAAACGAATCATGGCTTACATCTCCGATCCAGGCTGATTTTCATTTTATTTAATCCAGTTTTTTTTGTTGGGCGAAGTGAAACAGGTTTAATCCAGGCATAGTGAAAACGGTTCCATTGCACTGCTTAAATGAACTAAATGGGGTGCTTCCGTTCACAGCAGGAATGGGGCGCTCGCAGAACCAAATGATGTGTTCGCGTACTCAATGATGTGTTCAAGAACCAAAATGATGCGTTCGCAGCTCAAAATGATGCGTTCACGTACCAAAATGATGCGTTCGCAAGTCAAAATGATGCGCTCAACACTCGAAAGGGGTGCTCGCTCCCAAAAATGGAGCGCTCAGCTCACAAAATGGCGCGTTCAGCTCACAAAATGGCGCGTTCGAGCTCAAAAATGGCGCGTTCAGCTCACAAAATGGCGCGTTCGAGCTCAAAAATGGCGCGTTCAACTCACAAAATGGTGCGTTCGAGCTCAAAATGGCGCGTTCAGCTCACAAAATGGCGCGTTCGAGCTCAAAAATGGCGCGTTCAGCTCACAAAATGGCGCGTTCGAGCTCAAAAATGGCGCGTTCAGCTCACAAAATGGCGCGTTCGAGCTCAAAAATGGCGCGCTCAGCTCACAAAATGGTGCGCTCAGCTCACAAAATGGTGCGCTCAGCTCACAAAATGGCGCGTTCAACTCACAAAATGGCGCGTTCGAGCTCAAAAATGGAGCGCTCAGCTCACAAAATGGCGCGTTCAAGCTCAAAAATGGTGCGTTCGAGCTCAAAATGGCGCGTTCAGCTCACAAAATGGCGCGTTCGAGCTCAAAAATGGCGCGTTCAGCTCACAAAGGCGCGCGTTCGAGCTCAAAAATGGCGCGTTCGAGCTCAAAAATGGAGCGCTCAGCTCACAAAATGGCGCGTTCAACTCACAAAATGGCGCGTTCGAGCTCAAAAATGGAGCGTTCACCGATCCAAATGGGGCTCAGGCCTAAATTGTTGAACCACAATCCTTAACTGTCGAACCTCAGGCTTAAACTGAACCTCAGGCTTTAACTGTCGAATCTCAGGCTTAAACTGTCGAACCTCAGGCTTTAACTGTCGAACCTCAGGTTTAAACTGTCGAATCTCAGGCTTAAACTTCTGAATCTCAGGCTTTAACTGTCGAACCTCAGGCCTAAACTGTCGAACCTCAGGCTTTAACTGTCGAACCTCAGGCTTAAACTGAACCTCAGACTTAAACTGTTGAACCTCAGGCTTAAACTGTCGAACCTCGGGGCTTAACTGTCGAACCTCGGGCCTTAACTGCTGAACCTCGGCCCTTAACTGTTGAACCTCAAGCCTTAACTGTTGAACCTCAGGCTTAAACTGTCGAACCTCAGGCTTAAACTGTCGAACCTCAGGCTTAAACTGTTGAACCTCAAGCCTTAACTGTTGAACCTCAGGCCTAAACTGTTGAACCTCAGGCTTAAACTGTCGAACCTCAGGCTTAAACTGTCGAACCTCAGGCTTAAACTGTCGAACCTCGGGGCTTAACTGCTGAACCTCGGCCCTAAACTGTCGAACCTCGGGCTTAACTGTTGAACCTCGGGCTTAACCAAGGGTCACACCCTGGGTTCCCAGTTCTCTATGCAACATTTCAAAGCCCCGCAACAAACGGCCTAAACTGAGGCCGCCACTTCAATCTTTAATAAGCATTTTTTTTGGAAAAATCATTTGTTTAACTGTTTTTATCATAATTTTAAAATCGAGCCAGATCGACCGGTTCCTAATGTAGACAAGATCGAGTTTGACCATTTCTTCAAAACCGACATCGCTGCGGCCGCTCACCTGCCATAACCCTGTACAACCCGGCTCACGCTCAGCCGCTGCTTGTGATAGCGGGTATATTGTGAGACTTCCCGCGGCAAAGGCGGCCGGGGACCGACGAGACTCATGTCCCCTTTTAACACGTTCCACAGCTGCGGCAGTTCATCGAGGCTCGTTCGCCGGATGATGCGGCCGACCCTGGTGATCCGCGGGTCGTGTTTCATTTTGAACATGGCGCCGTCCGCTTCATTCTTGTCCAGCAGCGCGGCTAATTGCCGCTCTGCCTGCGGCACCATTGAGCGGAACTTATACATCATAAACGGCCGTTCGTCTTTCCCGACTCTCGTCTGCTTAAAGATGACGGGTGCTTTTCTGTTCTCAAGTTTGATACAGACGGCAATACCTAAAAGGAGCGGGGACAAAAAGATAAGCCCAAGTATTGAACCGATGATGTCGATTAATCGTTTGGCGAGACTGCCTGCCGCGGAATCGGATCGGCTTGCCATTTGAGCGGACCGGATGATTTTTTCACTTTGATCTGGCATTATCAATATGCTGCTTTATCAAGGCCATTCTCTTTTGCACTCCCAGCTCCAATAAAGACTTAGTAAAATCTAAATATGCAGCGGATTCAAGCCTTGTTATCGGCATTGATCACACCTGCAGATTGGTGAGCCGACTTTTCGTTTACGGCTCAATGCTTTCTTGTGTTGACGAACCGGCTTGACCCGTAAGGTTGTTAAAAAGATTTATGCGGCTTGTTTATAAAAGTGGAATTCTCATCTATAAACAGCGTTAAGTTGTAAATAAAACGCGTGAAGTTGTTAATAAGATTCAGGACCGGCTGCTGCTTGTTCATAAAAGCGAAATTCTCGTCTATAAACAGTGAAAAGTCGTAAATAAAATGCGTGAACTTGTTATAAGACTCAGGACCAGACGCTACTTGTTTATAAATATCGAATTCTTGTCTATAAACAGTGAAAAGTTGTAATTAAAACTCGTGAACTTGTAATAAATTTCAGGACCAGACGCTACTTGTCCATAAATACCGAATTCTCGTTAATAAATAGCGTTAAGTTGTAAATAACACGCGTAAAGTTGTTAATAAACCCCATGAACTTGTTAATAAAAACGCGGCTGCACTCCCTCCGAAACCGCCCAAATCACAAAACCTAGAAAAACCAGCACCCAGAAAGCGGCGGCTCCATCCCTTGGCCACTTAGGATCCTAAGCCGCGGCCGCTCCCGCTTGAACGCGGCTTTCGCTCGGCCTGCCGCATTTCAGTACGACGGACGCGACTTTTTCTCAACTCATTGATGATGAGAAAGAGAAAGCGAGTGTCATTGATAAAATATCTTCTGAATAATCTGCGCGGCTCATGAATAAACCGCCAAAACCATTCCAGTCCGAGCCGCTGCAGAAGAAGCGGTGCCCTTTTAAAACAGCCGGCTTCGAAATCAAAAGAAGCGCCGATGCCTAAAGAAACAGGAACTTTGAGCTTGTCCAGATTATTAAAAATCCATTTTTCCTGTTTCGTTTCGAGGTTCCGACACCGACAAATAAGATGTCCGGTGATGCCCTATTAATCAGTTCAATGATTCTTTGATTTTCTCGATCATTTTTTTCAAATCCGAGCGGCGGCGAATAGATACCGGCGATATTTAACGGACCGTATTTTTTTGATAGATTGTCGGCCGCCTTTTGGGCAACACCCTCGCGTGCTCCCAAAAAGAACAGCTTCAATTGCCGCGAAGCCGCCTCTTTGCAAACAAGCGGAAAGAGATCTGAGCCGGATACTTTCTCCTTCAATGGTTTTTTCAACCATTTGGAAACCCAGACAAGCGGCTGCCCGTCGGCTAAGATGAGCGCCGCATTGTCATATACCTTTTTAAACTCGTGATCAACCTGCAGCCTCATGATATGATCGACGTTGGGTGTGACAACATAGTCATAAGACTTTTTATCGTTTCCCATTTCAATCACATGTTTAGCTGCTTCTTCTAAGCTGACATTGTCAACTTTAATCGAGAACATCGAGATTTTTTCCATTTTTACACCTTTAATTAAAATGACTGTATTTTTAGATCTTGTGATGACTCGGCGGCTCGCCCCGTTTGCTTGCCGAGCCCATTGCAGTTGCCCTGAGCCGGACAGAAAACTGAAGCTTGCCCGCAACCGCCGTCTCTTACATTAAAAGCAGCCATCATCTATATTTTTGGTTCATTCATCTGCAAATGACATCATTCATATCTCAAAGCATCAACCGCTTTTTGCCTGGCAGCTAAAGAAGCGGGAATCAGCGAAGCAATCATTCCTAAAAAACCACTTAAAACAACAAAACAACCAATCTGAAGAAAACTGAATTGAAACAACGAAAAATCGATTTTATGAATAAAGTCCTTAATCACGCTATTGCTGATGGCGCCGACAATCACGGCGAACAGTACGCCGAGCAAACCGCCAAGAAGGCCGATGACAATGCCTTCGGTCATGAAAATCCTTTTTATATCTGTTTTATAAGCACCGAGCGACTTCAATATCCAATTTTTTTTTCGTTCTCTCGACAACTCCCATGTACAAAACGATGCCGATCATAATCGATGAAACGAGCAGAGAGATGCCGGACAGCATCCCCAAAGCCGTACTGGCGATAGAGACATAGGTATTTAATTGACTTTCAATTTCATTATTTGTCTGCGCCGTATAGCCTTTCTTTTCAACAGCCTTTTTTATCCCGTTTATTTTGTTCAGAGAACCGGGAATGATGATATAAGATAAAGAGCAGCTTTTCCCCGAAGTCATCGTCTTCATCATGTCGGCCGACAATTTATCAGAAACGCCTATTGAATCAAGGAACGAAACCGATTGATTTTTTAATAGGCCGGTAATTTTCGCTTTTACATTCACTGTTGGAAAAACTTGCTTAGTCGACATTAACTGGGCCGTCAAGGTGACATTTTTCCCAACCGCTTGATCAGGATCTTTAAATAAATTTTTTGCTAGCCTTTCAGGAACGGCGATTTCATGATTCTTCGCCGGATAAGGCCGCTCTCGATAAAATGTTTACCGTATGTATGTTCATATTTTTTGGGGAGAAGGGATTCTCCGTTGCCGGTCGCCACGTGATGATTGGCTCCCTTTATACTGATTTGATAGGAGTTGGATGGGTAAATATCCTGAACACCTGATAGATTTTTCAGTTTATCAAAATCTTTTGTAGTTAATAATTCAAAATTCTTATTGTGCACAGTGACTTTTAATTGCGAAGACTCATCATGAATCGTGCTTGATACTTTATTATGTATACCGTTTCCTAGTGAAGCGATGATCGCGATCCCAAATATCCCGATCGAGGCCCCCAATGAGGTGAGCATGTTTCTCCACTTTTTCGTTCTGATATTTTTTAGGGACAGCTTAAATGTCGTCAGCCAATTAATCTTATTATTTTTTGCCGGGCCCGATGTTCCCGGGCGGATAGTCTTTTTTTTTTTACCTGGCTGCGCCTAACGCATTCAATCCGGCCGTCTTTCATTTCGATCGTCGTATCGCCCCCATCTTTGACAGTTCCAGGGAATGGGTGACGATTAATACGATTTTTCCTTGCTCAGCAATAGTCTTGAGAATGTGCATCACTTGCTTTGAATTCTTTGAATCGAGCGCTCCGGTCGGTTCATCGGCCAAAATAATATCCGGGTTATTGGCCAAGGCTCTAGCAATTGCCACCCTTTGCTTTTGTCCCCCGCTTAATTGGCTGGGAAGATAATGATATCTGCTCTTTAAACCGACGCTATCCAGTAATCGTTTCGCCCTTTGCTGCCGCTCACTTTTAGGCGCCTTATTTAAGATCATACTTATTTCAACATTTTCCAAAGCTGAAAGGTGAGGAATCAGGTTGAAGTTTTGAAAGATAAAACCTATATTCCGCGTTCTGAAGCTTGACCATTCTTTTTCAGAGAAGTTTTTGACATTTTTTCCGTTAAAGAGATAGTCTCCGCCGTCATAGTCGTCAAGTCCGCCTAAAATATGTAAAAGCGTCGACTTTCCGCAGCCGGATTCGCCAACCAGACAAGTCATCTCTCCGGGTACTAATGTGAGATTAATATCCTGCAATATAGGGATGCTTTTTTTATTTAAAGTGTAATGTTTCTGCAGATTTTTAATTGAAATCAAGATGTCTGTCCTCCCGTGAGAAAACTTCACTCAGCAAACGGTTTTGGAAAAAAGCAAAACCGCCGCGGCCAAATCTTCAGGCCTTCGGGGCTTCAGCACCGAGCATTAAAAAAGAATGGGTGCCAGGAGAAAGTCACCTTGGGAGAAGAAACTCCTAACACCCATTTTTTTTTTTCTCTAACTATGAAACCCAACAAAGAGCCGTTTTGTCAGGCGAATCACAGAAGAGATTCAAGTTTAGCTAATAGTTGATAAAGAATAACCCCTACGCTGCTCAATAACATTGAGATCTAACCCCTTCCATATTCTGTACTAAGATACAAAGAAAGCACTTACATTAAAAAAGCTAATACCATTTCGCTTACAGTGATTCTTAAAGAAGAGATTCAAGTTTGGCTAATAATTGATAGAGGATAACACCTACAGTGCTTAATAACATTTGATTCCCCTCCTTATTCCAAATTATGTATTGCCAATGTGTACCATTTACTACTTTTATAGAATAGCACCCCCATAAAGCGTCTTCAAAAGCCGACTGTCATGACCAATAAGTCCTAATTGGTAACTAAATTACAGTTATATGTTACCAATTTAGGTAAATGGTATGAATTTTTGAAAGTTTTTGCGAAAAAGTGAGGAAAATCATAGTAAATTTGTTAAATATATGACTAATTGCCAAGTCTCTTTTATCTCGGCTCTATTTAATACAAATGAGGTCATCGGTAAGGTCGCAAGATGGGAGATTTCAGAATCAAATGGCGCGACTTTGAACGACAGCAGGCCCAAAACCGGGCCCGGCTCAAAAAATGGAGTGAACTCTGCTCAAAATGGGGCGACTTTGGTCCAAAATGGAGCGTTTTCTGCTCAAATGGGGCGGCTCTAACAATGGGAAGTTTCGCAGATGCGAGCAGTAAAATGAAAGGTGAACAGAAAAAATAGAGAAAGAAACCTTGCTTTTCAACGACTGCCGGCCAAAACCACGGTCCCAGTCTGACTTGTATAAAAAAGCAGAAATCTTGTAAATAAAACGTGAAAAGTCGTATATAAAAGTTCGAAAGTTGTTTAAAAAGTCCGGACAAAACTCGGGCCCGGCCCGACTTGTATAAAAAAGCAGAAGCCTTGTAAATAAACGATGAAAAGTCGTTAATAAATCTCGAAAAATTGTATATAAACCGTAAAAAGTTGTTTAAAGAGTCCGGACAAAACTCGGGCCCGGACCAAAACCGAAGCCCGGTCAACCGTTTGGATATTTGACGAAAGAAGTCAGAAAACCAGCTACGACATAGCCGCTCCACAAGTCATTGAAAAAAGCTCAAAAAAGGACCACCACCTTGTTTGAGCCTATACTTGATAACATCACGATCAACATTTGGATAAACATTGAAGTTATCGAAAAAACCGTCAGGCAATCAGCAGCGCTCCGCATGAGGTTCTACCTCTTTCCTCCACCAGTTGAGTGTTTCAAGCAAACAGCTGTCAATATTATAACGCGGCCGCCAGCCGGTCGCCCTCTGAAACTTGCTTCCGTCGCCGGCAAATGACTTGACTTCCGCAGGCCTAAATAGATTCTCATCTCTGACAATATTAATTCTGACATAAGACAAATCGATGATTTTTTGTAAAAGATACCTGATAGACAAGGGGGTCCCCGAGCAGATGTTATATACACCGCTCGGGATGTCTTGACTGATTACCTGTTCATACGCGGCCACGATATCATCGATCGGCAGGAAATCGCGATAGGTGGAAAGATCGCCTACCTTGATGATCGGCTCGATCAATCCTTGCTCGATTAAAGCAATTTGTGAACAAAAGTCGCTGACAACAAATCCCTTTTTCTGCCCGGGTCCAAAATGATTAAATGGCCGTAAATAAACGAATTTAAATGATTTTTTTCTGCGATAGCTGAACAGCAAGCTGGCCGGCAGCCAGCTTGCTTATGGCGTAGGGATTTTGCGGAAAGCACGGGCTTTCCTCTGTCAGCAGCCGATGCGTCTTCGCAGCCCCCCCGTATTCATCGCTGGAACCGACAATAATCAATTTGCAGCGCTGTCCTTGCTCAAGAATTGATTGAACGATATTCACCGTTCCGATGGCATTGACTTCCATCGTTTCTACGGGTTTTTTCCAAGCATCATAGATATTGCTCTGGGCTGCTAAATGGATGACGACGTCGGGATGGACCGCACTCAGCACGCGACGAATGCTCATAGGATCTTTAACATCCATGGGAAAGACAGCGCTCTCTTTTTGGTCTTCTATGGCGGAATGAGTCGTTAAAAAGACTTCATATCCATCCTGTGTTAATTTTCCGGTCAAATGCCGGGCGACAAAGCCATTCGCACCTGTAACTAGCACTTTCATCGCAGAACACGGCTTTGATGAATCTCTTTTTCTACTCTTTTTAAATCGGCATCCACCATCATTTCGATGAGCTCTTCCAATGACGTTTCCGCCTGCCAGTCTAAGTTTTTACGTGCTTTCGCCGGATCGCCCAAAAGCACCTCGACTTCCGCAGGACGATAAAATTGGGGATCGATTTTGACATAGTCTTTATAATTCAGCCCCACTTTATTAAAAGCGATGCGGCACATCTCCCGGACGGTGGTTGTTTTCCCTGTTGCTACGACATAATCATCCGGCCGATCCTGCTGAAGCATCAGCCACATCGCGCCGACATAATCGCCGGCAAAGCCCCAGTCCCTTTTTGCGTCAATATTGCCGAGCCTTAGTTCATGCTGCAGGCCAAGCTTAATTCTCGCCACACCGTCCGTGACTTTCCGTGTGACAAACTCAATCCCCCGCAGCGGCGATTCATGATTAAACAGAATGCCGTTGGACGCGTGGATGCCGAAGCTTTCCCTATAGTTTACAGTGATCAATATAGCCGTACATTTTGGCCACGCCATAAGGGCTTCGGGGATGAAACGGTGTTTTCTCAGATTGCCGTGATTCTTGAATAAGCCCAAACATCTCGCTTGTTGAGGCCTGGTAAAATCTGATCGCCGGGTCGACCCATCTTATCGCTTCAAGAATATTCAGGACGCCGACACCGGTCACTTGAGCGGTCAGGATCGGCTGCTGCCAGGATGTGCCGACAAAACTTTGCGAAGCCAAATTATATACTTCACCCGGGACGGCCAACTTTAGTGCCCGAATCAGTGACATCACATCGGTCATGTCGCCCTCGATCAAGTCGACCTCCTCCAGTATTTGCAGTTCCCTTAATCGCCACTTCGTATCCGTGCTCCTTCTGGCAATCAAGCCATACACTTTATAATCTTTTTCAAGCAGCAATTTTGCCAAGTAGGCGCCATCCTGACCTGTAATACCGGTAATTAGAGCTGACTTCATCTGCATGACCCCTTTACATAAATTTAGATAAGCATTTATGTCAAATTAAACAAAAAATGGATAGACTTTGTGTATATAAAAACCCAATAAGAACAGCCGGTTTTTCCGGCAGAGATCCGGCAGCCCATAGAGACCGTCGCATCTCAACCGGCCGCTGACTGTTACCGCCGGCGCCCCATTAAAAAGTCGCCGGGTTCAGGGGTACCGGCCGATGTTCAGGAGCTTACCCGTTGAGGCCGGCACTTACCCACCGCACTCGATTCAGCTTTTACTTGCCGGTACTCGAGACTTTGCCGTTATAACGTAATCCTTTGGCTAAACCCGGCTCGGCATGCTGCTGCAAAACCTTGTCCAGTTTCTTGCTCAGGCTGGCATTCGAATAATATTTTTCATACGTTATCCTGGCATTCGTTCTCATTTTTTCTCTGAGGTCCAGATGTTCGGATAATGTTTGGATAGCAGCCAAAAATTCTTTCTTGCTGTCGGCAATCAGAATATTGTCTTTATCCGTCACCAGCCCCTCCCATAGCGGTTGAAATAACAGGCAGGCCTTTGGCAAACGATTCGATGATCTTCACTCTTTGGCCGCTGCCGATAAATAAAGGGACAATGCCAATCTCACATTTTCGGACGTAGTCATTAATATCTTTGACATAGCCGGTGACCGTAATGTTTTTTTTGTTTCGATAGGCCATGAGTTCTTTTGGCGGGTTGGCACCGCAAATGTAGAGATGATATTTTTCCGGATCCAAATCCGGAAAACAGTTTTCCAAAAACCAAATGATTCCGCTTTTATTTGGGTACCAGCTCATCGTCCCCATGAACAATAAATTGACCTTGTCCTGTTCGGAAGGACCGAAATCAAGCATCTCTTCATCAATATGAATACTTATGACCTCAATCTTTTTTTGGTCGTGCCCTAACATATGAGTAAAAGCCTGTTTGTCGGCTTCGCTTAGAGCGATAATGCTGTCGGCCCGGCGGAGTATCTTTGTTTCAAACTTTCTCAGCTTGATATACTCGGTGTAACCGAGCCCTTTTTTTATTAAGTTCTTCGTTTGGCCGATAAATCTGCCGAAAATTAACGATTCAACATTTTGCTGATCGAGCACGACTTTCGAATAAAAGGACTTGTTGTAGACCATCATCGACAAATGATTAACATAAATCAGATCATATTGATTGTCCTGCTGAAAGCGGATAATTTTATTTTTCATTTCTTTTGTATAAAACTTCTTCATCACATACGGCAAAGGAGAGATTGTGCTTAACAAGTAGTCCTTTGCAAAAGCTCGTTTTGATGTATCTTTAATCACCGTTTTACAGACCACACTGACTTGATTGCAGACGGTATCCAAATGTTTGATGTGCGCCCTTTCGTCTTCACTGTTAATGAAAGCGAGCAGATCCACTTCATGATCACGGGATAAAGCTTTTAAAGTATTGTATGTTTTGATCTTTCCGCCGTTGTCCAATGGGTAAGGCAGTAAATTATTCAGAAATAAAATCTTCATTTATGTCACTTCCTCGGAATCGTTATTCCTGTCAGATAAATAGATGCCAATAATAACAAAAATCAGCCCGGAAGAAATAAAACTAATCGCCGACTCGCTCAGAAACGAAGCGGCCACCGTTCCCGTCAGCGCACTCGCCAGGATCAAAAAATCTCCGTCTTTATTCAGCCGATATCTTTTTACGAGTGCCAAAATAACGGCTGCAATGAAAACGAAAAAACAAGAGCGTCCCGACGAGTCCGATCTGGCCGAGCATCGCACCGATGAAGCTCTCTCCGGCGCTTGTATTCGCAGCGTTGGCATTCGCATTGTATAGACTCGCGAAATTGCCGCTTCGCCCTAAGCCAAGTCCCAGGGGAGATTTTATGACCGTAATTAAATTGCTGATAAACCCGTTCAAATGGGCCGGCAGTGACGAAAATTTTTGATAGTTTGCCAGAATAATAACAAGCAAGAAAACGACAATATAACTCATCAATACACCGAGCAGCTTGCTGAATCGATTTTTTTTAAGCAAATAAACCAAGATACCGATGGCCACCGATATCAGCGCCCCTTTTGAAAAAGTCATGAACAGCCCGGCCGATAAAAGCAGAATAGTCATCCATTTTTTTTTTTTTTATTTTTAAACCTGTCCTTTGCAGCCAATACGGCATAGAGAACCGGCAGGACCAGGAACTGTCCCAGAAGCGTCGGATCGGCAATAAATGACACCATTCGCCGCAAGTCCGTACCGATAAAGCTGGAGAAATCATAGGAATAGAAATTCCCCGGCAGACCATGACTGCCGAATGCCCACTCGGCCATCCCTTTATTATTCATATATTTTTGAATTCCTAAGTTGATCCAAAACTTATCTCCTAAAAACAATGTCTCGATCAATCCAAAAATCACAACAACAGCCGCAATTTGCAAATAATAAGGCATTATTTTTTCTTTTCTCGACTTGACATAGAACCCAAATAAAAACAAAACTACCGGCGTGATCAATTGCCGTCCCGAAACGCTTTTAGTAAATAGCGGGACGCCGTCAGGAAGCAGAAAATAAACAATAATCAAAAAGATATAGCCACAGGCCGTCCAATTGATCACTTTTGACTTTTTTAAATCGCTGTTGTTTCTAAGAAAAAAAAAAAACACGATACAGCCGTACACAAATAATTCTTTCAGCGATATGACGACGGTAACGAAAAATGATTGACTGAACCCCGATAAAATGATCGCGATAAAATTTTGAAAAACGATCATGATGATTAAGACATAAATGAATTTGTTATCGTTTTTCCAGCCGATAAACGCCGCAATCATTAGCACGGCGAGAAGGAACAGCACAAGTTTAAATGGAATCAGGGCGCTTAAAATACCGATTAGAAGGCTTAATATAAGTATTAAAACGATTAAAACGATTTTCGGCATGTATTTTTTATTTAAAAGCAGATGTCCTTCAGTGTTCATATAGCATCCTCGTTGTCTTCTTTTTCCAGGATTATTAAGCTGCTACAATCTCATATTTTCCCCCCGCATTAACGGGCAGTAAGGCTCCCACCTCAAGGCTTCAGGGAAATAACTGTCCGAAAAGCCCGGTCCTTAGGAACACAGACTAAAGGCGCCACATCCTGTGGGCCGCAACTGACAATCAGTGGGGGATGAAGCAGGCTAAAAACGCGACGTCCTGTGCGGGCGCCTGCACTAGCACTTCCTGTGCGTCGAAAAATTCCCACTGATTGAAGTTTCACTTTATCAAAAACCTTCTCCGGATTATCCTTTCTCCATTCAAACTTTCTCATCAAGTCTTTTCTGCTTCTATTTTAAATCATGCTTTACCTTTTTTGGTAAAAAAAATCCATAATATGATTCATTCGTCCTTTTTTTTCTTTTTGTGGGTAAAAATGTATAGAAAGGTAGAATGCTGCTAAAAGAGCAGAAGCCTATTCTATCAAGGCTTCTAGTAAAAGGAGGAGACCTGAGCCCTGCTGGACTGTGATCAGTGTCATATGGTCATTGTTCCTAATTCAGCAGCAGCCCTTTAATAATATATTTGACTCTAATTAGTTTGTTGTTTTGATTAAATCGATAAATGTCCACAATTTTTCTTAAGGCCTTATAGTATTTATAGAGAAAAGAGACGCCTATTTTTATTTTGTTTCGCTGGGTTCCTTTAATCATCCAATAGGCGTTTCTGATGTCATAAAAGGCGACGAACGGCGCCTTTTTTTTCTCTCCGCCGGTCGATACGGATACTTTATGAAAAATGCGCGAATCAGGCCGGTAAATCCTCTCCCATCCGGCATTTCTTGCTCTTAGGTTCCACTCGGCTTCTTCATAATAAAAAAAATATTCTTTTTTCATTAAACCGACTGACTCGATCACTTCTCGGCGGACCAGCAGGCTGCAGCCTGTAATATAATCGACTTCCCTTCTCGCATCATACTGACCGCGATCGAATTCGCCGATGCCCGGATGTTTAGCCCTGCCTGTGTAAGTATTGATTTCGCCGCCGGCAAACCAGATCGTCTGCGTGCCATAATAATAAATCTTTGATCCCGCCATTCCGGCCTTTGGATTCGCGTCCAATTCCGCTGCCAAATAGGTCAAACTGTCGGGCAGAACAATCGTATCGTTATTCAGCAGCCAGAAATAGGAATAGCCTTGGTCATAGGCCTGCTCAAGTGCGATATTATTTCCGCCGGCAAAGCCCAGATTTTCGCCGCTTTGAATAAACACGATTTCCATATTATAGCGATGGCGTTCATAGTCCTCTTTTAACTTTTCAAAAGACCGATCATGTGAATGATTATCGACTAAAAACACGCAAAAAGGCTTGTATTCAAGCTTGTCGACGGACAGCAGGCATTCCGTTGTATCTTTATAGTTGTTCCAATTCAAGATAATAATGGCAACTTTGTTTAACATCCAATCCCCCCCATTTCAAATCGCACCGGTCCTTTTGTTTTTAAATTCTAAAACGGTTTGTTTCACACGCAATAATTCCTTTTTATAACTAACAATACTCAAATGGAAACACCCAAATAAAAGGCGAAAAAATTCAGATAGAGATGAATCGAAACGGCACAGAAAGCAAACAGAGCCAGGAAGATCAAGACAAACAGGACATCTCTCAAACCGATATGTAAATAGCGAAAATCTCTGACCGCGATAAAAAATAATAGATAAAAAGAAACAGCAGTAATCATTGAAATCGCTCGATAATCATGAACAAAGTGAATCGCCACCAGCATGAAAACAGCTGACAAAACTAAAATGGCGGCCATTTTCAGAAAGTATCTTCTTTGTTTTCTTTCAATTTGATACAAATTGATATAGATCACATTGAAAATGACCATCGCCGGAATGGCGGCAAATAAAATCAAAACAATACTCAAAGCCGGCACATACTTAGGGATGAAATCTCTCACAATGATTTCAAAAACAAAATAGCTTCCGCAGAGCAGAGTCCCAAAAAATAAGCATGATCGTTTTTAGCGGCTGCAATGACGACCGATCTTTTAATCTAGCAAATAAGGATAAAAAGTCGTCGTCAATGAGGTCGTCAAAATATTGATCGTCTGCATCAGCGAAATAGCAAATGAGTAATAGGCGAAACTTGCAGTCGAATAAAAAGCTTTCACAAACCAGCGGTCGATAGAATAAAACGTGAGGAAAGCGAAGTTGCCGAGCGCGACAAAAATGCCGACCGCAAACAGCGCTTTGACCCTCTTCAAGTCGAACCCCAGTCTGATTTCTTTTAAAGGCATCTTCCATTCCAAAGCGATATAGACGATGTAGTTAATGCAAACTAATCCGGCAACATAAGGCAGCGACGCCCTGGACTTAAATAGGAATAAAAGAACCAGCTGAACGAGCAATGTCGCCCAGGAGGACGCATACATGATTCTGGAATAAATGGTGAATTCACCGACAGCCTGGAAGATCAGCTTATAAAAAGTCACCAGATTGATCGGAATGATCGACAAAGCCAGCGCAATGAAGATCCAGTCGTCGGACAAAAAGCCGAAGCAAAGAAAGGACGGTGACTCCAGCCTGAAACAGCAGCAAAAAAGTCTTCTCTTTTTCCAGCTCCTCTTTATCAATCTCTTCATAGCGCCTGCCGCCGTATTTGACAAAAATACCGTCAATAAAGCCAAAATGCAGGATGCCGATATAGCTTAAATACAGTGTAAACGTTTTTAAATCGGCATAAGCCGTTAACGGCAGCGCAGCCGGAATCAGAAATCCGGTGACGATACCGACTAAAACACTTAATAAATTGGCACTGAATACTTTGCCAATATCCCTGACAATACGCATCGTATGCTCTCCTATTTTCTGGAATTATCTCATTTTTTTTTTTATGTAGAGGACAGACCTTTCACTGTTGTTTCAATAAACGTTCACTATTTAACGCACGCGACGATTAGCCGGATGCAGACCGAACCTCCTTTTTAAGTCGGAAGCTCCCCATTTCCGGTCGTGAGCGCTCCATTCCGAGTCGCGAACGCTCTAGGGCTAGGCGAGCAAACGAAATGCGGCAGCCGCGCCCCAAGAAAGTCCGGTTTATATCACGGCGGTAAAGAGCAGACCACTAATTTTTGTCATTACTCTTGCGCGGCTGCAAAGTCTTGGGCAATTGATCAAGCGTGATCACGTACGGGTTTTCATAGACTTGTCTGAGATGTTCGATGCTGTTAAATCGGCCGTCCCGAAGAAATTCTCCCTGCCAAGTCATAAACCAGCTCCAGTAGACATGAAACGTTTTCAGCATGGCCGGATCAGGGATCGGGCCGGTTTCAGAAAGGGCGGCCATTTTTCTGCCGCTAACCATATCCTTTAATAGATTGTACTGATCACTGATCGGACTGTCATTGCCCGCCGCCGGATAAGAATCATAGCCGATGATGTCGACAAACCGATCACCCGGATACCATTTCTTAGACGGGGAACTCCACACCCAGATCAGATTATTGAGATGATCATCAACGGTTAAGCGATGATATAACAGCCGATACAATGCTTTCGCCGGACCCGGCCCCTGTGCTCCCCACCAAAACCATTTGCCTTCCGCTTCGTGCAAAGGACGGAACAGCACCGGTATATGTTTCTGCTGCAATCGTTTTAATTGCCCGGCGATGGTATCGATATCACGCAGCAGCAGACGATAATCATCCGAGCGCCGATGTTCCAAAGCATATTTAATGTTGAACGTGGTATTCTTTGTATAAAATCCTCCCATCGGATCGTTGATGATGCCTTTCGGGGCGCTCCAGTGCCAGGTTAGGGCGACAATACCCCCTTGCCCGGCCCATTCCATTGCTTGTTCGATTTGATCAGATTGGATGCCGCGTTTAGCGATTGTCGGCGAGTAATCTTTTAGATCAAAACCGACAATCGCCGGCTTTTTTCCAATCCGGTTGTTCAGCCAGTCGGCATCCGCCAGATTTTGCTGGCCGGATAAAATATGACGGCCGTAGATATCGGCTAAATAACGCATTAAGGCCTTCGCCTCTTTGCTCGCACCCGATTGACCGGCCGTTTGCTAATTTGAACGGGAGCGGATACAGGGGACGGGATGATTTTAATATAATCGATGTTGTAATAGCCCCAATCTGATTGCAATGTGATCCGGTTGACCCCTTTTTTCAGCAATACGTTATTTGCGGCCGTCCTAGTAAACTTGCCTAATTGAGGCAGAGCCGCTTCAAAAGTGAATTGATTGTTAATGATCACCTTCGTATACTTGCCGCCGCTAGCCGTCGGGATCTGATAGCCTATTTCCAAGCCGTATATTCCCTTGTCCGGCACTTTCACCTTAAAAATAAGTGCGTCATGCTTCTCTTTAAAATTCGTCACATAGCCTTTGCCTGAAAAACCCGATAGCTTATTGTCCTGATCCACTCCGATTAGCCTTGCACTTTCAGCTTGGTATATTTTACTTATAATCTCTTTTTTATCCTTATTTACATCATACATGACAAATATGAAAATGATTAGAAACGAAATACCTAGTAAAAGGATTAATTTTCAAGCTGCGACGTTTTTTCATCCGAATCCTCCGGTTGATTAGTTTGAGTTGACTGTTCGTCCTCCTTGCCTGAATGTTTCAATCGACCGCAAGCGGACTGTTGCAAAAGCACATTCATATCTGCCGGCTGTCAGTGCCTCTTTTATCTGGTCGGATGAGTAGAAGAGCAGAATGGATCGAAGAAAAGCTCAAAAAAGACGCTCTCTGTCTTTTTTGAGCTTTCATTTAACGGGCAGAAGCTTATGATCTATTTAGACCTTCCTGTATTCACCCGTACGGATGGTTTCCAACCAGTCTTTGTTATCTAAATACCATTGAATCGTGCTCTTAATCCCTTTTTCAAACGTATACTCAGGTTTCCAGCCCAGTTCATTCTCAATTTTCGCCGGGTCAATCGCAATCGCATAGCGGCGATCGTGGCCCAAACGATCGGCCACATATTTGATTAAGCTGCGGGACTTTCCAAGTGTATCGACAATTAGCTCAACAATGTCGATATTGCGTTTTTTTCATTATGACCGCCGATATTATATATCTCTCCCGCTTTTCCCTTATGGAGAACCAAATCAACCGCCCGGCAATGATCCTCGACATACAGCCAGTCGCGAATATTCTTCCCGTCTCCGTACAGCGGCAGCGCTGTTCCTTCCGATGCATGGGTAACCATTAGCGGAATCAATTTTTCCGGAAATTGATAGGGACCGTAATTATTGGAACAGCGCGTGATGTTGACGTTCATCCCGTATGTTTCATAATAAGCCCTGACAATGAGATCGGCCGATGCTTTGCTGGCTGAATAAGGACTGTTCGGCGCCAGCGGCGATTTTTCAGTGAAGTACCCTTTTTCCCCTAATGAGCCGTAAACTTCATCGGTCGATATTTGCAAATACTTTTTAACCTGTTTATTTTTGGCCGAGGCAAGCAGTATTTGTGTGCCCAGCACGTTGGTTTTCACAAAAATGCCGGGGTCGGCAATGCTGCGATCCACATGGGATTCGCAGCAAAATTGACAACTGTATCAATAGCATATTCATTCATGACGAAATCCAGCAATTCGCCATTACAAATATCTCCACGGACAAACTTATAATTGGGATGCTGTTCAACAGTCTTTAAGTTATTAAGATTGCCCGCATAAGTCAGCAGATCATAATTAACCATTTTATAATCCGGGTGCGTATGAAGCATATAGCGGATAAAATTGCTGCCAATAAAACCCGCTCCGCCTGTTACAAGAAGTCTCATTTGGCATCTCCCACTACAAAATTGATTTCCGCATCTTTAAATAGCGGATAGTGTTGATCCTTTTCGGATAGAATCGGATCGCTGACCGGCCAAGTGATGCCAATATCCGGATCATTCCAGATAATGCCGCGCTCCTGCTCCGGTGCATAATACTCGTCGACTTTATAAAAGACATTGACATCGGGCGTCAACGTACAAAATCCATGGGCAAATCCTTTTGGAATGAGCAGCTGGCGATGATTGTAGGCACTAAATAAAGCCGCCCCACTTTCCAAATGTTGGGGAGCCTTTACGAATATCAACCACCACATCAAGAATAGCTCCGGTCAGCACCCGCAGCAGCTTTGCCTGCGATTTCGGGTTGAGCTGATAGTGCAGTCCTCTGATGATCCCGGGTTCACTGGACAGTGACTGATTGTCTTGAACAAACTGTATATCCATCCCTTGTGCTTTAAACTGTTTATCATTATAACTTTCCATGAAAAAGCCGCGGCTGTCGCCAAAGACGCCGGGCTCAATGATTTTTACACCGGCTAAAAATGTCTCCGATACTTTGAACATTTTACACACCTGCCGTAAATTTGTTGTCTTGATCAAGCAATTTTAATAAATATCGACCGTAATTTATTTTTTTTAAAAGGCTGAGCGAGTTCAAAAAGCTGATCCGCATCGATATAGCCCTTGCGATAAGCAATTTCCTCCAGACAGGCCACTTTGAGGCTCTGGCGGCTTTCAATGGTTTGAATAAACATGGAGGCATCCAGCAGCGATTCATGAGTCCCTGTGTCCAGCCAGGCAAAACCGCGGCCAAGCAATTCAACCCTTAACTGTCCCATTTTCAAATACGCTTCATTGACGGCCGTAATTTCTAATTCGCCGCGAGCGGAAGGCGTAATCTCCTTGGCAATATCGACAACCTGATTGTCATAAAAATAAAGGCCGGTCACCGCATAGGTTGATTTAGGAACTTCCGGCTTTTCTTCAATAGAAACAACATGTCCCTGACGGTCAAATTCAACAACGCCAAACCGCTCGGGATCTTTGACATTATAGCCGAATATCGTTGCCCCATCCGCTTGAGATGCCGCTTTTTGAAGCATTTCGGAAAACCCATGGCCATAGAAAATATTGTCGCCTAAAATGAGTACGACATGATCATCGCCGATGAAACGCTCGCCCAAAATAAAGGCCTGGGCAAGCCCGTCAGGAGACGGCTGCACCACATACTGCAAATGGAGCCCCCATGCCGAACCGTCCCCCAGCAACTCCTCAAATCGCGGCGTATCTTTTGGCGTAGAAATAATTAGAATATCCTTGATACCGGCCAGCATCAACACAGACAAAGGGTAATAAATCATCGGCTTATCATAGACCGGCAGCAGCTGCTTGGAAATCGAACGAGTAATCGGATAAAGCCGCGTCCCGGAACCGCCGGCCAAAATAATGCCCTTCATGCATCGTCACTCCCTCTCCTATATTATGAAAAATCCATTTTTTTATCATCACTCTCAGAAACAGACTTGCTGTCCGTTTCTTACGTCCTTTACTGCCTTGTTGTCTAGTTAAATAAATCGGAACTATAGCAACCGAACCTCAATAAAAGGGTGCTTTATTCTTTTTATTTAGCAAACTTTTCATTGGTTTTCTAAAACTCGGATCTATTATAAGCGGTTTTTGCTATTATTGGAAGATACTTCCGATGCATTTGAGGCTGATTTATGGAGAAAAGGACAGAAATGAATAAGGTGCTAATGGACCATGTCCATCTATTTGAATTTGAACATTTTTTACACTGTTGAATGAAGCCGATTCTTAAAACTATCCTTAATCGAAAATCAAAGCCATTCTCGATTCATGTAATGCTCGTGTAATGGCCGCCATTGTAGGATAGGGTTACTTAAATCAAAGGAAAATCCGTCCAAAAATATCGTTCAATAAAGTTTTTGTTTAAAGGGAAATTAACGTTTTCAGAAATATAGCTGAAGAAAATTGAAGGAGGGACACCCTTGGTCATTAAACTTTTGCAAGCGATCTATGATCCAGAAACCCCACTGCCGACGACCGATCCTGAATTCTACAAAGGCGCACTGGAGGACATCCAGTTCTTTGGAATCGCATCACAAGTCTATTATTTATTAAAAGAACAAAACAACCTGGACAAAACACCGGACTTTTTTCAGGAAGCCCTAAAAAAAGAATATGAGGAGGCGCTGTTTAACAGTCTGCTAATCAAAAGTGAAACCGTTAAAATCCTGGATGGATCGCTTCGAGGCACTGGGAATTGAAGTCATCCCGCTTAAGGGCGTCTTCTTTGCCGAAAAATACTTTGGTCACATCGGCGCCCGGGCCACGACGGATATTGATTTGCTGGTGAAGCCGGAACAGATCGAAGAAGCTGTAAAATGTGTGAAAGAAATGGGGTTTACTGATGAGGAAAAATACCCTTCTTTTCATTACCATTATGTTTTTTGTAAAAAAATATTTGGTTTGTCAAAAAATATTAAAGTTGAAATCCATCAACATGTATTGAGGTCAAAGACTTCTGAACTAAATATTAATAGTTTTTGGGAAAAAGCGATTCCATTAAAAAACTATAAATTTGTTAAGGAATTATCAAACTTTCATACTTTTTATTACATTTGCCTACATGGCTGGAAACATAAATTAAATTCTATTAAGTACTTTATCGACATCGAAGTTGAGCCAGTATAATTGTGTAAAAAGGGTTATCTGAATATGAGAAAATGTTAGCCCGGGTTTCTGTTTTTCTGGAGGGGGCTGGCCAGCCCCCTCCAGAAAAACAGCAGGATTTTATTTACTCGTCTCTTTCATTTTTTTCATAGAAAATGAGCCAGAGCCCGTCATCTTAGTTAGAATAGAGTTAACCAAACCAATTCTAAAGGAGAGATTTCGGGATGACTCAATTACAGATTACTCTAGATGAGCAACTTTTGCATCAATTATTTCTTGGTAATTCTAAAGAATCGGGCATGAATATCCTTTTGGAGACGATTTTAAATCAAGTTTTAAAAGCACAGGCCGGCGAGCAGGTGAGCGCCGAAAAGTACGAACGCAGTGAGGCACGGACGGACTACCGTAACGGCTCGTATCCCCGTCAACTCAAGACGCGCGTGGGTACTCTTTCACTCAATGTTCCCCGCCTGCGTAATGGCCATTTTTCTACTGATCTCTTTAAGCGTTACCAGCGCAGTGAGCAGGCGCTGGTTCTATCCCTAATGGAGATGGTTATAACGGCGTCTCCACACGTCGCGTAAGTCAAATTACTGAAGAGCTTTGTGGCACAGACTTTTCGAAAACGACTGTATCGGATCTTTGCGGGCAGCTGGATCCAGTGGTTAAAGGCTGGAATAACCGTCCTTTGAGGGGCAACTATCCGTTCCTATTCGTTGATGCGGTTTATACGAAGGTACGAGAAAACGGGCGTGTCCGCTCCTGTGGCGTGCTGATCAGCTACGGTATCAACGACAAAGGATACCGAACGATTCTAGGTCTGAAAATCGATGACAGCGAAAGCACCGACGCCTGGAAAAATTATTTTGACTGGCTGAAATCACGCGGTCTAAAAGGCGTTGACATGGTGATCAGCGATGACCACGGCGGTCTCGTGAGTGCGGTTCAAAAAGCGTTTCAAGGGGGCTACTTGGCAGCGGTGTCAGGCTCACTTCCTGCGCAATGTCCATGATCGGTTGCCAAAAGCTCTCAAAAGCGAAGGAACCGAACAAGTGAAGGCGCGATTCTCTATGCGCCGAATCTGGAAGTCGCTCGAACCTTGCTTAATGCTTTTCTAAAGGATTATCAGGACAAAGCACCAAAAGTGACGGAGCTTGTGGAGGATGCCTTTGATGACGTGACGGCGGTGCTTCCTCTACCAGAACCCTATCGACGTCGCCTCCGGACAACTAACGGGATGGAACGGCTCAATGAGGAATTTCGCCGTCGGGAACGGGTTATCCGTATTTTCCCTAACCGCCAATCTGTGATTCGTCTGATGGGCTCTGTTCTCATGGAGAAGGACGAAAAATGGATAGAAGGACGCCACTATCTGAAAATGGAAGACTATTTTGAATGGAGGGCCAAACAGCCAAAATCACCTGATCGTTCGAGTAACGTAACAACTCTTTATCCAGGATAATCACTCTATCTTAGCTAAGGTGAATTTACACATAAAAAAAGACTTGACCCGACATCGTTCAACTTATACACGGATTACAATGTAAAATTAATTACTGTTCACTATTAAATTACTCAGATTCACAAAAGACATTTCACCGAATAAATAATACAATTTCAACTGTATATCGTGAATTTCCACACTTGAATAGCGTTATCTCCTACCCCTATCAAAAAGGATCTTTATATTGGAACTATGACCACATAAGAATTTTGAAGAACAAAAATAATCATGGTTTTAGACTTTTTCTAAATTTATATGAAAAATTAAAAGATTATGATACAAAGAAACAAAGATTAGTAATATTAACACACGTTTTTTTTTTTATTCCCAGATCGAATAAAAAAAAAACATGTTACTGACATTCATAAATGTCCGGAAGATGACTGCGTTTATTGACCGAAGTTTGACGAGGATAGTGTCCACTTATTTTCAAAAATAAGACTGCCTCTAGTAGACAGTATTATGGTTTTTTGAGAAGGTAACTTGTTACTGTCATTTATATACATTCAGAAAATAATCGCGTTTATTGACCGTCGTTTGACGGGGATCATGTCCGCGCCTGTTCCAAAAAAATAAGACTGTTTCTGGCAGACAGACTCATTGCAGTCATTTTATTATCATCCTTACCACGCTTCGATTGATACCCCCGCTCAAAAATCATTGCCAGATATATTCTACGGACATTATAATATGGCAATGATTGGACGGGCGATACCGTCAACTTTTGATCAAAATAAAATGGTAATAAACATGATGCTGATGCCCACCGCCTGTCACCTCATTCTGTATTTATCCGATAGGTTGGCTTCCGCCAGTCTTTGTTATCCAAGTACCAGCGGATCGTTCTTTGGAATACCTTTTTCAAAGGTATGTTCAGGCTCCCCGCCCAATTCATTTTTTATTTTTGTCGGATCTATCGCCTAACGGCGGATCATGGCCCCTTTTTTAACTGGTAGTCCAAGAATATTCGGTGTTCTACCAATTATTTTAACTGCACTTGACTAAGGGTAGAAAATTAGCCACCCATCACAAAATCGAATGGTTTTGATAGGTGTGGGTTATTTGACGCTTACGTTTTGATGCATGAGCACCGCTTGACAGGGAAAAAAAAAATGTGTGGTAAAAAATTTTCCTATACAAAAGAGATTCTCCCTTTCACTCTTTTCTTACATACCACTTCTACAGAAGCTCGCTGTCAAGCAATCACGCTCCATGAAAACATCTTGGGCGGCACCTTTCACCTCTTCACTCATTGGTGACAGAAATAGGAGAACTTTTACCTTTTTGCCAACCATTGGCGCGTTTCTGTATATCAGACAACGCGTTTTTTTTTTACTCTTTTTACAGTCGGATGGACCTTTTGGAGAAAAGCGGTCGTAATCATTTTTCAAGAGTTTTGTCGATTAGGAAACCATCTTACCATCTCGTAGAAGAATTTAAATAGTCTATGTCCCGTTGCTGCCCCCTGAATTAGATTTTAATATCTAACTTCAAGTGGGCAGTTCGGAAGATGGTTAGGATATAGTTATAATTAGATCACCTTTAAATTAATACCCAAATAAAAGAGTGATATAATGTGCCTTAGCGGCCTCTAAAGGCGTTAAACTTGGTTTAACTAGTAAAATGGAAAAGGCATTCCTCAGGCATGTTATACGATCTGTATAATAAGCATTTTTATAAAATGTATGTCAGGAGAGGGCCACGCCCAATCGCTTAAAGTGCTGCTCCTGACGATAAAGCGGCTGGCATCCACATACTTTTAACACATCGTATACGCCATCGCCGAAGGAGAAGCCAAACTTTTGGGATATATCGATTTTGGTGCCTTCGCCGTCACGATCGGTGTCTGAAGAGCCTCATGTTCGCAATGCCGGCAGGCATAGACGTGACGGACATGCTTGGTGACTTTAACCTCTGCCTGAAGATTTTCCAGTCTTTCTTGGCATCCACCTTGCTTTTTCTTTCGTTTATAAGTAATGGTTTCTACGGTGGGTTCGAGGGTGGGTTCGAGAACTTTAGGATCGGATTCGCTTTCCGCTTCATTGAAGAGCTGAAGCGACAGCTGATCCGGATTAGTTTTCTCGCTTGAGACGCCGAATTGGCGTTTTTGGCTGAGACGAAATGGTTCTTCGAACCATTTCAGCTTTAGCGTCAGTTCAGCGACCTGTTTTTTCAGCGAGTCTCGTTCACTCTGAAGAGCTTCAATTGTGGGAGAGAGTACAGCCGTTTTGTTTTCCATTTTTTCATTATAATAGAAAACGTGATCCTTGTCTCTTTTTTTTAAAAAATCAGATGATTGTTCGTGCGGTAACGGCTTTTGCGCTTGGCGCTGCTGAATGGACAAGCCATACAGCAGCCAGTTAAGCTGACGCCAGCTGATTTTTAAAGAATGAGAGGAATCATCGGCTTGGCCATTTGAACGTTCCTTTTTCCAATCGTTTATAATAAAGCCAGAATCCGTTGTATTCCCAATGGAGAATTTTCAGCTTGTCCCGTTTACGGTTACAGAAAACAAATAAACAAGGAGAAAAAGGATCAAGCTGAAAACCCTCTTGAACAGGGACGGACAACTCGTCAATTGAATTTCCTCAAGTCCGTGCTGCCTTTAACCAAGTAGACATTTTCAATAGCAGACGATTGAATCATAAGGAACACAGCACTCGGACGACATCCGCAAGTAAATCCGGATTAAAGCCCGAATGCACTTCAATTCTTGCCTGACCAAAGTGAATGAGCAGCGGTCCGTCCTTTCTTTCATCTTCAATTAATAGGGATGTCCAACGACCTGATGATTGAATAGGGTGAGTCAAATGCAGTTTTCTCCGCCAATAGCGAAATTGACTGATTTTAATGTTATGCGCTCCGCACCACTGTAAGCCGGTCAAGCCGCTCTTTTCGAAATCATTCATCCGTTTTTGCCAAAGTTCGGTAAGCTGGTCTCGTGTCATGAATCATGCTCCTGATAATGATTTGATAGGAGAATTATCGCATGGATGCCAATTTAAAAGAAGGTGTCCACTATTTGACGCTTACTTTTATTCGTAAATTTATCTATTTAGTTTGGCTATCCAACGTATTGACAAGAATTCACGAGAGTTCTTTCATGCCCCTAAATATTTATATGTCACAGAAAGTGACTAAAGATCTAATTTTTTTTTTTTTATATATAAGTCAATTATCATTTTAATTCACTCTAATCAGAATTAGATTGAATAATAAATACTCTTAATTTGCTTTGCTATATTGGTCCAACTAAGTTTATGTAAAAAGTTCTGATATGAATTTTCGGGAATTACCTGATTGTGTTGATATAAACAGTTTTTCAGTATATTCATTAACTCATTAGTCCTCTTACTGTCATACATTATAGCTGTGTGGCTATCAAAATATTCCTTCATAAATGGAGATGACGGACATATTATCTTCCTTTTTAAGGATACTGCTAATATGGCTGTTCCAGATGTGGTTATATTTTTATAAGGGAGTACTACATAATCAGAACTAGTTATCAGATCGCTCAATTCCTCATCAGGTATAAATCGTAAATCAAATGTTATATTTTTATGTCCAATATATGGTTCAATTAACTGTTCCATGTTATCATAAGTTTTCCCAGCAATTATTAAATGTCCATTGCTATTATCTATTTTCACAAAATTATCCAGAAGTTCTAATACTCCTTTATATTCTTTAATTGCACCTACAAATAAAAATATAATTTTTTTGGGATTAATGTTATATTCTCCACGAAAATCCTTATGTTTTGTTGGATAAACTCCTTTATAGTGGCCATGTAATACAACATCTATTTTATCAGAGCTTATACCGAATTCATTTATTATAGATGCTTTAATCGAATAAGCAGCGACAATTAATTTATCACATCTAGACATAATGATTTTTCTAACCTTCTTTTCCAATCTTTTCCATCTATATTTATGAGGATATAGATTATGAACTGTCCAAACAACTTTGGCTTTTCTCAACTTCAAAAAAAATAATATTGAAAGAAACATTACAATTTTAAAATACATTATTAATTTTATTCTGTTTTGATAAAATGGATGTAACCAATGAAAATGAACAAATATCTCCCTTTTTAACTTTTAAGAAATCCTTCATAGAAAAATTGTGAACATTCATTCCTTCTTTTTCGAGAGACTTTGACAAAATTTCATTGTATTTATTTGTTAAACTTTCTTTTGGACACATCCAGATATTGATAGGCATTTTTTGACTCCTTTAATTTATAATCAAAATTATATTATTCATTAAGAAAAGAAAAGCACATAATAAGTTACGTGTTTTGTTTATAACACATTTATTATTAAATCATCAATCCATAGTTTTGATGGAAAAGGTGAGGGATTTTGGGCAGATATTGAAATATCTGCATGATCTGTACCTGTAGGACTCACACCTTTTATATTATTTACATTTGTCCAATCCACTGTCTTTGAAGTAGAATTCCCAACTAGTGAACTAATATATGTGCCATTTTTTTAGTATAGAAATCAATTTTTACACTGAATAAAGTATTTTGACCTCTAATCAGACTTTTTTGCCAATATTGACACAATATTGTTTGAGATGGTCTAACTCGAAACTCCTGTTTTATATTTAGTGACTGACCACTATTAACATCGATTTTAAACGATCCTTCCCCATTCTTATGAACATTTTTATCTATCGAGAAATTTCCCTGCCCTGATACCTTCCATCCATTAGTATTATCGCCTTCCGCATCCCCGTTAAAAACGACATTTAACGATTGGGAAACTATATACCCGTTACTTTTTACACCATTTATTTCGGAGATAAAACCACCTTTAAATTGTACACGTCCACCTCCTGCCACAAGAGTAGCCAAGTTATCATTAATATATGGTTTATAGTAATTCCAGAACGATAAATTTATATCATTAATAACAAGTCCTCGATCTCTATTTGCATTTAATACGTAAAACAAAGCGGATTTGTAATCACCGTTTTGTGGCTTATTTAGTAAAAATATCAACATCTGTAAGAAAAACCTGTGAATCAGGGCTCTCAATACTAACGAATCTTTTAGTGGGATTCCTAGAACCAGGATTTTCAAAGTGTGAAGAGATAACATGAGCTGTAGCATTTCCTCCTAATCTCAGAGTCGAATTGTCGAATGATGTATGGCTAAAATGAAATGAACCCGTATATAATTGTACGTCTGCTAATGCATCAGCAAACATGCAATCCTCAAAATTTATATTTTCACCCATATTTTTTAACCCAGGAGGGGCGTATACACTTCCCCATCTTGATTGAATATGACTGAATGAAATTCTCCAAGCATTATCAGTAAATCTAATATTGTTATCAAACCCATCAATTGCACAATGCTCAATTGAAAAATTATCTGAATTAAATTTACTATCACCTAAAAGCAAGCCGGTCTTCCCTTGCAATTTATTTACTGGATCAATAGACCCTATTATATAAATACCATCTAATGCTTTTTTTGTATTTAAAAACCTATTGTTGTAATTGACAGTACTATAAAGATGAATCGCCGTCTCATCAGCTAAATTTCTAAAATCAAGAGTTGCACCATTTGATAGTAATGCAGTCTTTGAAATATCAATATTCAAGGTATGAGTCACTTTATAAATTCCATTTGAGGGGAAATATAAAGGAATCTTTTTAGATTGTGCAAACTTTATAGCTTTTTCAATAGCTAATGTTGAATCAGTTTTTCCAGTTTTGTCTGCATGAAAATCCTTTACCACATTTACCCATAGCCCCTTTTGCTTTAATAAAATGCTAGCATTTTTATCCTGTGCAATCTTAGGTATTTTTGGGGTATCCCTTTCATTAACTAAATATCGTACGCCAGAAGCTATAATAATTAATATAATAGTCGTTAATAACAAAATGCTAAAATAATAGTATCCTTTATTTTTTAACACATTTACACCTCCATGATAGCTAAATACTCATTTTAGAGACAGTGTTATTAATTAATACACTTAACTTAATATTGTATATATCATGCAATCCATGGAATTTAGTTAATTGTTAATAGTAGTGTGTTGTTCCAATTCGTCAACACGTTTATTAGTTAGGTGGTTAAAAAAAATTGATTTAGCTTCTTATGCCCTCTAAAATCTACTTCATATTCATCCAATTATGGGAGTGTAAAAACATCATCTAAATTCACATTGTATAAATCACATTAATTGCAACCTTGGACAAATCACTCTCTCTGTCTCTTTTTTTATCACTTTATTAACTTTTTACGCTGGCTATAATATGTAATATATTAATATCAATTCCAACTAATATTTTTTTTAATTACTTGTGCTGGAGTTCCCGCTACTAAACAGTTTTCTGGTACGTTTTTGGTAACCGTCGCATTAGCAGCAACCACTGAACCGCTGCCAATTTTAACGCCTTTTAAAATTAAGGCTCTACAACCAATCCATACATTATCTCCTATTATAACAGGAGAAGTATCCTCTTTTTTGTTAATAGAATGGTAATCTGTATCAGTAATTACTACATCCCAAGAAATTGCACAGTTATTCCCTATTTCTATGCTGCTTTTACACTAATTTCAGTCCTTCTATTGATATATGTTCTATCACCGATAATTATTTTGGCGCTTTCTTTGTCCAAAAAAAAGGAAACATTTTGATATAATGTAACATAATCACCAATTATCAATTTCGTATTTTCACTTTTAGAGAGACGGGCTTTTCCAACAACCCTTAGTAATTTCCCACAATGTGTTAATTTGCGTCTAAAAAGCATCCCCCTGAATATTCTAATTAAATTCAAAGTCTTTCTATTCAAGATTTTGTTCATTCCTTTTTCTTTAATAGATAATAGTGTCAACCTAAAAAATGCGATTAATATTTTGAATAATTTCCGAACGCCCCAATGACACATAAAGTTCGGCCTTAGCGTAACCATCTAAGCATTTAAATTGTAAAATTGTGGATTACCGCTTCAATAAGAATAGGGTTAGTATTATAGCAAAATCTTACTTTGATTTAATCCAAACATAGTTTTTCATGGAATAAGCTGGTCTTTTGTACTCCTAAAAACAACGCGGCATTTTCTTCTTTAATAGAATTGCATCAATGTTCCAATGTCTAACTTATGAGATCCTTTAAACGCACTCTATTCGATAATTCTTTCATTTAAATGTTTGAAATTTTTTTCTGTGCTTAGAGTAGATTTTTTTTTTTGTGATGTCGCAATGACTCGCTTTCGTTTTTCCAAAATCTATGTACTGATATAGTGCTTTTGAAAATATTACATTCTCCGACATTTGTTCTCTGACATTGTTTTTATTTGATAACTCAACTTTCGCAGCTCAAATTAGGTAGATAAGTCTTGATGTAATGAGGCAAACGGTCCATCCATTGTTGGAGTTGACGAGTCACTAATTTTTTGATTGCCTTCTTTGTTTTTGTTAAAGCATCCTGTAGAATGACCAGCAGTTGCGTTAAAGCAACTGCCCAATCTAGCTCGTTCATTTCGTCGCAAAGTTCATAAAACATGCCGCCTAACGTTCGAACGTCCGTACTGCAGCGATTCTGCCAGGACAAAAGGATGAAACGAGAAAAGACAATCGTCGTATGACTAATCAGGAGATCATAGGATCGGCCTTGAAATTCCTTTTGAAGTTTGAGAAGAGACTTGGTTGCTTTGAAAAAGAGTTCAATATCCCATCTCATGCCGTATGTCCGGATGATTTCCTGTTCCGTCAGGGTGCAGTCAGTGCTTAAAATGGCCAGCCACTCGCTTTGTTTATTACGGTTTTGGATGAATACAACCTTGACCGGGACTTCGTTCGCCATTTGGGTACGAATCGAACGTAAAACGCCTTTGTAGCCGATCACCGGTTTTGCGAATCGATATAGTGTTTTTAATCCTACCCATTGCGAACCGACTCGGTAGCGTTGGTTGGTCGGCTTCACCATGCCAATGACGTGGATGCCTTGATCGGCCAGCGATCGAATCAGCGGCTGCTGGGTAAACCAGCTGTCCATCAAGACGTAGGACGCTTCAATTCCGCTGTCCAGAGCACGTGACCATATTTGGAATTTGTTCCGGTGCCGTTTGCAGGGCTTCCACCCGTCTTTTATAGCCTGAACAACGTTTATCAATCGTTGAATCGATGCCGTTAATTCGGGTCTTCTCTTTGCTGGAGCTCAGCAACGAAAAGTCAACGGGCATGAAGGTTGTCCCATCGGACCAGCCCAAGGTTAACATACGGAATCCCTTATAGTGCCTTTTCTTCGCGTGATCAAAGCAATGAGCCAGGAGCTCGACCTTTTTACTGCGATCACGATAAAAAGACGAATCATCGACGATCAGCACTTTGGTATGATTAGCACGCGTTAAGCGGCTGACTTTTGTGATTGTGAAAACACTGAGTGCCAGCAGAAATCGACGCCAGGCAAACTTCGGGTAATTTAAAAAGCGGTAGACCGTATCTTTGCCCGGTAAATCTGCGGCCTTGTGGCTTTCCAGCAAGCGAAACCAGTTTTTCTGGGTAAAGATCAGACGAAAGACGAGTTGGAAGAGATAGCCGCAGGAAAAGCCAAAAGACTTAACGATGCCTGCCTGACGAAGATGTTTCAAGACTTGCAGTTCATCAAATTTTGCTTTTATTTCTTCAGGGAGTTGATTCTTTTGTGTGTAATTCGCTATCATGTAGAGGACACCTTTTCTATTTGGTAGTGTATTGCGACAGATTCACTATACCAAAAAGTAAGGTGTCTTTCTATTGAGTCAAGCTCCCTAAGTCACAAACAATGGAGCGTGTAACACTCAGCTTTCGACTCGATTTTTAGACTGCGAAAGTTAAGTTGATAAATACCAAAGCATCTCGGCTCTTCGCTATTTAGTATTTAGTCTAATATCTCATATCTTATTAATGTGGCACTTCAACCATTATGTTACAGTTGGTGAATATTGAGCTAGCAATTGAACCTATTCCCTTGTCCTCATTGGTTTTTTCACTTATTAGTGAAAGTTGCAAAATCCTGACGGCAAACTAGAACTGAATGAAACTACCAAACCCTGATGATAAGTTGCTCTTTCAACAGTAAAAAGCGAAGAGCCAGCATCTCTAGCTTTAAGCGAGTAGCTTAAGCATCCGCTTTTTTCTTAAAAAAGCTTTTTTTTTGTTTGAGTTAATTTGAACACCGTAACATAAACAGCCGGGCATTGATTTAGTTAAACTGATGAACAAGCCCTCAGGAAGAGCTTATTCAAAGAAAATGTCTATTTGAAAAAAATTGTTCTTAAGCTCAATACTTTTTTCTAGTTTTATGATTTATAAATCTATTACAAAGCTTATTACAAAATCGTTTCGATACATGTCAGTTACTTAGATTTTATAATAGTGCTTTCACCAGACTCAGTTCTAATTGTAATTAAACCAGATAAAAATTACATTGTTTGATTTTACGTCTCTTATAATTTATTAAGATTTAAGTTCTGTCTTTGATTTTTCTGACAGGGACGCCGCCTACGAAAGTATATGGATCAACATCTCTATTTACAATTGCTCCTGCAGCAATAACGCTCCTTTTCCAATTGTAACCCCTTTTAATACCACTACATTTGCTCCTATCCATACATCATCACCAATATTAACATCACCATCTTCCCATGGATTCTTCCATATTACATTATTTAGTGAAGTACCATGATTTGAGGCAATAATTTTAACCGATGGGCCAAACAAAACGTCATCACCTATAATTATTTTCCCACCTGGAGCTGCCCACAAAAAGCAACCATTATTAATAAATGAATTACTACCCACTACTATATTCTGTGGTTCTTTGACCAAAACATTATAATAAATTCTTGTATTATTACCCTTCTTTACTCTCGAAATCCTTATTGAATTTAATATAAAATAAGCAATGCCAAAAAAAATATTTTTTATAGTAAAAAAAAAAATATTCTCATGTTTTCTCCCCTTATAGTAACCTTTATTGTACGAAAAGTACTATTAATATTTAATATTCTTTATGCTTTCAATTACATTTACTTGTTAACAACATACGATCCTGATCTCTTTTTTACTTGATAACAATCTTATATATTCTTTTATTATTCTTTTATTCATTTTTTTGCTAGAAAATTGTTCAATAAATTTTTTATATCCATTTTCCCCTAGAACCTTTAATTTCTCTTTATCTAGGTTGACAAACAAATTTTTCAATTGGTTAAGATCGTTTAAATCAAATAAATATCCAGTTACTTTGTCTGTTACTATCTCTGGAAGCGCTCCTCTTCTACTAGCTATAACAGCTTTTTTGTTTCGCATCGCTTCAATCGCTACTAAACCAAATCCTTCCCATCTTGAAGGAACTATTACTGCATCAAATATTTCATAATAGCTGTCAATAATATCGTTATTAACCCATCCTAATGGTATTATGTTATTATTAAGGGTTATATTTGATGAATTCAAAACTCCATCGCCTATTAAATATAGATTAATGTTATTAAACACGTTATTATTTATAAAATTAACTAGAATATCTAATCCCTTTTGTTCATCAAATCGACACAAAACACAGATTTATTGAGTCTTCATCTAATTTAATATCAATATTTTCTTTTTTTTTGGTTTTACTGGTTAATCCATTATAAATTACAACAGATTTATTTTGAGGAATTCTATACTTTAGCGAACCTAATAATTCATATTTCGAAATATTTATTATTAGATCTGTTTTATATGTTAGCAAACGCTCAATCATACCGTAAAAAAATCTCTTTAGAATATTGGTTTCCATTAGAAAAGACCAACCGTGAGAGCAATAAACAATCTTTGGCCTTTTTCTCTTAAAAAAATAAATTGTTCTTACAAACACCCCTGCAAAAGTACTATGGATATGAATCACATCCGGTTCAATTTCGTTAATTATATTTTTGATTTGTAAAATTGCTTTTAAAAAGTATCTTGATTTTCTTTTATAATTGTAGTAGTAAACATTTAAATCACTAAATTCTAAACCTATATCATCTGAATTATATCTACTTAAAGCTATGCTAACTTCTGAAATTCTTGCATCATGTTTTTGAAATCTAATTACTTCCTTTAAATAGGTAGCAATCCCACCCTTTACATACTCACAAACATGAAGAACCTTCATTTAAAGCACACCTTTTCAATTTAAATTTCAATAAATCATTACGATTTCTCGTTATCAATTTCTACTAAATCATTTAAATATTTTTTTATTTTATCTGTATTATCGAATTCCTCCTCTATATATTCTTGAGAGTTCAGTGACAATTGCTTTTTCTTTGAATAATCCATTCTAATTAATTTCAACAAACCCATCTTAAATTTCTCAACATCATTTCCAACTAAAACATGTTCCCCGTTCCGGAGTCCCGTTCCTTCTATACCGATTTTTGTTGATACAATTAATAATCCATATTTTATTGCTTCAATGGTTTTTAATTTAACACCAGCTCCATTTAGCATAGGATTTATAAATATTGAATTATTTTTATAAATATCTTCAAGATCACTAGGTGTATCATAAATTTGAATATTGTTATTATATTTACATGTTCTTATCTTTTTTCTAAGCCATTCTATAGCTTGATTACGAGTATTACCCGCTATAGTCAATTTATAGTCATTAACTGTTTCGCTTAAAAAATCATGGATATTTTTTAAATACCAGATTATTGCTTCTTGATTATTTATCATAAATAGAGATCCTAAAAAAAGAACATTATTGTCGTAAATATTTTTTATTTTTAAACTTTTTTTCTCAACTTGGGGAGGTACAAAAAGTCCATTAATATTGTTAAATTTATAGTTCTTCATTTCATCCTTTGATATAAACCAAATATTTTCAAATGATTTTAAATATTTATTTTTGACATAGCTAAATTTCAATGATTCGATATAATAATAGATCTTTTTAAGGAAATTTCTTTCACTATTACATAACGCTTTAAAATAATTAACTTCATTATTATGCATTCTATAAATTATATGATTAGAACCTTTTAAATCTCTATTCCAAATAATAGGTAAAACATCCTCACCCTCTAAAATAACAAAATCATATTTTTCCTTTTAAAGTTTTTTTTTTTTTAGGTTTTTTCTTGATTTTATCTGGTATGGCAATAATGAGAACATGTATCGCAATCTTTTTTCTCTTTTTATAATTCTAACTTCATTCACTGATTTTTTTACAATTTCTAAGTCTTCTAGGGGAACATTAGTATCGTACAGTGCGGTAATTAAATTTATTTTATAATTCATTTTTTTTAGTAACTTTATTCGTTCCCAAATATCTTTTCTCCCCCCATGATTAGGAGGATATGGGAAATCTCCAGCAACAATCAATATTTTTATCATTTTAATTGAATATCTCCTTTAGTGTTTGCTATTTTTATATATTCCGCCTCAATAAAAGCAATAAAAAACCATATTTCAAATTTAATTTCCAATGATATATAAAAAACAACTGATAAACATATGAAGACCCAACCAAACTCTAATATTTTACTACTAATAATTTTTTTTTATATAAGTTGCACTTTTGTAAAAGTATATTAATGCTCCAATACCACCATAGAGTAACCATTGCATAAAGCCACTTTTGGCACCCATATTCTTATCAGTAAAATTATAAGAAAAGATTTCAGAAAAATTCAAACTGCTAACTCCAAAAAAATGTCCAATAATGACTTTTGCCCCATTCATAGCTATTTCACTATATTTTTCAAAATAATATGGATAAACCGAGAATCCTATTCCCAAAGGATGATGAAAAAAGGTTATTATAGTAATTAAGAATGTAGTAACTCTTGTACTTACAGAAGTATATTCATTTACGTCTTCAACTAATGAGTTACCGACCCTGCCAAGAAAATAATTCCACAAGATTAGGACAATAATTAAAGATAAAATCATGACAGATATATTTTTTAGATTGAGTTTTCACAAGCTGCTTCATAAATATAATTATCAAAGATATAATACAAACAATTATGTACCCTTTGGAATTAGTAAATATAGTATATAAAACAAAGAAAAGAGAGTGTAAACAAATAATCCTTTTTTTTTAATAATTAATTTTTTTAATTTACTTATTAAATAAAAATTAATAGTACAGATCGTTATTATTATAGGGCCACTATAACTACTTTCGCTTGTTAATAACCTAATCCTGTAATAAGGTGTGTATGTATGTAAAATAGAAAATGCGTTCGGCTTTGTCAAATATTCAATGATGAGGATAATATATAATAATGTTTGTAAACAAATAAATACCCCAAAAAATATATTTTTCTGGTAAAGACATAAATAAAAAAAATACATGACGAATGTAAAAAAATATAATTAGAAAATATAGTAAAACTCTAATTGCCTTTGAAAAAAGAGAATTTCCAAAAAAAGAATATACGCCATCGAATGCAAAAAATATATCTGTGATTACTGAAATTATCACTAAATAAACAATAAAGTTCCATAAGTATCTTTGCATTCTTGTCATTTGAACTGTCTTTTTTTTTATAAATAAGAATAATTCTCCCAAAAAAAAAAAATGGTAGCAGTAATATTATTGGTGCTCTTGCAATATCTCCTATATAATTAGATAAAAAGAAATCCTGATAAGTACTTATTAATAACAAGAAAAGTAGATAAGCACTTTTCCATGTAGTTTCCATACTAAACTCCTTTAAATATAATTATTTTATACTGGAATAATAGAATATTCTTTTTTGCAAACCTTATTTGTACCTTTTAAAGGGGAAAAGTTTATTTTTCTTCAAAATAACATTGATTAAATTTAATTTATTTACCTAATAACAATCTTTGATAAATATTTTCTACCTGATTATAGATAATTTTCATATCGAAATTCTTAATGACACCTTCAATTCCCGATTTAACAATATTTTGATAAACATTATTATCTAGATTATAAATTGACTCAATTGTACTTGCTAAATCTTCTATATCACCGTCATTACAGATCCATCCACCGTTTGTCAGTTTTTATAATTTCTGGTGCTCCACCAGAAGAATTTGCAACTACTACTGGAGTACCCACAATTAAAGATTCAATTATAACTCTTCCAAAGGGCTCTCGATCAGAAAAATTAATCGTCAAATCACTATCTTTCATAAATTCACTTGGCCTTTTTTGGTAACCTAAAAATTTTATATTGTCACTTAGATTATAATCATTGACCATTTTTTTTAATGATTCTAAGTACTTTTTTGAACCATCGACTGATACATCACCTATAATTTGAAAAATCCAATTTCGACTTTTGATTCTATCCGAAAAAATTTTGACTGCCTTTATAATGTAATCAAATCTTTTCCATTCAACAATTCTACCAACTGAACTAATAACAAAAACACCGTTTTTCTTCTTATCCTTCTTTAAATAGACGTTTTTTTTTCAACTTCCACTCCGTTATAAATAACAGAATAATTTCGCTCAGACTTTTTGGTAAGCGTATTTTTTACATATTTCGATATGCATATAACATTGTCAAAAAAAATTGGAAGAAATTATTGTAAAGCCTGGAATTCATCACATCCCTATGGTGCCAAATAATTTTACAATTTGACAAATACTTCATAGGGGCAATATACCATGGCGCTCTCCACCCATTTGCGTGAATAATGTTGATTTTATTTTTAATTATGATTCTTTTGATTTTTATTAGCTTATACAAATAAACTATGCCAAAACTTCTCTTTACACTATTTAAATTCATCGAAATTAGTTCTACTGGCACCTTAATTTCATCCAGATACTCTGTATTAGGGGGGCACAGAATGTACAATCTATATCTATTTAAATTTGTTTGATTAATAAGATGAATCATACTTTGTTCAGCCCCGCCCTTCTTGGACGAATGTGTTACGTATAATATCCTTATTAAAACCATACACCACACCAACTCATTAAATTTTTTGTTTTTTACTCGTCTTTTTGATGAAACCCCTAGTGGTATTATATATATATATATAAACTGTTTTCTATTTACCGCTAATGAAAAAAATAACTAACAGTACCAACGGCAATTAATATTATCATAGTTGTTAATTCGCTAAAAATACCGTCTAGCATTTTTTTTTTACAAACAAAACTTCAACAAACATTATTAAAGAGGAAAAAAAATTAGGTAAAAATGCACTAAGATATTCTTTAATTTTAATTTTTGTAAGAAAGATTAACAATTTTGTCTTATATACTTCCAAAAGAACTGTATTAATTAAAATTGAAACAGCGACTCCTTCGATACTATACCTAACACCAATATAAATAAAAACAAAATTCGTAGAAAAAGATACTATGTTAAATCTAAATTCAATCTCTGGTTTTCCAAGCCCTTGAAATAATGCTCCTGACAAAGTACCAATAGAAGTAATAGCTCCAGCTATTAAGAGAATTTGTAGAGTTGTTATAGCTTCCTCCCACAGATCCCCGTAAAGAACCCTAACAAACTCATCCGCAATCCCCATTAACCCAAAGCATAGAGGAAATGTAAAAAAAACAATGCGTTGATTACCTTTAAAAATCTATAACGAACTTTTCGTAAATCGTAATTAATTCTAGATATTTCAGGAAACAAAACCTTATTGACTGCACCAGAAAGATAGAACCTAGCTAGTACACTCCATTGAAATGCAATTGTATATAATCCTAATTGCCTACTTCCCAAATATTTACCTATCATAAAATAATCTAAATTATTATTAAAATAAATAAATACATTTGTTCCAAGCACTCTACAACTATAAGGTATGATCTCTTTAAATGTATTAGAATTAAACCGTCCAATCACAAGTTTATAATTTAGAAACAAGAGTAAAGTTGTTTGTATAAACGGTAGAACTAAAAAGCGAGATGTTATTGCTAAATAATAAAAATGAAAAAAACGCAAAAATTATAGAAATTATTGTCGAAGACAACTGAGATATTAGATCAATAATAGCTAACTTATCAAACTCCTTTTTTCTAGTTAAAACTGCTCTACTGGTAATACCCAAAGAAGAGAATATCATCCCTATGCATAACAATATAATAATACTCTTCAAACCGTTCTCATTAAAAAAATCGGATATCATTCCTGAAAGTATATAAAGTACTGACGAAAGTAAAACCGATACGAAAATATTAATCCAAAAGCTTGTTGTTACGTATTCTTTATGCAGATCTTTTTTATAAATAATGTAAGAGCTAAACCCAGCTTCTTGAATAACCAATATTAACCCCGAAAAAATGGTCGCCATTCCTAATAGACCAAACAACTGGGGATACAACAATCTTGCTAAAATTATGTTCCCTATTAACCCTATTAATTGCATACCTATCGTGCTTGAAAAAGACCAAAAGCTGTTTTTTATCATTAATCCCCAAGATCCCCCCTGAAAATTAGTTTTAAACTTCTTATTGTAATTATCTTATGAATTAAATAGAATTTATCCTTTTATATTTAATAAGCATTTTTTGATCCAAACACAAAAAAAAAAAAAACGTTTTTAATATTCTTAGCAGCATCAAATATAATATTTCTATTCTGGATATATTGCAAATCCAGCTCAACCATCTCTTCAAATCCAACATTACTTCTTCCGCTCACTTGCCAAAGTCCCGTGCAGCCTGGTTTAACTAGTAATCTTTGTTTGTGATAATCCGTGTACTCTTTAACTTCTCTCGGAAGCGGTGGCCGTGGGCCCACCAAACTCATTTCACCTTTGAAGACATTAACAAGTTGAGGGAGCTCATCGATGCTTGTTTTTCTAATAAAGTGACCGATCCGAGTGACCCTTGGATCATCTTTCATTTTGAACATGGCACCGGTTGTTTCATTTTGATCCATCAATTCATCTAATAACTGCTCCGCATTCGATACCATCGAGCGAAACTTATAAATGTAAAAAAGTTGTCCATTTTTACCTACACGAATTTGCTTAAAAAGGATTTTACCTTTAGGATCTTCTAGTTTAATAAGCAATGAGACAATTAAAAATACTGGTGATAATAGATTAATAATCCAAACACCGAGCCAAAAATATCTATTAATCTTTTGGTTATTAAATAAAACCTTTGGCTGCCGTTTTTATTCAATAAGTATTTTTTTTTTTTTTTATCAAGGTTTATCTCACTATAATGCGTATCTCCTTCTACCTGTGATTTAGATAAAGCCATCCTTTATCCTCCCCATTAAACCAAAGGTATTTTGTTTTCCCGAAGGATGTTTTCAATTCCTTTTAGCACGTCTTGTTGCATATTTTTGTTTTGCAGCGCCATTTCGATGTTTGTAAGCACAAATCCGAGAGTTTCACCGACATCGTAACGTTTACCCTCGAACTGGTAAGCATAGACACCTTGCAATTCATTCAATTTTTGGATTGCATCGGTCAATTGTATTTCGCCGCCTGCACCGATTTCCTTTTTGTCGAGAAATGCAAAGATCTCGGGTGTCAGCACATAACGACCGATGATCGCTAAATTTGATGGTGCGTTTTCTTTCGGTTTCTCCACAAAATTCTTAACATTAAACAACCTTCCATTTTGCTCTTTCGGATCAATAATCCCGTAGCGATGGGTTTGATCGTCCGGCACTTCTTTAACACCGATCACGGAACAGCCGGTTTTTTCATACTGTTCTGCCAATTGTTGAATGCATGGTTTTTCTGCCTGAACAATATCATCTCCCAGCAAAACAGCAAACGGTTCATTACCAATAAATTTGCGGGCGCACCAAACGGCATGTCCCAATCCTTGCGGTGACTTTTGTCTTATGTAATGGATATCCACTTTGGATGACTCGCGGACTTTTTCCAACAGTTCGAATTTTTCTTTTTGAATCAGAGTTTGTTCAAGTTCATAGGCATTGTCAAAGTGATCTTCAATTGCCCGCTTCCCCTTACCGGTTACAATAATAATGTCTTCCATGCCGGCTTGAACCGCTTCTTCGACAATATATTGGATCGTCGGTTTATCAACAATCGGCAGCATTTCCTTAGGCAACGCTTTTGTTGCCGGCAGGAAGCGGGTGCCGAGACCGGCCGCCGGAATGATCGCTTTCTTCACTTTTGTCATCTGAAAACCCCCGAATAATAATTAAATGTTTTGTCTCAACCGATTAATTCTGGAATACTGCTTGGACGGCCGATCGAATAATACTCAATCGGCGACTGCCGGACACTGTCTAAGCTGTAACAGTTGCGGCCGTCAAAGACAATCGGAGCCGTCATCAGGCGATTAAATACTGATAGATCCAAGTTTTTGACTTCCGGCCAATCGGTTATTATCACGGTACAGTCGGCACCACTTAACGCCTCTTCTATTTCAGTTGTATAAACAACAGGGCAGTTCAACTGCCTTTTTGTATTTTCAATCGCAATCGGGTCATAGGCAATCACTTTTGCTCCCAGTTCAACAAGTCTTGGAATCATCACCAAAGCGGGCGATTCGCGGATGTCATCCGTATTGGGTTTGAACGCCAGGCCAAGTACCGCAACTTTTTTACCCTTAATATCGTCAAATCGTTGAATAATCTTTTCAATTAACAAACTTTGTTGATTATTGTTCACTTGAATAACCGATTTTAATAGGTTAAAATCATGATGGTGGTTGCCGGCTAACTGCACGAGTGCATTGGTGTCCTTCGGAAAGCATGATCCGCCGTAGCCGATCCCGGCCTTCAAAAAATCGGGACCGATCCGGTGATCGAAGCCCATCCCTTTGGCCACTTCTTCAACATTGGCACCCATCTTTTCACAAATATTGGCGATTTCATTAATAAAACTAATCTTTGTCGCCAAAAAAGCGTTGGATGAATATTTGATCATTTCCGCGCTTAGTATGTCCGTTTTTAAGACCGGGATATTAAACGGTTGATTAATCGCTTCGATAACACCGGCCGTGGCGCTGTCTTCCGCGCCAATCACAATCCGGTCGCCATGGAACGTATCTTTAACGGCGGATCCCTCTCTTAAAAATTCGGGATTTGAAGCAATCTTTATTTGAATACCATCTTTAGTATGCTGATTAATAAAATCGCGGATATAAAAGTTTGTCCCGACCGGCACGGTGCTTTTGATGACGACGATCACGTTGTCCGAAATATTTCCGGCAATATCTAATGCGGCCTGCTCGACATACTTTAAATCAGCCGCCCCGTCAGTTCTTTGCGGTGTGCCGACCGCTATGTAAACGACTTCGGCCTGTTCAAGTCCTTCATGATGATATGACGTGAAAGACAAACGGCCGGCTGTGAGATTTTTTTGGATTAAATCTTTCAAACCGGGTTCATAGATCGTTGGAATCCCCTGATTTAATTGACTCACTTTTACCGGATCAACATCAATGCAAGTGACCGTATGCCCGATTTCCGAAAGGGCAACACCTGTCACGAGCCCGACATAGCCGGTACCAATGACTGCAATTCTCATTGCTTCTCCCCCTTTTAAAAAATACCTAAAAATTTTTTTTCTCTCTAATTGGTTCCGGCTGTTCACGATTGACCAATTCGCCATGAATCATCAACAGTTCTGCGTTTTCTTGAAAAGTCTTCACCGCGGCTCTTCCGAACAGCCTGTCCAGTTCAGCGAACGCTTCTTTCATATAAAAAGGACGTTCGCCGACATTGTGTGCGTCTGAAGCAATGAAATGCGTCAGGCCGTTGTCGATCAGCTGTGACACGAATTTTTTAACCTTCTTGCCGTTTCTTCCTATTAAACTTGCAGCGGTGACTTGGGACAAAGCACCGTCATTGATCAATTGGTAGAGTATATCAGGATGTGTAAAAATATCGTTGTTTCGTTCAGGATGGACAATGACCGGGGTGACGCCTTTCATCTGCAAATCATAAAACAGTCGCTGCGCATAGCGCGGGACATGGTGGGTGGGAAATTCGACAAGCAAGTACTTATGGCCGTCATTAACGGTGACCAGTTCCTCTTCGATTCCGTCGTCGGCCATTTCGCCGAAAATCCGCGGCTCCTGGCCCGGCAGTATCGTGACGGTGATATTGTGCTTGTCAAAACAGCTGATTCAGCGTGGCCACCATTTTTAACGTGGATGACCTGGGATTATCCCACGAGCGGTTGCGATGATGGGGCGTGGCCACAATCTGTGTGATGCCTTCCAGCATCGCCGCCCGTCCCATCTCAATAGAGACCTGTTCATCCGCCGCCCCGTCATCAACACCGGGGAGAATGTGGCAGTGTATATCGATCATCCTTGCCATCCCTTTCCAATAACCAATTTTTCACACATTCGCACCTACAGCCAATTACTCAGTGCCATAATAAGAGGAATAGTAGTAATCGTCTTTACGAACTGGTTTATTGTTCAGCACGACGCCGAGTATTTTCGCCTTCGATTTCGCCAGCAAATCTTTCGCTTTGATCGCTGCCTCTTTCTCCGTTTGTCCGCTTCTCACGACCAATACCGTGCCGTCGCAGAGGTTCGCCAGTACCTGAGCATCCGTCACCGCCAGCACCGGCGGCGTATCGATCACAACGATGTCAAACAAATGTCAAAGCAAATTTCATGAAAAACTCTTCATCGCCACAGAGCTGAGCAGTTCGGCCGGATTGGGCGGAATCGGGCCGCTTGTTAAGACGAATAAATGATCAACATTCGTCTTCTGAACCGTCTCTTCCAATGTCTTTTTCTTCGTCAGCACGGTCGTCAGCCCGTCGATATTGGCAAGCCGGAATGTATAATGCATCGTTGGCTTGCGCAAATCGGCATCAATCAGCAGCACGCTTTTTCCCTGCTGGGCCATTACCACCGCCAGATTAGCCGCCGTTGTCGATTTGCCTTCGCCCGGACCCGACGATGTCACCATCACTGTCTTCAATTCGCCGTCCACTTGCGAAAAGTCAATATTGGTCCGAATCGTCCGATATTGTTCGGCCGTCGTCGATTTCGGCTGATAATAAGCGATCAAGCTGCGCTCTTTCGACTCTACTTTTTTATACTTTCTCGTTTTACGCTTCAACATGTCCACCCCTTGCCTTTTGATGGCCGGATGCGCTTGTTTTGCTGATTGTCCGTGGGGGGTGTCGATCCGTGCCACCGCTCCTAAAACCGGCAGGCTGAGCACTTTTTCAATGTCATCCTCCGTCTTGATTGTGTTGTCCAGATATTCAAGCAGGAAGGCGATGCCGATTGAGACCATCAGGCCGACGATAAAGGCGATGGCGATGTTCATCAGCGGTTTAGGTTTAACGGGTGCGTAATCAGGCTGCGCTTTCGACAGCACCGTGACGTTATTGACATTCATCATCTTCGGCACTTGCGCTTTGAAGGCAGTGGCGACACCATTGGCTATTTTTGCTGATTCCGACGGGCTGTCCGTTTCCGCGGTGAGTGAGAACACTTGCGAATTCTCTTCCGTATTCGTCGTAATCAGCCCTTCCAGTTCACTGGCATCCATATTTAGATGCAGGTCTTTTATCACTTGATTCAGTACCGGTGTACTGTAAATGATTTCTGTGTATGTATTAACAAGCTGGATGTTCGTCTGTACGGCATTTGTACTGTATAGGTTGTCTTTTGCCGTATTCTGATTAACAAGAATTTGTGTTGTGGCATCGTATTTCGGAGTCATGAAAAAATAAGTCACAAATGCGCTGACCGCTGTTGCCAGCAGGGTAATAATGAGAATCAGCGCCACCCGCTTTTTCAGCGTATGAAAAATCTCCTTCAGGCTAATCGTCTCTTCCATAATGTCCTCCAAGCGCGAGAATATATTTGGTAAACTCTAGAAACTCTAGTAGGTATTATAGCACATATTTTGTCAAATGCGGGCGGTTCTCCAAACAAAAGTGGGCTTCATAAAGAAATATTACTCAATTATTTCAAGGAAAAACGATCAATCAAAACCAAGTCCTTCTTTGATTGCCCACGTTCCCGTTCGTGCAGATGCCGTCTTCATCTTGAGCTTGTTTAAATTTTGTGTTTTTTTTGTAAAAAATCCTTAATATTCTCGCAAGCTCCGATTTCCTGCCCGCTGCCGGTATTTTTCGATCTGAATCTGAATATAGCACGGACAGCTTTTTCCAGCTGTAAGTCACTCGGAGGCCGCTTTACTGAGAGTCTGGAAAATATTTAATATTTATCTCATATCGTTCTTTTTTGCCGTCGGCCGCAAATGAGCAGTTGAAACTTTTTCCGTTCAAGCCCTAAATAAACACAGCCCGGTCGGCCCGCTAAAAATTCTTTCGTACGCCAGCAGAATCGGAATGATCCTTTAACAGATTTGTGCGAATAACTATTTCTAATTTTCAGAATAATAATTTGTACAAAAACTGACGGATGACTCCATAGACCCGGCCGCTTCGAAAACAGTCCTCCTCCCTTTTCATTTGGGATTATTGAAGCCTTCCTGCTTGCACTGAATATTGACATTATACCATAAAATGTGTCGGAATTTTAACTTTTACAATATATTACCTGAATAAGCAGAACAATGCAACATACTAAAAGACAACAGCGTATATTTTACTACGTTTAGGTCATATTTACTAGTTCACAAACAAAAAGGTTCATAACAACTATTACGTTGGAACTATTTAACAAATTGATACGGGATCGTCGTTTGCGGACCATCCGGAACCCCGGTTTGCACATAGTAGATCAGCTCCCTGGACTCGCCGAACATCACTCTTTTGTTGAAAAAAAAAACACGGTATTCATTCTCTTTCAACGTGTCATAACCGGTTTGCTTGAGTTTATTTTTCTTGGAAAATTTTTTGATCGCGCTTGATATACCGTCCGAATGAATCGTATCGGTCGGATGAGCGTACGGATTGGAGAGTGTCTTTCTTCCGTCAAACTCGCAATCGCAAAAAATAAAAACTTATTCATCTTCTGCACTCCTTTTTTTTTTCATTGTCATCGTGCTATTGCCTTTCTATTACTGCTCCGACATTCTGAATCCGGCGGCTTTCTTCCGCTGCTATTCATCATTTTCCGTTTCGTCATTGGAATGGGGCTCTTTTCTTCTTTTGCCCGCCTCCTCCTATTATAATCCGTATTTTGGCCGAATATCTGCTAGAAGTCGTTAAAATGTATCCAATTATGTTACTAGCACCCTTTTTTTTTCATTAATTAACCAAACAAAAGGGTTAGGTCATTTCTGCTATGATTCGATCGTCCTTATGATCAAATCCCATTCGTTTTAGTGATGTATGTCATTCTATCACCCGCCGCGTTACACGACCATTACACCATTACGATTCATGCATCATTCGTATAAAACCAATGATTTTCCAGCCACTCAGCCGCAGGCGCCTCAGTCCCCGGTTTCGTTTCTGAGCAAAGGGGGAATACCATTCACAATATTAATTCTGTATTTTCTGTTAAATATCCTCTGTATAATATATCCTGTTTTTTTTCTATCAAATTTATTGATTGATCCATGATTCATTCTTAGAAACTATGATATTTATCACAAAAAAGGCTGTTTTTGATAGAAATTGCGAATTTGTAATGTTTGTGTAACGTTCGAAATTGTAGGATAAGGATGTTGTTAAAACAGGTGATCATTTCCATATGAGTAAGTTAGGTTCGTGATTAAAATAAAAACCGGAGGAAAGCGCTTTATCGATGAGAAATAATTGAGGTGAACAGCGGAATCGATCGAAAAATCTGACAATAAAAACCAAATCAGCGACGAGATCCCCCAATCCCTTCGCTGAATGGTTTCAATCTTATATGAGGAGAATCCAAAATGAAATAAAATCTACACAAGAATCGGTGAACATACCTTTCAGATCATAACTGATTCGTCCACGCTCATGAGTTTATTCAAAAAGAACTTTCATTCGTTCACAAAGATCCCCGACGCCTCCGTTGATATGGTGGTGCATATCAAGGACGGGTATGGAACTCCCCTTGTCACTTATGATGTTAACATAACTAACAAAGACCGTAAACTGATTTTTAAGCGCGATGATTATTTAATTGAGGCCGATCCGGAATATCAAACGGCCACCCTTTCTGTTTACAATGGTTTGGCGCTCAAACATGCTTTCAATCAATCTGTACAGTTCCTTTATTGTCTATCATAATTGGGGGCTATTAATTCATTCTTCCTGCGTGATCGAAAACGGCAAGGCGCATATCTTCTCCGGGCAGTCCGAAGCGGAGAAAACAACGGTGGCCAAACTCTCCTACCCTAGGCAAATGGTTTCCGACGAAGCGACGCTCCTGAAAATCACTCCTGATGGCGTCACCGTCTTCGATTCGCCGTTCCGCAGCTCGCTGGAATCCATGCACGGAAAAACGTGCTGCCCGGTCGGAAGCATTCAAATTCTCTATCGGTCATTCCAAAATAAACGCGTTAGGCTCGAGCAGACGCACGCCTTGCTGCGCCTGATGGACAAAGTCTTTTTCTGGACTTATAACCCGCTGGAAACAAAGCGGATTCTGAACCTACTGAAGCAGCTTGCCAGCTGTGTGCCGGTGTATGATCTTTATTTTCAAAAAAATAGCACATTTTTGGAGCTCATCTCGTGATCTAGATGCCTGACAATCGGGGCCGGATGCGGTGAAATTAAGTTTAGGTGCGCCAGCCGGTCTAATAATCGAGTTTGAGGCACGGCCGCTTGTACGCCGGAGTTGGGCAATTTTGGCGTTTGCGGTTGGAGGCTGGCGGGACGAGTTACAGCGGCTTGCTGTTAGGGTCGGGCATTCGAGTTAGGCGCAGCCGTTCCGCTTCCAATTGAGGCGGCTGAAACCTAACATTCAGGTTCGGCATTTATGATCGGAGCCTGGTAAATTGGGTTAGGCGCAGCGGCTTAATGAGATTATTACAGCTATTTTTAGAGAGTTCTGGCAGTCGTGCATGGTTTCACTCCTTGCTGCGATTACCAGACTTCGCACAGAGACGCAGGTGATATGCAGATTGCGCCTGAGCCAATCATTCTAACTTAAGGGAGTGGCCTTTTTGCTCAGTAAATTCTTGCAACTACTCTATGATCAGGAATTGTCTCTTCCTGATCATCCGGATTTTATATAAAGAAGTATAGAAGACAGCGCCTTTCCTTCCGTTGCCCCACAAATTAATCATCTATTAAAAAAGGACATGAGGCTCGAGCAGACGCCTTCCTTTTTTCAAGCTGCGTTGGCGCGAGAATCTGAGCGGGCTTCCGCTCATGCCTGCGCATTAAAAAAACAAATGGAAGCGCTGCTGAAGCAATTCGAGCACCTCGGAGTCGACGTTATGCCAATCAAAAACGCCCGCTTTGCCGAAAAAAAAAATATTTTGGCAGCAGCAGTGCCCGCGGCATGGCGGCGGCCGTCATTCATGTCCAGCCGCTGCCAATTGGCGAGGTTATCTCCTGCCTGCAATCACTAGGCATGGCACCGAGTTTTGCGCCGCTGTCCGGCCATGTCGAAACGGCTTCCGGCAGCGAACAAACCATTCTTGCCGACCACTCTTTCACCCAGGGCATTGATATCCATTGGCATATGATTTTTCAAGAACAGCCGGTCAATCCATCTATTTTTTGGGAACAACATGCCTGGTGGTTCCGCCGTACCGGCATGTTAAAGAACTATCCGACTTACATACACTTTATATGGCTTGCCTTGACGGCTGGAAAAACGCGTATGCCTGGGCCGACATCATTGATATCATCCAATTGATCCATGTCCTGAATGACGCGATCGATTATGAGGTTCTTTTTCAGCTTGCTGCCGGTCAAGGGACGGAATTCAGAGTCTACCATACTCTCTCGGCCGTTTATCACCAGTTTCCTCATTTAGAAAAACTGCTGCCCTTGCCGAAAAGCGGAACGGAGTGGAGCATGGCATATCTCGAAGAAACGATTGATGAAACGTTCCCTCTTGTCACAAAATACCATCGGTTAGCCGCTGCCGAAATTTAAGCAGCCGCAAAAACAAAAAGCTATACCAAAAGAAAAAAAGACTAAAGGACTGCTTTTCTTGGCGAAGCAGTCCTTTTTTAGTTTATTTTATGGCACGGGTTTAGGCATCGATTTGGGGACTTTGATGCGGTGACGGTCTCCCGATGTGGGTCTGTACCCGCCCGTTCAGGACACACGCAAAGGAATCAGGTTGATCGAAGCCGGGCCCAACTTATACATTACCGGGCACGGTCAAAACTGAACCCGGCTAAAGTACCCGTCTTTAAAACCGTGCTCAACCCCAACTTGTATAAAAAAGCGGAATTCTTGTAAATAAAACACGAAATGTTGTAAATAAAAAGCGGAAAGTTGTTTAAAGCACCGGGCCAAAACGTTGCTCGACCCAACTTGTATAAAAAAGCGGAATTCTTGTAAATAAAACATGGAATGTTGTAAATAAAAAGCGGAAAGTTGTTTAAAGCACCGGGCCAAAACCGTGCTCAACCCCGACTTGTATAAAAAAGCGGAATTCTTGTAAATAAAATACGAAATGTTGTAAATAAAAAGCGGAAAGTTGTTTAAAGCACCGGGCCAAAACCGTGCTCAACCCCAACTTGTATAAAAAAGCGGAATTCTTGTAAATAAAACACAAATGTTGTAAATAAAAAGCGGAAAGTTGTTTTAAAGCACCGGGCCAAAGCCGGGCTCGACCCAACTTGTATAAAAAAGCGGAATTCTTGTAAATAAAACGCGGAAAGTTGTAAATAAAAATCAAAAAGTTGTATATAAACCGCCAAAAGTTGTTCAAAGCACCGACCCCAAAACTGAACTCGGTCAAAATGATGCGTTCGCCGCTCAAATGATGCGTTCACCATTCAAATGATGTTAAAAAAGGAAAACAATGTAAAGCAGTTGACGGTCCAAACCACACGGCCTATTTTATTCCGGCCGCAAATCAAAAAAGGCGATCAAAGTGAAAATCAATACGCCTTTTCCTGCCCGTTATGTATTCATTTTTATTTATCGATTAGCACTTCAAGTCACGTAGCTGCGATCAAATATAATAACGGTTTTTTATTTGCTGCTTGTCAAAAAGCGATTTGACTTCTTCGATGACAACGTACATGATCTCTTCTTTGTACTTGCCTTTCCCAATCGTATAAAATAATTGGAATTTTCCATCTTCAAGATTCATTCTTCCGCAATAGACGGCTTGGAAACGTTCGGCAAAGGTCCTGGCGGCATCCTCGATATTTGCAGCTTCAATCGCGCTGAAATACACGCGTGACTGGTTAAATCCACTCAGTCCTTTTGGCCGTAAATAAAACAAATATTTTCTCATCGTGTTCCATTCCTTTGTTTCAATCCAGTTTTGAATGTTGCAATCATGTTACAATCAGAATGCTATTTTTTTTACAAAATTTTAAAACTAAAAATACTATTTTCCTGCATCTTTCTGGTAATACTTTTGTGATCTTACTTTTTTTTAGTATATAAGTTTTATATAATAGGATTATTAATCATTGGATCAGGCCGGTTAAAGTCGATCAACCTGCTGCCTTTAGATGATAAAAACAGCGTAACACGGTGGCCGTTACATCATCATTACACTGCCGCTCTATGCACTTTTATAACATTATCATTTTGAATTTTTCAAAAAAATATGTGCGGAAAAATCATCCTTATGAATCGGACTGATAGTTGGGTAAAAGAGGGTGAGCAAATTGTCAAAGCTTCATATGGATGGGTACGATCTGCACTACACAGTTTATGGATTGATTGATAAAAATCAGCCTACCCTGCTTTTCATTCATACGATAGGTTTTGACGCGACAGAATGGAACAGACTTCTGCCCAATATTAACCCATCATTTAATCTCGTCACCTATGATTTCTATGGGCACGGAAAAACATCTGCCCCGAATGGTGACTTGTCCTTTGAAAAGCTGGAATGGGAAATGATCGCGCTAATTAAAAAGCTGGGAACCGGCAAAGTCCATCTTGTCGGCAGCAGTTTCGGCGGCAATCTCGGTTTTTTTGTTGCCAAGCGCCATCCTGAACTGGTTGATTCTCTGACACTGATGTCGGCGGCATTCTATATTCCCAGAAACAGTTACAACGCTGAGTACAAAACAAAAGTTCAGCTGATGGATATTGATCAGGAATTGCTCAGTCAAAAAATTGTCATGGACAGCGTCTACCCGGTTACTCCTGAAAAGGCGAAACTGATAAAAAAAGCCTTTCGGCGCGTCTCAGGCGAACTGTATAAAAAAGGCATGGCGATTCTGATGAGCTCCTATAGTTGGGAGACATACAACATGATGGATGAATTGAAGCAGCTGAATGTGCCAGCTTTGATTCTGCACGGAGAGTTCGATCCGATTTTTCCCGCCCATCTTTGTATCGTTTATTCGACTTGTATCTCAAACAGCCGCTGGTTTATTATTCCCGAGGCGTCAAGCCTGATCGCTCTGGATCAGCCGAAAATCGTTGCCAATTTTTTAAATGATTTTATCGCCAGCGAAAAGATCCCGGTGCCGGTCACGCGCAGTCATCAAAAAATGATTGATGAGTTTAAAACAATCATTGAAAAAGGTTATCAGTATAAGCCGACTTACCGCCATTTTTTGAAGATGACTATCATGGGCATATATCCGGATTTCATGGAACGGCAAGCCGATTGACGGTAAATGGAACCAGCGCTATGCGAAAGAACTGCTTTTGTTTATCATATTAAATCACGGTGCGGTGAAACGCGACATGATCATCGATGCGTTCATGCCCGACCTCCCCGTCCCGCAGGCCCGCAATCATTTGCGCGTGCAGCTGAGCCACCTGAATAAAATTTTTCATAAAAGTCCCGACCCGACCGTCCACGACGTGCTGATGATCAGCCGGGACACGATCGCCCTGAACGCCGAGCTGCAGTGCGACGTCATGGACTACATAGACAAACTAGATCAGCTGCTCCAAAAAAAGGAAGCGCTTGATGAACGGGCGCAGCAATTCATTCATCTGATGAAAGTCTATAACCCTTCCTCCCTATCATCCTTTCACGGCGAGTGGGTCATCGATCTCATCGATAGGATCGAGCACAAACTCGTTCAAGTAATGGAACGGCTGCTGGGCGAATTAGAACAGGAGCACCACTTCCTGGCCGTTCGCGAAATCCTGCAGGTCGGAAAAATCATCGAACCCTATGACGGCTACTGCGAAGAGAAACTGCAGGAGCTCCACCGCTTATTTTGATTTTCGTGCGCGGGCCCCGGGGGGGGGGGGCTGCTAAGGACTGAACTCAGGCCGCGGGCTGAGCCGGCGGACTGTCTTGAGAGCCCCGGCCATAGATTGGGCCGCGGGCAAAGGTTGCAATTTCTGAGCGCGGCCCGCGATTGCGACCCCGGCGTGCCGGGGGCCGGGCGGGTCTGCGCTTGGAGACTGGGTTGAACCGAATTTTGGCCGGGGCTCAGGCCATTGGTTGGGACTACATATCCAGAGCACGTCCTGCGCTGAGAGACTACGTTGAACCGAAGCTTGGCCAAAACTGGGGCGTGGGCTAAGGAAGCTCGGGGGGGTGGTTGGTGTGCTGCCTTACCTGTCTCTCGCCCGCGATACGCTCGAGAGAAGGAAGGTCGTGCCGGTATCGACATCGATACCTACCTATCTTTAATGATCCAATTCGGATTCTTAATTATTGCAGTGTAGCTAAAAAAAAAACACAAAAAGTAACCCACCCGATTTCCTGGCCCCAGTGGATTACTTTTTGTCATTCACCAGGTACTAATTGCCTAATGCGATTTTTATTGTTCATTCCGTTAGTGTTCGCAGCACTGACGGTTTTATTTTACGCTCTTCACATCATTGTTATAACATAAGATCAAAGTTTGCTCACTCTGAACTTTAAATAAACCCTTATCTTTGTCTGCGGTATTACTCAAAAAAGAATAAGTTTAATTTTATCAAGGCATTCTTGAACAATCTCCTCGGGGACCTCGTCAACCTTACGAAAATGTCTGGCTTGCCAATCCAAACTTTTCAATTGGTCGCTTAAAATAACTCCATAAATATGTAGTCCGTCTGGAATGGCCACTTCAAATGGGTATCCCTTCACTTCGCTTGTAATCGGGCATGATATGGCAAATCCTGTCTTGATATTAAAGACGAAGGGGACAGGACAATAGCCGGCCTATGACCTGCTTGCTCATGGCCGGCCTGCGGAGTGAAATCCAAGTAAGCCAAGTCGCCTCGATCTGGAACATTGGACATTACAGCAGTTCATCCCCTTCCGTATCAGGAAAGAGATCAGCATGACGATTTTCAGGGGTAATCTTTTTCAAAAGGTCGTCAAGAGTCGGCTTTCTTTTCACAGGCTTAACAAAAATACCGCCATCTACAACTCGATAGGTCAATTCGGTTCCGTCTTGAATACCAACTTCCTCAGCGATAGGCTTAGCCAAACGAATTCCGAGACTGTTGCCCCACTTTTTTGCAGTTGTGGTCATGTCTACCCCTCTTTCTTTTTCCTTTGACATTATTATATCACCCTTCACGATCATGTATATACAAGTATATACATTTTGCGCTGAAAAAATTCCTGAAAAATGCTTAGAATTTATAGGAGAAAGAGGAACCTGCGTCAAAGGTACATTTTACGATAGTTTTTTTTTAGGAGCAAAACATTAATTTGGTGTGTTGTTTTCATGAATGGAGGTGGGGTTCTTTCTTTTTTTATTCTCAATTAGAAAATGCTTTTTACAGGAGATGAAGAATAGTTTGCATTTTTTGGCAAGTTTTTTTAGGAAAAATTTATTGTTTTGTCAGCCGGTAAGGGTCAAGTCTTTTTTTATGTGTAAATTCACCTTAGCTAAGATAGAGTGATTATCCTGGATAAAGAGTTGTTACGTTACTCGAACGATCAGGTGATTTTGGCTGTTTGGCCCTCCATTCAAAATAGTCTTCCATTTTCAGATAGTGGCGTCCTTCTATCCATTTTTCGTCCTTCTCCATAAGAACAGAGCCCATCAGACGAATCACAGATTGGCGGTTAGGGAAAATACGGATAACCCGTTCCCGACGGCGAAATTCCTCATTGAGCCGTTCCATCCCGTTAGTTGTCCGGAGGCGACGTCGATAGGGTTCTGGTAGAGGAAGCACCGGTCACGTCACGTCATCAAAGGCATCCTCCACAAGCTCCGTCACTTTTGGTGCTTTGTCCTGATAATCCTTTAGAAAAGCATTAAGCAAGGTTCGAGCGACTTCCAGATTCGGCGCATAGAGAATCGCCTTCACTTGTTCGGTTCCTTCGCTTTTGAGAGCTTTTGGCAACCGATCATGGACATTGCGCAGGAAGTGAGCCTGACACCGCTGCCAAGTAGCCCCTTGAAACGCTTTTTGAACCGCACTCACGAGACCGCCGTGGTCATCGCTGATCACCATGTCAACGCCTTTTAGACCGCGTGATTTCAGCCAGTCAAAATAATTTTTCCAGGCGTCGGTGCTTTCGCTGTCATCGATTTTCAGACCTAGAATCGTTCGGTATCCTTTGTCGTTGATACCGTAGCTGATCAGCACGCCACAGGAGCGGACACGCCCGTTTTCTCGTACCTTCGTATAAACCGCATCAACGAATAGGAACGGATAGTTGCCCCTCAAAGGACGGTTATTCCAGCCTTTAACCACTGGATCCAGCTGCCCGCAAAGATCCGATACAGTCGTTTTCGAAAAGTCTGTGCCACAAAGCTCTTCAGTAATTTGACTTACGCGACGTGTGGAGACGCCGTTAATAACCATCTCCATTAGGGATAGAACCAGCGCCTGCTCACTGCGCTGGTAACGCTTAAAGAGATCAGTAGAAAAATGGCCATTACGCAGGCGGGGAACATTGAGTGAAAGAGTACCCACGCGCGTCTTGAGTTGACGGGGATACGAGCCGTTACGGTAGTCCGTCCGTGCCTCACTGCGTTCGTACTTTTCGGCGCTCACCTGCTCGCCGGCCTGTGCTTTTAAAACTTGATTTAAAATCGTCTCCAAAAGGATATTCATGCCCGATTCTTTAGAATTACCAAGAAATAATTGATGCAAAAGTTGCTCATCTAGAGTAATCTGTAATTGAGTCATCCTGAAATCTCTCCTTTAGAATTGGTTTGGTTAACTCTATTCTAACTAAGATGACGGGCTCTGGCTCATTTTCTATGAAAAAAATGAAAGAGACGAGTAAATAAAATCCTGCTGTTTTTCTGGAGGGGGCTGGCCAGCCCCCTCCAGAAAAACAGAAACCCGGTCTAACATTTTCTCATATTCAGATAACCCTTTTTACACAATTATACTGGCTCAACTGCCGGTAAGTTCATCATAAAGTCGCTTATTCAAAACTGCGATCTTGTCATTCACGTCTTGGGCAATGTTTTCTGTGAAATCGCCGAGATCTTTTACAAGATTTTTCTTGATTTGCTTGAAGCTCTTTCGACCCATCTTCTCCGAGTATTGTTCTAGCTTGAACACGAAATGTTTCGGTCTTCTTTTTATCCCGCCTTAACGGGCAGTAAGACTCCCACCTCAAGGCTTCAATGAATTTGAAGAAGCATAGGTGGAGATAACTGCCCGTAAACGCCCGATTGGTTCAACTAACAATCAGCGGGGATAGAAGAAAGGCCCTACTGATTGAAGTTTCACTTTATAGACCCGTTGTCTCTGCCTTTGGTTGACGTCTAAAGGCACCCATGATTTTGGATCGACTGTTTTAAAAATTCTGGTACCTAAGAGTAAACGGATTTCCTTTTTTCATTTCTCCTTTGGGTTGGGACTATCCCAAAAGAAAGTGTCAAAGAATCATCATTTCAAATATCCCGATTCCTCAGATTGACTGGTCCTGTATGTAGAAAATTCCGGCCGCGATTCCTAACAATATGTTTAAGCAATGTGCAAAAAATCTGAACTTTTTCAGCAAAAAAACTGTCGTTTAAGACATACCCATGCATTTGGATCGCGGCTTTTTTACAGACATATCCAAATGATATAAAATAATAAAAGAACCTTTTTGTCATTAAATGGAACCGGAATCCATCATTCTCTTAATGCGTTCAACAAAATCCCCATCCGAATCGCAATCCAGGATTAAATGGAACCGGAATGTTGGACTTCTCGTACATAATAATATTCTTTTGATTTTCCAAATAAGGGCTTTTTATTGTAAAAAACACGGCAGCTGTCCTCCGATAATGAATCGCAGGATGCGACTTTATACCCGTATTTTTTCGCAAACAGCCGGGTAGACGTGAATATGTCCGCGGCTTCGATCGTGCTATTCGGATGTTTTTCATCAATAGGGCAGGTATGTTGTCCATCGTACTCAATAAAAAAACCGAATTGACTCATTATCTTCCCCTCCGCAGGTGATTTGAGTTAACTATATTATTCTTTTCATATAAGTTGATTATGGGTATGATTTTGGACATGGTCATAATGGCCGTCCATAATAGCTGTTCGTTATTATCCTGGTTAACGATGTTTATTTTAACAAAATGGTTCCATTTTGTTAAAAGGCTTTCGGAGCAGTATAAATGGCCCTTAAATCTTCTATTTCTGCCGGAAGCTGGAAATCAAGGAATGAAAGAAGGAAACCATATTGCCGACACTTCATATGCAGGATTACGAGCTTTATTACAATTATCACTTTATAGGCAAAAGCAAACCCACGCTGTTTTTCATCCATGATCTAGGTATGGATTCAACCATGTGGGCCCCCCCCTTCTTCCGTATGTCAATCAAACTTTTAATACCCTTACATACGATTTTTTTGGGCATGGACAAACAACAGACAGTTCAGCGCTTATCTCACTCGAGGCGATCTATCATGAAATCATTACGCTGATCGAAAAACTGAATCTGGAAAACGTTCATTTTGTTGGCTGCCGGTTCGGCGCTATTTTCGCTTTTCGGTTCGCGCGGCTTTACCCGGATCTCATACAGTCCCTTTCTTTGATGTCGATGCCTTTTTATATACAAAAAGGAAGCTATGACAAAGAATTCCGGACACTGATTCAGCTTTTGCGCCTTGACCGCGATTTAATGGAACAGAAACTGATCCTGGACAGCGTCTATCCGGTGACCCGTCACAAGTCCGAACTGATCGCGGGTGCATTCAGCCGCGTTTCCTCACAAAATTATTTGTTCATGATTAATACTCTGGTAAAAGAGAACCATGACCAAAGCTTTGACTGGATTGACCATCTCAAAAGTTTAAAAGTGCCGATACTACTCATGCATGGTGAGTTTGACCCGATCTATCCCGCCCACCTGTCCGTCGTCTTAAGCACGTACGCACCGAATGGCCGGGCGCTGGTAATTCCCTCGGCCTCGTGCTTTATCATGCTCGATCAGCCGGACTTAACAGCCGATTTTCTAACCTCTTTTATTTTCAGTGAAAAAATCCCGGTGCCGGTAACATTTGGCCACCGGCAAATCATTCACGAATTTAAAGACGTGATCGAAAAAGGCTATCAAAAAACGCCGATTCGCCGGCGTTTTTTAAGAATGTCGATCATGAGCGGCGATACGCTGGTTTACTGGAACGGCGAGCCTATCGCCGGCAAATGGAACCAGAGAAACGCCAAGGAGCTGCTTTTTTTCATGATCCTCAACCACGGTGGGTCAAGGGGGACGAACTGATTGATACGTTCATGCCCGAGCTGCCGATCAATCAGGCCAAAAACCATCTGCGTGTTCAACTGAGTCATTTAAATAAAAAATTTTTCACCATCAACCCGACATCGGCGCCCACGGCGTCCTCATGCTCGGCCGGGACACCATCGCCTTAAACGCCGACATCGAATGTGATCTCATTGACTACATCAATGACATGGAAAAACTGCTTTGGGAAAACGAACCGCTCTCGGATCAGGTCCAGCAATTCATCCACATGCTGGAAATCTATCATCCTTGCTGCCTCTCAAACTACCATGGTGAATGGGTGAGCCTGCTTGTTGAAAGAATCGACAGCAAACTGGCGCAAATCATGGTGATGCTTCTCAAGAAACTGTCTCAGGCCGGCCAGCTGCTCGCTGCCCACGAGGTGCTGCAAGCCGGAAGAGTCGTCGAGCCGTACGACGGCTTTTGCGACGAATGGCTGGCCGAACTCAATCGGATCGATTAAGCGGCGGCGGGGCATTGGGGACCGGCCGATTGGGGGGCTGGGGCTGTGGTTGCGGGCAGCCGGGTAAAGTCGGGTGGGGAACGCAGCTGGGGCCGGTTTGAAGCACAGGCGGATTCGGATTGAAGCTAGGCTCGGGTTGTAGGCACCGGGCGTGCTTTCGGGCTAGGGTTCAGTGTAGAGAGTCAGTGCTGGTTCTGAGCATGGGGGCCGGGTGAAGCCGGGTGAGGAACGCAGCTGGGGCCGGTTTGAAGCACTAGTGGACGCGGTTGGGGAATAGGACTTTCTTCGGCGGCTAGACGCTTAGTTAAGATTCGGTGCCGGTTCTTCTAGTGTTGGAGGCCGAATCGGGGCTTGGGGCCGTGGCTTGTGAGGCTTAAGCCAGGCGAGGCCTGAGACTTGGACCTAAATGGGCACTTAACTCGAGGCGATTCATGAATCAAATTAGGTGGGGCGCTCAGGATCCAAAATGATGCGTTCACCGCTCAAATGATGCGTTGCTAGCTAAAAAAAATGTCATGTCATAGTTATATTAATTTGTTTGAACAGACATAAGATACCTTGCGGACACAAAAAAGAGGCTCTATTGTAAGCCCCTCTAGAAGATTATCTTGATGTATGAACCCGCATCGTTTTCATATCAATAACAAGTTTTGCAGCACTGATAAAGTCAAATCCCAATATACCGTCAATCCTCATCCCGTAATCCATATTTCCAATTTCAACCTGGAAATCCACTAGGCTGATGTCTCCAAATTGTATCACATCAAAGCTTTTTACATAAACGTATTCTGCACCGCCGACACCTCTAATTGTATCGACAATGTCATTTTCTTCAGGAGCAACCCCTATTTTTTTTTCTACCACGTTCGCATTAAAAATTGTTCCAGCAGATCCTGTGTCCAATAACACGTTATCTAATAATAACTTATTTCCACGAAACGTTACTTCAAGTTCCACAAAAGGAAGTCCATACTGAATATGGATTTTCATCTTGGGCCTCGAATCCCCATATATCTTTCACGAGCCACTAAAATTCTCGCGAGATGTATGAAAAAAAAAAAAACAATATTCACGTTGTGGTTGATCTTTTCGTAATTTTTTTCATAACAATCCATTGCTTCTAAAGAATTTTCAAATCTATCGACAACTACAACCTCTTCAATATATCTATGCCCGTCGTCTGAGTGCGCTTTTATTACCTCTAAAACAACCCATTCATTTGGAAATCGTTTTTGTACTTCTTGCCAACGCATCTCATCCCTCCGTTCAAGTATATTTGTCGTTATTATAACACAGGAGGTTGACTGACTTTTTCGATTAGTAAAGATTCTTGGAGTCTTCTGCTGAATTACGATAAAATATAATCTAACCTTATATTTTCAGAATAAGCCCGGCAGAACTTTCAAAACAGGAGGGCCGCGTCCAGCAGACTTCATATGATTTCAGTCACCCCTATAAGGATTTCTGTTTTCAAACCTTGTCATTAGGCCGAAAAAAGCTCGGATAACTCCGATGAGCCCTCAAGAGAGAATACACTGGGCCGCTCTTAAAAATCTGGCTTTCATTATTAAAGTTTTTAGAAGACTATCTTTAATGAAAGAGGGAAAAAACTTTGCCGAAACTGCAAATCGACGATTATGAGCTCCATTATTACTATCATTTTGTTAGAAGAGATCGGCCGACATTGGTTTTCATCCATGATTTGAGCTGGGATTCGACAACGTGGTGCAAGCTTCTTCCTCAGTTAGATCCGACATTTAATCTCTTAACCTATGATTTTTTTGGTCATGGGGACTCGTCGGTAAGCGCTGCGCTGATTTCAGTAGAAAAATTATTTCGTGAGGTTATGGAACTGATTCATGTGCTCGATTTGAAAAATCTTCATTTTGTCGGCAGCGGTATGGGCGGCGTGATTTCCTTCTTTATTGCAAGGCAGCATCCTGAACTTCTGCATTCTCTTATTTTGATGTCCATGCCTTTTTATGTTCCTAGGGACGCTTATGAACAGGAAATAGCTATTGTCCTCCAGTTATTTGAACTCGACCGGGAGCTTTTAGCCAAAAAAATGGTCATAGAAAATGTCTACCCGATCACACCCGAAAAGGAAGCGATTTTGACAAAAGCGCTCAAGCAAGTGTCCTTCAAAAATTTTAAACACATTGTCATTTTTTTTTTACTTAACATAAATTACCCGGACAGTCCCAGTGTCATCAGCGAGTTGAAGCATATAGAGGTTCCAACGATGATTTTGCATGGTGAGTTCGATCCGTTGTTTCCTGCCGATTTATCGGTTGTTTGTGCGACACAGATCCCAAATGGCCGGGGATTCGTGATTCCTCAGGCATCGCACCTCATCGAGCTTGATCAGCCTGAACTCGTTGCCGGTTATATCAACCAGTTTATCCGCAGCGACAAGCTCCCTGTTCCTGTCTCGGCGGTCCATCGGCAAATGATTAATAAACTAAAATACATCATTGATGCCGGCTATCAAGATATTCTGGCAAACCGCAGTTTAAAAAAAATGACCGTGATGAAAGGTGAATTGGAAATCATGTGGGGCGGCGAGCCCATTGAGGGAAAATGGAACCAGCGCTTTGCCAAAGAATTTTTTTTATTTATTATTTTGAAGCGCAATGCCGTGAAACGAGATGAGCTGATCGCGGCGTTTATGCCGGAACTGCCCGTTTCACAGGCTAGAAACTATTTACGTGTACAACTGAATCATCTGAACCGGATTTTTGGCGACCATGACGATCCGATGCTGCAAAATGTCATGATGATCGGGCGCGATGCCGTCGTTTTGAACGCGGATGTACAGTGCGATATTGTTGATTACTTGGATAATTTAGATCGGCTCTTAGATGGGCAGGCGTCATTAACCGAACAAGCCCAGCAATTCGTTCAAATGCTGAAAAGCTACAATCCCTCCTCACTTGCTTCTTTCCGCGGCGAATGGATCAGCACATTGTTCGAAAAAATTGAAAGCAAACTTTCTGAGGCAATGATGAAGCTGCTGAAAAGTTGAGCGAAGCGGGGCTCGTTTTAGAGGCAAACGATATTCTCCACATTGGAAAAAGCATCGAGCCTTATGACGGATTTTTGTGATGAATGGCTCGCCGAACTTCATTCAGCCCATTGAACAGTTTGGATCCGGTGGGCCGGGGCCGGCGAATTTAAGCTCCCCGTGGCCCAGCCGCCCGTGGCCCATTTAGATAAAAATTTTTGGGGAGGAGCGTGCCTCCGAACCCGGGTCTTGCCCGGTCAAAACAAAGCGTCCAAAGATAGGCTGCACATTGGCATTTTACATGACTCATTTTCGGGTGCGGCTCGGACCGGTCGTCAACCTCACCCCGGATGCCCTTGGCACCGCGCCCCGGAATAAGTTGTAAAAAACGCCCGCGTTCTCGTTAATAAAAAGCAAAAAGTTGTAAATAAACCGATGAAAGTTGTTTAAATGAGGCGCCCAGCACCGCCGTCGATTTCGAGGTTAACTTTGCGGGCGGAATGAACTCAGTAAACCGATCAACCCGCAAAATCCTGCTTGACACCGGGATTTTCGATCGCCGGTTCGAAGGGAACCCCGACCTCCATTTGGAGCAGCCGCATATGCCCTTTTCCGGCCGCTCCGTCATCCCTTCCACTGATTAGCCCCTGCCCGGTGCGGCGGCACCTCGGCAGGGGCAGTAGGTCAATTGTATGAAATCGCTTGTTTGCCGAATTGGTTGAATCCGGCGATGAAGTCTTTCCTGTTTATTTTTCGATTTTTGATACCAGCGAGCGGGTCATTGATGTAGACATATCGATTTGAGCAGCCGGTAATCAGGACTGCATGCTCATGATAGGTGATGCGGACGGAGCCGTTTTTCGTACGCCACGTCTTCCAGTCCCGTTCAGGCAAATGCCGATAGCGGCTCGTCACGATCACCCAAACCGGTCGTTTCTTTTTAATTTGTGCCTGAACCTTGCCAAACCCTTTTCCGCTGAGGTCGACGACGATTCGGCCGCCAAGATAACGGCGGGCAAGCGCCGCGACGGGCTCATGAAAAACGCCGAAACCAGGTTTAGAGAATGTGTACATATTGCCGACGAAGCCGTCATGGGGATCACCGTAATAACCATTGCTTCGAAAAGGCACTTTTTTGATCTGTCTTGCCAGCGTCATTTTGCTGACATTGCGGCCGGCATATTTCAGCATCATCGCCAGGCTCGTGACTTCGCAGCCGCGGGGCAGCTGAGGTTTTTGGGTGATCAGCGGAACATTTAAGGGTTCGGCTGCCCCACTCGCCGGCAAGTATTCGGAGACGATCGCCGAAGAAATCCAAACGGTTTTATTCTTATTGTAAGTGACATGGTACCATACTTTTCCGGAAACCATGACTTTTTCAAAAGCGGTGACAACCGCGCCCCTGCCCGCTTGGGTGGCACTTGGTATTTCAGCGCCAAGGTCTGCAGAAATCCGAAACTGCCTATTATAAGGCAAAGTGGCCGCCGTCTTTTTAAAAAAGGCCTTGTACGGTTTTACCGGATCAGCAGCCGGTCCGGCATTTTTTGCTTCGGATCGGCCGGCGATCGGCGGCGGCTTATCTGCCGGTCTACCCACCGCTTTTTTATAAGCGACATGTTGTTCAAAATCAAATTGCCAGGCCGTCTGAACATTTTTCTTTACATGATGCGTACTTTTTGTTTCAGCTTGCACCGGCGGGCTGATTGGCAGGACAAACAGCCAAACGACGGCGCAGCAAAAAGCGGCCAATCCTTTAACTAAGTTCATTTTGTCCATCCCAACCGTTAAAATATCTCTTTCTTTTTTAACATACACTTTGCGGGAATGAACTATGCTCTTGATGAGAAGCTGGAAACATTTTTACTTATAGGTTTAATCTGACCCAAAAAACGGGTATAAGACCGGTAAACCCCGACCTCCTCTATAGTAAGCCTAACGATATGTGGTGATATCGTTAGGCATTTTTTTTTTTTTTATTAATACGTAAACGGTGCCGGCCGATCGCGGCGCGCGCCAAGTGTGTATACAGCAGTGCTTCAGCAATGCGGTTTGAAGCCCGGCCGTCCCCATAAGGATTGCTGGCCTCGGACATTTCGGCATAAAGAGAGGCATCCGTCAGCAGATCATCGGCCAGCTTGTAAATCGTTTCCTCATCGGTGCCGGCCAGTTTGAGTGTTCCGGCTTCAATCCCCTCCGGCCGTTCCGTCGTATCGCGAAGCACAAGGACGGGCACGCCGAGCGACGGGGCCTCTTCCTGAACGCCACCGCTGTCCGTCAAAATCAGCGTCGCTTTTGATGCAAAATTATGGAAATCAATCACGCCGAGCGGTTCAATCAGGTGAATGCGCGGATGGCCGCCCAAGATATCGTTGGCGATATCCCTGACGGCAGGATTCAAATGAACCGGATAAACTACTTGAACATCGGGATGGCTGTCGGCCAGGCGGCGGATCGCCCTGAACATATGGCGCATCGGCTCGCCGATATTTTCGCGCCTGTGGGCCGTGACCAAAATCAAACGGCTGCCCTCGATTTTTTTTAAGCACATCATGATGATACCCTTCATGAACCGTCGTTTTCAGCGCATCGATCCCCGTGTTGCCGGTGATAAAAATGGCCTCTTCCTTCTTTCCTTCACCCAGAAGATTGGCCGCGGCCTGTTTGGTCGGCGCAAAATACAAATCAGCCAGCACATCCGTCAGCTGGCGGTTCATTTCTTCCGGAAACGGCGAGTATTTGTTCCAGGTCCGAAGCCCCGCCTCAACGTGACCGACAGCGACCCGGTTGTAAAAAGCAGCGAGCGCAGCAACAAATGTCGTCGACGTGTCGCCATGAACAAGGGCGATATCCGGCTTGACCTTCGCCATGACATCACTCAGCCCTTCCAGCGCCCTTGTCGTAATGCCAACCAGCGTCTGCCTGCTTTTCATAATATTAAGATCATAATCGGGCTCGATTTGGAAGACGTCCAGCACTTGATCAAGCATTTCGCGGTGCTGTGCCGTGACCGCCACAATCGGCGCTCCAGTTCTCCATGCTTTTGTAGTTCCAGCACGAGCGGCGCCATTTTGATGGCTTCCGGCCTTGTTCCAAATATCGTCATGACTTTAATTTTTCTCACGGTATCACCTGCTTTATAGAGTCGTATTCGTGTATAGAAAAAATTTATTTATAAAAGTGCGGCCGGCGCGGGAGGAGCGGACGCCCGCACCGATACGGATCAGGATGGATAAAAATTCTTTTCCGGCCGGATTCGGGCAAAAAATTCGATTCCGGCCGGGGCGGCAAAGCGAAGCCGCTCATGGCAATAGAAAGCCGTTGCTTGAAACATTGATCCCTGCTTAAAACATTGACGGCCACAATTCCCGCCGGTGTCCAGGCACGGTACCCGGCAATTAGTCGATGGCGGCCACTCAGATCCGCTAAATTATCGATCGAGAGACACACATGTTTAACCTGTAGGATCGAACGCCTAACCTGTAGGATTAAAACGCTAACCTACGGGATCCAGCGCCTAACCTGTAGGATTGAAACGCTAACCTACGGGATCCAGCGCCTAACCTGTAGGATTGAAACGCTAACCTGTGAGATCAGCGCCTAACCTGCCGGATCGAGTCCAAACTGTTGAACTTTGGGCTTTAACTGCCGGATCCAGGATTCCATATATTGGAAAGTTACAAGTCTAAACCCGCAAATCTTTTTTAAACTGTATAGATCTGCAGCTTTGCCTTCGGGCGGACGAAGCCCGTTTCCGCCCGGCGCTGCGGTGAGGTCCAAATCCAGCTTTGTTTACGGATGCGGAACGGCTCGTCGATCAGCGCTTCCGTTTGACTTTTTCCATTATAATGTAATAAATAAAAGTCGTGTTTCCGATCAAGTAACGCCGCCACATTCTCCGCGGCTCCTGAATAAAGCGATAAAACCATTCCAGTCCCGCGCGCTGCATCCATCCCGGCGCCCGTTTCGCCGCGCCGGCAACCACATCGAAGCTGCCGCCGACGCCCATACAAAAAGGAACGGCGCAGTGATTCATGTTTTCCGCGAGCCATTGTTCCTTCTTCGGGGAACTGAATCCGACAAACAGAATATCCGGTTTGGCCCGCCTTATCTCTTCTGCAATCTTAACATTTTCTTCCTCTAAAAAATAGCCGTTTCGATAGCCGGCAACAATAAGTTCAGGATACCGTTTTTTTAAAATGCTCAACCACTTTTGTAACTACTTCTTCTTTTGCACCGAAAAAATAGACACGAAAATGTTTTTCGGCGGCCAGCTCAATTAATTTAAGCATCAGGTCGATGCCGGCCACCCGCTCTTTCAGCGGCATCCCGAGCCATCTGGCCGCCCAAACGACCGATTGGCCGTCGGCATTGACGAGCCCGCAGTGATTGATGATCTCCGCCAGTTTTTTTGATCGCGCCGCGCCATCACGACTTTGCTCGCATTTAAAACGACATGCTGTGTCGGAATTTTGCGTTCGATGATCGTTTCAATCCTTTGAAGTGTCTCATCCATTAGATTGTCAATCAGCATATCCAAAAAACGGAATCTTTTCGTCATGCTCTTTTCCTCGCTCGTCATACTTATTAGCTTCGACCGGGCATTCAAGTCCATCATCTGCTAAAGGCCTCCTCTATTTGTGGCCGGTATCAACCATTGGGCCAATCCGGGGTAAGCAAATTAAAAGATCAAAAATCCAAGTTGCAAACACTCTATTTCGACGCGCGAACACACCATTTTTGAGCTGAACGCTCCATTTTAGTTTGAAGTCGCTCCATTTGATGCTGAAGTCGCCCCATTTCGGAACCCGAACGCTCCATTTAGGCTTGAAGTCGCCCCATTTCAGCCTAAGTGGCTCCATTTCGGAACCCAACGCTCCATATCGGAGCTCGAACGCTCCATTTTCGAGCCCGAACGCTCCATTTCGGATCCTGAACGCTCCATTTTGAGTCCGAACGCTCCATTTCGGAGCTCGAACGCTCCATTTTCGAGCCCGAACGCTCCATTTCGGAGCTCGAACGCTCCATTTCGGAGCCCGAACGCTCCATTTTGAGTCCGAACGCTCCATTTCGGATCCTGAACGCTCCATTTTCGATTCCGAACGCTCCATTTCGGAGCTCGAACGCTCCATTTTCGATTCCGAACGCTCCATTTGCGGGCTGAGCGCTCCATTTAGGCTTGAAGTCGCTCCATTTGTGTAGAAGTCGCTCCATTCTGTGCTGAAGTCGCTCCATTTGTGTAAAAGTCGCCCCATTTTGAGCCGAAGTCGCTCCATTTGTGTAAAAATCGCCCCATTTTGTGCCGAAGTCGCTCCATTTCAGGCTGAAGTCGCCCCATTTCAGCCTAAGTGGCTCCATTTCGGAGCCCAACGCTCCATTTCGGAGCTCGAATGCTCCATTTTCGAGCCCGAACACTCCATTTCGGAGCTCGAACGCTCCATTTTCGAGCCCGAACGCTCCATTTTCGAGCCCGAACGCTCCATTCTGCGCTGAAGTCGCCCCATTTTGTGCCGAAGTCCCCCATTCTGTGCTGAAGTCGCCCCATTTTGTGCCAAAGTCGCTCCATTTGTGTAGAAGTCGCCCCATTTTGTGCCGAAGTCGCTCCATTTGTGTAAAAGTCGCCCCATTTTGTGCCGAAGTCGCTCCATTCTGTGCTGAAGTCGCCCCATTTGTGTAAAAGTCGCCCCATTTTGTGCCGAAGTCGCCCCATTTGTGTAAAAGTCGCCCCATTCTGTGCCGAAGTCGCTCCATTTGTGTAAAAGTCGCCCCATTTTGTGCCGAAGTCGCCCCATTTGTGTAAAAATCGCCCCATTCTGTGCCGAAGTCGCTCCATTTCAGCCTAAGTGGCTCCATTTCGGAGCCCAACGCTCCATTTCGGAGCTCGAACGCTCCATTTTCGAGCCCGAACGCTCCATTTTCGAGCCCGAACGCTCCATTTTCGAGCCCGAACGCTCCATTTTGAGTCCGAACGCTCCATTTCGGATCCTGAACGCTCCATTTTCGATTCCGAACGCTCCATTTCGGAGCTCGAACGCTCCATTTTCGATTCCGAACGCTCCATTTCGGAGCTCGAACACTCCATTTTGAGTCCGAACGCTCCATTTCGAAGCTCGAACGTTCCATTTCCACGCGCGAACGCTCCATTTGCGGGCTGAGCGCTCCATTTAGGCTTGAAGTCGCTCCATTCTGTGCTGAAGTCGCCCCATTTGTGTAAAAGTCGCCCCATTTTGTGCCGAAGTCGCCCCATTTGTGTAAAAGTCGCCCCATTCTGTGCCGAAGTCGCTCCATTTCAGCCTAAGTGGCTCCATTTCGGAGCCCAACGCTCCATTTCGGAGTTCGAACGCTCCATTTTCGAGCCCGAACGCTCCATTTTCGAGCCCGAACGCTCCATTTTCGAGCCCGAACGCTCCATTTTCGAGCCCGAACGCTCCATTTTGAGTCCGAACGCTCCATTTCGGATCCTGAACGCTCCATTTTCGATTCCGAACGCTCCATTTCGGAGCTCGAACGCTCCATCGAACGCTCCATTTCGATTCCGAACGCTCCATTTCGGAGCTCGAACACTCCATTTTGAGTCCGAACGCTCCATTTCGAAGCTCGAACGTTCCATTTCCACGCGCGAACGCTCCATTTGCGGGCTGAGCGCTCCATTTAGGCATGAAGTCGCTCCATTCTGTGCTGAAGTCGCTCCATTTTGGGGCCCGAACGCACCATTTCCCGCCGCAAGCGCTCCCATTTCAGGACCCGAACCCTCCATTTTGGCTCTGGCCTCCTCCCATGACTGAACGAGCGGGCACTCCGGCATAAAATTTTTTTAATTAAACGTTTGTTTAAATTCGCTCGGGGCCTGCTTTGCCCGGCTGCGGACAGTTTTAATTAAACGTTTGTTTATACCACGTGTTCGCCGGAATTTTTCAGGGGTTTGACCCGCCGAATTTAAACCCTTCACGTCTTATACGAGCTTTACCCGCTGGTTTCAGATTTTACCCACCCAGATCAAACTTTGACCCGCCGAATTTAAACCCTTCCCCCGTCTGATGCGAGCTTTACCCGCCGATTTCAGACTTTTACCCGCCGGAGCCACACCTTGCCCGCCGGACTCAACATTTGACTGGGCAAACTTTTTCCCGTTAGGCTCTGGGGACTCTTCCCCGTTCGGGCTGTATTCCTATATGCCAGGGGCGGACTTCCCTGTCCAAGTTGAACCCTTCCTTGCCAGAACCTTTACCCATCTGATTCGGACTTTTCCCGTCCGGGCCGAAAACTTACCCGTTCGGATTTTCGGCGGCCGTGCTTCAATTCCCTTCCCCCTTCTGTCCCGTCGGATGCCGACCGCCCAATCACCCCATCTTTTGGCACATGGCGGCGGCGATCTTGCCGAACGCGTCATTTTTTTTCATCTCAACGCGTCATTTCGAGCTCCGAACGCGTCATTTTTCTTTTGAACGTGTCATTTCCACGCTCGAACGCGTCATTTTTCATCTCAACGCGTCATTTCGAGTCTGAACCAGTCATTTTTCTTTTGAACGTTCATTTCCACGCTCGAACGCGTCATTTTTCATCTCAACGCGTCATTTCGAGTCTGAACCCGTCATTTTTCTTTTGAACGTGTCATTTCCACGCTCGAACGCGTCATTTTTCATCTCAACGCGTCATTTCGAGTCTGAACCCGTCATTTTTCTTTTGAACTCGTCATTTCGAGCGCCGAACCCGTCATTTTTCATTTGAACTCATCATTTCGGGCTCTGAACGCGTCATTTTCCATTTGAACGCATCATTTCAACGCTCGAACGCATCATTTTGACGCTCAAGGCAGAAACAGGCGAACGAAGGCCGGTTCGATCGCCTCGGTGTCGTAGCGGGAGGCGGTTTCAAGACAGGCGGCTTTCATGGCGCTTTTTTTCTGATCATTGAATTTGGTATATTCAATGATTTTGGCGGCGAGCTCTTCGGCACTTCCCGGGGGAAAAAAGAGACCGTTGACGCCGTCTTCGAGATAGTCCCGGATGCCGCCGATCCGGCTGGCGATCACCGGCACGCCGCAGGCCATCGCTTCAAGGCCGACGAGGCCGAGGCTCTCGGCCTTGCGCATGGTCGGGAAACAGAATACGGACAAACCATTGTAAATATCTTTTAACTGCGATTGCGGCAGCATGCCTAGCAGCAGGACATCCTCCTGTAAACCGCCCGCGGCAATTAAATGGACCATTTTTTGATAATCCTGGCCGCCTCCGGCAATCACTGCTTTCCGGCCGGCAAAAAAGTCGGTCTCCGCCTTCAGCTTGGAGAGAGCCTCGATAAAAATCTCCCACCCTTTGCCCGGGTCGATCCGGCCGATGTAACCGATATAATCCATGCCTGGTTCGAAGCCGTAAGCGCCGCGGTTTTGCGAATCACCATCGTGAGCCGGGTAGAAAAGGCGGCGATCGATGCCGCCTGACGGAAACACAGCGACTTTACCGGCGGCCACCTGATATTTATCAGCAACAAGCCGTTTAAAGTAATACGACGGGGCGATAATTTGGTCGGCTGTTTTTTCATCAGCTTGCGGACGGCGGGTTGAAATGTTTCCTGCCGGGCGGTCTCCGGCACGACATCACTGCCGTGAACATTAACGACAACCGCCAGATTTTTTTTTAGTTTTTTTAAGAACAGAACAGGCCAGGCATTCTGCGCGGCGTAATGGACATAGACGAGATCGTAGTGCCTCAAAAACGGCAGAGCGATGATTTTCATGTAATAGGCCGTATAGCGGAGCAGCTTGGTACTTTTGTGAAACTGCTTACGCAGGACGATGGTTTCGACATCGATGCCGGCGCCGCGCAGCAGCTGTTCCGTATTTTTGACGAAGACGCCGTAGTTCGGCGCTTTTTTGCTCGGATACATATTGGATACAAGCAGCATCTTCATCATTCCCCGCTCACCCCCGTTGTTCGTTCGTTTTCCGGCCGGCGGGTGTCATCCAGCTCGCTGATAATTGTGTTAAAGCGCGCCGACCAGTCGTTTCGTTTGGCAAAGGCCTTTAAAGCATGGGTCGCGCGGCGTATAAAGGGCGCGGTAGAGGGCGGCCGCAAAGGCCTCCTTGCCCGTCGCCACATCAAAAGGGCCGCGCATCTCCCGCACCTCTTTGAATCCGGTCGTGACGGTCGGGCAGCCGGCCGCCATATATTCAAATAATTTCACCGGGCTGATTGCATCGGTCAGCTTGTTGATTTTAAACGGAATGATCGCCGCGTCGCTGTGCGCCAAGTAAGCCGGCAATGTCCGGTAGTCCCGTTTGCCGAGAAGATGCAGGTTGGCGAATGATTCCAGCCCTTTTAACCCGCCGTGATCCGGCCCGATGAAGACAAACGCGACATTTGGAAATTGTTCCAGCAAATATTTCACAAGCGCCCGGTCGATCCATTCAGCAATCGCCCCGATGTAGAGGCAGAGCTTTTTGCCTTTGAACGCCGGCCATTCGGGAGGGGGCACCGCCTCATCCGCCGTCTCGAAATCCGCGCTGTTCACACCGTTCGGCAAATAGATCACATCATCTCTCTGAATTGTTTGGCTTTGTCGACGAGCGCCTGGGCGGTGGCAAACAGCTTATCGCACTCCCGAATCAGTTCATCTTCCATCTCAACAAGTGCCCGGTAGTAATTTTTGAAGCCCGTTTTCTCATCAGCAAGCCGATAAATCAAGGCTTTGTAGCGAAGATATTTTTTAATCAGCACAGCTTTAACGTTTGAGATCCAGAGAATATCGACATCGCCGAAACCGATCCGCTCCAGCGATCTGGCGATGCCCGGCCAGGCCGTCGCCAGATAGTGTTCGCCCGCCCATCTTGACCGAAAAAGCGGCAGATTAGCAAACGGCATTAATGTAAAAGGTGCATAGCCATAGATGTTGTCCGCCAGTTCGATCCGCCGGTCGGCGTGCAGCGGCCGGCGCTTTCGGACGAGATCCTTGTCTTTCAAATAATGAAGCGGGCTGTATGCCGGCGACAGCCATAGCACTTCATAACCGTTCCTGGCAAACAGCTCTGCGTAATGGTGGGCGCCGATTTTCAGCGGACTGTGAAATTCCTGATTTTCAACCATGACTAACTTTTTCAATGTGTGCATTCCTTTCCTCTGGATGGATTGGGAGCGGGATCACGCCCTTTGACTCGGCCGGCCGCTTGCAGACAACGGCGGCGATCGCCAGCAGCAGCTGTTGGACGAGAATCGCCATCGGACTAAGCAGCAGGTGCGATGTCGACACCGCACTGATAAAAAAGGCAGCATAACCGCCGGCAAGAGCGAAGACAAATGACCGGTAAGAGGGGCGGACCGACAGTGCCTGACGGACAAGCAGAAGCAGCATCGCGACTTGATAAAAAATAAATACCGCTAGGCCGAAAATACCCATTTTAACCAAAAGAGTCGGGAACAGCTGATCCACATAGAGGGCATTGGTCAAAGCGGCAGCCCCCGTCTGGATGTAGGTCTGAAACGTTTCACCGAGCCCGTGTCCAAATGGGTTTTGGCTGAATTCTGCGTAGGCAGCAGCCGTTTGTCAGCTGCCGACTCTGCCAGGAGGTCAGCTGCATCGGGTCGCTCAGCGCCAGCTGTGCCTTCAGCATCACTTCGCCGACAGCGGACGACTGCACAGCCGGCAGACTGAGAAAGGCCGCTGACAGGGCAACGGCTGAAAGCAGCGCGACGATGCCGGCATAGAGCCGCCGCTTAGTCAGGCTGTGCCGCCATTCGATCAAGAGCTTGGTAATCAGTGCAGCGGCGGTGACAAACAGGAGCGCGGCAAGCATCGTCACCGATTTGCTGATTATGACGGTTGCCCCCAAAGACAAGGCAGCGGCATAAGCGGCAGCCCGCCATGCCTGCCGGTTGAAAAACAACTTGCTGTTAAACGCCAGCGGGACAAGCACAAAGGCCAGATACGAATTGGTGAAGCCGATTCGATTCGCATTCTGCCACTGCGTCATTTTAAGTACACTGGCAAAGAGTCCCCGGCGGCCGATATAGATGGCCAAATCCAGGCAGCTGAATAAAACCGGCAATAATCAGACCTTTCAACACGGCTGTGAGATCCTTTTTCCTTTTTCGTTTGAATGAACGTGATTAAGAAAAAGATCGAGCCAAAATACATCAAGTGGCGCATGTCGGCGAACACATACCTCACCGGATTGACGAGCAGCCCGACGACAAAAAAGATGAGAATCGTCAGCAGCCAAAGCAGCTGGATCTGCAGCTGGCGCCGGCTGATGACATGCACCGCGCGCTGATGAATGATCGTCGCCAGCGCCAGGCCAAACACATATAAAAACAGCAGTTCCACAAGGTCGACCGTTTTGCTGCCCACTTGCAAATAGAGGTGAAACACGCTGGTGAAACTCCAGCTATAAGGGAACAAAAAAAGCAAGAAAAGATAGAGATTGACACTTTTTTTGACATTTTTAAAAGATAAATAGAGCGTTGCCAGAATGATTAGAATGACGAATGCCGTTCCGATGGATGCGATGTTAATCACCTCTCTTACTCAATTCAGCAAAAGTGTGGAAACTTCAATCAGTGGAGGCTTTCTTCCATCCCCCACTGATTGTTAGTTGAACCAATCGGGCTTTTACGGGCAATTACCTCCCACCTATGCTTCTTCGAATTCATTGAAGCCTTGAGGTGGGAGTCTTACTACCCGTTCATGCGGGATAAATGGCCGCGGCCGGACCGGATTACATCTGCGATCGGCCGGGACTGCGCGTTGCCGACGACAGGGAAAGATGGTAAAGCAGCGCGGTGAGCGCGATCACCGAGCATGTTGTCCATGCCGCGCCAAGAGCGCCAAATTGGCGAATCATCAGCCAATCCATGATCAGATTAAGGGCGCCCATGACCGCATTGATCACAATCAGGATTTTCACCCGTTTCAGCATCGCCAGCATATTCCCCGCCGGTGATCGGAATGTGCCCGCCAAGAAATAGCCCAGCATAAGAATTCTGAAGTAGGTCGCGGCATCTTCATATTGCGATCCGAACAAAATCGTCAGGACGAGCGGTGCAAACAGGATCGACACACCGGCGATGACCGCATTCATCAGCAGCAGATACTTCTGCAATTTTCTTTGATGTTCGCGCACCCAGTTTTTGTCATCCTGGTGCTTGGCCACATACGGATAGACAAAAGTCATCACCGCCGACGGAATAAAATTGAGCGCAAACGGGATCAGTGTCGCTGTTTTATAAGTCGCCAGCAGCCCGGGGTCGCTGATCAGCAGCCCCAGTAAAAAGATATCGATTAAATAAACGGTTTGTGAGATACCGTTGTTCACCATTGATTGCAATGCATATACAAAGAAGCCTTTTTTATCGGCTACCCTTGTTTCATCCCTTGTATCAAGCCCGCTGTATTCCAGCAGCAAAGCGCCGAAAGCGAGCGAAACCGTGTAAGCGAGATAGGTGCCGACAATCACCCCCATCGCCTGAAAGAGCACAGCGCCGATCACCGAAAACAGAAAGATGGCGATGGTATTCGTTGAACTCAGCCATGAAAACTCGGCATTACGGAGATTCGTGCGAAAAAAGATCTGGATATAATCAAACAGATAGAGAAACAGCGGCATAAGAAACATAAAAAATAACAAATGGCTTTGCTGCTGGGAAGCGCCCAAATGCTGGCTGATAAAAACGACGGCACCGCACAATAGCAAGTTAAAAAACAGGCCAATTTTCAGCGCATAACTGAAGTATCCGTTTCGTTCTTTCAGGTTTTTGCTCTCGCTGCCGAATTGCATGAGCGCATAAGACGAGCCCAGACCAGTCAGCAGCATGATGATATTCAGCCAGTTTTGCGCGTAAACATAGGCCCCATAGTCCGTTTTGGCCAGAAGGCGGACGAGAAAAATGCCGCTGGCGAACTGAACAATTTTATTGATGATACTTGAGCCGAAGATATGGAAAAAGCCCCTGTTTTTTAACTCGGCCAGCATGTTTTTCAGTGAAACAGCCGCGGTCGGCGGTTGCTGTTCAGCAAGTTGCTCATTGCTTCCTTTCATTGTCTCTTCTCCATTTCCATTTTCTGTTTGGCCAGCAGCCGGCTCCATACATTGAGAGCGGCGAAGCCCAAGATTGGGCGCATCGCCGCAGAAGCGAACGAATGCGGGCCGCCTGTCTCTTCGCCTTTTTACCCGGCGGCTTATTTGGCGTGGGCATCGCCGTCAAAGGTTCCGAAGATCTCGGCGCACTCTTGTTCAATCACCCAGTCCGGGCCGCATGTCTCGTTAATAAAATCCGATGCCTGCTTGGCCAGCCGTTCAAATAAGTCGGGGGGTGCTGATACAAATTGTCGATTGCCTCGGCGATGTCCTGTGCCGAGTGGGTCAGCAGTCCGGTGTTCCGATCGGAGACAAATTCGGGGATCGCCGAATTATCGGACGTGACGGCGACCAGGCCGCTGGCCATTGCTTCGCACATCGATACCCCCTGTGAATCCTGCCGCGTTGGGGCAAGCAGGACGCCGTGGCGGTGATGGAGCTGCCTGATTTCCTGATGGCTTAATTTTTTCATGCAAAAGACGTTGGAAAACCGGCGCAGCGGAGCGACCGTCTGATCAAAAATCGGGCCGTCACCGCAAATCGTGAACTGCAAATCTTTGAAAAAAGCTTTTTTGCTCAAAAGGACAATCGCTTCGACAGCCAGATCGACGGCATATTTTTTATTGACAAACGGCTTGATCAGCAAGATCTTTTTCCGCAGTTCCGGGCTTTTCTTTTCGAACCGAAACAGTTGGGTATCGACCACATTGGGAATAATTTGGTAGCTCGGAACCTTGACCCGGACATCTTTTTCCATCGTGTCCTTGATCCAGCGCGAAACAAAGATGAACCGCACATTGCGCTCCGAGTGAAGAATGAATCGGCGCAGGACGAAGCGCTGCCTGATATTGGACAAAATATATTTGCCAAACTTGAAATCTGAAAAGTTGAACAGCCGCCGGTACCAGCCGATCGCCTCTTTCAAATGAATCCATACAAGGATCGGCATCTCTTTCGGCAATGCTCCAGCAGCTCAATCATGTGCCGATCAATAAAGTGAACCAGTTTTTTTTTTTTGGCTGATAATCATTAACCGCTTTTGAAAAAATCCGCCGCGCCGCCTTCGATCACATCGACACCTTCGAACTTATACGAGTGAGCAGGCGCCGGTCCATGCTGTAAAACAAAGACAGTCACCGACAATCCGCGCTTGCGATATTCCAAGATCCGCTGATGAATAAAGGCGTTGCGATACAATTGCCCTTCTTTTGGATACATGTTGGTCAATAGTAAAACATTCAAAAGCGCCGTCTCCTTTTAAAATTTTTTGGCATAGGCACTCCTCTCGGCGGCCGGCCTATGCTCCGCCGGGCCGGCTTTCTGTTCTGTATTGGCTGGCGCGGGGCCCGTTTACGCGGGCTTCGATCAGTGCAGGTCTGTTTGCGGGACCCCGTTTGCCATGGGTCCGTTTAGCGGCGCCTGTTGCCGTGGGCTCCGGCTGCCACGGGGTCGGTTGGCGCCGGTCCGTTTAGTGGCGCCCGCCCGCAGGCCCCGGTTTATCACACGTTGGCGATGCGGCTCGCGAATAAAACCGGCTTCTCGCGTGGAACGTTCGGCACGCGATGCAAAAATCCGCGCGTATCAATCACGCAGCGGCCCGCCAGCTTGGAGCGCAGCCATTTAAAGGCGTCATGGTCGACCAGAATCACCACAATATCCGCCTTATTGACGGCCTCTTCCGCATCAGCAAACAGGATGCCGGCCTTTTCCAGTCCGTCCGGCAGCTGATTGATATGCGGTTCGACGGCATAGATCCGGCCGATTTTTTGATCGGCAAGCCTCTTAACAATTTCTACCGAAGGGCTTTCGCGCAGGTCATCGATGTTCGCTTTAAATGACAGGCCAAGGCAGGCAATTTGCGGATTCTCAAAATTTCGCGCGGCTTGTTTGATTTTTTCAATCACTTTATCCGGTTTGTTGTCATTGTCATTGACGATTCGCGCCGTATGAATGAGCACGGCCTCATCCGGTACGGCATCGACGATGAACCAAGGATCAACGGCGATGCAGTGTCCGCCGACACCCGGCCCCGGCTGCAGAATATTGACGCGCGGGTGGTGATTGGCAAGATCAATCAATTCCCATACATTGATATCCAGCCGATCGCACAGTCCCGAAAGTTCGTTGGCAAAGGCGATATTGACATCGCGAAAAGCATTTTCCGTCAGCTTCGACATTTCCGCCGTCCGCGCGTTTGTCCGGAGAATATTGCCTTCTACAAAAGTACTGTAAAAAGCGGCAGCAAGCTGCGTGGATTCTGGATCAATGCCGCCGACAATCCGGTCGTTGCTGATGATTTCGTGCAAAATTTTTCCCGGCAATACCCGCTCAGGGCAATGGGCAACAAACACGCGGCTCGCGCCCGGTTTTCCAATCGTCAGTTCCGGCCGCTCGGCCAAAATCCATTCGGCAATTTTTTCCGTTGTGCCGACCGGGCTCGTCGATTCCAGCACAACAAGGTTTCCGGGAGAGATGAGGAATAATCGACTGTGCGGCTTGTTTGACATAGGTTAAATCCGGTTTATGATGATCTTTGAACGGCGTTGGGACTGACAGAATAAACACGTCCGCCTTATCGGGGCGCGTATCGGCCGATAATTGCCGGCTGAAAACGGCCTTTTTCAATGCTTCGGCCAAATCCGGTTCGTAGATATGCGGCCGGCCTTGATTGATAAGTTTGATCGCCCGCCTGTTCACATCCACACCATGAATCTTAAATCCTCTATTGGCTAATACGGCCGCTGTCGGCAGTCCAATATAACCGAGACCTACGATACATACTTTTTTCACTGTTGGATCTCTCCTTATCAATTATCTTTTGGCATCCATCATCTGGAAATGGAACGGCTGAACACCGGCCCTTTCATTTTCAAAAGTGCTGATGCTTAGTCATTTTTAATAAGCATTTTTAGGAAAAATTATTTGTTTGGCTGTTTTTATCAAAATTTTCAGATCAAACCATGTCGAACGATTCATGATGTAGTCAAGATCGAGCTTGACCATCTCCTCGAAACCGACATCGCTGCGCCCGCTCACCTGCCATAATCCTGTGCAGCCGGGTTTCACGCGGAGCCGCTGTTTGTGATAGCGCGTATACTGTGAAACTTCCCTTGGAAGCGGCGGCCGGGGACCGACAAGACTCATATCCCCTTTCAGCACATTCCACAGCTGGGGCAGTTCGTCGAGGCTCGTTCGCCGAATCACCCGGCCGACTGCGGTCACGCGCGGATCGTGCTTCATTTTGAACATGGCGCCGTCTGCTTCATTTTTATCCAGCAGACCGCTCAATTGCTGCTCCGCCTGCGGCACCATCGAGCGGAACTTATACATTGTAAATGTCCGCTCATCCTTCCCGACTCTCGTCTGCTTAAAAATGACGGGGGCTTTTCTGTCCTCAAGTTTGATACAAATGGCAATCCCCAAAAAGAGCGGCGACAATAGGATGAGCCCAATGATCGACAAAAACGTCGATCGCTCGCTTGACAAAGGAGCTCTCCGCAGGCTCGTATCGGCTGGCCATTTGAACAGGCTGGGCTGTTGTTTCTTTACTCCGGTTATTACTGTTGTCAAAATGCTGCTTTATCAAGGGCATTTTCGTATAGCACCCCCAGGCCGAATAGCGACTTGTGCTTTTTTTTTTGAAAAAATGTTCCAATCATGGGTTCAATGGGTCCCGTTGAACCACCCGATTGTGCTTTGATCTAAATCCACTTTCCAGCGGGTTACCGTTCGAATCCGGCGGGTAAATCCTCAAAGCCCGCGGGTAACGCTCGAATTTGGCGAGTAAGCCTTAAATCTGGCGGGAAAGCCTTCCAATCTGGCAGGTGGCCGGTCGGGGCCGGCAGGTTAACCTTGAACTTGGCCGAACCCCGTTCTGCGCTTGCTCTATCGCCCCAGGCCGCCACCCCTTTTAAGCGGGGAGCGATCGAATCCGGCAAGTAAACATTGAGCCTGGCCGACCCGTTCTGCGGCGCCTCTATGGCCCGTGGCCGTTCAACCCTTAGGCGGGTGCCCATCGAATCCGGCAGGTAAACCTTGAATCCGGCGGATAAGCCCTGAACTTGGTCGGCCCCCCGTATTGGGCGGCTGTGGCTCGCGGCCGTTCAACCCTCGGGTCCGGCAGGTAAACCTTGAATCCGGCGGGTAAGCCTTGAATCCGGCGGGTAAGCCCTGAACCTGGTCGGGCCCCCGTATTGGGCGGCTTTATGGCCCGCTACCGTTCAGCCCTCGGGTCCGGCAGGTAAACCTTGAATCCGGCGGGTAAGCCCTGAACCTGGTCGGGCCCCCGTATTGGGCGGCTTTATGGCCCGCTGCCGTTCAGCCCTTAGGCGGGTGCCGTTTTTTCCCTCAATGGCGGCCGCACACCGTTCAGAGCAACCGCGAGTTTGCCTGTTTGTTCTTGGTTGAACTGTGATTTGGCTTTCACCAATGCTGATTTGCCGGTCCGGCCGACTTTGCAATCAGCAGAATCGCATCACAGAGTTCAGCGATTAGCGGCGCTTCTTTTCCGGAAAGAACATCCGGCGCGTCAATGATCACGAGGTCAAATAATTCGGCGGCTTTCCGCACCAGATTTTTTACGGCAGCCGATGCCAGCCACCGTACAGGGTAAGCAATTGGCCGGCCGCTTGTCAGAACCGACAGATTGGCAATCATTGTCGGCTGGGCGGATTCCTCCAGTTGGTCCAGATTTTTTACAATCGCAGCCCATCCCGAACCATTTTTCAGATGAAAAATCTTGTGCTGTATCGGCTGCCGGACGTCCGCGTCTATGATCAGCACCCGTCTGCCGTTTTCGGCAGCGATCGCGGCGAGATTAGCCGCTGTCACTGACTTTCCCTCTCCGCGGCCCGGCGACGTCACCATCAAGACTTTCAGATCACTGTCAATCATAGATAAACCGATATTTTCAAAAATCTGCCAATATTGATCCGCTATCATGGAGAGCGGCTGCGCACGATTAAGCGGTCATTTACATTATCACGTTTATGTCTCAACTCGCTCACCTCCATGATGCCGCCTAGTCTCTTCCGCCGAAGCAGATGAACCGACTATACCGCTCCAGTCGTATACTTTGCCAATCACCGGCAGTCCGGTCAACTGCTCGATCTCCTTCTCGTCCTTTATTTTGGTTTCAAAGAGCTCCAGTGCATAGGCGAGGCCGATCGACACGATCACGCTGATCACACACGATAAGATAATCAGCACCTTCGTCGATGGCGACACGGCTTGGGACTGCGGATCGGCTTTTGCTTTTGAAAGGACTTGCGCATGATTCGTGCCTAAAGAGCTGCCGGCCTGTGCTTCCACCGCCGACGTCAAGTGGTTGGCGATTCGGGCTGCCTGCTGTGGACTTTTCTGGATGACCGTGATTGTAAAAACTTGCGATCCGCCTTCATTTGCGACCGTGATCGCCTGTTTTAACTGGTCAGAAGTCATCGGCAGATCCAGATCATCGATCACTTTTTGCAAAACCACAGGACTTTTTGCAATCGCCATGTAGGTATTGACGATCTGGCTGTTCGTCTGTGCAACATCGAGCGGCGACCGGCTGTTATCCCCATCAATGGGTTTTACAACCATCTGGGCGGATACAGCATATTTGGGTGCGACCGCAAAGTGAGCCAAACAGGCGCCCAGAATAGCTAGCAAAATGGACACGAGAGCGATCATTTTCACTCTTTTTCTTAATGGCGATACCAAATCTTTGAGACTGATCATATCCTCCATAGCTGCCTCCGAGTTTTGTTGATATATGGCTATTGTCCCTGATGACGATGCCAGTATATCATAGGGATTCCCCGAAAAAAGGCTTTTTCCCGTATCTTTAGGAAGGCTTAACAGTGCATTTATAAAATTAACAAACTACTTACAGTAAACTTAGATAGGCTCGAAAAAGGCGTTAAAACAGGCTTTTTAATAGATCGATCGAGCGCCTTTCTGAAAAAAAACGTCCGGCGGCTTGGCCGACATACCGCGGCCAGGCCATCCCCTGCCCGCGCTAACGTTGGCAGCGCCATCCCCTATTCCTAAAAGTCTGCCAATTTTAAATTTGTAAAAATACTATTAAGGTTTGTGAAGAATATTTAAGAACGCTGGCATAGGTCAGGAGTTGTGGTTGTTTGGAGTGGGGTTCGTGCTAGGAACGGATGTAAGCGGAGACAAAGGTTCGCCAGGCACCGGAATGGGGACGACTTGTGCTGGCAGCTGGGTGCGAGATGCGGGCGGAGGTTGGGGTGAGATTGCGCCCGAGTATGGGGCGCGTGCAAAGACTGGGGCGGAACTGGGCGAAGTTCGGGGTGAGGCCTGAGCTCGGACAAAGTTGTATATAAAAGGCGGATTCTCGTAAATAAAAAGCGGAAAGTTGTATAAACAAGGCGCCCAGAACCCGAGCTCGGACAAAGTTGTATATAAAAGACGGATTCTCGTAAATAAAAAGCGGAAAGTTGTATAAACTACTGAAAGTTGTATAAACAAGGCGCCCAAAACCCGAGCTCGGACAAAGTTGCATATAAAAGACGCGTTTTCGTAAATAAAAAGCGGAAAGTCGTCAATAAACTACTGAAAGTTGTATAAACAAGGCGCCCAAAACCTGAGCTCGGACAAAGTTGTATATAAAAGACGGATTCTCGTAAATAAAAAGCGGAAAGTTGTAAATAAACTACTGAAAGTTGTATAAACAAGGCGCCCAAAACCCGAGCTCGGACAAAGTTGTATATAAAAGTCGAATTCTTGTAAATAAAAAGCGGAAAGTTGTAAATAAACTACTGAAAGTTGTATAAACAAGGCGCCCAGAACCTGAGCTCGGACAAAGTTGTATATAAAAGACGGATTCTCGTAAATAAAAAGCGGAAAGTTGTAAATAAACTACTGAAAGTTGTATAAACAAGGCGCCTAGAACCCGAGCTCGGAAAAGTTATATAAAAGTCGAATTCTTGTAAATAAAAAACAAAGTCGTAAATAAACCGCTGAAAGTTGTATAAACAAGGCGCCCAGAACCCGAGCTCGGACAAAGTTGTATATAAAAGACGGATTCTCGTAAATAAAAAGCGGAAAGTTGTAAATAAACTACTGAAAGTTGTATAAACAAGGCGCCCAAAACCCGAGCTCGGACAAAGTTGTATATAAAAGTCGAATTCTTGTAAATAAAAACCGGAAAGTTGTCAATAAACCGCTGAAAGTTGTATAAACAAGGCGCCTAGAACTCGAGCTCGGACAAAGTTGTATATAAAAGCTGGATTCTCGTAAATAAAAAGCGGAAAGTCGTCAATAAACCGCTGAAAGTTGTATAAACAAGGCGCCCAGAACCCGAGCTCGGACAAAGCTGTATATAAAAGTCGAATTCTTGTAAATAAAAACCGGAAAGTTGTCAATAAACCGCTGAAAGTTGTATAAACAAGGCGCCTAGAACTCGAGCTCGGACAAAGTTGTATATAAAAGCTGGATTCGTCGTAAATAAAAAGCGGAAAGTCGTCAATAAACCGCTGAAAGTTGTATAAACAAGGCGCCCAGAACCCGAGCTCGGACAAAGCTGTATATAAAAGACGGATTCTCGTAAATAAAAAGCGGAAAGTCGTCAATAAACCGCTGAAAGTTTGTTTAAACAAGGCGTGTCCATCTCTCAAGGAGGATACGCCGTTCAAATCTATTCGCGTTCTCCCTCCGAAGTTTGCCAGAGCGACTGGGTCGGGAGGTTTATCCTTTTAAGTTATACGATTGCGGTCGCTCTCTCTCAATCACAAACTTTACTTTTTGATCAGACCGGACTTTTTCGTTTGTTGGAATGCTAAATTTATCGAAAAAAGAAGGAGAAAATGCAATGGGTGGAGAATACCTGTTCGTCTATAAATATATCAAATAACAGGCCTAATTTTTTTTTGCCTTATTTAGGAGGAATGATAGAATTGATTGTTAAAGAGCTGACAATACCACCCAGAATTTATATGGATATGGCATTGTTGAGACGTTTGTCCAATGGTCACCCGAAAAGGGGGGAAGTCAGTAAAGACTTAGCGCGGAGACGTGCAGGGTATCGAGGCGAACAGAATCTGTACTATCACCTCAGCTTTCTTCCGCAAGATGATTCTCAAATTTTTTATGATCTTGGCGTGTCGGTTAACAATCGCAGTTGTCAAATCGATACTTTTTTGCTTTATCCTAGTTTTTGCTTAATTTTGGAAACAAAGAACCTTTCGGGCACGCTGCATGTCGATCCGGTCTTTAATCAATTTATTCGAAGTATTGATGATAAAGAAGAGGGGTTTCCAAATCCGATTTTACAAGTGCAGCGCCAAAAAACATTACTAAATGGTTGGCTGTGCCAACACGAAATGCCGGTGATTCCAATTGAATACCTCGTTGTTATCAGCAATCCCTCCACATTATTAAAACTCGTCTGCGAGACTGATCCAGTACCCCAAACTATGCTTCACGCTGAGCAAATTGTAAGCAAGATAAGATAACAGATTTAAAAAAGAAATATACAAGGAAAAAATTGAGCCCACATGTGATGCAGTACATTGGAAACACTCTATTGGCAGAGCAGCCTCACAAAGATACTCAAATACTTAAATCATATGATATTCAGGAGTATGATGTTATAAAAGGTGTTCAATGTCCGCATTGTCATTCTTTTTCAATGAAAAGAGTGTATGGTTCCTGGTACTGCCATAATTGTCAGTTAAAATCAAAAAATGCTCATGAACAAGCTATTTTGGACTATTTTCATTTATTTGACCCGTTCATAACAAACAAACAATGTCAAGATTTTCTGCTTCTTCACAACACAAGAATAATGTCCTATCTGCTGACGACAACACGTTTGCCTTTGTTGAAATATGGAAAACTAAAGTGTAGCACCTATGAATCCCCTCCCAAGAAATGGCTGAACGATTATTACTCCGATATCCTCAATTAAAAAAATTCTATTTTTATAAAAAACCGTAAAAATTTCTCTTTTCCTTGCTTTCCTTTTAAAAAAGTCGTTTTATCTGTAGTGTTGACCATTTTTAATTAGGTTGTACTATTTTCAAAATGAAACTATATTCGAATTAAATAACTTACAGCACTTTCGTAAATAAAAAGCGGAAAGTTGTAAATAAACTACTGAAAGTTGTATAAACAAGGCGCTCGGAACCCGAGCTCGGACAAAAAGTTGTATATAAAAGACGGATTCTCGTAAATAAAAAAAGCGGAAAGTTGTAAATAAACCGCTGAAAGTTGTATAAACAAGGCGCCTAGAACTCGAGTGGACAAAGTTGTATATAAAAGACGCGCAGACCTAGTCTTGGAATCGGTTTCAGTGATTTCGCTCTCAAATGAAACGAATCGGCAAAAGATTTCGAACCGAAACCCGGTATTGAGGCAGCCCCAAAATCAAGTTTCGCAGCATCTCAGGCTTGAAATTGTGCTGCCCGGGCGCACAAAAAAGCCGCGGTTCTCGCTTTAAATGAACGACGCGGCATGATTTTTTTTTTATTTTAGGGCGAACATCATTTCGGCTTTCACAGGCTACTTCGCCGTCAACAGATGCGGTACCTTTCGCTTTAACAAAAGAGCCGCGGAAACGCAAAATCTCAGCTTCGAGTTTGAGCTGATCGCCTGGGCGAACTTGGCGTTTGAAACGGCATTTGTCGACACCGGCAAACAGCGTCAGCCGGCCTTTGCTTTCGTCTTTGTCTTTGTTCAGTACAGCGATGCCGCTGACCTGAGCAAGCGCTTCGACAATCAGGACACCCGGCATAACCGGATATTCAGGAAAATGCCCGTTGAAGAACGGTTCATTGACCGAGACATTTTTAATTCCAACCGCTCTTTTTCCCTCTTCGACTTCCAAAACACGGTCGACGAGCAGGAAGGGATAGCGGTGAGGAAGAATTTTTTTATTTCATCAATTGATAGCATGGATTCGCGCCGGCTGGAGATGTCCAATCAGCGCTTCTCTCCTTTCGGTAAAATGAGCTTCCGTCAGCCCGGCAGTTGTCAGATGGGATCACCAAAATATCCTATCAAAATCCCAGTCTGTCTGCAGACTCCGTTCGGAGAATTTCTGAGAACACGGAGTCAATCAATCTTTTTTCACAAAATCGATAATGTGCTGCCAAGTATGCCAGTTGAAAACAGCGAATGGATTGCTGTGCCCAAGCAGGCCGTAGCCGACCATTGCACCGACAACCATGGCAAGAGCCGAAAGACTGATAAGAGCAACAAGACGCTGCCAGATGGGGAACTTCCTTTTGTGATAATTGTAAAAAGGATTGAATAGTTCTTTTTCCGGTTCGTTATTTTCAGGATTGTCCACTGCCTTTTTTTCAGATGATGCCGACTCAGCCGCCGTCCCGGAATGATCAGCTGCGCGCAGGGACCGCTGATCGACGGAAGGCTGAGTGCTTTCGGGCTCTGCAACTGTCTTGCGTTGATTGACCATCTGCGATGATGGCCGATCGGCGGAAGACTGAGAGTGCTTTCGGATTCTGCCGGGCGGTTATCTTCTGCTTTGAAAGAGGCAGATTTCTCACTGCCCGACCCCGATTCGGCACCAGCTGGTTTATTTATTTCCGCTTCGTTTGGTTTACAGTCGCTCTTTTTGAACATCATCTGAATCCTCACTCGTTAACGTATTAGCGAATTGACAAGACCGGCCATTTGGTCGTTCAGTGTGATGGCCTGACCATTGAGCTGGTAAGCATGTTGCAAATTGATAAGCTCCGTCATTTGCTTGGTCATATCAACATTCGAACCTTCAAGTTCTCCCTGCTGCACAGAGGCATTGCCCGCGCCGACGGCTTGCATGACATTATTGAGATTGACGCCTGTCCCGAGATTCGGGAGACCAAACAAATTGTTTCCTTTACTTTCCAACAATTGCGGTCGCAAAGCCTGTACCAGTCCGAGCCGGCCGGCAGTTTGTCTGCTGCCGTTTTGCATCACAGCCACAATCACGCCGCCCTGCTTGTTAATCTGAATATCTTTGGCATGGGCCGGAATCTGAATGGGATTGCCGCTCGCATCCAGGACGGCATTCCCGTCATCCGTCACCAAGTTGACGAGATTCGGGTTTTGCTTATCTGGAGAAAGTTGAAATGCACCATCGCGGGTATATTCCGTTTCGTACTGTCCATTCGCACCCGCGACACCAATTTCAAAAAATTGCTCAGGGCTGGATAAAGCAAGGTCAAGCGATCGGCCCGTCTGCGAGATCGTCCCGAGCGACATATCAAGTTGTGTATCGCCGATTTTTGCCCCCGATCCCAGCCGGATCCCGTTCGGCGTCAGCCGGGTTGCCTTGTCTTCATTTTTTCCGGCATTGTTGATTTGCTGAAAAAGCAGATCTTCAAAATTCGCATCGCGGCTTTTGTATCCGGTTGTCTCAACATTGGATAAATTGTTGGCAATGGTATCGAGCTGCTGGCTAATCTGTCCCATTGTCACCGATGCCGCCATCATTGAAAGTTCATGGACTGGACTCTTCCTCCTGTTACACCCGACTTCTTCGCAATTCTTCTTTTCGATCATGGTACACCCTGAGGCCTTGGCGGTGAGGGCTCCCGTTCGGACACTGACGAAAGGCTTAATTCCGTTAGCTGCCGATCCGGCCGACCTGATTGACAGCTTTATCAAGCGACCCGTCCAGCGCCTGCAGCACTTTTTGATTGGCTTCGAACGAGCGATAGGCTGACATCATATCCGTCATCGTCTCATCGACAGAAACATTGGAGCCCTCCAAAAAACCTTGCTTCACCTGATAGCTGATGTTGGGATTGCCGGCAGCGGACGGCAATGTACCGTTCGTTCCGCTTAAACGAAACAGGTTCGTCCCCTCTTTGACCAAACGATTGGGGTTTGCCGCATAGCTGATGCCGAGTCTGGCAATGTTCTGTCCCGAAGCCGTCACGATTCCATTTCCATCAATTTTAAAATTGTCCGATGGCAGCTGGATTGTCCGGCCGTTTGCATCCAGCACACGGTTGCCGTTTGAATCCGCCAAATAGCCCTGGGCGTCCAGTGTAAAATGCCCGTTCCGTGTATAGCGGACGCCGCTATCCGTCTGCACAGTAAAAAACAGAGCACCCTCCTGGCGGCCCGTTTGCCGGTTTACTGGCAGACGCGCCGTATCCAAGGCAACATCGGTCGATTTTCCGGTCTCACTCACCGTTCCTTCCGAAAAATCGGGGATTGTTTCCTGAAGATAGACACCAGTCGCCATATCGCCAATATTGCCGGCAGGCGCAGTGCCGCCCAGACGTTCAATCAGCATCTCGGGAAAACTGCGCAACTTGTCCTGATCACTTTTGTAACCTGGTGTATTGGCATTATTCATGTTGTTAGTCAGCATTTGTTCGCGGCGGTTTTCCGCAATCATGCCAGCAGCCGCCGTATAAAAACCGCTTATCATCTTTTCACCCGCTTTGTGTCAGTGCCTGATCGGCATAAAGTGAAGAAAAATCACATATTACACCCAACGGATGGGGTTTATACATCTCGACATTCGGGTATTGGATTGTCGAACGTTTATCCGGCTACCCCGTTTCAAGACGTCACCCATCCGAATAGTTTTGCCAAGACAGATGAGCACCAATCTTTTTGCTGCAGTTAATTGGCTTTGCGTTTCGGCAGCTTGTCCAAATGTTCAAGCATACGTCCGGTTCCTTCTACGACACAGGTCATCGGATTGTCGGCAATGACAACAGGCACTTTCAATTCGGCGGCCAGCAGCTGATCAAGACCGTGAAGCTGCGCCCCGCCGCCGGTCAAAATGATGCCGCGATCAATAATATCGGCGGATAATTCCGGCGGTGTCTTTTCCAGTACATTCTTTGCCGCGCGGACGATATTATATACCGGTTCTTCCAGGGCTTTTTCAATTTCGCGGGAATGAATCGTCATCGTTTTTGGAAGACCGCTCACCATATCGCGGCCGCGAATGTCGATCTCTTCGTCTCTCGAATTTTTGAATACGTGCCGACTGCAATTTTGATCGTTTCAGCGGTCCGTTCTCCAATGAGGAGCTTGTACTTTTTCTTTTAATATAATTCAAGATTTCTTGATCAAATTTGTCACCGGCCATCTTAATCGATTGGGCGGTGACAATGTCTCCCATAGAAAGCACAGCGACGTCCGTCGTTCCTCCGCCGATATCAATAACCATGTTGCCGCTCGGCTGAAAAATATCCATTCCGGCGCCAACTGCAGCTACTTTCGGCTCTTCTTCCAAGTAAACCTGTTTTCCGCCGCTGCGTTCTGCAGCTTCGCGAATCGCTTTTTGCTCAACTGAAGTAATATTCGTTGGTGTACAAATTAAAATTCTTGGTTTTGCCATAAATCCTCTGACATCAATCTTGTTAATAAAATGTGTCAGCATCATTTCGGTAATCTCAAAGTCTGCAATTACACCGTCGCGGAGCGGTCGAATGGCAACGATATTCCCCGGCGTCCTTCCAACCATTCGCCGCGCCTCTTCACCGACGGCCAGAGGTTTTTTGGTATCCGTATCTATTGCAATTACAGAGGGCTCATTTAGAACAATGCCGCGCCCTTTCACATAAATTAGTACATTCGCTGTTCCGAGATCGATTCCAATATCCCTTGAAAACAATGCCTTATCCTCCCTGTTTAACATCGTATTTAGGACGATTATATCATCAATATATTTTATCATAAAAAATTCGGAAACAGGGAGCACTTCCATGATTATTATAAAAAATTCATTTTTTACTTCAGTTCTTATTGCACCACTTGTTCGGAATCCTTTTGATATTTTAATCGTGTGGCTTCCCCTCCGCGAAGATGCCGGATCGACTTGTGATAGTCCAGAACGTTTTTCACTTCGTTAGCCAATTCCGGATTAATGCTCGGTAGTCTTTCCGTCAGGTCCTTGTGAACGGTGCTTTTTGAGACGCCAAACTCCTTTGCGATCACCCGCACTGTCTTTTTTGTCTCCACGATATGCTTTCCAATCTTATAGTTCGCTCTTTGATGTAATCGTGCACACCACTCGCCTCCTACAAATATAAGAGATGCGAAATGAGACATTCTTTGGAGGGAAACTTAAGCCAAACGTCAATTTAATTTATTTGCTTTCGTAAGCCCGCCACGCTCACCTCGAAACCCTCTTTGTGAGTTTGTAACATTTTATTAACTGAGTTTGGGTTATATTCCAAAAAGTCAATAAGGACAAGGGTTTTTGAAATTATTTTATGCAGCGGCCCGGACTTTGACACTTTGAAGTTCTAAATGAAGGCAGGAATCCGAGTTGCTGAACTTACCAAAGTTCTGTACAAAAGCCGAATATCAAACAAAGCAGTAAAGAACTGACGCGCTGCCGGTTTCGGGGCTGATTCATAAAATTATTTTAAAATTTTTACTGTCAGATCGATTTTGACAGTTGGGCTTCGCCAAGTCGATTATTGGTATAAGAAAAAGGAGAGACCGTGCCAAAATGAAGCGACTTCAACCTCAAAATGGGGCGACTTCTATTCAAAATGGAGCGACTTCGGCTCAAAATGGGGCCACTTCTATTCAAAATGGAGCGACTTCGGCATCAAATGGGGCGACTTCTACTCAAATGGAGCGACTTCGGCTCAAAATGGGGCCACTTCTACACAAATGGAGCGACTCCGGCTCAAAATGGGGCGACTTCTACCTCAAATGGAGCGTCTTCGGCTCAAAATGGGGCCACTTCTACCTCAAATGGAGCGACTTCGACCTTAGATGGGGTGACTTCGGCTCAAAATGGAGCGACTTCTACTCAAATGGAGCGTCTTCGGCTCAAAATGGGACGACTCCAAATCAAATGGAGCGACTTCTACCTCAAATGGAGCGTCTTCGGCTCAAAATGGGACGACTCCAAATCAAATGGAGCGACTTCTACCTCAAATGGAGCGTCTTCGGCTCAAAATGGGACGACTCCAAATCAAATGGAGCGACTTCTACCTCAAATGGGGCGACTTCTACTCAAATGGAGCGTCTTCGGCTCAAAATGGAACGACTCCAAATCAAATGGAGCGACTTCGGCATCAAATGGGGCGACTTCTACTCAAATGGAGCGACTTCGGCTCAAAATGGGGCCACTTCTACACAAATGGAGCGACTCCGGCTCAAAATGGGGCGACTTCTACCTCAAATGGAGCGTCTTCGGCTCAAAATGGGGCCACTTCTACCTCAAATGGAGCGACTTCGACCTTAGATGGGGTGACTTCGGCTCAAAATGGAGCGACTTCTACTCAAATGGAGCGTCTTCGGCTCAAAATGGGACGACTCCAAATCAAATGGAGCGACTTCTACCTCAAATGGAGCGTCTTCGGCTCAAAATGGGACGACTCCAAATCAAATGGAGCGACTTCTACCTCAAATGGGGCGACTTCTACTCAAATGGAGCGACTTCGGCTCAAAATGGGACGACTCCAAATCAAATGGAGCGACTTCGGCCTTAGATGGGGTGACTTCGGCTCAAAATGGGGGGCGACTTCTACTCAAATGGAGCGTCTTCGGCTCAGAATGGAGCGACTTCTACTCAAATGGAGCGTCTTCGGCTCAAAATGCGGCGACTTCTACTCAAATGGAGCGACTTCGGCTCAAAATGGGGCGACTTCTACCTCAAATGGAGCGTCTTCGGCTCAAAATGGGGCCACTTCTACCTCAAATGGAGCGACTTCGACCTTAGATGGGGTGACTTCGGCTCAAAATGGAGCGACTTCTACTCAAATGGAGCGTCTTCGGCTCAAAATGGGACGACTCCAAATCAAATGGAGCGACTTCGGCATCAAATGGGGCGACTTTTACACAAATGGAGCGACTTCGGCTCAAAATGGGGCGACTTCTACTCAAATGGGGCGACTTCGGCTCAAAATGGGGCGACTTCTACTCAAATGGGGCGACTTCTACTCAAATGGGACGACTCCAAATCAAATGGGGCGACTTCTACTCAAATGGAGCGACTTCTACTCAAATGGAGCGACTTCGGCTCAAAATGGGGCGACTTTTACCTCAAATGGGGCGACTTTAGATAGATTTTTTTACTGATCATGAATTTGGTTGAAGAAAGACGGGTTGATGTATTTTTTTATCTTCCCTCTTCCTATTCCAGAGCTGGGTACATTGATGTTTTTCAACAAACGGCTGACTAGGTAGCGGTCCGACAGATTGAGGAATTTGCGGCATTGACTATTGGTTATTGTTGGGCCGAATAATAAGAAATAATCCATGATGCTTTGTTCATGTGCATTTTTTAAATTTGAATCGCATTGTTTACAGTGCCAGGACCCAAAAATTCTTTCCATTGAGAAAGAATGACAAAGCGGACACTGGACCCCAGTCACTAACTCGCCCGGAGATATAGAAAATTTTGTGAGGACATCGTCATCAAATTCGATATGCCCAGCTAATAAAGTAGTTTCCAGAAGATTTAATTGATTGTTGTCTAGCGGTTTTCGATTCCGATATTTTTTTTCAAATTCATTAATAGATATGATTTGTTCGGCATAGAACACTTTATCGATTATTGGCTGATTTTCCGGAGAGATCTCCAAAATTGTGGATGGAAAGGCAATGACGACAAGGCTTTCCAAAGGAGGAAAAAAGAGGTGACGCTCATTTAACCATTCGGATAGCAACTCACGGTGTCTGTCCGACTGTAATATTGGATTGGGGTAGCCTTCTTTTCTATTATTGATGAGACGAATGCATTGATTAAATGATGGTTCAAAAAAAAGTGTCCCTTTAAAGTTTTTCACTTCTATAACCAGGGTAAATTTTGAAGCTATCAAAAGTGTATCAATTTGAAAATGGTGTTGATGAATAGACAGGTAGATATCAAAGAAAATACGGTATTTGTTTTTTGGAAGCAGTCCAAGATAATACCGCAGGTTTCGCTCGCCAGAGTAACCCGCCTGCCTCCTGGCAAGGTCGTCTTTAACTAATTGCTTTTTCGCGTGGCCATCCGGCAGCCGTCTGAGGAGCGCCATGTCTGCTAGAATTCGAGTTGGCAGCGTCAGTTCCTTCACTATCAATAGGCATCCAACCTTTCCTGTTTACTATAAATAGGTTTCGCCATAAATAGGATTCGCCGCTTATATGATTTTTCCTGCATATCTAATGAGTTATTCCAAAAAATTTTCAAAATAAAGTACAGCGGTTTGTTGCATCTTTACAGGGAATAATAGAGTTGAAGTTTCATTCTTTGATCATTTTGGGATCTGAACGCATCATTTCGGGATCCGAACGCTTCATTTTGGTCTTCGAAAGCATCATTTTGAGATCTGAAAGCATCATTTTATCATCTGAACGCATCATTTCGGGATCCGAACGCTTCATTTTGGTCTTCGAAAGCATCATTTTGAGATCTGAAAGCATCATTTTATCATCTGAACGCATCATTTCGGGATCCGAACGCTTCATTTTGGTCTTCGAAAGCATCATTTTGAGATCTGAAAGCATCATTTTATCATCTGAACGCATCATTTCGGGATCCGAACGCTTCATTTTGGTCTTCGAAAGCATCATTTTGAGATCTGAAAGCATCATTTTATCATCTGAACGCATCATTTTGAGCTCCGAACGCGTCATTTTTCATCTGAACGCATCATTTCGGGCTCTGAACGCATCATTTTGGGCTCCAACGCGTCATTTTTAGAATCGAACGTCCCCATTCGAACGCGAACGCCCCAGTTCAGAGATCGAACGCCCCAGTTTCGGGCCTGAACGTCCCATTAGGGAACGTCCCATTAGGGTTCCGATCCCTCTATTTGGACTCGTCCCCCATCTAATCGCAGAAGCGTATCACTTTTTTCTCCAAGGAGCGCTCCATTTGGGACTCCGAACACCCCATTTTGATACGCGAACGCCCCATTTTAGTCCGCGGCGCTCCATTGGTTTGAGCGTGGTCCACTAGGACAATTCTCATATATCTTTGTACGAGGCTAAAAAAAAAATACAGTAGACCATCCACTGTACTTCCACTTTTTTTCTTTTTTAGCCAGCCATCACCCCATAAACACCGCACCGAAGCAAAGTGCGCCGGCGACAACGAATGCCGGATGGACTTTCAGTCGGCCCAGCAGGATGAAGCTCACTGCGGCAATGCCGAGCATCGGCAGCCATCCTGATTGGCGGACCGAAGTAGCGAAGAAATCGTATGCCATGAGGCCGAGCATGATGACGATGATCGGCCGGATGAGCAAGGTCAGCCGTTTGACTTTCGGCGAATCCTTGTATTTAAAGAGTAGCTTAAGGAGAACGATTAACAGAATAAGCGACGGACCGACAGTCGCAAGGAGCGCAATGAACGAACCTAGAATGCCGGCCTGCTCGTAACCGATGTAGCCGGCCATTTTTGTTGCGATCGGGCCGGGCAGCGCATTGCCGAGGGCGAGCACCCGGCTGAATTCTCCAACGGTCATCCAATGATAATGGCCGACCACTTCATTCTCAACGAGCGGAATGGATGCCGGCCCGCCGCCGTAACCGAGTGCCCGGCAGAAAAAAAGCAACGAAAATTTGCCAAAACAACATGGTCAGCCCCTCCCCTCAGTCTTTACATTATTTTTTTTGGACGGCTTAACAAGCACATAAAGTAATGTGAGAGCAATCAAAATCGCCGGATGGATATGCAGCCATTCCATAGCCAGAAAACTGGCTGCAACCAGGATCAGACTGACCGTCCATCCCAATCCTTTTTTGGCTTTTGAAAAAAATTGCCAGGTCAGCATGGCGAGCATGACACCGACAACAGGAACAACCGCTTTCGTCATGCCCTGCACCCATGGCTTATTTTGGAACGCGGTCAAAAAGCCGAGCAGAACAATCATCATAATAACGGTCGGGAGAACGCTGGCAATCAGAGCGACGAGAAGTCCGGCGAGACCTTTGAGCCGCCAGCCGATGTAGCCGGACAATTTCGTGTTGATCGGTCCGGGCAAAGCATTGGCGATCGCCAGCACATCGCCGAATTCTTCGAGCGTCATCCATTGAAATTTTTCACCACTTCGGCTTCGACAAGCGGAATAGCGGACGGACCGCCGCCAAAACCGAGAATGCTTGAACGAAAAAAAGCGATGAAAATATTCCAATAGATAGCGTTTTTTTTTTATGTGTCTGTTGAATGTCATGGTTTGCGCCTTCCCCATCGATGGACTCGCTGCGGACCGCTTCTTTTCCTTCCTCCATATTTGATTCTCATTCCTCTCATTATGATTTTTCCTTCATCCGGCTGCCGCCAGGGATTAGCGGGCTCGGCGGGCACCGCCGTATCCGTATGACCCGTCTGCAAAAATCGGCCGGTCAGATCAGTCCGGATCTTGCGCGAGCCTTAGCTTTAATATTTCCAACCTTGCACAGGCCGAATCCTGGATGCCCCGTTCGGACCAACTATTATTCGGCCCGGGCTCAAGTTTTGATACGGCCCGGCGCCGGCCGCTATTTCCGACTTTCCGCATACTTAAAACTCGTACGTTGCCAATTACCACACCGCGACTATGCCGTCCGCCCGGCTCTCCGTCCCGCCGATGAGAACGCCGGTATCGGGATTGCGCCAAATGATTTGCCCGCGGCCGAAACTGTTCGACTCCAGAGCGATCTGAATCTGATGGCCGCGCCGCTCCAAGGCCTCGGCAATATGATGGGGAAAATTTGCTTCGACAAGAATCTTGTTTCCGCTCGTCCACTGCCATCTTGGTGCATCGCATCGAGCGCCGCCTGAGGATGAAGATGGAAATCGATAGTGTTCATCAAAATTTGCAGGTGTCCCTGCGGCTGCATGAATCCGCCCATGACGCCAAACGGACCGACCGGAATGCCGTCTTTCATTAAAAAGCCCGGGATAATCGTGTGATACGTCTTTTTGCCCGGAGCCAGGCAATTCTCATCCTGCTCGTTGAGGGAAAAATTATGGCCCCGGTTTTGCAGGGAAATGCCGGTGCCCGGAACAACAAGGCCCGAACCGAAATCCATATAATTGCTTTGAATCATCGACACCATATTGCCTTCGCCGTCGGCAGCTGCCAAGTAGACAGTGCCGCCTTTTGGCGGTGTGCCGGGATGGGGCAGCTGCGCGTGATCCGTGATCAAGCGGCTGCGCGTTTTGGCGTATTGTTCGGATAACAGTGCATCGATTCGCTGGGTCATATAACGGCTGTCCGTGATGTATTTCAGCCCGTCAGAGAAAGCGAGTTTCAGAGCCTCAATCTGCTTGTGATAAGTTTTTTCCGACTCTTTTTCCGGAAAAGAAAATTCTTTCAGCATGTTCAGCGTCATCAGAGTAATGAGGCCTTGACCGTTGGGCGGAATCTCGCATACATCGAAGCCGCGATAGTTGACGGAGATCGGCTCAACCCATTCTGGCTGATAGCTTTCCAAATCTTCTCTCCGCAGAAGGCCGTCGTATTTTCTGGAAAAACTGTCCATACAATTGGCGAGTGACCCGTGGTAAAAAGCCTCGCCGTTCGTTTCGGCAATCGCGCGCAGCGTGTCGGCATGCGCTCTGGATGCCCATATCTCGCCGGCTGCCGGCGCCCGGCCGTTCGGTGCGAACGTTTCAAACCAGCCCGCGAACATCGGCTGAGTCAGTGTTGATTTAAATGTATTGAAGGCTCTTCTCCAAAAATTGGCCACTGTCGGCGATACCGGATAACCGTTCTCAGCATAGTCTATCGCCGGCCGGAGCACCTCAGTCAGCGGAAGGCGGCCGAATTTAGCCGAGCATTCAGCCCAGGCTGCCGGTGCGCCGGGAACCATAACCGGCTCAAAGCCGCGCGCCGGCATTTCCTGAAAACCGCGGCTGCGGAGCGTCTCGATTGTGGCCAGATTTGGCGCTTTGCCGCTTGCGTTAAGACCGTGCAGCTTCCCTCTCGTCCAAATCAGCGCAAAAGCATCGCCGCCGATCCCGTTCGATGTCGGTTCAACAACCGTTAAGCAGGCTGCCGTCGCAATCGCGGCATCAATCGCATTGCCGCCTTTTTTTAACATATCTAAACCCTGTGCGGCAAGCGGCTGCGTCGTGGCCACCATCCCCCGCTTTCCGAAAACCGGTTTTCTTTTAGATGAATATGGATGATATAACGGATCAAAATTCAGCAATTTCCTTACCTCCCTTTAATAATTAACTGGACGAAGTGCCGGCGCCAGCTGCTCAGGTCATGTTCCGTAAAATGATTTTGAATTCAATGGCCGGCCTTATGTTCACTCGAAACTGGTAAACAAACGCCTATTTCCAGTAAAGCCGGCATCTCCAGACAAACCTACGAAAATGGATGAATGAATATGAGGACGAGATGCTTGGCGTCATGGAAGCTGAGGAACAACAACCTTAGTGGACCGGCAAAGACATCAGAATGGCGCGCCGGCCTCACAAAACCCGCATTTGAAATGTTATGGCTCAGTTGTTCATCTGGGCGGCATTCGAACTTTGTGCCGCTAAGATCGGTAACAGCGGACATTCGGCTTGCAAACGGCTTATTATGTATGCCTCAGGGTGCCCAGTTGTTGCTGCGGCTCCCGGGCAGGTTTCAAGCCTGATTGGCAGCGGAGTCCCGCATTGCGCCAATCACTGAGCCTGTGAATGGCTGATTTTTACTTTTCGCTCTTCCCGCTTTTCTGTCACGTTGCCGGTCCGGCCTCCAATGAAACGCGGCCAATTACGTGCCTGCCAAAAATCCGTTCCCAATGATACCGCTTTTTTATCATGGCATGGGCGCGGCGGCTTGTCACTTTTTTACTTTCGTCAGGATTTAAACTGATAAATATTCTTTTGTTAGTTTGTTTCCATCTATTTAACTTCAATTGTTATTATTATATATCTACGATTATAGATCATTTGTTACTTATTATTCAATATTTTTTAAAAATTATTTACATCATTTTTGCTTGTAATGACTAATTATATTAGTTATTATACTAATAACATTAGTCGAGCAAACAAAAGGAGGCATTTATTATGCAAAGATTATCAATACAAAATATTGGCGGCTGGGCAAGTATTTCGGAATTCTGTTATTCTTGGCTCACTTCATCAATCTTTTTGGTCCATCCGAAGGGACGGTTCTTGGTAACAGCATGGTCTTTATCGCTCATGTTCTTGTTGTCTTTGCCCTCATCGCTTTGTATGATGCTCAAGCTGAAAAACGGGGATTCGCGGGATTTTTCGGCATGTTATTCAGTGTTATCGGCACGATTGGTGTATCGGGGATTGTCTTTGTTGAAATTGCCGGCGCTTCAGGCGTTTTGATGAAACCGGTATTTCAGGCACCCGTATCCTATGCTATTTTTATCATCTGTCCTCTGATGTTCGTTCTAGGCATGCTTCTCCTCGGTGCTTCGATTGCCAGGGCAAAGGTAACCTCTGTCAAAGGCGGCTTCTTGTTAATACTGGGAACCCTTGTCTTTGTATCGGCAAGTTTCAGTGCCGGCGAAATAGCGCTAGTGATCGACTGCTTAGGTGCGGCGATCACAGGGGCCGGCTTCCTGCTAAGCGGACTGTCGCTCGCTCTTCTCAACCCAAGAAAAAAGCCGCGTCAGTCAGCCAGGCTCACTGAAAAAAACTTTTTGATAAAGCTGAACGTCCGGACTGTAATCATAACCACCCTTCCAAAGGATGGTTTGCTCCATGGTTATAAGCCTTTATTACTGGCCAGCGTCTAAAGGCGCTGGCTTCACACATTTGTTCAAGCTATATTGCCTTTGCCTCTTTTGCTTACCCATAAATGGGTGTTCGACCGGACTGCATAAAAACCCCGGAATCTTAGTAGAACAAGATTCCGGGGGATCGCCTAAAGCTTCAAACCGGTGCGGCTCTTAAACCGGCGGAGCAAAATGTGACTGTTCACTTTGGTGATGCCCTTCATTGAGTACAGTTCTTCATTTGTAAACTTTTCAAGTTGATGAAAATCTTCAACCAAGACGTGCATATGCAGCGTACTGGGGCCGGTCATTTGGTAGCAGCTGGCAACGCAGGGGTGGCCCGCCAGATTGGTCGCCGCCACCTCAGCAGCGAAGCCGGCTCGCACTCAACTTCAAAAAAAGCGGAGACAGATTTACCGGCCAGTTCCGAATTGATCACAACGCTGAACTTTTCAATCACGCCGTTCTTCATCATTTGCTGCACCCGTTCCCGAATTGAGACCCTGGACAAGTTTAGCCTTTTGCCAATATCGGCGTAGGACATGCGTCCATCTTCAGACAGGCACGCCAATATTTTTCGATCGGTATCATCAATCTTCATGATTGTCCACTCCACCTGTTTCGACATTAACTAAATTATAGAGACAAAACCCGGCTAAAGACAAGCCATTTCATATCCGTCCATTTACCTTAAGGCTTCGAAATGTGGGGAATCCGGGGCAGCATTGCCGTAGAGCCGGCAAGGCAAACCGGAGAGGCCGCTGCCAATACGGAGTTTCAAGTAAACCTCTGGGGCAGCGACTGGTGAGAGGCCGCTTCATTTCTTTTCTCTATTCCTGATCAATCCAGCTGTAACTCAGTTCAGCAGCATTCGGGCCGATCAGCTTTAACCGGACAATTTTTCCAATCAGATTCTGAGACTCCGCGCCGGCGTCTGTCTTGAAATCATCCAACTTGTCAAAAACGACTTGCCCCATCGGCACTTCTATTACTAATTCGTAGCGGTCCTCAGCCAGCAGTCTGCCGATGATATTCTCCCGTCCCTTACCAAACTGTTCGTATACCCCGTTTTTATCTGCCAATGTAATCGGCGCCGGTGTCAGTTCTCGAATTGTCCCGTCTTTAGCATTCATCTTACAGACAACCTTATATCCTTTGATATTTTTCCGGAAACCATTTAATTTTAAGCGGAAAACCGGCGCTTTTTTGAGCTTTTATATGATTATTTCCAACATCAATTACAACAGCATCCTTTGTTTCTGTTACAAAGTCACCCGCAATATGAAAAATGCCGCTGCCATCCGTTATCTTATCTTGTGAGAGTGCCTGCAGCCCCTGCAGTTTTCCCATTGTTTGGCCGCTGAGTTGTTTGGCTGTGCTGGAAACTGGCTCGGCTTTTGAATGCTTAAAAAAAGGGGGTAGTTGAAGTTGATTCGAGCAGCCGAACAAACTTAACATCATCCAACAGCCAGCAGCCGAGACCAGCCACTTTTTTTTTTAAAAAAATTCATCCATCCCCACTCCTCGCTCAGACGCTTTCTCTTAAAGATGCGGCAATCTCCGAGGTCCTTCTTGATTTATCCCGCATTAACAGGCAGTAAGGCTCCCACCTAAAGGCGCCACATCCTGTGGGCAAGAGCTAACAATCAGTGGGGGGGGATGGAAGAAAACCCCCACTGGTTGAAGTTTCACTTTATCAGAAACTGGGTGTCCTGAGCGCGATTCTGCCGTTCCAAGAAACACCTAAAGCTTCTTAAAAATATTTAACAAAGCCGATAGTGGGCTGTTCCAAAACTCTCCGCCTTCAGTCGCAACATCTATCCGGTATTTGAGAAGCTCGCCTCCGGTAAAATGAAACAGACATGTCCTCCTTTGTTTATTCTTATGATAAAGAAAACGCGGTGATGCCTACGTTCTGATGCTGTTGAACGAAAAGCAAAAATAGAGGCTGTCCCATCAGTCGCTTCTTGACCGATGAAACAGCCTCTATTGACTTTTAATATCAACATTTTCAAAGTTATTGGGATATTTCCAGTTCTTTTGTTGCCTAGAAAAGGACTGAAAGATTAAAAATTATCAGGGCATTAACAGCCATTTCTTAAAGATCGATTAGGACCGTTTCAAAATGAGGCTTTAATACCCGTCCGCTTGACCAAAAACCTTTTTACAGGTGATCAGCCGGTCATTGTTCCGGCTGCAGCTCAGCTGTTGGCATTATCCTGACTGAGCGAGCTTTGATCACTTTTTGACTTCTGTTCGGTTTTGCCTTTTTCACTCGGTGCCTTTTGTTCTTCCGCTTTTTCTTTCGTCAATTTCTCAGCGCTTGTTGATTCCGTGCCTTTGTTTACATTTTTAAGATCACTACACCTTTTTTGAAAAATAAGCGACTGGATCAACAGGCACTCCGTTTTTGCGAATTTCAAAGTGAACGTTGATGCCGGCTTTTTTATAAAAGGTTGAAGTCCCCGCCGTACCTAATTTATCGCCTTGGCTGACCGTTTGTCCAGGTTCGACGGATACGGATGAAAGACTTTCATAAAGCGTGTCGACTCCGTTTTGATGCTTGAGTTGCACGACATAACCCAGAATACCATCTTTTTTCGCTTCCACGACTTTCCCGCTCATCGCTGCTTTTACGGTAAACAATTGGCCATCCTTCGCACCAATATTAATGCCTGTATTTTGGACGTAGGTATGATCATAGTTTACAAGGGCCGCTTGCTGCTGTGCTTCTGTTCCTTTTACATCGTAAAATGGCTGGATCACTTCTACAGCGTTTTTATCCGCCACCGGCCATTTAAAGACTTCTTTTGAACCGTTGACAGGATACGCTTGCTTGTTTTGCTGGTATACAACGTCATTCTTCGCTTTCTTTTTGCTTGGTTATTTGAATGACTGGATTGCAACCACAGTACACCGGTCATAATCAACGCGGCGGCGCATAGATAGACAGCAGGATAAAACCAACGTTTTTTCAAGATTTTGCGCAAGTTGCTTTTAACTTCCTCGCGCTGTTGTCTTTCATCTTTGTTATCTGACATGTTATATCACCTCAGCTACCATTTTGATCAGAATTCTCGTGATATATACATAGAGAACAAAAAAAGATTTTTTTGGCGAGCGGCCGGCCGGAGAGCTTAGAGAGCTATGCCGCCCGCCTTCCGATATAAAAATCCGCCCGCTTCATTCAGCTGGTTAAAATAGGAGATTTTCAAATTTAAGAGACTTTTGTTCTATAAGGAAGACTTCGGAGATCGAATGAGGCGGCCATGTTTGGGCGCCGAATTCTTGTTTGGAGACTCGAAATCCATTTGAGAGGTTTGCAATGCTTCGGCGGGCGCTTATAAGGGCGCGCCTCAGCTTCCTTCCTTTTAAGTGCTCCGGGATCATTTGGAGCGACCGGTTTCTTTTGGGAAGATAGAATCCAAGAATGAGACACCCCAGCCCCGATATGGGGCGTTCGAGCTCCGATATGGAGCGTTCGGGCTCGAAAATGGAGCGTTCGAGTTCCGATATGGAGCGTTCGGACTCAAAAATGGAGCGTTCAGGATCCGAAATGGAGCGTTCGAGCTCCGAAATGGAGCGTTCGGACTCAAAATGGAGCGTTCGAGCTCCGAAATGGAGCGTTCGGGCTCAAAATGGAGCGTTCAGGATCCGAAATGGAGCGTTCGGGCTCGAAAATGGAGCGTTCGAGCTCCGAAATGGAGCGTTCGGACTCAAAATGGAGCGTTCAGGATCCGAAATGGAGCGTTCGGGCTCGAAAATGGAGCGTTCGAGCTCCGAAATGGAGCGTTCGGACTCAAAATGGAGTGTTCGGGATCCGATATGGAGCGTTCGGACTCAAAATGGAGCGTTCAGGAGCCGAAATGGAGCGTTCGAGCTCGAAAATGGAGCGTTCGAGCTCCGAAATGGAGCGTTCGGACTCAAAATGGAGTGTTCGGGATCCGATATGGAGCGTTCGGACTCAAAATGGAGCGTTCAGGATCCGAAATGGAGCGTTCGGGCTCGAAAATGGAGCGTTCGAGCTCCGAAATGGAGCGTTCGGGCTCAAAATGGAGCGTTCAGGATCCGAAATGGAGCGTTCGGGCTCGAAAATGGAGCGTTCGAGCTCCGAAATGGAGCGTTCGGACTCAAAATGGAGCGTTCAGGATCCGAAATGGAGCGTTCGGGCTCAAAATGGAGCGTTCAGGATCCGAAATGGAGCGTTCGGGCTCGAAATGGAGCGTTCGGGCTCGAAAATGGAGCGTTCGAGCTCCGAAATGGAGCGTTCAGGATCCGAAATGGAGCGTTCGGGCTCGAAAATGGAGCGTTCGAGCTCCGAAATGGAGCGTTCGGACTCAAAATGGAGTGTTCGGGATCCGATATGGAGCGTTCGAGCTCCGAAATGGAGCGTTCGGACTCAAAATGGAGCGTTCGAGCTCCGAAATGGAGCGTTCGGGCTCAAAATGGAGCGTTCAGGATCCGAAATGGAGCGTTCGGGCTCGAAAATGGAGCGTTCGAGCTCCGAAATGGAGCGTTCGGACTCAAAATGGAGCGTTCGGACTCCGATATGGAGCGTTCGGGCTCGAAAATGGAGCGTTCGGATTCAAAATGGAGCGTTCGAGCTTCGAAATGGAGCGTTCGGACTCAAAATGGAGTGTTCGAGCTCCGAAATGGAGCGTTCGAGCTCCGAAATGGAGCGTTCGGACTCAAAATGGAGCGTTCGAGCTCCGAAATGGAGCGTTCGGGCTCAAAATGGAGCGTTCAGGATCCGAAATGGAGCGTTCGGGCTCGAAAATGGAGCGTTCGAGCTCCGAAATGGAGCGTTCGGACTCAAAATGGAGCGTTCGAGCTCCGAAATGGAGCGTTCGGGCTCCGATATGGAGCGTTCAACTCAAAATGGAGTGTTCGGGATCCGATATGGAGCGTTCGGACTCAAAATGGAGCGTTCGAGCTCCGAAATGGAGCGTTCGGACTCAAAATGGAGCGTTCGAGCTCCGAAATGGAGCGTTCGGGCTCAAAATGGAGCGTTCAGGATCCGAAATGGAGCGTTCGGGCTCGAAAATGGAGCGTTCGAGCTCCAAAATGGAGCGTTCGAGCTCCGAAATGGAGCGTTCGAACTCAAAATGGAGTGTTCGGGATCCGATATGGAGCGTTCGGACTCAAAATGGAGCGTTCGGGCTCGAAAATGGAGCGTTCGGACTCTTTATTTACAAGATTTCTGCTTTTTTAACAATTTGGGGACGGGGACCAGACCTTTATTCAACTTTCTGCGGTTTTTATACAACTTTTTGTGTTTTATTTACGACTTTTCGCGGTTTATTTACAAAATTTCTGCTTTTTTTAACAAAGCGAGGCTCGGGGCTCAGACTTTTGACCCCGGCTCAGTTTTCTTTAAACCGAGGCTAAACTCATGTCTTAAGATAAACTAAAGAAAGACCGCTTCATCGGAAGCAGTCCTTTTACCTTATTTATTCAATTTTTTCAAGACGAAGCGGCCGGCTCCATTTTTTAAAAAGGGCCTCTCAGTTTTGATTTTTTTCCGCTTTTTTAATAAAAGGCTGCATACTGGAAATGGCCGCCCCCCTCTATAGTAATGGGTAATAATTTGTTTGACGCTAGCGCCCGATTGAGCCATTCCTTTGGCGCCGTACTGGCTCATTCCGATATCGTGCCCGTAGCCTTTTGTTGTAATGACAGCGCGGTTTCCTTTTCGCTTAAAGGAAAAGTCCGTGGAATTCAGCTTGAGCTTTTCGCGAATTTCCCGGCCGGTAAATGTCTTGCCTGCTAGTTCATAGAGCGCAACATGGTGCGTTTTCGTCCTTTTTTTTACTTTTCCAAGCGAATGCTTGCCCTGTTTGATTGAAACATCGAGTTTTTCCGCATTGTCCGTATGTCCATTGATTTTGATACTTGAAATTTTGGCGATGACTTGTCCCAGGGACTGGCTACTGATTGGAGATATGAAACGGAGCGTCCTCCCCAATAATCCTGTGAGTTCTCTGTCCGCCCGTTGCTAGTTGAAAAAAAAGCGGGAGTAATCAGTTTTCCATTGTAGGTAATCACTTGATTTTCAGTTTCCTTGACCGCCTTTTCTATTTTTTTCAGTTTCCACGAATAGTCCTTTCCCCAGATTCGCTTCAAGTCCTGGCGGTTATGGAAAACTTGATTTGCCGTTGTATCCGTGACCTCCGCACCGTCCGGCAGCCCCGAAGGCGAACCGGCGGCCAGCCGGCGGATGACATATGTACGAGCGGCCAGCGCCTGTGCTTTCAGCGCCTCGTTTGGAAAGTCGGCCGGCATTTCGGAGCCGACGACACCCACAAGATAATCCTCAAGATCAAATTTTTCCGTTGTTTTCTGCTCAGAACGATAAACCGATACCGCGATCGGCGAATGGGACGAGCTCCCGCTTTTTTTGCCGCTGTCCCGGGTGAGCTTGTCAGATGCGTAAAGATGGGAAAAAGGAAGGACAATCAACGCCGGAAGGAAAAGGATAACGATCGCATAGCATGCCAAAATGAAGGTAGCCTTTTTCATGGATGTCCTCCGTCGCTTTTTCTATTAATTTATGGATGAAGGACCATGCCTAGAACCGTTCGGGGATATTTATATTCTTAAAATCGCTGGAATGATTGAACCTGAGAAGCGTCGCAATCGTTTATGGCTGGATTCAAAATCGCCTTTAACTGAAAAAACGAGGCCTGAGTCAATGTGCTGCCCCAAAGCGGACAACTCAAATGGGGCAACTTTTTCCTTAAATGGAGCGACCTTAGCTCAAATGGGGCGACTTTTACCTTAAATGGAGCGACCTTAACTCAAATGGGGCGACTTTTACCTTATGGAGCGACCTTAGCTCAAATGGGGCGACTTTTACCTTAAATGGAGCGACCTCAACTCAAACGGGGCGACTTTTACCTTAAATGGAGCGACCTTAACTCAAATGGGGCGACTTTTACCTTAAATGGAGCGACCTCAACTCAAATGGGGCGACTTTTACCTTAAACGGAGCGACCTCAACTCAAATGGGGCAACTTTTTCCTTAAATGGAGCGACCTTAGCTCAAATGGGGCGACTTTTACCTTAAATGGAGCGACCTTAACTCAAATGGGGCGACTTTTACCTTAAATGGAGCGACCTTAGCTCAAATGGGGCGACTTTTACCTTATGGAGCGACCTTAGCTCAAATGGGGCGACTTTTACCTTAAATGGAGCGACCTCAACTCAAACGGGGCGACTTTTACCTTAAATGGAGCGACCTTAACTCAAATGGGGCGACTTTTACCTTAAACGGAGCGGCCTTAACTTAAATAGGGTAACTTTAACCTTAAATGGGACGACAAAAAAAATAGGTTATTGGAGGAAGTGCAAGCAGGTTTCGGTCTTATTCACCGAAAATTCACTCAGGTATAAAAAAATGCGAGATGCATATAATGCTGAATAGGCGAATTATGCCTTTTACAAGCTTGTAAATATATGCATTAAAAATTAAAAAACCGCCGTCAGGCAGTCGCCAGCAGGAACAGCAAAAAGGAGCCTCGCGCGGCTCCTTGGGGCTGACCCAACCACATCAAGCGAATTTTGGTTTCATGCTTACTTTAGGCAGCTTTAGTTCCTCGGCGGCCCGTTCTTCTTCAAAGTCGACTCTTTGGATGTCGGCACCTAGCGCTTTAAGCTTGCCTGTTAAATCGACATAACCGCGATCAATGTGGTGTAATTTGTTAATACGTGTGATACCGTTTGCAACGAGGCCGCCAATGACAAGAGCCGCTCCTCCGCGCAAATCAGTAGCGGACACTTCTGCGCCTTGTAAATTGCAGGCACCGCTGATAATAGCAGAACGGCCTTCAATTTTAATATCGGCATTCATTCATTGCGGAATTCTTCTACATGCATAAACCGATTTTCAAATACCGTTTCCGTAATGACCGATGTACCCTTTGCTTTAAGAAGCAGCGCCATCATTTGCGACTGCAAATCAGTTGGAAAGCCTGGGTGTGGCATCGTCTTTATATCAACCGGTTTGAGAATATCCGGACCGACAACTCTTATCCCGCCTATTTCTTCTTCAACAAAAACGCCCATTTCCTTTAACTTTGCAACGAGCGGCCGCAGATCTTTCATATCGGCGTCTTCAATTAAAACATTGCCGCCTGTAATGGCTGCTGCGATCATATAAGTACCCGCTTCAATTCGATCAGGAAGGATAACATGTTCAGCACCGTGGAGCGAAGAAACGCCGCTAATACGAATTGTTCCTGAACCGGCACCTCTGACTTTGGCTCCCATCGCATTCAGATAGGCAGCCAAATTTTCTATTTCAGGTTCACGAGCACAATTTTCAAGAACTGTGTCTCCTTCTGCCAAAACGGCAGCCATCATGATATTTTTCCGTCGCGCCGACGCTTGGAAAATCAAGATAGATGCTGGCGCCCTGCAATTTGCCTTTGACCTGTGCTTCGATAAACCCGTTGCCAATCGTGACCTGCGCCCCCATCGCTTCAAATCCCTTGAGATGTTGATCGATAGGCCGGGAACCGATTGCACAGCCGCCCGGTAAAGCGATACGAGCGTAACCCACGCGGGCCAAAAGCGGTCCCATCACAAGAAAAGAAGCACGCATTTTACGAACATACTCGAAAGGGGCTTCCGAAAACAGTTCAGCAACACTATTGACAGTTATCGTTTTATTTTCATAATTAACATCTGCATTCAAATAACGAAGCACTTCGTTAATCGTATAAACATCTGCTAAGGCAGGAACGTTGTAAATTTTGCTTGTGCCCTCATTTGCTAATATCGATGCAGCAATAACGGGAAGTACGGCATTTTTAGCGCCCTCAATTTTTACTGAACCTGACAAGCGCTTCCCGCCACGAACAATGATTTTTCTCCAAAATATTCCCCTCCGCGTCCTATTGTCTATCCGCTTTCGACCGGGCAAGCTTCGTCCGTGCTGTCTTGGAGATCGACACAGACCTCAGGTGCCCGCTATCTGACCATTTCATTCGTTTTGAATAAAATGACCTCATTCATTAATATTCAATCGTGATTATCGGCGTGCCTAACGTGATGGTTGTAACGCCATCATCTTTCCTTAAGGCCACCTGCAAATTCATTTTTTTATCTCCGGTAGAGATAACGTGTTTCCACTCTGTAGTATATGCAGAGATTGATACAAACGTTTTCTCATTTATTTTTTCAATTGAGTCCGCGGAAAAGTCTTTTAATAACTGATTTCCCTCGTTTGATAAGCCAAGTTTCATTTTAGCACTGTCATTAGCCTTAACACAAGAGAATATTTTCACTCTGCCATGAAAAACTTTATTCATCGCTAGACGCGCCTGTTCTTCCACCCCGGCCCATTTGCTTTTGTCAAATGTCCGGCCTTGAATTTCATAAAGGGCGTACGTCTCATATGCACGGCCTTCCGGATAAGCAAAAAAAGAAATCTTCTCTTCCGCGCCTAGGCCTTTTAATTTTTTTGCGGCGGAAACTTGGTATTGGCCTTCTTTCTTTTCAACTTTCCCCCATGAATATTCCGGCAAATCCTGCTTATGTTTTTCGACTTGCTCATGCTCATAAAAATCAGAGGGGCTGTTTAACTTACTGAACTGCTCTCTTGCATACAAAGACCATAACGACACTTGTGCGTGGTGTTTTTCTAAGACTTTGGCAAACACCGGCACTTGCTTAAAATCGGCTGCTTGTACCGAAAATTTTGCCGCAGCCCTGGCCTCCGCAAAAGCCGTCATCAAAAGCACAAGAATAAGCAATATAGATATGATTTGCACTTTGACTTTTTGTTCCATTTTTCCGCTCCTCTCCCTTACAATCAGTTTTGCCAAGGGAGGAATCTTCATACATGGAACTTTCAGTCAAAAGCTTTCACTATCCGTCATGCCTTAGTCAATAAATCCTTTTCGTTCAGACTTTATTTTTTACCGTCCGCACCTCAATGAAACAGCTGCGGCAAATTTAAGGACCAATTTAGATAATCCAAGAAAAATTTAGCCACTAGATAGCTTATCGCAATGGCTAACAGGACAAGAAACGTTCTTGCCTGCGGACCCTTTGGAAAACGCAAAAATGCTTCGATTTTGAGGCTTTGAATCGCCCACCAAGTCAGGATAAGCGAAAGAAGATGGACAAAGATGCCTAAAGCCGCCTGAAAACCCAAATTCAACATCACAAACAAACCACCTGCCTCAAATATGTAATGCTTTTTTCTAAAGCCTCCTGATCAAAAAAAAATGTTATAACAACCATTTTTCGTATGAGTTTTGGTGCCCAAAGGTCATCCATCTTTATGTTACATAAACGTAACCTAAATTTAACAAAAACCTAATCTCGGGTCCTAATATTTATTTTAACGCGAAATAATACAAAACCACTGTTTTTTTTAGAAAATTGTACCAGAATATTTCGATTATTTATCTCTTTTGACCCATAAATTAGCATCCTTTGCCCATTCTTTTATGATGCGGACGGGCAGACTTGAACATTTACGGCAGATAACTTTTCACTTTCCTTACTTTAATCATCCATTAAGAATGCTGCTGTTTTTGCTAATTAAAAGACTCGAATATAGGTCTTTATTCATACCCTGCGTTTTACTGAGATTAATCTCAACTTATTTTATAACAATACGTGGGAATATCAACCAGTTGTACTGACGAAAAACTTTTTCTTAATAAATCAGCATACGCCACAAAATTGGATCTAATTCCCTATTATTAAACAGATTAAAAAAAAATTAATGATAATGACGCAAGCCATTTGATTCACAATAAGAATAGCCGCGCACTTACACTTATCTATATTTTTCGACAAGTTTTGATCTTGTCAGGGAAGAAAAAAAATCTTGGAATGGAAAGTTCAGTTGCGCGTTTCCGATGGCTGGTTGATCTGACAGGCTGGCTGCCTGGTCTGGACAGGCTAGCGAAACGGTTCGGCAGGTCAAGGCGGTGGATTCGACGGGTTAAGCCTTTGATCCAACAGGTTAACCGGATAATTCGATAGGTCAGGCGGTGGATTCGACAGGTTAAGCCTTTGATCCAACAGGTTAACCGGGTGGTTCGACAGGTTAGCGAAACGGTTCGGCAGGTCAGGCCTTCGTTCGGTCAGGGGTGGCTGTTTGATCAAGGCAGGCTGGCTGCCCGATCCATTAAGCCAGGCCCCTGTTCCGGAAAATAAAATTACCGCGGCAATACAGACCCCATCCGCTGGGCCAAACCGAACAAGTGCCGTGCCAAACCGCTGAAGGCAAAAAAAAAACAATCCCGGACCTGTGTTCGGAATTGTTTCTTTAAAATTGTTTCTTTAAAGTTGTTGTTTTTTGCTTTTATTTTTCAGCGGCCGTTGCCAGGCGGATTTCAGCCCGTTTCATTTCAAAGTGGCTTCGGCATAACCTTTGGAACTTTCATGAAGTTCACTCAGCGCACTTTCAGCCTCCGCTTTTGCCCGTTCGGCGCGGGCAACGTCAATATCCTCTTTCATTTCCGCAGCTTCGGAAAGAATCGTGATATGCTCAGGATGAACCTGAATAAAGCCGCCGTGAACCGCTGCATAATCTGTTTCATCGTTTTCTTGCTTCAAGCGAACCGTAGCGATTTCAAGCGGAGCAACAATCGGCATGTGATGCGGCAAAACACCCATTTCACCGCTTGTTGCCCGCACGCTGACCATATGGACATCTCCGTCAAACACCTTACCGTAAGGCGTGACGATTTCCGTATGCACCGTACTCATTTGCTAGCCCCCTTTGGGTCAGTTCTGCCATATTCCATCTCTTGTCAGACCGGCTCGTTTTTCGCTTTTTCAAGAACGGCTTCAATCGGTCCAACGTTGCGGAATGCATCTTCAGGAATATCGTCGTATTTCCCTTCGATAATGCCTTTGAAACCGGCAACTGTATCTTTGACAGGTACATAAGAGCCCTTAATGCCGGTAAACTGTTCGGCAACGTGGAAGTTTTGCGACAAGAAGAACTGGATCCGGCGGGCGCGGCCGACCGTCAATTTATCTTCATCTGACAATTCATCCATACCCAGGATAGCGATAATATCCTGCAATTCCTTATATCTTTGCAGAATTTGTTGAACTTTGCGAGCAACTTCGTAATGTTCCTCACCGACAATTTCCGGTGCCAGCGCGCGGGAAGTCGAAGCGAGCGGATCCACAGCCGGATAAATCCCGATTTGCGTCAAGGCCCGTTCAAGGTTTGTCGTTGCATCCAAGTGAGCAAATGTCGTTGCCGGCGCCGGGTCAGTGTAGTCATCGGCAGGCACATAAACCGCTTGAATCGAGGTAACAGAACCTTTTTTCGTCGAAGTGATTCGTTCTTGCAATTGGCCCATTTCCGTTGCCAGCGTCGGTTGGTAACCAACGGCAGCAGAAGGCATCCGGCCTAAGAGGGCGGAAACTTCCGAACCGGCTTGGGTAAAACGGAAAATATTATCAATGAATAACAGCACATCTTGTCCTTCCACATCGCGGAAGTACTCGGCCATTGTCAGACCGGACAGTGCTACGCGCATCCGGGCACCCGGCGGCTCGTTCATTTGGCCGAAAACCATGGCCGTCTTTTTGATAACACCGGAATCCGTCATTTCAAAATACAGGTCGTTCCCTTCACGCGTCCGTTCACCAACACCGGCGAATACCGAAATCCCGCCGTGTTCTTGAGCGATGTTGTGAATCAGCTCTTGAATCAGCACCGTTTTGCCAACACCGGCACCGCCGAAGAGGCCGACTTTACCGCCTTTAACATATGGTGCCAGCAAGTCGATAACTTTAATCCCTGTTTCCAGCACTTCCGTCTTGGTCGTCAATTCATCGAATTTAGGCGGTTGACGGTGAATCGAGTGCCTTTCCGTACCTTCCGGAAGTTTGCCATCAATTGGTTCACCCAGAACGTTAAAGACCCGTCCTAATGTTGCTTCACCGACAGGGACAGAAATCGATGCACCGGTATCGACGGCTTCCATGCCGCGAACGACACCGTCGGTCGAATCCATTGCAATCGTACGCACAGAATCATCACCAAGGTGAAGGGCCACTTCCAAAGTCAAGTGAATATCCTTTTCACTGGATGATTGGGCTTTATAGTCAATTCTCAGAGCGTTGTTAAGTTCAGGAAGCTGGCCGTGTTCAAACTTGACATCAACAACCGGACCTGTTACCTGAGTAACATACCCCTTATTCATCACACTACCTCCTATCAAATGTCCATCAAAAAACTATTCAATCGCGGCAGCGCCGCCAATAATTTCGGTAATTTCCTGAGTAATACGGGCTTGACGCGCACGGTTAAAGGACAGCGTGAGCTGATCAATAATTTCGCTGGCATTATCAGTCGAACTCCGCATCGCCGTCATCCGTGCGGATGTTCTGCCGCTTTGGCATCCAAAAGGGCGCCGTAAATTAAACCTTCGGCATAGAGAGGCAGCAGTCTCTTCAATACCTCTTCCGCATCCGGTTCATACTCGTAGTTCACATTTTGCGCTGAATCCGATTCAATGTTCGTCAGCGGAAGCAGCTGAGTATCCGTTAATCTTTGAGTCATCGCGTTGACAAAATGATTATAAATCAGATGCAATTCGTCGATCTCCTCATCGGCAAATAACCCGACCGATTTCTTAGCGAGGTCGATAACATCATCGAAAGACAGATTATCAGGCAGACCGACTTTGTGGAAAGCAACCGGATAGCCGCGCTTTTTGAAAAAGCGAAGCCCTACTTTCCCCGTGACGATCACTGTAAATTCATCATTGGACTCGTGCCTTTCCTTGATCAAATCGTGGACATATTTCAAAATGTTGTTATTGTACGCACCGGCAAGCCCAAGGTCGGCGGTCACAACAATATAGCCTGTCCGTTTCACCCCGGGAAGCAAGCATGGGGTGTTTCAATCCGCCATGATTGCCGGCCGCGATTTCAGCAACGACTTCGTGAAGTTTATCCGTATATATCGAATACGATTGGGCATGAGCCTGGGCCTGGTTCAATTTTGCCGCCGAGACCATTTGCATCGCTTTCGTAATTTTTCGCGTTTGTTTCTTTGATGCAATCTGTTCTTTTATATCACGCATTGAAGGCAATTCCATTCACCACCTTTGTTCCTGTGCCGTCTATTCGGGATCGGCTCATTACTTGTCCGAAGGGATAAAAGTCTTTTTGAATGATTCGATCGCGGCTTTGAAAGCTTCATCTTCAGGAAGAGCCCCTGTTTCACGGATCTTTGCAAGAAGATCTGAGTGGCTTTGTTCCAGATAAGCGAGTAATTCTTTTTCAAACCGCTTAACATCGCCAATTGCGATATCATCAAGATAGCCTCTCGTTACCGCATAAAGAATAGCGACTTGTTTTTCAACAGGATAAGGTTGATGCAAATCTTGTTTCAAAACTTCAACAGTCCGTTCGCCGCGATCCAGTTTCGCTTTGGTTACTTTGTCCAAATCAGAACCGAATTGCGAGAAGGCTTCCAGTTCACGATAAGCAGCCAGGTCTAGTTTCAATGTACCTGCAACTTTTTTCATCGCTTTAATTTGCGCGTCACCGCCGACACGGGAAACCGATGTTCCGGCATCAACCGCCGGGCGCACACCGGAATAGAAAAGATTCGATTCCAGGAAGATTTGGCCGTCGGTGATCGAAATGACGTTGGTTGGAATATATGCCGAGATATCCCCTGCTTGGGTTTCAATAATCGGCAAGGCCGTAATGGAACCGCCGCCAAGATCATCGCTCAGTTTTGCAGCCCGTTCGAGCAGCCTGGAGTGAAGATAGAAAACATCGCCAGGGAATGCTTCACGGCCCGGTGGACGACGAAGCAGCAAGGAAAGTTCACGGTATGCCGCCGCTTGTTTCGATAAATCATCATAGACAATCAGCACATGTTTGCCATTGTGCATGAATTCTTCGGCCATTGTGACACCGACATATGGTGCAAGGTATAATAGCGGCGCCGGTTCCGACGCGCCGGCCGAAACAACGATCGTTTTGTCCAAAACGCCGTTTTCGCGCAATGTTTCAACAACACCGGCAACGGTTGATTCTTTTTGGCCAATCGCAACATAAACACTGAGAACATCTTGATCTTTTTGATTGATAATCGTATCAACGGCAATCGATGTCTTCCCGGTTTGACGGTCGCCGATAATTAATTCCCGTTGACCGCGGCCGATTGGAATCATCGCATCGATCGCTTTAATCCCGGTTTGCAGAGGTTCGGAAACGTGTTTCCGCTGCATAACACCTGGCGCTTTCTTTTCAACAGGACGTGTTTTTTCCGTATTGATCGGCCCTTTGCCGTCAATTGGCTGACCGAGAGGATTGACGACACGTCCAAGTAATTGTTCACCGACAGGAACTTCCATGATGCGGCCGGTCCGTTTGACTTCATCGCCTTCATGAATATCCCCATAAGGTCCAAGAATAACAATACCGACATTGTCTTCTTCCAGGTTTTGGGCAAGGCCCATTACACCATTGGAAAATTCGACAAGTTCGCCTGCCATGACACTGTCAAGGCCGTGAATACGGGCAATGCCGTCGCCGACTGTAATGACAGTGCCGACTTCGCTCACTTGAACTGTAGATTGATAATTTTCAATCTGTTGTTTTATCAATGAGCTTATTTCTTCCGCTTTAATGCTCACTATATTTTCACCCCTATTTACCTGCTTTGATCTCCTGTCTGAAGCCCGCAAGTTTGCCGGCTATGGTGGCATCGTACAATTTGTCGCCCACGCGCAGCAAAATGCCGCCAATCAGTTCCTTTTTCACATTGACATGAATACGCAGTTTCTTGTTGACAGCCTGCCCGATCTTTTGGGACAGATCATCCTGTTCCGCTCTATCGAGAGGGGCCGCCGTCGTGACTGTCATCCAGAATGCCTCGTTTGGTATTCGCCAACTTTATATAGGCTTCACGCAATTCGTCAATCAATGATTCGCGTTTGCGATCAACGAGCAGCTTCAACAGATTCAGCACTTCTTGTCCGACTTGCTTTTCAAAAACCTTGACGACAAGTTTTTTTTTGTCATCAGCGCTGATTTGCGGATGATAGAGGACTTTGCGCAAGTCTTCACTTTCGGCAAGTGTCTGAACGACAAGTGTCAGCTGGGATTCGATCGCATCGACAGCGCCGCGTTCTTCCGCCACTTCAAAGAGTGCAACAGCATAGCGTTTGGCTACGATTTCGCTCATAGCTTATTCCCCACTTGCTTCAGGAGCTGACCGATTTCCTTGTCATAAGCTTTGGCGTCAACTTCTTTTTCAAGCACTTTCGAGGCAAGAAGGACGGAAAGTTCGGCCACTTCATCGCGGATTGATGCAACTGCTTTGTCTTTTTCACGATTTATTTCATCGTGTGCTTCCTTAATTAACCGTTCGGAACGTTCTTTCGCTGCATCAATGATGCTTTGTGCTTCGCCTTCCGATTGTTTTTTAGCGCGTTCGATAATCTCATGCGCTTCTTCACGGACTTTGTTAAGTTCAGCTTTTTGTTTATTTAAAAATTCTTCCGCTTCTTTACGGCTGGATTCAGCGGACGAAATTTCATTGTTGATATATTCTTTTCTTTTCTGCATGATGGATAAAACCGGTTTAAGCCCAAGTTTGGCAACCAGCACCATCAGAAGCAGGAAAATAATCAATTGGAACAGGATTGTTCCCAATGAAAATGTTAGCACAGCCTCTGCCACTCCTTTCAATATGCAAAATTTCTTAACCGCTTCTGGTCAACAAGAAAGCGGGGGTTCGAATCGGCCCCCTGCTTTCCATATACATCCTCGAGATTACCCTATTACACCAAAGAGCACTAAAATACCAAAGGCAATTGAGATGATTGGCAGGGCTTCAACCAAACCTAGTGCGATCATAGATTGTCCAAATAATTTCCCTTGTGCTTCCGGCTGACGAGCGACCCCTTCCAAGTAGCGGCTGAATAACACACCGTTACCAATACCTGCTGCAAGAGCACCAAATGCGATCATAATACCACCTGCAAGAACTCCAAGACTCATAAAAAGATTCCTCCTAATTGTCTATGTTTTAACTATGCTTTAAAACGTTGTTCAACAGCTCATTGGGATTTAACCGTGAACGGATAAAAATGTCATTCTCGAACGAAAGCCGCCGGTTCTCCGGCGCGCTGACATCCTTTGTTAATGTTCGGCAGCGACTTTCTGCGAAATATACACCATTGCCAACACTGTAAAAATGTAAGCTTGGATACAGCCAACGAACACCGAAAAGCCCATCCATGCAAAGAGCGGCACGGCAGTAAGATAAGGCGCGCCTTCACGTAAAATCAATATCAGCACTTCGCCCGCAAAGATGTTCGCCCAAAGCCGGGCTGCGTGCGTCGCCGCCGGTTTGGACAGTTCATCAATAAGATGAAGCGGCAGCATCCAGGCGAACGGTTTCACGTAGTGCCCCAAATAATCTTTCGGGCTTCTGAAAATACCCGCGAGGTGGGAATAAATAAAGATAGCACCAGCCATCGCGACTGTGACATTAATGTCCGATGTCGGCGATTTGAACCAGCTGACGGCATTAGTTGATTTTAAAAGCTCTGAAGTAATGCCAAGTGAAGGGATTGGCCCGTGAGCTTCAGCATTAACCATCACAATAACCCCAAGCAGGTTGGCAACCAGGATAAATAAGAAAGTTGTCAGTGCAAAGCTCAGATATTTTGCCGCTTGTTTTGCTTCAAGCATCATGCCCGTGATTCCGCTGATAAAGTCAATGATATATTCCATTAAGTTCTGCTTGCCTGTTGGCCTCATACTTAATCTGCGTGTTAATAACAACACTAATAAAAATACAATCAAAGCGGAAACGACTGTGCCAATCATGACCGTCACATCAAAAATGTCATGCCCAGAAATTTCACTTTCGGAGTCAGATCCAAGAGTCTCACCCCCTTCATGTGATGAAGTTGTTTTCCTTAAATAATAAATAGTGACCACTGCTACAAAAAGAAAGTAGCCGAACGGTAAAGATAAAACAAACGAGCGGTAATCAATCCAATCAGGAAGGCGGTAAACCAACAGGGCACCAAAGACCACCATGAGAACTCTAGTGATCATATGTAAACCCGCTATTCTGCGGGAGCCCGATAAAATCCGAAGCCCAGCTATCCTGACGCGGAGAGTTAAGTGGTAGATATTATATAAACTGATCAATCCGCCTAGAAGAAAGCCGCCGGCAAGTGCCTTCAAGGGCGTCGTCAACCAGATTAATGCAAAAAAAGCGACATAAATCGCATAAACGAGCAAAATGATGCGATAAGACCACGCCAATTCTTTTGCCACTTTGGCTCAGTCCTTTGTAAAAGATTTCAATGTAAAGAAGCTGCTTACTAAGCCTAAAAAAAAAACCGCCGATAGCCCCAATGGCTAGCCACAAATGAGTAAAGCCGAAATGTTCATCTAAGTAGCGTCCCAAAAATGCGCCTCCAATAATAAATGAGAAGATTTCAACGCCAAGTGTTCCAACCATGCCCGCCATTCGCCAAGGATTATCATCGTTTTTCATAAAGCGCCCCTTTCATTTACTCGCTCTTAATCAGATTGGTTTCAACAGCAGTCAAAAAACCGAGCAATTGCCCGCTGATTGTGAAAAGAACCCCTATCTAAAGCCCAGCACTTTGTGAGAACCGTAACAATCTTATCTAAACAAGAACATTTTCTCTAAAATAAACGTTGCAAAACCATCGGCTGTCATTTGCCTGTATACGTCTACCTATAAATATTCCCGTTTTTCAGTTCTTTGAAAACTCAGATGGATTTTAGCGTTGCCTTTTCTATTCTAGCGAAAGCGCTGTCTCTCTGTCAACATTCTATCGGTTGGCAATAGCGCCTTTTTTATTATAGAAATGACAAGTATTGTGAGTTAATTCGGGTAATTTTGGGAGCTATACCTAAAATTTTACTCAATTTTACACATTTTGCCCAGTCAAAATGTGACAAATTTATGACAATGAGAACAGTTTAATAAATCATGTTGTGTTTTTCATTTATTATAATAGTTTTTTTAGAACCCTGAAAACAGGTTTATAACCTGCCGATCGAGTCGGTAAACCGGCCGGTCGGCTTCGTTTTATTTCGTGCCGAACAGCCGGTCGCCGGCATCCCCAAGTCCGGGAACAATATAGCCTTTTTCATTCAGCCGTTCATCCAGAGCTGCAAGATAAACATCCACATCCGGATGGTTCTCCTGAATGCGCTTTACTCCTTCAGGTGCTCCGATAAGGCACATTAATTTAATGTTGACGCCGCCGCGTTCTTTCAAGAAATGAATCGCCGCGTCCGCCGAACCGCCGGTCGCCAGCATTGGATCAACCACAATCAGTTCTCTTTCGTGAATATATCCGACGGCAATTTCACGTAATACTCAACCGGTTTCAGTGTCTTCGGATCCCGGTATAAGCCGATGTGGCCGACCTTGGCCGCCGGAATCAATTTCAGCATGCCGTCGACCATCCCAAGTCCCGCACGTAAAATCGGAATCACGCCCAGTTTTTTGCCAGCAATTTTATAAGCTTTGGCCTTTGTTACCGGTGTCTGCACTTCGACTTCCTCAAGTGACAGATCGCGCGTAATTTCAAACGCCATCAGCGTTGCCACTTCGTCCACCAATTCACGAAACGCTTTGGTTCCCGTTCGATGATCGCGAATGATTGTGAGTTTATGCTGGATCAACGGATGATCCAATACCTTTACTTTACCCATTAAATTGCCTCCATTCCTAGTCTCTTAAAGATTTTATAAAAAAAAAGGACAAACTTCAACACGTTTCCCGTGTTTCCATTTATTTTTCCTATTTTCCTTACTAAGCGCCATGTTAAATGTCCTTTCACCCTTCACCCACCCGGATCAAGATACCGCTTGCAAGACAATAGAGACTTAGTGAAAGCATGGCTCTCACAATCCGCCCGCTGCAGTCCAGCTGCTAAAAAAAATCCAGGCCGGCAGATTGAGTGCAAAAGCCAATGGGTAAATGACGGGGGCAAAACCCGGGTTCCCCCGGCAGCAAAACACCGGTCCATTCGCTAATTGAAAACAGGTCCACAAAAATTGAAAACAGTTTGAGCGGATCCGAAACTTGCCCGTGACAGAGGAACGAACCGGGACAACGGGTCATTCGCGCAAACCGACGGGTCAACGCCGGGCCGACAGGTAACGCCCGATGCACGGTTAAAAGCCCCTAACCCGACGATGAATTCCGTCCGGATCTGTTGCATAAAATGCAACGTGGAACCGTTTTCATAAATCCAGGCATCGCTTTTTTTTTTTGCTTGCGATCCGCGTTAAGTGATGCAGCAGCCGAAAGCTCCCATTTGAAAAAGTCTATCTTGTATAAAGCGGATTAGCTTATATACAAAAAAAGAGGCAAAAACCCGCCTCTTTCTTTGCAAAAGCTGTCAGAGAGCGGCTTATTTAAGCCAGCGTGCCCGTTCCGTCAGCATATAACGGATGCTTTGCCGTCAGCGCGTCAACTCGTGCTCTCGCCTTAGACCGCGCCGATTCATCATCAACATTTTTAAGCGTATAAGCAATAATATCCGCCACTTCTTTCATGTCTTCTTCCTTGAATCCACGCGTCGTGACCGCCGCCGTACCCATACGGACACCGCTCGTGACAAACGGTTTTTCCGGATCAAACGGAATGGTATTCTTGTTAGTTGTAATGCCGATATCGTCAAGCGCTTTTTCAGCCACTTTTCCTGTAATGTTGAGATTTCGCACATCAACAAGGACCAGATGGTTATCGGTGCCGCCCGAAACAAGATTCAGCCCGCCCGCCTTTAAAGCATCAGCAAATGCTTGGGCATTGGCAATAATTTGTTTTGCATAATCTTTAAATGCCTTGCAGGGCTTCACCAAGCGCAACGGCTTTGGCCGCAATGATATGCATCAGCGGGCCGCCTTGAATGCCTGGAAAAATCGATTTATCCAATTTTTTCGCGAATTTTTCTTTACAGATGATCATGCCGCCGCGCGGACCGCGCAGTGTCTTATGGGTTGTTGTCGTAACAAAATCGCAGTAAGGGACAGGACTTGGGTGCAGGCCTGCTGCAACAAGACCGGCGATATGCGCCATGTCGACCATAAGATAGGCGCCGACCTCATCGGCAATCTCTCTAAATTTCTTGAAATCGATTTGGCGAGGATACGCACTCGCTCCGGCCACAATCAATTTCGGTTTATACTCCAAAGCTTTTTTTTTCTGACATCCTCATAGTCAATGTATTGAGTATCTTTATCTACACCATAATCATAGAAATGGTACAATTTACCGCTGAAGTTCACCGGACTGCCGTGGGTCAAGTGTCCGCCATGGGACAAATTCATGCCAAGCACTGTGTCTCCCGGTTCAAGAATGGTAAAGTAGACAGCCATATTAGCTTGGGCTCCGGAATGCGGCTGGACATTGACATGTTCGCCGCCAAATAGTTCTTTCGCACGATTTCTTGCCAAATCCTCCACAATATCAACAAACTCACACCCGCCGTAATAACGGTGACCGGGATAACCCTCTGCATATTTGTTTGTCAGAACGGTTCCGGCTGCTTCAAGTACCGCCCGGCTGACAAAATTTTCTGAAGCAATCAGTTCGATTTTGCTCCTTTGGCGACCCAGTTCCAATTCTATCGCCTTGAATACTTCAGGATCTTGCGCTTCAATTGCCTTCATGAATGCGTGCAGCTCCTCTCAAAAGTCATGTCAATAAAATACTATCATATTTTTGACATAAAATCGTCGTAAAATAGGAAAAACACTTTTAATTTTTTCTTGGTAAATATTGTTTTGCCATCGATGAATCTTTTTACACGACTCATTTTTGATCATAGCTTCACTTTTTCTCTAAAGTTTTAACCGCCCGCCGGATCAAATGTACTGGCCCGAACCCAGGCTGACCCGACTTTTTCACATAAAGAAGCTGTTTCATGGTCAAAAAATGACTTATGAAACAGCCTCTCAAACAATCAGATTTGCGGCTGCTTTTTACATTCATTCTTGGCCGCGTCTTCAAATTGTTATTGTCTGTATCAATTAAAAACGAGTGACCTTCTCTTTTTCAGGATAAACCGCCCGTTCGCCGCCGATGAGTTTCGGTCTTGTCCTGGCCATGGTCAAATGAGCGTGACCGATTTCTTTTAATTCGCTCCGAACCGGCACGGCCACTCGTTTGAGGTGCATACCAATTAATGTGTCGCCGATATCGATTCCGCAATCTGCCGAAATGTATTCAACAACGACCGGGTCTTCCATATTATTAAAAGCGAAGGTAGCCATTGCACCGCCTGCTGAACGCACCGGTGTCACCGTCACTCTTTCGAAGCCTCTCTCTTTGGCCACTTTTCTATCGATAACTAACGCCCGATTCAAATGTTCGCAGCACTGAAAAGCGAGATTGACTCCTGTCTTAGCGCGGAAATTGCTCAAAGCTCGGTAGATAGCTCCGGCCACTTCCATTGTCCCGGCTGTCCCGATATGCTTACCGATGACTTCACTTGTACTGCAGCCAACGACAAGCAAATGATCCGAGTGAAGCGGCATAGCCCGATTTAGATCCTCCAAAACTTGGCTGACCTGCTTTTCAATCTCTTCTTGAAATGCTTCTTTCAAGGATATTCTTCCTTTCATTTAAAATAAGGCAGGCTTGTTAATAGGCCATTACCCTTTTCTATTATAACAGGGCCGGGCAATGATAAACCTTTCCAATAATGTAATGAGTGAAAAGATTATTCCCTGCTTGCCAGCGATTATAGTCTAGCGCTCATCCTCTGACTCTGCAAGCCGATTTCCCCGCTTTTAACAATACAGACGAAATCATACACGGATATCATCATTCACCAAAACTTTCTGAGTCGACAATTTCCCGGGAAATCGTCACGTTTTATCAACAATTTCTTCCACAAAGTGTTCAATTTCACCGCACGTTTCGTCATAATCCTGCTCAGTACCCCCGAAAGGATCTGAAATATTGATATCCGGCAATTCTTTTAAAAGCTGCTGCACTTTTTGATGATGAATATTTTCCGCCTTGCGAATGCTTTGATTCAGGCTTTCGCGCTCCGCTTCAGACAAACCAGGATTGCTCAGCCTTTGCTTATAATCAGCCAGTTCTTCCTGATGGAAAACGACCTGTTTCTTCAGAGCGTTCCACTGTTCATTTCCTTCAATCTCAATTAATACATATTCTTTAAGCGTAAACACCTTGTCCGCTCCTGCAGGAAACCGATCGATGAGAAGATGCTTATGTTCCTCCGTCATTGTTAAAATAAGCGACGCCCAATCAATGAGCGCATCCGATACAGGCTGCGTGACATGCTGAAAAACAACGCCTCTTTTTCCAAAGCCAAAGCCTTCAGTGCATAAGGATGCGCTTTTGCACCATTCATCGCGAAAAGCCCGGCGGACTGCACACGGAACTTATTCGCCGCCTTATGAGCCATCAAAGCTTCGGCCATCGGACTGCGGCAAGTATTGCCTGTACAAACAAAAAGGATGCTTTCCATCAATCATCACCTTTTCCTTTTTCCCGCATCAATAAGCTGCAATCCCTGCAGACTGCCTTAAGTTTTTTCAGGGAGGACAGTGAGCTGCACCGCCTCCCCTCAATGCTGTGAGACTGCCGCTGATTAGCGTTTAACTTTGCACCATATGCCTTTCCTTTTATTTTAAATCAAAGGAACCCGTCATTGTACAATAAAAACCGTCATTTTCAAAAAATTTTCTCTTTTTTTGGCCGGCCTTTTCTAAGATAAAATCGCCGTTCATTTTCATTGTCTATCAAACGCCTAAGCTTATCTCTGATTTTGACGGTTAGAGATGCAAGTGAAAAAGCAGTTTCAGCCGATAAAAAAAGAATGATGCCGCCAAAAGCTTCGCTGTACCGGCCAAAAAGCTTTTGTGTCTTTCGTGCAAGCAGCAGCCCGGCCCAAGCCAAAACCATACTGGCCAGGCCAAAAAGCACGATGGTCGCAAGCATTTTGGCTCCATAAATACCCAGGCTTAGGCCGACCGAAAAACTATCAAGACTGATACTTAAGGCAAAAATAATGAAGCCGATTCCCATAGGCTGAACAGGTTGAATCTGCTGATTTTCTTTTTTAAAAAATTCAATGATCATTTGGCTGCCGAGAAGCACCAGCAGTATTCCACCGGCCATACCGGCAATTTCGCCAAAATGCTTGGACAAAATTTTTCCAATAAGCATGCCCATAAGAGGCATGAGGGCATGAAAAAAGCCAATCACCACACCCATTTTAACTATCTGTCTTAGACTGAGTTTCAGCATGCCCATACCCATACAAACGGAAAAAGCATCCATGCCTAGCGCGAAGGCTCATGCCCAGAGCGAGCCCTTCACTTATCATTTGACCTGCAGACTCCATGCCCACTCCTCCTTCGCATACCACATTATTCATCCTATGCGTGTCCAAAATCATTTAGAAGAACTTGGATGAAAAAAGGAATGCCTAAAAGAGCCGGTTTTTAAGGCTGCCGTGCCGCGATTAAAATGGTTTCGCTGCAGAAGAAAAGGATTCTGCTGGAACAACAAGCACACACCCAAACGAGTGCGGGCATAAGCGGAACAAATTATCTTTTTATTTTATCCCGCATTAACGGGCAGTAAAAACTCCCACCTCAAGGCTTCAATAAATTCGAAGAAGCGTAGGTGGGAGAAACTGCCCGTAAAAGCCCGGTCTTAGGAACAGACAGACTAAAGGCGCCACATCCTGTGAGCAAGAGCTAACAATCAGTGGGGGATGGATGAAAAAGCCCTCACTGATTGAAGTTTCACTTTATGACACGCCCGCCGGCCGCTTTCGAAAGCCGATTCATCACTGCCTTGCCTTGCCGATGCCCTCTTCAGAAAAGGTTTCACTGTAAATCACGTCAACTTTTCTATCGTCAAAATCGCGCAGCACGCGATACAGCTGATGGGCAACACTTGCAAGGTCGCGCGCGGCGCCCGCAGGCAATGACTTCGTCTGCCTGCGGATACGCTTTGATGTTTTCTTCGGTCGTCAAAACACCTACACGCCGCCCGTTTTTTTTTTCTTTTTTTATGCAGGCCAGCATCTTTTCCAAACCGCCCGGGACTAAATACATCGTTGCCTGCGGGGCATAATGCTTGTACTTCATCCCGGGCGCTCTCGGTGTTTGATCCGGACGCGTGAGCGCCGGATCATCGGCGACAGCTCCGGCCACTTCAATCAATTGTTCGCGTGAAATGCCGCCCGGCCTAAGAATGGTGACGGGCGTTGTCGTACAATCGACCACTGTCGATTCTACCCCGACTCCTGTCTTCCCGCCAATAATGACGCCGTAAATGCGGCCGTCTAGATCTTGCAGAACATGGCCGGAATCGGTTGGGCTCGGCCGGCCCGACTGGTTGGCGGAAGGAGCAGCGATCGGTAAATCTGCCGCTAAGATCAGCGCATGAGCAATCGGATCGCTCGGCATTCTGACTGCCACCGTCGACAGCCCGGCCGTTACCCGATTTGAAATATCGCCTTTTTTGGGCAGTACAAGCGTCAGCGGCCCCGGCCAAAACGCCTTCATTAATTTTTGTGCCAGCGGATGAATGTCCGAACAAATCGCTTTGACTTGTTCCATCGTCGCAACGTGGACAATCAATGGATTATCGCTCGGGCGCCCTTTCGCTTCATATATTTTACGGACCGCTTCCCCTGATTTTGCATTTCCTCCCAGTCCGTAAACCGTTTCGGTAGGAAAAGCGATGACCTCATCTTTGCTAAGAGCCTCAGCCGCTTCCCTGATTTGCGGACTGTTTTCAAGAGATGAGGGGTCAGTGGATCAACCCGCCATTTTTTTGTTTCCATTCATTCATTTACCCCTTTTGTTTAAAATCCTTGCTTTTTCGTATATTTTTAAAAGCCAAAAAGTCGTCGTTCAGACAATACGTTCAGGTGTTGCTGCTGATTTCCTGGAAATCGTGCATCACGATAAGTATACACCATTTAACAGGACAAGATGGTGACCGAGGCATAGCGCCTCCGTTTCAAACAGTCTCCGTATCCGGTTACCGGCAAACCGTACCCTTGACAGAGGCTGCTCCCGGTCTGGTCAAACAGCCAGGCTTTTTGCTAAGTTCTGTTTGCAAATCTCACCGGACTCTGATAGATGACGAGGCCGGACTGTATATCGAAACTTCTTTGTTAATCAATTAATATAGTCTTTCCCAATCATGCTGCTTTTGAACTTTCCTATATAAAAAAAGGAGCAAAGCTTATCCACATGTGCATAAGTTTTGCTCCTTTTTATTGATTTCTGTGCATTTTCTCGCACTTGTTCACAGAAAACTGTTTACAAGTCCGTCGTTTTCCCCAATTTAGTGGACAAGTCACCAGTTTTGCACCTTTTATGTGAACAATCCTTCGATAGCATGAATGAGTTCTAAAAAGATATCCACAAAGAAGAAATGGACTTTCACCGGTTTTTTCTCCGTCCTGCTCGTCATCGCTGTCCGATTGCTGATTTGTCTTTGTTCCGGCGTCTTTTATATTTTGAGCAGTTTGCTCCTTTTTATCGTCATCTTTCGGTTTCTGAAACGCTGCCTGTTTTTGGCCGGCTGCCGTCTTCGTTGTTTGATCATGATTGTTCTTTGTTTTCACCGCATCGCCATGCTCAAAATCAAGAAAACAGAGCGGCGGAAACAGGACGCACCACCAGTTTGCACCTTGCCCTGACCCAAGCGTGATGACAAGCGCCTGATATTTTCCCGCCGGGTAGACGTAACCGCCGTACATTTTCGTCGGAAAGTCCGCTTCCCCCAATTTTACCGTAAAGGATTCCTGCAAATGCATGGCTCGTAATTTTTTCGAACCGTATGGCGAATTTCGCCGATGTGCGAACGAATCACCATCTTTGCCTGCCTCGATGTTTTTAAATCATGTACCCAGCCTTCAATATCCTCATTAACGGCGTCGCGGATCTGGCGTTTTACCATTTGATCGGCCGCCGAATTACTGTTAGCCAAAATTCTCAACCGGATCGCGTCTTTGGGTATCGCCCCTTTGTCCGCCGACGCTTTTGATAGATTTTGCTGAACCTGCATAAGGGTAATAAATAGAATCATAGAAATGATAACAATGATTACGGTATGCTTTTTCATCCTGCCTCGCCCCCTCTTTAGAAGACATTGTTGACAGAAGGGGCGCAGAATAAACGGTGAAAACTTTCTATCCAAATGTATAAAAAACAGAAGTGCTTGCGGCCGGGCATTTCAGGCGCAAACTTTTCCAAATATTATTGCATGCCGGGCCCGCGAAGCGCGGTAATCGGCTGCTGAACAGCGCAGGCAAGATAAGTCCTCAGCATCTATCGGTCCAGTCATTTACACGGATTGGATTCCTTTTTACGGGTCTAAACTGTTGAACCTCAAGCTTAAACTATTGAACTTCGGGCTTAAACTGTTAAACCTTGGCCCTAAACTGTTGAACCTCAGCCCTAGTTGAACCTCAGGCTTAAACTGTTGAACCTCGGGCTTAAACTGCTGAACACCAATTAAGAGCACATATTTCTCAGAACAGCCATCACATTTCGATCGCGGCCGCCGATATCTTTTTCAACCGATAAAGACTCAATACGGCGGGGGGAAAACAGGAAACAACGAGCGATTTAACCGCTTCACCTTGCGCCGCCCCGATTTCAAGGGCCAATAAGAGCCGTTCTTTCATGATGCCCGGCAAACCGCGAATGATCGCGCGATAAGCATCCAAACCGTCATCGCCTCCGGAAAGCGCCAGATGCGGCTCATAATTCTTGACGACATCCTCTAGTTCTTCCATCTCGGCACTGCTGATGTAGGGAGGATTAGAGACCAAATATCAGCGGAGCCGCCGGCGATTGGCTCCAGCAGGCTGCCGGGCTCGAATTGCACATATGCACCGAGCCGATCGGCATTCTCTTTGGCAATAGTGAGTGCCGCTTCTGAAAGGTCAACAGCAAAAATATGCCACTTCGGCCGTTCAAGCGCCAGTGTAATCGCAATTGCACCGCTTCCCGTACCAATGTCCCAAACGGTCGGATCGCTCTTCTCTGGGAAAAATCTGTCCGCCCATTCCAAAACCCTCGCCACCAGTTCCTCCGTCTCAGGACGCGGAATCAAAACATCGGGAGTCACTTTGAAAGTGCGGCCATAGAAAGGAGCCTGGCCAGTCATATACTGCACCGGCACGCCTCTCAGCGCATGATCGCGCACCTTCTCCTGAAGCCAATCCATGTCTTCGCCGGCAAGCGGCTGCCTGATATCGACGAGCAGCTGGGTACGCGTAAGATGGAGCCGATGGCACAGTAAAATTTCGCCAATATTTTCATCGCGATGATGTTTTTTTAAAAAAAAGAAGAAGCCCATTTGAGAGCTTCAAACCGTCTGATTGTCACTTTGCATCCGCCTGTTCAATTTGTTTTGCCTGTTCATCCACAATCAAAGCATCGATAATGTCATCCAGTTTGCCATCCAGGACTTGATCAAGCTGATGCAGCGTCAGTCCGATGCGGTGATCGGTCACGCGGCTTTGCGGAAAGTTATACGTACGGATCCGTTCGGAGCGATCGCCGGTCCCGACCGCAGATTTTCGGTTCGTATCATATTCCGCCTGCGCTTCTTTTTGGTACTTATCATAAATTCTGGCACGGAGCACCTTCATCGCTTTCTCTTTATTCTTTATTTGCGACTTCTCATCTTGGCAGGAAACAACAATGCCTGTCGGGATGTGCGTCAGCCTGATCGCTGACATGGTTGTATTGACGCTTTGCCCGCCTGGGCCGCTCGATGCGATGCGAATCGATCGACGCGAATGTCTTTTTCATTGATGTCCACTTCGACTTCCTCCGCCTCAGGAAGAAGAACGGCGACAGTCGCTGTGGACGTGTGAATCCGTCCGCCCGATTCTGTTTCCGGCACCCTTTGCACACGATGCGCGCCATTTTCGTATTTCAATTTCGAATAAGCGCCCTTGCCGCTGATCATAAAAATAATCTCTTTGTAACCGCCGACTTCGTTCGGGCTTGCCTCGATGACTTCCGTCTTCCAGCCCTGGTGTTCGGCGTAGCGGGAATACATTTTAAACAAATCGCCGGCAAACAATGCAGCCTCATCTCCGCCGGCTGCGCCGCGAATTTCGACGATGACATTTTTGTCGTCATTAGGGTCTTTCGGAATGAGCAGTTTTTTTCAGCTTAGCCTCAAGCTCGATCTGTTTCTCTTCCAAACTGCCCAGCTCATCGCGGACCATTTCCTTCATATCGGCATCCAATTTTTCTTCCAGCATCACTTTGGCATCATCAATTTCCGCTTCTACTTTTTTGTATTTCCGAAAGGTCAGCACGGTTTCCTCTAAGTCCGATTGTTCTTTGGAATAATCCCGCAGTTTCTTCGGATTCGTGATCACCTCCGGATCGGCGAGAAGCTGGTTCAGCTTATCATACCGATCTTCAAGTGATTGCAAGCGATCAAACATTGTCTTCACCTCAATCATCTATTCAAGAAAAAGCAGCCCAAGCCGTACTTGGACAACTGTTTTGGCATGTAACTTTTTTCATGCACCCGGCGTTTCTTTATCTATTCATATTCTATATTGATTCATGTGCGCCGTCAAAGTGGAAAACGGCCGCCCGTCTTGTTCTTAGGGTTTTTAGGAGAGCAGAGAAGGTCCGCTCAAAACTTTTAAATGCGGTTGTAAAATGAGGCGCCGGGGCTTGTCAAAAGAAGAATTTATTCCGCATTAACGGGCAGTAAGACTTAGAGATAACTGCCCGTAAAAGCCGGGTCTTAGGAACACAGACTAAAGATGTCACATCCTGTGGCAACGTCTGTGTGACCCACACCTGTGGGCAGAGCTAACAATCAGTGGGGAGGAAAGAAAACCCCCACTGATTGAAGTTTCACTTTATTTCATTGCTCCGGGTTGTGACGGCGAATATCAGAGACGGCCGATTCGTTAAAGCGGCGGGTGCTCGTAGCATTTACGGCACACAGGATAATAGCGGTCATTGCCGCCGATTTGAATCTGATCACCGGTATAGACCGGTTTGCCGTCTTGATCAATGCGCAAATTCATTGTTGCCTTCTTTTCGCAAAACCAGCAAATGGTTTTCATTTCTTCAATTTTATCGGCATAGAGCAGAAAATAGCGGCTTCCTTCGAAAAGTTCATTTCGAAAGTCATTTTTCAAGCCGAACCCCATAACCGGAATATGGCAGTCGTCAACAATTTTGGCCAGCTGCAGAACATGTTTCTTGCTCAGGAATTGTGCCTCGTCGACAAGCACACAATGCGGTTTTGGATCGTAGTGACTGACAACATGATAAACATCAGTATCTTTAAAAATGGGATGGCTTTTCTTCTGAAACCAATTCGGCTGGATACATAACCGACTTCGTCCCGGTTATCGATGGCTGAAGTAAAAATAAGCACGGATTTGCCCTGTTCTTCGTAGTTATGGGCGACTTTAATGATTTCAATCGACTTGCCGCTGTTCATGGCACCATATTTAAAAAACAATTGTGCCATTTTCACCCTCCTCGCTTTATGAGGCTAAGGCCCTCAGTGCAACGCCGCAGTGAGGGTTTGTTCCAATAAAAAACAGACAGGGTATCCTGCCTGCACTTTTTCCCGATATTATTTAAGATTGTATTTTTTCTTAAATCGATCAACACGTCCGCCTTTGTCAGCGAATTTTTGCCGGCCAGTATAGAACGGATGTGAATCGGAACTAATTTCGACCGTAATAAGCGGGTATTCGTTACCGTCTTCCCACTTGATTGTGTCATTTGACGTTCTTGTCGAACCACTTAAGAATTTAAAACCGGTACTTGCGTCCACAAATACCTTTATGGTAGTCAGGATGGATCCCGGGTTTCATTCAATTCATCTCCTTTTCGCCCTGATTATTCTCTCAAACCAGAGTTATATTACACAGCGTCTATTATAACAAGGCATATTGCCAATTGCAACCTGATTTTTCTGCCATATACGCCCAAGGTTTTTTGACTCACAGGCCGGCTCAGGTCCATGAAATACGGCTCTGCTTAGCAGCCCGTGCGCCGCTGCCCAAACGCCGCTTCGAGTTCTGAGGTTTTCCGGCCGGAGGTGGGGCTTTCCTATCGATTTCCGAACTTTACCGGCCGGAAACGACATTTTGCAAGACAAACAAGAGTACTGGACCAATCGTTTGAAATTCGGTGCCGCGCTCCGGTTTTGAGAACAGGCGATCAAAGCTGTGCTCTGCTGAGCCCGTTTTTTTTTCTTTATCAAAAAGATCAAAGAACTCCTGGTTCGATTTCGTCTGTTTGATCCGTTTATAGAAATGTTCGACAAATTCTGCCGACTCGTCCATCGTCTTGCGCATCGTCCAAAGTTTTTCCAGATGATCTTTTTCAATCAGCAATTCTTCTTTTCTTGTTCCTGAACGGCGAATATCAATCGCCGGAAAAATCCGCCGTTCGGCCAAGCGCCGATCAAGATGGAGTTCCATATTGCCCGTGCCTTTGAATTCTTCATAGATAACATCATCCATCCGCGAACCGGTATCGACAAGCGCCGTTGCCAAAATAGTCAGGCTGCCGCCTTCTTCTATGTTTCGTGCCGCGCCAAAAAAGCGTTTCGGCTTATGAAAAGCGGCGGGGTCGATCCCTCCGGACAACGTACGGCCGCTCGGAGGAATAACAAGGTTGTAAGCGCGCGCCAGGCGGGTGATGCTGTCCATCAAGATGACAACGTCCTTCTTATGTTCAACGAGCCGCATCGCTCTTTCCAGGACCAGTTCCGACACTTTGATATGGTTTTCCGGCGGCACTTCGTCAAACGTTGAACTGACGACATCTCCCTTAACCGACCGTTCCGTTCGATGTCTGTCACTTCTTCCGGCCGCTCATCGACAAGCAGCACAATTAATTCAACATCCGGATAATTGATGCTGATGCTGTCGGCAATTTCCTTGAGCAGCGTCGTCTTCCCGGCTTTCGGCGGCGCAACAATCAGACCCCTTTGCCCGAACCCGACCGGCGAAATCAAATCGATAATCCTGGTGGAAAAATTCTCTTTGCTTGTTTCCAAGGTCATTTTCCGATTTGGGTAAAGCGGCGTCAGTGCCGGAAAATGAACGCGCTCTTTCGCCGTATCCGGGTCTTCGCCATTCACGGCTTCAACGTGAAGCAAACCGTAATAACGTTCATTTTCCTTAGGCGGCCTGACTTTGCCCGTCACCTTATCCCCGTTTCTAAGATCAAACCGGCGAATCTGGGAGGCGGAAATATAAATGTCCTCCGAGCTTGGCGAATAATTAATCGGCCGCAAAAAACCGAACCCTTCCGTAGGGATGATTTCCAGAACGCCTTCCATGAAAGAAAGGCCGTCTTTTTCCGCCTGTGCTTTTAAAATAGCGAAAATAAGTTCGCGTTTTGTCAGCTTGCTGTAGTACGATACCTTGTATGTTCTTGCATGTTCGTACAAATCTTTAAGTTTCATATTTTCCAATTCTGCTAATGTAACTGGCATCATTACACCACACTTCTTAAATTTTCAAATCTATTCTATTTGTTTAAGTGAATATCGCATCTTTGAAGGTGTCTTTAAATAAAAATGAAGAAAGTAGGAGCTAATAGAGGTTGCTTAAAAAGTCACCCAATGATAAGCGGTGAATCCCGGCGGCTTCAATCACCATTTTCCGTCCTTTATTCAGCTGGCCGCTGCACATCGGCCACTAGAAAGCCTTTGGGATTTTATTGCTTCTGCTACGATTTGAACATGTTCAGACTTGCGAAAGGAAATCCGTCTTTCGAAACGGGACCATGGCAAAAAAAATATGTGTTTGATGACTGTATCGAGCTTTTCCATCATTTTTCAATAAGTGCCAGGCACTATTCATGTATTTTCACTCTATTTCCTTTGTAGCACATTATCCCCAGTTAATCAACTTTAATTCAAAAAAAACGGCAAATTTATTATATTTCGCAAAAAATAGCGCAATTTTCCCTAAAATATTTCAAGAAGACGCTTTTGACGTCTTCTTGAAATAAAGTGAAACATCAATCAGTGGGCGTTTTGTGTATCCCTGCTAATTGCTAGTTGCGACCCACAGGATGTGGCGCCTTTAGTCTGTGTTCCTAAGACCGGGCTTTTACGTGCAGTTGTCTCCCACCAATGTTTCTTCGAACTTATTGAAGCCTTGAGGCGGGAGTCTTACTGCCCGTTAACGCGGGATAAATTCGCAGGCGTTCAGCTGCTCAGGTTGCTTACTGCTGTCATTGATAGTCTTCAAAGGAAATTGAGGGGCTCCGACCGGCCATACGCTTTCAAACTTTATTTAATAAAGAAATGAGGCTTTTTCTTAAGGCTGTGCGTGCCTTTAATAAACCGCAGGGTACCTGATTTTGCACGCATGACCATTGAATGCGTCGACCCTTTGGCACCTGAATATCTTACTCCTTGGAGCAATTCGCCGTCCGTTACACCTGTCGCAGCAAAAATGGCATCATCACCGCTCACAAGATCATCCAGCCGCAAAACGTGATTGATATCACTGATCCCCATCTTATGACAGCGGTTTTCCTCCGCATCATTTTGCGGCAGTAATTTGCCTTGAAAATCACCGCCAAGACACTTTAACGCGACTGCGGAAATAACGCCTTCAGGAGCGCCGCCCGCACCGAGAAGCATATCCACACCGGTTTCATCGAAAGCGGTATTGAGTGCACCGGCAACATCTCCGGCAGGAATCAATTTGATTCTAGCTCCCGCTTCTACGATTTCGTGGATTAGTTTTTCATGCCTCTTTCGATTCAGCACGGTGACGACCAGATCTTCAATGTCTTTGTTTTTTGCTTTGGCAACCGCTTTGAGATTGTCTAAAACAGGGGCATTGATATCCACTTGTCCGGCTGCTTCGGGACCCACTGCCAGTTTATCCATGTACATATCAGGCGCGTGCAAAAGATTGCCGCGATCCGCAACCGCAAGCACGGCCATTGCATTCCAGCCTCCTGAAGCCACAATATCCGTGCCTTCCAAAGGGTCAACGGCAACGTCCACCCCTGGTCCATGACCGGTTCCAAGCTCTTCTCCGATGTAAAGCATAGGCGCGTTGTCCATTTCTCCTTCGCCAATGACGACCGTTCCTTGCATCGGGATGGTATCGAACACAGCGCGCATGGCCGACGTTGCCGCATCGTCCGCTTCCGTTTTCTTGCTGCGCCCCATCCATCTTGCCGAAGCAAGAGCCGCAGCTTCCGTTACCCGTACCAGTTCCATTGAAAGACTTCGTTCCACAACATTCTCTCCCTTCTAAAGTTTCAGTCTATTTCATCATACCCTTATTTGATTGTATCGAAAAGCTTGACTAACTAACGGTTAAATGTGACTGCGGTTCTGCTATAGGAAGGTCTCCCGTTCCGTTTCTTCCAAAAGAACTTTATTGAACCCTCAAGCTAAAAAACGATGCGGCTTCCCCGGCCTGGTTTGCGAACGCATCATTTTCACGCTCGAACGCTCCATTTCGATGCTCGAACGCTCCATTTCGATGCTCGAACGCTCCATTTCGATGCTCGAACGCTCCATTTTCTCGCCCACCTGTGTAAAAAAAAAAAAAAAAACGCGACTTTCGTCGCGTTTTTTTTATTCCTGCGCTTTCAGATTTTCCCGCTCCTCTGTGTCAAGGCTTTCGCGCCAAATCTTGGCACCGAGCCCGCGGAGTTTATTCACCAAGTGTCCGTAGCCGCGATCAATGTGTTCAACACCGGCAACTTCAGTGATCCCGTTCGCAATTAAACCGGCGATCACGAGCGAAGCCCCCGCTCTTAAATCCGTTGCTTTGACTCTTGCTCCCTGCAGCGGCACCGCTCCGGAAATAATCGCTGAACGCCCCTCGACTTTTACATCGGCACCCATTCGCCTCAGCTCATCAATGTGTTTGAAACGCGAACCGTATATCGTATCCGTCACAATGCTCGTACCTTCCGCCTGGGTCAGAAGACTGGTCAGCGGCTGCTGCAGATCGGTCGGAAAGCCTGGGTAGACAAGTGTTTTAATATCCGCACTCTTCAATTTTTGGTACCCTCTGGAGACCAGAATCTGATCTTCACCCATTTCGATGAAAACACCCATTTCACGCAATTTTGCCGTCAGTGATTCTACATGTTGGGGAATGACGTTATCGATTAAGAGTTCGTCACCCATGGCTGCCCCAATAATCATAAATGTACCGGCTTCAATTCGATCAGGAATAATCATATGCCGGCAGCCGTGCAGCTCATCAACACCGTCAATGCGAATCACATCGGTCCCTGCTCCTTTGATTTTCGCACCCATGCTGGAAAGAAGCGTCGCGACATCAATAATTTCCGGTTCCTGCAGCATTCTCAATGATTGTCTGCCCCTTGGCCTTAACCGCGGCAAGCATGATGTTGATCGTCGCTCCTACGCTTACCACGTCGAGATAGATACGCGCGCTGCGGAGTTCGTCAGCCCGTAAATAAATCGCGCCTCTCTCATTCGTTACGCTCGCACCAAGTGCTTCAAAACCTTTGATGTGCTGGTCAATGGGACGCGGTCCCAAATTGCATCCGCCCGGAAGGCCGATCACCGCCTTTTTAAACCTGCCGAGCATCGCTCCCATCAGATAATAGGAGGCTCTTAAATCTTTGACGTGCCCATTAGGCAGGGGCATATCGATCATCCACGTTGGGTCAACCGTAAGTGTATTATTATCAAAAACGACATCGCCGCCGATTTCCCTGAGCAACTTGCAAAGTGTTCGCACGTCGGAAATATCCGGAAGCTGATCAATTGTTACCGGCGAATCCGCAAGTATCGTTGCCGGAATAAGCGCAACCGCACTGTTTTTTGCACCTGATTTGTACCGTTCCAGTCAGGCGATGGCCGCCCTCTATCAATAATTTTTCCATGATGAAAAAGACTCCTTTACCGCTCCGCCATTGATCAAAGATTCATGACGGTGATGAGAGGATTTTTCGGATCGCTATCCCGTCTTCAGCCTGTAAGCTGCAAAAGATACCTTATTCAAGATCCAAGCCGACTTGTAACATTCTTCAAGGGCCATCTATGTAAATAGCGATGAAGTCTGTGTCAAGGCTTCAATCGGGAAGATTGATTAACGGTTTTTGTATTTTTCCCAATCGGCAAGGAAACTACTCAATCCCTTGTCCGTTAAAGGATGCTGCAGCATCTGCTTAAATACCTTATAAGGAATGGTTGCGATGTGCGCACCGCTTTCCGCCGCTTGTGTCACATGCAGTGTATGGCGAATCGACGCAGCGATGATCTCCGTTTTTATATCGTGGATAACGAATAAGCTGGAAATTTGTTCAATCAGCTGCACGCCGTCGCGGCCGATATCATCCAGGCGACCGATGAATGGTGAAACATAGCTGGCCCCGGCGCGGGCTGCGAGCAAAGCTTGGTTGGCTGAAAAAACAAGGGTGACATTAGTCTTGATTCCTTCCTTGCTGAACACATGGACGGCCTTTAAACCCTCTTCGGTCATCGGCACCTTAACCGTAATGTTCGGCGCGATCGCCGCAAGCTCGCGTCCTTCAGCAATCATTTCTGATGCCGTCGTGGCAACGACTTCGGCACTGACCGAACCCTTGACAAGGCTCGTGATCTGGCGAAGACGTTCATGAAAATCGACACCTTCTTTGGAAACAAGGGACGGGTTGGTCGTGACTCCAGACAAAACGCCCCATTCATTTATCTCTTTGATTTGATCAAAATTTGCCGTATCAATAAAAAATTTCAAATGCACATCCTCCTTAATAATAAAATAGAACCTATTCTATTATACTGAACTTTTTTGGGCAAAGTTATGTTTCCTGCTTATGACAAAACAGCAGCCGTTATGTTCCCGCTTTCAAAAGACCAAGTTTCCATTCAAAAGCACCCGGCGTTTCACATATAGAATAACATAAAAAATCGGGACAATGTGGCAAATACAAAAAATGTGTCGAATCATTCAAATTAAAGGGGCAGCTTCAGCGGTTTAAAAAAGCTGCCGGAAAGCGAGCCGCCGTATTGAAAATGTATTCGCTTCCCAGGCACCTTTCTATGACTGCCGGTTTCGAAGCTGTGTCCCGGCTTTTTTTTTCGCTGCCGATGATGCCTTCCATAAAGTGAAACTTCAATCAGTGGAGGTTTTTCTTCCTCCCCCACTGATTGTTAGCCCTTGCCCACAGGAATGTGGGTCACACAGACGTTGCCACAGGATGTGGCGCCTTTAATCTCTGTTCCTAAGATCGGGCTTTTACAGGCAGTTGTCTCCCATCTTGCTTCTTCGAATTCATTGAAGCCTTGAGGCGGGAGTCTTTACTTGCCGTTAATAACGGGATAAAACTTGCCGGCGGGCAAGCTGAAGGTGCAGAACAAAAGTTTGCCTGCGTATATAGGAGATTAGATGGAGTGTTTGTGCAGCGGCATTTCTTTTTTTACCGCTTCCAGTACATCATTAATATCGAATGGTTTGGCAAAATAAGTCAAGGCTCCGTTATGTATCGCTTCTTTTATTACATCCAGTTCACCATAGGCCGTCATGATGATCACTTTTACAGACGGCTTCTCTGTTTTGATTCTTTTTAAAATCTCCAGCCCGTCCATCCCGGGAATTTTCATATCAAGGATCACTAACCGGGGATTTTCAGTTTCTACAATTTTAAGTGCCTGAAAACCATTGGCTGCGGTAAATGTCTTGTAGCCCTCTTTGAAAAAAAACTTCATGCAACAAAATGCGAATGCCAAACTGATCATCTACAATAAGTATTTTGCTGGTTTCTGTCTTATCTTGCACGAATTTTCGGCTCCTTCCTTTTTATCTGTGTCTGTGATTCCACTCGCCTCATGAGGTAGACAATCTTTCACCCGCTTTCTTCCATACCGGCCAAAAAGAGACCATAAAGACTCAGACAATTTCTCTATCGTGAACCGGATTTCCTGCACCTGTCTTGAGATTTTGAAAGAATATTGTTGCTATTCCCGTAGTAGCCGATATTGAAACACTTGTCTTTGCCTTTAAAAAAAAAAAAAGCCGGCGTGATGGACTCAGAGCACGCCAAGCTTCTTGATTATTAATATGCTGTTCTATTAGATTCTAAAACCCGTTTACCGTTTTCATCATTTTTTTTAATGAAGCTTCAACAAAACCTTTGAATAAAGGTTCCGATCTGGTCGGACGGGACTTGAATTCCGGATGAAATTGCGAGGCGACAAACCAAGGATGATCTTTCAGCTCAATAATTTCAACAAGCCGTTCATCAGGGCTCACCCCGGAAAAGACCAGCCCCTTTTCTTCCATCCTGCCGCGGTATTCATTGTTAAATTCATAGCGGTGACGGTGGCGCTGCTGATAAATCACCGGCTCATGATACGCTTCGTAAGCCCGCGTTCCCTCCGTAATCTTGCACGGATAAAGGCCAAGGCGCTGCGTACCGCCCAGATCTTCGACATCCTTTTGTTCAGGAAGCAAATCAATGATCGGATCTTTGGCATCCGGTTGAAACTCAGCAGAATCCGCACCGGTAAGTCCGAGAACGTGGCGGGCAAATTCAACCGATGCGAGCTGCATACCCAAGCAGATACCGAGAAACGGCACTTTTCGTTCCCGAGCGTATTGAATCGCCAAAATTTTTCCTTCAATTCCGCGATCGCCAAATCCGCCGGGTACGATGATTCCTTGAATCCCCTTTAACTGCTCGTCCAGGTTTTCTTCAGAAAGATCCTCGGAATTAATATATTTCACATGAACATCGGCATCAAAATCATATCCGGCATGCTTCAAGGCTTCAACAACGGATATATAGGCATCCTGTAATTCCACGTACTTGCCGACAAGGCATTGTCACGGTCACGGACTTCTTAAGGTGCAGGACCCTGTCTACGAGGTTGTGCCACTCGCTCATATCGGCATGTCCGCATTTCAAATGCAGATGTTCGCAAACAATATCATCCAGGTTCTGTTCCTGCAGCTGAAGCGGCACCTGATATAATGTTTCCGCATCGCGTGCTTCGATAACCGCTCTCTTGTCAATATCGCAGAATAAAGCAATTTTGTCTTTCATTTCTTGAGGTACCGGATGTTCGGTCCGAACCACAATCACATTAGGTTGAATGCCGAGACTGCGCAATTCCTTCACACTATGCTGGGTCGGTTTTGTTTTCATTTCGCCGGCCGCTTTCAAGTAAGGGATCAGCGTGCAGTGTATATACAGGACATTATCCAAGCCGACATTACTTTTTATTTGGCGAATCGCTTCGAGAAAAGGCAGGCTTTCGATATCGCCAACCGTACCGCCGATCTCAGTGATCACGACATCCGCATCCGTTGTTTTTCCGGCCCGGAAAACACGATCCTTGATTTCATTTGTAATGTGGGGAATAACTTGTACCGTTCTTCCCAAATATTCCCCGCGCCGTTCTTTTCTTAACACGGTCGAATATATTTTACCCGTCGTCACGTTGCTGTTCTTATTAAGGCTGATATCAATAAAACGTTCATAGTGACCCAAGTCCAAATCTGTTTCGGCTCCATCGTCCGTTACAAAGACTTCCCCGTGTTGATACGGACTCATTGTTCCCGGGTCCACATTGATATATGGGTCAAATTTTTGAATGGTGACTTTCAATCCGCGGTTTTTTTTAACAACCTTCCCAAAGAAGCCGCCGTAATCCCCTTTCCAAGAGAAGATACAACGCCTCCCGTTACAAAGATGTATTTTGTCACTCCGATCTCCCCCTTTTAGCATTAGTGTGTTCAAAATACACAATATAAAAAAGCAAAAGCGTCACCACTCCCTCACGGAGGGCCCACCTTTGCCTTATTATTCCATATCTTTAATAGCCCAATGCAATTCTAACAAAAAATTGCCGAGAAGTATCAAGCCTTTCTCTTTTCCAAAAAAAGCATGCGGTCAAACCTGAGCAGCCATCCCGCCTGCCTTGGGTAAATATAATTACTCTTCATCGTCTTTTGTACTTAAATTATTTTTGATAAGCTGAACAGCATCGTCGTCTTGGCTATCGTCGTCAAAATCCTCGGCAAACGGATCTTCGCCTTCTTCGTCGACGCTTTCTTCACCTTCATTTTCATCCTCATCGCCATCTTCATCATCTTCAGAAACGTAGTCTTCATCCAGCTCATCGATTTCTTCATCATCAACATCGTCATAGTCGTCAAATCCGTCTTCGGCGAGTTTCTTCTTTCTATTCGGTGCAATTGTCTTCGCAACGTCCTCTTCACGTTGTTCAAGTGGAAACCAGCTTCTCAATGCCCAAAAGTTATCACCGATACTTAAAAAGCGCCCGTCAAGAGTCAAGGTCGTATACAAACGAGCCAGTGCCTCTCCCTTATCCGCCTCAATATCCTCCCGAGTAAAAATGTGATCGGCCAATTCGTAAAATGTCTTTGGCTTTTTGCTTTCATTCAAGATATCATATAATTTATCCACTTTTGATTTTTCGGCAACGTGTTTTGTCAATCGAAACATCCTTTCCACTTATCACTATCGAATTCGAACGGTAATGCTCTCTTAATTAAGATTGGCAAATATCAGCAAATTTCTGCCCAACCGGCTCAAATGGCCCTGATCACTGTCAGGCTGTCGGCATTCTGCCAAATCTTCTATTCCGGATATTGATAACAGTATAATCAAAAAAGGCCTTTCCATACCATCGCGCACAAAAAGCGAGAAAATCGATGTGGTTTCCAGCCGAGTATACCCTATCATTTATAGTTAATCCTTTAAATACAATAATCCGTTTTTTTGTGTTAAAATCAACCCTAAGCCGTTTATTGCCAGGATTTATTTTTGGAAAAAGCCAAAAAAGCCGGCCGAAGATTGGTCCGGCACAAAATTCCAGATGCATGATTCTGAAAAACTTAACCTCTCAGATATTGGGCTTGAAGCAGCGGGTAAAAGCGCCCTGTCCGGCTAAAAGTTCCAAAACTGAAACCCGCTAAATGCCCTAAAGTAAATGAATAAGAAACGGCTGTCTCAGGATACAAAACAGCCGTTCTATATTTTAATATCAGCATTTTCAAATTCTAAACGGGCGGACGGCTAGTCATCTTTTTAGGACGCCTCACCCGTCCGCTGCTTCTCAGAACGCTCGCCGCCGCGGCTCAGGCATTTTAACTGTTTCAAGTTAAAGACAGCCCTTCATCATTCCGCGCGTTCAGCTGTTCTGATGGAAACAGTGACCGTTCAAGAATTTCGACAACATCCAGCGTTTGGATATCTTCCGCTTCCAGCGCTTTTACGCCGTCACCCAGCATGGTCAAGCAGTACGGACAAGCCCCCGCTATCATGGTTGGATGCACGTCAAGTGCTTGTTTTGTCCTGGCGACAGATCCGGGTTCCCCGTTTTTTTCTTCCATCCACATCAGACCGCCGCCCGCTCCGCAGCACATGCTCGATTCTCTGTTCCGCTCCATCTCAACGAGCTCGACACCCGGGATCGCTTTGAGTATATCGCGCGGCGCCTCGTAAATGTTGTTATAGCGGCCGAGATAGCACGAATCATGGTAAGTCACGCGCTCTTTGACAGCATACTTAGGCTTGATCCGCCCTTCTTTGATCCACTCGGCCAAACATTCGGTATGATGATAGACTTCGACGCCTTCAAGCCCGAAATCAGGATACTCATTTTTAAATGTATTAAAAGCGTGGGGATCGGTCGTGATAATTTTCTTAATTTGATGTTTTTGAAACAGGGCAATATTTTTTTGCGCCAGTTCTTGAAACAAGAATTCATTGCCGATTCGCCGCGGTGTATCCCCTGAATTGTTTTCTTTATTGCCGAGAATAGCAAAAGTGATGCCGGCTGCGTTCATAATACGTACAAACGATTCGACAATTTTTCTGCTGCGGTTATCATAGGAGCCCATCGACCCGACCCAAAAAAGGTACTCGAATTCTGCTCCTTCTTTCTCGGCTTCTTTCACGGTTTTGACCTGTAAATCCTCGCGTTCATCCCGCCATTTTTCTCTGTCTTTGCGGCTCAGCCCCCAAGGATTGCCTTGTCTCTCGATGTTCGTAATCGCCCGCTGTGCATCGCCCTGCATCTTGCCCTCCGTCAATACCAGATAGCGCCTTAAATCGATGATCTTATCGACGTGTTCATTCATGACCGGGCACTGATCTTCGCAGTTGCGGCAAGTCGTGCAGGACCAAATTTCCTCTTCCGTGATCACGTTGCCGATAATACTCGACGTGCCTGGAAAACCGCCTTCGATCGCTGCAGCCGGCTCTTTTTTGGCCGTTTCGGACGCCAGAGCCAGCTGATTTGCTTTGGCCCCGGCAAAAGCAAAGGCCGGCATCCAAGGTGTCCGCGAAGTCACGGCAGCGCCATGATCCGATCCGTTAAATGATCGCGCAGCTTGATAATCAAATCCATCGGCGAAAGCATCTTGCCCGTCCCGGTCGCCGGGCACATGCTTGTGCAGCGGCCGCATTCCACGCAAGCGTACAAATCAACCAGCTGTTTCTGGGTAAAATCTTCAATACTGTTGATGCCGAATGTCTCCTGAGTTTCATCCTCAAAGTCAATCGGTTTTAACTCACCAACTTTGTGTGTCTTGCCAAGAAAAACATTCGTCGGCCCAAAAATCAGATGGGCATGTTTCGATTGCGGGACATAGACAAGGAAACTGAGCAAGAGCAATAAATGCAGCCACCAAAATACATAGAAAACGGTTTCAGCTGCAACGGGCGTCAGCCACTGAAAAACAAAAGCGATGGCGGACGCGACCGGCATCTGCCACGAATAAGGATCATGGTGAAAGACGATTTCCATCCCGTTTGCAGCGAGCACAGCAATCATCAGTCCCCCGATAAACAGGAGCACAAAGTCCCGCTTGAACCCGCGTTTCAGCCGTACCAGTTTTTCAATATACCGGCGATAAAATGCCCATCCGACCGCAACGAGAATCATCAGTGTCACGATTTCCTGAAAGAGTGTAAACCATGGATAAAGCGGGCCGAGCGGCAGATGCGACCCCGGCGCAAGCCCCCTCCATATCAAATCAATCGCTCCAAATTGAACAAGGAGAAAGCCGTAAAACATCATGACATGCATGACACCGCTTTTTTTGTCTTTCAATAACTTTTTCTGCCCGAAAACATAGACACCTATGTCACGCAGCCGTTCCTTGACCGTTCGATCCCACTCCGCCTTTTTTCCAAGTTTGATAAACGTAATCCGCGTCTTAAGGACATAATAGAATAGATAAATGCCGTAAGCGACAGCAGCCAGAAAGGCCAGCCAATTGACAAGCAAAAGTACATTCATTTTCATTCCCCCAATCTGTTCGATCCTTTGACAAGCCATTTTAGAAAAGATGCGTCCGTCTGAGCTGAAAATCGTCCAAGCCAGCCGTCCATCGGGCCTCTTTCTCATTTCAGAAAAAAAAAAAGATAATATTATGTCTATCATTATAGCATATCTATCGCCAAAAATGAATGAGTATTCATTCGCTTTTCGGAATATTATTTGATTTGGTTTGAAGTCGCCCCATTTTGTACCGAAGTTGATCCATTAGAGTCCGAGGCCGCCCCATTTTGAACCGAAGTTGCTCCATTAGGGTCCGGGGCCGCCCCATTTTATACCGAAGTCGCCCCATTTTGGTTCGGAGTCACTCCATTTTAGGCTGAAGTTGCTCCATTTTGTACCGAAGTTGCCCCATTAGTGTCCGGGGCCGCCCCATTAAATTAGATTGGATTCTACGGGGACCGTATAGACAGCAAACTGGGCTGCTTCTTCCAGCCGCTTTCTGCTCCCCTCTCCCGAAAGTAAAAAATCACGTTTGAACAAGCAACAGGTATGTTCGCCTATACCCGATTTTTTTTCGTTAAAACGTTGAGATTGGGTATGTTATAGTAAGGAAAGCAGCATCTTGGAAAAACTTGGACTGCCGCAAGCTGTTTGTACGAGCCGAGCCATAAGCCGCATAATGTGCGGCACTTCGCGACTTCGGCCGGTTTTCATTTTCTACAGAAGCGGAACATGGCGGCAGCTCCAAAAACGAGGAGACGTCATATGATTTGGATCATTATAGTTGTTCTTGTCCTTCTTGCTTTATGTATATGCTTCATTCTAGGGGTCATGCTTGACTTGGCAATGGGAAAGAAAGTCAAACATCCGGCATTGCCTAATGGAGACTTTAAAACAAGTTTCAACAATATTGATTATTTCACGAGCGGACGCCAGTTTTTCGATTCTTTGAATCAGTCTATTTCCGCTGCCAAAGATCATATTCATGTGTTATTCTTTATTTTCAAAGCGGATACCTTTGGTATGGAGATGATGGAGTTACTGAAAAAAAAAAAGCAAAAGAAGGCGTCACCGTTCGGTTGATGGTCGATGGTCGACAGTCTCAATAGCCTTGGACTAAGCAAACACCGCCGGTCATTGGAAGATGCCGGCGTTCATGTGGCCTTTGCGGCTAAGCCGTCCTTTCCATACACTTTTTATTATTTAAACAGACGCAACCATCGCAAAATCGCGGTTATTGACGGAACGATCGGTTATTTTGGAGGATTTAATGTTGGAAATGAGTACATAGACAACAACTCGACTCTTGGTTCATGGCATGACAACCATGCGAAACTGACGGGTGAAGGAGTCCGTGACCTCCAGGATCAATTTATCAAAGATTGGCAAGCAGCGACCCATGAAACAGTGGACAAGAGCCGTCTCTATCCCCCCCTGCCAAAAGGTCCGATTAAACTGACTTTATTAGCGACCTATGGTAAGCAGCTGGAAGATGTCTTTATCGACAAGCTGGCAAAAGCAAAAAAATCAATTGTGATCGGGTCTCCTTATTTTATTCCGAGCAAGCGGCTTCAAAATCTGCTGGCAACCGGCGGCTTAATCATGGCGTAAAGCTGACCATTCTGTTACCCATGAAAAAAAGATCATCCTTTCGTCAAGCCCGCCTCTTATCACTTCTTGACCCCGCTTGTGGAAAAAGGAGCTAAGCTGTATTATTTTTATCAAGGATTTTACCACTCCAAGGTATTCATTGTGGATGACAAGCTCTGCTACATTGGCACCGCAAATTTTGATCAACGCAGCTTTTTCTGGAACGATGAACTGTCGGGTTTTGTGGATGATCAGGCATTGATCGCCAAAATCTCTGAATCGCTTAAAGAGGAAATGGCCCTTTACTCCGAGGCCATAACAATAAAAAATATTAATGATCGATCAGGGTTGGAAAAAATGAAAACCTTTTTTTCCAATTGGCTCAGCCCCCTGCTGTAAATAATAAACCCCGGAAGGCATTTGTCTCCGGGGTTTATACAGCTTTCAAGGATTTATTTACAACTTTTATCAGTTTATTAACGAGATCTCCGCCTTTTTTTTACAACTTCCGCCGGGTGAGAACCTGGCACAGACTTTTTCATCAAATTTCTGCGTTTTATTTACGACTTTTTCCGGTTTTTTAACGAGATCTCCGCCTTTTTTTACAACTTCCGCCGGGTGAGAACCTGGCACAGATCTTTTTATCAACTTTCTGTATTTTATTTACGACTTTTTCCGGTTTATTTACGAGATCTCCGCCTTTTTATACAACTTCCGCCGGGTAAGAACCTGGCACGGACTTTTTTATCAACTTTCTGTGTTTTATTTACGACTTTTTCCGGTTTTTTAACGAGATCTCCGCCTTTTTATACAACTTCCGCCGGGTGAGAACCTGGCACAGCTTTTTTTATCAACTTTCTGTGTTTTATTTACGACTTTTTCCGGTTTATTTACGAGATCTCCGCCTTTTTTTACAACTTCCGCCGGGTAAGAACCTGGCACGGACTTTTTCATCAAATTTCTGCGTTTTATTTACAACTTTTATGTTTATTTACGAGATCTCCGCCTTTTTATACAAGTCGATCCGGCTGTGTTTCAGCCGGCTCCTTCTATGATGATCAAAACTGGATAAACCGTCTCTCGATACTGCGGGGTAAAGATGCCCGCTCAAAGTTCTAAACTGCAGCCTAGCTTAACAATTAAAGACTGTCTTATTGGTCAGTATTTTGACCATAAAACAGCCTTTCTACATTTCAATATTAATATTTTTAATGACTAAGCTTTTCCAAAAGACAGCTTAAGGCTTGCACCAGCTTTGCAACACGATTACATTTTTTCTGGTGCATGGACGCCGATCAGCGCCATGCCGTTTTTCAATGTTATCCGTACAGCTTTCATCAGCGCGACACGTGCTTTGCTGAGCGGCACATTCGTTTCGTCAAGCACTTTTTCCGCATTATAAAAACTGTGCAAACTAGAGGCCAGTTCAAAGAGGTAAGAGGTTATTCGCTGGATGGCCAGACTTTCCGCACTGTCAATCACAACCGCCGGGAACTCGCCCAGTTTTTTTTCAGCAAGTCCACTTCCTTTTCACTTGTCAGCAGGTCCAATTGAAGTTCTTTTATTTTTTCCACATCATATTCAGCTGCCCGTTTCAACATGCTGCAAATCCGGGCATGGGCATATTGAACGTAAAAAACCGGATTTTCATTCGAACGCGAAACGGCAAGGTCGATGTCGAAATCAAGATGGCTGTCGGAACTGCGCATCGCAAAGAAATAGCGCATAGCATCCACGCCGACGTCCTCCATCAACTCGCGGAGAGTGACCGCTTTTCCCGTCCGCTTGCTCATTTTCACTTTCTCGCCGTTTTTAAACAGGCTGACAAGCTGAATGATCTGCACTTTCAAGTTATCAGGATTATAACCGAGCGCCGCCATCGCCGCTTTCATTCTTGGAATATAGCCGTGGTGGTCGGCTCCCCAAACGTTGATCAGTTCATCAAACCCGCGATCGAACTTATTCTTATGGTAAGCAATGTCGCGTTAAATACGTGTACGAACCGTCACTCTTAATGAGCACCCGATCTTTGTCATCGCCGTATTTTGTCGAACGGAACCAGACAGCCCCGTCTTGTTCATAAGTGTCGCCGCTCTTTTTTAATTCGGCCAGAGCCTCTTTGATCTTGCCCGATTCATAGAGTGAAAGTTCCGAGAACCAGCAGTCAAAAATCACGCCGAAATCACTTAGATCTTTCTTAATGTTGGCCATCAAATGGTCGACGCCGAAATTACGAAAAAAAAAACGAATCCGTTCCGTTTCATCTTTCTTCGCCAACGAATCTCCATATTTTTCCACTAACTGTTTGGCAAGCCGGACGATGTCCTTACCGTGATAACCATCCTCGGGCAGTTCCCTTTCTTCGCCAAGCGCCTGAAAGTACCGCGCTTCAAGCGACAACGCCAGGTTTCCGATTTGGTTGCCGGCATCGTTGATATAGTATTCCGGGCTTGCCTTGAAACCGGCTTTATTCAAAATTCTGCAGCGAAGCGAATCGCCAACAGCCGCACCGCGCGCATGGCCGAGATGAAGGCTGCCCGTCGGATTGGCGGAAACGAATTCGACTTGGATTTTCTTTCCGCGGCCCTTGTCCGACTCCCCGTACTTATCCCCTTCCTGCAAAATTGCCGGAATCAGATCGGTTAAATAGCGGTTGTCCAAAAAAAAGTTAATAAAACCCGGTCCGGCAATGTTGATTTCGCGAATATTCCCCTTGTCGGCATCGAAATGTTCGACAATTTCATCGGCAATTTGTCTGGGCGCCTTCCTGGCAATCCGCGCCAGCTGCATCGCCATATTGGTTGCAAAATCGCCGTGTTCCTTTTCCCTCGGTGTCTCTAAAACAACATTGGGAACCTCGGAAGGCTCTGCTAATTTTGCTTTTATGACCGCCTGTTTGATTTCATCTTTTAATTGCTGTTTGACCTTTTCAACGATCGTCATGATTTACCCCCTGAAAATATATATCCATCTCAGCTCAGGTCTGAGCAAATAGTATTCTCTTAAAAACGTCTATCGCTCCGAGTCTAAAGCTGACTTTCAAAGCCTCGCGCCTTTGAGACTTGCGGCAAAACGATAAGTCAGATCGAACCGACCGGCATGCTGCCCCTGCATCTTCATCTCGTAGATGAGATGAATGATGCCCTCTTGCTGCTTCTCGTTCCATGATGCCGAGATCTTCCTTGCCGTCGCTTCCGTCTCCATTATCCCATAAGGTGCATGATAAGTGCCATTCAATGTCCGATTTTCTGCTAGCGGCTGCCGCATCGACAGGGCGCCGGTCCGTCTGATCAGCGCCGTGTTTTCCTTTATTTTAATAATGTTATGTATCTCTCCGATACCTTCCATTTCTTCATAATAGGTTAAAAACACATTCTCCGCTTTGAACAGCAGCTGTCCGTCGACAGTAATGATTAGTTTTTCATGATTTCCAGCATTTCCTCCATGTGTGATCTTGCTGGCAAATGTGATGGCAACATCAACTTTTTCTTATTATACTCACTCCCGTAAATGACCGGCCCTGCTTCTGCATGGCTTGACACGGCAGCATCAGACCCAGCCAAGCAGCATTTCCCTGACGAACTTGCTGGCAGCGATCGCCGTTTGTTCAGTCGGATCATAAGCCGGCGCCACTTCAACAAGATCCGCACCGACCACGCGAATGTCTGATTCGGCAATCAGCTGAATGGCTTCCAGCAGTTCTTTTGATGTAATCCCGCCTGCTTCGGCCGTTCCCGTCCCTGGAGCAAACGCCGGATCAAGCACATCGATGTCGACCGTGACGTAGACCGGGCGATCGGCCAGCTGCGGCAAATACTCTCTAAGCGGCCGAACAACATCAAATTTTTCCAGAACCATGCCCGATGATTTGGCAAAAGCGAATTCTTCACGCATGCCTGAGCGAATGCCGAAAGAATAGACATTCTCTGGGCCGATAAGACCGCATGCCTTGCGCACCGGCGTCGAATGAGACAGGCTCTCCCCTTCATATTGCTCGCGAAGGTCGGCGTGAGCGTCGATGTGAATCAATGCCAAATCCGGATATTTTTTTTGCCATCGCCTTGATCACCGGCCACGTGACAAGGTGCTCGCCGCCGAGTCCGAGCGGAAATTTTCCATCGGCGAGCAGCCCGTCGACGTACTTCTCAATCAGTTCGAGGCTGCGTGCGGCATTGCCGAACGGCAGCAGCATGTCGCCGGCATCGATATAATTGACTTCCTCAAGATGTTTATCCATATAAGGCGAATATTCCTCAAGACCCACCGATGCTTCCCGAATCCTCACCGGTCCGAACCGGGCGCCCGGTCGAAAACTGACCGTATAATCCATCGGCATACCGTAAATGACAGCATCGGCCGAATCGTAATCTTTTCTGCTCATAATAAATACTTTGCCTGAATAGGCCTCATCAAATAACATGGTTAAGCCCCTGCCCCTTTACTGATCAAATCGAATACTAACTTAGGCAGAGCAAAAGTGCCGCCCATTTTTCACTTTATTCAAAGAACCTCTTCCGGCACCTTAAAAAATCCTATATTTGATCCGGTTGTCAATGTCCCCGGTTCGCCGGAAGTCTTGTAATCGAAAAAAAAATTTTTTTTTCATCATCTTTGCAAACTTCCCAGACGCTGCGGCTGTTAACCACCGAGATTGTCCGTCGGGTCGGCCAAAAATTTTTGGCCGGCCCGGCCGGATGCAGCAGAGTCAACCGCAATGCCGCCGTACTCATTGCAGTTTTCCACATTGTGGATGACCACCCGCCGGCTTTTCTTCATGCATCTATACCTCTCTTTACTATAAGATAATGCCCGTAATAGGACAAGTTCTAAAACCAAATGCCGACTTATTTTTATTTTATCTATGAACATTTTACTTGGCTGAAATAGACCCCAGGCTGCGGTTCAGTAAAGAAAACTTGCCGATTGGCAAACCGTAGGCGCGGGCAGAGGCTTAGTTGCACTTATACTTTTTTCCTCTGAATTTTTACTACTTTCTTAAGTACAAAAAAGCTGACATCCGCCTTTAAAACGTCGCAGCCTCCCCCTGACATAGAAAATCACCTTCCGCATGTTTAGAATATCTGCCATTAAACCATAATGTAAAGAAGCGGCGGGCGGCCGAGCCGCTTTTTTAATGAAATGCAAAAGCGAGCAAGTATTCTCGGCCGCCTTTCATGCCATCCACAACCGGCGGCCTGCACCGGCATTTCCTTTTTCAAAATACAAAACCCAGGACTAACCCATGCCAAACTGCTTTACATTCATCCAGGAGGGTATCCCATGGAAATTGTAACTCAACGTTTGAACCGAACCAAAAAATTTCTGAAGTGGGCTTTGCGAATCAGCCTAATCTTTATTCTGATTATGGTATTTGCGCTTGCCAGCCTTTGGGTCTGGGCCAAAATTGAAGGGCCTCCCCCTGTCAAAGTTTCCAAACCGGCATCATTCTACGACACAAGCGGTAAAGTATACGGAAAATGGACTTATCAAAACAAAAATCAAGCCTGGGTCGGCCTTCAACATATCTCGCCCAAGTTAAGAGAAGCCACTGTTGCCATAGAAGATAAGCGTTTCTACCAGCACCATGGTTTCGATATCCGCCGCATCGCCGGCGCTGCAATTGCCGATACATGCAGCCTCTCTAAAGCCCAGGGAGCGAGCACCATTACGATGCAATATGCTAAAAATTTGTTTCTGACTAACGACAAAACTTGGACAAGAAAGCTGACCGAGGCTTTTTATACCATGCGTCTGGAAATGAACTATTCAAAAAATACGATCCTAGAAGGCTATCTGAATACGATTTATTACGGCCACGGTGCTTACGGCATCCAGGCCGCTTCAAAATATTATTTCAATAAAAAAAGCCGCCGATCTGACATTGGCCGAGGCCAGTATGCTGGCCGGCATTCCGAACGGCCCGAGCCTGTATTCGCCTTATCTTCATTTTAATCAGGCCAAAAAGCGCCAGCAAACCGTGCTGAACGCCATGGCCGCGAGCGGTTATATTACCAAAGCACAGGCAAAGTCCGCCTACCATTCAAAGCTTGATTTGGTTCGCGATCACCCGGAAGAGGAAAAAACGGCCCCTTATTTTCAGGATGCCATTAAAAACGAACTGAAAAATAAGCTCCATCTAAGCGATAAAATGCTGGCGACCGGCGGACTAAGAGTGTACACAACGTTGAACTCAAGCATGCAAAAGGCCGCCGAATTCTGGGTGAAAAAAAAATACAATCGCCGCAAGCTCCAAACTTCAAACGGCGCTTATTGCGATCGACCCGCAGACCGGCGGGGTCGAAGCCCTGATTGGCGGGCGCGATTACAAGCAGAGTGCTTATAACCGGGCGCTTTATGCCAAGCGCTCGCCCGGCTCGGGCTTTTAAACCTTTTCTATATTATGCTGCACTGAGAAACGGCTTCACGCCGTCAACCGAACTCAAAAGCACGCCGACCACTTTCACTTTTGATGATGGAAAAGCCCAATATGCGCCAAGCAGCAACTTCGGCGGTTATTACGCCGAGGATCCAATCACACTGGCACAGGCACTCGCTTTATCCGACAATATTTATGCTGTAAAGACCCATCTGGCGATTGGCATGGATCAGCTTGTAAAAACGGCGAAAAGAGCCGGTATCACCAGTCCGCTGGATCCGATTCCGTCACTTGCACTCGGCTCCGATCCGGTCAGTGTTCTTGAGATGGCCCGCAGTTATTCGACGCTGGCTAATGAGGGTGCTAAAGTCGAGCCGCATCTCATCACAATGGTGACCGACAGCAAAGGGAACATCCTTTACAATTGGCATTCGCAACCAAAGCAAGTGTTGAATCCGAAAACGGCCTTCGTCTTATCGCAGCTGATGACCGGCATTTTCGACAAACGCCTCGACGGTTATACGAAAGTCACCGGTTCGGGGGTTGCCGGCATGCTGACTCATAAAATGGCTGCAAAAACAGGTTCGACTGCGACCGACAGCTGGATGGTCGTTTACTCCAAATCTGGTCACATCCGTATGGACCGGCTATGATAAAGGCGAAACGATCAGCACTTATCCGGACAGCGGTTATGCAAAGGAAATCTGGGCCCATTTCATGGAATCGGCACTTGAAGGGACGCCTCGGAACAGTTTCAAGCCGCCCAAAGGTGTCATCGCAGTCAAAATCGACCCGAAAACCGGGAAACTAGCCGCAAAGCAATGTCCAGGCCGCCTGACTTACTTTGAAAAAGGAACGGCGCCGACCACCTATTGTGACGGTTCAAAAGAAAACCCGGACGTCAAAGTGAAGAAGCACCGTATAAAAGGATTTTTTGAACGCTTTTTCCACTGGTGGTGAAATAAATATTTTATTTGGGGCGCGAGTTTACACTCCATTTCAAGGCCCGAAAGCATTATTTCAGGACCCGAACGCATCATTCAGTCCGTGAACACATCATTTTCGGGTACGAAAGCATCATTTCTGCCCGTGAACGCATCATTTTCGGGCGAAATCATCACTCATACAGTGAGCACATCATTCGCACCGGCGGGCACACCCCATTCGAGGCACGAAATCGCGCGCAATGGTGTCCGGCTAATCGGACTCATTTCCGTCCGATTCGGTAAGGCTCAAACTTTTTAAACAGGCCAGCTAAAGCCCCCGGCGAAAATGAATCGCCGGGGGCTTTTTTATCGCAGGCAGGCCAGTTATTAGTTATTGTCCGCTGTATTTTTTCTTATATTTCCGCCAAGTCCATCCTACATATACGATTAAAACAGTATAGACCGCAATCACGGCAAAACCTATCCAGTTGTTGTTGAACAGCCGGTTACAAACCACGATCGCCAAGAGAGCGGCGATCGCCAGAACATACCGGATCACGTTATAATGCTTTCCAATCCAGCGCAGCCAGACATCATCCTTTTTCATCTGTATCATTCCTCCGCCAATGGTCCGGCATTTGATTCAATCGACACGGACAGATTGCATGCGATCATTCCGCGGTTCAAGCTGCTTTTTCAATTCCGGATTCGCTCTTTCCCACATGTCCTTGCTGTGGCCCAAGAGGAACTCGCGCAGCACCGCTTTTGATTTATCATCCATATGATCGATCGCGACCCGCCCTTTCAGCGCCTTATCCATTTTGTTCACGTGATCGGCCAATATTTTGTATCCCCGGCGGATTTCCCGATTAATGATCATATCGGATGCGCCTGCACCGGCGTAATACGGGCCTTCTTTGCCGACTTCCGTGTTCAGCCAGACAATCCAGTATTTTTTTCCCGCCGCCCTGTACACTGTCTTTATCGGTGGAAAAGCGCACGCGCCTTTCGACATCGCTGCGGGCATGGAGTGCGCCCATATCGACCTCCGCCGTCCCTTCTTCAACATCAATGATAATCGGCGAGATGTTGTCGAGATTCACCAGTCCGGCACCAAAACCTCCGTGCCCCTTCGTCGCATCGCCTTTTATAATATTAAATCCGGATTTTTTCTTATATCTTGATTAAAAATATCCAAATCAACCAGCCTCCTGGAAAAAAGTATCACCTATAACTCTCGCATTTACCCTAATCTTAAAAAAAATAGCAATATGAACTTGGCAGGCCACGAACTTCAGTCCAAGAACCAGGGCCTGGCCGCCTAAATATTTATCAGCCCTATGCTCTAAAACCTTTTTATATCATTAGTTTACCATAGGTGGCTAGAAATCCGCTTGTGATAAGTTCCGGCACGCTCCACTGCTTGCCGGAATCTTTCTGCTCGATACAACCGGTCCCTTAGCTCAGCTCACTCCGTTCGGACAAGCTCGTTCCCGCTCCGATCATGCAGCTTCAGAATCCGCTTCATCTGAACCTTTACAATTGGTTGAGCCAGGCGCTTGAACTGGCGTCGGACGGCATCCGCCAATCGCCGCGCGGCGACAGGCTGACGGTGCCAACTTTCGGACCGTCCGGAATTGCCGAGCGCTTAAATTGATGGATAAAAAATCTTTTGATGAACAGTTTCAGCCATTTTCGGATCGTTTCCTCGTCATAAGCACCGTCGAATGCTTTCTCTGCCAGGAACAGAATCTTTTCCGGCGTAAATTCGTTTCGCACAAAATAATACAAGAAAAAGTCGTGCAGTTCATAAGGACCGATGATGTCTTCCGTTATTTGTGTAATGATTCCCTCGGGTTCTTTCGGAAGCAGTTCCGGGGTCACCGGTGTATCCAAGATATCGAGCAGAATGGCGGCGATACCCTCCGGCACTTCTTTTTGGGCAACATAACGAACCAAATAGCGAACGAGTGTCTTCGGAACAGAGCAGTTCACGGCATACATCGACATCTGATCCCCATTATAAGTGCTCCAGCCGAGTGCCATTTCCGACAGATCGCCCGTCCCGATCGACAGGCCGCCCTCTTTATTGGCAATATCCATCAGGATTTGCGTCCGTTCCCTAGCCTGGACATTTTCATAAGTGACATCGTGAATCGAAGGGTCATGGCCGATATCTTTGAAATGCTGCAAGCAAGCTGCAACAATGTTGATTTCCCGGAAATCGGTTCCCAATTCTTTGCATAGACTGACGGCATTGTTATAGGTGCGGTCCGTTGTTCCAAAACCCGGAAGTGTGACCGTCACAATATTTTTCCGCGACATATTCAGCATATCGAAAGTTTTGACGATGACGAGCAGAGCGAGCGTCGAATCCAGGCCGCCTGAAATGCCGATCACCGCTTTTTTCAAACCGGTATGTTCGATCCGCTTGGCCAGCGCAGCCGTCTGGATATTGAAAATCTCCTTGCATCGTTCTTTCCGCTGATTTTCATCGGCCGGGATAAACGGATGTTTCGGCACTTTTTTGTCGAATACCCCGTAATCATCGTTTTGGAATTCGAACGCAATCTCAAGCGGTTCCCATGGAACAATGGATTCGGCCTCTCTAAACGTGATATTTTTGACCCGCTGCAAAGTGAGCCGTTCCAGATCGATGATCGCCGTCATCACTTCATTGTCCCGCTGAAAACGCTCGTTATGACGAATCATGCTGCCGTTTTCAGCGATGAGCAGCTCGCCGCTGAAGACCAGATCCGTCGTGGACTCATGCACACCCGAAGCGGCATAGATATAAGAAGACATGCAGCGGGCGCTCTGTGACCGAACCAATTCCTTACGATAATCGGATTTGGTGACAATTTCATTCGACGTCGACAAATTGCCGATGATGGTCGCCCCTCGAAGAGCGAGATAACTGCTCGGTGGGATCACGCTCCACAAATCTTCACAAATTTCAAAAGCAAATTTAAGCACACCGCTCGAAAAAATCAGATTGACCCCGAAAGGAATCTCCTTTTGGAACGGCACGTCCGCTTTCTGACTCACTCGGTTCAATCCCGATGTAAACCAGCGGCGTTCATAAAACTCTTCATAATTCGGAATGAAGCTTTTCGGAATAATCCCGAGTATCTGACCGTCAAAAAGGATGTAGGCACAATTGAAAATACAATCGTACTGCCGCGCAGCGGCGCACCGACCGCGATCAATACATCTTTGTTTTTTGAATAGGCGGCAAGATCTCTGATCCCTTCCTCCGACTTGTCAAGCAGCTGTTTTTGCAAAAAGAGATCGGCGCATGTATAAGATGTCACGGAAAGTTCGGGAAAAACAACAAGTTTTGCTTTCTCGGCGACCGCTTTATCAATACATAATTTAATATTAGCGACGTTGAAATCAACATCGGCCACCTTTGTTACCGGACAGGCGGCGGACACCCTGATGAAATTCATTGATGACATAATATAGACCCCCCAGTTTTTTAAAATTCGAACCGTGCATCTTTTAACTGTGATTCTTCCCAAGAAATTTTCCCGGGTGTATCTATGTAAAAATGATAATCATGGACGATTCAATCACTGCCTTCATTGACCCGCCACATCGCGTCAATCAACCTATCGGCGTAAAAAAAGAATCATTGCTAAAATTTGATTAAGCGATTATCCTATTTATAACTATTGTTCCTAATTCGGAGGATTAGACGCATGATTTTAGTGAGATGTATTAAAAATGTATATGGTGAATCCGAACACTCCTATATTGAATTCTTAGATGAAAGATGCCTGTTTAAAGCAGGTTATTTCTACATTGTTAGTATAGACGATGAAGGCCGCTGGCTTACACAGGACGAAGAGGACGAGCCGCATATTATTGCCGACGGTCAGGCGACTTTGGCAGAAGACGAATGGTTTCACGAACATTTCGTGATTGCCTGATAATCGCCTTTTTACTCTCGTTCGGCAGCCTGCAACCGGTTTGTTTGACCACAGTTTAACATATCAGAAAAAGGGATGGTAGAGATGAGCAGCATAAAATATGACGTGATTCGCCGAATTGGTACGCTCTCGGCATCGGCAAAAGGGTGGAAAAAAGAATTGAACGTGATTAGTTGGAACGGCCGTGATCCCAAATACGACCTCAGGGACTGGGCACCGGATGGGGAAAAAATGGGCAAAGGCGTGACGCTGTCGATTGACGATCTTAAAGCTCTTAAAGATCTCCTTAATCATATGGACGAGCTGAACGATTAAAGATCGGACAATCTAAAGGAGACCGCATCGGGCGTCTCGTGGCGGTCCCTTTGGGCTTTCGAGGTCAGAATCGCTAATGGCTCGGCGAGACCTGCACTTGGCCAGGGATCAAGATCACTTTCTCCCATTTATAAATGCTCATCCGCCAAACGCCTCAACAGACGGATCGCCCGCTCCATTTCGGGGGGGCTGCGTAAGCAAACGATAATCGCAAACACGATGCGGCCGCGCGATCATACACTATACCCGGATTAAGCAAGACGCCTTCTTTCAAAGCCCGGTGAAAAAGTGCTGCGGGTGATACCGGCCGGCGCCATTTCAGCCAAACATAAAATCCGCCTGACGGAACGCTCCACTCCGCGACATCCGAGAGATGGCTTTCCAGCAAATCAAGCAGATGATCGCAGCGCTGTTTAAGCTTTTCCACAAACGCCGCCTGTTCATGATAAATGCCCGTCCGAAAACACTCACCGGCCGCCCATTGCGACAGCGAGCTGGAACCGTAATCACTTTGCATCTTAATATCGGCCAGCCGGTCAATCACCGGTTCCGGGCCGACGATCCAGCCGATTCGCAGCCCCGGGCTGAGCACTTTCGACATGCTGCCGAGATACAGCACATTTCCCGACTGATCGCCGCTTTTTAACGGGGGCGGAGGCGGCGAGTCAAACCACAGTTCGCGATAAACATCATCTTCTAAAAGCGGCAATTGTTCACGCTGACAAACTTTAAACAATGTATTCATATAAGTCAACTATGATTTTAATATCCTAAAGTACTGTTGACAGGTATGTTTAATGTGTTTAAAATGAAATAAAAAATCCGATTTCAAAAAACTGTTTGGCAATTCAAAATAACTAAACGAAAGTGTGGCTAAAACATGGATAAACAAATCTATTTAAATGCTTTTGACATGAATTGTGCGGCCACCAATCCCCGGGCCTCTGGGCGCACCTGGATGATCATTCGGATGAATACAAAAACCTGGATTACTGGGTAAAACTTGCCAAAACATTGGAACGCGGCAAGTTTGACGGCATCTTCTTAGCCGATGTGATCGGTGTCTACGACGTTTACAAGCACAGCCCAGATGCGGCCCTTCGTTCAGGCGCGCAGGTGCCGATGAATGATCCGCTGTTATTGGTATCGGTAATGGCTTATGCGACACGCCATCTTGGATTTGGTGTCACGTCATCGACCACCCACGAACCTCCATATTCCTTTGCTCGGCGGATGTCCACATTGGATCATTTGACAAATGGGCGCGTTGGCTGGAACATTGTGACCTCTTATTTGGACAGTGCCGCCAAGAATCTCGGCATTCCCCAAAAATGGGATCATGATGAGCGCTATGATGTCGCCGATGAGTACCTCGACGTGTGCTACAAATTATGGGAAGCAAGCTGGGAAGACGGCGCGGTAAGGATAAGGAAAAAAAGAATTTTTACTGATCCGGAAAAAGTCCATCCCATCCGCCATCATGGCAAATACTTCGATGTACCGGGGATCCATCTTAGTGAGCCTTCGCCGCAGCGAACACCTGTGCTTTACCAGGCTGGCTCCTCTTCTAGAGGCCGTGCCTTTGCTGGCAAGCATGCCGAATGCGTCTTTATCAGCTTTCCTTCAACCGTTACGGCGGCCGCTTGTGTCAAAGACATCCGTAACCAAGCCGAACTAGCGGGCAGACGGCCGAAAGACATTAAGATTTTCAGCTTGTTCACACCGATTGTCGGCAAGACGGAAGCTGAAGCGCAAGAAAAATATAAGGATCTTAAAAGCTTTATTAGTTTCGAAGGTGCGCTTGCTCTTCTGGGCGGATGGACAGGCGTCGACTTTTCAGGATATGACCCCGATCAAATTCTTGAACACATCGAAACAAATGCCATTCGATCCGTCCTGGAACAATTTACAATTGCCACCGAATAAAAAATGGACGCTTCGCGAGGTGGTGTCATTCGTCGGCATCGGCGGGCACGGCGCGGTCGGCGTCGGCACACCGGCACAGATCGCCGACGAGCTGCAAAGATGGGTTGACGAAGCCGGAGTTGACGGATTCAACATCGCCTACGCCACCGCCCCCGGTACGATCAACGATTTTGTTGATCTCGTTATTCCGGAGCTTCAGGAACGGGGCATTTTCAAAACAGACTATACGGAAGGCACGCTGCGGCAAAAATTATTCGGCAAAGGCGATCGGCTGACCGCTCCTCACCCTGGCGCAGCCTATAATATTGAACACCAACAAATTATAAGCGGGGGGGATTTAAAATGACAGCAACAAAACAAAATACTTCAGATCTGATTGAAAAAGCAGCGGAAATTTCAAAACAATTTGCCAAAGATGCGGGCGAAAGAGAACTGTTGGGAGGAACGCCAAAAGCAGAGCGCGACCTGATCCGTGAAAGCGGCCTTCTAAGGCGCTGATTCCGGAAGAGTTCGGCGGCGATGGCCAGCCATGGTCGACAGTACTGCGGATCGTCCGTGAGATCGCCAAGGGCGACTCTTCGCTGGCCCACCTCTACGGCTATCATTTTTTATCGGTAGCCAGCCCCTATATAAAAGGAACACCCGCGCAGGCGGCACACTTTTTTACGGAAACGGCCAGGAACAACGCTTTTTGGGGCAACTCTTCCAACCCGCTTCATAAAGAACTGTTCGGGAAACGTCAAAGTGACGGGAGCGTCATTCTGAACGGCAATAAAACGTTCTGCTCGGGATCGCCCGATGCGGATTTCCTTTGGCTGACCTGGATCGATGAAGACGACGGCGAATACTATCACAGCGCCATTCCGGCAGCGCGGAAAGGCATCGCCGTTCACGATGACTGGAACGGCTTCGGCCAACGGCTGACCGGAAGCGGAACGGTAGATTATGAAAATGTGATCGTGGAACCGGCTGAAATCGTTGAAAACTTCGTAAAGAACCGTCGCTTTTTGCCACGATTACCCCGCAAATGTCGCAGAGCATACTATCAAATGTGTTCATCGGCACGGCGGAAGGTGCATTGGCTGAAGCGAAAAAATACAGTCTCACCAAGTCCAGGGCCTGGATCACATCCGGCCTAAAACGTGCGGCCGATGATCCCGGTATTTTAAGACAATACGGCGAAATATGGACCGAACTGCAAGGCGCGATCAGCCTGGTGGAAAAAGCCAACCTTTCGCTCGATCGCGTTTGGGAAGCGGGACTCGGACTGACCGAAGAGGAGCGCGGAAAAGCCGCGGTAGATGTCGCAGCGGCCAATGTTCTTTCCGGCAATGTCGCCCTAAAAGTCACAAGCAAAATTTTTGAAATCATGGGCGCGCGTTCAGCGACAAGAGAAAATGACTTCGACCGTTACTGGCGCAACGTCCGCACGCATACGCTTCATAACCCCGCTGAATTTAAGCTTAGAAATGTCGGAAACTGGTATCTAATCAAGTGCCTGAACCGCATTTGTACGCCTGAAACGATGCGCCGGCGCTGTGAAGCCTGGCGCCGCTCGCTCCAATGGGCTGCAGTTGTGAAAAGGTTTGTCGCAAAAGGAAGATGCGTAGAAACTTTGAGAGTAAAAGAAAACAAAACGAGGCTGTTCATGGTTAAAAAACGACCAATGAACAGCCTCGTTTCGACTTTCATAACCGGAATCAGACGAACAGATTTGCGTCACCAGCACCGCCGGTTTTCGATTGATTTGCGCCTTTCCGCGGCATCACCTGTCTTAAGGGAAATGACTTATCTATTTCCACCAAAAGGAGCGATCCCTCACGAAACCGGCTCAGCTGAAGGCATTTCTTCCCGTAAGCCTTCAATAAAAACAAAAGCCTGGTTGATATCTTCTAAACTATCATTTTGTTTCTTCTTGACGGTTTGCACTTTTTCAATGACCTCGTCCTTAGGCAGGCCGTCAAAGTATAAAATGGTCGATACAAGCTGAGAAACTTCGAATGCTGCTGATTGAGCTTAGCTACATAATGGCCAATCCCCGGCATATCGATCTGATAATGAGATAAAAAGGATCGACCGCTTTCCGTCAGCTCATAACGATATTGCGAATAGCTGCCCTTATCTTCTTTTACTTCATTTAAAAAACCAAGGTTGCACAGTTCTTCAATCCGCAGCGACAATTCATCGGAATAAGGACCGTAGAAATGAAAATGAAATTTTTCATGAAACGGGTAGCCCTGTTTCTGTAAAATGTAGATGATTTTCTGAAATTTTTTTCTGCCGACAATCGCTCCTGCCTGCCGAAGAAGAAATAGCATCTTCGCATGATCTTCCAGCATGCCGATCCCCCTTTTATAAGTAAATATAAATGCTGAACGGTACACCCGGTACCTGTGTCTCTCTTATCAGCCGTACTAAAAGTGAAGCAGCTCGCGAATTTTTTTTTCTTCTTTGCCTTTGAATGGTTTGGCAAAGCTTTCACTTTATCTTTTGGGTAATACAATTTGTGATCCGTCCGCCTTTTTCCTGTAATAGCGCCAACAACGTCGGATTCGCGCGACAGTTCGTGCAGGCTGCCGTCAGGCATGAGAAGCTGAATCGGCAGCCGTTCCTCTTCCTCGCCGGGACGGTAAAAGTCATACGGGCAGTCCGATGATGAATCCACTTCTAAATAATAATCCGGATCAATGCCGGCTTCTTTAAAAGCTTCGATAAGCTCGTAATAGTCATCCAAATGATCTTGCGAGAATTCGACGTATTTAAACAGCCGGCGGTTCATAAAACGATCGCACAGGTCTCTGAGAATCTCATCATCTTCCTCCTGCCAAACCTGAAAAAAATACATGATGACATTTTCATCCAGCTTCAAATAATCCTGCAATGTCATGTTCCCCTCGAAAAGCGAAATGAGCTGACGCGGATCATTTTTAAATTTAAAACCATTTTTTATATAAAAATTTTGCGCGATGCAAAATTTTGGTCAGCACAACCTCGGCACTTCGAGTGACGGGATGGAAGTAAACTTGCCAATACATTTGATAGCGGCTCATGATATAGTCTTCAACCGCATGCATGCCGCTGGACTTGAATACGACTTGATCGCCATTGGGGCGCATCACGCGCCAGATGCGTTCCATATCAAAATGGCCGTAGCTGACACCGGTGAAATAAGCGTCGCGCAATAGATAATCCATCCGATCCGCATCGATCTGACTGGAAATCAGGCTGACAACCAGTCTATTTTCATACGTTTTTTTTTCCGATCACATCGGCCACTTTTGCCGGAAAATCTTCATCTACTTTCTCCAGAAGCCGGTGAATCTTCGTGTCGCCCGTCACGATATCCTGCGTAAACCGCTCATGATCGGTGCCGAAGACTTTTTCAAAGGAATGTGAAAAAGGACCGTGCCCGACATCATGCAGCAGCGCGGCGCACAAGCAGAGCATACGCTCTCCGGCATCCCAGCCTGACCTGCCCTCGAAAATTCCTGTCCCGCCGGCCGGACGATTTCATACACGCCCAGCGAGTGGCCAAAACGGCTATGTTCCGCCCCGTGAAAGGTCAGGAAGGTCGTACCCAGCTGGCGTATGCGCCTCAGCCTTTGAAATTCCGGCGTGCCAATCAATTCCCAAATTAGGCGATCCTTCACGTGGATATAGCGGTGAACCGGGTCTTTAAACACTTTCTCTTCATTAAGTTTTGAAAATCTTCGGGCCAATATTTCCACATCCCTGCTTTTTCCCGCTAAAAAACTAACATATTGAACGACCTAGGCGCAGTTTGATTTTTCCAAGCAGCATATGTATAACTCCCCTTAAACCGGAGAGTTCAACTGAAACTATTATAGCCTGTTTACCGGTAAAATGAAATGGCACCTGGTTACGAATATAAGACTGTTTTCAATCATCCCTGTTACCATTTGAAACTTCAGTATAACTATAGTTTTTTTTTTATATTACAGTTCAGAAAAGTGATTGATTCAGGTCGACTACAGATGAGCTTGATCCAGACAATTGTCCAATTTATCGTCGAATAGTGAGAGTGCGGTACGATTCTGGGAACTGGCGCACAATTTGAATCGGCGGCCGTTACAGCCTGTTACAGAAGGGGCGTCTTGGTTTGAGGTCGCTCCATTTTGTGCTGAAGTCGACCCATTTCGAGCTGAAGTCGCTCCATTTTGAGCTAAAGTCACCCCATTTCGAGCCAAGGTCGCTCCATCTGTGCCAAAGTCGCTCCATTTCGGGCGAAGTCGACCCATTCCGGGACGAAGTCACCCCATTTTGAGCCAAAGTCGCTCCATTTCGAGCTAAAGTCGACCCATTTCGAGCCAAAGTCGCTCCATTTCGAGCCGAAGTCACTCCATTTTGAGCTAAAGTCACCCCATTTCGAGCTAAAGTCGACCCATTTCGGGCGAAGTCACCCCATTTTGAGCCAAAGTCACCCCATTTTGTGCTAAAGTCGCTCCATTTTGAGCTAAAGTCGCTCCATTTCGAGCTAAAGTCCCGACCCATTTCGAGCCAAAGTCACTCCATTTTGAGCTAAAGTCACCCCATTTCGAGCCAAGGTCGCTCCATCTGTGCCAAAGTCGCTCCATTTTGGGCTAAAGTCGACCCATTTCGAGCTAAAGTCGACCCATTTCGGACTGAAGTCACCCCATTTCGGGCGAAGTCACCCCATTTCGGACTGAAGTCGCTCCATTTCGAGCTGAAGTCGCTCCATTTCGAGCTAAAGTCACCCCATTTCGGGCGAAGTCACCCCATTTCGAGCTAAAGTCACCCCATTTCGGACTGAAGTCACCCCATTTCGAGCTAAAGTCGACCCATTTCGGGCGAAGTCACCCCATTTTGAGCCAAAGTCACCCCATTTTGTGCTAAAGTCGCCACATTTTGAGCTAAAGTCGCCCCATTTTGGGCGAAGTTACCCCATTTCGAGCTAAAGTCGCCCCATTCCGGGCCGAAGTCGCTCCATTTCGAGCTGAAGTTGCCCCATTTTGTGCGAAGCCCCATTCTGGTTCAGGCCGTTTGAGACTTCATTTGGATCAAATTTACAGGTTTTATCGTGACTCGGCAGAAGCCCCTTTCGAGCGAGAGATTCGATAAGCGGGAGATGAATACCGGGGCTGGCGATTTCGAGATATACAAACAAATGACTAAAGTTTTACTCGCTTTTCGCGCTAGTTTGCTATAATGAAAGTCATGAACAAGAGAAAGGCGCGATACGTTATGCCATCCATTCTGCACCAGCCAATCTGGCGTGTGATTGACCAAACGACACTCGGCTCGACTTTTGATGGTAAACAATCTTTTGCCATTGACGATACACTGTGCCATTCTGTCGGCAGCGGAGATTCCCCGTGCACGGCTCGTATGTGGGTGCACGATCGAACCGTTATGCTCGGCATTCAGGACACCCGTCTACCGCATTTAGAAGCGGCACTCGAAGTTTTGGAGCAGGCCGGCTACCGATACATTGCCCGAAATTCCGGCGGTCTGGCCGTTGTTCTCGACAGCGGCGTGCTCAATCTGTCGCTTATTTTTCCTGAACATGACGGGAAACTCACAATTGATAAAGCCTATCAGGCAATGGTTGATTTTATCCGCAAAATGCTCGCACCCTATTCTATATCGTTTGAAGCACGGGAAATTGCTCGTTCATACTGTCCGGGGCGCTATGACCTCAGCGTAAGCGGAAAAAAGTTTGCCGGTATCTCGCAGAGGCGCATCCGCCGCGGCGTGGCCGTACAAATTTACCTTTGTATCAGCGGAAGCGGCGCCGAACGTGCCCGGCTGATTCAGCATTTTTATGAACGAGGTATTCAGGATGAAAAGACGCGTTTTGTCTACCCGAATATCGATCCGAACGTGATGGCCTCATTGGAAGAAATCAGCGGGAAGCCGCTCACGGTTCAGCAAATGGCCGGAGCTTTTCTGCAAACGCTCCAGTCTTTCGGCACCGTGGTGTCCGCTCCCCTTTCAGCCGATGAAGCGGAGCGTTTCAATCTTTACGAGCGGATGATCCGGCGGAATGAGAAAGCTTTTCATTTTACCCGCAATGGATTGGATTGATCTTTGCAAAAGCGACCTCTTCTTTTGCAAGACGCAGACGAATAATAATAACGACAAACGATAAATACGAGTTAAAACAACATACAGGTGACACGAGATGATAAAAATCAAAAAATACGGCCCTTTGCTTCTCGCTGCTTCTTTAATCGGCGCGGGTCTAGCCGGCTGCTCCGAAGCGGATTCGAGCAGCCATGCTGCCAAAAAAACAGATGAAAAAACGGTCCAAGCGCATAAGACAAAAGACAAAGAGACCGCGAAGAAAAGCACGGCTTCTCAATCCAAGTCAAAAGCGATCGACTGGAACGCCCCTTCCGGCGGAGCGTACCCTGCTTTAAAAAAAGGCGAGAACATCTGGCTGGATGTTTCGGTGGGTCAGCAAAAGGTCTATGTGAAAGACGGCAGCAAAACGATCTATATAATGATTGCGTCCACAGGCCTGGATACCACACCGGACAATTCAACGCCAAAAGGTACCTACCACATTCAGGCGGAGCGCGGCACCTGGTTCTACACGCCTAAATACAAGGAAGGCGCCGAGTATTGGGTGTCCTGGAAAAACCACGGTGAATTCCTTTTTCACAGTGTTCCGATGGACAAGAACCGGCATGTCATCACCGCCGATGCCGAAAAACTGGGACAAAAAGATTCGCACGGCTGCGTCCATCTAACCGTCTCCGATGCCAAATGGATTTACGACAACATTCCTTATAACACGAAAGTCGTCATCCGGAGTTGAGAAATCAAAAAAGGAATAACGCGAAACAACGGCCTTTCTCGATAAGGGAAGGCCGTTTTCATGCCATCTTTTTTAAAGGATAAGCTCAGGCCGAAAAGATGAACGGGCTTTTTCGGAACAAAGGGCACCCACCTTCAGAAAGGCCCGCCAGCTTGAAAAAAGTTTAATGTTCTTAGCTCGTAAAAAAGTAAATTTGACGAGTTTTTCCATTACGTTTACCATAGTTCTTATTGAGAATATGAGTGAAAGCTAAAATTTTGGGTGAGTTCCGCCGGCACAAACTGCAGTTTCAAAAGGGAGATGATGGGGGTGCCTTTAAAAAGATACGGCGTTCTGAAAGGCAGGCCGATAGCCACGATGGCGGGAAAAGGAGATAATCCCCATTATCAAGTGTTGATAAAAGATAAAAAAGGAGTAAGTTATCGGCTGGCAATCAATATTAAGTCCAAAACTTACCCGTCTGAAGTCTTATATTTTATCAGCAAGGATTTTTTTTATTTGAGAGAGATCGACAGGCTTGCCGAATTGCCCTATGGCTTTACGGCAATAAAAAATAACCAACCCGTGACCGGTCTCGATTATATACGGGGAAATCTCCTCGATCCGGCAAAAATGATTCCCCTCCCGGCTGAAGCAAACGGTACGAATAATCTAAACTGTAAAATTCAGTATTTTATGAGGCTGGGCTGGCCATTCGCAAGAAAGCTGTCTTGTATGCTTTTGGAGATCGCTGGGGGCCCGAAAGAAACCATATCGATCCCTATTTCGCCTTTTCTCCCGATAATGGGATACACGATCTACACATGAACCAGGGAAATGTCGATGACTATAAAAAAAGATGATGGGATATGGCAGGATGGCGGCATCCTCATTCACTTTAAAGAAGAACAAAGGTGGATCGCGATCTTTCTAGCCTTTCAATCTCAATCTTGGTGCACCGATGATGCCGGCCATGCCGTCAAGCCGGTAAAGAATACGGATTTCGAACCTTGCAGCGGCCAGCAGGATAAATAGAAAAAAGACTGTGAAACCAATTCTGTAAACCATCCAAATCTGTATACTTTAAAAGCCCGCCCATTAATAGGCGGACTTTTTCATTGAAAAGTTATCCCATCTCATTATAATGAAAGTAAATCAAAAACATCCGGACGGCTATTATTTACGCGTAACTTCCCCGAAGGCGCCCGTAACGCCGCCCAAAACTTGAAACAAAGGCCCGCAGTTGGTTGACATGATCGCCTTCAACGACAACGAGACATTCTTCGTCCCTTGACTGCGTAACAAGAAGAAATGACAGCAGTTCGGGTTTTTTTTTGATCTTCTCTACCTTTCCTTTTCCTTGTACATAAATGGTTTGACCCAGTTTTTCGCAATAGCTGTAGAAATCAATGATTGGCCGCACTCGGAAGGTTTCAGGACGCACCTTGAATGATATGATACTGTTCATGTCATGTTCCTCCTTTGATGCACAATGTGCCTGAATAATAGCCGGCGCCTGGCGCAGATTACTTTTCTGCCACAGGCGTAGATTCAAAGCTTCTTTCCTTACCGGCTGATTTCATTTTAATCCGCGAACCTGAATATAACCTGAAGATTCGACCACAGCAAGCTGGTAAAAGATGGGGCTGCACGCCTCGAAGTAAAAACAGCCTCAAGAAGCTATGCCTTTTTGTCCATGCACACATCCAGCTTTTTTTCAGCGCCATCTGGATCAGCCCCATTGACCTGGCGGGAGCCTGTTTTTATGCCGTGATATCCCGTTTCGTGTGAAAAAAAACAGCCAACCAAAGATAACGAACAGCACATAATAAATGCAGAGGACAACGATCGAAAAATTGAGCGTCATATCGCTGCGCAGCGGCGTGCCGGTAACATACTGCGTCAGATCCATATTGGCAAACAGCACATATTTGACCCAGGCGTATTGTCTCAGCAGTGTCACAATGATCGACGACCCCATTGTCAGCCCGATGGACAACCCGATCGCCAGTGCGCCGTTTCGGAAAACGGCGGCGATCGCGCCGGCCAGCGTAACCATCATGACCAGCTGGACACCATCGAACAAATACATTTTGAGAATGTACCATGTCCAGCTCGTTTCTGTCACTGCACCGTTAGCATAGGTGAGATGGGCCTCCGCCGCCCCGCCGAAACCAAATAGGGTGCCGCCGGTGAGCCATGATGCGGCAAACAAAATGACCAGACAGGCGATCGCAAACAGCAGCGTGGCCGCATATTTGGATAATAAAATGACAGTACGGTGAATGGGCCGAATCAGAAGCAGTTTTTGATCGTGCCACTGTCGAACTCGCCGGCAATGGAAGTTGCGACCACGATAATCGTGAAAATGACAATCACCAGTTCAAGATTATTCGCGACATCCTCCACAAACCCCCATAGTGTCTCGCCTTGTGCGGGTTTAATATTGTGGTCAACGCGGTATTGGTTGATGGCGATTGTTTTTTTCAGCTGATCCCGGACGGACTTGTCTCCTTTTTCTTTTTGTAATTCTTTTTCCATCATTTGATTTTGCTGAATCAGGCTTTGTTTCCAATGTGGATTAGCTTTTGCTGCCGGTTGATTAAACTTAATGACGCAGCCGGCAGCCAGAATTAATCCGATCAGCATGGCGAGCATGATTTTCGTTGCGTTTTTGCGATAAATCTTCATGTTTTCATTTTGTGAGGGTGAAAAAATTAGACAATGGCTTTGCCTCCCGTCACTTCTAAAAATCGTTGTTCCAATGTTTTCGTCACGGTTCGAACCTCGTAAATTTTTATTTTTGAAAGCACGAGTACATCGACAACCACCGGAATTTTGTCATGCTCAACCTCAACCTCGATAAGATCGGGTTCCGGACAAGCGGCGGAAACAGCTAGTTTTTCTTTGATGATTTTTGCCGCCAGAGCCCCGTCATCAACTGAAAAAAAACGAACGAGACCGCCGTTTGGCCGAACAAAATCACCGACCGTCTCGACGCCAAGCCATTTGCCGTTTTGCAAAATACCGATCCGATCACACATCAGCTGCATTTCCGACAGTAAATGGCTGGAGACAATGACCGCCACCCCTTCACTCGCAGCCAATTCATGAAGATACTGACGCAAATCGCGGATGCCCGCCGGATCAAGGCCGTTTGTCGGCTCATCGAGAATCAGTACGGACGGCCGGTGCAGCAGCGCCTGGGCGGCCGAGGCGCTGGCGCATGCCGAGCGAATAACGCTTCACTTTTTCATGAATCCGATCGGACAGCCCGACGATCCGTGTCACTTCGGCAATCCGTGCTTTATCGATCCCCGGGATCATCCGCGCATAATGCAAAAGGTTTTGGTAACCTGTCAAGTATTTGTACACTTCCGGGTTTTCGACGATCGCACCGATCTGGCGGATCGCCTGTTTATAAGCGCTTTTAATGCTGTGTCCCTGAATCAAAATGTTGCCCGAAGTCATCTTCATCAGTCCGACAATCATCCGGATCGTCGTCGTTTTACCCGCGCCGTTCGGGCCAAGAAAGCCAAATACTTCGCCGCCATAAATTTCAAAACTTAGGTCATCGATAATTGTTTTATGGCCGATTTTCTTTGTCACATGCTCCAGTCTGACCGCGGGTGTCCGATTCTCAGTCATACTTTTTCGCCATCCATTCCACAAGGCTAAGGTGATCGTTATCGCGAATATCGTCAACACTTTGCTTTGCTTATCCAAAATTTTGCCCTCTTTGATCAAGACGACAGTATCGAGCAGCGGTTCGATTTCTTGCAGTTCATGCGTCGTGATCACCACGGTCTGCTTTTCGAGATCAATAAAAGAAATCAGTCCTTTAATAATGGATTGACGCACCATCGGGTCGAGCCCGGAGAGCGGTTCATCCATCAGAATATACGGGACATCGCGGGCCAGCGTCAGCACGATTTTCAGCCGGCCGCGATTTCCTTTTGAGAGATGCTTCACCTTCTTTTTTCGGTCAAGCTTCATAAAGTCCAGTATCTCTTCCGCTCTTTCCCGGTTAAAGTCTTTGAACGTGTCATTATAAAAATCAACCGTTTGCTTGACTGTAAAAAAGGAATAATAGGCATCGAGTTCCGACAAATAGGATAACTTCGTGCATATCTTCCGATCGGCGATCACACCGTCGACAAGCACCGTTCCTTTTGTCGGGCGAATCAATCCGGCGATTAATTTCAATGTGACTTGACTTGCCGCTGCCGTTCGAACCAATCAGTCCGACAATCTGGCCAGGTTCAATCGTTAAATTGACATTAGTCAGCGCCTTGGTCGTTAAATAACGTTTTGATACATTTTCCAGCTGAATCATTTATCCGCCCTCCCCGTTTTTTCAAAAAATTGCTTTAATCCGTCGATCATTTCCACTTCCGAATATCCCATCTCTTTCATCTCTTGCACAAATCCGGAAATATGCCGTTCTTTCAATCCTTCTCTCATATTCTGCAAGATCTTCTGATCGGCGGTAACAAAAGTGCCCTGGCCTCTTTTCTTCTCTACGATCCCGCTCTCTTCCAATTCGCGATAGGTACGCTGGACGGTATTGGGATTGACGCCCGATTCAATTGCCAGGTCGCGAACCGACGGCAGCTTATCGCCGCTCCCCAGTTCGCCTCTGATAATTTGGTGTTTGATCCGCTCGCTGAGTTGAAGATAAATCGGTGTTGCCGGGTTGAATGATTCCGTCATCACGACACCTCGATTTTCCGATTGACGATCCAGGCAGAAAGATAAAATAAGATAGCCGCGAGCAGAAAATTAAAAACATAATCGCCGATATAGATGCTATACTGCAGTCCCCCTACCCCGTCTTCGGGTAGCCAGTACTTCCATACCGATGGCGGGATCGTCCCCCAGTTCGTCAGAAAGCTTAAAACACCGGCATTCGCGATCTTTCCTAATAAATAAGGCAGGATGAATAACCCGGCAATGACGATTGCCCACACCCACTTTCCCAGCCGCGTCTTTACCAGCTGATACAGGCACCAGAAAAACAAATAAACGATACTAATGAAGATCGCAATCAGATAAAGGTGAAAAATCACAAAGAAACCGCTGCGGTAAAGGTGGACTTCCTCAGTCAAGCGGATAAATTTGTTGAAATTAATGAAATAACCAATCCATGTATAAGCGCAGCTGATGACCATTGAAACGGTCATATAGAGAATCCCGCTAACCCATTTAGCAGCAAAAGCGACCAGGCCGGCAGCGGATTGTGCAGCCACAGATGAAGCGTCTTCCTTTCGAGAAATAAATTCACAATCATATAACCCAAGAGATAAAAAACATGCGCTAATATGGTTAAAAAACCAAAAGCAACGACGACATCCGTACTTCCCTGGCGGATGGCTTGATACACAACAATCGAATAAAGGGAAAGTTGTAAAATCAGAACGCTGAAAAATCCCAGGCTTCCTAAACGCATTTCTTTTTTTACCAACGCGAACCAAGCCTTCATGAACGTCTCCTCCTTAACTCCTCATCAAGCATCTGTCTTCGTCTTAGGTATTGCCGGCCTTAATTCTGAGGCGACATCTCTCAACTTAATAGCCGATCATCCTTTTTTGAATCACCGAGAAAAAAGTGTACCCGTGTACTAGATATATAGTACACAGGTACACTGCTAAAGTCAAGCTGGATTTTATAAAAAAAAGACGCGGGTCTCCGCATCCTTAATGTTTATTTTTTTTACCTTGATCACCGGAAACCGCAGCCGTTTACTTCTCGTCTTTCCCCAATTTCCGGCAAACGATCCGTGAAATCACAATGCTGATTTCATAAAGCATGATCAGCGGCAATGTCACAAGAATATTCATCGACAGTTCCGGAGGGGCAATCACGCCGGCAATAATAAACAAGATTAAATAAGCATATTTGCGAACTTTCGATAAGATCACGGGGGAAATCAAGCCCAGGCGAGTCAAAAACAGCACAAGCACCGGCATTTCAAAAAACAGCCCAAACGGAAGCGTCATCTGCATTAAAAAATGAAAATATTCGGTAATGCCGATTGTCGTCTGAATATGCAAGATGGTATTCAAATGCAGCATAAAGTGCAGCGCCATTGGAAAGACAACAAAATAGCCGAACACACACCCGGCAAGAAACAACACCACAATAAACGGAATATACGCTAAATTCGCCCGCTGTTCCCGCTCGTACAAACCCGGCCTCACAAACGCCGCCCAGATCTGGTAGTAGCAGCACAAGCGGAGAGGCGACAATCAAAGCCAAAATAAAAGCAACGGTCACATATAGATTGACCGGATCGGTGACGCGAAAAGCATTCATGCTAATCGCATCATGATGTTCGGCGCGCTGCAAGAAAAGAATCAGCGGCTTAGTAAAAACAAAACCAATGACCAAGGCGGCAGCAAAACCCGCCGCACAAGTGATCAGCCGCCGCCTCAATTCTTTGACATGCATTTCAAGGCTCATCCGTTCATCTTGGGGGATCATGCTGCAAAGCCGGCTCCTTCCCCTCTGTCGTTGCCGCACTTTGCGCAATACCGCTGCCTCGAGCCGCCGATTGGCCCTGTGCTCCGGCCGGCACGGATTTCTTTTCTTCTGCGTCTTTCGAATCATCCCCAAGCAGGCCGCTGGTCGCTCTCTTGAATTCCCGCAGCGTCTGCCCGGCTGCCTTACCCAGCTCCGGCAACTTCTTCGGCCCAAAAACAATCAAAACGACTCCTATGACTGCCAAGCTTCCCGGACTCAACATCCTTCATTCCTCCGTTTCTATATTAAAAGCATAAAAATACAATGAATGCGTCAGCTATCATTATGTTAATTGAAATTGATTTTCATTATCATTGTTAGTTTAAGATACACTGCCGTTCGTGTCAACCCTTGTAATGAGAATAAGCAGCCAATTTTAACTTGTGAACTACCCACCACTTAACCAACCTTACGGTCTGCTTGAAGTGGGGGCTTCTCGACTTATCGTTACTTTTACTAGCTAACGAAAAATGACCGAGCTAACCCTCTTGTTCCAAGAGTTTTTTTTTTTTTTTATGCTAATGCTAATAAGCGTAATCCTTCGTTTTTGATATTGATGGCTGAATTATAATCACGATCAGCCACATAACCGCAAGAACATTGATATAAGCGTTCAGATAGTGTCATAGGCTTTTCTGCACCACAACAAGAACATTTTTTTGTAGAAGGAAACCATTTATCAACTTTTACTAATTGTTTCCCTTGTTCTTTTAGTTTGTAGCCTAATAACGTAGTGAATATGCCCCAACCATTATCATGGACGCTTTTACCAAAGTGAAGGGCTTTAGACATCCCTTTCATATCTAAGTCTTCAATAATAACCGCATCATAGTTTGACGATAATTCTTTTGACTTATGATGAAGAAAGTTCTTACGTTGATTGGCTGTTTTTTCTTGCAGTTTTGCTACTTTCAAACGTTGTTTTTCCCAACGTGCAGAACCTTTCTTTCTTTGAGATAAGATACGCTGTTCTTTTGCTAGTTTGTCTAATGATTGTCGATAGAAACGAGGGTAATTGACTTTCTCACCCTGTTCACTTTCAACATATAGGCCATTCATAGCAAAGTCTAATCCAACAACATTTTTGATGATAACAGATTTAATCTCTTTCTCATATTCTGTCAAAATAGAAATATAGTATTTTCCTGATTTTGTTTTGGAAATTGTACAGGATTTTATTTTATAATCAGCAGGAATTTTCTCTCTATGCTGTTTCATCTTTACTAATTTTAATTTAGGCAATTTGATATAACCGTCTTGCAATTCGATATTGCCATTCACTAAATTGGTTGTATATGACTGCTTATGCTTTCGACTTTTGAACTTCGGAAATTCCGCACGATCTTCAAAAAAATTATTATAAGCGTTTTGAAGGTTAATTTGTGCGTTTGCTAAAGATAATGAATCTACTTCTTTTAGAAATGGAAATTCATCTTTATACTTAGCAGGAGTTGGAAACTTTTGTTTTTTAAGCGTTTCTTTGTCATCTTTGTATTTTTCGTAAGTCTCTTGTCGTTCCGCAAGCATTTTATTATAGACGAATCGGACACATCCGAAAGTTTTTGCTAATAATATTTCTTGGTTTTTATTTGGCAACAAAGGAATTTGAAGGCTTTGTTTTGCTTAGTCATATCCATTCTCACCTCACTTTTGACCTTGATTCTCGATATATTTCTTAATGATATCTATGGAGCAGCACCGCCTGTTGTTAGCAGGCAAAAACTTCTCGACCAAAACATTTCTTTCCAAAGTTTTTTTTTTTTCTTATGTATGGAAAGTCTCTTTTTATCAATCGAGAACTAGCACTCTTATAGGCGTTGATAAATTTTGATAATTCAGAGTTGGGGTGTGCTTTGAATAAGATATGGACATGATCTTTGTCATGATTCCATTCCACTAAAATGATATTGTACTTGCTTCCAATTTCAACAAACATTTCTTTTGCAAAATCAGATATTTCAGTGTCAAAGACTTTTCTACGATATTTCACAACAAGTACAAGATGATAATACATCAGGAACACTGAATGATTATTACTGTCTAATTTCATTGGTATATCAGTCCCTCATCTATCTAAGACTGATTATATCATAGACTTTGGCTAAAGCTAACCGGCATTCATCTCCCACCTACTCATTGGGCTATGCCCTTCACATTCCTTGAGGATGGGAGACTTCTGTCGGAAATCCGTTAAATTGCCGAAAACGCAATGACTGAATCCGAGAGCTCGATTCCCGGATATCGTCGTCTTAGATTGGGATTTCTTTGTTATAACCCGCCGCGGCCGCTTTAAATTTACCTATTTTCAGCATCACTTAGATTCCCTGCCTTTTTACAACTTTGATTTTTCTATTGACAGACCCTCATCACTCACATAAACTAATAGTTGCACTAGTTGATAATGATTATCATTTTCTATTATGGAGGTGTGACAGAAAGTGAAACGATACATAACGGCCTGCTTGTCGGTCACTTTCGCCGTTTTGCTGTTTTTCTATCCTATTTCTTCATTTGCCAAAGATCGGGTGGATATCCGACCGGCGCTGGACAAAGTCTCGCAGACTCTCGATGCGCTAGAGCACCATCAGCTTGAAAAGGCCAACCAGTCTTTTTCGGCATTTAAACTTTGGTGGAGTCAAAACAAAATAAAGGTTAAAAATGACTCACTGGATGCGTCCATGCAAATCAATCAGGGTGTCTCCGATACGGCACGCACTCGATCTTCTTAATGGAGAGCAGAAGCAGTCCTTAAGCAGCACGAAAAAGTTGAAAAAATCGCTGCAGGACTATCAAAACGGCTCGTTTGAAGAAAAGAAAGCAAGCGGACACCAATCCCTTGCCGCTTATATCTCCAAATTGGCGACCGCGAAACAGGCGAAAAAAAAAAACAGGACTGGACGCACGCTGCGGCACAAGTCAAGCAGCTGCAGCAGGACTGGCTTTCTGTTGAAGGCGATGTTGTCAGCCAATCGCAAAGCGTCTACACCGAATCGGAAAAGGATCTGGTCATGATCGACGCCTATCTGGCCAAGCCGAAAGATCGTGCCAAGGCGCTGCCGATGATCAGCGCGATGATCGCGAATTTAAAACCGTTAGCTTCCAACAACTACAGTATTTGGGATGCCGCTTTGATTCCGATTCGCGAAGGCATGGAAGCGCTGCTTGTGATTGGGGCGCTGCTCACTTTTTCCAAAAAGGCGAATTCCAAAAAAGCCAAAAGGTGGGTCTGGAGCGGAACAATCAGCGCGATCGCTGTTTGCATCGCCGTCGGCATCATCGTTTCATTTTTACTGTCAGCCGCCGCATTCGGCAATAATAATTCGCTTATAAATGGCTGGTCCGGTGTGATCGCCAGCGTCATGCTTCTTTATGTCGGGTACTGGCTGCATCGAAATGCCGATATTCAGCGCTGGAATCATTTTATTCGGTCAAAAACGGAACAGGCGATGACGCAAAGCCGGATGATTTCTTTTGCTGCTCTCGCTTTCATCGCCGTTTTGCGCGAAGGGATGGAGACGGTCATCTTTCTGATTGGCATGGCCGGACGGATGCCGGCGATGCGGCTGATACTCGGCATTGCGCTTGGGCTGGGCATTCTTGTCATCATCGGTTTTCTCATGTTGAAAATCGGCGTCATGCTGCCTTTACGGCCGTTTTTCCTCATTTCAAGTTTGATTGTTTTTTATCTTTGCTTCAAATTTATCGGTTCCGGTATCCACAGTTTGCAGATGGCCGGCGTCATTCCATCGACCGCAGCAGATTACTTGCCGTCAATGAACAGCTTAAGTATTTTTCCATCATGGTACAGCACCGGACCGCAAGCGCTCTTTTTATTGATCACACTGGTGATCGTTGCCAAAGGACAGTGGGATACATTCAAAAAAAGCAAACATTTTAAGGAGGCTCCTACTCAACAATGAAACATAGAAAAAAAATCATTTTACTGTTATTCGTCGTCCTGATGATCGTGCCCGCTCTCTCGGCCTGCCAAAGCGGCAGCCAATCAGGCGGCTCTCAATCTTCTGAAAAGACGGAAGATCCGGTCAAACAAGGCACAATAAAAATGGAGCAATTAAATACCAAACTTCAAAAAGCAATTGCAAACAAGGATGAAGCCGCCGCCCAAAAACTCGGCAAATCGCTAAACGGCCAGTGGCTGTCTTATGAAAATGGCGTACGCGACCGCTATCCTTTGCTCTATGCGCAAATGAAAAAAATATCAACAGCCGATTTACGCACAATCCAATATGAAAACGCCGGATCTGGCCCAAATGAAAGCGAACAGCGATCAATTGAAAAAACAACTGGCCGATCTGAAAACGGCAAAAGAAACGAAAGCGAAAACCTCTAAAACACTGAATACGGCCGTTGAAAACTATAAAAAAAATATGTGATTGAACAAACCGATCTGCTCGTTAAAACGACCGAACCGTTTGCCAAAGCTGTTGAAGAAGGAAATATTGAAAAAGCCAAACAGCTCTACAGCAGATCGCGCGTGTATTACGAACGTGTTGAACCGGTTGCTGAAAGCTTCGGCGACCTTGACCCGCGGATCGATGCCCGGATTAATGACGTAGATGACAGGCCAAGTGGACCGGATTCCACGAAATCGAAAAGGCTCTCTGGAAAGACAACAGTCTCAAAGGTCAAAAGAAATATGCCGAACAGCTGGTTACCGATGTCAAGGACTTGCAAACAAGAGCCTCGCTCGCTGCAGTTAAAACCAAAGGCCATGGTTGCCGGGGCAATGGAATTACTCGAAGAAGCCGCGACATCCAAAATCACCGGTGAAGAAGAGCGCTATTCTCACACTGACCTTGTTGATTTTCAAGCAAACATCGACGGTTCTGAGGCCGTCTACCAAGCCGCCATTTCCTCCCTTAACATGGACAATAAAGATCTGGCCGGCCAGCTTGATAAACAGTTCCAGGCAATCGATAAATTGATGTTAAAGTATAAAACAACTGATGGCCAGTTTGTCGATTATCGCAAATTGACGAAACCGCAGCTGAGAGAATTAAGCAATGAATTAAACAATCTATCGAAACTCATGGCCCAAACCGCAAAAATCTTCTAATTGGAGGGGTTACGAATGAGTGATGAAACAAAACCGGGCTACACACGCCGGGAAATGTTAAAAATGACGGCACTTGCCGGAGGCGGGCTGGCGATCGGCGCCAGCGGCCTCGGCACGATCACACATATAATAGATTTCAGGGAAACAGGCGGGGGCGGCTAAGCCTTCCGCTCCTGTCCCGTTTTTCGGCGAACACCAGGCAGGCATCGTCACTCCGCACCAGAACTACGGCTATCTCGCCGCGTTCGATATCGATCCGTCCGTGACCGATACAACCAAAATCATGGCGCTGTTCATTTCCTGGACACAACTTGCTTCGATGATGGCAAAGGGACAGCGGGAAAAAGACGATGCCAATACACAGCTGCCGCCAAATGATACGAATGAAGCCAGGGGTTTGAGCACGGCCAATTTAACCATCACGTTCGGCCTCGGCCACTCCTTCTTCATAAAAAACGGCAAAGATCGCTTCGGACTCGCCAAGTCGATGCCGAAGCAGCTGACGCCGATGCCCAGACTGACGCATGAAAACATCGACCGCAATATGTCGGACGGCGATATTTGCGTGCAGGTATGCGCCGATATTCAGCAAGTCGCTTTCCACGCGCTTCGCAATCTGATCAAAGCGGCGGTCGGCACGGCGGGCATTCGCTGGCTCCAGCACGGTTTTATGAACGCGCCGAAAGGAAAAACCGGCCGCAATCTATTTGGATTCAAGGATGGAACGGCCAATGTTGATTTAAAAGACACTGCCGGCCACAATCGGGTCATCTGGACAGGAAAAGATGAACCGAAATGGATGCAGGGCGGCACCTATCTCGGTTATCGCAAAATCAAAATGATGTTGGAAACATGGGATCGCGATTCTTTTAGTGACCAGGAAAATGTCTTCGGCCGCAAAAAAGACTCCGGCGCCCCGTTCGGCCAAAAACATGAAAATGACAAAGTGATCATAAGCAAACTGCCGGCCGATTCACACGTCCGGCTGGCTCACGGCACAGGGAAAGAAATTTATCGCCGCGCCTTTTCTTATACGGACGGGATCGATGAGAGTACCGGCAATTATGATGCCGGCCTTCTATTTATCTCTTTTCAAAATAAACCGCGGGACTCATTCATCCCGATGCTGCGGCTGCTCGGGAAATCCGATGCCCTGAACGAATACACCAGCCACATTGCCACCGGATTGTATGCCATTCCCGGCGGCATCGGCAAAAACGAATATTTTGCCCAGCATTTGCTCGAAGGATAACTCCGCCTTTTTTAGAGATCGCCGGACGATGTGGTAATCTTTTTTTTGCTCCTATTTTGTATGATATAATGAACCGACTACAAATTTTAGATTAACGGAGGCATTATGCTGACTTTTGCACAAAAATTAGCGATTATCGAGTCCTTTCCAGAACTCGAAAAAAAGAGCGTCTCGCTTGGACGTGTAAACTTCCACTACCCCGGCAGCGTTGCAGATAAAAAAAAATTGTCGTCTACCATCTGCATCCGAACGGCAACGGCTATGTCTATGCCAAAGGTATCGCCGGTTATCAGGCCGATGATAAAGGAATGGTCAACATCCGCGATTTTTCGGAAGATGAACTGCGTGAGATTATCCAAAAAGCGATCCATGCCCTCTCCTCCGGAGGGGCGCCTATGAAGCCGCAACCGCCGGCGGCCATGATCACGAACAATGGACAAACAGCAGCGGGCAAACACTGGCCGTTATCTATGACAATGAACTGTGGAACGTCTACGCCGGCGACATTTTGGACGGCACGTTTCTCTCCTATAACGAAGCCAAATCCTATTTGGAAGAGGAAGGATTCCGGCCCGTCTAACAACTGCCTGAAAAACCGGCTTCTTCTACAGAAAGCCGGTTTTTTTGCCGCTTGTTTTACGGCAAATTTTCATCCGCCGGTGCGATTAATCAACCGCCCGATAACCGCCAACCAGGCATTGAGCCGGAAAATGGAGCGACTCAGCCTCAAATGGGGCGACTTCGCTTCAAAATGGAGCGACTTCAGCCTTAAATGGGGCGACTTCACTTCAAAAATGGAGCGACTTCAAGCTCTAATGGGGCGGCCTCACTTCAAAATGGAGCGACTTCAAGCTCTAATGGGGCGGCCTCACTTCAAAATGGAGCGAGCGACTCAGCCTCAAAAATGGGGCGACCTCACTTCAAAATGGAGCGACCTCAAGCTCTAATGGGGCGGCCTCAGCACCTCAGCTAAAACCAACACCCCTAAGCCCCAATTCCGTGCCGCAGCCCTTCTCTCTTGATCGAACGAAGCGTCAGCCGGGAGGTATGATTAAACTCAAATATCCTTTTGCCGCTCTCCCGCTTTAATCATTTCTAATCTTACCTAGTTTAATCGTCCTCTCATTTCACCGCGATCACGTATCCGACTTTTTCCGGATTAACTCGTCGGCGGGTAAATTATATTTTTTCAGCCGATGATAAAGCGTCACTCTTGAGATACCCAATAATTTGGCGGCTGCCGATTTGTTTCCATATGTTTTTTCCAGCGCCCGCTCTATTTTTTCTTTTTCTGATTCTACAGTGAAAGTGCCGGGACCAGACGCCGTCGGCACCGCTCGCGCCGCCGATCCTGCTCCGACGTTTTTGGCAAAGTCATCCGGAAGCAATTCCTTTGTGATCACGTCAGCTTCTGCCAAGATCACCGCTCTTTCTATTGTGTTGCGCAGCTGGCGGATATTGCCCGGCCACGGATATTTTAAAAACAGAAACATCACTTCCGGATCGAGAGCGGGAACCGGTTTTTTTTTTATATTTTAATGAGAAGTCGTTCAAATAGATTTGCACAAGCTCAGGAATATCCTCGATCCGTTCTCTTAAAGGCGGAATGGTGATCGAGACCACATTCAGCCGATAATACAGATCCGGACGGAAATGGCCGTCCGCAATCATCTTTTCAAGATCACGGTTGGTCGCGGCAATGATTCGAAGCTCAACCGGAATCGGCTTGTTGCCGCCCACGCGGAAAAATTTTTTTCCTGTAAAACACGCAATAACTTTACCTGAAGTTCCAGCGGCATTTCACCAATCTCATCCAGGAATAATGTTCCGCCTTTGGCCGCATCAATCCTCCCCCTTCTTCCCCTCGCGTGCAGCGCCTGTACGCGCCTCTGTCATAGCCGAACAGTTCGCTTTCAAACAGCGCGGGTGGGATCGCCCCGCAGTTGACAGCGACAAACGGCGAGCCCGAGCGCCCGCTCGCCTCATGGATCGCCTGGGCGAACAGTTCTTTTCCGACGCCGCTTTCTCCTGTAATAAGGACGGACGCATCGGTCACCGCAACCTTTTCGGCCAGCTTGATCGCCGACCGCAGAGAGGCGCTTCGTCCTTTAATTTTAAAAAAAAGGATCATTCGGCCGTTTGGCTTCGAACTTGCTCTCCAGATGCTGAATATAGGCGGTCGTGGACGAAAGTTCTTCGTTCAGCCTGACAATATCGCTTATATTCCGCTCGATCGATATCCCGCCAATGGTCGTCTCTCCCATCACTACCGGAGAGCTGTTAATCAAAACATGGACATCCGATCGCGGCTGATTATAATGTTTTTTTACCGATTTTCCTTCTTTCAGTGTCGACATCAGAACGAGCGATTCCTCTTTTAAAATCGAGTGATTGGCTCCCCTATCACATTTTTCTCCGAGCAACGGTAAAGTTCTTCCGATCGTGGATTCCATGAAATGACTTTACCCGCGGCATTCACGACTGTCGCCGCATCATCGATTGTTCTTAGCAGCGTCTCGTAAAAAGCCGCGGTTTTTTTCCATGCCTGCAGCAGCACATCCGCTAATTTGGCAAACGGCACCCAGCCGACAATAGACCCGCCATTATCAATAAGGGCCAAATCCTTTTTATCTGTTAATTCAGAAAAGCTTTCGATGCTGGCCCCCATTGGCGCCACTCTCATATTTTTTATATCAAGTGTCTCATCCCATGGCAAAGCAAGCGTATCCAATGAAACATTAAGAAACGCCATTTTTATTCACCCTTTGGATTGGATTTACAAAAATGTTAATGTTAAGAATATTCTTTACACAAATGTTTACTCCTATTATACACTTATATGTTTAATACAGCTATTCAATCATGATTAATTTTGGCACGTTAATTGCATGTTTAAGATTAGAAAAACCTATCAATCATTGGGAGGCTTTAAAAAATGACAGCTTATCAACACGAATCTTTAACCGATTTTTCGATCGAATTCAATAAGCAAGCCTTTGAGGCAGCATTGAAAAAGGTCAAAGCAGAAATCGGCGGACATTACCCGCTGGTTATCGGCGGCGAACGGATCACAACGGAAAAACATATTGTCTCCGTCAACCCGGCAAATAAAGAAGAAGTGATCGGCATTGTTTCAAAAGCAGACCGAACACTCGCGGAAAAAGCGATGGTCACGGCGGATCAGGTATTTGAAACTTGGCGCAAAACAAAACCTGAAGCCCGTGCCGATCTCTTATTGCGGACGGCCGCCATTGTCCGCCGCAAAAAGCATGAATTTTCGGCGCTGATGGTCCTCGAAGCCGGCAAACCTTGGCGCGAGGCCGATGCCGATACAGCGGAAGCCATCGACTTCATGGAATATTATGCGAGAGACAGATGCTTGAATTAAAAGACGGTGTGCCGATGCATGGAGCGCCCGGCGAAATCAACCGTTACAGCTATATTCCGCTTGGCGTCGGCGTGATCATTCCGCCTTGGAACTTCCCGTTCGCCATCATGGCAGGAACAACCGTCGCCGCGATCGTCAGTGGCAATACCGTTGTACTGAAACCGGCTTCGGCGACGCCGATCATTGCCGCAAAATTCGTTGCAGCGCTTGAAGAAGCCGGCCTGCCTGAAGGCGTGCTTAATTTTGTACCGGGCAGCGGCAGCGAGATCGGCGACTATTTAGTCGACCATCCGCGCACACGTTTTATTTCTTTTACGGGATCGCGCGATGTCGGCACGCGGATTTATGAACGGGCCGCCAAAGTGCAGGACGGGCAGATCTGGCTGAAACGGGTCATTGCCGAAATGGGCGGCAAGGATACGATCGTTGTCGACAAAGACGCTGATCTAGAACTCGCCGCCAAATCGATTGTTGCCTCCGCATTCGGCTTTTTCCGGCCAGAAATGTTCGGCCTGTTCCCGCGCCGTTGTTCTGGAGGAAGTCTATGACAAAGTGCTTGATCGAGTCGTTCAACTGACGAGCGAACTGGCAGTCGCCGATCCGGCCAAGGCTGGCACCAATGTCGGGCCGGTGATTGATCAAGCGGCTTTTGACAAGATTACGGGCTATATTGAAATCGGTAAAGAAGAAGGAAAACTCGCTGCGGGAGGAGGCGCCGATGATTCGAAGGGCTATTTCATCCATCCAACCGTGATTGCCGACTTAGAACCGAACGCGCGGATCATGCAAGAGGAAATTTTCGGCCCGGTTGTCGCCTTTGCCAAAGCCGCCGATTTCGATGAAGCACTCGAAATTGCCAATAATACCGCCTATGGGCTGACCGGCGCGGTCATTTCCAATAACCGTGCCCATCTCGAGCAGGCGCGCGAAGATTTCCACGTCGGCAACCTGTATTTTAATCGCGGCTGCACGGCCGCCATTGTAGCAGCCAGCCGTTCGGCGGCTTCAACATGTCGGGTACCGACTCGAAAGCCGGCGGCCCTGATTATCTCCTCCTCCATATGCAGGCAAAATCTGTATCGGAGCAGATTTAAGCTTTGGTCGGATGGCCGCCTGCCCGGTTCCGGCAGATCCAGGCTCGGGGGCCGGCCTCGGATCCGGCAGGTTAGACCCAAGGTTCAGCAGGTTAGGCCTAAGGTTCAAGAGCGCATTGAATCCTGTGTAAATGGCACTCCGTTTACCTGAATTTAGATTTGAAAATTACTTAAGAGCAGGCTCGCCCTGCTCTGCTTTTCACAAAATATTTTAAAAAAAGAAGGGACTTACCATGATCGAAACGGTCTCAAAGAATTTTTTCATGAAACTTGCCAATAGCTCGTCTTTAAATAAAGCGGCTAGAAAATGGGGGCTGAATTTCGGCGCGTCAAAAGTTGTCGCCGGTTCAACGATTGACTCCGCCATCCAAACAGTAAAAGCGCTTAATACAGACGGCATCACCGTCACCCTTGATCACTTAGGGGAATTTGTCTATACGCGCGAAGAAGCCGCAGAGGCCGCCGATTGGTGCGTGAACACGCTTCAAGCGATTGCCGAAGAAAATGTCAAAAGCGGGCTTTCCATAAAGCTTACCCAGCTCGGCCTGGACATTGATCGCGATTTTTGTCTCGACAATATTAAAAAAATTCTTGACACAGCCAAACAATGTGGGCGTTTCGTCCGCATCGATATGGAAGACTATGCCCACTGTCAAACGACAATCGATATTTTAAAAGAGTTGCGCCCGACTTACGACAACGTCGGTACCGTCATTCAAGCCTATCTGCACCGTTCATTGGATGATGTCAAAGATCTCAAAGGTATTCCGCTGCGGATCGTTAAAGGCGCTTATAAAGAAGCGGCCGATGTGGCCTATCAAGAAAAAAAAAGATATTGATGAAAACTATCTAAAAATGGTCCAAACTCATTTATTAAACGGCAGCTACACAGCGATCGCCACCCATGACCACCGGATCATCGCCGAATTGAAAGCATTTATCAGCAGTAACCACATTCCCGGCGATCAGTTTGAATTCCAAATGCTGTACGGATTTCGTAAAACATTATGGCACGAACTCGTCAAAGAAGGCTATAACGTGCGTATTTACGTCCCCTTTGGCCAGGACTGGTTCGGTTACTATATGCGCCGGCTAGCCGAAAGACCGCAAAACGTCTCTTTTGCCTTCAGAGGCCTTTTTTCAAAATAAACATTGCCCATTATAAGGCGTTTTACAACTCGAAGCCGCACCATTAGTTCGGGGCGCGCCGTTTTGCAGCGGAGTCGCACCATTTCGGGGTGGAGTCGCACCATTTCGGGGTGGAGTCGCACCATTTCAAGGCGGGGTCGCTCCATTTCGGGCCGGGGTCGTTCCATTTCAAGGCGGGGTCGCACCATTTCAAGGTGAAGTCGCCCCATTTGAGTTTGAGCTGGGAATTTTGGACTGAGTTGAAGGTTTCTATCCACCTTGTGCAGCTTCTTAATCTAGCCAAACAACCTGTAGCTAAAATAAACTGGCAAGGGCCTTTTGTTCAACGTCTATTAATGGAAAATGTTTTCTGTAAAATGACTTGACCGCGTCTTCTTTGTTATGGGATGATTTGATATATTAGCACTATACTTTGAAACTATCAAAAACAACACATAAAAGGGGAACTATCTTTTGAGTATTGAAACCGCTGTATCAATTGCTATTTATCTGATTGCAATGCTTCTTATCGGTTTTTGGTCTTACAAGAGAACACAAACTCTATCCGATTATATGCTGGGCGGTCGGGAGCTCGGCCCCGTCGTAACGGCATTATCGGCCGGCGCTTCCGATATGAGCGGCTGGCTGGTCATGGGGCTTCCCGGCGCGGTGTATGTCTCGGGGATTTCTAATTTTTGGCTGCCGATCGGTTTGACGATCGGGGCGTATCTGAACTATCTCTTTTTAGCGCCGCGCTCCGGACGTACACCGAAGCGGCCAACGATTCGATTACCATTCCGGATTACCTGGAGAACCGGTTTGAAGATCGCAAAAATATCCTGCGCCTCGTTTCGGGCCTCGTCATTTTTGTCTTTTTTGTCTTTTATACATCGTCAGGAATGGTTTCAGGGGGAACACTTTTTAAAAGCGCCTTTCATCTGGATTACCGCCTCGGCCTGTTCATCACGGCCGGTGTTGTGATCATTTATACACTTTTCGGCGGTTTTCTGGCCGTCAGTTTCACCGACTTTGTTCAAGGCACAATCATGTTCATCGCTTTGGTGCTCGTCCCGGTTGTTGCATTCACAGACGTGGGCGGCTATCATCCGCTCATTCACGACTTGTACAGTGTGAAACCTTCACTCCTGGATTTATTTAAAGGTACGTCCTTTCTCGGCATCTTATCTTTGCTCGCTTGGGGGCTCGGTTATTTCGGCCAGCCGCACATCATTGTCCGCTTTATGGCGATTAACTGCTAAAGAATTAAAAACGGCGCGCAGAGTTGGCATCGGCTGGATGATCATTACATTGCTCGGTGCTTCGATGACCGGTCTCATTGGGATTTCTTTCGTACTTCATCATGGCGGAAAACTGGCAAATCCGGAAACCATCTTTGTGGTTTTGGCGACCGCTCTGTTCAACCCATTCATCATCGGGTTCATCTTGGCCGCCATGCTTGCGGCGATCATGAGTACCATTTCCTCTCAGCTGCTCGTCACCGCCAGCGCGGTGACACAGGATTTTTATAAAACTTTTTTTCGCCGCAATGCGTCCAATAAAGAGCTCGTTTTCATCGGCCGCCTGTCGGTGCTGATCGTCGCCCTTTTGGCATTCCTTATGTCGTACACACCGAACCAAACGATATTGTCGCTTGTCAGCCACGCGTGGGCCGGATTCGGTTCTGCCTTCGGACCGGTTCTTTTGATCAGTCTATACTGGAGACGGATGAATAAATGGGGCGCACTGGCCGGAAATGATTGTAGGCGGCCTCACCGTTATCATTTGGATCTACGCCGGCCTTTCAGCAGCACTGTATGAAATGATTCCCGGCTTCCTGCTGAGCACGATTGCTGTTTTTGTCGTCAGCTTGCTAACAAAAGAACCATCGAAAACGATCCACGAAACATTTGAAAAAATGCTGGAACCATTAAAATAACTCCTTAAGAATCTGGAGGATCGGGCAGCCGATCCTCTTTTTGCTCAAAGCAGACCGTTCGGAAGTTATATATGAACCGCCGAATACTGTTCAAACAATCCATGTCCGGACTTTGGTCCGAAATAAGTTGTTTATAAAAGCAGGAACTTGGCCGCTTACAAGTACTTAAGTCTTATAGCCTTAGAGCAAACCACCCTTTTGAAGGGTGGTTATGATTTATGTGCATTCGACCATTTTTGACATACTTTACAAAGCAGAAGTGTTATACTCTCTTCGACTGTTAAAAAACGGGGGATTATTACGGTTACGTAAAATACACCATAATGTTTTTTAGATGCTTGTTTTAAACAATTTATCGAAAATTAATTGAGAAGGGACATTATTATTTGAGCATTAGAAAATTAAACATTATTTGGTGTTCGTTGGTGGTCATTATTGTCGCAGTCGGAACGATTTACCATATTACATGGGAGAAAAAACAAACCGTAATGGATGATCCTCTCCATTGGTTTAAAAGTGAGCAAAAAGCTATTAATTATGCGAAAGAGGGCCAATCATCCGGAAATTTGACGCTGCTGAGGGGAACAAGTTTCATTGCCGGAAAGAAAGCGATTCCCGCTTATTTTAAAAAAAAACAAACGAGATGGCGAGGGCTTTATTATTATTGAAATAGAACGAAAAAATGGGCGCTATACCTCTTTGTTAAATAATGCTGGTGCGGCAGTCAGCTATCCCCCTGGACTCTCCGAAGGGCAGGAGGTAGTCCCAGGAATTATATTTAATTTGGATAAAAAAATCATCGATACATTCTTTATTCAAAAACAATCAAAAAGCTAATGTGATCACTCTTCATAACGGAAAAAAATTAGTCCCCTCTTATGTAAATGGTACGAAAATTTATTACAAATTGGAGGGTTATTAATGAACTATAAAAAAATATTAACGTTAACCCTGTCACTTACTTTAGCCTTAACTTTTTCAGCAATTATTCCAAATACATCAAAAGCTGCCTCATATAATTCAGGAGCTGTACAAACCGCACAAAATTTTTATAAAACAAACAATACAAACGAAGAAGTCGCTCCTTTTACAATTACTAATAAGGGTTCAATTCATTGGCTAAGCAAAGAAGAGTATCAAGAAGCTAAAAACGGTGAAGATTTGGATAGTTTGGGCGCTCCATCTGATGAAGATAAAGTAATAAATCATTTATTCCATCCTTTAGAATCACCATATCAGGGTTCTTTTTACACTGAATCATATGCAAAAAACTATACTGGAGACCCTTTAACAGTTGCAAATGGAATTAAAGGTCCTGGTACCATTTCGTATTCCAAGATCGATCAAAAAACAATTAGTGTTACATACGGTGTAGATCTTACATCTGCAGAAAAGTCAGCGGTAAAAGCAGGAGCTTCTATCTCATTACAGAAACTTAGTAGTACGCAATGCACATATTCATTTCATGTCCCGAGTGGTTATATCGGCTGGATAGCTTTTGTACCTTATAAACACAAATCTGTTGGTACCGTAAAAACCTACTATACAGGAAGAACGACAACCAAAACATGTAACTGCCCGTTCCGCTCGAAAAAGTGGTTCATATGCTTATGGTTATTATGAGCTAATTAAAAAGAAGAGCTAAATTTTTTAATCGCTTTCTGACATAACCGTCCGCAGCCCCTGCCCTTTCTTAGACAAGGTTTACAGGCTGATCATTTTCGAAAATACCAAAAAACAGATCCGCTTTTTATCCCTCCTCAATTTTCCAGGAACGCCGACCGTTATTAAAAATATAGAGTTAACCGGCGGGCGCATCGTCTTAAAGCGCTCCCGCCGGATTTTTTTTTAATACCATTATTTCACAGATGTTGCCGCTTTTAATAAATCTGCCGGTGTTTTTATGCCGTTCAGCATGTAGACCGTTTGATTTTCCTGCCACTGTACGTAGCTTTCCCGATTGTCGGTATACACTTTAACCGCTCCGTATTGATGAGGAATCGGCAAAGTATGGGTTTCCAGGAAGTTAACCGTTTGTTTAGCCAGCGTCCTGCCTTGGCTCGCTTGTGACGTCGGCGACAAAGCCATCAGCAGCCAGCGCCCTTCATTCCACGAAATGCCGGCTGTTCCCGCTCCGGCGTCCGCATAACCGGTGATTTTATGTCCCAGATCCACCGGCTCACCGGATGATTGATCAAGCTTTTCAAAGCCGATTTGACTCTTCGCCTGGCTGCTGCTTGTATAGCCGGTCGCCTTGATGACGGCAATCTTTGTACCCATGCCCTTTTTCAGAGACGGATCGTTGATCGCCAGGTTTGGCCGTTTGGAAAAATGTCACTGTATAACTGTCGGCAGCGGATGTCGTCAGCGCCGTTAAATACTTGCCTGCCGCCAGCGGAAGGGTATGCGGCAATTTAACCGTCAATTTTGTTTTCAATTGTTTTTGGACACTTTGAATGACTTGTTCCGGAGTTTGTGCTTTAGATTGCCCGGTGCTGCTGCTTTGCCGGCTGCTTGACCCCGCGGCCTGTCCATTGCCGCCGCTCGAATTCGCAGTCGATTTGTCCGCCGCTGCTTGGTCGTCCGTTTTTTTATTCACTTGGCCGCCCGATGAACCTGAGGACGTACCCGCTTGTGTATCCTCTTTTTTGCTTTGCTGCGTCGTACCGCTTTTTTGATTGTCATTCGATGCGGTATTTGATCCACATCCGGCGATCAGAAAGAGCGCACACAGAACGGCAATCATGGAAGTGATTCTTTTCATTATTATCTCTCCTCATCTTCCTTTTTTTGGGGGGAAGTGATTAAAAAAAAAAGCAGGAGATGCCCTATTGGAACTTTTTTTCCTCAATCCATCCATCAGGCGCGTGCAGGATCAGACAAAGCCTGTGCGGCTGTGATTAAGGCGAGTTTATACACATCTTCAGCCGAGCAGCCGCGCGACAAATCATTAACCGGTTTATTAAGCCCTTGAAGAATCGGTCCGATCGCTTCGTACCCGCCAAGACGCTGTACCATTTTATAACCGATATTGCCGGCTTCAAGGCTTGGAAAGACAAAAACATTGGCCTTGCCGTTCAGCGGCGAATCCGGCGCTTTCTTTTCCGCCACACTCGGAACATAAGCAGCGTCAAATTGCAGTTCGCCGTCAGCAACAAGAGTTGGCGCCTGTTCTTTGACAAGCTTGACGGCTTCAATCACTTTGTCTGCTTCAGGATCCTGAGCCGACCCTTTTGTTGAAAAGCTGAGCAGCGCCACTTTCGGGTCAATGCCGAAAGCCCGCGCCGTATTTGCGCTCTCTATCGCAATCTCGGCAAGCGCCCTGCTGTCGGGAGTGATGTTGATTGCACAGTCGGCAAAGACCAGCTTTTCGTTTCCTTTGGCCATGATAAAAGCTCCCGATGTTCTTTTGACACCCGGCTTGGTTTTAATGATTTTTGCAGCGCCGGCCGGACCGTATCGGCCGTCGAATGGGCCGCACCGCTGACAAGGCCGTCCGCCTCGCCCAGGTAAACCAGCATCGTCCCATAGTAGTTGGCATTCTTCAGCCACCCTCTTGCTTGTTCCGCATCTGTTTTGCCTTTGCGCCGTTCAACAAGCGCCTCGACCAGATGTTCAATATTAGGATCTTCCTCCGGTTCGCGTATTGAGAGCGAGCCTTGCGCCTCCAGCGAACGCAGGGATTCGTCAAATGAATCGCGCTTGCCAATCAGAATGGGTTTGACTAAGTGTTCCTCGGCAAGGCGATGAACCGCTTCCCTGATTCGTTCATCGCTGCCTTCCGGAAAAACTAGGGTCGGGTTGACCTTTTTTACTTCAGCTTTCAGCGATTCAAATAAATCCGCCATCGTGTATATCCCCCTTTTATTAACCTTTTCACTTCATATTATAGACTAAATTTGCACTTATCTCATTATACAGTTAACCGTTTCCAAAGAAAACGATGATCGGTGAACCTTTCCAAATTAATTGACAATGTATAGAAAATCAATTCTTTCACATCACTAAAAAAGGACAGCTATGTTATATTTAAGATGAGTGAAAATAAGGAGGAAAAAAGATGAGCGAAGCAGCAAAAACGTTGGACGGGTGGTATTGTCTCCATGATTTCCGTACAATCGACTGGACATTGTGGAAGGAACTTTCAGATGGTGAACGAATAGCCGCTCTTCAAGAATTCAACCTTTTTTTAGATAAATGGGATCAGCTTCAGGCGGAAAAATCAGGCAGCTATGCGTTCTATTCCATCGTCGGACAAAAGGCCGATATTGCTTTTATGTGGCTGCGTCCGGAAATGGATGATTTGAATGAATCGAAACGGCTTTCAATAAAACAAAACTTGCTGAAATCACGATTCCGGCCTATTCCTATGTTTCGGTAGTCGAACTCAGCAACTATCTTGGACAAGACGGCGGCGATCCGTACGCGAATCCGCAAGTTCAGGCCCGTTTGCAACCGATTCTTCCGCGTACCCAATATTTCTGTTTCTATCCGATGGACAAGAAGCGTGAAGGAAACGATAACTGGTATATGCTGCCGATGGACACCCGCAGAGAAATGATGCGCAGTCATGGCATGATCGGCCGCAGTTATGCAGGAAAAATAAAACAGATCATCACCGGCTCAGTCGGCTTCGACGATTGGGAATGGGGCGTTACCCTTTTTGCCAATGATGCTCTGCAGTTTAAAAAGCTGGTTTATGAAATGCGTTTTGATGAAGCGAGCGCCCGGTTCGGCGAATTCGGCCCGTTTTACGTCGGCTCGTTGCTGAACAAAGAACGGTTTGCTCAAATGCTCGCTTTATAAAGTGAAACTTCAATCAGTGGGGAGTTTTCTTCCATACCCCACTGATTGTTAGCTCTTGCCCACAGGACGTGGGTCACACAGACGTTGCCACAGGATGTGGCGCCTTTAGTCTGTGTTCCTAAGACCGGGCGTTTACGGGCAGTTTCTCTCACCTATGCTTCTTCGAATTCATTGGAGCCTTGAGGTGGGAGTCTTACTGCCCGTTAATGCGGGATAAATTTTCTCCGAGAGCAGGCTGCCCTGAGAGGTATGCCTGCTCTTTTTTTGCATGAACATATTGTACCCGGCATACAATGGATTGAGAATGATCGATTTTGGAACGCCAATGAGATTTAAAGGAGTGTTTCAATGGCAGTCATTTCATATAACACAACGGATGTTTCCCTTCTCGCCCGGCTGATGCGCGCCGAAGCGGAGGGCGACGGTCTGCTCGGTATGCTGATGGTCGGCAATGTCGGCGTCAACCGTGTCCGGGGCAGATGTCTCGATTTCCAAAATATCACCAGTCTTCGGCAAATGGTGTTTTTCAAAGTCCGGGCGGCTTTGAAGCGGTACAAAAAAGCTACTTTTACCAAGCAGCACGTTCACAAGATAAAAGGCTCGCGAAGCAGGTCATTAATGGTGCCCGTTACTACCCGGCAACGAATTGCCTTTGGTTCTTCAAGCCGCCAGCCAGCTGTCCGGCTCAATGGTTTGATCAATGGAACACAGGAAGATATAAAGCCCATTGCTTCTATGCACCGACGCCAACGGAATGTCCGCGAGTTTTTTAATAAGAAGGAGTGATACAGATGAGCAATCAATACCCTCAAGGAGGCTGGCCTTACGGTTCATCCGCCTTTCAAGGTCCGGACTACCAGCAAAGCCCTGATTATCCGGTTGCGGATTTTGGCGATTCCGAGCGCCAGCAAATAGACCAGACAGGCGCTGCCCCCGCCCCTATTCCAGGACATTTTACGCTCCCACCGGCCGCACCGCCGGCAGGCGTCCCCTTTCCTTTTCCGGCACAACGCCTGTCCCCGGAACTGCTCCGGCAGCTCCGGGAGCTCCAGGGGCTCCGGGGGCTCCCGGAGGGCTGCCGCTGCTCGAACAGTCCTATATCGAAAACATCCTGCGGCTTAATCTGGAAAAGACGGTCACTCTCTACGCAACGTTCGAAGGCAATAAGGAATGGAACGCGAAAATCTTTTCAGGGGAACTCGAAGCCGCCGGACGTGATCATGTCATTATCAAAGATAAAAATAATGTGACCCGTTACCTCATCCCAATGGTGTTCGTCAATTATTTCACATTCGAAGGGCCGATGAATTATTCCTATCCTTTCGCCGCAGGGCCGCGCCCTTAGCCTTCAGGAAATGTTTCCTGGGGGTTTCTTTTTTTAACGGCTAGAAATCAGCCTTTAATGAAAGCAATCACGACTAAAAGCCAGCTGATTAAAAAGGCAACACCGCCAAATGGCGTAATCGCGCCGAGAATGCCGATTCCCGTGATACTTAATAAGAGGCTTCCGGAAAAAAGCACAACGCCAATGAGCATCAGCCAGCCCGACCAATTAAGCAGCAGCGAGCCGTTTAAAACACTTACCGCCAAAATACCGACGAGTATCAGACCCAAACCGTGCATCATCTGATATTCGACACCGGTAAAAAAAATATCCATATAATGCGCACTTATTTTATCTTTCAAAACATGAGCGCCGAACGCCCCAAATGCAACCGACAGAAATGATAGCGCGGCACCGATAACAATAAAAATTTTCATCGTTCTTTCATTCCTTTCTTATCTTTGTATTCCTTTTCATTTTAACATGGACACCGGTCACTTGACCCCGGAAAACCTTTTCGATTTTCCAACAGAAGGGCTGTTCCATGGTCAAAAAAAAAAAACGACCTAAGAAACAGCCCCTTTCATAAAAAAATATTGGTTTAAACGAAAGTTTACCAGCTAAAGCACGACAAATCTCTTTTTAACACGTGCGCTTGTCTTTTAACAACCGTCATCCAATTCTCAATGGTCCAGCATGGAGCGTTCATCTTTTTTCTGAAGAAAGCGAGCATAAACGGACTGAAGCCAGCGTTTATTCATGCCAAAGTCGGCAATGCCTATACGCGAAACAGAGCGGCAAGAAATCGTTTTTGTTTCATCATCAAAAAATAAAACTCCGCGTCATGCGGCAGACCAAAAATCGGTGTTCGATAAACAGCATGCATGAACATAATCTTCCGCTGTTTCAATCACTTCAGATTTAGTAATGGTATGGATCGCTTCGGTGAGCAGTCCGATTGCTGTATGAATTGAAATGCCATCATATGGCAAAGGAAGCATGCGCCGGTTTGGGTCCGGATGGTCTGTAGAAACACCATTCGGCGTTTTTGGACATGGTGCCAGTTTTCCGTTGTGCAGTCCCAAATCGCCATCTTTCATTTCCTCTGTCATTCTCATCATCCTTCAAATATTAATTATGAATCACTAAAAATGCCTAAAGGGATTTTCTTCAACTGAGGACCGGCCGTCGTCTTGATACAAAACGAACCTTCAATGATTTTCCTGAAGCTTGTGCTTTTTTCCCTTTTTCCACCGGTTGATTCCCGTTCCCAAACCGACAACAATAACAGCCAATAAGATGGACAGTCCCTTTTCCAGGCTTTCGCTTTGTATCCATTGTCCGAGCCATTTGTCGCTCAGCATCATTTCCCCGGCCGTATAGCCAAGCAGTGCCGCACCGAATGTTACAATGATCGGGAAACGTTCCATGATTTTCATCAGCAATTGGCTTCCCCAAACGATCAGCGGAACACTAAGGGCTAGTCCGACCATGATTAAAAGTAAATCACCATTTGCCGCGGCAGCGACGGCGACCACGTTGTCCAGGCTCATCACAGCATCCGCCATGATAATCGTGCGAATGGCGCCAAAAGCCGTTGAACTCTTCTTCAGTTCAAGTTCTTCCTCTTCGACTAGCAGACTTGAAGCAATATAGATAAGCAGTAAGCCGCCAAAAATTTTGACAAATGGTAAAAACTCAGCAGCCAAACAGCGACAAATGTTAAAATAACGCGAAGCACAATCGCCCCGAAACTTCCCCAGAAAATCGCCTTTTTCTGCTGGCTTTGGTGCAAATGGCGACAAGCCATTGCAATAACAACAGCGTTGTCACCGCTTAAAATAACATTTATAAAGATAATTTCAAGAAGACCTGTTAAAAAGGCGGCCAATAGATCCGCACCTGCCTGTCCGTTTATTATAGTAAAAAGTATAACCCTTTATATCTACGGACTCAATTCCAAAATGATACAAAGTTCCCCAGTTTTTTTTTTTGTTTTTCACAGCTGCATCTGTAGCGGAAACCCTGGCTCATCTTCCTCCTTCTCCTCTCCTTATGGCAAGAAAAAGGAAGTCTTTTCCTTTTGGCAATCAAGATCTTTGACGGTTAGTTTCTCAAAAAGAAAACGAATAGGGGAGGAGTCAAAAAGATCCTTCCAAAGTATTTAAGAAGGCACCGGCTGACCGCTATTTCATATATTTTTTTTTAAAAATCGCCTGTGTTCCACTATTTTCCTCACCCTGGGCTGCCAGCTCGTCATAGATTTGTTTCGAAAGCGCAAGCCCCGGGGTATCCAGCCCCATTTTTTTTGCCGATTCCAGAGCGATCCGTTCGTCTTTAATTAAGTGTTTTATGTAAAATCCCGGTTCAAAGTCCCCTTTTAGCATACGCGGTCCCAAATTAGACAGCGACCAGCTCCCGGCTGCGCCGCCCGCAATACTTTTCATAACCTTCTCTTCATCAAGTCCGGCATATTTCGCATAAGCCAGTGCCTCAGCGACTCCAATCATACCAGAAGCGATGACGATTTGATTGGCCATCTTCGTGTGCTGACCGGATCCCGCTTTCCCCTGATAAACGATATTTTGGCCCATTGCGCGAAGCACCGGCATGAGTGCGTCAACATCCGTTTCGTCGCCTCCGGCCATGATCGACAAAGTGCCGTTTTGGGCACCGATGTCGCCGCCTGAAACCGGGGCATCAACCGCATGAATCCTTTTTTCTTTTGCCGCGGCATATATTTTTTCGGCCAATTGCGGCGAAGATGTCGTCATGTCAACCACATAGCTGCCCGCTTTTGCATGATCTAAAATCGCGTTATCGAAATAGACCGATTCAACGTCCTGCGGATAACCGACCATCGTCATGATCACATCCGATACTTCAGCGATCGCTGCCGGTGAATCTTTCCACACCGCGCCTTCTTCCACAAGTTCATCCGCTTTATTTTTAGTACGATTGTACACGTTTACTGAAAAACCCGCTTTCATCAAATTGCGGATCATCCCTTTTCCCATGACGCCCGTCCCAATAAACCCAATAATTGGTTTAGAAACTGACACTGGCCTTCACTCGCTTTCACCATATATTTTTTCTCTTACCATACCATGTTTATTCGACAAATTCACCCCCAACAATAAAAACACTGATTGAAGTTTCACCTTCACCTTATCTACCACCCGGGAAATCCACGTTTCAAGTTCACTCATAAAAAAAGGCCATTAAAAAAATCGCCTCCGTAATCGCATAAAAAAGCGAGAGGGTACTTATCCCGCTCGCTTTTTTATTTGAGACAAAGCTCCGTTTTGCGATCAATGAAAACAATTTCCACCCGAGCCAGCCCGCTGATGCGAGGACCGATTGGGCTTAAAGTCGGCCCCCTCTATTAACGGACTGGAAAATTTTCCCGAACTATCATTGAGGCTTCCGCCTGTTTTCTAAGCTTTCCGGGTTTGAAAATAACGAGTGTACACCCATGGCCACTGCGGCATGGCAAAATTGAGCTGCCATCCCCCGATGCCGCCGATCCCGGTTGACCGCACAATGTCCACTTCTGCGAACAGACTGCGTGTATCGCTAAACCACACCACATGATTTTGTCCGTTCTCATCGGTATAATTAAAGTAAACGGACTGATCCGCTTCAGAGAAATGAATCGGCGCTTGATGGCGCATGGCCAGATTCACGGCATCCGGGTTTGTAATGGCCTTTCCAGGATTCCGCGGATTGTAAGGAATGACCCAGTCATAACCGTAAAAAGGTATACCAAGGATAATTTTGCTGTGATCGACGAGACCCGCCGCGTAAGCAATCGTTTTTCTGACATTCTCAATCGGTGCCGACGCTCCCGGTTCATTGCCTGCATGATGAAAATCATAGGCCATAACGAAAAGTTCATCGACTACCGCGCCAATGCCTCGGTAATCATACCCTCTTAACCACGGCAGCGTGTCATCCATCTTTGGCGGAACAGTACTGCTCAATTTTAGTCCTGATGGCTGAAGCCGCGTTTTCAAAGTTCGTAAAAAAAAGCGACGAATTTTTCCCGATCTGCTGTCAGCACGCCCTCGAAATCAATACTGACACCTCCATAATTGTGCGAAGTGGCAAAATTGACGATATTGCTTATCAGCTTATTTTGCACGTCAGGCGTATTCAGCACTCTTTGCACAATCGCCGGATTAAAACCAGAGGTCGTTAAAAATTGGTAACCGTTAAAATCGGTACGACGTGCCCTTGCCAGGCTGCCGTTACCGCCGCATTATCATCCAATGGGCTGAGATCGCCATTCCAATTAAAATGAGTTTCAAACAAGCCGATATAAGTCAAATAAGGCGCGTAGTCCTTCACCAATGCCTGATCGACATTCGGCGTTCTAAGCTGTGTAAAAGAGAACGATGTCGCTATCCTTTTCTGGACTGCCGGTATATTCAGCCGCAGGCCGGGATGCAATTGATTCGGACGAACGCCCGGGTTCGCCCTTTGCAGAGCATCCGGCGTGACATGCATCATTCGTGCAATCGAATAAAAACTATCCCCGGACTGAACCACATATGCTGTACTTGTAATCAGCAGTGATTGGCCGGTCACAACATTCGCGGCTGTAAGCCCATTGACCGCCCTCAAAGTATCCAGAGGAATATCGTATTTCTGGCTGATACCAAATAAGGAGTCACCTGCTTTTACCGTATAAACAACATGTTTCCACCTTTCCAAGCAAAGCACTTATGGGCCCGGCCGCTTTGCTCTTTATTCCTTTTCCCGGTAATCGGAATGCCGCAGAAAACCGGCACTCGCCACTCGCTTCCTTTTGCCTAAAAGAATAGTGGTCATTAGCCCATTCTTCTTTATCATCTTATTCCGGGCCTCGGGATGTGTTCAAAGGAATAGCAAGATGAGCCGGCGCCCGATCTTCAGAAAAGGCATCGCATTTAAACCGGTAAACTGCCGCTGGAAAAAAGGTTCATTCTAAACAGGAAGGCATAAACAATCCAAATGGGTCTCCCTGAAAATCCGTTGAAGAAGAGAAAGCGAGCGGGTTCCGGACGTCACCTGCAACTTTCCGCGGACGGCCAATCGGAGGAACTATTCAATCCTCTTGCTTCTTCTTTCCATTAAAACGACATCATGCCACTTGCCGTTTTCCATTTTGGCCACCTTTTCTCTTATCCCTAACTCTCTGAACCCGCACTTTTGATGCAAGGCGATACTTGCCGCATTCTCTCTGATAATGGCCGACTGCAGCGTCCAGAAGCCTTTGTCCTCAGAAATTCTGACAACACTTTTCAGAAGTGCCGTGCCGATGCCCTTCCCTTTATATTTTCCACTAATATAAATGCTGACCTCCGCTACCCCTGCATAGCATTTTCTGCTCGAAGTTGGACTCAGCGCTGCCCATCCCAGCACTGTATTTCCTGAACGGGCGACCAGCCTGCACGAATCGATATGGTTCTGATTCCAATTGTCCCAGGACGGACATTCCGTTTGAAATGTGGCAATACCCGTCTTGATTCCCTCTAAATAAATATCCTTCACCTGATCCCAGTCTGCTGGTTGCATATCGTCAATCCTGTATTCCATTTCCACACCGCCAAAAAAAAAATTTCTATTGTTAATTATACAGCTTAATCAAATCATCCGCGGCATGTTTTTTTGGCCGGCCTTTTTAGACGATTTGTCCCGCGGTTCTGCGTCATTTTTGCATAAAATGGATCAATGGCATATTTTGCTCTATGAAAAGCCCGGATGCGCTAAGCGGACGGTATTGCAAGATACCGTCCGCGACGGGTATAATCAAGGCGTACTGATAACCACTTGATCATGCAGGCAGCGGACTATCTTGAGATAGAATTTGAATGAATTGAACTACCCCCACTTAACAACCTTTGGCTTGTTTGAAGTGGGAGATTCCTAAGAACACCGGCGCAGCCGCCGGTTATGGATTAGGCGATCCCCGCAGTCCCTGCGGTTAGAAGCCTTATCGCTTCATTTTTAAGATTGATACTTGCGTTCATATCTCGATCATGATGGGCATGGCATTTTGGACAGTCCCATTCACGCAATCCGAGCTGTTTGACGTCTTTATTTTGGTAGCCGCAACAAGAACAAAACTGGCTGGAAGGAAAGGTTTTCGCCACCGTAACGACGCACTTGCCATACCACTTGGCTTTATATTCAATCATTGTTTTGAATTGTGACCAGAGACACTTCACTGATCGCTTTTGCAAGATGATGATTTTGTAACAGGTTGGATACAGACAAATCCTCCATCCCGATCACATCGTGGTTTTTGACGATTTCGGTGGAGATTTTGTCTAGGTAATCTTTCCGTGCATTGGCCACCTTTTCGTGGATACGGGCGACTTTGATTTTGGCTTTGTGCCAATTGGACCCGCCCACAGAACGCCTGCTCATGATCCGCTGGGCTTTGACCAATTTTTCTTCCAAGGTGCGGAAAAACTTGAGGTTGGTGTGTACTGTCCCATCCGAGAGAATCGCAAAGTTTTTGAGCCCGACATCAATGCCAACAGCTGAATGGGTTTTCGGCCATGCGGAAACTTCTACCTCGGTGCCTATTGATACAAAGTATTTGCCGGAGGGAGCCCGTCTGATCGTGGCATTCATAATCCTGCCTTGGACATCGCGGCTTTTGGCAAAACGAACCAAACCAAGTTTCGGCAGTTTGATATGGTTTCCAATGCCGCAATATTATGATTGGTCATCTTCGTTGTGTACGACTGAATCGGATGTTTCTTTGATTTAAAACGCGGGTATTTGGTTTGTTTTTTGTAGTATCGGTGATAGGCATCCGCCAAGTTTTCAACAGATTTTTGCAAGGCGATACTGTCCACTTCTTTTAGAAAAGCAGAGTGGCTCTTGAGTTCAGGAAGGGCTTTGACTGTTTCATATTTGTTGAGGCGTTCACCTTTCCAAGAGTTAGCTGGAATCTGGCCGTTTTGAACCATTTCTTCGACAATCTGCCAGTAGGCATCTTTTTCTTTCTGCTTACCCAGAAAGAAATTAAACACAAATCGAGAACAGCCGATGGTTTTGTTGATGAGTCCCACCTGTTTTTTGTTTGGAAAGATGCGAAACTTATAGGCTTTGTTGACCAGCATAGTGTTCGCCCCCATACACAGAACTTATGTTCGTGAATATTATAGCATGACAGACAGAAACGGGAGTTGCAACAAGCAGATGGCTCATCTCCCGCTTAGCAACACTTGAAGCGGGAGTCTTCTGCCGAATTACGATAAATCACGCAGCTTTTTGCGTTTAACCAGTATATTTTTGTAAACCGGAGGCAGGTCAATGAGAAAGACCGCCTCGTTTAATAAGATATTGTTCCAACATATTAAGGGGGATTTTTTTTTTAATGGTTGATTTCAGTCCTTCACGGCTTGTACAGGCATTGCCCGTCAATTATTTCGCCAATATGAATCAGCGGGTAGCCGATTATACTGAGCGCGGTATCGACATTATTAATCTTGAAAAAGGGAGCCCAGATCAGCCGACTCCGGACCATATTGTCAAAGCGCTGGAAAAAGCGGCCCGCCTTCCGGAAAACCATGGTTATCCGCCATTTGGCGGCAAACAGAGCGTACGGGAGGCTATCGCTGCCTTTTACAAACGTGAATATCAAGTCGATATCGACCCCGAGACCGAGGTCACAATGTTCTGCGGCGCTCAAATCGCGATCGCGCTCTGCCGCAAGTCCTTCTAAACCCGGGCGATGTCATGGTCACAACCGATCCAACTTACCCTCTGTATTATTCCGCTGCACGGCTTTCTGGAGCAGGCGTCCACGCCGTTCCTGTATATGAAGAGGATGATTTTTTACCGGATTGGAACAAAATTCCTGACAATGTGTTATCTAAAACAGGCATGTTGATCATGAACTATCCTAATAATCCGACCGGCGCCATGGCTACTGAAGATTTTTTTGCGGATACACTGGCGTTCGCTAAAGCGCACCGTTTTCCGATTGTCCATGACTTTGCCTATGGCGCTTTCGGCTTCGACGGCAAACGGCCGCTCAGTTTCCTGCAAACACCGGGTGCTAAAGAATACGGCGTGGAAATTTATACAATGTCAAAAACATATAATATGGCTGGCTGGCGCTTCGGGTTCCTTGTCGGGAACGCCTCGATTATTCAGGCTTTCAAACGATTCCACGATAATGCCCACAGCGACGTCTTCGGCGCGCGATCGAAGACGCGGCGGCAGCGGCATTGCTTGGGCCGCAAGATTGTGTCAAAGAACTGAATGCCCTTTATGAACAGCGCCGCAATGTGCTGGTCGGCAGTCTTCGGGACATCGGCTGGGACGTCAAAGCACCGAAAGGATCGTTTTTCAACTGGTTCAAAGTGCCCCAAGGGTATACATCCGAAACCTTCGTTAATGCGCTGTTTGAAAAAGCGCATGTGGCCATGGCTCCAGGCCGCGGCTTTGGGAAAAGCGGCGATCAATATGTCCGCGCCAGCCTGCTCGAACCCGAAGAGCGCTTGAGAGAGGCTGCCGCCAGAATACAAAAAGCCGGCTTTTTTCAAAAGCTGAATGTCTGATGACCGGCTTTTTAAGAGAAACGAGGGGCCAAAACCGCCCGAGTTTCCAAACGGTTCAATCAGCTGCCGGCACGATTTTTATAAAGAATGGAAAAAACGTTTCGCCCAGGAAAGGACGAAACGTTTTTTTTTTCTCATTTCAGATGATTTTGTAACCAAGCAGCAAAATGACGATTAAGTCAACGGCAAGAAGCACCCATAGCAGAACAGAAGGCTGCTCTTTTCTCCGTCTGGCAAGCGCCATTTCCATCATTCCGACTAGTATCAGCGCGAGGATCCCTTTCAGGACAAAGGCGCCAGGAAAATGTTGCAAAATAAGCATCCAAATCCCGGTCACAATCATAACAAGATAAGCCAGGCGGAGCAGCATCCGCCAGATGGATTGTCTGAAAAGAATGATACTTAAAATAAATAAAATAACCATGACTCCCCACATGCCGCTGTGGGTATGTATCAGCACGTCAAACATTTTTAATTCTCCTCTCACTGAACAGCTCTGAAAACAGATTTTGCATCTCTGTTTTTCATTAACGATACGGCTGCCATCTATTATCTTACCATGAACAAAAAGGCCTTCTTAGTAAAATGCTCGTTTTGTTTCCGGGCTGGCCTCTTTCGGTTCACCTGCGATGGTTTTTTAAGTTTGAATTCAGCTGCAATATGAATTCAAAGCAGAAACCTCTGAAAACCAGACCAACAGCTGCGGACGGCCTGACGGGCTTTAAACCGCGTTCTATCATTCCAAGGTGACATACTTTTTTAGAAGCTGTGTTTTTTGCAAAGCCCGCTGCTTTTGATTAGAATTTTCATATACTCATTTTCTTTTGCAAAGAAAGGGGAAAAACGTGCAATACAAAACCCATCTTGTCACATCGCTTGTTATAACGGCCCCATTGCTCTATGCCAACCATGAATGGACGCTGGTTAACATCGGCGGTTTGGCTCTCGGTGCCCTCCTGCCGGATATCGATGAAGAAAGCAGTTACATCGGCAAACGCACTTTTTTTATTTCCAGATTTATAAATAAACTATTTGGCCACAGAGGTTTGACGCATTGGTTGATCACCTGGCTGATTCTCTCGTTGATATTATTCGCGCTGTTTCATAATTGGTTCGTCATTGCTCTCAGCATCGGCTACCTGCTCCATCTCTGTGAAGACCGTTTTTCCGTCTCAGGACTGCACTGGCTGATGCCGTTTTCAAACAAGCGCTTCGCATTTCCTTCTTCCTCAATGGTTGTCTATCGAACAGGCAGCCTGAAAGAATTGGGATTCTTCTTCGCAATGGTTGTGATTTTATTTACCGAAATGCACTATATGAACGATCAGCTGGGGCCGACAAGCAGCGTCATCTATCGAAGAGTGGAGTATATGATCGTTCACTCATTGGTTGAAATTTTTAAATTTAAGCATTTATAATCAGGGATCGCAAAAAACCCGGGCGCAATCACTGCCGGCCGGCATTATTCTCCTCGACCTAAAGTTGCTGTGCGGATCCCGGCTTTTCCGGCTTTGAATTTTAGGCGGCGGATTAGCAGACGGTGGATTGGTAACCGTGTCTGCTCCTATCTGTTCCTTTAATCTATTTTGGAAAACTTGTAATACCGACGACCTGCAAGTGTTATTATAAATTAGATTTAACTTCAAAGGAGTGTCATCAATGATCGATTCATCGCCTGCTATCGTTAAAGCCGGACCGCAAGCCTTTATGACCGGAGAAGGTATCTTGCAATCACTGCCCGCGTTATTAAAAGAGCGGCAATTAAAAAATTTAATGATTGTACACGGGGAAAAAGCATTAAAGGCCGCCGAACCTTTCATGCCGAGCCTGGATGATTTTAGTGTCCATTTCGAAAACTACCACGGTGAATGCACCGCCGATGAAATTTCCCGAATCGCCGCTCTGGCTGAGAAACTTTCCGCGGATGTTTTGATCGCGATCGGCGGCGGCAAAGTGATGGATATCGTTAAAGCGGCCGCCTTTAAAATAAATGTTCCGGAGATTCTTGTCCCTACCGTCCCGTCCAATTGCGCTGCCTTTGCATCGCTAAGCATTGTTTACAATGAGAACGGCGCAGAGCCCGAACTGCTGCCGTTTACAAGAACACCTCATCTTGTGCTGATCGAACCGAAAATTCTTGTTCGTGCACCGATAAAGTATTTGATAGCCGGAATCGGGGATACACTGGCCAAATGGTATGAATGCAAAATTGGCTTGGAAGCGGTCAAAAATAAATCGATCGCCTTGACATTCAGTTACGAGGCCGCCCGGATATGCCGCGACAAACTGCTTGAAAATGGCGGACAAGCCTTGCATGATGCAAAGGATGGAAATATATCCAAAGCTTTTCTAACCGTCATCGATGCCGTTTTCTTTGGAGCGGGCATTATCGGCGGGCTGGGAAATCCCTATGCCGACGCCGTTGGCGGCCATGCCTTCTATAACGCCGCGACTTCGATTCCGGAAACTCACTCTGTGCTCCACGGCACGCAGGTGGCTTACGGCCTTCTGCTGCAGCTGGCTTTGGAAAATAAGAACGATGAAATCAAGCAGCTGTTTCCTTTTTACCGCACCATTGGCCTGCCGGTGTCTGCCCGCGATGTACATCTTGACAACCGGAATAACTTGGAAGCCGTTGCCGCGAAAATGGCTGAACCGGGATCACTGATCCACGCTTTGCCGCGACAAATCAGTGCCCGGGACATTCTCCAAGCGGTGAAGGATGTCGAAGCAATTACACAGAACCTGCTCATTCACAAATAGAACAGGAACAAAAGGCCCTTTTCTGTAATTGTTGGTTAAAAGTGGCACCAAATATTTTTAGTAAATAACACAGATCGATAGCAACTTTTAAAAAAATCCCTGATGGTTTGAAATTAAACCCTATAACAAAAATCAACAGCCCAAATAAAGCGAATGATGCTTTTTTTGGGCTTTTTAGCCTGCAAGTTTGTACAAAATAGTTCTCTTGGCACCCCGTTTTCGGGCCTCGGCGCTCCATTTTTGGGCCTGAAAGCTCCATTTTCGGGGCTGAAAGCTCCATTTCGGGACCCGAACGCTCCATTTTGGGACCCGAACGCCCCATTTCGGGACCCGAACGCTCCATTTTTGGGCCTGAAAGCTCCATTTTCGGGGGCTGAACGCTCCATTTTCGGGCCTGAAAGCTCCATTTCGGGACCCGACGCTCCATTTCGCGGGACCCGAACGCCCCATTTCGGGACCCGAACGCCCCATTTCGGGACCCGAACGCCCCATTTTCGGGCCCGACGCTCCATTTTCGGGCCTGAAAGCTCCATTTTCGGGCACCAACGCTCCATTTCGGGACCCGAACGCTCCATTTCGGGACCCGAACGCTCCATTTCGGGACCTGAAAGCTCCATTTTCGAGCCTGAAAGCTCCATTTTCGGGCACCAACGCTCCATTTCGGGACCCGAACGCTCCATTTCGGGACCCGAACGCTCCATTTCGGGACCCGAACGCTCCATTTTGGCTTGCGAGCGCTCCATTTCGGATCCCGAACGCTCCATTTTCGGATCCCGACGCTCCATTTTCGGATCCCGACTCTCCATTTTCGGATCCCGACGCTCCATTTTCGGATCCCGACGCTCCATTTTCGGATCCCGACGCTCCATTTTCGGATCCCGACGCTCCATTTCAGAACCTGAACGCCCCATTTTGGCTCGCGAGCGCTCCATTTCGGGACCCGAACGCTCCATTTTCGGATCCCGACGCTCCATTTCAGAACCTGAACGCCCCATTTTGGCTCGCGAACACCCCAACCCCACATGACGAATCGAATATACAAACACAGCGGCTGACAAGAGGGGACATTTTGCGGATCTCTAAAATCTTGTCAAATATAAGTTTCCAAGCAGCACTTGGCACATACAATCCGGAAAAACACATTTGACAAATCGACTTCTTCCCGTTATATTACATATTAAACACATGAATTTAATAAGAATAAAATTTCTTATCCAGAGAAGCGGAGGGATCTGGCCCGATGAAGCTTCGGCAACAGGCTTTTATCACAAGTGCACTGTGCCAATTCCAGCGGGCATTTCGTTCGAAAGATAAGGAAGACAGCACAGCCGCTCTTCCATTATCATCGGAAGGGCTTATTTTTTTTTTTATCTAAAACACTGAAGGCCCCTGCCCCAAAGGCCTGGCCTGCTGATTATCTAATAAAAGGAGCTGAACAGAATGGGCTATTCATCACCGACCATTATCAAACCCGGACCCCAATCGTATATCAATGAAACGGATGCCTTGCAGTGGCTGCCTGCATTATTAAAAGAACGCCGTCTCAAAAAGCTGCTTATTGTGCACGGCAGAAAAGCGCTGCAGGCGGCCGCTCCCTATCTGCCCGATCTCGCTGATTTTGACACTACCTTTGAAACGTATCATGGCGAGTGCTCGGAAAACGAAATTGCACGTATTCACTTGCTTGCTGAAAGTCTGTCCGCCGATGCGATCATCGCGATCGGCGGCGGAAAAGTCATCGATATTGTGAAGGCGGCAGCGTGGAAAACCCATATACCGGAAATTCTGATTCCGACCGTTCCGTCAAACTGCGCTGCATTCGCTCCTTTGAGCATTATCTACGACGACTATGGCACATGGCAAAAGGGACAGGTTTTCACAAGAACATCCCATCTTGTCCTGATCGAACCTCGCATTCTATTAAACGCGCCGGTCAAATACTTAATTGCCGGCATCGGCGATACGATTGCGAAATGGTACGAGTGCCGGATCGGCCTGGAAGCGGTTAAAGACGACTCTATCGCATTGGCATTCAGCCATGAATCTGCGCGTCTCTGCCGCAACAGGTTGATCGAAAATGGCGAACAGGCCCTGCACGATGCCAAGCACGGTCTTTTGTCCACAGCCTTTTTAAATGTTGTTGATGCGATCTTTTTTTGCGGCCGGATTAGTCGGCGGGCTGGGAAGCCGGCATGCCAGAGCCGTCGGCGGCCATGCTTTTTACAATTCGGCGACCATTATCCCGGAAACCCACTCCGTTCCCCACGGTACACAGGTCGCTTACGGCCTTCTGCTCCAGCTTGCTTTGGAAAATAAAACAGGCGACATTAAAGCGCTGCTGCCTTTTTACAAGGCGATCGGCCTGCCGGTATCCGTTCATGATCTGAATCTCGACGATCTTGATTCATTGGAAAAGGTCGCGATAAAAATGGCCGAACCCGTTTCCCTGATTCATGGCTTGCCGCGCCAAGTCACTGCTTTGGACATCCTTGAAGCGGTCCGCACCGTCCGTGAGATGGCGCAAACCGTTCTCACTGCACAAGAATAGGAGGTAACGATATGTCTGCTTTCGAATCATCGCGGCTTGTTCGCAGCTTCCGGACAATCGTATAAAATTGCATCCAGCTCCGAGCGCGGTATAGACGCGATCAACCTTGGCCGTGGCAATCCGAAACAGCCCGCGCCCGACCCGCCGGATTGGGTTTTTACCCGTCAGTTCATAACAAATATCCATCGGGAGCTAGCTTTTACGTGCCGCGGCGGGTGGTTTCTGACCTGCGGCGGTAACGGCGCGCAGACTGGCCGTGCAGCGCCAGGGCACTCATCGAGCAAAACAAAACCGGCACCAGTTAAACAAGCTTTTTCCTGCATGGCCGATTTTCTGCCGTGCACGGCATAATAAATTCCCATGCCGATCATGATCCAGATTGTCATGGTGAGATATAAATGGCGAAAACTCATAAACCCAATTAGGATTCCCGTTATATAGGGCCCAACGCCATTGGATAAATCGAGAAACATAAAATAAGTCGAAGTGGCCAATGCTTTACGGTTGGATGAGGATTGCTGTATCGCAATCGCTTGAAAATTAGATACTATGGTGCCGTAGCCAATGCCGATCAGTGCACCGGACACAAGAAAAGGCATGCCGTTATGTGCCTGGCTTAAAAACAAAAAATCCAATCGCCACACAAATAATGAGCGGATAGGTCACACGATTTTCACCATACTTGTCAAACCATTTTCCGGTAAACGGCCGTGTAGCCACCAATGCGACGGCATAAGTGATGAAGAAAAAGCTGGAGACATCCACTAAATCAATTTCTTTGGCATAAAGAGACAGGAAGGATAACAAACTTGTATAACAAGGGTAATGGCAAAAGCAGCGCCGGAAATAGGGAGCGCTTTTGGTTCAATATAATCCTTCCAATTGAACCCTGTTGTCTTTTTAACTTTTTTTCCTCGGCATGTTCGGCTTCCGGCGCTTTTAAAAATAAGGCGGCCACGAAATCAATCAATGTGATGATGCTTCCGATAAGAAAAGCTATTTGAAAACTTGCATGCGTACTAATGAATATCCCGATGAACGGACCAATGGCCATCGCCAGATTCATGCTTGTTGCATAATAACCCGTCCCTTCTCCGCGGCGTTCATCAGGAATGAGCTCGGCCGCAATGGCACCCGCGGCAGTTGTCACAAATCCATGTGCCGCTCCATGAATAAAACGAATCAGCATAAGAAAGACTAAGCTATCCGCCCCCAAATGGAGACACATAGCGATGACGAATACAACTAACGTTGCGATCAAGGTGCGTTTGCGCCCAATCCGATCTAAATATTTACCGGCAAAAATCCGGGCCACTAAAGAGGCCAGGACAAAGACCCCCGTCACGAGTCCGGCGATACTTTGACTCGTATGAAATCGTGCCGACACATACATCGCTATGGTTACCATTAGCATGTAGAAAACGATATGGGTAAAAAAATTTACTGATGAAATAATAATAAAGTCCTTCGTCCAAAGTTTCGGTTGGTTCATTCTGCTTTTTTTTTCACTGCTTTCAATCATAATACTTCCATAATAAACCCTCCAGTTACTGTACAGTCAAAGGTTTTAATAAAATTTGAATTTCCTTTACCCACTCTTCTTGCTTATCAGACAGAAAAGAATCGACGATACTTCGAATATAAAAGGAGCTGCTTCCTTCCCTTCCAACGCGCTGCAAATCGTTTAGTAAAACCTCGCAGGAGGAATGAATATGCTCATAATCGGTATTTACATAATAAAAGGCATACTCCCCGGCAGGTAATGTATGCAGCCATTCAACCGGCATTTTTTTTGTTCATCTTCAATGGTGACAAAGGCCTTTCGAAAGAGTTTGATTTCTCTTCACTCGAAATAATATAGCCTACATTCCCGATAACAATAGACGATGCAGATTTCGTTGCCTGCTTAATTTTGCGAAGCAATGGTTCTACATCGTTGACCCTTTGAATCGGTGTATTCACTTGAATCACTTTTCTGGCGGACATTCTCTTAATAACAGGTTGATCGTGCCTACGATAGACCGTCAAACTCGAGAGTTCATCAATTTTTTTACACAATTGATTTTGAATATGCTGCAATGCTGAAATCTTCTTTTCTGTCTTATTTTTGTACTTTTCCAGCATGTTTATAAATTGCTCTAAAGTGTTATTTGCAATATTTTTTTGTATTTCCTTAAGCGGAATACCAATATTTTTTAAATAGAGGATTAAGTCCAGTTTTTTTATTTGTTCGAGCGTGTAATACCGATAGCCTGTAGCGGTATCGACTTCATAGGGTTTAAATAGTCCGATTTTTCATCATAATATCTTAATGTAATCGGTACACTATTCAACTTAGACATTTGTCCTATTGTCAGTTTATCATCCATATTGGACCTCATTTCTGAATAATGACAGATTTTAGAACTATTTTAAATTGAAGTTGATTGGAAAATCAAATCATCTGGAAAAACAGAATACCCCCCTGATCGGCTTTCAATTTCAGGAGGGCTTTTTACTGCTGGCCGCGAGCTCTGTGCCTTTGACTTAGTGGTTTGTTTTTATCTTTTCCTTTTGACAGCTAAAGCAATTACGGAGAGGACAACTGATGCGATCGAGAGAATAAGCGTCATATAGAGCAGCGTATTATTAGTCTTATGATCATCGCTGTCATGGCTCGTGCTGCCCATGTTTTTCATTTCCATGTTTTGACCGTGAGCGTTTTCCCCTTCACCGGCGGCGCTCTTGGTTATCAAAGTGGTTGCGTGTGGTGTTTCCGATTTTTCATTGCCGGTCCATTCGACAATGCTCTTATCTTGATAATATTGGTAGCGTTCCAGGCCAGCGTTGTCTCTTTGGCCGGATTTTTGGCGATGAAATTGAACGCTTGGAACTGCCCCGGCTGAATGCCGCCCTTAGTCGCTGTCCAAGTGACCGAGGTGACTTTTCCGTTCGCGTCTTTCTGGGTCGTGGTTTTCCAGCCGGCAACGGGTTCATAGGATTCAAACTCTATCCCTTTAGGGGCCTTTAATACGATTTTCAAAGTTGGATTTATTTTTTTCATCCGGCACTTTCATGGTATACGTTTCATAGGTGCCCGTTCCCGACACCGCCGGGGTAACCTTCACATGGGCGCTTGCTCCCGCCGCAACGGCAAAAAAACACCAGAAAAGCGGCAAATAACGACGAAATGATTTTTTTCATTTTTGTTTCTCCTCCTGGCCTATATTTTCATGATGCTCAGCCGTCACTATTGAACGACCTTGACATAAAATCGCTTATCGATGTCTTTAAAAGCGCTCGTTAACAGGTGAATGGTGATCGCCCAGCTGCGGGCTGCTGCTTATGTATAGACCTTTCCCCTGATAATCACCGTTTCCTGTTCGCTTTAAAATAACATCGCTTTCGTTTGCAGCGCCGATCTGCTTTTTCGTCCGCATTTCCACTTGCTGAACTTTAGTAAAAGGACGTCCCTCCTGATCCCGCAATCTGACTGTAAAAACATTTTCACCAACAACCGCCGGGGAAACACGCAGTTGAACATCTATATTTCCCGCCCTCTCTTCACCGTAAAAAGGAACCGGTTTCGGAGGCGGAGGCGTCTGCACATTCGTCAATACCGCGGCGATCACTAATACAACCGCTCCGAGCGTCTGCTCGAGAAGCAGTGTGCCGGCGGAGATCGTCCGTTTTCCGCTGACTCTGATTCGGCCGAAATGCCAGAGTCCAAGCAAACCCATCAAAACGAAACAGATGATCTTGGCCAGCAGCAGCCTACCATAACCGGTGGTCACCAGCTGGTCCACCGACGAAAGAAAGATCATACTCATCAGGACACCGCTCGCGATCACCCCGCCGACACCTGCTAAGGCGGGATAGGCAAACGCCCGTAAAACATCAGTCAAGAGTTTCCTTCTTTGCTTCTTTTCATGCCTGTTTAATGAGAGAGCAAACAGCAGGCCGATCATGAACAGTCCGCCCGTCCAGAGTGAAGCGGATAAAATGTGCATGGTGTCTATTGTCGTGACAGCTGCCGAATCAGCGGCATTTTCCGAAGCATGACCCATAGAAGCCTTTATCCAGGCAAGAACGATAAATAGCAAAAGCGACGGCAGCCACCAACGCAGCAAACGCTCGCAATGAAAACGATAGACTGCCCGCACCGACAAAGCTAGAAGGATGGCTAGCAGCACTTGCCACGGCCACCATTTTCCTGCCGAAGAGTGGGCCAGCACGTCGGCCATTAATCGCGGCTGAAAAGCATTCGTCCACGAAACGCTTCGCAAAGTGGCCACCTGCAGCGGCAAATTAAGAAGTACCGACAGGATGATCGCCCATGACGCCAACATCTGGGCCCATTTTATCCCTTTTCTCTCTTGTGGCAGCAATGTCTCATTTAATGAGAGCAAATAGGTTAACAGCAAGACTGTTCCAACAAAAACAGCCATCCCGCCATATAAAAGAAACCGATCACCGACCATTGCCAAGGACGGCCGGTAAAAGGACTGCGCGGACGGCGCACCGCCTTGGAGTGCCGCCGAATGTTCGCCGATTCCGAACATAAACGTGCCGCCCACCGGATGGCCGTCCGCCGATATCACACGCCAGTTCACTGTATAAATCCCTTTTGACAAATGCTTTTGCAGACGAACCGATACGATGTGACCATTCTGCTTATTAATTTCCGCCCGGCCGATCTGCACTTTATGGCCTTTGCTGTCCAGAACAGCAATAAAAGGCGCTTCGTTCTGGATCGCTTCATCAAACTGCAGCCGTACCTCAGCAGGATTTTGATTGACCGCAGTCCCTGCAGAAGGGGTTGTTTTTTCCAAATAAGCGTGTGTGCTCCGGCGTTTTCGGGCGGCCAGCACACCCCAAAAAAAAAAACAGCAAAAGCAAAAATCATCAAGCTTTTCATTCTTCTCATGACAGGTCATGATGGCACGAACATGAAGCGGTCATCGAGTGCTTTACTTGCTCAAGCGCTTCCCAGAATGGATAGAGCCTGCCATTGAATCCCTTCTGAAAACGTTTCGCGCTTCCTTTCTTTTCAAATAGCAAAATAGACGGACTGCAGCAGCGTATCGGCAGATCCGGCTCGAAAAGAAGATAAGCTGTGGTCACATTTACGGTTGTCCCAAGTAAAAAATCAGTTCCAATCATTTGCTCGACTTGATCGCTGATTTGCTGATAACGAAGCAACCCGCAATGCGCGCAGCATGCTGTGTCGATCTGTCCCGACTGTTGAAAAAGCCGGACACTCATCCTCTCATCACTGATGGCCTTATGGCAATAGGCACAATGTTCACTGCTGTGATCGGGTTCCTCGCGCAGGCAATACCGCCCGGCGTCCTGTAAATGTCCTCGCTGTCCAGTAAAGGTTTAATATCGCGGTACACAGTCATCTCAGAGATTTGCAAACGCTCGCTTAATGCTTTGATACTCAATGATTGCTCTTCTTTCAGCCATTTCATTATTTGGCGTCTGCGTTCAATCGGCAGCATGATTCCACCCCCTTTTTATGTTGAATTATAGCATAAATGTTTGAAAATGTTATATAAAAACACTTTTTAACATTTTTAATCATTATACGTTTTATCTACAAGATGTCTGCTTTTTTATACAAGTCGCGTTGGGTCCGGGGGGTTGGCACGACTCTTTTTACAACTTTCGAACGTTTATTTACAACTTTTCGCGGTTTATATACAAGAATTCTGCTTTTTTATACAAGTCGAGCTGGGCACGGGGGTTTCGCACGACCCTTTATACAACTTTCGAACGTTTATTTACAACTTTTCGCGGTTTATATACGACTTTTCCTGTTTTATTTACAAGATCTCCGCTTTTTTATACAAGTCGCGTCGGGCACGGGGTTGGGCCCGTCCCTTTATACAACTTTTGAACGTTTATTTACAACTTTTCAAAATTTACATACAACTTTTCTCCGTTTGTTTACAAGATCTCTGCTTTTTTTATACAAGTCGGACTGGGCACGGGGTTTCGCACGACTCTTTGAACAACTTTCGAACGTTTATTTACAACTTTTCGCGGTTTATATACGACTTTTCCTGTTTTATTTACAAGATCTCCGCTTTTTTATACAAGTCGAGCCGGGCACGGGGTTGGGCCCGTCCCTTTATACAACTTTTGAACGTTTATTTACAACTTTTCAAAATTTACATACAACTTTTCGAGGTTTATTAACGATTTCCCCTCGTTTATTTACGAGAGCTTCGTCCGTGTTTCGTTTTTAGTCGAGTACTATACCTTAAATTTCACTTAAGAAGGACTGCTTCGTCCAATTTTTTCACGAAAAGCAGTCCTTTTATCTTTTATATTCGTTTTTCAAAACATAGCTTGTGGCTCATTTTCCTTTTGGGACCGCAGCCGCTTATTTAAAGTAAGACGGTAATTTATATCCCTTAAATTCAGCATGTGATTTGATTGCCTTTTGAAAAGCTGCCGAATGGTAGGCCGCGATAATATCTTTGACATATTTGGAATTCTTTTTCGATTGATCGACAGCGACAACATTGATAAATGGCGACGTCATGTTTTCAAGCTTCAATGCATCCGTCAGCTTCTTCCCGCTCGAGACGGCGAAAGTTCCCTTGTATGGTCGCGTAATCGACGTCTTTCAATGCCCGCGGTCCCTGAGCTGAATCCATCGGCACGATTTTAACCTTTTTAGGATTGGATACAATCGTATTCACCGTCGTATCGATCGGGTCGACCCCTTTTTTCAGCTTAACCCAGCCAATGTCCTGCAGGATGCCGAGTGCCCTTCCCATGTTGATCGGATCGTTCGGAACAGCGACGGTCGTGCCGCTTTTCACTCCGCTTAAGCTGTGATGTTTATTTGAATACAATCCCATCGGCGGCGTCGGCACTTGGACAACGCCGACATTGTGGATTTTCTCCTTTTTATTAATGGACTGCAGAAAAAGGCTGTGCTGAAAAACATTTGCATCCAGTTGTCCGTTGGAAACCGCGACATTAGGCTGAATACCATCGGTGAAATTCTTGTAAATAATTTTATAGCCTTTCTTTTTCAACTGAGGGGCAATGCCAAGCTTAAACTCGTCGATATAAGGGCCGGGATTGAACCCGATCCGGAGTACTTTTTTTGCTGCCGCCGCTTGCTGATCCCGAGTTTTTATTCCCGCAGGCGCCAAGCAATAACGCAAAACTAAGTAAAACCGCTAAACTTACCCATACGCTCTTTTTCATTCTGATCTCCTTTGGTATCCACTTATTAAACGACATCTCTTTCAAATTCATGGTTTAAAATTTACGGGAAGGCTTGTTATTTATTATTGATAATTTCGGCCACAGGCTTGTCCACCGGCACTTTTGTCCCGCCGAATTCCTTTTTAACATAGTCCTGTATTTCTTTTGAATGATATAAGTCCTTTAATTTTAATAATGCCTTATCATGGCTGCGGCTTTTTTTGGTCACCAGCAGGTTTATATTCGCGATTGTATCCTGATTCAGTTTTTCATGGTAAATGGAGTCTTTAATTGAATTCAGGCCGGCATCCAAAGCGACGCTGTTGCCGATCAGAGCGATCGTAACATCTGGGAGAGCCCGCGCCGTCATTCTTCCGTCCATCTCAACGAATTTCAATTTCTTCGGATTGGAAGCAATCCCGTCGATACCGGTGAAGGAATTGAAACCCGGTTTGAGCTCGATCAAGCCTGCCGACCGCAAGACACGCAAGGCGCGGGCTGTGTTTGCCGCATCGTTCGGTATGGCGACTTTCGCCCCGTCAGGAATCGCCCTAAGGCTTTTGACTTTTTTCGAATAAATGCCCATTGGTTCCAAATAAGTTGTCGCGATCGCCGCCAGCGGGTTACCTTTTCTCTTATTGTAATCCTGGAAATAGGACAAAGACTGGAACGCATTGACATCAATGAGGCCGTCGGTTGTCGCATCGTTGATTTGTGTCCCGTCGCTGAACTCTTTAACAACAATATTTAAACCCGCTTTTTTGGCCGCTTTGGACTTCGCAATAAACTTCCATACTTGAGCGTCCGATCCGCTTGATCCGACAACGATTTTTTGTGTTTTTTTACCGCCTGCCGAAGAGCCGCAAGCGGCCAGTACACCAAGTGACAATATTAAAATAAATAAAACAAAACGTTTTTTCATCCCCAGGTCTCCTCATCTATCGAAAAGTGATAGCCTTTTTATCTGTCCTAAAACCTGAAGGCGGGAGCCAATCCCGCCCTGCTTATGATTCTTTCAACTTTTTCAGTGCCTCAATGGCCAAGGTAGAGAAAAACCGGGCGCTCGGCAATAACGCCCTTTCATCCAGTGTAAAAGCCGGATGGTGCCATTCCTCCGTACCCGAAGTCCCCATGAACACAAAGGTGCCGGGAATGACTTTCTGATACTCCGCAAAGTCTTCGCCCGCGGCCGATGGCACCGGATCGACGACATTGAAACCTAATCTCTCCGCTACGCCCGCGGTCCATTCGGTCAGCCGCCGATCGTTTTGAACCGGCGGCGGTCCGGGCGTCAGCCGCAGCGTCGCGGCCGCGCCTAAAGCCTGCGCCACACCGTCAATCACCCGGCGGATGGCGCCTGGAATACCGGCCCGCACATTTTCCTGAAAAGTGCGCACCGTTCCTTCCAATACCGCTTTTCCAGGAATGACATTCCATGTATTCCCCGCCTCTAAATGCGTGACGCTGATCACCGCGTTATCCAGAGGACTGATGTTTCGGCTCACAATCGTTTGGAGAGCTGTAATAACATGTGCCGAGACGACGAGTGGATCAATGCCCTTTTCCGGTGCCGCGGCATGCGTGCCCACGCCTTCAATTCGATTTCGAACCGATCCACTCCGGCCATCAGCGGGCCGTCGGTGATCCCAATCGTGCCGACCGGCAAATCCGGCTTGTTATGCATGCCGAAAATCGCCTGCACATCGTCAAGTGCCCCCGTTTCGAGTGTTCTTTCCGCCCCGCCGCCGTTTTCTTCCGAAGGCTGAAAAACAATCTTCACCGTTCCCTCAATGGCATCCTCCTGCTCTTTTAACAAACGGGCGGCGCCCAAAATGGCCGCTGTATGGAAGTCATGGCCGCAGGCATGCATTTTGCCCGGCACTTTTGAAGCAAAAGGCAGATGTGTTTCTTCCAGAATCGGCAGTGCATCAATATCGGCCCGAAGCGCCACTGTCGGGCCCTCTTTTTTCCCTCTTATTTCCGCAAGCACGCCTGTTTTTAATGGAAAATCCAACACATTGATCCCGGCATCAGCGAGCCAGCGGCGAATAGCCTTTGTGGTTTCAAATTCTTCATTGGATAGTTCCGGATGTTCATGCAGCGGCGGCGGCGGTAATCAATCAATTCACTTTCCAGCTGCTTCGCTTCCACATCTTTAGCGATTTTGGCCATTTTTTTCTCCTCCTTCTTTATTTGCCTCCCCAAAATTTCAAGCCGCTTATTTTGTCTCAAGCTTGGCAAAGCGGTTCACAGGTTTCTTAAGCCCCAAATGGTCGCGGAGCGTACTGCCCTCATATTCACGGCGGAAAAGACCGCGATCTTGCAAAATCGGCACCACTTTGTCCACAAAATTTTCCAAGTCCCTCGGATAAGACGGTGCGACAAGCATGAAACCGTCGGCCGCCTTTTCATCGAACCATTTTTCCAACTTATCGGCTATTTTTTTTCCGGTGTTCCCACCCAGTCGCGGCGGGCACTGCCTTCCATTAAGCCGTACAGTTCACGCAAAGTCGGATTTTTCTCCTCAATCCAGCCTCTCATTCTTTCAAAATGGCTCTGAATGCCGTTTTCCGGCGGAAACTCAACTTCCCTTGCCGGCGTATCCAAGCTGTACTTGCTGAAATCGACTTTGCCCAAATAGCCGGATAAGAAGCGCAGCCCTTGTTCAGGAATGAGCAAATCTTGCAGCTCTTGATATTTTTCTTCCGCTTCTTCCTCCGTATCGCCGATGATCGGCGAAATGCCCTGAAGAATGTGCAGTTCGTCTTCAGTGCGCCCGTAGTCGGGCAGCTTACTTTTTAAACTTTTATAAAAATCCTTTGCCAAATCAAAATCTTTGACATGAGAAAAAACGACTTCGGCCGTGCGCGCAGCCAAATACTGGCCCGGCTCGGAGGCACCGGCTTCAACGATGACCGGCTGGCCCTGTTCGGAGCGGGCAATGTTCAGCGGCCCGCTGACGGAGAAAAAGCGGCCTTTGTAATTCAAGCGATGAACCTTGTCCGGATCATAAAACCGGCCGTTCTCTTTATCGAACACAAAAGCATCGTCTTCCCACGAATCCCACAGCCCTTTAACCACATCGATGAATTCTTCGGCCCGTCATAGCGCTTATCATGCTCCAAATGTTCGTCTTTGCTGAAATTCTGTGCCGTCTGGCCGGTTGCATCGCCGGTCGTGACAAGGTTCCATCCGGCTCTCCCGTGGCTGACATGATCGAGGGACAAAAATTGACGTGCCAAGTTGTATGGCTCGTTATACGTTGTCGATGCCGTGCCGACCACGCCGATTTTTGATGTTGCTCCGGCAATCGCGCTTTGCAAAATGACCGGATCAAATCGGTTGAGAATGTTGGGATGCGAGTCCTCGTTAATTGCCAGGCTGTCCGGCATAAACACGATATCGAACTTGCCCCGCTCAGCAATTTGTGCCAGATTCCGATAAAAATCAATATCAATGCTGGCGCCCGGATCGGCGTCGGGCCGCCGCCACGAGCCAAGATGAATCCCCGTGCCAACCAGATATGCAGACAACTTGATTTGTCTTTTTCCCATCTTCAAACCTCCCATAAATCTATTTATTTTTATAAGTGTGTTTTATATGTCGACGACAATTCTTTCAAAGAAATAAACGTCGGAATATAATTGCCTTTATAGGTTTGGCGAATAAAGTCGGCTACTTGCTTGGATTGATAGATTTTCACCAATTTTTTTAATTCCGGCCGGTTTTTGTCTTTAGCGCGAGCAGCAATGATATTGATATAAGGTTTGGCCGTTTTTTACTCTCATGGTATAAAGCGTCTTTCAGCCTGAGTCCCGCGACAAGCGCCGTGCCGTTATTAATCACCGATGCGGTGACATCGTCCATGACCCTCGGCGTATTGGCGCCATCGACCGGGATAATTTGCAAATGCTTCGGATTCTCTTTGATTTTGTCCTTGCCGCCGTCTCCGTTAAAATGATCAACCAGTTTAATCAAACCAGCCGATTGCAAAAGAACTAGCGAGCGTCCCCAGTTGGATTGATCATTAGGAACAGCGATTTTGGCGCCATCGGGGATATCTTTAATACTTTTGATCTTTTTCGAATAAAGGCCGAGCGGAGCGATGATCGTCGTGCCGATGGGAACAATTTTTGTATGATGCTTTTCATTAAATTGCTCAAGATAAGCAATATGCTGAAAGGCATTGGCATCGATGTCGCCTTCGTCCAGCGGCGTGTTAGGATCAATGTTTGCAGAAAAATTGACCACTTTCACCGTCAGCCCCTTTTTTTTAGCAATTTTCGCAATATAGTTCCAAGTTTTGAGTTCCGAACTGCGTACCCCCACTTTGATCACTTTTGTTTTTTTTTGCTTGTGCTGCTGTGTCCGCATCCTGCGCTAATCACCAATAGCAGCAGGATAAATCCGATGATGATTTTTTTTTTCTTCAACAAATGATCTCTCCACACTTTCTGTATCGTTTATCTCTATTTTTAAGCCGAGCCTCTACTAAATCCGCAGCCTGCCGGAAACTTCAATCCAAGCCCGCAAACCGACTGATAAGCCCTGATTGTGACATCTAAAATGCTTTAAGCATCTTCTAATAGCGCCAGCTGGCATGATTCTGCCATTCTGTCTTTTCCTGTTCGCAAATTTACTGAGCCGCAAGCTGTTTATCATTTAACAGAGCCTCATTTAAAAGTTTGTAAGTGTGCAGCCGTTTTTGAAAGTCGTCAACGGCCGCAATGATCACGAACTCATCCACTTGATACTTTTTCTGCAAGGCCGTCAGTCGTGCTTTCAAAGTATTTTTCGAACCATAGATAATGTTGGCCTCCTCAATCTCCAACGTTACCTTTTCTGCGGCATGTTTCTGAAAATCCAGCGCTTTTTCCAGACTGGTGATCGTCAATGTCTTGCCCGATTCAAAATGGATTCTGATCACCTTATTGTCGGCGGCGAGCTGCCTGGCTTCCTCATCGGAATCAGCGGCAATCACAGACAGGGCCAGCGCCGCTTTCGGTTCCGCTTGTTCTCCCGGCTGGAATTTTTCCCGGTAGGCGGACAGTGCCTCTTCCATGGCCGCTTCGTCGCCGTTAAGAAATTGCGCAAAAACATACGGAACCGAAACCCGCGGCCAGCGTTGCACTTTGCACACTTGTGCCAAGCGAATAAATATCCGCCGTCTGCCGCAGTTCGGGAATCGTTTTCAAACCGTAAAACGGATGCCCTTCCGGAAGCCGATTATGCAGGAACTGAATCAATTCCTGCAATTTGTCCGAAAGCGGCGGTTCATTATCAACGTTATCCTGCTGCAGGGCCCTTGTTGCCAAAGGAAGGCCGCCGGGCGACCGGCCGATGCCAAGGTCGACCCGCCCGGGTGCCAAAGAAGCGAGGACATTAAAATTCTCGGCGACTTTATACGGGCTGTAATGCTGAAGCATGACACCGCCCGATCCTATTCGGATCCGGCCGGTTTTCGCTAATAAATGCGAAACAAGCACTTCCGGAGAGGCTCCGACCACTTTATCCGAATCATGGTGTTCAGCGACCCAAAAACGATGATACCCCCACTTTTCCGCTGCCTGTGCCAATTCAATCGTGTGTTGAAAAGCCTCCTCCGCGTTTTTTTTTTCGCCGATCGGCGTTTGATCGAGAATACTTAATTTGAGTGTCATTCTTTTTCCCTCCCAATTTCCAGATTTCGTTTTTTTGTTTTTACAATTCCTCCGGCTTCGCTGAGTGCGCCATTTACTGTTAAAAAAGGCCCTCCTTTTGACAAGAAGAGCCATTCCCGAAAAATTCTGCTTATTCCAGCGAATGTTTTTCTCATCTTTCGAACACTTGTGGAGTGTCCGCTGGATTTGGCACAGTGCTCCTCGAGCCTTTTGCCGAGATGTCATCGGGCCAGTCCCTCAATCTCTCTTGATAAGAATGTCGGTATTAAATTGATTAATTCATATAAAAATACTAAGGTTTAAGATTGATTTAAATTTTATTTCTTTATCGCTGAGATGTCAAGGTATTTTTCATGAACTTATTTCAAATCGTCCGGAATGACCCAATAATGGTTGTGATTATGTTCGGAAATATAATTTTTGAATGTTTTTGATTGGTAAGCAGACACAATGGCTTTTACCCACTTTTTATCGCGATTCTTCTTGTCAACGGCAACCGTAATTTCCAGGTCCTTGACCAATGTCTCAGAAAGCAGGGCCTTTTCCGGATCAATATGCGCCGCATAGACAATGCTTCCCGGCAGTACGCCAAAATCGACATCCGATAGTGCGCGCGGGATTTGCGCGGAGTCCATCTGGATAATCGTCAAATGGCGCGGGTTCGACTCAATATCGTCTTTCGTCGCCAGAATCGGGTTAACGCCTTTTTTTAGCGTGATCCAGCCTGCTTTTTGCAGTAAATGATAGGCGCGGGCGGCATTGGACGGATCCTGAGGAATCGCGATTTTGGCGCCGTTTTGGATTTGTTTGATACTCTCATGTTTATTCGAGAAGATACCGGCGCGGACAGAAGGAATGTGCAGCACCGGAACCAAATCGGCCTTTTTCTCTTTATTAAATGTTCTGATATACGCCGTATGCTGATCAACATTGAAATCATGCTTCCTTCCGTTAAGGCGACATCCGCCTGAAGCAGGTTGGAAAAGTTGATCAGCTTTACTGTATATCCCTTTTTTTCAAGAATAGGTTTGACACCCGTTTTAAATAATTCACTGTAAGGCCCGGGCGACGTGCCGATTCGCAATACTTTTTTTTTGTCCGTGCTGCCGGACTGACCGCAGGCCGACAAGCTAAAGATAAATAAACTTGCTAAAAGAATGGATGAGGTGATTTTCGTCAATTTTTTTGTCATAATTTTCTCCTAGTTATTTATGTTCTTTCTGTGATGATTAAATCGGGTCCGACAAAGGGCGACCGGCTGATTGCTTCACCCCGTGCGGGCAATCAGTGCGGCGCTGCCTCTAGGCTCACCTGCTCCAAGGCTTTTTTCGCCAATAGGCTGAAAAACTTCGAAGCCGGCAAAAGGGCTTTTTCATCAACCGTAAATTTCGGATGGTGGTGATTAAAAGAATGACCGGTGCCGATATTGACAAATGCCCCAGGAATTTTTTGCTGGTAATAGGCGAAATCTTCTCCTCCCAATTTTGGCTCAAGCCGTTTGATCCGATAGCCGCTTTCTTCGGCTACCGCTGCGGCAAGAGCTGCCCAGTGTTCATCATTGTTAGTTGCCGGCGGGCCCGGCTCCCAATGGAACGCCGCATGAATGCCGAGCCCCCGGCTGATCCCCTCAACGATCAGCTTGATCTTTTCGGGTACGGCTTTTCTTGTCTCCTCGCTTAATGTGCGAACAGTCCCCTGCAAGTAGGATTTTTCAGGAATGACATTCCAAGTATTGCCGCTTGTCAGCTGAGTCACGCTAAGTAAAACATGATCCAGCGGGCTGGTATCCCGGCTGACAAGCGTTTGCAAAACGGTAATAAGATGAGCGGCGCATACAACCGGATCACGGCCTTTTTCAGGCACGGCAGCATGGGTCGCTTGACCGGAAAGGGTAATTTCGAAACGATCGACTGCGGCCGTCAAAGCGCCGGTTCGTGTCCCCAAGTTCACCAACTTCAAGATCAGGCGTATTATGCAGACCGAAGATCGCCCGAACACCGTCAAGGCCGCCGCTGGCAATCACGGCCTCAGCGCCGTGTCCCGATTCTTCCGCCGGCTGGAAGATGATGCGGACAGTACCCGGCAATTCCCGCGCATGCTGTTTCAGTAAATACGCGGCTCCCAAAATCACGGCAGCATGAAAATCGTGGCCGCAGGCGTGCATCTTTCCCGGTACGGACGAACGGTATGACAGGCCTGTTTCTTCCAGGATTGGCAATGCATCGATATCCGCACGAATCGCGACAACCGGCCCTGCAGGATCACCGGAAATCTCGGCAATCAGACCCGTTTTAAGCGGAACGTCAAGAATGCGGATGCCAGCCTCAAGAAGTCTTTTTTTTCAGTTCTGCCGTAGTTTGCGTCTCCTCATAGGACAGTTCGGGGTATTTATGAAAATGGCGGCGAACAGCGGTCAATTCATCCTCAAGATGCCGGAGATGTCATCCAATGTTTTTTCTGGCAAGTGCATTCACCCTTCTTTCTAAATGGCATAAAAAAAAAGCTCCCGGAAGCCGGAAGCTATGATGAATCGATAGATAAAGCGGGGGGGTCGACCTTATCTATCGGGATCAAGAATCTTCCCGCTGGAATTAGCACAGTTCCCAGAAGGGTCTGTTGCTGAGGATTCATCGGGCCAGTCCCTCAACCTCTCATGATAAGATATTTCATATTTTTCACAGCTGTATACTATGATTTATATCTAATTTAACCATCTCACCTGAATTTGTCAAGCACTAAATCTGTTTTTATGATTCGCCATATACTCGAAACCTTGTATTGGACTAGGTTTGAGAGATTCTCAAAATGGACCACCTTGGCGGGTACACGTACAACTTTTCGTCACAAGATTTACGCTTTTTTATACAAGTCGGTACGGGCCCGGGGTTGAGCCCAACTCTTTTAACAACTTTCGAACGGTTATTTACGACTTTTCGTATTTATTTACAAGATTTACGCTTTTTTTTTTATACAAGTCGGTACGGGCCTGGGGTTGGGCTCGACTCCTTTAACAACTTTCGAACGGTTATTTACGACTTTTCGTCATTTATTTACAAGATTTCCGCTTTTTTTTTATACAGGTCGGTACGGGCCTGGGGTTGGGCCCAACTCTTTTAACAACTTTCGAACGGTTATTTACAACTTCTTGTCGTTTATTTACAAGATTTCTGCTTTTTTATACAAGTCAGGACGGGCCTGGGGTTGGGCCTAACTCTTTTAACAACTTTCGAACGGTTATTTACAACTTTTCGTCCTTTATTTACAAGATTTCCGCTTTTTTTATACAAGTCGGGACAGGCCTGGGGTTGGGCCCAACTCTTTTAACAACTTTCGAACGGTTATTTACGACTTTTCGTCGTTTATTTACAAGATTTCTGCTTTTTTTTATACAAGTCAGGACAAGCCCGGGGTTTGGCCTAACTCTTTTAACAACTTTCGAACGGTTATTTACAACTTTTCGAGGGTTATTTACAACTTCCCTTAGTTTAATTTAGTTCGCCTGCCCGCCTCGCCCGTGAGATGTCCACGAACCCAAATAGTACGTTCGCAAGCCAAAATGATCCATTTGCGAGAACCAAGATGGAAGATGCCCGGCCGCAACCCGCTTTGCTTGTTCCGCCGGCCGTCCTAACCCTTGAGCACTCAGGAATCTAATAGACACAATTTTTTCAAGACGTTGATCAGCAAATGTGTCCGCGGCACGAGAGACGGAATAAATAAAAATTCTTTATCGCTGTGCGGATTTCCCCCGGCAGGACCCAGGCCGTCGACCGTTGGCACCCCCGCGGGCCGCGATCAGATTGCCGTCGGAACGGCCGCCGTCGGCCACAGCCTTCAGATCAATATTCAGCTTGTGCGCCTCGCTTTCAATCAGCGAAACCAGCCTAAAAGAGGCCGCTGTCGGCTCAAGCGGAGGCCGCTCCATTTCCTTTACTAGAACGGTCCGGGGGAACCTTGGACATCGGCATGGGCGCAGATTGTCTTCATCGCTTCTTCCACCCATTTTTCCTGCTCTGCAGTACTTATGCGCACATCGATCACGCCCTCGGCTTCCTGAGGAATCGTGTTCGCCGCCGTGCCGCCTTTAATCAGGCCGACATTGACAAAGATGCCCTGATCATAATCAGTTAGTGCATGTAATCTCGTAATTTTCATCGCCAAATCCTGGATCGCGTTAATCCCCTTTTGCGGCTCCATCCCCGCGTGTGCCGCCCGGCCAGATACCCTGATTTTATAGCGTCCGCCGCCCATTCGCGAATGAAAAAAAATGCTGCCCCTCGGCGCCCCCGGGCTCCGTAATCAGTGCAGCCTTTTTTTTTTCCGCTCGACCGCAATTCGATAATTTCCCGTGAACTGATCGACCCGATTTCTTCATCCGGATTGATGATGATCTCGATTTCTCGCAGGGTCTGCGAATTTTCAAGCGCCAATGACTTCATGGCGGACAGCAGCATCACTTGGCTCGCTTTCATGTCGAACACACCCGGGCCGTAAGCATAATCTCCCCTACTAACAAAAGGGCGCTTTTTAGCCGTTCCATCAGGAAAAACCGTATCCGTATGAACCGTCAGCAGCAACCCTGGATAATGGGCTTCTTTGTGCCTTAAGATAACGGTGTTCCCGTAGGCCGGATGAAAGCAGACAGTCGGCACAAAGCCGATTTCCTGATAGGCTGCCGTTAAGATCCCGCTTACTTTGTTCACTCCGGCCACATTCATTGATCCGCTGTCAATGTTCACAAGCCTTTCCAGCAGCTCAAGCATCGCCGGCAATTGCATAACCCTATCATTCATGATCTCACTTCCGATCAGCTCATTCTTAAACATTATTAAATAAAAATATAAAGCTGTCCGGGCGATCGCAGCCGAACACCCTTTTTAAAACTTAGATGTTTTTGAAATATATCGGCTGATATCGTAGCGCTCGTTTATTAGCTTAAAGCGACTCAACTCGTTGACATTATCTTGCTGATCCTTGATCATGCCCTTAAAGAAATCGGACACGCCGGACAACCTATTATCAAAAGTCGACAGCCATACCAAGTGTGCGATATATTTTTTTCCGTCAGCAATGTCGCTGTTCCGTGGGGATCCGCCGAAACAGTGCCGTCTATTTTTGCGATCTTTTTCATGATTAAAGTAAAAGCCTGTATTTTTTTTTATAGACATCTGCCCGCGCCACATAGACATCGCGATTGCTCGTAAAAAGTGAATGGACATCAAGTTTTCTGAAACCGGTATTCAGCGCTTTGCTTAAATAAGGTTCGCCGACAACTAAAGCGTTGATTGATCCGTCCTTTAATTTTTCCAGCCCTTGTTCGGGCGACACGTAGACGGAGCGAATCGCCCGTAAAGTCAGGTGAGTTTTTTCCAGACTTTGTGCGAGCAAAAAATGCTTGTTAGACAGCTTTTCATAGCCGACTTTTTTTTTTTTTAAATCCGCCACACTGTGAATAAGCGATGGTTTAGGGACCACGATCCCGTGAGCATTTGGATTGGGCGGCTCGGCGCCCAGATAAATGATCTTAGGATCTTCCTTATGCTGGAAAATGGGGACGGTATCGCCCACACAGGCAAAATCGATTTTCTTTTGTTCATGGCCGCATAAATCGCACTGTCATCCGGATATTTTATCCATTTTAGCGTTGTATGCTGCGAATCCAGAACTTTTTTCCAGTTTCCCTCTTCTTTCACGAGTGTCATAAGGCTGTCTTGCTCATAGCCGATTCTGATGACTTTTTGCTGTGATTTGCTGCTTAAGCCGGCCAACACCATGATGATAACAAACAGCAGGAAAAAGATTGCTGTGAACGCTATTTTTTGCCTCTTTTTCACTTATATGACCCCATCCTTCTCACTGCTCTCTTATCTGTTTGACAGTCCTTTTTTCCAGCCCGTGAGCCTTGATTCAATGATCGACAGAATATAATTAATCGCCAGGCCAAGAAAAAAAAGCCAAAATGACGATGCCGCCATACATACTCGGTATATGGAACGTTTGCTGAGCCGTCAGCACAAAAATCCCCAGTCCGGAACTTGCACCAATCATTTCCGCCGCAACTAAGGCTGTGATCGAATAAGCACCGCCCAACCGAACCCCCGTCAGAATCCTTGGCGTTGCCGCCGGGAGTACAACTTTTCTAAAAATATAGCCCTGGGAAGCTCCCATGGATTTCGCGGAATGAATCAGTATTTTTTCAACATTTTTGACACCGCTGATCGTATTGAGCAAGATCGGCCAAAATGCCGACCAGAAAATGATCGCATCTTTCGAAAGCTCGCCGATGCCAAAGAAAAGAATAAAAACCGGGAACAAGGCAAACGATGACATCTGCCGGAAAAATTGCAGCACCGGATCGACAACCGTTTCAAATTTTTTGAACCATCCAAGTGTGACTCCAAGCAGGATACCGGCGATAATAGCTACAATGAAACCTGTTAGTGAACGCTTTATGCTGCTGATCAAGTTCACCCATATATCGCCTGTTGCAAAAAAATCATAGATCGCCAGCGCCACTTGGACCGGCGAGCTTAAATAAGCATTGTTGACGATGTTAAAATGAGAAATAATTTCCCAAATAACGAGAAATAAAATCGAACCGATGGTTTTACTGAAAACCGTGGATAAAGGCTTGTATACTTTCATTCAGGACTGGCTCCTTCTCATTTACTATTGCAGTGCGTGCGCGACTTCATCCTTAATGATATTCCATAAATATTTCCGCAAGTCGGCAAACTCTTCGGAATTCCGAATATCGACCGTCCGATTCCTTGGAAGCGTCATATCGACAATCTCTTTTACTTTTCCCGGCCGGCGAGTCATCACCGCGACCCGATCGGCGAGAAAAATCGCTTCATCAATTGAGTGTGTGATAAAGACAATCGTTTTTTTTTTTTTTTATTTAAATCCCAAATTTTCAGCAGTTCAAGCTGCAAGATTTCTCTTGTCTGCTGCGCATCAAGCGCGGCAAAGGGTTCGTCCATCAGCAGAATATCGGGATTGTACGCCAAAGCGCGGGCAATCGCCACTCTTTGCCGCATCCCGCCCGACAATTCATGCGGATAGCGATGCAAAAACGGCTTCAGGCCGACAAGCGTTAAATTTTTTGTGGCGATCTCCCTTCTCTCTTTTTTCTTAACTCCCCGGATTTCGAGTCCCGCTTCGACATTGGCCAATACCGTTCTCCAAGGAAAAAGAGCATATCCCTGGAAAACGACGCCGATATTTTTATTCACACCGTGCAGCGGCACACCGTCGACCGTGATTTCTCCATCCGTTTGCCGGTCTAGCCCGGCCAATATATTTAGAAAAGTTGACTTGCCGCAGCCGCTTGGCCCCAGTATGGTCAAAAATTCGCCTTCATTTATGCTGAGATTAAAATCATTGAGAACCGTTAATGTTTCATTTTCCCCATTTTCATTTCTAACCGTATATTGCCTTTTTAAATTTGCGATTATTTTTTCCGTCATTTTTTTATCCCCATAGTTGTAAGTGATGCTCTGACTTTTGGCGTTTGGATTATATTCGTTGGTCGCAATATCCGCTGCTTTGACTTTTCCTTTAGGAATCTGTTTAGCCGCCACCAGTGTATCAATCCAATATTGCAGAGGTTTTTTCTCAATCACCAAATCTTTCACATAGGCATAGCGCTCAACCTGGCTGACGTTCATTTTCAGCCGTTTGGCAATATACTCTCTGGATTGCTTGGGATGTGCATTCACCCAGTTGGCCGCTTTCGCAATAATGCCGACAAATTCTTTCACTTGTTTAGGGTGCGCGCGCAGGAATTTGCCGTTCACAGTATAAGGCTGCATCCCGCTCAATCCGTGGTCAATATCCCAGTCACTGAACAGGCTGACCAGATTCTTATTTTTTTGAGCAATCCCTGATTGCGGCGGGTGAATGATCGCCAAGTCAATTCGTTTTTTGATCGAGCGCCTGCTCCAATTGCTCATTCGGCATCGCAATCCATTTTATTTTGGAAGGATCGACGCCGTGTTCACGCAAATACTTTTTCGTCACATATTCGGCGCAGGCACCGAATCCGTTCATGCCAATCGTTTTTCCGACTAAATCTTTTAAATGCTTAATCCCTGAGTCTTTACGGACAAAATACTTCATGTGCGGAGCCTGAGGCAATGTTTCATTACCGGCGGAGATGATTTTTTCATCGGCGCCTCCCGCTACAGCTGAAATCGTCAAAGAGGCCATTCTTGTTCCAAAATCAATGTCGCCGGTCCCAACCAATGGGATGACCTGGTTGGCGTCAACCTTGCCAATATACTTCGGCTTGATATCGGAGTGTTTAAAATAACCCAGATCATCTGCTAAATAGACCAGACCAGATCGAATGTCGGATTATCCGGATATTTAAAATAGACAACTTTGCCTTTGCCGGAAGAATCATTTTTATCTTTCTCCCCTGAGGTTTGGCCAGAGCAGGCGGTAAACAAGAGCGAAAATACCAGAATAATAGATAAGATCAACGGAAGCTTAAAAAAAGAATAAAATGGCTTATTAAAAATCTTCATGACATTCCTTGTTTTCCTTTCATTTTCATTTTGGTTAAATAAATCCATAGCAAGAGAGAAAACTTGGCAAAACCAGCCCCAACCCATCTGCATTTGCCTGTTTTAAAATATAAAAAATCGATAATTTTCGGTTAACAGCACACCCGAATCACCCTCTCAAAAAGATTGCTTGCCAGGCTAAAACATAGTAATCTTATGTAATTACTAATTGTTAGGATTAGATTAATAGTATCTACGCCCCAGTTATTTGTCAAGTTGAAAAAATGCTAGTTAACGATAACCACAGAAAGCATAAAACAGGGTGATTAAAAATGAACAGACTGAAAATACACATCGTTTTTTTTTTCGCATTTATTTTATTGTTTCCCACCCTCTCCCTGGCCCATGCTTACGTTGTCCGCTCATCGCCACCAGAGAGTGTGATTAAACCTCTTATTACAAGAGTAGCGATTCAGATTGATGAAAGTATCCGGCCGACCTTTATTGAACGGGCACACAAATTGCCTCAATTTCTATTGATCATCTAACTTGAGATTTGATTTTTGTGTTGACGAACCGCCGAATTCCTTGTATGCTAAAATCACGTTATTTGAAAATTTCATCATTGTAATTCTTATTTTGAGAGGGGGAGGGATTTGGCCCTATGAACCTTCGGCAGCAGGCTTGTCCAAGACAGATGAGCACTGTGCCAATTCCAACAAGCAGCACGCTTGAAAGATAAGAATGGAGTGATTATCGCCTTCTTGTTTTTCAAGGAGGTTTTTTTGCATTTTAAAGCCAATTAAAATGATATTTTTTATCAGTAAAAGGAGGATTATCATTGATAAGATTTGAAGATGTGAAAAAAGTTTATCACAGCGGAAAAAACGACATCACCGCCTTAAACGGGATTAATCTGGATATCAAAGAAGGAGATTTTTCGGTGTGATCGGACTGAGCGGAGCGGGGAAAAGTTCGCTCATCCGCTGCGTCAACTTGCTGGAGAGGCCTTCCAGCGGCCGGGTCTTTATTAGCGATCAAGAATTGACCGCACTATCCGCAAAAGACGTGCGCAAAGTCAGGCACGAAATCGGCATGGTGTTCCAGCATTTCAACTTGCTCAACTCCAAGACAGTATTTAAAAATATCGCGATGCCGCTCATTTTGGCCAAGGTGCCGAAAAAGCAGATTCGCGAACGTGTGCTGGAGCTTTTGGACTTCGTCGGGCTGAAAGATCAGGCGGACAAATACCCCGACCAATTGTCCGGGGGACAAAAACAGCGGATCGGCATCGCCAGAGCGCTGGCGACCAATCCTAAAATCTTGCTTTGTGACGAAGCCACATCGGCTCTGGACCCGCAAACAACGGCTTCTATTTTGGAACTATTGAAAAAGGTCAACAAAGCCTACGGCATCACGATCTTGCTGATCACCCACGAAAAATGGAAGTCATTCGCGACATCTGCGATCGTGTCGCCGTACTCGAACACGGAAAAATTGTCGAAGTCGGAACCGTATTTGAGGTCTTCTCCAACCCGGCAACGCCGACGGCAAGAAATTTTGTCAGCACGGTCATGCATGATGAGGTGCCGGAATCGATATTAAAGTCCATCGCCGGCCAGAACGGCGAGCGGCATATTTATCGAATTGTGTTTGTCGGCGATGCGGCCAGTGATCCGCTGATCTCGCATATCAGTAAAAAATTCAATGTGGATACCAACATTCTGTATGGCCAGATTACCGAACTACAAGGCATTCCTTTTGGTAATCTGATTGTTGAATTTCGCGGCAAGGCCAGCCAAATTCAACAAGCCGTGAATTACATCAATGAATCCAATATCCATGTCAAGGAGGTTTTCTCACATGCAAGTTAGTTCTCAGGACATCATTGATGCCCTCATCCAAACACTTGAAATGGTCGGCTTTTCACTGCTTTTTCCGCAGCTATCGGGCTGCCGCTCGGCGTCCTGCTGGTTGTCACCCGAAAAGGCCAGCTGCTGGAAAACGCGCCGATCTTTAACATTCTTAACGCAATCATCAATATTTTCCGATCCATTCCGTTCATCATTCTCATGGTGGCGATTATTCCTTTAACACGGTTGATCGTGGGAACATCGATCGGCACGGCGGCCGCGATTGTGCCGCTTGTCTTTTTCTGTGGACCCTATATCGCCCGTTTGATTGAAAACTCGCTGCTCGAAGTCGAGCCCGGCGTGATTGAAGCGGCCAAAGCGATGGGGGCAAACCCGTGGCAGATCATTTTTCGCTTTCTTGTCCCCGAGGCGCTCGGCTCGATTATTTTAAGCTTCACTATTGCGACAATCGGCCTCGTCGGCGCCTCGGCGATGGCCGGAGCGGTTGGCGGCGGCGGTATCGGCGACCTGGCGATCACTTACGGCTATCAGCGCTTCGATACGGCGGTGATGGTCCTCACTGTCGTCGTCATCCTCATCGTCTTTGTGCAGGGCCTGCAAACCATCGGCAATGTGATGTCCAAGCGCATCCGACGGCGGTAACGCCAGGCGCACTAAAAAGAGAAGCACTTGGGCCTGCTATAACAGCCGTCCCAGTGCTTCTTTGTGCTTAAATGCCAAAACTTTAATAGCACAATTTTCGTTTGAGCCTTATCATACATGCGGTCTTAAAATAAAGGGGATTCAAAATGAAAAATCGAAAATATAATGAAGATAAGTGTCAAAAGAAAAGAAGGGATCATCATTATGGAAGTATATGGAACCTCTTCTTGGGATCGCTTTTGGCAAATTACAGGTCCTACTCTTCTTGTCCTTATAGCAATAAACATCCTTCTATTCATTTTTTGGATTGTTAAACGTCATTGGGCTTTGGGAATGATGTCATCACTCATAACCTTCTGCGTTTCTTGGATCTATATGTGGTCTATTGGTTTTTTCATGATGTTTATTGCGGTTATCCAATTTGCAATATATCCCTTATAGTTTATTTTAGAGAACGTTTTAAAAAGAAAGGTGTGAACGAAATACATTCAAAAGAGAGACTGCCTCAAAAAGTGGCTAACTTGTGCTTCATGTTCAGGTAAAATATAATATAAATTTCCTATTCTGTTTATGTTTAATGCCGCTGTTCAAACCATGCCGAAATTTTTTCGAAAAAAAAACCATATTATAACTTCGGTTTTTGCGGCGGGTGCAACCGCATTAAGAGGACTGCGGGCAGCCCCACCACCGTATAATTAATCAATATTTATTTTATAATAGCCGAGCAAGCCTTTTTTGACTTTCTCTATAGTCGAAAATCGTTTATCTTTGCTAATAAACGAAATTCCTTCTTCGAATAAAAAAATGGTGTGCTTGTAATCGGGTATCAGCCTCGCAATATCATCCCCGGTAAAAAAGTTCGGCATCGCGCCCATTCTCTCGATGAAGATGTATCCCTTAAATCCATTATTAATTTCAAATATCGCGCTTTCAAAGCCCTTAACAGATCATCAAGCGATCTTAAATAAACCGCGTACCTCTCTACCCTATTGATTTTTCTCACTCTGTATAAGAGATTGTTTTCAGTCAGTTCACCCTCTGTCTTTTCTTTAAAGCCAGACAGGCCCACAAAAGCAAGAATATCCGGCGTTGGAAAAAGTTTCATCCATACCTTCATAAACGCGATAAAACCTTCATCTAAGTGAATGCCCATTTCGTATGAAAAGAAATCATTTGGCAAAGCATCTTTAAATAAATTACCGGCCATTAAGTCTATTTCTTAACTTTCGCAGTCTAAAAATCGAGTCGAAAGCTGAGTGTTACACGCTCCATTGTTTGTGACTTAGGGAGCTTGACTCAATAGAAAGACACCTTACTTTTTGGTATAGTGAATCTGTCGCAATACACTACCAAATAGAAAAGGTGTCCTCTACATGATAGCGAATTACACACAAAAGAATCAACTCCCTGAAGAAATAAAAGCAAATTGATGAACTGCAAGTCTTGAAACATCTTCGTCAGGCAGGCATCGTTAAGTCTTTTGGCTTTTCCTGCGGCTATCTCTTCCAACTCGTCTTTCGTCTGATCTTTACCCAGAAAAACTGGTTTCGCTTGCTGGAAAGCCACAAGGCCGCAGATTTACCGGGCAAAGATACGGTCTACCGCTTTTTAAATTACCCGAAGTTTGCCTGGCGTCGATTTCTGCTGGCACTCAGTGTTTTCACAATCACAAAAGTCAGCCGCTTAACGCGTGCTAATCATACCAAAGTGCTGATCGTCGATGATTCGTCTTTTTATCGTGATCGCAGTAAAAAGGTCGAGCTCCTGGCTCATTGCTTTGATCACGCGAAGAAAAGGCACTATAAGGGATTCCGTATGTTAACCTTGGGCTGGTCCGATGGGACAACCTTCATGCCCGTTGACTTTTCGTTGCTGAGCTCCAGCAAAGAGAAGACCCGAATTAACGGCATCGATTCAACGATTGATAAACGTTGTTCAGGCTATAAAAGACGGGTGGAAGCCCTGCAAACGGCACCGGAACAAATTCCAAATATGGTCAAACGTGCTCTGGACAGCGGAATTGAAGCGTCCTACGTCTTGATGGACAGCTGGTTTACCCAGCAGCCGCTGATTCGATCGCTGGCCGATCAAGGCATCCACGTCATTGGCATGGTGAAGCCGACCAACCAACGCTACCGAGTCGGTTCGCAATGGGTAGGATTAAAAACACTATATCGATTCGCAAAACCGGTGATCGGCTACAAAGGCGTTTTACGTTCGATTCGTACCCAAATGGCGAACGAAGTCCCGGTCAAGGTTGTATTCATCCAAAACCGTAATAAACAAAGCGAGTGGCTGGCCATTTTAAGCACTGACTGCACCCTGACGGAACAGGAAATCATCCGGACATACGGCATGAGATGGGATATTGAACTCTTTTTCAAAGCAACCAAGTCTCTTCTCAAACTTCAAAAGGAATTTCAAGGCCGATCCTATGATCTCCTGATTAGTCATACGACGATTGTCTTTTCTCGTTTCATCCTTTTGTCCTGGCAGAATTGCTGCAGTACGGACGTTCGAACGTTAGGCGGCATGTTTTATGAACTTTGCGACGAAATGAACGAGCTAGATTGGGCAGTTGCTTTAACGCAACTGCTGGTCATTCTACAGGATGCTTTAACAAAAACAAAGAAGGCAATCAAAAAATTAGTGACTCGTCAACTCCAACAATGGATGGACCGTTTGCCTCATTACATCAAGACTTATCTACCTAATTTGAGCTGCGAAAGTTGAGTCTATTTCTTTCATTCACTTGTCATCCCTCTCCCGGTTTATTCCTTTTGTAGCGGAAAAGCTAAAAAGAAATCACTGATGTTCTCAATTGTATAAGGTAAAGTCTCCGTATCTAAAACAATTCGGCTTTTCAAGGCATCATCCACTTGAATCGTTTCATATTGAATGTCCAATAGAATGCCGTTGCCTTCACGCGCTCCCGAATCTCATCGACAGCTCTTTGGCCTCACTCTCGAAAATAAATCCCTGACCGGTTTTATAAAGTGTCTTTAAATCTTCATGAAATTTACCCAGCATCCTGCTTGTGAAAAAAAAGTATTGGTTTTCGCCATGAACCCTGTGCATTTAATCGTCATGAATGCTTCAAACTCAAAACCCAAATCATAGCCCGGCGACTCCGTATAGTCCGCAAGTTCTAAACTTAGTCTCCAGTCCCCTTGATTGATGCTAATTATTTCCATGACGATCTCTCCCTTACTTTGCTGTGTCAGCTTTTTCAGAACCTTGCGTGCGAATGGATGGCAGTATTACAGTTTTACTAAGCTTTTACTCGCTTGATTAATAAGAGAAGGCCTCTTGTTTCGTTCGCCTGGCCACCTCTCCTTTTGACCGCTACTCTGTTTATTTCACTTTTAGAGGCGTTTTCTCTTATTCCCTGTTCCTGACTTTATTAAGAATATAACCTTCACTTCGCTTAATTGACATATCGTCGTCAATCATTCGGCCTAATAATTCATCCTCTCCGCCCATTCACAATCCGCTTCACAAGAGTTATAATATTTTGCAAACAAAGCCTTTTACGAAAATCAGCGAGGTAAAAAATTGGCTGCCAAAAAAAAGCTTTCCATTGTACTTTTTTTATTGTTTGTTATAGTATTAATGGGCTGTACAAATAAATCAGAGCATCCGCCTCATTCGGATGTTTCAGAAATCCCGGCCAAGATACCCATTACTATAAAAATATTGGATGATCAAAGGATGAATCATCGTTATTTGATTAACGTACAAAACAATGGCTTCACTTCAAAAAATACGGCTTCCTTTCCAGAGATCAAATACTTCAATACGGCAAAAAAGAGTTTCCAGTTAAATTTATATAAAGGCGTAAAATACAGAATTTCAATTGTCCCTTTGAAAAAAAAAGAAAAATCCATAACCCATATAAAAAGTTTTCAGGACGGTACAAGACTTTCTAAAGATTTAATTGTATCAAAGCCGACTATTTTAACTTATCGTTTCAAATAGTTTCTAAATACTTAAAATTATTACCCGGGTTTAAAAAATATAGCTGCTAAATAAACTATTGAAACATCACCATTCGTCAACAATGGCTTTGATAATACTCTTATCCTTTGTCGTGATTCTAATTGAGGCATTGTCGCCAATTTCGACTTGTACAGGCACAATATCCAGGATATCTCTCTTAAGACTGGCCTTCCTCAGTATTTTGTCTCTGAACAGCTCAGAGATTGAATCCGCATCCTTGATAAAAAACAGCTCGTCAACATCAGTATAATGATCCTTATAATAGTTTGCATCCCATACCATAATATTCAGCCTTCTCTCACCGAATCTGTATTTGCCGGCTATTGGAATGCTTAATAAAGTTTCCTCATTTTCTTTCTTGGCCACCCGGTAATGGAAAAGAGAGTAGTGGCGTGCCAAGAAGTTATTTAAGAGAGAAGTTATTTGCTCGTTAATCGTCCTGTATTCCCTTTTTTGATCATCATAGGCATCGAGCGTTGAAACTTCATAGGAATAATACATCAGCATCGCCTCACTGCGGCAACATTCACCGGGAAAAAAAAAAACAGTATATTCAAAAACATTAGCCCGAGCAATCCCTAGGCGGCATCTGATCAGCCATTTACATAAAATTGTTCCCAATTTGGTCGATCAATGTCTCCCATTCCAATCCTCATTTATTCGGCTGATCGTCATCATTCAATCCTTTTTCTAGGAATTCATCGAGCACGGCATCGCGGCATTCGTTTCCCAACTCTTCATCTAAACAGGTCTTCTTTGGATTGCTAAGAATCCAAAGAAGATCGGACCTGTGTGACTCTAAACACTGTTTTAGCAATATCAGCCTCTCATTTGTCAATTTTATCATCCATTTTCCCTTTCTGTACGGCAGTGATCACTTTACTGAACACTTGCTGTTTTTAGTTTCCTATCCTTAAGGTGCGACTTCTGGCGATTAATAAAAAAGAACGAACCAAACGATCAATTTACTGGTCCTCTAATAATAAATTGCCACAACACATAAACGACGACTATTAGGAATTTCAGTGTGCAGTATTGTCATTATAAAATGGATAGTGATAGACGGACTTTTGAAATGTCATTTGCTTTTCCGCTTTTTTACCAGACAGATAATATTGGAACTTCAGCATAGCTTTACCCTCTGGTTTGCTAGAAAAGTCAAGAAAGGAAAAATAGGCACCTTGTGTACTATTTTGAGTAGATGAGGTTATCATTTTGTTATTTTCATAATATTTGAACGAAAGATTTTTGATGTGCTTTAGCTTAGTATGAGATCCTCGCCAAAAGGCATAGCCAGAATATGATTTCTGAGACTTGCTGTAATGTATTTCTGCAACCCAATCTCCATTTTTTTTTTTTTTTTCCGATCCAGTTTAATTCATTGTTTGAATGCGAATTTTGCACTCTGTAAGCAACGAGAAATGACAAAATTATTACAGCAATTACGCTTAAAAAAATAGAGATTTTTCTCCTCATGTTATCCCTCTTTTCTGGCAAGAAGGCCCTTCTGCAATCGAACTCAATACAAAAAGAGGCTCGGCATCAAAATCAAAAAATAGGACCTTTTCTTTGTACTGAAGGTTAATCTTTACTTTTTGACATGAAGGATCATAATACTTCACTTGCGGATCAGGATTCATCACCATAAAAAAAAAAATCATTTATTTGAGCAGACATAAAGATAAAATCGCTTATTTGCTTATTGCCTGCCATAACATTCTTCGAGAGAACCGCTTCACCATATTTTGTTCCTTTATTTGTCTCAATGCGGCTCTTTTTAGAATTGGAGATTATGATTTTTAAATCATCCAAACAAAATGTTGAAACCTCAATCCCAATCAACAATTCCCGAAAATCCATTAATTCAAAAAATTTATTTAGTGTATCGCCGCTTTTAATATCGTAAGAACAGACAGATTTGAACTTACAAAAAGTGAACCGATCCCGATCCTTTTTTAAAATGTTATGAACGGATTCTTTTGCGGCCACGATTTCATCCATCTTTATCACCCACTAAGAAATTCGCGCGAGCCACAGCTAAAAAAAAAAGACTGAACGCCGCTTATTGCATGTAAAGCACTCTATATATAAGGGAATGCAAAGCATGTATCGCATCGATGGCATGCACTCCCCAGTGTATTTCGAAACCAAATTTCCAAGTCCAAATGGCCTCTTGAAAATTTTTCCGTTCATAAAAGTAAATGCCCGATTGCAAGTCTTGATAAATACCTGAAATGTCATCTGTTAAGCTGCCCTGGATTGGCTCCTCTTGATGGTAGGGATTAAACACTTCCCAATAGCCATCATTTTTTTTATATTCACTTTCGGGCAGGGGATATCGACTGTCTCATTCTTACTAACCGAATCAACCTGCGGCAAATAAAAACCACTCATATACAGGATTAAGAGATTTTCAAGCAGCTTGTTGTATCTCGTTTCATCCCGTATTTATCCAAGGAATCTATGAAACCGCAAAATTTAGTGGCTATATGATAAAATTTTTGTGCCGTTTCTTTCATATCGATCCCCCGCCCAAAAAACTGAAACTTTTTTGCGCTTACCAATTTTCGGCGAAACCATTCCTATTCAAAGGCGGATAAAGATACTACTTGCATCACATAACCGGTAAATATACCTGTTGTTTCTAAGCGAATGCGGGATTAACCCGGTGATCATTCGCCGTCGCATCTTTTTCTGCAAAATAAAAACGTCTGCCTTTCCAATAACACGGTTATTACTTATTCAGTAAATAAACATAGATGTCTTTAATATTTTTTTCGGTATTCTTCGATTTCTTCTTCAATATTCACACCATCGCCATTCATTTTTGCCACACTGTTTGCGCATCGACATCATCTTCGGCTTTAAATTCTCTTTTTAAATTCTCCCGCATATATAATCAGGGAAAAATCATCCCGTACCGGATACTTCAGTTTTAGTTTTAGTAATATCCGAGTATCTGACTCTTGTGTAATAATATTCTCCATTAAGCCATGACGAATAGGCCAAAATGGTTTCAAAGAAAAACATCAGGTCAATCCTGTCACCTTTTATAATCGGCAGAAAGTACGCTAAATTTTCCCCGCTGCCCTCGACATAAGCTTTTACCAATTGATCCGATTCACTAAAAAAATGATGAAGCTCAGGATTTACGAGTTTTCCGGAATCGGAATTGAAATAATTTATAAGACCAGCTTTAAACTCACCATAACTTGTCAATAGCATGTCCTCATCCCCATTCTGAATAATACCTAATCATTCCACAAAGTGGGGTATCGCTCCTGCAACATCACAAAAATAAAAAGTATCGGCCAGGATGCCTCGATTTATTTTTGTAACCATCAACAGTTTAATCCCCGGCGTTCTTTTTGTCCGCAGGCCGTTTTCATCATACTCATAGCGAACGATTTCAGTGCCAGCGAGTTTGTTTACCTGGTTTTGCGTACCCTAAGCATTGTATTCATGCTCGTACTGGTCATTCTAATCAGATTACCGATAAAATGTTAATCGGCAATTTAAAAACACCATCCCTAAAAACCAGCTATAACTTGGTCTATGACCAATTGAACCTTCCTACTATCTAACAAAGCTTTCCTCAGGAATAGCAGCACTCCCCTTCTAAGGGTATACATTTACTTTTAAATTGCCGGGAAGACTGGCTTTGACTTTTTCAATCGCCGACAGAGATTCATCTTTGCTGATAATAGATAACCCATCATCGCAAAAAAATATGGTATATTTATAATTTGGTATAAAAGATTCGATATCAGCACTGAAAAAATTTGGAACAGCTCCTGTTCTTTCGAAAAAGATACAGCCTTCAAACCCATTATTGATTTCAAATATGGCTGTTTTTAAGGCTTTTAATAGCTCATCAAAACTTCTTAAGAAAACCACGTATCTTTCTACACCCTTTATTTTTCTCAATTGATACAATATATTATTCTCCTTAAATTCACCCTCCGTCTTTTCTTTAAAATCCGAGAGACCATCAAAAACAAGCATATCCGGTATCGGAAATTTTCTTAACCACTCAGCCATAAATGAAATGAAGCCATCATCTAGGGGAATGCCAATGTCATATGAATAATATTCCTTTGGTAAGGAGTGGCTAAAGTCATAACTTGTCATCAAATCTATTTCTTTCAATCGGATGATATCTTTTGATTGAGTTGTGCTGCCTATCCAATACTGATACGCGACACAGCCCTGCCTGTCAATGTAAAAAAAAATATCTTGCTCGATCGTTTCATATTCGTATTTCGATTCATCATAACGTTTCAGGAAAGTAAATAAATTGGGGTTCTATCTACTACGATAGATTCAAATACTCCCAGCCCCCTATTGCCTTAATGAATTTTGGGTTCTGCTTAAAGTTCGGATCTTTTGCATTAATTTCTATGCCTTCAATCAGTTCGTCCTCGGTTATTTTTCATTGTAGTAAGTTATAAACATCATCTCTACGTAATCATATACAGAGCTGTTATCAATATCATACTCTGGCATTCCCAACTCATGAGCTATTTTATATTGAAAATCCATATAAGCACAATTCATTGCCTCAAGAAATATAGTAGTAAATCCACTTGTATCTACTTCATTTGCTCCTTTAACTTTGTTGATGGGCATCTTTAGTAACCCTTTTTCTCGTAAGACAGAATACATTTCATCAGGTACACCATCAATAGCTTTTAAAAATTTTAATAACTCTTTTATGCTTATCTTTATTGTCCGCTCCAAAAAAAAATCATCTCGTTTCTTAATTATATCATTGACTTCTTGGGGACTGGCATCTACGTTCTAATATATATCTTGGGGGCGGACCATAACCTTCTTCACCCTCAAAATACGCAAGCTTCCCTGCAATGCAAGATATAATAAGGGGCACTCCCTCGTATACCATTGTGTCAATAGCTTCTTGTAAAGAAACATATTTCCATCTAGATCTGACATATCCGACATAACGTAACACTTTTCACGAGATGCACCATGTTGAATAAGCATATTTAATAAGTCATTCGGGCCTTTGCCGTTCTTAAGCTCAAACGAATGAATATATCTTTGATCTAAAACTTCATCAGGAGAACTTGCTAAACGCCAAAATTTTTTTCTCCTCTTTTTAGGGATTGTTAATTCATAGAGTATTCGTTTCTGTATTTTCTTATTAAAAAAGTTTGATACGATCATTTTTTCATGTTCAATATCCAAGTTATCTCACCATCTTCTTTTAGGGTAATAATAATGATCATGCTTAGCAGGCCCTTTAACATCCGGATGATAATGGGGTTTCTTTTTACCATGTGAATCTCTATCATGTCTTACCTTTCCTTTTCCGGCTCTTTTAGCAGCCTCATAAGCTTTCTTTTTAGTATTGAAACGTTTTCTTTTAGCAATTCTATCTTTACTTCTTACTTTTTGAGCCCTCAAAATGTGCTTTTGCTTTTTTACCAAAATACCAAGCTCCATATGCTCCCGCACCAATCAGTGTACCAATCAAAACATACTGACCAATTCCAGGGATAAAGTACGCTAATACCCATGCATATTCTCCATCTGGATCAATATGAGTTACCGAATTATTCCCGGCATACGTATACCCGTTTTGCGAGACAGGGTCGTCGTCATCGCCCGGATGAGGATCGAGCGCCAGGAAATTGCCGTTTTGCGGATCATAGTAACGGGCCTTCAGATAATCGTGTTTCGTTTCCGTATCGTAGTAATAGCCGGCATAGCGGATCGGGTTGCTCTTCGCGATGTCGACGGTTTCGCTCCGTTCATTGCCAAAGGCGTCGTACGTATAGGCGCCGACCTTGGCACCGGAACTATCGACGATCGCCGTGACGTCGCCGCGCTGGTTGGTCCAGAAATAATACGGCTTCGTCTGCCACGTCCCTGATCCGTTCTTCTCTTTGACCACCATTCCCACGGCTTTCCACTGTCATCCCATTGAAAATAGCGGTAGGTTTGAACCTGGTTGTTCTTTTTCGTTACCTCCAGCACGAGGTTGTTCGCATCGCCGTCGTACGCATATTCGATGGTTTGGTCGCCGATGATCTTTTTCGTCCGCAGGCCGTTTTCATCGTATTCATAGCGGGCGACCTCCGTCCCGTCGAGCTTGCTGACCTTGGTCTGCGCGCCTAGGGCATTGTATTCATACTTGTACTGGTTATCCTGAATCAAGTTGCCGTCGGCGTCATATTTAAAGGCCGTGCCGTTTTTTCGTCACCACTTGATTGGCGTCATTATACGTGTAGGTATTTGTTTTGCCGTTCAGCTTCGCTGATGTCCGGTTGCCCGCCGCGTCATACTCATAGCTATTCGTCGTGCCGCCCGGCAGCACCTCTTTGATCAGCTGATTATTCCCGTCGTAAGTATATGAGGTATCGCCTGCCGCGCCCGTCTCTTTCGTGATGTTTCCCGAATGGTCATAAGCATAGCATAGGTGAAGCTCAAAGCCGGTGTTGAATCTGAACCCTTCGTATAAGATAACGAAGTCAGGTTGTTGGCATCGTCGTAGGCCAGCTGGTTTTTTAAACAGCCCGCTGCCGTAGTCAATGGCGGATTTATTTTGTTTCAAGTCATAAGTGTACGCCAGGCTTAATAGCGATGAGCCGCCGGTCTCAGCAGCGCTGGCGCTTTTGATCTTTCCCTCCGGCGTATAGCTGAAGGATTGCTTCAGATCAAAGGGCTGGCTGCTGTCGGCAAACGAAAATTTCTGTTCAGACAGTTGGTCGTTATCATCGTACGTATTGGCCGATTGACAGTTTCCCTGAGTGTATATAGTAATCTAAACCACCCTGCACTTAAAGGAGGCCACTGAAAAACTTGTTTTTTTTTAGAAGAACTGAACAACATTCTAAAAAAAAACGACTCAAATTCATTTTGAATTTCTGAGTCGTCTTTTTTCTTGAATGGGAGGGGGGTCTCCTCCTTTTTTTATCCCATCAGTTTCACAATTCTTTTCAAATTCACGGCGAATATCGCCATGGCTCCTTGTATCTCCATGCCAACCAGACCCGAGGATTCCGCTACATCATACCCGTGTCTGTGTTTTAATTCACTATTTTTAGCCTCTATTTGTAGCGTTCTTTCGCTTTTTCCCTAAAATAGTCGGTTTTCTGGAATTTCGCCTGTTTATCATGGGCATTGCTCTTGATAGTGACGCTATAGGTCTTGTACTTCGCTCCCTCTTTATAACATCCTTCGCGGAAGGGACAACATCGGCATTTGTTAACGTCGAAATAATAAATATCTCTTGGATTTTTTGCTCCTTCTTTTCTTCTGGTTTGCCTTGTTTTTTGAATCGCCATATGCCCTGCCTTGCACACGTACATCCCCGCATCTTTATTAAATTCGAATGCATCTTCTTTCTTTCGCTTTCCCTGGGTGACAGAAGGATTTAACTTAGCGATTAATTCCATCTCATTTTTTTGCGTGTATTCAATATTTCTCTTTTCAGAATAGGCGGTGTCCCCAATAATTGTTTTTACGTCTATCCCCGCTTGAATACTTTTATGAATCAACGTTTCTAATTGCTTGCCATCGTTCTTTTCTCCAGTTGTAATCGTGGCCGCGGTCATCATTCGTTCTTCGCTCATTGCTAGATGTGTCTTATAGCCAAAAAAGGAAGAGTCTGCCGTTTTATGCCCCACTTTGGCATCGGGGGATCTGTGGACGCCTGTAGCTGTTCCAAATCATCGGCTACGGTTTCTGTATATAGTAATCTAAAAGTACCCCATCAGAGTCACTGAAAAGTCCCCCACTTAATTATAATAGACCCACAGGCAAAAGGATGTCTTACTGTGGGGAGATGGGGATGATGATCCTATTGAAGCAGAAGCAAGAAATTTTATTAATGTATTTAAGAGAGGAGCGATCCCAAAGAGAGATTGCGAGAGAAACCGGTGTTGATCGGAAGACCATTCGGAAATATATTCGCGCTTATGAGCAGAAATTAAGCGAACTGAAAAAGACGAATGGCAGCCTTGATCGAGGGGAATTGATCCGAGAGTTGGTTGAGGTTCCAAAATACCGAGTGAACAACCGGAAAAAGCGTGTGATGACTGAAGAAATTGAACAGAGGATTCAAGACTATCTTCGAGAAAACGCGGAGAAACGGCGACAAGGCGTTCGCAAACAACAAAAGAAACCGATGGATATTTTCGAAGCCCTCAAGTCAGAAGGATTCTCTGTGAGTTACAGTACTGTTCTTCGAACGATTCGACAACTCGAGAAAAAAGCAAAGGAGGCCTATATTAAGGGAACGTATACACCAGGAGACATTTGTGAATTTGATTGGGGTGAGGTCAAAATTAAGATTGGAGGAAACTTGAGAATTTTTCAAATGGCTGTTTTTACTTCAGCTTATGGAAATTATCGAATGGCCTATCTTTTTACAAAGCAAAAAACCGAATGTTTTCAAGAAGCTCATACCTTATTCTTTCAGGAGGTTGGCGGCGTCTACCGGACCATGGTCTACGACAATATGCGCGTCGCTGTCAAACGATTCGTCGGCCCTAGCGAAAAGGAACCGACTGAAGGGCTGCTCAAGCTTTCGATGTATTATCAATTTGGGTTTCGCTTCTGTAATACGCGTCGTGGCAATGAAAAAGGGCATGTCGAACGAAGTGTGGAAGTCATTCGCAGAAAGGCTTTTGCCTTTAAGGACGCTTTTGAAAGCCTTGAGGAAGCTAACGCTTATTTGTATCAAGTCTGCGTAGGTTTGAATCAGAAAGCCCAGCTGAACCGCGACAATCAAAGCGCCGAAACCTGTTTGGAAGCGGAACGGCCTTCTCTTCTACATCTCCCTGAACCGTTTGACGCCGCTCGGTATGTGAATGCGCGTGTGGACAAGTATTCCACCGTTGTGATTGATCAGAATCATTACTCGGTTCCTGATTATTTAGTCGGCGAGCAGGTCAAAGTCAAGGTCATACGAATCGGATTCAGTTTTTTTCATGAAGAGAAAAAAGTCGCCGAGCATTCACACCTGTCAGGCTGCCATGAATGGAGCCTGCAGATTGAGCACTACCTTGAGACCCTAAAGAAAAAGCCTGGTGCATTAGCTGGTAGTACAGCACTGCAACAGGCAGATCCAAAGCTCAAAAATATTTATCACACTTATTATACCAGTCATGAGCGTGATTTTATAGACCTCATCCACTATTTAAATAAGGGGGGCGACATTGGATGAGGTGGAGCAAAGCATTCAAGAGCTTCAGAAAATAGGTCTAAACCATGTGACCACTGATAAAATCAAAGCCGTATGCGCCAAAAATCAGATGGGGAATAGCCCTGTTCCGTTGAATTCAGAAGAGACGAAGGCCATTACCCATCAGGCAGAGCGCCATCTCAAAATGTACGATGAATTATTCGACACCGCAGGAGTCGGATACTAAGGGGTATGAGTATGAGCAATGAGCAAAGAAGAAGAATGAGCGCGATATCATTTTTCAGTACTGTAAGGACATCAAGTTACCGACGATTCGAGAATGTTTTCAAGAGCAGATCGAATCGGCAAACATACGAGACTTGAGCTATGAAACCTTTTTAGCCGAGCTGTTACAAAAGGAGTGGGATGCCAGAAAACAGACCGCACAATTTAATCGTATTCGCCGCGCCAAATTTCCCTAAAAAAAATACTTGGAAGATTTGTCAGTGAAAGACCTGCCGGAGGATGCCCAAAAGAAATATAAACAGCTTAAAACGCTTCAATTCATCAAAGAAGGGAGAAATCTGATCTTAGCTGGCAATCCGGGAACGGGAAAAAAAACACACACGGCGATCGGATTGGGCATCAGAGCCTGTGAAGAAGGGTATAGTGTTTGGTTTACTACCGTCCCTCTACTGATTAATCAAATGAAAGAATGCCGTTCAGAACGGACGCTGCGCGCTTTCCAAACGCGTTTTGAAAAATATGATCTGGTGATTGTGGATGAGATGGGCTACATCTCTTTTGACAAGGAGGGAGCCGAACTGTTATTTACCCATCTCTCCCTTCGTGCCGGGAGAAAATCCACCATCATCACGACCAATTTATCCTTTGAGCGGTGGGGAGAAATCTTTCAGGATCCTGTCATGACCGCAGCCATGATTGATCGCCTCACCCACCAAGCCTATTTAGTCAATATGAACGGTAATTCCTATCGCATGAAGGAAACCAAAACGTGGCTTGAACAGCAACAAATCGGTTAAAAGTGTTAAGGCTCTTCGGTGTTTTCTGTGGTGCTCCACAATTCTGCCGATGGATAGCCCATTCTAGTCCCTTCTTCACCTAACCACTTGGCAGCGGATAGCGCGCAAGGGTCAAGCGGTTTTGGCTTGACGCTTAAGCGCTATCTGCTAGTCTATCCTGAGGTGAGGAAGGGACGGAGCCCGCACAATCCAACTGGGCACTGATCCTAAAATGTTCAAAATTTCGATACACCGTAAGTCTCATGCGTTTGCGAGTCTTGATTTTGGGTTCACGCCTTATGTACTTGCATGGGTGTAGGGTGCCTGAAGGTTTTAGTTATTTTATGCCCTAAATATTCGCGTTTCATGGCCAAGAATCAAAGTCAAAATAGTTTGAAAAAAAAAAGCAGGAAGATTAGATTTACTGACCCATTCCCCCATTGAAAGAGTAGATGAGGTGGGGGAATTTTAAATGACTACATGGGGGATTTTTCAGTTGACAAATACAGGTTTCTTTTAAACGATTAAGGGATTCTTTTACTTTTGGGATTTCCGAACACACGGGATCTTTTTCAATCACTTGGATTAACTGCTGACAATAATCGACTTGATCTTCGATGGCTTCTGAAGAGGTTTTTGCCGGGAATTTTTCTTTCATCGTTTCATCAACTTTATAGACGGCTTTTCGAAGCTTTCGTGACCGATCGGCAAGGATTTCCAATGGAGACTTTTGATTATACCGCGCTTGGGTATGAGTGGCACCACCAAATAATGGATCGGCTTTTGATGATCCCTTTTTCGATGGCAATCGATACCGTTTGGTTAATGAGCAGATCAAGAAGGGTCACATCTTTTAAACGTAACTTTCGAAATTTGGTCAGTGAGCTTGATTCGATCACGGGGTCTTCGGGTGCCATCTCCAAAAAATATTTAAAAGATAAATCGTATTTCGAGCGTTTCAACAACATCGACATCAGATAGATCATAAATGGTTTTCAACAACAAATATTTAAACATGCGGATGGGATGAATCGCTTGACGTCCATTATCCAGGCAGTATTTATCTTTAAGTTCGTTGACCACAAACGAGAAATCAACGAGTTCATTAATTTTTCGCAAAAGATTATCCTTGGGTATAAGCATGTCATAAAGTTCGCTATAGGGACTTAAGATCATCGAGCATTGCTGAGGAATCATTGGATTCACCTGCTTCATTGTCATCCTTCAATTATATACGAAAAAGGCACCGTTCCTTCACTTTATGTGAGAAATGGTGCCCCATAAATTTTATGACTTTTTCAGTGGCCTCCACTTAAAGTGCAGGGGTTTCTTTTGCGACTTAAAGTCGCTGTTCCGGCTAAAGCCGGTTAAAAAGTTCCTGCTCAAGCAGGCTCAAAATTTCGACTGAACTCAATCCTTCACAATTTTGAATGTTTCATCATCCCGTCCATTATCCTGGTTCTCAATGTACTCCTTGATCATCTCTTCCATCACCGCTCGACCGTCCTGCAATAATATCCAGGTACCCATAGATGCCGTCCCCAATACTTTTGTCTCAATTCCTTGAACTCTTCTTGCAACATTTTTGAAGAGCGTCCCTTGAGATATTGAAGTAATTTACTTGGTGCTATACCAGGCGGACAAGATACCAGCAGATGCACATGCTCTTTCCGATACTACCCCGGATAATTTGAATGTTCCGTGCCTCACACCCTTGCCGAATCAGATCTCTCAGGCGAACAGCAATCTTTCTATACAATATTCTGTAACGGTATATTTAGTTGTCCAGACAATATGATACTGAATATCAATAGACAGTATGACTGCCATAGTGGATATAATCCATTTTTCTCACTGGTATTATTATAGCAGTCATTTCAGAGGATACTGAAGTATCACCGAGTCCTGAGGGACCCACTGGCTAAAAGCCAGTGGGTTTAGACCAGGCACTTGTTAACTAAACCCTTCTCCGAGGGTTCGAATACTTTCCGGTATAACCTTTTTTCTGAGTGACTGTTCCATCTGTTTGACAGTCATGCCCAGCTTGATGTCTTGTTTTAAATCATCCATGTAGGGATCAATGGGAGAAGGATGGTAACCGCGCCGAGTGTCCAAAGGCCCTTCATTGTTAAATACTTTACAATCGTCCATCTATCTAGGTGATAAAGCTTGGTCAAGCGTAAGATAGAGAATCCTGTCTTTATTGTTTTTGTATCTCTTGAGCGGGTTCCCATTTCTTTTGCGCCCTCTCAAGGCATCTTTTTTCAGTAAGCGGCGGTACAGAAGGAGCCAGTTTTAGGAGAAGCTTCTTGTTTGGCAGATACCTCCGGACAGCTTTGAAAAGTAGGCAGACTGATTTTCGCCTATTCGTGATCCAGTGAGGTCCGCAAATTTTGCGATGGAATCGATCACAGACTTGTACAATGGGGCTGAGCCACGTCAATGGCCTGGCGATAGGTTGAAGAGCGATCGCGGCTGACCATTAAGACTTCAGGATGTTCATTTAACCATTGAGTCACCGTCTCTTTTTCACGATCTTTAAGAATATCGATGGGTTGATAAGGACGAGATCGCAAACTAACGTGCCACAGTTTGCCTCTTTCGAAAAGCAAAGTCATCCAATCCGACGAAAGGGAGCAGACCTTCTTTCTCCTCTTTTTCGGTAGACAAGCGCAAGAAGCGTATCATGACTGACGGGCATGTGCAGATCCTGCAGATCCTGGCAGACCTTTTCAGCCTTTAGACAGCTCGTTGAAAAGGCGATCATCGTGAGAGCTTTTCCTTCAGACGTTTGGTCTTTCTTCGGTGAGGGGTCAAGCCAGGGAAGACGTTCAGTAAAAACATGGGCCCAGCAATGAGTGTTGTCACAAAACCACTTGTTTGAGCAAAGAAAGCATCGAACTTCTCGGTCATCACTAGGTAAATCTTGAACCCGTCACATATAACGGCTGTGCTTTCGAGAAGAAAGAGCGCCACAATGCGGACAAACAGCTGACAGCTTTGCAGATCCATAATCACGGTTATTTGATGTGAAGAGGTTTGTACAGACAAAAGGGACATTTTCTTGTGACATCAAATCAAAGTCTTTCATCATCATCATCACCCTTAAATGAACTATACCCTCTTTAGAGAGAAAATCATTTCCTTGCCCAAAAATTCGTAAGACCCACTTTTAGATTACTATATACACATAGCGGGGGGTTTTATGTTTCGTACGATAACACTTGCTCAACTGACTAAAGTCAATTAATAAGACTGTCTCTGGCAGAAGCCTCATTACACTTATTTCGACTATAATCCTACCACGCTTCCGCTTGGTGGCCCCGACAGGAACGCCATATTCAACAATAAAGAAAGCTCGTTTGTGAATGAAACCATTGCAACATTATAACTTTATCCAGCCTCTTTATGTGGATCAGCTAACTGAATAGTTCGATGAGCAGCGGCACAAGCAGCTATGCCGACAAGAATAACAACAATAGGCAATATCATAGTTTCCTTTATAGCAGTCACATATTCCGTAGAGCGGTGAAAAGGAGTTGAAACTGCTAAAATCCTGTTTTGAAGTAAAGCGCCAACTGCTGCACTCCCACCCACTGCTCCCAATTGACGAACAGTATTCATCACTCCAGAAGCTGCGCCGGCAACCTCAATTTTTACTCCCTTCATTGCTACGACAGCCATTGGAGAGACTAATAAGCCATTTCCAAGACCAACAATTGACATAGGCAGAATAAAATTTGTCCACAAAGTATCATTTCTCATTATTAAGTAATCCAGATTAATCCGACCTCCGTCAAAAGCAATCCTAAAAACAAAAGATACTTACCATCAACTCGATTTGATATTTTACCTGCAAAAGGGGATACACACATTGAAACTACTGAAGCAGGAACAAGTGTAAGACCAGCCTTAAGCGCACTATAGCCTAAAATAGATTGAAAATATATAGAAAGTAAAAGCATTAGCCCTAGAACGCCAATTGTAAAAGAAATAGCAACAATATTCATTAACGTGTAATTACGATCCTCAAATAAAGCAAATGGTATAAGAGGCTCTTGACTCTGTCGTGATCTTTGTTGAAAATAAAAGATCGTAAAAAAGACTGCTGACATAGCGAAAACTCCCCATACAAATCCCGACCAATTATAACGTTGACCTTCAATCAACCCGTAGGTTAAAAAATAAAACTGATAGAGAGGCGATAAGAACGCCTACAAAGTCAAGACGGCGTTGCATATGCTGTCGAATTTCTGGAACGATTAAATATGTGTAAATATAAAGACCATAGCTCCTACAGGAACATTAAAAAAAATATCCATCGCCATCCTAAACTGCTAACTATTAGTCCACCTAAACTTGGTCCCGCAACAGCAGCTACCCCTCCAACCATTCCCCATATACCTAGAGCTGTTCCACGCCGTTCTGTTGGAAATATTTTTACGATAAAAGTCATGGTTTGAGGCAAAAGTACCGCTGCCCCTAACCCCTGTATAAAACGAAACAGAATTAACTCTATTGGATTCTGTGATAACCCACAGAACAAACTAGATATATGGTGAAAATAGCTACTCCCAATGCAAAAAGTTTACGTATACCATGACTATCACCCAAACGACCGGCAGTAATTAAGAAAACAGCAAGCACCAAAATATATGCGTTTAAAATCCACAACGTCTGACCTATAGTTGCATGGAGACTTTGCATGAAGCTGGGTATAGCAATGTTTACAATCTGTAAATCAAGAAGAGTCATGAAAAAACCGAAATAGGACAACTAGAACAGCCCATGGATTACCATAACAACGTTTAAAAACATTCATTTTTTTTTTCCTCCGTTTTTGTTTTTAGCCATCTATACCCTATCAAGTTATTCATAAAATCGATCATATTAAAATGTACATTCAACTATCAGAACTTCCCTTCCATATAATTTCAGGTATTTTATTAGTGCGCTCAATCCTTTTAAGTGAAACTACTTGGTGAACCGCTATAGCATCAGAATATTGACGATCAATTGCAGCAAGATGGTGAAATTCCTCAATTATTTTTTTACGAATTAATGTAGACTCTGCTGTTCCAGTAAAATTTATACTTAATGCATTAGCTGATTTAGGCGTATCATCTGAACGAACCAACACAAGTTGTGCGTCAATTATCCCAGGCTGCATTCGAACAGTTTGAAGAATTTCATCTACTTGAAAGATAGCACTGCGTAAGCTGAATGACCTATCTGCACGTCCAATAATTCTGAATCCATGAGGCCACACACTGACATTCATTCAGCAGGTTCAACGAGATCGCCCAAACGATATCTTACTGTAGGTACAGTCCAGCCGTCCCCTACCCTAGTTAGCAATGCACCTTCTTGATCGGGTTCAATAACTTGATCCGGCAATAAATGTAGTACAGTTTCATCACACCCAGGACCATTTGTACCCATTACCCAGCTTTCAACCGAACCGTAGTTTCCCCATAACTCAGCTTCAGGAAAAGCCTGACGAATTAGCTCACGCTTATAGACTGTCCACGGTTCACCCATCCAAATAATAACTTTAATTGGTAGTGACTCTTTGCTATTAATCACTCCCTCTGCAAAGTCAGCTAAGCCGGTAGGTGTGCCTGCAAGAGAATCAAGCCCTACTTCCTTAAACATGCTAATCCAGACAGAAACTTCTTTAGGGGTATATGGACCAGATGGCATAACTGTACACATGGACTTCTCTGCAAGTGACTGCATGTAATAATGTGAGCCCCACATGCGGCCTGCATTAAAAAGATTAAGCAATACATTTCCTGGCCGGAGCGGTCTCCAACTTTGAAGTAAACGGCCAAGAGCTAAGTGATAAGGATTCCAAGTCAGCTTTGGTTTACCGGTCGTACCACCGCTGGACATTAAAACACCACCATAGTGTTCCGCTACTATTCTTGTGGCCATATTTATCTCAAGTGGACCTGTTATATAGGAAAATCATTCAATCCACTGTAGTACAATGGTGCCTTGGGTCCTCCAATAGACTCCAAAGATTTAGCTACCAAGAAGACTTTTTCAATCGAAACATTTCCTATCATCATAACATCCTCCCTCCTTAAATACCTTTTATAATCTAATAGCATTTTCTAACCATTGATTATGTGCATTTTTTTATAAGTATTAAATCGATCTTTAATTATAATGTGTTGGCGTCTCTCGGCAGCCTCCGAATTTGGGAAAGCAACCGCTCCATCAGGCTCAATCTCAGAAAACCAGAAATCGTTACCATAAAAAGAAAATCGATTGCTAAGTAAGGCATGGGCAGCTTTTTAGTTATATAAAGAACCGCATCAATTAATTCTTTTGGAAGAGCAACGAACTCCATATCACCGCCAGCAGAAAGGTTGGCGGTTAAAGAGGAACCTTTGGGGATTCGGCGTAAAACGGTATGAGGTTTTCCATTAATAACATACACACGATAATCATTTATCCCTTCGCCTAGATATTTTTGACATACTAAAGCAGTTTCAGATCCAGCAGCAAGACTGGCTATCCCCTGTAATTCATTAACATTTCGAACCAGGCACACTCCAAGCCCCATCCCCCAGTAAGCCGGTTTTACAATAGCCGGAAAATCTAATTGTTCTATGATAGATTCATATGATTTATCTCTTCCACATCCGATTCTAATTGTAGGTAGATGTGGAACTGGACATCCATTTAAATAAATCATCGTTGCAAGCTTATCCGTCGTTAAAAATGATAGTTTTGGGGGAATTGGCAAAAAACCTAATTGTTCAAGAATAGTGTATAAGAACAGTTCATTGCAAACATCTTGGGTTTGATGGGGAAGTGACCATAAAGAGGTAACGAAAATAGTATCTTGGCGGCTTACCTCTTCGTTGCCAATATAGACACGTGGTTCTCCATTATCAATTCCGTCTATAGTTACAGACTCCGGGCTATGAAGTGACATTTTAAAACCGCATTCCTTGGCAATTTTTTTATAAACATCCCACACATGAAGATTTTCTTTTAGCCGCTGTTTTTCTGATGCTCGTTCCGGGTATATCCAGCAAATCTGCTTTTCAAACGGTAAGATTTCCTTTTCAAGGTTCATTATTTTAGCCTCCTTAATTGGATCAATCTCAATGAAATAAGTCAATAATAATTATTAAGAGCATGTGTAAATCATCCTACTGTCCACTAAAAAATAAACATTTAAAGGCTAATTGTATTTCCTGTATAAACATTATTAATTGATGAAACTATCAACAACATTGATGAATCTTTCAGGCTCCTCTATGAATGGAACGTGACCACTTTCTTCAACAACTCTAATTTTGAATTTGAAAAGGTATTATGAAATCATTCTCCCACTGTAGTCGGATAAATACGACTTTGTGAACCATAAATAGGCAAATTTAGAATATCTATATTTAATACGTTATTACGGAAGTCTTGCTGGCAGACATCATTTCACAAATCCTGCAGAGCCTTATTGAACAGTTATAAACCCTCTAATATTTTCGGTTCAGGATTATTATCACAGCAAAAAAGTTAGGAATCAGATCCATAAGAATCTCATGAGCATTTGTATTAATCAACTGCAAAAATTTTTGGGCCCCGAACCGATCAAGGGCACCAAATGCCGCATGCTCCCATTCAGGTTCAAGAAGCAGATAAGAACTCTGTTCAACAAACACGATCTTGTCAATGTTCGACATTCCATATATGTCCTAGTATTTGAAAACAACTGTTGCGCCTAGAAACTCAAAAAAAAAGTAATATTTTTTATTTTTAGATATATCGTTATATTTATAGATCCCTTGCTAGACTCTTCAGGGTGAATGACCGTGAACCAATAGGAGTACTCCCATGACCTCTCAAATTTAACGTAATGACTTTATATTTATTTGCTAAATGAGAGGCAACTTCGTTAAACAAGATTGAGTTTGTCCCAACCATGAAGCATAATTAGTGTTTTTTTACCGGTCCTAAATTATTGAAAATAGAGCAATTGACCACATCATCAATTATGCTATTCATTAAATTCGTTCCTTTCTGATACATCAATCCATGTTTTGCGAATAACGGCTTTGTTAGGTTTTCCTACTGGGGTACGTGGAATTATATCAACAAAGTGAATCTCATGTTTCAAATCATACTTACAAATGATTGTACGAACCGCTTTTAAGACCTCATCTGTTAACACTTTTGGAAAAGGACAAACAACAATGCATACTTCATTACGATACTCCCCTGGAAAAATCGGCATACAAACTTCTCAGCTACTAGACTGCAAGCCGCAATTTCTTCGTCTAAAACTGAAGTGGCAATTGGCCCTTCAGGAGTCTTTAATATCTCAGAGAAGCGACCAAGCACTTGGTAAGAGTCCTCATTATCACGACGAGCAAGGTCACCAGTCCAAAATTCAGACATTCTGAAAGTGCGGTCGTGAGCCTTTTTGTTATTAAGATAGCCTTCACTCGTACACTTAGAACTTAACACTAACTCTCCTAGATCTGGGTTATCAGATGAAAACGGTTGTATCCGAACCTTAACTCCCCGAACCGGGGTCATTTTCAAATTAGTTTGAAGTACATCATTCATATTGCCGAGTGCTAAACCAAACTCTGTAGAGCCATAAATTTGTCGAATATGAATACCAAGCACGCTGTAAGCTTTCTTAATTATAAGTGGGCTAAGATAGGCTCCACCGCATAAAGGCCGTCTCATACGTGAAAGGTTTGGACTACCGAACTCCTCACCTGCTTGTATATATTCTGCGTAATGACTTGGTAATGCACTCATCGCAGTGGCACCGCAATCTTCAATCTGCCGTAAGAGCTGGTTAGGTGGTAGTTTCGTATCGGCCAGCACTAACTCCGCTCCTGACAGCAATGCCGCAAACACATGCAAATCTGTTGCATGAGCGACGTCAAGAGTATGACGGCAAAAGAAAATATCTTCTTTTGAAATATCAACATCCTTGAGCCAGCGTTTCCTTTCTGATACAAATTTATCTTGTTTCCATGCAGTCTGTTTTGGAAATCCGGTTGAACCAGAGGTCCATAATAAACGGAAGAGACCGATATTCTGTGCTCGTTTGTCATTAAGTGGAAGAGGGAATTTAGCAACCAAATCATCAATATGAACTATCTCCAATGTATCATTTAGAAGACATCTATCAGCAACTAATAATTTAGGACTACTTAACAATAGTGCAGTTTCTATCTCTTCTGGTTCAAAATTTTCCATTAGAGGAACATAACGAGCTCCTCCAACGACGCGACCGCCAATATTAGTGCCACATAACCAATGCTATTTCGAAGAGCCGTTGCAACCACATCATTCACGCCAATTCCTCGTAATATAAGGCCAGACGCAATACGATCAGTATAATCGATTAACTCAGAATAAGTCTTCGATTCTCCGTCAGCAATCTTAATTGCGACAGAATTGGGTTGTAACTCTGCTATCTCATGTATTGATTGATATAACATAAAACACCTCACTTAGCATCAGCTGTAAATTTTTTTTATCTTATATGCACAGAGATAAATAACATAAGATTATAATTTGTAGTTTTAAGTGCGCAGCCATCCTGCGTATGTAGCAAACCTCCAGTCCTTTGCCAAACAATCCACAGTATCAAAACCTGCCGCACGCAGCCATTTTAGTTGAGTTTGTACATCAATCGGTAAATCATACTTCATTCGCTCTTTACCTGCTGCCCATTCATTCTCTGGAGTGTTTGATTCGTTAACATGCTTTTCGTGTTGTAGAGTACGTCACATCACTTAAAAAAAAAGGTCTAGGAGCTGATACTTGTTCAACATTCACAAATAAACCGCCTGAACTAAGAATTACATGGATTCTTGCAAAAAGACGTTTTTTTTCATCATCCGTAAGATGGTGAATGGCTAAGCCGGAGACGACAGCGTCAAATGGCCCTTCAGGAAGAGGATCACCGAGATCAGCCACGTGAATATTCATCCTTTCGTCGCCAGAGAATCTTGATACTGCCTGATCAAGCATTGACACCGATCGATCTACTAGGGTTAAATGGGCACTTGGCAAATCTTTACGAATTGCTGCACTGAGAAGCCCAGTACCAGCACCTAAGTCTAAGATTTTGGCATTTTCCGGAACAGACATAGCAACTGCACGTACGGCACTGCTATAAAGAAGATCAAACGAGGGAATAAGTTGACGACGTAGACTGTCATAAGTTTCAGGATTCCATAAGTTTTTTTAAAAAATTTTGATATTCATCCATTAAAAAACACCTCCCAACTTCCATATAAATTTTAATAATATAATTATGGCGACTCTTTACATTATTCAAATAATAAAATATCAGAACCATAAATGGTTAATTATTAGCAATACAATTTTAAATAAATTAGGTTCCTAAAGAACTATACCCCCTTTGATGAGGAAATAATTACCTTCCTCAAAAATTCGTAAGAACCATTTTTCAGTTGAAAAAAATACACCCTGAGTGAACGTCGCTAGCTGGTTATCAGCCGTATAGGTCCATTTTTTTCTGAACAAGCGGTGTATTGGTCGTTAAATCGGTCAACGTTCGACCGATGACCTGCCCGGCATCATCATACGTATTGGTCCATCCCAAAACGTTTTGCCCGTTTTTCTGAATGACCGCTTTAGTCAGCTGATCGACATCATCGTAACTATATTGTTCTACGATCCCCGAGTTTTCGATCACTTTAGACAGATTTCCATTATCATCATACGTATTGGTCGTTTTCATCGTGGTCTGGCCGCTGACCGGAAACTCGGTCGGTCGTCAGCAGCTGATCATTGCCATTATACGTAAAGGTCTTTGTCTTGCCTGAAGCATTGGTCAGCGAGGTCATATTCCCGTTATCGTCATAGGCATAGCTCGTCTTGTGACCATTACCGTCAGTCACCGAAGTTTTGATTTCCGGATTCAGCGGATCATATGTTTCGCTCGTCGTCCGCCCGTCGGCATCGGTTTCGCTGATGGTCTGTCCATAATCATTGTAAGTAGTGGAAGTGGTGTTCCCTTTGGCGTCTTTCTCGACTTCCTTCAGATCACTGTCCTGGTAGGCCGTTGTGCTGTACGTTCCGTTCGGATAGATGACCTTGGTCTGGCGGCCGTAGGCATCGTATTCGTACTGCGTCACTTCTTCGCCGATCTGCGAGCGCGTCAGATTATCGCCGCTGTACTGATTCGTCGTCTTCGTTCCATCCGGGTCCACTTTTTCGATCACATGATTTTGATCATCATAACGGTAAGTGGTGGCTTCCCCTCTTTGTCCGTATCACTGAGGACATTGCCGCGGCCATCATAAGTATGGGTGGCTGTTTTCCCATTCTCATCCGTTTCGCTGAGCACATTGTAGTTGGCATCTTCAGTCACTTTCGACGTGGTGCCGTCCGCGTTCTCCGTTTCAATGACGGCATAGGTATTATGATCTTTATCCCGCTTATAGGTTGTCGTCCGGCCGCTTGTATCGCTGGCCTCGAAGGTATTGTTTTTTTTTATCATCATACCGGTACATTGTCGATACCGATTCGGCACCGGATTTTTGCGGTTCCAGAAGGGTCAATTGGTGACCGTCATAACTGATGGTATCGGCATTTCCCTTGCTATCCGTGTATTCGCTCATCTGGCCGTCTTCATCATAGTCAAAACTGTTTGTTAAAGTTTTCGAAGTCCCGCTGGCCTTGATCGTTGTCTTGACGAGTTGATGATTATCATATTGATAGTTAATGGAACGATCTTTGAAAGTGACGGCTGTGATCAGACCATCGGTATAGCTCAGCTTGATGCTGTTTCGAACGGTATTCCCTGAATCGTCCACCTCCGCGATTTCTGTTAACTGATCGCCCGTATGCTTAAAGAGGATCCGATTTTTATTGGCATCTTGATAGGCCGACAGACGATATTTCGCCGCATCGCTTAGATCCTGCTCAAATAGTTTGGAGAACCCATCGGTGTCTTTGAGCCGGTAGCCCGCCGCCCCGTTCACGGTTTCTTTTGTTAACGTCAAGTATTTGCCTTTCGGGGACACATAGGCATTTTTGCTCGTGTCATAATCAAATTCATGGCGCGTGCCATCTTCATCTTCATAGTACAGTGTCGCGTTATCACTCGTGTCTTTCTTGGTCAGCGATTCATTCCCGGCAAATGTCCAGCCATTGCCGAATGCTGACGGCCGATTGGAGCGGGAATTATAGGTTCTGGTCAAATCAAAATCCAGCGGGCCTCGTGTGAATAGCGACTGGTCGGTGAACGTCATCACCATATTGCCGGCCGTCACGTTGACGGAGACATCCGCGTTTCCCATTTCATGCGTGCCGTATGTGAAGGAGTCTTCAAGCCCCAGCAAATCCTCACGCATGGGGATTGAACGGTACGCGGTGGCTGACGGCCCGCTTAGTCCCCGTTCGCCGCTCATCTTATCTTGTTCGCTTGACGGGGCGGTTTCGTCATTATACCGATAGGCTTTGACTCGGAATTGATACGCTTTTTTATCAATGAACGATTGCGCCGCCCCATTTTCCTGATAAGCCTGAGTCGGGTCGGCCGGCAAATCTTTGACATCATTAAACAAGGTTTGCCCCGAAGTATTCCAGGATGTCACTTTGCCGACATCAAACGACTTATAGGCCTTCCCGTCAAAGAGTTCGACTTTATAACCGCCGGCACCTGAAACGGCATCCCATTTAATCGTCAGGGCGCCCTTATTGGTGACAGGATCCACAAGTTCTCCGCTTCCGGTCACATTTTTAGGTGTTTCTAGTGAATATATATAACCGTATTGTGAGTCTGAAGACGACGTCGTCCCGAGTTCCGACACGGCTTTTACGCGAATTGAATAACGATGGAAGGACGCATAATCACCGCCGTCAGCCGCCGAATTTTTATAGACCGGGTTCGGATCAATCGGTAGTTCCGCCCCGTTCCTATCACTATGCAGGGCGTACTTTCCGGCGGCAATTTCACTGTCCGTCGGCCAAATATTCTGGCCTTTCGTCGACCATTTCGTGACATTGCCGACGCTGTATTCCGCAGATTTTTTCCCATTGTAGATCAGTACTTTGTAACCCGTTGCATTTGGAACGGCATCCCAGGAGATATCCAGCCAGCCCCGGCCTTTATTGGTCGCATCGGTTTCGGAATAAGCAGAGCTGTTCACATCCGGTCTGTCCGGCGTTTCGACAAGATCGGCCGGAATCGCTTTTTTCACTTCCGACGAGGGGGGACTGTTTCCACTGGCATACTTTGCGATCACCTGCGAATCATTAGCAAAAGCGTCCATCGGCAGGATGCTGATCAGTAGTGTTAGGCAAAGCAAAATACTGATCGCTCGCTTATACATTTTTTCTCCCCCTAAAAGGCTTCAAAAAAGCAGATTCCAGGATAAAATATTGCTTGCAAAAAAATAATCCCGAAATCTGCCCTTGATGCCCTTTTTAATTATTAGAATATTTTGATATAATTATAATGGATACCCGTTATTGTCGTCAATTGGATTTTTAAGAGGAAATGTGTCAAATTTTAAACAGTGGTTGTAAAAGGGAATGAGCGGCTAATCCCGGCCGACTATATAGCAATAAGCATTGAGCAAAGGGGGCACTATTCGTTTACCCTTCTCCACCTATGAATCTTTTTTCACGCGCCCGGGACGTTTCAACAGTCCGCCGGCCGCAAGCAGCAGCAGGCAGGAAACAGCGAGCCATGCCGGGGGATAGCCCGCCCTGTCAACAATCCAGCCAAACGCGGGCGGCGCGAGGATAATCACCGCCTGGTTCAGCGTCAGGGCAAAGCTGACTGTCAGCCCGACGGCTTCTCTCGACGCCCTTTCGGCAACCTCAACGATAAAAAGGCTGTACCACCCCGTTCCGAAAAAACCGAGCCAGCCGCTGACTAGAAGAAGCACCCAAATTGGAAAAGGCCTGGCACCGGCGGCGAGAAAGCAGACGGAAACGAACGCGGCAAGAATGGAAAGCAGCAGCGGTTTGCGCCGGTCGCCGTGAAAAATCCTATCGCTGGCGAAGGCAAGGAGAATCCGACCGGCCATGCCGCTGAACAGGGCAACTGAATAAATCAGTCCGGCACGAGCCGGCGATAGGGCCTGATCCTTGACCAGAAAAATGGTGAAATGGCCGATGATCACGATTTGCAAAGAAATCATGCCCATGCCGGCAAAGAAGACCGGATGCAGCTTTTTATTTTTTATAATCGCGTTCAGCTGTTTCAGAAGATCCGGGCTGGCCGGGCGCGAAGCAGCGTTAACCGCCGGCGGCTCCTTGTAAAAAAGCAAAAACAGCAGTCCCGCTGAGATGCATAAAGCCGATAATAGGTCGACGGCATAGCTCCAGCCGTATCTAGCCGAGACGACTGGGATCACAAGACCGCCGATGGCCCCGCCAACCGGGATACCCGCCTGTCTGATCCCCATCGCCAGCCCGCGGTTTTTCTTTGAAAACCACTCCACGATGACTTTGCTGCCGCCGGGCTGGGCCGCGCTGTAAAAGATGCCGGTCACTGACAAAACGCCCAATAATCCGGCAAAACCGCCGGCCCCATTCACCACAAGAATACTCACGCCGAGCAAAACGGAGGCCAGCCCGATAAAAAGACGCTCATTCCAGCGATCGAGCAGCCAGCCGGCCGGCAGCATAAAAAACAGCGGGCCGATGCTGATCGCCGACAAAAGCGTCCCCGTCTCCATCTGCGTCAAGTGATAAGACTGCTTCCAAAATAACGCCAGCGGCCCGACCCCATAATTAATCAACTGGCGCTCGCTTGCGCCCATGTGGCGAGCAGCAGCACAACCCACTTATAAGCACCGCCCTCGACTTTAATCGGTTTGCTATCCTCAAACTTTTTTGGTTCCATCCTATCTCCCGCCTTTTTACCTTTCATTTTAAAAGGCGGTTAATATCATGTAAAATGAATATTAAGAATATTTGATATCAAAAAAATTGATTGGGAGGGAGTGCTTTTGGATATTAAAGATTTAATTGTGTTTAAGGCGGTGGCCGATGAAGGGGCGATCTCGCGTGCGGCCCAGAAAATGAACTATGTGCAATCGACTGTCACAATGAGAATTCAACATTTGGAATCGGAGCTGGGCACACCGCTGTTTTACCGCAACGGAAAAGGCGTTGATTTGAACGCCAATGGAAAGACGCTTTTACCCTATGTCGAACAGATGCTCAAACTGATGGATCAATCGATTGCTGCCGTTCAAGAACGAAACGGCAGCCCGTCCGGAACACTGAGAATCGGTTCACGGAATCGACGGCTGCCGTCCGCCTGCCGCCGCTGCTCGCCGCCTACTGCCAAGCGTTTCCAGAAGTCGATCTTATTTTAGAAACGCATACGACGGCCGATTTAATCCGGCTTGTACGCGAGCGAAAACTAGATGGTGCTTTTGTTGCCGGAGACGTGCATCATTCCGAATTGACCGCCCGGCTGTTCCGCGAAGAAGCCTTGACGCTGATCGGCAGCCGACCGCTTGATTCGATTACCGAGTTGAGCCAATCCAACTTGCTCGTTTTCAGCCACGGCTGCTACTATCGAAACAGGCTTGAGAAGTGGCTCCACGAAGAAGGCATCTACCCCCGGCGTATTCTCGAGTTCGGCACAGTCGAAGCGATCATCGGCTGCGTCAAGGCCGGAATGGGGATGGCCATCATGATCGAGGCCATTTTAAAAAAACAGGATCCGGGCCTTGTGCGCATTCCCCTTCCTGACAAATATGCCACGGTTCCCACTTATTTTATCACCAAAAAGATAGCGAAGCGTCGGCAGCGCTCCATGAATTCGCCAAGATCATCGGGACCGGGGGCGGAGACACGCCTGAATGAGAGCGCACCTCTGCGGAACCGTATATTTTGAGGTTATCCGTTGTTTATAAGTTTAAATGTCCATGTTTTTTTAAAATATCAATTTGTTTACAAATTCGAGAAAGTTGTGCATAAGTACCCGTCCCCTTCCGCAACTAATTGTTAATAAGCTGTGTATAAGCTGTGCATAACTTGCGTAACTTTATTCATAATGCCTTTGAACGTTTTTTATCGACTGGCATCCTTGTTCATAAATCTCACAATCCTGTGCATAACCTTTGAAAAATGTTTAATGCTCCCCATATTGAGCCCGAACCCTTACTCAAATCCGGGGACGCAAAAAAGCGGAAGGCTCCGCGCCTCCCGCCTTTTTCATTATTAAATTGAACCTCGTCCGCTAGTCTCGGTGAGGCGAGATATCACATTTATCCAAAGGAATAATTTTTGGCACCCGTTTTTCCACTTATAAACAAGCCAAACGATCAGGAAAACAGGGATACCGACATAGGCGGCCGTCAATCCGGCCCAATCGATTTTTCCGCCGGAAAACAGGCTGTAGCTTTGGCCAATCACAACGATTAAGCAGACGGCAAAGGCGAAAAGCGGGCCAAACGGGAACCATTTTGCCCGGTACGGCAGATCCGCGAGATTGCCGCCTTGCGCAACATAAGCTCTGCGGAAGCGGTAATGGCTGACGGCGATGCCGAGCCAGGCGATAAAGCCGGACATACCGGAGGCGCTCAGCAGCCAGTTGTACACAACACCGTCGCCGAACCGCGAGGCGAAAAACGCCAGAAAGCCAAACGCCGCTGTGATGATGAGTGAATAAATAGGGATGCCGCGGCTGTTAACCGTTGCTAAAAACTTCGGCGCCTTGCCTTCAACAGCGAGCGCATACAGAATCCGTGTGGATGCATAGAGCCCTGAATTGCCGGCGGAAAGCACCGCTGTAAAGATGACCGCATTCATCACCGAAGCGGCAAAAGCCAGGCCTGCTTTTTGGAACACCATCGTGAACGGGCTGACCATGACTTGGTCTGTGACCGACAAATTATGGCTCGTATAAGGAATAATCATGCTGATCACAAAGATGGCTAAAATATAAAAAAGCAAAATCCGCCAAAAAATCGTTTTCATCGCTTTTGGTACATTTTTCTTCGGATCTTCACTTTCTCCTGCCGTAACGCCGAGCAGTTCGGTTCCTTGAAAAGAATAGCCGGCCGCGAGAAAAATTCCGAATGCAGCTAAGAAACCACCGTGGAAAGGTGCATCTCCCGTGGTAAAGTTTTGAAATCCAGGCGCGCCGCCATCAATAATTTTAAAAATCATCAGCAAACCGACAACAATAAAAATAATCACAGTTGCCACTTTTATAAATGAAAACCAGTATTCCGATTCACCATATCCTCTGACCGATAAAGCGTTGATTAAAAAGATAATAATAGAAAAAGTCCGCTCCACAAAATCGATGAACTGTGCGGAAACCAAAATTTCATAATCACGGTGGCCGCCGACAGTTCGCTGGCAATCGTAATCGCCCAGTTATACCAGTAGTTCCAGCCTAAAGCAAAACCGAGCGACGGGTCGACAAATCTTGTGGCATAAGTGCTAAATGAACCGCTTGTCGGCATGAATGACGCCAGTTCGCCAAGACTTGTCATCAAAAAATAAACCATGATGCCGATCACAGCGTATGCCAGCAGCGCTCCGCCCGGCCCCGCTGTGTAGATCGCGTTGCCGCTGGCCAGAAACAGCCCGGTCCCAATCGCTCCTCCCAAAGCGATCATCGTCAAATGCCGTGATTTCAATCCGCGCCGGAGCCCGTTTGATGTGTTTGAAACTTGCCTCATATAGCTCTTCCTCTCTTTGATGTCAGGAAGACATCGGGCACAAAAAAACCGCCGAACGGCTGATATGCGTTCAAAGCGGAAATGAACTATAAAAAATCCTCACCCATATCTTCCTTCGATAGCACATCACATGATTATCCATGTGACAGTCCTGCTCCTCTTCGAAAACAGTCCCAGCACGCCAGGCAAAGGATCAAGGCGCGCTTCGGCGATGTTTCCTTTTATGCATAGTCACCGGCATCCTTTTGCCTCCCATGCATGACTCATAAACCTCGCAACCTCTACCCCATCTCATATGATGAGGATGTCGGTTATTCAATTACAACATCCACTATTGTACAAAGTCCGGCTGGATTTTTCAAGGGATTCACAATAATTGCCAACCTATCTTCACTTTTCCAGGCAAGACGAACCTTCGCCGTATCCGGCCGCCTGAGAGTTATTCAGTATAATGGAACTTTTTCCCTTTACTTTAGTAATACTATTGTTGATAGAAAACAAGGCGAGCGTACAATACTTCTACTCTCCATTTTTGGCCCAATATTTACTGTAAGCAGGATATAGATGTACCATGTACTCGAACAAATCTATCGGCGCTTAGTGCACTCTTTCAAGAATTAAATAGTCATTTTCATTCTCTAGCCGCCGGTTAAAAATACTGTGTAAAATCGGCGTGCCCCAAAAATGCGGGCTTTTACTGCAGCAAAAACAGTTTATAGGAGCGAGGTCTTTTTGGCTATTACGATCCAATTAACCTGACTTCTTTCCCATAATACTGAAAACTGTGACTAATTATTCATTTATTTTTTTAGATACATCGAATACACTTAACTTGTCTGCAAAATATCATAATTTTTCCAAAGGAGGTTTTTTCATGCACTGGTATTTTGATGTACTTAAGAACTATGTAGGTTTTAGCGGCAGGGCGACGCGGACGGAATTTTGGATGTTCACTCTTTTTAATGCTATTGCAATCATTATTGTCAGACTCATCGATACCTTTCTTTTTAACGACTTTCCGGTCCTATACATCCTGTATATGCTAGCTATACTTCTTCCTTCTCTCGCTGTCGATATCCGTCGGCTTCACGACATCGGCCGAACCGGCTGGTGGATACTTATTGGACTTATTCCTATTGCCGGATGGATTGTACTGCTTATTTTCACCTGCACAGACAGCCAGGATAACAGTAACGTTTATGGACCCAATCCCAAAGGAACGATTGGGGTAAATTGATTATTGCCATAATGAATACATTTATCCCGCATTAACGGGCAGTAAGACTCCCGCCTCAAGGCTTCAATGAATTCGAAGAAGCATAGGTGGGAGACAACTGCCCATAAACGCCCGATTGGTTCAACTAACAATCAATGGGGGATATAACAAAGTCCCCACTGATTGAAGTTTCACTTTATTAATTCCTAAATTGCTTGAATAAACCAGAGGCGGAAATGTCGCGAAATCGGGCATTCCCGCCGTTTATTTTTGATTTAACCAAAACTTTGACGATTCTATTGACATCAGTCACGGGCTCCAACCGAGTTGTCCCCTTTTTGTTGCGGCAATTTGGGGCGGCGCCAACATTCCGGAATGACAACCAGGGCTCTCAGGAGCGACTGTCTCTAAAATACATGATCCTCTTTTCGGTTATCAAGCTGTGCTGCCCCCGGCGTTCTAAACGGACGGCCGTTCTATTGTTGTACCCCTTCCGTCCGTTCCTCCTTTGGTGCGCTCGTTCGTTTCAAGAAAAGTGAGAGAATAAAGGCTCCCAATGCCACAACCATTGTAATCAAAAATGCCAGCTGCAGTCCGGAAATCATGGCGTTCAAAATCTGCTGCGGCGCTTCCGGATCCGGCACCCGGCTTAGGTAGGAGTGCTGTCCGGAAACCATAATGCCGACAAAAACGGCCGTGCCGATTCCTCCTGAAACCTGCTGCAGCGTGTTCATAATCGCTGTCCCATGAGGATAGAGCCTTTTCGGCAGCTGATTCAGACCTGTTGTGGATACCGGCATCATGACCATGGCCATGCCGACGAGCAGCGCACAGTATAAAATGATCATGTACCAAATGCTCTCTCTCCGAAGCGGTTAGCCTGCTCATCAGCCAGATCACAAGACTGATGACGGCCAGGGGGGGGGAACAAGCCATCTAGGGCCGAACCGATCAAAAAACGTACCCATGACCGGCGACAACAGCCCATTGATCAGGCCGCCCGGCAGCAAAACAGCCCCCGCCGCCAGCGACGTCAAGAGGAGTGCCCTCTGAAGATAGAGCGGCAGCAAAATCATCGTGGCAAACAAGGTCATCATCACCAAGACCAAAATAAAGGTGGACAGCGCAAACATCGGATACTTAAATGCCCGCAGATCGAGAATCGGAGAGGGAGCGGTCAGCTGTCGCCAGACAAACAGAAGCAAAGCCACCGCCCCGGCGATGAGAAAAACTGTACCCAGCCGTCCACCGCCGGAACCCAGTCCATAAACCAGACCGCCGAAGCCAATTGTCGATAAAACGATCGATAAAATGTCTACTTTCGGCCGCGTCACTTCCGATACATTCTTTAAATAGCGCGAAGCAAACACAATCGAAAAGACGGCCAGCGGAATGACAAGATAAAATAGCCAGCGCCAGGAAAAAATCGATAGAATCAAACCGGACAGCGTCGGGCCGAGCGCTGGAGCAAACATGATCACAAGACCGATCAGCCCCATCGCCCCGCCTCTCTTTTCAGGAGGGGTGATCAGCAAAAGCGTATTCATCATCACAGGCAAGATCAAGCCGGATCCCGCCGCCTGAATAATTCTGCCAATCAAAAGAAAAGAAAAACTCGTCGAAAGCGCACAGATAAGTGTGCCGGCAAGAAAAAGGCTCATTGCACCGAGAAACATCTGCCGGGTTGTGAGCCACCCCGACAGCAGCGCAGTCACAGGCATCAGGATGCCAATCACCAGCAGATAAGCTGTTGTCAGCCACTGGATGGTTGTTGCCGAGACATTGAAATAGCGAATTAAATCGGATAAGGCAATATTAAGAAAGGTTTCATTTAATATAGCAACAAAGGCCCCGATGATCAAAGCGACCGTGATGATCGGGCCGCGTTTCACAGTTTGTTCAAACTGTGCATCACTCATTTAGTCCAAAACCTCCCTTTATTAAAATGCCATAAAAGAAACCAGCGATTTCAGGTTTCACACCCGGGCATGGTCAATGGCTATTATCCGATTTTACACGATCAATGCCCTGAGGCCAAACAAATAGCCTCAAGGGATAAAGGGAGCTGTGAACTACCCACCACTTAACCAACCTTACGGTGCTTGAAGTGGGGGCTTCTCGACTTATCGTTACTTTTACTAGCTAACGAAAAATGACCGAGCTAACCCTCTTGTTCCAAGAGTTTTTGTTTTTATGCTAATGCTAATAAGCGTAATCCTTCGTTTTTGATATTGATGGCTGAATTATAATCACGATCAGCCACATAACCGCAAGAACATTGATATAAGCGTTCAGATAGTGTCATAGGCTTTTCTGCACCACAACAAGAACATTTTTTTGTAGAAGGAAACCATTTATCAATTTTTATTGTTTCCCTTGTTCTTTTAGTTTGTAGCCTAATAACGTAGTGAATATGCCCCAACCATTATCATGGACGCTTTTACCAAAGTGAAGGGCTTTAGACATCCCTTTCATATCTAAGTCTTCAATAATAACCGCATCATAGTTTGACGATAATTCTTTTGACTTATGATGAAGAAAGTTCTTACGTTGATTGGCTGTTTTTTCTTGCAGTTTTGCTACTTTCAAACGTTGTTTTTCCCAACGTGCAGAACCTTTCTTTCTTTGAGATAAGATACGCTGTTCTTTTGCAAGTTTGTCTAATGATTGTCGATAGAAACGAGGGTAATTGGCTTTCTCACCCTGTTTCACTTTCAACATATAGGCCATTCATAGCAAAGTCTAATCCAACAACATTTTTGATGATAACAGATTTAATCTCTTTCTCATATTCTGTCAAAATAGAAATATAGTATTTTCCTGATTTTGTTTTGGAAATAGTACAGGATTTTATTTTATAATCAGCAAATTTCTCTATGCTGTTTCATCTTTACTAATTTTAATTTAGGCAATTTGATATAACCGTCTTGCAATTCGATATTGCCATTCACTAAATTGGTTGTATATGACTGCTTATGCTTTCGACTTTTGAACTTCGGAAATTCCGCACGATCTTCAAAAAAAATTATTATAAGCGTTTTGAAGGTTAATTTGTGCGTTTGCTAAAGATAATGAATCTACTTCTTTTAGAAATGGAAATTCATCTTTATACTTAGCAGGAGTTGGAAACTTTTGTTTTTTAAGCGTTTCTTTGTCATCTTTGTATTTTTCGTAAGTCTCTTGTCGTTCCGCAAGCATTTTATTATAGACGAATCGGACACATCCGAAAGTTTTTGCTAATAATATTTCTTGGTTTTTATTTGGCAACAAACGGAATTTGAAGGCTTTGTTTTGCTTAGTCATATCCATTCTCACCTCACTTTTGACCTTGATTCTCGATATATTTCTTAATGATATCTATCGGGAGCACCGCCTGTTGTTAGCAGGCAAAAACTTCTCGACCAAAACATTTCTTTCCAAAGTTTTTTTCTTATGTATGGAAAGTCTCTTTTTATCAATCGAGAACTAGCACTCTTATAGGCGTTGATAAATTTTGATAATTCAGAGTTGGGGTGTGCTTTGAATAAGATATGGACATGATCTTTGTCATGATTCCATTCCACTAAAATGATATTGTATTTGCTTCCAATTTCAACAAACATTTCTTTTGCAAAATCAGATATTTCAGTGTCAAAGACTTTTCTACGATATTTCACAACAAGTACAAGATGATAATACATCAGGAACACTGAATGATTATTACTGTCTAATTTCATTGGTATATCAGTCCCTCATCTATCTAAGACTGATTATATCATAGACTTTGGCTAAAGCTAACCGGCATTCATCTCCCACCTACTCATTGGGCTATGCCCTTCACATTCCTTGAGGATGGGAGACTTCTGTCGGAAATCCGTTAAATTTTCGTGATTCCAAACTGTCCTTCATTCTTCTTTGCCCGCACTTGCTTCCTGCTCCGCTTGATAGCTGGCAATCAGTTCCAAGAAAGCAGGGCCGTACCGTTCAAGCTTTTGCTGGCCGACGCCTTTTATCATCAGAAAATCATGCTCGGTCTGCGGCAGTTTTGCGCTCATTTCCCGAAGCGACTGATCAGAAAAAATGATATACGGCGGCACATATTCTTTCTGAGCGATCTCTTTTCGCAATTGTTTCAAGCGATCGAAAAGTTCGTTATGAACTTCAAGCTCAACCGCCTTCACCTTTCCTTTCTTATAAACATGGCGCTCGCCCTTTAATACCGGCACGGATTGGGCCGTAAGTGCCAGTGTCGGATAGGCTCCGCCCTGCTGAACGAGATACTGTTCCGCGGTTAAAAAATCAATGAACTCGCCGACTTCCCTTTGCGAGTTTCCCTTCATAATCCCATATGTAGACAGTTTATTTAAACTGTACTGTAAAATCTTTTTTTATCGGCGGCTCCGGTCAAGACTTTCGCCACCATCATTTTTCCATATCGCTCGCGCAGACGTTTGACGCATGATAGCACTTTTTGCGCTTCTTCCGTCACATCGGTCTTGGAGCGATCGTCCAGGCAATTGCTGCAATGCCGGCACGGTTCCGGCTCTTTTTCGCCAAAGTAGCGAAGAATATAGCTTTGCAGGCACGACTCGGTATGGCAGTAACCGATCATTTGCTCCAGTTTATGATATTCTTCTTTTTTTAACGGCTCATCCAAGTCGGACTGATCGATGAAAAACTTCTGCAGACGAATGTCTTGAGGCGAGAACAGAAGAATACAGTCGCTTTTTTCACCATCCCGTCCGGCGCGCCCAGCTTCCTGATAATAGGCTTCCAGGTTTCTCGGCATATTGTAATGAATCACGTAGCGCACATTTGACTTATTGATCCCCATGCCGAATGCATTGGTGGCTGCGAGCACCGAAATATCATCGTAAAGAAACTTTTCCTGATTCAGCGCCCGTTCCGCTTCGGGCATCCCCGCGTGATACTTGCCGGCCGCAAAACCTTCGTGAATTAGAAATTGATACAGCTGATCAACTTCTTTTCTCGTCGAAGCGTAGATAATTCCCGGCTGCGTCCGGTTCTTTTTCAAGTAATCTTTTAAAAATAGCCGCGGACTCTGGCCGTTAATCACCCGGAAAAAGAGATTGTCCCGGGCAAACCCGGTTGTGATCACGCCGTTTTGCGCGATGTTCAGGAGCTGGCAAATGTCGGCGGTTACTTTCGGCGTTGCCGTCGCCGTCAGGGCCACGACCGTCGGCTTTTCAGGGAAAAGGGCAATCATCTTGGCAATATAGCGGTAACTCGGCCGGAAATCATGCCCCCATTGCGAGATGCAATGCGCCTCGTCAACCGCCACAAGCGAAACATTCATCCGTTTCAGCACATTTATAAAAGCAGGAACTTCAAGCCTTTCCGGAGCGACATAAATCAGCTTATAGCGGCCGTTCGCCGCGTGATGAAGCCGCTCCTGCCCTTCCTCAAATGACAGAGAACTGTTGATAAATGTTGCCGCTATGCCTTCATTATCCAATGCGTCGACCTGATCTTTCATAAGGGAAATAAGCGGCGAAACAACGAGTGTGATGCCGGGAAGAAGCAAAGCCGGGATCTGATAGCACAATGACTTGCCGCCGCCGGTCGGCATGATCCCAGCCGTATCTTTCCCCTCCAAAATCCGTTCAATGATCGCGTCCTGGCCTTTGCGAAAGTGGTCGTATCCAAAATATTTTTTTTTTTAACACTGCCTGCGCCTTTTCAAGCATCCATGAAACCACCTTATTCTCTCTTGCCTAAGTTCTTTTGCCCGGTCCGCAGCCTTCAGCCGGACCGCTAGCAGAACCGTTCCAATATATTCTGTTTTTATTTTAACACGTTCACCAAAAACGCCCAAGTGCCGCGGCTTTCTTGTATGTTTCAGGTTTGTATTTGGAACCTTATATTGGTCAAAGATTAAGAGAGCCTCAAAATGTTAGAGGCCGATGAGTTTCACTTGCTCGTGTTCCGTTATAGAATGCTTGGAACGTAAATGATACGTTCACGAACCGGAATAATGCGTTCATGAGCACAAATGATGCGTTCACGAACCGAAATGATGCCTTCACGAGCCAAATGATGCGTTCAGGCTCGAAAATGATGCCTTTGCGAACCAAAATGATGCGTTCACGAACCAGATGTCGCCGCTTTCAGAATGACATTCGGCTGCAGCCGGGGGTGCCTGGTTCTGACAATAATCCGTCCAGCCTGATTCTTACTAAGAGCTCTCCCGGATGTCAGTCGCCCGTTCCCGCTGTTTAGGGTAATATTCACAGCTTTTTAATAGCTGTCACCCCTCATAGATAACCCTTGTCTTAGAGTCTGCAGCTTTGTCAATGATCCGATTGAGATCCAGATCAGCCTGTTTGGAAGTATCCGCCTGCAGCACATTTTTCATCATCCTCAGCGCGCATAATCATTGTCCTCTTTTACATTAGATGCACAGCAATCCTGCGGAATAAATAAGCGGTAATCACGCATGTAAGCATCGTTGGCGGTGAACAGGACACAGACGTTTCCGGCAGCACCGGTTAAGATGAGGGTATTCGTTCCCAACTGACTTAACAGCGTCGACAAAGGCGTCGAGAAAAAACCGGAGTGTTTCGGTTTAACTACAAAAAAATCGTCTGATTCCGGTCTTATTTTTTCAACCAATTCCCGTCCGGCACCCTTTACCGCCTTATTGACGATCTGATTTAACTCCGACTGCCAGATGCCGTAATTGTCATTAACATAAATAATCGGTATGCCCGCCGCTTTCGCTCTCTGCCGCAATTCTGCTAGAGGTGTGATGATTTTTTTTTTCATTTCTTCCAGCAGAAGCGGCGCCTTGCTAAACTTCAACTCATTGATCATGTCGATAATGAGCAAAGCCGTCGGGTACCGCTTTTGCTGAGACAAACGCCGGCATATCCCATTTGGACATATTCCTCCTTAAAAAAAAACTGTGTTATCAGTTATGCCCGGCCGGCACTGCTCCCATTCAGAGGCACCTTTACCAATCTAAAAGTAAACAAAACGACTATTATTGAAATATTAATACATGTAACCATGCCGACATTTTCCTATACGACATACTATGAGCAATATACACCATAAAACAAAAGTAAAAGTATGGGAGGAAATACATTGTTTAGTAGTACTACTATTCACATGCTTTCTGATTTTGTTGGTCGCCATGTACAGGTCAACTTGGGAGGTCCGGAGTCCCGATTGGGAGTTTTATTAGCCGTTCAATCGGATCACCTCGTTCTTTTTACCAAAAAAGATGGCTTTGTCTATTATCAAACTTCCCACGTTAAGGCCGTATCGGTACACAAATCCGATCGTGATTCTCAGCCTCTAACCAGGCCAAAATTTATTAAGAGAGATTTCTTTGAAGATGTACTAAAAAGATTAATCAATAGAAGAGTAAAAATCAATCGAGGCGGACCGGAAAGTGTCGAGGGTATTTTAAGCAGAATATCAGGAAATAATCTAGTCGTTAATGTTCAGGGTAGTGTATTATTTATTCCTATTATCCACATAAAGAGCATCAGCCGTATTTTACCAAATAAGAAGCATTCCAGCAGCCAAAACTCATCAGGCAAAAACTCATCCCCCGCAGCAGTAGTTCATCGGAGTCTAAGAGTACCCGAACCGTCTCGAGCGCCGTCCAAGCTGCTTCGGAATCAGGTACCAGTGTTTATATGCATAATGATCCTGGTGACGGATCCGGCGGCTCACGTAAAGCCAAAAAATCAAGTAAAAGTCCAAAACACTCCAAGCGTTCCCACGGCCCTCGCAGTCATAAACATCCTGGTCCTTCCAAGCGTTCCGGCAGCTCTCGCAGTCATAAGCGTTCTGGTTCTTCCAAGCGTTCCAACCGTTCCAGCAGCTCAGGGCATTCCAGCTCTTCCAAGCGTTCCAACCGTTCCAGCAGCTCAGGGCATTCCAGCTCTTCCAAGCGTTCCAACCGTTCCAGCAGCTCAGGGCATTCCAGCTCTTCCAAGCGTTCCAACCGTTCCAGCAGCTCAGGGCATTCCAGTTCTTCCAAGCGTTCCAACCGTTCCAGCAGCTCAGGGCATTCCAGTTCTTCCAAGCATTCCAGCCGTTCCAGCAGCTCAGGGCATTCCAGCTCTTCCAAGCGTTCCAGCAGCTCAGGGCGTTCCAGTTCTTCCAAGCATTCCAGCCGTTCCAGCAGCTCAGGGCATTCCAGTTCTTCCAAGCGTTCCAGCAGCTCAGGGCGTTCCAGCTCTTCCAAGCGTTCCAGCAGCTCAGGGCGTTCCAGTTCTTCCAAGCGTTCCAGCAGCTCAGGGCGTTCCAGTTCTTCCAAACGCTCTAGCCGTTCAGGGCGTTCCGGTTCTTCCAAGCGTTCCGGCAGCTCTCGCAGTAATAAGCGTTCCAGTTCTTCCAAGCGTGCCCGAAGCTCCCGTAGTTATAAGTATTCAGGTTCTTCCAGGCGTTCCGGAAGTTAACACAGTCATAACCGTTCCAGCAACTCACACAGTTCAAAATGATCCAGATCTTCCAAGTCCCAGTAGTTCGCGTAGTTCAACGTTCCAGCTCTCCAACATCGCATCATAATATGCAGCCTCGCCTGCTAGGAAGATTTTTTAGCGTCGATGACTGATTCAGGCATTTTAAACCTTTCCAAAACAGCCAATCTCCTTATGCGGAATGGAGACGGATTGTTACAGTCTCCTTCTAATCTTCCAAAAATATTTGAGGCGCTTTTTAAAAATCTTTCGGTCATATAGTCATGTTACGACTAGGCCTTCATCCGGACAAAACTCGGGAATTAGCTCACATTGAAAACTTTCAAGTCAATTGGCGCCCCGGTAAGACGCGGAAACGTTACAACTGCCTTAGATTAAGACATTCCACCTTATACAAGGTGGAATTTTTTTTTTATGCGACGGAATAAAGGACAAGATGCAACCAACTCGTTTTTCAATGTTCAGCATCACTCACTCTAAATCTGATAGATGTTTCCGCAAATATTGATTTCTTTGTTGAATAAATTGGAAAATAGACTCAGGTTCATCATCAAAGCGGCCAATATCTTGTTTGATGTACGGATCCTTTAATACGTGGGGACGGAGCAGTTTGTGCATGTCTAGAATTTCCGGCTGCAAGAAATCGACTGTAAACTGCTGATTCAGTATATCCTCCAACAATCGGCGGTATTTTTTTCGAAAAGCTGACACATCAAGCAGCCTGGCTGTTAATGTGTTGTAACCCGTGACCGGCACGCGATCATATTTCATGATCTTTCCATTGATATTCCTTCCCCAAGTCGCATCGTAATCCCAGGGAATCAGTTCGTATAGACCCGTATCTCCCCGCCTGTACAGTGCATAGTTATGAATAAATCCATCGTAATTTTGTGTGCATACCACACCTGATAACCAGCATAATATTTTTTTTTCTACATCAATATATTTTATAATTTCCCGATCAAATTCGGCCTGTGGGATGGTATTGAGTTGATAAATAAATTCCTGCAAGTGATCATCGTCTTCATCATCCCCCTCTTTTTGGCTATATCCGGATTCAAATTTCTCCTTTGGTTTATGACTAAAGGGGCTGATTAATGAAAAATTAGCATCATCGTCTTCTGCATAATAAATGGGTCCGTATGGCAAATGCCTTTTTTTCAAAAAATGTTTGTCGACCGATTCCAGCTGCAGGTAAACACCTTGAAATCGCCCATTGACATTCAAAATAACATGATGAGATTCGGGCGATAATGTGCCGATGCTTGAAAAAAAGTCAAGCGAAAGTTTGTTTCTTAATAATGATCGATCCTTGTACTCAGCATTTAGATGCAGCTCTTTGACGTTAGCCGTTAGCCGTTGAAACACAATATGGTATGATTTTTTTTTTGAATTTACGAATATGTGAGCCTCTATAAGCAAGTTGATTGTGCCAGTTTTCGTCGATCACCAATCTTGCTTTTGCCAGCTCCCCGTGCCAAATATCTTGACGAAGCGCCATCAAATCCTTAGGATTGACGTAAATGCTGTAAGTCGGCATTGTTTTTTCGCTGCTCATTCACTTTTCCCTTTTTTTTTTTTTTGTATTATTGGTATGCATCCACTTCCTTTTTGGTCCACAAGCCTCAAAAATTGATTGCCGCACTTTCATGACTACGGTCTTAAACAAGCCGCAGTGCATATGTCGATCGTTCCGGTTTCCCTCATTCGGCACGGCCCAACTCGTATAAAAAAGCTGAAATCTTGTAAATAAAACCTGAAAAGTTGTATATAAAAGTTCAAAAGTTGTATAAAAAGCCCGGCTTAACCTCGGGTCCGATCCGACTTGTATAAAAAAGTAGAAATTTTGTAAATAAAACGTGAAAAGTCGTATATAAAAGTTCAAAAGTTGTATAAAAAGTCCGGATAAACCCCAGGCCCGGTCCGACTTGTACTTGTATAAAAAAGCTGAAATCTTGTAAATAAAACGTGAAAAGTCGTATATAAAAGTTCAAAAGTTGTATAAAAAGTCCGGCTTAACCCCAGGCCCGGTCCGACTTGTATAAAAAGTCCGGATAAACCCCTGTAGAGGGATGGAGCGGCCAAGTCCAAACATTTGATTCACGAACAACGATTATGCGATGCTAGAAAAGAAGAAAAGTGAGAATCTTTGAATGGGGTGATTGACGGTGGATAATTTCGCGTTTTTACAATCCTACGAAGCTCATTTTTGGCAGAGGGCAGCTTGAACAGTTGAAATCCGAGGTGCCGAAATATGGAAAAAAAGTTCTGTTCGTATACGGAGGCGGCAGTATCAAAAGAACGGGACTATATGATGAGATAAAACAAGCCTTCGACAGCATAGAAGCGGAAACATTCGAGCTTGCCGGTGTCGAGCCTAATCCGCGGCTGTCAACGGTCAAAAAAGGGGTGGATATTTGCCGGACGAAGGTATCGACTTCCTGCTGGCCGTCGGCGGCGGCAGCGTCATTGACTGCACAAAAGCCATTGCCGCGGGCGCAAAATTCGACGGCGACCCATGGGACTTCATCACCCACAAGCGAAATGTCACCGGTAGCCTGCCGTTCGGAACGGTGCTGACGCTGGCGGCGACAGGCTCCGAAATGAACCCGAGCTCAGTGATTACGAATTGGGAAACACATGAAAAATATGGATGGGGCAGCTCTTACACGTATCCCCGTTTTTCCATTCTTGATCCCGCCCACACCTTTTCCGTACCGAAAAACCAAACGATTTACGGGATCGTCGACATGATGTCGCATGTATTTGAGCACTATTTTCATCAGACGGCCCATACTCCGCTGCAGGACCGGTTTTGTGAATCCATTTTAACCACGGTCATGGAAGAGGCTCCGAAGCTCGTCGATGACTTACATAATTACGACCTGCGAGAAACGATCCTCTATTGCGGAACAATGGCGTTAAAGGTGTTGTTTCTATGGGGTTTGCCGGCGACTGGGCCACTCATAACATCGAGCATGCACTCTCGGCTGTCTATGATATTCCGCATGGCGGCGGCCTTGCCATTTTGTTTCCTAACTGGATGAAACACAATTTGGATGAAAATGTCGGCCGCTTCAAACAGCTGGCAATCCGCGTCTTCGGTGTTGACCCTTCCGGTAAAACGGATCGGGATATCGCGCTTGAAGGCATCGACAACCTGAGACAATTTTGGACCAGCATCGGCGCGCCAAGCCGGCTTGCCGACTATCAAATCGGCGCGGACCAGCTCGACCTTGTTGCCGACAAAGCGATGGCTTTCGGCGAATTCGGCCGCTTTAAATCGCTTAACAAACAGGATGTCCTGGATATCCTTCAAGCATCGCTCTGACCTTTTAAATGTCAATCGGCCGGCCGATCATCTTTTTCAAACAAGACGAGTGGTCAAGAAATTCGCTCACCCGGGCTATTCGCCTATACCCTATTTCTCTTTCCTCCATACGATAACGTAGGCTTAATAAGAGGAGGGATCCATCATGGACGAAAAAGATCATCGTGAACCAAAAAGCCGTCCGCCTGTCCGACCGCTGCCGATGAATCAGACTCCCATGCAGCAGCTTGACGGCTTTTTTTTTCAGAGCCAGCCTTTCCGTGGCGTTCTTGATTCAATCGATGCTTTTTTTCAGCAAAAAGGGCTTTTTCCAGCGTCGTTTCCCGTTGATGTTTACGAAACCGAGAGCGAATGGGTCGTCACGGCAGAACTGCCTGGAGCCAGGCGGGAAAATATTCACATCGAACTGCTGGGGGATCGGATAAAAATCGCATTAACCAATGATATCGACACGGAAGAAACGAATGATGTCCATAATTATTACTACCGTGAACGGCGAATGGATCATAGTGAACGGGTCGTCGTTCTGCCGTACACCATCTATAAGCAGCGGACAAAAGCCGTTTTTAAAAACGGTGTGCTTAAAATTCACGGACCAAAAAATACCCGAAAACCCGAAACACCCTTGATATTGAATAGAGGATAGCAGCCGGAGGGCTCCATCCTCTATTTGTATGCTTATTTTTTCCAGCGGCAGAATTACCTTCTGCCCCTGATGAAACCTTCAAGACGGTCCAAGCCTTCTTTGAGCGTTTCCAGCGAATAAGCGTATGAAAGGCGCAAGTAACCTTCGCCGTATATCGAAAAGGCACTGCCGGGTACCGCTGCGAGACCGGCATCCGCCAGCAGTTGAAGCGCAAAGTCTTCCGAACGGAGGCCGAACTTCTTGATAGAAGGAAAAACATAGAATGCTCCGGATGGTCGAACGACGTCGATGTCCATCGCCTTAAGGCGGCCTACGCAATAGTCAAGCCGCTTTTTATAAGCTTCCCGCATCACTTCAGGATCGTTTTTTCCTTTTGTTAAAGCCTCGATCGCCGCATGCTGCGTAATGCTGGAAATACAAGACACATTGTATTGATGCACTTTAATAAGGTTTGGAAATGGGGGCATCGGAGAGAATGTAGCCCATCCGCCAGCCGGTCATCGAGTGCGATTTAGACAATCCGTTGATGACGAGCGTCTTTTCTTTCATTCCCGGAAAAGCGGCAATGGACACGTGCGGAGCACCATAAGTCAGTTCGCTGTAAATTTCGTCGGACAGCACAAACACATCTTTGTCCTTCAACACTCCAGCGATATCGGCAAGTTCGGCTTTGGTCAGCACAGAGCCCGTCGGATTGGACGGATAGGGCAAAATGACGCATTTCGTTTTGTCAGTCAGATGGTGGGAAATGGCCTCCCCGGTGATTTTAAATGCGCTGTCCCTCGTGTCCACGTACACCGGAACGGCGCCGCACAATGTGATCGGCGCTTCATATCCCGGATAGCTCGGCCCCGGCAGAATCACCTCATCGCCCGGCTCCAAAATGGTTCGGCAGGCGATATCTATCGCCTCGCTTGCACCCACGGTTGTGATGATTTCCGATTCAGGATCGTAGTAGTGCAGATCATATTTTTCGCCGACAAATTGCGCAATCGCCTGCCGCAGTGTGAGAAGCCCGGCATTTTCTGTATAAGTGGTATAGTTATGGTCGATCGCCGATTTTCCGGCTGCTTTCACGTGTTCAGGGGTCGGGAAATCCGGCTGGCCGAGCGTCAGCGACACCGCCCCTGGATATTCTTTCACCTTATTGAAAAATCGGCGGATGCCGCTGATTTGAATCTTCTTTACCTGTTTATTCAAACGTTCTTCCACTTCGATCATCATCCTTTTCTTAACAAAAATCCCGACTTCGGCGGCTGAGCCCGACCAGCCCGCGTTTTCCCCGTGCCGGTCCTTTCAGCGCCTTTCGCTTCTCTCCACTAGGTTTGAAGTTGCCCCATTTGCTGCTGAAGTCACCCCATTTAAGATTAAGGTCGCTCCATTTTGTGCTGAAGAGGCATATGGGATGCCGGATTGAACATTTATCACCGAACGTACAAAAGCTCCTATACGATTATTATTTATTGTATCGCATAGGAGCTGCGCTTTGTAGCTGTAATTTATTTGCTTTCGACGGATTCCTTTACTTCTTGCGTCCAGCCCAGTTCATCTTTCAGGCGGCCGTTTTGAATCCCTGTCAGCGTATCATACAGTTTTTGCGAAAGCGGCCCAATCTCGCCGTTGTTGACCTTTACAACATGATCTTCCCATTTCAGCTGGCCGACCGGCGAAATGACCGCCGCCGTACCTGTCCCAAAAACTTCCTCAAGCTTGCCTTCTTCAGCCGCTTTGAAAATATCGGCAACCGGAATTTTCTTTTCTTTGACCGGAACGCCCCAATGCTTCAGCAGCCGGATGACCGAATCGCGGGTCACACCGGGAAGAATGCTGCCGTTCAATGCCGGTGTCCACACTTCGCCGTCAACTTTAAAGCAGATATTCATGCTGCCGACTTCTTCAACGTTTTTTTCTTTTCAACGGCATCGAGCCAGAGGACTTGATCATAGCCCAATTCTTCGGCTTTGGTCTTTGGTCTGTGCCCTCAGGCTGCTCGCATAGTTGCCGCCTGTTTTAGTAAAGCCGACGCCGCCTTTTACCGCACGAACATAATCGTCTTCCACGTAGATTTTGACCGGCTTCATTTGGTCGCCGTAATAGGAGCCGACCGGGGATAGGATGACAATCAATTGATACTCTGAAGACGGCCGAACGCCCAAATAAGGTTCCGTTGCGATGATAAAAGGACGGATATATAGCGATTGGCCCGGTTTTGTCGGCACCCAGTCCCTTTCAACATCAACGAGCGTTTTAATCGCTTTGACGACAAATTCTTCATCGATTGCCGGAATATCCAGTCGCTCATTGGACTGGTTCATCCGCTGCATATTTTTTTCCGGCCGGAACAAAAGAATTCTGCCGTCTTCGGTTTTGTATGCTTTCATGCCTTCAAAAACTTCCTGACCATAATGGAAAATAATTGCAGACGGATCGAGAGTGATCGGAGCATACGGCACGATCCTCGGGGTATGCCAGCCTTTACCTTCCTTATAATCCATGATGAACATATGATCAGTAAATATTTTGCCAAATCCAAGATTGTCGGGATCCGGCTTTGCCTTCAATTGCGAAGCCCTTTTGATTTCTATCGTTTGGCTCATTTCCATACATCCCCTTGTTAGTCGTTTAAGATAAATTATAACAACCTTGTCCGGAAACTTCCACCAAACTATTGAAATATTTTAAAAGTTTTTAATGATTCCCGCTTTTTACTGCTGAAAAATTCAGGCAAAGCAGCGAATGACGTTCGACAATCTGGCTCGTCCCCGACTTATATAAGAAAAAGCTAAAATCTTGTAAATAAATCATGAAATGTTGTTTAAAAACTCGGTCCAAAACCGAGCTCGACCCGACTTGTATATAAAAGCGAAATTTTTGTAAATATAACATGAAAAGTTGTATATAAAACGCAGAAAGTTGATTAAAAACTCGGTTCAAAACCGAGCTCGGCCCAACTTGTATAAAAAAGCGGAGATCTTGTAAATAAAACATGAAAAGTCGTATATAAAACGTCGAAAGTTGTTCAAAGCACCGGACCAAAACCATGCTCGGCCTCGACTTGTATAAAAAAGCGGAGATCTTGTAAATAAACCACGAAAAGTTGTAAATAAACGTTCGAAAGTTGATTAAAGGGTCGGGCTCAACCCCGTGCTCGGCCCGACTTGTTTAAAAAAGTTCAAATCTTGTAAATAAATCGTCAAATGTCGTAAATAAAGCTCGAAAAGTTGTTTAAAAACCGCTGAACGTTTGTACAAGGGCCCGGGCCGCTGGAAGATGTCTAATCCGGCCGGGGACAGGCAGCGAATTCGACCGGTCGGTGCTCCGATCGACAGGTGAGCACTCCAATCCGATAGGTGAGCCTTCTGATCTTACAGGTTAGCCCTTCGATCCGACAGGTGCGCTTCCAAGCCCGACTTTATATTCCCCCTAAGCCCACAGGCAGAACCCGAACTGCCGCCAATGTCGCGGCAAATTTTTTGCGTCTAAACACAGATTTGACTCTTGCACAGCCAATGCGCAAGAGTCAAAGTTTTGTTATTCCGGCAGGATTTCAACGTATTTTGGGTTGGCCGTCATGTAGTGGCCGCTGTTCAGCTTATACATTTTGGCTCTTTTTTTCGTCAGCTTGCCGATGACGGTAAAAATCTGACCCTTGTGCGCGATACCCGCCCTAGCCCGCCAGCTCGGTTTGTTGTAATAATAGAGGCTGCCCACCTTCACCATAATGAGAAAAGGCGGATCGGGATTTTCCCGGCTCGGGCGTCTCTCTAAGCCAAAAGCCTTTACCAGCCCCTTCACGTAACCGCGGGCGATTTGCTCTATGAACGGTTCCTTTTTCATTTTTCTACAGTCTTCGATGCTGTTTAGGCATCCGATTTCGGTCATTAACGCAGGCATATGACATTCCCCCAACTCGCGGAAGCTTGCGGTTTGTTTTCCTTTGTCCTGAAACGCTGTCGCCCGAACACCACCTCGTCATGAATGATCATTTGATAAATCGCTTCCTGTTCCTGTTTGCCGGATTTTTCATAAATAAAATCCGTATATCCGGGTTGTTCCCCTGAATGAACATGAATGCTGAGATAAAAAGTTGCTCCCCATTTGTTGGCCCGGCTGATCCTGTCACTTAAAGGCAGATGGGTGTCGCTCGTTCTGCTCATCTTTATCACATGGCCGATATACTCTTCGTTTAGTATTTTTTGAATGCTTCCGGCAATTTGTAATGTCACGTTCTTTTCATACAGACCGTTACCAGCAGCCCCGACATCCGCTCCGCCATGGCCGGGATCCAAGTAGAGTTTGAGCGTCATGAAAACATCACCATTGCCTTTCATTTTAGAGCGCTCTTATTATTCTATTTGGACAACTTTCATTTTGCGTGTGTGTCTATAACTAATCAATGAACATTTTGAAAAAAAAGTGTTCTTTTATTTATCTTGACATTGCCACGATTAGAAGTATACTACTCTATGCTTTATCCATTTAAAACGTTTATGCAAAATCGTAAACGGCTTTCCCATTAACAACTAGAGTGAAGGAAGCGATTTATCTTGGCGAAAGCTGAAACAACTGGGCGCGAGTTAAAAAAAGGCCTGCTTCCGCGCCATATTCAATTAATGGCCCTCGGCGGGATGATCGGAACAGGTATTTTTAAAGGGAGCGGCGACACTCTGAATATAGCCGGTCCAAGTGTGATTTTTGCCTATCTGCTTGGCGGCCTGCTGCTTTTTATTGTCATGGTGGCCCTTGCCGAATTGGCCCTTGTTTATCCGGGACTCAATATTCAGCACCTTATTCATAAAGCATTCGGATTTCGAACGTCAATCATTATCGGCTGGCTCTATTGGGTTAACTGGATGATTGTCACTATCGTTGAAATATTGGCTGGGGGCAGCTTTTTACAGCTGTGGTTCCCGCATCTGCCGTTATGGCTGCTGGCTCTCTTTTGTGCCATATTATGTGTTGGCATCAATCTCTTTCAAGTCAAGTATTATGGAGAGTTTGAATTCTGGTTTGCAGGCATCAAGATCTTTGCCATTATTGCCTTTATTATTTTAGGGCTGCTGATCTTGTTCGGTGTCATTCCGGGCCATGCCGATCCGCTGAAAAACTATTTCGGCTATGGCGGCTTCTTCCCCCACGGGATCGGCGGTGTGATCAGTGCATTCCTTGTTGTGATCTTTTCTTACGGCGGATCGGAGCTCATCGGTCTGACCGTCACTGAAGCGAAAGACGTTGAAAAAACACTGCCGGGCGTCATTAAAGGCGTCGTATGGCGGATCATTCTTTTCTATGTCGTGCCGATCACGGTCATTTGCGGGATGATGCCTTGGAATAAAGTTTCACAAACCGAAAGCAGCCCGTTTGTTCAGGTTTTTCATATTGTCGGCATTCCTGGTGTGCCCCACTTAATGAATTTTGTGCTGATTACCGCCGTTTTATCCGCGGCCAATTCCGGTTTTTACGCCACAACGCGTACGCTCTACGCTATGGCTGAACGCGGCGAGGCACCGAAGTTTGTTCGCAAAATCTCGAGCCAAGGCATCCCCATCGGCGGACTGGCTTTAACATCAGGATTTCTTGCGGTCGGCATCTTGCTCGCTTATTTGGCAAAAGGACAGATTATTAACGAGTTGATGAGTATTCCGGGCTTTACGATCATTCTCGTCTGGATGGCTATTTGCGCGGCCGAACTGAAACTGCGCCCTCATTACAACGGGCTGCCGTTTTTTAAAATGATCGGTTATCCTTACATGACCATCGCCGGTATTGCCGGCCTTGGCGCGATTTTTCTTTCATTTGTTTTTAATAAAGCCAATTGGATCGGGACAGTGACATGCCTTGTAATCATCACTTTCCTGATTATCCTGTCGTTCTTCATCAAGGAAAAAACGCCGGAGAAGAACTAAATTGAAAAAGAGGCTGTCCCACAGGGTCAGCCCATCATCAAAAAACGAGAGGACACAAATTTTCTTCTCGTTTTTTGATGATCTTGCAAAAGAAAAAAATCGCCTGTTGTACAATGAAAGTGATGAGTTTCCATTATGTAATTACCATATTATACCTCAATTAGTGATATTAGACTAATGCTGATTTTTGGAATTCATTAGATTAATTGCCTCAAGCATGACGTTATTATCTTTTTTAATCTTTACCAAAATACTTTTATCAGGCGGATTTCCCTGTTACAATGAGTTATGCATTTTGATTAAGTGTGTTTGAAATGCTTTTGTTAATCTTTTTACTAAAGGAGATGCCGACATGCGCACGTTTACGCTCGCGTCATGCGCGATGTATTTTTTGGCCGGCCTTGTCACGACATCCGTCGGTTCTGTCTTGCCGCAAGTGCTCTTGCATTATCACTTGTCCTATACGGTGGGCGGGCAGCTTATTTTTACCGGCTCGGTCGGCTTTTTGACAGGTGTTTCCGTGTTTTCTTATTTAAACGGCAAGTTTTCCGAAAAAGCATTGCTGTGCTGTCGTGGGCGGCGCTGATGATTGCCATCTCACAATTCGGTATTTTGCTGCTGGCGCCGTTCGGCTTATTCATGTTCCTCTTCTTCTTGAACAGCGTGGGAACGGCAGCCTCCAGCACCATTGTGGCCACAATGATTATGGAGATCTACATCGGCCGCCGGGCTGTCGCCATGAGCTATCTGGAAGTATCATTCGGCCTTGGCGCTTTCTTCATGCCGCTGATCGCCAGCCTGTTTATTGCTCTAGATATCTGGCGATTCCAATTTCTGATCACAAGTACGCTCGCCTTCTCGCTCGCTCTTGTATGGCGGCGGATTTCTTTTTCTAAGGTGGAGACCAAGTCGCTGGCACCCCTTGATGCCGCGGGCAAGGACGGCCAAAAAGCGGTTTCGACCAAAAAGAAGTGGATCATCCTTGCTTTTTTTCGCCGTGATGGTTTTCCTGTATGGGGGGCTGGAAGGCAGCCTGAACAATTTCTTGTCCGCCTTTTTTCATCTCATACCTCGGCATGGTGTCCTATGATGCTTCTGCCAGTATCGGTGTTTTTTTTGGGCATTTATGGTGATCGGCAGAGCCGCTACATCCTGGATTATCCGCAAAATCACCTACAGCCGATTTCTTCTGTTCAGTATTATCGGTGCGCTGGTGTCGCTGATTCTTTTCATTCTTTGCAAAAGTGCCGCGACCGGTTATCTGTTCATCGGCATGCTCGGTCTGATGATGTCAGGTATTTTCTCAATCACAATGGTCTATGCCAATCATTCCCTCCCTGATCATTCCCGGCTTGTCACAAGCCTGATCACCGGTTTTTCCGGACTGGGGAGCGCCATTATCCCGGCTTTAGCCGGCCTGTCAATGGATCGCTCCGGCACGGCCGTCACGCTCTGGTTTATTACGATCATTGCTGCAGCTTATCTTGTTTTTCTACTGATTGTCAACATCATGCAGTCATCCGGATGGAAGCCGCTTTCAAAGCCTTTGGCCGCCCGGGCCTCGAAAACAGCACGGAAAACCGGCCTAACTATTTCTAAACATCGAACGCCGGACAGGTGCTGCTCCCGTTCATACATGCCTTTATCCCGCATTACGGTCAGTAAAACTCCCATCTCAAGGCTTCAATAAATTTGAAGAAGATAGGTGGAAAATAACTGCCCGTAAAAGCCCGGTCTTAGGAACACAGACTAAAGGCGCCACATCCTGTGGGACGCAACTAACAATCAGGGGGGATGGAAGAAAACCCCACTGATTGAAGTTTCACTTTATATCAGCTCCGGCCGCCGAGCCTGCCGCTTTCATAAACATCATCAGGATCGGATCCCGTCCATTCGCACCGATTTAGGGCGTCAAGCGCATCCATGTCTTCCGGTGCTAATTCGAAATCAAAGACGTCGGCGTTTTGCCTGATACGTTCCGGATGGATCGACTTTGGAATGGTAATGATACCGTGCTGCAAATCCCAGCGAACGATAACTTGTGCCGGCGTTTTTTGATATTGATCCGCGATTCGGACGATAACAGGATTGTCAAACAGCCGCCCTTTCATGAGCGGGCTCCATGCTTCGACGCGAATCTGGTGATCATAGCAATAAGCCCTTTTTTTTTCCTGTGTCAGTCGGGGATGCAGCTCAATCTGGTTAACGGCCGGCTTGTATTCACAATCGGCAAGCAATTCATCAAGGTGGCGGGGTTTAAAGTTGCAAACGCCTATTGCGCGGACGTAGCCTTCCTTATATAATTTCTCCATCGCCCGCCATGTTTCCTTGAGCTTTCCCTTAATCGGCCAATGGATTAGATAAAGGTCGAGATAACTGAGTCCCAGTTTTTCCAGGCTTGTTTGAAAAGCCCTGAGAGTGGGTTCATACCCCTGATCCGAATTCCAGACTTTGGTTGTCACAAACAGTTCTTGGCGCGAAAGTCCTGAGCGTCTGATCCCCTCGCCCACTCCCGTTTCATTTTGGTAGAACGCCGCCGTATCAATGGAAGGGTAACCGGTTTGTAAGGCCGCTTGAACCGCGCGAATGACCTCATCGCCATCCTTCGTCTTGTAGACGCCGAGTCCGATCCGGGGCATTTCCACCCCATTGTTTAATGCTGAGCGGTCCGACAGACTTTCCATCATTTGAATCCCTCCTAGTCCTGATAGTCCAACATACATCTTTAGTGTATCAAACTGACCGCCCCCCATCGTATCTTTTTGCACTTGAATAAGTTAAGCAGTTACGCATATCTACCAGGTCTTTTTTGAATGTCTGCTAAAAATAGCGGTGACTATCACTTGTGCTGCCCTGCTCCACTCTTTTTTCGCTGCCAACCTTCGAACTTGACCCGGGTCCAAAAGAAGTTTGTCCCTTAAAAATAGGCGGAGAAAATCAAAAAAAATATATTTTGTGTTCAGGTGTATTACATGGTATAATACGCCTGAATCGTCATGGTGATACCCGATTGGAGGGTTGCATATGGATGAACGACAGGTTGGCTCACTTTCTTCGTCATCGACTTCAGCCAGCCTCTTTACGAACAAATTCTCGATCAAATGCGCAGCTCAATTGCAAAGGGAGAGATCGGCTTGGGAGAAAAAGTTCCATCCGTTAGAGAAATGGCTCATGCTTTGAAAATAAATCCAAATACCGTCATGCATGCCTATCAAGAATTAGAACGCGACGGGCTGACTGAAAAACGGCGCGGACAAGGCACTTTTGTGACAACGTCCGCCAGGAAAATTGAAAACTTTCGCGAGCGGCTCGCTTTCGTCTATACCGACAATTTTTTACAGAAGATGCAAAGACTCGGCTTCGGTTGGCCCGACATCAGCCGGTACTTGCAAACCCTGAACAAAGAGAGAGGAGACATGCAGCATGGCCGAATTAGCAATTGAAGCCCGTCACCTTTTCAAAAAATATGACGAAAAATACGCCCTGCAGAATTTGTCACTCGAGATTCCATTCGGGCGCGTATGCGGCATTTTAGGCGCGAACGGTGCCGGTAGTCGACGACTTTTTTTCGGATTATCATGGGACTTGTAAAACCCGACAGCGGCGATCTGTCGGTGCTTGGCCGTCAGCCCGGCTGGCGGACGAACGCCGGCATTGCCTATCTTCCCGATCGCGCCCGCTGGTATCAGGATTACACCGCCGAACAGAGTCTTCAGTGGGGGGCAAACTTTCTTCCCGGTTTCGATTTAGAAGAGGCACGGCGGCTGGCCAAATGGATGAAACTGCCGCTGACAATGAAGGCCGGCGCTATGTCGAAGGGACAGGAAGCGCGGCTTATGCTGATTTTATGCATGGCCCGTGATGTGCCGCTCGTTGTTCTCGATGAACCATTCTCAGGTATCGACGGCATTTCGAGAGAAAAGATTATGGAAAGTTTAATTGATGCGATCAGCGAAAAAAAGAACAGACGCTGCTGATCAGCACCCATGAGATTCATGAAGCGGAAGGCTTGTTCGATGATGTTGTTTTTCTTGATGAAGGATGCGTGCGTCTCTCGGGTGACGCTGAATCATTGCGCCGCGAATGCGGCTCGATTAATGAATTATCCCGGAAACTTTATCGATAGGAGATGTTCGAATGCGTTCTACTGAAAACAATCCGTTTATCCCGCTCGTTAAGCACGAATTCAAGCGGCGGCGGGATGCAAAAAGACATCGGATGATGAACAAGCAATGGCGCCGTTTTTACCTTTTCTTTTTATTTATTGCCGCTCTGATTGTCACGACTTTTTTCAGCCTTTCCTACCGCATCCATCTCACAGCTATCTGGAATTTCGATTGGGTCATACCATGGATCATCTTTGTTCTGTCCGTCGGTGTGGTTAAACGCGAATGGGCCAATGAAACAGTCGGCTGGTGGCTGTCACTCCCTTACTCACGCCGTTTGCTGATAATAGCCAAATTCTGGGCGATGGTCGGCCGTGGTATTTTGATCGCTGTCTCCGCTTATTTGCTGATTGCCATTTTCGGAGGTTACGCAACATTGGTGAGCCGGCTTAACATTAAGCGACTTCCAGGCCTTCATTCTAAAAGGGAGTTATTATCTGGCGATCTTGGCCGGTTTGACCCCGCTGGCAGCAAGCACCGGGATGATGTTCAGCGTCATCGCTCGAACAAAATGGCGGCCGTTCTTATGGATTTTTGGCGTGGCGTACGGTTTATTATGGGCGATCAGCAGTTCTAGCCAATCGGCAATGTTCTCCTATCTAAGCATCACTTTCTCGTTCTTAATCGTCAGCCTCATTAGCTGGCTGATCAGCTGGCTGCTGCTGCTTTTTAGTGCTTATATCCTGGAAAAGTACCTTGATCTCTAGGAGGTTTGCTTTATGGAAACGGTGCTTGATGTGCATCATTTGAAAAAGTCATACGGCACTAAGCCGGCGCTAAACGATGTCAGTTTTTCAATCAAGGGCGGCACATGCTTCGGTTTGCTCGGGCCGAACGGCGCTGGCAAATCGACAACGATGAAAATTTTAACCGGGATTATCGCTGCCGACAGCGGGAACGCCCTTGTGTTCGGGCTCGACGCAGTAAAAGATCGGCAGGGCATTCAAAGGCAGGTCGGCTATGTGCCGCAGGAGATCACTCTTTATGACAAGCTGAGTGCCTATGACAATCTTGTTTTTTTTCGGCGGCCTGTACGGACTGAAGGGGGAGCTTCTAAAAAAAAAATAGAATTGAAGAGGTGCTGACTAAGACCGGTCTACTTGAACGGGCGAAAGATGCCGTTAAGAGTTTTTCCGGCGGGATGAAGCGGCGGATCAACATCGCCTGCGCCCTGCTTCATAAACCGAAACTCTTGATTTTCGATGAACCGAACGTCGGCATCGACCCGCAGTCGCGCAATCATATTTTCGAAATGATCCGCCATTTAAAAAAAGGCGGAGTCACGATCATTTATTCCACGCATTATATGGAGGAAGTCGAAGCGCTCTGCGACGATATCGCGATCATTGATCACGGAAATGTGATTGCTCAAGGCCACCTGGGAGCCTGTTCGAACGATTTGCTCAAAAAGCAATCTATCTGGAAACGAACGCCGCTTTCAACCCTGAACCACTGGAACATGTCAAAAAAAATGCTATCGGAAAAAAAACACGGCTGGGTGCTTGAAACCGATCATCCGCTTGATATGATGCGGACTCTGCTCAATCGCCAAGCCAAAGAAAAATCATTCGACATTGAAGATATTGAAATGATGAAGCCATCGCTGGAAACTGTCTTCCTATCCTTGACGGGCAAGAATCTAAGAGATTAGCGATCGCATGGTGAGAGGAGAAAAATCATGAAAAGTGTGATCATTAAAGAACTAAAGCTGATGGTCAAAGAAAAAGGCAATGTGTTCTTCCTTATTATCATGCCGCTTCTCTTTATTGTGGTATTCGGTTCCATTTTCAATGCCGACGCTTCGTCGATGACCATCCATGTGAATGATAAAGACCAATCTGCCGCGTCCCAAACATTTATCAGACAGCTGAATCATGTGAAAGGGTTTCATGTTAAAAATGACAGCACCGCCTCGGTTGCCGCGCAAGTGAAAAGTATCAAAAACGGCAAACTGTCTTCTTTGATTGTGATTGACAAAGGCTTTGAGAAGGGATTGAACAGCGGCAGGGGAAGCGCCGATATTCAAATTTATAAAGATGCCGCCTCTTCCGATACCCCCGAATCGATCCAAGCTGTTTTACAAAATATGGCGAATCAATATCGCGAGCAAAAACTGGCGCAGACGCTGACAAAGGCCGGAAACAGCCCGCAGCAGATTAAGGAAACACTGGCGCCGCCGATCCAGATCCATCCGATCAGCGAGAACGGCAGCCATGTCGACTTTATTTCGCTGATTGTGCCCGGCTATACCGTCATGTTTGTCTTCTTCATCATGAACTCAATGGTCCGGCGCTTCTTTCAAGAAAAAGATTCAGGCATGATCGCACGGCTGCAGAGTACCCCGCTCGGCGCCATTCAATATTTAATCGGTATGTGGATCCCGTCCTTTATTGCTGTGCTCATTCAATGTACCGTGCTGCTGACATTCGGGCTCCTTTTCTATCACCTGCACCTGGGCGATCCCGTCGCGATTATCCTGCTCGTGATTTGCCTCGCGCTGTGCGGTACGGGACTCGGTCTGGCTCTTTCGCTCGTCGTCCGCAGTGAAAATCAGGGCCTTGGCATCACGCAGCTGATCTCGCTTGGCGGCGCAATTGTCGCCGGACTGTGGTTTCCAAGCGACCTTCTGCCGCATTTCGCCCAAATTATCGGCTATTTTACGCCCCAATACTGGGCCTTGCACGGATTTCAGGATGTAATGATCCGCGGCGCGCACTTTTGGACGATTTGGAAGAGCTTTGCCGTCCTTGTGGCTCTTGGCCTTGCCGGCCTCGCCATCGCCCTGCTGCGCTTCAAGCCGTTCATCCGTTCGGCAACCGACTGATGGAGAGTCAGAGATTGTCCGGATTCCCCAACCTTTCAATCGAGTAGGAGGCTAATCGTAATTAATTAGCCGACCTCCCCCACCGCCTTGTACGGATCCGTAGAAGGCGGTGCCATAATTGACGTGCTACGCTCATACTGTGCGAGCCAGTCTTTCAGGCCCCATCGAATGAACATTTTATTTTAAACAGACCGAGGCCTTCACCTTGTTTGGCAGGCTTATCCGCCCCTGACCAGCCTTACTGCGCGACTCTTGTTCATCGTCCCGGAAATTTCTCTCCGACTTCCTTCAGGTTTCGTCTCGCGGCGGACAGCTCATCATTGGCTCACAGTTCCTACTGCCAAGTCTGTAGCGGATTTTCACCGCCTAGCTGCCACCCATGATGCCGGGCGCATCCCCTAAAAAAGCCCTCAGAATCGATTCTGAGAACTTTTGAAATTGAAAAGCTTGGGAATGTCATTATACATATTACTCACATTTGAAAACGGGGCAGGATTTAAGATTACCCGATGACACTTTCAATGCAGATCCTATCTTCCCGATCAGGGGAAAAGCGCGCAAAGGTTTCAGCCGATTCATTCATCTCCACTGACGCGAACCCGGTGCAGGGTCCATGGTCCCTGGTTGTCGTCCGCGTACCCGGGGCGAGTGGTAACGGCAAAAACATAGCGGGACTGCTGCAGGATCTGGAGGGTCGACTCGTTGAAACGTCCGGAAGGAAAGCAAAAGGCGATGATCGGGTGGCCGAGATGCTGCTCCAAATCAGCTTTCGATTGTTGGATTTCGTGTTGTTGCTGGCGGACGGTCAACTGGCGTAAATCCAGATGATCCACCGTATGGCTGCCGAATTGCACCCTTCCTCCCCGATCCATCGTGAGAATCTCGTTCCATGTTAATCGGTTTGGTCGTCCCACTGCCCCCGTAGTGATAAAGATGGTCACCTGAAGCTGATACTGCATCAAAACGGGGTAGGCGGCTCGGTAGTTGTCCGCATAACCATCATCCAATGTGATCAGTATGGGCTTTGGGGGGAGAGGGCGATGGTGGATCCAGCCATTTTCCAAAGTCGTTAAATCCAATCGTATGATAGCCTGCATCGTGCAAATGTTTCATTTCGGCGGCAAATCGCTGAGGGGAAACGCACAGGGTATTGTCCGGATGATTGGAAATGGAGTGATACATTAATATCGGGATTTTTTTCCGGAGCCGGCTGCAAGGAGACCGGTTCCGTTTGGTTATGGATTGGCGCAATCTTAGGCGGCCGACTTGATTGTCTATGCATTTCACGAGTTTCTTGGAAGGCGCTGCAACCTGTCATGACAACTGCAAGAAGTAAAGGAACGGATGTAACAAGGAGAACGTTTCGGATAAAGAATCTTTTTCCCATGATGTTCTTGCCTTCCTTTTCAGTTTATTCAAATGTAGATTGCGATTCATCCGAATCATTTATGCCGGAAATTATCGGAAAAAGTGCTGACAATGAGGGCAAGGGCGATGTCGAAGGGACAGGAAGCGCGCCTCGTGTTGATTTTATGTATGGCCCGCGCTGTACCGCTTGTTATTCTAGATGAACCTTCTTAGGCATAGATGATATTTCGCGAAAAAAAAAAGATCAAAGAAGGACTGCTTCGTCAAATCTTTTACATTGAAAGCAGTCCTTTTATCTTTTCATATTCATTTTTCTTTTAGGATTTTAGTTCATCGTTTATTTTTCTACAAACACTTTCGGCTCTTTCATTGAAAGCTGCCAATTGATCGGCTCTTCACCCGCCGATTCGAGATACCGGTTCGCTCTGGAAAACGGCCGGCTGCCAAAGAATCCGCGGCTGGCGGACAATGGACTTGGATGCGGCGACTTGATAATAAAATGGCGATCATTCGTGATCAATTCCTGCTTGTTCTGTGCATGGCGTCCCCACAAAATAAATACAATCGGCGTTTCGCGATTGTTAAGCACCCGGATCACTTGGTCGGTAAATGTCTCCCAGCCCATGCCTTTATGGGAATTGGCTGCGCCGCGACGGACGGACAATACCGTGTTAAGCAGCAAAACACCTTGGCGCCCATTCGATCAGGCAGCCATGTTCGGGCACGGAACAGCCGAGATCGGCATGCAATTCTTTAAAAATATTTTGCAGAGAAGGCGGTTTAGGAACTCCGGGTTTGACAGAAAAACTCAGCCCGTGAGCCTGGCCCGGTTCGTGATAAGGATCCTGCCCCAGTATGACCACTTTGACCTTTCCATAAGGGGTATAATGCAAAGCATTGAAAAGATCGTACATATCAGGATAGATCGTTTTTGTAAAATATTCGTGCTTCAGAAATTCCCTGAGTTTTAAGTAATAGTCTTTCTTGAATTCCTGTTCGAGCAGCGGTGCCCAATCATTAGTCAAAATCACGTTTCTCCCCACCCTTGTATAGAAACTTGCAACCTATTAATAAATGATTTTCCAATTATGATCAACAGTGGCTTTTACCACTTTTTTTCTCTAATATTTCATTGGCTATGAGTTCGGATACATCGATCGGAATATCCTTGATCACCGGCTTGCTTGTTTTTTACATTGAGTAATTGCCGCCGCCGCCTGAGCGATAGTTGTTCATGACGACATCATATTTCTGCGCCATATCAAGCGGCCGGCCGTGATAATCCAGTTTGACAATCCGCTTACCAACAGGCCTCTTAATATCGATCAGGTAATCGATGCCTTCCCACATATCATAATTATAATGCTGGGGCTTGGGAGTCGTAAAGGCTTCGCTTGCCTGAATCGGTCCACCGCGATATTGCTTGAAATAAGAGGCGGATCGTTCCAAAGCCTCTTTAATATCGCAGCCGGTCACGCGAATGACTTTAAGCGTATTTGGATAAATGTAGTTGGCGACAATATCGCGCATCGTCACATGTTTCGGCAGCCCCGGCGAGTGATTGGTGAACAGCGCCGTGTTCGAGATATCGCAACCGGCGGCTTTCATCTGAATGTGATTAATAAATTCAATCAGCGCATTGTCGCCTGTCCGGATCACCATCGGATCCTTTACGGTCATATCGCCTTCTATTTGCCAAGCGGTCGATCAAGCCATTCTTGCGCAGCCTGTTCATAGCTGTCAGTGAGACTTAGCAGCTGTCTGTCTTCCTTGACGCCCTGAACCGAGATCAGCTCCGAGCTTTTCCCCGTTACCCGCCAGCGGCCGCCAGCCTGTTCTTCCAGATCAAGCGTCACTTTACCGAGAAAAGCGCCGCTATCGCCCGGCTGAACGACAATCACCCCGTTTACCGTTTCTCCGCTGATTTTCCGGTGCTGATGCCCGGTTAACAGCACATCGATTCCGGGCACTTCTTGGCATAGCCGATAACCTTGATTTTCCCCTGTAAGCGTTTCGGTTGGTTCGCCCGTTTTCAAATCACGCTCGAATCCGCCATGATAGGAAACGATGACAATGTCGGCCTTTTCTTTTTCACGCAAAAAGGGCACCCATTTTTTTGCCGCCTCTACAGCATCTTCAAAAGCAATATGTTCGATGTTTTCTGGTTTTTCCCAGTTAGGTATGTAATGTGTTGTCAGTCAGACCGAGAACACTGGCGCGAAACCCTTCCGTAAATGTGCGGGTAATATAAGGCTTTCCATAATAAGGGCGGCCGGTTTCCTCATTCTGTAAATTGGCCGATAGCCACGGGAAATTCGAATCCTTAACCGCTTGCTGTAATATTCCTTGTCCGTAATTAAATTCGTGGTTACCGAACACCGCGCAGTCATAGCCAATCATATTGGCCAAAATCGCCATTGGATTGGGACGCGAATGATTGATCCTCGCATAGTGATACAAAAGCGGCGTTCCTTGTATCATATCGCCGTTATCGATTAGCATTGTATTCTTGCTCTGCTCTTTTTCCTTCTTAATGAGAGTGGCCAGCTTGCCCAACCCGACTTCCATAGGCCGATTCGTGCCATAGTTAATCGGGTAGATGCTGCCATGAACATCACTCGTCTCCAAAATGACGAAACTTTTTTTTTTTTCATATTCATTCCCTTTCCCCATCTCGCTCTTTTTTATCGCTGTAGATTCATTACGAGCGAGCGGGCGAACTCCATTCACTATGTTATACGACAAATTCAAACTATTCAAATCAAACTTTTCTGTTTATTCTGCTGGGCAGACCAACCCTGGCAGCCAGCTGAAATTGGAGTTTTGAACAATTCTTGCGGTTTACATACAACTTTTCGAGGTTTATTAACGACTTTTCACGTTTTATTGACAAGATTTCAGCCTTTTTATACAAGTTGGGCCGAGCACGAGTTTTGTCCCAACTTTTTAAACAGCTTTCGAACTTGGTTGACGGCTGTCCGAAACGGGGCGGCTTCGAAACCTGAATAGGACGGCTCAGGCTCGAAATAGTGCGACTCTAACTCAAACGGGTCACCTCCAAACCTAAATGGGACCTCCAAGATCAATATGACGCGCTCATGTGGACATAATATGAAGAAAAAGGCGTTTTTTTTTTTTTTAAACATTTCGTCATATTTTGCCAGCAAAGCTGCTGACTCATATATAATGAGTGTAGTTATCCAAAAAAGGGGTATCTTTGTATGAATAATGAGGGAGTGATATCATGCGTTTTCGACATTTATCAGCCATTTTCATACTTCTTCTGTCCGCCTTCTTTCTCCTGACAAGCTGCGGCCGCGGCATCACGGCAAGCGACCGCTTTTATTCTTATGCAAAAGACTGGAAAAAAGAAAATTTTGCCGCGATGTATAATCTGCTTTCCAAATCGGCAAAAAAGACAATATCAAAATCCGATTTTATTGAAAAATACCAGAAAATATACGGGGGCATTGAAGCTGGGTCGCTCACCGTTCATGTCGGAAAGCCGGGCAAGGGCAAAGACAATGTGGTTCCTTATAAGGCCGACCTGGAAACCGCTGCCGGCACCATCCATTTTTCTCAAAAGGTACGATTGACTTATGAAAAACACGGGGATAAAAAGAACTGGTACATCGATTGGAAACCAAACATGATTTTGCCGAAAATGAAAGCTGGAGACAAAGTCAGTGTCGAAACCTGCCGGCGAAGCGAGGCGCCATCGTTGATCGCAATGGAAAGCCTCTGGCAGAGGATGGCCATGCTGCGCAAATCAGCGTTGTTCCGGGTCAATTGGGCGGAAGCAGCAAGAAACAGACAATCAATAAGCTTGCGGATTATCTTGGAATCAGCCCGAAACTCATTTACCAGGAACTCAGCGCTTCATGGGTTAAACCGGACAGCTTGGTACCAGTTAAAACGATCGATGCATCGAAAACCGCTTTGATCAAAAAGGCAACGAAACTGCCCGGGGTATCTGAGCAGGATGTTGCCAGCCGCGTCTATCCGGATAAAGAAGCCAGCGCCCATTTAACCGGATATGTCGGCCCGATTACTGCGGAACTATTGAAGAAACACAAAAATGAAGGCTACACGCAAAATTCCGAGATCGGCCGCACCGGACTTGAACAGATTTTTGAGAAAAAGCTCCATAAACAGGACGGCGCCGTCATCCATTTACTGAACAGCAGCGGCGAAGAAACGGGAATCATCGCAAGGAAAAATCCGCTAAATGGACAAGACGTCCGGCTCACCATTGATCTTAAAGTTCAAGATGCGCTATATAAAGAAATGAAGGGTGAATCCGGATCGGCCGTCGCTATCAATCCAAAAACGGGTGATGTTCTCGGGCTCGTCAGCACGCCGGCGTTCAATCCCAATGATTTCGTGCACGGCCTGTCAAACAGTGCCTATAATAAGTTAAATAATGACCCTGGAAAACCGCTGTTAAATCGATTCACAGGTTCATTTACCCCCGGATCTGTCTTTAAACCGATCACAGCCGCCATTGCGCTGAACAATCAGGCGATTGATCCGAATCAGAAGGTTGCGATCGTCGGAAAAAAATGGAAAAAAAGGACCGTTCCTGGGGCAATTACCATGTTACACGGGTCGATAGTTTGGCGACCGTCAATCTTAAAGATGCCGTGACCGTATCCGACAATATTTACTTCGCTCAAACCGCGCTCAAAATTGGCGGAGACGACTTTGTGAAAGGAACCAATGCTTTCGGATTTAATGAATCTTTGCCGATTCCTTACCCGATGCAAAAATCGACGCTTTCGAATAGCGGAAAACTTGACAGCGACATGCTGCTGGCCAATACCGGTTATGGACAAGGCGAGGTTTCGGTTAATCCGCTCCATCTTTCCTACATGTATTCAGCGTTTGTGAATGATGGCAATATCGTCAAGCCGCGGCTTGTGCAAACATCCGATAAACCGGCTGTCTGGAAGAAAAATGCGATGCCCGCCGAAGCCGCCCATTTACTGACAAAGGATTTGGTTCAAGTGATCAACAGCCCGTCAGGCACCGCACATACGGCAAAAATTAATGGATTGGAACTGGCCGGAAAAAAAACAGGCACACCGGAATTTAAATCTAAGCAAGGCACAACCGGTAAAGAAAGCGGCTGGTTTGTCGCTTTCAATACAAAAAATCCGAAATTACTTGTCACGATGGAAATCGAAAACGCCCAAAAACAGGCGGCAGCCATATGGTTACGGGAAAAGTGAAACAAGTTTTTGAAGACGTACTCAATCCTTAAAAGGGAATTTTTTGCCATCCCCCACTGATTGTTAGTTGAACCAATCGGGCTTTTACGGGCAGTTGTCTCCCACCTACCTTCTTCGAATTCATTTAAGCCTTGAGATGGGAGTCTTACTGCCCGTTAATGCGGGATAAACCGCTCAGAGCATTCGGCCCGGTTCCCGAATTCATCTATCCGGGCAAAAAAAAGAGACAAGCCGACGATAATCATTCGCCCCGCTTGTCTCTTTTCATCTTTTTCAACTCAAATGTGTTTTGACATAGTCAACCACTTCTTCAGCCGTGTCCATGTTCAAAAACACGTCCTTATGCTTGGCCAATTGCTCCTTTGAGAGTTTGAGTATCTGGCTTCTGGCCGGCAGGATCGAAGTCGCACTCATACTGAACTCATCAAGACCGAGCGCTAAAAGCAGCGGAATCGCGATTGGATCGCGCGGCCATTTCGCCGCACATTCCCGCCCATTTTCCTTCTTTATGAGCCGCGTCAATGACGCGGCCGACAAGTCGAAGAATGGCCGGGTTGCACGGTTGATAGAGATAAGAAACCCGCTCGTTCATCCGATCGGCCGCCATTGTATACTGAATGAGATCGTTTGTACCGATGCTGAAGAAATCGACCTCTTTGGCAAACCGATCAGCGAGAATGGCCGCCGACGGAATCTCAACCATCATCCCCACCTGGATATCGTCATTCACGCCTATACCTTCAGTGACTAATTTCTCTTTTTCTTCATGTAAAATTGCCTTCGCCTGGCGCAGCTCGCCGAGTGTTGCAATCATCGGAAACATGATCCGCAGTTTTCCATATACACTGGCTCTGAGCAGCGCCCGCAGCTGCGTCCGAAAGAGCTCTTGTTGTTCAAGACAAAGTCGAATGGCCCTGAATCCGAGAAAAGGATTCATTTCTTCCGGCAGTTTTAAGTAAGACAGCTTTTTATCACCGCCGATGTCGAGCGTACGGATGATCACCGGTTTGCCCTCCATTTTTTCCAAAACAGCTTTGTAAGCGTCAAATTGTTCTTCCTCTGTCGGCAGTTTGTCACGATCCATGTAAAGAAACTCGGTACGGTAAAGACCGATCGCCTCGCCGCCGTTGTCTATCACGCCTTCAACATCACCAGGATTGCCGATGTTGGCTGCAAGTTCAACCTGTACACCGTCTTTCGTCTTTGTGCTCAGACCGGCAAGCTTCTTCCATTCTTCCCGCTGGGCGATAAAAGCCGCTTGCTTTTTCCGGTAGGCGGCCAGTTGTTCAGCCGTCGGATCGAGAATGACTTCACCGGCAAGACCGTCAACAATCGTCATCATACCGTCCTCAGCCTTTGCCGTCACCGTTTTCGTGCCGACAACCGCCGGTATTTCCATTGAGCGGGACATGATCACCGAGTGCGAGGTTCGGCCGCCGACATCCGTGGCAAACCCTTTGACATATTTGCGATTCAGCTGCGCTGTGTCCGATGGCGTTAAGTCTTCGGCGATAATAACCGTTTCCTCTGTAATACCTGATGGTGATGTAAAAGTGACACCTAAAAGATGGCTGAGCAGCCGCTTGGATACATCGCGAACATCCGCCGCTCTTTCTTTCATATATTCGTTATCCATGTTTTCAAACAGCTGGATGAACATTTTCGAAACGTCATCAAGTGCCGCTTCAGCACAAATATGATCACTGTCAATCTTCTGCTTTATCGCTCCAACAAATTCAGGATCGCTTAACACAAGCAGATGGGCAGAAAAAATAGCCGCTTTGTCTTGTCCGAGTTCTTTTTCCGCTTTCTCCTTGATGGCTTCCAGTTCTTCCTTTGAAAGTGCAAGTGCATCATTGAGTCGTGTCTGTTCCGTATCTTTGTCGACAATCGTCCTCCGTTCAATCGTCAAATCCGGATGTTTTAATACGAGTGCCTTAGCAATGGCAATGCCCGAAGATGCAGCAATACCAGTCATTTTTTCGGTCATGATTCACCCAGTCCTTCCGATTTCACTATCTTTTCTATACCGGCCATGGCCTCTTCCGTATCGGACCCTTCGCAATTATTTTAACCAGGATACCGATTGGAATACCCATCACCATGACGTCCATGATTGATTTTAACGTATTTTGGCAAGAAGTCCTCCGCTCTAAGCAAGGCGTAGGTGGGGGGAGAAATTGCCAGTTATAATATACCAATCTCATTATATCACGGCTTAAAGCGAGTCACGCCGGATTAGACTGGATGTCATCAATCGTTCATGCCAATGCGTTTAATCACTAGTTCATGTCCGACTTTTTCCAAAAGCCATAGATGAGTCCGGTAACCAATGCGCCAACGATAATAGAAAGAACATAAAGCCAGGCGCTGCCGCTCACAAACGGAATAACAAAAATACCGCCATGCGGTGCGCGCAGTCCAATTTTGAAGAAAAGGGCCAGACCGCCGGCCATCGCCGAGCCGATGACGACGCTGGATACAATAACACGAATCGGATCAGCTGCGGCAAATGGGATCGCGCCTTCCGTAATAAAAGCCGCCCCAAGAGCATAAGCTGTCTTTCCGGCGTCTCTTTGTTGCTGAGAAAATTTTCTTGCAAACAGTGTCGTTGCAATCGCCATGCCGAGCGGCGGCACCATGCCGCCGGCCATCGTCGCTGCCTGAGGGAAAAAGTTTCCCTGGCTGATCATCGCCAGTCCGAAAGTATACGCTGCCTTGTTCAGCGGACCGCCCATATCAAGGGCCATCATTCCGCCAAGTACAAGGCCCAATAATGTCAGATTAGCTGTTCCAAGTCCGTTCAGCCAATGAGTTAAACCGCTCATCATCAGGCTGATCGGCTGGTCTATCGCATACATGACGATACCTGTTGCAAAAATACCTAAGACCGGATAAATCAGAACGGGCTTCAAACCTTCAAGTGACTGAGGCAGCCGCTTGAACACCCATTTTAGTCCTTCAACAAATAGCCGGCTAAGAACCCGGCGATCAATCCGCCCAAAAAACCGGCGTGGCTGTTCGTTGCCATTAATCCGCCAATTGCACCCGGTGCAAAACCGGGACGATCGGCAATGCTATAAGCAATATAGCCGGCGAGTATCGGAATCATCAGGAACATCGCATTGCTTCCGCCAATAAAATTAATGGCATGGGCAAAAGCGTTATATTGTGAAGAACCGGGCTCTGCCGAATGAATGCCAAACATAAATGATAAGGCTATCAAAATCCCGCCGCCGACAACAAAGGGCAGCATATGAGACACACCGTTCATCAGATGCCTGTAAAAAGCGGGTTGACTAGACCTTGTCACGCGGTCTTTCTTGGATGCCTGACCTTCTCCTTTATAAATTGGAGCCCTTCCTTCGAGCACTTCATTAATCAACTCTTCAGGATGGCGAATACCCGCTGTTACCGGAGCTTGCACAAGCGGCTTGCCGACAAACGGTTCGAGATCGACTTCAATATCGGCGGCGCGACAATAATCCCTTTTGCCTTTTTTATCTCCGTTTCTGTCAGCCGATTTTTAATCCCCGTTGATCCGTTTGTCTGAACTTTTATTTTATAACCCATTTGTCCGGCTTTCTCTTTCAGCTTGTCGGCGGCAAGGTAGGTATGGGCGATTCCCGTCGGACACCCGGTTACCGCTAGTAACGGGTAGTCTTCTTCGGCTGTTTCCGCAGGTGGATTTACTTTAGCGGCCGAATGGCTGCTGATCGTTTCTTCTGTTTCAAATAATTTTACAATTTCTTCAGGAGTTGATGCCTTCATTAACTTGTCACGAAATTCAGGTTTAATTAGGAATCTCGACAGCGTTGACAAGGCTTCCAGATGTGTACGATTCGCCCCCCTTCTTCAGCCGCAATCATAAAAAAGAGATGGGCCGGGCGTCCGTCAAGTGAGCGGTAATCAACCCCTGCTTCGGAACGTCCAAAAGCGATCGCCGCTTCTTTCACCGCAGCTGTCTTTGCATGCGGAATGGCGACGCCATCACCAATACCTGTCGTACTTTCCTCCTCACGCCGATCGATCGCTTGCCGAAAAGTCTTTATATCATTTAACTTGCCGGCAGCATTGAGTGATTGAGCCAGTTCATCAAGCACATTTTGTTTGGTTGTCTGCCTTAAATTCAGATTAATAGTATCGGTTGTTAACAAATCCGTGACCTTCACGATTTCTCCCTCCCCAAGCAAGCTAAATTTTGCTCAATTGAATGTGCGGTAAAAGCGCCGCCGCTTCCTCCGCCGTACACAAATCTAAAGAAAATGCTGTTGCACTTCCGCAAGCCGCACCGTTCTTAAAGGCCTGGTACAGATCGCCGTTCCGTGCATAATCAGCCAGAAAACCGCCGACTACTGAATCACCGGCCCCAACTGAATTTTTCAGTCTTCCTTTTGGGGCGGAAGCATAAAGCGTTGTTTTCTCATCAATGTAAACCGCCCCTTTACTGCCCATTGAGATAATCACATGGCCGGCGCCCTCATTAACCAATTTTCTTCCATAATTTTTTACATCATCAATGGTTTGTACATCGACTCCGAAATAACCGCCAAGTTCCAAATGATTAGGTTTCACAAGAAAGGGTTTGGCCTTCATCGCTTCTTTGAACGCTTGTCCGCTCGTATCAACGATGGCATAAGCCCCTTTCTCGCTGACCTTCATGATCATCTCTCTATAAATATCGGCGGGAAGAGCGGACGGTACGCTGCCGGACAGAACTAAGAAGTCACCGCTTGCGGGCGCTTTCAGTTTTGTAAACAGTGCAGCCAATTGCCGATCTGTGATCTTTGGCGAACGGCCATTAATTTCAGTCTCCGCATCACTGTTTAGTTTGACGTTTATCCGTGTATCTTCGTCGAGCCATACGAAATCGGAGAGAATCTCTTCTTTATCGAGTGCTGATTTTATAAAGTGACCGGTGAAACCGCCGATAAAACCTAAGCAGCGAGAAGGTACACCGAAGCGTTTTAAGACCTTGAAAAACATTGATGCCTTTTCCGCCTGGAATTTTTTTATCCTCTTGAACATGATTGAGTCGGCCAGTCTTAAAATGATCGACCCGTATGAAATAATCAATGGCGGGATTAAGCGTGCATGTATAAATCACAAGCCAATCACCTCAATTCTTGTCATTTTCTTGTATGGATCCAGCTCGTCATTATTCTCATCTTCATTTGTGATAATCGTTGCGGCAGAAAGCGGGTTGACATGACTGAATGTAACTCGGCCGAATTTAGAACGATCGGCAAGGACGTATCGTTCATTAGAAAGGCGCATCGCCTCTCGCTTAATGATCGCCTCTTCGGGATCCGGCGTTGTCAAACCGGCGTCACAGTCGACACCGTTCATTCCCATAAAGCACTTATCAAATCGGTAACTTTGCAAGTCATCCAGCGCCCCCTTGCCAATCGCTGCATTGGTCACCGGTTTGACCATGCCGCCAATGACATAAGTTTGCAGTTTTTTTTCTCAATGCAGCGAGCAATCAGTGTCAGTCCGTTCGTCACCACAATCGTTCCCGGCGGCAAGAAGTCAATCATTTGATACGTCGTCGTTCCTGCATCTAGAAATAAACAATCACCTGCTTCGACATACTCGGCCCCCCGCCTGGCAATTGCCCTCTTTTCATTTAAAAATGACAATGCTCTTTCATTAATCGTCCGCTCATCTGATTTTTGCGGTATGGCTTGTGCTCCGCCATGAAAACGCAATAATTGATGTGCTTTCTCAAGTTGATCCAAATCTCTTCTAATCGTTGATTCCGAGCATTTCGTCGATTTCACGAGATCGTGAATAGATGCCACTCGATTCTCCTTGACAATTTTTAAAATCATCGCTTGTCTGTCGGGTGTCAGCACATTATCACCTCATCGCTCAAAATTATATATGAAAACCCTTTCAATTTCAACCAAAATCATTCATATTCATTCAAGAATGTTCAATATATGATGATTTTGTGAACGAAATCCTTCATGCAGATCCCTCTCACGGCGGATAGCTCGTTATTGTGGTTCATAGCTCCTGCAGCTAAGTGAACAGACTTTCATCGCCTGGCTGTTACCCATTCCGGCGCACGCAAAAAAGGCTTCCTAAGAAGGAAGCCCACAGTCTCTTTTTTATTTTTTTTAATTTACAGTGAATACCACATGATCCAAATGGAACCGGCCACCACTGCAAAGGCGGTGAAAACACCAAAGACCATCCCGACAATTTGTATCCAAGGCGCTACTGCCTCGGTGAAGTGCATAAACATAAACAATTGAATAAACGCTTGTATACACGCCAGGCTCACAATAATTGTCAGCGTAACCATAAGAGGCAAAGTCAGGACTAAAGCAACCCACCATGCTATGATCGTCAAGGCCAGCGACAAAATCAAACCGATGACCTGCCTCCAAGGAAAACCACGATGAGACTGGCTAGCGGTTACATGTTCATTTCCCTGCATATTACATCACCAACCCTGTCAAATAGACTGCTGAAAGATAAAGATCCACATCACGTCGAGAAAATGCCAATATAAGCTGACGATAAACGCTTTGCGTGCCGTAACGGCCGTGATCCCCCGTTTCCAAAGTTGAATGGCAATCGACAGCATCCAGCAAATACCAAGGGAAACGTGACAGCCATGTGTGCCGACCAAAAACAAAGAAACCGGATAGAAAGGCGCTTGTTGATATCGTGGCATGGTCATGAACCACATAAGTATAAAACTCGTTGCCTTCCATCCCAATAAAGACAAGCCCAAGAATCAATGTGACAATAAACCAGGCAATCAATCCCTTAGCATTGCTGCGGCGCATTTCCATCGTACCGAGCCCGCATGTAAAGCTGCTGATTAACAAAATGAATGTTTCAGTCATGAACGCTTTGACATCAAATAAATCTTTTGGCGTCGGACCGCCCATGGTATGTTGCAGCAGTACGAGAAACGTCGCAAACAACGTTGAAAAGAGTACAACTTCCGCCGCCAGGAAAACCCAGAGCCGACGATCTTCAGATCGCCATCTTGGGTAGAATATTCCAACGGCATATTTTTTCCTTTTCCAGGCAAAGAAGATTCCGCCATTATGATAAAACCCCCGCTGCGCGCTCTGTCCGTTCAATTTCGTCCGTCGGAATATAGTGAAAATCATTATACTCGAATGACCGTAAGAACATGCACAAGGCAACGCCTATTAATCCAATAATTACCAGCCAAAACCACGAGAACACAAATCCGAAGCCGGCCGCAAAGAAGCACCATGCCTGAATGAACGGCCTGCCTGTACTGTTCGGCATATGGATCGGTTCAAATGGCAATTGCGACATCTTCTTTTCCGTTTTATGTTCCTTCATGTAAGTAAAAGCATCTAATGCTTCTACATGCGGAATGTGGGCAAAGTTATATTCCGGTGCCGGAGATGTCGTGGACCATTCAAGCGTACGCCCGCTTCCCCAGGCATCACCGGTTGTATCGCGTTTACCATGCTTAATGCTGTAAATAAGGTTCCAAGCAAAGACGGCGACGCCAATAGCCTGTCCAAATGCTCCTATGGTAATAATAAGGTTTAGTTCTTCCCAGCCAAGACCGGATGGGTAAGTATAGATACGGCGCGTCATGCCCATCAGTCCGACAAAATGCATCGGCAGGAAACAGACGTTAAACGAAACAACAAATATCCAGAAAAACCACTTATTCAGTGTCTCATTGAGAATGAATCCGAACATTTTCGGCCACCAGTAAATCAGACCTGCAAAAACACCAAAGACCGTTGCGCCGATCAGCGCCATGTGGAAGTGAGCGATAAGAAAATAATTTTGGTGGTACTGGTAGTCGGCCGGTGCCATCGCCAGCATCACCCCGGTTACGCCGGCGAGCGTGAAATCCGGAATAAGAGCCAGCACCCACAGCATGGCCGATGAAAATTCGATTCTCGCTTTATTCAACGTAAACAGCCAGTTGAAAATCTTGATGCCTGTCGGAATGGCAATCGCCGCGTCGAGATTGAGAAAAAGGCATTCACAGGCGCCGTATTCCCCATCGTGTAGAAGTGATGGAGCCACGTGGTAAAACTTAAGCCCACGATAGCGATCATCGCCCAAACCATTGCTTTGTAAGCAAACAATTTTTTATGAGCAAACGTTGCAATAACTTCCGATACAATCCCAAATGCCGGCAAAAGCACAATGTAAACTTCCGGGTGACCAAAAATCCAGAACAAGTTCGCCCACATCATCGGCGAACCACCGGCACTAATCGTAAAGAAGTGTGCCCCGAAAAGACGGTCAATCAGCATCAAAGCCAAGGCAACGGTAAAAGGAGGAAAAGCAAAAAGAATGATGGTGGCCGAAGTTAGTGTCCCCCAAGCAAACATCGGCATTTTAAATAATGTCATGCCCGGTGCCCGCATTTTGGTAATCGTCACGATCATGTTGATCGCTGTCGCTAGCGTCCCAATCCCAGAAAGCTGAACACCAACTAAGTAAAAGTTTTCACCGACACCCTTGTCGAGCTCGATGCCGGCATACGGTGCATAACTAGACCAGCCTGCATCCGGAGAGCCGCCGATAACAAAGGAAATGTTGAAAATAAACGCACCGACGAAAAACAGCCAGAAGCTTAAATTATTTAAATACGGGAAAGCAACGTCCCGGGCACCGATTTGCAGCGGAATGGCGATATTCATCAGCCCGAAAAGAATAGGCATGGCCATGAAGAAAATCATGATCGTTCCGTGCGTGGTGAAAATCTCATTGTAATGCTGCGAGGTCAGAAAGTGTTCGTTTGGAAGCGTAACCTGCGCCCGCATCAGCAGGGCGTCAATACCACCTCTAACCAGCATCAGTATCGCCGCAACAATGTACATGATACCGACCTTTTTGTGATCAACCGATGTAAGCCATTCTTTCCATAACCATTTCCACTTTTTAAAATAGGTTAGAACAAAGATGATCCCAAGGGAAACCACGACAATTGCCACGTCGGAAGCGTAGATCAGCGGTCCCTCTGTCACAAAAAAAAAAAATTGTTCATTTATCATCTCCTCCTTTCATGCTGTCTTTGCTTTTTGAACGATCAGACATGCTTTTCATATCTTTCATCTCTGTATAATTCTCTTTATCAAGTGCTTTAGGATACGAAGAGAATGTCATCGTCCCAACATTATTCGGTTTTAGAAGCTGTTTGTATTTCGCTGTCGTTAAAGCCGGTTTCGTCGCCTTCACGTCCTTGACCCAGCTTTTGAAATTGCTCCGGGATTTCGCTAGAATATGAAATTCCATGCCGGCAAATCCTTCTCCGGAGAAGTTGGCGCTTCTACCCAAATAGTTGCCCGGATGATCAGCCTGCAGCCACAATTTCATCGGCATATCCGGCATCGTGTACATTTGTCCGCCGAGCTCAGGTACCCAAAACGAATTCATGGCGTCATGAGCATGCAAGACAAACTTTACAGGTGTCCCCTCCGGTATAACCGCATAGTTCACCGTTTCAATCTTTTGATCCGGATAACGGAACAGCCATTTTTCCACTGAACGGAAGTCACCTCAATTTTTAACGGTTTGATTGAAGCGGCTTCTGCCTTCGGCGGCTTGTCCAAGTCCCACAGAACTTTCACTGTCGGTATAGAAAGCAGAATGACAATGATAATTGGAATGACTGTCCAGATGATTTCCAATTTCACGTTGCCATCATCGTTCGGATCATAGTGTTTGTGATTTTTCCTGCCAAATCGAACCAGCATATAGATAAAAAGAATGAAAACGACAGCCACGATCAGTCCTATCAGAATTACCGACCACATAATCAGACGATATTGTTCCCGGGCGACTGGACCTTGAGGATTCAGAACTGCCATTTTGACTGTACAGCCGGTTAAAAACAGCGACAATAATGAAACAACACCAACCAACTTAAAAATCATTTTTTTTTTCATATTTTTTTTCTAGTCCTCCCTTCTTTTTCATCCAAAAGTGATGTTATCCCCAGTAAATCATCCTTATTATGGCATAAAAAAGACTTTTTTTTATCTCTAGCGAATGGCAAAAAATGAGACTTTTTTGTCACAAGCTGTCAAATAGCAGAGATTGATTCGACAATTTAAAGCAAACAACAACCTCTAACATTATTTACAACTTTTCACAATTTATAATTCAAACCTTGTCTTTTTTTGAGTATCGAGAGGCGGCTCATTATGATTTGATTGGCCGGCTTCTAACCCTTACAGGCCGATACCGGTTGCATGCCGGCAAGCCGGCTTCAAAAAAAATCTTCCTAACCTTGAACCGATCGCCCGGCTGCTCGGTTCTTCCTCTTCACTAAAAAAGGGCTTCGACCTCCTCTTCAAATCCAGCTCGCTTGATACAAATAAAGAGCTGTTTGGGTCATTGATCCTCTGCTTCTCATTCGTTTTAATCCTTCCGCCTCGCTGCCGTTTTAAACAAAATTTTTGTGACCGTCTTCTTTGTCCCTTATTTTTCTATTATTTCCAACCCATAATTGTTTTATGCTTCTATTTCCAAATTTCTTTGCCAATCATTTTGAACGTCGGAATACCCCCGGCAAACTTAGCCATAATAAAAACCCCTTAAGTTGGATTTTCCAGTCCAACTTAAGGGGCTAAATGCCATTCAAAGAACGTTAACTATTCAGTTTACAGGGTAAACCACATGATCCAAATAGAACCGGCCACTACGGCAAAAGCAGTAAAGACACCAAATATAATCCCGACATTTTGTATCCAGGGCGCCGTTGCCTCGCTGAGGTGCATGAACATAAACAACTGAATCAGCGCTTGCAGAAGAGCCAGGACGACAATGATGGTCAGTGTAACCAGACCGGGCAGCGTCATATAGACAGCGACCCATAACGCGATCATCGTCAAGGCCAGTGACAAAATCAAACCGATGACGTGCTTCCAAGGAAAACCGCGATGAGCCTGGCTTATGTTTACATGTCCATTTTCTTGCATGTTAAATCACCAACCCTGTCAAATAAACTACTGTAAAATGAAGATCCACATTACGTCAAGGAAGTGCCAGTACAGACCGACGATGAATGCCTTGCGGGCCGTAACGGCCGTGATGCCGCGTTTGCCAAGCTGAACGACAATCGACAGCATCCACAAAATCCCGAGAGAAACGTGACAGCCGTGCGTGCCAACCAAAGTAAAGAAACCGGATAAAAAGGCGCTGGTCGACATCGTCGCGTGTTCATTTACGACATAGTCATAAAACTCATGGGCTTCCATCCCAACAAAGGAAAGGCCGAGAAGCAGCGTGACGATGAACCAGGCCACCAGTCCTTTAACGTTATGGCGACGCAATTCCAGCGTACCGAGTCCGCAGGTAAAACTGCTGATAAGCAAAATGAACGTTTCGGTCATGAACTCTTTGACATTAAATAAGTCTTTCGGTGTCGGGCCGCCTGAGGTATGTGTTTGCAGCACAATATACGTTGCAAACAGCGTTGAAAAGAGCACAACTTCCGCCGCCAGGAATATCCAGAAGCCGACAATCTTCAATCTTCAGGTCGCCATCTTCGGTGGAATATTCCAGCGGCATATTCTTTCTTTCTTCAGCTGCAGAAGATGCCGTCATTATGATACCCTCCCCCGCTGCGCGCTCCGTCCGTTCAATTTCATCGGCCGGAATATAGTGAAAATCATTATAGTCGAAGGACCGAAGGAACATATACAGAGCAACGCCTATTAATCCAATAATCGCCATCCAGAACCACGAGAACACAAACCCGAAACCGGCTATAAAGAACAGCCAAGACATAATAAACGGCTTGCCGGTATTGCTCGGCATATGGATCGGCTCATATGGTAATTGCGAAACGACTTTATCCTTTTTATGCGCTTTCATATAAGTTAAAGGATCGATTGTTTCCACATGCGGAATGTGGGCAAAGTTATATTCAGGTGCCGGTGATGTTGTGGACCATTCAAGCGTACGCCCGCATCCCCAAGCATCCCCGGTGGTATCACGTTTGCCATGCTTAATGCTGTAGTGATATTCCAGGCAAAGATGGCAACCCCGACAGCCTGACCAAATGCCCCTATTGAGACAATAATATTGAGCGGTTCCCAGCCGAGGCCGGCAGAATAAGTATAGACACGGCGCGTCATGCCCATCAGTCCGACGAAATACATCGGCAGGAAACAGACGTTGAACGATACGATAAATACCCAGAAAAACCATTTACCCAGTTTTTCATTGAGACTGAATCCGAACATTTTCGGCCACCAGTAGATCAGACCTGCAAAAGCCCCAAAGACCGTTCCGGCAATTAATGCCATATGGAAGTGGCTGACAAGGAAATAGCTTTGGTGGTATTGGTAGTCGGCAGGTGCAAGCGCCAGCATCACCCCGGTTATACCAGCAATAGTAAATTCTGGAATAAGAGCCAGTGCCCAAAGCATCGCCGAAGAAAACTCGATTCTTGCCTTATTCAACGTAAACAGCCAGTTGAAGATCTTGATCCCTGTCGGAATGGCAATCAGCATCGTTAAACGGAGAAAAAGGCATTGACCGGCGCCGTATTCCCCATCGTATAGAAGTGGTGCAACCACGTTGTAAAGCTCAAACATGAGATCGCGATCAGCGACCAGACCATGGCTTTATAGGCAAATAATTTTTTATGTGCAAATGTCGCGACGACTTCCGATATGATGCCAAATGCAGGCAGCAGCACAATGTACACTTCCGGGTGACCCCAGAACCAGAACAAGTTCGCCCACATCATCGGCGAGCCGCCGGCACCAATCGTAAAGAAGTGCGCCCCAAACAGACGGTCAATCAGCATCATAGCCAGCGCTACGGTCAATACCGGGAATGCATAGATAATGATAACTGACGCATTAAGCACTGACCATGTAAACATCGGCATTTTAAACAATGTCATGCCTGGCGCCCGCATTTTCAGTATCGTGACTAAAAAATTGATACCGGTTGCAAGCGAGCCAATACCTGAAAGCTGAAGACCAATTAAGTAATAGTTTTCACCGACGGGGTCAAGTTTGATCCCGGCATACGGTGCATAGCTGGACCAGCCGGCATCAGGAGAACCGCCGATGACAAAGGATATGTTGAAAATAAACGCACCGACGAAGAACATCCAGAAACTCACGGCATTCAAATACGGAAAAGCAACATCCCGCGCGCCGATTTGCAGGGGTACGGCGATATTCATCAACCCGAAAAGAATCGGCATAGCCATGAAGAAAATCATGATTGTTCCGTGTGTAGTGAAAATTTCGTTATAATGCTGCGCGGTCAGAAAGTGTTCATTAGGCACTGTCAATTGGGCCCGCATCAGCAGGGCATCGATGCCGCCTCTGACCAGCATTAGTATCGCTGCAATAATATACATAATACCGATTTTCTTGTGATCAACCGTGGTCAGCCATTCTCTCCACAGCCATTTCCACTTTTTAAAATATGTCAGCACAAATAGGATCCCAAGGGAAACTAAAATAATCGACACGTCGGCACCATAAATTAAGTACCCTTCATCAGTAACAAAAAAATGGCTCATTCATTTTTTCCTCCTTTCATGCTGCCATCCGACATGTCCATACCTTTCATGCTATCTTTGTTTTTTGAACTATCAGACATGCCTTTCATATTTTTCTTGTTCTTCATCTTTTCGTTGTCTTCTTTATCAAGCGCTTTCGGATATGAAGAGAACGTCATCGTTCCAACATTATTCGGTTTAAGAAGTTGTTTGTATTTCGCTGTCGTCAAAGCCGGTTTATTCGCCTTTACGTCCTTCACCCAGCTGTTGAAGTCGCCACGGGATTTCGATAGAATATGAAATTCCATGCCTGTGAATCCTTTTCCGGAATAGTTGGCACTTCGGCCCAAATAGTTGCCCGGATGATCGGCCTGCAGCCATAATTTCATCGGCATATCCGGCATGGTGTATTGTTGTCCGCCAAGCTCCGGCACCCAGAACGAGTTCATGGCGTCATGGGCATGCAGGACAAACTTTACAGGTGTCCTCCGGTATAGCGGCATAGTTCACCGTTTCAATCTTTTGATCCGGATAGCGGAACAGCCATTTCCACTGAACGGACGTCACTTCAATTGTTAACGGTTTGACTGAAGCGGCTTCTGCCTTCGGCGGATTTTCCAAATTCCACAGCACTCTGACCGTCGGCACAGCAAGCAGAATGACAATGATAATTGGAATGACTGTCCAAGTAATTTCCAATTTTGTATTGCCGTCATTTTCCGGTTCATAGTGATTATGATTCTTTCTGCCAAATCGAACCAGCATATAGATAAAAAGAATAATAACGACAGCCAGAATCAGTCCCACCAGAATCGTCGACCAAATAATCAGACGATATTCTTCCCTGGCAACTGGACCTTGAGGATTCAAAACCGCTATTTTATTTGTACAACCGGTTAAAAACATTAACAATAATGAAAGAGCACCAACCAACTTAAAAATCATTTTTTTCATAATTGTCTTTCTAGTCCTCCCCTCTTTTTCATTCAAAAACTAATATTATCCCCAAGAAGCAACCATATTATAGCATAAATATTTATTTTATCTCTAACGAATGGCAAAAAGCTATGACTTTTAATACAGAAACGAGACTTTTTTGTCACAAAGCTGTCAAATTTTTTGGGAGCGATTCGACAACAATTAAAAACGAACAAAAACACCTTTCGTTAAATTCACTTAAAAAAATTAACCATAATAAAAACCCCTTAAGTTGGATTTTCCAGTCCAACTTAAGGGGTTACCATTAAAGAAACTTTTGGTATTTATTTATTTATAGCGTAAACCACATGATCCAGATAGAGCCGCCAACTACTGCAAAAGCGGTAAAGACGCCAAATATAATCCCGACATTTTGTATCCACGGCACTGTTGCTTCGCTGAGGTGCATGAACATAAACAATTGAATCAGCGCCTGCAGAATCGCAAAGACAACAATGATGGTCAACGTGACTGTAGCCGGCAGCGAGAGATAGACGGCAAACGACAATGCAAGAATTGTCAAAGCAAGCGACAAAATCAAACCGATGACAGACTTCCAAGGGAAACCTTGATGAGCCTGGCTAATGTTTACATGTCCATTTTCTTGCATGTTACATCACCAACCCTGTCAAATAAACTACTGTAAAGATGAAGATCCACATCACGTCAAGGAAGTGCCAATACAACCCCACGATGAACGCTTTACGTGCCGTAACGGCCGTGATACCGCGTTTGCCAATCTGAACGACAATCGACAGCATCCACAAAATCCCTAGAGAAACGTGGCAGCCGTGCGTGCCGACCAAAGTAAAGAAGCTTGACAAAAAGGCGCTGGTCGACATCGTCGCGTGCTCATTCACGACATAGTCATAAAATTCATGACCTTCCATCCCAACGAAAGATAGACCCAGCAAGAGTGTGACAACGAACCATCCTACAACCCCTTTGACATTGTGGCGGCGCATTTCCAGCGTACCGAGTCCGCAGGTAAAACTGCTGATCAGAAGGATGAACGTTTCGGTCATGAACTCTTTGACATTAAATAAGTCTTTCGGTACCGGGCCGCCCGCCGTATGGGTCTGCAGTACGATATACGTTGCAAACAGCGTTGAAAAGAGCACAACTTCCGCCGCCAGGAATATCCAGAAGCCGACGATCTTCAGATCGCCATCTTCGGTGGAATATTCCAGCGGCATATTCTTTTTTTTTCTTCAGCTACAGAAGATGCCGTCATTATGATACCCTCCCCGCTGCGCGCTCCGTGCGTTCAATTTCATCGGCCGGAATATAGTGAAAATCGTTATAGTCGAAGGACCGAAGGAACATGTACAGAGCAACACCTATTAATCCAATAATCGCCATCCAGAACCACGAGAACACAAACCCGAAACCGGCTATAAAGAACAGCCAAGACATAATGAACGGCTTGCCGGTATTGTTCGGCATATGGATCGGCTCATATGGTAATTGCGGAACGACTTTATCCTTTTTATGCTTTTTCATGTAATCAAATTCATCCAATGCTTCCACATGCGGAATACGAGCAAAGTTATACTCTGGTGCAGGCGATGGAATCGACCATTCAAGCGTACGTCCGGATCCCCAAGCATCTCCGGTTGTATCCCGTTTGCCCTTCACAATACTATAAAGGATATCCCAGGCAAAAAATCGCGACGCCGATAGCTTGCCCGAATGCACCGATTGTGACAATAATATTGAGCGATTCCCAGCCGAGACCTGTCGGGAAAGTATACATCCGACGCGTCATGCCCATCATTCCGAGGAAATACATCGGCAGGAAGCAAACGTTGAACGATATGACAAATACCCAGAAGGCCCATTTATTCAGCTTTTCATTCATGATAAAGCCGAACATTTTCGGCCACCAGTAAATCAAGCCAGCCATAACGCCGAATACCGTTCCGCCAATGAGTGCCATATGGAAGTGGCCAACAAGGAAGTAGCTTTGGTGGTATTGATAGTCGGCAGGCGCAAGCGCCAGCATCACCCCCCAGTGACACCGGCAATGGCGAATTCAGGAATCACAGCCAGTGCCCAAAGCATCGCCGATGAGAACTCGATTTTTGCTTTATTCAGCGTAAACAGCCAGTTGAAAATCTTAATTCCTGTCGGAACGCCAACCAGCATTGTTGAAATCGAGAAGAAGGCGTTGACCGGTGCTGTATTTCCCATTGTATAGAAGTGGTGCAGCCATGTCGTGAAACTCAAAAACGTAATTGCCAACATCGACCAGACCATCGCTTTATAGGCAAATAGTTTTTTTTGTGAGCGAATGTCGCCACAACATCGGATACAATGCCCAACGCCGGTAGCAGCACAATATACACTTCCGGGTGGCCCCAGAACCAGAACAGGTTCGCCCACATCATCGGCGAGCCGCCGCCGGTAATCGTAAAGAAATGCGCCCCGAAAAGGCGGTCAATCAGCATCATTGCCAGGGCAACAGTTAAGACAGGGAATGAGAAAATGATAATGATCGCCGAGTTAAGTACCCCCCAGGTAAACATCGGCATTTTGAACAATGTCATCCCCGGCGCCCGCATCTTCAGTATCGTCACTAAAAAGTTGATTCCTGTTGCCAGCGAGCCAATCCCTGAAAGCTGCAAACCAATTAAGTAGTAGTTTTCACCGACACCCTTGTCAAGAGTAATGCCGGCATATGGCGCGTAACTGGACCAGCCGGCATCCGGAGAGCCGCCGATGACAAAGGAAATGTTAAAAATGAACGCCCCGACGAAGAACATCCAGAAACTCACAGCATTCAAATATGGGTAAGCAACGTCCCGGGCTCCAATTTGCAGCGGAACCGCGATATTAAACAGCCCAAACAGGAACGGCATAGCCATGAAGAAAATCATGATTGTTCCGTGTGTTGTGAAGATTTCATTGTAGTGCTGTGCGGCCAGAAAATGTTCGTTGGGCACCGTCAACTGCGCCCGCATCAGCAGGGCATCGATACCGCCTCTGACCAGCATTAGTATCGCTGCAATGATATACATGATACCGATTTTCTTGTGATCAACCGTGGTCAGCCATTCTCTCCACAGCCATTTCCACTTTTTTAAATAGGTCAGAGCGAAAACGATCCCAAGGGAAACCAAGACGATTAATATATCGGCAGAATAAATCATATATCCTTCATTTGTAACAAAAAAAGTGGCTCATTTTTTTTTTCCTCCTTTCATGTTATCTGACATGTTCATACCTTTCATGTTTTTCATCTCTGCATTATTGTCTTTATCAAGCGCTTTTGGATACGAAGAGAATGTCATCGTTCCGACGTTATTTGGTTTAAGAAGCTGATTGTATTTCGCGGTTGTCAAAGCCGGCTCTGTCGCTTTCACGTTCTTGATCCAGCTGTTGAAATCGCTCTTGGATTTCGAAAGAATATGGAACTCCATCTTCGCAAATCCTTTTCCGGAGTAATTGGCGCTTCGGCCCAAATAATTGCCCGGATGGTCAGCTTGCAGCCATAATTTCATCGGCATATCCGTCATCGTGTACTGTTGTCCGCCAAGTTGCGGTACCCAGAATGAGTTCATGGCGTCATGTGCATGCAAAACAAATTTTACAGGTGTCCCCGCCGGTATAGCCGCGTAGTTCACCGTTTCAATTTTTTTTGATCAGGATAGCGGAACAGCCATTTCCACTGAACGGAAGTCACCTCAATCGTTAATGGTTTGACTTGTGTTGAAGCGGCCTCTGCCTTCGGCGGGTTGTCTAAATCCAATAGCACTTTCACCGTCGGTACAGAAAGTAAAATGACAATAATAATTGGAATGACGGTCCAAATGACTTCCAATTTCGTACTGCCAGCATTATCCGGTTCATAGTTGTTGTGATTTTTTTTGCCAAAACGAACCAGAAAATAGATAAAAAGAATGATAACAACAGCCAAGATCAGTCCCACCAGAATCATCGTCCAAACCATCAGATGATACTCTTCCCTGGCGACAGGACCTTGTGGATCCAAAACGACCTTTTTGTTTGTACAACCGGTTAAAAACATTAACAATAATGAAAAAGCGCCGACTAACTTAAGAGCAAATGTTTTCATAATTGTCTCCCAGTCCTCCTTTCTTCCTCTTCAATCCTAATATAAAAGCGCTTACCCTTGATAGCATCCATATTATAATTAAATTTTGATTTAATACGCTGTGACAAATGTAACAAAACAGGAGCGGCGCATGCCTCGTTAAAGGATTCGTCAATAAATATCCATACATAGAATGTCGATATCCTATTGACATTTACAAATAAAAGAGCTACAAAGAGTCACTCAGATTGCTGAATATTTTGTCAACAGTTTATTAAAAAAAGGCTGCGGAATCCGCAGCCTTTTTTTAATAAACCATTAATTTGGAAGAACAAGTTTCATTCCCGGATAAATAATCGTTGAAGAAAGGTTATTCGCCTTCATCAGCTTGTTTACCGTAATACCGTGAAGCGTGGCGATTTCCCACAAGCTGTCGCCTTTATGTACTTTATTATAGCTGGATTTAGCTGACGATTGGCCGGTGCTTGTCGCGACTTTTTTCGACACCTTTGCCGAATGGGAAACAGCGGCCGATTTTTGCCCGGCAGTATTCAGGCTTAACTTTTGGCCAGCGTAAATGGTATCGGAGGACAGATGATTAAGGGATTTGATTGCAGACACCGAAACTCCGTAGTGCCGGCTGATTCCCCAAAGCGTATCGCCTGATTTAACCGAATAAGTTTTAGTGCCGGAACTGCTTGTACTGCTTGCCGACACACTTTTGCTGACATGGGATGCTGCGGCCGGCTGCGTATAGCCGATAACGCGCCGCGCCTGTTCAAACAGCGGCTTCCAATAAGAGGATTGCGCGCCGGAAAACACTCCCGTAACATGGACGCCGTATCCGGATTCCGCACTGATCATTTGTCCGCCTCCGACATAAATGCCAACATGGGACGCCGGCTTCCCTGTTGTATTAAAAAAGAGCAGGTCTCCAAGCTTCAGATTACGCTTACCGCTACGCCGACTGTTGCCTGCTTGGCAGCGGTTCGCGGCAAGCTAATGCCCGTCATCACTTTATAAATCAATTGCGTAAACGATGAGCAGTCAAACGAACTGGTTGATCCGGAGGTTGAGCCATATACATAAGGCGTGCCTTTAAATTGACTGGCTTTATCGACAATCGCTTTTCCGGAAACTGCAAAAGCATCATGCCCCCCGGCCAAGATGACTCCTCCAGCCAAGACTATAGGCAGGACAACTTTTTTCATAGAACTCCCCCTAATAGGTATATTTGTTTGAATAAACAAAATAATAAGAGCGAAGGGCCTTAATAACTGGTATAAAAATCTTTATTTATGGTAAAAAGCCCTTTCTTTATTACTATGTTACCATGCTTTTGTCCCTCTTATTTTTACATATACATTACAAATTGAACTGAACCGTCATAAAAAAGCCGTAATGATAGGATATCATCACAGCTTTTGGCATTTTCGCAAAACTTACAACCCGGTACTAAAGATTCATAATGTGAAGCTTCAATCAGTGGGAGTTTTTTTCGTCCCCCACTGATTGTTAGTTCTTGCCCACAGGATGTGTGGGTCACGCAGACGTTGCCACAGGATGTGGCGCCTTTAGTCTGTGTTCCTAAGACCGGGCTTTTACGGGCAGTTATCTCCCACCTATGCTTCTTTGAATTAATTCAAGCCTTGAGGGGGGAGTCTTACTGCCCGTTAATGCGGGATAACATTTTTTTGTGTTTTAGAAAGAAATATTTTAGCTTTTTACCTGAACCTTTTGGGCGGCCGTTACCTGTTTTCATTTCACTAGAGATTGCGTAAAATTGTGTGCTTTTTTTTTGCCACAATTATAAATCATAATGACCGGAAGGAAGTGCAGACATGATCCCCATTCAATTACAAAGAGCTTTTTGGGCCTACCGCTCAAAAAGCTCTTTGTATTCTCCATACCCTTCTTTTTCCAGATCTTCTTTTGCAATAATTTAAAGCGGCCGAGTTGATACAATACCGCATGCCGGAAGGTTCGGGACCGTCATTAAAGACATGTCCGAGATGAGAATCGGCGAATTTACTGCGAACTTCCGTTCTGACCATAAAATGGCTGAGATCTTTTTTTCAATAATATGATCGGACATTAGCGGCTTCGTAAAGCTGGGCCAGCCGCATCCGGCATCATATTGATCCAGCGTGCTGAAAAGAGGCTCGCCGGATACGATATCCACATAGATCCCTTCGCGGTCATTATCCCAATACTCATTCTCAAATGGCTTTTCAGTCCCGTTTTTTTGAGTGACATTGTACTGGATCTCAGTCAGTTTCTGCTTTAATTCCTCATCGTGCTTAGGAACTTGCCAATGTTTGCGGACAAAATCCGCTCGCCCGGAACCTTGACGATAGCGATTATAGTGAAACGGGTTCTTTTTGTAATAATCTTGATGATCGTCTTCTGCAGGATAAAAAGGACCGGCGGGAAGAATCTGGTTACAATCTTCCCCCTGAAGCGTCCGCTTTCAGCCAAAATCTGTTTCGATTTTTCCGCCAGCTCTTTCTGGCGATGATTGTGAAAAAAAATAGCCGTCCGATACGAAGAACCCCGATCATAGAACTGACCGCCGCTGTCTGTCGGATCAATCTGCTGCCAGAACACGTCCAATAGTTTTTCATACGGAAAAACATCCGGGTAAAATGTGATCTGCACCGCTTCCGCATGACCGGTTGTTCCTGAAGCCACCTCTTCATAAGTCGGATTCTCTGTATGGCCGCCCGTGTAACCTGAGACGACTTTCAATATTCCCGGCCGTTCATCAAAAGGATGAACCATGCACCAAAAGCAGCCGCCGGCAAATGTTGCTTCTTCTGTTTTTTTATTGTCCATATTTCCGCCGCCTTTCAGTCGTTTATCTTTAATTTACCTTTAAATATCAAAAAATAGCCAACAATATGATTGGGTGTCCTGCTTTTTTAGAGACCGTCTTCTTTTTAAAAAATAGTGAAGACGCCAGTTTCAAGTTTTATGGATTATACACATTTTTTCAGAGGAGAAAAGTTCTCCTTTTCGTTTAAAAGCAAAAGCGCATTTTTCTAGCGTGTCAATAGTCAACATGCTATATTATCAACATGCCCTAATCACTAAAAGAGAATGAAAAAACTCCGACCAGCAACCAGTCAATTTTAAGTACATGATGATACAGCCGTGAAAACTCAGATTAAAAGGTTACAAAGGAGGGCCTACATGGAAGCGATTGATCTTGATGCCGTTCAACAGGCACTCGACACATTCCAAAATCAAGACGTTTATCTTCATTTAGAAACAACCAACGGGGCCTATGCATCCCACGTCAATCACGGCGCCTATTCAGCCGGCGCATATATTCGAAATGCTGTCATCCGTTTTCATCTAGGGAAAATAACAGGTCATGGGCCCTACCGAATCGGTCTGAAAACGGAATACGGCTGGGTTTATGCGGAGGGCCTTACCCGATTGGGAGATAAACAGCGAGGGTCAGCTTTTGCTTGCAGGACACGATGAAGACGGAAAGTTGGCCGTGTCGTGTGAACTCAGTCATCAACCTTTTCAATAAAGGAGGCAGCGGTTTGAAACCGATACTCATTGTATTTCCTCATCCTGATGATGAAGCTTTTGGCGTGTCAGGAAGCATTATCCAATGGACGAAAAAAAAGGCATTCCCGTCACCTATGCATGTTTAACATTAGGCGAAATGGGGCGCAATATGGGCAAACCGATCATCGCTACAAGAGAATCGCTCCCGCACATTCGTCGAAAAGAACTTGAAGAGGCTTGCCGAATCGCAGGTATTAAAGATTTGCGCCGCCTTGGAGTGCGGGATAAAACCGTTGAATTTGAGGACCGGGAAGCGCTGTCGGGACGGATATCCGCCATCATAAAAGAACTGGACCCGGAGATTGTGGTCACTTTTTACCCCGGCTACAGTGTTCACCCCGATCATGAGGCGTGCCGCCGCCGCCGTCATTCACGCCATTGAAAGCTTGCCAAAAGAGCGACGACCCGACTGTCAATGCGTCGCTTTCGCCCACAATACATTTGACGATCTAGGGGAGCCGGATATTGTCCGCGACGTCTCCGATGTCATCGAACAAAAAATGGATGTCATCCGGGGCCCCCATCATTCACAAACGAGTCAATGGATCGATCTTCTTGGCGATCCCCGATCCGATCAGCGGGCTAGATTAATGAAAGAAAGATTTTGGCGCTATCCGTTCAAATAACCATTTCTTTATCGCTCCCTTGATAAAGTGAAACTTCAATCAGTAGGGGTTATCTTCATCCCCTACTGATTGTTAGCTCTTGCCCACAGGATGTGAGTCACACAGAGAAAATGCTGTGTTAATTATAATGGACATGTAGGTTATTTGAGTTACAAGTGAATCAATCGAGACTCAAAAATTGTATTGGAGGGGTAATGATGAAAGCGGTCATTGTGTCGGATTTTGGCGATCCATCGGTTCTTGAATATACGGATACGGAGATTCCTGAAATCAGTTCCCGCCAGGTGCTGATTCGCGTGGTGTCGACAAGCGTGAATTTCGCCGATATTATGTCGCGTCAGGGGAGGTATCACTCCGGGAGCAAACCGCCGTTTATTCCCGGTTTGGACGCGGCCGGTGTTGTCGTGAAGACGGGGGCTGCCGTCTGCCGCCTGAAAGCCGGTCAACGTGTGATGGCTCTTTTGAAGCACGGAACATATGCAGAATATGTCGCAGCCGACGAAGATCTGACTTTCTCGATTCCGGATTCAGTAGATTTTGAAACAGCGGCTGCATGTCCTACCGTGGCTTTCGCCTCTTATAAACTGCTTGCGGATGTGGCGCGAATCCGCCCGGGTGAAACCGTGCTGATTCATGCGGCGGCAGGCGGTATCGGAACGACTGCGATTCAGCTTGCCCGGCTGCTTGGCGCGGGCAAAGTCATTGGAACCGTTGGAAGTGATAGGAAACAGCTATTGCCGCAGAGGCAGGCGCCGACGCGGTTATAAATTATCAGACAGAAGATTTTGCGGCAGAGGTGAATCGGCTGACCGGCGGCAAGGGTGCCGATGTGATTCTCGATTCGCTGTCCGGAGAGATTGCGGAGAAAAGTCTGACTTGTTTGGCGATGTATGGCCGTTTGGTCAATTTCGGCAGCGCCGGCGGCGGAACGGGTTATTTTAAAACAACCGACTTGCACGCCAGCTGCAGAGCCGTTCTTGGCTTCAGTCTCGGAACAACGGTCAGAAACCGGCCGGATCTGCTGATCGACGCGGCCAAACGGCTCTCAGAGTTTTTAAGCGATGGACGGTTGAAAATCAAGATCAGCAGGCACTATCCACTGAGTAAGGCCGCTGAAGCCCACGAATGGATGGAAAGCAGGAATAGCACTGGAAAAATTCTGCTGGATGCCAGTAACTGAAAAAGTCTTTCTTTAGTGTTATTTCAGAATGCACAAATATTTATTCACAATTCAGACACAGACACACTTTTGGACCTATCGAATGATCCATAACAGATATGTTGCTATTATAATAGGAATAAACTAGGTTTATTGCAGCCAAAAGGACGTAAAAAAGAGCACTATTCAGATAAAGCCATTCTTGTAGAGCCGACCGATCACAGTATTTATAAGAAAAAATCGAAAAAAAACCACCCCTGTAACTTTAGTTAGACTTTTGGCTTTTGCTATCCACATTTAAAATAGCTGAAAGAAAATAGGATTCTTCATTTTCTTTCAGCTGCTGTTTTTATGACTCAGTAATGTGACGGCGGCGCTTTTTCCATTGCTGCTCCGGCTGCCGCCCGCCCGGCAGCATGGCCGGTCACAAATGCGGCTGTAATATTGTAACCGCCGGTATAGCCATGGATATCCATAATCTCTCCGCAAAAATAGAGACCGGGCATGATTTTGGACGCCATTGTTTTCGGCTCAATTTCTTTCAGCGATACCCCGCCTCCGGTGATAAACGCCTTCTCAATTGGCAATGTTCCGTTAACTTTAACCGGAAACCCTTTAAGCGCCTGTGCCATTCGCCGCGCTCCTTCTTTCGGCAGCTTAAAGCCATTCATCTCTTCAGACAGGCCGGACTTTTCCATTAAAAAGAACAAATAGCGTTCCGGAACAATCCCCTTCCATACTTTTTTTTTCAGATTCTTATTCGGCTCCTCTTCCGCCTTTTTCAGCAGGATGTGAAAAAGACTCTCTTCGGTATCACCCGGCCGGGCATCAATCTTGACTGTTAACTCCGGCACCGAGAATTTTTTCAATGCTTTCACGACAAACTGGCTCAGCCGTAATACAGCCGGACCCGACAGGCCAAAATGGGTAAACAGCATGTCCCAGCGATGCGTTTGAATCGGCTTGCCTTTTGGGTTTACGAGCGTCACCGCAGCATTGCGTAAGGATAATCCTTGAAGGCGCCTGCTACGGATAAAGGGGGCGCTCGATGTCAATGGCACCTCCGTCGGGTAAAGCTCTCGGTAATCGTGTGCCCGGCCGTCTTTGCCCAGGCGTAGCCGTCCCCTGTAGAACCTGTTTGGGGGACGCTCTTGCCGCCGACCGCGACGATGACCTCTGCTGCCGATAATTTTTCACCGGACTTAAGTTTCACACCGCATACCGCTCCATCGCGATAAATGACTGCCGCTACAGGTGCATTCACCTTTATTGTCACCCTCTGCTGCCGCAGTCTCTTGAGCAGGGCCGCAACCACTGATTTTGCATCATTGGATACCGGAAACATCCTCCCGTGATCTTCTTCTTTCAGCCGAATGCCGAGCCCTTCAAAAAAATCAATAATGTCGCGATTATCAAACTTGGACAAAGCGCTGTATAAAAACTTGCCATTTCCCGGAATATGCTTGATCAGATCATCAATCGGCATGCTGTTCGTCACATTGCAGCGTCCGCCTCCGGATATCGCCAGTTTTCTTCCAAGTTTCTCCCCTTTGTCAATTAGCATCACAGAAGCCCCTGTCTCCGCCGCGGAAATGGCCGCCATCAAGCCTGCCGGACCGCCGCCAATTACGATCACATCCGTCATATCGAACACCTCTTTATCATCAACTTAACTTATTTTTTCAATTTCAAAATTAGGCCGCCCTGAGTTTTAGCTCCTGGCGAGTCCGGATCTTTACTCGCCGGCTCAAAGCAGTTCGGCCGGACCTCCAGGCTCTTTGCAACGTCTCTGCCCCGCCGCCCCTGTTGGCATTATAAATTTGAGTATAGACAAAAACGGGTGGCGTTTCAAAACAAACTTCATTGTTTTCGGCAGCGAATCCCATTGATTGAATGTTTTCTCTTTTTACTCAAACAGGTTTCAGTTAAAATGTAATTATAATGCGTTTAGACCTGGCGAAGCGCCGAATAATGGGCGGTGTCTTCAATCTCTGGTAAAAACGTTCGCAGAAAGGGATGGAAAGTTGATGGAAAAATTGAAAAACATTTTTTTGTGTCGGAAGAAATTATGCCGCTCATGCAAAGAATTGAACAACGCTGTGCCCAGTGCGCCGCTTTTTTTCTCAAAACCGACGCATGCCGTTGTCGAAGCAAACGGACAGTCGCTAACCTTGCCTGGTGACGCCGGGGCCGTTCATTATGAAGCCGAATGGGTTGTCCACATTGGCAGGCCATATGAAAAAGGCATTAAGGTTGACGATCTCGTTGATCGCATGGCGTTAGGGATTGATCTCACGCTCCGGGATGTGCAAAGCCGATTGAAAGAGAAGGGTCATCCCTGGCTGCTTGCAAAGGGATTCCGGCAATCGGCCGTTCTGACCCGATTCATTCCTTTGCCGGGTATAGAGGCTTGCAAACAAATCGATTTCTCTCTGCTAAAAAATGGCGAAAAAGTGCAAAAAGGCAATATTCAGTCCATGCTTTTTGACCCGCAAACGTTAGTTGACTACGGCGCCGAGCATTTTGGTCTTAGTGAAGGCGACATTCTTTTTACCGGGACGCCGTCAGGGGTCGGCCCCGTTCCCGATGGCGATCGATTCGCTCTCAAATGGGGAGAAGAAACGCTCGGCACTTTTTCCGTTTCACTAAAAAATACATAAAGACAGGGCCGCCCGCTTCCCGTCGGCCGCATGCCTCATCATTGAGAACGGAGCCATTCTCCCTTTTCAATTTTTAACCCCAACAATTGAGTGGGACCGCCGGCCAGCAAGCGCACCACTTTGTCGGCCATCTTCTCACTGGAGAGCGGCATGCCCTTTTTAAACCACCATTCAATCAAACTGATCATCCCGGAAGAAATGAAGATCGGCACAATTTCAATATCAATCGCGGCATCGAAGTTTTCTGCTCCTTGTTTTCTTTTTTCCTCTATAACCCTCTCCCTCATCTCCGTTGTGAATTTATGAATGAAGGCTCGCTGCATCCTGCTTCGGAAAAAAGGGAGACCTTCATTGAAAAACATCGCGCGGAAAAAATGCTCGTTGTTTTTAAAATGCTCAAAAACCGAGAAAAAAATCGTCTGGCTTTATCGACATCCACCTTGCCGCTCTTAAAAATATTGGCCGGCTGAAAATGTTTCAATACATCCGCCAACCCTTCATTAATAAGCTGATCCAGCAAATCAAACTTATCTTTGTAGTGCAAGTAAAAAGTTCCTCGTCCGATTCTTGCCGCATCGGCAATATCTTTGACAGTAATATCAGTAAAGCTCTTATTCAAAAGGAGATCTAAAAAATGACTCTTAATGGCATCGCGCGTCTTAAGAACGCGTAAATCGGTTGACGGCAACTTTATCATCATCCTTCAGCCTATTTATTAAACATTCTGCTCTTTACTGTATACTAATGATCAATTCGTCTTATATTGCATATTGTGTTCCTCTCTTCTTCATCTTATCATAATCAATGAACACAATGTTCATTATCTTGACTACTCTCCTAAGGATGTGAGAACAATGTTTGCGCCAATTAAGGGAAACCATTTAAAAAAACGGTTTAAAAAACAGGTCGTCCTGGACGATGTTTCCATCACCTTGCATGAAGGGGAAATTTACGGATTGATCGGGCCGTCAGGATCGGGAAAAACGACATTGGTGAAAATCCTGCTCGGTTTAGAGAAACCGGACAGCGGCTCCGTTGAACTGCTGGGAAAAAAGCCCTCGCTTTCAGCCTTCTTCTCACTCGGTTATATGGCCCAATCCGATGCCTTGTATAATGAACTGAGCGCCTATCAGAATCTGGACTTTTTTGCCTCTATTCAAGGACTCAATCGTAAGAAGCGGAAGCAGCGGATCATGGAAGTGGCCAAACTCGTCGATCTGCAAAACGACTTGAGGAAAAACGTCTCGCAATTTTCAGGGGGCATGCGCCGGCGCCTATCGCTGGCCTCCGCACTTGTCCATGAACCGAAACTTTACTTGCTCGATGAACCGACGGTCGGGCTCGATCCTTTGATTAGAAAAGAAATATGGGCGCTGTTTCAAAAACTGAAAAAAGAGGGGGCGACGATCATTGTGACAACACATGTGATGATGGATGAGGTCGTCCACTGCGATCGGATTGGGCTTTTGAATCATGGAAAAATTTTGGCCAGCGGCGCCCCGGACGAACTGATGGAAAAATATCATGTATCAGCCCTCGAAGATATTTTTCTGATTAAGGAGGAGGCTTGACGATGGGGAATATTTTTGCCATGACCAAAAGAATCTGCCTGCAGATTATTCGCGATAAGCGAACGCTCGCATTGCTAATCATTGCGCCGCTCCTGGTCCTGACGCTGGTGTGGTACATCTTCGGCGCCAAATCCTACGAGCCAAAAATGGCGGCGATTCATGCCGCCGGATCGGCGTTCGCTTCCACATTTAAAAAAAGCGATTATCCCCGGCTGACGCCGGCCGAAGCACGCGATAAATTAAAGAATGAAAAAATCGATGCTTATGTGGATTTAAAAGGGCCGATCGAAGTTCATGTTGAGGGCAGCAACCCGTCCAAAACCGGCGCTGCGTTGAAAAAAGTTCAAACCATGCAGACGGCACAAGTAAAAGCCGCAAAAAACATGCAGAAAGCCATTTCGACTCAGCAAGAAGCGTTGAAAAAAAAAAAACAAACGCAAGTCATCCAGCAACAGCAAGAAGCCTTGCAAAAAATATCCGGCCGGGCGCCGTCGCCGGCGAAGCCACCGGCAACTTTGACCACACCGACACCGGATAAAAACAGTGCCTCGACCGATCAGCATCTGAAAATAACCTATTTGCACGGCAATAAAGATCTGAACACCTTTGATTCGTTCGGACCGGCCATGCTCGGCATCTTTGTTTTCCTGTTCATTTTCATGATCGGCGGCGTCTCTTTCTTAAGAGAACGGACAACCGGCACACTGGACCGGCTCATGGCTTCGCCGATTAAGAATTACCAAATCATTACCGGTTACATGGCCGGCTTCGGCCTCTTCGTCATCGTTCAGTCTTTTATTTTGACGTGCTATATCGTCTACGTGCTGAATATCTATAATGTTGGCTCGATATGGTATGTGCTGATCATCGTCTTTATTTTATCATTCAGCGCCTTGTCGCTCAGTATTCTGCTGTCGACATTCGCTAAGAATGAATTGCAAATGTTTCAGTTCATCCCGCTCGTCATTGTACCGCAAATTTTTCTTTCAGGGCTTTTCCCGATCGACACCCTGCCGAACTGGGTGCAAGCCATCGGTAAACTCATGCCGATTCATTATTCCACCGATGCCCTGCGAAACATCATGATCAGGGGTGCAGGCTTTAACGAGTGGTGGTTTGACGGCTTGATCCTTGCCCTTTTTTCACTGGTCTTCATCACCATCAACATTCTGTTTCTGAGAAAATCACGTGCCATGTAGTGATTTTTAAGCCGGCGTGCTGCCCAAATGTGCCGCCGGTCCTTTTTTATAGAAAAGGAGGATGGGGCAATGATCACTTATGACTCCGGCAACCGGCGCTTTCACTTGCAAGCCCAAAACATGAGCTATGTCATGGAGGTGTTGAACGGTTACCTCCTCCATATGTACTGGGGGAAAAAAAAAAATAAAAATTTATCGGAACGCAAGCCCGCTATTATTTGTAAAAAGGGGGTTCATGCCGCAATCGAGCCGCAAATATCCGAATTTTTCGCTCAGCACAGCGCCGCTGGAATATCCGGCTTACGGCAACGGCGATTTCCGCCATCCGGCTTACCAGGTACAGCTGGTAAACGGTACAACCGTGACGGATCTGCGTTATACGGGGCATCGTATCTCTAAAGGAAAACCCGGCCTTCCAGGACTGCCTTCGACCTATGCGGAAGCGGATGATGAAGCCGATACCGTCGATATTGTGCTCAAAGACGAGTTGACAGGACTCGTCGTCACGTTGAAATATACCGTTTTTCGGCATTTCAATGCAATGACCCGCTCGGTGCTGTTTCATAATGAAGGGAAAGAGCCGCTCAAGCTCCTGCGCGCCTTAAGCGCCAGTGTCGATTTTCCGGACGATCGCTTCGATTCTTTGTCTTTTACGGATCGCATACAAATGAACGGAATATCTCAAGGCACCCGCTCGCAATGGAAAGCCTGACGATTGAAAGCAGCCGTGGCGCGAGCAGCCCTCAGCATGACCCCTTTTTTGCTTTGCTCAGGAAAGGGACGGACGAAGATCACGGAGAAGCGTTCGGGTTCAGTTTTGTTTACAGTGGCAACTTCTCGGCGCAAATCGAAGTCGATCAGTTTCGAACGACGCGGGCGTCTATCGGGATCAATCCGTTTGATTTTTCCTGGATGCTTGCGCCCGGTGAATCGTTCCAAACACCCGAGGTTGTCATGGTGTATGCCGATCAGGGACTAGGAGGGATGTCTCGCACCTATCATCGCCTGTATCGGACGCGTCTATGCCGCGGGCCATTTCGAGATCGCGAGCGGCCGATTTTTTAATTAACAATTGGGAAGCAACCTACTTTCGATTGAATGAGAAAAAAATAGAAGACCTTGCCAGAGAAGGGAAAAAACTTGGTATCGAACTTTTTTGTTGTTCTCGACGACGGCTGGTTCGGCCATCGCAACAATGCCAAAAGTTCACTTGGCGACTGGGTCGTTGACAAGCGGAAACTGCCGCATGGCCTGCAGGCGCTGAGCCGCCGTATTCATAACATGGGGATGAACTTCGGTTTATGGTTTGAGCCGGAAATGGTTTCTCCGGACAGCGATTTATACCGCAGCCATCCCGACTGGTGTCTTCACGTCCCCAATCGGCCGCGGACGCTGAGCCGCAGCCAGCTGGTACTCGACCTTTCGCGGCAGGACGTTCGTGATTACGTGATCCGGTCGGTAGCAAATGTGCTGTCAAGCGTTCAAATCGATTATGTTAAATGGGACATGAACCGCCATATGACCGAAATCGGATCGGCCGTTTTGCCGCCGGAAAGGCAGCGGGAAACAGCTCACCGCTACATGCTCGGCCTCTACGCCATTCTCGAAAAATTGACATCCGCGTTTCCCGATATATTGTTTGAAGGCTGCTCGAGCGGCGGCGGCCGATTCGACCCCGGCATGCTTTATTACATGCCGCAAACCTGGGCCAGCGATAATACCGATAGTGTCAGCCGGCTTAAGATCCAATACGGCACCAGCATTGTCTACCCGCCGATTACAATCGGTGCCCATGTGTCGGCCGTCCCCAACCACCAGATCGGCCGGGTGACATCGCTCGATATGCGAGGCCACGTCGCTATGTCGGGAAATTTCGGTTATGAACTCGACCTCACAAAGTTAAGCAGCAAAGAAAAACGGATCATCCAAAAACAGGTTCTCTTTTACAAACAGATCCGGCGGCTCATTCAATTCGGCGACTTTTACCGGATCGACAGCCCCTTTGCCGGCAATGAAACCGCCTGGGCATTCGTGTCGCCGGACAAAACGGAAACAGTCGTGTTTTACTTCCGTGTCCTTGCCGAACCCGCAGAGCCAATTCGGATTTTGACATTCAAAGGACTCGATCCCGACTTTATTTATCAAAATGTCGCCACCGGTGAAGTTTTCGGCGGGGATGAATTGATGAATGCCGGCGTGACCGTTCCGCTTACAAAAGGCGATTTTATCAGCCATGTCTGGCGATTCAAGAGAAAGACATATGAAGAGAAATAGTTTGTAAGAGGGAACCTGCATCGATTGCAGCGTCTCCTATTAAAGCTTTTAAAAAGTTTTTACTTCAAGTCCATATTGTGCATAAAAAGTTTTGTTGCAATGATTTTCATTTTTTATAGGATGAAGCCGGGAGAATGTCGGCCTCCAGATTTCGACAGGTGGGTCGTTCGATCCTACAGTTTAGCGCTTCGATCCTACAGTTTAGCGCTTCGATCCTACAGTTTAGCGCTTCGATCCTACAGTTTAGCGCTTCGATCCTACAGTTTAGCGCTTCGATCCTACAGTTTAGCGCTTCGATCCTACAGTTTAGCGCTTCGATCCTACAGTTTAGCGCTTCGATCCTACAGTTTAGCGCTTCGATCCTACAGTTTAGCGCTTCGATCCTACAGTTTTAGCGCTTCGATCCTACAGTTTTTAGCGCTTCGATCCTACAGTTTAGCGCTTCGATCCTACAGTTTAGCGCTTCGATCCTACAGTTTAGCGCTTCGATCCTACAGTTTAGCGCTTCGATCCTACAGTTTAGCGCTTCGATCCTACAGTTTAGCGCTGTGTGAAAAAAGCCGGCAGATTGCCGGCTTTTTTCACCCCCGTGTTCGGCGGCGTCATCCTTGTTCTGATGCTTCGATTATCAGCGACAACTCGGTCCAGCGTTCCATAGCCTGATCCAGTGCCTGTTCCGCCTCCTGTTGTTCAAGGAACAGATCCTGAACCTTTTCAGCATCGCTGCCTGCCTGAACAATCGCCTGTTTCAATTCATCAACCCGTTCTTCCAGCTCAGCAATCCGATCCTCAAGGCCGTTCCATTCCATTTGTTCTTTATAAGTCAGCTTTTTCCGTTGTTTTTTCTCGGGTTCAGGTTCGGCTGTCTGCCGGACCTGTTCGGCCGCCGGCTCAGATTTAGCCTCGCGGTTTTTCACCTTTTGGGCCAAATACTCGCTGTAATTGCCCTCGAACTTGCGGATCACGCCGCCGCCTTCGAGCGCAATCAGACGACGGGTCACGCGATCAAGGAAATACCGATCATGGGAAACCGTGATCACAACGCCCGGAAATTGATCCAAATAATCTTCCAGGATGGCAAGCGTTTCTATATCTAAATCATTGGTCGGTTCGTCAAGGAAAAGCACATTCGGTTCCGACATCAAAATCCGCAGCAAGTACAGCCGTTTCCGCTCGCCGCCCGACAGCCGGCGAATATAAGTATACTGAGTCGAACGCGGGAACAGAAAACGTTCCAGCATCTGCTCCGCTGTGATCGTTCTGCCGTCCGGTGCGGTGATCACCTGAGCCTGCTCCTTAATGTAATCGATCATTCGCAAATTTTCATCCATATCAATATGTTCCTGAGTATAATAACCAATTTTCACCGTTTCGCCAATCTCGACGGAACCGAACCGCCGTCCGGTTCAAGGCGATGCGCCATTAAATTCAACAGTGTCGTCTTGCCGCTTCCATTGGCACCGATGATCCCCAGGCGCTCTTGAGGCGTCACAAGATAGTCAAATTGATCAATCAGCTTCCGTCCGGCGAACGCCTTCGTCAATTGCCGGACCTCCAGCACTTTTTTCCCAAGTCTGGCTGAGCCGACCTCGATCGCAACCTCTTTTTTTGCCTCAGGGGCCTTCTGTTCCTGCATTTTGAGAACACGCTCAATCCTCGCTTTTTGTTTTGTCGATCGCGCTTTGGCTCCCCTGCGCATCCATGCCAGTTCTCTTCTCAGCTGATTTTGCCGCTTGTCCTCATCGGCCCTCTCCTTCTCTTCCCGCTCGACCTTTTTCTCCAAAAAAAAAAAACCTCAAAATTGCCGTCATAAGTATAAAGCCGGCCGCGCTCCAGTTCAAAAATACGAGTGGTGACGCGATTGAGGAAATAACGATCATGGGTGACGATGAGCAGGGCACCGGGATACTGGGCAAGATGCCCCTCCAGCCACTCGATCGTCTCATTGTCCAGATGGTTTGTCGGCTCATCAAGAATCAGCAGATCAGCCGGCTGAATAAGTGCCCGCGCCAGCGCAATCCGCTTTCTCTGTCCGCCTGAAAGTATGCCGGCCGCAGCGCGAAAATCCTGGATACCGAGCTGGGGAAAAAATATTTTTTGCAGCCGCTTCAGCCTCCCATGCGCCGGCTCTATCCATGGTCTGCTGTTTATCGAGCAGCCTCGACTGTTTGTCCTGGTTCGCCGGATCAGTCTCCAGATCAGCCAGGGCCCGTTCATAGTCGCGGAGCGCCGCCATAATCGGCGACGTTCCTTCGTAAATATAATCAACAGCTGTGACATCAAGTTCAAAGACCGGTGTCTGCGGTAAATATTCGGTGTGAAACGCTTTGGCGTGGCGAATTGTTCCGCCTTCACTGCCTTCCTGTCCGGCCAGGACATTGAGCCAATGTCGACTTGCCCGTCCCGTTAACACCGATTAAACCGATTCTTTCTTTTTCCGAAATCGCAAACGAAATATGATCAAACAGCACTTTATCGCCATATGTTTTATACAGATTTTCAACATCGAGAATGCTCACGTTTCATCATCCTTAATCGTTCTTCTCGAAATGGGGCCGAGGTCTTCAATACCTCGGCCGGATCGGGGCTTAACGCGCGCCCCTCTTTCACTGTTCATTTTACACGGATAGATCCGCCGCAAATGTGATTAAACGTTAGCGGCCTTTTTCAATCTGCTGCCTGCCGCTCTTTTTATTAGTCAGGTAAACGCCAATAATAACTAGAAGGCCGCCGATGATTTGCGCGAGAGTGATGCTTTCACCGAGCAGCAAACTGATAATCGCCGTGAACACCGTCAGCAGATTGAGGAAAATCCCTGCCCGGCTGGCACCAATTTCACGAACCGCGATATTCCAAAAAAAACGAATGAACAAACAGATGGAAAAATTGCGATATACAATATCCCGATCGTTGCCGATTTGCTTAAGTGGGCGGACAAGCCGAACGTCAAGATAAAAGGCAGTAGGACGATAAGTCCGAGCAGCGCCGATACCGCCGTTGCGGCAACAGGGGGTACCTTTTTCACTTTTTTGCCCAGGATTGAATAGATCGTCCAGACCAAAATAACGACCACCATCAGCAAGTCGCCTTTATTATAATGAATAAAGAAAATCTGCAGCAGCCGCCCCTTCGTCAAAACAAGCAAAACACCGACGAGCGAGACGAGCAGCCCCGCTCCGTTCAGCCATGAAATTCTTTCTTTTAAGAATATAAGAGCAAAAACAACAATAACGGCCGGATTGATCGCATTGACCAGCGCGGCATTTAATGATGACGTGTACTCCAGCGCCTGGTAGAGTAAAATGTTATAACCTAATAGTCCAAATAAAGACATGACCAAGAGCATTTTCCATTCTTTCCATACGCTTTTCCAATTCGGTTTCTCAATCCACTGGGCAATTGGAAACAATAAAAAAACGGCAATCAGCCAGCGCAGAAACGTCATCTGTATCGGCGTCATTTCCGCCACCACAAATTTGCCAAACACATAATTTCCCGCCCAAAACAAGTTGGCCAGAACAAGAAAAATAAACACCGTGTATTTCTTCAACATCCGCACCCTTTCTCTTTCCATTATTTCTATTATACAAGATGAATAGAGAAAAGGCTGTTCCTTTACATGGAAAGAATAGAGAGAGGTGTTATTTTAATCGCAGGTCTTCCCCGTTTTCACCGCCGCACTTTTTTTTTTTTTCATACGTCTCTTCAGGAACGTCAGCCAGAAAAGGGGTAGAATCGCCGGAACAAAGCACAATCAGCCGGTGCATCGCCCTCGTGCATGCCGTGTAGAAAAGATAGCGTTCATGCTCGCGGCAATAGTTGCCACTCGAAGCATCGTTGATGATCGCCGCATCAAATTCAATCCCTTTTGCCAAATAAACAGGGATGATGATAAACCCCTTATCAAACTGATAAGTCGCCTCGTCAATGAGCTTGACCGGGATCTTATCTTTTAAAGCACGATAGGCCTTCAGGCTTTCCTCCATTGTTTTGCAAACCAGCGCGATCGTCTCGTGGCCCGAAGCTTTGAGGGCTTCCACTTGTTTCACTATTACCGGCTCCCGCTGCTCGGTCCCGAGTTGAATCCATTCCGGTTTCTCGCCGTCTCTTTGAAAGGGTTCGATTTTCTCTCCGGAAGGAATGATATGTTTGGCAAAAGCCATGATCTGCCGCGTCGATCGATAGCTTCGCAGCAGTGTTAATTTTTTAACCTCTTCTTTCTTGTATAACCCTTCCGAAAGCATCGTCTCCGCTTCAAAGCTTTGCGCATAAATGGCCTGATTAAGATCGCCAAGAATCGTCATTTTGCTGCCGGAAAAAGCCTCCTTTAAATAAGCTAACTGAAAAGGCGAATAATCCTGCGCCTCATCGATAAAAACATGGCGAATATCGTGCTGGCTTTTCTTCCCCTGCAATTTTTCTTTTAAATAAAGATAAGGCGTCGCATCCTCCCAAGGGCACTCCCCTTCTTCAAGCCGGGCTCTTGATTGCTTGCAGACAGCCGCCCATTGTTCAGGCAATCGAGCATCTCCATGCGGCGTGTAAAAAACTTCACAGTAAACGGCCGTCGTATTGATAAATTCCAGCCGTTTGATTTTACGGCGAATCGGTTTGATCGACGATCCGACGATTGATCACGATTTTTCTCAGCATGAGTTCTTCACGATCATAGTCGTCGAACGTCTCATCGGTAAATTTCTTTTTTTCCTGAAGTTTTTCATAAATGTTTGCATAATCTTCCTTGTCAAGCAGTTCCCCTTCTTCGAGCACCCAGTCCTTTTCTCTTTCCGTTTTCGCAAACCGGGCTGTTTTGCGCAGCAGCCAGTCCCGAACCTGCTCCATCCGATCGGCGACTGAAAGCGAAGCCGGCAGTCCATAAAAATATTTTCCGATCTCGCGGCCGCGGACGATCGGCTGATCGCGGAACAAAATATCCTTAAAAACAAGGCCGCTGCGCCCCAGCCTCTCAGCATAGGCATCCAGCAAATGTTTATATTCCAGCGAGGCTTTAAACCGAATCCCGGCCAATCTGACAAGGTTTTCATCACTCTCGGGAGAAGTCAGATAAGCCTCTGTCTGTTCGAACGGGTTTTCCAATTTTAAATCTTTTCCTATTTTCGTTTCAATATAATCTTTAAATGTTGTCTGCGCCATGTTTTCCTCACCGAGTTCCGGAAGCACGGTCGAAATAAAACTATTGAAAAGCGGGTTGGGGGAAAACAAAAGAATATTATCGGATCGAAGCGTCTTTCGATAATGATAAAGCAGAAAAGCAACACGCTGCAGTGCCGCCGATGTCTTGCCGCTGCCGGCCGCACCCTGAACGATGAGGTAGCGATCCCTCACATTGCGGATAATTTAATTTGGTTTGTTTGTTCTTTCTGAATCGTCGTGGCCACAATGCTTTTCATTTGTGTCGAAGCCATATGGCCAAGCACTTTTCTTAAGAGCGCATCACCAATCGTCAGCCCCGTATCGAACATACCTTCGATTTTTGACTGGCGAATGATGAACTGCCGTTTCAGCGTGATCTCGCCTTTTACTATGCCGTCAAGCGAGCCATAGCTTGCGGGGCCGGGCGTGAAATCGTAATACATACTGGAAATCGGCGCCCGCCAGTCATATATCAAGAATTCCTCGCCTTTTTGATCCATTAGCGACATAATGCCGATGTAAATAGGTTCGGATGCCGCCTCCCCTTCTTCCAAAAAATCAATGCGGCCGAAATAAGGAGAACGGCTGAGACGATCAAGCAGCTTTTAACTGCCTGCTCATCTGTCCATGGCTTCTTTCCCGCTCGGAAAGCAGCTCGGCCTGTTGTTTGATACTGGCCTGTGTTTCAATAATATCATCCAGCTCGTCAACGTTTACGGTCACATCTTCCCCAAAAGTTTCTCCGCAGATCGACGACACCTTCTTGAACATCTTTTTTACGAAGACTCATTTTATCAACCTTGTCCTCAATAACTTCAATCACTCTGTCCACTCTGCGCTGTTCTTTTTCCCATTCATGATTTGCCATCACGCGCACCTCTGATTCTGAAACAAACGTTTCTCCCTTGACAGCTCTGCTCACACCTTGAAACAGAAAGCTGATAAATGATAACCATTCCTTTTTCCTTACTTCAAATGTCTTGAGTAACCAAAATAAAGCCGCGGCTCTGTCTGCCTGCTTACTGACTTAGCTTTGACAAAGCAATTACGTTATAGTATAATAAATAGCGTATTTTTTATTTGCTTTTTTAGCCGATCGGCTTTTGAAATTTAACTATACCACGCTCGTTGTGAAACTTCAATTTATATACTTCTTCCTCTCTTCAAATCAAAGTTAATGAAATATTTCACATTCTGTTCATATCTTCAAAAAACCGCTGTTCGACACATTCCTTTAATACCGCCGTTTCCGGGATAATTCATAATCAATGATTATCATTTCTATGATATTTATTCATTTTACATACAGGAAAAAAAGAGCTAACCTTAAGATACGATGAAAGGGAAGATAAGATACGATTGAAGGGAGTATCTTTCAGCCATCCCTGGTCATAATAAAGTTGAACATCGTTGGAAATGAAAAAATGTATAACCCGTTGATTATTGACCTTGACAAGTCTTGATTGTCGTGTCTTGTTAAAAATAAAATCAAATAGAAAGGTGAATGCTTGATGAAAATCATATGCAATCTTCAGGATCTAAAGAATGCGCAACAAGCTATTGAACATTTCAGAATCACGTATCCGCATACGTTTAACCGGCTGCTCCATCTTGTTAACTTTACCCGCCAGCTCCAGTTTAAATACGAATACCTGTGCGGATTGATGGTGGGCAGGGAGAAATTCGCCAAACGTTTTGCTCCCCATTACGATGTTCCCGCCAGCATCATTGAGCTCTACAAAAACGAAATTGAAAAAATCAACGAATACCCTAATGAAGCGGCGACGTTAAGGCAATTATTTGATCAATACAGAACCATTGGCTATGAAAACTTCTGCCTGCTTGTCAAAGGAAAAACACCTGAGGAAATCAAAGATATTTCTACGGACAATAAAATCATTATCTGATCTATTTAATCCTGAAGATTTCATGTGGTTTTCTCCGGCGGACGCCCGGCAATAGAAACAGGCCCGTTTTCTTATAGAAAGCGGGCCTGTTTCTATTATCTCCTTTAAAACGAGCGGTTCGTTTCTCCCGATGCCGCCGCTCCCAAGCACCACCTGATCCAATCTTACAAACCCGCTCTATTTTGAACAGCCAGTTTCAAAATAGAGCGGGTAATGGCGGGCACAACCCGGGTTAAACGGCGCATGGCAGTTTGGACATTCCGCGCCGCAAGCTAGATACTCACGAATGGTCAATGTATAGCCGCAAGCCCCGCACAATATGGCCCGCTGATCAAATTCCTCTTTTCGCCACACCGCTGCCGGGTGATCGGCCAGTGCTTCATGGCATTCGTAGCAGCTGTAAAAAGTTTGGCAGCACTTGAACTTTATCGCAATAATATCCCGTTCTGTGTGATAGTGGGCACAGCGCGTTTCTTCATCAACATCCACTCCGGCGACTTGCTTTCCTTTTATATTCATTATTTCTCCATCCTTACTAAAAGTATTAATAATCCCATTTTACCCGATCACTCAATGATCGGTATGACCGGATTGACAAAAAGAAAGAGACATCCTTAGTAAAACTGCAGTAAAAATCGTTAATAAATCTTAAAAAGTTGTATATAAACGTTCGAAAGTTGTTCAAAGCTCCGGCTGATACCCGAGCCCAGGCCCGACTTGTATAAAAAAGCAGAGATTCTATAAATAAACAGCGAAAAGTTGTTAATAAATCCTGAAAAATCGTATATCAACGTTCGAAAGTTGATCAAAGCTCCGGCTGTTATAACTACTACACTTTTACTGCAGTCTTCAGGCCAGCCGCTGCCCCGTTTGAACTTATCAAAACTTTTACACGCCCTTTATGGGCCGTTTACATGCTTCGATTATGATCAAAGTGTTGGGAAATTAAAGAACCCAACCACAAGCTTTTAAAAAGGAGGAATAGAATGGGGAAATTTGTTAACTATGCCCATCGCGGCGCTTCCGGTTATTGCCCGGAAAATACTATGGCGGCATTTGAAGAGGCAATTGCTTTGGGGGCAACGGGAATTGAAACGGACGTGCAAATGACGAAAGATCATCGTCTCGTCTTAATCCATGATGAATCGCTTTTACGGACCACGGGAAAGCGGCAGATGGTTAAAGACGTGACGTTCGCCGAGCTGAAAGGATTGGATGCCGGCAGATGGTTTCACAGGAAATTCCGCGGCGAAACCGTACCGGCGCTTGAAGATTTGCTCGATTTCGTCCGCCAAAAGGATGTCATGTTGAACGTGGAATTGAAAACCGGCCTTATTTTCTATCCGAATATTGAAGAAAAATTAATCGGACTGATTCGGCGATACGGCCTGAGCGAACGTGTGGTCATTTCAAGTTTTAATCATTACTCGGTTGTCCGGGTCAAACAGTTGGCCCCCGAAATGAAAACGGCCATCCTGTATGCGGCCGGGCTGTTCGAACCTTGGACGTACGCGCGGCGCATCGGCGCAAAAGCCTTGCATGCCCACCACTCTGCCGTCACGCCAAACTTGGTCGATGAAGCCAGGAAAAAAAACGATGTGATTTATACTCCGTACACCGTCAATCGGCCGCATGAAATGAAAAGGCTCCTGCAAGCCGGCGTCGAAGGTATCATCACCAACTACCCTGATCGGCTTGATGCGCTGCTGACTAAAGCCGTTGTTTGAACGGCGGCTAATTGAATTCCCATACCTAGGCAAAACAAAGCGGAAAACCGCTTGTTTTTTTTTTTGCCTTTTCTCGTGCTTTCCGGACACATGCGAAATAGGCAGACGGCTGCTGAAAATCAAAAAGCAGATGGGAGCACTCTCCGCATCTGCTTTCATTTTAATTAATATTTACCGAACAGAGATCAGCCTGCTGTATTTTCTTCCAGCTGCACACGAGGTTCCGTCCACAATTCCAGCCACTTTTTGATCGCCGTAATCATGATGACAACACCGAGAACAAGCATAATAATAGATAAAACGCCATTTAAGAGATTGAAGCCTGTCGATGCCGGATTGAGGTAGACATTCTTAATCATCCAGTAGCCGGCATAATTGACCGTGACATACAGATAGGCAAGCGGAATCAGGCATGTCAGCGCATAGCGGCGTTTGGCGGCGATTTTCAACACGAAAGTCGTGCCGACAATCAGGCCGATCGACGCCATCAATTGATTGGAAACGCCGAATAACACCCAAACCGAACTGATGTCGCCGGAAAAGAGCAGGTAGCCCCATAGCAAGCAGGCCGCCGCGCTGGCTATAATCGACCCTGGAAGCCAATTCACGTCTTTCAATGGTTTGTAGAATTCGCCAAAGAAATCTTGAATGAGGTAACGAGCCACCCGCGTGCCGGCGTCGATCGCCGTTAAAATAAATATCGCTTCAAATAAAATAACAAATTGGAAGAAGTAAGGTGCCAAGTGGCTGAACCAGGCAAATCTGGTAAAAATATAGGTCATGCCGACAGCCAGCGTTACCGCGCCGCCTGTGCGTCCCGCCAAATCCAGCCCGATTTCATGGTTCAAATGCGGCAGATTGACAACGTGCATCCCAAGTGTCTTGAATACTTCCGGCAGTGAGTTAATAGCGAAGTAGTCGGATGGATTTAAGGCCGTCGCAGCGAGCAGCGCCATGATGCCGACTAAGCATTCCACCAGCATCGCACCGAAGCCAATCATTGTAATGTCCTTCCAGTGATCAACCATCTTCGGTGTTGTACCGGAACCGACAAAAGCGTGAAAACCGGAAATCGCTCCGCAGGCGATCGTAATAGAGATGAACGGCCAAACCGGGCCGCCGATAACCGGACCGCCGCCGCCCGTAAAAATTGAGCGCCGGCATCTTGATCGCCGGATTAATGATCACAACGCCGATAATCAAAGCCGCAAAGACGCCGATTTTCATAAAACTGCTCAGATAATCGCGCGGTGTAAGCAGAAGCCATACCGGCAGTGCCGCCGCAAAGAAAGCATAAACAGGAAGAATGATAGCCAAAGTTTTCGTATCAAATGTCAGAAAATGCCCTAAAGCCGTATTTTGAATATATGGTCCGATAAAAACAGAAATCAGGATGAAAAGAAATCCGACTGTGGTAGCCAATTTTAAATTGCCTGTTTTTCTGTAATACAAGCCGACAGCCATCGCAATCGGAATCGTCATGCCGACCGTGAACGTTCCCCACGGATTATTTTGCAAAGCATTTAAGACAACCATCGACAGCCCGGCCATCGTGATCGTGATAATAAAAAGCATCGCCAGGCCGGTGCAAAAACCGGCGGCAACCGATCCCATCTCCGATTTCGCAACATCCGAAAGAGACTTCCCTTTGTGACGCATCGAAGCGTATAAAACAACCATATCATGCACGGCTCCGCCGATGACCGCTCCGATTAGCAGCCACAGGAGACCCGGCAGATATCCGAACTGCGCCGCCAGCACCGGCCCGACCAGCGGACCCGCTGCAGCGATCGCTGCAAAATGGTGGCCAAAAACCACCCAACGATTGGTTGGCACATAATTTTTCCCGTCGTTCAGCACGTGTGCCGGGGTGGGCTCATTTTCGTTCAATCTTAGCACTTTAGTTGCCATGAACACGCCATAGAGCCGATAAGCAATGACCAAGATGCAAATAGAGCCGATTACAATTGAAATCGCATTCATTTTTGCCTTTCCCCTTTTTAATAGTGTTGGCTTTTCTTTCACAGATTTCCGCCCGGCCCGTACCCGCATTTTCCGTTAACGCGGGGAGCTCGTAAAAAAGCAGAAACCGTAAAGAATGAGGCTTGTTCCCATTGTATTAAAAAGATCCGGCTTTAGATGCATAAAAAAATAAAAAGGCATCATTGTGATCGGATGAAAGGCAAAAAAACGGGGTTGAAATGCAAGGTTGTAATACTACAGATCGAATGTGTTATATAACAAAAAAGGCTAAAACTCAAACCATTGTTTTAACTTTTTTGCATAGGTGCGGCTGACCGGCACTTTTTCTCCATTTTTCAGAATCAAATTGTAAGTTGACCGAAACCAAGGGCGGATCTCATCCACAGCGTCCAAATTCACAAGGTAGGCGCGATGCACACGAATAATGGTGCTTTGCTGCTGCAATTTCTTTTCGAGGGCAATGAGCGTGTCATTCACCACATACCTATTGTCCTTCGCCACCACAACCGTCTGACCCTCAATCGTGCCGATATATAAAATATCCGGCAGGTTGAGCAGGATAATCCGCTCATCGACGGCAATCGCCAGTTTATGCGGGGAGACCGGCTGTTTCATTGGGCCGCCTGTTTTTCTGCTTTAAGAGGGCCTCCATTTTGTCAACGGTTTGCTGAACGCGCTCTTCCTCGAAAGGTTTTAATAAATAATCGCTGACATTTAAATCAAAAGCTTTGACAGCATAATCATCATAGGCGGTCGCAAACACAACCTCGGGCGGATTGGACTGGTTCATCAATTTCTTCATCAAATTAAGACCGCTCTCATTGGCCAGCATCATATCAAGAAAAAGAACGTCGGCATCCGCATGATAAAGTTTCTCCGCGGCTTCATCAACGCTGTCTGCTTCACCAACAATTTGAACTTGTTTATTTTTTGTCAGCAGGTAGGCCAGCTCATTTCTTGCCAATGGCTCGTCATCAACGATAAACGCTTTAAACATCTTTTTCACCTCGCTCTCGTTCAGCCGGCAGCCTAATGGATATTTTCGCTCCTGACTCCGGGAGGTTTTCAATGGACAGAGAAGCCGCCCGTCCGTAAATGGCATCGATTCTATTTCTAATATTCCACAGTGCCGTTCCCGTTCCCTCGTCCGAGGCCACCGTCTGCGTTCCTAGTAAGCCAAGCAGCTGCTCCGGAATCCCGCTGCCGTTGTCTTCCGCCACTATCTCAAGAAAATCATCCCTTCGGCTGGCGCGAATCCGCACTCGTCCTTTTTTGTGCTTATCCAGGGCGGCAAAAGCATGGTGAATCGTATTTTCCACCAGCGGCTGAAGCGTAAACGGCGGAATGAGCATTTTTTTTTACACCCGGTTGAATATCATAATCGATGATGATATAGCGCTCGGGAAAACGCGCCTGCTCAAGAGCCATATAGGCTTCGACGTGCTCCAGTTCCTTTTCAAGAGGGATCAATCTCTGGCGTGCCCCTTGCAAATTGCTGCGAAAGAAAATGCCTAATTTAATCAGCAATTTTCGGGCAGCCTTTGCATCTGTGCGAATCAAGCAGGAAATCGTATTGATCGCGTTAAAAAGAAAATGCGGATGAATTTGCCCTGAAGGGCCTTGATTTCGGCGTCTTTTAACAATTTTCGCTCCATTTCCGCCTCGGCGAGGGCAAGCTGCATGGAAAAAAGTTTGCTCAGTCCCTCTGCGAGTTCCTTTTCAACAAGATTGACCCGGCGCGGTTTCGTAAAATAAAGCTTCAGCGTCCCGACAATCCGCTGATTGGCAATCAGCGGCAGAACAATCGCGCTTTGAAGTGGGCATGAAGGATGGCTGCACTGGATCTCCTCCCGGGTCATCGCCGTCAGCACTTTCCCTTTTGCCAGCACGCGGCGCGTTAATTGAGTGGACATACTTTTCAGCGGAATATGATGATCGGCCGCCGCCCCGACATGCGCCAGCACCCGCTCGCGATCAGTAATTGAGATCGCATCGGCGCTCGTATTCTTCAGCATAATTTTTGCCACTTCCCGGCATGATTCCACATTCAGCCCGCGCCGGAAAAAAGGCAGCGTCTGCTGAGCGATATATAAAGCGTGATGCGTCTGCGCTCTCTCCGCGTCCGCTCTTCTTCGATTAAAATCGTTTGGATAATCAGCATAAACAGCAGCGTACCGAAGCCATTGATCGTGATCATCGGCACCGCAATAATTTTCACAAGAGCGAGAGCATCTGAAAAAGGCTTTGCCAGCAGCAAGATGATGCCCATTTGCCCTGTTTCCATCAGCGCGCCGATCACGACTGCTTTTAAACAAGCCTGTTTTTCCCTAATGTCAAACGTTCTTCCCAGAATCCCGGTTACCGCTCCGGCCAGAACAGTGGACAAGCTGCAGGAAAGCGCCGTAAACCCGCCCAGAGTAAAACGATGCAGCCCGGCGATGAGTCCCGCTCCAATCCCGACAATCGGCCCGCCAAGGAGGCCGCCGATACCGACACCCATGACGCGGGTATTGGCGATCGCACTTTGGTCGGACAAATTATCGTGTCCCCATGCCTGCGAAAGCATGCCATTGTGAATCTCAACACCCGTGTAATTGCTCACGATGCCAAAGCAGCCAAAAATAAGCGCCAGTATGATTTTCTCTTTCATTCCGAGTTCATGATCAATGATCCTTCGGAAAGCTTTTAATCGTGACAGCAAAAAAGCCACAATCACCAGCAATCCCGCCCGTTCCAACATGATTGGAAGCAGTTCCGCCATCAGGGTTTCACTTCCTCTTTATCCAAATAAGCTTGGCGAATCAGAGCCGCTCATACAGGATCAGTTCCCCGCGGCAGAAAAGGCCCGTCTTAAAATCAAATTTTTTTTTCAGAGCACAAGCGGCGCCGGTCCGCCTGCCAGCCCCGACAATGCCAGCATTGTCAAGAAAATTCTTTGAGGGCCTTCATAGGCGCCGGCCGGATTGAAGGATTCATTCAGCGTGTGTATGCCGCCGCTCTCTCCGCCGCCGCCCAAAGTGACGGCCGGAATGCCAAGGCTGATCGGCACATTTGAATCCGTGCTGCTTGCTCCTTCCAAAGTCGGCACAAGGCCTAGAACTTGAGCGCCGCGGCGCGGCTGCGGCCTGAACAATGGCGGCAGCGGCCGGCTGCGATCCGGCCGGGCGGTCGCCCACTTGAACAATGTCGGCCCGAATGGCTGCCGCACAGCCCCAGCGCTCATTTTCCGCATGGACGGCCTGCCGGATGCATTCAAGCGCCCGTTTTTTTCTAAAGCCAGCAATGCTTCGGGCGAAGACGAACGCATATCGAGCACCATTTCCGCGTCCTCCGCAATCGTGTTGATCGACGTGCCGCCGCTGACCGTCCCGACCGTAAACGTCGTTTTTGGCTCTTCCGAAACAGCAATGTCACTGATGGCAGCGATGGCGCGTCCCAATGCATGGACCGCGCTCGGTGTTCCGAAAGCGACAAAACTGTGGCCGCCCGGTCCATTAAATTGAATGCGGTAGCGGCGGCTGCCGGCGGCTGAATAAATAATTTCAGATGCCGTACCCGGCTCGATTGAAATAAATCCATCGATATCGTCTCTTTCTTTAAAAAGCGCCTTCACGCCGCGCAGATCGCCAAGCCCTTCTTCTCCGACCGTTGCGACGAAAAGGATGTCCGCATCCGGGACAACATCGGCATGATTCAGCGCACGAATGAGTGTTAATAAGATCGCCAGCCCGCGGCCGTCATCTGAAATCCCGGGGGCATAAATGATGCCGTCCTTCTTCACTGCCTGAACATTTGTTTCCTCAGGAAAAACCGTGTCAAGGTGGGAAGAAACAACGATCTTGCGCCGGGTCCCCGTTCCCGGTTTCGTACCGAATACATTGCCTTCCTGATCGCGCCCCACATCCGTCAGGCCGAGCTCGATAAAGCGCTTTTCAAACCAGCTTCCCCGCTCATCTTCTTTAAATGGAGGTGCCGCTATTTCCGTCAGCCGAACCTGTTCCTTTGTTGTATACTCATTATCCTCTTTAAGAAAAGCAAGCCCGCTTTTTATTTTAGGCAGCTGCGACAGATTGAGCAGCGCTTCCGCAACCTCCGGCAACACAACAACCGTCTTTTTTTCTCAGGCATAGATTTTGCCTCCTTCCATTTCTCTTGCCAAGGCCTTCACTTCACCACGTCAATCAGCTCCGCCCGAGCCGCTTTTTTTAAATCATCGACGGCAAGAATCATCTGCACACCGATTTTTCCGCCGCTGACAACAATATGGTCTATCTCCGCTGCCGATCCATCGATGACCGTAGGATATAATTTCTTCATACCGATCGGCGAACAGCCTCCTCTTATATACCCGGTCCATTTTTGAATATCCTTGACATGAATCATTTCAACCTTCTTCTCACCGACACTTTTTTTTGCTGCTTTTTTGAGATCCAATTCTTTTTCGACCGGAATGACAAAAACATAATGTTCGCCGCTATGCCCCTGGGTTACCAATGTTTTGTAAACGACTTTCGGATCCTTCCCCACTTTCTTCGCCACCGAAACACCATCGATTTTCCCGTCTTTCACATCATACGTATCGATGCTGTAATGAATGTTTTCGGCATCAAGAAGGCGCATCGCATTGGTTTTTACCTTCGATTTAGCCATTAGCTGTCATCTCCTGAAATATTGCGGTCATATTTGTAAACATTTTTTGTTATTATTTAAATTTTCTTTATGTTATTATTAAGATTATTACATAAACATTAAAACGGATAAAGTGAAACTTCAATCAGTAGGGGTTTTCTCCCATCCCCCACTGATTGTTAGCTCTTGCCCACAGGATGTGGGTCACACAGACGTTGCCACAGGATGTGGCACCTTTAGTCTATGTTCCCAAGACTGGGCTTTTACGGGCAGTTATCTCCACCTATGCTTCTTCGAGTTCATAGAAGCCTTGAAGTGGGAGCCTTACTACCCGTTAATGCGGGATAAAACGCAGGCCCAAGTTTGGCGCCCGTCCTCTCTTATTCTATTATACATAATCTGTTCAAGTTAAAAATTGTTGTTATTTATTCGTATATTTGGCGCAGCCAAGCCTTTTTTGATTTAATATTTTACCGAATTTTCCGACTTAACAGCGCGGTTTTCATTTTTTTCATCTTGGAAACCCGTTATTCAATTTTAAGCCTGCTGATCTTACGGTGCGGGCGGGCGGAATGTAATAAATACGATCTAAACGAATTGATCCAGTGATTGGAGCGCTGCATATGAACATGCTCATTTCCCAGTGGAAAGCCATTTTTAAAAAAAAAATCATTAATGCTTGCAGTGATTGGTATTTTGTTTTTGTTCCTCTGCTTTATGGCGGCCTCTTCCTCTCCGCCTTTTGGAATCCTTACGGCCATACAAATCGATTGAAAATCGCCGTGATTAATCAAGATAATGGAGCCATGATTGATGGAAAGACCGTCGCGTTTGGGCAGTCGCTTACTGATCGGCTGAAAGAGAATCCTAAATTTGACTGGCAGTTCCTTCGCCCTTCCGAAAAAAAAAAAAAAGCAGCGGAAGAGGGATTGGAGCGGGGCGATTATTACATGATCATCACGATTCCCCACGACTTCTCCAAGTGCGGGCACGCTCCTGAACTCGCAGCCGAAACAAGTGCAGCTGAACTATGCTGTAAACTCGGGGAAAAGCTATACGGCTGCCCAAATGGTCAAAGGGGTCATCCCTAAAATCAACCATCAAATTGCCAAAGAAGTAACGAGGAACTACACCATAACACTTTTTGACTTCCTTAAAAAAATGGAAAACGGTCTGAACACAGCCAAGAACAGTGCGGCGGAAGCACAGAAAGACGCGCGCGACTTGGCTAATGGGTCAAAAGAGTTCAACAAAGGGATGAAACAACTTGCTTCCTCTTCTTTGCTGTTCAAAAACGGCCTTAATCAAGCTGCAGCAGGTGCCGAAGAAATGCGTGTCAATCTGAATACACTGCATACGGGCGTTCGAACCTTGGATGACGGTCTTGCCGAATTAAAGCAGAATCAGGACAAGCTTCACCGCGGCATCACTGACGCAGCCAAGGGCAGCCAAGAACTGGATAAGAAAATACAGCAGCTGCTGAACGGCGAGCAAACTTTCAACAATCGGATTAACAGCATGATCAGCCTTCTTAAGCAAGCAGGGGACAATGCCGGTTCATCCGGCGGAGGCACGATCGGTACATGGGCGAATTTGTTTGGGAAGCTGGACCAACAGCTTGATGACATTCAAACCGTTCAACAATCCCTGATTGACAGCACAAAGAGCACCTTGACAAACATTCAGAGCATTCAGGACAGCGAACATAAGAAAATCCAAAACTATGTAGCCTCGAGTCTTTATCTATCGCCGCACGCACAGAAAAAAACAATTGGAAGCGGACTCCAGACTATTGAAGCTCAATCCGATCAGAGTATGGAAAAGCAAAAAAAGAAACTGGAAGCCAAACTGGACAAGTCGCAGCAACAGTTAGACGACTTAAAGAAGACGCAGGATAATCTGGATAGTCTGTCCGCCGGCACTCAGGCCATGCTTGATCGGCAAACACAGGCATTGTTAACGGCGGGCGGCTGGCAGATCGCGAATGATCCTAATACGGACTCAAATGCTTACAATACCGAAATTCGTCAGGCACTCTCCCGTTTCCAAAAAGACAGCAATCAAGTGGCAAAGGGCACGGCGGCTTTGGCAAAAGCAACCGGCAAGATGGCCGCCAGCATGCAGACGCTGCAAGACGGCAGCAAAAAAATACAGCAAGGGACCGATCAGTTGAAAAACGGCAGCTCGGTTTTGAACTCGGGAACCGGTCAACTGGCAGCGGCCGGCAATCAGTTGACCGGACTTCAGCACCTGTCGGCCGGCGGCGGCGCATTGAACAGCGGAGCCAGTAAATTGGCAGACAGCAGCGGCCGGTTGAATGACGGTTCCAATCAGCTGCAAACCGGCATCAGCCGTTTTCATCAGCACTTGCAGAATCAATCCAGCAACTTGAGCGGCATCCATACCGGGCAGCCGCAGGCCGACCGGTTTGCCGAACCAGCGAACTCAGCCGTCAATGACGCCCATTACGTCCACAATTAGTGAAGGGCTGGCGCCGTATATTATTTCTTTAGGATTATTTGTCGGAGCATTGGCTTTTTCAATATTTTTCCCAATGCGAGAAACGCTATTGACGCCTACATCGGGGCTGGCTTGGTTCTTCAGCAAATACAGTGTGGCCGCTGCAGTCGCCATTCTGCAGGCCATATTTATCTGTACCATCCTGCTGGCAGGAATCGGTCTGGAAGTTGCCAGTGTATGGCGATTTTATCTCTTTGCAATCATCACAAGTCTCTCTTTCTTTGCCTTAGTTCAATGGCTGACCACGGCATTCGGCAATGGCGGCCGAATGATTTCCGGTCTTTTGCTCCTGATCCAATTCGGCGGAAGTTCCGGCGCTTTTCCAGTTGCCTTGACACCGGCGTTTTATCAATGGGTACATGCCTTTTTGCCGATGACCTACTCCGTGAAAGGGCTGCGCCAGATCATCTCAATCGGGATTGACGACCGCTACCTGGGCGTTCAATCGCTCATTCTTATCAGCATTGCGATCGCATCGATGATTCTGACATGGGTCACCTTCGTTTTTTTAAGAAAACGAAACATACAAGGAAAGCCGAATATCTCAGCTAACAACAACCTGCCGATTAATGGGTAGCTCTCTAAGAGGGAGATCAGTTTACAGATTAATATTGAGAATACTGATTAAAAAATGGAAAGGCTGTTTCATAGGTTAAAAAACGATTTATGGACGGCCTTTCTTCATTTAATGGCCCGGCAGGTCAAGTTTTGAGGCACTTTTTTTGGGGTTTTACCTACCTCTTTCAAAGGGGGAGGCCGGATACTGCCCGCCTCAACTAGTTTATAAAGGCGTATTCTCGTTATAGACAGGTAAAGTTGTTTATAAGATTCAGGCGCTATTTCTCCCAATCGTTCCAGTTGCCGGTTTTCTTTAATTTCTTTTTAATATCAGCGTCTACTTGAAACAGATGTTTCCGACTTTCATTTAATCGATGATCGTAGTAATGGACTAGCTCTTTGCTGTATATAATTCTTGTCTCTGAGCGGGGAGCCAATTCTGTGTATTGGAATCTTTTTGTTATTAAGGGTCTGATCAACGCTCAGTATTTGGTTAAAGTAATTAGGAGAATCCGAACTGTCGAGTGTTTGAATCCGCCCCGACCGATTTTTCAGAATGACGCGATCATCCCTGCCCTTTCCATAAAAAATGTGAACGGAAGAAATTTGACTTAGAGGCCGTTGTTTTGTGAAGGAGAATAACCCTTGCCGCTCAATGACACCTTTACTTGACAGTTCGGAGTATTGAAAAAAGCTGTCAAAAGCCATTGCCATTAAAATGGTTGTGATCAAAGGGACAAAAATAGGCTTGTTCCCGCGATCATGCCTGTGGACTATAGCCGTCTTTACCCAAAAAACCGCGAACGAACAGCGCCCCCCAGAAAACGAACAGTTTCAAACCCCCGCCGCTAAAGAAGAGATTGACGGATGGTGACGCGAACAACTGTATCTGAGCTTGCGTCAGTGCATAGTCAGCGAAAATACCGGCTATACATCCCGCAACCACTGTGACAAGGTTAACCGCAAAGCTCTCTTTATTTGTTTTGGTTTTGTTTGTTTGTGAGATCACTGCTTTCAATCAGGATCACCTTTCTGTCATTCCGGCTCTTCTGTTCCGGGCTTTTTTTTATTGATTCTTCTTTTTCCAGCAATTGTTTACGTAAGTCGTTCGACAATAAAGGCAGGCCAATCATCAGCAATATATATAAATCACAATAAAAACTTTAAGAACGAGCGTAAGCATGAATATGTAAATCCAGAGTAACCAGCTTTTTCTTGAATAATCTCTGATGAAAAATAGTAATATGGAAAGACCAGCGATACCACCAATGATCTGCTATTCTATATGAATGAAGCTGCCTGATGAACGATGGCGTCGGGGATAAAGACACCGCTTGCTCGGCCATTTGGACCGTTCTTCTGAAATCTCCCCTGGTAATCGTTGCCCCGGCAAGAAGAGACCACAGATCCGGGTCTTCATGCTCATGGGCCAGCGCTCTTTTTTCATGATATCTGGATTTTCGGTATTCAAACCGTACAGCCGCAATTTGACTGCACAGCGCGTGCGCAAATGAATTATCCGGATCGATTCGTAATGCTTTATCAGCACAGATTTGTGCTGCATCCTGATCGTTTCTTTCAAAGTAATACCAACCTCTTGCAACATGTAAATAGGAGGATTCCGGATAATAGGACAATGCCGTTTGATTGATTTGATCGAATGCCTCGAATTGGTCTGTCTGGAGATAAAATCTGGAAATGTTGTACAAGGCGTTATAGTTCGAAGGATTAATTTTTAGCGCTTTCTCATAAAATTTGAGTTCCTTCTCGTTGTCGCCTTTAAAATGCCAGCAATTTGCTATTATACAAAAAGCATCCTCCGATTGCGGGTCAAACTGGAGATGCTGCATGGCTTCTTCCATCGCTTCGTTATAGCGCCGCCATTCGAACAGTTGTGCAGCTTTTACAGGTGTATATATATTCATTTTCAACCAACAGAACCACCTACATCATTTCATTTTTCCGCATATAGTCAAGAATCGGCTGATAGTCTTTATTGACATCGCTGTAAAGGGCATAATTCTGTGCGACGGAAAACCATTCCATTGTCGAGGGGGCACGACCTGCTATGCTCTCTTCCAGATCCGATGTGGTAATCGGAGAAAGCCGGCCCATTTTCAGGGAACGCGCAATCGCCAGATCCGCCGCATCACTGACAAGTTGATCAAGATCTGCTCCGGAGAAGTTATCCGTGCTTTGCAATATCTCACCCAGACTAATATTTTCCTGAGGCTTCCCTTTCAATTTCAGAAGCAGTATCTCTTCACGCTCCGCTTCATTCGGCGGCGGCAAGAAAATCATTTTATTGAAGCGCCCGGGCCTTCTCAGAGCAGGATCCAAATACCACGGCGTGTTTGTCGCACCAATAACATAGACGCTATCATTGAAAGATGACAGCCCGTCTAGTCTAGTTCGACCAGCAGCTGATTGACCAGTACCCGATCATGATGTTCTCTCATTCTCTGCCGGTTGCCTCCGATAGAATCCAATTCATCAATAAAAAGGACACAGGGCTTGTTCTCTCTTGCTTTTTCAAACAAATCATGCAAATTATACTCACTTTGTCCGACATACATACCCAAAATAGCCTGAAGTTCCAGATGGATGAAATTAGCATTTATTTCTCCTGCAATCGCTCGGGCAATAAAGGTTTTCCCGCATCCCGGCGGTCCAAAGAGCAATAGACTGCCCCCTGTTTCTTTTCCAAATGCCTCAAAAAATCCGGGGTTTTGCAGCGGAAGAATAAAATCCATTCTGATCTTCTCTTTGACCTCATCAAGACCGCCGACATCCGCAAAAGTCTCACGCGGCTGGCTCGTCTCGACCATGGACTGAGTGTCTTTATTAAATGCAATGACTTTTATTTTTGTTCGTTCATGTTCCTCGTGATCCATGAAGACATCTCCTATAGAATGATAATTTTTAACTTTTCCGAGTCGATAATTTCTTTCCTAACAATGAATATTTAGATTTTTTTTGTTCTGCTTAAAAGCAAATGTTTTTTATTAGCCGAACAGCATCCGCCACGGCGTCCGCTGTTGTGCACTCGGACCGATGTCGACGCCGAGATCCGAGGCAATTTTGGCGTCTTTGCATGTGATAAAAAAGCTTCAGGCGATGAAGGCGTCATTCTCTTTTTTCATAAACGGCGTTTTTTTTTCGCCCGCCGTTTCGCCTTTTCCGCCTTTTCTTCCTTTATCAGCCGCTTAATTCTTTCGTCTTCTTCCCATTCCAACCGCTTCAGGTCCTCATCAAATTCCTTATCTTCTTTATCAATCTTCACCTGCTGCTTGGGCGTGATATTGAACGACGGAAAGCGGATTTTACAATACAATACAAAGACAAATTCTGTAACGCCTACCGAGTAAGCAATAACGGACATTAACAGCGTTATCGCAGCAATCATAATTGCCTTACCCAATGAACCCATAAAGGATACAACTAGACCGCCCAAAATCACGGCGATAAGAGCAATCGGTAAAATGGTCGAGAAACTGGACCAGCCTTCGCTGTACTGCCTCCCTAATAATCCGCTACCGTTTCTTCTGAACGCGCCTTTTTCCAGCAGACGGTATGCCCGGAATAAAGAAGCCAAGAAAATAAGCAAACTTCCCATAGAATAAATTAGGACAACCGTACCAAATGGAAATAGAGGCAGTTGATCCTTTGAAATTCCAATTGAGGCAAATGTCATATCAAAAATTGCCTTAAGTGCGCTTAAAATGAGTACCAGCATCTGAAACCTTTGAAATTTTATACAGATTTTCCTGAAAAAAATAGTAAAGAAAGTCCACCTAATAGAATTAAAGATAACCGTTGAAAAACAAGAAAGGGATACCAGGCATTGTTCAATACTTTAATTATCATTAATTCTGAACTGCCATATACCCCTACAAGAGATAACACCGAGAAACTCCAGAGCATCTTCCCTAGCCGGACCGGATTCAGCCGCCCGGATGTAATCCCATTTCTAAAAAACTCAAAATCTCTCTCTGGAAATACTTTTAATGCCTTCATCGCTAGCTCCTCTCGGTTTCATTTCAACCATGACGCGATTTTTTGTTCTTCCCTGTGGAAGCTATCTTTAGCTAGATCAACCGCACTTTTTTTGCCAAATTTATAGTTTAAAAGTTCACTTACTGCTGTACCTGCAAGTGCCCCAAGTACTGTGCCAACCGGGCCAAGAAAGGCAGAACCAACGACTGCACCAACACCCGCCGCCGTGGCGCTCGCGCCGAGGTCGACGCCGATGTCAGTGGCAATTTTGGCGTCTTTGCTGAGGTTGGCTTTTTATTGTCATATTTTTTAATATCCGAATAAACCATGAATCCGGTGCCGACGACACCGGCTCCTTTGACATATTTGCCGGCTGCACCTAGTTTCGTCCAGTTTTCTTTTTTCACAAAGTCCAGTTGCTATTGAGGCTGCTTTTAAACCCGCCGCTGAAAACTTCGAACTTGTTTTTTGTCAAATAGTTTTTAACATCTTTTGATTCTTGAACCAAAGACTCGCCTTGAGGACGGCGCTGAAGCTGGCCGTTCACTTTTCGCCGGGTAATCCGTACCGCCTGGCCGCTGGTCAAGCTTGTATTAAACAATTGGTGTTTGCCTGATTTTCCGCAGCGATCCAAAAGATTTTGCCGGGCTTGAGCGATCACCGCGTTCATTCAATCCCTCCTTACCTGGAACAGCTGCAGTGAAGCAAAAATTGGCACAACCTTGAAAAACCGAAGCCCCCGCCGGAAGCTTCGGAATCTTATTTTTGATTAGCCGTTAATTTGTCCGGCAATGTGTTCGTCGGTTTCTTCCAATGCGTTGGCCGTCTTGGCAAGCTGAGCATCGATATCTTCCAGCAGCTGCTGCATTTGTTGAAAAGACGGTCTTAATCTTTCATATTGATCTTTGAACCCCGGCTCGATGCCCCTTCCCATACTTGCGCCAGTTCATTTATCATCCCGTCCAAACGGCCGATGAGTTCCCCGGTATTGGATGCCTCTTGTCCGTATTTTGCCGCAAAGCTGCGCAGCTCCTCCGGTGTAAGCCTGATTTGTCCTGCCATTTACAAAACCTCCCAAAAATATATAGTCAATCCACTTATAAAAAGTGTGATTTCCACGCCGCTCTTTACAATTTCTTAACAGTGATTTCAAAATATTAAAAATATAGTAGGTACAATGGCCCCCAATTAATATCCTAATATGTAAACTTTTTCCTAATCCATCACTTTTATTATAAAGATTTCAGTCTCCCAAAAAAAACATAAGAAATACCTGTTTTTTTGCCACAATATATTTTTTTTATTGGTGATTAGACATTTTTCGACAAGGGCCCAGGGACTTTCTTACCAAAAGATTTTCTCAATGAAGCATTAGAAAAAATGGAATTTTTCAGCACTTAGAGCCTTTTTAACAAAAACAAAAAAGTCATCCACTTCGACTTGCGTATCTGAGTGGATGACTTTTTGTGCTTTACTAATACTTTTGATTCCTTCTGTTGGCACAGCCGCACCAACTGATTTTATTTTCAAGCTTCGTGCCTTTTACTTTACAGGTCCGAGCTTTTGAAAACATAGCTGCTTTCGATATTCTTATTTCAGTGCTTCGGCTACGGTTTGCACCACTTTGTCGATTTCTTCTTTTTTAATCGTCAGCGGCGGTTCAATGCGGATCGTCTTGGCATTGATCAGTGTTCCGGCAACGAGCACCCCTTTATCAAACAATTTCTTAGAAAATTCATAGCCGATTTTGTCTTCTTGGAATTCAATCCCAATCATGAGGCCTTTGCCGCGGATTTCTTGGACTTTATCTTCGTGTCCTTCCGCTGCTTTTCGTAATTCTTTTAGCATATAGTCGCCCATTTTAGCCGCCCGTTCAGGAAGATTTTCTTCAAGCAGCACGTTGTTCGTGGCAATCGCCGCGGCGCAGGCAAGCGGGTTGCCGCCGAAAGTCGTCGTGTGCATGAATGGATTCGGGAAAAGATTTTTGAACACTTTTTCACTGGCAATCACCGCGCCGGCCGGCATAATCCCACCGCCGAACGCCTTGGCCAGGCACATGATGTCCGGAACGACGCCGTAATGTTCGCAGCAGAACATTTTGCCGGTACGGCCCATGCCGGTTTGCACTTCATCCAAAATTAACAACGCGCCGTATTTATCGCAAAGTGCTCTGACTTTCGGTAAGTAATCATCCGGCGGAACAATGACTCCGCCCTCGCCTTGAATCGGTTCAAGCAGAACGGCGGCGACATCGTTGCCAGTCATGGCGCAAGCTTCCATTGTTTTCTCCATCATTTCGATATCGCCATAATGTACATGGCGGAAACCGGAAACAAGCGGAAGGAACGGCTTTCTGAACATGCCTTTGGCCGTACCGGATAATGATCCGAGGCTCTTGCCGTGAAGCGCGTGTCGCAGCAATAAACGTCGTCCGATCGCTGTACATCTTCGCCAGCTTCAATCCGGCTTCAACGCTTTCCGTCCCGCTGTTGGTAAAGAAAGAGTATTGCAAATCGCCGGGGGCAATCTCAGCAAGAATTTTTGCCAAAATGGCACGAAGCGGATCCAGCAAATCCTGGCTGTGAAGCGCTTGGCGATGCAGTTGATTTTCGACTGCCTGAACGACTTTCGGATTGCGGTGGCCGACATTGTAAATCCCGAAACCGCCCAGACAATCAATGTATTTCTTACCGTTTACATCTTTGAAGCAGTCGCCTTCATCCGACCATTCAACCGCCGCAAATTGTGCATCTTTCGTTACCGTTTTGCGGTATTCCAAAAAGCCTGGATTCACATAGTCGCGGAAATTTTCCACGGTTTCATGCGTGATCCATTCGGCATCTTCTTTGGTAATGTCTTCATCCTTTTTGTTTATAAGACTTAATGCTTTTTTGGCATAATCATTTTTCCGCGCATATCCATTTGCTTGTTTCTTCATTGTGTCTACACCCATGATAACACTCCTAATTTTTGATTTTATATGTGTACCGAGCCCTATCCTCTTAAGGTTAAACCTAATAGCTGCCGCCCAGCCGATTGATGGATTACCGAACGGGCGCCCATAACCCGTTTTAGAAATCTATCAGCCCATCGATACTGGCGGCGTCGCCATCCTGAAACCCCTGCACTGTTCAAAGAAAAATCTTTTTTTAGAGCTTACTCTTCAAACCAGCCGATTGGTTCAACATTCAGGTTAAAGTTGATTTGCTTTTTGTTTCCAGAAATTCATCCAGTCCGTACGTGCCGAGGCTCGAGCCGATGCCGCTTTGTTTGTATCCGTGCCAAGGCGCTTCATTGTATGTGCCATGGTAGGTATTGACCCATGTAATCCCGGCGCGCACTTTCTTTATGACGCGCATCGCTTTAGCCGCATCCTGCGTAAAGACGCCGCCGGCCAGTCCGTATTTCGTCCCATTCGCCAGTTTGATGGCCTCAGCTTCGTCTTTAAATGTTTGAAAAACAACGACCGGTCCGAAGATTTCCTCCTGAACGATACGCATATCGGGCGTCGTATCCGCAAATGCCGTCGGTGCGACAAAATAGCCGTTATCGTAGCCGTTGTCAGTAATTCTATCACCGCCGCAAACCAGCTTTGCGCCTTCCTCTTTACCAATTTCAATGTACTTCAACACTTTATCCAGCTGCTCCTGGCTGACGAGCGGACCCATTTCTGACGCCGGATCGCCACCCGGACCGACTTTTATTTTGTTAGCCCGTTCAACAAAGCGCGTAATGAACTTGTCCTTAATGCTTTCTTCAACCAAAATTCGCGAGCCTGCGGAACAGACTTGACCGGATCCGCAATAGATGCCGAAAAGTGCATAATCAACCGCCGTTTCAAAATCGGTATCGGCAAAAATGATGTTCGGCGACTTGCCGCCCAGTTCAAGAGAAATTTTCTTCATATTGCCGCTGCGGCTTTCATGATGTGACGCCCGGTGTCCGTTCCGCCGGTAAATGAAATCATATCGACATCATCGCTGACTGCAATTTCATTGCCGACCGTCTCGCCCGCGCCCATCACCATATTGGCGACGCCGTGCGGCAGCCCGACTTCTTCAAAAATTTCGAATAATTTCGTTGGGGTAACCGGTGTGATTTCCGCCGGTTTGTAAACAACCGTATTGCCTGCCGCAAGCGCCGGAGCCAGTTTCCAGACACTCATCAGCAGCGGGTAATTCCACGGGACAATCAGTCCGCAGACACCGATCGGCTCACGGACAACCATCGCCTGCATGTTATCCGGCACGTTGTATGTTTCGCCATGAGGCGCTAAAATCAGGCCGGCATAATAGCGGAAACAAGCCGCCGCGTCGCTCACGTCATAGCCGGCTTCGCGCAGCGGTTTGCCGTTGTCCATCGTTTCAAGCGCAGCCAGTTCATCATGTCTTTCATCAATTTTATCTGCTATTTTTAATAGAAAAATCAGCTCGTTCTTCAGCCGAAAGTTCCGGCCATTTTCCATGATCAAAGGCCTCGCGGGCTGCCTGAATCGCCAGTCTGGCATCGGTGATTGTTCCTTCAGCCGCTTCGGCAATCACTTCGCCGGTCGCGGGATTGATAATCTTCCGCTTTTCGCGGGTCTCACCGTACCATTCACCGTCAATGTACATGCTCAATTCCAACACTTTATGACCCAGTTCTACTACCATTCCGTTTCCTCCTTTGGCATGCTTCACCGCATGTTTTCAGTCAATCTGACTTCCATGGCTTTCATTCATGCTGTCATTCTGTGTTGGCAATGTGTTCTCACTTTTTATATTGCAATTTCCATGCCAATATGTTTTTAATGTCAAAAGATCTAACATCTTAACAGCCCTGAGGCCGCCTTCACGGCGCATCCAGCGACTTTTAATATTCAATACTCATCATGAAGGCCGGCTTATAAAAAAGGTAAATTCCAGAGTTAGTCTTATGCAAATTTGCATAAGAATTGATTTTTTGCATAATCAAAATGCATTTTTGCATATATCAGCGATGATACAAACAACGGAATGTTTATTTAATCAGATCAGGCTTTCCGCGTTTAAAGGCTGGGGTTGATAAATCACCCTTCCGTCCATCATCGTTAACCGTACTTTAGTCTTGGGGATATCTTCAACAGCAATGCTGAAAAGGTCTTGATCGAGAACAACAATGTCGGCCAGTTTCCCGGCCTCCAGAGTGCCTAAATCATGTTCTCGAAAACTGCCGTAAGCCGGCGCTTCGGTATAATATCTCAGCGCTTCTCCAAGCGTGATTGCTTCCGCCGCCTCCCATGTATGTCCTGATAAGTCCTTTCGAGTGATCGCATGATAAAGGCCGATCATGGGGTTGAGGCCAACAACCGGAAAGTCCGTGCCGAACGCAATTTTTGCTCCGGTATCGGCCAATGTTTTTTTATTGGATAAAAGCAGGGATGCTGTTCTTTACCGATTCGCGATGTATATGCCTCGCTCTTCAACAGCCCAATATGCCATGGCTGAAACGACGCGATCACGCCCAATTGTTTAAAAAAACGCAGCCGATCATCTGGATGCAGCACCTCCACATGCTCAATGACGTGGCGTGAATCTCTTTTTCCATTTACTTTTTGGGCTGCTTCAAAAGCATCCAGCGCTAACCGGACAGCCGCATTGCCAATCGCATGCAGGCGAACCTGCAGCCCTTCCCGATCAGCCTCCACAATCCATTTTTTGAAGGTTTCCGCCGATTGATTGCTATGTCCCCGTGTATCTGGACAATCAAGATACGGCATGAGCAAATACGCCGTATGACTGGTCACCACACCATCAACAAATTGCTTTAACCCGGACAATGCTAGATTTCTAGAATGGCAGCTCGCCTGCAATGTCTTTATTTTTTCGAGATCGCCATTCAAGGCTGGCGAAAAGAAGATCCTGGTTGTCAATTTCCCCTCTCGTTCGCATTCCTGGTATATATCTCCAGATCGTCATCCTGGTTTGTCGTCAGTTCGGCGCCATAGAGATCGTTCACTGAGGTCACCCCGAATTTTGCCGTCTCTTTAAGAAAAGTCAGGAAAAGCTGTTTCCGTTTTTCTTTTGACAACCGATAGGCGATCTCCGTCGCAAAACCGACAGCATTCTCGAACAGCAGCCCCGTCAATTCTCCTTGCTCATCCCTGCCTAATTTTCCGTTTTCAGGATCCGGCGTCCGCTTGTCGATCGCCATGATTTCCAATGCTTTGCTGTTCACCCAGGCATAATGCAGTTCTGCATTAAACAACAATACCGGCCGATCCGGTATATAACGATCCAGCGAGGAACGATGCGGAAGCCTTTTGGTTTTCCAGGCTGTATGATCCCAGCCAAGCCCAAATAGCCATTCGTCCCCGGGCCTTTCCGATGCGAACTGTCCGGCTGCTCTTGCCGCTTCCTCTTCCGATTCACTGCCGAAAAGCTTGACACTGTCATTTTCGAGATGATGCTGCCCTGCATAACATGAGCATGGAAATCATGAAAACCGGGAACAATCAATTCGTTTTGAAAATCATAGACTTTTGTATTTTTTCACCGATCATCGCTTGCAGCCTTTCCCTCGAATCAACAGCTGCAATTCTGTTACCGACAACGGCGATAGCCAGAGACTCTGGTTTATCTTTTAAACAGGTAAACACATGATCACTGGAAAGAATATAATCCGCTTTCTCCATAAATCATTCCTCTTTTCAAGTTTTTTACTGTCACAAATTGATTGGCTCTTCTGATTCTTCTTTGGACTCAAAAGCCCCGTCTTTCGCAAAAAGATCAGCCATATGCGGGCGCTGCTTAAACCCTTTTGTTAAAAACAGCAGATAGATGACACCGACAATCAGCCAAGTGATACCCAATATTTTTGAATGAATATCCAAATTAAGTAATAGCCAGCCATCTAACAAAGCTCCTATTAAAGGTAAGAAAAAATAAGCAATAACCGCTTTTTGAGCGTTTTTTTCGACCGGAAAAAGTAATGGGCGATCACCGAAAGATTCACACAGATGAAAGCAATAAAGGCGCCGAAATTGATAAATGAGGCAACCAGTGACAGTGATAAGAACAAGGCAGATAAAGAAAGTACACTAATAAACAGAATATTTAAGTAAGGCGTTTTGTATTTATGATGAAGCTTACCGAAAAATCGTTTCGGCAGCTGACCGTCCCGGCCCATTGCAAATAAAATACGCGCCGCACTTGCCTGAGAAGCCATCGCGGAACCCAGAATACCCAGTGCATAAATGGTCAGAAAAAAGGCATTAAGCAGCGGACCGCCAACTTTTTCAATAATTTCTTTTGCCGCCGAATCCGGATTAGCAAAACGATGATAATCAGGCCAAACATTTTGCATAAAATAAGAACATAGAATGAAAATGGCACCGCCTAATAGAGTGATGATGATGACGGCCTTTGGAATCGTTTTTTCCGGCTGCCGTGTTTCTTCAGCGAAGGTCGTCGTCGCCGAATCAAACCCGAGGAATGAAAAACAGAGCAGCGCCGCCCCTGCGGTTAGATAAGAAAAGTGTACCGCCCCGCCTGATCCGAGAAACGTTGAAGGGGTGAAGATTGCCGCCGTGCCGCCGCCGTTCAGCAAATATTTGATTGACATGATAATAAACAGGGCAATAAAAAGCACGGTCACGGCCGTCAGTACGATATTGACGTGGGTAGCCAAACGGATGCCCTTAATGTTAATCAATGTTACAATGACAATCAGCCCAATAATCCAGACATAGCTTGGAATTTGCGGGAATTGCGCCGAAAAGAAAATACCGAACAAAAGATAGTTCACCATTGGAATAAACAGGTAATCCATAAGAATGGCCCAGCCCACAAGAAAACCGACATGGGGGCTCAGCTCTTTTTGCGAATAGGTATAAGCAGAGCCGGAAAATGGATAGGCTTTCGCCATTTGGCCGTAGCTGTATGCGGTAAATAGCATCACAACCAAAGCGATCAAATAAGAAGTTGTGACCAGACCATGGGCCATTTCAGCGGCCACGCCATACGTGCTGAATGCGGTTGCCAAAGCCATAAATGAACAGCCAAAGAGAACAACGGGCCAGAGCGTTAATAACGGTTTCAATTTTTCATCTGAGTGGTTCATGATTGACCTCCTATGACAATATCGAATATTTAAATAATTTTAATTCATCCGACCTTTCAAAGTCCTTTTTCTTAATGCATCGACGCCTTGGCCCCCTCCATAATCAGCCGATGCCCGGCATGCATGTTTTGTCCAGCATCAGCATTGTCGGCGGCGCTTTTTCACCTTTGTATTTTATCTAAGCAATTTTTATACCAAACGTCTAATTATTAAAATTACCTATGTAAAAAATCATGCCAAGGGATGATAGCTTTGATATTTAAACTGGTAGATTATTTTATTTTCCCAGAATATTTAATTCAGGGAAAGAATTATATAACGACTGCTATGCATTTTGGCATAGCGGATGTATTTGTTCATACCCATTTCCAAGCCATTTGAAAACCCAGCTTTTTTGATATTGGTTCTGTTCATTACTCATCTTGAATTTCAAAAATTATGCTCGACGGCATAAAAATAGAGCCCGGGAATTTCGGCTCTCAAAAGTTGGCATGTTTATTCATGATTCGCTTAGCTCTCCATTTCATCTCTTTCACCCATGATTTTCTGAAACTTGCGGCTGACCGAGGATTGGCTGATACCCAATGCCTTTGCGGCTCGTGTTGTTTTTTTTAAACTGCTTCATTGCCAGCAGCACCAGATCTTTTTCTAATTTTTCTTTTGCCTGTCTCATTGGAATAACCCGGTTGACTAGAGATGCTTCCGTATCCCTTTGATCTAACTTGATCAATTGGCTGACCAAATCAGCATGAATCGTTTCGCTGTCCGATACCACAATCAGACGTTCCACAACATTTTGCAGTTCTCTAATATTTCCCGGCCAGCTGTAAAGCTCAAGCAGGTTCAATGCATCCGGCATAAACGTATAATTTTTATTGTATTTCTGGTTAAATTGTTTCAGAAAGTGCATCGCAAGGAGAGCGATGTCCTCCGTTCGTTCACGAAGCGGCGGAACGGAAAGGGGAATGACGTTCAAGCGATAATATAGGTCTTCCCGAAACTTCCCCTGTTTGATCATATCGATTAAGTTGCGGTTGGTTGCCGCCACAATCTGCACGTCAACCGGAACCGCTTTCGTGCTCCCCAAAGGCACGACCTCATTTTCTTGAAGCACCCGAAGCAGCTTCACCTGCAGCTGAAGCGGCATTTCTCCGATCTCGTCCAGAAACAGCACACCGCCGTTCGCTTGTTCAAAATAACCCTTCTTGCCGTTCGTGCTCGCTCCGGTAAATGCCCCTTTCACGTATCCGAACAATTCGCTTTCCAGCAAATTTTCAGGAATCGCCCCGCAATTCAGCTTTAAAAAAGGCTGCATCACGCGGTGGCCCATTTGGTGGATGGCTTTACCACGATCTCTTTTCCAACCCCTGATTCTCCGCTGATCAGCACCGTCGAAGAAAACTCGGCCACTTTCTTCACGCGGATCATCAATTCTTCCATCTTCGCACTTCTATAAACCATTTGTTTAAAAAAATGGTCTTTCTTTTTCAGCCCATCCAATTCTTTTTTTTTATATTTATCTAACTCCGACTTTAATTTGGCTGTCTCCGTAATGTCGCGGAGTGCAATGATAATTCTTTGCATCCGGCCCGATTCATCAAAGACCGGTGTGCCGACAGACAGCACTTTTTTCCCGTTCCGTGTCTCTTGAACGATCGAATACTTTACTTTTTTTTTCTCCATCACCCGTTTAATCACCAGCGGGCTGAACACTCCTTTGTCCTCCAGCAGAAGCAAATTTTGACCGATCAATTGTTTGAAATTCACATTCCAATACTCAGGCATCGTTTCGCTGCAGCGCATCAGTTCGCCATGCTGGTTCAATACTAAAATTTCATCGTAAACACTCGATAACACGGCGTTCAAATCATTATTCAAGTTTTTAACATACTCGATCTCCATGGCCATCTTTTCCACCACCATCGGCAAATCTTGCACGACAATCACAACGCCGTCCACTTTCCGGTCACTTCCGAGTATCGGACTGTAGTCGGCAAGAATGCCCATTTGCCCGGTAAATAAAAGCTGATTCAGGATCGTTTCACCTGTCGCAAACACCCGATCAATATGTTTCTCATTAAACAATGCGCCGGCCTGTTTATTTAATACCTCGGACGGCCGCCGCCGGATCATCCTTAGTGCCGATTCATTGACATTAATAATCTCTTTTTCATGATTGACAACAAAGATGCCCATCGGAATAGACGTTAAAATTGTTTTTAAAAGATCGGTATTCTGATTTTCATCTTGAAAAAGGGCAACCAGCAGATCTTCTCTCTTGATATAGCCTACAATCTGGCCCATTCGGTTTTTTATGATCGTCACCGCTTCGCCAATGACTTTGTAACGGGCAGTGAGAACTCCTGGCCGATAAAACAGGCGCCTTCCAGGGGATGGACCCTTTTTTTTTTTTTTTAATTGTTCCGGCGTCACCGACTGCTTATTTTTCGCAAGGATATCCCGTACGTTCAAATAACCCGTAAGATGATTGCCATCTTTAATGAATAAATAATCATTCGCGGAATAATTCAAAAATTCATTCGAACCGTTCGGAATTTGATCCAACGAAACAGCTACAACAGGTCTGATTTTATCATTTGGAATCGGAAGCATAAGCCATCCCCCTTTAAAAACTATTGTAACATATAAAGTCAAAAAACATGACATGTATGGGTATACGAAATGACTTATTTTCCCGAAACCACCTGTTTTACCCTTCCGCTTAGCTTATTGCGCCTTCACCGTTTCTTCAGCTGCCGGCGTCAAATCCATTTGTTTCGGCATCACTGTAAAGAAACGTGTTTGCACGGCCAAATAAACCAATCCAATAGCGGACCAAAAATCAAACGAAAACTAAGGAATCGCGGGCCAGCGATGTCCACAGCAAAACGATAAAAGCAAAACCGGCGAGTGGCAAAATCAAAATAGTTGATATCTTTCGCGTTTTTAACTCTTCCCTCGCGGAAAACATAGTGGGCGATGACGGAAAGGTTAACAAATGAGAAAGCCGTCAATGCGCCAAAATTAATAAAGGAAGAAATCAGGTCAAGACTGAATGACATCGAAATCAACGTGATAATACCGACAAGAATTTCATTGAAAACAGGTGTCCGGAAACGTGGATGAATGTAGCCGAAAGTCTTGCGCGGCAAGACACCGTCGCGTCCCATCACATACATCAGCCGCGACACACTGCCGTGCGAGGAAAGACCAGAGGCCAAGACACCGGCAAAGGCAGAGGCAAAGAAGAAAACTTGGAAAATGACACCGGCTGAATACTTGGCAATTTCCGGGAGCGTATCGTCGGTATTTTTGAATGTTGAAAGATGCGGATACAAAGATTGAGCAAAGTAAGAAGCAATGATAAAAATCAAACCGCCAATTAAAGTTGTCAATACAATGGCTTTCGGAATCGTTTTTTGCGGGTTCGGTGTTTCCTCAGTGAAAGTTGTGACCGCATCGAATCCCAAGAAGGAGAAGCAAACAACCGTCGCCCCCATCATCAATGTAGAGAAGTGGACACCTGAATTCATAAATGGCTGGATGCTGAAAATCAAACCGTTCCCGGAACCGTTATGAAGTTTTACCATCGCAATGATAGAGAACACAACGATCATGGTCACCTGAAGAAGAACTAAAATGCCGTTAAAGCGGGCGGCAACATTAATACTATAAATATTCAATCCTGTCAGCAGAATGACGTAGCCCAAAACCCAAATCCAAACCGAAATCTGAGGAAAAAAAGAATGCATATAGATTCGGAAAATAAGTGCATTAACCATCGGCAGCAGTAAATAATCCAGCATCGAGGCCCAGCCGACCATGAAACCGAGATGCGGGCTCATCGTTTTAGACGTATAGGCATAAGCTGTTCCGGCACTCGGCAGAACTCGAACCATTTTTCCGTAACTGAATGCTGTGAACAGCATCGCAACCAGGGCCACAACATAAGCAAGCGGCACAACTCCTTTTGTGTCGCCGGAAACAATCCCGAACGTATCGAATACGACCATCGGCGTCATATAACCTAGACCAAGCATAACGATAGACCATAACCCAAGTGAGCGTTTTAAAGTGGTGGGTTGATTCATGTATCATCCTTCTCTCCATTAATTTAATTGGCCACAATAGACTTCACCTTATCCACAGTGTCTATTTATCTAATAGCAAATTGCGTGCCAACTTTTTTTAATGGAAAATAGAGATTAATAACCCATGAAATAAAGATTTTTCTAAATTTTTTGTTCTTTGCTTGTCCTTTGTCTATTCGTTTTTGCATAATTCATTCTTTTTTGCATAAAAAACTCGGCGCAACTGGAATGAGGCAATTTCTGCTCAAATGGCGCGACTTCAGACCAAATGGGGCGTTTGCGACGCAAAATGGAGGGCCCTCGAACCAGAATGGGGCGTTCGCCAACCAAATGGACGTTCGCGACACAAAATGGGGCGTCCCGAACCAAAATGGAGCGTTCACCAACCAAATGGGGCGTTCGCGTCGTAAAATGGGGCGTCCCGAACCAAAATGGAGCGTTCACGACACAAAATGGGGCCGCTGCGGGCTCGTTATGGGGGGGCGCGATTACTAAAAGGAGCGAAACGAGACTGATATGAGGCGGCCTGATCTAAAAGCGAAGGTTATATACATCTTTTCACTGTTTATTTACGAGAATTCGACTTTTTTTATACAAGTGGGAGACGAGCCTGCATCTTATATACAACTTTTTGCGTTTTATTTACAACTTTTCACTTTTTATTTACGAGAATTCGACTTTTTTTTATACAAGTGGGGACGGGCCTGCATCTTATATACAACTTTTCGCGTTTTATTTACAACTTTTCACTGCTTATTTACAAGAATTCGACTTTTTTATACAAGTGGTGACGGGCCTGCATCTTATATACAACTTTTCGCGTTTTATTTACAACTTTTCGCTCTTTATATACGAGAATTCGACTTTTTTATACAAGTGGGAGACGAGTCTGCATCTTATATACAACTTTTCGCGTTTTATTTACAACTTTTCACTGTTTATTTACGAGAATTCGACTTTTTTATACAAGTGGGGACGGGCCTGCATCTTATATACAACTTTTCGCGTTTTATTTACAACTTTTCACTGCTTATTTACAAGAATTCGACTTTTTTATACAAGTGGGGACGGGCCTGCATCTTATATACAACTTTTCGCGTTTTATTTACAACTTTTCGCTCTTTATATACGAGAATTCGACTTTTTTATACAAGTGGGAGACAGGCCTGAATCTTGTTAACAACTATATGGAGCAGAGCCTAGCCCGCCATAAGGTGATCGGTCTCGAGACGGGACCGCTGCGCGCTCAATGATGAAGCCGGCAATATCTAAAAAGAGGCGAAACGAACTCAAGAAAAAACCGGATTCGATCAATTATAAACTCAGAACCCGGTATCTTTGTTCTATACAATTAAATGATAGCCTGTGAGCGCTTCTATTTTCTCAGCCACCTGTTTTCTTTCTCCTTCGCTCGGCTCTTTGGCCAGCTTTAGAGACACCTGCGCCTTATCCATATGCAGCGATGGATTTTTCTGCAGACCCCAGCTCTTCGGAACAAGCGCAGCGGTCAAACGAATGACTTCATCCTGTTTCGGGTTTTTAGCAAAAGTTACCGGAAAACCGGTCCGATAAGAAAGTTCCTCCATATCGACAGCATGGCGCCTGGCTATCTGCGGCGTTATAAAGTGCACTTCAATAAATGAAAGCCCGTTTTTCTGTTTGATGCCGGCCTTGTAAAGGGTAATGCCTCGCTCCTCGGCCCACTTTTTCGTTTCTTCAATCGCTTGATTATTTTCCAGCCGTTTGGAAGGCCGGTCTGATACATTTCCGGCCACCCGCCGACCGGAAGTTGCTGATCGGCACTAGCGGCCTCTTCTTCTTTGAACTGTAATGTAAAACCGGTCTCTTTTTTTATTCTGTCAATCAATTTCTCGGCTGCTTCCGGTTCTTCAACCGGCACGGCCACCCGGCGCTCGTCGACATAGATAGAGGGCGAGCCAAATGAACCGAGCAGATCCGACAATTTCGACTGCAATAAATCGGTGCGGACGGAATCGGAAAACGCGGCCGCCCAGCCTGTTTCTTCCCTAATCTTTTCTGACAGCGCCTGCCGCTTTTTGTCCGAGACGGTATCCGGAAAGTCAAAATAAAGTGTCAAATGCTCATTGTCAGTCCCAAGGTTATCACCGCCGAGGCGGATAAAATGCGGAGACCCGGCCATCATCCGGCGAACTTTATCCATGGCTTTTGTCGCATTCATTTTCATTCCTTGAATCGGCAGCCGAAGCTCAGCTAATTTTTTTATGGTGTCTTTGTCAATTCGATAACGCATTTTTCCGTCTGCATCAAGATAGCGTTCATTGTCCGGCAGCCCCAGCAGACCGAGTGCAACAGCCAGCCGCTTTTTCAAGTCATCGGCCTCGCCAACCTGACGCCGCACCTCTGCAAACGTCCATGTTCCCTCTTTTACGGCATGCCAGTTCACTTGAGCTAAAAACGGGCGGGAAAAAAAGAAAACACTTGATCACAGGCCTCTTCCAATTCATCAATTGAACGATTCCACTTGCCGGCTGTCTCGACCACTTGGCCGGCTGTTAATTTGACCTGCTTCCCTTTAGGCGTTTGACAAACGAGCGTCTTGGTCCGCGGATGAATACCCGTACAAAGCGCGATTTTCCATTCAGCCTCGCTCTCATCATCACGGTAGATAATGAGGCAGCCTATCTTTTCCTTCAAACCGCTGACCGCATTATCCATACGATATCTTTTGCCGACAACGCCTTTTCCCGACTTCCGTTTTTCAAAAGGATAAGATTCGCCGCCGTTTTTCAACTAACAGTGGATGAAACCTTGGATCAATGGTCTCATTCAATTGAAAACGAGCTTCATCGTCTCCATGAACGAGCAGAGTATAAGTCGGATCGAGCGTCTCGGTGAAACGGGTTAACTCGCCCGCATCACCATGAGCTGATAATCCATATTTGTCCACCCGGCACTTGACATCATAGACCACACCATTTAGTTCCAATAAATGGTCAGCACCTTCAGCTAAGTTCAGCAGCTTCCTCCCCGGGCTTTCTTCGTCCTGATAACCGGTAATAAAAATTGCATTTTTTTTTTCATCCTTGATGAGCCGTTCGGCATACCAGACGCTGGCTCCGCCGATCAGCATTCCCGATGATGCGACGATACAAGCCGGTTTTCCTTTTAGTACGCCTTCCCGTTCTTTCGGTTTGACCGCCTTGCATCGCCCTTCCGTCAAAAAAACATCGCCGTTTTTTCGAATGCGGTGGGCAACCGGTCCTTTCAGATATTGAGGATAGCGGCGATAAATCTCGCTGATCGGTGTAACCAGCCCGTCAACATAGATCGGGAATTCCGGTATGAGCCCTCTATCCATATAATCTTGTAAAACAAGCAGCACTTCCTGGGCCCGTCCAAGTGCAAACGCTGGAATCAAGGCAAAGCCGCCGCCGGCGATCACCTCGGCAACGTTATCGGCCAAACGCTTTTCTTCTGTATGGCGATCGGCATGCACCCGGTTGCCGTATGTGGACTCCATAATCAATACATCAGGCCGCAAACCATGCGGTACTTCAGCCCCTGGAATCGTGCGGCCTGCTTTAAAACTCAAGTCGCCGGTGACAAACAGTTCCTCGCCGCCGCCTTCGATTGCAAACATAACCGCGCCCAATATATGGCCGGCACGATAGCACGTCACCTTCACATTACCGATCTTAAGAATCCCGCTTGCCGGAAAAAGGCGCACCGCTTCAAGCAGCGCCTGCATCTGCTCCTTATTATAAGACGGCAGGCCCGCCGTTCGGCAGCGCTGCTCCATGATTTTAAAGGAATCCCGCATCATAATATTCATCAAATCGGCGGTCGGCGGCGTCGCATAGACGGGAGCATCCGGATATAACGAATGGATCATCGGCAGCGCGCCAATGTGATCGGCGTGAGCATGAGTAACTAAGATCGCTTCGGGCGGATCGAAGTCATCCAGCATGCCGATCGCCGGAAGCAAATCATCGCCATGCACACGCATGCCCGCATCAATTAATAAATGGGTGCCGCCTACCTGCACATACAAACAAGAGGCGCCGATTTCACTCCCGCCTCCAAGAATACTGATTTTTCATCTGCATCCCTCCCTGCAAAGACCAACTTTCATAAAAAAAGTCGGTTATGCCCAATAAAAATTTTTTAAGCTCTTCAAGACCGCCCAATCTTTCATTCCGCCGGTCAAAAGGATCTATCTGCAGGCAATCAAAAAAATTGCCGCCTAGTCCCTTTGCCATTGATCGATTCCTTTCTTGTATACTCCCGGCCTGTCGTTTATATCTATTTTATCTCATTTTCTCTATTAACCAAAGAACCTTAGTGATTGCAACCCCTGATTTATTACTTTGGATTGGATTTGGGGACTGCTTAAAGTTAGCGGAAGCAGTTTATGGTCGAACAAAAAACTTCCTTTAAAACAGTTTCTCCAGTTTCCGAGACCTTTCCGGTTTAATCCATCTCACCGTCAGTTGGACCCGCTTTAAAGAATCCCGTGAATCCTCCGCAAAATGAAGATGAGGCTGTCTCATAAGTCTTTTTTGACCACGAAACAGCCTTTCTATAATTCAAGAGATCATTTTTTTTTAGACAATAAGCTGTCAACTATTTTTTGACAACCTCATTCCGTTCTATTCGCCGGCAAACGCTCTTCTATTCTTCGATATATTTCTTTAAAACATGCAGCAGTGTCTGACCTTGAGTTGTAAGAACCGTTCCTTTGCCTGCGCAGGCGCTACAGGGCTGCCTCTTCTCTTGCCCATTACCTTTACAAATTGGGCAAATCATTTCCAGATCTTCAACCGTTATAACCATCGCTCGTTCCTCCATTCTCATTTTTCCATCTCACCATCCGGTCGTGTTCCGTCGCCATATGATCTTTCAACCACCAACCGTCTTCCACGCCATCACCTCCCTAAATAAGCCTGTTTTCCGTGCAGGACGGCCCCTTTAACTAAACCGCTCCAAAGTTCTAAGCAGTCTCTTCTTCCGCAGAATTATATATCGTTTTGAAAAGACAAAACCCCGTCCATAAAAGGACGGGGTTCCGCTGTGCCACCTTTCTGATTGCTCATCAGTTGCTTTTTGCATACGGAGAAATCACTTCTCGATATGCCCCTCTTGATAACGGAGAGAGAAACCGGCAGCACCTACTTCTGTTCAATGCGCCATTCAGAAGCCCATTCAGCCTGAGTCAAGGATCGGCTCACAGCGGTCGCCGACTCTCTGTACCTCTGATTTCAGGCCTACTCTACTCTTCATCAAAATCGTTCGTTGCTATTTTTTTCGCTCGTAGGGTCGCTATTCTTATAAACGCTCTTTCATTTCTTTGGCAATTTCTTTACTGTCATAGAGATCATACGTTTCTTCAAGCGCACGAATCACTTTTTTCCGCAGTTCTTTTGACTGATTTTGGCTTAATTTGAACGCCGCTTCGATATGCTCCACTTTTATCCGCAAACCGACGATGCCTTTGAGCATTTTATTTTTTTTTTTTTTTATGTTCTTCGATTTGCCAGGCATGGCCAAGCGGTGCCTCGTAGAAATCGACGGATCGCTTGAGAATGTTCAGTAATTCCGTCTGATCCGTTATAATCCGGCAGGTGCCGCAAACGTGAACGGTCATATAGTTCCACGTTGGCACCCCTTCCTCCCCGTACCATGAAGAAGATATGTAAGAATGAGGGCCGGAAAAGACAATAAGCGCTTCCCGGCCGTCGAGCGATCTCCAGTGCGGGTTGGCCTTGGCAAAGTGCCCGACTAAATCGTCCCTGTCAAAAACAAGAGGAAGGTGCGTAGCCTGTGGATGTACCCAGTTTTGGGAAAATAAAATACCGAAACTGTTATGCCGAATAAAATCTTTTATTTTTTGCTGATCCGTTTCCTGAAAAGCTTTCGGTATATACATCGCCGGTCACGCCCCCTTTTTTAAATGAAGACGACGGGATACAGACCCGCCGCCTTAATTATTCTGATTTTACAGCACTTTTACTGCACTTCCATGCGCAGGTCGCCGGCTTTAGCCCAGCCTGCCAGTTTAATAACATGGTAGAGAGCCAGTGTAATAACCGCAGGGATCAGCACTCCGACAAGCACATAGATGAGCAGACCCTTGATCCCTTGGCCCGCAAGAATGTTCAGCGGAGCAATAAACGAGCTTAAACCGAGCCCGCCAAGTTCATAGGATACTTTGAAGTGAAAGAGCATCGTTCCAATTGGCGCGCTGACCATTGCCGCAACAACGGAGGAATAACCAGAAGCGGATTCTTAACCAAATTCGGGAACTGCACTTTCGGTGTCACAAAAGCTTGGGCGAAAAATCCGCCGAAATCGTTTTCTTTGAAAGACATAACGGTAAAACCGACAAACTGTACCGTGCAGCCAATCAGCGCCGCGGCGCTCGAAACCGGATCCAGCTGCAAGGCAATGGCCAGCGCGGCCGACGATGCCGGTGACATCAGGAAAATGCTCCAGACAAGGGAAATGACCATGGATGAAATCAGCGGCGACCCTTGAACCGATTGGGTGATTTCTGCGCTGATCCATTGAAGTGCCGGTGTGACGACGGCTGCAAGGCCCACGCCGCAAATTCCGCCGACAAGAGTTGAGAAAAATGGAATGGCCATCATGTCAAACTTCGTCCGTCCGGTCAATTTCTTGCCGACATAAATTGCAATCAAAGCCGCGATAACGCCGCTGACTGGCTGACCGGTGACAATGCTGAACGACTGGGGTTTTTCCGACACAATTTGTATGGCATTGGCTCCGACGGTCGAACAGGCCATCGCACTGAACATCGTCAATGTATTCGCCTTGAGCTGATGAGCAATGCCTGCGCCGATTGCCGGTGCAAGCAAGACTTTCGCCGCTCCGCCAATTATGAGAAACGCGTGAACACCCGTAAACTTGCCCAATGTTTCGAATAGTAAACCGACACCTAATGTCACTAAAACCGCATAGGCAATACCTTCCGATGCTTTATACATTCGATCCAAGAAATAATCCTTCATCCTCTGTTTCTTTTCTGCGTTCATCCTTATTACTCTCCCCTATTTATCTATAATTGCCAGACTAAAATAAAAAACCCGTCCTCTACCGGACAGGCGCTTGATGATGATTGCTTGAGCGCCTTTTTCAGATGATAAGCGAGACTCAAACAATGCCATGTCATTTAAATGAATGGTTTGTTTCAGCCTTCCTATGTGTGCAAAATAATAATATGAATAATGCCAAGCAATCGGTATTATTTCATATTCTCACCCCATTAATATCGATTGCTTGTTATATTATCAGAATTCAAGCAATATGTAAACAATTATTTAATATTTCCAATAAAATTTTATTCAAAATATTTCATTCGTTCATGTAATAGGTCATTTTAGTTATTTTTTCTTAAAGGTTAGGCTGTAAAATTAATACATTTTTCGTATTATTTTCTATCTCGAAACATATGGATTTCCTTCTACCCAAAAACGCCATGGTTTAAAACGCGCCTCTCCTGTATTCTCAATGCCGATGCGCGGGCCGCTCAATATATTGTCCGGTGCATAACCTTTTGCAATGTATAATGGCCGTTCCGTAAAAAGCCGGCCGTAATCGCTTTTGGTGATGCCGAGCGCCTGCGTCAGCTTGCCGGGACCATTTGTCCAGTCGCGAGGTTTTCGCCCCATCCGTCTTTCTTTCATCAAGTCCAGACCTTCGTGCGGTTCAACCGCGCGAATCAAAATCGCTTCCGGAAGATCGACCGCGCCGCTGACAACATTGAGAAGCGTATGGGTATGCATGGTAAAAATATAAACGCGGCCAGGCTCAGCAAACATGACTTCCGTCCGTTTTGTCCGCCGGTTGCCGAAACTATGCGCGGCCCGGTCGCCGGCGCCCATATACGCCTCGGTTTCCACAATAAATCCCGAAGCAGCGCCTTCACCGGTCTCTTTGACAAGCAGACAGCCAAGAAGGGCCTGAGCCAATTCAATCGTGGGTTGATGATAAAATGAAATTGGAAGCGGATTATGCATGACAGTCAATCCAATCACCTTCTTCTTTTTAAAAATCGTCTCTCTTAAATTTCTAAGGACGCGGTGCCAGTACCATGATTGCAACACCCGCCACACATACGGCTGCACCCAGCCAATCGTACACATCCGGAGTCTGCTTATCAATTAGCCATCCCCAGAGTACGGATAAGACAATAAAGACACCGCCGTAAGCTGCATAGACTCGTCCAAAGAAAGGGAAAACCTGCTGTGTGGCAATCACGCCATAAAAAAAAAAAGCGCGGCCGCGCCCAGCAGTCCTAAAATAGCCGAATGGCCTTCCCTCAACCAGAGCCAAATGAGATAGCCGCCGCCGATCTCTGCCAGGCCGGAGAGCAGAAAAACAAGGATTGCTTTCATTACTATTCCCCCTCCGCCTTATTTTAGAGCATACCACCGAGCGTGTTCAAATTTCTTTGCATACAAAAGGCCTTTCTCCCGGCTTATCGCTTAAGAGAAAGGCCTTGATGCTGCCAAAATCCCATTTCAGTCTTTGTTTTCTTCCGTTAATTTCCGTTTGAATGTTTCCGGTGCAATAAAAGCCGCTCCGGCCGAAACCAGGGAGACAATGACAACGTAGACAGCCAGATAGGTCCAGTGGTTGCCATCCAAAGCCGTCAGCCCTTTGGCGATGAAAGGTGTGAATCCGCCGGCGACAATCGCACCCAGCTGTGCGCCGATGGACGCTCCGCTGTAACGAACCGATGCCGAACATTTCCGTAAAGAAAGAGGGCTGCACTGAGTTGATCGAATTGTGGGCGATGTTAATAAAGAGAATATACGCGATCAGCATCAGGGCAAATGAACCGCTTTCCAGAAAATAAAAGAAAGGGAAAACAAAAATAGCAGCGAACACGGCGCCGAAAATATAAACCGGACGACGGCCAAATTTGTCGGACAGTGCCCCGAAAAAAGCATGCATTGGAAAAGCTAAAACACATGTCAGCATGACGACAAAAAGCATCAATTGGCTGTTAACTCCCAGCTGTCCCGTTGCATAAGATACAGCAAAGACCGTGGCCAGGAAAAACGGCACACTTTCCGCAAACCGCAAAACCATGATCAGCAAAAGCCGGGGCCAAGACTGTTTGATTACTTTTCGTACAGGCCGTTTTTCTTCTCACTCTTCTCCTGCTCATCGATCGTTTGCTTAAAGACAGGCGTCTCATCTAGGCGCAGCCGCATATACAAACCGATACATACAAGGATGGCGCGCTGGCCCAGAAAGGAATTCTCCAGCCCCAGGACATCAATTCTTCTTTTGGAAGCAGGCTGACAAGCGCAAAAATACCTGTTGCCAGAAGCTGTCCGGAGAAACCGCCCGTTTGCGGAATGGATGAGAGCACCCCGCGATGTTTGAATGGTGCACATTCAACCACAAAAAGCATTGCCCCGCCCCATTCTCCGCCGACAACAAATCCTTGTAAAAAGCGCAAAACAACAAGTAAAAGCGGGGCAAAGATGCCAATCTGCTGATAAGTCGGTAAAAATCCAATGAGTGCGGTAGCCGTCCCCATTCCAACCAGCGTCATCACCAGTGTCCTTTTCCTCCCAATCGTATCTCCAAGGTGACCGAAAAACACCCCGCCGAGCGGTCTGGCCAGAAATCCGACGCCAAATGTCGCAAACGAAGCAAGTGTAGCGGCCAAAGGGCTGATAGTTGGAAAAAAGATGGTATTAAACACAAGAGCGGCTGCAAGACCGTAGACAAGAAAAAATCATAGAATTCAATCGTATTGCCTATCCAGCTTGAAATAATCACCCGGGGCAAAGCCGATGTTTCCTGACTCATGTTCTTTCCCTCCTTAAATCCGATTCCGTAAAAACATTAAAACCATGGCATCTGTCTTTCTGTTAGAAAATGAAGAACTGAAAGAGGCTGAGGCGGCAGAAAACAACGTTAGCTCAAGTATCATTGCTTTCATCGCCGCCCCGTATCAAGGAGCGCAGCATGCTGATCTCCTCTTCCGCTGGTCTTATACTAAGGTTTGTACATGGCCAATTTTTATTGTTCAGCACTGGTGTGCATGCACCCACATTGCCAGTTTTCAAGGGATATTGATAATTTTTTTTTATATACGGAGGTCAGCTGATACAATTGTTCGATCTCCAGCCGGTGGGTGACAGTGAAATTTTTGACATCTTGTGTTCTTGTATAAAGGCCCATCTTCAGGCCGTGAAGTGTGAGGCCGTATTTTGCATTGACTGGATAAAAATCTGTTTCTCAATTAACGACGAAATACTCAAGAAGCCTTCCAATTTCTCTGCTAAATCAGGATATCTGTCCCAATTTTCAAATAGCCATTGATAAAGTTCCGGATGAAAGTTTGTCATAATCCCGCTGTATCCGGAAACACCCAATTTTAATGTTTCTAATAAGGTTGTTGCATTGGCGTTATAAATTTTTAAATTCGTGCCTTTTACCGCTAATAATTTACTTCGAATATTCTCCACATCACAGCTCGTGTCTTTGAGAAAATGGAATCTTCCCGTTTCTGCGCACCATTTCAGAAGTTCCGGGGACAATATCCATTTATAAGGATAAGGACATTCATAAAGCCCCAAAGGGATGTCTTCAGGAATATTTTTCAGAATCATTTCCATATTTCTTTTCCAATGTCGGTCAGAATCGGTGATTTTTCCGATCCGATTGGTAACCAGGACAACCGCATCGACTTTTTGCGCGGCTATCGCCAGAATATCCTCCACCTGCGAACGAAAGCGGCCGGAAACATGCCCCGAAGCAATGACAGGCACACGGCCCTGCGATTGTTTTTTTTTACAAAAGCGGCAATAGTCATCCGTTCGTTACGGCTTAAACTGAACATTTCGCTCGATTGGCAGACCGCAAACAACCCGCTTGCCCCCCCCCCGGCCGATGTACCACTCGATCAATTGTGCCAAGGCTTCATAATCCACTGCATTATCCTTTGTAAAAGGCGTTAACATAACCGGCCAAACACCATCAGGAAAATGTCTTTCCATGTTTGACACCCTCTTCTAGTCGATACTTGCTCTCCTATCACGCTGATGAATGGTTTGTCGTTTTATTCTATTCGCAAACCACTGTATGGGTATTGTAGGATGGAAGGAGTCCGGCCGAACAGTCCTCATCCATCCCGCTAGAAAGCATTTCCGCACATTAGACCCCCCATTATCCCCGCTTTCTTGCATTATCAGCTAAAGTTATGAAGAGAAGCATCGGCCCTGATCCTGCAGCGAAACGGCATTTATCTATGCATTCCAGATTAAGGGTAATTGAAAAATAAACACGATCCGCTCACAACCCTTTTGCCAGCCCAAAAAGTATGCGCTTACATTTTAGCTGAACGGTCAGTCCCATTTTCTGTGTGCTCAGGGACCCAAAAAAGATATCCCTTTCAATCCCTTCATACTCCCGGTATCAATCCCTTACTGCCTTATCTGATCACGAAACGTTTCGTGTTTTCATTATATTCAGCACTAAGACAAAACAGAACTCGTCTTAAACCCTGAAAACCAAAAAAGGGCTGCCAAAAATTTTTCTTTTCGGCAAGCCATATCTCTCTTATTCAAATTTGTTCAATGATTATCATCAGTTTTTCCGGACTAGATTTTCCGGTTCCCGTCCAGACAAGACATCGATAACCGCCTGGGCAGTGACCAAACTGACCTTCTTATAAGTGTCATAAGTCTCCGCGGCGGTATGAGGAGTGGTAATAAGATTGGGAAGGCGAAACAGTGGGTGAGCCGGAGCAGCGGGTTCGTCTTCAAAAACGTCGATCGCCGCCGCCGCAAGTTTTCCCGTCCTCAGTGCGCGATACAACGCGCTTTTTCGTCAACGAGCGACCCTCGAGCTGTATTAATAAAGTAGGCTTTCTCTTTCATCAATCCGAAACGATGATCATTCATCGTATGGCGTGTCTCCTCTATGCTTGGGAGATGCATGCAGACAATGTCGCTTTGCCCTATGACTTCTTCCAGCGAAGCCATTTTTACACCATACTGTTTCGCTTTTGCAAAATTGGGGTATTTATCGAAAGCAAGAATCCGAACCTCAAAGCCTTGCAGCTTATGCGCGACTTTCTGCGGAATATTTCCGAATCCAAGCAACCCCACCATTTTTCCATTCAGTTCGTCACCTACAAACCGTTCCCATTTCCCTTGTTTTGTCGTCTGGTTTAGCGAAGGAATATTTCTTAGTACAGAAAAAATCAGGCCGACGGTTAATTCAGCGACTGCATTGGCGTTTAATCTCGGTGCGTTCGTGACTTTAATGCCGTACTGGTGGGCCTTTTTCACATCAATGTTGTCAATGCCAACACCGAACCGCGCGATCACCTTGAGTTTCTTCGCCATTTGGAAAACCGGCTCATTCCAAGTATCCACTCCGGCAATTGCAGCATCGACATCGGGAATCAAATCCGACAATTCCTCAGCGGTCATCGGCCGGTCCTGCGGATTTTCAATCACTGTCAGTCCCTGTGCTTCAAGCTTTTTTTTTCGCTTCCGGACACAATTCAGAGTAATGTGTTGCCGTTACCAGCACTTTTTTGCCGATTGCCATCGCCCGTCATCTCCTTTTTCAAGGATCATATGAATTAACAGAATCCTGAAACCACAAAAGGTTGTTTAAAGAGTCGGGCTAAATCCCGGACCGGCCCGACTTGTATAAAAAAGCAGAAATCTTGTAAATAAAACGTGAAAAGTCGTTAATAAATCTCGAAAAGTTGTATATAAACCGCAAAAAGTTGTTCAAAGAGTCGGGACAAACCCCGGTCCTGCCCCAGCTTGTATAAAAAGGTGGAAATCCCGTTTATAAACCAGTAAAAGTCGTACATAAAACCCAGAAAGTTGTTTAAAAAGTCAGGCCAAAACTCGGGACCGGCCCGACTTGTAAAAAAAAAGCAGAAATCTTGTAAATAAAACGTGAAAAGTCGTTAATAAATCTCGAAAAGTTGTATAAAAAGTCCGGCTAAACCATAGGCCCGGCCCAACTCGTATAAAAAAGCAGAAATCTTGTAAATAAAACGTGAAAAGTTGTATATAAACCACAAAAAGTTGTTTAAAGAGTCGGCCCAAACCACGGGACCGGCCCCAGCTTGTATAAAAAGGTGGAAATCTCGTTTGTAAACCAGTAAAAGTCGTACATAAAACCCGGAAAGTTGTATAAAAAGTCCGGCTAAACCATAGGCCCGGCCCAACTCGTATAAAAAAGCGAAAGTCTTGTAAATAAAACGTGAAAAGTCGTTAATAAATCTCGAAAAGTTGTATAAAAAATCCCGGTCGAACCTCAGGCTTATTCTGTTGAAACCCGGGCCTAAACTGCCGAACACAGAACCCGACCTCTCGTTTCTTAGCCCGGCCCGAAAAAGCAGTGTAAATTTCAAGGTGCAAATTTCTGATAATCGGAGCAGCCGACGTTTCGGAAACCGGCTGCCCCGTAACCTATTCTAAGGATTATTTCAAAACATCATCCGAATCCGCCTGCAATATCATCACATTTTCTTCTCGACGATCGCTTGGTTGTTTATCAGCTGCTTCAGCCTTTTCTTATAAGTATTGGCCAGTGCGCGAAGCTGCTTGATTTCCAATTGATTGGTCGCTGTAAAGTGATGATAATTTTTTGCCCGCGAATACAGCCCCATTTTTACGCCTTCCAAAATGAGGTAATATTTTGCATTCACTGGATAGTATTGTTTCTCAATTAATGATGAGATGCTAAGAAACTCCTCAATTTTTCCTCCACCATTTCCGGGTACTTATGCCAATTGTTCAGCAGCCAAGCATAGAGTTCCGGATGGAAATTCGCCATAATACCGCTGTAACCAGACACGCCAAGCTTGAGCGACTCCAGTAATGTCGCTGCATTGGCATTATAAATTTTTAAACGGGTGCCGCGCACAGCTTTTAATTTCGCACCGATTCTGTCGACATCGCAGCTCGTGTCCTTCAAAAAATAAAACCGACCCGTGTCCGCGCACCATTTCAGTAAATCCGGTGAGATCGTTCGCTTGTAAGGAAGGGGGCATTCGTAAAAACCCAAGGGCGTTTTTTCCGGAATACGTTTGAGCAGCCATTCCAGATGACTTTGCCAAACATCGTCGGATTCACTTATTTTTGCTAAACGGTTTGTAATAAGGATAACCGCATCGACTCCCTGATCAACCATACCAAGAATATCCTTGAGCTGCTCATTGAGATCATCCGAAACATGGCCGGACGCAATCACCGGTACTCTGTCTTTTGCCTGCTGATGGACAAATGAAGCGATTTTCTCCCGCTCGTTCCGGGACAATGTAAACATTTCACTCGATTGGCAAACGGCAAACAGACCGCTCACTCCGCGTTCAATATACCACTCGACTAATTCCCCCAACCCGCGATAATCCACTTCGTTACTTTCCGTAAAAGGAGTAACCATGACCGGCCAAACGCCCCCAGGAAACTGCTTCACACTGTCACATCCTCTTATTCAGTACTTAGACACTGCGGCCCCTTATCAAAGCTGCAAGCGATGCTTAAAAAGGGCATTGAAAACCCTGAATCCGCCCGCTGCTCTTTTAGCAATAGATCAGGCCGTATACCATATTTATTATTCATTTAAGAGAATTATTTATTCAAAAATACCGGACTTTAGAACCGGATCCATCCTGCTTTTCCGGCAGGGCCAGACAGGGGTCTGATTTTGCCTGCCGAACTCGGAAACTTCCGACAGGGGGGCATTTTACCCGTGGTTGTTGCTACTTTACCCGGCAATCAGGTGTTTTACCCGCTGGAGGCGAACTTTTACCAACCGAATTAAATGTTTTACCCGCCGGGGCAAGATTTTACCCGTCAGACTCGGTACTTTCCCGCGGGGTCCTTGCCCGCGGCCGGGAGCCGTCTTCCTGATCCTCAACACCCTGCCGCTGCCCCTACTCTATATGGCGCAGATCCCGCATGATCGGCTGATTACGGCTGCTGAAAATATTTCGCAGTTCTTTATATTTTTGATAAAGCTTGCGATACACTTTCACGTTATCAGGATTAGGTTTGTAGCATTGATTGCTCGGCTCTCGACATATGCGCCGCAGCCTCGATGATCGAAGCATAGCCGCCTTTTTCTTTACCCGCAGCCGCGGCGCCGAACATCGCCGATCCGACGGCGGGTGTTTGCAGCGACTTGCCAACGGCGATCTCCATATTTGTCACGTCCGCATAAGTTTGCATCAGCATCCGGTTCTTGACGGAAATCCGCCGCAGGCATGCAGAGCCTGAATCGGCACGCCGCCCGTTCGGAAGCTGTCAATGATGTTCTGTGTGCCAAAAGCGGTCGCTTCGATCAAGGCTCTGTAAATCTCCTCCGATTTCGTCTGCAGTGTTAACCCAAGGATTAAACCGGAAAAGATCATCGTTTGATAAAAGGCGGCTGCCGTTCCACCAGTCGAGCGCCAGCAGCCCGCTTTCACCCGGCCGCAAGCGGGCGGCTTTTTCTTCAAGCAGCTGATGGATGCCGATCCCTTTTTTCTCTGCTTCTTTTTGATATTCGGCGGGCACACAATGCGTGACAAACCAATCGAAAATATCGCCGACCGCCGATTGCCCGGCTTCGTAGCCAAAAAATCCAGGAATAATCCCGTCGGCAACAACCGACGACACACCAGGGATAAACCGCTCCTTGTCGCTCAGTACCATATGGCATGTCGAGGTCCCCATGATCAGTACCATTTCGTCCGAGCGGACAACATTGAGCGCGGGTACGGCGACATGGGCATCGATCATCCCGACCGCGACAGCCGTTCCTGCTTCAAGCCCCATCTTTGCCGCCCATTCAGTGCTAAGCCCGCCGGCTCTCGTGCCCACTGGGTGAACGCGGCGCTGCATCTTATCGTCTACAACGTTTTCCAAACGCGGATCCAAAGCACGGAAAAAATCATTCGATGGAAAACCGCTTTCCCGGCTCCATAGCGCGCTTTTGTAGCCGGCCGTGCAGCAGCTGCGCACGGCCCGCCCCGTCATCTTCAAAACCAGCCAGTCTGCGGCTTCAATAAAGGAATCCGCCGCTTTATAGATTTCTGGAGCTTCATCCAGCACCTGCCAAACTTTAGGGATGAACCACTCCGAAGAAATGCCGTTGTTAAACCGCTCAATGAATGGCTCACCGCGATCGCGGGCAGCCCGGCTCAGTTTTTCCGCTTCCGGCCAGGCCGCATGATGCTTCCACAATTTGACCCAGGCATGCGGTTCATCCCGATAATCCGCTATTTGGCACAGTACACGGCCATCACCCGCAATCGGCATCATCGTACAGGATGTAAAATCAAGTCCGATGCCAATGATTTGTCTTTTGTCTACACCGGAGACCTTCACCACTCCGCGAACCGTACTGACTAGCACATCTAAATAATTGTCCGGATTTTGCAGTGCCCAGTCCCTGTCAAGCCGACGGGCTGTACCCGGCAAACATTCTGTGATCACGCCATCTGCATACTCTTTAACCGCCGCCGCGGCTTCTTCGCCGTTTTCCACATTAACCAAAACCGCCCGTCCCGATAAAGTACCGAAATCTAGCCCGATGGCATATCGCTGATTATTCATCCGCCTTGCCCCCTCTCACCTCTTTTTGCACGTTTATTTCTTGCCGTACAAAGGCCCATATGCCGCGCAGGCACGATAATCGGCGCTTTCTAAATCCGCCTTGCCGAAAGCCTGCCATGCGCTCGGCCGAAAAATGTCATCTTCATCGACGTTATGCATACACACCGGAATCCGCAGCATAGAAGCCAAAGTAATTAAATGTTTGCCAATATGTCCGTAGCTGATCGCCCCATGGTTGGCCCCCCAATTATTCATGACGGTGTAAACATCTTTAAAAGCCCCTTCTCCGGTCAGCCGCGGCGCAAACCACGTTGTCGGCCAAGTCACGTCGGTTCTTTCGTCAAGCACTTGATGGACATCCTTAGGCAAATGGATCGTGTACCCTTCAGCAAGCTGCAGAACCGGACCAAGTCCGTCCACGATATTTAATCGCGACATCGTCACCGGCATTTCGGCTTCCGTGACAAATTTGGACGAATAGCCGCCGCCGCGAAAATATTCCGTATTTCCGGGATACCACGTTGTCGCTTCCAGACAGGCCTTCGCTTCCGGCTCCGTTATCTCCCAAAACGGCTTCATCGCCGGCCGGCCGTTTTTTTTCATCTTCCCGCTTGCATCAAGGGCGGCCGAGCCGGAATTGATCAAGTGGATGATCCCCCTCGTTCTCGGATTTTCCGGATAACGTTCTGCCCGTCACACGCTTTACGCTGGCCGGGCTCCAATACGTACGTACATCGGCGAACAATTGCGGCATATTGGTCAGCAAATAATTAAACAGCATCGATACCGCATTCAAACTGTCATTTTCCGTTGCAAAAATATACGGGGCGCGAATCCCGTTCCAGTCAAAAGACGAATTTAAAATTGCTTCCATAAAATCGCCGTTTGGAAAATGGTCGGTCCACTGTCTCTGCCTCTGGAAGCCGCCGGCAAGCGCGTGATGGCCCTCGGCCTCTTCTTCGAATCCCAACGCTTTCAGGCGCGGGTTGCCAACGAGCAAGTCGCGGGCAATCAATGTCATTTTAACGACCGTTTCCCAGTCCCTGTCCTTCTGCTCGCGGGAACGCTGATTATGGACTTTGTTTTTATCTTCGCCCTCCCGGCAGTTTTCCTTCGTCCACTTCAGGGCTTGTTGAAATTCTTCCGGATCATAAATCTCTTCCTCCATTCGGCGGGTAAATTCAGACATATCAATATACTCGTTGCGCATGCCTAAATATTTTTGGAAAAAAAAAGCCGGATCGACCGTCGAACCGGCAATCCCCATCGATACGCCGCCCATCGCCAGGTAAGACGTCCCTTTCATCAATGCACAGGCGAGTCCCGCTCGCGCAAATTGCAGCAGCTTTTCTTTCACATCTTCTGGAATGCGATCGTCGCTGATATCCTGGACATCCTTTCCGTAAATGCCGAATGCCGGCAGCCCTTTTTGATTATGAGCGGCAAGTGCGGCTGCCAAATAGACCGCGCCCGGCCTCTCCGTACCGTTAAATCCCCATATCGCTTTCGGGATCAGCGGATCCATGTCAATCGTTTCCGCTCCGTAACACCAGCAAGGCGTCACCGTTATCGTCAAGCCGACATTTTGCCCGGCGAACTTTTCAGCACATCGCGCGGCTTCGTTCACACCGCCGATCGTCGTATCGGCAACGACGCATTCCACCGGCCGGCCATCCGGATATCGCAAGGTTTCGGATATCAATTGCTCCACAGCTTTAGCCATATTCATCGTTTTTTCTTCCAGCGATTCGCGAATCCCTCTTCTGCGCCCGTCAATAATCGGCCTGATGCCGACGCGCGGCAAGCCGCGTTTCAATCCATTTTCCATTCTTTTTCCTCTCCATTCTCTTTAAAATAGCTTCCCTAATGAGCGGCATTTTTACGGCTAAAATGTACCGCAAGATTTCGTATGCGCTTACATTTTTTATTTACGGGGGTACCGAAACGGACTCTTTTAATAAGAGTTTTGCCTCTAGCGTCACCACTTGCGGAGACGTCCACTCCCCTTTTAACCGCTCCAGGATGCGCCGGGCACAAGTCTCCCCTAAAGCCCGCATTGGCTGGGCAATAACGGAATAATGAGGTTTTACGGCTTGAAAAACCGGTAAATCATCGAAACCAATGATTGAAATGTCATTTGGCACCGTCAACCCTTCTTCGTTAATCGCCCTGATCACGCCAAGAGTCATGTCATAATTTGTCACAAAAAGGGCGGTTGGTGCCGGAGCCAGGTTCAAAAGCTCCCGGCACAATCGATAGCCGCTGTCCATATAATAGTCGCCGAACTTGATGAAACGTTCGTCAACAGGAAGGCCATATCTCTTATGAACAGACAGATAGCCCTCCAGCCTTTCCTGTGCCGTTATCACACCTTTCGGCCCGCAGATAATCGCAATCCGCCGGTGGCCTTTCTGCACGAACACGTCCACAGCTTCGCCGGCAATCTTGGAATTATTCACGACAACCGCGTCACAACTCACATTTGGCAGCAGGCGATCAACCAGTACAACCGGTATGCCCCGCTGCAGCAGCCCGTTAATTTCCGCTGCCGATTCCCCTGACGGAACAATGATTAAGCCATCGACCTGTTTATTGACCAGAAAGGCGACTTTTTCTGCTTCAACTCGCGGATCCTCACGATAGTTGCAAACGATCACACTATATCCGTACTTTGAAAGATATTTCTCTGCATGGGCCATGAGATGCGTACAAAAAAAAATTATCCAGTGAGGGGATAATGATACCAATTGTTTTTGAGCGATTCGTTTTTAATCCGCGGGCCATTTCGTTGACATGAAAATTCAGTTCACCAACCGCCTGCTCAATCAATCGGCGGTTTTTCTCACGCACGTTGCCGCCATTCAAAAACTTCGAAATGGTGCCAATGGATAATCCCGTCTGCCTGGCAATATCTTTAATTGTGGCGGCCATACCAAGTCTCCCCTCAAAATGAAACGTTTCACACTAAAAAAAATATATTCTGCGCTTTGTGAAATATAATCGCGGAAATGTTTTATCACAATTCGTTCAAAAACTGTGAAAGCCTGGAGCCTGATTTGCCTGGGGCCCGTGGTTTTCGATTCTTTTTCCCGCTGGATCCAGAATTTATCCGTCAATTGTTCGCGCCATCCGTTGTTTCCCGCGATGCTCATCTCAATGCTCGACAACAACTAAACCACAAAAAGTTTGCGCAAAGTTTTTCTCAGGGCATGATTAAGAGCTCGCTCCTCTCAAGTTTGCGTTTGCGGAGCGCCCTATTTTGGCGTGAAAGCATCATTTTGAGCCGCGAACGCATCACTTCAAGGTGAACAAGCGAAACACGGCAGCAGCTAAAGCATCGAAACCGGGCATAAAAAACGCGGCCGGAAACGTTAACCGCTCCAGCCGCTGTTCTTTCTATTATTTTTTAGCAGGTTCAATGCCCCCATATAGAGGACGCTGATTTTTACTTTTCGCCCAGGCCCGATCGCCATATGAATAGTGCCACCATTCTGTTGGGTTAGGGGCAAATCCCGCTGCCTCCATTATTTTTTTAAGAAAACGGCGGTTATTTCGCGCTTTCTGATCAGTTGGCGACAGATTTTCTTGACCTTCAAAGTAGTGCAAATGCGCTCTTTCTGTAAAATCATCAAAACCCGTGCCCATCTCATCTCAAGCCAGCCGCGGGGCCGGCAATCGTCAAATCGATCGCCCCGCCGGTATAATGCGGCGCCGGTTTGTCACGATCTTTGGATGGATAGGCTACAAAACGCTTAATTTCCTGTTTTATTTTTTCTTCAGAATAGCCATCGGCGCGGAACTTTTCGATGGTCGTTTCATAGATGAAACGCTGCGTTTCATAAGATCGCCAGCCGTCGATCAAAACGAGCATTAAACCCGTTGGCAGCCGTTCCGCGATGTCAGTAATCCGCTCAGCAACAGTCTGTCTGAGGAACAACTCCGGAGACGTTCCCGGCATTTTGTTAAGAAAATAGCAGGGATAAATGGTTATTTTTTGTGAAACGCCGTTCATCGACACAAGCGGCTCGCGCGCTGCTTGAGGAAAACCTGCGTCTCACATTCACTTTCATTTGAAGACAATTCTGTCACCCCGATGTGTCTTTTTTGAATCACTTTAACAAACCTAAAATCATTTTATCTTTTATCAAAACGTCTGATCAGAATGCCTGCCTCGCTGAGCATAAAAGCGTGCAAAAGTCCTGCAGTCTAAATGGACATTCTCCTGGTTTTCCTGCGTATTACCCGACGGATTATGAAAAATCAGTTCCTGATTCCGTTCATCTTTGCCGAACACATACACTATGCCCCCCCCCCCCTTGCTTTGGCGGCGGCACTTCCGGTGTCCTAATACTAGGATGAACGGAAAAAAATATACAGTTCCTTGCTCAAGTTCTTTGTATACGTCTTCGATCGGCGTATATTCTTTAACCTCGGCATCCAGTCCAAACTTATCCGAAATGAAGGATACAAAGGGGCGATAAAACAGCCCTTTGATAGCGCCATCCTCTTGAACAGTGTAGCCGCCGTATTCCCGGCACTCATCTTCATCAATTCAATCGTTGGCATCACCTTTTTCCGCCAATGCGCGAGCAGCATTTTGAGACAGGCCATCCCGCAGATATGGAAACTCCATTTGGCATATTCCTCACGATCGATTGCACCCGACAAAGTGCCATAAGGGATCCTCTGCAGGGCTTAATTTCCCGGATAAAAAATCGGCTACCAGCCAGCGGGATTCCCATTGCGAAAAATAAGGGACTTTATCCATATTTCTCCTTCTTTCAAAAGAACTCAGATAAGGTGAAGCTTCAATCAGTGGGGTTTTCTTCCATCCCCTACTGATTGTTAGTTGAACCAATCGGGCTTTTACGGGCAGTTGTCTCCCGCCGATGCTTCTTCGAATTCATTGAAGCCCCGAGGTGGGAGTCTTACTGCCCGTTAATGCGGGATAAAATATTCACGATGTGATCTTTATCTAACCCTACTAGATTTTAATTGAAATGTTAAGGCGATAGATGCCGAAAAACTTTAGTAAATGCAGGCATAGCCATGATCTGTTTTCTCCTCTGTTTTAAATGCCGGGGCATGTTTGCATTCATCTTTTCGATATGGACATCTTCCAAAGAAGACACAGGCCCCTTCCCCCACAGACGTTTCAGATGGCGCAAAAGTTTATTGGCTTCTCTTCTTTTTCATGATGCACACTGGGCAAAGACGAGAGTAAAAGTGTTGTATATGGATGTCTTGGATGTTTGAACACTTGTTCCGCTGCACCCATTTCAACGATCTTTCCCTTGTACATGACGGCGATGCGATCACACATGTACCTTATAACAGACATATTGTGGGAAATGAACAAATAAGTCAGCTGCCTTTCTGCTTTAAGTTCTCTTAGCAGATTTAGCACCTGTGCCTGAACGGATACATCCAATGCGGACGTCGGCTCATCAAAAACAATAAATGACGGATCTGTGATCAAGGCCCGGGCAATCGCAATTCTTTGTCTTTGCCCGCCGCTGAATTCATGTGGATAACGTTCAAGTTGTTCTTCTTTTAATCCGACTCTCCGAATTAACTCTATGAGCTGTTTTTCATTGCCTTTTTCCTTTCTTTGTTTTGCATCTAGAGCGCGAAGAGGTTCGAGAATGATGGATTTGACTTTCATTCTGGGATCAAGAGACGATTGCGGATCCTGAAAGACCGTCTGAATCTCACCCGGACGCGGTCTTTTAAATTTATTTTTATCCCATAACGGTTTTCCTAGATAACTGACGCTCCCTCGCGTTGGCGCTTCTAAACCAATAAGCATTTTGCCTAATGTACTTTTTCCCGATCCCGACTCACCGACTAGACCCAGAACTTCGCCTCGGTGAATCTGCAATGTCGCACCATTGACGGCGTGCATGGTCTGCTTACCTGTACTGTAAATTTTATCAACATCCTGCAGCTGCACCAATACGTTCACTGATGTTCCCTCCCTAACCAACACGACACAAAGTGATCATTTTCAACAACTTCGAAAGAAGGGGAACGCAATTGGCAAACGGACATTTGCCGATCACAGCGTGGAGCAAAACAACACCCTTTTGGGCGTTGGCGTAAATCAGGAACCTCTCCCGGTATGGCATCCAAAGGTTCATCCGGAGCCTTTAAATCAGGCAAGGCATTCAATAAAGCGCGTGTATATGGATGCTGAGGACGTTGAAGGACATCCTTGGTTTTTCCCGATTCGATAATCTCGCCGGCGTACATAACAAGAGTCGAATCGCAGAGCTGAGAAACCACGCCTAAATCATGTGTTATCAAAACGACAGATACACCCTTTTTCTGGTTCAATTCCTTAATAAGCCGCAATATTTCATATTGAATCGTGACATCCAGCGCCGTCGTCGGCTCATCGGCAAGCAGCAATTCAGGAGGGCCGGCCATCGCCAATGCAATCACAACGCGCTGCCTCATCCCTCCGCTCAGTTCAAACGGATATTTTTCGGCCACTAGTTTCGGGTCGTGAATATGGACATCCTCCAAAGCTTGAATCGCCATTTGATACGCCGCTCTTTTACTTAAGCCTCGGTGCCTTTTAATGACTTCCGCTAACTGTTTGCCGATCTTCATTGTCGGATGAAGCGCCGTCATCGGTTCCTGAAAAACCATCCCTATTTTTTTACCTCTTAAGGCCTGTTTCTCTTTGTTACTCAGAGTAAGCAGATTTTTTCCTAAATAAGTTATGGAGCCGCTGGTAACGGATGCATTTTTTTTCGAGCAAGCCTAAGATCGACAGTGCGGTCACCGATTTGCCTGAACCGGATTCGCCGACAATACCAACAATTTCCCCCCGGTTAACTGTAAAGCTCACTTTTTTCAGTGCCTGGAGGTTTCCTCTCAATCCGCTGAACTCTACAGATAAATCTTTCACTTCCAGCATGATGAAGCCCCCTTTACCGATTGGATTTCGGATCTAATATGTCTCTGACTCCATCACCAATTAAATTCAGAGCCCCGGAAGCCAAAAACAGAAATAATCCGGGAAAAACTGGATACCACCAGTAATCAAGCAAGTATTTCCATCCGACACTTATCATCGCTCCCCATTCAGGAGTTGGCGGCTGGGCACCCAGACCCAAAAAGCCTAATGTGGCAATCATCAAAATAGCACTTCCAACATCAAGCGTCGCTTGGATAATGAGCGGAGACACTGAATTGGGAATGATATGGCGCAAAATAATCGGCCAGGAGCCTATGCCAAAAGTGATCGATGATTTTACAAACAAACTTTCCCCCGTAGAACAAGAGCTTCGCCCCGAGCCAAGCGAACATATATGGGAATTTCAACAATAACCAAGGCGAGCATGGCGTTTTGCAGACTCGGGCCAAGCGCCGCGGTTAATGCCATGGCTAAAATCAATGTTGGAAAAGCAAGCATCATGTCCATTATCCGCATGATAATTTGATCAATGATGCCGCCATAATAACCGGAAACCGCTCCAATCATCATTCCAATCAAACCGGATACAGCAATAACAGAAATCCCCACACCCAGCGACAACCTCGCGCCATATAAAATTCTTGTCAATATATCGCGTCCGACTTCATCTGTCCCAAACCAATGTTTTAGAGAAGGCGGCTGGAATTTTTCCATGATGCTGATTTTCGTTGGATCATACGGAGGAGGAGGGGGGCAATAATAGCCGCAACAACAATCAATATTAAGATTATGCCCCCTGCCAGTGTCATGCGGCTTTTTCCCAGCTTATACCCCCACGCCGCACGCCTTCTAACCCTGTTTGTCTGGTTTGTTATAGTTTGTAATTCCAAAGCTCCTCCCCCTTTTTATCTTTCTCTCATTTGCGGGTTTAATAGATAGTAGGCCAAATCAACAATAAGGTTGATGAATACATAGCCAACCGAGATGATAAGTGTAAACCCCATAATTGCCGGAAAATCAAGATAAGCGATAGAATCAACCACATATTTTCCCATGCCCGGCCAGTCAAAAACTGTTTCTGTGACCACCGCACCACCGAGCAGAGAGCCGAACGAGGTTCCGATAACTGTGATTGTCGGAATCAGCGCGTTGCGCAAAGCGTAGCGGACCAGCAAAAAATAGCCGTGGATGCCGTTGGCAACCGCCGTTCGTATATAGTCCTTGCTAAGTACCTCAGCATGCTGGCCCTGATCTGTCTCGTCACAATCGCCAGTTGGGCATATGATAAGACAAGCGCCGGCAGCAAAAGATGGTGAATGCTGCTCTTTAGCGCAATCACATCCCCGCTAAGCAAACTGTCTAAAATGTAAAAGCCCGTAATATGCGTTGGGGCGTGTACGCCCGTATCTATCCGTCCTCCGGAAGGGAGCCAGTTCAAGTAACCATAGAAAACAAGGATGACCAGCAATCCGCTGAAAAAAACCGGGATGGACACACCGCTGATGGAAAAAAGGCGGCTCGCGTGGTCCCAAAAACTGTCCTTTTTAACCGCCGCCAAAATGCCTAGAGGAACACCGATAATAATAGCAAAGGCAAAAGCGACAATGATCAATTCCAATGTGGCCGGAAAATAATTCTCTAAATCTGATAAAACGGGATTTTGTGTTCGAATCGATGTCCCGAAATTGCCTGCCGGCAAATCTTTAATATAATCGACATATTGTGCCCAAATAGGCTGATCCATCCAGGCCTAATTGATGGCGTATCCTAGCCACTGCGGCACTGCTTGCATGCTGGCCGGCCATCATGCCGGCCGGATCGCCGGGAATCACATGCGACAATAAAAACGTAATCAGCGTGACTCCAAACACCACAAATATAAGAAATGCTAAACGATGAAGGACCATTTTCAGCATAGCTTTCACCTTCGCCTTTTCGGCTATTTTGACATACCGGCCAGATTATACATGCCTTGAAGCATAGGATTAAAAGTAAAGCCCTTGACCTCCTTGCTCATTGGCAGTACAAAATCTTTTTGGTAAAGCAGAATATACGGGGCATCCTGAATCACTTTTTTTTTGTGCATCATTATACAATTTAAGGCGTTGCGACTGATTGTTTGTCGTGGCAGCTTGTCTCAGAAGGCTGTCAACCTTTGGATTTTTATAGAAGGCCCGGTTGCCGGCTAAGCCAAAATTTTTCGAGTCATACCAGTAATTCATAAAAGCAAACGGATCCGCAAAATCGGGCTCCATACGCCGAGAGCCAAATCAAAATCACCCTTGTCCATCATGTCTCTGGACGTGGCATAAGCCACTTTATTCAGGGAAACTTTTACCCCTTTTTTTTTTCAAGTCAGCTTGAATGGCCAAAGCTTCCGTCGGCCACCAAGTGTTATTATCCGAATATAACAGCTTCAATTGCAGATTTTTTATTCCCGCCTGTTTCAACACTGCTTTTGCATGGCCGACATTATAATCGTATTCTTTGCTGTTTGAATTGTAGCCCCATAACCCTTTGGGAATCGGTCCGCGCAGCCGCGTCGCATACCCTTGTTGTACAGCATCGATCAAGGAACGATAATCAATTGCTTCATTCAAAGCCTGTCTAACCTTGACATTTTTTAAAGCAGGGTTGCCCTTGCCGGAATTGATATAAACGTAATCAACCAACAGACTCGGTTTTTGCAGTAACGATACATTCTTCATCGTTTTGACATCTTTTAACTGCTCATTAGGAATATTTTCAGCAATGTCAATTTCTCCTTTTTGCAGTTGAAGCTTTTGTGCCGACGAATCATTGACAACCTTAAAAGTGACTGTTTTTAGTGACGGCTTTTCGGACGATTCCTTATTCAATCCAAGCCGCAAATATTGTCCCTTTTTCCAGGCGGTCAATTGGTAAGCCCCGCTCCCCATTGTATGTGTTGCTAAATAGCCTTGCCCCAGGTCGCCATTTTTCTCCTTTTTGGCAACTTTCGGATTCACAATACCCCCATAGTTGGCGGCTAATGTTGATAAAAACGGCGGAAAGCTTTCCTTTAAAGTAAAGATAACTTTACCCTGTCCCTCCGTTTTTATATTGGAAATCATTCCATAAACGGCGGAAGGCCCCTTTGCGACTTTCAACAAGCGATCAAAACTGTATTTTACTGCACCGGCATCCACCATCGTCCCATCGGCAAACTTATGATCTGTTTTCAAAAGAAATGTCCATGTTTTCCCATCCTTGCTGACGGACCAGCTTTCGCTAATCCCGGCTTTACTTTTGTACTTGCTCCATTAAATTCGACCAATCTTTCGTAAGCAGGGTAACTAATTTTCCATGATGAATTGTCCATGGACACTGCCGGATCCAATGTTCCCGGATCGTCAGCAATGGCAATAGTCAACGTACTTTTTCCAGCAGATACATCATTTTTCTCCGAAGGCGCATTGGAATTTTTTGCACAAGCTGATAACAACGTTGCAAAAAAAAACTAATACTAACACTACTAAAATGGATTTTTGTCTCATTTCTAGCCCCCCTGGTTTTCTATTTATGTACAATCTAAAAAAACTTAGTAAAAAGCAAATAAACAAATGACCTTCATTCATTAAACACCCTAAAATATTACCACCATTTTTTTTTTATAATTGGTTTCCTAATTAAAATATTACAAATTATCTGATGTTATTTCATCTTACATTATGTCTATGATTTATCTCTATTATCTTGACAGTTCATACGTATGTCAAATAATATGACATATCAAAAACCATTTAACTGGAACGGACATCATGCAAAATAGAGCCTCCATCAGCAAGTGGTTAGACTGTTAAACACTTAACCATTAAGGGCTCTTCGCATTTATTTATTAAAATTTATAGATCTGCCTGGTACAGGTTTTTTCCCTTTTATCAATCCATTACACATTCAAACTTTAAATTATTTTCCCGCTTCGGTTTGCTGGCGATCAATTTTGAAATGTGGATAAGAAGTTTTCTCCATTTTCTCGCGATATCGTTCCTGAAAAAGCTCCTCTTCTTCATCGCGGTAGCCTTCAAGTAAATCTCCGCTATATTTTCATGGTTAAAAAAGTAAACTTGTTCTTCCACTTTACCAATCGGATAGATGCAGGCGGAATAGTCGAAATAGCCAATGACACCATTTTTATTGTACAAAGGCGCCCGGTTTAAGATCATCAGTTTAACGTCGCCATCCTCTAAACGAACCACCCGATTGGCAAGAGCTTCATAGCCTGCTTTCCCCTTTTCAAAAATTTTTGAACTCCCACATTTAGTGAGGCCTGAAGCAGAAGTCATAAGTCATAATGCTGTCCAAAAATTTTTTTAATTCTGTTTGTATAATTTGTACCTTTCTCTTGTAAAACCGCATAGCATATGAAAAATGAGTACGAGCAGAACAAAAGACAACAGGTACCAAATCAGCCAGAAGGTCCCTAAAAAAATAATAAAATCGAAAGAATAAAGAAAAAGGAATAAAACGGTGACTACAATAACGTCCGTTTTGAACATACGTTTTCCCCGAGTGATATAGTCATGCAGCATCCCTTTTGTGATGAAAATCTCTTTCAAGTCGTTCAAAAAATAGCTTTTATATATCCAATAGCCAATCAAAAGACTTGCCAAGACTTCAAAAACAAATAATAAGATTATAAATACTGGGTTTTTGAGAATATGTACATTTAGTGTGATCCTCATTAATCCTAACACTAGTGCAAATAAGATCCAGTACAGCCATTGATTCACTTTTTTTTTTATGGTTCGTTTTATAGACCTTCCCGGATTTTTCGTCTAAAAAAAGGGTATAGCCCGGATCTTCTTTGCTATATTTTCTATAAAATGGAGTGTAACGATGAAACATCTTTTCACATCCAATGTTATTGATACAAAATTAATTCATTTTGTATACAAACATGATCAAACTTTCATGAATTTAAGGACTGCCGATCCCGGTACCTAGCCAAAAGCCGAACCTAAATTCCAAAGAACCCGGCCCACCGACTATTTAATACCCGTCCCATACAAATGTTAGATTTGTCAAAAGTATGCATAAAGTTATCTAATGTTATTTTTTTATCTGCTATTCCCCAATCTAATTTCTTCAAACCACTCCATAGCAACATCATCAGCAGTCTTGACCGGGTTATCGGAATAGATTAAACCATATTTATATTCCGCTTTTAAACTATTCTTTGATACATCATATACTAATTTTATTTCTGTAGGCATTTCTCTTTGAAATTTTTTGCATATAAAGACATCATTTTTTCAATATCTTCTACTAAAATATCCAATACAGCTTCTTGTCGGTCAAGTCTTTTTTTTATGTGTAAATTCACCTTAGCTAAGATAGAGTGATTATCCTGGATAAAGAGTTGTTACGTTACTCGAACGATCAGGTGATTTTGGCTGTTTGGCCCTCCATTCAAAATAGTCTTCCATTTTCAGATAGTGGCGTCCTTCTATCCATTTTTCGTCCTTCTCCATGAGAACAGAGCCCATCAGACGAATCACAGATTGGCGGTTAGGGAAAATACGGATAACCCGTTCCCGACGGCGAAATTCCTCATTGAGCCGTTCCATCCCGTTAGTTGTCCGGAGGCGACGTCGATAGGGTTCTGGTAGAGGAAGCACCGCCGTCACGTCATCAAAGGCATCCTCCACAAGCTCCGTCACTTTTGGTGCTTTGTCCTGATAATCCTTTAGAAAAGCATTAAGCAAGGTTCGAGCGACTTCCAGATTCGGCGCATAGAGAATCGCCTTCACTTGTTCGGTTCCTTCGCTTTTGAGAGCTTTTGGCAACCGATCATGGACATTGCGCAGGAAGTGAGCCTGACACCGCTGCCAAGTAGCCCCTTGAAACGCTTTTTGAACCGCACTCACGAGACCGCCGTGGTCATCGCTGATCACCATGTCAACGCCTTTTAGACCGCGTGATTTCAGCCAGTCAAAATAATTTTTCCAGGCGTCGGTGCTTTCGCTGTCATCGATTTTCAGACCTAGAATCGTTCGGTATCCTTTGTCGTTGATACCGTAGCTGATCAGCACGCCACAGGAGCGGACACGCCCGTTTTCTCGTACCTTCGTATAAACCGCATCAACGAATAGGAACGGATAGTTGCCCCTCAAAGGACGGTTATTCCAGCCTTTAACCACTGGATCCAGCTGCCCGCAAAGATCCGATACAGTCGTTTTCGAAAAGTCTGTGCCACAAAGCTCTTCAGTAATTTGACTTACGCGACGTGTGGAGACCGTTAATAATAACCATCTCCATTAGGGATAGAACCAGCGCCTGCTCACTGCGCTGGTAACGCTTAAAGAGATCAGTAGAAAAATGGCCATTACGCAGGCGGGGAACATTGAGTGAAAGAGTACCCACGCGCGTCTTGAGTTGACGGGGATACGAGCCGTTACGGTAGTCCGTCCGTGCCTCACTGCGTTCGTACTTTTCGGCGCTCACCTGCTCGCCGGCCTGTGCTTTTAAAACTTGATTTAAAATCGTCTCCAAAAGGATATTCATGCCCGATTCTTTAGAATTACCAAGAAATAATTGATGCAAAAGTTGCTCATCTAGAGTAATCTGTAATTGAGTCATCCCGAAATCTCTCCTTTAGAATTGGTTTGGTTAACTCTATTCTAACTAAGATGACGGGCTCTGGCTCATTTTCTATGAAAAAAATGAAAGAGACGAGTAAATAAAATCCTGCTGTTTTTCTGGAGGGGGCTGGCCAGCCCCCTCCAGAAAAAAAACAGAAACCCGGTCTAACATTTTCTCATATTCAGATAACCCTTTTTACACAATTATACTGGCTCAACTCAATTTTTCCCAATCAACTGGTATTAGTTCATCTAATTGACTTGCTATTTCACTATAATATTTAGTCAACATGCTCACCGACCCGTTAAAAAAAATAAGAAAGTGAAATTTTATGAATAATTCGGTCAATTATTTTCTTTATGATAATTTATCACTATCCCAGTATCTCCACTTCTTGGATCATAATAGGAAAGCACTTCACCCCATAGGAAATTATATTTTATGCATGACAACTCTTTTTCATGTGGTTGGCCTAACTGTTTAATTAGCCACTCATCATGACTTTTTCTTTTTAATTCTACTTTGTCATCTGACCAATTATCATATGAATTTTTTAAAAATGGATCAGCGTTTTTCAACTCAATAGATAATATTAAATTCTTTTTAAATACAATTCTAATCCAGAATAATAATCCATCTATAGTTTGTGGATTTTTTAAAATTAACCTTTCAATATCACCATTGACATAATTATTTACTTCAGATGAAAATATGTTTATAAAACTTTCACTATTCATTTTATGGTATATTTCTTTATTACGAATTATTATTTTACCTTCGTCTAAACTCATCCTTTTTCCCCCCCCCTACTACATTACTTTCATTCCTCTAATCTATCCATTATTTTATAATAATCGTTTAATGATATGTTGTAATTATCCAACTCAATTGCTTTTGATTCCAGCCTCTTGATTGCTCCTTTTTTGATCAATTCATTAAAACCAGGTATAAATATTTGAGGCAAGCCACCATCCCCAAATTGTGGATTAGCTTTAGTTATTCCGAAAGCAACAATTAGTATCTTCAGTTATTTCAAAAGCCATCATTTTACTTCTATATACAGCTGTATCCATTCCATCTTCCCAGTATGGTTTTACTTGCAAACCCTCAAATAATTTTCTTGAGTCACCATTTGTTCTATCTACAGCACTTTTAATTGTTGCATACCCTTATGGTTCACCTACGTATATAATTTTTCCCTTTTTCAAGGTAATGTTTCTGTATTTATCTATTCCTACATACGGATATTTCCCTTGCCAGTTTCGAGCTATTTTAGATGGGTCCGCTTCAATACTTTTACCCGTACCCACTTTTTCATCCTCTCTCCCACTGACTCCATCCACTTTCTCCGACTTCGCCATCTGGTGGGTCTGCTGTACGGAGTCAGCGGAACCTTTCTCGACCTTTCCGACAACACCTGTTTCTCCGGCATATGCAAGATGATGTCCGCTCAAATTATTGAACATTTCGTCCATTTTCTGCTTGGCTTGCTTGACATGTTCTTTAGCGCTCTTCCCCAGCGCCTCCGTCGTGTGTTTTTCGCCTGCGACCGCGACTCGGCTGGAACTCAGTCCTCTCATGATCGTAAGCGACATCAACAGACTGTTCATTCGCTGCTCGTCCGTCAGCTCGTTTCCATCGAGATCGCGTCCGGTTGCCGCTTCACTGGCATTAGCGGCGGCAATCATCGACTGCAGGCCAATTTTCGGTTTTACTGAGCACCTGCATTGTCCGTTCCGACTGGCTAACCGCATCCAGCGTATGTCCCGCTGCGTTGAATGCTTCAGCGGTCTTATAGATAGCTTCGCCGCCTTTGACCGCCGTGCGGCCGGCCCAGCCGACAATCGGAATAAACATAGCGGCTGCTGAAGCGCCGGCCAGCGCACGCTCGCTGGCCGACAATTTCCGGCCGGTTTCCGGATCGATGCCTTAGTTGCCCGGATAAAAAATCATAGTAGCCGGACATCTCGCCGGCAAACGTGGCGATACAGGTTCCCGCCTTCCCATACCACGGCCAGCTGATTTCCTCCTCTTCTTTTTTCGACACTTTCCGCGCCTGTTCCTGCTGCTTTTTGAACGTGAGGTAAGCTTCCGCTTGTTTGTTCAAATCACCCTGGATCTTATAGGCTTCGCTGTTGTAGAACGCCTGGGCGTTAAAATGGAGCGGCTGAACGTCCGCGCCTTGCCGGGTTGCGTTTTCGAGGGCGGAACAAAGCGCGGCAATCTGCGGCACGTCGCTGATCACCTGCTGGTATTCGTTGAGCAGCGTTCGATCCAGATCGCGGACATCCTCACTCATTTTGGTTTGCTCTTTATCGGCTTGATCCAGCGCTCGTTCTACGTCCTCTGTGCTAAACGCTTGCAGCGGCACAAGATCGGAAATACTATGTAAAATCCGGCTGATCGATTCTTTCTGATCGCTGACGATATCTCTTGAGCGCCAGTAGGCAATGGACAGATCGCTTTCAAGAAAGGGGATCTGTACCTGCGTCGCCCCGCTAAGGTTTCTATCGCTGATTTCACCTGGAATCCCTTGCAGGAAAGCGATTTGTTTATCGATTACCCGCAACCAGGCATCGGTCACCGTTTCCTGTGCCTTGTAAAAGGCTTTGATTTTATCTGCGCCCTTGCCTTTGAATGCGGGCCCAAGAGCCGAAACCTGGCGAAGCTCTGTTTTAACTGCCTCATTTGTTCGCCGAGCGCCTGATACTGCCTGGCACGGACTTCCGCAGCCTGAATGAGTGACTTGGCGTCATAGCTTCGCGTATCCGTCCGTCGCCGTTCCCGAGTTGCCCATGGTCACTCTCATCGGATCACCTCATCCTGCCGTTTCAGAGAATCCACATTCGCCTGTGTGTCGGCAAGGTTTTTACGGACGGCGGCCTGGTAAGCAGACAATAGCTTTTGCAAAATGTTCTCGTTTTCATCCCAGGAGGTTGTAAAGGCTAATTGATTGCCGTCAGAAAGCGGCAGCGCAGGCAGAGATGCTTGCCCCAGAGCATGGCCGACATTCTCCAGCCTGCTGCTGACTAACGAATGGTGTAGTTCGATTTCAAACATCAGAATAACCTCCCTTTCAAAGCCGCTAATTGGTGCTCGAATGTCTTAACCGAATGCCCGCTTTCCCGGGCCATCGTTTCCAAGCCGCTCGCTAGCGAACCGAGCCATTAGCGCGTCATGCTCAGCTTCAAGTTGCCGGATTTTTGTCTCAATGGCCTGTAGATAGCTGTCCACATCCTGAGTCAAATGCTTCTTCATCTGATCCTCTGCCTGATCCCGTTCCTGATCAAACCGGCGTGCCCGCGTTCCTTGCCAATCTGATCCCAAATCCGGTGACGCGAGCAGTTTTAGCTGGTGTTTCGACGCCTGCTGGTTGCTGTGCAAGTCGCTTTCCGCCCGCCTGAGCTGGTTCAGTTGCTCCGCAATCGTCGCCGTTTTGCCGGAGATCGCGCGGAAGACGGAATCCAGTGTCGCCGAGAATCCCATTGGCCACCGCCTCACTCCCATATCTTTTCCTTGTGCTTTTCCTTTTTTTTTCTGATTTATGTCCATTATATTAAAATTCTCACTTTGTAAAAATACGGCAAAATGGCCAGATTAACTAAGAAAAATGCCGGAATCAGATGCATTCGACCTAATTTGACAAGAAAAACCGGGCCATTTTTACTAGTAGCACCTAGATAGACTAACTATTGGAATTTTAAAGCATAAAAAAAGACGGAGTTTCCTCCGTCACAAGTAGGCCTTCCAAATCACTGGCAGTCAGCCATTTTTACGCCCTGTTAGTTCGTCAAAAAACAAATCCTAGAATTTCCCCCTGACTTCTTGCACCGATGCTTCGAATGCTTCCAAAGCATAGTCCATTTCTTCTTTTGTTACTACCAAAGGCGGCAAAAATCTAAAGACTGCCGGATTGTTGATTGTATGATTAATCTCTATATAATGCTTATTGACCATTAAATCCGCAACGCTGTCAGAAAAATAAGCGCCCAAGGAAGATTGAAGATTTACCGGAACTTTGTGAAATTCAATGCCAATCATCAATCCCTTACCGCGCACTTCTTTTACGATTTCAGGAAATCTGTTCTGTACATCTTTGAGAGCATTCATCATGTAATCGCCTTTAGTTGCGGCGGCATCAACCAGATTATTATCCAAAATATATGAGAGAGCTTAACCCCGCCGCACAGCTGAGTCCATTTTCTTGGTAAGTAGCCGTATGATGGAAGCAGGTTTCAATACTGCCGTAAGCCGCATTATACAGTTCTTCTGTGCAGTTATAGCCTGCAAAAGGAATGAGTCCGCCTGAAAATCCTTTGGCAAAGGTCAAACAATCAGGGACAATGTCTTCATGCTCACAACACCAGAACTTTCCGGTTCGCCCGCATCCGGCCTGGATCTCATCAATAACCAGATACGTATCATTTTCTGTGCATAGTTCTCTCGCTTTTTTTAAGTAACCTTCAGGAGGAACAATAATGCCGCCTTCACCCTGAATAGGTTCCGCAAAAAAAGCGCTGTATTTACCGGTTCGAAGCGCAGTTTCCAGCTTTTCAGCGTCTCCGTAAGGGACATGATCAACATTGGCCATTAATGGATGTTGGTAGGCTCTCCACTTTTCTTTGCCGCCTACTGAAACAGCCCCGGTTGTTTTGCCGTGAAAGCTCCCTCGCACGCACGCTAAAATATGCGTCTTTTCAGGCTTATTTCTGACGGCTAATTTAACGAGCTTAATCACGCCTTCTATCGCTTCAGCTCCGCCGGTTGCCGTGCCGACTTTCGTCAGCTTTTGATGCGGAGAAACCAGCGATAGATTGTGAGCAAAAGCGGCCGCAATATTATGATAAGAGATCGCACCCATCATAAATTGTTTTGTGTCAAAGCACTTTTTAATGCCTGCCCAGACCGTCTCGTTGTTGTTGCCTACAGAAACGACCCCTACTGCGCCAATCATGTCCAAATGCTTTTTTCCTTCATAGTCGATAAAGGTGCATCCCTCGGCCTGTTTAAAATATTTTGCGCCGCCGTTTAACGTTCTGACAGCATTCAAATGTTTTAACTGTAAAGCCTTTACAGTCTCGAAATCAAAATTAATCGCTTCATCAATCGTATAAAAGTGTCCTTTTTGTTCGGCAATTGAGTTAACCATAACGATTCCCTCCATCAATATATTTTTATGGTTTCTACATTACTCAATCGTCCGCGGGTTTAATAGTAAAAATCAGAGCAATTGTATTTTTGAGCGGTAGTTGGCGGTTTTAATCAGTTTTTTTTTATATGTAGAAGGAGAAAGCAACGCGTACTTTTTAAATTCTCTTAAAAAGTGTGACTGGTCATAGTATCCCAGAAAGTTTGAGAGCTCCGTTAGAGAATTTAATCTATTTTCGTTTAATATTTGCAACGCAGATTGAAACCTAATCATGACGGAGTATTCCTTCGGTGATATACCTATGAATTCATCGAATATATCACCCAAATAACGAGTTGAGTAAAACGTTGTCTCCGATAGTTTTTTTTTTCATAGAAACATTACCATGTGCATTATTTATAATCTGAACGGCCTGAAAAAAAAATTTTTATCTTTTCATTTTCGTTTTGAGTACACCCTGAAACGATTTTTTAAAAAGATATGAATTTGTTTCTCAAAGGCACTTGCTGCCGTCACTTCTTCGATAAGGCTTTTGCTTTTTTCCATCAGCATTGAAAGAGAGAGCTGTTGCCCGACGATTTCTTTTATCGGTACCGAAATATTTGCCGAGAATTGGCCGGGGTAGAAGCGGACACCAAAATAGTCAACCCCAGGTTTAAGAATGGACCAATTGCCCTTGATCTCGGTGCCGCAAATATAGGCTTCAGGCCGATCTTTTTCATTCGTGAAGATCACATCAACGCATCCGTCCGGAACAGCGATCGTCGACATTTTGTCCCTTTTATAAAACTTGTAGAAGTGGGAAATACCATAATAGCCAAATTTCTTTTTCAAGTAATACTCTGAGTTCATCACAAAGAAAGGCTGTATTAAAGACATGTTTTTCCAATCCATTAATAGCATCTCTTTTTTTTTTGCTAATGTATGGTCAAAATAAATCATCAACCCAAAATAAATATATCAAAATATATTGATTATTGTAAACAATTTATCGATATCTTAATTTCTGATTTTACTATTTTTTAATAATATTTTAGTATGGGAAAAATTATTTTATTAAGAAGAAGAGGTGATAATGATTGGCCCAGCATGCTACGCTCTCCCGCTCGCTAACTGTTAAAGATCTAGTGATTTATGGATTGGTATTTATGGTTCCCGTCGCTCCTATTGCCGTTTATGGGACATTTTTATCTCTGTCCAAAGGAATGGTTTCCCTTGCCTACTTAGTCGGGATGATCGCCATTCTCTTTACCGGATTCAGTTATTTTACAATGTCAAAACACTATTCATTTTCAGGTTCAGTCTATAACTACGTGCAGAAGGGCGCCCATCCAAACATCGGGTTTATCGCAGGATGGGCGATCATATTGGACTATATTTTTATGCCGGTGGTCTGTAACTTAATCGGCGCTTTATTCATGTCTCAATTGCTGCCTTTCATCAAAATCTGGGTATGGCTGATTTTTTTTTTTCTTTAATCAACACTGCGGTTAATTGCTTAGGTGTAAAACAGCTCAAACTATTCAGCTGGATTCTATTTTCCTTGCAAATAGCCGTTTTGCTGATTTTTTCAGTTTTAAGTCTGAAAATGCTTATAACACATCAAATTCATTTCAATCTTATTTCTTTCTATAATAACAATGCTTTTAATTTTAGCAGCGTTTTACAAGCATCGGGCATTACCATTTTAAGCTTTCTAGGATTTGATGCCATTAGCACACTATCCGAAGAAACATACCATCCAAAGAAGAGTATTGGGAAGGCGACAATACTCTCCATTTTATTAATAGGCGCGATCTTTATTTTTACCACCATGATGGCCGGAATGGTGTATCCGGATTATACACATTTAAACTCCGACACGGCATTCATGTCTATTTTGCAAAAAGCAGGCGGTCATTATCTGGTGCTCCTTTCTGGATTAACTATTGTGTTGTCATTTGGACTTGCTTGCGGGCTGGAGTCACAGGCAGCTGTGTCACGAATTATCTTTTCAATGGGGCGCGACGGTTTTTCCATCCATTTTTAGCCGGATCCATTCTAAATTTAAAACGCCTTTTGTCGCTATCATTTTCGTCGGCCTTGTTACATTCATTCTGTCTTCCTTGTTAACCTTGGATACCGTGCAAAACTTGATTAGTTTTGGAGCCCTGTTGAGCTTTATTGTCCTTAATTTAACAGTGATCTGGCACTTTTATATTCTCGACAAAAAGAAAAGCCTGAAAAAATTCACTCAATTTTTCATGTTTCCGTTAATTGGATTTCTTGTATGCAGTTTGATTTTTATTAAATTAAGTTTTGATGCTCATCTTGTTGGCGGCATATGGATCGGGGTTGGCGTCATTTACCTGGGCATCAAGACAAAAGGGTTCAGCAAAAATGCTCCTGTTCTTAATGAAAAAGAGATTGTGGACATCGTTAACTAAGCATTTCTTCCAGTCTGCCTTCAGTGCATTCAGGAGCCTAATCACAAAAAGGTCAATAAATGAGTCGATGATCCGACCTTATAGGCTTTATCGCTTTATGCTATTAATTTGAGTGCAGCGCATGAAGAGATAAGCCTCCAACAGTCTTTATAAATTCGCTTCATTATTATAATTTTGCACCGGTTCGCTGGTGAAAGACTCGCCGTTTAACCGCCGGCGTATCTCCGTATAGGTTCCTAAACGCGGACCTTTGAATGTCTTGCGGGTACGCAGAGCAAAGACGATGGCCAATATCACAACGGCGGCTCCAAAAACTTTGCCGGTTGCATAGTGAAGCGTATAGTGCGATGTCAATGCCACATCGCTTGGCGAGGCAACAAAAAGTACAATCAGGAACAGCACCCAAACGCAGGCAACAATATTGACAAAGACACTCCACTTGCCTAGAGACCACGGGCCGTTATCCGACTCCTGCCACACCCCTCTATAATGGGCCCGTAATTTTAGAAAAATCGGTATCGAGTAGGAACTATAAAGACCGATGACGCTTAAAGAAGTGATGACTGCATAGACATTATTGAAATCCCCGACAAGAAGGCAACGAAAGACACAAGCCATATGGTATAAGCCGGCGTATAGAACCGCTTGGACACTTTCCCCCATATGTTTGATAGTGGCAGACCTTTGTCCCGGCTAAAGGCAAAGACCATCCGTGACGCGGATGTAACGGCAGATAATCCGCAGAACCACATGGCAATCGTCACGAGCCACAAAACAGCCTGGCCGAAAACGCCGCCCATAGCCTGTTGAATAATGACGATAAAAGCATTATTCCCGGCTTTTGCAACCGCCGCGGGCTCCTTAATAGAAAGTGTCACAAGCGCCAGCAATATAAAACCAAAGATTCCGGAAATAGCTACCGAAAAAAAAAACACCCCACGGCGCCCGAACTTTCGGATCGATCGTTTCTTCACTAGTATGCGCGGAAGCATCGTATCCGGTAATGGTCCATTGTGCTTGAAGCAGGCCGACCAGAAAGGCAAACCAATAGGGCGTGCTGTTGTTTGCTGCCGTTGAAACTCGTATTAAATAAGTAACTTACGTTTTGAGACGGGCCAAAATATATCAAGGCGCCGATGATAATCGCAGCGCCCAGCAAATGATAAATGGCCGAAACAGAATTCAATTTCGATACAATTTTTTATTCCCACATGATTAAGCAGGGCATGGCTGGCCAGGATCACGCCATAACAAATTAATAATTGCGATTTATCGGGATGTCCGAATAACAGTGAAGAAGCAAAACCGGCGCAGCCAAAATCAATCCCGGCAACAACCGTCACTTGCCCGATCATGTTAAACCAGCCGGTAAACCAGCCCCAGCGCGGGCCGCCCAAAATCGAGGCCCAATGATAGATCGCGCCCGATGTCGGGATCGCCGATGTCAGCTCAGCCATAGAGGCCGATACAAACAGGACAAACAGGGTAACCAAAGGCCAGCCGATTCCCATCACCGCTGCCCCGCCTTGATTAAAACCAAATCCATAAAGCGTGATCGCGCCTGTTAAAATTGAAATCCGGAAAAAAAGAAACCGCAAAGTTCGAAAATCCGCCCATGTCCCTTAACAATTCTTGTTTATAACCGAAGTTATTTAAACCGCCGGACAAATCCTCTTTCCGGCGCGTTCTCTTGATATTGTTATTTGCTTTGATGAATATCGAAATCATGACCAGAAGCGTCAAGGCAATCAATAACACACCCAAAATCGTCATAGAAACAATCAACCCCCTTTTCAGTAAAGTTTACATAATAATCTGATATTTGCAGTGCCATTTTATCGTCTTTTTTTTTGCCAAAGCAGTTAACCAAAATTCCGTAAGTACTTTTCAGCCAGCTTCTCCGTTTCTAACGTATAGGTTACGCCCTGTGATTGCGCTGTTTCATTGTCTTCATGGCTTTTCACCCAGGCAACCATCAACAGCCGGCGCAGCATGATAAAGGTTGGTATTTTTCTTCTTCTTCAGATTTTGAAAGCGCGCGGGCTTTGCGATAACCCCTTAGCCATGCTTGAATCAAGGTTGAGCATAATCTTTGTGCTCAATAAAAGTGAGCGAAGCGGCCAAATCATAAAGAAACCAGCTGTAGCCGCAGTCGTCGAAATCAATGACCTTCAGCTCGTTTTTTTCAACAAGCAAATTGGTTAGACGCAAGTCGGCATGAATTAGGCCAAACCGATCCGGTGATTGGCCGAATCGATCAAGCCGCTCTTTGATGATGCCGGCAACCTTTTGAAAGAGCTCTTTTCTTTTGCCGGTGACCCCCAAGCCGTCCTGTCTTCCCCATTCAGGGTTTTTGCCCAGCATCGCGTCATAGTCCCACCTGAAACGTTTCAGAGACTGTGACTGTTCCCAATTCCGGACATGTTCATGCAATCGGGCCGTTATCTCGCCAAGTTTTTCAAATTGGTAAGGCAGTCCACTTCCCTCTTCATCCGGCATCGTACCCGTCAAATATTCAAACATCATGCAATAAAAAACCTGTCCATCTTCAGAGCTTATCTCTTGAACGATGTCCCCGTTCTTCCCTTAATCGGCAGGGGTACCGTGATGACGGAGTCTTGACGAATCGACTGTACCCAAAGCGCCTCCGCATCCAGCTCGGCTCTCGTGTGGTAGCCTGGCCGGCTCACCCGGAGAACGGCGCGCCGGCCAATCTCTATATCTTCAACTAAATAGGTGATATTTTCAGAGTAACTCAGTTCCGCTATTTTAGCTTTTGAAGAAAAGTCATACCGGCTTAACGAACGGCAAGCAATTTCCTGAAAAGCAGACAACATATCTGCCGGTGAAGATTCTGGCATGGCGCACATTTAAAACCCTCCCTTATATTCAAGTGGCAGACTTATTCGACCGCTTTCAAAGCCTCTTTCGCCGCCTGCTGAATGCTAGTTTCCACGCGGGTCAGCAGCTCGTCGCAAAATGCTTTATCGCACAGCAATCCCGGTTTGAATTGCAAGACTCTCGGGTCAAGCATCGAGTATATCGCCCAAACGCCGTTAGCATACAGCGAACGCATCACGTACTTGGCTCCTTCCGGATGGCTGAACTCCAGCCCCATCACAACCCCCAATTGGCGGATGCCAACGAAAAAGTCCGCATTTTGCTGCTTGATCGTTTCGAGACCTTTCCGTATATATTCAGACAGAAAAGCAACATTCTGCTTGACCTCTTCCCTTTGTGTCATTTCCAGCACTTTCATGGCGACAATACAGCCCAGTTCAGCGCCGCCAAAGGTGGAAATATGTGCGGAGCCGTCTTCCAGCATCCATTGACCCGCCGCTTCGCTCACAATAGTAGCCGAAATCGGGTAGATGCCGCCGCTTAATCCCTTTGACGTAACAAGAATATCCGGCTCGACACCAAAGTTCTCAATGCCCCACATTTTTTTTCCCGTCCTCATGAGCCCCGTTTGCACTTCGTCGGCGACATACAGCGTGCCGTATTGTTCACAAAGTTTTTTAACACCCGCCAGATAACCGTCTTCAGGGATGGGAAATCCGTAAGTCGCCGGAACGGTTTCAATGAAAACCGCCGCGGCATCGCCTTTGACTATTTCCTTTTCTATCGCTTCCAGATCATTAAATGGGACATGCACGAAATCCTCGGGACTGCCCTGACTTAAAAATAATTTGGAGTACCGCTCGTTTCCAAGTGCAAGTGCCAATCCCGAATGACCATGAAAGCCGTTTTTTTTATCGAGATAATCTTTTTTCGCTGCGTTGCATAACGCGCGCATTTGACGGCCACATCGATTGCATCGCCGCCGCTGCTGGAAAAAATGGAATATTTCAATCCGTTGGGCGTCGCTTTGGCCAGATCTTCAGCCAGCTGCGCTCGAGTCCCGGCCGGAAAATGATGATTTCCGATATCGAATTCTTTCATTGCTTCGGTTAAGGCTGCAATAATTTCCGGATTTCGATGGCCAAGATTATAAGTACCGCCATTTAAATGAACATCCATCAATCGTTTCCCATCCAAATCGTAAAAAAAGTATCCTTCCCTTTTTCCCATAATTAGGTCGACGCCGTCTTCCTTCCATTGAACCGGTTTCCCAGGATTCCACCATTTAATTGATTTATCTACCGCTTGTTCTTTTGTCAGGCTATTTAAATTGAACATGTGATCGCTCCTTTTTGTTTTAACACCTCAGTTAAAGGATTCGGCTCTTCCTTTCTTGTGTTTTTTGTTGTTTTTATGTGCTTTTATGAGGTTTAAACAAAGTTTAATTATTTTTCTGATAATTGTCAATTTTATTGTTAGAAAATGTTACATTGTTTATGCAACCGTATAATACAGGTTAGTATTATAATCAAAGATATAAAAATAGAATATTAAGAAATATTGACAAATATAAAAATAAAAGTTAATATCTTTATAAATCATCATAAAAAAAAACAAAACAATCCACAAAAACAAATACTAATCAAGGGTGGTTGTAAAGATGTCGCTAGCTTTTGAATACAGAAGAAAGGCCATTCTTGAGCGATTAGCCGAGGATAAGCAGCTCTATGTTCCTGATAAGAACACTCAGAGTTTCGTCTGAAACGATCAGGCGGGATCTGGATCGCTTGGAAAAAGAGGGGAAGCTAAAAAAAGTTTATGGAGGGGCAGTTCTTAGTGACGTTCCTTCATGGGAGCCGCCTTTCGATCAAAAAGTCACGATCAACAGCAAAGAAAAACAAGCTATTGGCAAGCTGGCCGCTTCTCTTATAGAAGACGGGGATGTTGTTATGATCGGCAACGGCACGACGACGCTCGGTATCCTTGACTACCTGGATAATCGAAAAAACATAACGCTCATCACCCATTCAACGCCTGTTATACTTTCAGCGATGGAAAAATTTAAGGGCCACCTCATTTTTATCGGCGGCGAGGTTGATATGAATCAGAAGTCGACACATGGTCCGCTTGCTGCCCTCACATTGCGGCAATTGAAAGCCAACAAGGCTTTTATTTCTGCCGGCGGTGTATCCACCACCGATGGCGTAACCGATTATGATCTGAATGAAGCCATATGTCCCGCCTGCTGCTCGGACGATCCGATGAACTGATTGTTCTCGCCGATCATACGAAACTCGGAGCGACAACCTTTGCCCATATTTGCTCGCTGGACAATGTCTCCACGCTGATTTCCGATCGGCACTGCCCTCAGGACCTGCACAGGCTGCTGGCAGATAAGGGCGTCAGGCTGCTGCTTGCTGATGAAGACAAGGGATAGTTTTTTATAGATAGAGGTTCGGATACTTGATCATCACCGGGCAAAATCCTGAAGTTCGATGTACCGCGAAAAAAAATGAACGGGAACAACAAAACGTCGGATGGGGTCATATAAGAAGCGAGTTTTTGCAGTGATCCCGCCCATAGCGGGTATTGCAAAATGAACGGGTATATACGCCAGATCCAGTGACTGGCTAATTTGTTTTTGCAATTTATGAAGGCTAATTTGATTTTACAACTAGCCAATACTTTAGCTTTTATTAGTTTACTTGTTCTAATCCTATTAATTTTATTTTTTTTTTTGCTGCGACTTTCTTTACTCCTTGCGTACAAAAACGGGCTTAATTCTATTAATCATATTCAATCACTACATTTCCGTTTCGAGTATTTTCAAGAAAATGAATAATTTCTTGAACTAATTCAGGTAATACATTTTTTATATTGTCTGATTGATGTACCTTACTTAAATCAAAACTTTTCAACTGCTTTATAGTCAATTGTACGTCTTTGATAACCCAAGGAGTTGAGCCAGTATAATTGTGTAAAAAGGGTTATCTGAATATGAGAAAATGTTAGACCGGGTTTCTGTTTTTCTGGAGGGGGCTGGCCAGCCCCCTCCAGAAAAACAGCAGGATTTTATTTACTCGTCTCTTTCATTTTTTTCATAGAAAATGAGCCAGAGCCCGTCATCTTAGTTAGAATAGAGTTAACCAAACCAATTCTAAAGGAGAGATTTCGGGATGACTCAATTACAGATTACTCTAGATGAGCAACTTTTGCATCAATTATTTTTGGTAATTCTAAAGAATCGGGCATGAATATCCTTTTGGAGACGATTTTAAATCAAGTTTTAAAAGCACAGGCCGGCGAGCAGGTGAGCGCCGAAAAGTACGAACGCAGTGAGGCACGGACGGACTACCGTAACGGCTCGTATCCCCGTCAACTCAAGACGCGCGTGGGTACTCTTTCACTCAATGTTCCCCGCCTGCGTAATGGCCATTTTTTCTACTGATCTCTTTAAGCGTTACCAGCGCAGTGAGCAGGCGCTGGTTCTATCCCTAATGGAGATGGTTATTAACGGCGTCTCCACACGTCGCGTAAGTCAAATTACTGAAGAGCTTTGTGGCACAGACTTTTCGAAAACGACTGTATCGGATCTTTGCGGGCAGCTGGATCCAGTGGTTAAAGGCTGGAATAACCGTCCTTTGAGGGGCAACTATCCGTTCCTATTCGTTGATGCGGTTTATACGAAGGTACGAGAAAACGGGCGTGTCCGCTCCTGTGGCGTGCTGATCAGCTACGGTATCAACGACAAAGGATACCGAACGATTCTAGGTCTGAAAATCGATGACAGCGAAAGCACCGACGCCTGGAAAAATTATTTTGACTGGCTGAAATCACGCGGTCTAAAAGGCGTTGACATGGTGATCAGCGATGACCACGGCGGTCTCGTGAGTGCGGTTCAAAAAGCGTTTCAAGGGGCTACTTGGCAGCGGTGTCAGGCTCACTTCCTGCGCAATGTCCATGATCGGTTGCCAAAAGCTCTCAAAAGCGAAGGAACCGAACAAGTGAAGGCGATTCTCTATGCGCCGAATCTGGAAGTCGCTCGAACCTTGCTTAATGCTTTTCTAAAGGATTATCAGGACAAAGCACCAAAAGTGACGGAGCTTGTGGAGGATGCCTTTGATGACGTGACGGCGGTGCTTCCTCTACCAGAACCCTATCGACGTCGCCTCCGGACAACTAACGGGATGGAACGGCTCAATGAGGAATTTCGCCGTCGGGAACGGTGTTATCCGTATTTTCCCTAACCGCCAATCTGTGATTCGTCTGATGGGCTCTGTTCTCATGGAGAAGGACGAAAAATGGATAGAAGGACGCCACTATCTGAAAATGGAAGACTATTTTGAATGGAGGGCCAAACAGCCAAAATCACCTGATCGTTCGAGTAACGTAACAACTCTTTATCCAGGATAATCACTCTATCTTAGCTAAGGTGAATTTACACATAAAAAAAGACTTGACCACCCAAGGTGAGTCATCATACCATCCTTCATGATAAAAATATTCTTTGATTATCCCTTCTTTTTCAAGATTGGTCTCCAATAATGCATCTAGTATGGCTTCAAAGAACCCATTCCATATAATAAGTTTGTTTTCTTCATTAACCAAAATAAGTTCCGGTTCACCTTCAAACCCCTCATAATATTTCCTATTTAACAATTTAATCAATCCTTCCAATGACCTTTTTCTAGAATTCTAATCTGTTCTGGAGTCGCAGTACCTGACTCCTAGCTAGCTGAAATCGCATCATACCATTTATATCCCTCAACCCATTCGTTATTTCCAATTTTAAAGAAAGTTTGTGGCTTTTTTCCTCCACTTCCAGGGACCGTTCTTTGAACAACCCAGGTATTTCCTTGGTTTTCAGGGGCTCCTGGTGTTTTAGTATGCCATCTAACTTCATTTTTATAGGAATTATCATCCAAAAGAGGTCTGTGATGCCGTAAGCTGTGTCTTTTGCAGCATCCACCAATCCTTCCCCAATACCTAATCCGATTTTTCTCTTCATCAAAGCCATTTTCACATCAAGAGGTAGATGATCCTCTGCCTCTTCTTTCTTCTCCAACTCGCGGGCCTTTTCCTGCTGCTCTTTATAATCAAGGTACGCCGCCGTTTCCCGTTCCCTCTCGCCCTGCAATTGGTAGACGGCGCTGTCATGATAGGCTTCGGCGTCGAAATGAATCGGCGAGACGTCACCGCCCTGGCGTGTTGCTCCGATTAGTTCGGCAAACAGCTCCTTCCTTCACGTATTGCTGGTCGCTTTCGGAGCCGCTGTATTCTTGAACGAGCGCTTGATCGAGTTCGCAAACGGCCTCCGCCGTTTGCGTTCGCTTGAGATCCGCTTTGTCCAGCTCGTCGTCAACAGCCTCCGTTGAAAACGGATCGAGTGATACGAGATCGGAAATGCTTCTTAGAATGACGTCGATCGTTTCCCGCTGGTCATAGACCATGTCCTTCGACCGATAGTACCCATTCGCCAGTTCCTGTTCCAGAAAGGGAACGGTCACCACCGTATCCCCTAATGAATCTTTGTCCCCCGATAAACCTTTGTCCTCAATCGCGCCGGGAACGCCGTAAAAAAAAAACGCGATCTGCCGGTCAATCAGCCGCAGCCAGGCATTGACCACATCAATCTGCACCTGATAGAACTGTTTGATCGCCTGCGCCCCTTTACCCTAATCGTCCAGCTCCGTGATGTTCCGAAAAGCGGTTTTTAAGTGCTGAAATTGCCCCCTGAGTGCCTCGTACTGTTTAGCCAGGGCCTTCACCGCCGCGATCAGGGTTTGCGCCTCGAATGTCGTCGTGTCTCCCATCGGCTCCCTGCCCCCTTATTTAATGAATGGCCTTATCCTGCCGTTTCAAGAGCTGCACATTGGCCTCTCTGATATTTTTTTTGAAGTCCTTCTATGTATTACGCCAGCAGGCACTGTAAAGCTTGTCCGTTATTCCGCCAGTCTCCTTGTCCACCTGTTGGCCAAGTTTGGCCTGGCTCGCCTTAATCGGTCGATCTTGTTTGTCATCCAAAACAGCCGACTGTTCAATGCGCCAAAAAATATGAGTCAGCATGCTGGACGGCGCCCATGATTGAATCCCTATATTCGCAACTTTTTCGACTGAATATTTTGTTATTATTACATAAAAACATCTTTGTCTTTATCATAAACACGTACGCCAAGAAAAACATGAACGAATGGTACCACATTCACCCCATTTTTTGAAAAGATTGCATACTCTAAGTGTATCTATCAGGAAAAAATTTACAGGACTTTATAACTAGACTTGAAAATATAGAATGGCATTTGGGTATTAGTTTTTTGAAAACGAACCTGGCATTCTTAATAATGAGGCGGTTAAGTGGCATCCGGTGAGGTATTCCGCTAAGATCGTCCGGAACGGAGAAGTCTTAGCTCAAGTTGCCTCCATCATTGTTTTTATAGTCATGATGGTTTCTGGTCTAAAATCTAAACCGGAAACACATTCCTCCTGTTGGATTAAAAATATAGACATTTTGCCCTTTCGGTAATCCTGTCGCAGCCATTTTACTAATTCTCCACTATTCCCTTAGTTTTCTAAAAAAGATATTTTTAATTATAGCTACCTATACAAGCTTTTTCCATTTTGAATAGGATATATCAAAATAACGGAAAGAAGGATAAACATGTCATCTCAATCATCTGTGTGTCAACGACTTGCTGATATTATCGGCGGAGAAGTCATTACAGCAGCCCCCCTGTGTTGTCCAGCGCCTACGGAATATAAATGCGACCATTTTAGGCCGCCGTACCCGTTCTCCTTTAGCACTCCCATTTGCACTATCATTTGAGAATAATATTCAAGGACAAACTCTAAATCTTGGGGAAACCGTTATTCTTCAAGATGAAATCAATCGCTTCTTAACAGCACTTCGCAGGAGAGGGATTACCGTTACAGCTATCCATAACCACTGGCTATTTGACAATCCTCGTTTAATGTATATGCACTGGGAAAAGGTGGATAATCCATTTACATTCGCAGAAGAAAGCTTTGAAGCAGCATTAGAAGCTGGCTTGTTTTAAATAAATATGCTGGAGGTTATCTCCAGAAGTTTTCATTTTTGTATTAAAGAACACTGTTGTTGAAGCCTAAGCGGACCTTCCTCGCCTAGCTGTCATCCATGCCGGGCGCACCCCATAAAAAAGTTGAGATGAAAGTCTATCCCAACTTTTTTTTTTTTTTTTCACAACTTTGTAAACTAAAGAATCCTAAAAAAAAAAAAACAATCACGAAAAAAGTGATAGTTCCTATTAAGCTAAAATTCCCACGTAACCCAGCTTATTTTCCTGTCATTTTTCTAATTCCTGATAACTTTCCCTATATCTATCAAAGGCTGTCACAACATTTTCACCATCTATTTCCGGTTGATGTTTAAAAGTTCTTAGAAGCTCAAAAAGGCAAAGCTCACAAAGAAAAAAAAAATCTACTTTCTCATCATCAAAAGGACTTCCATATCCAAAATAAGCCGTAAACCGATGAAAAAAGTTACCGGTAAAGTCTATCTCTTCCACCTTTTGGACAAATGTCCGTCCGCACCGATCACAGCAAAAAGTTTCTTGTTCAAGCATTAAACCGCCCCTTTTTTTACCGCGCCATCCCTTAATTTCAGAACGATGATGCGCTGTATATTTTTCAACCACTTTGTAAACCAAAACAACTGGTTTTCCCTTAAGAATTTTTCAACCATTTTTCCAAACCCTTACTGCTGCAGTGAAACCGCTTTATATGCATCGATCATCCTCTGCCGCACTGAACCTAATAGTTGTTATACTATCATCACCCGCTAAAATTGTCAAAATAATCAGATGGAATTATTCGAAAAAGGCCTTCTCTAAAAAGCGGCCGGAAAAAGGAGCATCCCGGATATGCCGCAAACTACCTCAGGGCGTGTTGCCTGCTAGCCAAGCCGGCCTTAAATGGCCGCCATCACCCGCTCATAAGCCTTTTTAATCTCCGCTACTTTTTTATTAGCCTGGTTGATCGCCTCATCCGAAGCACCTTGGCTCAGCAGCCGGTCGGGATGATTCTCTTTAATCAGCCTGCGGTAATTCTTCTTGATTTTTTCGGCGGAATCGCCCTTTTGACAGCCCAAAATTTTATAACTGCCCGCCAGATCATCCAACTTATTTGATGTATATGAGCCCGAGTAACCGATGAATGCGGCCTTTAACTTTTCATATTCGCCGCTCAGGCCAAATGGGTCACGGCATATCTGATCATCTGCTCTTCATCAATGTCCAGACTGCCGTCAGCGAAGGCAATTGCAAATAGCACCGTCAGGAAGTCCCTCAAAATGTCTTCCCGTCCTTGAACCGTGAAATACAGCTCATTGACGAGTTCCTGATAAGTATCTGCAGAATATCTCGCATCGTTGAAAAAATCCGCCTGATCTCACTTAGCTGCGCGTTGCTTGGCCGAAATACGGAGCGGACAATTTCGTCAACTTTTTCAACTTCCAGCGATGTCACGACGCCGTCCGCCTTTGCCACTTTAGCGAATAATTTGACCATCAGTTCAACCGCTGGGGAAACCGTCTCGTGTCTTTGTTTATATATCCGGCCGTCGGTACTATAGGTAAATAGCTGCTCGCAATGCGAACAAACCCAGTTACCTGGAATATTATCAATGATCACATGGCTTCCGCAATAAGGACAGGTGACGTCGATTTTTCTGCTCCACGAACTTTGGTCCATTGACCGCGCGAGCTTTTTCCCATCTTGTTCCGAAAAAATCTCTTTTATCTCCTGCAGGCGGCAGCAGCATGACAATAATAGCGCTAAAAACAGGAAAAACAAGTCCTGCAAAAAACCAAATCAACAGGCTTCTCCCTTTATACAAAGCAATTGCTGCTGTAACGAATCCGACAAACAACCATAAAAGGAAATGCACGTCTTGCTCACCCGCCTTAACCCCTGATTTCAGTACTCTAAATATAGCACAATCCGGTGTAAACCGGATCACCGGCGGAACTCCGGCCAACCGAACCAGGTAATATCAAAGCCTCTTAAAAAAAACGGCCATAAGAAAAAAGTCAGGCCTCTTTTTCCTATGGCGTCCTTTCCCTTGAAAAAATCACCGTGCCGTTTGCCTTGCAACCTTTGAATAGCCCCAGCTCATCAACAAGCAGCAGACGCCAACCACAACCAACACTGCCGATAACACAAATAAATGATGCGGCGTGATGGCTCTGCCAAAAACGAGTCCGAGAACGACCGATGAAAGGATCGATCCTAAATACCGGCATGTTTGAAACAAACCGGATGTCGTTCCCACACTATTTTTAGGCGATGCTTCAAGCATGGCCGCCTGCAGGGCCACATTTCCAATTCCATAACCGGCGCCGAATAAAATCATCATTACCGCTATGAATGCTAAAGGAGAAAAGTCGGAAACAACCAGCATCATCACCGCACTGATAAATGTGAGCAGTGCTCCTGCTGCAATCGGACGCCGTGTTCCCGACCGATCGACCCATCTTCCGGTCAGAAGTGACACGATGATACTGGCTACTGACATGAACAACATCATCGCTCCACTTGCCTGGATGCTGAGATGCATCCCGCTTTGAAAATAACTCGGCAAACCAAAAAACAGGCAATAATTAAAGACATTTAATAAAATAAACTGGATATAAACAAATGACAGCGCCCGGTTGGCCACCAATAACCGGATATTAATAAACGGTGTTTTCACTCTTAATTCATACCATATGAAAAAAAAACCAATCATCAATATACCGATAACGCCCGAAAGGTAGTGAACCGATGTGTCAAAGGATAACAGAAACCACAGTAAAAACACCAGGCCGCAGGCAAATAAACAAATACCCGGAATGTCAAGTCGGCGAACCACCTGTTTGAATGGCGCCGTCCCCTTTTTCATATCTTTCGGAAAAACAAACCAGCCAATGACGAAACTAATTAAAATAAATGGGAAATTGACAGTAAAAATCGTCGGCCATCCGCCCCAGACAATTAAAAAGCCGCCGACTGTCGGCCCGAACGCCGTCATAACCGATGCAAAAATAGACAGCACCGCAAGCGCCGAAGCTTGCTTTTCATGGGCCACATCATCGCGAATGATCGCGATCCCCGATGGATAAATCGCGCTGCTGCCAACCGATTGCAGGAGGCGCATCAGCAGTAAAACAAAAAAGGTCTGCGCGAGCGGTGCACCGAAGGCCGAGGCGGCAACAACAGCAGCCCAATCAGGAACATTTTTTTGCGCCCAATCAGGTCGCCGATTTTTCCCGTGACAGGCTGGGCCACCGCACTTGCCAAGTAAAAACCCGACACCAGCCAGGAAACCGTTGCGAAAGACAAATCATAATCTTTTTGAATGCTGTGCAAAGCAAAGCCAGCGATATCATCGACGAATTTAAAGGATTCAGCATCGTCCCTGTCGCAATCGCTGTCAAAAGAAGGGCCTGTTTCTTTTTGGTGCCGATCATTCTTTCACCTGATTAAGAAAATCATCTGTGGTACGCACACGCCCGATCGCCGGAAAAATCAATTGCACCGATGCCTGATGGGCCTCTTTTGTATGCGCTGTCATTGCATCTTCAATAAAAATCTGGTTGTAGCCATATTGAAAGGCCTCACGCGCCGTTGTTTCAACCCCTATATTGGTTGAGATGCCACCGAGTACAATCGTATCGATGCCCCTTCTTCTAAGTTGAAGATCGAGATCCGTTCCAAAAAAAAGCAGCACCCCATTGACGCTTCGTCACAATATAGTCGCTGCCCGTTACACCGAGCCGTGGATCGAGAACCGCCCAGTCTTTCGGCCTTTCCCTTTTCAAAGCCGGTCTGTCGGTCATAGGTTTCAAGGCATCCTGTCCGTCATGAAAAGCTACTACTTCTTACAAAACTGATAAATCCTTGATGTTCACGGAAAACATTCACCAGTTTCACCGCATTTTCAACCACTTTGTCCCCGCCGGGAAGCGCGACAATCGCTTTTTTTTTGCAGATCGATCAGGACGAGCGCCGTTTTATTAAAATCAAGCTGTAATGTATTCATATGGAAAGCCTCCTCTATTTTTCATTTTAATCTTCGATCTGATCGGCTAATCGTCTTTTTCGCTCTATTTTTCGATTCAGTCGTGTCAATAACCGGGCAAAAATCTCGATTTCATCATTGCTCCAGTCATCTAAAATCTCCCGATAACTGCCCAGTCTCTGTTGTTTTAAGCGAATCAAGCTTCTCTTCCGGAATCGGTAATAAAAATATGGTTGATTCGGGCATCATGCGCCCCCATTTTTCTTTCCACTAATCCCTTAGATTCCAGCGCTTTGATCTGCCGGCTCATTGTGGACATATCCAATTGAAATAAATCGGTTAATTCCCCCACCGTCATCGGATTATTTTTGCAGCAGCGCCTTCAATATTAAATAACCGGATCGATACAGGCTGTTCTTTTTGCCGTCCAATGTTTTCTTGAAATCCGCCCGCCGAAGCAACATGACGACTTCACGCTCGATAACTTCAATGCCGGATTCCCCGGAATCGTTCACGCCTGCTCCCCCTTCCGTTTGCCCGCCAAACAAGTTGCATTATACAACCATATAGTTGTATGGTGCAAATTAATAGCATTTTACTAGTGCAAGTTTTAAAATACTCTAGATGCTAAACTTATGATTTAAACTAGGCATAGGTTTTCTGATATTTGGAACCAAGTAGGCAGGGAGTCATCCCGCTTACTTGGTTATACTTAGATTATTTTTCCCAAGCGTTACCCATTTATCAATAACTTGATTTGAATCCGCTACCGTTCCAAAGAACTGGTTGATATTAGTTAAAGTCATTTCATGCGCTTCTTTTGAAAAAGCAGCCGTGCAGTCGGAAAGAAACACCACATCGTAGTCAAGCATAAATCCATCGCGTGCCGTGGACTCTACACACACATTTGTACTGACTCCGCTCATCAGGATGTTTTTGATGTTCAATGTTCTCAGGATAGAATCAAGTCTTGTATGAATAAAAGCACTGTAACGATGCTTCGTTACAATAATATCCTCTGAAGCGGGGGTAATCTTGTAAAACTCGCTGCCCCATGTCCCCTTCCGACACAAATCAGCCTGGCTTTTTCCTCTAAGCCGGCGTACCCATGTCGCCGAATCCGTGCTTGTTTCATGAATTGTGCGAACAAAAATAATAGGAACATGAAATAACCGTGCCTGATCAATTCAATTAAAAGTTAAAGCTGGAATCATATTATCAGCATGGCTAACATCAATCCCTTGTCTTGCCAGGCTGCCATCCTTATGACAAAAATCATTTTGCACATCAATCACCATCAACGCAGTTTCTTTTGGATCAACACTACTGTCAAGTATCATATTAAATCTTCCTTTCGCCTTATGCCCTATCATTTGGATGCTTTTTTCACAAATGCCATATCAACAAGTTGACTGTATTTGTAGCCTTTTTTGTAAACACCGGTTTTCTTTACAACATCCAACGGCTTAGCCACAGCCTGTTCACTGATATATCCGTCTTTACTCCACAAATGATCTTTATAAGCTCGATCCATCGATGCTTGTAAGCTGTCATCGGACGCCGTCGGAAATTCTTTTTTCAGTACTTCCATCGCATTTTTTTTTTTGTTTTCATTCACTGTCTTAAGTCCTTTTAGCATCGCGTCAACAAAACTTTGTACCACTTTTGGCTGCTTTTTAATCGTCGATTGTTTCACATAACAACAGAATAAGCATAATCTCCTAAGCTGGTAAAACTGTAAAAAGGTTCTCCCCAAGCGCCTTTTTTAATGCCATCATTGATCTGCGGTTCGGCACCGTTAGCGATATCCGCCTTCTTATTTGCTACAAGCGAAACAACGGCTGCCGGATCGGCCGGCTCTTCCAATTTGACATCTTTGCTAGGACTTAAGCCAACATCCATCAATAGCCAGCGCGTCAATAAATTTGGGCTGCCGCCATATCTGCCGGCGGCTATTGTCTTTCCCTTCAAAAAGGCAGCCTTTTTTTTTTTTACTGTCGTCTTTGGGCTTTGATCCTTTACTGGCCATTAAATAAACATTTGCGCGATCAACCACATTCACTACCGACTGAATTGGATCCTGGCTGCCGGCGTTGGCCATCGCATTTGATTCCGGACCTCCAATATTTCCCCACGCATCACCGCTGACAACGGATGTAACATGCGCACCGCCCGTCGCTGTCGTGACTTTTACATCCAGCCCTTCTTTTTTGAAATATCCCTTATCAATAGCAACATATAATGGTAAATAAGCGATTAAATGAACGGGCTCCGCGATGACAATTGGTTTTGTCACGCCTGTCCCTTCTTTCGCCGAATGATCTGCTGATTTTGAAGAACAGCCGGATAATGCCAGCACCACAACTAATACAAGAATCGTGAACCATTTTATCCTTTTCATAACCCTCAACACCTCACCTGTTTTAATGATGAATTCTACCCTTTAACAACCACTTTTCGACCCATACCGTACCTAAGTACATCAGAATCGATAAAATCGACAATACGACAACGCCGACCCACACCAAGTTAATATTCATGACCTGACCGGCATACAAAATCATCCGGCCGATCCCTTGTCTTGAACTAATAAACTCACCGACTATCGTTCCGGCCAAAGCCAAAGCGATACTGATCTTTAAATTGCTGACCATCAACGGCATAGCAGAGGGGACCACTACCTTCATAAAAACATGGTGCCTTTTTGCTCCTAGTGAAAACAACATTTTTTCAAGATCTTTATCAATATTTTTAACCCCGCTGTAAGCGGCTAAAGCAGCCACAATGACGGTCATCAAAAATGCCAGAATAACTTTTGAGTTAAAGCCTATCCCGAACATGATGACGAGCACCGGAGCAAGCGCCAATTTGGGAACGGCATTGAAGGCAATCATATAGGGCTCCGTAATTCTGGAATAAAGGGATGACCACCAAAATGATAACCCAAGCAGTGAGCCGACAATAGTACCAGAGATAAAGCCAATAATCGTTGCGCCGGCCGTATAAGTCAGGTCCTGCAACAATGTGCCTTGAGTCACAGCCTCCCAACCAGTTTTAGCTATAATACTGGGGCTGCTCCAATAATAGGAATCAAGCCATTTAAGTTTCGTTGAAATTTCCCATAAAAATATAATGGCGAGACCCAGGGAAACTTGTCCTAACAAAGTCATATAATTCATTCGCTTGATTCTTCCCCTCATCCTCTCAATAATGGCAGGGCGATGAGCCTCCTTCTGAACCATGTTTTTTTCAAAGTTTGTTTGTTTGATTACAATTTTTTCAGCATTTCCTTCCATTTCCATTTTGAAATCCTCCTTAATTTAAAATGTGGACTCAAACGATTTCTTGCTCAACTTTCAGCAAAGACAGAAGCTTTTGCTTCAAACTCATGAAATCCTCTGTAAGCAGCGCCTCTTCTCCTCTCGGTCGCGGCAAATTAACGTTAACTTCCGCTATTATGCTGCCCGGTCTATGTGAAAAGACGTAGATATCATCCGACAGGTAAATCGCTTCGTCGATATCGTGAGTAACAAACAGCACCGTTTTTTTTTTAAAATCGCTCCATATTTTTAGTAACCATGCCTGCATCAATAATCTTGTCTGAGCATCAAGCGCACCAAAGGGCTCGTCCAGTAAAATAACATCTTTGTCATAAAGCAGCGTTCGTAACAGCGCCGCTCTCTGCCGCATACCGCCGGATAACTCATGCGGATAATGATTTTCAAAACCATTTAGTCCATATTTTTGCAGGAGGGGCAACGCTCTTTTTCGGGCCGTTTTTCTTGATATTCCTTTAATTTCCAATCCCAATATGATATTGTCCAGAATCGTTCGCCAAGGTAAAAGCAGATCCTTCTGCAGCATGTAACCAACGTGACCGCTCTGGCCGGTGATATTTTTACCGTCAAATAGGATCTGACCGGCGGATGGCTTTATTAATCCGGCGATAATATTAAATAGCGTCGATTTTCCACAACCGCTTGGCCCAATGATACTCACAAATTTGCCATCCGCAATCTTCATGTTCGCTTCTTTGAGTGCACAAAATTCCTGCCCATTTTTTTTTTTTTGAACCATTTGCTATTGTTTGATAATTTCTAGTTTTTCCAACTCAATCTCACTCCTTTTAAAATTAAATGCCAAAATAAAAAGCAACCGTTAGAATACATCAGAAAATAATATTTCCGATTTTATTCTGACGTTGCCCTGCTCTCATTTTAAATGAGTTCATTCTACCAGCCATAATTTTCAATTTTTTGATCCAAAATAATCAATGTACCGCTGATTTCTTTGGAAGGATCATAATCCTTGAGGATAAGATTGATTTTTAAGCCAAATCTCTCCGTAAGGTTCTTTTCAAGCATTTCTTTGTATTTTTCTATCAATATCCTATCAATAACCTCTGCAAAACTTTCATTGGATGCGTCAATGATTTCCAGAATAGGTATGCGTTTGTGCTTAGCAATAATCACAATCTTATCATCGATTACGGTTACTTGCTGACCCGTCACACCTACTTTAAAAATCATTTGATACACTCGATTGCATTCCTTCATTATTTCTTGCTTGAATTCACCTAAGGACTTCGGCAATAATTCGGTAATGATAATGGCACCTCCGATCAAAAAACTGAGTTTACCATTCATTTTATCTTATTACAAATCTTCTGAATATAATATATCATATTGAATATTCATACACAATATTGATGTAAGATAATCTGACCAATTATTTGAAGCTGAATTCATTCGTTAACTGAGTGACAGATGATTTGCATGATCGCTATCAACTGCCGGTTTTATTTGCGAGGAAAAACGGCTTAAGAAACTATAATCTCAATGAATTAACGGTTACTTGCACCCTGAATAAATTCCCCAATTAAACAATCAGCAGCCCTCCCGAAATTCAAGGAAGGCTGCTTAACTGATATTTTTTCTAATTTCTCTTATTCACTCTATTTTACTTTTACAAAGCCCGGGCTATAAACATAGCCGGTTTTGTAGCTGCCATTATGCTTTGCTTTAACTTTCAACCAGCCGTAAGGTTCTTTCGCCAGTACGGTTACCTTGGTGCCAACGGGTAGTTTAAACAGGACTTTGGAATCCGTGGTTGGAGCCGTACGAAACTTAACAGCATAGGTCACGGCACCGGTCTTATATTTCTGGGAGGATTTTGTCGCCTTTTTAGTTGTTGTTGTCGCTGGTTTCTTTACCGCTGTTGTACTCGACGACTTTTTTAGATAATAGCCATAGACATAACCGGTTTTGCTCCCGGCTTTGACTTTTAGCCAATTGTACGGCGCCTTAACCAGAACATCAACTGATTCACTTTTTTTTTTATCGTGCCTACAACACTGGAACTCGAGTAGGCCTTTTCATGGATATAAACAGCGTGCACTGCCTTCGCCTTATAGAGCACTTTTTGCGAAGACTGCACAGAGCTCCCAGCATACTTAGCACTTTTTGCCGGGGTCGCCGCAAGAGCCGTTGTTGCCGATAATCCGACTGCTGCTGAAAGACTTAAAACCATCAAAGGGCGAAACATCTTCATCCTATCTCTCTCCTCTACAAATCATCTTGTTCTTTTATGTTACAACAGTGTAATCTTTGTAACACAAAAGACATCATTGCATTCCTAAGAATACGCTTCACCTGCTTTAAAATCAAGCAGTCAGCGTTTATCTGTAACCAATTTGTAATTTTTTTTTTTTCCGCCAGCAAATGAGCCGCTTCGTCATTTGCTGACGGCATCCGTTTTTTTTTTCTATCAGATAAAGATGGATTTTAGAATTTTCAAGAGTAATTTGTCGAACATATTCTCTTATCCAACAAAGGAGTTTTTTTCTAGTCCCTAGAATACATAAATTAATAATCAATATACCTTTTTGCAGCTGGTATTCTTCTGGGTTGGCCAAGCCTGATCGCTATCAAGGCATTCATCCGCTAAAAAAAAATCATTTATTCGTGTCAAAACTTTTGATTATATAAAACTACGAAAACTGTTTATTGTTCAATGCTTTGGTAGATTTCTTTTTTCACTGAACAGATTTAACAATTGAACCCGAAAATTCATTAGGAGGCGAGAGCTTTGGTTCCACATCCAAAACAAAACACGATCTTTGTTCCGGATTTTGCCAAAAAGAACGTGCAAAATGTGAACAAAGGTATCGTTCTTCCTCTGTCCGTCCGTCAGTTGCTGATTTATTAGGCGAAAGTAAATACGTTATTCAAAATTGGGTACGTTCGCTTCGGCCATTCATTCCGATTCGGAAAAACGAATCGGGCTATAATGAACTCTGGGATGACGCCGTTCAAATCTTGTATCTCGTGCATACCCTTCATCGTGAAAAAGGTTATTCGATTAAACAAATTGAAAAATTTTTTACGACGCACAAAGATGAATTTATTCCTTCGCATGACAAAGAACCTTCCAAAACCGATCGCAGCGGAGCAGAGCGGCAAGATGAGACTATGGAAACAGAGGAAAATCCTCTTTCAGAAGCAAATAGTCAAGAGGAAGCAGCGGAACCACCCGTTGAAAGCAATCAAGAGGTGGCAGCTTCGTGGCAGCACGCAGATTTGGTGACCGCCATTATTGAACTAACGAAGAGTTTAAATCATTTAACAACGGAAGTTGAAAAACTTTCCGCAAGAGAAAAGGCTGACAACTCCGAACTAGTGACAGAAACTGCCGGCATGCATGTTTATGCCCCGTCACTTGACGCGCAGAAGCACATACAAGAGTTCAAAAGTGATGCACTTTTTTAATCTGCTTGTTTTTGGAAACTTTAAATCAGCAAGAACAAACTAGATTCTGCCCTTGATCGATTCAGAAACTGACTTAAGGGACTCCTTGTTGGTTTCTGGATCTTGTTTATTTTTTCTGTTAAAAAAAGGACGATGCCGGGTTGCAGATTTAAATTGATATATATAAAGCGGGTTTTTAATATAAAGTAAAAACACCTTTTTTTCTTAAATAGAATCGTTAAGGAAATGGTATTTTCTTAAGTACATACAAAAGACGCCGCTCAATTTGTTCTTTAAATCAAATTTTTGTCTTCCATTGTCCAAAAAAATCCTTGACTGTTTGTCTTCAGAATCCACATATTTAAAATTAAACCATGTATTTATTAATGATATGGTCAAACGAATGGAGCCTTGTATAGCTCTTAGAAAAATCGATATCCCGTTTAATCGAGAAAACATGATTATAGGCAAGTTCTTTTACCAAAGAGGGATTTCGGTTATAAATAGCATCCACAATTGAACTGTGTTCTGATTCAGCATTGTAATCCCTTTCATCAGAGATATCATAAAATGCTAAAATAATATGCGAAAGCGATATAATCTTTCTTAAACATTCAATTAAATAAACATTTCCTGACGCTTCAATAATTGTCATATGAAGATCTCTAGTTTTGATTAATGCTTTATGTGTCTGATGAGTCTCATATAATTTTATTTCTTCTTCCAATAATTGATACAGCCTATCCAATTGTTTTTCCGTCGCATTTATCGCGGCTAAACTAGCGGCTTCAGGTTCCAGAAGCTGGCGGACAAAAAAGATTTGTTCCGCTTCTTTAGGACTAGGACAATAAACAAAGGCTCCTTTTTGAGGAATAATTTCAATTAAAGAATCATACTTAAGGCGCTGTAAAACGGCACGGATCGGTGTCCTGCTGACACCAAATGCTTCGCAAGCGAACTTTCTTTTAATTGTTGCCCTGGCGGAAGTTCTGCATTAAAAATAAGCTCCCTTAAAATGTGATAAATTTTCTCCTCATTAATCATAGAATGACTCAAATTCACACCTCTTTCATAGTGGCAAAGACCAAAGTCCTTAGCACAAAAACTACGAATCATTTCAAAAAATGACGTTGAAAGAATATCCGAATATCTTTCAGATATTCTTTCAATAGTCAATAACATCTTCGCAATTAAGATTAGTCTTTTGATTAAAACAATTATTAATCTAATTTTAAGTTTAACACTTTATAAGTTCTGCCATCAATAACGAAAATTCGGAAAATATTTTATCATCTTTCTTATTTAATGATAAACCTTTAGTCCTTCTTCAACAATATCAAGGCCTTCTTGCAATTGTTCATCCGTAATGGTCAGCGGAGTCAGGAAACGGATGCAGTTGTCTTTCAGCCCGGCATTTAAGAGCAACAGGCCGTGATCGTTGGCATATTTAACGATTGCGCTTGTCCGTGCTTTATCCGGTGTTTACGTTTACGTTTTTCTGTCTTCAACAAGTTCGATCGCGGTTATCGCTCCCAGCCGTCTGACATTGCCGATAAAAGTCAAATTCCTTTTGCTTTTGAATATGCCTGCAAAATGTGTAGCCATGCCTCTAACGTGATAAGATAAACATATAAAAATGACCAAGGGAGATGAATCTATTGAAAAATGACATCATTAAAAGGTTTACGTCATATGTGAAAGTTGACACGCAGTCAAACGATGATAGTGAAACATGCCCATCGACTCCGGGGCAGCTGACACTCGCTAATCAGTTGGTCAGCGAATTAAAGGCAATCGGCATGGAAGAGGTAACCCTCGATGCCAATGGTTACGTCATGGCCACATTGCCGGCCAACACAAATAAAAAAGTGCCGACAATTGGTTTTATGTCCCATGTCGACACGGCCACCGACTTTACCGGCGCCAATGTCAATCCGCAGCTGGTTGAAAACTATGATGGTAAAGACATTGTATTGAATAAAGCCTTACATATCGTTCTTTCGCCGGATAAGTTTCCTGAACTGGCCCATTACAAGGGACATACGCTGATTACAACCGACGGGACAACACTTCTCGGCGCCGATGACAAATCCGGCATCGCTGAAATTATGACCGCCATGGACTATCTCATTCAACATCCCGACATCAAGCATGGCAAAGTGCGGGTCGCGTTCACACCTGATGAGGAAATTGGCAGAGGACCGCATCGGTTCGACGTCGCCGCATTTAATGCAAGGTATGCCTACACGGTGGATGGCGGGCCGCTTGGCGGACTGGAATTTGAAAATTTCAATGCGGCGGAGGCCAAAATTACTTTTAAAGGAAACAACGTCCACCCCGGTTCGGCAAAAGGCAAAATGGTCAGTGCCGCGAAAATCGCCATGGCATTTCACAGCAAGCTGCCGGCGGGTGAAACGCCCGAGCTGACGGAAGGATTCGAAGGCTTCTATCATTTGCTTTCCATACACGGAGATGTGGAACAAACCAAACTGATTTACATTATCCGCGACTTTGATAAACAGGCATTTGCCGCCAAAAAAGCCAACATCACCGCCCTTGTGAATGCATTCAAGCAAACATATGGTGAAAATAACATCGTGCTTGAAATGAAAGATCAATACTATAACATGCGGGAAAAAAGTGGAACCGGCTAGAGAAGTTGTCGATATTGCCTATCAGGCCATGAAAAATTTGGACATTGAGCCGCAAATCTCGCCGATCCGCGGCGGCACGGACGGCGCCCAAATTTCTTACATGGGCCTGCCGACCCCGAATCTATTTACCGGCGGCGAAAACTTCCACGGGAAGTTTGAATACATCTCGGTCGATAACATGGTTAAAGCCACGCAAGTCATCGTTGAAATCGCCAGATTATTTGCCGAACAAGCCGAAGCATGATCGATTTTAGCTAATGTAAAAAAGAGGCCGCAACGTCAGCGGTCTCTTTTTTTGTCTGTTCTTCCTTTTGGTTTTGACGCTGATATTTTTACACGTCTTAAGACTAACCGGTTTCGAATTTTTATCTCTAGACTTGGTCCGGAAATCTAACGAAATTGAAATTTTACCAAAGGATGATTCCACTATCTGGATAACCATTTTCATCACCAATTAAAATGACTTTAGGTGCCTCCAACTCGAGCTCCAAATCCAGAATCGGCTTCAAGTACGCAACAGATCATCAGCCTGCCCTTACGTCCAAATTCGGTTGACAAGGCCAAAAGACCGTCTCTTCAAAAAAAAACCGAGCCTAGTTTGCTCAAACTCGGTGATCCCCTAAATCGTTCTCCTTCACTGTTTAGTAACGCCTTGTACTCGCTCCCCTTTCGGCATTCCCTGAACCGCGTGGAGAGACAGCGGAATGATATCTTTTTTCAAATGATATCTTTCAAGAACTTCCCGTTCAATCTCGCAAATTTTATCATTTAGGCTGATCCAATATTTGAAACCGGCAAAAAACACTCTGCGGTTAGGCAGAGGGCCAGGAACCGCCCCATTAAAACTCGTAATATCCGGCCCGTTACCCAACGGGGCCAGTGCTTGGCTTGCGAGAGTCACAATCTCTTTTCTGCTGAATTTATACCGATTAAACGCCGCAGAATCCAGCAGTTTTTTTCTCTTTCTTCCGCCGTCCAAATAGTATAAGGTCTGATTCTCTTCACAAAAAAGCAGTCGGTAATTCGGCAAATGGAGCTCGCCGTCAATCGGTTCCGCTTCACTATATTGAAATAAAACCGGATCGGGAACTTGAATAATGTCCGACCGGTTATATTTGTAGAATGTAAACCATTTGGGCGCTAGCAGCCGCCGTCTGCTCCGGTCAATGATAAATCGTTCACCGCTGCTCCCGCTGACAATCGAGCCGTCAATTAACGGCGAAGAAAGATTCCTGTATAAATTTTGGAAAGACATCGGCGTTTTATAGGTAACGTCCAATATTTCAAGAAGCGGATAAAAAGGAGCAAATGCATTCAATCGCTTCCAGAAGGCGGCATCTCCGTGATTCCAGCAGGCCGGATCATCATCCCAGCAGCTGCCATATTTTTCTTTGACCGCGATCAGCACATCACGGGTATGCATGACGGAGCAATGATCCACTATAAAAGCGGCGTCCTCCAGCACATCTTTGGCTTCTAAAATAGACTCGCTGAAAATCGCCTTTTTTTGATCCACTTGCCTGACCAATTGTGAAGAATAAATAACGTGCACTTTTTGTCGTTCCAAAAAATCGACCATTTTGGCCAATCTGTCGGGCATGTACATTGTATCATCCGTTAAATACGTTATATATGCGCCGTTCGCTAGTAGAATGGCCTGATTGATCAGCGTCGCGTATCTTGTCGTCAATGGCCGTTCTTCATCTTTGACCAAGCTGTTGACAACGTGTATGCGCTTATCATCGGTGTATTTATTAATAATATCCTGGACGTTTTGACTGGAATGGTCATCCATCATCCCCCATAATTCCCAGTAAGGATAGGTCTGCTTCAGCACACTTTCTATCGCTTTGCCGACCCATTCGGGCTTATTGTAGCTGGTCAAAATCACCGAAACCAAAGATTGATCCATCTGCATCACCTAAAACCAGCGGAATTTTGTCTCCCAGGCGAACCCGGGCGACCGGCATACGTCAACTTGTCGATCACTGTCACAGCATAGTCCGGCTCCCGAAGCATCAGCTTTATGAGCCGATAAATCCGGCACCGCCGTAATGAACAGCGATTTAGTCACGGCCTGGCTTCTCCCCCTTGTTCATCGTCTCGTAGACAAGACGATTGGCCAAATGTAGGGATTCATGTGTGCCGGCATCCACCCACCAGCCATTTAATATATTATAAGTAAGGGTGCTGTGTTTAATATATAAATTATTGACATCGGTGATTTCCAGCTCTCCTCTCTTGGAAGGAGAGACGCGGTCAATAAAATCGAATACTTGCTGATCATACATGTAAATGCCGGTCACGCAATAGTCAGAATCCGGATGATCCGGCTTTTCTATTATATGGGTGACACGGCCGCTGCTCTTATCCAATTGGGCTATGCCAAATCTCTCAGGATCAGTCACTTTTTTTAACAGAACCTTGCCGCCCTCTTTTTGTTTACTGAACTCGTTTACATATGGTGCGAGTGAATCTTCAAAGATATTATCCGCCAGTAAAAAAAATAAAACGCTCGGTTTTTACAAATTTTTTGGCGTAAGATAAACCATCCGATATGCCGGAAGCCTGGGGCTGAATTTGATAGGAAAGGCTGACGCCCAAAGCTTCGCCATGTCCGAGCAGCTTTTGAAATTGAGGGACATCTTCTTTGTGTGTAATCAGCAGGATCCGGTCAATCCCGCATTCTTTCAACTTCATGATCGACCAGTAGACCATAGGAAAAGGGCCGACCGGCAGTAAATGTTTGTTAATAATGTGGGTAATAGGACGCAGCCTGGTCCCCTTTCCTCCCGCAAGAATCACACACCTTTCATTCTCCAACACCCCTTGGCTTTTCACGTCTTCGAGCGGCTGCGTCTCATCTAAAATGTACCAAAACCGGAAATTTGGCTAATTTGAAAAATCGCCGTTCCTGTCATCTCAGCATTTGTAAAAGTCACCGCATCACTCAATACGTTTGTTACAATGACATTTGTCAAATGATCGCCGTTTGCGATTCTTACAACCGGAATCGGCTGTCCGGATTTTTGCATTTCGGCAAGCAGCTGGCGGAAAGTATACCAAAAGGGGAACGATGCACTGGCTAAATCATTTGTGGTTTCCTCCGTCTTAGCTTCGTCATTCAGATTTTCGAAACTATTGTTTTCAAGATTATCGACCATCTAAATCATCCTTTGCATAAAAGAGTTAGTATACTATATTAAATGTTTGGCGGAGATGTGCAGACATTAAAAGGATATGGGAGGAGAAACTAATAAAAATAATGGTTTCGCCAACTTGCCTGGCCGCCGAAACTAGTGAATACTAGTGAATACGTTTGAGTTTCTTGATTTATAAGAAAGATCACTATACTTATTTTTTACTCCAGCATATTTTGTAATAAGCTTGGAAAAATAGTTTCAAGGAATAGGGAAGAGAACAATATATTAAGCTATTGTTCAAGCTGAATTAGGAGGGACCGTTTTTGTTATTTTGTCAAGGGAGTGCCTGCCAAATATTTAAAAGTTTACTGCCGGGCACCATTGTTACCGTTACCGCCGATTCAGGAAATATCATTGGACCGGCCGTCTTCACTAAGTTCGATCCAATTACAGGCACAGTTACTTTAATTGAAACAACAGGTGTTACCCCGTCAACCACATCGATTACAAAAATCGGTTGTGCCAAAATTGAATCGATTACCTTTACTGTTTAACAGCAATGAAGGTCCTTTTTATCCGTTCCGGTTACGATGGTATCTACCGCTTTCTGGAAGAATGGCTGATCCGTTCATGGCAAAAAGCCGGCTGCCGGCTTAAGGTTATCAGCCACACCGAACCGGACTTTTTTTTAATAGAAGAGTTATCAGATTTTGATGCTATTTTTACTTTTCTCGGGGACCATTTAACAGACGCCGCCATCGTCAAACTGTCACAGTGCGCCGCCCCCTTTATTATTTGGCTGACCGAGGATCCCTTTAATATAGATCAAAGTTTGATGCTGATAGAACGAGCAGACATTATTTTGACCGTTGACCGGGGCGCCTATGATTTTTTTATCTCTCCAAAGGCTATCGCAATGTCTATTATCTTCCACTTGGCACCGATTCTTCCGTATTCAAACCTCTGCCCGAACTCAGTGACTGTGAGTCCGATTGTCTTCTTATCGGATTTCCTTACCGCTCCAGAGTCGAGCTTATTTTGTACTTACTGGATCATCTAAACTGCAAGATGACCGTTATCGGAAAAGGATGGCATAACCATATTCCCAAAAGAAAGCGTAAGCATCCATATTTACAAATCATCGATCGCTGGATCCCTCCGGATAAAGCGGCTTTGTTTTATTGCAACGCTAAAATTGTCTTAAATCCGCACCGATCACATCTTCTCCATGTCAATAATAATCGCTTCAATATCGAGAATCGGAGCTTAAATAACCGAACGTTTGATATTGCCGCATGCCAGGCTTTCCAGCTCATCGATAATAAAGAGGTGGCCCCCTCGTTTGCTGACCGTGACATCGCCACTTTTTCAAGCTGTCAAGATTGTGTGGAAAAAATAACGTATTACTTGACTCATGAAGCCATCAGGAAAAAAAAGGCAGAAAATGCCCGGCAGCAAGTCTTGGCTGAGCACCTCATGATCCACCGGGCTGCCGAAATCAATAAGCTGGTGCAAGCCTATCGCAAAAATCGATGAGAAAAAGCAGGCTGCCGGCATTATTGACCTGTTACGGACACCTGAAAGATTAGAATCAAAAGATAGGAGGCTGTTTCATAATCAAAGACGATTAATGAAACAGCCTCCTTATTTATAGGAATTGGGGGAGAGTCAGGGCCCTGGTCTTCCGGTCGGCTCAAGGCGAATTCCATGCCAAGCGGAATCAGTTATCTGCTTCCCAACATTGTCTATAAGAGTTCAATAAAGCCCGAAAGAACGGAGTAAAGCTCTTAAGACAGTCGTTTCTCCGCTGACTTACCCCTGATTTTTTCCAAAATCAATGCCTGTTTTATCTTTAAGCACTTCGAGCAGTTTAACGGCCGACTGATGCTGAGGATAGTTGTCTTGAATGAATCGTTTGCCTTTCTCCATGGCCAGCGTTAATCCTTCGGGATCGCTCAGCATGCGCTGAACATTTTCAGCTAATGTCTCAGGATGGCAAATGACCTGTTCGCCCAGTGCACGGTAGTAAGGGTAATCACGCTCCCCAGCCGGATCGCCTATCCAGACCGGTTTGCCAAAAAGCATCGCTTCCAGCCCGACAGTCGACGTCAACGTGATCACGCCATCGACATTCGGCAGCAATTCATAGAGTTCAATTTCTTTTTTAACAAGCCGGAATCTTGGGTTCTTTGTAAAATGGAGATAATCGGTTAATTGATTTTTTCCGATTTCCCAAGGGTGAGGTTTTAAAATCATTTGCAGGTCCGGAAAGGCTGTCAGCTTCTTCAATAAGTCGGGATAAAATGAGCTGGAGAAAGGCTGAGTGGCAATTAAAATGGTTTTTTGGGAAGGGGAAAGCCGAAGTCTTCGATATAAAGAAGGCCGGCCAGCCGCCGAAGTCTGAAAGATCCTGTCAAACCGCGGATGACCGGTTATCAAGATTCTCTCCTTATTGCAGCCTTTGTTTAAATACCAGTCTTGTTCGTAACGTCCAAAGACGGCTTGTATTGAGCAAAAAACAGCAAAAAAAAAAAAGGCTTCTTCTCCCATTAAGGCGCCGTGTTGAAGGCAAATGCTCGTCACCCCTCTTTGGAGAGCGGTCAAGGCCAGGGCTCTGCTGTCCACATCCTCCGCTGTGCCGACAACAATCGCAGCAACGTGTTCCGTTCAAATAAAGCATTGGCAGCATGGCAGCATCGACAGCCGTCATGAATCTTGGGATATCTTGGAGAAATTTTTCCTGAAAAAACGGGTCTTGGAAAGCGGGATGATCGGCCAGAGCCGAAAATCGTGCTTTTACTGACTTTACGCAGGGTTCGGCTTTGGATGCGTGATTAGAGCTTAGATCGGTTTTACTGATCACCGGCAAACCGCAATAAGCCGGCAGCTTCCATCTAGCTAACAGCAATGTTTTTTTTGAATCAAATTGATCATAATTATCCGCAGAAAACCTTAAATAGTCAAAGTGCAAAACTAAACGTCCTTGGTTAGTCCGGTACTTTAACCGCTTGATCCCATTCATCTTTTTATCAAAATAAGCCTGCAGCTGATGTTCATCAAGCGGCTGCCCGGCGAGTGGCCGGCTGAACGAAGCTTCTTTCATCTTGGATTTCAGCGATGGCGAGAGATAATGATAGAAATTGCTCAACAAAGCAAGGGGGGGATATTTTCATAGGTGATGTCCTCAAAGGTGTCAATGAACACTTTATAAAGCAGCCAATAATTCGTTAAATAGGTGTCCGCCATATGCTACCCCTTCTTTTCCTTCAAATAAGCTCTCAATGATTCTCTGAGTTCTTTGCAGGACCTTTGCAGCGGCAAATGTTCGATAAAGGTTTTTTTTTCTTTTTCAAACAATTGATAGTGAAGGGAATGAACAGTAAAAAAATTCATATCCAGATCCTCATCAATTGGATAAAAGGGAAAGAAGTGGTTGACTCTCCAGAAAAACCGGGCATCGCCAATCCGGTAGTACTCGGCACTTTCATCCCAGTACGACCCAAATGTCTGAAGAATAACCGGCAGAATCGTCCGGCGGTGCATCACCGAACAATGATCGACGGCACACGATGCCAGCCAAGTCACTTTTTTTGGCCGGACGATGCATGTCCCTTTCAATATTGTTGTTCTCATCGAGATAAAAAGTTTTGGAGCCCGAATAAACGACATGCATATGGGGATTATTTTCCAGCATACCGGCCATCTTTTCCAGGCGATCAGGCATGTAGACATTATCATCCGTCGCATACGTAATATATTCACCCTGCGCTTTTTCCAAAGCCTGGTTAATTAAAACGGCATATCTTGTTTTCTCCGCTCTTTGCTCAATCGTTGCGACATCGCTTTTATAAAAAAACACCCGCTCGTCCTGCAGAAAAGGCTTGATAACATCCAATGTTTCCTCGTTTGAATTGTCATCCATGATCAGCAGTTCGAAATCTTTGAATGTCTGGTTTAAAATGCTTTGTATCGAGCGGGCGACATAGTCTTTTTTTTTTTTTTTATTATAGCTCGTCATGATGACGGTCACTTTCACCGCAATCCACCCCAATCAAAAAATGATCTTCCTCTGACCATTCTATGACCATTCGAACCGAAGTGTACTGGGGGGAAAATCTAGATACCGCTTTGTGACCCGATAGATCGCCTCCGCTAATCGTTCGGGCAACAAGCAAAAAAATCCGGCGAGATGCGGCGCTTCATTCAGCGCCGGCCCGCCGGTTGTGCATTCCGTTCGTTTTAAGTTTTAGCCAATGCCGCCTTTTAAAAAGTCACTCAGGCCGTCCTTCCAATGCCTGACATCCTCAAACCCGTTCAGCCTCAAGGCCATATATATGATCAAAAACCGAGTTTTTTGGCCGGGCTGCCGGTCTGGGGAATTCTTTCGTTGTGACCGGTGCTACATTGACAGCGGTGCCGCTTATCTCAAAAATGGCTTTGGCAAATTCGTACCACGTACAGCTGCCGGAATTGGAAACATGATAATTCCCATACCGCTCGGTGCCGATTAACTCTATGAGCTTCGCCGCCAAGTCTTTTGTATACGTTGGGCAGCCTCTTTGATCATTGACCACTTTCAAAGCATCGTGTTCGCCTGCCATCTCAGCATCGTTTTTACGAAGTTGTGCCCGTATTTGCCGTATACCCATGACGTCCGGGCAATAAAAAAGAATGAAAATCGCGGACGAACTGCTCGCCGGCAAACTTTGACTGGCCGTAGACGCCAAGCGGGGACGGCGCATCGAATTCGCTATAGGCGCCGTCTTTTTCACCGTTGAACACATAATCCGTGCTGACGTATACGAGTTTTGCACCGATTTTCTCGGATGCCAGCGCCACGTTACGCGTGCCATAAGCGTTTACCAAAAAAGCATTGTCGCGATCGGCCTCCGCTTGATCGACATTCGTATAGGCAGCCGTGTGAATGACAGCGTCGGGTTTCAACGCCTCCATCTGCCGCCTCACTTGGTCCAAATCGGTAATATTCAACTCGTTGCGGCCAAGCCCGTACACGTCGTAACCTTTATCTTTCAGCATGAGCGTGATCTCGGTGCCCAGCTGTCCATGGCCGCCCGTCACCATCACTTTATTCGGTTTCATTCTTACGCTCCCCCATCGTCTTTCTGGCAACTGACGGATAGACGGCAAACATCGCTGCCCCGTCAGCCGCTAAAGTACTGAAGTATAACTTTAGTAAAAGCGAGTTTTGTTCGTTTTCACCCTGTCTCTCGAACCCCGCTCTCTGCCCGACACAGGCATATTATTCAGCGGTTTTCAATCTGCTTGTATCCTTGACGTTTTTTTATTTTGCTGAGCGGGCTTTGGCCTTTTTAATCTGCTTGCTTCTTAATTGCCCGCAGGCCGCGTCAATATCCGTGCCGAACTCGCGGCGGATGCCGGCATTGATCCCGTTCTTTTTCAGCGTCTCAAGAAAGGCCGCCACCGTTTCTTTGTCGCTTCGCTGATATTGATCATGCTCATGAACCGGATTGTACGGAATCAGATTCACGTAAGCCAAGTGACGTATAGAAGCGAGCAACTTGGCCAGTTCCAGCGCTTCTTTTTTGTGATCATTGACACTTTTCAGCAGGATATACTCAAATGTGATCCGCCGGTTCGTTTTCTTCAAATAAAAATGAACAGCTTCCATCAGCTTTTCGATTGGATAGGCGCGATTAATTTTCATAATCCGGCTGCGCAGCTCGTTATTCGGCGCATGCAGCGATATTGCCAAGTTAATTTGCATGTCGACATCTGCAAATTGATAAATTTTCGGCACAAGGCCGCTGGTCGACACGGTGATGTGCCGCGCCCCGATCGCCAGCCCTTTTTGCGAATTAATGATATACAAAAAGTTCACAAGGTTATCAAAGTTGTCGAACGGTTCGCCGATACCCATGACAACAATATGCCCGACTCTCTCGCCTTTGCCTTCCTGATCAAGATGCCGTTGAACATTCATAATTTGTTCGACAATTTCGCCGCTCGACAGATCCCGATTTTTCTTCAGCAGACCGCTCGCGCAAAATGTACAGCCGATATTGCAGCCGACCTGTGTTGTTACGCAAACGGACAGGCCGTATTCATGCCTCATCAGCACGGTCTCAATCAAATTGCCATCCCGCAAACGGAACAAATATTTAATCGTTTGATCCGCCGAAACCTGGGCAATCGTCGTTTCTTCCATTGTGTGCAGCACAAAATTGTCCTCTAAGAGTTGAATGCTCTTTTTCGCAATATTGGTCATTTCTGAGAAAGTGCCGACGCGCTTGACATACAGCCAGTCCCAGACCTGCGCGGCACGAAACTTCTTTTCTCCGTGCTCCAAAAACCATGTTGTCAATTGATCTAATGTTAATCCGTAGATGGATGGCTTTTCCATTCGTTACCCTCTTTAAAAAAAAAATTCAAGTTAATTCTATACTACTTAAAGTATGCCAATGTAGCAACTTGTTTATTGCATAAAAAATCTCCCTTCCTTAAGAAGAGAGACTTAAATGCGGATACCAGAAAAAGCCGAGCACCCAGATGCTGTATTAATTCTAAGAGGGTGTACGGGATTTGAACCCGTGATTACGGATTGAGAATCCGCAGGCTTGACCGCTTGCCCAACACCCTATAATAATAAAAGTTTTTTTAAGAAATGATGACTTTATGTCAACACCATCTCTTGCACGTCTCTCTCTCATTATACCACTAATCTTAGTTTTTCTCAAAAAAAGTTAATTTTAGTATATATTTTTCGGCTATGACAAGTTCAAAACACATATCGCCTGTGGTCTGACATAGCACCGGCAGCGGTTAAAGGAATTAAAAACCAATGATTAACGGCGCTTAGAAAAAAAGGGGAAGGACAAGTTTGTTGCGGCAAATGGTATCTTTTCTTTTCATTCGGTCATTTTTTAAGATGGTTCGGACTCCCCCATGTGCGTACTTAATCGTCATCTTATGCAACTGTGATGACAGCGTCATCTGGACCCAATTCTAAACCGCCATATCCATATCTTTCGTTTCTTTCCAAAGCCAGGCCATCAAAATCAGAAATGCGGCTGATGAAAGCACCCCGAAGGTCATGACCGCTCCAAAGCCATATTGATTAGAGAGAAGGCCGATGATCACCGGCGTGAGCATCCCGCCAAAAAAATTGCCCGCATTGTAAGTCAGACCGTGGCCTGTCGAAACGCATACTTAAAGGAAAATGTTCCGCCGTATACGTGGCATTGATGCTCCAAACTCCCCCCGGCCCAAAGAAGCCAACGATCACCGCGCCAATATAAAGTAAAATATCATTATGCAGGAGAACAAATAACGGAGCGCCCAGCATGGAACCTAACGCAGAAATTGTTATCGTCCATCTTCTCCCAATTCGGTCGGAAAAGTGTCCAAAAAGAATACTGCCGAAAACAGCCGACACGTTTAAGAGAATGGTAATCACGCTGACCATCGTGACGGTAAAATGATGCTCGATCCTTAAAAAAGTCGGATACCATGAGCAAACCGAGTAAAACAAAACAAGAAATCCGGCGTTCACTAAAACCGAGTGGATCGTATTCCAAGATTGCTTACCAATAAAAAGATTGACAAGAGGCACTCTCTCAATGCCGCGCTGTACGGATTGTTCTTTGACCCATTTTTTTTTTTGTTTCTTTTAGCGTGATCATCGTATAAATTCCTAAGAATAGGAGGAATGGCTGCAATAAAGAACATTTCCCGCCAGCTTCCTGAAGCATAAATGCCGACATAGAGAAGGCTGGCTAAAATGCCGCCGGCGGGGAAACCAATTTCCAACAGACCGGATGCAAAACCTCTTTTGTTTTTTGGAACCGTTTCCATAAGTAACGGCACGCCGACAGAATACATCGATCCCATCCCGAGACCAAATAAAAAGCGAATCGCATATAAAAATGTAAATGTTGGAGAAAATCCTGAGATAAATTGAAAGATCCCGTACCAAATCATCGATGTAATTAATGGAATTCTGCGTCCCCACTTATCGGCAACAACGCCGACAAGCGCTCCCCCTATCAGTCTGGCGAGAACAGTGATCGAGGTGACCGTTCCGAATATGGCGGCCGTGACGTTAAATTCCTTCATGATATCGACCGCAATGTATGTCAGCATTAAATAATCAAAGGCATCAAATATCCAGGCCAATGTGACAATTGCCAAAAGATTGCGCTGCTGGGCATTCATTTTCACTTTGCTTTTTTTCGTTTCGGTTTGAACTTGCAGATTCATAGCAAAAACCTCCTCGTTAACGAATATGAAGGACTTCCACGCTGACAAGCAGCGGAGAAAAGAAAACGACAAAGGAAAAAGCGACGGACGGCCGACTTACTTACTATACAGACTGCTCTTCTTTTCAATTTTTTTTTAAATTGATCACCACCTCCCATTATTTTTTGCGTGTCAATATAACTTGTTTCATTTCAATTGCAAATGCCGGCTTCGCCAACCTCTGGCAATAAAACAGCATCACTATGGCTAATCCGGCAAGTGCCATATCGTGAATTACTTCGTGAAAACCAATTCAAATTGCGTGTACACGTCCTTTAAAGCCGCCTGAATCGCCTGATAGGCCTTTCCATGGTAAGATTGCCGGACCTGTTCAAGTAAACCCTCAATGCCGTCTTCCAGGCAGTAGCCGCGCATCAGCCGGCGAAGAAACCGCCGGCATGTTCGGTTGCAAGTGTGCAGTCGGCATCGATAACGACTCCGTATTTAACGTCAAGCTCTAAGGTGATGGTGAGGGAATCGTATACATTTCTCGCCGCCATTCCCTGCGGCAGTTTTGCATGCCCGGCAATTAAATAGGTGTTCATCTTATTCCCTCCGTTGTTCGCATTATGACAGGGAAACGGAATCAAACGGCCATGCCGGAAGCACCTGGCGAAGCGGTTTATCTTCTCTGTAGCCGAGAGCGTATTCGGCCTGCATAACGGTATGAATCTCTCGCGTTCCTTCATAGATCATTGGCGCTCTGGAATTGCGCAGGAAGCGCTCAACCGGGTATTCATCCGAATAGCCGTATGCCCCGTGGATTTGGACGGCATCATTGGCTGCCTCAAAAGCGGCATTGCATGATATCCACTTCGCAAGCGATGTTTCTCGCGTGTTCCGTTTCCCCTGGTTTTTCAGCCATCCTGCTTTGTATACGAGCAGTTTGAAAAATTTCCAGATTGGCGCTCATCTTCGCAATCATTTGCTGAACAAGTTGATGTTTGCCGATTTCTTTTCCAAATGTTTTTCGTTCATGACAATATTTAAGGCTCGCTTCCAGGCTCGCTTCGATCAAACCAACGGCACCCGCAGCGACCGTGAACCGGCCGCTATCCAGAGCGGACATGGCGATTTTAAAACCTTCCCCCTCTTCGCCGAGCACATTGGCCGTAGGAACTTTTACATCTGTTAAAAAAACTTCTCCTGTATTTCCCGCACGAATGCCCAATTTTCCCTTGATTGCCTTTGATTCCACGCCTTCAAAGCTCCGCTCCACGATAAATGCTGTGATTCCCTTATGGCCCAGAGCAGGATCCGTTTTGGCAAAAATGAGAAAATGATCCGCTACGTCGCAAAGTGAAATCCATGTTTTTGACCCATTTAGAATGTAATGGTCTCCATCCCGGACAGCGGTTGTCTGCAGAGCGGCAACATCGGAACCGGCATTCGGTTCAGTCAGGCCAAAAGCTCCGATCTTCGTTCCCTGCGCCTGCGGGACTAAATATTTTTGCTTCTGCTCCTCCGTCCCCCACTGTAATAGAGTCATACTGTTCAGCCCTGTGTGAACGGAAACCGCTGTACGGTAGGCCGTATCGCCGCGCTCCAATTCCGCGCAAACGATGGCCAGCGTATTATAGTCCATACCTGCTCCGCCGTATTCTTCAGGAATGCAGACACCCATCAGCTGCAAATCCCCTAACTTCTTAAGAACGGACAAATCAAAATGATGCTGCCGATCCCATTCGCCAATATTCGGGATAATTTCCTTATCGACAAATCTTCTTACCATTTTTTCCACGCTTACCTGCTCTTCTGTTAATTCAAAATTCATCGTCTTAATCCCTCCTAAATAATTCTATTCTTTTTAAATTTGATTATTTCTTCTGAACGATAGCCTAGTTCGAGCAAAATGGATTCCGTATGCTCACCGTATAATGGCGGATGACGCTCATTGCCACCGGAGTCTTCGATAATTTTAATGGAGAGCCGACTAATTTAAGATTTTCTATCTTGGGATGCGCGATTTCCACCACCATCTCTCTTTCCTTTATTTGCGGATCATCAAACATTTCTGCAATCGTATTGATTGGCCCATTCGGAATACCGGCTCTGTCCAGCTGGTTTTTCCACTCATTTTTTGTCTTTGTTTTTAACAATTCTTCAATGATTGGAATCAGTTTGGATTTATTCCGCAGCCGGCCGTCATTATGCTTAAATTCTTCTCTCTCTGCCAGTTCCGGTCTCCCCAGTTCGGCTATGAATCTGCGAAACTGCTGGTCATTTCCTACGGCCACAACAAACTCCCCATCCTTCGCTGTAAAGACTTGATAGGGGACAATATTGGGATGCCGGTTTCCTAGCCGCTTCGGATCGGCACCGCTGCACAAATAATTACTGGCAACGTTAACTAATGAAGAAATCTGACAGTCCATCAGCGAAATATCAATTTCTGCCCTTCACCGGTTCTGTCGCGGTGGTGTAAAGCGGATAAAATTCCAATACACGTGTACAATCCGGTAAGCACATCGGCAATCGCCACCCCTACTTTCATTGGGCTTCCCTCGGTTTCGCCGGTGATACTCATCAATCCGCTCATCGCCTGGATAATATAATCGTAGCCGGGCAGCCCCTTATACGGACCGGTTAAGCCAAAACCGGTGATCGAGGCCATAATGAGCTTGGGATTTGTCACTTTTAACTGTTCATAACCCAAGCCCATTTTTTCCAAGGTGCCGGTTTTAAAGTTTTCCACCACGACATCGCCGGCAGCGACAAGCTTGCGAAAAATCTCTTTTCCTTGTTCAGACTTTAAATTCAAGGTGATGCTTTGTTTGTTGCGGTTGGCCGACAAATAGTAAGCGCTTTCACCATTTGCATAAGGCGGACCCCACCCTCTCGTCTCATCACCTGATTCCGGGTGCTCAATCTTGATCACCTCTGCTCCTAAATCGCCAAGAATCATTGAACAGAATGGGCCCGCCAGTACGCGGGAGGTATCAATAATCCGAATTCCATCCAAAGCCCCTTTCATCACATCATCCCTTTCACACCATTGATGTACGCAAAAAAAGCCAGCAAAACAAACAATGCTTTGACACATTGACGTTTTACTGACTCTTATCCAAGGCTCATCTTCCGGCAAAAGAAGATCGAGTGAACAAAGTCAATCTTATAAAATTCAAGATACCTCAAGCCGTCATGCAGCAAGGTCATTTGCTGTCATCGGTTTGTTAAAGTAAGTATAAAGGAATCCATTTAATTTTGCAATATTTATTTTAATTTAAATTTTTATTTAAACTCACGATAAATCCCCAGAAAATTTTTTCGGCGCCTACGTGATGATAAAACCGATCCGAAGGCGCCGGCAGCGGCTTCTCAGCAATCTCCTGCTGCCGATAAAGGTTGATCATTGCCTTCAGGGCATCATGCTTAAGCCCGGCAGCGGTTTCTCGCGCTTCTTAAACCGTCCTGCCCCGGGTTCTCCGCCTTGATTGAACAAGACGAATGCTCGTCAAAACCGCGCAAAGCAAGCAAATGCCGGCAGATGCCAGAAAAACAATATGCATGCCGTGAAAAAAAAAATGTCGGGCCGTCCCGGTATCAAGCCCGTCACACGATACCCCGCCTTCCGACTCATGCATGAAAACAGCAATGTTGTGGCAAAAGTGATCCCGCCGACCATGCCCAAATTTCTGACCAGGGAATTGACGCTGCCCGCACTGCCTAACTGACTCTTCGGCACCGTAGACATCACGAGTGAATTATTCGGTGAATTAAATAGACCGCTTCCGATGCCAAGCAAGGCGATCAACACGCCGACATAAATGATCGAACTCCGCTCGGAAAGGAACCCTAATCCGATCTGTGCCATGACCAAAACAACCAATCCAAAAAAAGTCAGTATTTCCGAACCAATTTTATCGGACAGTGCACCGCTGAGCGGGGCAAAGATCGATCGCCATCATGATCGGAAAAAGCATCAGCAAAAAGCCTGATTCACCAGCGGTCAGCCGCAAAATGTCCTGTGTGTAAAAAGGAGCAATGATGTTGAAGCAAAAGTTGGATACAAAAACAAGAAATCCGCAAATAATGCTGATCGAGAACAAATCATTTTGAAACAAGTTTAACTGCAGCATCGGATTTTTTTTATGCCATTCAACCCAAAAAAAAACAAGCAATAAGATAATGGAAAGCACCATGGCAATCAGAATCCGCCGGTCCTCAAAGCCGAGCTTCTGCCCCAGCAGCGCCCCGGCAAATAATAAAACAATGAATACCCCGAAAATCAAAGTCCCGCTCATGTCCAGCCGGCCCTTCGTTTTATGTATATCCTTTGGAAGCATCCGCCAGCCCAAGAGGATCACGATCATCCCGATCGGCACATTCACCCAAAAAATGTACTCCCAGCTAAAGGCCGAGACAATAAATCCGCCGAGTCCCGGACCGGTGATGCTGCCCAGCGAAACAAAAGTCCCGATCAAACCGAGCGCATGGCCGCGTTCCGTCCTTGGAAAAATATCCGTGGCAATACCCAGATTATTGGCCATTGTCATTGACGCGCCGACGGCTTGAATAACGCGCGCGGCCAGCAAAAAGGAGAGTGTCGAGCTAAGACCGCACAGTGCTGATCCGATAATAAACAGGATCGTCCCGCAGCGAAACACAAGAATCTTGCCAAACATATCTCCCAGCCGGCCGAAAAAAAGAATACAGACACAGATTGTCATTAAATAAATTGTGACAATCCATTGGGTACTGGAAACAGGCAAATTCAAGTCATGTGAAATGCCCGGCAGTGCGACATTCACAATACTCGCATCCAGCGTCGACATAAACGTAAATAAATTCAAGATAACCAGTATAAACCAGCGATTTTTCTGTACATATGCATCTTCTTGATAAGATGTTATTTGCGGCGGCTCAGATGCCATCCTTACACCTTCTTTTAGAGTATCAGTCTTCCTTCTGCAGAAATCACGCAATCACACAGGTTTTCATCTGTGCTGCACCTTTCCCGCGGTAAAGTGAGACAGATGCCGGCAGATTAATAGCTTTGAACATTGCAAATGACTTGAAGCTTAAGACCGGCTCAGTATAAATTTTTTTTCAGGGCCGATTTAGCTCGGGGCGGATCGCGCAGGCTGCGAATGCATTTACTGATTATAATAGACGATATCCATAGAATTAACATCGAAATGGCTTGCCCACCTAGTCGCCGGCACTTTTCCGATATCGTTCTGAATCTGAATTTACCAGCCCAAGCTTGACGATGCGATCGACCTGCGATTCGAAGCCAATCGCCCAATCCAACCCATCATTCACGATGTTCGATCCGAGCCGGAAAATTGATCAAAGTACATGTCATGATACAGACCGTTCTTCCGCAGCAGCTCTTGGTGGCTGCCTTGTTCGGCTATTTCGCCGCCTTCAATAACCAGGATTTTATCCGCCTGGCGGATGGTGGACAGCCGGTGGGCAATAATAAAGCTTGTTCTGCCCTTCATCAATGTCTGCATCACTTTTTGAATGCGCATTTCCGTTTGTGTGTCCACATTGCTTGTCGCTTCGTCCATGATCAGAATGGAAGGATCAGTCAGAATCGCCCTGGCAATGGTCAGCAATTGTTTTTGCCCCTCGCTGAGCTCTTTGCCGTCCCCGTGCAGCATCGTGTCGTATCCCTTCGGCAATTTCTGAATGAAGTCATCGGCACCGGCCATTTTTGCCGCCCGGATCACGTCCTCTTTCGCTGCGTCAAGTTTGCCGTAGCGCAGATTTTCCAAAATAGTCCCTTGAAAGAGATAGGTGTCCTGCAAAACGATCCCGAAAACCTTGCGTAATTCGGAACGCCGGTAGTGGCGGATGTCCACGCCGTCAATGCGGATGCTGCCCTCAGTTGGATCATAAAACCGGGTGATCAGGCTGGCAATCGTCGTTTTTCCGGCGCCCGTCGGCCCGACAAGCGCGATCACTTCACCGGGATTGACGTGAAAACTGACGTGTTTTAAAATATCATGATTGGCCTCGTAACTAAAGGACACATCAACAAAGTCCACTTCGCCCCGGAAATTTTTTATTTCTTTTGCCCCGGCGACATCGGCCGTTTCCTCTTTTTCATCAAGAATTTCGAAAACCCGCTCCGCACCGGCCACCGCTGATTGCAAAGTGTTGAAAATACTGGCGACATCATTCAAAGGCCGGGAAAACTGTCTGGAATAAGTGAGAAAACTGGCGATCATCCCGACCGAGATCATCCCTTTCACGGCAAGGAAACCGCCTACACTGGCAACCGCCGTAAACCCGAGGTTGTTAATGACGTTCATCATCGGCATCAGAAAACCGGACCAAACCTGGGCTTTCGAACCAACATCTGTGAGCCGGCGGTTGATGGCTGTAAACTGGTCAATTTCCTCCTGCTCATGGCTGAAAGCCTTTACCACTTTGAGACCGGAGATTGTTCTTCAATATGGCCATTCAGGGTACCCAGTTCATTTTGCTGCCGGGTAAACTGTTTGGCCGTTCGCTTGGCGATGACCCGCGTTAAAATAATCACCAAAGGAACCGTGATCATGCTTGCCAATGTCAATTCGGGGCTGATCCAGATCATCAGGATAAAAGAACCGACGATGGTGATCACATCGTTCATCAATTCAACCGTTGACTGGGAAATCGTGACATCGACATTCTCGATATCATTGGTCAGCCGGCTCATGATTTCGCCATGTGTGTTCCGGTCAAAAAAGGCAATCGGCAATCTCTGAAGTTTATCAAACAAATTCGTCCGTAAATTCATCACGATTCTCTGCCCGGCACCCGCCATGATCCATCCTTGAAGAAAAGTCAGCATACCGTCCGTGAAATAAGAAATACCCAAAACAATCAGCATTTTTATCAGCAGCGGAAAATCGACCATGTTTTTTTTCTTCAGCCCGATTTCATTGACTGCCAGGCCAATAAATAAGGAATAAGCAGGGTCACCAGACAATCGACAACAATCAGGGCAAAGACCAAAATCAGGGTCTTTTTCTCTTTGGCAAAGTAGCCCCAGAGTCTGCGCAAGGTCCTCCTCATATTTTTCGGCTTTTCGATCGGCGCAAAGCGGTCGGCCCCGCGCCTTTTCCCGCCTTTTCTCCGGATCATCTGCCGCGGATCAGGCGTCGTTTGACGATGTTCAGGCATTCGGGTCCGCCTCCTTCCCGATTTGCGACGCATAGATCTCACGATAGACCGCCGATCGGTTTAACAAATCAGCGTGTGTTCCTACATCCGCGATTTTCCCATCAGCCATGACGACGATTTTATCGGCCTCCATGACTGCGGTAATACTGTGGGCGATGATCAGACAGGTCATTTGGCTTGAAAAGATTTTCAATGCCTCTTTGATTTTCCGGTCTGTTTTACCATCAACCGCGCTTGTCGCGTCATCTAGAATCAAGATTTCCGGTTTTCTGATCAATCAAGCTCTGGCGATCGCTATCCTCTGCTTCTGTCCGCCGGAGAAATTGACCCCGCCCTGGCCAATGATCGCGTCATAGCCGTTCGGCGTCTTGCGGATAAAATCATCCGCCTGAGCGACTTTGGCCGCTTCTACCATTTCCTTGCCAGCGGCCTCTTTATTTCCCCACAAAATATTTTCTTTGATGGTGCCGCTGAACAGCAGCGTTTTTTGCGGTACAATGGCGATTCGCCTTCTGAGTTCGTCTTCGTGATACTCTTTGACGTTACGTTCATCAATCAAGACTTCCCCTTCATCCGGATCGTAAAAACGCGGAATCAAGTTGATCAGCGTTGTCTTTCCAGAGCCGATCGGGCCAATGATCCCGACGGTTTCTCCAGGCCGGATATCCAGATTGACAGATTTTAGCGCCGGTGCCGCCTTTTCGCCGCTTTTATGATAGGAAAACGAAACGTCCTGAAAAGTCACATGCCCCTTCATGGTCATCCCCTTGTTTCTTTCAAGGGGCAATGTTTTTTCAGAAAAAAAAAGCATGCTGCTTTTTTCTTTCATGACGTCGCCGATCCGTTCAGCTGAAGCCTTGGCCCGTACAAGCATGTTGAAAGCGTTGTTGACAATCATCAGCGCAAACAGGATTTGCATCATGTAGTTGGTAAAGGCAATGATCGAGCCCACCTGCATGTTTCCTTTGCTGACGCCGACGCCGCCGAACCACAGCACGGCCACGATACCGGCATTGAGAGTCAGGCCCGTCATCGGTCCGAAAAAACTAGTCACCTTGGCCGCCGCAGTGGACAATCCGCTTAAGTTTTCATTGTTCCTATGAAAGCGCTCTTGCTCGAAAGCAAAGCGATTGAAGACTTTGACGACACGTATCCCCGAGAGATACTCTTGCATCGACATATTCACTCGATCCAATGCCGCCTGCACTTTTCTAAAATAGGGATAGCTGATCCGCATGTTCATCACAATGATCAGCGCAATGATCGGGATGATCGCCACCATAATGGAAAGCCGGGGGTTTAAATGGACGGCAACAATGATGCTGCCGATACCGACGAGCGGCGCCTTCAGCATCATTCGCATCATCCCGTTCGCAAACGTCTGCAGTCGGGTGACATCATTAGTAAGTCTGGTAATCAAGGAAGCGTTACCGAAACGATCGATATTATCAAAAGAAAAACCCTGGATTTTTTTATACAAATCAAGCCGCAGATCCATCGCGAAGTTTTGCGAAACAGAAACCGACAGCACATTTCGCACGCAGGCGCCTGCCGCACCAATAAACGTGACCAGAAGCATCAGCGCACCGTATTTCTCAATCAAAGGAATATCGGCGTGCGCCACGGCCTTATCAATAATCTTCGACATGATCGTCGGTTCAAGCAAATCAGCCATCGCTTCCACTGAGAGAAATATGACCGCCACCACAAAGCCCTTCCAATATTTTTTCCAGTACTTTCTGAGATAGCCCATTCTATCACCTTTCGAATCATTGTTATCTCTTTTATCCGGGCCGTTTTGTAGGACAACGCCATCTTGCATAAAGACACGGAGCGATCAACAGCATCCGCCGCCGTAGATTTATAAGGTCAAACCTCCGATCATCATTCCATTCGAGACCCCATATAAAAAATCCAGTTCTTTTTAGTACAGCAGACTAATTAAAGTATAAAGCTGGTGTTCGTTCAAGTCGGTCAAAACTTCCCGAAGACCCGCTGCCTGCATGCATTTTTATGTATGTATTGTGAATGATTTTTTCGATTTTAGAAAAGAAAAAGTCTTTTGGAAGGGGCACCTATTATGAAACCATGAACAGCTGTTCAAAAACCTCTTTTGTGTTCATTGACTATTTCTTTATACATCTTTTTATTTAATTTTGTGCAAAAATGGGAAATCTTTTAAATTATTTTTTTTCGTTCGTTTTTCCTTCATTAATTTTTTCAAAGCTTGGCCGTCCCGCGTTCCAAGCGGATTTTTCCCTTCTATTTCTCGATTTCTTTCATTTATTTTCTAAAATATTGCGGCTCTAAAATCAAACACTAATTGACTGACTATTTATTTACTCCTATAATGTTAGTAAATCTTACATTATGTGTTTGGGGTGTTAACAGTGATCGTGCGCAGCGAGGAGCGAAAGGGGAGCTCCAGTCTTCCTTTAAAAGAAATACTAACAACATTGCAAAATGAAAAAAAGAAAAAGGAACAAAGAGTGAAAGAGCTCAAGGATAAGATCATCAGCTACGAACAGAAAAAGAGAGCGGAAGAAACTTTTTACAAATCACTGTCACCGATAAGAAAATTTTTTGCTGGCCGGCCGCCCATTCATCACCAAGCAGTGGAATATATTGTTCACGTCAAGGAACGTGCGAAACAGATCGATGCAATCAACGAAAGTATTATCGAGCTGGAACGTGAAATCAAGCGGCTCAGCCGGGAAGCGCCGGAGAAAGAGATCGAGCTGTCCGGCACCGTTCTAGAAGAAGTAAGGGAATTTAGGAGGGGATCACGGGGAATGACCATTCATACTGTTCAATCAGGCCTGGATACTATCTGGGTTGTTTTAACCGCTGCGATGATTATTTTGATGGAAGGCGGTTTCGCCCTATTAGAGGCGGGGTTTGTAAGATACAAAAATAATGTCAATATTATTATGAAGGTGTTTGTTGACATCACTATTGGCACGCTTTTTTTTTACTTGCTGGGATTTGGACTCATGTACGGGCACGATTTTTCAGGAATTATCGGCACGAGCGGATTCATGCTCAATGGCGATCTCTCCCATTTGAAATTGTCCATTTCTACAGATACTTTTTGGCTGTTCCAGGCGGCTTTTGTCATCGCCGTCATCTCGATCGTCTCCGGAGCCGTTGCTGAACGCATCAATTTTCGCGCCTACATCCTTTATGCGATCCTCATGACGGCCGTCATTTATCCCATCGCCGGGCACTGGGTCTGGGGGGCGGCGGCTGGCTCGGCCAACTAGGGATGGAGGATTTTGCCGGCTCAGCAGTTATTCACGCATTAGGCGGCTGTTCCGCTTTGGCGGCAGCGCTGTTCATCGGCCCGAGGAAAGGTAAATTTACCCCTCAGGGAGTTAGCACCATTGCGCTGCCGAGCAACCTGCCGCTCGCTTCCGTTGGCGCCTTTCTGTTATGGTTCGGCTGGTTCGGCTTTAACGCCGGCAGCACGCTGAGCGCGACCGATGCCAGAATCGGACATATTGCTCTCGTTACGATGCTGTCGGCCGCATCGGGCGGAGCGGTGACCTTGATTTATACATTGTTTCGTTATCAGCGCTCTGACGCGGCATCTGTCATTAACGGCTCACTGGCTGGACTCGTCGGCATAACAGCCGGATGCGCCTTCGTCAGCGACCCATTTGCCATCCTTATCGGTGCCGTCTCCGGCTTACTCATGCTGGCTGCGACCAATTGGCTGGAATCCAGGCGGATTGACGACCCCGTCGGTGCCTTTCCGGTCCACGCCGTATCCGGTATGTGGGGGGGGACTATCGCCGTCGGGTTGTTCGCGAAGAGCGGCGGTCTTTTCACCAGCGGACATTGGCACCTTATTAGTGTGCAGCTTCTTGGGCTGATTGTTCTGTGTGCTTGGGGCTTCCTTTTAACATGGATCGGTCTGACGCTCATCGGGCGCTTGATTCCCGTCCGTTCAAGCGAAGAAGAAGAAGAAATCGGCCTCGATATCAGCTATCATGGCATCCCCGCAGCTTATCGAGAACGTGAATTTATCGAGTTCCAGGATCATTTTATTGATTTTGATGAAGATGATAAGAAATAATGGATCGGTTCAAAAAAGCGGCCGGGGTGGAAAGCAATCCTTTCCTACCCCGGTTCAAGTTTTGGCTCCTTCCTGAAAACATATCCTCTCCAACCTTTTGAAGAAAAATAACCTTTTCAATCAAGCCGGCTGAATGCTTTGCTAAAGCGACTCATGTTAAGCAAGCGCAGCCCTTGGATTGGACAGGCCTTATCCAAAACCAGCTTTCGCTCAGTTCTTAATTAATGGGGTCTCTTTCAGCGTATCCTTAATCATTTCAATGTATTTTTCCGGCCGCCAGTCGGTGCCTTCGACGGCAGGATTATATTTGAACAGGAATCTCGTTGCCAACGACAAATCAATCGTCGCCGTAAACATTACCGATTCGCCGGCGACATCATCGGTAAACTTGTGGCCGGCATAATAATACGGTTCCCACGTCTTTCTGCTTGGGCCGATAATGCTGCTGCCGCCCCAGAAATCATTATACAAATCGACCCCGCCTAAATTAGCCGAGGCAATGTAGATGCCCTCACGAATGACCCCTGCTTCCAGCGTCGTCGTTCCCAAACCTTTGCCGTGACATTTTGCGAGTGCCGTACTGTTAATATAGAGCCGGCAGCCTTTAGAAGCATAATAACGCATTAATTCCGGAAAACAATAGGAATCATAACAGACGGCACATCCGACAGGCCCCCACGGCGTATTCAATATGAAGGGTTTATATCGCTCTCGAACCGCCCAGTTCGGCTCCGGCGCTGGAAGATGCATTTTCCGGTAAGACCCGACCAACCCGTCCGGAGAAAAAATTGCCAGCGAATTGAACAACTTAGCCGGATCCGCCGGATCTTTTTCAGGCATCCCGAATATGGCATATACCCCATATTTTTTTGTCAGTTCGGCGACTTCATCCGTCGACTCGCCGGGAATGGTCTCCGAAAGTTTAAACTGCATCTTTTCTTCAAGGAGCTTTTCAGCTTCATCATCATAACCAGTTAAAGCCATCTCAGGGAAGACAATAAAATCACTGCCCCTTTTTGCCGCGCTTTCGATATACCCCTTAATCCGATTCAAGTTTTTTTCCTTTTCTCCCCATACCGCGTTAAAAGTGACAACGGATAGATTCAAGACATCTTTGAACATCTTATCTCCTCTTTTCACTTTTATTTTTCTTACAAGTATAAAATATCACTAAATTTGGAAATGTCAATCTATTTGTTGGCATTTTTAAATCGTTTCTGATTCGCCGGCTGCATCATCCGCAAACTTGTGGCCCGCGTAATATAAGGTTCCCATGTTTTACTGCTCGTCCCGATAATGTTGCAGCCTCCCCAGAAATCATTATACAAATCGATGCCTTCTAAAATTGTTTGGAGTGTTTCTATATCTAGAGCTGGGTTAAAATGTTGGATATTAAGAGTTTTTAATTAAGAAGATCTTTACTTCTGAAATAATCATTTTATTCATTTGTCTTATAGATGAAACACGAGGTCAAGTCTTTTTTTATGTGTAAATTCACCTTAGCTAAGATAGAGTGATTATCCTGGATAAAGAGTTGTTACGTTACTCGAACGATCAGGTGATTTTGGCTGTTTGGCCCTCCATTCAAAATAGTCTTCCATTTTCAGATAGTGGCGTCCTTCTATCCATTTTTCGTCCTTCTCCATGAGAACAGAGCCCATCAGACGAATCACAGATTGGCGGTTAGGGAAAATACGGATAACCGTTCCCGACGGCGAAATTCCTCATTGAGCCGTTCCATCCCGTTAGTTGTCCGGAGGCGACGTCGATAGGGTTCTGGTAGTAGAGGAAGCACCGCCGTCACGTCATCAAAGGCATCCTCCACAAGCTCCGTCACTTTTGGTGCTTTGTCCTGATAATCCTTTAGAAAAGCATTAAGCAAGGTTCGAGCGACTTCCAGATTCGGCGCATAGAGAATCGCCTTCACTTGTTCGGTTCCTTCGCTTTTGAGAGCTTTTGGCAACCGATCATGGACATTGCGCAGGAAGTGAGCCTGACACCGCTGCCAAGTAGCCCCTTGAAATGCTTTTTGAACCGCACTCACGATACCGCCGTGGTCATCGCTGATCACCATGTCAACGCTTTTTAGACCGCGTGATTTCAGCCAGTCAAAATAATTTTTCCAGGCGTCGGTGCTTTCGCTGTCATCGATTTTCAGACCTAGAATCGTTCGGTATCCTTTGTCGTTGATACCGTAGCTGATCGCACGCCACAGGAGCGGACACGCCCGTTTTCTCGTACCTTCGTATAAACCGCATCAACGAATAGGAACGGATAGTTGCCCCTCAAAGGACGGTTATTCCAGCCTTTAACCACTGGATCCAGCTGCCCGCAAAGATCCGATACAGTCGTTTTCGAAAAGTCTGTGCCACAAAGCTCTTCAGTAATTTGACTTACGCGACGTGTGGAGACGCCGTTAATAACCATCTCCATTAGGGATAGAACCAGCGCCTGCTCACTGCGCTGGTAACGCTTAAAGAGATCAGTAGAAAAATGGCCATTACGCAGGCGGGGAACATTGAGTGAAAGAGTACCCACGCGCGTCTTGAGTTGACGGGGATACGAGCCGTTACGGTAGTCCGTCCGTGCCTCACTGCGTTCGTACTTTTCGGCGCTCACCTGCTCGCCGGCCTGTGCTTTTAAAACTTGATTTAAAATCGTCTCCAAAAGGATATTCATGCCCGATTCTTTAGAATTACCAAGATAATAATTGATGCAAAAGTTGCTCATCTAGAGTAATCTGTAATTGAGTCATCCCGAAATCTCTCCTTTAGAATTGGTTTGGTTAACTCTATTCTAACTAAGATGACGGGCTCTGGCTCATTTTCTATGAAAAAAAAAAAATGAAAGAGACGAGTAAATAAAATCCTGCTGTTTTTCTGGAGGGGGCTGGCCAGCCCCCTCCAGAAAAACAGAAACCCGGTCTAACATTTTCTCATATTCAGATAACCCTTTTTACACAATTATACTGGCTCAACTGAAACACGAAATATATTCATCTACACTGTAAATGAACATAATATACTTTATAATATATTCAATTAACATATTCATCTAGGGCCATTATGAATATGTTTACCATCCTGATAAACAATATTAAAGGAAAATTGATTTGGGTAAAACTCTAGAGGGAAAAATCCAGATGAGAATTTATAATTACAGTTCGCTTAAAGATTTAATGCTTCCCATGGAAACCGTTCGCTTTCGAAAAAATAAATGAGTACAAAGGAAAGCAAGAATTATATAAGCAACAAGCCCCGCAAATTTTACAAACACTGAAAGAGGTCGCCGTCATTCAATCCACTAAAGCTTCCAACGCCATTGAAGGGGTTATTATAACTGACAAACGCTTAAAGTTTCTCATGGAGAATAAGACAGATCCATCGGATCGATCTGAAGGTGAAATTGCCGGATACAGAGATGTTCTTTATCTGATTCACGCATCGCATGAAGACATTCCTGTCAATCCGAATGTCATTCTACAGCTTCACCGCGAACTTTATCAGTTTATACCTGCTGAAGGTGGGCATTGGAAAAATACTGATAATGTGATGAGTGAGCATTTACCTGATGGGATAAAACGCATCCGCTTCATGCCTGTTTCCGCCTTTGAGACATCAAAGGCCATGGAATCATTATGTGCCGAACTAAATGAAAGAATGAGTAAAGAAGATGTCGAACCCCTTATTTTAATAAGTATTTTTATTTTAGACTTCTTATCCGTCCACCCATTTAACGATGGTAATGGAAGAATGGCCCGGATTCTCACGCTGCTGTTATTGTACAAATTTGATTATGAAGTCGGACGTTATATCAGTTTGGAAAAAATGATTGAAAATACAAAAGAAAGTTATTATGAAACATTACTGCAATCTTCACAGGGATGGCATGAAAATACAAATAATGTTTTCCCATGGATAAATTATTTGTTAAGCACATTTATTGCAGCATATAAGGAGCTAGAATCACGAGTCGAAATGGTTCAAACTGGCAAGGGGAATAAGGCAGCCAGAGTAAAGAAGTTTATTGAAAACAAAATTGGATACTTTACGAAAAAAGACATCGCTCCGCTTGCCCAGATGTTAGTTAATCCACGATAAACCGCGTGATGAATGAACTTAAAGATAAAAACTTAATTGAACCAACGGGATTGGGAAGAAACGCAAAGTGGAAAAGAAAGTATTAATCAATGATGATAAAGCTTCAAAAAATAGTGCGTACCATACCACCATCAACCAGAACTACCTCCACGGAACATCGTAGTTGTAGGCCTGGATAAAGATGGTTTGGTTAATTCAGTCATGCAGGCAGTGGGAGAAAGAGAAGTTCAGTAAAACTGGATTTTCTTCTTATGCAGTGAACAGTTTAGTGTAAAAGATTTTACGATAACTATATTTTGATGTTCAGTCACCTAAAAGCTCATTTAGCTAAATTTTTATCAGCAGCTATTTAACATCCTTGTACTCGTCGCTTGGAATATCCAGCTGCGTGATTCTGCCGCTATCCTTATAATAGCGAAAAAAAAACCGATTGCCGGAGCGGTAAGCGGATCGGCATTCCCGGTCGCCTTATGGTTTTCCCGCAATTCGATCGAATAATAGATCCCGTTATCCGTCGTATCGACATAAATATCACTTAGCGAATAGCCGGCTGCTTTGGCGACCGCCGCTTCCGCTTGCTGCTCGGTCACTTGCCTGCTAGCGGCATCGAGCTGCCGCCTGATGTTCCCGCCTGATTGCCTTGAGCAGCGTCAGACTGGCTATTTTGAGCACTGGAACTGCTTTGGCTTGCGGCATTTTGACTACTTGCAGTACTCTTGCTGCCGGTACTCGAATCCGTAGTGCTGCTGTTTGAACCGGAAGAAACCGTTTTGCCGGCAGTGCCGCCTGCAGATTCAGAGGAGGTTGTCTGTGCGGCCGTATTCTCAGCAGTTTTAGAAGAAGACACTTGGGCCGCCGCACTTTGATCGGCCTGCTTCTGCTTTGCTTCCAGGGCCGCCTTTCGAATCACCTGGGCTTTCGCCAGTACGGCATCGCTATCTTTTTCCTGCTTGATCACAATATTCGCCGAACTGATCGCATCGTCAAAATTGCCTTGATTCAGCGCTTGCTGTGCTGTTTTCAGAACAAGCGTGTAGGTGACAAGGGCGGCCGCCTGTTTATCTCCTTTTCTGTTCTGCAAAGCTTTTTTGAATAACGATTCCTTATCGTAATTTCCCGATCGAACCGCATTAAACCCCTTCTGGACAGCCTGATCATACGCACTATTTTCCTGGCTGCCACATGCACTAAGCACCATCATTAATGCTGCAATCACAATTGCTTTTTTTTTTTTTCATAGTCATTCTCTTTTTTTTTTAAATTTATAGATATATATTTTACCATGACATTTAACATTATGGAGCGAATTTTTGCAATCATTTTTCCGTGTTATCCTTGTTTAATAAAAAAAAACTAGGCAAGTTACCCATCATCCATATAGACCATAACCAAAGGTACATTTGATTATTCAAACCATTCTTTTTTCGACGGAGCCTAAAAAACTTTGGACACAAAAAAAGCACCACAAGGGTGCTTTCGTCATTTCATTTTTATGTATGCTTTATTATTGCTGCGCCTTACCAACGCTGTCCTTGCTGATCGTCAATACATCGCCGTCAGCCGACTGTGACAGAAGCGCCGTTGATCCGTCTTTTTGAACCTGATACCGGAATTGGAACTGCTGCTCGTTTGCGAGTTGGATTGCAATTGTTCAATTTCTTGATTCACTTGTTCAATCTCTTTTTGCAGTTCTTTAATCTGATTTTGCTGCTGCGACTGGTCAGATTTGCTGGATTCAAGTTTCTCTAATTGCTTTTCCAGCGTTTCTTTCTTATTTTCAAGTTCTTTTAGCTGGGAACTTGAGCTTGAGCTGCTTGCGGTTTGAGAAGTATTACTGACACTCGTACTTGACTGAACTTGCATATCAATCTCCCCCTAAAATGTTCATTTTTATACTTACATTGATTTTCAGCTTTAAATCTTAAAATTTCATTAAAATTCCGCTATCCTATTTGGCATTTTCGCTACAACAGCCGGTCCGGACCCATGGTCGGGCCGGTTCGCTTCATCGGGATCACTGTTGTATGGTAGAATGATCTTATTCACGAATATCGCTGGAACCGGACGGTTATCAATGTCTGTCAATAAGCAGCTTGTCTTTAGAGCCATGACATTTCATGTGTCATTTAACTCGCACTAACAGACACAATTTTCAGTCATTTTTCCGGAAAATTTTAAAATCGTCATCCCCGTCTTTTTACGGTGAAAATTTCATTATTATAAGGAGATAAACATGTACAGTTTCAAGAACGATTACAGTGAAGGCGCTCATCCTAAAATATTGAATGCACTGGTGAAGACAAACTTTGAACAGGCCGACGGCTACGGTGAAGACCGTTTTTACAGCAGAAGCGGTTGAACGACTAAAGCAAAAACTTAAAAACAATCATGTCGATATTCACCTTTTGTCGGGCGGCACGCAAACTAATCTCACCGCCATTTCGGCATTCTTAAGACCCCACGAAGCGGCGATAGCGGCAAACACGGGCCATATCCTTGTGCATGAGACGGGAGCTATAGAAGCGACCGGCCATAAAGTCATTTCTATTGAAGTGAATGATGGCAAACTGACTCCCTGGAATATAAAATCTGCTCTCGATATCCATACCGACGACGAACATATGGTGAAACCTAAACTCGTTTACATATCCAATCCAACAGAAATCGGATCTATCTATACAAAGTCCGAGCTTGAACAGGTCAGCAGTTTCTGCCAAGCGAACAACCTGATATTATTTATCGATGGCGCAAGACTTGGCTCGGCTTTGTGTTCAGGTAAGAATGATCTGGAACTTCCGGACTTTGTCAGATTGGCCGACGCCTTTTATATCGGCGGAAAAAAAAACGGCGCACTGCTGGGAGAAGCATTGGTAATCATTAAGGATTCGCTAAAAGAGGATTTTAGGTTCCACATGAAACAAAAAGGAGCCCTAATGGCAAAAGGCAGACTGCTCGGCATACAATTTTTGGAACTTTTTAAAGGCGACTTGTATTTCGAGCTGGCCCGGCATGCCAATAAAATGGCCGGACAGCTCAGCGAAGCGATCCGGGCAATGGGCTACCCGTTTTTCATTGACTCGCCTTCCAACCAGATCTTCCCCATTTTTCCAAACCGGGTCATTGAACAGCTTGAAAAGAATTACGCCTTTTACGTCTGGTCAAAAGTAGACGATGCCCATTCTTCGATCCGCCTAGTGACATCCTGGGCTACAAAAGAAGAGGCGGTGGCCAGTTTTATCGAGGATTTAAAAAAGCTGACAGAGCCCAAAAATGCCTGGCACAATTAACTTGGTCATAAGGAACCAAAACGGCATTCTTGAACATCGGCCTGTATTTGACCGGAGGCCTTATTTTTTTGCTCCGCCGGTCACCGTTCACGTGCCGTGTCCTTAAACAGTTCCTATTCCTAAAACGGCAAACCGCCGGGCGACATTTTTGTGGATTAGGGGACATCTGCTCCGATGCCCCCGGTTGATTATTCCCCGGCAGCTAATTCCGCTAAGCGCTCGTTTGCATGATTATTAAAGGCGCCGCCATGATAACAAATAACGGTTTTAATCGGGAAATTCTTGAATTTATGCAGCGACCGAAGCGCTGTTTCCATATCCGGGTATTGGCCGGATTAGGCCCCAGTAACTGACCGTCCTGTACAACCAAGGCATCCCCGGCAATTAACGTTTGGCTCGGCTCGTGATACAGACTGATGTGGCCCGGTGTGTGTCCAGGGGTGTGAATGACCGTCAGCCCACCGGCAAATGGCAGCCTTTCCTCGTCTTTTAAAGGATGGCTGACGACAGAGGGCGTGGATGCGGAAAACGCGTGTTCAAACGCTGAGCGCTGCTTTTCCGGCAGCGATTGGAGAATGGCCCGTTTCCTTTCAGAGCGCAATTTAATAAAAGGTTTTTCGCCATCAAGATACGGTTTGTCATTCTCATGAATATAGACGTCGATCGGCGAACGGCTCTCCGCTAGAAACTGAGGCAAGCTCCCAATATGGTCAATGTCCTGATGTGTCAGGATGATCGCTCGCGGCTCAGAGGCCGGAATCCCTGACTGCTCGATAAGATCCTTGATCTTTTGAGCAAAGCCGGGCATTCCTGTATCCACAAGCACATAGCCGTCCGAATCGTAAACGACCGTTGGATGAACGACCATTTGCCGTTCGCCCAAATCCATCGATAAATCCAGCATTTCGATACCTTCATCCATTTTCATCATTCCAAAGCGCTATAGCTTTGGCCACCTCCTTTTTTATAATCAAAGAACCCCAGCTTTCCGTTTATGTAGTTTCATTATAATAAAATGAATGCTTCTTGCCGCTTTTCGTGCTCAAAGAATTCATTTGGCAAGATTAAACCGGCTTTTTAGACGAAAACCAAAGAATGCCTGAAAGCAGCAATCGGCAATGCTTCAGGCAATCATCCCTTATGTATTTTGAAAAATTGGAAATGGCGTTCCATGCAAGATAATCTCATCGACGTCGGCACCGTTTTATTCTAATCCGCCAGCCGTTGAGATAACAGGCCATGACGGGCTCCTGTTTCTGTGAACATAGTCAAAAAAAAACAAATCACCGGATCAGGGACAATTTAGCCGCCGGCCGCAACGATCGATTGGCCAGCATTTCAGCGGAGATGCCTCTCAGTTTCGCCCATTGATAAGGGAAACCGCTTAAGACCAAATCTTGATGACGCAACTGCTCCAAATTGCAGGCACCCATCATCAACATCAGCCCGGCCAGCTGCTTTTTCCAATTCTCAATGAGCTCAATCAGGCCATCCGCCCCGGTATCTAGAACCACACGGAGAAAAGAAGCGGAAACACCGACTGCCCCGGCTCCAAGTGAAAGAGCTTTCAGAGCATCAAGCGGGTTGCGAACACCGCCCGAGGCAAAAAAAGTGGCCGATCCAAAATATTTTTGCGCTTCAAGCAGTGAAATGACAGCGGACTGGCCCCAACCCTCCAGATAGCCAAATTCGTGCCCACTGCGACGCATATTTTCAATTGAGATAAAATTGGTCCCGCCTTTCCCGCTAACATCGATATAGCCCACGCCTGCCTGTAGCAGCCGGTGGATCACATTCCGGCTCATTCCGAATCCAACTTCCTTAACCACAACCGGCAGCTTAACAGCCGAGACAATTTGTTCGATGTGGTTCAGCCAGCGTGAGAAATCCCGGTCACCTTCAGGCATGACTATTTCCTGCGGCGCATTGAGATGAATCTGCAGCCCATCAGCCTCAAGCATATCAATGGCTCTAACGGCCTCTTCTTTTCCCAGTTCCGCACCAATGTTGGCAAAAATAAAGCCGCTAGGATTCACTTTGCGCAATATTTGAAAAGTATCCCGCAGCTCCGGATTTTTTATCGCCGCTTTCTGCGATCCGGATGCGATGGCGATTCCCGTTGCCGCGGCCGCACGGGAAAGCTGTTCATAAATTTTTGTTTTTTCACTGCCGCCGGTCATCCCGTTTATAAAAAATGGCTGCGGCCAGTCGGCAAATGGAAGTCTAGCGGAAGGATCAATATCAGTGAGATTCAGTTCCGGCAAAGACTGATGAACAAACCTGACCGAATCAAAATCATTCTCCAGATTGGCAGTATCTTTTTTTTGAAACAAACGGATATGCTCATCCTTGCGAGATTCCATCGCAACTTGTCCTTTCTGCCATTCCACAAATTCTCCTGCTATGAAGCAGCCGACTCGGGCATGCGGCGGGCAAGCTATAACAGCCTGTTCCGACAGGTCCGATTCGTAAAGCTTTCGATACCCCGGCGCGGCAAATCCCGATGCCGAAGATGCAAGTCGAAAGGCCACAGGGATGTGATTCTTGGTTCGGAATTCTGCATATACGGGATTTTATGATTCGATTCTAGCCAAGGTTTTATAAAGCGGCAAATTCTTTTTGCGGCAGTCACCGGGAGACTCAGGGAGAGACTGCGGTTCATCAGGCATATCAACTTTTCACCTTTTTTTCCAGTATTTCACCAAAGCAACATTTGTATGCGCTCGTACAGCTCCGGTTGGCAACGATCCGGGCCTGTCCGTGATTGTGAACAAGCGCGATCATGTATGGGCGAAACGGCTCTCTCCCGTTATTTTTGCCCAATGTTCACCCTAATTTAACATAACACAATCATTGGTCCCGTGACGGCTTCCCCTTCTCTCTTCATGACTGCTCCGGCAAATTTACGGCTGAATTCTTCTTGCCTATATCATTTCGCTGTCCGACATCTCAAGATCCACCTTAAAACCAGGAACACAATCTCTGCTCCACGTTCAGCAAGCTTACTTCCAATTGTGTTGACCGCCTCATACATCGTGTCATCTGATCCAAAAGTTGCAGCCTGCCCTTTTAAATCAATCTGATCCAAATCTTCACATATGTCAAGTGCTTCATCCAGCAGATCGCCGTCTCCAATCGTGCCGCTTCCGCATAGGATTCCATTCAATTCCCGGCCGTTGCATCGCAGGCATCTTTGACAACCGAGACCCAACCCGCTTTGCGAACGCCTTCAGCGATTTTCTCATCCATATCTTCCGTATTGCTTGCCTCGCTTGCATGGAGCACACTAATTTTCGGTATTCTAGTACCCCACTGTAGCTAATAAAAAAAAAAAATACAGAAGAGATTCAGAACCCTCTCATGAATCCCTCTGTATTCCCCGCCTTACACAAAATAATTTTCATATTCATGCCTGCAGCAGCTTGCTATTTTGCTTCAGAGATTTAAAAATGCCAATCGAACGTCATTAACGGGCAATCGAGTAGGAGGCTAATCATTATTTGATTAGCCGACCTCTCACACACCGTGCGAACGGTTCCGTACACGGCGGTTCTAAAGTTTACAGCCTTACAGACAAATAATAATCAAGAAAACTTATATATTTTGCTCTTCGAAAAAGTTCGTTTGTTAGGGTTCTATCCAAAATATAGCTGCCGGCGACTCGCCAGTAGCCTTTCCTTGTGTTTGCCCATTCCCACGCTTTTCTTTTATCGGCCCCAAGTTTATTGAGCCAGTAAAATCGGGTACGGACTCTTTTCCACCGCTTCCAAGTGACCATTCGTATTCGCCTTCGGGTCCATTGGTCCATTCTACCCATGAGGCCTTTCATGTCGGCAAGCTTGTAGTAGTTTACCCAGCCTCGCACGGTTTGGTTTAGTCTTTCCTTTCTTTTGTTCACACTCATACCATTACTTCGTTCCGTTATGGACCGGATTTTCTCTTTCAACTTCTGTACACCCTTTGGATGCACTCTGAACCGGCCTTTTCCCTTGTGGATATAGAACCCATAGCCCAGAAATTTAATATGTTAGATATGGGTAATCTTCGTTTTCTGCCGATTCACTTTTAGTCGTAGTTTCCCTTCTATGAACGGGAGAATGTGCTGGTATGTTCTCTCACAGCTTCTTTCACTTCTGCAGAATATGACGATATCATCGGCGTAACGGACAAATCGGTGATTTCTTAATTCTAATTCTTTATCCAATTCGTTTAGCATGATATTGGCTAGAAGTGGACTTAGCGGTCCGCCTTGTGGAACCCCAAAATCATTTGTAGTCTTTACGCCTTTTATCATAATTCCAGCATTTTAGAAACTTGTGGATGAGTGAAATCACTCGTCCATCATGGATTGTCTCACTAAGTATCTGGATTAACTTGCTATGGTCGACTGTGTCAAAATACTGTTCTAAGTCCAGGTCTACCACGCATTGATAGCCTTTATTGACGTTCTTTTGACATTGAAGAAGCGCATCATGTGTGCTCCTGCGGTCGGAATCCGTAGCTATTGTCCGAGAATTGCCTCTCATAAAGAGGATTTAGGACTTGTGCTATGGCTTGCTGGATCACTCGGTCCACGACTATAGGTATCCCAAGTTTTCTTGTTTTCCCGTTATCTTTTGGTATTTCTACCCTTCTTACGGGTTGGGGTTTGTATGTCCCCTTCCGAATAGACAGGATGAGTTCCCTCCGGTGTTTGATAAGATATCCCAGAAGTTCATCTGTTGTCATCTTATCGATTCCACCTGCTCCTTTGTTCTTCTTCACCTTTTTGTAAGCTCGGTTCAGATTATCTCTGGATAGAATTCGCTCAACATCCATTCGCTCTGTCTCTCGCTGTTAGTGGTGTTGTTTTCAGTTATCCTCATTGAACGGTGCCCTCTACCATACCTTTCCTGTTCCGCAGTATTTCTTTGGCAGTAGGTTTCTTCTTGTTTTCTGCACTTCGCTGTCCTTTGGTAACTTTCATTAACTTCCACTTCCTTTAGTTCAGCCCTTCCATCGATGCCTAGATCATCTTTGTACTATGGCTTCTGCTGACTTCTCACGATAAATCTTGTTTCAACCAAGCTTCCTACTCTGTTTCCACTTGTCCGTGAGACCTCCCGTGGTAAGACGTTTCACTTTCCTTCCATGTACCCGCACCATTTACGCCTCCACATCCGGATAGCTTTTGGGCTTTGACTTGTTAAGCAGCCTCACCCTGTGAGAGTACGCCTGATGATGTTCGTGTTCCTCGGGTCAGAATTTTGCCTCCAGCTTCCTTCAGATTCCACTTCACAATGGACACCCTTGCTTTTGGCTAATGGTTGGTCGCTACCTACCCCCATAACAGACTTTCACCGTCTAGCAAATCGCCATGCACGGCGCACTTAAAAAATCCCTTAAGTAAAGGGATTTTTAAAAGCTTATCTGATTCTGCGAAAAACATAAATGGAGACGAAGAGATTCGAATTTAATCAGACTATCATTGATATGACGGGATAAATTAGGCTTCATAAATGCCCTTGTTATGCCCTTATTCCATTTAAAAAAGAAAAACCATCAAACACCCTTCAAATTTGAGGGGGGTGTTTTTTTTATCATTATCGCAAATACACTTGACTTATTATACTACGCATAGTCTTTTTTAAAAGAAAAAGATTCTCCTTACATTTTAATGAGAAAAGTCTGTTAATAATGGCTCAAATTGGGGATCGAGTCTAGATAAGATAACTCCCTTATCCTTTCCACTATTTTAGACTCCACGCATTCAGTTAAAGGAATTGACTCGTTAGCGTAAAGTGACAATTCCTCATGGTCGCCAACCATAATCGAAGTCCAGCACTCTTAAACATAGATATATCATTCGCATCATTCCCGAACGCAATGTAACTAAATTTTTCTACACCAATCTTCTCTAATGCTGTCCATTTATCAACGTTCTTAGGGCTTATGTCAACTATATCTTCATTTCTATGACGATGAACAACGACTTCCATTAAAGATAGCTCGCTTACAAGCTTCTCAAAGTCATTGGCTGTTATAAAAAGCACTTTAACTACCGATGGTAGGGAATCAAGAGTTTTCCTATTTGCCAGCTGTCCGGGATCCAAATTTCTTAATATCGGATGATCATTCGGTCCTGTATAAGCATAATCCCAATCGCTGTCAATCAAATAGGTTGCATTATATTTCGTAATGATTCTTTTAACTTCTTCCATTTCTTCCTGAGAAAATGAAGTAGAAAAAAGCCGCCCATTAACTGAAATAAGGGAGCCATTACCACCTATGAGTGTTAAACTTTTAAATTCGTTTGGAATAATTGGTAATAATATATCTCTAATAGGTCGCGCTGAGGCAATAATAACATCATGACCAAGTTCAATTAAGTTGGTCAAAGTAAGAACAATATTTTTAGATAAAGGCTTACCTTCAAAACAAATTGTACCATCTAGGTCAAATACAAACCTCATTGTTTTCTCCTTCTCGTTTCAAGAATTCACAATACAGAAATTGTGTTCTTCATTTTGAAATTATACCACTTTCTTAGAATTTCCAGAAAATCTAGATACGTCTTTTATATAGAAATATAATACAGTCAATTCTAATATATGCTTATAATAAGAATCGAATTAATCAATATTTTATAGTATATTATAAAATATTATGTGAATTCAAGTCTTTTTTTCCTGTTTACCATATTATACTTAATTTGTATATAGAAAAAACAAAAAAAACAGGAGGGTTTACTATGCCTACAAATGTTAAAGCATTCATTAACCCAAGAGAAGAGTTGATCAATAGAATAACTTCTGATAGACAGTCTTTTTACAACTATCTAGGCAAGCAATGTCCCGTATGCTCAGAAGAATTAAATGCTTGGATGATTTTTGATCATGGGTTGATCAAAAGTTTTCTGAATGATAAGAGGTTTACAGCTAATAGAAAAGAAGAATTCATAAAAAGACTAAATTTAGATGAAAAACAAGAAAATATATTATGTTCATTCTACTCAAGATGGTTGATGTATATGGAGTGCTAGAGGTCAAGTCTTTTTTTATGTGTAAATTCACCTTAGCTAAGATAGAGTGATTATCCTGGATAAAGAGTTGTTACGTTACTCGAACGATCAGGTGATTTTGGCTGTTTGGCCCTCCATTCAAAATAGTCTTCCATTTTCAGATAGTGGCGTCCTTCTATCCATTTTTCGTCCTTCTCCATAAGAACAGAGCCCATCAGACGAATCACAGATTGGCGGTTAGGGAAAATACGGATAACCCGTTCCCGACGGCGAAATTCCTCATTGAGCCGTTCCATCCCGTTAGTTGTCCGGAGCGACGTCGATAGGGTTCTGGTAGAGGAAGCACCGCCGTCACGTCATCAAAGGCATCCTCCACAAGCTCCGTCACTTTTGGTGCTTTGTCCTGATAATCCTTTAGAAAAGCATTAAGCAAGGTTCGAGCGACTTCCAGATTCGGCGCATAGAGAATCGCCTTCACTTGTTCGGTTCCTTCGCTTTTGAGAGCTTTTGGCAACCGATCATGGACATTGCGCAGGAAGTGAGCCTGACACCGCTGCCAAGTAGCCCCTTGAAACGCTTTTTGAACCGCACTCACGAGACCGCCGTGGTCATCGCTGATCACCATGTCAACGCCTTTTAGACCGCGTGATTTCAGCCAGTCAAAAAATAATTTTTCCAGGCGTCGGTGCTTTCGCTGTCATCGATTTTCAGACCTAGAATCGTTCGGTATCCTTTGTCGTTGATACCGTAGCTGATCAGCACGCCACAGGAGCGGACACGCCCGTTTTCTCGTACCTTCGTATAAACCGCATCAACGAATATACGGAACGGATAGTTGCCCCTCAAAGGACGGTTATTCCAGCCTTTAACCACTGGATCCAGCTGCCCGCAAAGATCCGATACAGTCGTTTTCGAAAAGTCTGTGCCACAAAGCTCTTCAGTAATTTGACTTACGCGACGTGTGGAGACGCCGTTAATAACCATCTCCATTAGGGATAGAACCAGCGCCTGCTCACTGCGCTGGTAACGCTTAAAGAGATCAGTAGAAAAATGGCCATTACGCAGGCGGGGAACATTGAGTGAAAGAGTACCCACGCGCGTCTTGAGTTGACGGGGATACGAGCCGTTACGGTAGTCCGTCCGTGCCTCACTGCGTTCGTACTTTTCGGCGCTCACCTGCTCGCCGGCCTGTGCTTTTAAAACTTGATTTAAAATCGTCTCCAAAAGGATATTCATGCCCGATTCTTTAGAATTACCAAGAAATAATTGATGCAAAAGTTGCTCATCTAGAGTAATCTGTAATTGAGTCATCCTGTCTCTCCTTTAGAATTGGTTTGGTTAACTCTATTCTAACTAAGATGACGGGCTCTGGCTCATTTTCTATATGAAAAAAATGAAAGAGACGAGTAAATAAAATCCTGCTGTTTTTCTGGAGGGGGCTGGCCAGCCCCCTCCAGAAAAAAACAGAAACCCGGTCTAACATTTTCTCATATTCAGATAACCCTTTTTACACAATTATACTGGCTCAACTAGTGCTAGAAGCACTCTCAGTTAAGAAAAAAGATACAAATACCGATAAGCAAGCTAAGTGGAGATGTGCCTGAAACAGCTCGTATTTTATCTTTACGCCTCTTAGATAGGATCAGAGCAAATGACGTAGTTGATGTAGAAAAAGAAATATCAGAACCCTTTGTTCGGGGAATAATGTCTGAACTTCTGGGGCTGAGCGAAGAAGACTATAGCAAAGTATTAACACTTGCAACTAGTGCAGTTAGTTTTCTATGGGAACCATCTCCTTCTCAAGAGTTAATCAGTACAATAGTTTCAATAAGGAGAACTTTTGAAGTTATATCGGAAATTATAGAAAATGGCAGATATAAAGAAAATAAACTTTTAGATTATTTAATCAGAAGTGTTGGTTTCAATGATGAAAGCCTGGCTTTGATTACAAATGTTACTGTGGATGGTCATGAACCTTTTGTAAGCGCGGTCAAGTCACACATATACTTATATTTATCATGCCTTAACAGTAATAATAAAATATTTTCTGAAGAACTATCCAAAAAGATTGAAGAGAAGTTTTTAAGACTTGAGGCACCTTTTCCTTATTGTGCAAGAAACGCACTAGAAGACATTAATATTGGTGGAAAAGTAATTAAGAAGGGCCAACGAGTAATATTCTTCATATCTGCAGGTAATATCGATCCATATGTATTTAATGACTCAAAATGTCCATATTCAGAAGAGCATCCCTCAAAAAACCTCACATTTGGTGTTGGTCGCCATTATTGTTTAGGAGCCAATATCACAGATTAAGCATAAAGCAATTTTCTGACGCTTTTACTCAATATATAAAAGAGAATCCTAAAATACACATTTTGAAAAGTGAATGGAAAGATACGTTTTGGGTTCAGAACATTAAAAGATTTCGCTATTAATAATCAATAGAAATTTGAATAGTGTAAAAAATATTTTAGGAGTCTTCTATATGAATAATTTAATTATCAAACATTTCGAACTCAATTCCTATAATACAAAAATATAAAAAGTGAGATTTTAGCAGGGATTACATCATTCTTTGCAGTAGCATACATTGTCATTGTAAATGCAAGTATATTAAACGATGCTGGGATGAATCTACATGCCGCTGTATTATCAACAATTCTAACATGCTCATTTAGTTGCATCCTCATTGGTTTCTGGAGTAATTCACCACTTGTAATCATTCCAGGAATGGGAGAAAATATATTTTTTACCTATACTCTTGTGAGTTCTTTAGGATTAGCATGGCAAGATGCCTTAACTGTGGTTTATTTTCAGGTATTATTTTCACCTTTATAGCCTTCACCTCAATACCACCACAATATTTAGTAAAGTCTATTCCTGATTCCCTTAAGTATGGAATTACAGTTGGAATTGGGATCTTTCTCACTTTTATTGGCCTTCAAAAGGGAGGCATTATAGTAAATAACTCAAAGAACTTGATCGGCTTGGGAAGCCTTGGAAATGCTTCTACCTTATTAACCTTAGGCACACTGGTTCTCGCTGCAGTATTTTATTTCTATAATGTGAAAGGCGGCTTCCTTATTAGCATATGCTTAAGTACTATAGTGAGTTTGCTAATTGGAACTAGCCACATTTCTAATTCCATCAGCTTAAAGTCAATGTTCGGTGAATTTCCAATTGTATTTACAGCATTTTCTTTCAGGCAACTTATTACGTTTAACTTTTGGACAGGAGTCCTATCTCTTACACTAATATTAGTGTTTCAAAATCTCGGAACTATTCAAGGACTACAGGCCGAGGGTGATAGTTCAGTTCATCTTATCAGGCAACTGGGATATCTAATATCTTTGCTGGTATATTTGGTAGCAGTTCAACTGTTGTGGCCCTAGAAAGCGCTGTAGGAATAGCTTCCGGGGCCAAAACTGGATTGTCAACAGTTGTTGCGGGAATTGCATTTATTTTATCTCTTATATTATTACCGTTTATTAATGCTATTCCTGCTAGCGCTGTATCCCCACTGTTAATTATTATTGGCAGTCTAATGCTTGGAAATGTAAGATTTATTAACTTCAATGATTTTTCAGAGTATTTCCCGAGCTTTCTTATAATTATCATGATTCCACTGTCTTATAATATTTCTAGCGGTATGGCATTTGGATTCATCTCTTACATAATAATTAAGATACTTTGTGGGAAATGGAAACAACTGAATTCCGCAATTTTAATAGTTGGGACTCTTTTCCTACTTAATTTTATACTGCCACTAATTTAAAGAGTAGCCCCGTCCGAATGGTACGGGGCTTCTTCATATGGCCTATATTCCGGCCTTAATTCTTCGGATATTGCTTTATGCTTCACACTATCCACACATATAACGTCAATAGACAATACCTTTTTTTATTGTTTTTTGGATAAAAAAGCCCCCTGCTAATGGCAGAGGGCTCGTCTTATGTTAGGGATATAAATTGTATTTTCATTATATCACTTGGTAATCAACTTTTTCAGCTCGCCGATCTAATATCCCCGACTTTTTTTTTTTTCGCATCATCGGTCACGGCCTCTTCGACTGCTTCGACGGCCGGCAGAACAGGCCACCAAAATGAAAGATTCTCCAAATCCAAATAACTTAGTCTTTGTTCGAAAAAAAACTATGAACTGGTTACAAATAATGCTGTCAACAATTTACTGCGCCAGTTAGCAAGAAATTAGGTATTAAAAGTGTGACTTTCCATGCTTTGAGACACACGCACGCTAGTATTTTACTTTATAGCGGCCGCTCAATAAGCTATGATTCGAAAACGGTTAGGTCATAAGACCACCTATAATACCTATACACATATTATTGACGAATTATATAATCACGAGTCTGAGGAAAGAAAAGACAATGGCCCATGCTTACCCTTAACTTGCCCTTATTTATCCTCAAAGTGTCGCTATGTGTCGGAAATCTATGCATTAAAAATCCCTTAAGTAAAGGGATTTTCAAAGGTTTATCTGATTCTGCGAAAAACATAAATGGACGACGAAGAGATTCGAACTCTCGACCCCCGCGTTGCGAACGCGATGCTCTCCCGACTGAGCTACGCCCCCATAATAAGCCGGTTACTGATACCGGAAACGTATAAATTATATCACAAACTTAAAAAAAAAAGAACAATTTTTTTCGAGCGGAACATCTTATTGTTTATTTTTGTTAGCCTCAATGTTGATCATTTGTTGCTTCTCGAGTTTGCCGTTAGAATTAAAGAGAGCAGGGAATGCCTCCTGTTGGAAGCAGTATATCAGAACTGTAAAAATTCTATTGACGAAAATGGACAACTTACACGGACAACAAATCAAGCAAGGGGATGAACAGATGATGGAAAAAAGCCTTTTTGACCTGCGGCATACAGTCAGAATGTATACCGATCAACCTGTTCCGAAAGATGTGTTATTTAAGGTTTTGGCAGACGCCCAAAAAGCGCCTTCCTGGGCAAATTCTCAGCCGTGGGAAGTCTACGTGGCTGTCGGCGAACCCTTGGCACGGTTAAAAGCGGCAAACATCGCCTCTTTTGAAAAAAAAAAACGAACCTGGCAATAATGATAGTGTGGTCTGGCCGGAAAACTGGCCGGAGAAATTGCAAAAACGAATGAATCGTACTTACAAAGAAATTTTTGAGGCCACCGGCGTCGCCCGTAACAATGAACAGGCCCGCCGTGAAAACTGAAAAAAAAATAATTATAATTTATTTAATGCACCGGCGGCTGTTTTTTCTCTGCCTCGATGAAACCTTAACCGAGTGGTCCACCCTTGACCTCGGCATTATGCGGGCAACCTTATGCTTGCTGCCAATAAGCATGGACTTGGCGCCACACCGGCAGCCAGTTCGGTTAAATATGCGAACCATATCAGAGACATTCTTGACATTCCTGATCATTACCGAATTATGGTTGGAATTATGATCGGTTACGAGGATAAAGCCCATCCTTTTAATCGGCCGAGAACGTCGCGAGTGCCGGTCGAAAAAGCCGTTCATTTTAGAGGACTTCAAGAATAACGGGATGGCCGCTGGTTGCACAGGCTGCAGCAGCGGCCATTCCGTTTCTGATTTCGCTGATTCAATCGGAAAATCCAGGCAGTAAAAAGTGTTTAAGCCGTTCAGTATCTTATTTAAATCCTCCGCTGAAATTAAAAAAATAATCTCTCAAAATTAGCTGCCTATTACTTTTTCATTTTTGGGGCAAAGTCCAAAATATTTCAGCCTTTATTCCGCATAAGCTGCATACGCTTCTAATACAGCTTCTTTCATACGTTTGCAGGCTTCATCACATTGTTCCTTTGTTGCAATAAGCGGCGGAATCAAACGAATGACGCTGTTGCCGATTAATGTCACAAGCAGTTTGTGATCAAAGCAGCGGTGTTTAATATCCAGTCCAACCGGGCGATCAAATGCGACGCCAATCATCAGCCCTTTGCCGCGGACTTCCTGAACGTGCGGAATCGCCTGAAGCTGTTCCATAAAATACGCTCCGACATCGGACGCATGTTCCGCCAGATGATTATCCAGCATCTCTTGAACAGCAGCGTAGGCAGCGGCACAGCATACCGCGTTCCCGCCAAAGGTCGTTCCATGGGAGCCCATTGTAAAAGCCGAAGCCGCCTTTTCATTGGCACAGATAGCCGAGATCGGCATCCCGCCGCCCATCGCTTTGGCCATAGAAACGATATCCGGCTGAATGCCGTAATGCATATAGGCCATAATTTCGCCGGTTCGGCACCAGCCGGTCTGAATCTCGTCAATTAATAGCAGCAAACCGTGTTTCGCGGCACAAGTCAGCAATTCCGGTCATGAATTCCTGAGTTGCCGGATTGACGCCGCCCTCACCTTGAATAGGCTCAAGCATGATGGCAATTGTCTGATCCGTGATGTGGGCGGCAAAGTCATCGACATTATTGAATTCCGCATAACTGAAACCGGGAACCACCGGTTTAAAACCGAGCTGGCAGGCATTGTCCGGCTGTCCGGTCGCCGACATTGCTATGTACGTCCATGGAAACTGTTTTTTGCGGTGATAATATGATATTTATCAGGTCCATAATGATCAACGCCATATTTGCGCGCCATCTTAATCATCGCTTCATTGGCTTCCGTGCCCGTGCTTTGGTAGAAGATTTTATCCATTCCAAGTGTGGTGCAGACAAGTTCCGCGAGCAGCGTTTGCGGAATGGTGTAGGGATAATTGAAAGTATGCATGATATCGCCGACTTGATCTTTGACGGCAGCAATCACTTTTTCGTTACAGTTTCCGACACTTTACCGCAATCCCGCCATAAAAATCTAAATAGGCTTCACCGTTTTCATCGTATAGATACATGCCTTTTGCCCGTTCAGCAACCATGTCAAAGCGCTCATAAGTATCAATCATGTATTTTTTCGTTAACGCTTTAATCTCTTCAGCCGTTTTATGAATATCAGAAAGCCGCATACTTATCATCCTCTTTATGCATCAATTTTTAATAACCATTTTTAAAAATTGAAAAATAAAAAATTCCATCGAACGAAATTGAGAGCACAAGCAAAAATGACGGCCGTCTTAATCAAAGACATTGAATAAATTGAATTGTCGAACCTCATCTAATATTATATACATTGTGTAAAATTCTGTCAAATGTCTGTATGTCTATAGGTTTATGCCCAATTAGGCATGCAGCCATGATGTTGAACCCGCTAAATTCGATAGAATAATCCCTTCCCTGTTGACGGAGGTGGCGAAAACAACCTCGTTTGATTTGAAAGCCCTCATCTAACGCCATAACAGCGGATGAGGGCTTTTGAAGTATGCGATACCTGGCACCTATTCAATTTTTCTTCTATTTAAATTTTTTTGATCCAGTAAACTAATCCGCCAACTCAAGTTCAACCGGACAATGATCGGAACCCATGACATCGCTCAATATCCGCGATTCCTGAACTTTTTCCTGCAGCTTGTTCGAGACAACAAAGTAGTCGATCCGCCAGCCAATGTTCCGGGTGCGGGCGTTGAATTGATAGGACCACCAGGAATATGCGCCGGCCTTGTCAGGATAAAGCAGTCTGAAACTGTCGGTAAAACCCGCGGCCAGCAACTGCGAAAAGTCATCTCTTTCTTCGGCGGTAAAACCGGAATTATTCATGTTGCTTTTTGCATTCTTCAAATCAATTTCCTGATGGGCGACATTTAAATCGCCGCAAAAGATAACCGGCTTCCGCTTGTCCAGTTCCTTAATATAATGGGTGAAAGCCTTTCCCCACTCAAGCCGATACGGGAGCCGTGTCAAATCCCGCTTGGCGCTTGGCGTTTGGCGTATAGACCGTCAGCAGGTAAAAATTTTCGTATTCAAGCGTAATCAGCCGGCCTTCCTGATCGTGCTCTTCAATTCCCATCCCATAGGTGACGCTGAGCGGTTTTCTTTTTGTAAAGATCGCCGTTCCGGAGTAACCCTTCCTCACCGCATCGTTCCAATATTGATAATAGCCGGGTGTGTCAAAATAGATCTGTCCTTGCTGTAATTTCGTTTCCTGAATGCACAGCGCGTCCGCGTCATTTTCCAGCATCCATTGATAGACATCCATCTTGCGCTGCAGCGCCCTAAACCCATTCACATTCCATGACAAAAATTTCACTGCCGATTCCTCTCTCTCAACTTGTTGCTATTATCATTCTATCATTTTGTCCTCTGATCGTGAAAAAGGAGCCTTGCAAGAAGGCTCCCGTGCATTGCATTTTTTCAACGTATCCGGGTATAATAAATATATAGGAAACGTAAAATAAATCCGCCGGTGCAAATCCACACCGACGGAAGGGCAATATCCGCGATAAGAGCGGATGCAATGCTTTACACGAAATCTTAACAGTGATCCGTCCAAAGCTAATGCGACTAGCACATGGGCGGATTATTTCTTTCTATTTGACAGAATCACCATAATGCTGACAATCCCTAAAATCACGGAGTAAAAAATATCCGTAATCTGGGAAGCAAGCATCAATGCCTGGTACACTGCCACTGGCGCCACCCCCTTTCTTGGGGCGTCACCGCATCCGCTCATATACTTCATCTATTGCCTTGATCTGATTATAGCACGCCAATTTTGAATTGAGTGAAAAATATAGCTAATGGTGGTATGATTGAACTCTACTCGGCGAGCCTGGCCACGGCTGTGATGTAACACTTGAGCGGCGTCCACGTTTCCATCCTTTGCCCCCCTTATCATTTTTATAAACCGCCGAATCCGTTTTATTGTTCAAATTTCTTCGGGAACATGATCGGCGTCAGTGTAATCCTTGCCTTGCTTCTTTGATCGATAGCCATCCCGATTCTTCCATCGACAACTCCTCTTCTAAACACCGTCCAATAAAGAACAGCACCAAGCGCCAGCACCCCTAAAACAACCAGGGCCACTTGATGGTAGCCGGCTGGTACTGTTAAAATCCCGATTTCAAAAATGAGCCAAAGGCTGGCGACAACGAGCAGCAATGTCCGCCATTTTCCTAAGTTGAAAGAACCAGCGGCTGCCGGCAGATTTTTATGTTTTATGGCATAACAGAGAACGGTAATTAGGTAAAGGATCGAAGGCAAGACGGCCGATGCTCCTAATAACAGGGTTAACGAATCTGAAAAAATGACCGCGACAATGCCGAGCCCCAAAACCAAGAAAATAGCATTAATAGGTACCGCACTCTTTTTCGATATCTTCTTAAACTGTTTAGAAAAGAAGAAGACGTTATCGCGCGACATGACATAAATCAGCCGGGAAGCTGATGCCATGATAATCAGCCCGCAGCAAAAATCGACACACTACACAAAGAACAAGAAATAGTGAGGCGATCGCATTGCCAAAGTTATTCTGTAAAATCAGCAATATCGGGCTGGATGAAGCCGTCACTGCCGGGAGGCTTTTTATCGAAACAGACACAACAATAAGGAAGACCATGCCGATGATGCTGCTCAGCGCAACCGAGAAGATCATGGCCTTCGGTACGTTGGATCTGGCATTGATTGTTTCCTCCGATAGGTTGGCTGCCGCTTCAAACCCGACCAGCGTGAACGAGCCCATCACCATTGACATTATGAAAGATCCGATATAAGGGGCATGTGCTGCGGACATCGTATTGCCCGTACTGACGAGCATGCCCCAGTTCGCTCTCCCCGACAACATGACAACGGCTCCCAGAAAAATGATGATGCCGACGATGCCGATCACTTCGGTATACACCGCGATGTTATTTATCCGCGTCGCTAGTCTTGCGCCAAACGCGTTAATTAAAGCCTGGAGGACAAGAATAGCGACAACAACCATCCAATTGATCGCCGCTTTACTGGCGTCAACTCCTAATAATTGGAGAATGATCGGCGCCAATCCAAAATCAACAGCGGGAACAACAAGAACTAAATAACAAAAACCGACCCAGCCGGAAAACCAGCCAAATCCTCGATTGACCAGCCGTGATACCCACTGATAAGAATAGCCGCTAAGCGGCACCTTCCCCGCCAGTTCACCAAATATGACAGCAACAATTAAATGACCAATGGCAACAAGCGGCCAAGTCCAGATTCCCGCGGGGCCGCTCGTGGTTAGAACAAGCCCATAACTTGAAAAAATACCCGTGGTAATCGAAATAAATGAAAACGCAACGGCGAATGAGCTGAAAAATTTTAATGTTCGTTTTAATTCGGAACGATGATCGGCGTCTTGAGAATGATCCTGTGCTGTTTGACTCATCGAATCGCAACCCCCTTAATTTGGTTAATCACAACCTGGATTCACCCTCTGAAGTCGAACCTTTTGTCTCTCTACCTGGTACGATTTTTTAGATTATATTCATAATATTAAAAATACAAAAAAACTAAAAAAATGCCTGACTTCAAGATGATGTTGGAAAAAGAAACACCTTGCCTTCATTTTCGTGTCCTCATTGCCAACAAATTGGCGTTTAAAAAGCGCGGATAGTCCACCTAATGGAAGATTAGATAACCTGCAAAGCATTGCAGAGCTCGGAACTTGTCTTCCAAATGAAATTTAATAGACGTTTTCTTCACCTCCCGACCTTTTTTTAACATTTGGATGTCCCCCTTTATTATTTAGTAAGCAATTATTATGCCAATTTTTTATCTTCATCATGATATGAGGATGCCTTTTGTTTACTTTTGTATCGCTCACTTTAAGATTTAACGATTTTTTTGTTTGAGAAAAAAAAAAATTCTTGCAAAAAGATGGGTCCCAATAGAATATACGCCAAAAAAAATGAATAAATAATTAAAAAAAATTAATTCAATTTTGAATAATATTGATAGTTAATAATGATTTTTTTAGTACCAGGAGTTAGAAAAACGGAGCGCCAACGCGGTTCATGAATTGAAACGAATCCTGTCAACAGTATAATTCCTCGAATGTATTGGAAAGTGAATGGTTTGTCACGAGGGACAACCAAAAGACTTATATGTCTTGCAGTCAATCAGCACCTCACTTCATTCATATACGTGAGAATCGGCGGAGCAGATCCCGGAAAGAGAAAATCCCATCAATATGGGATTTTCAAAGAAAAGCTTATGTCGTGCATGGCACTGATTCAACCGTTCCTTTAATTGAAGGAGCTGCCGCCGAAAGAACGTAAATAGACGCACCTATAAAAATGTGCATTCGGCCTAAAGTGAGCTGAAGTCAGTTCCGCCGGACAGCGCACTAGCAGCTTCTGTGCTTGAATCTGCCGTGTCCGAGGATGCACTGTTCAGTAGTGACGATGATGAACCGGAGAGCAGAGCGTCTTCCAGCAAGTTTGCCAGATCGCCGGCATTCATGCTTGAACCAGACATCGAAGACAGACCGTTCAGTAATGATGATGTACTGGAGGTTGAAGACGACGATGAAAGTAAGTTAGCCAAGCCGCTTGAACCTGTGCTCAAATTATCCGTGCCTGAAATCGCACTGTTTAGCGGCGACGATAATGAACCGGACAACAATTCAAAGGCAAGCAAATCAGCAAAATTTGCTGTGTTATTCGTTGACTTGCTTGTTTCCGTACTTGATGAAGACGATGCCGATGGTGCTTGAGACAAAGGATTAAGCAGGTAAGGATTGGAAAGCGAAATATTGCTTAAAGACATTGATGTGATTCTCCTTCCTATTTTAATAGGATTGGAAAGAACGTCAGAAACGCCCTTTACCGCCCCTTATTTTGTCTCCCTCGTTTTTTTATTCTCTATTCTTTAGTTTCGTACATAGCTTTCCTTCATTGTACCATTAATCCAAAATAACCGGATACAAATTTTACTCCGTGGGCTCAAGAACGATTTGTTTTGCGGCCTCTCTTTTTTTGCCGTCCTGTCTATTTTTGGTCAGACTTTCCAATCACTTTTTCTTCATGATTGATATACCGTTTACCGCGCAGGAAGGAAATAACAGCTGCTACGAGCGACATCAGCATCGACATAATAAAGGTGAGCGACAGCCCGTGCAGAAATGCTCCTCCGATCAAATGCGGGAAAAAGGTATGCCCCGTGATGATCTTCGCCTGCGCGGCTGGCAAAGCATCCAGTACCTGCTTAGGCACGAGGCTTTGTAAAGGATTATAGCCCAGCAGCGCGGCAAACAGCGACGATGTCGGCGGCAGTTCGGCAATTTTATTGGCCACCTGAACCGGAACGCCGTGGGCGATCAAGCCGCCGGACATGGCCTGCGGCAATTTCTGGGCAAGGCCGGCAATCATGATTGAAAAAAAACACGCCAAGGCTCAGCATCGTTCCGGCATTCGTAAAGGTTGATCGCATACCTGACGCGACACCGCGGAACTTGGCCGGCACTGCGTTCATAATCGCGGCCGTGTTCGGGGACGAAAAGAAGCCCATGCCCGCCCCTATAATCAATAAATAGAACCAAAAAAGCCATTTATTAAAATCAATCGGCAATGTATTCAGTAAGAAAAAGCCGAGCGCCGTGACAATCATGCCAAATGTCGCAAGATACCGGGAGCCAAAGCGGTCGGAAAGCATTCCGCTGAGAGGGCCGGCCATGAAAAAACCAATCAGCTGCGGAATCGTATACAATCCCGCTATCAGCGGCGTATCCGCATAGGAAATCCCGTGGATCGGCAGGTAGATGCCCTGCAGCCAAATAATCAGCATGAACTGCAAACCGCCGCGTGATAAAGCCCCAAGTATCCCGCTTAGATTCCCGGCGGTAAACGGCCAAATGGCAAACAGCGATAAGTCAAATAACGGCTGCTCTACCTTTCGCTCGACGATGATAAATAAAAGCAATAAGATGAAACCGCCGATTAAACCGGTCAGCACGAGCGGACTCATCATCCAGCCCATCGCCTGAGAACCGTAAGGCATGATGCCATAAGTTAAACCAAGCATAATGCCAAGTAAACCTAATGCTAATGTCAGGTTCCCCAGAACATCGAGCTTGACCTTCTTCTTATCTCTTGCTTTGATTTCGTGCAGACCAATATAGGCCCATACCGTTCCGATTAAACCGACAGGGACACTTACAAAAAAAAATCGACCGCCAATGGCCGGTTCCCGCCAGTGCCCCCCCGCCGACCAGCAAACCGATGATGCTGCCGCCGACAGCCGCGACTTGATTCAGGCCAAGGGCCATCCCCCGCTGATTTTCAGGGAAAGCATCGGTCAGAATCGCCGCGCTGTTGGCAAACAAGAACCCGCCGCCAATGCCCTGGATCAGCCGGAAGATGATCAGTTCCACTTCACCCGCGGTCCCGGTGCTCCAAGTAATGGACGCCAAGACGGCACCCATTGTAAAAATGAGAAACCCAAGATTGTACAATCTCACCCGGCCTAGATGTCGGACAGCCGCCCCAGCGTCACTAGAAAAATGGTCATGGCAATGTTGAATCCCATCAGTACCCATAATAAGAGGCCGCTTTGTCCGCTTGCCAATGGATTGACCTTTAATCCATTGAAAATAACCGGCAGGGCGATAATAAGAATAGATTGATTGATCGTCGCCATCAGCACCCCGAGTGTCGTGTTGGATAACGCGACCCATTTATATTTCGGGCTGATCGTTGATTCTTCTTCCATTTTCTCTCTCCTCTTATTTGAAAAATTCCGTTTTCATTTTGAACCTGCAATTAAAGATTTTAACCTTTATGTTGTCTATTTCTATTTTTTTATTATTCTCATTTAATAGTACTAGGAAACAGCACATTCCATACCCAACTTAAAAATGCCGGGTGACAAAAAAATAAGCCTTCCGTGGCTTTTGACGCAATAGCTGTTCGGAGGCAATGAACAATAACGCTTTTATTTTATCTTAATAATCTGCTTTATAACATATAATATTATAATCCATGGACATTCTTGCCATAGAATTCCGAAGGACTGATTCCTTCCGTTTTTTTAAAAAAAAATCCGGCTGAAAAATAGAACTCATCGGCAAATCCAAGCACCCGCGCGACCTCTTTTATTTTTTTATTGCCTTCTATAATCATTTCTTTCGCTTTGTCCATTTTTATCTTGGTAAAATAACTAATAATCGAATAGCCCGTCGTTTGCTTGAAAATTCTGGCCAAATAGGAAGGCGACAGCTGCGCCATCTCTGATAATTCAGTCAGCGTCACTTGGCTGTTTATCTTTTGGTGCATGTAGTCGATTATTTTTTCCACCTTTAAAGACGCTGAATCGTTGCGATCTTTTTTTTTATGTTCTGCATAATGGCGATTAACAGCTGCTGAAGAAACGTTTTTGACACAAATTCATAACCCGGCCGTTTCGCATACCAACTGCCGACTAATTTCTTAAATATGTCATCAATCTGATAATAATCCTTCAGCTCTGCGCAAAAAGAAAGGGAAACATTTGGGCCTCGGCATTGATCTCCCATTTGTCGCAGCCGAAATTCACACTGGCGTAACTAAAGTGGACGGTCAGGACGCTGACAGGCTCATCGGTATCGTCCACAGTATCCAGCTCCAGGGTATGCCGGACATCCGGACATAGATAAACCAGCATACCGTCTTTAACCGGATAACTTTTCTTTCCGATAATCAGTCTGCCCTTTCCGCCGGTAAAAAAAAAGCCAGTTCATGGTGCTGAAGAATCCGGGTGATTTTTCTTGGATGCCTTGCAAGTTCGTTAAGCCTCCGTTTACAGTAATGAATGTGGAAAAAAAGATTCTTAAATCTCATGTACTCCTCCATCATGTCATGTGATGTAATTTTGCCGCGCTCAAAGGATGATGACTTGACGCCATGATGCTTAACCGGATGCAACATGCCGTCATCCTTTGACCTCAAAAAAGTCAAAATGCCGTAGCTAAAGTCTTTCTACTAGAAAGCTGCTTATCCTTTTAGATCGCCGCTTTTTTCAGTGCCTGTCTTTGAATATCCGGCTTCTTTTTGCTGTTTGTGCAGGAGATGCTTCGTCCCCCATTCATGCATCGCTTCCAATATCGGCTGCAAGCTCCTTCCATATTCGGTTATCGAATATTCTACTTTGGGTGGAACCTGTGGATAGACGACGCGCTTGACGATGTCCTCTTCTTCTAATTCCCGCAGCTGCTTGGTCAGCATTTTCTGGGTAATGCCGGTGACATTGCGTTTCAGTTCACTGAATCTCAGCGTACCGTACCTTAACAAATACAATAAAATAATCGGTTTCCATTTTCCAACTAAGATGCTTAAGGCATCTTCCACGCGACATAAATTGGGTTCTATTTTCATTTGCAATCCCTCTATTAGTATCCTTTTGTATACTATACCACTTCAAAGTGTGTACTTACAAAAATGGATATTATCTTCTATAATAACATTGTAAAAAGCGAATAGGAAGATGAATAGAATTGTTAAACTTCCCTATTGCAGGGATTGACCGATTACATCTATAGACCAGTGAATCATCTCAGAATAGAAAGGCCGGATAAACAATGAAAAAAATATCGCATTGATCCGAATAAAGGACTGGAATTCGGTATTTATACACTCGGCGACCACTTACCGGATCCTCTGACTGGCGAACGCATTTCTGCCGAACAGCGGATTCACGAAATCATTGAATATGCGCAGCTGGCCGACCAGGCAGGGATTGACTTTTTTTAGTGTTGGAGAAAGTCATCAAGAATTTTTTGTAACACAAGCCCACGCTGTTGTGCTCGCGGCGATTGCTCAGGCGACAAAAAACATAAAAATTGGCAGCGCTTCCACGATTATCAGCACATCGGACCCAGTGCGCGTATATGAAAATTTCGCAACGCTTGATTCGATATCGGGCGGCCGTGCGGAAATCATCGCCGGCCGCGCGTCAAGAACCGGACTCTTTGATTTATTGGGTTACGATTTTCACGATTATGAAGAGCTGTTTGAGGAAAAATTTGACTTGCTATTGAAAATAAATGAAGAGGACGTTGTGAATTGGCAAGGAAAATTCCGTGCTCCATTGAATCACGCGAAGATTCTTCCCCGGCCTAAAAATGGATCTCTGCCTATATGGCGGGCGGTGGGCGGATCCCCGGCCAGTGCCGTTAAGGCGGGTTATGCCGGTGTTCCGATGTTTATGGCTCACTTGGGCGGCCCTGCCTCTATTTTTAAACGAACGATCGATGCTTACCGGGAAGCAGCACGATCGAACGGCTTTGATCCGGCGGATCTCCCCATCGCGACGGCCGGCTTTTTCTATGCAGCTGAAACAACCCGGCAGGCGCTGCAAGACCTGTATCCCCGGATCAACGAAGGGATGAAACGGACGAACGGACAAGGCTTTTATAAGCGGCTTTTTGCACAAGGCGCGGATCCTCATAATATTATGAATGTCGGCAGTCCGCAGCAAATCATTGAAAAATTCTCTTCTCATCAGCACGAATTATTCGGTAATCAGCGTTATATCGCACAAATTGATTTTGGCGGTATGCCATTTGATCAAGTCATGAAAAATGTGGACGTGATTGGTACAGACATTCTGCCGGCAATCAGAAAATATACAGCAAAAAGATAGGAAGGTGAAAACATGAAGATTGTCGGATTATCCGGTTCAAAAATCGGCAGTAAAACAAGAACGGCGATGGACTACACGTTCAAAACGCTGAAGGAAAATTATCCGGATGCAGACGCCGTATTGATTGATCTAGCGGATTACGACGTCCACTTTAGCGATGGCCGCAATTATTTGGAATACGAGGGTGACACAAAATATGTCGCGACATGTTTGATGGAAGCCGATGCGATTATTATTGGCACACCTATTTTTCAGGCGTCGATTCCCGCAACATTGAAAAACATTTTCGACTTACTGCCGGTAAACGCCTTCCGTGATAAAGTAGTCGGCATGGTTGTCACCGCCGGCTCGCCAAAGCACTATTTAGTTGCGGAACAACAATTGAAACCCATTCTAGCTTATATGAAGGCACAGATCGTGCAAACCTATGTATTTATTGAGGAAAAAAAGATTTTTATCGCAAAGAGATTAAGAACGATGACATATTAGAGCGAATCGATCGGCTGGTAGAAGATACGGTCGTCTTAACGAAAACCTATACAACCACCATCCGCGCAGAGAAAGAAAAAGAATACGGTTTTTAATGGCAGCCGCGACATCCCCCCGGCAAACAAACTTGCCACTTCTTGGCAGGTTTGTTTGCCGTTCACTCGCTCTCTTACTTCATTTACTGGGCGTCGTCATCATCAAATGAAATAATCTGCATTTTTTTCCGGTTCCCTGGCATAGACTGCATGCTTCAGCTTCCAGCCGTCCTGTCCCCTTACAGAAGGCACAATCTTCTTTTATAATCGTATATTCATGATTGACTATTTTTCTGGCTTCCTCATCAAGCCCTTTTTTAGTGGTCTCCATTTTGTTCTTCACTGCCGTAAAATGTCATCTCCCAAAGCGCATGAGCAACAAAAATCAGACGGAGACATATCAGCTGTACATACTGAAAAGCCGAGCCATTCCTTCCAGCTTGTTAACTCCAGAGCCAATGATTCGTTATTTTCAAGACCAAATACATCGTAACCGTCTTCTGTCTTTTCAACACAAATTTTCAAATTTTCATTAACAATAGGTTGTTCGGCAAGTAGTTTTTCGAATATGCCCTTGTACGGAGCGGAATTCTCCAGGCCATAAAGGGTTTTCAGACCTTTTTCGATTTCGGCCCATTTTACTTTATTTAATAGGTCTTTAAAAATCATGAGATCACCTGCTTTTTTTTTTTTTTTTCGCAAGCTGAATCAAACCATCTTATCTTAAAAATTCTTCCTCATCATCTTCCGAATATTCTTTACATATTATATCATGGGATATGGCGGTTCGCGGCCATTCACGCCGACTTAAATCCACCCGTTTGCTGCATGAGTTTGTAAGTTTTTTTTGCATTGCTATTTTTATTAGATGTTGATAAGATAAAAGGGTATTGATTGGAAAGCTAATATTCAAGTATCCGGGTCTTTCCAAGCAGATAATTTTGACCACTTCCACAGGGGAGTAAAGGCCATGCGGACAGCCGGGTCAAATGCCGATTGGCAACTTTAGTTGCTTTATTGATTGAGTTAAAAGCTCAAAATTTTATAAGTTGGTTACTTTACAACCGGTGCATACGCACATCAACTTGTGAAACGGTCAATAAGAGTGGTAAAAGTAATTATTTGCTATATAGACTCTGATCCTATCCGATATTTATTGAATATCAAAGAGCTTTCTGCCTTGGCAGGATGTATATGTATGGCTTTTGCCATGGATATGCTTGTGCTTTTTTTTTTCATATTGATGATGATATCTTAAGCAAGTGTTGTGCGCGAATATGCGTTTTGCACTTGCTTTTTCGTTTTTTTACGAGAAGTGATGACATCTCCGTAAACCCCGTAGGGGACACTACGGAGATCCTTTAATTTGAAAAATCTATTTAGTCAGGAGATAAGTGAATGGGAAAAGCTCTTATTATTGGCTGCGGCGGCGTGGCATCCGTAGCGATCCATAAATGCTGCCAAAACAGTGATGTCTTTGAAGAAATCTGCATCGCCAGCCGGACAAAGTCAAAATGTGACGCCTTAAAAGCTAAAACTGGACGGCGGAAAAACGAAAATGACAACGGCGCAAGTTGATGCAAATAATGTGGACGAGCTGGTGGCCTTGATTGAAAAGGTTCAGCCGGATATCGTCATGAACCTGGCCTTGCCATATCAGGATTTAACGATCATGGATGCCTGCCTGGCAACAAAAAACAAATTATATGGATACAGCCAACTATGAGCCGGAAGATACGGCAAAATTTGAATATAAATGGCAATGGGCCTACCGTGAACGCTTCAAAGAGGCCGGGATCACCGCTCTTTTAGGAAGCGGTTTTGACCCCCGGTGTCACAAGTGTCTTTTCCGCCTATGCGCTGAAACATCAGTTTGATGAAATTGAATATATCGATATTCTGGACTGCAATGCGGGCGACCATGGCTATCCTTTTGCCACGAATTTCAATCCCGAAATCAATATCCGCGAAGTTTCGGCCAAAGGCAGCTACTGGGAAAACGGCAGGTGGGTTGAGACCGAGCCGATGGAAATCAAACGCGTGTATAACTTCCCGGAAATCGGCGAGAAGGATATGTATTTACTGCACCACGAAGAAATCGAATCGCTTGCTTTAAATATTCCCGGTATCAAACGAATCCGTTTCTTCATGACATTTGGTCAAAGTTATCTGACCCACCTGAAATGCCTGGAAAATGTCGGCATGACGTCGATTGAGCCAATTGAATTCGAAGGAAAACAAATCGTGCCGCTGCAATTCTTGAAAGCCGTCCTGCCGGATCCGTCTTCACTAGGACCGCGTACAAAGGGCAAAACGAACATCGGCTGCATCTTCCGCGGCAAAAAAGACGGCACAGATAAAACCTATTATCTCTACAATGTCTGTGATCATGAAAAATGCTATAAAGAAGTGGGTTCTCAAGCCGTCGCTTATACAACCGGCGTTCCGGCGATGATCGGTGCGATGATGCTAATCACGGGAACATGGAATGCCAAGGGCGTATACAATATTGAAGAGTTTGATCCTGATCCATTCATGGAGGCATTAAACAAATGGGGACTGCCGTGGAAGGAAAGCTTCGATCCGGAGCTAGTGGACTGAAATGAAATTTGAAGAATTGCCAACACCATGCTATGTCATTAATGAAGAGCTTTTGGAAAAGAATCTGAAAATCCTGAACGGGGTGATGAAACGGACAGGATGCAAGATTGTTCTGGCCCAAAAAGCCTTTTCAATGTATACGTTGTATCCGCTCATTGCCGAGTATTTAAGCGGGACAACGGCAAGCGGGTTGTACGAGGCTCGCCTCGGCCATGAGGAAATGGGAAAAGAAAATCATGTCTTTTCCCCCGCCTACCGCGATGATGAAATCGATGAAATTATATCCATTTGCGATCATATCAGCTTCAATTCTTTTTCGCAGTTGGAAAAGTTCAAAGATAAGGTGCTTCAAGCCGGCAAACGAGTCGGCCTGCGGATCAATCCTGAATGCTCCACACAAGTCGGGCATGCCATCTATGATCCCTGCTCGCCAGGTTCGCGATTCGGTGTCACAAAAGAGCATTTTCGCCCCGATCTGCTTGAAGGTGTTTCAGGACTGCATTTCCACACGCTTTGCCAGCAAAACGCCGACGATTTAGAAACAACACTTCATGCTGTTGAAGACAAATTCGGGCCGTGGCTTGGGCGAATGGAATGGATTAACTTTGGCGGCGGCCACCACATCACGAGAGAAGCTTACGACATTCCATTACTCGAGGACTGTATTAAGAGCATGCAGGATAAATACGGTCTCGAAGTCTATCTTGAACCAGGGGAAGCCGTTGCTCTCAACGCAGGATTTCTGGTGACGACGGTCCTTGATACGCTGCAAAATGGAATGGATATTGCCATTCTTGACACGTCGGCATCCTGCCATATGCCGGATGTGCTGGAAATGCCCTATCGCCCTCCTCTTCTTGGATCTGGGGAACCGGGCGAGAAGCCGTTCACGTATCGCCTCGGCGGCCAAACCTGCCTCGCCGGCGATACCATTGGTGACTATTCATTCGATCAGCCGCTAAAAAATGGCGATCGGTTAATCTTTGGCGACATGGCGATCTACACGATGGTGAAAAACACGACGTTTAACGGGATGCCGCTGCCGGCGATCGCTATTCAAGACAAAGATGGAGACTGCCGGATCGTCCACGAATTCGGCTACCAGGATTTTTAAAATAAGATTAGCTTGATAAGAAGGGTTTTTCGCACGAGGGATATGGCTGCCCGACGCCGGCGAGCCGTTTAAAGTTATGGAAAGGTTAAAAGAACCAGGCTCTTGTTTCGGAGCCTGTTTTTTATGCAGGAACTTATAAATCTTTTAAGTCACGTACGGCGCATATAGGCACGTACCGTGATCGGTGCGAAGATCGCTACAATCACGGCTGCACCGATGAGCGAGATCATCAAATCCCAGCCGACGGTTCCTTTATTGGTCAGCTCGCGGACAGCCGTGATCAGATGCGAGATTGGATTAAATTTCACAATCCATTGAAGCCAGTCGGGCATGGTTTGGACCGGTACAAAAGCATTAGAAAGAAAAGTAAGCGGAAACAGCACAAGCATCGAAATCCCCTGGACACTGGAGGCCGTTCGGGCAATGACGCCAAAGAAGGCGAAAATCCAGCTGATTGCCCAGGAACAGACAATCACGAGCAGCCCGGCGATGACGACATAACCCAGCCCGCCGTCGGGTCGATACCCCATGATATACCCCATGGTAAAAGTGAGCACTGTTGCAATGGTATAACGGATCGTGTCTGCTAACAGGGCTCCCGCAAGCGGCGCAATCCGCGCAATCGGAAGTGACTTAAACCGATCAAATACGCCTTTATCCATATCCTCACGCAGCTGGACACCGGTGACAATGGAGGTTGTGATCACGGTCTGCACGAGAATGCCGGGAATGATCACCGGCAAATAGTTCTGCACGTTACCGGAGATCGCCCCGCCAAAAATGTAGGTAAACATCAGAGTAAAGATGATTGGCTGAAGCGTGACGTCAAACAGTTGCTCAGGCGTACGGCGAATCTTCAACACGCCTCGGTAAGCCATCGTTAAAGAATTGCGTACTGTCTGAGAAAAGCTCGTGCTGTTTTTCAGCTCTCGAGCAGCGGCCGGTTGAGCAGGAATACTTTTCATGCTCTTGCCTCCCTCGTTTTATCTGTGCTATCGCTCTCTTTTACTTCATCCTCTTTGACGCCATGTCCGGTGATCGTCAGAAAGACTTCGTCCAGTGTCGGTTTCTGCACGCTCAATTCAGCCAGCCGAATCCCTGCCTCTCTGAGCGTAATCAGCAGATCCGTGACTAGGTCGGCATCGGCCATCGCCGCTGTGATTCTGCCGGCTTCCGGCGACAACGTGGACTGGACTTTCAGTACCTGTTCGACGATTCGCCGGGCACTTTCGATGTCCTGTGGATTTTGAATCCTCAATTGCAGCGATGAGCGCCCCACCGACGCCTTCAGTTCATCTGCGGTTCCCTCAGCAACGACTTTTCCGCGATCGATAACTGCGATTCGATCAGCCAGTTCATCCGCCTCTTGCAAGTATTGCGTGGTTAACAAGACGGTGGATCCGGTGCTGACTAAGCGGCGAATCGTCTCCCACATCTGATTGCGTGTGCGCGGATCGAGCCCCGTTGTCGGTTCGTCTAAAAAAAAATAAGAGGAGGCTGGGCAATGAGGCTTGCCGCCAGATCCAGGCGGCGGCGCATCCCGCCGGAGAAATGTTTCAGCGGACGCTTCGCCGCTTCCGTTAAACTGAATTCTTCTAGCAAATCGGCCGCCTTTTGCCGTGCCTCCCGGCGCCCGAGCCCCAGAAGCCGTGAGAAGATGACTAGATTTTCGGTAGCGCTGAGCGACTCGTCAACCGACGCGTACTGACCGGTCACCCCGATCAATTGCCGCACGATCTGCGGCTCTTTCATTACATCGTGCCCGAAGATGCATGCCAAACCCGCGTCCGGCCGCAGCAAAGTCGCAAGCATTCTGATTGTAGTGGTCTTGCCGGCTCCGTTAGGACCAAGCACGCCGTAGATCGTCCCGGCATGCACATTCAGATTCACGCCGTCAACCGCACGATTATCGCCAAATGTTTTGACAAGTCCGCGCGCCTCAACAGCCCAATTGCCATGACCCGGCACTGCTGCCCCGTTATGTCCACGCTTCATTCCAATTCCTCCCTCTTCAATAACCGCCTGTATTTGCAGTTTTCAATGAACTTCTACCGTTAAGAGATTTCAGTTCCTCCTTTACTGACATTGCCTGCCTTTACTTTCCACATTTAACCGACCTACTGAAATAATAATCCCCATTTATGAACGGACTGTGAACGGTCTCCAAATAGATATTTAATCAAATGGAAAGGCGATAATCAAATATTTCAAAAAATAATTCCCAGCATCTGAAGAATAGGGCCTGTTTGTAAAAAAAAAATAGACCGTCCGGCTAGAAAAGCAGGCGGTCCTGTCAAGGTGTGAAACATCATCATAAACTATGAACAGGCGGATGAGCGAGCGCTCCGTCTCCGGGTCGCTCTCTATGTCCGTATAAATATTCCCGCAGATCATTCAATGCGTCTATTTGCTTCAGTAATTGCTTACCGACATTGGTTTCCAATACTTTTTTCCTTTTTAACTCGCGATCGACTAAGCGCTTCACAGACAGAACGTCCATACCGTTTCGAACGACATCTTCCTTTGAAGTAAACCGTTTATGGGCGACCAATTCCATGCCGTAAGAATTATATAGCAAGGTATAGCCGGCAATACCTGTTTTTTTGGTCTTCGAAAAGCCGCCGTCAATCACAACGATTTTGCCATTGGCCTTGATCGGGTTTTCTCCATTAATTTCCTGAACCGGCGTATGTCCGTTAATAATATGGCCTTGATCCGGATTGAGATCAAATTCCCGCAAAAGTTTCCGGCAAATCTCTTCATCTTCGCGCAGCTTATAATAAGGGTTTTTTTCTTCAAAGTGAGACTCTTTCTCTTGGATAAAATATCTTTCAAAAGTCGTCATATCTTTTTTCCCAAAAAGAGAAGAGTTCTCTCCGGTCCATAAATACCAAATCATATCTGTCGCTAGATCATCGGTGATTTCCGGATGGGCAAAGCCGTAACGCAAATAGTACTCAAATTTATCCAGCAATTCCTTCCCGGCATACGCCTCGCCGCCAATCACCATTTTCTTCATCGTTCCATCTTCGTTTAAGGGAATACAGCCATGAATGAGCAAATTTCCATTATACTTCAAATAAAGGCTCCCTTTTTCCATGAGAAATCATGTGTCTGGCCAGCTTTTCCGAATGCTGGACAGCCGAGAGCAGCTTATCGATTACCTGCTCTTCTTCCTCAAGCAGCCGGTAGGGATGCTGCGGATCGATCGTAGCAAAACAGGTATCTCGCAGCTGATAGGTTGTCCCGTTCAGAGTGATCGTTTCTTTATCATAATCGATTTTTTTTCCAGCAGCAGCCTGCGATCCATGTTGAAGTCAGGCCGCCGCTTAATGATCGGCATCTCTAGTTTAAATTGAATCATCGCGATCGCTTGATGCATTTTCGTTATCTGCAGCCTTTCTTCGTCAGTGAGCGCCTTATCGGCTTCATTGCATTTCGGACGGAACGCACGATTATCATCATAGTATCTTTCCGCCAGATTCAGCAAAGGGCGAAGATTAATGCCATAGACATCTTCAATAATATCCAAATTGTCATACCTTGCGCAGATACGGATAATGTTGGCCAGGCAGACCTTTGACCCGGCATAAGCCCCCACACAGCACATCATGATTTCCCCATTGAATATCAACCGAATGATAGTTGATCAATGTATCCATAATCTTATGCGGATCCGGTCCGCGATCATAGATATCCCCGACGACATGAAGATGATCGACAACCAGTCTCTGAATAGTATAAGCAAGGCCGGTGATCAGCTTATCCGCCTGGCCAAGCGAGATGATCCGTTTCATAATTTCGCTGTAATACTCTTTTTTATTCGCGTTATCCGTCTTATACAGCAGTTCCTCACTGATATAAACAAATTGCTCGGGCAATGCCTTCCGCAGCTTAGAACGCGTGTACTTGGATGAGGCGAATGAGACGAGTTCAATCAGACGCTCGATTGTTTTTGCATACCATTGATACAGTTTTTGCTCATCTTTTGCGGCACTTTCGATCAGCCGGAGTTTGTCTTCCGGATAATAGACCAATGTCGCAAATTGATCGATTTCACTTTCAGACATCCGTCCCTCAAAAAGCTCTTTGATTTTTCTTTGACATTCCCGACATCCCGGATCCATTTCTGAGTACATGCTGAAAAGCCTGATACTCTCCATGCAAATCACTGACAAAGTGTTCGGTCCCCTTTGGCAGATTTAAAATGGCCTCAAGGTTAATTAATTCGGTCACGACTTTTTCTTCACAATCATATTTCTTGGCCAATAAGTCCAAATATTGCGTATCCACTATTCCCATCTCCCATGATGGCGCTATAATAAACAATCCTTCAATAAATTTGCAGCGATAAACTGTTTCAGATCTTTTAAACGTTAAGAGATTTAGAATATACATAAACATAATAATCCATTCAATAGTATAGCATATTTATTTTTTTAAGTGCATAATCTCTTTGGCCAGTTTTGATAATTGATTCAAGTATGCAATTTGAAATGTAAAGGGAGCATAATTTGCCAAAGCGGCAATTATGCTCCCTTTAATATACTTTAATTTTTTTTTGTTAAGATAGCGGACTCGGATTTCCGCAAGATATCGCTTGCCCGTCCTTTTACCCGGCATGACTGAAACATTTAGGCAGCTTATACGTGCTGTTCTTTGCCTGCCAAGCCGAGCGCCTGCGCTGTCGTAGTATGAATCTCGCGGATAAGCTCCGGATGATCCAATAATGACACGCCATAAGAAGGAATCATTTCTTTTAATTTCGGTTCCCAATCTTTCAGTTGTTGCGGGAAGCATTTTTTAATTAATTAAGTTAAGCATGATATTAGCGGCGGTTGAAGCCCCTGGTGAAGCACCAGCGAGCAGCGCGGCGATCGAGCCGTCTGCGCTGCTGACCACTTCCGTGCCAAATTGAAGCGTTCCTTTGCCGCCTTTTTCCGTATCTTTAATCACTTGCACACGTTGGCCCGCAACGACAATATCCCAGTCTTCAGCTTTCGCGTTCGGAACAAACTCGCGCAATTCTTCAATACGCTGCTCTTTTGACAATCTTAGTTGTTGGAGTAAGTATCTGGTCAGCGGGATGTTTTTGAAGCCGGCCGCCAGCATCGTAAAGACATTATTCGGTTTTACAGAATTAATTAAATCCATATTTGAACCTGTTTTTAAGAATTTTGGCGAGAAACCGGCAAACGGTCCAAAGAGCAATGACTTTTTGTTGTCGATAAATCGTGTATCAAGGTGCGGAACGGACATCGGCGGAGCGCCAACAGCAGCTTTGCCGTATACCTTTGCATGATGCTTCGCGATAACTTCCGGATTTTTACATACCAGGAACAGTCCGCTTACCGGGAATCCTCCATAATGTTTGCTTTCCGGAATACGTTTTTTTTTTTGCAGCAGAGGCAGGCTTCCGCCGCCGGCGCCGATAAAGACGAATTTTGCCTTGTGGTATTCGAGAGTATCGCTTCCCCGCACTTTCAATTCCCAGCCGTCGCCGGTCCGCTTAATATCCTCAACCTTATGTTTGTATTCTACATTGACATTTTTACTTTTTAAGTGTTTAAACAATATCCGCGTTAAAGCACCGAAGTTGACATCCGTTCCGGAATCAATTTTTGTTGCCGCCATCGGTCCATTCGATGTCCGCCCTTCCATAATAAGCGGAATCCATTTTTTTTTTTAGTTTTTCCGGGTCATCGGAAAATTCCATCCCTTCGAACAGAGGATTGCTCGAAAGCGCTTTAAAACGTTTTTTTTTTTCAAAAAGTCTACGTCTTTTTTTTCACCTTGCACCAAACTCATATGTGGCAATGGCCTAATAAAGTCCTGCGGATTTTGGATCAGATTGCTGTTGACAAGATAAGACCAAAACTGCCTTGAAACCTGAAACTGTTGATTCGTTCTTAACGCTTTGCTAATATCTAAAGAGCCGTCCGGTTTTTTTCGACGGTGTAGTTAAGCTCGCACAGTGCGGAATGCCCCGTTCCCGCATTATTCCACTCGTTAGAGCTTTCCTCTCCTGGTTTGTCGAGCTTTTCAAACACTGTAATGTTCCAGTCCGGCGCTAATTCTTTTAGCAGTGTTCCCAAAGTCGCGCTCATTTCCGGCACCAATTAAGATAACGTCTGTACTAACTTGTCTGTCGCTCATGTTTACCTCCTTATACCCTAAGAGAACCGCAGAAAAGATGCGGGCCCTCCCACTCAGGCGTTGCAGCAAGCCAAAGCGCGGCCTCGTCACGCACCTTTTCCGGATCAATTATCCCTTATAATAGTGTATCACTATTGTTTATAGATTAAAAATATTTTTTACTATTATATAACAGTTATGAACGATTTTAAAGCTGGTAAATTTTTGACGGCAGTATACTGTTAAATCCATTATGAGGAAGTCGTTCCTTTAAAGATACCTGCCAAAGAACAGGGGACAAGCCCGATGATACAGGGCTTTAACATGAAAATAACCCCAGCTGAAAAAATCTCGTTAAAAAAATGGCTCCTGATTCCCTGATAAAGCGCAAAATAAAAATAGGCCAAATCAAGCTCAAAGGCTGTATGTCGTTGCAGCTAGCCCTGAAATTAGTTTTTACGATTGGATTTCATGCAGGCCTTATGAAGGTATCCGTTAACTATTTATTCTTTTTTCAGACTCTGGATATTATTATATAAAGTCTATTTATATTAAAAATATCTAAATGGTATAATGTTTATATATAATTATGTATAAATGATAGGATGATCGTTTAATTATGGATATTAAACAACTTATTTTTTTAATTGTATTCCAAATTTATCGATCAATGTAAATAACTGCACCTAGGAGTAGATATAAATTTCTTACTCACTTATGATACGGTTCACCTTAACGTATCTAAATGAGGGTTTTTTCTCAATTCTTAAAAGTCATTCTTTGTTTAAAATCAATTATTAAACCTGATTTAATCATAAAATCGACACCAAGAATTCCATTGAAACCATATGTCTCTTTTGTCATTCCTAATTGTATTTGTAAGGAATCTAGCAGCAAACTATCAATTTCCAACTCTGTTACAGTTTGCTCATAGCACAATTCGCTTTCACCGCCAACTCCATATACCTTCTTGGTCTCCCATTTTTTCGGTCTATGGTTATACCCACTTCTTCAACTTTATCTGTATCAAAGATTGTAGTTGAACAACCTGTATCCAAAAGTATATCATCCAATCGGATTGCTTTCCCTTTATATGCAAGTGATACAGATACTATTGGCAAACCATCCTGCATGTGAATTTTCATTGGAATTGTCTCCTAATCCCAATAAATTTTTGTTCTTTTACTTCAATTGTTTCATGGTCCGTATGGAAAATATAATATTCACGAGAAGGGTCGGCTAAATAAATGTTTTTTTGTATGCTTTCCATGCAGAAGTTGACTCGGGGAAATTTGAAATGACTGATAGTTCTTCAAGATGGCGGATTGAATTTTTTGAATAAGCAGAGATAGCTTCGACAAGTACCCATTGTTCTGGATAATGCTCACGAATTTGCTCCCATTTCATTTTTAACACCTCCATTTTTTACTACATCTAGTATATCATTAAAGTTTATTTATTTGACTAGCTTCGAAAAGACCATACATTTAGACCTCACTTACTTATGATACGGTTCTCCCCGATTAATTTTAAACGCCCGGTAAATCTGCTCAACGAGAATCAACCGCATCAGCTGGTGCGGGAAGGTGAAGGCCGAAAAGGATAACTGAAAGTCGGCGCGGTTCAGCACATCGTCGCTCAGGCCATGGGAGCCGCCGATGACAAATGCAATGTTGCTGTGACCATAGGTCGTCAGATCGGCGATTTGTTTGGCAAAAGCTTCAGACGTCAGCTGCTTGCCTTTGATCGCCAGGGCGATCACGTACTGGTCAGCGGAGATTTTGCTTAAAAGGCGCTCGCCTTCCGTTTTTTTTTTGACTTGATCAATTTCTGTTTCGGTTAAATGATCAGGAGATTTCTCGTCGGCCACTTCGATGATTGTCACTTTCGCGTAAGCACCAAAGCGTTTTACATATTCGGCAATCCCCAGCTTGAAGTATTTTTCTTTAAGTTTGCCGACTGTTAAAATTTTGATATTCACACAACTTATCCCGTCCTTATGCATAGGTTATACACAGAAATTATCCACATATCCACAGGGCCCTTCAATATTCTGTATGGGTACATTCGTTTGACACTACATATGTGGCAGGTAAATCGCAGTATTTACACGTTGTGGATAACTTGTTTTTTGTTTCAATTTTGCCTAATAATGGTGCCTTTTCAAATTCTTCGATAATTTCCTCAAACGCCAGTTCGATATGCTTAAAACAGCAATATATGTACAAAATACAGCCTCCCTGACAAAAAAAAACCTGTTTTATTACTATTTACTCAATTTTAATGCATATTTCTCTATTTTTCACCATCATTTGCTAAAAATTAAGCTGATAAAATCTTTATTTTTGTCCGACAATTCACGCTTATCCACCTGTGGACAACTTGTGGATAACATTTAGAAATCCAGTTATTCACGGGTTGGGTTTGCCAAATCTTTTCTTCGCCAAGTTATGCACAGGGCAGTCCCTCAAAAATTCTTGTCCACTCCACTACTTATTTATCGGTTTATGAACATTCCATCAGAAGGAAAATGTCACTTGATCGGTTTTAATTGACGCACCAGCATCCGTTCCCGCACACGTTTAGTGGCTCCCGTGTGCCTTCGCCTGCAGCTCGCGTAACCCGTTCAAAATTTGTTCTTCGCCACCCGTTAGTCCCCAAGCCATATTTTACACCCGACACACGAAAATACAGGAGAGTTTTTTTTTTTTCCTCTCCTGTATTTCCGTTTTGTTATTCCGCTTTATGAGAATGTTTTGCTTCCAAGTGTCAGCCTGGTCGTTTTTTCTTTGCCGAAACGATAATATTTAACTTCCACCGTTTGGTTAGGCTGCAGCTTCGTATACATGTACGTTGAGAAATCCAGATAACTTGTGATTTTCTTGCCATTGATTTCGGTGATCACATCGCCGGCTTGCAAACCGCTTTGAGCGGCCGGTTTGTTTTTCTGAACGCCGGTAACGACAAGGCCTTTGGTCACACCGCTAGGCAGCTTGAGCTGTTTTGCTTCATCGGACGGCACGTCGCTCAAATCGACGATGCTGATGCCGAGGAGCGGGCGCTCAATCTTCCCGTTTTTCTCAAGCTTGTTGATAACCGGCTTAGCAACATTAATCGGAATGGCGAAACCGATGCCTTCCGTGTCTTCATCGGATATTTTCGACGAATTGATGCCGATGACCTGGCCGGCGATATTAGCAAGCGCACCGCCGCTGTTGCCGGGATTAATGGCGGCATCCGTCTGCAGCACTTGAGCCTGCATGGAGACATTGTTGCTCTCAACGGGAATCGTTCGTTTGGTTGAGCTGATAATCCCTTCCGTTACGGTGCCTGAGAAGCCGAGCGGGTTGCCGATCGCGATCGCCGGCTCGCCGCGTTTCAGGATCGCAGAGTTGCCGAATTCGGCGACGCTCTTGACTTTATCTGCCTTGATTTTTAGTACGGCCAGATCATACAGCCCGTCTTTTCCTAGTATTGTGCCGATACTTTCGAATTATTATTAAAGCGGACTTCGACTTTGCTTGCGCCCTTTACAACATGGTTATTAGTAACAACATAGGCGTAGTTGCCGATTCGTTTATATATAATACCTGAACCGATGCCCGTTTCCGTGTATTTATTGTCAAAGAAATTCGCCTTTTGCAGATTGACAACAGCGATAACGGCCGGCGATACTTTGTTAACGGCGTCTGTTACCGATGAAGTGACTTTGACATTGACTTGCTTATTTAGGGCCTGCCCCGAAATATTGCTGGCATTCTGTTCATTCCCTGTCGTGATCGAATAAGGCAGCACACCGAGATCAGAGAGAACAGGTGCCAAAATTAAAAAGCAGACGATGCCGACAATAGCGCCCAGCAAACCGGGCAAAAAAAAAACCATCCACCCCGGCCCCTCCTTCTTCCGGATCGACCTGAATCGGATGATTCCCCAAGATGATCATCATCGTAATAGCCCAATAGCTTCAGCCTCCCTTATTCCACTTTTGATTCTTCCGTATCAACTAAACGGTGAGGTTTTTCCACCTGAATGGCAGCCGCAGAAAAAATGCTATCCGCTCTTTTTAAAGTGCGCCTGTAAACATCATGCATCTCTTTCATCTATCTGCCCATTCACCGGTGAAATCTGCCTCCCGCTCGTGAGAATTGCTCTCTTTGAGTAATATACCACCGGTTACTTGCCTTATTGCAAATTATGTGACAGTTTTGATACCGTCAAAAACTACTGTATTCAGTCATCGCCACAAAAGAGCAGATTTAAACCTAAACGGCTGTCAATTTTGTTGCTTTTTCCGGATCCGTATCGTAAATACCCAAATCCTCGCCTATATGTATGCCATATTGTTCAAGCTTCTGCTCGACACTCATTCTGGCCAGTTCTTTCATATTGTTATCTTTGCTGAGATGCGCCAGATAAATCGATTTTGTCCGGTTACCGAGCACCTGCGTCAGCGCCAGGCCGGCGTCCTCGTTGGAATATGGGCCAGTGTCGCCCAGTATCCGCCGTTTGACATTCCATGGATACCGCCCCATCATCAGCATTTGAATATCATGATTGGCCTCAATAATATAAGCATCTGAATCCTCAATGATCCCTTTTATATGCTCTGAGACATAGCCCAAGTCGGTCAATAGCGTCAGCTTTTTCCCATCGTGGCGAATAACGAAAAACATCGGTTCGGCAGCGTCATGCGATACTTCAAAGGACTCGATATCCATGCTGCCGAAACTTTTTACCGTGCCCGTTTGAAAAATAAATTTCTGATCGACCGGAATATCGCCGATGACCGGCGACATGGCCCGCCATGTCTTTTCATTGGCATAGACAGGCGTCTTAAACCGCCGGGCAAAGACGCCGAGCCCCTTGATATGATCGCTGTGTTCATGGGTGACCAAAATGGCGTCGATATCTTTCGGATCGCGGCCAATCTGCTTCAGCAGGCCAATCATTTTTTTCCCACTCAGCCCGCAATCAATCAAAAAGGCGCTGCTTCCCTGTTTCAAGATACGTGGCGTTGCCCGTACTGCCGCTTGCCAGCACACTATATTTTAGTCCCAATTGTTTCACTCCCCTTCACCAAACTGCCGCAGCCCTTTGGGCGATGATCAGGCGAACTGCTGCTTTCCGCCGGCCATGCACGCTGGTTATTCTATCGTTTGCACGGTGCCGGATACCGCGTTGACAAAATACTCACTTAAGCCGTTGTCTGTTTTTATTTCAATATGCCAGCAAGGAACAAAAACCAGCTGATTTGATTCAGCATCGCCGACCAAATTTAAGTAGCTCATTTCCGCTTTCTCAATCACAGGATGAAGCGCGAGCGGAATATCATCTTTTTCCCATAAATTATTGATCGCCGTTGTCGCGCTAATCACGTCGACCACATTTGTTTTATCAAATTTGAAAAAACTTTGGCGGTAAGATGTCAATTTACCGTTTTTGATCGAGAATTGCAGCAAATTGCGGCTGCTGATAAACACCGGCGGCTTATTTCCGTATGTTTGGACAAAATTCATGGTTTTCGACTTGTTGTCGGTCTTCCAGTATTGATACAAATTTCCCTTATAAACAAACCTTAAAAGATTATTTATTAAATTGCTATCCGACAAAGGTGCCGTTAGCGGACGCCGAAAAACTCCCTTCACTATCAAACCGCCGTTTTGAAAAGCAATTTTTTGACCCGTTGTGCCATTTGCCATTTGACGGTTTTTCCAGTGCTGAAATGTCACTAAGCGCCGTATCCGAGCTGGAAAAGTTGAACTGCTTCCCTTTAAGAAAGGTCATGTTGTGCGGTGTTTCAGGAATTCCGGTCTTCAGTTTAACATTATCGTTGTCGAGGATATTGGTCACGCTGCCGTCGGCCAAGCCGTTGATATCTTGATTCTGCTGATGCCGCTCATAAAGTTCAAAGGCTAAAAAAAAAAACGTCAAGTAAAAGGAAACAGATGATGAAAATCGTTTTTGTTTTGCTCCAATTCATGACGATTTCCTCTCTTCGCCGATTTGCGTTTTGGCATTGACGGCATCGGAAGCAGCATGCCAGCGCCCGTCTTGCTTATAAAACCAGTTCGGGACTAATTCGACCGAACTGCCGCTCTCCAATGCCGGGTTTTTCAGCTGATAGCCTATCTGCAAATCTTGAATTTTAGAAGCGGAAATGGACACCGAACGTAATTTGCGCAAAATATCCGTTCCTGAATCCAGTGTGTAGGATTCTTTTTCATAAATAGGATTGAGATTAAGCAGCGTCCGGTTCATATCTCGAAGGGCACCGTTTTTTTTTCCATCCCAAATCGATCGTTGTCAAGTAAGGATTAGGATAATATTCCGTGTTATAAACGAGATAATTGTCAATCTTCATCCGAAACTCGACGTCAGCGCGCTGAGCGTCGTTCGATAAAGACAGATCGTCAAGAACGAAATCATCCGTCCACCCTTTAAAATTGTTGATAAAATCATAGCTGTGCAGAATGACATCTTCACTGCCTGTGTATTATTATCATCGCTGCCAGGATTGACATATTGCATAATGTTTCCCGTCTTTTCAAGCTGGCTGCTTCCATCCGAATAGGCAGTTTTTCCTTTACTTAAGAAAACATTATCCGGATCATTAAATAAAATGGGGATAAATTCATTAAACCGAATGCTTTCATAATAAGCAACGACTGCCTTAACCGATGTCGACGATTCCGGAACATAGACCAGCTTATTCTTCAACGATTGCTTACTGTAAGGCCGCAACTCTTTATTTGTGATCGCTTTATGCAGATCATTTAGATTCAAATGGCTGACCGCAGCGTAGAGAACAGCTGTGCCTTTTGCCGTTCGAAACACGGCCGTCAAACGCTTTCCCTTGCTGTTCGCACGATAAATCTCAATCCGATCCATGAGAATATTCTTTTGCAGTGCCACTTGATCAGAATTTATATTTAAAATTTTCTTAAGTACATCAACCGTTACAGGTGCCGGAAATAGAATCTCATAGATGCCTGGTTGCTGCGTTCCGGCACACTTTTTTGCCCGTAGGCCGGAAAGACATTTATGAACGAAGCCCTTTGTATCAAATGATAAACTTTAGCCACCGATGTATTTCCCGTCTGCCCGAAAATTTGTCCATCCTCTTGCGTCAATGCAAGCGTCGGCCTGACGACATCTGTGAGATTCTTTGAATCGGCAATGGCAACACTTTTTAGTGATTCCGACGGGCCTTTATAATTTTCGTAATCGGTTTTATAAAACCAAATATTTGTCGTCATCGATACGCTCGCGAAAACGAGCACCCCGAGCAGGAGGGTCTTGAATGTCTCTTTATTCATTCGAATCTCCCCCTGTGTCCAGCGGGAGCGTAAACAAAATGGTCGTGCCTTTGTTCCACTCGCTTTCCGCCCAAATTTCGCCGCCCTGCGCCTCAATCATTTCCTTAGCAATAGCCAAACCGAGCCCGGTTCCGCCCAGTCTTCTTGATCGAGCCCGATCGACGCGATAGAAGCGCGGTTAAACACCTTCGTCAAATTTTCCTTAGGTATGCCAACCCCTTGATCACTGATCTTCGTTTTGACATCTAAACCTCTCTTAATGACTTTAAAAGTGATCGTGCCGCCTTCCGGAGAATATTTCATCGCGTTGGAAATGATATTGTCGATCACTTGGGTCAATTTGTCGCGATCGATATCCACATAGAATGAGCGCTTGGGCAGCTCCCTCACAAAGCGGATATTTTGTTTTTTCGTCATTTCAAATCGATCAATGATGCGGTTGCAGAAATCAACATAATCGGTCCTTTGCGGATTGATAGTGTAATCCTTGGCGTCCAGTTTTGATAGTTGCAGTAAGTCGTTAACCAAGCGGATCATGCGTTCCGTTTCGTTCTGTGTGACATCAAGAAATTTCGTCGCCAGTCTTTTGTCATCGACAGCTCCGTCCTGCAGCGCCTCAAGATAACTTTTCATCGTTGTCAGCGGTGTCCTTAGTTCGTGGGACACGTTAGCACAAATTCCCCCGCCGCTCCATTTCTACCTCTTCCTGCTCTGTTACATCATGAATGACGGCAATCAGCCCGCTAACCAAGCCATTTTCTTTTTTAATAACAGAAAAATTCGCTTTTAACAGGATCGCTTCTTCGTCATTGCTGAAGTCTAGCATAATCGAATCCGTCGCATTATAGAGGTCGGCTATCTTATATTCGTTTCGGATTTTCAGCAAATCAAATCAAGAACGGACAACCCGGTGACATTGTGGCGGTAAACGCCAAGCAATTCTTCCGCTCGATTGTTCATTAATATGACATTGCCGTTGCGGTCGGTGGCAATGACACCGTCAGTCATATAGGCCAGGACAGATTTCAATTTGCGGCGCTCGGCTTCTGTCGTCGCGTTGGCCTCGCGAAGTTTTTTTCGGTCATGTTATTAAACGAGGCGGCCAGCTGCCCGATTTCATCCTGCTCAATCATGTCCACTTTTCTTGTAAAATTCCCTTGGGATACAGCCAGCACCTGCCTGCCGCTGCATCTGTACAAGCGGCCTCGCAATCGTCCGCGCCAGGAACATGCCGAGCACGGCTGTGATCAAAAGGGCGAAAGCGGTTGCCGTCGCCAAAATCTGATTAATGGTCCGCAGCTGCGAGTAGACACTTTCAAGCGACTTTTCCATATAAAGAATACCATAGCGCTGATTGTCCACCTTAATCGGAGTCGTGACAATACTGACACGCTCGCCCGTGTCCCGCTCGGTACGCATATAATTTTTCGGTTCTGTGGAAGTCAATACATCACGCATAATGAAATCATTGGTTGTCCGCTTTCCCACAATATTTTCATGTGCATCATCAGATGCGACAATCCGCCCGGTTTCATCGATCACTTCCACTTCTTTCAACCCGCTGCCGACTTCAGAAAGCTGATCTTTCACCTTGCCGGCGATGTTATTCGGATTGCCGTGGTTGGCTTCCTTAGCCTCCTTAATCGCCTCGCCGATATTGTAGGCCATAATTCTACCTGACTGACTGGCAAGCGAACTGTTGAAACTGCTCAGCGCTGACTGTCTCAAGCGATCGGTAAAATAAACGCCGATCAGCTGCATGGCCAGCAAAATCAACAGCGTGTAAATGAGGACAATCTTAAATTGAATCGATTAAAAAAAAAAACCGACTTTGTTCATTTTACTTTACTCCTGATCCGGATTTCTTAAATAATAACCAACGCCGCGCCTTGTAATAATCCAAACAGGGCGGCTCGGGTTGTCTTCCACTTTTTCCCTTAGACGCCGAACGGTAACATCCACCGTCCTGACATCACCGAAATAATCATAGCCCCAAACGGTTTGCAGCAGGTTTTCGCGCGTCATCACTTGTCCAAGATGCTTGGCCAGATAGTGCAGCAATTCAAATTCACGGTGTGTCAGTTCAATCACTTCGCCGCGTTTTGTTGCAATGTAAGCATCAGGATGGATCACGAGATCACCAATGACAATCTCGTTTCCTTTATCTTCTGCCGATGTCCTGATGATGATGGCGGCGAAGATTAGCCTTGACGCGGGCGATCAGTTCGCGATTGCTGAAAGGCTTCGTCACATAATCATCCGCGCCCATTTCCAAACCAAGGACTTTATCAATCTCGGAGTCTTTGGCAGTCAGCATAATAATCGGCATATTATGTGTTTTCCTGATTTCACGGCAAACTTCCATTCCGTCTTTTATCGGCAGCATGACATCGAGAAGAACCATGTCTGGATTTTCTTCTTCCACTTTTTGCAGGGCTTCTTCTCCGTCATAAGCACAAACGACTTCATAGCCTTCTTTTTCCAAGTTAAATTGTAATATATCGGCAATAGGTTGTTGTTCATCATCCACAACTAATATTTTTTTATCCATTGAGGGTTTCCCTCCTGGCGAATTATTTTTCATGTTGTTAACACTTTATTTTAACATACCAAAGATAGCCCTGTCACAACCGTTTCAAAGCAGCAAACCCCCTGGATAATATATCCAGGGGGTTTGCACCAAGTTTTTATTGCAACATTGAGTTCTCTTAATAAAAAGCCATTCAACCATTTTGAATAAAAAATGGTGGCTCGAGACGGAATCGAACCGCCGACACGAGGATTTTCAGTCCTCTGCTCTACCGACTGAGCTATCGAGCCATTTATTTGGGTCGGTATTTGTTGCTCTGTCTCTTCCTCTGCAAGCCATTGCTTCGATGCCTTGTGCGCCGAGACAACTCGAAGTTTCTCACAGAAGCCTATGCTCGCTCGCTCTCTACCGACTGAGCTATCGAGCCATGTTTTTAGGGTCGGTATTGTTTGTCTCTGTCTCTTCCTCTGCAAGCCATTGCTTCGATGCCTTGTGCGTCGAGACAACTCGAAGTTTCTCACAGAAGCCTATGCTCGCTCTCTACCGACTGAGCTATCGAGCCATTTTATCGCAGAAATTATGTAAATGGCGGATCCGACCGGATTTGAACCGGCGATCTCCTGCGTGACAGGCAGGCATGTTAACCACTACACCACGGATCCATTGGTTGCGGGGGCAGGATTTGAACCTGCGACCTTCGGGTTATGAGCCCGACGAGCTACCGGACTGCTCCACCCCGCGACAATAATATTTAAATTATCCTTTTTACGGCACAAGCAATATTTTAACATTGAATGATATTTATTGCAACACTTTTCTCTATATGCACATCTATTATAGAAATTCCAAACACTCTCAAAAGACGCCGGCCAGAATATTTTCCAAAATACAAACTGGCAGCGATGCTCAGATCTATGCTTATCCCGGCCCTCGGACTGGACTGTAAAAAAAACTATCTATAAAATAAAATATAGCAATTGGACAAACACAGTCAGCAAAATAAGATAAAAGAAAGTGAACGTTAAATTCCAGTTGGACAATTTAAATGGTTTCTCATCCACAATACTTGCCATCATCCCTAAGGTCGCATTATACGGTCCCATCAAAAAGGCCGGAATGGCGCCGCCTAGCATAGCAATTGTGACAACGATCGGACACTGGGTTAATAAATCGGCATGAATGGCTTCAGAAATCAACGCGAGTCCCACTGCCGGATGCAGCCCGATAAAAGCAAGCGCGAAAGGAAAAAGCGGCAGCATGATGAGAAAAGCTTGGATCCCTATAAAATGAATAAGTGCCTCCACCCATTGATTTAAAATAGTATCCGCACGAGAAACATGAAGTGCTGTAATGAAGAAACCCGCTGAAAGAAAAATAAAGAACTGATTTTGCATTTTCGACCAATAGGTCTGAAAATGATGGCCGACACTTTGCAAAAAAGGTCTTCCCTTATGAATAAAAAGGCACCAAATGAAAGAAAAGGGAATGACCAAGAGGCTTACAAGAAACATGAAATCTAATTTAAAGAAGCGGTCAAAAAGGGTGATAAGCGCATTTAGCAGTAGAACGGCAACCAAAATGTGCAGCAAGCGTGCCGGATGAAAACGGCTGTTTTGTTCCCGAGCGGCAGACGTTTCATTTTGCGAACGACTCATTTTTCTCTTTCGGCCAGGCTTGAAAAGCAAGGTTCCGGCTGTCCAATCTAATGCCAGCCCTCCTATGCTTAAAAGCAGCAAATAGGGCAATACTCTCGTGTAGCTGATTGCCGTTAAGCCAAGAACGGTACCTACGATCGGCGTGATGGGGCTCCATAACAAAGGCATGGCATAACCGTGAGTGATCGATCGACTCAAATAGCGCTCTTGGTTGTTGACAGAAAATCCGGAAACAGCCGGAGATATGGAATAATAGGTCATCGGCAAGGCTGCCAAGTTCATAAACGAGCTAAAAAAATATGAAAGGCCGGATGTGAGCATATAGAGTTGATTTTCATTTTTAACTTTCCTCTCAATCAGCCCTCTCACTTCATGCGCATACTCTCCAAGCCGAATAGGCAGGGCTAAAATTGGAATGACGGCAAATAACATAACCATCTGGATCATTGGGCCAAACGATGTGATATAATGCGGCCAGCTTGTCCCGCTGCCTGCTAGCAAAAGGCTAGGCTACCGGAAAATAAAAAAAAAGAAGAGTCCAAAAGCCAATCCAAGACCTCTGACATCGCGTAAACTGATCAGCACCGACAGCATTGAAAAAAGAGAGACAAAAAAGTGCAGGCCGTGCAGATTGGGAAATAGAGAGACAGCAACATTGCACAAAATGGCCATCATGTAGAAGTATTTGATCATCTTAACACCAACCATACTATTATTATAGTTATATTATAACCTTTTGGTATACCAAATACCATAATGAATTCAATTATTTTAATGTCTTCCCCTCTGTTCGCTCTAGTTAAGCAGTCGTTTTCCAAATCCGCAACGAATAGTTGACGGTCTTCTGCCTATTGAAGCTGGCCTAAAGCATTGGATATTAATCGTTACCAGATGGCTTTCTAATCATGCATGGCCATCTGGTAATCTTTCATATGAATCAAAAATTTGAGAAGCACTATAAAAAAAAAATAAAGAAGAGAAAAAGATGCGGAATGTTTCCGATCTGAAGCAGCAGAAAACAGAGGATCTATCATTTAATTCTTAAAAAGGGCTAGGTTTAAACATGATTAGATACACTTTTACGGCGATCCGGTTTTTTTTTTTTTTTTTACACTTTTCGTCACTTCTTCATTCCACGATATTTTTACATCTCCGTTTTCAACGAATGCTTGGCAGCCCAAACGGTATCCCCTCTTTAACCATTCTTCACCAAGCTTTCTTCTCTCTTGTATTTTCACTTTATCCAGGAACTCAGCCCCTTCTTCAATTTTAAAAACACAAGTTCCGCAGACTCCGCCTCCACAATGATTGGGAAGCCCGCAATTATATCGCAGCGACGTTCTAAGAATATTTGATTCTTCAGGTACTTCAATCTCTTTGCCGCTAGTTGTGAAATGAATTTTGACCATTCTATTCCCTCTTTTCATTTAAGATGACACTGCCTACGGTATACAATATACCATATTTCTTAGTTCGCCACAACCATAAAATTATTAAATTTAAAATTTTCTTATTTTTATTATATAATTATATTGTATACCAAATACCGAATAAATTAAATAAAAAGGAAGGGAAATATCATGTTAAACGTTGGCTTAATAGGGTATGGAGCAGTTGGAAAAGATGTGGCGAAATATATCAAGGAAGAGAAAGCAGGGGATGTTCAGCTTAAAGCCGTTCTTGTCCGCAAAAAAGAAAAGTACAACCAGCTTTTAAAAGACTTGGATTGTGCCGTCTATGATAACAAAGGATGAAGAGGCATTTTTCCACTCATCCCTTGATGTTATTATCGAAAATGCAGGGCACAAGGCCGTTTATCAATACGCCGTCAAATCCTTATCATCCGGCAGCCACTTTATTGCGATATCTGTGGGTGCCTTGGCTGATCAAGACTTATTGAACCGCATAGAAGAAACAGCTAAAAAATATCAGCAAAAACTTTTTTTGCCATCTGCTGCTATTGCCGGGCTGGATAGAATTGCCGCCGCATCATTAAATGATATTGATGAAATCAAATTAGTAACCCGCAAGCCCGTCAATGCCTGGAAGGGGACGCTGGCTGAACAAATGGTGAATTTAGATACCGTGACGGAGCCCTGTTGCATATATGACGGGTATGCTAAAGAATCGGCTACATTATTCCCGCAAAGCACAAACGTGTCGGCCACATTAAGCCTGGCCGGGATTGGCTTTGAAAAAACAAAGGTACAGGTATTTGTTGATCCGGGCAAAAAAAAAACAATTCACACCAAGTGATCGCTAAAGGTCGTTTTGGCAAGCTGGAAATAAAAGTGCAAAATACACCCTCCGCCGCTAACCCTAAATCTGGTTACATCGTCGCAATGAGCATCTGCAAGGTGTTGAAGGATTTATCGTCTCCTATTGTTGTCGGCATTTAGGTTAGCTAAAAAAAAAAATAACTAAGCTGCCAATAACTTGCAGCTTAGTTTATTTTTTGTTTCTCTTTCAGCTTCTCTATATAAGAGATGTAAGCTTTCTTTGAATGGCAATATGAATGCTTGTTAAATCCTGGGCCAAATCAACTTCTTTGTTTCTTACAGCCTTCATAATCTCAATATGTTCTTTGAGTGATTCCTTTCGTCTTCCCGGTGTTTCATATCCCATATTTGCCGACATTTGTATATAATCAGTCAACCCTGATAAAATCTCAAACAATTTTGGGCTCTTGGCTGATTTATACAAAAGCAAGTTCATTTCGATATGCTCATTATCAAAATCTTTTTCCGATTCTATCTCCAATGCCCGCAATTCCTCAATTTTTTCATCAAACTCTTTTTGGGTCTCCTCATCGATCCTTTGGGCTGCCAGTTTAGCCGCCAAAACCTCCAATGATGACAAAATCGTGAAGACTTCAATGACATCTGCCTCAGACACATTTGATACAATGACGCCTTTCCTTGGCACGGTTTTAACAAAACCTTGCGATTCCAGCCGAAATAATGCTTCCCGGATTGGTGTCCGGCTAATGTTGAGTTTAGCTGCAGCGTCCTTTCAATTAAACGATCGCCCGGTTTGAAATAACCTTCAAGAATTAATTCCTTTAAATATCTGTAGGCATGCTCACGGACCGATAGTAAATTATCTTCTTCCCACTCTGAATGCATCATCATCACCTACCTTTTAGTTTATCCAATTTTTATCTCTTTGTCTTGTATAATTTTAACAATATTTCGTCAAAAGTCATACAATTTAAAATATATCTTTTCTTGTAATAAGAGTAGGTGATCATTTGCGTGAAGGAAAGCTGGGAATATTTTAAGTTCCCTTCCTCTTTATATACCCCTGGCACTTATTGGACAAAATACTGCTTTTTTTTTTTATATCAGGAACAGCATCAACCTCTAAGCCATTCTTTCCTGCATATTGCTGCAGAGCTTGAAGAGCGGCCAGCCCCACAGCCGTGTCTTGCTTGCCGTTTCCTCCGCTTACGCCCACTCCGCCGATCACTTCTCCGTTTACAACGATCGGAAATCCACCGACAAATAACGCAAATTTGCCGGGAAGCATATGCTGAATGCCAAAGGCTTCATTTCCTGGAAGCGCAGGCCCATTGGGCTCTTTATTAAATAGGTGGGTAGAACGCTTATGCCCGGCTGCGGTAAAAGCCTTAGCGAAAGAAATCTCCGGACCGGTAATCCGGGCATGGTTCATGCGTTCAAGGGCAATAAGATGACCGCCGTCGTCCACTATAGCAATCGCTTCAGCAACGCCTATTTCCTCCGACTTTTTCTTTGCCGCCTCAATCAATCATCAGTTTTGCTTCCTCAAGTTCAAGTTTTAAGACTTTTTTTGCATACACGTTCCTCCTCGAATATACGATGTGACTCATTCAAAAGCCGATATAAACTGTTTTTGTCTGCGTGAAAAATTCAAGACCTACTCTGCCGGATTCACGAAAAGTCGATGTACTGGATTTTTTTAATCCGCCAAATGGCGCGTTGATTAAATTGCCGGTTGTTGTGCGATTAATTTTTACCGTACCGGCCTGAATATCTCGTGCGAACCTATGGGCTGTTTTCAAATGGTTGGTCACAATCGAAGCGGATAAACCATATTCTACACTATTTGCAATTCTTACGGCCTCTTCATATGTCTCAGCATCCATCACAGCTATAACAGGCCCGAAGATCTCGTCATTTGCAATTCGCATAGATGGCGTTACATCAGCAAATATGGCCGGTTGAATATAAAAGCCCCCCTCAAACTTACCATCCGTTAACTGACGGCCGCCGTAAACAAGTTTGGCCCCTTCGGCTTGGCCGATGCTAATATAATTTAATACATTTTTAAGTTGTCTCTTATTTGCAAGCGGTCCCATATCGGCGTCTTCGTCAAAGCCATCTCCAATTTTTAATGCTTTGGTTCTTTCGATTAATTTTTCTATAAAATGCTCCTTGACATCTTTCATCACAATAACACGGCTGGTTCCTGTACAAGCTTGGCCTGAAAGCGAAAACCCGCCGTTTATCGTTAATTTTACGGCTGTTTCAATACGCGCATCATCCATAACGATGATGGGGTTTTTCCCGCCCAGTTCCATTTGTGTCCGGGTGACAAGCGACACCTTTTTATGAATCTGTTCACCTGCTGAAGTTGATCCGGTAAATGTGACAGCCTTTATGGAAGGATGAGAGACTAAGAGATCGCCAATATCCGCGGCCCGCCCGGTAACAAAGTTGACAACCCCCTCCGGTATGCCTGCTTTATGTAAAGCTTCAACCAGACGGTAAGCAATTAAAGGCGTATCGGATGACGGTTTAAAGACGACTGTGTTTCCTGTTATCAATGCAGGTGCTATTTTTCTTGCCGGAATGGAAAGGGGAAAATTCCAAGGTGTGATCACTGTCACTACGCCGAGGGGTTCTCTTTTGGTGGAGACGTTCATGTTCGGATCATCATTTGGAAAGGTTTCGCCAGTGAGGCTTTGTCCTTCAAACGCATAATAGCGAAAAGTTTGCGCTGATCTCATGACCTCCTTTCTGGCATTAGCCAGCGACTTTCCCTCTTCACGTGTCAATTCCGCCGCAAGTGATTCGAGATGATGCTCCAGTATATCTGCTGTTTTATTTAAAATGGCTGCTTTTTTCGATAAGGGTATCATCGCCCATTGAGGAAAGGCTTTGCTGGCCGATTCTACAGCAAGCTGAACATCCCGCTTGTCGGATGCTTGAAAAATACCGATAACATCTTGGGAAGATGCCGGGTTTATGCTTTGAAAGGTCTGATGACTCAGTGATTCTGCCCAAACACCGCCAATATAATTTTTAAATGTCTCAATCTCAGTTTTGAGCATCATATCGCCTCCGTTATGATGAATAAAATGGCAGCTTCCGTCAAGCAGGAAACCGCCATAATACTCATTCTTTTTCTATTGCTCTGATAATTAGCGGCATCATTATGCTTTCAGGGCGCCAAGATCTTCTTCAAGATAGGCTTTCCAAAGTCCGTCCATATACATCCGGCGAAGCTTGGCTCCTACCCGGACAATTTCAATGCATGCATTGTTGTTGAAGTTCCGGTGTATCGGCGTGTTCAAGAACAATTTTGTAACCACGTTCTCCGTGAATTTCATCTGATACAATGTGCAAATCGAAAAATTCAATTTCATCATCAGTAAAGCCATATTTTTCTCTTAATACCGGGGTTTGTCTCCGATAAATAGACGGCACTTGAGATTCCAGCCCAACCACCAGTCCTGCTGTGGCCACAACAAAGTTCTCTCTAGAGGCAACCGCATAGCACCAGCTTTGGAGCCCCAGGGTTGTAGGCGTCATATTATGAGGATCTTTCACACGTTCCCGGGTCGTCCCGCATGCTTCAGCAAATCGAATCAGGAGATCCGTATGGCGGGTGGCTGCAATTTCTTCTTCGTACATGTTTTGTAAAATAAAGTCCTTGGCGCTTTGGTATTTTTCAACATCCGGCGTGTTATGATAAATATAAGCTAAGTATTCGGCAAATGGCCCGACATAGTGATAGTGATTTTCCATCTTGCAAAATGCTTTCTTTCAAGTTTGCCGTCGCCCCACGCTACAGTAAATGGAGCCTTACTACTAGCATTTCCTTTAATCGCATCTTCCAGCTCTTTCCGAAACTCTTCTTTAGACAATAATTCTGCCATTTTGTTCATCCTCCTTATTTTTTATCAGACCCAAGGGCCTTATTGTATTTTGTATACCAAAAATGTGAAATGATGTATCCATTAAATTAGCCATTTAATAATAATCGCTAACTTAATTTCTACTAAAAATTTTAATTTGGCATTTGGTATCCCAATGATCCTATCATAAATCATATTTTTTGATTTGTAAACACTTTTAGAAATCTTTATAATTTTAAAAAATAATCGTTTCTTTTTACCAAATAATCACGGCCACAATAGTAGACACAATCAACCCTGCCATGACCGGAATAAAATTTCTTCGGGCAAGTTCCAGGACGGATACCCGGCAAAAACCGGCAATCGCAACTAGCGATGACCAAGCAATTAATGTACCGCCCCCGGTCCAAACAGAACCCATTTGACCAATAGCTGAGAGGGTATCGCTATCAATTCCCGTATTATGAGTCATGGCGCCTGAAAGTGCCCCGACAAGCGGCAAGCCGGAAAACCCTGACCCGTCCAGTCCGGTGATAATGCCGACAGCCAATATCACAAAACCCGCTAAAAAGCCGTTGTCCGGTATATAGGATTGGCCGGCCTGAATAATATCAAACAGGAATGCAGGGGTTAGCTTGTCCGGAAATGGATAAAATAGCACCGGAAAAATCTGAGCTTCCTAAGAAGAAAAAACCGGCAATCGGGATGACAGGACCCATTGCCCGAAAAGCAAAGACAAATCCCTCAGTGAGATGATCGCCGATCTTATCCAAAGCGTCCATACGCCAGTAAGCCAGACAGGCTAAAATCAGCAATAAAGTCGCTACCCCTCCAATAAAGGCTGCACCGTCGCCGCCCTCAAATCCTCCCATATTTGAAGGGCCGAATTTTGTTGAAAAACAAACACACCATCACAGCAAGCAATGAAAGAGGGACAATCACGGCAAAGAATTTTCCCCATTTTTCCCGGCTTTTTTTCTTCTTTACTGCCGTTGATTCAGCCGTTGCGGCGATCTCATCGGTTCCTGAATGCGTATTTACCGGATTAATCAACGCCAACTCTTTTTCCGATATTTCACTGTTTGGTTTCCGAATTGTTTTTCTGATGCTTAAATAGGACAACCCAAGAGCAATCCCGCCCGTAATTAATGAAAGAATCAACGCTTTATCCGCCACTCCTGCTGTCTTTATTCCCGCAGCTTTGGCCGTCAACATCGGTGCAACTTGCATGATATAATCCGAAGAGAGTGCCATCCCCTGACCGACAATGGCGACGGTCATGGCTACCGCCATACTTGGCAGCCCAGCTCTGACCGCTGCCGGCAGAAGCAAAGCACAGATTAACGGCACGGCCGGAGTCGGCCAGAAAAATAAAGACAAAACGTAGGTCGTGACAATCAAAATCAAAAAGGCTAAATGCCCATTTTTCATGATCTTCTGTAAAGGGGCAATCATCCTTTCATCGGCCCCCAGATCTTTCAGGGCGTGCAGGAGTGCCATCATTAGTGTGATGATTAAAAATATGCTGAATAATTCTTTTGCAGCCACTAAATTAGCATTAAACAAGGCTTTGAATCCTTCAACAATCGAGAGTTTATATACGCTGGCGACCAAGAAAGTGCCTATAAGTGTTGGCAAAACAATGCCCCTGCGACAAATCATCGTGATGATGACAAGCAATGTCACAATACCATATATCCAGTGAGCAGCAACTGCCAAATTCTTTTCACCCCTTCTTTACTTAAAACGTCCATAATTGTGCCATTGAAAAACATTTCATTCTGATGATATCTTTTCTACTATCGAAAGATTCAATAAATTGATTTTGTATTTAAATCTAAAAGTTCACCGATCTCCCTTACTAGATTTTCAATTGCCTCTTCAACAATCTTCATCCCTATCTCTCTACTTGCTTTCGTCGCATCCCCTATACAGCCATTGCCTGTCATTTCTTCGTAACGATAGAAACCTTGCAGGGCTTTTCCCGGTCTAAGATGTTTCCATCTGCCCCCTTCTTTGATTTGCCCTTTTGTGATCTTATCGAATCGAATCATCTCAGGAGCTAAATATAAAGCTTCGGAGACTTCCCGTTCACAGCTATGGCCGAATAAAGCGGATTTCACGTGCTCCGATATGGCTTTTTTGGCTGAAGCGGTCGTTTTGGCACAATAAATCTCCACCCCTAGCTCCTCTGTCAATATCGTTACGGCTACGTTTAAGGTCGACATATTCCCGCCATGAGCGTTTAGAAAGAGAAATTTTTGAATACCATGTTGTTTCAATGATGACACCATGTCTCTTAAAATCGCAATTAATGTCGAAGACCGCAAAGTGATAGTTCCAGGAAATTTCATGTGATGAGGTGAAATCCCCATGTTTACTGTAGGTGTGACAAGGGCATAAGGGTGCAGTCTTGCAGCTAGTTTTTGCGACATTTTCTCTGCAAGAACAGCATCGCAGCTTTCAACCATATGCGGACCATGTTGTTCATGTGCACCAATCGGAATAATAGCAAGTTTAATCGTCTCCAGTGCACCTTTTATTTCCTCCCAAGTCATGTTCGTTAAATCGTAAAATTCAGGCTCATTCTCTGCAAATCTCATGTTAAAATGACCCCTTTATCTTATATTCACGTCACAAATTTGAATCAGGATGATCATTTATCCATCATTTGGCATTTTGTATACCTAGAATAAAATAAAAAATTAATGGGAACTGATTTCCCTGTTCTCCAAATTCTTTTCCGCAGCCACTTCTTCTTGTGTCAATTCAATGTCACTTCTAATCCTTAATTGACAGGCTAACCGATAACCCTCGGCAAGATCGTCACCCAAAGTTCTTTTTTCTTTCCAGTTAGGGCCACTCAAGCTTTCTTCACCCTTAATAATCTCACTTGCATTTTGTGCATCTTCCAATCCCGCAGCTGTACTTTATCTCCGGAAATTGACCAAGCGCTGCCATTACAACCAAATTTGCATTATCTTTTACTTCTTTTTCCACGATCTCACCGCCAACATGCAATCGTACCTTTGGCATTCTCATCACCTCTTTCGTCAGTTGAATCGATCCTTTATGCCAAAAAGAAATCGTTATACCTTATTATCCACTCCTTTCAATGTACGGCATTGCTCAGCCTTATTTTTAATAATTACAAACACATAAACGTTATTAAGTAACGTTGAATCTCATTATACACAGAAAATTCAAATATTCAAAAATCTTGTAAGATAATACGACATAATATTTAGAAAAATTATTATTAGAAAGCCAAAATTTTAGCCTAGTAAGGCACGGCTTTCAAGAATTTCTATTATATTTATCATATATCTTTGTTCCCGCTTTTACACCGTACTTCGCATGCGGGATACCGCATATTTTTTGTGGTAAAAACAAGAGATATTGTATCGAAAAGCGGAATTCATAAGTCCCAATATCTACTCAATGATACCTAAAAAGTCCCATACTAATGGTACAAGGCAATCTTTTTTACGAAGAAAAATTTTTGTTTAATGTAGTCTAGTAAAAGTACGATTTACAGAGTTAAGTTCCTTGAAGTTTAATCTAGCAGATCCTCTACCTAATACCACTTCGCCATCCAGTAATCCAGTAACACCCGTTTTTTTTTTTGCTTGTAATTTTCCACTATAATAAATAATTAACAGCTTTAGGTTTATATTAGAATTTCCACTGTATTTTGATTTTTCACTAGCTGCAGAACATGTACATTTTAAAAATCTCTCAAACCGTTTCTTATATGCGCCCCAAATAAGACTTGACATATGCAGGCAAAAATATGTTTGTCGAAAAAAGACTCTTTTTGTTGTCGAAATATATTTAAACATTCATACTATTCTATGATATATAATAATCGAGTAGGAGGAATCATAATTGATTGATTAGCCGACCTCTCACACCACCGTACGTACGGTTCCGTATACGGCGGTTCCATAATTTGCGTGCATGCGCTCATACTGTGCGAGCCAGTCTTTCAGGCCCCATCGTATGAGCGTTTTATTTTGAACAGCCCGATGCATTGTTTCACTGAGCGAGAGTCGCCAATAACCTTTGCGACTCGCCGCCAGCTTTAATGCTTCGTCATGGTCAATGCCTAATTTTCTCAAATACCTATAGCGTGTATGAACACGTTTCCAACGTTTCCAAATCAGCTGGCGGATTCGATGATTGAGCCACTGTCTCGTACGCTGTAGAAAGGATTTTAATGAGCCTACGGCGTAATAGTTTATCCAACCGATAGCGACTCGATTGATTTCTGTTACCACTTGCTTAAAGGTTCCCGGACGGTTTCGTCGGGTTAACTTCTTCAGTTTCCGAATGAACCGTCGTTTCGCTGACGGGTCCGGGTAGCAGGACATTACTTGCCCTTGCTTGCTTCTGCAGGCGGAATCCCAGAAATTTATACCTCATGGGGCTGCCGACACAACTTTTCTTCGTGTTGACTGTCAGTTTGAGCTTGGTTTCTAGAAACCGGGTCACTGACTTCAGCACGCGTTCCCCTGCTCGTCTGCTTTTGACGTAAATCTGAAAGTCGTCCGCGTAGCGTACAAACTTATGGCCGCGTCGTTCCAGTTCTTTATCCAGTTGGTCCAGATAAAGATTCGCAAGGAGTGGCGACAAGTTCCCACCCTGAGGGGCTCCGAATGGAGTCGTCAGGTAGGTTCCGCCTTCCATCAGTCCAGCATTAAGAAACCTCCAAATCAGCTTTAGGATGATTTTATCCGAAACATAGCGCTCTAGATAGGCCATCAACCGCTGATGGTCTATGGTGTCAAAGTAGCTTTTCAGGTCGCAAATCACTGCCGTTCGATAACCTTTGGCCCAATAGATTTCAGATTGGTGGACAGCCATCTGAGCACTTTTGTGTGGAGGAATCCATAGCTGTATTTAGAAAATTGCGGATCGAGCACCGGCACAAGCACTTGGTAAATCGCTTGTTGAACCATTCGGTCTAGAACCCGGGGGATACCTAGTTTACGTTTGGATCCGTCCGGTTTGGGTATGTATACCCGTTTGACCGGTTGAGGTTTATAGGTCCCATTCTTCAGCTTTTGAATAAGCGGTCGATAGTATTTCCTGACTAACGGAACCAGTTCTTCCGTTGTAACGCCGTCTATGCCGGGCGCTCCATGGTTTGCTTGAACACGTTTGCAGGCTTTCCACAGATTTTGCGGTTCAATCACTTGTTCGATAAGGCATGCACGATTCTGTGTCCATCGTTCAGTGTTTTCGTTACTCAGCACTCCTGCATTCCTTTTGGCTTCCAGCCTATCCTCTTGCAGGCAGTCATCTTTTGATGTATTCTGCTTTCTCCGCAACGACTCCACCTCCCGATTTCTTCAGATTTAACTATGGTTCGGTCCTTCATTTCAATTGTGGTTGGTTGAAACTACTATGACCTCTGCTGACTTCTCGCCATTCATCCAGGCCTTGTCTTTTAGGACTTGTGCTCGGATTGCGTCTGTAGGAAATTTATCCTTCTTGTCGGACGCCCTGACGAGACCTCCCCGGGTAAGAGTGACAACTTTCCTTCCATCTGACCGCCGCATTTACTGGTTGGGGTTCGGGCAGTATCGGACTTCACCTTGTTTTGCAGGCTTATCCGCCCCTGACCAGCCTTAATATGCGATTCTTGTTCATCGGTTCAGAAGTTTGCCTCCGACTTCCTTCAGATTCCGTCTCACGGCGGACACCCTTGTCATTGGCTCACAGTTCCTACTGCCAAGGCCTGTAGCGGACTTTCACCGCCTAGCTGTCACCCATGCCGGGCGCACAAAAAGAAAAAATTATCCAAATGGGAGGTATTTTTAATGAGTAAGGTAATAAGAAACTCAGCGTCTATGAAACTATTTTTATGTCTATGCGCATTATTAATGGCGTCGTCAATCACTTTTCCAGCATTAAACGCTGATGCCGCAAGTAAAGTAAAACTAACTCATGGAGGTTACTGGAAGTACAAAACGGTTCACAATTTTAAAGGCGATTACAGAGGAATCTTTTTAGTACAAAAGGTTACCTATATCTCGCCAAGCGTAGTTAGAAGAATGGCTTTCGATTTGGCACAAAAAGTAGGGTATTCCAAATCGAAATCAGCTGTTTCATATAGAGTAAATTGCTGCTATTTCATATGGTATTAGTAAAGCTAAGAAAAAGGTTAAAGAAAAATTTGGTGAATCAGTAGCTGCTAAAGTCATTCCATATATTGCTGCATTTTCTTGGGGATATACAGCATACAATGTTTTAAAAGACATCAATGAAGGCTACTCTCTTATAAGATTAACCTCAGCAGCAAAAGCCCATCAAAGACTTATATTTGTGGAAGCAAGACAAGGATCAGGTGATGCATCAAAATGGTATCGATGGAATGGAAGCAGTCACTATGGAAAATATCCATATGCTCCAAAAGAACCTAACTCTTACGAATATGGAAGCTTTAAAATTTACTAAATCCATGAATTAAAAGAAAGAACTAATGATTAATCATTAGTTCTTTCTCAAAAAAAAGTTTTTAATAAAGAGTAATGTTACAGATAACAGCAACGATATACCCGCTTTGATACGTTCTCCCAATATTTGCATTGGCTGATGGACAAAAAACATGCGTATTAAAAAAAAAAAAAACACAAATAATGCAAAAAGAAGGAAAATAGCAATATTCAAAAGTTTTTTTTCATCAACAAAATCTCTCCTACTAATTAAAATTTTCGATTTACTAAACATAATATTTCAATCCTATGTACCAATAGGCCTAATTTTTCAAAAATACCACTTTCAACTCCCTTTATCTAGGGAGCTCAACGGCAAATTCTTTCTTAACCAATCATGTATCTTCCCGTTTCCTTATCTATCAAGTTTTCCGACAATTTAGGGTTTGCAAATGCAGTTTCCATGCTAAACTTGTCCGTAGCTGAATATGACTAACACTAACAAAGGCTTTCCCTTCGATGTTTTTTTTTCTTAGCAAGTTAACCGTATCACGGAAAGTCTTTTTCGTCTACCCTTAAAAGCTGTCAATTCTTTTTGAAAAAGAAAAAATCAGTATTTACATATTTGCCCGCCATTTGGCGGCATTGTTTTATTTTACAATCAATCTTTTCAGCTCACCGATCGTAATATCGCCTAACTTTTTCACTTCATCCGCCACGGCCGGTTGTGCTGCGGCGACAACTCAATCGGTTTTTTTCCGACTTTTGGTTCTGCTTCCGATTCTTCTACCAATGCCGCTTCTTGCGCCGACGTGCCTGCGTAAACGGCCAGCTCTGTTTTCAAGCTATTAACCGCCGATTCGAGTAACGCTTTGATATCTTCCAGATCAACTTTAATACCAGCACCGGCTGCCAGTTTGGCGAAATATTGCAAAGCAATACGATATTTTTGCTCGCCTTCCGTTCCGTATCCTCCGGAGTGATTTGTTCGGCATACCGGACAGCGGGCCGCGAAGGTCTCAAGATGATGTGATTGAATGAATCGCTTTACCGGTGCCACAATAAAGCCAGCCAGTGCCGGCAGTATGACCAGTAAAAGTGTATCAATTGTATGAAAAATGATAGTTTGCATAATTTCATTTTCCCTTTTTTTTTTTTATTTGATTTTGAGTGTTTGTCCAATGCGAATGACATATTAGCTAGGCGCTTTCTCCTGGTAGGCATCTAAAAAGGATTGAAGCAACGTTCTGGCTACCGTGAGATCCGGGGCATGGAGGATGGCCTTGACTTGATCGGTGCCCTCGCTTTTCAGGTTCTTCGGGAGCCGGTCGTGAACGTTACGCTGGAAATGTGCCTGGCACCGCTGCCAAGTGGTCACCTGAAAAGCTTTCTGAACGGCACTCACGAAACCGCCATGATCATCACTGACGACGACATCCACTCCCTTCAACCCCCCCCCGCCCCTTCAGCCAATCAAAATAGTTTTTCCAGGCATCTGTGCTTTCGCTGTCATCAATCTTCAGACTGAGAATGGTTCTATACCCCTTCTCATTAATACCATAACTGATGAGCACACCCCGCGAGCGGACGCGTCCATCTTCACGCACCTTCGTATACACGGCGTCCACAAATAAAAAGGAAAAAGGGATACGTGCCCTCAAGCGGGTGGTTATTCCAGCCGCCCGCGATGGGATCCAACCGCCGCAAAGGTCAGATACAGTCGTTTTCGAAAAAGTCGTGCCACAGAGTTCTTCAGTAATTTGACTGACCCGGCGTGTGGAGACCCCAATGATCACCATTTCCATTAGCGACAGGACAAGCGCCTGTTCGCTACGTTGGTAACGGGCAAATTATTAATATTCATTGCATATTTGACTAAAAATATTAAATTTTAAAAATAGTCCTTGTTTAAATCTTATTTTTGTTATAAACTTTGACTAAGCAAAATGGTATACCAAATAGATTGGAGGTCCTTAATATTCTGTAGCAGCTGATCGGGACTAGTGACTGTGATGCTTTTAAAAAATTTTTAAGGGGTGGAGAAAATGAGTAAGTACATTATTTTGACTAATAAGGACGAATTTCAAACGATGCTGGATAATGAAGGATTAAAGCCAATAGAGACCTACGAATTTCATTTTTTTAATCATATAAAAGCGAAATACACCATTGCAAAGGTTCTGGATGACACGATAAAAATTGTCATTTACGAAAAAGACAAAGAAAAAGAATATATTAATCGTATTCGAGTAAAGTTTTTTCAAGATTTCGAATCAGTTGAAGCTGCCCGTGAAGAGTTATTTGAAATTGTCAAGGCTTCAGGAAACAGTGATCATTCTAAGTATGCCAAATTAGTGAAAAGCCCTGCAGCCGTCTAAAGTCATTATGCAATTAAAGATTGTTTATTCATTAAATCTCAAACTGGATGGGGGAATTGAAAGATGATGATCGTTTGCAGCCGCATGTCAAAAATGGTTTAAAAGTATTAAACGTCCCCCCACATAAAAAAATTAAAATGCTAAAAATAAGAAAAAGTCATGTTTCTTTTGCGATGAATTAGCAGAATATTGTCTTTTTTACGATTTACCTTTTGAAAAAAAAAATTATCAAAAACCCTTTTAAATTCAAATCGCTTATCCCTTGAAAGAAAATCTCATTTGATTTTGTTGAAAATTAACCGATCTAAACAGATGAACCCAATTAAAAAGTAAGCACTCGTTTTCCAATTAATGATGGGAGGAGATAGACTTGGAGAGAAATGAAATATATGATATAACGATTGTCGGCGGCGGGCCGATCGGATTATTTACCGCTTTTTACGCTGGCATGCGGCAAATGAAAGTTAAGATCATCGAAAGCATGCCGGAGCTCGGCGGGCAATTGGGGACATTGTATCCTGAAAAAGAAATTTATGACGTTGCCGGATTTCCAAAAATCAGAGCTAAAGATTTAATAACAAACCTTAAAAACAGGCCCTTCAATTCTCTCCAACTGTTGTACTGGGTGAAACCGTTCAGGAACTTATTCAACAATTGGATCACACTTTTCTGCTAAAAACGGCCTCCGGAGAATTACATAACACAAGGACAGTTATTATAACAGCAGGGGTAGGGGCTTTTGAACCCCGCAGAATCAATGTTCCAAACGCTGAAATTTACGAAGGCAAAAATTTGCACTATTTTGTTAGTAATATTCAGCAATTTAAAGGTAAAAGGGTGGCGATTCTTGGCGGAGGCGATTCTGCAGTGGATTGGGCCAATACGTTAGAGCCCCCATTGCCAAAGAAGTGACCATTATTCATCGCCGGTTTCAATTCCGCGCTCATGAATCAAGTGTTGAACAATTAATGCAGTCTAGTGTCAATATTGTTTTCCCATTTCAAGCTAAAGCCTTGGTCGGCGATCACGAGCGAATACAAAAACTGATTGTACAAGAAGTGAGAGGTGAGATGGAAGAAATCATTGACTCGATGACTTAATCGTTAATTATGGATTTGTCTCTTCACTTGGCTCAATCAAAAAATGGGGATTAAACATTAAAAAGAATGTCATACAGGTCAATTCAAAAATGGAAACGAACATTCCAGGTGTGTACGCAGCAGGTGATATTGCCACATACGAGGGAAAAGTAAAGCTGATTGCCGCCGGATTTGGCGAAGCGCCGACCGCTGTCAACAATGCAAAACATTATATTGATCCTTCGTCCCGTGCACAGCCGATGCACAGTTCAAATGCCGCCATTTTTCAACAAAGACAAAACCGTCTTGCTCAATTATAGTGCAAACAAATGAAGATGTCGCAATCAGTGGACAATGGAAGAAAACCCCCACTGATTGAAGTTTCACCTTATCTTACCCAGGCTAAATAGCACAATAATCCTTTAATTAATGATCTTTACTCCTTGGTTCTCTCATCCTATGTATTTTATTTCCATTCCCAAGCGCCAAAAAAAGCATCTCCAATCAAGAGAGAGATGCCTTTTGGTTTTATCAATTCTTTTTATCCCGCATTAACGGGCAGTAAGACTCTCACCTCAAGACTTCAATGAATTCGAAGAAGCATAGGTGGGAGATAACTGCCCGTAAAAGCCCATTGGTTCAACTAACAATCAGTGGGGGATAGAAAAAAAAGATCCACTGATTGAAGTTTCACTTTATGCAAATACACCGCGCACTTCGATCGTTTGCGTCCGATCCGGACCGACTGAGAAAAGAGAGAGCGGTACACCGGTGAGCTGGGAAACGCGTTCAACATAATGACGGGCATTTTTCGGCAGGTCGGACAAAGAACGCGCTTTGGTAATGTCTTCATTCCAGCCAGGCAGTTCTTCATAGACCGCTTCGCATTCGGCAAGAATATTCAGGCTTGCCGGAAATTCTTCAATCAATTGGCCTTTGTATTTGTACGCCTTGCAAATTTTTACGGTTTCAAGTCCAGTCAGCACATCCACGCAGTTAGCGATAGATCGGTGAGCCCGCTCACACGGCGCGCATGGCGAACGACGACGCTGTCAAACCAGCCGACACGGCGAGGTCGCCCCGTCACTGTTCCGTACTCATGACCGACTTCCCGGATGTGATCACCGATGGCATCTTTCAATTCCGTCGGAAACGGTCCGTCGCCGACACGTGTCGTATAAGATTTAGCTGCTCCGACAACATGATTGATTTTCGTCGGGCCGACACCTGCGCCAATTGTGACGCCGCCGGCAACTGGGTTGGAAGACGTGACAAAAGGGTATGTTCCTTGATCAATATCGAGCATACAGCCCTGTGCACCTTCAAAGAGCACCCTCTTGCCGGCATCCAGCGCGTCATTTAAAACAACCGATGTATCGCAAACAAGATCGCGAATCCGTTCGCCATAGGCTATATATTCATTGTAAATATCATCAACATCGAAACCTTCCGCATCATACATCCGTTCGAGCAGACGGTTTTTATCAGCGAGATTCTTTTCGTTTTTTTTTTTTCCTGAATGTTTCCGGTTCTAAGAGATCGGCCATACGAATGCCGATTCTCGCCGCTTTATCCATATATGCCGGGCCAATGCCTTTTTGTGTTGTTCCGATTTTCGAATCGCCTTTTCGTTTTTCATCCAAGGCGTCCAGTTTTAAATGATAAGGGAGAACAAGATGTGCGCGGTTGCTGATCCGCAAATTTTCAATATGCACACCGTTTTCTTTTAAGTAATCAAGTTCCCTGCACAATGATTTCGGATTGACGACCATTCCGTTGCCAATCACACAAATTTTATTATTATAAAAGATACCGGATGGCATTAATTGCAGCTTGAATTTCTTGCCATCTAAAACGATGGTATGGCCTGCATTATCCCCGCCTTGGTAACGCGAAACGACTTCCGCATTTTCCGAAAGATAATCCGTTATCTTCCCTTTTCCTTCATCGCCCCACTGGGCGCCGACAACAACAACAGAAGACATTCAATAAAGCCCCCTACTAATAAGTAATTTTCAAACCACAACATTGTAAGTGTAACAGGTTTCATTTTGATAAGTCAATGCAAAAGCGAACATTACCAGGAATAAAATGATATTCGTTCGGTATTAATATCAATAGAAAAAGTTTTCATGGGGCAAACACGTTTAGCTTTAAACGATCCGGGGTGAATGCCGCCCGGCCGATAAAGTTTTATGATGAATTGGACTAAACACCTGACCTAGCCGGGCCTTAAGCACCGCCGGGGCCTCTCGCCGCCGCCACATGATACCTTCTTAAGGTATGTCAAAAGCGCTGCTTCTATCCCATCAGTTAAGCTCCGGGAGGCATATCGCCGGCATCATGTTTTCTGTCCAAATTCACGAATTTGTTATATTCCTTTATAAAAGCCAGTTCGACTGTCCCAACCGGACCATTTCGCTGTTTGGCAATAATAATTTCAATAATATTCTGCTTGTCACTTTCTTTATCGTAGTAATCATCACGATACAGAAAAGCGACAATATCCGCATCTTGTTCAATACTTCCCGACTCACGAATGTCACTCATCATCGGTCTTTTATCCTGCCGTGCTTCAACACTTCGTGACAACTGCGACAAAGCGATGACTGGAACATCCAGCTCTCTTGCCATCGCCTTAAGAGTACGGGAAATCTCCGATACTTCCTGCTGCCTGTTTTCCGACCGCCTCTGACCACCCGTGCCGAGAATAAGCTGCAAATAATCAATGACAACCATATCCAGTCCCTTTTCCTGCTTCAACCGGCGGCATTTCGTCCGAATATCATTGACGCGAATACCAGGGGTGTCATCAATATAAATACCCGCCCGTGACAAGCTGCCCATCGCCATGGTTAGTTTCTGCCAGTCTTCTTCTTCCAGCCGGCCGGTTCGCAGTTTTTGGGCGTCAATATTTCCTTCTGCACAAAGCATCCGCATCGCTAATTGCTGTGCGCCCATTTCCAGGCTGAATATCGCCACGTTGGCATCCGTTCTTGTCGCGACATTTTGAGCGATATTGAGTGCAAATGCCGTTTTCCCGACAGAAGGTCTGGCCGCCACAATGATAAAATCGCTTTTTTGGAAACCGGCCGTCATTCGGTCGAGCTCAATAAATCCGGTCGGCGTTCCGGTGATATCCCCTTTGCGATTTTGCAGCATTTCAATATTGTCGTACGTTTCCATTAAAATGTCTTTAATCGGGCGGAATTCGCTCACGCGTTTTCTCTGCGCGACATCAAGTATTTTTTTTTTCGGCATCGTCAAGAATGGTGTCGATATCATCTTCTCGGGAATAGCCGTCCGAAACAATCGCCGTCGCCGTGCGTATCAGCCGTCTAAGCAGCGATTTTTCTTCAACAATACCGCAATAATATTCAATATTGGCCGCGGTGGGAGCTGAATCCGCCAGCTCGGCGAGATAAGAAACGCCCCCCGCTTCTTCCAGCCTTTTTTCATTTTGCAGCCCCGCTGTGACCGTTACAACATCCACAGGTTCCGCGCGGCCCGCCAAATCCATCATGACCGCAAAGATAAGCTGATGGCTCGTTCGATAGAAGTCTTCCGGTATGAGGACTTCTGAAGCTGTCGTTACAGCGGAAGGCTCGAGAAAAATGGCACCAAGAACCGCCTGCTCGGCTTCAATATTATGCGGAGGCGTGCGATCCGCAAACAAGTCACTCATTTATATCCCCTCAACTCATTATTCTTCGGTGACGTGAACCTTCACTTTCGCTGTAACTTGCGGATGCAGCTTTACGGGAACATCCGTATACCCAAGCGTTCGGATCGGTTCATCGAGTTCAATCTTTCTTTTATCAACATCGATCTTTTTCTTTTTAAGCACTTGAGCAATCTGTTTGCTCGTAATTGATCCAAACAAACGGCCGCCCTCTCCGGACTTGGCTTTCAATTCTATCGTCAATTTTTCAATTTCATTTTTTAAGAGTTCCGCTTGCTGCCGTTCTTCTTCAGCCCGCTTCTCTTCACTTTTTTTAATTCCAATTGCTTCATATTGCCTTTGCTAGCTTCAACAGCCAATTTTTTTGGAAAGAGGTAGTTGCGTGCATACCCTTCCGAAACATCTTTCACATCGCCTTCGTTCCCTTTTCCTTTAACAGTTCGCATGAAAATGACTTTCATTATGACATTCCTCCTTCTAAATAACGGTCGATCGCCTGTTTCAGGCGCTCGGTTGCGCCTTCAACCGTCTCATTCTCCATTTGTGTGGCCGCATTGGTTAAATGGCCGCCGCCTCCGATAGCCTCCATTATTAACTGTACATTGATCGCCCCAAGCGAACGGGCGCTGATGCTCACCTTGCCGTCATCTCGGATACAAATCACAAATGCGGCTTTTACGCCTTCCATTCGGAGCAGCGTATCCGCTGTCTGGGCAATCAGTACCTGATCATAGCGCTTTTCGTCAGAGCCGGTCGCAATGGCAATATTCTCTTTATACAGCTGTGTTTTTCGAATCAGATCAGCGCGGAGATTGAATTGCCTTAGATCATCGCTAAGAAGTTTTTGCACAAGGATGGTGTCTGCACCATGGGCCCTTAAATAAGAGGCTGCATCAAAAGTTCGGGAGCCGGTTTGCAAGGTGAAATTTTTGGTATCGACAGCGATCCCGGCCAGCATGGCGGTCGCCTCAATGACATCTAGTTTCAGTTCCTTAGGTTGGTATTCAAGCAGTTCTGTCACAAGTTCAGCTGTGGAAGAAGCATAAGGTTCCATATAGACAAGAACGGGATCCTTAATAAATTCTTCCGCCCGCCTGTGGTGATCAATGACAACGACACGGTCGGTGCGTTCCAGCAAACGGGGCTCAATCACCATTGACGGGCGATGCGTATCGACAACAACAATCAATGTCCGCTTTGTCACCACTTCAACGGCATCATCTATTGAAATAAACTTATCCCACAGTTCCTGTTTTTGCTTTAGTTCACGGAGCAGTCTCGTAATGCCGGAACCGGAGTGAAGCAGATCGATCACAGTGCCGGTGTACCGTCCATTGGCCGCCGCAATTTTCATAATGCCGATGCAGGCGCCAATGGAATCCATATCGGGGGATTTATGCCCCATCACAAGCACCTGATCGCTTTCAAGAATCAGTTCGGACAATGCATGGGAAATCACTCTGGCACGGACGCGCGTTCTTTTTTCGACCGGATTGGACTTCCCGCCGTAAAATTTCACTTTGCCGTCCAGCTGTTTCACTGCAACCTGATGATCGCCGCCGCGGCCGAGCGCCAAGTCCAAAGCGAGCTGGGCGTGTTCACCCAGCTTTGTGAGCGATGTCGCCCCGGCCCCAATGCCAATGCTCAATGTCAGCGGGATATGGCTGATCGGCGACGTCTTCTCCCGTACTTTGTCTAAAATTTTGAAGTGATCGGCCTCCGCCTCTTTCAGCACTTTTTCGTTTAAAACAGCAAAAAATCGGTCGGATGACGTCCGCCTTAAATAAATACCATGATTGGCTGCCCACCCTTTTTGATAATCGATGTCGTGACATTATTGAGCGTGCTGCGCACCTGATCTTCCATCCCTTGAGTCACTTCATCATAATTATCCAAGTATATAATCGCAAAAACAGCCTGTTCATTATAATAGCGCCTTTTTATCTCGATTAAATCTGTGACGTCCGTAAAATAAAGCAGCCGCTCCGTCCTTTTTAACGTCACGCTATAATATCTTTTATCCATCTTGATAACCCGCATCCCTGCATCGGAGTCGATCAGGGGCATCAGCTTGTCGTTGATCTCATTAAGCTGTTTCCCAACCAATGATTCCATACCGCCGGCAAGGCCGTTCATATAAGGATTGACCCATTCTATTTGTCTCGCTTCATCGTAAAGGACGATACCGATCGGCATATTCAAAAGCGCTTCATCCCCTACCTTTTTTAATCGATAGGAAAGTTTGGCAATATACGCTTTCAGTTCTTTATCAAACTGCGCCTCGTTGCGCAGAAACCAAACGATGGAAAGTAGTAAGCAGAACAAACCCGGCCAACCCTAAAATCCAGTTAAGGTAAACCGTAAAAACGAGAAATAAAAGGAATAACAACCCGAGCACAGCAAGCTGGTCGCTACGCCAACGATGCTTAAATTGGTTAGCCATGTTTTCAGCTCCCACAACACTTATAAACATTTACTTTTTCGTTTTCAAACGTTCCCGAATGTTGAAACCTAGATCAATTATACCCAATATCCTGATCAATTGCAGTAGGTAACTGATGGCCAGCGAGACAACCGTAATCAATATCGGGATAGCTAAAGGCAGATTTTTCTCGTGGGCAAAAAAAAAAACAAAACTCAGCCCCTGGATGACAAGTAAAACATCCAAAATAAAAACAACATTAATAACCGCAACGAAAAGGCTGTTTCCTTGACTTAAATGGCCGAACAGCATAATAACAAGAGCAATAAGATAGTACCAAATCAGGCTCCGGGGTAAATGCCACAAGCGAAAAGGAAGCCATTTGGGGACAACGACACGGAGTCTTCGCAAAATAGGCAGACAAATAAGTTCAATTAAAAACGCGTAAACAATGCTGAGGACAACAAGCAATGAAGGCGCCAAATAGCCAATATAGCTGATTTGACTTCTGTAAAATTCGATAGCTTTTTTGGAGTCCTCATTTAAAGCCGGACTAATTTTTTGAACCATATCGATCGATTGGTTCATCATCGATTTTAAAGAATCGATGGGATTAAAGTGAAAGAGAACAACCGCTGCCGCAAAATAGATGAGAAGAACAACGATATTTGCCAGGCTGCCGGCTAAAAGAACGGCAAAATGATGATTTTTTTAACCTTAAAACATAACCCATGACAAATCCTGAGATTAAAAAAAAGGCAGCAAACAATCCATAAAACAGGCCGGTCAATATAAAAGACAGAACAATACTTACCGCAAAACTGATCAGACCAAACTGAATGCCGTGTCTGACCGTATAATAAATCAACGGCAGGGGCAGCTACAAAGATGATCGCTAAAAAAGGAATATAAAATGTAATCAACAGTAAACATATAAAAAGGGCAACAGAAACAGCCCCTTCAACCAAAATTTTGGTTTGATTCATGATCGACACCTCAATTGAAGGATCACCGGCGAAGAAGACTCCCCGCCAATGTTGCACACCTCGTCCATAGACCAACCCCGGCCGAATGTGCCGGTAAACCGTAACAACAAGTCTTTTCCGATTGTTTGTTTTTTTTCTTTTCCGCTTTTGCTTTTAAACCTATAAGCTAAATTATATAGAAATCAGGCAAAGATGAAAAGGCATCAGGCCTTTTCACTGAAACAACTGTATGTTGAATTTGAGACGGATTTTTTATTCTTCTAGTAATATCAATGCCCTTGCAGCTTTTTAATGTTGAGCTGCCTATCATCCACCCATAAAGATTCTTTTTATATTAAAAAAATTCCGCCAATATTGAGATTTATTTTATAATCGTGTAAAATAATGATGGACGATATAACTTTGAAAGTCAATATGATTTGGCACAGCCCTTTTTTACTATTGGGTTTATTTGTATATCTCAAAAAGCATTTTGGAAAGCCGGTGCCGGCATGATTACTATCGCAAATAATAAAAAAAATTATATTTTTATTTGATAAAAGGCAATCCTATTACGGATTGCCTTTTAGTTTGCCCTCGACCAAAAATGTAAGGAGCGTGAAATCATTATGCCGTTTGAAGGACCTAAAACAATACTTGCTGCATGGATCAGCTTAATCAGCAATCTTTTCTTAACATTAATTAAGCTTTTTTCCGGAACATTTTTTCATAGTACAGCCCTGATTGCTGACGGCGTGCATAATGGCGGCGATGTGATTGCTTCGATTGCAACGCTAGGCTCCATGAAAGTATCCAATCATCCGGCTGATCGCGAACATCCTTACGGCCATGGAAAAGCTGAAGACATTGCCACCGCTTTTATTGCCATTGTTTTAGGCGCAGCTGCGCTGTTCCTTATTTTTGATGCGGTGAAAACATTGCTGAGGCCTGCAGTCTCAGTCAGCCTATGGGCGCTAATAGCCGCGTTGATATCGGCACTTTGGAAATGGGTGCTCTATGTCTATACGTCGGCCGTCGGTAAACAAAATAAAAGTAAAAGCTTGATGGCTACGGCCTCCGATCACCTGGCGGATATTTACGCTTCACTGGCGGCTGTTGTCGGACTCGGCGTGGCCTGGATTGGTGACTGGTTCAATCTGCCTTATACCAAATATGGCGATCCAGTTGCCGGCATTATTGTCTCCATTTTGATCTTGCGGATCGCCATTGTCATGGCGGTAAAATCTACAAATGTCCTAATGGAAAGCAATGTAAAAGAAGAGCAGCTGGAAGAATACAGGAAGGTTTTTCTCTCTTTTCCTGAAGTTAAGCGTATCGACAGATTAAGAGCGCGCGAACACGGCAACTACATCTTGATTGATGCCCGCATCGGCCTGCCCGCAAACATGACTATTAGACACAGGGTCATGACATTACCCAGGCAATAAGAAACACGATCATGAGTGAACATCAAGATGTTGAAGAAGTGCTGATCCATATGAATCCGTGGTATCCGGACACAAGGAAGCATGATCAAACTGAGCGCCCCCGTTCAACCGTTAAATACAGAAAAATTTAAACCGATAAAAAAGATGAGTAAGTTTTGCAGGTGATCTACGCCAATTTACGGGAGAGGAGACAACGAAGGAAATGGCATCAGGTGATCAAGCCATTATTGATTTTAAGTTGGGCCATAAAAAAATTGGCCTTTTTCTTAGCGAAGTGAAAGAAATTATCGAACCGATTCCCGCAATCAAAGTACCGATGACCCACCCTTTTTTTAAAGGCTTTATTTCACTCCGTGGAGAGGTCATCCCGCTCATCGATTCTCCGAAAGTCATGCATACGGAGGAAAATCCATATAATAAAGAAGATGAGAAATACGTGATTGCTTCAGCCGGCAGGAAAAAAATGGCCCTTTTGTTCATGCGATTGGCGGAACGCATACGCACCCTTCCAAAATATCTGCTGTCAGCGAGGAATCGTCGTCAAATGGTCTGTTTTTAAAGCAAGCCGCATGGAATCACGACACCATCCCCCCTTATTAAATCTTGAAAAAATGATGTTTATTATCCAAGAATTAAACAGCCTTGAAAGAAAATGAGGCTGTTTTTTCATATTATTGTTCTCATCATGTAAGTGTTCTTCATTGACAACGCCCGAGTATGCCATTATACTGGCCGAAATCTACCACTAACCGTTTTTCTTTGTCACTCATTTCGCCGGCATTTATATTTTCTTAAAGAAACCAACAGATGAGGAGGAACTTTTATGGGTATTCATAAATACTTTCAAAGTTTATCCGATTTGGAAGGCATTTACCGCTGTCCCGGCGTTTTTAAATATCAAGAACATTCCGTAGCCAGCCACTCTTTCAAAGTATCGACCATTGCTCAATTTTTGGCAACTGTTGAAGATTTGCATGGCACAACCATTGATTGGAAATTGATGTATGAAAAAACGATTAATCATGATTACTCAGAATTATTTACCGGTGATATAAAAACACCCGTAAAATATGCTTTGCCAAAATTAAGAGAATTATTCTCCCAAGTAGAAGGATCGATGACACAGGACTTTTTAGACAAAGAATTTCCACAGGAATTTAAAGCCATTTATAAAGAACGGTTCAAAGAGGGAAAAGACGGCACAATTGAAGGAAAAATCCTGGCCGTTGCCGATAAAATTGACTTGCTCTATGAAGCTTACGGCGAAATTCAAAAGGGAAATCCTGAGCCGCTTTTCTTTCAAATCTATAAAGAAGCGCTTGAATCCATTCTAAAATTCAAAAATTTGCACTGCGTCCAATATTTTATCCATATTATTTTAAATGAAATGGGTGATGAAGAGACGGCAGCACGGCCAAAAATCGAAAATGTGACAAAACAATTACTAATAAAGCACAATATTGCAAATGATAGGACAATTTGACATGACCCACTTGCTCAAACATCTTTTTTGAAATATGATGGAAGAAAAGGTTGCCTGTTTCATAAAAAAAATAAAGGAGCACAATTTATGAGCAAAGAGCATACTCAGCAAAGTAAGGAAATCTATAAACCGACAAGCACGCACAATTACACCTTCCTGATTATTGCTGTTTCCGTGATTGCGGATATCATTATTTTATTGCTGTTTTTCTCGCCGCTTATTGGCTACCATGGCAAAGTGAATTTTGACGTCTATTTGCTGCCTCGATTCAATGCCATTTGCAATAGTTTCACGTTCATCTTTTTGATTGCGTCATTGATCGCCATTAAGAAAAAGAATATCAATGTACACAGGGGATTCGTCCTGGCCGCATTTGCATCGACTTTCTTATTTTTATTGTCTTATCTGTCTTTCCATTATTTAGCGCCGGCTCCGCATTACGGCGGTCAAGGCCTCATCCGGCCGATCTATTTCTTTATTCTACGACTCACAGCATACTGGCCGGAATTGTCGTCCCGCTCGCTCTCTTCGCGCTTGTTTGGGGATGGACGATGCAGATTGGCAAGCACAAGAAAATCGTTCGCTGGACAATGCCCATTTGGCTCTACGTCAGCATCACCGGCGTGATTGTCTATTTGATGATGGCTCCATATTATTAAAAATACGAAGACTCCCGCCCGCCGATAATCCCGGCTGCGGGAGTCTTTTTTTTTTGGAAAAATGGTTTACCTCAATTTATGCGCATTCTTTCCATCCGCCGACAATGATGAATGAATAAAGCCGATCCAAAACTTTGGATCGGCTTTGATACACATCATTCAGTTGTGTATGGAAGCAATGCCATTTGACGTGCACGTTTGATTGCTCTAGTCAGTTGGCGTTGATATTTCGCACTCGTGCCGGTCACACGGCGCGGCAAAATTTTACCGCGTTCCGAGATAAACCGTCTGAGAAGGTCAACATCTTTATAGTCAATAGTAATATTATTTACCGTAAAATAACATACTTTGCGACGTTTGCCGCGTCCTCGACGTACCATCCGTCATTCCTCCTTATTTTAATTGATTCATTCTGCTCGTCCTTTAATTAAAAAGGCAGGTCGTCATCCGATATATCAATAGGTTTGCCATCATCTGCAAATGGATCTTCAAAAGGCGGAGCATCCTGGTTCCGAGTACCGTAGCTGTTGTTATTATTTCGATTCGGCTGTTGTTGTGGAAATGGATTGCTGGGTTGGAAATTATTTCCTGATTCATTACCTTCAGCATTTCGGCTGCGTTTGGATTCCAAAAATTGCACGCTGTCCGCAACGACCTCAGTCACATAAACCCTCCGGCCCTCGTTATTTTCGTAGTTTCGCGTTTGTATACGCCCATCCACACCAGCCAAACTTCCTTTGGTTAAATAATTGGCGACATTTTCAGCCTGCCTGCGCCAAACAACCACCGGAATGAAATCAGCTTCACGTTCGCCTTGATTCGTAAATGAACGATCCACAGCGATTGTAAAACTAGCAACAGCAACACCATTGGGCGTGTAACGAAGTTCCGGGTTCTTCGTCAATCGGCCGACTAAAACCACTCGATTAATCATCAGAACCTCTCCTCCAACTTAAATTATTCGCGTTCATCTTTGATGACCATAAAACGAATGACATCATTGTTAATCTTGACGAGACGATCAAATTCATCAATAGCTTCACTATTTGCCATTGCATAGAGAACAGTATAAACGCCATTATTGAAATCATCAATTTCATAAGCTAAGCGGCGTTTGCCCATGTCCTTTACTTCATTGATTTCGGCACCGTTGTCTGTCAGAATCGCAGCAACCTTTTCTTTGGCTGCCTTCTCACTTTCTTCATCAAGATCCGGGCGAAGAATATACATAATTTCGTATTTACGCACGATTGTCACCTCCCTTTGGACTAAGCGGCTCCATATGGAGCAGAGAGCAAGTCTTCTCACTCACAGCACTAATTATAACATAACTTTTCTTACCATTGCAAAACAATTTAAAAGAATCTATGCTATAAGCCTAAAGTTTACGAGATTCTCTGCCCGTCTTTCGGCAGCTGCCGCTCCTAAAATGAAGTGCCAAAAAAAAAAAAGAAATCCGCTCCCTTTCATTTGCATCGGCCGGTCCCGGCTATTGCCGACACGCCAAACTCCGGTAACTAAGCAGGCCATTGATCATCCCGACTGCTAGTCATCATACGTTAAATCGGAAGTGTACGACATCCCCATCCTGCATGATATAATCTTTTCCTTCAAGACGCAGATGCCCTTTTTCCCTGGCTGCATTTAGTGATCCGTCTTCAATCAAGTGATTGAATGAAACAATTTCTGCACGGATAAACCCGCGTTCAAAATCGGAATGGATGATCCCGGCCGCTTGAGGCGCTTTCGTCCCTTGCCGGAATGTCCAGGCCCTTACCTCCTGTTCACCCGCTGTAAAAAAGGTAGCCAGCCCTAAAGTTATATATGATTTTTCGATCAGCCGATCGAGCCCTGATTTCTCCAATCCGAGATCTTCCAGAAAAGCTTGTTTCTCTTCCCCTTCCAGCTCGGCAATCTCCGACTCTATTCTGGCCGAAATCGCAACGACTTCGGCCCCGTCTTTTTCGGCATAGGCTTTGACCGCCTTGACATACTCATTATCGTCAGGCGAAGCAATGTCGTCTTCCGACACGTTTGCGACATATAATACCGGCTTTTTTGTTAACAAATTTAAATGTTTGACAGACGCTTCTTCCTCTTCCGTCAAATCAACATGTCTGGCCATTTGTTCATTTTCAAAAGCGGCTTTCAGCTTTGTCAATGCTGAAAACTCCACGATCGCTTCTTTATCTTTTTGACGGGCCAATTTTTCAACACGATCAATTCGTTTGTTTATGGATTCCAAATCCGCTAAAATGAGTTCCAGATTAATCGTTTCGATGTCGTCGACAGGATCAACTTTTCCCGAAACATGAGTAATATCTTTCTTGTCATCAAAGCATCTGACAACATGAGAGATGGCATCAACCTGACGAATATTGGCCAAAAACTGATTGCCCAATCCTTCCCCCTTGCTCGCACCTTTAACTAGTCCTGCAATATCTGTAAACTCGAATGTCGTCGCAATCGTTTGCTTCGGGTGATACATCTCAGTCAGCTGATCCAGCCGATCATCCGGAACATTGACGATTCCGACATTGGGATCAATTGTACAAAAAGGATAATTTGCAGATTCCGCGCCGGCTTGCGTAATAGCATTAAACAATGTCGATTTTCCGACATTCGGCAAGCCGACAATTCCCGTTGTTAAACTCATGTCTTTCAACTCCCTAAGGTCTCTTGTATAGTTTCTCTGTATGCCGCCTGGTCTAAATCAGTTGATTAGGATGGCCATTTCCGCCTTTTCCCGGGAAATTTCGACAAATCTTTTTAATCTTTGGGTACCATCTTTTATTCATCGGCATGGTCAATGACCCTTTGATCTTCTTTTGAAATTCGCTTCTCGGCATCATCACGCTGTGACTGCATCCCATACATTTGATTCGGATGTCTGCTCCCATTCGGATAATTTTCCATTGATTGGTGCCGCAGGGATGGGCTTTTTTCATTTCGACAATATCATTTAACTCAAATGGTACGCGAGGTTTCACCATATCCATACCTCCTCACACTAATATGATTGCCTTAGCCGATGAGCCTCTATTTCCAATTCAAAACACCCGATGTTTTCTATCTTCTCAGAATTTTACCTTGTCTTTCAGAAAAGCAGCAAGATCATCAATTGGCAGGCGCACTTGTTCCATAGTGTCGCGATCGCGGACGGTCACTTTTCGATCTTCCCTGGAATCAAAGTCATAGGTGATACAGAATGGTGTGCCGATTTCATCTTGTCGACGATATCGTTTCCCGATCGAACCGGTTTCATCATAATCAACCATCAGCTCTTTCGACAACGTTTCATAAATCGCCCGCGCTCATCACCAAGTTTCTTAGACAACGGTAAAATGCTTGCTTTATATGGTGCCAGCGCCGGATGCAGGTGCAGCACAGTCCGCGAGTCTTTTTCATTAATCTGTTCTTCCTCGTAAGCGTCAATCAGGAATGCAAGCGTGACCCGATCTGCGCCGAGTGATGGTTCAATCACGTAAGGAATGTACCGTTCGTTTGTTTCTAGGTCAATATATTGCAAATCTTCCCCCGACACTTCCATATGGCGGCGCAAGTCATAATCCGTCCTGGATGACAAGCTGGATAATTCACCCCAGCCAAAAGGAAATTTAAACTCAATATCTGTTGTTGCATTGCTGTAGTGCGGCAGTTCCTCCGGCTCGTGATCGCGCAATCGCAAATTTTTTCTTCTTTAACATTTAACGATTTTAACCAATTATCGCTGAATGAACGCCAATATTGATACCATTTTTTATCTTCACCCGGTTTGCAGAAAAATTCCAATTCCAACTGTTCAAACTCACGCGTCCGAAATAAAGTTGCCGGGTGTAATTTCATTGCGAAAAGATTTACCGATTTGGCCGATACCAAATGGGATTTTCTTTCGCATTGTTCGCTGCACATTTTTAAAATTAACAAAGATGCCTTGAGCTGTTTCCGGCCGTAAATAAATTTCATCTTTTTTCGATTCAGTTACCCCTTGATACGTCTTGAACATCAGATTGAATTGACGGATGGCTGTGAAATCCTGGGCGCTGCATTCCGGACATTTCACCTTATGATCAGCAATCAATTTTTCCATCGTCTCGAAGCTCAGGCCATCAACCGGCCCCGGAATATCCTCTTCAGCAATTTCACTTTCAATTAACTTATCTGCACGAAATCGTGATTTGCATTGCTTGCAGTCAATCATCGGATCATTGAAATTACTCAAGTGGCCGGATGCTTCCCATGTCTTCGGGTTCATTAAGATCGCGGCATCAAGGCCAACATTATATGGTGATTCTTGAACAAACTTTTTCCACCCGCTCTTTTAACATTGTTCTTCAATTCAACGCCAAGAGGACCATAATCCCATGTGTTGGCCAGCCCTCCATAAATTTCCGAACCCGGAAAAATAAATCCTCGTTGTTTTGCTAAATTGACAATCTGTTCCATCGTTACACTCATTTTAAACTCCCCTTGCTATTAAAATAAGCCCCCGTCCGCTAGGTTTTACTTCAACCTAGGGACGCGAGCTTGTTTGGACTCACGCGGTTCCACCCTAATTGACGTATACTTTAAATACACGTCCTCTTTAAAAAAATAAAAACAGCTCAAGGCGCCTTCTCCAAAAGCCGCTGTCTGGGCTCCCACCATCCCCAAATCGCTAAAAAGCGGTCCGTTTTTGGATTCCTTTTCTTTCATCGCTGCCTATGCCATTGTCAGTAAAAACAAATAATCTCCTGATACATAGTATATCCCTTTTTTTTATAAAAAGGATACCCTTGAATTATTTTTTCAGCAGAATGTGGCCAGCCATTCACTTAAGATTGCTTTTGCCGGGGTTTCTTCAAAATTTGGCACTATGGGTATAGAACGAGGCAAACAGCCGTATAATATTAGTAATATTTCATGGAGGGGAACCTATGAATCTAAAACAGAAATGGCTGTCATCCAAGGACAAGGAGAGTCGTGTTCATTATGAAGATCGCTCCTCCCACTTTTTGATCGTGAAATCAATTAAACAGTATCTTCCAGGCAATCACGTTCCTCTTGTGATTGTCTGTATTGGCACTGATCGGTCAACCGGTGATGCTCTTGGCCCGCTGGTCGGCTCACAACTTCAAGAACGCCAAATACCAGGAGCCCACATTTACGGGACACTGGAGAATCCTGTTCATGCAGTGAATTTGGAAGAAACCTTAGCGGATATTCAGCAGCGTCATGAATCCCCTTTTATTATTGGCATCGATGCTTGTCTGGGAAAACATAAAAACATCGGGACGATCGCTGTTAATGACGGTCCTGTTTTACCGGGAGCAGGTGTCAAATAAAAAATTACTTCCTGTCGGCGACATGAATATAACGGGAATTGTAAACGTGAGCGGCTACATGGAGTATTTTGTCTTGCAAAACACAAGGTTGAATCTTGTGATGAGTTTAGCTCGCGTGATCAGTGATTGTCTGCATCTCGCTATTATCTCGCGTTCCAAAAACCATTTTTCAACAAAACTTTCTATTAAATAAAGTGAAACTTCAATCAATGGGAGTTTTCTTCCGTCTCCGTCAGTTGTTAGTTGCGGCCTACAGGATGTAGCGCCTTTAAAGTCTGTGTTCCTAAGAACGGGCTTTTACGGGCAGTTATCTCCCACCTATTGAAGCCTTGAGGTGGGAGTTTTACTGCCCGTTAATGCGGGATAAATAGAATGATAAGGCCTCTCTTACCGGAACATCAACCGGTTCATTCATGCATAAATAAAAAGGACCCTTCTTTTTACAAAGTGTCCTCTCTCAATTCAATTGACAGTGGAATCGATTGCGTTCGTTCATTGTTCCCTTCGTTCGCCTTCCAACATGTCGATTAATCGTTCCAAATCTTCCTTTGAATAATATTCAAATTCGATTTTTCCTTTATCCTTATTTTTTATTGGCTTAATTTTAACCGCCGTTCCAAAACGTTGCGTTAAAACGGTCACTTTTTCCCTTAGTTCCGGTGGTAGCTTTATTTTCATTTTTTTCAATGTTTCACGTGGAACTTGTTGATTAAGTCTCTGAATAAGCATTTCAAGCTGCCGGACACTCATCTGCTCTTTTATGACTTTGTCTACGACAGTCTGAAGATTTTCTTTATTTTTTAAACCAACGAGTGTCCGACCGTGTCCCATTGACAGTTTCCCGTCGGCAATCAATTTTTGAACGGATTTGTCCAGATGCAATAAGCGCAGATGATTCGTTATGTGAGGACGACTTTTCCCAAGCTTTTTTGCTAATTCTTCCTGGGTTAGATCAAGACCCTCCATCAATTTCTGGTAAGCCGTTGCTTCTTCATGGGATTCAAATCTTCACGCTGAAGATTTTCAATAAGAGCGATTTCCATCATTTCTTTATCCGTTAATTTTTTGACAATCACTGGTACTTGCCGCAATTTTGCTTCTTTTGCCGCGCGATAACGGCGCTCACCAGCTACAATATCATAGCCTTTCAGTCCTTTTCTTACAATCAGCGGCTGAATGATGCCATGTTCCTCAATAGACTGTTTGAGTTCCGATATACTTTCTGTGTCAAAAACTTTACGAGGTTGATAAGGATTGGGCTTTAATAGAGAAATGTCTATTTCTTGAACAGCATGTTGTTCGTCATCCGGTAGTGTTGCAGGGAAAAAAGCATCAAGACCTTTGCCTAATGCTTTACTCATTCATCATCACTTCCTTTGCAAATTCAAGATAAACTTCCGCTCCCTTAGATTTTGCGTCATAGGTAATGATTGGTTTCCCGTGACTTGGTGCCTCGCTTAATCGAACGTTGCGGGGAATAATCGTGTGATAAACTTTGTGTCTTGAAAATTTTTTTTTACTTCATCAATGACTTGTATCCCCAAATTCGTTCTTGCATCAAGCATTGTAAGCAATACCCCTTCTATGGCCAAATGGTTATTCAAATGTTTTTGAACAAGCCGCACTGTATTCAGCAGCTGGCTGAGGCCTTCAAGCGCATAGTATTCGCACTGAACAGGAATGATCACAGCATCGGATGCCGTCAAAGCATTGATAGTTAATAGTCCCAATGAAGGCGGACAATCAATCACTATAAAGTCATATTGATCCTGTACTTTTTCCAGAGCACGCTTAAGTCTAATTTCTCTTGAGATTGTCGGAACCAGTTCAATTTCTGCTCCTGCTAATTGAATGGTAGATGGAATAACATCTAGATTTTCAATGGCTGTTTTTTTTATAACTTTTTGGGCTTCAATATCCTCAACTAATACGTCATAAATGCATTCATCAACTTCGCCTTTATCTACACCAACGCCGCTTGTTGCATTACCTTGAGGAGGATCAGTATCGACTAATAATACCCGGCACCCCAATGTTGCTAAACATGCGCTAAGATTGACGGATGTTGTTGTTTTGCCGACTCCGCCTTTTTGATTGGCAATCGCCAATGTCTTGCCCACAATGTCACCTACTCTCTTGCTTCAGTTGCTACTATTTATTCTATCATGAATTTTGCTCGGTGTATGGCTCCATTTGAATATTTCATTTGAAACTGGCTTCCATTCAAAAAAAAAAAAATTATATTAAAATAAAACAGGAAACCACCTAATCGGCTCCTGTCACATGTTGTATCACTTTTTTTTAGGAATGCGAATCGTAAATTGATAGAAATCCCCCATATCCTCTTCATCGGTATCGATATTCAATCCCGAATCAACGACCATACTGACCGATTGACGAATGGTATTGACCGCTATCCGCGTATCGCGGCTCAATGATACTCGCTTTTTTTTCTTCGGTTTTGGTATCTTGGCTTCCAGCAGCCGCTTGACTCTCTCTTCTGTCTGCTTAACATTTAATTGTTTATTAATGATTTCATGAAGCATTTTTTCCTGCTTTTCCGGATTTTTTAATATAATCAACGCTCTCGCGTGCCGCTCAGTTATTCGTTTATCCATTAACGCGTTCTGTACAATGTCCGGCAATTTCAGAAGTCTGAGCTTATTGGCGATTGTCGACTGTCCTTTCCCTAATCGCTGAGCCAAACTCTCCTGAGTCAGGTCGTGAATCTCCATTAACTTAGCATAAGCCATTGCTTCTTCAATCACGGTTAATTCTTCTCTTTGCAAGTTTTCAATCAACGCAACGGCAGCTGTCTGCGCATCATCATAATCTTTGACAATGGCCGGAACAGTCTCCCAGCCTAGTAAAGAAACAGCGCGCCAGCGGCGTTCACCGGCAATAATTTCATATTTATCTCCAAGCGGTCTCAATACAATTGGTTGTATAATGCCATGGGTGCTGATTGTTTGAGCCAGTTCTTCCAGCTTTTCTTATAAAAAAAACAGATCTTGGTTGAAATTGATTGGGAATGACCGCTGAAACAGGAATATCTTGAACTTGTTCATATTCTTGATCATTATCAAACGTTTCAATTTCGATGTCGTCTTTTTCACTTTGACCAAATATTTTGGAAAAAGGATGTTTCATTTCTTTACACCACCCTTTGCTCTCTACCCAAATTAATTAATTCGCTTTCCATTTAAAGAATCCTGCAAGAAGAAAATTTGTTTCACGTGAAACATTATAAGGGATCTTTGCTAGGAGTCCCCGGTTTTCGAGGATATTTTTTGGGTGTCTTTTTGATCTTGTCGATAAATAAAAGATGACGGCGGCTGTTTTCTTCAGGCAAAATTAGCGATTCAACTTTATTCATTTTCCCGCCTAAAAGATCAATGGCATGGCCGGCCTGATGAATCTCCTCCTCCGCATTTGCCCCTTTCAAAGCGATAAAGGTCCCGCCTTCTTTAACCAGCGGCAAACAATACTCACTCAAAACAGAAAGATTGGCCACTGCTCGAGCGGTTACAATATCAAATGTTTCCCGAAAATCGCGTTTATGGGCAAATATTTCTGCCCGATCATGATGGAGAGAAACATGGTCAAGTCCGAGAACATTAATAAGAGAATCGAGAAATACGAGCCGTTTTTTCAACGAATCAAGAATAGTGATATGAAGATCCGGACAGAGAATTTTTAATGGAATGCTTGGGAACCCGGCACCTGATCCGACATCGCACAGCTCCATTGACCCCTGAAAAGAAAAATAGAAACTCGGGGTTAATGAATCAAAGAAATGCTTGATTTCTACGTCTTTTTTATCTGTTATTGCCGTTAAATTCATTTTTTGGTTCCATTCCAGCAAATGTTGATAATATGCGTCAAATTGCCGGATTTGGAGAAGGGACAGTTCAATCCCTCTCTCCGCCAGCAAAGATGTTAATTGTTTCATGCGAATCCTCCGTTGTATTAGGGAATTAGCCGATCCTGACTAGCTCCTCCTTGTTCCAGATAAACAAGCAGAATGGAAATATCGCTAGGATTGACACCTGACACCCGTGAAGCCTGCCCGACTGACAAAGGCCTGACCTCACTCAATTTTTGTTTGGCTTCAGTTGCCAAACCATCGATGACGCTGTAATCCAAATCTTCGGGGATTCTCTTACCTTCCATTTTCTTCATTCTTTCAACTTGTTGCAATTGTTTTTTGATATAGCCTTCATATTTTATTTGAACTTCCACTTGCTCGCCAACATCGTAAGGAATATTTTTAACTGGCGGTACAAGGCTTGCCACGTCGGTATAAGTCAGTTCCGGTCTTCTAAGCAACTGTTCGGCTGTAGAAGGTTCCTTTAAATCAGCGGCCCCTTTTGCTCTCAATAAAGCCTGCACATCGTCTGTCGGCTTGATTGTTACTGATGCAAGCCGCTTACGCTCTTCGGCAATTAAATTTTTCTTGGCTACGAATGCTTGATATCGTGATTCAGAGATCAAACCAATTTCATGACCAATTTCAGTCAACCGCATGTCGGCGTTATCGTGACGAAGGAGCAGACGATATTCCGCCCTCGACGTTAACAAACGGTAAGGCTCATTCGTCCCTTTTGTCACGAGATCGTCAATCAGCACCCCGATATACGCTTGTGAACGATCCAAAATAATCGGCTCTTGCCCCAAAGCTTTGCGGGCGGCATTGATGCCGCCCATCAGGCCTTGTCCGGCCGCTTCCTCATAGCCTGATGTACCGTTGATTTGTCCCGCCGTGAACAGCCCTTTGACTTTTTTCGTCTCGAGTGAAGGCCATAATTGTGTCGGCACCAGCGAATCATACTCGATGGCATAACCCGGACGCATCATTTCCGCATCCTCAAGCCCCGGAATCGTCTTAAGCATCTGCCTTTGGATCTCTTCCGGAAGGCTTGTTGATAATCCGCCGACATAGACCTCATTCGTTTCTTTTCCCTCCGGCTCAAGAAAAAGCTGATGCCGGGATTTATCGCTGAAGCGGACCACTTTTTCGTTTCGATCGACGGGCAATATCTTGGTCCCGTGCCAACGATCACGCCGGAATAGATCGGCGAACGGGCAAGATTCATATTAATGATCCGGTGTGTATCAGGGCTTGTATACGTCAGCCAGCAAGGAATCTGTTCCTTGATGAACTCTGTTGTGTCATAAGAAAAGGCGAGCGGTTCATCATCACCCGGCTGAATTTCGGTTTTGTCGTAAATCGATCGTTCTGCCGTTGACGCGCGGCGGCGTACCTGTTTTAAAGCGGACCAAATCAAAACCAAGTTCCTTCAGGTTATCGGATAACTTGACGGAAGCCTGCATATTGTTCGGGCCGCTTTCGTACTGCAGATCGCCGATAATGATTTTTCCTTTTAAATAAACGCCCGTTGTCAGCACAACCGCTTTTGCATGGTATTCGGCGCCGGTCGCCGTCACTACCCCTTTGCAAACCCCGTCTTCAACGATCAGCCTTTCAACCATTCCTGGCGAAGAAGCGTTAAGTTTTTCGTGTCTTCGATCGTCTTTTTCATCGCTCTTTGATACAATTGTTTATCTGCTTGGGCACGCAAAGCACGGACAGCCGGCCCCTTTCTCGTGTTAAGCATCCGCATTTGAATATAGGTTTTATCGATATTGTGCGCCATTTCACCGCCCAAAGCATCGATTTCGCGAACAACCACACCCTTTGCAGGACCGCCGACCGACGGGTTGCATGGCATAAAAGCTACGCCTTCCAGACTGATTGTCATCATTAACGTTTTGGCACCCATTCTTGCGGCCGAAAGTCCTGCTTCGACACCTGCATGACCGGCGCCAACAACAATCACATCATAGGTGCCGGCTTGATAAGTGTTCATGACAGAATCCTCCTTATTCATCATCTTACCTACAAAAAAAAATCAGTATCTATCAAAAATATCATTATTTTCCTAAACAAAATTGTGAAAAGAGCTGATTAATTAAGCTGTCGGAGACCGTGTCACCGATAATCTCACCGAGAATTTCCCACGTTCTGCGGATGTCAATCTGCGCCATATCAACAGGCAGGCCGCTTTCGGCAGTATGGATGGCATCGGTAATAGACGCTTCAGCTTTTTTTTTTTTAGCAGCGCGATATGCCTGGCATTAGATACATAAGCCTCTTCACTTGTCTTGATCCCCTGTTCAAAAAACAATGAAGAAATGGCCTGCTCTAATTCATCAACCCCATTGTCTTTCACCAGTGAGGTCGTGATCAGCGGCCGGTCGGCAGCCAACTTTTCAACTTCTTTAATTGAAAGGCGATGGTCCAAATCTGATTTATTCACAATGATAATCGCATTCATACCTTCTATTAAATGAAACAATTCCCGATCTTCCGGTGTCAGCTCTTCATTATAATTCAACAATAAAAGGACAAGATCCGCCGCTTTCAGCACTTTACGTGATCGCTCGACACCGATTTTTTCGACGATGTCTTCAGTATCTCTTATTCCCGCCGTATCGACAAGCTTTAAAGGTACACCGCGAATATTCACATATTCTTCAATCACATCGCGCGTCGTTCCCGGAATCTCAGTCACGATCGCTTTATTTTCATGAACAAGACTGTTCATTAACGATGATTTTCCGACATTGGGCCTGCCAATAATAGCCGTGGACAACCCTTCCCGAAGAATTTTGCCTTGTTTGGCTGTTGATAACAGCTGTTCAATTCTGGTTTTTACATTTTCGGCTTTTTCAATGAGAAGACGATTGGTCATCACCTCGGCGTCATCATATTCCGGATAATCAATATTCACTTCCACTGCAGCCAATACTTCCAGCAGATCTTGACGCAGATCGCGGACAAGATGAGACAACCGCCCTTCCATCTGCCCCATGGCCACATTCATCGCCCGATCCGTTTTCGCTCTGATTAAGTCCATGACCGCTTCGGCCTGAGACAAATCAATTCGGCCGTTCAAAAAAGCGCGTTTTGTGAATTCTCCCGGTTCGGCAAGACGCGCTCCTTGATCTAGGACAAGCTGCAAAACACGATTGACAGACATTAAACCGCCATGACAATTGATTTCGACAACGTCTTCGCGTGTAAAAGTCTTTGGTCCCCCCATTACTGAGACCATCACTTCTTCTACGACTTGTCCCGTTTCAGGATCAATAATTTTACCATAATGAATCGTATGGCTGCCGACTTCTGCCAGTGGTTTTTTTCCCCTGTAAATACGATCGGCAATTTTAATGGCTTCCGAACCGCTCAGCCGAATAATACTGATTGCTCCCTCTCCCGGCGGCGTCGATATTGCAGCGATTGTATCATAATCCAATTTTATCACCCCTTTTCTCATTTTGGCACTTTTGGCACAGGCTGATCCCAAATCGCATTTATTTTTATATACAAAATTTTTTCGGGTTTTTTAAAGGACAAAAAATGACGGATTTCATTCTCTAACTCAATAGATTACCACATTTTTCATTGTGGATAAAGCATTCAGGTGAATGATCCACATGTGTGGATAAACTTATTTCTATATCTTCCCCTATTCGCCTGTGCATAACAATCTTTAATTCGAAAAGAAGCAAAAAAAAAAGCACGCCCTGAACGCGCTTTATATTTTGCAAGCTATTTTATCCCGCATTAACGGGCAGTAAGACTTCCACCTCAAGGTTTCAATGAATTCGAAGAAGCATAGGCGGGGGTAAACTGCCCGTAAAAGCCCGATTGGTTCAACTAACAATCAGTGGGGGAATAAAGAAACCCCCCACTGATTGAAGTTTCACCTTATTTATGAGGGACTATGGTTACAGAACGATTGGGTTCCTCTCCTGAAGAATACGTCTCAACATCCGGATCTTTCTGAAGCTTCAAATGAATCACTTTACGTTCAAAAGCAGGCATCGGTTCAAGAACATAAGCCCTGTTGGAGTGAACGACTTTTTTGGCTATCCGTTCGGCCAGCGCTTCAAGCGCTTCTTTTCTTCTTGAGCGATAATCTTCTGCATCAAGCAATATTGTCGCTTTATGATCCGAGTACTTGTTCACAACTAAGTTAGCGAGTGACTGCAGCGCATTCAAAGTTTGTCCGCGTTTTCCGATCAGCAAGGCAACATCGCGGCCGACAAATTCACATCGGCATGTTTTGTCATCCTTTTCTTTCACCTGGATATGGGCTGAAATGCCCATTTGCTGAACGACATTTTTCAAATAATCAATGCCAAAATCCATCGGTGTTTTTTTTAGAATGACCCTGACAAGCGCTTTTTTCGCGCCGATACCGAGAATGCCGCGCCTGGGTTCTTCAATAATTTCAATCTCAACTTCTTCGGATGTTGCGTTTAATTCATCGAGGGCAGAGGACAAAGCTTCATCAATCGTTTTACCATATTTTGTAACTTCCCTCACTATTTCTTCGCTCCCCTTGTTTGCGATTGATCAGGTTTGTCTTTCTTCTCATAAATAATAAACGTTTGGAAAATCATGAATATATTCCCGATTACCCAATATATATAGAGACAATGCGGCCGGAAAAGCAATGGCCATGAACGCAATGACAAATGGAAACATATAGGTCATCATCGCCATTTGCGGATTCGTATTGCCCATTCGCCCCATCATGATTTTTTGCTGGATAAACGTTGTCAAACCGGCAAGAATCGGCAGAATATATAAATGATCCGGATGTCCGAGACTAAACCATAAGAAACTTGAGTGGCGAATGGCTTCCGTCCGGCTGATCGCGTGGTAAAAGGCAATTAAAATCGGCATTTGAATAATCAGCGGCAGACAGCCAGCGAGCGGATTGACTTTATGCGCCTGAAAAAGCTTCATTGTTTCTTCTTGCAATTTTTTCTGCGTCTTTTGATCTTTTGAACTGTATTTTTCCCTTAATTTTTGCAGTTCCGGCTGAATCTCTTGCATGCCTTTGGAACTTTTGACCTGCCTGGCCATGAGAGGCAGCAAAACAAGCCGGACAATGATTGTCGAAACGATAATCGCCATACCAAAGCGCCGAAAAGATTGGCCAAATAAATAATAAATTCCGACAATGGATAAACAAAGTACCTGCTCCAAATTCCGGTGCTTTGCGCGTTGATCGGCTGATTGAGACTTGAACAACCGGCTAGCAGCGCCATAAGTAAAATGAGCGATACAGCTATAGCGATTTTTTTTCGCAAAACCTACCTACCTCCTCGATCGATCCGAACGATGTTTTAAAGAAAAAATTGAAGATTTTTGCTTGTTCTTCTCCGGAACAGGATCATAACCGCCCGGATGAAAGGGATGACATTTCAATAATCGTTTAATTGTTAAATAACCGCCCTTTATCAGACCAAAACGAGAAATCGCTTCAATGCCGTACTGAGAGCAAGTAGGATAAAAACGGCAAGTCGGAGGCGTCAGCGGAGAAATCCAAGTCTGATAAATTCGTATCATAAAAATAACCAGTCTTTTCAATTTAACACCTTCTGCCTTTTAGTACCCCTGCCTTCTTCAACACATGCTCCAAGCTGTCTTTCATGTCGGAATACTCCATCGTTCGTACCGGTTTTCGGGAGATGACGATATAATCATTCCCAGCCTCCAGCCTGTCCCCTAATTCGCGGAAAATCTCTTTAATCAACCTTTTGATCCGGTTTCTCATGACTGCATTGCCCATCTTTTTGCTCACGGACAACCCTAATCTCGAATACTTTCTCTCCGCATTTTTCAGAACATAAACGACAAATTGGCGATTAGCAAATGATTTTCCTTGCTTAAACACCAGCTGAAATTCTTCATTCTTTCTTAATCTCATCAATTCATTCATCTTGTCCCTCCATGAGGGGCGCGCCATTTTTCTGCCAATATCCAACATTTTGACTAAGCAAGAAAGCATCTTCCTCTTTTATTCATTCTCAGGTTGGATAAAAGAAGCCTTCATTCAAAAACCATCCCTGAAAAAAGATAGTTTATCGAAAGCTTCTCCCTCTCCGTCCATGCCTTCCGTTTATCCTTTTTTTTTGCAAGGGATTCTGTCCATTATAAAAAAGACCACTGTAGGTCTCACAGTGGCCTTATGCTGACAGAACTTTTCTTCCTTTACGCCGACGGTTTGCTAAAACTTTACGGCCATTTTTTGTTTGCATGCGCGCTCTAAATCCGTGCACTTTTTTTTTTTCTTCTACGATTATTCGGTTGGAAAGTACGTTTCAAAGTTCATACACCTCCTGAAGGACTGTTCCGATTCAGTCTGACTTTATATAAATAGAAATCACGGCATTGTCAAGATACCTCTTCTAGTCCGTATGCCCCCTTCGAGTCATTCCGCGCCTATTCGGTTATTTGAGATTTTACCCAAAATTAAATTTGTGGATAATTTTTATCCACAAATCCACTTATCCCGACAGTTATCGACAATTTTCTAACAAATCCAGCCCCTGTGGAAAACTTTTATACACAATGTATAGTCCTTGTGGATAACGTGCAAAAATCATTGATTTACCTACTTTTTTTTGATATGATCATTGTGTTTTATTTTATGACGAATGTTTTTATTCGGTGAGTTTTCCACAAGCTGTGGATAATTGTGTGGACATGTATAAACACTTGTGCTTATCATTATCCACAAGTCAGGGCTTTTTGTCGATATTTATCATTAATCGTCGTTATGATTGCGTCCAACCCTATTGCGGGCTGTGGATATCTTTTGCATAATTAATATTATCTTTTTTTAGTAGTGAGGGAGGGTGCACCCCTA